>NZ_JASJOM010000003.1 GCF_030271255.1 Peribacillus folii
ATGTTTTATTTTTGAATCTATTATATTTAACTAACATTCATGAAGACATATGCTTTAGAATTACATACGTTGTATACTCTACTCTATGTGTGTAGAATTTTCGCAGTTGGATAGTAGAGAATGTGTAGGTTAAATTTAAATTAAGTTGTCAAACCAACACTATTCTACTATAATATTAATATTGTTGATAAATAGGAGGTAGGTAAATGTACAATGAGTTCAAGCATATACATAACGATTTAACGGTGATATTTTGTACAGATACAATAGCAAAAAAGGATGTTAAGGTTTATATTGATACTAACATTTTCCATTATATCAATACATTTGACATAGAATGGAAAAGTTGGTCAAGTCCAAAGGTTAATGGTACTGTAGAAAAATTTATCGGTGGCACAGATAGAAAGACTGGAAAAGCTATTCGTCTTAGAAAAGTAATTGGTGATTACTTATTTGGAAGAGGAAAACAATACACAACAATCAATAAAAATTATTGTGACTTAAGACAATGTAATATTTTCGCTTTTAAAAAAGGAACATTAAAAAATCCATTAGTACAAGAAAAAATTGAAGCCATGAGAAAAAAATTATCAGAAATTAGTAAAAAAGAGGACAAAGCTACTACTGTGAATAGTAACTCTGTCCAAATAATTGAGTATGGTGAAATCATACTTATCTTAGACAATGAAAAAGTTGTTAGCGAATTAAAGAAAAGATTTTTAAATGTGATTTTGGTTAAGTATAATGATCAAATTAGTAAAGAAGAGGGCAAAGCTACTACTGTGAATAGTAACTCTGTCCAAATAATTGAATATGGTGAAATCATACTTATCTTAGACAATGAGAAAGTTGTTAGCGAATTAAAGAAAAGATACTTACACGTTATTTTGGATAAGTATCATACTCAATTAACTCTAGTATAAGAGGTAGAGCTTCTCTGTCAATATTAATTTCTCTACTCCATTCATACGGATCTCTACATCGTATAATTTCAAAGGACAATAGCGGTTTTTTTTCTGTTACTTTTGTGTTTTAAACATTATAAAAGTCTTTGAATTTGTTGGGAATTATGGATGTTTTTTTGGGGGTACTCTATGCTATTTAAATCATTTGGGAATATCCAAATTTGTGTTTAAAGGATATTTATATAATGAACATACCTTAATTTGTGTGTATGAAATACACCATAAAAATATTAGAGCCAGTGGGGCTTATTCCTCACTGGCTCTTTAACTTAGAAATTCAAATTGCATTACAGGAAACCCTTCACAAACAAAGTGTGAAATTTTTGGTCACTAATGCGGTCACTAAATGCCACAAATCACACGAAGTACTCCTTACCCTCTAACTATTCCTTCTGCCGAATCCTTTCCAAAATTGCCATCACATCATCAGGCTTATAAAATTCAATTGAGGATACGCCTTTTTCAAATACAATAGATTCTGCATCCACGAGCAAAACATAACGCCTATTAATTTTCCCTAAATGAACATTCTCCCCGAAATCAGAAAGCAATCCTTTCACAGAAGTATTGCCGATTGTCATCCGCCTCTTTGCATCAGGTGTATGTTCAACGATTTGTGCTGTGGCTTCAATCACTTGATGTGTGTCAAGACGTTCTTGAATCTCACGCTTTTCACTCGCTTCCCAAACTTCCATTGCCTGTTCAAATTGTTGTAGTTCTTCGCTGTTATCAGCGAATGTTTCGTGAACATGTTCCTGCACCATATTCATGACTTGTGCTTTCATAATTTCGGGCATGGATTCACCATAATCAACGAATTTCAAGAAGTCTTCGAAGTAGCGGGCATGTGAGGCTTGATGGATTTTTAGCTCTCCAGGTTCAATCATTCCATCTATCTGGCATGTAGGAATATTGAAAGGCAGTTATTAAGAAGAATGGTTGCAAGCTTGGATTGTAGTTCTGTTAAATTCTTATAGGATTATATAAAATACTACTAAGGGTAACTCTATTGGCTGTTGGGAAATCTAGGAGGTCTTTTAACAGTGAAAGGCAGTATCAAGAAAGACAAGAAAACAAGTAAGTATTTTTATGTAATCGATATGGGGGTTGACCCATTAACAGGAAAACGAACACAGAAAAGGAAAAGGGGGTTCAATAGTAAGAAGGAAGCGGAGCATGCTCTTAGTGAGTTTCTAAATGATGTTAGACTGGGTAACTATGTTGAACCAGTTAAAATGACACTAGGTGATTTCATTCAAGACTGGTTAAAGGAAATGAAACTGAATGTAGCGGTTAGTACCTATCAAAATTACATTAGCTTTAATAAGTGCCATATCAATCCCAGACTAGGTCATTTTAGAATGCAAAAAATTGAACCTTTGATAGTCCAAAGATTTATTTATGATTTGGTAGAAGAAACTGCTTTAAGTTCTAATACGATTAAAAAAATTACTGATATGTTAAAGGTTGTTTTTAGAAAGGCTGTTAGTTTAAAGCTTATAAATGAAAATCCAGTTTTAAAGGTGACATTGCCTAAGAGAAATAATCTTGAAATGACCGCTTGGGATACTGAACAAGTGGAATACTTCATACAGCACTCAAAAAAGCATCGGTTTTATACGGTCTTTTTAATTGCTCTATTAACTGGCATGAGAAAAGGTGAAATAACGGGATTGCGTTGGAAGGATATTGATTTTGAACAAAAAATCATTTATATCAGACAAATCTATGATATAAACGCAAAGCAGTTCAAAATTGGGGCTAAAACGAGTGCTGGTGTCCGGTCGATTCATATCCCTGACGTGTTGATTGAACAACTAAAAAAGGAGAGACTCGTGGTCGTTGGACATAAGCTCAAGCAAGGGCAAAATTTCAACGATTATGATTTAGTTGTTTGTACCCGCTACGGTAATCCGCTCGATTCTGCAACGCTTTCCAAACGTCTTAAAGCCCAAGCGATAAAGCTAGGGTTACCTACAATCCGCTTTCATGATTTAAGACATACACATGTTACCTTGCTAATCAAACAAAATGTGAATGTAAAAGTCATTTCAGAGCGAGTTGGGCATACATCCATTCAAATTACGCTAGACAAGTATAGCCACGTGCTTCCCAGTATGCAGAAACACGTGGCTGATGTTCTTGATGATTTGTTTTAAAATAATGAAATGTGACCATACCTATGACCACTCAAAGTTTTACTCCTTCAAAAACCTCACTTTACTTAAAACGCCCAATCTCCATTACGGAAGACAGGTTCGGAAGTGCCGTCCTGTTTGATGCCGTCGATGTTCATGTGTTCCGAGCCAATCATGAAATCGACATGTGCAAGGCTTTCATTCAGGCCATTTTCGGCAAGTTGTTCTTGACTCATGTCTTTCCCGCCTTCGATGCAGAACGCATAGGAGCTGCCGATAGCTAGGTGGTTTGATGCGTTTTCGTCGAACAGGGTATTGAAGAATAAGACATTGGATTGGGAAATGGGTGAGTTGAATGGAACCAGTGCCACTTCGCCTAGGTAGTGGGATCCTTCATCTGTTGCAACCAATTGCTTGAGGATTTCTTCCCCTTCTTCAGCTTGTACTTCGACGATCCGTCCTTCTTTGAAGGTGACGGAGAATTTATCGATGATATTTCCGCTATAACTAAGCGGTTTCGTACTGGAAACCTTTCCATTAACACCAGTTTTTAATGGAACCGTGAATACTTCTTCGGTTGGCATGTTGGCCATGAATTCATGTCCGTGTTGATTGACGCTTCCTGCACCGACCCAAAGGTGTTTGTCAGGCAGTTCGATGGTCAAGTCCGTTCCAGGTGCTGTGTAATGCAATTTTTGGTACCGTTTTTCATTTAGATAATCAACCTTTTCATGCAGGGTGTCGTCATGCTTTTTCCAGGCAGCGACCGGATCTTGCACATCCACGCGTACTGCTTGGAAGATGGCTTCCCATAGCTTGGCGACACGATTTCCTTCCGCTTCTTCCGGAAATACTTTGGCAGCCCAAGCCTCTGATGGTACGGCCACTATCGACCAGCTTACTTTGTCGGATTGCATATATTGGCGCCATTTTTTCAGGGCAGTGCCTGATGCTTTTTGGAAGTTTGCAATCCTTCCAGGCTGTACGCCCTTTAACAGGTCCGGGCTTGAAGAGATGACGGAAAGATAAGCAGCGCCGTTTTCGGCCAATTCAATCGTTTCTTCTGCCCGCCACTTCGGATACTCATTGAAAACCTCATCCGGCGCCATTTCGAATTTGGTGCGTGTAACGGTATCGTCATTCCAATTGACGATGACATTTCGGGCACCGCTTTCATATGCCTTTTTTACGATAAGACGAACAAGTTCCGCTCCTTCTAGCGTAGTGTTGACGACCAGCGTTTGATCTGGTTGGATATTAACGCCTACTTTAACGGCAAGTTCAGCGTATTTTTCTAAATTCGTTTGAAAGTCACTCATCACTTCAAAACCCCTTTTCCATTTTCTGTATTTATAATTGTGCTTATTGTCAGTAAAAAAAGAAAATTTTACGACATTCTGTGGGAAATTATGATGGTTAATCCCACAAGGGGCTCACGAAAACTGGCAGAAGTCAGATTCAATCAGCCGTTTATTGGAGCGGGATCATTTTTTCAAGGCATCAGGGTCCACATCACGTTCACCATTAATTGCACTGATGAGGTTAATGGCCACTCTGGCACCATCGCCGACAGTGACCATCGTATGCACTCTTACGCCGGCCCTTGCTTTTTTGTCCTGTATCTACCTTTCATTTTATCAAAATCAGAGAAGGAAAGACTATTGAAAAGAATCGAATAATCCAAATAATCTTAAAAAAAGAGGGGCCCATTCGGGACCCTCTTTTCTGCATAGGCGTCAAGGAATTCACTTACTCAAATTGATCCAGACGCTTTTGACTTCTGAGTAGTTCTCAAGTGCATACGACCCCATTTCACGTCCTATCCCGGATTGTTTGTAGCCTCCGAATGGGGAAGCGGCGTCAAATGCATTGTAACAGTTCACCCAAACCGTACCTGCACGGAGTTTTCCGGCAACATAGTGGGCATTGGCCAAGTCACTTGTCCACAAGCCTGCGGCCAAGCCATATTCACTGGCATTAGCACGATTGATGACATCGTCCAAATCCTCGAAAGGCATTGCGGCTATGACCGGTCCGAAAATCTCTTCTTTGGCAATGGTCATTTCCTCTTCAACTCCAGCGAATATGGTAGGGGAGACAAAGTAGCCCTGTTCCTCTGGTTTATGGCCGCCTACCAGAACTTCAGCACCTTCATTTTTCCCCTTTTCAATATATCCCATTACCCGATTCTGCTGCTCGGCGGATACGAGCGGTCCGATTTGTGTATTGGGATCAAGACCTGCGCCTTGTTTGATTTTCTTGGCGTGACTAGCCATATCGGCAACGACATTGTCATAATGCTTCTTTTGAATATAAACCCTTGAGCCTGCACAGCATACCTGTCCTTGGTTGAACATGACGCCATTTAGGGCACCGGGGATCGCTTTCGAGAAATCCGCATCGGGAAGGATGATGTTTGGCGATTTGCCTCCAAGCTCCAATGTGACCCGTTTCAAGGAATAAGATGCGGAACGCATGATCAATTTTCCAACCTCGGTCGATCCGGTAAAGGCAATTTTATTTACCAGAGGATGGTCGACAAGTGCTTGTCCGGCTGTTTCCCCAAAACCGGGAACGATATTGACGACTCCATCCGGGAACCCCGCTTCAGTGAACAGTTCAGCCAAGTAAAGGGCGGAGAGCGGTGTTTGCTCGGCTGGCTTCAAGACGACCGTACAGCCGGTAGCCAGTGCTGCCCCAAGCTTCCACATCGCCATCAAAAGCGGGAAGTTCCAAGGGATGATCTGGCCCACGACACCGACGGGCTCATGCTTCGTGTAATTAAAGTAGTTTCCGCTTACGGGAATGGTCTGACCGACAATCTTGGTGGACCAACCGGCGAAATATCTCATATGTTCAATCGCCAAAGGAATGTCAGCATTGGTGGTTTCACTGATTGGCTTCCCATTATCCAATGTTTCCAGTTGGGCGAGCTCGGTTTTATTTTCTTCCATTAGATCTGCTAGTTTATACATAAGCCTGCTGCGGGTGGCTGCGCTCATCCTTGACCAAGGACCTTCGTCGAATGCCTTGCGCGCAGCTTTGACGGCTAAATCAATGTCTTCTTTATCTGCTTCATATACATCGGCAAGTTTTTGGCCTGTGGCAGGATTTGGCGTGGAGAAGGTTTTTTTTGAAGCACTTTCTACAAACTGGCCATTAATATAGAGCTTTTTTGGCCCTGTTAAAAATTTTTGCAGCTTTCCACTTACTTCTAACGTTAGATTTGTCATTAATTACCCTCCTGAATTTGATTTCTTGGGCAAAGCATGATGACTTCTTGTTAACGCTATGATATATGCCAATTATTATCATAAAGGAAAAAGAAGGAATATTCAAACTTTATGTCGCGAAACTTTTTTGTCATGACAAGTGTATTTACTATAGCTAAAAAGAAAGTTAATAGGTAAAATGAAAAAGGATAAAATAATAGAAGATCTAACGGTGTTCAGGAGGATTATATGGGAAATGATGCGAAAACGATCTCGCAGCGGAAATTGCTTGGCGTTGCGGGGCTTGGTTGGATGTTTGATGCACTTGATGTCGGTATGCTTTCCTTCATCATTGTAGCCTTGAAGCAGGAATGGAGCTTGACCAGTGAACAGGTTGGCTGGATTGGAAGCATAAATTCCATCGGGATGGCTGTAGGGGCCGTTTTCTTTGGGATGATGGCCGATAGGGTCGGTAGGAAGAATGTCTTTATCATAACATTATTATTGTTTTCAATCGCAAGTGGTTTGTCTGCAGCAGTCAGTACACTCAGCTTGTTCTTGATTTTGCGATTTTTGATTGGAATGGGGTTAGGCGGGGAGCTCCCGGTGGCTTCGACATTGGTATCGGAAAGTGTTGAAGCAAGTAAGCGGGGGAGGATCGTCGTCCTGCTTGAAAGCTTTTGGGCGGTTGGCTGGATATTGGCGGCACTCATTTCCTTTTTCATCATTCCGGCCTATGGCTGGAGGGTTGCCCTGCTGTTAAGTGCCGCTCCTGCTTTATATGCCCTGTATTTGCGCTTGAAACTGCCGGATTCACCAAAATATAACGAGCTTGAAAAGAAGGCGAGGCCATCTGTATTCAGTAATGTAAAAGTTGTCTGGAAAAGGGAATATCTGCGCCAGACAGTCGTATTGTGGGTTTTGTGGTTTTGTGTGGTCTTTTCGTATTATGGAATGTTCTTGTGGCTGCCGAGTGTCATGGTCCTTAAGGGCTTCAGTATGATCCAAAGCTTTGAATATGTGTTGATCATGACACTTGCACAGCTTCCTGGCTATTTTTCAGCAGCGTGGCTGATAGAAAAGGCAGGACGTAAATTCGTCCTGATCACTTACTTGATCGGTACGGCCCTCAGTGCTTATTTCTTTGGCTCGGCTGAGGGGTTAGCTCTCCTAATCACATCAGGTATGTTTCTGTCATTCTTTAATCTGGGGGCATGGGGGGCGCTTTATGCATACTCACCTGAGCAGTATCCAACCGCGGTTCGTGGTACAGGCACTGGGCTGGCGGCAGGCATCGGCAGGATAGGCGGTGTACTCGGGCCATTGCTTGTCGGATATTTGGTTGCTTCAAGCACACCGATTTCCACGATTTTCACGATCTTTACAATCGCCATTCTCGTGGGCGCCATTGCGGTGGCCTTCGGAAAAGAAACGAAGAATACCGTTTTGACTTAAAGATGGAGGGGACTGAATTTCAGTCCCCTCTTTGGGTTATGTAAAATCCTT
Organism: Peribacillus folii; assembly: GCF_030271255.1. Lineage (GTDB taxonomy): Bacteria > Bacillota > Bacilli > Bacillales > DSM-1321 > Peribacillus. Next base: position 7,822 of record NZ_JASJOM010000003.1, read on the forward strand.
AATGTTATCCAAAAGAGATGCAGCGGCAAGCTTTGGATTTTTTGCATTCATGATGGCTGAAACGACAGCTGCGCCTGAAAGGCCTTTATCGGAAAGCGAGGAAATGTTATCGGCGTTGATACCCCCGATGGCTACGGCCGGTATCGATACGCTTCGGCAGATTTCCTCCAAGTCGCGAATCGCCATTGGCGTTGCATCTTGCTTTGTCTTCGTAGGGAAAATCGAACCTACGCCGATATAGTCGGCTCCATCTTGTTCCGCTTGAAGCGCTTCCCCTAGGTTGGATACCGACACACCGATAATCATTTCTTCTGGGACCATTTGTTTGATGACGGAAAGCGGGAGGTCATCCTGGCCGATATGTATCCCGTCCGCGCCAACAGCAAGCGCTATATCCACCCGGTCATTAATGATCAGTGGTGTGGACAATTCGTTCAATACCTGTTTGAGTGCAGCAGCTTTTTTATAAAAGGAGAGGGATGAATTATTTTTCTCCCTCAGCTGAACAGCCGAAACGCCTCCTGAAATCGATTCAGCGATGATCTTGGTCAAATTTTCAATGCCGATCGACTCTTCCGTCACTAAATATAGGCTTAAATCAATTTGCGATTTCTTCATTCAAATTCACCTCTTTCATCCACATTTCCTTATCCATTTTTGATATCGCATCCATTAAGCGTATCCGGAATGTTCCTGTTCCTTCATGATTTTTCTGGGTAGCAGCAGCGACCTCCCCTGCAATGCTCATCGTCGAGATGCCGGAGACTGCTGCAGCGTAATAGTCGTCCGTAATCCCGGAAAAAGCGCCGATCAGTGCGGTAGCCATGCAGCCTGTCCCTGTTACATCTGTTAATAGAACGTTTCCGTTATCAATGATGGATGTATGTTTCCCATTGCTGACGGCGTCGATTGCCCCGCTGACCACGACGATGCAATTCAAATGATTTGCCGCAGATGCAGCAAGTGCTGCATTGCTTATCGCAAGCTCCTCTGAGTCCACTCCTCGTGTAACGATATCGCCGCCGATCAAAAGGTGAATTTCGCTTGCATTACCGCGGATGATCTGAACGGAAACCTTTTTTAGAAGCTCACTGGCTTTCTCTGTTCGATATGGTGTGGCACCAACCCCCACCGGATCCAAAATGACAGGGATATTCAAGGAATTTGCCGTCCTGCCGGCTATCTCCATGGCTTCCAGTGATCTATCATCAATCGTACCGAAATTCAGGACCAAGGAATTTGCCAACCTCACCATGGCCTCCACCTCCTTTGGGCTGGAGGTCATCACAGGTGACCCGCCGATGGCCAGCGTGGCATTTGCACAATCATTGACCGTGACAAAGTTGGTAATCTGGTGAACAAGCGGTTTTCTTTCTCTGACTTTTTCAAACAAGGCAGCTGCCGAAAGCTTCATATTCATATGGATTCGCTCCGTTCTTTTTTTGAAAATGAATGAAAATGATGCACGGGCCCATGTCCCGCTCCTATAGAAAAACTATTGCGTATCGCTTCGGAGATATACAGCTTGGCCTGTTCAATCGACTCCTGCAGCGATAGTCCGTTCGCCAAATTGGATGCAATGGCGGAGGAGAGGGTACAGCCGGTCCCGTGTGTGTTCTTCGTATGGATCCTTTCTCCCTTGACCCAGTGAAAGCTTTTCCCATCATAAAAGAGGTCGTCTGGATTTCCTTCTGCGTGGCCTCCTTTAAGTAATACGGCTTTTGAGCCCAAATCAGCCAAGGATAGGCAGGCCTTATAAAAATCTTGCTCCGTACGAATCGTTAAACCTGTAAGTACTTCAGCCTCCGGTACATTTGGGGTGATGAGCGTTGCAAGCGGAAGCAATTTAGTCTTTAAGGCAGAAACGGCTTTTTCGTCAAGCAAATGGTGGCCGCTTTTGGAAATCATGACTGGATCAAGGATGACGATGGAAGGTACATACGTATAAAGAGCATCGGCTACTGTTTCGACGATTTCTTTTGAACCAAGCATCCCGATTTTTACTGCATCGACGTGTATATCTTCGAATACCGCAGCCATTTGATCATTGATGATAGCCGTTTCGATAGCTTGAACCGAACGAACTTCCATTGTGTTCTGTGCAGTGACGGCTGTAATGACGGACATGCCGAAGATCCCATGTGCAGCAAACGTTTTGATATCTGCTTGTATACCGGCACCGCCTCCTGAATCAGAGCCTGCGATGGTTAATGCTTTTTTCATGTAAAAACCCCTTCATATAAGTATTTTTTAATAATATGTTCAGTAACATGAAAGCGAGAAAGGCACCTGCCAATGAACTAAGCAGAAAAGCTGGCATGATCCCGAATAGAGCTGTTTTTTCTCCCAGGAGCAGGACTGCGATAGGATAACAGGCAAGCGATCCTAAAAGGCCTGTTCCCACCACCTCCCCTAAACAGGCGTATTTCAAGCTTTTTGTTTTGCGATAAAGGTATGCAGCCAATAATGCACCGATCATGCTGCCAGGAAAGGCGAAAATGGAGCCTGTTCCAGATAGGTTCCTAATCAAGGAAACCAGGAAAGCTTGGGTTACGGCATAAGCTGGACCTAGTAAAACAGCAGTCAGGACATTGGCCAGATGCTGGATGGGAAATGCTTTCGCGAATCCTGCCGGGATGAACAGAAAGGAACTGGTTAAAGTCGTAATGGCTGTAATCATTGCCGTCAAGGTCATTTTTCTGATAGGGTTGTTCATCTTGTCTTCGACCTACAGCGGCCAATCCTGCTCATTTTGTACCATATCCCAGAATAAATATTCATAGCGAGAAGTCACCAAGAAGTGTTTCTCCAATCTCTTCAGCTCTTTTTCAGGCATCCCTTCCGTCAATTCTTCCAATAAGCCAATCAGCCATTTATGTGCTTCACCGAATTCAGGAGAGGAATAGGATTCAATCCATTTTGCATAGCGATTATTACCCAGGTCCTTACCATTTCGTTCTTTCAAGATCAATCCAATTTCGTAATAGTCCCAAGCACATGGAAGCAGACAAACGATTAGATCTGCCAGCGTCCCATGCTGAGCTGCATTGAGCATGTAACCCGAATAGGCAAGGGTGGTCGGAGTAGGCTCCGTTTTTTCCAGCTGTGTGGATGTGATTCCGAATTCCAAGGCATAATGCCTATGGATATCCATTTCGACCTGCATTGTTTCATTCAAGATTTCCGCAAACCTTGCCATGGTTTCAACATTATGCGCTTTAATGACACCTAACGCGAAAAGCTTGGAATAATCCATCAAATAGATATAGTCCTGCTTTAAGTAATAAGCAAATTTATGCTCAGGAAGCGTGCCATTTCCGATTGCTTGGACGAAGGGGTGTGAATGGTTCCTTTCCCAAATATCCTTTGCGCGTTCATGAAGTCTGTCACTGAAGGCTCCTGTTTTGCTATTCTGCATGCTTCAACCTCCTAAAAATGAGTTCATTGTGTACATACAATAAAAAACCCCGCTCCTGAAAAACGGAACGGGGCAGATGGATATAGCCAAAAAGGACGATATCATCCACTTTCCTCCGCCGGTATGAGCCGGTTCAGGTTCAAAGGGTCCGGAAATACTTCCATCTCAGTCTTAACAAGACTCCCCTAGTGGTGTGCATTGTATGTAATTACTGCCATCATATCAGAAAGCCAAGAAAATGCAACCCGCCCTTGAAGGGATAAATGAAAAAGACAGGAATGAGTCAATTGACTTTTGTGAATTATTGGGATAAAATAAATTCACATCATTTATATAAATATATTCTTATCCAGAGAGGTGGAGGGACTTGGCCCTATGAAACCTCGGCAGCAGACCCATAATGGGAACTGTGCTAACTCCAACAAGCTTACGCTTGGAAGATAAGAAGAGCCGTCCGGACCCTGTCAGCCTCTTCTTTAATGGAAGAGGCTTTTATTTTTGTGAAATAGCGTTTAAGGACATAATAGAAAAGGTATATATAATTTGGTGAAATTGAAACTTGTGAAGATGGCTTAAGCTCTAAGCTGACAAGGAAAGGAGCCATTAACATGGCAGAAGTATTCAAGAGGATCGAACAGAGAAAGGCGTTGCTGATAGAAGAACTATTGGCGAAAGGAGTATACAAAACCTCTGATGAAAGGCACCTTTATGATGCCCCTTTACATGTATTGGAAGATGAATATAAGATTGTCATAAATAGGATCGAAAGCGAGTCTCCTACAGAATGGATGACCTAGCAAACGCAAACTATCATTTCGGAAGTGTAGCTGAAAATATATATTAGGATAGCATTCGCCGTGTGCATCGGTGAATGCTTTTTTTGTGTGTAAGAATGGGTGTCACAAAAAATACACATTTGAAGAAAAGTATAGTCGTTTTGTCACATTTACCCTTTGAAATAACATATTTTTACACAATAAAATAGTTGATTTTAACTATTATTTTCATTATGATGAAAGTGTAAAAAAATTGAATATCTGGGAGGTGTATATAAAGTGCTTTCCAATAAGGTAACCCCGGAAAGAATAGAAGAAAAAAGACGAGAAATGATTGAGTTGGCGGAAATTTTCGGCATAAATAGCCTTCTGACGATTCAAGCAAGTCAAGAATTGGATATCCTTTTAAATGCTTTAACCAAGAAAAGGAAAGCGGAATATATATGACATTGCGATTTGGTTCATGCATGATGATGTTTTTCCTTTAAAAGAAAAAAACTATTGCAAAAGGCAATAGTCTAAAAAATCATGCTTCAATTCGTTTACCAAGGATAACCAAGTCCCGTTCAATGCCATCGAGCTCGGCAACTTGCGGTAAGTGGGCCCATTCTTCAAAGCCAAACTTGGAGAATAGCTTCATGCTAGGTATATTGTGAGCAAATATGAAACCTAATAGATTCTTCACTCCTAATTTCGGGCTTACTTCAATTGCCTTTTGAATGGAAATCCTTCCAATTCCTTTTCCCCGGAAATAATCATCAATATAGATGCTGATTTCTGCCGTCGAATGATAGGCAGGACGTCCATAGAAAGATTGAAAGCTCATCCATCCCGCGGTTTTTCCTTCAACAGTAATGAGATATAGCGGTCTGTTTTCTGCATTATGCTCCTCAAACCATTTAACCCTCGATTGTACAGATATTGGATCCGTATCGGCGGTGACCATTCTTGAGGCAATTGTGGAATTGTAAATTTCCACAATCTCAGGCAAATCCGATAATTCAGCCTCTCTGAATTGTATGTATTCGTTCATCATTAACTCCCCAATCCATTACTTTTTTTCAACATCCAGAAGTGCCCATTTCATCGCTTGGTAATATCGTGGAATCATCTGAAAGTTTTATATTATCATACACTTTCTCCTCATTATTCTCCAATGCAAGTTTATTGTTACTTATGCTCATTTTTGGGTATGTAACATATAAAATGCTTCTAGAAAAAGGACAAAAGGAGAAAGAAATGAAAAAAATAACAGGAATTTTAATGATTGTCATCATTATATGTTTTATCGTATACCAATATCAGGAAGCGGAGTCGAACCGTGTAGAAAGGGTCATGGCCTTTGGCGACTCTTTGACATACGGTAAAGGAGATAAGCATGGAGAGGGCTATGTTAAAGGCTTAAGGGATGAACTGAACAGCCCTGAGTCGGATCTAAAGGTTAGTTTTTGGAATTATGGGATCAAAGGGCAGGAAACGGATGGCGTCATCAAACAGCTCAGTGAATACCGCATTCAAACAAAACTGGACAAAGCTGACGTATTCATCGTTTATATTGGCACGAATGACTTCATCAACAGTAATGGAGGTAAGTTGACGAAAATAAACGATCGGAAAATCAACGAAGGCAAGAAGGAATATATCAATCATCTGAATCAGATCACTTCAACACTTCTAAAGGAAAATGATAAGGCTGATATCCTGGTGGTTGGCCTGTATAACCCGATCATTGACAACCAGAACATTGAAGGGCACATCAAGGATTATAACCAATCCATCAAGGCTGTAGTGAAAAGGGATAAAAGGCTGATTTACATTCCCACCGATGATTTATTTAAAAAGAAAAAGAAAGCTGAATATTTCAGTGACGAGATTCATCCGAATGAAAAAGGGTATTCACTCATCACGAATCGTATTTTGGCCAGCTATGATTTTAAATGAAAGTCAAAGAATGCAGATACACTTTTTACAGTCTCTTGAAATTCAAACAACGCCCCAAACATTAAAGAGGTACTTGTTACCTATGTAGGTTTTCCCCATGTCATAAGTGTTATTATTTTACACATTACTATAGAACATGAAATAATTATTGGAGGTTAATCAGGCTTATAAGAGGAGATGCTAATCATGAATCAAAATGAAAAAATCAGGGAAGACGTTCTGAACGCAGTCAACGGGCTATCGGATGAACAGCTGAATGCCCATCCTGAAAAAGGCCGTTGGAGCATTATCCAAGTATTGGATCATTTATATTTGATGGAGCGAGCCATTACAAAGAGTATTGCTGATAAATTGAAAAGTGATGAGAGGATACCAGCAGCGGATAAGCCAATCGAGCTTACTGTGAATCGTGAAGTGAAGGTAGAAGCACCTTCATATGTTGTTCCCTCCGAATCATTCCAAACCTTGCAAGAGGTTAAGGGGAAGTTGGCCGAATCACGCAATGCATTGATTCAACTCGTCAAGAGTGCAGATGAAAATGATCTTGAGCAAAAGTCATTTCCTCATCCGTTATTCAAGGATCTAAGCTTGAAGCAATGGATCCCGTTCGTGGGCTTACATGAAAAAAGGCATTTGCTGCAAATTGAAGAGCTAAAGTCTAAATTATAAAAGAAGGAAAACTCATCCCCCCGTGGTTGAGTTTTTCACTTTAGAGAAAGGGTGTACTGTGAAAGCTAACTGGGTAAAGGCAAGTCTGGTCTTGTTTTTTTTCGGACTGTTGGCGGTTGTCTTGTACAAGAATATGATTCCCCCTGATTTAGACGAAATTAAACTGGCTGATGAGCTGCATCCAATCGTCGCTGAAAAAAAGGAAGAGCTCATTCAACGGGCTAACGAAAAAGGAATCCCTATCATCATTACGGCAGGATATCGTTCTTTGGAAGAACAAAATGAATTGTATGAAAAGGGCCGATTAAGTAAGGGGAATATCGTAACATATGCAAAAGGCGGCGAGTCGCTTCACAATTTTGGCTTGGCGATAGATTTTGCCCTCCTTAACAAGAAAGGCGAGGCGATTTGGGACATGGACCATGACGGAAATGATAATGGGAGATCGGATTGGATGGAAGTCGTCACCATTGCTAAAGGTTTAGGTTTCGAATGGGGAGGGGATTGGCCAGGGTTCAAGGACTATCCACATCTGCAAATGACATTCGGCCTGAGTTTGAGAGAGCTGCAGCAGGGCAGTCAGCCTGAAGGGCAGTGAAGTTGATCAGCTCATTTTCCTCCTCGGATCGTGTGGACGCGAAGCGGGAAAATAAGCATGTATATTGCTTTACAGACGAGAATTAGATAAAGTGGACTAGTGAGAAATCAGACATGAATGAAGGAGTGCAGTCACCATGGAAGAAATAAAGCATTGCCGGGACTCTTTGGTCATTAAAACAAGCCTTGTCCTCCCTCCCGATACAAATAACATTGGTACGATGTTCGGAGGCAAGCTAATGGCATATATTGATGATGTAGCGGCCATATCCGCCATGCGTCATGCAAGAAGCAACGTAGTTACCGCCTCTACTGATTCGGTTGATTTCCTGCACCCTATTCACGAAGGAAATGCAGTTTGTCTTGAAAGCTTCGTGACTTATACGGGCAGAACATCCATGGAAATCATCGTAAAGGTGATTGCTGAGGATTTAGTTACAGGAGACCGAAATTTATGTGTCATATCCTTTTTGACCTTTGTCGCCATCAATGAACAAGGGAAACCGATTCCTGTTCCGCATTTGGTTCCTGAAACCGAAATGGAAGTGAATCTGAATGAATCGGCAAAGCAACGGGCGCAAATAAGGAAAAAAAGAAGAGAAGATACACAGTTCATTGCCAGTACCTTTGGAGTGAAGCTGCCGTGGACCGAACAATCGAACCCAGGTTTATATAAAGATGATACCAATCATTGAATGATTTCTGCCCAATACGCAGACAAAAGGTTTCAGAGAGGTTCCCTCTTCCGAAACCTTTTTGATTTCATCGCACACATTAACCTTTGCCCCATTTTATAGGGTCGCTAAGCGGCGGCCGACGCTGGTAGACCAAATCAAAAGCGATTTGGTCTTTTTGTCCTGCGGTATATGCTATATCATAGTCGGGGATGAACGTAAAAAGACGCTTGGCTGCCACCAGGCGTCTTTGATCGGAACTAGTCATCACTTGCCAAAATACCAAAAAAGCGTAAAATATTTATGAACAGGTTAATGAAGTCAAGATAAAGATTCAAGGCCATGAGAGGAACTTCCTCGGCCGTTACACCGTAATGTTTCATTCGATTGAAATCATATAGGATATATCCACTGAAAACGAGTATCCCAATAAATGAAAAGACCAGCATGGCTGTCGAGCTTAATGGAAAGAAAATATTGAAAATGCCGATGACCACCAAGGCGAGCAAAGCGGCAAAGAGCATCCCGCCCAAGAAAGAAAGGTCCCTTTTGGTGGTCGTTGCATAAAGAGCCAGACCTCCGAATACCACTGTCGTCGTTACACCGGCTAAAATCACAACATTCGCACCTGCGGCAGCCAGGTAATGAGCGATGATCGGATAGGTGGTGATCCCGGAAATCAACGTGAAGCTATACAGAAAGGTGTATCCGATTGCTTTTTTCCTCCGCATGATGAATGCACCAATCAGCATGGCAATCTCCAAGATCGCTAATGGAAGGAACAAGGCTGGTGGTACAAAGGTGCCTATGGCCATTCCCAATACTGAAATGGCCAGTGATAAAGCGAACGTCCGCATCACGGATGGCATATAGGTTTGTACAGTTTGTGAATACATTTTTTTCACCTCATCAATTATCTTCTACAGTATCATACGAATCGTTTTTAAAAAGGTTTCATTTCCTCCAATGCCATTCAACACATTTTTATTGTCTTGAAATATATATGAAAGAATACTCGATATATGTCTATCCTACCTTCGGACTAATTTTTCTGAAATATTAAAATATTAAGTCGAGTTCTTTAGTCAGGGCCAATGGCCATAGTTTTTCAATCAATTCCATTATTTATCAATTTTTATATTTTGAAATAGTGATTTAGAATACATTTATTCCGAGCATCTTATCTAACTTCATAACTTTACTGTATAACAGCTATAAAGGAAATGATTTTTTATACCAGAAAATTATTCCTAAAGTTATAAAAAGATAAAAAAATGTAATTATTTTGCATAAAAGCTATTGTGTAAATGTAAAAAATTGATTAAAATCTTAACTAATTATCAGAAGATTAATTATTTTCCCGATAAAATAGTTTAGGGGGAGCACGGATGAATAAAGCTATTCTGAAAATAGAGAACCTGACAACCTCATTCCGGATCGGAAGCAACTATCATGCTGCTGTGGATGATGTTTCGTTTACGGTGAACGAAAATGAAATTGTAGCCGTTGTTGGAGAATCCGGTTGTGGTAAGAGTGCATTGGCCTTATCCATTATGCAGCTACATAATAAACAAAGGACTAAATCCGAAGGGACCATAAATTATAACGGGCAGAACCTGCTGACGTTGAATGATACACAAATGAATAAAGTCCGCGGCAAGGAATTAGGGATGATCTTCCAGGAACCTTTAACGGCTTTGAATCCGCTCATGACGATCGGGAAACAAATCGAGGAAAACCTTGATTACCATACAAGTCTTTCCAAGGATGGAAAAAAGAAACGAACGATCGAACTTTTAACCCAGGTGGGAATTCCTTATCCTGAACGGACGTACAAGCAATTTCCGCATGAGCTATCGGGCGGAATGCGGCAAAGGGCGATGATCTCAATTGCCATTGCTTGCAACCCTGCTCTTGTCATTGCCGATGAACCCACGACAGCGCTGGATGTCACGATTCAAGCGCAAATACTCGATTTGCTGAAGGATATCCAGAGCAGGACAAAGATGGGAATCATTTTGATTACACACGATTTGAGCGTCGTGGCAGAGGTTGCTGATAGGATCATTGTCATGTATGCGGGCCAGGTAGTGGAGACGGGGAGCGTTAAGGAAATATTCAACAATCCGCTTCATCCGTATACGAGGTCATTGCTGAATTCTATTCCTTCGGCAACACATGAGAAGAACCGTTTGCATGTTATTGAGGGAATCGTCCCATCCATTGCGAAAATGGACCGGGTTGGATGCCGTTTCCAAGACAGGATTCCTTGGATTCCTAAGATGGCACATGAACAGAGGCCTCAGCTTCACGAAGTGGCCGAGGGTCATTTCGTACGGTGCACCTGCTATCAAGATTTTTATTTCCAAGCTGAAGGAGATGAATCGACCCATGACATTACTCAAAGTAGATAATTTAAAAGTGCATTTCCCAATCAGGGGCGGATTTTTTCGAAGGGTGGTCGATCATGTAAAGGCAGTGGACGGTGTTTCCTTTGAATTGCAGCAAGGGGAAACATATGGTTTGGTCGGTGAATCGGGCAGCGGCAAGTCTACGACAGGTAAGGCGGTTGTTAAACTGAATGATGTGACATCGGGACAAATCCTGTTTGAAGGCAGGGATTTAGCAGGCTTAAGTAGAAAAGAGATTAAACCATTCCGAAAAGATATCCAAATGATCTTTCAAGACCCGTATTCATCATTGAATCCGAAGAAGCGGGTACTGGACATCATTGCCGAACCGCTGAGAAATTTCGAACGGCTATCACCGGCAGAGGAAAAAAAGATCGTTCAGGACTTTCTGGATAAGGTAGGGCTCAGTCCGGAATCAATCCATAAATATCCACATGAATTTTCTGGGGGGCAGCGCCAGCGGATCGGGATAGCCCGTTCTTTGACATTGAAACCTAAATTGATCATTGCGGATGAACCGGTATCGGCGCTGGATGTTTCCGTGCAAGCTCAAGTGCTGAATTTTCTTCAGGATCTTCAGCAGGAATTCAATTTGACATATTTATTCGTCGGCCATGATCTAGGTGTCATCCGGCATATGTGTGACCGGATGGGGGTCATGTATCGCGGTAGATTGGTAGAGGAAGGCAAAAGCGATGAAATCTATGAAAATCCCCAACATATCTATACGAAACGCCTGATTGCCGCCATTCCTGATTTAGAGCCGGAAGTTCGCGGGGAAAAGGTGAAGCTCAGAAGAAAACTTACGGCGGAATACGAGTCATCTTATTCAACATTTTTCGATGAGAATGGCAGGGCCTATGATTTGAAGCCGATCTCTTCGACCCATAGAGTCGCATTACTATAAGGAGGCGGAAGGAATATGTGGAAGTTTATCCTCAGACGTTTTTTAGTTATGATCCCGCAGCTGTTTTTATTGAGCCTCATCGTTTTCATGATGGCAAAGGCCATGCCGGGAGATGCGCTCTCAGGTCAGGAAATTAACCCTAGGGCCAATCCTGCGGAGCTTGACAGAATCAGGGAAGAGCTGGGATTGAATGATCCTTGGTATCAACAATATGCAAGGTGGGCGACGAATGCTGTACAAGGGGACTTTGGTATTTCCTATACGCATAAAACACCGGTGACGGATGTTATCGAGGACAGGCTATGGAACACGGTATTCCTGGCGTTTGTCACGCTGATCTTTACATATATGCTGGCGATCCCGTTAGGCATACTGAGCGGCAGGTATAACGATACCTGGATCGACAAATCGGTTACCGGCTATAGTTATCTTGGCTTCGGCACACCGATTTTCATCTTTGCTTTGATCATGTTATTCATTTTCGGTTTTGCCCTGGATTGGTTCCCATCTGGAGGCAGTGTCGACTCCAAGGTGGAGGAAGGGACATTGGCCTATTTCGTAAGTAAAATCAATCATGTGATTTTGCCTGCATTAAGTACGGCATTGATTGCCACGACGAGCACAATCCAATACCTACGAAATGAAATCATCGATAACAAAATCAAGGATTATGTCAGGACAGCCCGTTCTAAGGGAGTGCCTGAATCTAACGTATATTCACGGCATATCCTGAGAAATTCCTTTTTGCCGATTGCGGCATTTTTAGGATATGAAATTACCGGTTTAATCGGCGGCTCTGTCATAATCGAGACCATTTTCAGTTATCCGGGTCTTGGCCAGCTTTTCCTCAGTTCAGTGAGTCTGCGTGATTTCAGCGTCGTCACGGCAATCGTCATGATGACGGGATTTGCCACGCTGCTTGGCACACTTCTTTCGGACATCATACTTAGTGCGGTCGATCCGCGCATACGGATAGAATAGGAGCGGGGTGAGTCGTATGGAATTAAAGGTAGAAACAGGAAAGAACATACAAGTCCAGGATGCGAGCCCCTCAGGCATGAAAATCATCTGGCAGGAAATCAAGAAAGACAAGCTTGCCATGGGCTCATTGATTATATTGGCAGCTATCTTGATTTTTGTTTATGGTGCAGCTTTCTTCATGGATGCCAAGGAAATTGCCAAGGTCGACTTCCTCTCCATTTATATGGAGCCGTCTTCCGATTATTGGCTTGGAACCGATTATGGCGGACGTGATGTATTCGGGCAGCTAATTGTAGGTACAAGAAATTCATTCACGATTAGCTTGTTCATCACTTTATTCACGGCGATCATCGGGTTGTCATTTGGACTGCTTGCCGGATACTTCGGCGGTGCGACCGATAATGTGATCATGCGTGTCATCGATTTCGTGATTGCCCTGCCGCAATTGATGTTCATCATTGTGGTAGTGACGATTGTACCGGTATTCAATGTGTATGTGTTCATCTTGATCATGACGCTGTTTTTATGGACAGGAAAGGCGAGGCTGATCCGTTCCAAGGCATTGTCAGAACGTGAGCTGGACTATATCCATGCCTCACAGACTCTGGGCACGCCGCATTGGAAGATCATCCTTTTTCAGCTTCTGCCCAATGTCAGTTCACTAATCATCGTGAATTTCATTTTGAACCTGGCAGGCAATATTGGCCTGGAATCGAGTTTGACTTTCTTGGGGTTCGGCCTTCCGGAGAGCACACCGAGTCTTGGGACGCTCATCAGTTATGCTCGAAATCCGGATGTTCTGGAAAACAAATGGTGGATTTGGGTACCCGCATCACTCATGATTTTAGTGCTGATGCTGAGTATAAATTTTGTTGGCCAAGCGCTAAAGCGCGCCGCCGATGCAAGACAAAGAAGAGGATAAAAAAGGGGAGTGTTTGATATGAAGATCAAAGGCTATGTTAAAGTATTAAGTGCATTGGCTATTTCATCTCTACTGCTTGCTGCATGTTCGGATGATACCGAGAAATCGTCTACGAATGAGAAAAAGGGGAGAACGGTCGAACAGGTTGATGCTTCTAAATTCCCGACAAAGACGACTAATCAGGGAGAGCCTATCAAAGGCGGGCATCTGACATATGGGTTGGTATCCGATACACCGTTCGAAGGGATCTTGAATAAAGTTTTCTATCAAGGCGACCCCGATAATCAAGTTATCACTTTTTTTGACGAAGATTTATTGGATACGGATGAAAACTACGTATTCACGAATGACGGTGCCGCTTCCTATGAAATTTCAGACGATAAAAAAACGGTAACTCTGACGATTAAAGATAACGTCAATTGGCAGGATGGCAAGCCTGTGACTGGAGCCGATCTAGAATATGCATACCTTGTGATGGGCAGCAAGGATTATAAAGGTGTGCGCTATGATGAACAAATGGCTTTAATTGAAGGTATGGAAGAATACCATGCCGGAAAAGCGGATAGCATTTCAGGTATAAAAGCAGATGGTAAGAAAATCACCTTCACATTCAAGAAAGCCAATCCATCCGTAACGACAGGCCTATGGACATATCCGCTCCATAAAGAATACTTAAAAGATGTTCCGATTGCCGATTTGGAATCATCGGATAAAATCCGGAAAAACCCAATCGGGTTTGGCCCATTCAAAGTGAAGAAAATCGTTCAAGGCGAAGCAGTTGAGTTCGAAGCGTTTGAAGGATACCACCGAGGAGCGCCTAAGCTGGACAGTGTTACGTTAAAGGTCGTGAATCCGTCTGTAGCTGTTAAGTCACTGGAAAATGGGGATATTGATGTAGCTAGTATTTCTGCTGACCAATATGACCAGGCTAAAGCATTGGACAACGTGGAACTATTAGGCAAAGTCGATCTAGCTTATACCTATATCGGTTTCAAGTTCGGTCATTATGATGCGAAAAAATCAGAAAATATTATGGACAATCCTAAATTCGAAGATAAACGCCTTCGTCAGGCAATGGCATATGCCATCAATAATAAAGAAGTCGGCGAGAAGATGTATAAAGGTCTTCGGTTCCCGGCCAATTCAGTTATTACGCCTAACTTCAAGTACAACAATAAAGACGTTAAGCCATATGAATATAACGCTAAAAAAGCAAAAGAACTTTTGGATGAAGCAGGATTCGTGGATACGAATAATGACGGTCTTCGTGAAGACAAAGATGGAAAAGAGTTCAAAATCAACTTCGCTTCCATGAGCGGCGGGGATATTGCTGAACCGCTTGCCAGGTATTACATTCAACAATGGCGGGATGTTGGATTAGACGTTGAATTGCTTGACGGACGTCTTCATGAGTTCAATTCATTCTACGATCTATTGAAGAAGGATAACGAAGATGTGGATATTTATCAAGCTGCATGGGGTGTCGCTTCCGATCCAGATCCATCCGGCCTTTGGTCAAGATCTGCCGCATTCAATTATACCCGCTGGGTGAATGATAAAAATGACGAGCTTCTGGCGAAAGGGATTTCAGAGGATGCCTTTGATGATCAATATCGTATTGATACGTACAATGAGTGGCAAGAATTGATCCATGAAGAAGTCCCAATTATCCCAACCTTGTTCCGCTACACTACAACGGGCGTGAATAAACGTGTCTCTGGGTATGATTACCTTGCGGAGCGCCAATATAAATGGTTCAATGTCGGTGTCACGGAAGAAGCAAAATAATATCCAATCGGCTGCCTTTATTGGCGGCCGATTTTTTTGCGTTTCGAGGAGCTGCATTACGGTTATATAGATAATAGTAATTAATTGGAAGGGTGATTTGGATGGAAGTGAGAAATCCTAATGAAACAAAGAGAGAGTTAGAAATATTGTTTACTGAATCGGTAGGCAGAATATTGAAGCCACTCGAAGACGAAATCATTGCCGACATCGTTGCTTATCCGGATGAAAAGCGAATAGCCTTCTTGGAATTTATGAAGGAAATGTCCAACAAGCAAAGACCGTTAAAATAGTAGACGAACTTTCATCATCGAGGAGGGTTCTTATGAGCAGTGAAGATATGAGCAGATATAGAGTTTGGCGGGATAATCGGAAAAGGCAAATGAATATGGAGAATACCGCTTTATACGGGATTACGACAGTGGTACTGGCAATCATGCCGGTGCTGGCCCATATGTAGGTGAAGTGATCGGACCGTCCTTTGACGGTCCTTTGTATGTTAAAAGCTGGCAGGGAAAGCTATAATATATAGGAAGGGAGAGATATACATGATCAACGAAAAAGAAATCGTATCATACATAAAAGAGTTAGTGACGATACCAAGCCCCTCCGGGTATACGGAGGAAGCGATCAAATACGCGGCCGAATTCATGGAAAAAAGGAAGGTTCCATTCGAGATCACCAATAAAGGGGCATTACTTGCCTCCATAAAGGGCGAGGATGACAGCAGACATCGCTTGTTGACGGCACATGTCGATACGTTGGGAGCGATGGTTAAGGAAATCAAGCCGAATGGCCGCCTTAAATTGACGCTGATTGGCGGCTTCCGCTGGAATTCAGTGGAGGGGGAATATTGTAAAATCCATACGGCTGACGGGACAATCATCACAGGGACGATATTGATCAATCAAACCTCCGTACACGTTTATAAAAATGCCGGGGATGCCAAGCGCGATGAGGAGACAATGGAAGTCCGGGTAGATGCTGTCGTGAAAACGAAAGCGGAAATGGAAGCGATGGGGATTTCCGTTGGTGATTTTGTTTCCTTCGACCCAAGAGTGGAAGTCACAGAATCAGGATTTTTGAAATCAAGGCATCTGGATGATAAAGCAAGCGTCGGCATCCTGCTTCATATCGTTGACCTCATTTCTGAGCACAAAATAAAATTGGCCTGCACGACCCATTTCCTGATATCAAACAACGAAGAAATCGGTTATGGCGGTAATTCCAATATCCCTGAGCAGACAGTTGAATATCTGGCGGTCGATATGGGAGCGATCGGTGATGGACAAGCGACGGATGAATTCAGTGTTTCAATTTGCGCAAAAGATTCTTCAGGTCCATATCATTATCGATTGCGCCAGTATCTTGTCGCACTTGCCCAGGCAAATGCGATCGACTACCGTGTCGATATATATCCTTATTATGGTTCTGATGCTTCCGCTGCAATCCGCGCCGGCCATGATGTCGTCCACGGCTTGATTGGACCGGGCATCGATGCATCCCATGCCTTTGAGCGGACTCACCTTTCATCATTAAAACATACGGCCAACCTGATTTTGCATTATGTGGAATCAGAAATGATGTAAACATTAAAAACCCCGCACTCCGTGGATAAGAGTGTGGGGTTTTTAGGTGGCCAAAATAAATCGGTGAAGATTATTCCATTTTATAAGGATAGTTCTTGAGGCGGCTCGCCATTGTTATTCATCAATCGGATGCTTTCAGGCTTGATTTGCAAAATGATATAGTTGGGATCATTCGGCCCTTCAAACCAATGTTCAAATGACTCATTCCATAATTTATCTTTCAGTTCCTGTGAATCGCTCACTTTCGATGTGCCTGAAATTTCTAAGTAAGAATCCCCTAACCCTTCATTTTCATAGCCGATCAGGATATGGACATTAGGGTTTTTTTCGATTTCATCAATTTTTTCAGTTTCGGAACTCGATGGTGTGTATAAAGTCAAATCGTCGTTAAAAAATGTCATATAGCGTGAATGTGGTTTGTTATTTTCTACAGATGATAAAACTCCTGTCTTGGAATCACTGAGGATATTCAATACTTTTTCTTTTAATTGGCTTTGGCTCATCTTCGCACACTCCTTTTATTTTTTACTCTAATACTTTTCCTCTTTTTTCATTAAGTTAAACAAAATTCTGCAGTTTGCCAATTTAATGAATGAATATTGACTCAAGATGCCATACTAGTCATTATGTGTTTTGAAAAGAGTAATTAATGAAGTAAGGGTGAGTATAAAGAATGAATTGTGGTGAATTGCTTATCATTGGCGGTGCCGAGGATAAGTGCCTTGAAGGTGAAGTGTTGAATAAATTTGTCGAGCTTGCTCTCCGTCGTTCCGATGGCGGGATTGGGATACTGCCTACTGCAAGTGAAATTCCTGAAGAGATGAGCAATCAGTATATCAAGATCTTTAGTGCATTAGGAGTAGACAGGGTGGAAGTGATCAAGCTGGATTCGAGGGAGGATGCAGATGATCCCTTCATTTGCGGACAGCTGAAATCTCTTTCCGCCCTTTTCATAACTGGAGGCAACCAGAGCCGCCTGTCTGAACGGATCGGGCAATCCAAGTTTCACAAAGCCCTTTCCAAGGCATGGCACCAAGGAATGGTGATAGCCGGGACAAGTGCGGGTGCCTCCATCATTGGTAAGCATATGATTGTCGCTGCCGACACGATGCTCAATGATGATAAGTTAAAGGTCGAGATTGGAATCGGTTTCGGCTTCCTTGATGGTTTGCTGATCGATCAGCATTTTTCCCAGCGCGGACGCTTCGACCGCCTTTTAAGTGCCATAGCGGTAAACAAGG
This sequence comes from Peribacillus folii, assembly GCF_030271255.1. GTDB lineage: Bacteria > Bacillota > Bacilli > Bacillales > DSM-1321 > Peribacillus. The sequence goes on from NZ_JASJOM010000003.1 coordinate 25,733, forward strand.
AGTTGCTTGGGATCGGCATTGATGAAAATACCGCCATTTTAGTTAAGGACGGGCTTTTTGAAGTCTTCGGGCAACATGAAGTCTTGGTGCTTGATGGCAGTGAAAGTGATTATATCCATGTCACGACCTCCGAAAATGGAAGTGAAGAGCTGACTCTTTCGGGATTCTGCCTTCATGCACTTACAAGGGGCTATCGTTTTGACCTGGCAACCAGGAAAATGTTGATGAAAAAGGGGATCCAACCATGATAATCAATCGAGTCCGTTACTTAAAAGGACCCAATTATTTTGCATATACACCGACGATCTGCATTGAATTGGATTTGGAGGGACTGGAAGAAAGACCTTCCGATACGATTCCAGGATTCAATGAAAAATTGTTGGAAACGCTCCCGAATATCGGGTGCCATACTTGCTCCAAAGGGTATAAGGGAGGCTTTGCCGAGAGGCTGCACCGAGGTACGTGGATGGGTCATATTTTGGAGCATATGGCGATCGAGCTTCAAAACTTGGCAGGAATTGATGTCATCCGCGGAAAAACGATCATGATGGGAAAGAAGGGACATTATCAGGTCACCTTTGACTACAAAGAGCCCCAATCGGGTCTTCAAGCTTTCTTGGCTGCAAAGGAAATCGCGGAAGCCATCCTGAATGAAGACGAAGAGATAGATGTCCAAGTCTATGTAAAACAAATAGAGGATCTATATTATCAAAATAAATTGGGACCAAGTACAGAAGCGATATTTAAGGCAGCACAGGAAAAGAACATCCCTGTCGAGCGAATTGGCGATGATAGTTTACTGAGATTAGGAACTGGTTCAAGGCAGAAGTATGTCCAGGCGACCATTTCAAGCCAAACTTCGAATATAGCCGTCGAAAATGCTTGTGACAAATCTTTAACCAAATCGATCTTGCAAGGATGCGGCCTGCCGGTTCCTGAAGGGGTAATGGCAGACTCGATCGAGGGCATATTCGACGCGGCAGACAGGATTGGTTTTCCGCTCGTCATAAAACCTTATAACGGGAGGCAGGGACAGGGTGTCATCACCCATATCAAGAATAAGGATGAACTTTTCAATGTCATCAATTGTCTGGAAGCGTATGTAAAGAAGTATATCGTCGAACGGCATATTGAAGGCCATGATTATCGTATGCTCATCGTTAATGGAAAGCTTATTGCGACCAGTCTCAGGCTTCCGCCATATGTAATTGGAAACGGAAAAGAAACGATACGCAGATTGATAGAAAAGGAAAACGGTAATCCCTTGCGGGGCGAAGGACATGAAAAGCCAATGTCTAAAATTCCGTTGACACATACCGTGACATGCTACTTGGAAAAAACGAATCGGACACTTGATTCGATCCCAAAGCAAGGGGAGCTGGTCCAAGTTGCCGGCAACGCGAATCTCTCGACTGGCGGTAAAGCGATTGATGTAACGGAACAGGTGCATCCCACCATTAAGAAGATGGCGATTGGAGCTGCAAAGGCGATTGGATTGGATATTGCCGGAATCGATTTTATTTGTGAGGATATTTCAATGCCGCTCGATCATTCACGGACGGCGATCATTGAAGTGAATGCCGCCCCGGGAATCCGGATGCATCATTACCCGAGTGAAGGGGAAAAAAGGGATGTAGGCAAAGCGATTATCGATTATTTATTCCCGTCCAGGGAAGATGCAGCCATACCGATCATCGCAGTGACGGGAACGAATGGAAAAACGACGACCACAAGAATGATCCATTATTTCCTTTCAACTGATAAAACCAAGGTTGGTATGACGAATTCCGATGGCGTTTATATAGGGGAAGAGGTATTGGATCAAGGTGATTGCAGCGGCCCTATCAGTGCAAGGATGGTTTTGGCCCATCCGGAAGTGGACGCAGCGGTTTTGGAGACGGCACGAGGAGGAATATTGCGTGAAGGCCTGGCCTTTCGCCAATGTGATGTGGGAGTCATTACGAATGTGAGTGAAGACCACCTTGGCAGTGATGGAATGGATACGATGGAGGATCTTGTGAAATTAAAACGACTGATAGCCGAAGTCGTTCTGAAGACGGGGTATTGTATCCTGAATGCCGATGATCCCAAGGTGGCCGCAATGGAAGCATATACCGATGGGGAAGTCATTTATACTTCGACGGACGCTAAGCAGCCAATTGTGGAGGAAGCGATTAAGCGCGGACAAACGGTTTGGTTCGTTAATGGACAAGGCATGATTTTTCATTCATCAGCTGGTGTCACGCAGCCGTTCATGGAATGCTCCTTGATTCCGATCACGATTTCAGGGATGGCCCGACATAATATCGCCAATTTGCTTCAGGCACTGGCTGCAGCCCATTCACAAGGAGTTTCCATGGAAGTGCTACGAAAGAAGGCTGTCACATTTATGCCAGATGCCAACTTGTCAAAAGGACGCTTTAACCTAAAGAAATTGAACGAGCGAACGATCATCATCGACTATGCCCATAATGAAGCGGGATTGAAGGCCATATACGAAACGGTGAATGCCTACCACAGAAATCGGCTGATTACCGTTTTGGCCGGCCCTGGAGATCGTGTTGATGAAGAGCTTATCAGGCTTGCCAAGGTGGCGGCCGTGCATTCGGATCTTTTCATCATTAAGGAAGACGATGATTTACGGGGAAGGAAGCAGTATGAAGTAGCCGAGCTGCTTCAAGAAGCGGCCGTAAAAGCAGGGCTGCAGAAAGATAGGGCCAAGGTAGTTCTGAATGAGTTGGATGCATTCGTGAACGCTTGGGAGGCTTCAAAGCCTGGGGACCTGTTACTTTTCTTCTACACGGATTTCGAATATGTAGAGCAGTTTTTTCAAAGAGTTTCCAGCAATCGCTTATCAAAAAAATAAAAGAACGTGCACTTCGCCCTGCGGAGTGCACGTTCTTTTATTTACGCTGATTATAGGGAAACGTACCCCGCAAAACAGCTTATACTTGAGCGGCCGCTCGAGGGTACGGTTTTCCGTGGATCAGCTTTTTTTGATGACCGTCTTGTTCCCGGCAGGGACATTGACATGGTCTTTTTTATAAACGCGTTGCAGGACAATCGTCTGAGCGATCATGAATAATCCGCCGATTGACCAATATAATGGCAAGGCGGCAGGGGCGGAAAAAGAAATGAACAAAATCATCACTGGCGAGAGCAGGCTCATCAGCTTCATTTGTTTCTGCTGTTCCTCGGGCATTTGTCTCATGGAAATGACCGATTGGAAATAATAGATGACACCAGCGATAATCGCCATGGCAATATTCGGCTGGCCAAGGCTGAACCAAAGGAAGTTATGTGTAGCAATTTCATGGGATCCTTTTATTGCATAATAAAAGCCCATCAAGATCGGCATTTGAATTAAAAGTGGCAGACAGCCCATGTTTAACGGATTGACTCCGTGCTTTTGGTAAAGCTGCATCATTTCCTGCTGCAGCTCCTTTTGTTTAGCCGGGTCTTTCGTTTCTTTTATTTTTTGTTGAATGGCTGTCATTTCAGGTTTTAGCCCATTCATCTTCGTTTTCATGCTGAGCTGTGTTTTATATTGCTTGGCAGTCAACGGAAGCAGGACAAGACGGATGAAAAAGGTCATCATGATGATGCTCAATCCATAGTTACCATCGAATAAATTTGCATTGAATTCAAGCATTTTTGTCATAGGATTGACCAGACCTGTATGGAATGGCCCGCTTGCAGCTGCAGAACAGCCAGACAAAAGAACCGTTGCCAGGATCAGTACCGAAATGAGTAACGCGCTTTTCTTCTTCAAAATAATTCCTCCTCGAATTGTTATTATTTAAACAATGAGTAGGAGGCTTGGCTCATCGGAATCATCAGGTGAATCCTTCTGCCGGATAAATGTGAAAAAGCGCTGTGCACCGCGCCAATCAAACGAGCTGCCTATATTGACAGGGGATTTACTTTGATTGGAGTGGGCGGAAGCTTGATATTTATCATTCAAGTGAGCTTGTTTTTTATTTAAGAAGTAAAACGCCGCCAGTGGAAAGACAAAGGTCAACAAGTAACCTGCCCATACCGCATGACGAACGGTTTGATAATCGAATTCTAATAATAATTCCCACATAGGAATCCCTCGTTTTTTCTAGGATAAGAAAATGTCGTAATAGCTGACCGTTAAATTTTAATCTGGTCATACTGAGTGTAATTCATTAAGAACACTATATCAAATTCTAATGCAATGATGTCAAAAAATATAGGGATATTTTCAAAAAATAAACAGGGAATTTTTTCACTCCGATGAAGTTGATGAGAAAGTCACATGGATATTCCAGAAGTATGAATGATTGGAGGCTCCCCTTGCACATACAATCATTCAACTACATAAGAATAAAAAGAAGTTCAATCATGAGGTGAAGATGGATGAAACCGTACGATTCGTTCGAGCAGCATCAACACTATGACCAATCTGGAAATGATGTTTATCAGGATGTACACCCGCAGCACAACGAAAAGTACTCATATCCAGTTGGGGACAAATGGGAGAAAAGGATGCCTGGCCCCCCTGGTCCGTCTGAATCATATCATGGCGGAGGGCAGCCAAAACCGCCACAGGGGGGAGGGGGACCGCCATATATGGCGCCGCCTTTATTCACTCCAAAGCTTACTGGAGGGATGCTTAATGCCATAGATCCAGGTTCAATGAAAGGGTGCCTTTATCAAAATACTTATGTGTGGTTAAGAAATGGCCGCTCGTTTTGGTTTTACCCCACGTATGTAGGCTATAATTCCGTTGCGGGCTACCGATGGAGAAATAGTCAGCAGAGATGGTCTTATTATGGAACCGATGCAAGTGAAATACAGGCCTTTCAATGCTTTTAGTAAAACATACCGCATCGGGCGGCATGTGTAAGGTAAGCGAATGGCTCCGAAAGTGTTAGACGTTTACGAGGTGTTTGTTTTTTATCGAAAGGTCTGTAGGATGAGCATTCCATTGCACCCCTTGCCCTCTCCTTTCCGCGGGCTCACGTAGAGGGAAACCAATTCTAGGCATTGGGCAACAATTTTAATCTGAAATCAAAAAAGGTTACGGAGGGCGTTTCCGTAACCTTTTGTTTACTAACCGAACAATGGATAGGTTGATTCCTTCAAGTGTTTCAATCCGAGAAATAATCGGGGAAATCGGAAATGATGCCATCCACCTTCATCTTCTCGAATAAACGCAGCCGTTGTTTATTGTTGACTGTCCAAGTAAATACTTTCATCCCATGTTTTTGGATACGCAGCTGAAGCTTTGGATTCAGGATCGTTTGCTTTGGATTTAAAAATGCAGCAAACTTTGCTATTTCCTTTAATGCTTCGTCATCGATCTTTCGCTTTATCAATACTCCGACTTGAATATCCGGCATCAGCAGGTGAAATCTTTTCATGGATTCCGCATCGAATGAATGAACCATGACCGGAGTATGAACCGAGGTAATTTCGGTGAACTTCCTTAGCTCTTCTGCAAGCCTTGCTTCAATGCCGGGATAGAGTGATGGATGTTTTATTTCGATCAAGAAACCAGCTTCTGACTGGAATCTTTCCAATACTTCACTCAATAAAGGAATCCGCTCGTTTTTGAAACGAGAATGATACCAGCTCCCGGCATCCAATTTCTTTAATTCGTCAGCTGTGTAATCACGGACGTTTCCTTTACCGCTTGTCGTCCGATTCAGCGTGGGATCATGATGAACCACAAGTACATCATCCTTACTGAGATGAATATCCACCTCAAGCACGTCAGCTCCCAATTCGATCGCCTTCTCATAAGAAGCGATTGTATTTTCAGGACAATATCCGGCAGCACCGCGATGTCCAATTTTGAGGGGGGCAGGCTGAAAATGGGAGTTCTCATGGCAAGGATCCTTCGAACCGTTCAGCTTAAAGTAAACGAGAAAAAGTATGATCAACACTATTATCAAGAAAAATCCAATCACCTTTGACACTCCTTTTAGTAAGAAAAATAAACTTCCCCGTTATCCTTTACCCAAGTGCTACAGAAAATAAAATAAGTTTGACCATCTTCGTCATTTTACCTACTTTGTACGGGAAAAGCAGGTATTTTCTGCAGGGATATTATCCAATGCCATAGAACGAAAAGGATTTATTGGCAAGTTATGGAATACATATAAAAGAATAATAAGGGGGGAAGCAGATGAAACTCAAACCTGAAAAGTGGAAAGGGAATCTTGGATTATATTTTTCGGTTCCGGTTCTCTCTTGGGCCTTATACGATTTTGCCAATACGATATTTTCTTCTAATATCAATACGATTTTCTTTCCGTTTTTCCTTCAGGAGCAAATAGGGGATAACGCCGTTCTCGACCAGATTGCCAGTACCTTCATTTCCTACGCAAATGCAATGGCCAGTTTATTTCTTGTTTTGTTTTCACCGCTGTTTGGCGTCATGATCGATCGGACCGGAAAGATGAAAAAATATATTGTGATTTTCACGCTCATTTCCGTTTTGAGCACTTTTTTTATGGGAGTTTTTGGGGGATTATCATTTGATTCGTTGTTTCTTGGCATTCCGACTTCCTTGGCAATCGTCATTTTATTATTTGTCATCGCTAAATTTTTTTATCATTCCAGCCTCGTTTTCTATGATACGATGATGAGCGATTTAGGTACAAAACAGCAAATGCCGCTTATATCAGGATTTGGGGTGGCCGTTGGCTACATGGGAACGCTTGTGGGGCTGTCCATCTATCCATTCATCAGTAAAGGAAGCTCACATGAAGCCTTCATGCCCACCGCGGTTTTATTTCTCGTTTTTTCCCTTCCCTTGTTCTTTTTCGTGAAGGAGACGCCAAAACCGCAAATAGCGAAACAACCGTTCATATCCGGATATAAGGAAATCACGGCAACATTCAAGGAGATGAGATCTTATCGCTCTATTTTCACTTTCATGATCGCCTATTTCTTTTTAAACGACGCCATTGCGACAACGATTGGAATGATGGCTGTATATGCCAAGACAGTGGTGGGATTTTCGTCAAGCGGGTTCATTTTGCTCTACTTGGTATCGACCATATCGAGTATCGCCGGATCGTTCCTTTTTGGATATATCACGCAGTCCAAGGGACCTCGGCTTGCCGTGACATATGTGGGGCTGTTGCTATTGGCCGCATTATTGATCGCGGTATTCGCACAAACCGCTCTTTGGTTTTGGATTGCTGGGAGTATGTTTGGCGTTTCTCTTGGTGCGATGTGGGTGACATCAAGGACGTATATCATTGAACTGACACCTGAGAAGAAGAGAGGCCAGTTTTTTGGATTATTTGCATTCTCAGGAAAGGTTTCTTCCATAATTGGGCCCTTATTATATGGGACGATTACGTTGGTTTTTCATGACTTGGGAACGTTGGCGAGCAGGCTGGCATTGGGGTCATTGATCATCATGGCTGTATTGGGGCTGGTCTTTTTGTTTAAATTAAAAAAAATGGAAGTGGTCAGATGAAAAGAGGGAATGTCCCCTTTTAACCGGGGGCATTCCCTCCTTCTGTATTCAGAGCTTATACCAAAATAAGGGTAACGTCGACATTCCCGCGTGTCGCTTTTGAGTACGGGCAGGTCGCGTGAGCCTTTTTGACAAAGTCTTGAGCTTCTTCCTTGCTCAGGTCAGGGATGGAAATATCCAGCCTTACTGCCAATTTAAAGCCCCCATCTTCCTCATCTTTACCGATTGTGACATTTGATGTAACGGAAGTATCGACTTTTTTCTTTTCCTTTTGCAGAACAAGATTCAAGGCGCTATCAAAACAGGCAGCATAGCCAGCTGCAAATAATTGTTCAGGATTCGTTGCCTTCTCACCGGAACCGCCTAGCTCCTTAGGTGACCTGACATCGAAGTCGAGGATCCCATCCTCTGACTTAACATGTCCCTCGCGTCCTCCATGTACGGTAACTGTAGCTGTATATAATGGTTTCAAAGAAAACATCTCCTTTTTTGATTGTTACTACCATTAGTTCCCCACTATCCGTCAGATTAAACAAAAACAATGGGAATTTATGAATATCAGACCCAGTGGGTAATGGAAAAATGGTTTTAAATTGGAAGATAATGTTTTATAATGAACTGTATGAGAACGTGTAATACACCACTATAAGAGGGAGGCTGCTGATGATTGAGTTGGATGTCCAAAGCCGGAAACCCCTATATGAGCAATTGATGGACAAGTTCAAGGAACTAATGATTCATGAGGTGTTACAGGAACATAATCAACTTCCGTCGATTCGGATATTGGCCCAGGAATTGACCATCAATCCAAATACCATTCAGAAAGCCTACAAACAGCTTGAATCTGACGGATATATCTATACAGTGCCAGGCAAAGGGAATTTCGTCGCCCCTCCAAGATCCATCAAGAATTCCTTGAAAGAAGCGAAAATCAGGAACGAGCTTGAAAAGGTGCTTGCTGAAGCCATGTATATCGGGATCGAGAAACATGAAATCCATCGATTGGTAAAGGATATCAGTCCATTGGCAAAGGAGGGAGCCCATGATCGAAATAAAGCAGGTGAGTAAATTATATGAAGGGAAGGAGGCAATCAAGAGCTGCTCCTTGACTATCGGAAAAGGTACCATTTTTGGTTTGCTAGGTTCCAATGGGGCAGGGAAAACGACTCTGTTAAAAATGCTATCTGGCAATCTGGTTCAGGATGCCGGCGAGGTACTGATTGATCGATCACCTGTATTCGAAAACCGTGAAGTGAAAAACCGTTGTTTCTTTCTACCTGATACGCCTTATTTCTTGGCAAACTATACGATTTTGCAGATGGCCGTTTTTTACAGCTGTGTATATGGGAAGTGGGATGAAGAACGCTTCTATCAGTTACAGGAAATATTTCCGATTCCCCTCCAGTATAAAATACATAAACTTTCGAAGGGGATGCAAAGACAGGTTGCTTTTTGGCTCGCCCTTTCTACGATGCCTGAAGTCCTGATATTGGACGAACCTTTTGATGGCCTTGATCCGGTCATGCGTAAAAATGTGAGGCAGCTATTGGTTCAGGATGTGGCGGAAAGGGATATGACGATCTTGATTTCCTCCCATAATCTCCGGGAAATAGAAGATTTGGCCGATCATGTAGGAATCTTGCATAATGGTGAGCTTGTCATCCAAAAGGATCTGGCTGATTTGAAGGCGGATGTACACAAAGTCCAAATTGCTTTTAAACATAAAATTCCTCACGGGATTTACCGCGGAATCCAAATCCTTGACAAACAAAGGCAAGGAAGTGTGATCGTCTGCATCGTTAAAGGAAAAGAAACGAGTATCAAGGCGCATTTCAATCAGTTTCAACCTGACATTTTGGATATGCTCCCCCTTACCTTAGAGGAGATATTCATTTATGAAATGGGGGATATAGGTTATGTCATCCAGAATAACCTGGCTTAATAGGGAACTGATTATCTATATTTTCAGGAGCACTGGCTGGATTGGCTTTCTCTACACCATTGGCCTCATGTTTGCCCTGCCGTTGGAAATATTGACTCTTATTTTGAATGAAAATCATTATGTGGAATTCGAAAACCTTTTTTCCAGTCAGCAAATGATTCAATTTGTCTTGGTCATCGTCATTCCAGTCTTACTTGCTATCTTTCTCTTCCGTTTTTTGCAGATTAAACAAGCATCGGACTTTATCCATAGTTTACCCATCACCAGGCGTACCGTTTTTATTCATATGGTGGGGATGGGGCTTTCGTTCTTAGCCTTGCCCATAATATGTACTGGTTCAATTTTAATCTTGTTTCAATCTGCCATTGATATCGAAAGACTTTATACGCTGGCTGATATTTGGTCCTGGATGGGAATCACTTTTATTTTGGAATCGGTCATTTTTTCTGTTGCCGTTTTTATAGGGATGATAACGGGGTTATCGGCTTTGCAAGGCTTGCTCACTTATATATTCTTGGCACTGCCTGTGGGCCTATTTGTGTTGTTTACAGCAAATTTGAAGTTTTTATTAACAGGATTTTCCGCAGATTATTATTTAAACGCCAACCTGAATGGAATTTCGCCTTTATTGGCTGCAACAGAGATGGAGAATATCACATTTTTCTCCTCTCAAACATTATTCTTTGCATTGTTGACCTTGCTTTTTTTGTCCCTATCGTTAGTGATTTATCACAGAAGGAAGATGGAGCATGTTTCGCAGGCCTTTGTTTTCCCGTGGATCAAGCCATTATTCAAATTTGGCTTGACGACATGCATGCTGCTGTTTTCAGGATTTTATTTTAGTGAAACGACAGGGAAAATGGGCTGGATTTTCTTCGGATACGTGATCGGCTCTTTATTAGGGTATTATATAGGGGAAATCGTCCTGCAGAAGACTTGGCGAATCAAGTTTAAATGGAAAGGTTATTTAGTATTTACGATGATTATCCTTTCGCTTGCGCTCATATTGAAAATAGATCCGATTCAGTATGAGTCCAACATACCTGACAAAAAGGAAATCAGCCAAATTTATATTGGCAATTCCCCTTTGTATTTTGAAGATGAAATCACGCATATCGGCCCAACATTCCTTAAAGAGAAGGAAAACGTGGAAGCGATCACGTTATTGCATCAGCAAATCATCGAAAAGGGAAATACGGTTTCCGTTGGTGAATGGAATGACGGCCACTCCGTATTCATCATGTATCAACTCAAGGATGGAAAACGATTAGCGAGAGAGTACCATTTGCAAAATTACGGATCGTACCTGCAGCTATTGGCCAAGATTTATGAGTCGAGTGAATATAAAAAAATGGTGAATGAATTGTTGAATGTGACAGCTAAAGATGTTTCTAAAATAACAATAAAAGCGAGCGGGCAGGTCGATAAATCCGTAACGATCAATGACGGACCTCAGCTCCAAGAAGCCTTCCAGGCTCTGTCCGAGGACCTCAATGATCAATCCTTCGCTCAAATGACGAATTCTATCGGCGATTTTGCTACGATTGATATTTATTTGGGAAAAAACAAAATCATTTATATGAATTGGGACTCCTCTTTCACTCAGTTTTCAAAATGGATGGAACAAACTGGGAGATCGGAAGAAGCTCGGCTAATGGCTAGCGACATCTCTGTTGTCATGATCGCCAAACCAGAATCAGAAATTGTCAATTCATTTTCAGCAGAGGAGATCGCCCAACAAATCGAACAAAATCCGAATAATCTGAAAATAAACACCCCGTCAGAAATCGATTCGCTCATCGATAATGCTCAAGTTGGTTGGAACGGGGAGTACGTAGCAGCTTTTCATTATAAAGCTAGCAAAGAGGTCGATATCAAGAGTTTTTCCGGTGAACATGTTCCCGATTTCATCTTGAATCATTTCAACTGAAAGAAGGGCTAAGGAACCGAAAGTTATTCGAGAAGGAACTAACGCTTAAGCTGTTCCAAAAAAAAAGGTAAAACAAAGTTGGTTGGAACGTAAGGTACGAGACTCCTGCGGGAAGTGCGAGTCACAGGAGACACCGGAGGCTGAAAGCCGAGGAGTCTCCCGGACCGCCCGCGGAAAGCGAGTGCCTGGAGAGGAAACCAACGGCCATATTGTATAACCCAAAAAAATAGACAAACTCGATTCTTATCGAGTTTGTCTACAGTCTGAGAGGATGCGCCCAATAAAGGGCGGCATCCTCTTCTTGCATTTGACCTATGTTGTTGTTTCCATACATTACAGTTTTACGACGTTTATCGCTTGAGGCCCTCGGCTGCCTTCTTCAATCTCGAATTCGACTTCTTGTCCTTCATCAAGCGTTTTGAAACCATCACCCTGAATTGCAGAAAAATGTACGAATACATCATCCTCATTCGGGACTTCAATGAAACCAAACCCTTTGTCGCTATTGAACCATTTCACCTTTCCAGTTACTGTCATTCGTTGAATCCTCCTAAAAATGTAAAAAATTAATGGTGAGGATTTTTCCTTGGGCGGAAGAATCCATTTCACACATTATCAAAAATCCTCTGTTAAGATGCTTGATAATAGGTAAATGGCCCAGGAAATTTCCGCTGGATATATTTCTACAGGTTTTTAATGTATACCCTGCTTTAATAAGGATAAAACAAATTGAAGTATTTTATACCCTTTTTAAGGGAATTAATATAACAACGAAATAACGCCAATGTCCATGGCCGGCCATAACTTGAAGGATAAAAAGGTACCCAATGCCGCAGTTTCAAAAAAAAAGAATAGCTCAAATACGTTTCCATCAGGAAGCAAGCGGGTAAAGGTTAAGGAAGAAAGGACTGATGAATAATGAAAAAACTTCTAAAAAGAGCCATCATTTTTGCTGCGCCAATCATATTCAAAGAGGTCAAGAAGCGCTGGAAAAATAAACGAAACCAAAAAGCGATGAAAACCGCGAGATAAATCTTAAAACCATAGAAATGGTTAAAAGGGGCGCTGATCGGGCGTCTTTTGTTTTGCCTTCCGAACAAATCCTCATCCAATGATTCATTCACCTCTACATCTTTCCTTCATATCGTGTTAAAATAGTAAGGTTGATTGAAATGAACGCTACGTGGCCAAGGCCTTGGCCTTATGATATATTCTTCGAACATATCTCGTGTATGATCAGAGTTTTACATACAAAGAAAGGTTGCCATTCCAATGTGAAAATACAATCAGATCACTTATAAATCATTAAGGACTCCACTAACGAAAGGAACATTTTATGACTACATTAAAAGATGAGGTCCAATCGCGTCGGACCTTCGCAATCATCTCTCACCCGGATGCCGGGAAAACGACTTTGACCGAAAAATTATTGCTGTTTGGCGGTGCGATTCGCGATGCCGGAACAGTTAAAGCGAGAAAAACTGGCAAGTATGCAACAAGTGACTGGATGGAGATTGAAAAACAACGTGGAATTTCCGTTACATCCTCCGTCATGCAATTCGATTATGATGATTTCCGTGTGAATATTCTTGATACACCAGGTCACCAAGACTTCAGTGAAGACACCTACCGTACACTGATGGCTGTTGATAGCGCCGTGATGATCATCGATTCGGCAAAGGGAATCGAGGATCAGACCGTTAAATTATTCAAGGTGTGCAAAATGAGGGGAATCCCGATTTTCACGTTTATCAACAAAATGGACCGTCAAGGTAAAATGCCACTCGAGTTGCTTGCCGAACTTGAGGAGGTATTGGGTATCGAAACGTACCCAATGAACTGGCCAATCGGGATGGGAAAAGACTTTGTAGGCATTTACGATAGGTTCAACAATCGGATTGAACAGTTCAAGACAGAAGGCGAGGATCGCTTCCTCCCTTTGAATGCCGAAGGTGAACTTGAAATCGATCATGCACTGAAGGATTCCCAGTTATATGAGCAAACTTTGGAAGAAATCATGCTATTGACTGAAGCAGGCAACCAATTCTCTGAAGAAAGCATCGCCAATGGCAAGCTTAGTCCGGTATTCTTCGGAAGTGCCTTGACGACTTTTGGTGTCCAGACGTTTTTGGATGCTTATCTGCAATTTGCACCTGCTCCTCAAGCGCGGATGACAACGTCTGGAGAAATGAGTCCCTTCAGTAATGATTTTTCCGGCTTCATTTTCAAGATCCAAGCGAATATGAATCCAAAGCATCGTGATCGGATTGCTTTCCTGCGCATCTGCTCCGGTAAATTCGAGCGAGGAATGAGTGTCAACTTGAGCAGGACGGGAAAACCAATCAACCTTTCTTCTTCAACCCAATTCATGGCTGATGATCGGAATACGGTAAACGAGGCGGTAAGCGGGGATATAATTGGTTTATATGATACGGGGAATTACCAAATCGGCGACACGATTACGACGAGCAAAGACATGTTCCAATTCGAAAGGTTACCACAATTTACTCCGGAACTATTCATGCGTGTAACAGCTAAAAACGTCATGAAACAGAAACATTTCCATAAAGGAATTAATCAACTTGTACAAGAAGGGGCGATACAGCTTTTTAAAACGGTCCGCATGGAAGAATACCTGCTTGGTGCCGTTGGGCAGCTTCAATTTGAAGTGTTCGAGCACCGGATGAGGAACGAGTACAATGTCGAAGTCCTGATGGAGCGCATGGGCAGTAAAATCACACGCTGGGCCGAAGATGAAAAGCTTGATGAAAATCTTCATAGCTCAAGAAGCATACTTGTTAAAGACCGTTTTGACAAATACGCATTCCTATTTGAAAATGAGTTTGCTCTACGTTGGTTCCAAGATAAGAATCCTGACGTGGAATTATATAATCCAATGGATCTGAAATAATGTGAAAGCCCGTGTCATTCATGTACACGGGCTTTTTCAGCGCACTCAAATGATCCTATTCACCCCAAGAACTCACTTTTCCAGGGGAGGACAGCATTGCACAACTCCAATATCTTCAACATGGCCCATTATTAACGAAACCGTCATGGCTTGCATTTATAGTATTGGTGTCTGCAGGCAAGCCCATGTTAGAGGCTTTTCTTGTTTTTATTTCAAATTTGTCAGTTGGATTGGAAATACATAAAAAATCATGTGGACGACAAAGTAATTCAAGCACAGAGGATGATTGGCGAGACGTCCCTCCTAAATTATACCTTTGACAAACGTCAGTAACTCCTTTATATTTAGCTGGTACTTTAACGCTTAAAAGCATATCAGTAGATAATAATAGTTTCATTACTTCATGGAACATACAAAATGAAAGCGGGGAAAATTCATCATGCGTCTTGAAGATGCCAAGCTAAAACTCTCTTTACTTGAAGCAATTTCTGTTTTAGCGATTCTGTTCTTAATCATTGCAATAGGAATCATACATTATGAACTCGTTCCTCATATTCCGATCATTGCAGCTATCTTATTTTTATTTGTTTATGGAAAAATCAAGAAGCTGCCATTTTCTATTATGGAGACTGCTATCGTCAAAGGGGCAGTTTCAGGTATGGGAGCGATTTATATATTCTTTTTCATAGGAATGCTCATCTCGATCTGGATGGCAAGCGGTACGATCCCCACCCTCATGTACTATGGCTTTGACTGGATTTCCGGTAAGTATTTCTATGCGGTAACATTTTTGGTATGTTCGCTGATCGGGCTCTGTATCGGGAGTTCACTTACAACATCAGCCACAGTCGGGGTCGCTTTCATAGGGATGGCGTCGGCGATGGATTTCTCGCTCGCGATAACAGCAGGTGCAATCATTTCCGGAGCATTTCTTGGAGATAAAATGTCTCCATTATCCGACTCGACAAACCTTGCTTCTGGAACGGTTGGAGTGCCGCTATTCGAACATATAAATAATATGCAGTGGACAACGATTCCTGGTTTTTTACTATCACTTATTCTATTTTACTTCCTATCACCGGATGTCAAACTGGCTCGTGTTGAGGAAATAGAAGCCATGACCAATGCCTTGCAAACGGAAACGAACATCAGCTTATGGAGCTTGATACCGTTTGTCATCGTTCTGGTCATGGCGTTGAAAAAGATGGCGGCAATTCCGACATTGTCAGCAGGAATCGTGTCAGCGGCGGTCATTGCCTTCATGCAAACGCCAAGTATGACCGTTGCAAAAATGGCGGATAACTTATATAGCGGTTTTGTACTGAAGAGCGGGATGGAACAACTTGACTCCATCCTATCGCGGGGCGGCATAGAAAGCATGATGTTCTCCGTTTCCATGGTGTTGCTGGCACTGGCGATGGGTGGTCTTTTGTTTGAATTGGGAGTCATCCCTTCCATCCTAAATGCGGTCCAGGGTTCATTGACGAGTGTAGCGAAAGTGATTTCAGCTACCGTATTTGCAGGTATAAGCGTGAACTTCCTAGTGGGGGAACAGTATTTGTCAGTTATATTGCCTGGGAAAGCCTTTCAGCAGAAATATGAAGCTCTAGGCTTGCAGCCAAAGACGCTTGGAAGGGTACTTGAAGACGCGGGAACAGTTGTCAATCCACTTGTTCCTTGGGGGGTATGCGGGGTATTCCTGACGCAGGTATTGGGAGTTCCAACCCTTGAGTATGCGCCTTTTGCATTCTTTTGCTTGATTTGCCCTTTGCTTAGTTTGATTTCTGGCTTTACGAAAATAGGTATCCATTATAAATGAAAAAACAGGCGGTCGGTCTCGACTGCCTGTTTTTTCACGTGAATCACTTATTTCATTGAAGCAATCTCATCCTTTGGAATGGAAATGACCTTTTCCTTCTGTTCCAATAAATTCATCCGCATGACGACATTTTGGAATATGCCCATGGAAAGCATCAGCAGCAATAAGGATGAACCGCCGTAGCTGATGAAGGGGAGCGTGATCCCTGTGATGGGAATGAGTCCAGTAGCACCGCCAATATTGATGCCAACCTGAATGCCGATCATGGATGAGATCCCGATCAATAGCAGGCTGCCGAAGGGGTCCTTACACCTTGCTGAGAGTATGAATCCCCTAAGGACGATAAAACCTAAAGATAGTAATACGAAGCCTACCCCGAATATTCCAAGTTCTTCTGCAATGACGGAAATGATGAAATCCGTATGTGATTCAGGGAGATAGCCGTATTTTTGTACACTGTCACCAAGCCCGACACCGGTAAGGCCGCCTGATCCAATCGCATACAATGAATTCACGAGCTGATACCCATTACCGCCCTCTTGACCGAAAGGATCTGCAAATCCCGTGAAACGGGACACTTTATTTTCAGAGAAAACCGATGACATATTTCCTGTCAGAAGGATCCCCAGTGCAAATATGGCAACGAATATCGAGGTGATCAGAGAGAGTTTGAATATACTCTTAAAGGACATGCCAGATGAAATGATCATGGTACTTGAAATTAGGAAAATGACAGCGGCCGTCCCATAGTCAGGTTGTATCCCGATTAAAAAGCAAATGAATACAAGAAAGAAAATCGGGGGGATGACGGCTTTATCAATACTGTTGATTCGATCCTGCCTTTTTCCATAAATGGCTGCAAGATAAATGATGATGGCAAGTTTCGAAAATTCGGCTGGCTGGATCGATTTTGTTCCTACCTTGAACCAGCTTGTGGCATTTCCTGCTGTATGTCCAAAGATAAACAGCAACAAAAGGATACCGGCCATTCCTAACATCATAAGCATTAAAAAGTTTTTGTTTTTGTACATCTTATAAGGTAGGATCATCGTAACGATCATTGCCAGGAATGAGATGATAAAGGCCACTTTTTGTTTCTCGAAGAAGAAATCCATGGGCTCCTTGTATCGAGCGACAGCCGTGACCATGCTCGAACTATAAATCATCACTAAACCAAACAAACATAGTAGTACGACAGCGATGAAAATCGGAAAGTCGTATGCTTTAATTATTCTTTTCACTTGTGCGCTCACCTCAAATATGTATGCGCGAAAAAATCGCCTTCTTCTATAGTACCGGAAAATCTGTTATTTAGATAATAATTTTTATTGTGTAACATGAATTTATCCTCCAAGAAACAATAGTAAACACTTAATCCGTTAATTTGACAGTAATTGGTCTTTTCATCCTTCGCGGAACATCAATTCTTATATCATTACGTTCGATAGTGAAAGAGGAAATCCTTTTAAAAAAAATTTTTTTTACTATATATTCCATTGAGATAGTACTATTATGACGAGGAGATAAAAGTCAAAGGTGGATGTGAGGGAGGATTACATGGAGCACATTTATTTTTTTACCGGGTTCCCAGGTTTCATCAGCAACCAATTGATCATGGAGCTAATAAGGCGTGATGAAGCGATCAACAAGATATACTTGCTTGTTTTACCCCAGCAAACGGCAAAAGCGGAAGTGGAAATCAAAAGGCTTGAAGAGTCGTCTGGAAAGAAAGTCGCCTTTGAGATTGTAATAGGGGATATTACAAAAGAGCACCTTGCCTGTTCATTGGATGTATACCATGAACTTCAGCAGCAAGTCACGCACCTTTTCCATCTTGCAGCGATATATGATCTGGCTGTACCGGAAAGATTGGCTAGGCTTATCAATGTAATGGGGACGAAGCAAGTGAACGAATGGGCCAAAGGGGTGACTGCACTCAAGAGGTATACGTATTTCAGCACGGCTTATGTAGCGGGGATGAGGGAAGGGTGTTTATATGAACATGAATTGACGCGGCCGAAGAGCTTTAAGAACCATTACGAACAAACGAAGTATGAAGCTGAATTATTGGTCGAAGAGCTTAAAAAAGAAATTCCCATCACGATAATCAGGCCAGGTATCGTAAAAGGTCATTCTCGGACAGGGGAAACGATTAAATTCGATGGCCCTTATTTTATCCTTAATTTTCTTGATCGCCTGAGTTTCCTTCCTTTTTTTCCATACATCTCAACGGAGAGAGAAACGGTCGTGAATCTTGTTCCCATCGATTATATTATACAGGCAACTGCATTTCTGGCATTATATAAGGAAGGGGCAGGTAAGACCTATCACCTGACCGATCCCAACCCGTGTACGGCTAGGGAAATATATGAGCTCTTCGTAGCGGAATTGCATAATCAAAAACCAAGGGGGCATGTACCTCTGTCACTGAGTAAGGCGTTTTTATCCATACCGTCATTACGTAGATATTTAGGTGTGGAAAAAGAGGCCCTTGATTATTTCACTTGGAAGGGGCGTTTCGACTGCTCTTTGGCGCAAGGAGATCTAAAAGCTTCAGGCATCATGTGCCCAGACTTCAGAGAAGGCGTCCCTGCCATGGTCGATTATTATATAACACACAAACATGAGAAAGAATATCAACTCAAAATAAGATGAAGCAAGGGGAGTATTTATGGAAGAAAAACATGACAAGTGGGAAGTGTTTTCCCCGGCTACAGGCGAAAAGATTGCCGAGCTGAAACCGACGCCACTGTCATCCATTCCTGATGTATATACAAAATCAAGACATTCCTTCCAATCATGGTCGAAGCTTTCCGTAAGTGAGCGGCTGAGGTATTTACGACAGCTTCGCCTGCTCATGGTTGAAAAAATGGATGAAATAGCTGAAGCCATCTCAAAAGATACGGGAAAAGTGAAAATAGAAGCATTGGTTGCGGATATCATGCCAACGATCGATGCAATCAAGCATATAGAAAAGCACGCGATTAAATCCCTATCCGGGAAAAAGGTCGCAACACCGCTCATGTTGGTCGGAAAGAAATCTTATATTGAGTATATGCCTAGAGGTATTGTGCTTGTCATCTCGCCGTGGAATTATCCGCTGCAATTGGCGATGGTGCCCATTCTTAATGCGCTTGCAGCCGGAAATACTGTCATTGCCAAGCCATCGGAGGTAACGCCGTTGGTTGGTGTATGCATGGAAAATCTATTTGTTGAAGCGGGGTTTCCTAAGGATACGATTCAATTTGCGCATGGTGGGAAAGAATTGGGCGCTGCGTTAACGCAGCAAAAACCAGATTATATCTTTTTTACTGGATCTGTAAGGACAGGAAAAATGATTGGTGAAGTGGCTGCAAAACAATTGATTCCGACCACCCTCGAGCTTGGAGGAAAGGATCCGATGATCGTCTTTCGTGATGCGAACCTGGAACGGGCTGCGAACGCAGCGCTATGGGGGGCGTTCACGAATAGCGGGCAGGTTTGCATGAGTGTCGAAAGGGTGTATGTGGAACGGCCGGTTTTTCGGGAATTCCTGGAGCTGCTTAAAGAAAAAACGAAGGCCATGAGGCAAGGCACTCATTTAAAGGATGATATCGGCTCGATGACGTTTCCGGCCCAGGTGGATATTGTCGCTGCACACTTGGAGGATGCCCTTGAAAAGGGGGCGATACTTGAAGCTGGTATACGGCCAAAAGACTGGAAAAAGGGGGAGACCCATTTCATTGCTCCGACGATTCTGTCCAATGTCGACCATTCCATGAAAATCTTGAATGAAGAAACGTTCGGCCCCGTGTTGCCTATCGTACCGTTCGACTCCGAGGAAGAAGTGGTCTTCTTGGCAAATGAAAGTGATTACGGCCTGAATTCAAGTGTATGGACAAATGATAAGGAAAAAGCAAGGCGAATTGCATCACAGTTAGTGACAGGAGCGGTGACCATTAATGATGTGCTCGTTACTGTCGCCAATCACCATTTGCCTTTTGGCGGTACAAAACAAAGTGGCATCGGCCGTTACCACGGTGAGCAGGGACTGAAGATTTTTTGCCATGAAAAAGCGATCATGATAGACAATGGTCGTAAAAATACGGAAATACAATGGTATCCATATGATGGGAAATATACGAGCTTCTTATCTTTGTTCCAAAATTACTTTTCCGGTAAAACGAACTGGATTAGCTTCAGCAAAGATTATTTGAAATTGATCAAGCTATCCAAAATGAAACGGAAAGATTGATCCAATCATAAAAAAGATTGTTATTTTCATATCAATGGCGTATACTAGTAATATACTTAATAACTGATTTTCCTTTTCAAAGGGGAGTAGCGTTAGGGTTCGCCCTAAAACAAAGTCGTCATTACGTGAATGGAAACATTCATCGGCTTTGTTGACATGTTATCATGTTCAGCAAGACCTTTGCCTATATGGCAAAGGTCTTTTTATTTATTTTGACGATGCCGATAGGAAGGAAATACAAACTATTGGAGGTTGAATGGATGGAAGCATCAATACTGTTGGAATATGGCTGGGTCCTTCTCATTTTGGTCGGGTTGGAAGGAATACTCGCTGCGGATAATGCAGTCGTCATGGCGGTCATGGTTAAACATTTACCAAAGGAGCAACAACGCAAGGCACTGTTTTATGGTCTCATGGGAGCTTTCGTTTTCCGATTTGCAAGCCTGTTCCTTATTTCCTTTCTGGTTGACGTGTGGCAGGTTCAAGCAATTGGGGCCATTTACTTATTGTTCATTGCTTTTCAGCACATTTACAAAAAGTACGCTGGCACAAATGAAAAGGAAGTCACTAAACCGAAAAAGCAATCCGGCTTCTGGATGACCGTGCTGAAAGTGGAAGCTGCAGATATCGCTTTCGCCATCGATTCCATGCTGGCTGCAGTTGCGTTGGCTGTTACGCTACCGGCAACAGGGTGGATGAAGGTTGGCGGCATTGACGGCGGACAATTCACGGTCATGTTCCTTGGCGGCATAATTGGATTGGTCATCATGCGATTTGCAGCAAATGGCTTTGTAAAATTGCTTCATCAGCGCCCATCCCTGGAAACGGCAGCATTCTTGATCGTAGGTTGGGTAGGGGTGAAATTAGCCGTATATACACTTGCTCACCCATCATTAGCCATCATCGACCATCATTTCCCGGAATCTACACTATGGAAATCGATCTTCTGGGTGGTTCTGATCGGCATAGCGGCAGGTGCCTGGATCATCTCAAGCAAAAAAGAGAACAAAGAGAAAAAAGAAAAACAAATACGTGAAGCATAAAAAACAGCAAGCCCCGGCTTGAAGGTGAAAGGGTTTTGGAATGGTCACATTCCAAAACCCTTTTTATTGTCCAGCATACATGCAGTCGATTCTAAAGATGCACTCTTTGGCATCCTTTGTCCTCATTTAAAGTGGAGAGTAACGAAAAGAAACGGTATTTTTCAAACACCAAATGGATTTATGGGCATTACCCACATAACGCGTGGAACATTTTCGAATGATATGTAAAAGCTGTAAATATTAAATTATGATTAGAAAAATGACAATTGTCCCATTCGTTTGGACTTGAAAGACGAAAAAAGATATTGTAATGTAATTGCACTGTAATAAATGAGAAAAAACTAAGTATTTTGTCATGTTACTTAATGATGTGATTTTAATAAAACGGCAAAAATAGTTCTTTTGGTACTGTCATTTAGACTTGCTCCGCTTAAGATAAGTATGTTGATTCCTATTTTTTATCAACAGGAGCGAGGTGAGCAAATGCTTGGATTGTTGTTTACAGCATTCAAAAAAAAGCGTTCTTTAGAAGAAACCGTATTGAAAATTCAGCGGGGCGACTTAAGCCTTCGTAATGATACCATAGAGTCATTCAAACCTTTTATCGCAAAAACCGTCTCGTCAGTGTGCAGACGTTACATATATGAATCAGATGATGAGTTCAGTATTGGCTTGATTGCGTTTAACGAAGCAATTGACAAATACTCACCTGACAAAGGCCGATCGTTATTGGCATTTGCTGAAACCCTTGTTAAAAGAAGGGTTATAGATTATTTAAGAAGCCAGTCAAAGCGGAAAGAAATCCTTCTGGATCTATCGCTTAATGATGATGATGATCAAAGCCATATATACATCGATAATGAAAATTCCATCCATGAATTTGAAAAGCAAAAGGAAACTGAAAAAAGAAGAGAAGAAATTCACCTATATATTACCCATTTACAGGATTTCGGGCTGTCGTTTGAAGACCTTGTTGAAAACTCTCCCAAACACGCTGATGCCAGGAGGGGAGCTATCCAGATCGCCAAGCGGTTAATGGATGATGATGAACTGAAAGAAATCCTGTTTGCAAAAAAGCGGCTGCCAGTGAAGCAGCTTGAGGGGAAAGTGGAAGTAAGCAGAAAAACAATTGAACGGAACCGAAAGTACATCATTGCTGTGGCAATCATAATAAACGGAGATTTCTTGTACTTGAATGATTATATAAAAGGGGCTATCAATGGATGAAAAAGGGAGTTATTCTGTCAGTTAATAAGCGTTTTGTTACCCTATTGACCCCCGAGGGTGAATTCCTGAAAACGAAAAGAGACGAAAGGATATATGAAGTCGGTGAGGAGATCACTTTTTCCCCGGTCATACAAAAGACAGCCTACACCATGTTCAGCTTCCAATCGACTTTCAAGAAAAAGGCCGTGTTAAGCATCGCCACCACCTTCTTGATCCTCTTTTCAATCCTTCCGTCTTATTTTACTGGGCATGTTTCGGCTTACATGACGATTGATGTGAACCCGAGTATTGAATTGGAGCTTGATGACCATTTGGAAGTGCTCAAGCTTACCGGCTTGAACGAAGACGGCAAGCTTGTCATCGGTCAGCTTAAAGATTGGAAAGGCAAGGGAATAAAGACGGTTACAAACCGAATTGTCGAAACGACAAAGCAACTTGGATATTTGAAAGGCCAAAAACAAATAGTCGTGTCAACAACGCTCTTGGATAAAGATAAAAAGCTGGATCGTAATTTGAAAGAAGAAATAAAAGAAATATCCGAGCAGGAAAACGTTTCAAAAACAAAGATGAAGGTGATCCAGGCAACGAAAAGTGATCGGGAGCAAGCCAAGGCAAAAGGCATCTCGACTGGTAAATATATCGAAAATAAATTGAAAAGTGATCAAGATAACGAAAAAGTCAACAAGAGGGACAATAAACAAGATAAACAGCCGGAAGAGAAAAAGGGCGCTTCCCAAAAGCAGGGCAACATTCCAGAAACGGATCCGGAAAATGAAAAAGTGAGCATTACGAATGACAGCAAACAAAAGATCTCATCTGAGTCCAAACTGCAAAAACCTGAAAATTCGGGGACAAAGCCAAACCAAAAGAAAGAAAAAATTATCCCGGATGATACTGGTAACAAACGCATGGAGAGCAATCGCGATCAGGAAAAGAGAAAAGAAGCGGAAAATCAACAAGCAAACGTCAGAAGCATTCAAAAAAAAGGTGGCAATCATGCAAATCGAAACAGCCAAACCATTCAATATAATCGGAACGATCAAAGTAAACGAAGCTTTCATGGCAAGCAAAGCAACCGTGATAAACGAAGTAACTATGCAAGAGATGAGCGGAAACAGGAAAAGGTCAGTCATGAAGGAAAAGGACGACCATCATTCCAAGAAAAGGGGGAGGGACGAGAAAAGGATCATATAGATCATGAAAGGCACAATCAAAAAAAAGGTAACCGGGAGATGGAGAAACGGGAACGGGATAATGATCATGAGGAAAACCGGCATAAATGGAATCATTAAAAAGAGTCCAGCAGGAAGCTGGACTCTTAGCCATGGATATTCAATTGTGATAAATTATTATTGTCCTTTAAGTTGTGATTGAGCTTGTTGTACAAGGCGTTTGGTTATTTCTCCACCAACTGAACCATTGGCACGTGCTGAAGTATCGGAACCTAGTTGTACACCGAATTCTGATGCGATTTCATATTTGATTTGATCCAGTGCTTGTTCGATTCCAGGAACAAGAAGGTTGTTGCTGCTGTTAGCCATTTGAATCTCCCCTTTACATTTTCAACGGCTTCTGCCGCTGTAATGATAGTATAAGTAGAATGAGGAGTTTTACTTATGGTGGCACCATCAAACTTTTTGGAAAAGCTGGCTTAATGTTGCAAGTAAGTCAGTTTCACAAGAGAATGGAAAAAAGAAAGAAAAAAGGGTAAACTATATATTTAATGGGTATGGGGTCCAAATAGTTATAAAGGAGTAAGAAAGGAAACTCTTAATGGTTGCTATCAAAAAAATATTATCAAAGTTAACACCTGCTCAGCTTATTGTCGGTTATTATTTTTTAGCTGTCAGCATTTCCACAATCCTACTAAGCCTGCCGGTTGCCCTGAAGCCTGGTGTGGAGTGGGAATTCATGGACGCGCTATTTACTGCTGTCAGTGCTGTAAGCGTAACTGGCTTGACGGTGGTCAGTACGCCTGATGTGTTCAGTGAAGCTGGCTACTTCATCCTGATGTTCGTTCTCCAATTCGGCGGAATCGGCATCATGACGCTTGGAACTTTTTTTTGGCTGATCCTGGGGAAAAAGATCGGTTTGAAGGAAAGGCAATTGATCATGACAGATCAAAACCAATCGAACCTTTCAGGGCTTGTGAAATTATTGATACAAATCATCCAAATATTTGTCGTAATTGAAATGATCGGTGCACTGGTTTTAGGGGTGTATTTCTTGAATTACTACCCAAACCCGAAGGATGCGTTCATTAACGGGCTGTTTTTGGCGATCAGTTCTACCACAAATGCTGGTTTCGATATAACCGGCATTTCAATGATTCCATTTAAAGATGACTACTTCGTCCAATTCATCACGATTATCTTACTTACCCTTGGTGCCATCGGATTTCCGGTCTTGATTGAGTTGAAAGAATTTCTATCCAATCGTGCCCGTACTTATAAGTTTCATTTTTCTTTATTCACAAAGCTGACATCAGTCACATTCTTTTCGCTTATCATCGGCGGCACGATCATGATTTTTTTGCTGGAAGTGAACGGATTCTTCAAAGACAAGAACTGGCATGAATCATTCTTTTATTCTTTATTCATGTCTTCCAATACACGCAGCGGTGGATTGGCAACGATGAATGTGAGCGACTTTTCGGAGCCGACGCTTTTATTGTTGAGCATCCTGATGTTCATTGGTGCTTCCCCGAGTTCAGTAGGAGGGGGTATCCGCACGACCACTCTTGCCATCATGATTCTTTTCTTATGGAATTTCATGCGTGGAAGACGTTCCATTAAAGTATTTAAACGGGAGATCCACCCCGATGATTTAAGGAAGGCAACAGCCGTCATGATCATGGGTTCGCTTCTATGCATAATCGCGATCTTCATCTTGACAATCACAGAGAATTTCACTTTAACCCAAATCATTTTTGAAGTATGTTCTGCTTTTGGGTCAGTAGGTCTTTCGATGGGAATCACACCTGATCTTAGCCATACGGGTAAGATTGTCATTATGATCATCATGTTTATTGGCCGTGTAGGGATAACCTCCCTGTTGTATATCATAGGCCACAAAGAAATTACGGAAATTTATCATTATCCAAAAGAACGTGTCATCATTGGCTAAACCGCTGGCTGAGCGTGGACCTTTCCTTCCAGGAAAGGTTTTTTGTGTTGGCTGCAGGAATCAATGATTAAATGTTGAAATTTACCTACCATAAAGTTATTTTTCATTTATATATACGTGCCTGACTAGCTTGTTATTGTGTTTACCTGTTTCGTAAAGGAGGTGGAGGAAATGAAGAAATATACTGGAAGGATCATGGTTCCCGTTCTGCTCTTCTTTTTAATTTCGCCGATGATAGGATGGATCGTCCTGAAAGAAGATGAAGTCTCTGCGTTAATGGGAATTTATTTATCCGTCTTTTTAGCCTTGGCCTGGTGTTTAGGTGCAATTTATGATGATAGAAGGAGGACAATTGCTCTATTGCAGGATAGCGAAGGACGTTATCGTATTTTCTCCAAGTACTCCAAGGAATTGATCAATAGCTTCAATGAGGTCATTTTCCAAACGGACCATAAAGGAAAATGGTTGTATTTAAATCCGGCTTGGAAGTCGATGAGCGGTGCAACCGTTAATGAATCACTTGGCCTGCATTTTTCGAAACATATGGATAATGCTTCGTATCAAGACGTATTAAAAGCCTTTGCGGAATCCTTTCAGCAAGGAAATAAATATTTTCGTGTTGACATTAAGTTACGTGACGGGAAAAAAGGAAGCAGCTGGGTCGAAGCATTCGTTAAGTTGATATATGATGAAGCAGGGAAATTTATTGGAACTGCAGGAATATTATCCGAAATCAATGAACGGAAGCATGCCGAAGAAAAGCTAGTAAGCCTGAACGAACATTTGGCAATCACGTCAAGCAAGCTATCCACGGCTGCCCAACTTGCCGCGGGCATAGCGCATGAAGTGAGAAACCCGATGACGGCAATATTGGGGTTCGTCAAATTAATCAGGGATGGAGGGGCAGACAAACAGGAATATTTTGATATCATTTTTTCGGAAATCAATCGGATCGAGCAAGTCTTGAATGAACTCCTCCTGCTTTCCAAACCGAGCGGAGCACTATTCCTTGAAAAGGATTTGAAAAAAAGCTGCAATCATGTCGTAACACTGCTTGAGACGAACGCCGTCTTGAACAATATCCAAATTCATAAAAATTATGACGAAGATCCGGTTTTCATGAACTTTGATGAAAACCAAATCAAGCAAGTGTTGATCAATATGATAAAAAACTCGATAGAGTCGATGCCGAATGGCGGAAATATATTTTTGGCCATATTTGAAAAAAACGGAGAAGTATTTGTGAGCATTGTGGATGAGGGGGAAGGCATCCCGGAAAATTCCCTTCAGAAAGTGGGAGAACCATTTTATACGACGAAAGCATATGGTACTGGTTTGGGATTATCGGTTTGTTTCAAGATTATCGAAAAGCATGGCGGCAAGGTTTTCATAACAAGTGAAATGAAAAAAGGTACGAAAATCGTCTGTGTATTTCCTGCTGTCCAGCCAAAGGAGAAAAGCGGCAGCGAAAAAGGGAAAAGGAAGAATGGTTAGGCTAAGAAAATAAGCGAATGAAATTGGTTGAAAAAATCTGAAAATTATGTATATACTGTAAAAGTGAGAACATACTAACCGGTCAGTTGGTAGAGGAGGAAATCAATTTGAACTTCGAACATACTCAAAAGGTGAAAGCTCTGGAAACCAAGTTAACTGAATTCATGGAAAAGTACGTCTACCCAAATGAAGCTGTATACCAAAAACAGCTCGAAAATCAGAAAAGCCGTTGGAGCGATATACCGCCGATACTATTGGAATTGACGGCAAAAGCAAAGGAAGAAGGATTGTGGAATTTATTCTTACCTGATAGCAGTTTTGGGGCTGGTTTGACGAATCTGGAATATGCACCGCTTTGCGAGATAATGGGAAGGTCGATGATAGGACCCGAAATCTTCAACTGCAATGCACCTGATACAGGCAATATGGAAGTTTTGGTAAGGTACGGTTCCGCTGACCATAAGGAAAGATGGCTGAAGCCGCTGCTTGCAGGGGAAATCCGCTCATGCTTCTCGATGACGGAGCCTGATGTAGCGTCATCCGATGCAACCAATATCGAGTGCAGGATTGAAAGGTCCGGTAATGAGTATGTCATAAATGGCCGGAAATGGTGGTCTTCAGGGGCGGGAGATCCGCGCTGCAAGATTGCCATCGTAATGGGAAAGACGGATCCTGAAGCATCGAGGTATGAGCAACAGTCCATGATTCTTGTACCGCTTGATACACCAGGTGTCAAAATCGAAAGAATGCTTCCTGTATTCGGCTATGACCACGCTCCGCATGGGCATGCCGAGATCAATTTTGAGGATGTGAGGGTTCCGGCAGAGAATATATTATGGGGGGAAGGAAAGGGGTTCGCAATTGCGCAAGGGAGATTAGGGCCTGGCAGGATCCATCATTGCATGAGGCTGATCGGCGCTGCCGAAAGGGCGCTTGAAGAATTATGTAAGCGCATTCAAGGTCGTGTCGCTTTTGGGAAGCCGTTATCGGGACAAGGCGTGATCATGGAATGGGTCGCCGATTCGCGAATTGAAATCGAGCAGGCGAGGCTGCTGACGTTAAAAGCTGCCTATATGATGGATACGGTCGGGAACAAGGAGGCGAAGTCGGAAATTGCGATGATAAAAGTGGTTGCGCCGAATATGGCATTGAAGGTGCTTGATCGGGCCATTCAAGGATTTGGCGCTGCAGGAATTTCCGATGATTTCCCTTTTGCGGCACATTGGGCCAATGCCCGGACGCTGAGGCTTGCTGACGGACCGGATGAAGTGCACCGGTCACAAGTGGCGAAAATCGAACTACGGAAATATCAACAAAAGCATGAGCTGAAAATATGAACGTTAAGGACCTATTCGATCTGACTGGAAAAACGGCCATCATAACTGGCGGCGGCAGGGGACTGGGTGAACAAATAGCGACCGGTTTTGCAGAAGCGGGAGCCAATGTCGTCCTTTGTTCGAGAAAGAAGGAGGCATGCGATGAAGTCGCTTCAAAAATCGAACGGCTTGGAGTCAGGGCGCTTTCCTTCAAGTGCGATATCACCAACCCTTCAGATGTACAGGAAGTGGTTAATGAAACGTTCCGTACATTCGGCTCCATCGATATTCTCGTCAACAATAGCGGCGCATCCTGGGGGGCGCCAGCAATCGACATGCCGCTTGAAGCCTGGCATAAGGTGATGAATGTCAATGTAACAGGAACCTTCATCATGAGCCAGACTGCAGCCAGGGTCATGATCGGCCAGGGATATGGAAAAATTATTAACATCGCCTCTGTTGCCGGATTAGGGGGGACGGACCCCAGGGTGCTCGATACGGTCGGATACAATACGAGCAAAGGGGCGGTGATTACGTTAACGAAGGACTTAGCCGTTAAATGGGGTCAGCACAATATTCATGTGAATGCGATCGCACCTGGCTTCTTTCCGACGAAAATGACGAAAGAGGTACTGGAGCAAGGACAAAATCCAATCTTGGATTCCACCCCGCTTAAAAGGTTAGGCAGTGAGGATGATTTAAAAGGTGCAGCCGTTTTCCTTGCATCAAAGGCATCTGATTATGTGACAGGAAACATCCTGATAGTCGACGGTGGTTCACACGCAAAATAAGGACAAGTAAATACATGGCTGGAGGGAATGGAATGATGAATGAAAAAAAATGGCTCTCGATGTATCCCGAATCAATTTCAAAGGAAATAATGGTGCCTGATTTCCCGATGCATAAAATTCTTCAGAATGCGTGTCAATCCTATCCAGACAATACAGCCATCACCTTTTATAATCAAAAAATCACCTATCAGGAGCTTTTTCTGGCATCGCAGGCTTTTGCTTCCTCGCTTCAGAAAAAAGGGGTCAAAAAGGGCGATCGTGCCGCAATCATGCTGCCCAACTGCCCGCAATATGTCATTGCATATTATGGGTGCTTGACAGCTGGTGCGATCATCACCCAAATCAATCCTATGCTGGTTGAAAGGGAATTGCAGCATATCTTGCAGGACTCGGGAGCCGAAACAATCGTTGTGTTGGATGGATTATATCCGAAAGTGAAGACTGTGCAGCGGCATACGAGTCTGAAAAATATCATAGCGGTGAGCTTGCAGCCATCGCAGGCCGCTTTCTCACCTGATACTTCATTTGATGCATTCATGGAGACTGGAGACGGCAGCATCGAGCCTGTATTGATCGATCCTGAACATGATATCGCCGTCCTTCAATACACAGGAGGGACGACGGGACGTTCAAAAGGGGCCATGCTGACCCATCGTAATATTTTGGCCAATGTCGTGCAGTGCTATGAGTTCTTTAAGCATGAATTAAAGGTTGGTTCACAAAGAACGCTGTCAATCATCCCGCTATTCCATGTTTTTGGAATGACATCCGCCATGAATTTATCCATTTATATAGCTGGTGATTCAATCATGCTGCCTCGGTTCGAAATCGATGAGGTGCTTGAAACGATAAAACGTGAACAGCCGACGACTTTTCCGGGTGTGCCGACCATGTATGTGGCACTGACGAATCACCCTAAAGCCGAAGAATACGGTATGGGTTCCATCAGCCTGTGCAATAGCGGAAGTGCGCCTATGCCTGTCGAGCTACTACGGGAGTTCGAGCGAAAATCAGGTGCGATGATCTTGGAAGGATATGGGCTTACGGAAGCTTCGCCAACCACGCATTGCAACCCGGCATTTGCCCAAAGAAAACCTGGAAGTGTCGGGATCGGTGTACCTTCGACCGAATATAAAGTCATGGACCTGGGTGATGGGACGAAAGAGGTGGCACCAGGAGAAATGGGTGAACTCGTCGTCAAAGGTCCACAAGTGATGAAAGGCTACTGGAACATGCCGGAGGAAACGGCAGTCACCCTTAGGGATGGCTGGCTATATACCGGTGATATCGCCAAAGTTGATGAAGAGGGATACCTGTATATCGTGGATAGGAAAAAGGACTTGATTATCGCAAGCGGCTATAACATTTATCCGCGTGATGTGGAGGAAGTGCTCTATGAACATCCGGCGGTCCGGGAAGCGGTAGTCATTGGAGTTCCGGATGCCTACAGAGGAGAGTCGGTCAAGGCGGTGCTCGTGCTGAAGGATGGAAAAATGGCGAGTGACCGGGAAATCATCGATTACTGCCGTGCAAACCTGGCTGCCTATAAGGTTCCGCATTACGTCGAATTTCGTGAGGAATTGCCGAAAACGAATGTCGGAAAGATTTTGAGGCGGGCCTTAAGGGAAGAACTTTCCAATAAATAATAGGATACGAGAGTACGACAGCGTATGATATTGATCAACTGAAATTTTAACAGATTGCGAGGGTGCATACATGAAGGAAAAAATGACAGAACATAGCATACGCTTATTCGAAAAGAAGGGCTTCAGTGCAACGTCGATTACGGATATCGTCGAATCGATTGGTGTTACGAAAGGTACATTTTATTATTACTTTACGAGCAAAGAGCAATTGCTGATGGATATTCACCTAGCATATATAGACGAGTTGCTCAATGAGCAGGCAAAAATCATTTCGACTCCGGGGAAAACCTGCAAGGATATCCTTTTCGATATCGTCCTAATGCTATTAAAGAGTATCAAAACGAAAAAATCGAGCGCAACGGTTTTTTTTCGGGAAATGAAAAATTTAAGTGATGAAAAATTGGCACAAATCCTCCCGAAACGAGATGAGTTCCGCAGCAAAATCGAGCAGGTGCTGATTAGTGGCATCGCAAGCGGAGAAATGCGTGGCAATCTCGATGCTTCCATCATCTCCTTTGCCATTTTGGGGGTGGCCAATTGGAGCTATCACTGGTTCGATCCCGAGGGTGAGAAAAATGAACAGGAAGTGGCCGACATTTTCATGGGGATGATCCTCCATGGAATTGAAGCATGATGTATGTTCGGCATACTGACTAGTTAGTAGAAGGGAGATTGAAGACATGACAAATGAGCAAATTCAATCGATAACCGTGATCGGGGCAGGCCAGATGGGGCACCAAATCGCGATGCTTGCCGCATTGGCAGGGTATGAGACGATCCTACAGGATATTCAGGAACGAGCATTGAATGAGGCCAAGGTAAAATTGGAAGCGATCATGACCAAATGGGTCCAAAAAGGTAAATTGTCTGAAGACCGGAAATTGGCGGCTTTTAGCCGGCTTCAATACACTACTGACTTGGAAAAGGCGGCTAAAGAAGCTGATTTGATCATTGAAGCGATTGTGGAAAAGCTTGATGTGAAGCAGAACCTTTTCGCTAATTTGGATAAGCTGGCACCAGCTGAAACCATCTTTGCCACCAATAGTTCCACGATTGTCAATAGCTTGCTCTCAAGCGTGACAAAACGTCCGGACAAGTTCATAAATATGCATTTCTTTTTCCCCCCTCTGGTAATGGACTGTGTGGAAGTGGTCATGAGTGATCAAACATCTGAAGAAACAGCGAAACAAGCGATGCTCGTCACACAGAAAATGAATAGGACCGGCGTTTTATTAAGGAAAGAAATATCGGGATTCGTAGCCAATCGGATTTTGGGTGCGCTTCAGCGTGAGGCCCTTCATTTGTATGAAGAAGGAATAGCCGATTATAAGGATATCGATTTAATTTGCCGAAAAGCGCTTAGCCATCCCATCGGTCCGTTTGAATTGATGGATTTATCGGGAATTGATGTGGGCTATTTCGTCATGCAGCAGCGATACAATGAAACTGGAAACCCTGAGGACAAGCCAAACGCCTGTATCGAAGAGAAGGTAAAGCAGGGACATTTGGGAAGAAAATCGGGTAAGGGCTGGTATGAATATCCAAATCAAGGGGTGAAGAATTGATGACAAGGTTCATTAAAGTGGAAAAGGGTAACAAACTTGCAATCATCACCATTGATAATCCGCCGTTAAACGTCATTAGCAAGCACGTATTCGAAGAATTGGGAGAAACCTTCACGGAACTTTCCCACGACAATGAAACGGTAGCAGTGCTTGTAACGGGCGCTGGGGATATGGCGTTTGCAGCCGGTGCCGATATAAAGGAATTCCCCAGCCTGATGGGAAATCCAAATATGAAAGAGACGGTCAAGGAAGGGCATGCTGTATTGACAATGATCGACCAGTTCCCTAAACCGACGATAGCTGTATTGAACGGCCTTACTTTAGGAGGAGGATGTGAACTCGCTTTGGCC
Source organism: Peribacillus folii (assembly GCF_030271255.1). GTDB lineage: Bacteria > Bacillota > Bacilli > Bacillales > DSM-1321 > Peribacillus. The sequence continues at coordinate 58,589 of NZ_JASJOM010000003.1, forward strand.
TGTGACTTGCGTGTTGCCGAGGCTCAAGCTCAGATCGGCCTTCCAGAGGTAAAATTAGGCCTATTTCCTGGAGGCGGCGGGACACAACGCCTGTCCAGACTTGTTGGACAGGCAAAAGCGAAGGAAATGATATTTACCGGTGATCCGCTTAATGCCACAGAAGCGGAAAAGATTGGGCTCGTCAATAAAGTCGTCGAACAGGGCAGCGGTTTGGCCGAGGCGAAAATGCTAGCCTCAAGGATGACCAGGCACTCCCTGCAGGCACTTTCGAGAATCAAAAAGGCGATCGATGATGGCAGTGAGGTGACGCTTGAAGAAGGGCTGGAGCTAGAAACAAATCTATTCGTGGAAATCTTTCAAACTGAAGATGTCAAAGAGGGGGTTTCCGCTTTCTTGGATAAGCGTAAACCGTCCTTCGTACACCGTTAATCAAGGAGGGATCTTATGCATGAATTCGAAGTAAACGTCCGTTTTTCCGAAACGGATGCCTTTGGTCCGATCAATAACACCAGTTACTTCATCTATCTGGAAGAAGCGCGAATGAAGTTCTTTGAAGCTCTCGGTCTGGCGACCGATGATCAGCCATGGAGTTTTTTATTAGCCTCAACAAACTGTAATTTTATTGGTCAAGGATACTTCAATCAACTGTTGACCATTAAGACTTTTTTGACAAAGGTGGGGACAAAAAGCTGTGATATCAGGCACGAAGTCCTTTGTTCACAAACGGGTGAGATGATTGCGGAAGGGCATGCGGTTTTGGTCTGTTATAATTTTGCCACTCAAAAAAGTGAACCGATACCAGAAAATATGAAAGAAAAGCTCATTTCTGAGATTGTACTTCATTAGCTTGAAAATAATTCGAAAGGATTGAAGCATATATGGTGGACGATACGATACCGGTTCGGCCTGGCGAGGAGCTGGATAGTAGCGTTTTAGAAAATTTCATCAGGAAAAATGTCAAGGGTCTTCCTGATGAGCCGTTGAATCTGAAACAATTTTCGACCGGTTATTCCAACTTGACCTATCAGCTGAAAATCGGGGAATGGGAAGCTGTACTGAGAAGACCGCCGCTTGGACCTGTTGCTCCCAAGGCACACGACATGAAGCGTGAACATCATATCCTATCATCCATCCATCCCTATTTCCAAGCGGCACCTGAGCCTATCTTGTTCTCGGATGATGAATCGATTGTAGGGGCCCCGTTTTTCCTGATGGAAAGGAAGCATGGATTGGTCATGGATGGTGCATTCCCGGAAGGATTGATTCCGACTGAGGGGCACTGCCGCAATCTTTCGCATGTCATGGTCAATCGGCTCGCCGATCTTCATTCAATTCCATTTGCGAAGACGGGATTAGTGGAAATCTCGAGACCAGATGGATTCATGGAAAGGCAAGTGCACGGGTGGATTTCCCGATATGAGAGAGCAAAGACGAATGAAATCAAAGAATTGAAGCCGCTGATTTCTTATTTAAAGAAAACTATCCCAAAATTCAGCCAAACTTCGATCATCCATTATGACTACAAGATCAACAATGCAATGTTCAATCAAGACCTTACGGAAATGGTGGGGTTATTCGATTGGGAGATGGCGACCATTGGCGATCCGCTAGCCGACCTGGGGGTGGCATTAAGCTACTGGACGGAAAGAAATGACCCCGAGTTGATCAAAATTGGCCTGGGGCATGCTTCGCTTACGACCATCAAAGGTTTTTTTACAAGAGAGGAATTTATCCAGGAGTATGCAACCAGAAGCGGCAGGGATGTAGCGAACATCGATTTTTATGTAACATTCGGTTACTTTAAATTGGCCGTCATCCTTCAGCAAATCTATTCGAGATATAAAAAGGGACAGACCAATGATCCGCGTTTCTCGCAACTTGGACAAACGGTAAAAAGCTTAGTTACCCATGCAGCGAATGTTGCAGCGAAGGAAGTATAAAGGCATGGGGCATGTACAAAACATTCATTTACTTTTAAAAAAAGAAGAGATCCGGAGGGATAAGCTTTCCGAAGGAGAGAAAGTGGCGGTCGTTCTTGATGTGCTGTTAGCGACCACCACGATCATATCGGCACTTCATAGCGGAGCTCGCCGGGTGATACCCGTCATGGACCCAGCTGAGGGCTTGTTAATCAGCAAGGAGGAACAGGGTGAGTATGTATTGGCAGGAGAGCTTAATGCGGCGCCTGTTGATGATTTGATCTATCCAAGTCCGACGCTGTTGAAGAAGATGGTACGCGATAAGACGCTCATCCTGTCCACAACCAACGGAACGGTTGCTTTGAGAAATTCCGCCGCTGCCAAAAAGGTGTATATCGCTTCTTTGCTGAATAACCCGGCAGTTGCAGAAAATATCATACGGCAGCACCAGACCGAAACGATCATCATTGTGTGCTCGGGAAATTCGGGTGAATTCAGCCTGGAGGATTTTTACGGGGCAGGACATTTGATCGATTGCCTGATGCTTGGCTCACGGGGGAGCTACAGCCTTAATGATGCCGCAAGGGCTGCAAGCGCGCTCTACCGCACGAATATCGAAAATGCCTTCGATATCCTGCAATCATCATATGTCGGACAGCTGTTCGATAGTCACAAATGGATCGACGATTTGAAATTGGCTGCGGATAAAGGTTCAATCGATCTTGTTCCCGAGCTGGTCGAGGGAATAATCGAAACAGCTTCCAGCAGACAGGAAATGCAGCATCAAAATCCGGATACGAGGTGAAAGGGATGAGATTCTCACAGTCAATTGCCGTAGTGACAGGCGCCGGTTCGGGGATTGGGAGGGCCACTGCGCAACGCTTATCCGATGAAGGGGCAAACGTATTGCTGGTAGGGCGAACGAAGGCGAAGCTGAAGGAGGCTGCAGCTGAAATCAATGCCCGGCACACCAGGCCGGTCGCCGATGTTTTCCCGGCAGATGTGACGGACGAAGAAGATGTCATGGAGCTTGCGATGTATGTGAAGGAACAATATCGCGATCTTCATATTTTAATCAATAACGCGGGCGGATCAAGATCCTCTAAGCTTTTGGACACCTCAGAGGATGATTGGGACATGGTTCAGCATGTCAACTTGAAAAGTGTATTCCTTGTGTCCAAGCATTTGGGGAAAGTGATGGTGGAAGGAGCGAGCGCTGAAGTGGGCGACCGTGTAAATCGGGCAATCGTGAATGTCGCTTCACTATCCGGACATCAAGCAGGAGCGGTCATTCCGCATTACAGTTCAGCTAAAGCAGGAGTCATCAGCTTAACGAAATCCTTGGCATTGGAACTGGGCCATGCAGGCATCCGGGTCAATTCTGTTTCGCCGGGATTCATCGAAACACCATTGACGGAGAATGGACTCCAAAATGAAAAATTCGTGCAGTCCATCCAGCGAAACACAGTATTGGAACGAGTGGGGAAGGCCGAGGAAATCAGCCATGTCATTGCATTTGCTGCATCAAGTGAGGCCTCGTATATGACGGGGACCGACATTCTAGTCGACGGCGGCTGGTTGATCAAATAACGAAGGAGATGGAGAAATGATAAAAGAACATTTAATGACAGAGGTAGCAGGCAATGTATTGGTTTTGACTTTGAATCGGCCTGAAAGCTTGAATGCCTTCAGTCCGGAGATGATTTCCAACTTAACGAAGGAAATCAAGGAGATTAAAGAAAAGCCCCATATAAGAGCAGTCGTCATCAAAGGGGCGGGAAGGTCATTCACTGCTGGCGGCGACGTGAAATCGATGGGAAAAGCCTCTGCAGGCCAATTATATGACCATGTCGGGAGGATGAATGATTGCATATTGGCTCTTGATGCTGCCGAGGTTCCCGTGATTGCGGCTGTCCATGGATTCGCGGCAGGTGCTGGCTTCAACTTGGCCCTTGCCTGTGATCTGATCATCGCCTCCGAGGATAGTCAATTTGCCATGAGTTTTTCACAGGTTGGCTTAATTTCGGATGGCGGCGGTTCGTATTTTTTACCGAAGTTGGTCGGCCCCCATCTTGCAAAGCAACTCTTCTTCTCGGCTGAACCGATTTCAGCTGAGCGCTTATATCAGTTGGGCATCATAAATTATCTATGTCCGATGAGTCAGCTTGAGGAGGAATCTTTCAAGCTTGCGAATAAATTGGCAAATGGTCCGACGAAAGCATATGGAATGATGAAAAAGCTTGTCAGCCATTCATTTACAGCCACCCTTGATGAAATGCTTGAGCATGAGCGTATTACGCAAACGTTGATGGCCTCTACGGAAGATCATGTAGAGGGAGTCGCTGCTTTCAAGGAGAAACGAAAACCGGAATTCACCGGTAATTGAGGGGGTATCATGATGAGGGCGATACAATTTAAGGAATATGGCGGGCCGGATGTATTAAAAATGACAGATATGGAAAGACCGGTCCCAACTGGCCATGAGGTGCTTATTGAAATCGATTGTGTCGGCGTCAATTATGCAGATACAGCCAGAAGGGAAGGGCAATATGTTGTGCCAACGCCGCTCCCGTTCATCCCGGGTGCGGAAGTAGCTGGAGTTGTGGTCGAGGTTGGCGGGAAAGTGACGAAAATCATGCCAGGTACAAGGGTGGTGAGCCTGATTGAATCGGGGGGCTATTCCGAATATGCCTTATCCGACGAGTACTCTGTGATTCCGCTGCCGGATGAGATTTCATTCCATGAAGCTGCAGCATTGCCCCTTCAAGGGCTGAGTGCTTATCATATTTTAAAGACGATGGGACGATTGCAGCAAGGAGAAACGGTCTTGGTACATGCCGCAGCAGGTGGAGTGGGAACGATTGCGGTCCAGCTTGCGAAAATATTCGGTGCAGCTAAAGTGATTGCAACTGCCAGCACCAAGGAAAAGTTGGAATTGGCAAAAAAACTGGGCGCTGATGTACTGATCGATTACACGGAGGAAGGCTGGGAACTGAAGGTTCGTGAGGCTACAGGAGGGACGGGAGTTGACGTGGCGTTGGAGATGGCTGGGGGGGACATATTCAATAAAACGCTGAAGTGCCTGGCTCCGTTCGGACGCCTTGTTGTTTTTGGCAATGCCAGCCGTGAAGGCTATACAATGAATCCGCAGCAACTAATGAGACGCAATCAATCCGTTGTAGGCTTCTTCCTGCCGCAAATCATGAAAAATCCGGATTTGCTGTTGCCCAGCATCGGCGACCTTTTTTCCTATGTCGCATCAGGAAAGCTTAAGCTGACAATCGGGGGCATCTATCCGTTTGAAAAGGCTGCGAATGTTCATGAAGAATTGAATACACGTCAAACGACAGGGAAACTGATTTTGCAGGTTAAATGAAAGAAAGGGGTGGATTACCGGAGAGCGGTACACCCCTTTTTTTGATGTAATCCCTCAATCCGTTTCGTTGCCGACATCTTTCTCGGGATGCATGAAGGGTGGATTTGGAGCTTTTTTCGCTTCTAACAGTTCACGGTTTTCCGCTGAATTCCAGCCTATATCATTTGTAGGATGGATCCATTCATCCCCAGCCATGATTTCGGGATCGGTATCTTCACTCCAGTTTTCGAGGGGGGAGTTATCTGATGCATATTTACTGTCCCCGATCACCACCCCGTAATCATTAACAAATGGAGCTTGTGTTTTGATGCCCGTTCCTTTAAAGCTTGGGGCGTTGATTTGGTGCGGCTGTGTTTCATTGATGATGGGTGAATCCAATTTCTTTTTCTTTTTCATATCCTATCTCCCTTTTAATGTTTCAATTATTTTTCTCGTCTGTCCCTATATTATCCCTGAATAATTTCGGTCCGATTTACCCCATCATAAACCGAACACTTTATTGAAAAGGATGGATGAAAATGAAACGGAAAGCCAATGTGGATGGTGCTGTCAAAGCCAGTAAAACGCCAAAAAGAAATCAGGCTGAAAATGAATTCTCAAATGAGTTCGCGGCAGAGGAAAACCCAATGAAGGGTGCCAACCGCAATTCGAAGCAAGGCAGCAAAGGGAAAAATTAATGGAAAAAGATAAACAAGTTCCAGAGGAAAAACAACTGGGGGAACATGTGCGGACTGAATTTGGAATCGAATTCAGCGGTGACATGAATGCAACCAAAATTTATGAAATATTGGCGAAGGAAAATAAAAAGCGAGAGAAAGAGTAATAAACAAGGGCGTATCCATGTTATGGAAACGCCCTTGTTTTTAATATACGGAATTTCTTGATTTCGGCATTGCGAAGATCGTCGAGCCATTGCCGCCCGGATCGAAATAAGCGAGCATGATCGAAGGGGCTTCAATAATGCTTCCCCCAGCTAAATATGTTTCCAGATCAAAAGGAAGTTCCTCGATTAATGTGTGTTTGTGAATTTCCTTTTCATTAAGTTCAAGGGCTTTGAAGGAGTGTCCAATTAGCTCAGGCTGAGCTAAGATGGCATCATAAATCTCTTTCCGGCGTTGTTTATCCATCGATGATCCCCACCATGGTTTCCGCGGCTTGTATTTTTGGTTGTTGAAATAATCCAACTTCATCAGACCTGTAATGGTTTCCAGCTGACTCGACTCACGGGAAGCAAGAAACTGCTGCAGACGTTTGAATAAGTCTTCCAGTTGATGTCCGATGCGTGACCAGCCCTGTTGATCCCAATACGTACCGAAATCTTGAAAAAAGTCGAAAGGCGATTGAAAGATTGTGTTAACCAGATATTCAGTCGTATAATCCATCCTATGATCATTCCAGTACTTTTCAAGGACGTCCTCAACTTGCTTGATCCTCACGATATCATCAAATGATAAAACATTATTCCCAAGTATTTCATAAGGAGCATGTTCACTGTAAATATACTGGTGTTCATCGGCACGTATCCGCAACCCAGTTCCACGGAGCATTTTCAGGAAGCCTAGCTGCATTTCTTCGGGCCTGAGTGCAAAAACATCATTGAAGGTCTTTTTGAAGGTGAGATAATCTTCTTCAGGTAAACCGGCAATCAAATCCAGATGCTGATCAATTTTCTTGCCATCTTTCACCATCGTAACCGTCCTTGTCAGCTTTTCGAAGTTTTGCCTTCTCATGACAAGGTCATTTGTGTGGTCATTCGTTGATTGTACACCGATTTCGAATCGGAACAAGCCTGCTGGAGCATTGTCGTTCAAGAATTGAATAACCTCCGGGCGCATGATGTCTGCGGTGATTTCAAACTGGAAAACGACTCCCGGCAGATGCTCATCAATCAAGAATTGGAACATCTCCATCGCATAGCTTCGGCTGATATTAAAGGTCCTGTCAACAAATTTAATGGTTTTTGCACCATTTTTCATCAAGTACCTGATATCTTCTTTGATCTTTTCCCGATCAAAGTACCTGACACCCACTTCGATGGAGGAAAGGCAAAATTGGCAGCTGAACGGGCAGCCACGGCTCGTTTCGATATAGGTGACCCGCTTGGATAAGTCAAGGCGATCTTCGTCCAATCGATAGGGGGTAGGAAGCGATTTAAGGTCAACCTTTCCGTTCTGTGGCTGAATTATATTCTTTCCGTCCTCCCGGTAGGCAATGCCGCCTATCCGCTTATAGTCCTGTGATCCTTCAATCTCGGATAGAAGTGACTTGAAAGTGACTTCGCCTTCCCCAATCACGATAAAATCAGCTCCGGGAATTTGGTCAAGCCAGTCGGTAACATCATACGTAACTTCAGGCCCTCCGAGAATGATCACTAATTCTGGATTGATTTTTTTAAGCATGGCCACGACCTTCATGGTTTCCTCGATATTCCAGATATAGCAGCTGAACCCGATGATATCAGGTTTCTTGGAATGAAGGTCACCGACTATGTTCATGATGGGATCTTTTATCGTGTATTCCGCCAGCTGCACCTCATAATCGGGTTGTGCATATGCCTTTAAGTAGCGTATTGATAGAGATGTATGGATATATTTTGCGTTTAAGGTACTAATGATGATATTCATATAAAAAAACGCCTGTCTCCTTTCATGTTCAATTTAAGACAGTAAACACTAACGAGTAATTTTACCATAGCGTGCTCCATTTGAAAAACGGTAGTAGGAAGAACCGATTTCATTGACTTGATGATCATGAAATGGAGGGGGCTCATATCACCCAGACACGAATATCATTTTACTTGGAAAAGGGTATGAAAAAACTGCAGATGAACTCGAGTACCTTTGAGTTCACCTACAGCCGGAAAAGGGGGCATGCTTTTAAAATGCCTGTTTAATATATTCTTTGGTTCTGGACATGAGCCGTTTTGTTTTAGTGGCCTTCAATTCGATGATCGGCTGTGCCATAGTGGCGATCATCTCGCTTGATAATAAGACAGTGATCAAGAATGATAGGCAGGCGAGCATGATGAAACTTTCTGTATTGCTGAAGTAGTCCTGAAACGTGCTCTCACGGAAAAATCGAATGAAGAATCCATGCAGCAGGTATACATATAAAGTTTGCTTGCCCCAATTGGTAAAGAAATATTGTCCCCGGGGAATGAAGGAGAGGAAGCTGAAAACGGAAATCAGGCTCAATCCATAAAACCCAAGGCGTTTGAACATGGACACGATCGTCGCATCTTCCAGCTCGGCATATGGCTTGGAGCCGAGCAGCCATTTATAGTTGATATCAGTATTTAAATAAAAGCCGATGAAGATCACTATCATCACACCAAGGGAAGCGATACGGACCTTTGGAGTGAATAATTTTTTTAAATGGTCCTTGCTTAAATGATATCCGATCAAGAACATCGGGAAAAAAACGAAAGTCCTTGAAAGACTAAGATAATTGGAAATATGGTCCGCATACCCAACCAATAAAGCGATCATGATCGACAGACCTATCCCGGTCGATGGCTTTAGCTTTGAAAATCCAAGCAGCATGATGTTCCAGCAGAATAGACTGATCAAGAACCAAAGAGACCATTGCGGATCAAGCAAGTCTACTGTGAGAGCAGAGCGTTTATATAAGAAATAATAATAAACGGCATATATCAGTTGGAAAATGACGTATGGTAAAATCAATTTTTTTGTAATTTTGGCCAAGTACCCTTTTTGATAGAACCCTTTTGCAAAGAATCCCGAAACAAGGATAAAGGCTGGCATGTGGAACGAATAAATGGTTTTATATAAGGCGTAAATCGTTTCATTGTCATGTATATACGTATTGAGCAAATGTCCAAAGACGACGAATGCCATAAGTATGAACTTGGCATTATCGAAGAAAAAATCACGTTGTTTCATAGTTGCCTCCATTTAAGAGAATTTTAAGGTAGCTAGAAAGCATTGTTATTTTTATACCCTAATTTTGCCGTGCGGAATCATGATTTAACGAATTAATTTTATGATTTCAATCTTAAATTAAGCTTAACGTTAAATTTTATAGGATTCAACATACGATAATTTGACATTTAGGTAAAAAATGGATTTAAATAATTGCAGTATTTTTAAAAAAAATTGCGAGGAAATTCAATATGTATGTCGAATAAAGTTTGGTAAGTATGGGTTTTGATAAGGGGTGTGGATAATTATGAACATCGGTTTGGAAAATGAAACGGAATATAAACAAGAACTCGAAAAATTGAAAATAGAGCTTGAAGGTTTTCAAAACATTTTCAATTCAATGTCGGAGCCTTATGTCAGGATCGACCAAGAACTACGGTTTTCTTATGTCAATGATGCCGCCTGTGCCCTGCTGGGGACCCCTGCAGAAAAGCTTTGCACCATGAAGATTACGGATTTTCTCGACGTCATCCCTTTAAGTAATCAGGAAGAGTCCAGCTTACGAGGAAAACCGAAAGATGGAGAGAGGCAAATGATCCAGCTCCATACAGGAGATCTTAAACAAATTGAATTTATTCCTGTCGGTGCAGCTACCAATGACGAGCAAATGTATCGACTGGAAGATGTGACGTTGGAAGTGTCTGCATCCCGGGAAAAAAATACGTCAAGACAGATGTTTTTGGACATATTCGATACTTCGATTGAAAGCATCGTCCTTTTTGACAGTTCGGGAATAATTATGGAAGTAAATCATGCTTTCATCCAGGTATTGGGCATTCCGAAAAGGGAAATCGTCGGAAAGAATATGCTGGATTTCATTTCTCCCGATTATAAGAAATATTGGGTTCAATCTCTAGGTAAAGTCTTTGAAGTATCTACCTTCAAGGGGGAGGTAGAAATGATCATCAGGGATGAGCCGTATCACTTCACTTTTTCGATTAGTCCCACGGTAGCAAATAATTTATACATGTCCGTATTTCGGAGGCTTACGGAATCCAATCTGATAGAAAAAAGGTTGGAGACAAGCGAACGGATTTTTGCCGAATTATTTGACCAATCCATGGATGCAATCATATTCTGGAATGATGACGGAATCATCTTTCGAGTCAATCACTCCGCATGTAAAATATTCGAATCAACAAGGAAGGAAATGATCGGAAGTTATATCTGGAAATATGTATACAGCAATAATCAGCATTTTGAGCAGATGATGGAAACCTTTGAAAGGGACACGCAAGTGAGGGGTGAGCTGCTGTATAAAATGCCGAATGATCAAATTAAATTACTTGAATTGACGGCAAAAAAACATGAGGGTGATGGGTACAACGTCACGATTTTCCGGAATGTCAGTGAGCGCTGGCTGATTGAAAAGGAATTGAGGGATAGCGAGAAGAAATTCAGGAAAATTTTTGAGGGAACGTTGGACGGATTGATATTATGGAAACACGAGGGGTTCAAGGATATTAATGAAGCGGGACAGGAAATTTTGGAAATATCGAAGGATAGACTGCTTTCTTTTACAGTAAAGGAATTCATCGAGAAGATTCCTGGAAACGCCATTGACTTGAATGCACACATTGAGAATGTATACAAGCATGAGGTCTTCTCATCCATCATCCCGATAAAATTCGAAGATGGCCGTGTTAAGCATATTGAATTTTTAACGAGGAAAAATGTTTACTCGGGTCTGAACCTAAGTATATTTCGTGATGTGAGTAAGAACCTGGAAATGCAAGCGCAAATCCGCAAATCGGACACGTTGAATGTCGTCGGTGAATTGGCGGCAGGGATTGCTCACGAAATCAGGAATCCGATGACGGCTTTAAAAGGTTTTATCCAATTGCTTGAGGATGGAGTGGAAGGGGATTTCTCAACATATTTTCATGTCATCACATCCGAAATCAAACGAATTGAAACCATTATCACTGAATTCTTGGTATTGGCGAAACCGCAGGCGCTCAAAATTGTCAAACAAGATGTGCATACCATTTTGCGTGAAACACTTGAATTGCTTGCAGCGCAGGCTTTATTGGAAAATATTCAATTCGATACGTACTTCGAACAAGCTGAGCTGCCTGTCTTATGTGAAGCGAACCAGTTAAAGCAGGTTTTCATTAACATCGTGAAAAATGCTTTGGAAGTCATGCCTGATGGCGGATCTGTGCGAATTCAAACTAGACGATGCTCAGGGCAATACGTTTGTATATCAATTACTGACCAAGGAATGGGAATTTCATCGGAAAAACTTAAAAAATTGGGTGAGCCCTTTTATACGACGAAAGATCGGGGAACAGGGCTTGGGCTTATGGTCAGTTATAAAATAATTGAAGAACATAAAGGCTATATAGATGTCGAAAGTGTAGTCGATAGGGGAACGAGCTTTCATATATATTTGCCGTCGGAACCGTGAAGCCGAGAAGAGGCTTGCAACCATCCCTTTAAATGAAACTGAATAAACCATGAAAGGGAATCGGGAAATGGGTTCCTTTTTTTTTGCCTTTAGGGTTTCTATAAGACTCGATAGGGGGTCTGAATTCTCGTCATTTCCTGTCTGCTTGTGGGATATGCTTTATCGCAATTTAAGAAGTTTTGTCTTTTTTTGCGAATCTATTTACATATAAGGCATATTTTGTAATACTTCTTAAATATGATGTAACTATAAAAGGTCAGGAGTAGTGAATGAAGCTATGAATTCTAGGGGTGCAATGGAAATTTGTTCTGAGATTCGCATGAAGCGTTGGGAAATGATGGAGTTGGCAAAGGCATATGGGCTAGGTCATGAGTATACCCTTCGCCAGAGCGAGCAGCTTGATATACTGATAAATGAATATTTAATCCTTCAACACCATTCATCGGTGGAAGTGAGGAATAAGCGAGAAGACATGGTCGTCATTGTACAGAAGCCATTTTCCGATGACTTTGCATTGTGAATGGAGCAGCATGTTATCTCACCTATATAAGTTGGAAAAATATCTTTGTGCATGTGGGAATATCTAGGGAAGGCACCATGAGGTGTGCTGTCAGATGTTGAAGAAGCCAAATCGACAATTAGGCAGCGGAATTATAGATTATGATGACTAACGATACTTTGGAAGAAGCTGTATGGAACCGGTTAGATGAATTTACATGAAGAGCTGACCCAGGCGAGCCAGCCAATGCATCACAATATCTCCAATAATAGGACCATGAACAAAAGGCCTATAATGAAAGAATAGGTGGAGGTTCGTTCATTGCCATCTCCATGACTTTCCGGAATCAATTCCTTATAAACAATGAAAAGCATGGCCCCGGCCGCAAACGCCAGGCCGTATGGAACGAGGAACCCGATGTATGAGGTTAAGTAAAATCCTAATAATCCGGTAAATATTTCAATGGCGCCAGTTAAGGTGGCAATGATGAACGCAGTGAATTTACCGATTTTTTGATTGATTAGAAACAGGGCGACCAGCAAGCCTTCCGGGGCATTCTGCAGCCCGATGGCAAATGCGATCAGGTTACCCGTATCCGCTGTAGCCGATGCGTAACTCACCCCGACGGAAAGCCCCTCAGGAATATTGTGAAGTGTGATGGCAGTAATGATAAGCAGGGCCTTTTCATCAAATTGAATGCCGCTTTTCGTATGGCTGAGATCGATATGCGGGATGTTCTTTTCCATCATCGTCAATGTCATGACCCCGAGGAAAACTCCAATGACAAGCTGAATATAGCCTCCCGTGGCAAGAGCCTCAGGTATCAGGCTCAATAATGAAGCTGCCATCATGATACCAGCGGTGAATGCCAGAAGCGTGTCCCTGAACCGGTGTGTGATCGAGCCTTGAATGAACAAGATAGGTAACGCACCGAGCCCTGTAGACATAGCAGATAGGATACTGCCTAATAAAACTCCACTCATGAATGTCTCCTTTGCATGGTACTTATCGATTCGTATTCGTAAACAAAATGGTGAAACAATAATGTATTGTATTGAGCGGATGAGAAATAGGTTCCAGATAAAAGGGCAGTCCCATCAAGTTTGCGATCACTCTGCAGCGTACCATTTTTTTAATGTCGAATCCGTCGGCAGCAGCAAGCTGATGAGGCCTAGCAATGGCAAGAATCCGACAAGCTTGATCATGGATTCGATTCCGATTATATCCGCGATGGCTCCCAGTGATACCGACCCGATTGCGCCCATCCCGAAAGCCAAACCTACAGTCAAGCCAGCCATCGTTCCCACTTTGCCAGGGACCAATTCCTGAGCATATATGACGGTGACCGAAAAGCTGCTCATGATGATGAAGCCTCCCGCCAATAGCAGGACGAAAGCGACAGCTGGAGGCACGAATGGCAAAAGGGCGGTGATGGGTGTGCTTGCAGCGAAAGAAAGAAAAATCACATTCTTACGCCCGAATCTATCCGCAAGCGGACCGCCAAAAAAGGTCCCTACCGCTCCAGCTGCCAAAAAGGCGAACAAGAATATTTGAGCGGATTTTATCGTGAATGAATTCTGTTCGATTAAATAGAAACTATAGAAGTTGGTCATACAGGATACATACCAGGAACGGGCAAAAATAATGAATAAAATCAAGATCAATGCTTTTGCCACTTTATGGGAACGTTCTTTATTGATTACCTTTGCAGCTAGCTTTTTCGGTTGAAAGGAAACGAGTTTTTGTGAATACCACTTGGCGATATAGAGCAACAAGATTACGGCTGCCAAGGCAACGAGGGCAAACCAGAGTGCACCTTTTTGGCCAAAAGGGACAAGCACGATCGCTGTGATGAGCGGCGCTAGGGCCTGCCCGCTATTTCCTCCAACCTGATAAATCGATTGTGCCAAACCTCTCTTGGTGCCTCCGGCCATATAGGCGACCCTGGATCCTTCAGGGTGGAAAATGGCTGAACCGAAGCCCATCAGGATTACTGCCCCAAGGATGATGGTGTAGTTAGGTGCAAGGGCAAGTATGGTTACCCCGATCAGAGTACTTGTCAATCCAATGGGCAATGCATAGGGAATGGGCTTTTTATCCGTATAGAAGCCGACGGCAGGCTGAAGAAGCGATGAGACAATATTCAAGCAGAATGCGATCATTCCAAGCTGGGTATACGTCAGCGACATGGATTTTTCAAGAATGGGGAACATGGCCGGTACGACGGCCTGAAGAGAATCATTCATCAGATGGCAAATGCCGATGATGATCATGATTTTCAAAGTCATATCCTGTTTTTGTGATTTTGTTTTCACGGCGGTGATACTTCCCATTTGTATATTTCCTTCTTCCTGATTTAAGAATTTGACTATTCCATATATATGTAAAATGCAGATGCCTTATTAATGGGCGTCGTTCAACGATCGAGGATGTTTGGTAACTAGAGGCAAACTGATTGTAACGGTTGTCCCGATTAGCGGTTTGCTAGTAAGCTCAATTTTTCCATTAAATGATTCGATGATCCGTTTGCATACAAACAGCCCTAATCCGGTTCCTTCCTTTTTCGATGTGTAAAAAGGATCAAACACTTTACCGATTTCCTTTTCATTCAACCCTTGTCCCATGTCAATGATGTCAATTTTCGCATATTCATTTTCATGATATACCCGTATGCTTAATTTTTCGCCATCCTTCATGGCCTCGAATCCATTTTTGACAGTGTTGAGAATGATTTGTTTAAGCTGATCCTTCGTGCATTGGACCCAAATTGGCTCCTTCATGATATTCCATGCCACATCCATATTGAAATGCCGTGCTTCTGATTCTATTATTGGTCTTAATTCGGCAATGATACTGCGTACATCATAGATGGATAAATTCCTTGCCAAAGGTTTCCCTAAAATCAGAAACTCGCTGACGATGCTATTGATCCGCTCGATTTCCTTCATGATGACAGAGTAATAAAACTGATCTTGTTCTTCAGGATGCTTTTCAACCAGCAGTTGTATGAGCCCTTTTATGCCAGTAAGGGGGTTTTTGATTTCATGGGCGGTACTGGCGGCCAACGTTCCGACAAAATCTATTTTTTGCCTTTCGGTCAGTTCCTTTTGCCTTTTCGCCTCTCTGCGAACGAGTAGCTCCTCCACGGCCGTATAGATCATGTGAGTAAAAAAGAAGGTAAAAAAGACAAGCATTAAAAAAACATTCATGGTATTTGTGTTAAGCGTGTCGGGCTTTTGGACGGAAAGGGTCCAATCGACTTCTGACAAAGGGAAATCCACCCATTTCGAATGTCCGGAAGTGTTGTCGGCATTTATACTTAAGACGCGAATATGATCGCTCGTTTCAAGTTTCAAGGCTTGATCAGGGATCAGGATATTTAATATTTTTTCCATGCGGTCGATTGTGATTTGTGCCAATAAAAACCCGTGAGCTTTTTTCTCATGGTCGAGGATGGGGGCGAAAATGGAAAAATGATTAATTCCAGAATTATTCAACGCCTTCCCCTCTGCAACAACGGCTCTTTGCGTTATGATTGCTTTGTTAATATCAGCTTGTTCGATTAAATAGTAATGGTAAAATGCCTTATTCGTCCCCGACAAAGAGATTCCGTCCATATTGACCCAATAAACATCGGCATATCTCGGATCCGTGTCCAAAATCCATTTCATAAGGTGTTCGGTCTTTTTATCATCCATATAAAGAACTGAACTGCTAAGGCTTAGCAGTTCAAGCTTTTTTTTTGTTTCACCGATAACTTGGTCAATGTATTCCTGATAAACAGATCCGGCCCATTCTGCTTGCTCCTGCCTTTCCTTTTGGATGGACCTGTCTAAATGCCGCCAATAAATGATGGACATAATAATTAATGGTAAAATAACAATGAGAAGGTAGGTCGTGAATTTATGCCTCTTTTTCATGTTCGTCACTACTTTAACTTTTTTTTTCAAGTATAACAAACTGTTTGATTAAACAATACATTCTCGAGTCGTAAATTGACAAAGAAGTCAAAATGCCATATAATAACTTTTAATTCAAGATATTTTAATTAAAAATACTTTAAGGTTGTGAGTTTATGGAGAATAATAACATCCAACAGTCATTGAAACTGTTTATTGTGATGTCTAGAGCTCATCGCTCCATTAATGATGTTGTGAATAAATATATAGCAGAGGAAGGTTTGAATCCAACTGAGTTTGCGGTACTTGAATTACTTTATCACAAAGGCGATCAGCCTCTCCAGCAAATTGGCGGAAAAATCCTGCTGGCTAGCGGCAGCATCACATATGTCGTGGACAAACTTGAGCAGAAGGAATATCTTCAGCGGATTGCTTGTAAAGAAGACCGCCGTGTAACCTTTGCCAAGATAACGGATAAAGGAAAAGATTTTATTGAAGGGGTATTTCCCGAGCATGAAAAGAGAATCGATGACATCATGAGCGTACTTACCCAAGAAGAAAAAGCTACAGCTATTGAGCTGCTTAAAAAGATTGGTTATTCCGCTCAAAGCTAGCTTAAAAGCCAGCGCCCTTTGTTTAATGGGTGCTGGTTTTTTTATCGGAAGGTGCAATGCCGCAAATGAAAAGCTTCTTGTCAAGACTTGAAGGTTTTTAATATCATTTCGGCGAATGTAATGAATGTATGACAATACCCGCATCGGAATTTTGTGTAGCAGCAATATAGGGTTAGTAGGATAAGCGGGTGAAATGGGAAAAGGAGCGTGTACATATGAAATTTAACGAGTATGAATATAAACGTCCGGAAATGGATGAGATAAAGGCGAGGTTCATGAAATCCTTGGATAAGTTAACGGGAGCAAAGGATGCAACTGCCCAAATGGTGGCCATTGATGAAATAAATGAAATTCGAAATTATGTGGGCACGATGTTCAACTTGGTCCATATTCGCCATTCCATTGATACGAATGATCAATTCTATAAAGCGGAGAATGATTATTTGGATGACTTTTCCCCAGAAATGGAAGAGTTGACTTCAAAATTTTACAAGGAACTTGTTTTTTCGGCGCATCGGCAGGAGCTTGAGTCGAGGTGGGGCAGTCAATTATTTGATTTGGCCGAGGCCCAGCTTAAAACCTTCTCACCAGATATCATTCCTCAGCTTCAAAAGGAAAATAAATTATCCAGTCAATACTCGCAATTGATTGCATCCGCCAAAATCCAATTTGACGGCAGGGAGCTAACACTTGCTCAGCTACAACCTTTTATGGAGTCAGCGGATCGTGAGGAAAGAAGGAAATCAAGCAAGGCATATTATGGATTTTTCGAAGACAATCAGGCGGAATTGGATCGTATATTCGATGAACTTGTCAAGGTGAGGCATGAGATTGCGCTTGCGCTTGGTTATCGAAATTTTGTCGAACTCGGATATTATCGAATGAACAGGACTGATTATGATGCCAAAATGGCCGCTTCCTTCCGAAAGCAGATAAAGGATGAAGTCGTTCCGCTTGTCACCAGGCTGAAGG
Source organism: Peribacillus folii (assembly GCF_030271255.1). Lineage (GTDB taxonomy): Bacteria > Bacillota > Bacilli > Bacillales > DSM-1321 > Peribacillus. The sequence goes on from NZ_JASJOM010000003.1 coordinate 76,219, forward strand.
AACGGCAGCGTGAGCGTCTAGTCTTGGATACCCTGAATTACTATGATGAGGATTTTCATTTCAGGACGGGGAATGCGGTTCCTAAAGGTGACCCGGAGTGGATAATCGCGAATGGGAAAAAGATGTATCATGAGCTGTCGCCTGAAACGGATGAGTTCTTCAATTTTATGATCGACAATGACTTGATGGATCTCGTGGCCAAGAAAGGAAAAGAAAGCGGTGGCTACTGCACTTTCATTGAAGATTATAAGGCACCTTTCATCTTTTCCAATTTCAACGGAACCTCAGGGGATATCGATGTTTTAACGCATGAAGCAGGCCATGCCTTCCAAGTGTATCGCAGCCGTAACCTCGATATACCTGAGTATTACTGGCCTACCTATGAAGCGTGTGAAATCCATTCGATGAGCATGGAGTTTCTTACATGGCCATGGATGGAACTGTTTTTCAAAGAAGATACGGAAAAGTATAAGTATGCCCATTTGAGCGGGGCACTCATCTTCCTGCCGTACGGGGTGGCTGTTGATGAATTCCAGCATTTCGTTTATGAAAATCCCGAAGCCTCTCCACATGAAAGAAAACTGGCTTGGCGTAAAATCGAGCGGGAGTATTTACCGCATCGTGAATATGAGGAAAATGAATATTTAGAGAATGGCGGATTTTGGCAGCGGCAAAGCCATATCTATCAAGCGCCTTTTTATTATATCGATTATACACTGGCCCAAATATGTGCATTTCAATTCTGGAAGAGATCTGTTGAAAAAGATGAGACGGCCTGGCAGGATTATTTACACCTGTGCCGACTTGGGGGCAGCCAATCCTTCCTTGGTCTCGTTGAATCCGCGAATTTGAAATCCCCGTTTGTTGATGGCACTGTCGAGTCTGTCGTGAGGGTGATCGACGAATGGCTTTCCACCGTTGATGATAAAACACTATAATTACTAGAAATTACAAATTGCGCCAAAACAACGCTTGAGGATTTATCCTTGGGCGTTGTTTTATGTTAAAGAAACATTGAATTTAACAGGGCTGGCAGCCATACGACTCTGTGCACAGAAAAAAACCTGTCGCAAGGAATATCACTTGGCTTGTCTTAAAAGTATCTTCCTTACATATAGATGTAGGGAGGAGGGGAGCGCATGCTTTCAAGGTGGACAGGGGTCTTTCAGATTGCAGCCGTGTATGTGGGCACAGTGGTGGGGGCAGGGTTTGCAACTGGAAAAGAAATTGTTGAGTTTTTTACCCGTTATGGCTTTTATGGCTTTATTGGGATTTTAATAGCAGGGTATATTTTCATATTTAGCGGTACGAAAATCATGCTCATTTCTTCAAGAATCAACGCATCTTCCTATGAGGAGTTCAATCAGTTCCTTTTCGGGAAGAAAATAGCCGGCATCATCAATACCTTTTTCCTCATCATGTTATTGGGCGTGACAGCTGTCATGATCTCCGGAGCTGGTGCGGTGTTTGAAGAACAACTGGGCATACCGAAAAGTATCGGAAGCTGGTCGACAATCATCCTTGCATCGCTTGTGTTGATGATGGGGATGCGCGGGGTATTCACGGTTAATTCCTTTGTCGTGCCGATCATGATATGTTTTAGCATCATCCTCTTTTGCTCGACATTGGGAAACGGGGAGTTTGTAAGGAATCTTACCAAGATTCCGGATGAAGTGATCACCTTGAAAACGATTTTATCACCATTTGCCTATACAGCCTTCAATCTTGCATTGGCACAGGCAGTCCTTGTGCCCGTTGCATATGAAGTCCGGGATGAGAAGGTCATCAAGCATGGTGCGATTCTTGGCGGTGTTTTTCTGACGGTCATCTTGTTGACTGGGCATTTTTCACTCATGACACTTCCTCACGTGAATCGTTTTGAAATCCCTTCGGCGGTAATCATGAGGACAGCTGCATCCCAATTGTATTGGATGTTCATTTTGGTGATTTACGGGGAAATATTCACCTCGGTGATTGGCAATATATATGGATTACAGAGACAAATCAGCCGATATATTAAACTGCCAAGCATCTTGATCATTGCTTTGATTTTTTTTATTGCGTTAGGGATAGGTGAACTTGGATATGGCAGGTTACTAGGCTATATTTATCCGGTTTTTGGATATATCAGCCTGCTTTTTTTAATGTTGGTGTGGAAAAGCAAGGGAGGAAAGGGATAAGGAAGAACAGGGACGTGGCTTTCGCCTCCGTCCCAAGACAAGATGGTCATTCTTTCGAAATCGTTTGGGCCATTTTTAAAAAAGCATCCCTGTAATCCTTATCCTTCTTCGTGAAGAGGGTGAGGCGAAGGGGCTCATTTACATTTTTGATCAATATGGAGGTAATGACTTCATCCTCGTTCTTCACTTCAAATCCCGTTCCATTTCCGATATCAAGCCCTGGGTCCGTTATCGTTCCGGTAAGGCTTTTCAGTTGTACTTGAACATTTCTTTCTGCTTCGTCCCAATCGACATCACCTGTCAGCAGTTCAATACGCATAAAGACAGAGTCATCTGCATTTAAGGCTACTACATCTTTTCCGGGATCTTCGGCACTGAACTTAAACTGCTGAAGTACATAGAGACTAAATGGCTGGTTGTCACTTCTTTTTAGAAAGGCCGTTTTTTCTATCGTTCTGCCGTTATTCACATATTGCAAATTCTTTTCCATCAGCCTAATTTTGTTGCTCTTCCCCGTATCGCCATGTTCTCGATGAGCTGAATGGTTTTCATTATGTCCTTTCCCAGCATGTTCCTTGGGCGCGACCTGGCTATCGTCTTTAACCGTTCCACAGCCAGTTAACAAAATGCCAGCCAATGTGGCACAGCCCGTATAAATTCTCCAATTGGTCATGTTTGGCACCTCATTCTTCTGATTTGCGATGCGGAGGATAAAATTTCCGATATATGAATAGACGGTATGGACAGGAAAAAGTTACAAAGGATACTGTGAAATGAAAGCGGAATGGTCTGTTTAGTGACCATTCCGCTTAGCTATGATGAAGTTATCCGATAATTTTATAGTTTTTATGATTGACGACGGTTTTTTGTTCAAGTTCCAAATCACGATAATTCTCCATATACGTGACGTCCACGATTACGGAATTCTCGTTCACTTTCTCGACGATTCCTTTCAGGCCTTCTCTAAATTCAATGATATTTCCAACTTCCGCTTTCTTCATGGTAATCATCCTTTCTCATTTCGTTTCCAATGATTAAAAAGTAACTATGGAGTAATTGGATTATTCGAACATCTTGCCGTTTAGATTTTGACGTGGGGAGTGCAAGTAAGAGAAATGGATATCTTCTCTGTCAATACAGTAAGCTGAACCTTCAAAGGGAGGGCCTTTCTTGTCATGAATCAATTGTGATGATAAGGTATCATTTGGTAGATCTTGTATTTGGAGGTGCGCTGACCAGTATGTATTCCTATGTACAAAAAATGCCAAACATTTTACATTATGATATTTTACTATACAGTTTGCACTATTTTAAAGCATACGTAAAGAATAATGTAGCGAGTATGGGCAAAAAAATCAGATTTAAATGCAGTGCCCAGCTTATGATAGAATGGAAACGGAATTTCTCCTGTCCGATGGATGGAAGCTGATTGAGAAAAAGGGGGATCATATGATGAATGCAGAAGATGCCAAAGAAGTGCTGAATAAACTGGCAAATCGTGAAATGGATGAATACAGGATATCGAAGGAAGATTTCTTAGGGTTTCGTAAGGTGCTTGTGAACAGGGAAGATTTTAGGCATTTCCGCGGCAATGCACAGCATAACGGTGTGATCATCTATACGTATCTAGATGAAGCTAGAAGCTGATAACAGGAACAAGGGGAGGGTGGCTCACTATTTGAGCCACCCTCCCATCATTTACAGCCAACATTCATTTGCCTTCTTAATTTGACTAAAGCCGACCTTCGCCAAGATTTGACGGCGGAGGGGGATACTTCGTAAATCTCGGCGATTTCGGTCACTGTTCTATTATGCAAGTAGGTCTGCAAAAGCCATCTTTGCTGATTTAAGGTCAATCCTTCCGTGTAGGCGAATATATTTTCACTCTTGAAGGCCTCTTCGTGTAGGGAAAGGGGGGCCATGATTTCAAGTTTGAGGGCATCTGTTGGTTTGGTGTTGGCATCATATTTATGATGCTTCTTCAATTCATTCATGATCCGGCCCTTGATGACAGTATAGGCATAGTTATGGAATTTTCCGTGGTCCGCATTGAAATTCCGATAAGACTCCCAGAGGGCGATCAACCCTACTTGGAAATATTCTTCCTTATTTTTATAAATGGAAAGAGACTGGATGATGTGATGAATCATCGGGGTGAATTTTTCCGTTATCGCCGAAAAATCGGTCATAAAGCACAACTGCCTTTGGAAAGTGCACTTTCAAGTATTCCCGGGTGCTTTTACCATATACGATTAAAATTTTTTTAGCGAAAGGGCATATCCGAAGAATGAAAGCTCTAATGAGTAGGCTTGGATCCGGTTGAAGGCGATTTTCATCCCAGTAACTGGCCGTATCGTGATCAATTGGGAGTGAAATCCTACTCATGTTCCTTTCGATAGGCTTTTAGCTCCTGAACGATGATCTCTTCCAGTTCTTCCTCTGCATTCATGGAAAAACCGTAAACAAACGAAGAAGGGCCTTGCTGTTTCCAAAGGATTTTCCCCCGCAATCCAAGGTGATGGTCATTTAGTTTTAACGTAAGCATTAATTCGAAGTCAGCGTCTTCATGTAGATTTAGCGGGGTCTGGAATTTTACTCCCCTAGGGCTGATGTCGAGAACGGACATGGGCCCGATTCGGCTTTCATGTTCTAAGTTGGCAACCTTTGTAATGCTGAAAAAACCAGGAAGCGGTGGGGAGAAACTGAATCGAAATGCTTCATTCCGGTTATATTTCATTATGTATCCCCTTCAAATATTTCTACAGTACGTGCAGATGCTTCAGAAATCGCCCGTCTCAAGAAAACAGTGCGCATTACCTCTGCGATTTTCGGAATCCGGCATCTTGTGCTTCTTGTTCGGTACAAAACATTTCTTCCGCTTTGGTTATATCGTAGAATTGGCCGGAGGGAATGTGATAGAGTTTATCGCCTTTAGAATTTATATTCCCTTTAATCTCAGGTTTCGTGCATGTCAAGGCCTCGGCGGTTTCAGGTTTAGGTTTTGAGGTTTCGATGGTCTTCGAGTCATCGAAGCCTTTTGAAGTGGCGTAGTCTTCAAGAGACCAAATGCCGATTCTCTCTTTTTGGGCCTGTTTTTGAATCGATTGTAATTCATCCAGATATTTAGTATTTGGAGCATATACATAGGCCACTCTTGCAAGGCCTTTTTCAAGCAGGAGTTTATTCACCATTTTACCATCCACATAAAAATAGGCGAGCAGGCGACCATATTTATCTCTTTCGCCAATACCTGTTTCCACTTCAACTGTAGACCCCGCAGGCATTAGATTCTTGGTGAACTTGCTTGCTTCCGGACCAAACGGCTGTACTGGCTTGGAAGGGTGGACAGTTTCCGGTGTGTCGATCAACAAAAGCCTGACCGTTTCTTCATTGCCATTCGCCAGTTTGATTTTTACCGTATCGCCGTCAACAACCCTGACGATCTTGGCTGGGAAGGTCTTGCCCTTTTCTTCTTTGACAGGAGAATCTGTATGGGGGTGGAAGTCTTCATTGGACTTCGAAATTTCTTGTTTCGATCCGTCTTCCAGGCTATCTAATGTTTCCTGGCAGCCAGTCAAGAAGAATATGCAGAACGCACTCATGAGAATTGCGTGCAGGCAAGTTTGGAAAAAGGAATTTCCGTTCATTGGTAGTCCTCCATTTCAAAGGTGTTTTTCGTGATTCATGAATCTATATGGCAGGAATAATACTAACCTATAAAAAAGCGAATGAAAATGATAAAACCTGTAAATTTGCGTTTCTTTGCTACCCTAAAGTCTGATAGTTTCTTATAATGGAAAAGTGGAATAGAGGAGGAAGGCTTGAATCATGATATTTAGGCTCGAAAAAATCAGGTATAAAGGGATTCTGCATATCGATGAACTGAAAATAACAGCTGGTGCGGTTACCTGCTTGACTGGAGAAAGCGGAGCGGGAAAGACTTCTTTGCTCCGGCTGTTGAACAGGATGAATGATCCGGATAGCGGTTCGATCTTTTATCAAGGGCAGTTGCTAGAGAGTTTCAACCCGATCGAGCTGCGGCGTAAAGTCACGATGCTATCGCAAACGCCCTTCACCTTACCGGGAACGATTGAAGAGAATCTCCAGGCTGGCCTGGAAATGACGGAACGGAAAAAGAAGGATGAGGCAGAATTGTTTAACGTGCTGGAAACGGTTCAATTGCAAAAGTCTTTATCAGAAGGGGCGGAGAATCTTTCAGGCGGGGAGAAGCAAAGGCTTGCGCTTGCTAGATTGCTGTTATTGAAGCCTGAAGTGTATTTATTGGATGAGCCGACAGCTGCGCTTGATGAGGAAACCGAGCTGAGGGTGATGAGTTGTTTTTTGGAAGCAGTGAAACGGGATAAGGGAACGGTCATCATGATCACCCACTCCAAACAGCTTGCTGCAATATGCGCCCAAGAGACGATCACATTGAAAAAGACGAAAGAAGGTGAGTAGTTATGGATGAGAATGGAATAATAAATATTGAGTTCTGGCGTCTTTGTGCAGCTTATATCTTTGTTGTAGTCCTGCTAATCATCGTGAAATGGCGGGGGATTTCAAGGGAGAAGCAAATCATCCTCGCTACGGTGCGGATGACGGTACAACTTATCCTTGCCGGGTATGTTTTGACATATATCTTTGAAAATCCCCATCCATTGCTCTCCTTGGCTTTTTTATGCGTGATGGCCCTGTTCTCCATCCATAATATTTTTAAGCAAGTTCCATTTACGCCCAATAAGCAAATCAAAAGGATGGTCATCTTAAGCATGTTGACTGGCCCCATGGCTGCCTTGTTTTATTTTAATTTAGTCGTGATTCATTTCACCCCTTGGTACGAGCCAAGATATTTCATTCCAATCGCAGGAATGATTGTCGGGAATGCGATGACTGGTGTGACCTTGGCGCTTAAAAACCTTCATGGCGGGATTGTCGATAATCGGGACAAAGTCGAAGCGATGCTAATGCTGGGAGCCACTCCTGCGAGGGCTGTAAAAAGCTATGTGGATGCAGCTTTCGACTCGGCAGTGCTCCCGACACTGAACAATATGCTGGGTATGGGAATCATTTTCCTTCCCGGTATGATGACGGGGCAGATCATGTCGGGGATAAGCCCGCTCATTGCCATTGAATACCAGATTGCCATCCTTATCGGGATTCTCGGTAGTGTCTCACTGACGGTTGTTCTCTTCATCATGCTGAGCTTTAGGGCCTTTTTTACCAAAAATGCGCAGCTTTGCATTTAATCATTGAAAAATTCTAATAAGTAATAGTTGCAGTTCCATCTATATTTTTGTACTATTTTTAGGTACTGAATAGTTTTGGTTTGTTTGTTGGGTATGATAATGCTATTCTGATAAGGAAAAGGGCATTTCTTTTTTCATTTCTTTCCTGATTGGATCGAGAAACCCCCTTACATAACCTATTTTGTTAATTTATCTTAAAGGAGATTGATTCATATGGTAGAAAAAACATTTACGGTAACGGCAGAAACAGGAATTCACGCTCGTCCAGCTACATTGCTTGTACAAGCTGCAGGAAAATTCGATTCGGATATTAACCTTGCTTATAAAGAGAAAAAAGTGAACCTGAAGTCGATCATGGGCGTAATGTCCTTAGGGATTGGCAAAGATGCAGTAATCACGATTTCTGCTGAAGGAAGCGATGAAAACGATGCCCTAAATACACTGGCTGATACATTGAACAGAGAAGGATTAGCAGAATAATGTCCACTTTGATTAGTGGAATAGCAGCTTCAAACGGGATAGCCATCGCTAAAGCCTATCGTCTTACAGAGCCAGATTTAACGATTGAAAAAAGAAGCATTGAAGACGTTCAGGCAGAAATATCCCGTTTTAAGGAAGCTATTCAAAAGTCAACGGTTGAGTTAGAGGTAATCAGGGATAAAGCTGAAAAAGATTTAGGGGCCGACAAGGCTGCTATTTTTGATGCGCATCTGCTCGTATTGGCAGATCCGGAGCTTATTAATCCGATCTCCGACAAAATACAATCGGAAAAAGTCAATGCTGAGTTTTCTCTGAACGAGACAGCAAGCATGTTCATCACGATGTTTGAGCAAATGGATAATGAATACATGAAGGAACGTGCAGCGGATATCCGCGACGTTACGAAGAGGGTACTTTCCCATCTGTTAGGTGTCCATATTCCAAATCCGAGCTTGATTGCCGAAGAAGTGATCATCGTTGCCGAGGATTTGACACCTTCGGATACAGCTCAGCTGAATCCAGTTTACGTGAAAGGGTTTACGACTGACATTGGCGGCCGTACATCTCATTCAGCCATTATGGCACGTTCATTGGAGATTCCAGCTATCGTTGGCGCCAAAACAGTTACATCTTCCATTGAAAATGGAGATTTGGTCATCATAGACGGATTAAAGGGTGAGGTGCATATCAATCCTACTCCTGAATTGGTGAAACGCTACGAAGAGCAACAAGTTGCCTATGCTAACCAAAAGGCTGAGTGGGCCAAGCTGGTTCATGAAAAAACGGTTACGAAAGATGGCCATCATGTTGAATTGGCTGCCAACATCGGGACGCCGAAAGATTTGGAAGGCGTACATCAAAACGGCGGTGAAGGAATTGGGTTATACCGTACAGAGTTCCTTTATATGGGCAGAAATGACTTCCCTAGTGAGGAAGAACAGTTCGAGGCTTATAAAGCGGTACTGGAAGGAATGGCAGGAAAGCCTGTGGTAGTCCGCACCCTGGATATTGGCGGAGATAAGGAACTGCCTTACCTACAGCTTCCGAAGGAAATGAATCCCTTCCTTGGATACCGTGCAATCCGTCTTTGCCTTAATGAACAGCAGATATTCCGGACACAGCTCCGTGCGCTTCTTCGTGCCAGCGTTTATGGAGATTTGAAAATCATGTTCCCGATGATCGCCACATTGGCCGAGTTCCGCGAAGCGAAGGCCGTTATGGCCGAAGTCAGACAGGAATTGCTTGATGGCGGTGTTCAAGTTGCCGAGAACATTCAAGTCGGCATCATGGTCGAGATTCCGTCTACAGCCGTTATGGCAGACGTTTTTGCCAAGGAAGTCGATTTCTTCAGCATCGGCACCAACGATTTGATTCAATATACGATGGCTGCCGATAGAATGAATGAGAGAGTATCTTATTTATATCAACCATATAACCCAGCAATTTTACGTCTGGTCAAAATGGTCATCGATGCTGCTCATAAAGAAGGAAAATGGGCTGGAATGTGCGGTGAAATGGCTGGAGATGAAGTAGCCATCCCGATCCTGATCGGTCTTGGACTTGATGAATTTTCGATGAGCGCCACTTCGATCCTGAAAGCACGGTCATTGATCAGCCAACTTTCGCTTGAAGATATGAAAAAACTATCTCAGGACGTTTTAGAGCTGGATACGAACGATAACGTGAAAGAAGCGGTTATCAATGCTTTGAAGTGATAAATAGTGGCGAATAGGCTCCCTTTTCATGACTCGTTAGGAGGGGGGGCCGAGCCATCACTTATTTCTTTCAATTTTCGGAAATATGTTTATTGCAAAAAAAACGGGGTATATAAGAATCAAGCACAGTTGTTAGCTCTAAGTGGAACAGCTGACATTCTCATTTCCCCCTTTGACGCCGGTTGGATTATCCAGCCGGTCGTTTTTTTTGAGTCTATATTCATATGGAAGTACTAAAAAAACGCATCAAAATGATTATTCAGATTTTTCACTTTTCGTTTATAACGCTATAATGGAGTTATATTTGCTATATGGAGAATGGAGGATTTGAAATGGAATTAAACTTGCAACAGAAAAATGCTTTGATCTTAGCATCAAGTCAAGGGTTGGGGAAAGCGATAGCGGCAGAGCTGGTTAAAGAAGGAGCAAATGTTATGCTGGCCAGCCGCGATGAACAAAAGCTCGCTGCGGTTCAAAAGGAATTATCACTGCTTGGCGGCGGCAAAGTAGCATATGTAGCAACGGATCTTACGGATGCCGAAGCTATCAAAAGCTTGGTAAACCAAACTGCTGCAGAGTTTGGTGGCATAGACATCCTTATAAATAACGCTGGAGGCCCACCAGGGGGAAGCTTTACCGATTTCAATGATGAGGATTGGCAGCAGTCTTTCGAACTTAATTTACTGAGCTTCATCAGGACCATCCGTGAAAGCCTGCCGCATCTAAAAAAACAGGGTGGCAAAATCGTCAATATCGCATCTTCATCCATCAAGGAGCCCATTCCAGGACTGATATTATCGAATACCTTCAGGACTGCAATCGTCGGGTTGTCCAAGACATTGGCAACCGAATTGGCACCAGACAAGATCCTAATCAACACAGTTGGCCCCGGCAGGATCGCCACGGATCGTGTTCAGCACCTCGACAAAATGAATGCAGAGAAGCTGGGGGTCACACAGGAGAAGATTACAGAACAATCCATCGGAAAAATCCCCCTTGGCCGCTATGGGCAGCCCGAGGAATTCGCGAAGTTCGTGACATTTCTTGTTTCGGGTGCCAATACATATTTAACCGGCCAATCTTATTTAGTTGACGGGGGAATGGTGAAATCCATTTAAACGTATCATGTAACAAAAAGATTTGGAGGAATCGATAGTGACGCAATTGAAAAAGACAATAGGATTCATAGGTTTAGGAGTCATGGGCAAAAGCATGGCTGGAAATCTGCTTAAAGCAGGATATGAGGTTCGTGTATACACAAGGACAAAGGAAAAGGCGGATGAGGTGATTTCTCAGGGCGCCACATGGGACGCAGCGCCTAAGGAAATTGCACGGAAGGCCGATGTGATCATTTCCATGGTAGGTTACCCACGTGATGTGGAAGAAATTTATTTTGGAGAAGACGGGCTTATCGAACATGGCAGGGAAGGAACATATCTAATCGATATGACTACCTCGACCCCATCTTTGGCGATGGAAATCGCCGAGAAAGCCAAGAAAAAAGGCATGGCTGCATTGGATGCACCTGTTTCCGGAGGCGATATCGGTGCACGTGATGCAAAGCTTACCATCATGGTAGGCGGGGAAAGTGCCGCATTCGAAGCAGTTAAGCCCATTTTTGATCAGCTGGGCAGTAATGTTGTCCATCAAGGTCCTGCCGGATCTGGACAGCATACCAAAATGTGCAATCAAATTGCGATTGCTTCCAATATGATCGGAGTAACTGAAGCGATCTCTTATGCCAAGAAGGCTGGGCTTGACCCGGAACGCGTCCTGCAAAGCATTTCATCTGGTTCTGCCGGAAGCTGGTCGCTGTCTAATTTGGTGCCTCGGATGGTCAAAGGAGATTTTGAACCAGGTTTTTATATCAAGCATTTTATAAAAGATATGAAGATTGCCCTTGATGAAGCGGAAAGAATGGGAATGGACGCTCCGGGATTAAGCTTGAGTAAATCCCTTTATGAAGATCTTGCGGAAGCTGGCGAGGAAAATAGCGGGACACAGGCATTATATAAACACTATAATTAAGTGCTAGCTTTTCTTATTTTTGAATAAGCTGATAGCGACAGCCTTTACAATGAGGAGTGATCGTTATGGGCGAATTCGATGATATTCATATGAAATTCCAGGAATTAGAGGATGGTCGATATATTGTCAGGATTGAAGGGTTTAAGCGTGAAAAAACCATTCATCAAACAAAGCCCATTCGCTGGGACCTGAAATTGATGAATGAAAGTCCTCTGATCCTGCCGGTCAAGTTCAGTCATATTGAAACGAATGCCGGATTCCAGATCTTAATGCGGGAATTGAAAAACTTAGGCTTTTCAAAACCGCGCTCTGCAAAGGAATTCGAAGAAGTGATGGCTGATCTGCTCGGATCGATCGTTGAAGTGAGCCTTACGACGACGAACAAAGAAGAAGGATACCGGGAGATCCGTTTTTTACGGAGATTATATTGACCGCCATCTGGCATTCACTCAAAAAAATGCTTGAGATTGGCATACATCCGAATAATAGGGGCCTTCAATCACTGATCCGATTGAAGGCCTCTTTTTTGTATACCGTTAACTTAAAAAAGCCTCCAAACGGTCCAATGCCTTTTCCAGCGTGTCCATGGAATAGGCATAAGATAACCTGAAATACCCTTCGCCTAGAGGAGAGAATGCATCTCCCGGAACTACAGCCACCTTTTCCTGCTTAACCAGGCTGAGGCAAAAATCAAGCGAGGAGGAATACCCTCCAGGAAGTTTAATGAAGAAGTAAAACGCCCCATTAGGCTTCACTATTTCCAGCTTCATTGATTGCAATCGGCTGTATACATATTCCCTTCTCCTTGCGTATTCCTCCTTCATCGGAATGGCATCATCCTTGCCTGCGGTCAAGGCTTCCAGGGCCGCCCTCTGCGATATGGAAGAGGCACAGGTCACATTGTATTGATGAACCTTCAGGATATGCTTGGAGATGGACATGGGGGCAAAAAGAAGCCCTATCCTCCATCCTGTCATGGAATGGGACTTGGACAATCCATTCAAGACGATTGTTTGTTCCTTAAGGAATGCGGCAATCGAAACATGCTCCTGATCGAATACGAGTTCACTGTATATCTCATCGGCCAATATGAAAATATCCTTACCGCGAACTAGATCGGCAATGTCCTGGAGTTCACTGGCAGACAATGTCACCCCGGTTGGATTCGATGGGTAGGGTAAAACGATGCAGCGAGTGCGGTCGGTTATGTACGCTTCGATAATATCAGCTGTCAGACGGAACCCGTTATTGGTTGTATCGGCATAAATGGGGGACGCACCGCACATTTTGATGATTGGTTCGTATCCTGGATATACCGGTCCCGGCAAGATCACTTCATTTCCTGGGGTGAGGATCGTCCGGAATGTAATGTCGATGCCCTCACTGGCACCAGAAGTGACGATGACTTCATTCCCCGGATCATAGGTAAGCTTGTATTTTTCCATAACATAAGCAGCTGCAGCTTCACGTAATTCAAGATAACCAGCATTATGGGTATAAACCGTATGATCCTGATCGATAGCTTGTTTGGCCGCCTCTTTAATATGCAATGGGGTGGGGAAATCAGGCTGTCCTATCGTTAAAGAAATGGTCCCTTCGATTTCAGCGACCATATTGTAGAATTTTCGGATTCCTGATATTTGAACGTCTCTTACTAAAGGGTTAACCAAGTGTTCCATCTATGTATCCTCCCTTTTCATACTTCATGAAATACTGTACTTCGTTTCACTGTTCCATCCTATTTTAACATTTAGTTTGGAAGGGGGATAAATACTTTTTGAGATTCATGAAATAAAGGTATAATGAAAAATAAGAAAAAAATTGAGGGCTGATACATATGATAAGAACTTGCTCAATAATGACCAACCAAGAAGTGAATGTTGATTTACCGCTATCAGATTTGAATGATTCGAATATAGAGTGGTATTGGGTGGATTTTTCCAATCCCACAAAGGAGGAAATCGAGTTATTATCGAAGCACTTCCATTTTCATCCGCTGGCAATCGAAGATTGCCTCGATGACTTTAATCAACGTCCCAAGATGGATTTTTATGAAAACTATCAATTTCTTGTGCTTCATGCTCTGAGACAGAAGGTATTCAAGGCTGTTGAATTGGATATGTTTGTCGGGGAAAAATGGATCGTCACTTTCCATAAGGAAGAAATGCTTGAGCTAGAAAGGGTATGGGAAGAAATTTCTGGTAATAAAATGCTGAAGCAAGGCCCGTTTTTTTTGATGCACAGAATCATCGATAGGATCGTCGATGAATTTTTCCCTCCCGTTTATAAAATTGAAAGCGAGTTAGGGATCATTGAAGACAACACGGAAAATGAAACGATTAACGATCTGATGGATCAGCTATTCGATTTGCGGACGGATATGTCCAGGCTCCGGCGGACCATTTTACCGATGCGTGACTTATTATACAGGATGATTTCATCTGAGCGACTGAATTATTTGAAGGATCAGCATCTGTATTTCAATGATGTATATGATCACCTTTTGAAGTTAACCGAAATGCTGGAATCCTATCGGGATTTTTCCTCTGATATCAGGGATAGTTATTTATCGGTGAACTCCAATAACATGAATTCGACGATGATGACCTTGACCGTCATCACGACCATTTTCATGCCGTTAACCTTCATAGTGGGTATATATGGGATGAACTTTGAAAATATGCCTGAATTGACCTGGCACTATGGCTATTTCCTCATCCTTGGAATAATGGGTGGAATTGCTTTGATGATGTTTTTATATTTTGTCAAAAAAGGCTGGCTGAACCCAAGGAAAAAATAACGCATATCAGGGGGCTAAGGGAACACTCCTGCATTAGAATGTACGGAGGAAAATTGTAAGGAGTTTCATCAACGGGAGAGTGCGAATTCAAGGAAGGCCAACAAGCGCAAAAGCGACGAGGGGGCTTCCTACGGACTGCCCCTGAATTAGCGAGTGACAGCTGTGAAAGGAAATGATAAAAGGACAAAATCCTCCAAACTGGAGGGATTCGTCCTTTTATTTCATTTTCAGGTAAAGCGCCGCATCGTTGACCGTCCGCTTAAAAGCAAGCATCTTGTCTTCCATATAAGTCCATTTAATGAACCAATATGACTCTCTCCGCCAACACCGATTATCTACAAATTTGGAATGCTCAAGTTAAGTTTTTTTGTTTGGCTCGATTGAAAAATCCCCTGCGGATTCTTTTTTTTGTTGTTTCCTCTAAACAATAGCCATAATCAACCGAATTATTAGGTAAGAAAGCATTGATGAAAATCATGATCGACCCGGTTGAAAAGACGTTTTTTACTGCTTGGCCAAAGGATCGGATTCATGAATCGATAAAATGAAATGCAAGAGAAAGGCGAGATGAACAATTGGAAGCAAATAAAGGGATATTACTGGAAAGCGGTACGAATGAGCTGGAGATAGTGGAATTCGGCATCGGCAATAATAAATTCGGCATTAACGTAATCAAGGTGAAGGAAATCATTAATCCAGTACCAATCACTGTCGTTCCCCACTCCCATGTAAATGTGGAGGGAATCATTGAACTTCGGGGAGAGGTGCTGCCAGTCGTGAACGTGGCTGACGCGCTCGGGTTCCCGCCATCTGCAACTCCTGAACAGGACAAATTCATAGTAGCGGAATTCAATCAGCAAAAAGTCGTATTCCATGTACATACCGTGACTCAGATACACCGAATTTCCTGGTCACAAATCGAGAAGCCGTCGGATATGTATCAGGGCCTTGAAAGTCAGATTATCGGGGTCATTAAACTAAATAGCGAAATGCTATTATTACTCGACTTTGAAAAGATAGTGGTTGAAATCAATCCGGAATCAGGAATTAACGTCCAGCAGGTCAAGAAGCTAGGCATACGCCAAAACTCAGACAAGAGAATCCTGATCGCGGAAGATTCCCCACTACTAAGAAAGCTATTGTTCGATACATTATCAGAGGCTGGATTCAAATATCTGGAGTTTTATGAAAATGGACTTGATGCCATCGGGTATTTAGAAAGCTTGATTGAATCAGGAAAAGACGTAACGGAAGAAGTGCAATTGGTGATTACGGATATCGAAATGCCCCAAATGGATGGCCATCACTTGACCAGAAGAATAAAGGAAAACAGTGAACTCGCTGTATTGCCGGTAATTATTTTCTCTTCATTGATAACGGATAGCCTGCGCCATAAAGGGCAGATGGTAGGAGCCGACGCCCAAATCAGCAAACCGGAAATAGCCGAGCTTGTAAAATTGATAGACAGATTCGTCATATAACCATGAAAAACGGGCCTGTGAGGCATCACCTCACGGCCCGTTTATTTTATCCAAGATGTTCCCTTAATACTTGGAGCCTTTTCCTAAAAAGGAGGAGGGGAATGGATTGTGAAAAGGCTGCTTGACCGACCCTCGGCCGTATGCCTTTTTCTCGGTAGTGAGGCTAGGTTGTTTGTCACCGGCTTGTCCAACATAAGCTTGCAGGATTTGTTTTGCCTTGGATAAGGACAAGGCGGCTTTGGGATTGCGTATGGATGCTGCCCGGCTGCCAAGGTGGGGGAGTTTTTTCAAGTCTTCCTTAGTGGGAGGCAAATGAAAAACATACGATCCGCATTCCACGATGACATCAGATTGCTGCGCTGCAAAGCGGGGATTATCAGAAAAGTGCAGGCCGACCTTTTTCGCTTTGCCTTCTTGCATAAGCTTGCTTAATGCGATCCGTTTTAAATGATATAAATTCTTAGGCTCCAAGGCGGTCTTTGCATGCTTGTTAACGATAAACACGGCTTGGGCAAGGGAGTTAATCGAAAACTCATCCCTTTCAGAATGTCCTTTCGGTTGGTTCATTATGGAAACTCCTTTTCTTAATAAGGTCAGAAGGTATAGTGCACGGTTCCTTCAATAAAATACCTGTTTTTATATTGAATGCAATAAAGATGCGGTGCGATTTGGGCCTCTAGCCGATTAAAAATGAGGCATGTACATTTTTCGGGCTGGATAAATTTTTCCAACACTTTACCATCTATGCATTTCATATTATACCACTTCAAAATAGATAAGGAAGTAAAATTCAAACAGACGCGGTTTTGCCAAAGAAAAAGAAGGCGTTTCATGACGCCTTCTGTAAAATCCTTATTGTGTGTATATGTTGATATTTTCAGAAACGCCTGCCTGTGCACCGAATTGTTGCGGGTAACCCTGAAAACCTTGATAAGCTGGATAAGGAGGGTAAGCGTAAGCTGGCGGGTAGGGTGGATACGGAGGAGGATATGGCGGATAGGCTGGCGGGCGATTATTGAATAACAATGGCCCTACTGCCAATCCTGCAACAAAAGCAACAGGTGCTAATAGAGGAAAGAAAGGAAAAAATCGTTCATCATTCCAATATTCCGGTCCATATTCATTCCCATATCCACTCCTGAAATCGTTTTGCAGTGTGAAGGATTGAGGATAGTAGTGGTAAGGCAAATACTGTGCTTGCATAATTGGCCTCCTTTCCTATAATTCTATACATAGTATGGATTTTTTTTAGAAAAGAGCCTGTTTCACCTCAATCTGTTATAATGAATCTACTTATGAAAACAATTAGAGGTGACTGCAATGGATTTCTTTAAAAGCATTTTAGCTGTAGGATTTGGCGGGGCCGCAGGAGCTTTGTTGCGTTATTGCGTAATCTTGTCGACCGCACATACCTTCCTTCCGTTGGGAACCCTCTTAATAAATATAGTAGGCAGCTTTTTGCTTGGGGCGATTAATGGTTATTTCGCCTCGAAAAAGAAGTCGCTCGTTTTTTTAGCATTGGGCAGCGGGGTTTGTGGCGGCTTCACGACGATGTCCACCTTTTCACAAGAAACGGTTGAATTCCTGCAAACATCGGTGTTATATGCGGGAGTGTATGTGGGAGCCAGTGTTTCATTAAGCTTGCTTGCCGGTTTTTTCGGTCTGGTCCTTTTCAACAGACAAAGAGGTGAAATGCGATGATTCACGTTCTTTCCGTTTTTATCGGAGGTTTTTTCGGTTCAGCCTTAAGATACCTTTTGCAGTCGATTTTTAATAGAATATTGCCAGCTGGCACAATCCCTTTCAGTATTTTACTGATTAACCTGCTAGGTTCTTTCGGGTTGGGGTTTGCATTTCCGCAGAAAGAAGGGTGGGATCCATCCGTTCAAGTTTTCCTGACAATAGGTTTCTTGGGCTCTTTCACTACATTTTCCACATTTAGCTTGGAAACACTTGAGCTTATAAGAAAATACCGTTACATAGATGGCATCATCTATGTAACGGTATCGATTTTAGGGTGTATCGGCTCTTTCCTATGTGGATATTTACTATCTTTATAACCTATAAAGTGTTTGCCGATGCAGCTGGTAAAAAAAACTAAGTTTTCTCATTTATATTTCTAATGCTATAATTCATAAGAATCCATTAAAAATGATGATGGCTATTCTTGTCGCGCAGGTTTTGTTAATAAGTCTGGCGGCTTTCCCCTGTGATTCTTTCTATTTCTTCTCGACCTTGAATTCGTATACCGTAAGCTCAGGGCGTGAAAGAAAACGATAGGGAAGCCGGGTAGTGCCAAGCCCCCTATTGACATGCAAGGTAAGTGAATCGAGTTCATACGTGCCTTCCCGATACTTTTCAGCAAACGGAGGAGTGACAAGGGCACCGGCAAATGGAATCTGGACTTGGCCTCCATGGCTGTGACCGCTAATTTGATACTGGATATCATACGTGCGTGAGGTATCCGCCAGGTCAGGTGCATGCGAGAGCATGATGGTGAATGCTTCGTCTGGTATGCCTGAAAGAGCCTTTTCAAAATCCGGTTTTCCCAGCATGGCATCATCAACGCCAGAAATGAATATCTCTTCACCCGTCAATAAGGAAAGTTTGGTGGAGGTGTTTTGCAGCATGGTAAAATGCGATTCCTTCATGATGTTGCTGTAAATCGTCGAGCCGTAGCCGCCATGGTCATGATTACCGTAAATGCTGAATTTTCCAAGCGGAGCTTTGAGCTGATTCAAGACTGAGGGTATTTCCTGACGGGACCTATACTTATTGGGCTGGTCCATTAAATCCCCAGTAAATAAAATAACATCAGGGTTTAGTTGATTTATCTTATTGACAACTGCTTGAAGATCCTTAAGCTGAAATTGAAAGCCTAAATGCGTGTCACTGAATTGGACCATTTTCATCCCATCGAATCCTTTTGGGATAAGAGGGTGGCTAATGACCATATACTGCGTTTCTAACCACTTTGGCTCCAAATTGTGGGCATAATAGTTTCCGCCAATGCCTATACCGGTCAAGGCAGCCAATGTACCAATGCTTTTCTTTAAAAAAGTTCTTCTGGATATGGGTTTATTCAAATTAATCAACCTATCTGATTTAAAAATGTTACTTCCTCATACTAACAAACAAAATACAAAATATGAAGAAAATATCTTCTGTACGACTTTGAAATATGTAACCCTATACGGTTTGAAATTGAACATCTATACGGAGGTAACATGATGACCGAACCATTGTTTTTAACACTGATTATACTTCTATGCGCAATTGCGCTTTTTATACAAGGCAAATTTCGCGCGGATTTAATTGCGCTTAGTGCACTTTCCTTACTCGGTCTCCTGGGGATACTTACATTGGATGAACTTATCGCAGGTTTTGCCAATCAAGTGGTGATCATGCTGGCTGGGCTATTCATAGTCGGTGCAGGCCTCTTTAGTACAGGTATCGTGGAGAAGGCAGGAAACAGGCTATTAGGATTATGTGGGGGAAGTGAGTGGAAATCGCTGCTGATCGTCATGCTGACCGCTGGAATTTTGAGTGCGTTCTTAAGTGGCGCGGGCATCGTTTCCATATTGCTTCCGCTCGTTATGAGCATGGCATTGCAACAAAAGACCAGTCCGACAAGATATTTATTGCCTCTTGCCTATGCGAGCAGCATTGGCGGTCTGCTAACTCTTACCGGTACGCCTGCCAATATGATCGCCGCTGATGTCCTGCAGCAAAACGGATTGGAGACATTATCCTTTTTTGACTTTACACCGATTGGCTTAATCGCATTTGTTGCTGGCTTATTCTTCATGCTGACGCTTGGGCGAATGCTGCTTCCGGAAAAAACGATTGCTGCCAACAATAGTGTCAAGGGGTTGTCCGCAGGTGAGCTTGCCGGCATGTACAAAGTGTATGATCGATTGCATTATCTGCATATACCCCCGACATCGGATATTGTTGGTGAAAGGCTTTCAGACCTGCAGCTTCCGATTCAATACGAATTGACCTTGATTGAAATCCAGCGGAAGCCAAAGGATAAGCAATTACCGCTTTTACAAAGGCAGCTTACCATATCGGCGCGGGCGGATGAGGTGCTTCACCCGGACGATATCATATTGGTGTTCGGTGAAGAAGAAGCGGTTGAGAGGTTGGCACTTAACTATGAACTCGAATTTAAACACTTCAATACGGAACAAATAAAAAAGCATTTTCTTAGCAGCAGATTTGGTTTGACGGAAATTTTGATCGTTCCGAATTCCGATTATGAAAACCAAACATTGATCGATGTTCATTTCCGTGAGAAATACCAATGCAATGTGCTGGCCATCAATCGCAATGGTGAATATATTCAAGCGGATGTCGGAACGGAGCGCTTAAAACCGGGAGATGCCATACTCATACATGGAGAATGGGAAAACATCGAAAGGATTTCCACGGATTTGCAGGACGTCATCGTTATCGGGAGTACCTCGGAAGACGGCTCGCATGTATACTCCAAGGGCAAGGCCTGGATTTCCTTGGGCATCACGGCGCTGATGGTCATTCTTTTGTCAGTGGAGTCGATTCCCCCAGTGCTCTCTGTATTGACGGCTGCCTTGCTGATGATCATTACCGGCTGTGTCCGATCGATGGAAGATGCTTATCAAAAGATTAATTGGGAGCCTATCCTTTTGATTGCCGCGATGTTTGGCATAACGACTGCATTGGATAATACCGGCGGTGTGAGAATGATTAGCGATTGGCTGTCCGTACTATTCAGCAATATAGGTCCACATGGCATACTGGCGGTATTTTACCTCTTGACATTGATGCTCAGTCAATTCATCCCGTATGGAGCGGCTGTCGTGATCATGACGCCCATTGCATTGACATCTTCCGTTAATCAAGGGATCGACCCCATTCCGGTCTTCATCTGCCTAGCTGTAGCAGGGAGTTTGGCATTATCCACACCAAGGGTTGCCACTACAAACGCACTTGTCATGACTGCAGGCGATTACAAATATAAAGATTTCATCTTAATCGGGATTTCAATACAAATATTCATCGGCGTCATCATGGTGATCACGATTCCATGGATCTTCCCATTTTGATGGGGAAGGAGGCATTGTTCAATATAAGGACAATGCCTTTTTCATATGGTTTTGAACAAAATCGGGGATATAATTGGCTGAAATTGGATTTATGCTTATGTAATTAAAATTATTTATTATCAATATTAGAAACTAATGGTATAATTTTTGCATATTGGTGTTTTCGTAATTAGGGGGAAGATGCATCTTGGATACAGAAAAAATATTGAAAAATTTGGACAGGGTGACACCATTCTTTCAACCGATTTTCAGCGCAGATCAACATCAGGTAATCGGATATGAAATATTAGGGCGTTATGAGGAACAGTCGGAATATAAAAGTTTGGGCTCATTTTTTCATGACCCTGCAGTGCCTAAAGAGTATAGGGTGGAAGTGGATAACTACGTCCTTGAAATAGCCCTGGAACGAATAAAAGACTATGGGGAAGATTTCCTGATTTTCATTAACAGAGACCCGAATTTGCTCATGCTCGATCATGGGGAAGAGTTCATGGAGATCCTCCACCGTCATTTTCAGCCTGAGGAAATGCATAGGATTGTACTTGAACTATCAGACACGATCAGCCCTGAGAATTTTGATCCTTTACAGCATGTTCTAGCTTATTTTAAAACATACGGGATTAAAATAGCTTTCGATCATCTAGGTCAGGATACTAAATTAGATCAAATTGCTCAAATTTCACCGAATATTTTAAAAGTTAATCTGGACCAGCTTCGCATATCAGGTGGGGATGCTTATCAGGTCATCCTGTTTTCACTGAGTATGCTTGCACGTAAGATCGGTGCCAATTTATTATTTGAGAGCATTGAGTCGGAATACCAGCTCCGCTTTGCATGGAAGAACGGCGGACGATATTATCAAGGGTATTTCCTGGCGAAGCCAGAAGGTGAGTTCATCAATAAAGATTTACTGCGGGAAAAATTCCATCAGGAGTGTCAGTCCTTCATCTCACTTGAAACGAAGAAGCTGGAAGCGGTATATAAAAAGACCTTGCAATTCAATGAAAATATGCAAACCTTTTTAAAGCAGCAAAAGCGATATGGATCTCATGAAGAATTTCTCGGGACCATCGCGAAAAAGCTGGATTCCATCTGTTTTCGGCTTTATATTTGTGATGAAGAGGGGTATCAAAGATCTGCAAATATTCTCCAAAAGGACGGGCAGTGGATCGTCCAGCCGAATTACCTGAACAAAAACTGGAGCTGGCGCCCTTATTTTCTTGAAAACATTGTAAAGATGCGCAATGAGAAAAAGGGGATTTTATCCGATTTATATAGTGATATCGAAACAGGGGAAACCATCAGGACCTTTTCCTATCCGCTTAATAATAAGGAGTACATTTTCTTCGATCTTTCTTATAGTTACTTATATGAAAATGATGCTCTTTTATAATACGATCGATGTATATAAAAGCTTGAAATGAGTAAACCTAAGCAAAACGATGCGCTTGGAGGAGACAAATTTTGAGCACGTACATCTGGATTCTACTCATAGTCGTTACAGTGATGGCGCTATATCTTCTGTTTTATACATATTCTGTAGCCCGGGCACAGAAAGTGAAAGCGAAGTATGATTCGACAATCGATGATGCAGTCAAAGAACATCCATATTTGAAGAACCCAATATTCGTTTCCCTTATCGTTGGGACGCTCTTGGTTGCAGGGTTTATTTTCTACTATGCCTTTCAATGGTTATGAGAAGGAGATTTCATCATATGAAATCTTCTTTTTTATTGTTGAGGAAGCAATTGTACTTCATGACAATTTGTAGTTTCGCTTTGTCCTTGGAGGGTATTGATAGAATATAGGCAGTAATCGGAACCAAATTATTCTTTAGTGAGGGGATGATAGGAATGAGTAAATATGTAATAGCATGTTTCGCCAGTGTCCTTCTTCTTTTAGGTGGAGGATTCACAGCCTCAGCAGAGGGTTTACATAGGGAGGAAGCACTTAATTTAGTGAAGGCTGCCTCAGAGAGCCAAGGATCGATAAGCGGGGAGGTACGCACGAAAGAGGCGATTGAAGCAAAGCTGGAAAAGCACTTCACGGATGATTTCATCAGGTCGTTTGAAAAAGCGAATGTAGTGAAGGTCGATGGTGGGTATACTGCATTTGGATCTGACTTCGCACCTTATTATATCCCATTTTTCAGCTACGATGAAAATACTGAAGTTGTATATGGCGACAACGGTGATCTCATGTATGTGCAGGAGGAATTCGAGGACACAGAGGATGGGCCGGTATCAAGCTCGACACATGTAGAATCAGTAATATTGACAAAAGAAAATGGGACTTGGAAGGTAAAGGATGTAGAATACGAAAGCGATCATTAAAAAGAAAAAAAGTCTGGAGGGGACTGAACCTTCCAGACTTTTTGTTATATATTCAGTTCTTTTTTGATTGCATCCAGTTCAAAGCCAATGATGGCCTTCCCGTCGATGACGACCGTAGGTGTGGAATACGCACCATATTTATTCGTTAATTCTTTACGTGCATGTCCGTCTGCTTTAATATCTTTTTCATTATATACGACATCATGATCATCAAAAAACATTTTCATGATTTTGCAGGGAGGGCAATCAGGTTGGGTGTACAGCGTGACGTCTTTCATTACATTCCTCCATCTATATGCTTTAGGTAAGTTTCACTCTTTCATTATAGGCAAAGGTGCGCCATTTGGATAGAAAAAACTTAAAGAATCTACTTATTCCGCTCCTGCTTCATCAGGTAGTCTATCAATCCCATGGAACTGACATTCAGGTCCAAAGCTATGATATCAAAAACAGGATGATGTATGCTTATTCCCTTTTCTTCCAAATGAGCTGCCACTTCCTTAAAAATATGTTTACTGGTTGCAGCAACTCGTTCATCAAAGGCAGCATGTACCTTGAATGCCTTTTTTGCCGTCTCGACAAATATTGGCAGCCAGAATTGAAGTTGCCTATATACTTCCTTAGGGTTTTCCGAGACGCCGTAATGGCCGAAATATATTCGCTCGACGCCTATGCTTTCATACAATTCAGCTGCAGCAAGCATGGCTTCGGGGTTAAATTGATTGGGTGATGTCGACGGCAGGTAAAATTCCAAACCAGCCTCATCAAGTTCACGATAATAGATGCCGATGGTGTCACCAGAAAACATCCCTTTCGACTTCGAATCGAAAATGCTCAAGTGGTGGTTTGCATGGCCTGGCGTGTCATAAAAGGTAAGCGTGGAGTGATCGCCGATTTGCAGGGCTTCCCTATCATGCTTACATATCATTCTTTCAGGGGGAATAGGCAGGATCGGATCGAAAAGCTTGTTGAAATCATCCCCGTAAACCGCTTTAGCTCCAGCTATCAAACGGGTGGGATCTTCTAAGTGCCGTGCACCTTTTGGGTGAACGATCACTTTGGCGTTCGGGCAATGTTGCAAAAAAAGTCCGGCTCCGCCTGCATGGTCCAAATGAATATGGGTAAGAATGATATATGTAATATCCTCGGGGGCTATTCCAAGTTCTGCGAGCCCCTTTAGCAAATGGGGAATGGAAGGGCTGGCGGAGGTTTCTACTATAGTCATATCCTTATCGGCAATTACGTATGTTCCCGTTCGATTTCTTCTATCCAGATCGTAACCATCAATTAAAGAAATGCGATAACCAAGCTCACTAATGTTCTGCAATCGAATCAACCTCCAGAAAAATTTTTCATGTACAAAATCCATTCCTTATTTTATGCTGTTAATAGTGCCGTGTAAAGAATGAAGGTTTAAATTATTCTGAATTTATTTCAGCGTGGCTACTGCATAGAAAAGTATGGTATAGTGGAACCTATCGAAAAGGTTTTATTCAGAAAGGAGAGGAAGTATGTCTCAATTACAGGGCATCCTTACCAGATTGAAAAGTCTTCAAGAGCAAGCGAAGGAATCCGAATCTGCTCAACGTTTTTTTGAAATAGATGGTGTGAAAAAGTGCCAAGTTACATATTTCAGCAAAACAGAAATGTTCGAGCTTGAAGTATACAGTGATAAAGGGAAATCATCGAAATATCAGTTCGATAATATTGATATGATTACCATTGAAATCTTTGATCTTCTTCAATCTTAAAAAACATGAAAAAGCTGGCCTCCATTTGGGAAAGGCTTTCAGACCGTGGACAAACTCAGGTAATATGGAGTTTGTCCACGGTTTTTTAGATTTTCAATGGATCGCTTCATCCGATTTGCTTCGTGGAAAAAGATAGGATCGATGCCTCATTTTAAATGAACTCCAAGTTAAAACATAGCAGGACATTTGGCATTTTGAATGAAGAAGTGATTTTATCGACATCCTACCAATTGGAGGGATGAAAATGAAAAATCCAATCGTAATATGCCCTGCTTGCGGCGGGGAACGGGAAATGGGTCATGTATTGACGGCACAGTCCAATCAGAATGTGATTTATCAATGTCCTGAATGCGGTTACAAACAGGTTAACATCAAAACCAGCAAGGGCTAAGGACTTCACGTGAAAAACCCGCAGTTTGGGATTTTATTGGTCTGGGAATGAGCCTTTTCTGCTTACATATGTTAAACTATAAGGAGAGCTGTATATAAAAACATATGGTAAGGGGTTTTAACATGATCGGTACTCATGATGGGGATTTATTGGAATCCAGCGTTAAAGATTTGATGATTTCTTCTGAACGCGTGGCCCACGTGCAGGTAACCAATAATTTAGAACATGCACTTTTGGTATTGACAAAGAGCGGTTATACGGCCATTCCTGTGTTAGATCCGATGTATAAGCTGCATGGCTTGATTAGCACACCAGTCATTCTAGATTCGATTTTGGGTCTGGAACGAATTGAATTTGATAATCTTGAGAATAAAAAAGTTTCAGAAATAATGAATATAGACATACCTCGCCTGCATATTGAGGATACACTGACCAAGGGTGTGGAATTATTAATAGATCATCCGTTTGTCTGTGTGGAAAATGACGAACATGTATTTGAAGGGATTTTGACAAGAAGGGCGATCTTGAAAAAGGTATTTAAACAAAATCCACCTGAATAATAGGTTTGGCTGCGCATTATGTTTCCATCTGGACTCGCCAATTGGCGAGTTTTTATTGTTTAAACCGGATGATTTGGGCAAATCAATACGTAGTCGGAAAGGAGGGGAAAATGGCAGTACATTCAAAAGAGCAGCATGAAAAATTGAAACGGCCTTTCATTTTGACTGCCATCATGCTGGCCATGTTCATGAATGCCATTGAAGGGACGATCGTGTCGACGGCAATGCCGGCCATTGTAAGTGATTTAGGCGGTTTTTCCTTATACAGCTGGGTGTTTTCAGGTTATTTGTTAATGAATGCCGTGACGGTCTTGATATATGGTAAGCTATCCGACATCCTCGGGAGAAAACCGGTTTTATTATTTGGAATTGCTGTTTTCTTAATTGGCTCGCTCCTTTGCGGCTTTGCCGATAGTATGACTGAACTCATCATTTACCGGTTTATACAAGGATTTGGTGCGGGAGCTGTGGCTCCGGTGGCGTCTACGATCATTGGGGATATTTATAAAAATGAAGAGCGGGCACGTGTTCAAGGGTATCTTTCCAGTGTATGGGGCATTTCTGCGGTGATGGGCCCTGCCTTAGGAGGCTTGCTTGTTGAGAACCTAACGTGGAAGCTTGTATTCTGGGTGAATATCCCTCTTGGAATATTATCGTTTATCGGGATATGGTTTTTCCTTCATGAAAATATCGAAAAGAAAAAACGGGATATCGACTACTTGGGAGCCTCCTTATTGACATTATCAATCTCCACCCTCATGCTGATCCTGGTAGAAGGGGGAGTGAAGTGGTCATGGGCATCGGTACCGATCATTACCCTCATCCTTGTGGCCTTGCTTGCCTTTATCTTATTCATCCTTCAGGAAAAGCGGGCAGCCGAACCGATGATGCCATTTGAAATCTGGCAGGAGCGTTCCATCTTGATTGCGAACCTTGTGTCGCTTACGACAGGGGTCATGATGATTGGTTTGTCGAGTTTTCTTCCTACCTTCGTTCAAGGTGTAATGGAACGTTCGCCAACGGTGGCCGGTTTTACCCTGACTGCCATGTCGATTGGCTGGCCAATTGCATCAATGGTTTCAGGTCGGCTCTTGATGAAGATAGGATTCAAGGCGACTTCTCTCCTTGGAGGGGGTTCCTTGATCATGGGGAGTTTGATCTTGGTCTGGATGAAGCCAGAAGCCGGACCGCTTTTGGCAGCGATTGGATCTTTCTTTGTCGGGGTTGGGATGGGGCTTACATCGACCTCATTCATCGTGGTCATCCAAAAAACAGTCAGCTGGGAACGGCGCGGAATAGCTACGGCATCCAATATGTTCATGCGCAATTTAGGAAATACAGTAGGAGCTGCCTTACTTGGAGGAGTCATGAATACCAGGCTTCATTCGTATTTAAGCGAGCATGCACCAAAAGGGGCGGAAGTGACGATCGATACCGCGAATAAGTTATTGAACAGTGAAGAAAGGGAGTTGCTTCCTGACGCTGTCGTGAAGGTCCTGCAGGAGGGACTCACCTTATCGCTGCATACGATTTACCTCATTGTTCTCGCCTTTTCTGTAGTTAGCCTCATATTGCTTACAAGACTAAGGAAGGATGGATAAATAGGCATATATCAGTAAAGGCGGTCTCATTCATGGGGCGGCCTTTGCTTTTTTTGTTAAGGAAAGGCAACGCAGGAGATCATTTGAAGCAACAGGGCGATTGTGACTCCATGTAAAATGAACGCCAGCTGCCGATATTTTTTGCGCGACACGAATGGCTAGCTGCGAGCCAATCAGGGAACCGATCGTATAATAAAGGGCAATCTCCCAGGAGATGTTATCTGCGTGGAAATAAGTGATGAAGGCAGCTGTACAGCTTATGAAAGTCTGGAATCTGGTAAAGGCGAGTGATTGAAGATACGTGGCACCATTTCTTAAAAAGGTGTACATAAGCATGGTTGCCTGTCCGGGTCCGAACATGCCATCATAAACACTGATCCCGAATAAGGATGGGTACGCTTTTTTAGGCAGATGCCAAGCTGATCCTGAATCCGGATTTGTCCTCTTTACGACATTCATCAACATGGCAATCATCAATAGGCCGATGGCCAATAAGTTCATCATCTTTTCAGAGAAGGAATTAGCGAGCAGGCCGCCACAGAAGCCGCCAAATAAGGCAAAAGGAATCAACTTGAGTGCATTCGCCACATCCAGCTGTTTTTTCTTCAATAAAATATAAAAACTTGAAAATGAAGAAAACATATTAGAAAATTTGACTGAGCCGATCACCTGGTGAATCGGGAAGCCTATCAAAAGAAGGGAAGGCATGCAGATAAGGCCTCCGCTGCCAGCCAAGGTGCCGACAAAGGACGCGGCAAAACTGATGACCAGCAATCAAATGATCATCAATGGATATCACCCCGTTTCTTTTCCCTTGTATTATAAGCCGACTTTGTTGATAATAAAATGTAAATTAATTTAATCATCATGATAAGAAACAATTATCAAGAGGTTGGTGTGTATGTCTTTTTCAGAATTCCATCTATTATCCGTACTTGCTCAGGAAATGAATATGAGAAAAGCGGCTGAGCGGCTGTTTGTTTCCCAGCCGGCCTTATCTCAGCGTTTACAATCAATAGAAAAGGATTGGGGGTCGAAACTGTTCCTCCGTTCTCAAAAGGGGTTATCGATGACTCCTGCAGGAGAAGCGGTGATTCGATTGGCCAATGAAGTGATTGAAAAAGAAGAAAAGGTCAGGGAAAGTATCCAGGCAATGGATCATGAAGTGTATGGCACTTTGAAAATAGCATGTGCCTCGATCGTCGGCCAAAATTGGCTGCCGCAGGTCTTGAAGAAATTCGTCCAAAAATATCCCTATGCCAAAATTTCGCTGATCACCGGCTGGAGCAGTGAGATTTTAAAGTCTTTATATGAGGGGCAGGTACATATTGGCATCATAAGGGGAGCACCTGACTGGAAAGGGATCAAACAGCATTTATTTACCGATATGCTTTATTTGGTGGATACAGAAATGAAGGAACTGAATCAAGTATTCGAAACGGACCGTCCGTTCATTCAGTTTAAAAGTGATTCCAATTATTATCAGGAGATTCAGGACTGGTGGCATCGCCAATTTAAAACGACCCCAAAAAACACCATAGTCGTCGACCAAATTGAAACGTGCAAGCAAATGGTGTTCAATGGCATTGGATATGCCATTCTGCCGGCCATCACGTTACATGATAAGGATACGAATGTGTTCAAGATCCCGCTTCTTGATGGCCATAACCATTCAATTGAAAGAGATACATGGCTTTGCGGATATGAATCTGCATTCCAGCTTAAGCAGGTCCAGGCATTCACTGAAGTGGTGAAGGAACATATTCGTGAACAAGGCATGATATGAAGCGGCCAACGATCATGGAAGATAGCGCAGAATAATAAAATGGAGTGACATTCAACTTGTCTTGCCAGCAGTTGTCTGGTAAATTTAAGACGAGTAATGATACATAATTAGGAGGTTTTATCCGGAATGAATAAAATGGATGCAAACGAAATTATTTCTTTTATCTCAAATAGCACGAAATCCACACCAGTCAAGGTATATGTCAAAGGTGATTTAGAAGGCATGGATTTTGGCTCAGCTTCAAAAACTTTCATTACTGGCAATACCGGGGTCGTATTCGGTGAATGGTCTGAAGTGGAAGAGGCAATCAAAGCGGCCGGAACGAAAATCGAGGATTATGTAGTCGAAAATGATCGCCGTAATTCCGCCATTCCTTTACTGGATCTAAAAGGAATCAAGGCCCGTATCGAACCAGGTGCAATTATCCGTGATCAAGTGTCAATCGGGGACAACGCGGTCATCATGATGGGGGCATCGATCAATATTGGCTCCGTCATTGGCGAGGGTACAATGATTGACATGAATGCGATCCTTGGAGGTCGTGCAACAGTGGGGAAAAACTGCCACGTTGGTGCCGGTGCTGTATTAGCAGGCGTCATCGAGCCTCCTTCTGCACAGCCTGTCATATTGGAAGATGATGTGTTGATCGGAGCCAATGCAGTCGTTCTTGAGGGCGTTAAAATCGGCGAGGGCTCAGTGGTGGCCGCTGGCGCCGTTGTAACGAAAGATGTTCCTCCATACTCTGTTGCTGCTGGGATTCCGGCAAGGGTCATCAAGCAAATTGATGAAAAAACGAAATCAAAAACAGAGATCATGCAAGAGCTTCGTCAGCTTTGATTTCTTAAGAGAATATTGTTTAAAGCGTGGATAATTTTATCCACGCTTTCTGTATAGGGAGGAAAATCATGTGAAAATAAATGCTTTTGTCAGGATCCGGCGCGAATTGCATCAAATTCCGGAGATTGGCTTCAAGGAATTCAAGACCCAACAATATTTGTTGAATTACATATCTGGTTTACCCCCCGAGCGAATGGAAATCAAAATCTGGAAAACCGGGATATTCGTGAAATTGAAGGGAAGAAACCCGCGAAAAATGATTGGCTACAGGGCCGATATAGACGGATTGCCGATAAAAGAAAAGACTGACTTGCCCTTTGCCTCTGAACATGAAGGATATATGCATGCATGCGGTCATGATTTTCATATGAGCATCGGTTTGGGTTTATTGACTCATTTCAATGACAACCCGATCGATGATGACCTACTATTCATTTTTCAGCCTGCGGAAGAAGGGCCTGGCGGAGCGGAGCCGATGCTGAAATCGGAGGTGATGATGGAATGGAAGCCGGATATGATTCTTGCCCTGCATATTGCACCGGAATATCCAGTAGGGACAATCGCCGTTAAGGAAGGGCTGTTATTTGCCAACACATCCGAATTATTCATCGATTTAAAAGGGAAAGGCGGACATGCAGCGTACCCTCATGAAACGAGGGATATGGTCATTGCAGCCTGTTCGCTTGTCGGGCAATTGCAAACGATTGTTTCCCGGAATGTAAATCCACTTGATTCAGCTGTCATTACAGTAGGAAAGATTACCGGTGGCACCGTTCAAAATGTGATTGCGGAGACAGCTCGCCTGGAAGGCACGATACGCACGCTGAATCCTGAAACGATGATTAAGGTCAAGGCGAGGATAGAATCGCTTGTAGAGGGCTTGAAGGTTGGCTATGAATGCCTTGCAGAGATAGATTATGGTGCGATGTACCATCAAGTATATAATGATGAGCAATTGACCAGGGAATTCATGAAGTTCACGGAGGCTGCAGCCGGTGTTCATTTGCATTGTTGTACGGAAGCGATGACTGGTGAGGATTTTGGTTATATGTTAAAGGAGATCCCTGGTTTCATGTTTTGGCTGGGCGTTTCATCGGAATTTGGATTGCACCATTCTCAGTTGAATCCTGATGAAAGGGCGATAGAATTTGCCATCGATCATATTGGCGATTATTTAACGTTTAAAGGGAATGAAGCGTAAAGGGAATACGAAACACGGAGCGAATGAATGATGTTGGAGGGCTTATAGTGAAAAAAGAATTTGCAGTGATCGGACTTGGTCGTTTTGGCGGCAGTATTGTGAGAACATTAGCTGAAGAAGGACTGGGAGTGCTCGCCATCGATGCCGACGAAGATCGGGTGAATGAATTTGCGAGGATCGCTTCACATGCCGTAGTTGGAGATACGACAGATGAAAATGTGCTCAGGAACTTAGGGATTCGCAATTTCGATCACGTCATTGTAGCAATAGGTGAGAATATTCAGGCGAGTATACTGACGACACTCATGCTGAAGGAGCTGGGGGTCGGCAATGTTACGGTGAAAGCGCAAAATGATTACCATGAGAAGGTCCTTCGGAAAATCGGTGCCGATTTTGTCGTGCATCCCGAACGTGACATGGGGAGAAGGATCGCCCATAATATCGTTTCCAATAATATTCTCGATTATTTGGAACTGTCTGATGAACATTCCATCGTCGAAATAGTTGCAAGCCAAAAGATGAACGGAAACTCCATATTTGACCTTGATATCCGCGCCCGATATGGACTGAATATCGTCGCGATAAAAAGCGGTAATGAAATAAACGTCTCCCCGCAGGCGAATGATTTGATTCACAAAGGCGACATATTGATCGTAATCGGCGCCGATTCCGATATCAATCGTTTTGAAAAGAAGATTGTGGAATAAGATAGACTCTTGCGTCCGATTCAAAGGTGAAAAAAACCCCAAGCCATTTGAAATGGCTTGGGGTTTTTTGTTTATTGAACCTCCATGATGATCGGCAAGATCATCGGACGGCGTTTCGTTTTTTCATAAAGGAATGGAGACAATGTATCGGTGATTTCATTTTTAATTTCAGACCATTGTGTAGTTTTGCGGTCCATCACTTTATTCAAATGCTTTGTGATCAAGGATTGGGCATCACTGATCAGATCCCCCGATTCTCTCATATAAACAAACCCTCGTGAGATGATGTCAGGTCCTGAAGCAATTTTAAATTCCTTCATATTGATGCTGACTACGACAACCACAAGGCCTTCTTCAGAAAGGATGCGACGGTCACGTAAAACGATGTTACCGATATCCCCGATTCCGCTTCCATCGATGTAAACAGAGCCGGAAGGGATTTTACCAGCGATTTGTGCAGTATTTTCACTTAATGAAAGCACTTCACCGTTATCCATGATAAAGCAGTTTTCCTCGAGCACTCCGCAATCGACGGCATGGCGTGCGTGAAGTTTTTGCATTCGGTATTCGCCATGAATCGGCATGAAGAATTTAGGCTTGATTAAACGCAGCATAAGCTTTTGTTCCTGCTGACCGCCGTGTCCCGAAGTATGGATATCACTCAATGGACCGGAAATAACTTCTGCACCAGCGCGATACAATTGATTGATCGTTCTGGAAACACTGATCGTGTTGCCTGGAATTGGTGAAGAAGAAAATACGACCGTATCCCCCGGAATGATCTGGATTTGACGATGTGTTCCATTGGCAATCCTCGAAAGGGCTGCCATCGGTTCACCTTGGCTGCCTGTACATAGGATGGTAACTTTGTTCGCAGGCATACGATTTAATTGCTGTACATCAATGAATGTATCTTTCGGTGCCACGATATAGCCTAGGTCTTGACCAATTGAAATGGCAGAATCCATACTACGGCCAAAAACGGCAATCTTACGGCCATTTGCCACCGCTGCCTCGACCACTTGCTGAAGACGGTGGATGTTTGATGCGAATGTTGCGAATATGATCCTGCCATCGACCTTACGGAAAATGTCCTGGATCGTATCGCCGACACGGCTTTCGGACATAGTGAAATTCTGGACCTCACTATTCGTGCTGTCCGAAAGCAGGCACAATACGCCTTCTTTCCCGATTTCAGCCATCTTGGTCAAATTGGCTGGTTCCCCAACCGGTGTGAAATCGAATTTAAAGTCCCCAGTATGAACGATCTGTCCTGGCGGAGTCTTTACCACGATACCATAAGAATCCGGGATACTGTGGGTTGTCCGGAAGAAAGAAACGGAAGTCTTACGGAACTTAATCACTTCATCTTCGCTGATCTCGATCATCGTCGTCTGACGTAAAAGGCCGTGCTCTTCCAATTTATTGCGAAGCAATCCAAGTGCCAGTTTCCCGCCGTAAACAGGGACATTCACTTTTCTAAGTAAATATGGAATCCCGCCGATGTGGTCTTCATGGCCATGCGTGATGAAAACGCCTTTAATTTTATCTACATTTTTCTCTAAGTAGCTGTAGTCTGGAATCACATAGTCAATACCGAGAAGTTCATCTTCCGGAAATTTAATACCAGCATCAATGACGATGATCTCATCTTGAAACTGAACCGCATATGTGTTCTTACCGATTTCGCCTAAACCGCCCAGGGCGAATACAGCTGTTTGATCATTTTTTACGAATTTCATAAATTATAGCTCCAATACTTTGTAATCTTCATTTTGTTTTTCATAGTCTAAATAGGCTCCGGTTACAGGAAGTACGATTTCTACGTTGTAGGGTTCTTGCTTTAATTTTAAACGAACGTCGCGAACGGACTCTCCTTCGACGAACATTGTTTTAGTATTCTCCCGGATGGGAACCTCTGATATGGTTACTTGATAGTATACCTTAAAAACCATTTTAATCTCTCCTCACTTGTGTGCATTGCTTTTTTCATTATATATAAAAACAACAATTTTTACATGTTTTTCAACATCATGTAAAAATAAACCCAGTTCCGCCTTTAAAATGGAAGGGGTTTTGCTGAACTAAATATACTAATGTCTGACAAAGTATATAAAAAATCAATCGCCCGTTCATTTAGTCCTCTATCCTCTATCCTATCCGTTTTTACTTGGTGTAAAACTTAAATCGGCAAAGAAAGTTTCGGACAGCTCGTTTTCTGGCAATTTCAGCTCATCTTAATTACTGGAATCATTAACGCGTGATTCCTTATTGGAATAGTGCCACATGCAGCGTTTCAAAGGAAGACTAACCGCTCATATTCAAAACGAAATATGTATGATAGCCCATCGACTGATACATGGCCAATGGAAAGAATGCTTAACAAGAACTTTACAACAAGGAAGAAGCCCTCCGCAAGTTTTTGAAGGGCTGTCCGAAAAAAATTCGCAAATGGATGACAGCCATGGCAAGACGTGAATGGCAGATCATGCGATGGATTTTTTTCTTAAAAGATCATTCCATTGTTTTACAAGCTTTTTACGAAGCTTTTTTAACATGGCGATCACACTCCCTTAGTATTATTGTATAGGATTATTCAATAATGTAAATATGTCTTTACAAGTACTTGGACCATTTTTGAAAAAAAGGCTCGAACGACGGGTAACTCGGTTTTCAGAAGGGGAAAATTAGGAATGGAGGAATGAGTAGAACTCTTTATGATAGTATATGCACGTTCCTGAATAAAAAACGTGGATTTAGCGTGGAATTCGGCACAGTTACTTGACTTATCTTAATGACAATTATTAAATGGGTACATATTAGTAAAGGAAAAATCGAATGAATTGGAAGTGAAGGATTAGTGAAAATCGTATTTTTTGATATTGACGGAACATTGCTCGATCATGAAAAAAAGTTACCTGCCTCAACGAAAAAGGCGATAAAGCAATTGCAGGATAGCGGGGTGTTTGTGGCGATTGCAACTGGAAGAGCTCCATTCATGTTTGAGGCATTGAGGGAAGAGCTTGGCATTGATACTTTCGTGAGTTTCAACGGACAGTATGTCGTGTTTGAAGGGAAAGTTGTTTATAAGAATCCATTGAGTACATCAGAGGTGAAAAAACTTCATGAACATGCCGATGAAAATGAAATCCCGATCGTCTTCATGAATGAAGAAACGATGAAATCTAGTGTGCCCCATCATGAACGAATCGAGGAAGCATTAAGCACCTTGAAATTTCCCCATCCGGAGCATGTGGCCCATTTTTATGAAGATCATGAAATTTATCAGGCATTATTATTTTGCTCCGAAGATGAAGAGGGGGCTTATGTAGGGAATTACGATGATTTCCATTTCATTAGGTGGCATACGTATTCCACGGACGTACTTCCGTTCGGAGGTTCAAAAGCGGAAGGTATAAAGATATTAATGGAAAAAGTCGGGTTTGCTCTCGAAGATGTCTATGCATTCGGAGATGGTCTGAATGATATCGAAATGCTGAAAGCAGTGGGCTATGGGGTGGCAATGGGGAATGCCGGTCAACTTGTGAAGCAGGAGGCAGACTTTGTAACGAAGGATGTCGATGAGGATGGCATATTTTTTGGCTTGAAGGAGCTCGAACTCATTTAAAAAATGAAAAACTCCCGTCGGTCAGCAGGCGGGAGTTTTTCACACGAAGGTACTTATCGTTCCACTGCGATGGAATTATCCGGCACGGCAAAAGGATCTTCCTGGTTGATGTGATCATAAAACATGATTCCGTTCAAATGGTCGATTTCATGCTGAAAACAAATGGCGGGAATGCCCTTCAGCCGAAGCTGGATCGAATTTCCGTCCAAATCCGTACCTACAACCGTTATTCTGGCATAACGCGGTACATATCCGGTAACAGGGCGATTAACGGAAAGACACCCTTCTCCTGTGGTCAAATATGCTTTTTCGACTGAATGGCTTAGGAGTCTGGGATTGAAAAGCGCATAGCTGTAAAGTTTATTATCTTTATCTTTTAAATGAACCGCAATCATCCTTTTTGGAACATTCACTTGTGGTGCGGCCAAGCCAATTCCTGCCCGCAGGCCATATAGGGCGGAAACATCTGGCTTCTGGCTGTTTTGGACATACTCCAGCAAACTGGCCAGAAGCTGCTTATCAGCTTCCGATGCCGGTAATGGAACCTCCATTGCGACTTTCCTTAAGACAGGATCATCTTCTTTAACAAAATCATCCATAGTAAGCATCGTTTTTCACCCCCATAATATAGTTAATGATATGTATAGGGTCATTTTAACAAAAAACATGTCAAAAGTTAATGAAATGAATGGAACAATTAAAGAGAGTGGGATAGGCGATAACTCGCATCCCACCCATTGTTTAATTTGCGTGTTTAGGTCAAAAGAAAAAAATGCATCTTTTTTTGTGAATCAGGGTAAATGGATAACGTTTTCGGGTAAAGGAAATAGTGATTATCTGTTTAGCACAAGCAAGCGCCGACGATGATGAGCAGGATGAAAAGGACGATGATCAGGGCAAAGCCGCTTCCAAAGCATCCGCCACCGCCACCACATTGCTCACCATAACCATAGCTAGGTGCAGCCGACACCGGATAACAACATTCCTGGTTGTAACCTCCATACATAATTTCATACCTCCGTATTTGTATTGTTTTTTTGTTGACCACTCGATTTGAAACGGTCCCTACAGCCTATGCAGTACGGTTTAAAGGGTGTAGGCTAACGCCCAGTAATGAAAAAATCATGTTGTGAATATGAATGGTACGAGGTCCGCAGCTTTAACGGGAAGTCAAAGGAAATGAAATCTTCAAAGAACGATCAGAAGGAGCTGTTTATATTGAAGCGTTTTGGCGCAATTGTAGTTTTACTTTTTTCCACTTTATTGATTATGACCGGTTGTTTTAATGGAACACCCGAGGAAAGAATCCATAAGATTTTAGAAAAAACGGCCGAAAAGGAAAATGATTTCAACGAACATCAGGAGCCGCTTAATGAATTGGAAAAAAAGGAAAAAGAGCAGTATGAGAAAATCATAAAACTTGGAATGGACGAATATGAACAAATCGTGGAGCTTTCAGATGAAGCGGCCAAGAATCTCGATAAACGGGAAGAAATAATCAAAAATGAACAAACCAGTATGCAGGCCTCGAAAGAAGAATTTGATAAGATAGACAAGCAAATCGGAAAGATCGAGGATGAAAAAGTAAAAAAAGAAGCGACTGAAATGAAAAAGGTCATGACTGAACGATATGATACATACGACGATTTATATGAAGCTTATAAGCAAAGTCTGGCTAATGATCGTGAATTATACGATTTGTTCAAGAAGGAAGATTTAAAAATGGATGAATTGCAAGGCCAAATCAAGAAAATCAACGTCTCGTATGCAGAAGTTTTGAAAGCCAACAAGCAATTTAACGCCTTAACGGAGAAATCAAATCAAAAAAAAGAACGTTTTTATGATAGTTCAGGCATAGAAATGGCAGATTCGACAAATGAATAAATATTGATGGGCTGTGAGTCTCACTCACAGCCTTTTTTTTTGCATCAGGGTGAATTGGAGACTGTATATATTCAGGAATAACGATGCGAGCAAACTGAGAATTGTGGATATTCCAATGCCTGTACTAAAAAAAATTAAATGCTAAAAATCTAACAGCAATTTAAAATGAAAGCGTTTGAAGATTTTTTCTGAATATTCACTTAAATAGTTAAGATGCCTT
This sequence comes from Peribacillus folii, assembly GCF_030271255.1. Lineage (GTDB taxonomy): Bacteria > Bacillota > Bacilli > Bacillales > DSM-1321 > Peribacillus. The sequence goes on from NZ_JASJOM010000003.1 coordinate 114,135, forward strand.
TAGTTCAAGGGAATTTTGGATGGCAGCGATTTGCGGGCGATGGGAAATGATACGCTTTGTCCGGACTTAAATGAAAGCTGGGGCAATTTTAGTGATACAGTTATAATTGCAAAACTAATACAGAGGGGCGGATTATTTGCTTTGAGTTCTATAGAATGAAATAATTAAGGAACTTCAAGACGTTGACTGATGTCCGTTCATCTTGTAAATTAATATTTAGATATTCCTTGTATCATTTTCCTTGATTTTTTTTATGGTACAGAATAAGATTGAAGCATATTAAGCGTATCCACGTTTGGGGGATTAGTCTTAAGGGAAAAATAATTCAATGGATTGTTGAAGAAGCTAAAAAGCAAACAGGTTTGCTTTATAGAAGAATAATCACAAACCTTTTTAATGAAAGGATGAGGTGCCAAATGGCTCAAAAAACTAAACAAGCTAAAATTAATGTTCAGGATCAGCTTAAGAAAGTGGAAGAACAATTTGAAACTTTTCAAATTATAAACGAAGAGGGAGAAGTCGTTAATGAAGCGGCAATGCCTGATTTAAGTGATGAACAGCTGCAAGAGCTAATGCGTCGCATGGTTTATACACGTATCTTGGATCAACGTTCAATCTCATTGAACCGCCAAGGACGCTTAGGATTCTATGCTCCGACTGCTGGTCAAGAGGCTTCTCAAATCGCATCGCAATATGCTTTGGAAAAAGAGGATTTCATTCTTCCTGGCTACCGTGATGTGCCGCAAATCGTTTGGCATGGTCTGCCGTTATGGCAAGCATTCTTATTCTCCCGCGGACATTTCAAAGGAAATCAAATTCCTGAGGATGTTAATGTCATTTCACCGCAAATCATTATCGGAGCTCAATATATCCAAGCCGCAGGCGTTGCGCTTGGACTGAAAAAACGCGGTAAAAAAGCGGTAGCGATCACTTATACAGGTGATGGTGGTACTTCACAAGGTGACTTCTATGAAGGAATCAACTTTGCGGGTGCATTTAAAGCACCAGCTATCTTCATCGTGCAAAATAACCGTTTCGCAATTTCAACTCCTGTCGATTTACAATCTGCGGCGAAAACATTAGCACAAAAAGGTGTGGCTGCAGGTATCCCTGGTATTCAAGTTGATGGGATGGATGCATTGGCCGTTTATACAGCCGTTAAGGAAGCGCGTGAACGTGCAGTTAATGGCGAAGGCCCTACACTGATTGAAACATTGACATACCGTTATGGACCTCACACGATGGCTGGAGATGATCCGACACGCTACCGTACTTCCGACATGGATAATGAATGGGAACTGAAAGATCCATTGGTTCGTTTCCGGAAGTTCTTGGAAAGCAAAAATCTTTGGAATGAAGAATTAGAGAACGAAACGATAGAAAAAGCAAAAGAAGATATCAAAGATGCAATCAAAAAGGCTGATGCAGAACCTAAGCAAAAAGTAACTGACCTTATTGAGAACATGTTTGAAGAAATGCCTTACAACCTAAAAGAACAATATGAAATTTATAAAGAGAAGGAGTCGAAGTAAGCCATGGCTCAATTGACGATGATCCAAGCAATTACAGAAGCATTACGTACAGAACTTAAAAATGACGAAAACGTACTCGTTTTTGGAGAAGATGTTGGTCTTAATGGTGGAGTATTCCGTGCAACGGAAAATCTTCAAAAAGAATTCGGCGAAGATCGTGTATTTGACACTCCTCTTGCTGAATCTGGAATCGGTGGATTAGCGGTCGGTCTTTCTTTACAAGGTTTCCGTCCTGTTCCTGAAATTCAATTCTTCGGATTTATATATGAAGTAATGGACTCAGTAAGCGGTCAGCTTGCCCGTATGCGCTACCGTTCAGGCGGACGTTACAGTGCGCCTGTTACGATTCGTTCACCATTCGGAGGCGGAGTGCATACTCCAGAAATGCATGCGGATAGCTTAGAGGGTTTAATGGCTCAGCAACCAGGCTTAAAAGTTGTCATCCCTTCAACTCCTTATGATGCAAAAGGCTTATTGATTTCAGCTATTCGTGACAACGATCCTGTCATTTTCCTTGAACATATGAAATTGTACCGCTCGTTCCGTCAGGAAGTGCCTGAAGAAGAGTACACAATTCCTCTCGGCAAAGCGGATGTGAAAAGAGAAGGTACGGATTTATCCATCATAACTTACGGTGCGATGGTACAGGAATCCATCAAGGCAGCGGAGGAATTGGCCAAGGATGGTCATTCGGTCGAAGTTGTCGATTTAAGGACTGTATCTCCACTTGATATTGATACAATCATTGCTTCAGTAGAAAAAACGGGACGTGCCATCGTGGTCCAAGAAGCACAAAAACAAGCAGGTATAGCAGCGAATGTCGTTGCAGAGATTAATGAACGTGCCATCTTGAGCCTGGATGCTCCAGTATTGCGAGTGGCGGCTGCAGATACGGTATTCCCGTTCTCTCAAGCTGAAACGGTATGGCTCCCTAATTATAAAGACATTATGGAAACGGCGACTAAAGTCTTAAAGTTTTAACTTATCTTAAGTAATGCGAATGAAAGTGCTTGCTTGAGAAAGAATTAGCATTAGTGAAATGCAAGATAAAGGACTTTATTCGAAGCACTAAGTATGATTTAATATAGGAGGTTGAACTCAGTGGCATTCCAATTTAGACTCCCAGATATCGGAGAAGGTATACACGAAGGTGAAATAGTGAAATGGTTTGTAAAACCAGGAGATAAGATTCAAGAAGATGACGTGCTTTGCGAGGTTCAAAACGATAAAGCCGTTGTAGAAATTCCATCACCTGTTGAAGGTACCGTGGAAGAAATCCTTGTTGAAGAAGGAACGGTAGCCGTTGTCGGTGATGTTCTTGTGAAATTCGATGCTCCAGGTTATGAAAATCTTCAATTCAAAGGGGATCATGGAGACGAAGAGAAGGCTGAAGGCGATAAGGATACGGAGGCTCAGGTTCAAGCTACTGCTGAAGCTGGACAAGAAGTCAAGAAAGAGGCTGCTCCGGATCAAGCCAATAGTGCAGAAACGGGCGCGGGAGCACAACCACAGGTTGAAGTGGATCCTTCACGACGTATCATTGCCATGCCTTCTGTCAGGAAATATGCACGCGAACAAGGGGTAAATATTCGCGAGATTTCTGGTTCTGGGGATAATGGACGCATCATGAAAGATGATATCGATGCTTTCAAAAATGGCAAATCCGCTCCGCAGCAGCCAGCAGCTCAAAGTGAAGCTTCACAACAGCAAACCGATAAGGAAACGACAGAAAAACCTAAAGTGTCAATTCCGGAAGGGCAATATCCTGAAACTCGCGAGAAAATGAGCGGCATGAGAAAAGCGATTGCCAAAGCGATGGTTAAATCCAAGCAGACAGCTCCACATGTAACTTTGATGGATGAAGTTGATGTAACGCTTCTCGTCGCTCACCGCAAGAAATTCAAAGATGTTGCCGCTGCAAAAGGAATCAAGCTTACATTCCTTCCTTATGTTGTTAAAGCGTTAACGAGTGCATTGCGTGAATTCCCTATGCTTAACACATCTTTTGATGATGAGGCTAGTGAGATTATCCATAAACACTATTACAATATCGGAATTGCGGCAGATACTGACAAAGGCTTGCTCGTTCCTGTTGTTAAAGATGCAGATCGTAAATCACCTTTTGCTATTTCACAAGAAATCAATGAATTAGCCACAAAAGCCCGTGATGGAAAATTAGCTCCTAACGAAATGAAAGGTGCTTCATGCTCGATCACGAATATCGGTTCCGCAGGCGGCCAATGGTTCACACCTGTAATCAATCACCCAGAAGTTGCCATTCTAGGTATAGGACGCATTGCCGAAAAAGCAATTGTACGCGACGGGGAAATTATCGCCGCTCCAGTTCTGGCATTATCACTGAGCTTTGATCACCGCATGATTGATGGAGCAACTGCTCAAAATGCATTGAATCATATCAAAAAGTTATTGAACGACCCAGAATTATTGTTAATGGAGGCGTAAATAATGGTTGTAGGAGATTTTCCAATCGAAACAGATACTTTAGTGATCGGTTCAGGCCCAGGGGGATATGTTGCAGCAATTCGTGCAGCACAGCTTGGACAAAAAGTAACGGTCGTAGAAAAAGGAACAATCGGCGGAGTTTGTTTGAATGTAGGCTGTATTCCATCGAAAGCTTTAATTTCGGCGGGACACCGTTTTCATGAAGCTCAGCATTCAGAAGACATGGGGATCTTTGCAGAAAAAGTTTCTGTTGATTTTTCTAAAGTACAAGCTTGGAAAGGTTCTGTTGTCAAAAAATTAACGGGCGGTGTCAGCGGCCTGCTAAAAGGAAATAACGTCGAAGTTGTAACAGGCGAAGCGTATTTCGTTGATGAAAACAGCATCCGGGTCATGAATGAAGATTCAGCCCAAACATATACATTTAAAAACGCGATCATCGCGACTGGTTCATCGCCAATCGAGATTCCGTCATTTAAATATACAAAACGCGTAATTAACTCCACTGGGGCACTTGCTTTGGATGAAGTTCCAAAATCGATGGTAGTAATCGGCGGAGGCTACATTGGCACTGAGCTTGGCGGAGCATTCGCAAGTTTTGGCACTAAAGTGACCATTCTTGAAGGTACGGAAGAAATCCTTTCAGCTGGTTTTGAAAAACAAATGGCAGCACTTGTTAAACGTAACCTTAAGAATAAAGGTGCTGAAATTGTTACTAAAGCAAATGCCAAAGGTGTGGAAGAAACCGAAACAGGCGTAACCGTTACGTATGAAGCAAAAGGCGAAGAGAAAAAAGTAGAAGCTGATTATGTATTGGTTACTGTCGGGCGCCGTCCAAACACTGCCGAAATCGGTCTTGAGCAAGTTGGAATCAAAATGACGGACCGCGGTTTGATTGAAACGGATAAACAATGCCGTACAAGCGTGAAAAACATCTATGCGATTGGTGATATCGTTTCTGGACCTCAATTGGCTCATAAAGCTTCTTACGAAGGTAAGATTGCAGCAGAAGCCATTGCGGGACATTCATCAGAAATCGACTACCTTGCCATTCCGGCTGTTGTATTCTCAGAACCGGAACTTGCATCTGTCGGTTATAATGAAAAAGAAGCGAAGGAAGCTGGAATTGAGGCTCTTGCTTCCAAGTTCCCATTCGCTGCAAATGGACGTGCTCTTTCTTTAAACAATACCGACGGATTTGTGAAGCTTATCACTCGCAAAGAAGATGGATTGGTTATTGGGGCACAAATCGCAGGCCCGAACGCTTCTGATATGATTGCGGAGCTAGGCTTGGCTATCGAAGCAGGAATGACTGCTGAAGATATCGCGATGACAATCCATGCGCATCCAACTTTAGGGGAAATTACAATGGAAGCTGCTGAAGTGGCCCTTGGAACTCCTATCCATATCATTAAATAATTTTTCACCCACAGAAGCGTGCTGCCCTTGCAGCACGCTTTTTTCATTGGAAAGGTCAACAAACAGAATGTTCACACGGTTCAAGATATTTCTGCACACTATTTAAATGAAAAGGACAAAATGAGCATAAGCTATACAAAGGGCTTTATAATTTTTTCTCCATAAGGTTTGAAGTTGGAAAAAGAGGATAAAAAATAAGATGGGCAACGTACTGACCTACAGGGTTATTGCTTATAACACCATCAGGCCTGATTTATTCATTTACAAATGGGGTGGATCACTTGAAAAATTATCTGGTAATCCTCTTTCAACTAATTGTATGGAGCGGCTATACACTGGTTGAATGGCTTTCCGTTAATGATCGATTTGTCTTCAAGGTTGTCATGTTCTTGGTTTTTTCATATTTGGCCATTTACATAGGTAAAATGATTTTGAAATCGAATAAGCGAACCATGCTTATAACTGTGATCAGCCTATTATGCTACGGGCTGCTGCAAATCCTCTTGGAGACGTTAGTACCCGTTTATTGAATTTTTCGCAAGGCCTGTAAAGACACAAAAAACCACGGAGGTATCATGTTCAACAAAGTATTAGTATTATTAGCAAGTGTAGCCATTTTATTGATTGCTTGTAATTCCCAAGAGTCCGAACATGTGGAAAAAGAAAAACATAAAAGCGTGGAAACGGCAGCATCCATTCCAGATGAAAGCCAGCAAGAGAAAGAACAAGATGAAGGAACACAGATGAATGTGCAAGAGAAAGTTAAGCCGGAATACCGGATCAATCAAGAAACTTGGTCATTTGACCCGATTGCGGATGCAGATCCGAAGGTTGTCTTGCTGACATTCGATGATGCTCCTGATAAATATTCGCTTGAAATTGCCAAAACCCTTCACCGACTTAAGGTTCCGGCGATATTTTTCGTCAATGGCCATTTTCTTGAAAATGATGAAAATAAAGCGATGCTGAAAGAAATTCATGAACTGGGTTTTCCAATCGGAAACCATACATATTCTCATGTTAATTTAAAAGAATTGCCTGAACAGGAACAAGATAGGGAAATCGTTAAACTGAATAATTTGGTTGAAGGCATTATCGGGGAACGCCCTAAGTTTTTCAGGGCGCCGTTTGGATCGAATACCGATCATTCGAAAAAAGTTGCGAAGGAAGAAAAAATGCTGGTGATGAATTGGACATATGGATATGATTGGGAAAAGGAATATCAGAACAAAAATGCCTTAACTGAAATCATGTTAAACAGTCCTTATTTGGGTAACGGTGCGAATCTTTTGATGCACGACAGAAAATGGACAAATGAAGCGATCGAGGATATCGTGAAAGGTTTTCAAAAGAAGGGCTATAAAATGCTTGATCCGCAATTGATTGAAACGCCTGCATGAGCTGACTCAGCTTTTGCGGTTTTTTTCATTTCCTTGGATAGAAGTACATCACTCGTTCATTAAAGAGATGGAGCTGCGCCTTTAATTTTTTTGCGAGGAACTTGCATAGTTCATTAGCTTTTCCTTTATCTCCGAAGGTTGCCGTTTCCGGAAGGGTGAATTGGATATATGATTGAATGCGCTCCAGACCATCTTCATCCTGGATGACTTCCTGGTCTACGCCAATCAAGATCATATGGTAACGATCATCTTTAGCCTGAAGATATATGGCCTTATCTTTCATTCTTTCGGGTTCCCTCATTTCATAAGGGAATGCTTTCTTATCGTAGTCCCAATCCAGCTGCTTTCCGGTTTTAGAGGTGATCATTTGATAGTAAGTCAGTAATTCCTTTACATCTTCGATGGTTACGGTAGCTTTAACTGATTCGGGTACGAGCTTGATATACGCATTTTCTGCCATTAGGATCCCCCTTATTTCATAGGTTTACCAATATATTAACATCTCATGGTTGATTTATACAGTTATCTATATGTATATTTATGGGTAAAATTACTTTTTTCCCGTTTCTAAGTTATGTGTGTAATTGCGCAATTGTCTTTGATTTTTATCTGCTCTTCAACCGCCGTCTTCTAATCGGAAAATTAATTATGACATACTTTTTAACTTGAAATTATAAATGTGTTATATTATAATTCATTTAAAGCGGTTACATTAATTGATTATTGCATACAATATAGAGGAAGGGGTTGTAAAAATGGGAACTATCGTATGTCAGACTTGCAATAGCACGATCGAACATTTTGAAGATGAAAAGGTAAGTGTACTATATACACACAATCACAACTGCCACAGCTGTGATACAGCTGCCTCTGAGAAATAATACCGAAAACTTTCAAAGAGATTAATAGAATTCAAGAGTGCTCCTCGACTTATTGGTCTGGAGCGCTTTTTTTACCCACAAACATTGGCTGCTGCTTCAGAATTCCCTGAATGCATATAAAAACCAGGGCGGTTGACCACCCTGGTTTTTATATGCATTCAGTTTTTAATGATGCGTAAATATTTAATCTCTGGATCCTCTGGACCTTGAACTGGCAGGCCAGCCTCGATGTTTTTTTGAATATAACTGATATTATCTTCCGTAATTAGTTCACCAGGAATGAAGATCGGGATCCCTGGCGGATATACCATGATGAATTCTGCACTGATTTTCCCAACGGATTTCTCGATTGGCACCACTTCGGTTTCCGCATAAAAAGCCTCCCTTGGCGAGAGGGCAAGGGGTGGAGTATCAGGGAGAAGAACTTCGATTTTTCCATGTTCGGCCGCCATTTCCTTAAACTCATCGGAAAGGTCCTTGAGCGCCGCGATAAGCAGGTCAGCTTCCGTTTTGGAGTCTCCGGGTGTAATCAGACAAAGAATATTATACAAATCTGATAGTTCCACTTCGATATTGTGCTTCTCACGGAGCCATTTCTCGACGTCGTATCCGGTAATATTCAATTCCTTGATGGATATGATCAGCTTTGTAGGATCATAGCTAAAGGCCGCCTTGCTTCCAAGGATTTCACTGCCGACACAGTATAGATAAGGGATCTCATTTACGGCCTCCCTGATGTATCCTGCAAGATTGATGGCGTCATCGATCATTTGCCTGCCCACTGTCGCCAGCTGCCTTCTAGCCGTATCCAGTGAGGCCAGAAGGATGTAGGAGGTTGACGTGGTTGTGAGCATGCTTAAAATCGCTTGAACGCGATTGGCCGAAACCAATCCATCTCTCACATTTAAAATTGAACTTCCTGTGAGCGAACCTCCAAGTTTATGAACACTCGTTGCCGCCATGTCGGCTCCAGCCTGCATGGCTGACATTGGCAAGTCTTCATGGAAGTGGATATGGACTCCATGAGCTTCATCAACAAGTACAGGGATTTCATAGGAATGGGCAATTTCGACGATTTTTTGCAAATCAGCTGATATGCCGAAATAGGTAGGATTGATTACAAGCAATCCTTTCGCATCACTATGCTCCTTTAATGTTTTTTCAACGGCATCAATGCTGATTCCATGTGATATGCCCAGATCTTTATCTATTTCAGGATTGATGAAAACGGGAACCGCCCCGGAAAAGACAATCGCAGACATGACGGATTTATGTACGTTCCTTGGTACGATGATTTTATCTCCAGGACCGCAGACCGTCATGACCATTGTCATGATCGCCCCGCTTGTTCCTTGCACGGAAAAGAACGTGTGATCGGCGCCGAAAGCTTGGGCAGCCAGTTCTTGTGCTTGTTTAATGATTCCTTTTGGCTGATGGAGATCATCAAGCGGGGCAATATTGATTAAATCTATAGATAATGCATTTTCTCCAATGAATTCACGGAAATCGGCGTCCATTCCTTTTCCTTTTTTATGACCAGGAATATGGAATTGAACGGGATTTTTTTTGGCATGCTGCAACAAGGCAGTGTATAAGGGTGTTTCATTCTGTGACAATTCTTTGTGGCCCCTTTTCAATATAGTAGGTTCGAAATGCGGGAGAAAATGACTCCCTTTCTATAATAAGCGGATGTTTATCCGATTTTGCAACCATATCAATGGTTAGTTAGCCTATCGAAAGACATAAAACAAATGAATTATAGCACGTCTTATCATAAATGCCTAGCATGATTTTTCTTTTCCATCCAGAAAAATCGCCTTATTCCAGGAATGAAGATGAAAGAAAGGGCCGCCAATATCGTTGATGAATTCAGTGTGAAGCGTTGTGACTGAAGATACTCTCCTTGTGAAGCCTGGTTTCGAGGAGTGTAAAAATTGAATGGGCAAACAATATTTGCCATAATGTAAAGTGTCCATATATCATACATAAAAAGGGAGTGGGGAGTTTGAAATGGAATACGCGCGTGACCGATTTACTAGGAATACAATACCCGGTCGTACAAGGGGGGCTGGCTCATTTAGCTTATGCGGAACTGGCAGCCGCCGTTTCGAATGCAGGGGGATTAGGGCAGGTAACGGCGATGTCCTTGGACGGTCCGGAGCAATTGGTCGATGAAATTAGGAAAACGAAGGCATTGACGGATAAACCATTTGGTGTGAACTTTGCAATTGGCCAGCACGGAAGACCTTATGAACATATGCTTGAAGCTGCCATGGAGGAGGGGATTGCTGCCGTTTCCGTGACGGGAGGAAACCCTGCACCGTTTCTAGATTACGTCAAGGACATGCAGGTGGCAAAACTTGTTCTTGTTGCTGCAACCAGACAGGCAGTGAAGGCTGAACAGCTTGGTGCGGATGCCGTTATGGTCGTTGGCCAGGAGGGAGGGGGACATTTAGGACGGGAAGATATCGGAACCTCCGTTTTGATTCCTCAAGTTGTGGATTCCGTTAAGATTCCGGTCATAGCCTCTGGTGGCTTTGGTGACGGACGCGGTTTAATGGCAGCGCTGGCACTTGGGGCGGAAGGTATCGAAATGGGAACCAGGTTCATTGCAGTCAAGGAGTGTGTACATGCTCATGAATTATATAAAAAAGCCTTGGTTTCCGGCACGGAAAATGATACCGTTGTCATTAAACGGTCCATCGGTTCGCCGGCCCGGGTTATTACAAATGGCTGGACGGATAAAATCCTTGAAATCGAAAAAGGGAACGGCGGATATGAGCAATTGAAGGATTACATAAGTGGAAAAGCGAATCAGCGGTATATCCATGATGGTGTTGAAGAAGAAGGATATGCCTGGGCTGGACAAGTGATGGGTCTGATCCATGATGTTCCGACGACAGCCGAGCTGTTCACCCGAATCATTGGCCAGGCTGAGAAGATTCGCTCGAAATGGGCAGACTGAAGGCGGAGGGTCTCCTGCACAACTTGAAAAAACAATCTAGAAGGAGCGTGTTTTAGTTATGGATTATCAGTATCCAATGGACCTTGATTGGTCAACGGATGAAATCGTCGATGTAATTAAATTTTTTGAAGCGGTGGAAAAAGCTTATGAAAACAAAATACAAAAGGAAGCTTTCATGACGGCATACAGAAGATTCAAAGAAATCGTGCCTGGGAAGGCGGATGAAAAAAAATATACAGATGAGTTCGAGTCAGTCAGTACTTATTCAGCCTATCAGGTTATCAAGAAGGCAAAGGGGCTTGAAGACGGCGACTGGCTAAAAATGAAATGAAGGACATATAATTATTTGAAAACATTATTGACTTACTGAAAAGATTGTTTTAACATAATAACCAAGAAGAAGATAAAGGCAGTGACGAAGAAGAGTACCTTAATGATGTTCTGTAGAGAGCCAGTGGTTGCTGAAAACTGGTGAACGAATTTAAGCGAATGGACTTCCGAGCCCCAAACCGAAACGGATTGACGAAGTAGGCTTTGGCGATTATCTCATCGTTATTGGAGATAGGCATGGATATCATGCCGTAAAGTGAGCTGAATTAGCTAATTAAGGTGGTACCACGGGTTCCTCGTCCTTTGGATGAGGGGCCTTTTTGCGTTTTTTAGAAAATGATAATCAAATCGATGAGTAAGAGTAGTAATCCTTTTAGATTCGTCACAGAGAACCGGAATAGGTGGAAACCGGTACGATATGGAAGGGTGAATGGACTTATGAGTGGTTTCTTGAAATAAGTAGGGAAACCCGGCTTCCGCCGTTAACGGGGTTGGCAGGAAAACTGATTTCCTGCTTGAGAGGGAAAAATGATTTGTTTTTCCAACTTGAGGTGGCACCGCGGTATACCGTCCTCTGCAGACACATATTTGTGTTTGCAGGGGATTTTTTTATGGGTTTTATTCGATTGAAGCAGAAGCGCTGGCATTTTTTTACCAAACAGGCACAGCAATCGAGTTCAAATGTTATAGGAATTTGGAGGGGATTTTAGATGAACGAATTGAATGAAAAAAAGATGCTTCGCTTCAAAATGGAAACCATTGAAGGTGATGTTCACACACCCATCGCCATATTTCAGAAAATGGCTGGGGAACAGAGGTTTTTATTGGAGAGCTCGAATTCCCATCATGATAATGGACGTTGCTCGTACTTAGGTTCGGATCCGTATTTGGAGGTAACGTCACTTGCTGGGAACGTACATGTGAAAGATCCTGGGACGGGTGGCCGAATCGTAAAGAACATCAACATCATTGAGTTCCTGAAAAGTGAATTGTTGGTGGAGCTAGTGGACGCCCCAGCTAACATTCCGCCATTTAATGGCGGAGCGGTCGGATATATGGGGTATGATATCATTCGTCTATTCGAAAACATTGGTCCTGTGCCTCCAGATACCTTGAAAATGCCGGATGCCCATTTTCTATTTTATAAGGAACTGTATATATTCGATCATGTGCTTCAGAAGATTCACTTGTTGACAGCTGAAGCAGACAGTGAAAAAAGCTTATTGCGCATGAAGGAAACAATCAATCAGGCCAACATACCGTCAAAGGAAATATCGTCGGAATATTTGGAATTCGAATCGAATTTCAGCCAGGAAGAGTTTGAGCGAATGGTGCAAGAGGTGAAAGAGGCAATAGTTGCAGGTGAGGTGTTTCAGGTGGTTTTATCGCAAAGGTTCAAAGCGGATTTCGCTGGAAAGCCTTTCGATGCATACCGTCGGCTGCGTTTAGCCAACCCCTCTCCGTATATGTTTTATATAGAATTCGGTGATTATACCATCTTAGGGTCTTCTCCGGAAAGCTTGATCAGCGTTTCGTCGGGAATGGTCCATGTTAACCCGATTGCCGGCACGAGGCCGAGAGGAAAAACGGATGAAGAAGATAAAGACTTTGAAAGGAGCCTGCTGAAGGATGAAAAGGAACTTGCCGAACATAGAATGCTTGTCGATTTAGGAAGAAACGATCTGGGGAGGGTGTGTGAAATAGGGTCGATCCACCTTACCGAGGAAATGGAAATTCAAAGATATCAACATGTGATGCATATTGCTTCGAAGGTCAGCGGAAAGCTTAGGGAAGGATACACGAGTTTGGATGCGCTATCTGTCTGTCTTCCTGCCGGGACTGTATCAGGGGCCCCGAAGATTCGGGCGATGGAGCTGATTAATGAATTGGAGAATTGCAAACGCGGGTTGTACTCAGGATCGATAGGTTTCATGGGCTTTGGAGGAGATCTGGATATGGCTTTGGCCATTCGGACGATGATCATCAAAGAAGGCAAGGCCTATGTGCAGGCAGGGGCGGGAATCGTTTATGATTCAGACCCCAAGACGGAGTATGAAGAAACACAAAATAAGGCACGTGCACTAATGGAGGTACACAGAAGATGATTTTATTAATCGATAACTATGACTCGTTCACATACAACCTTTATCAATATTTAGGTGAAGTGGAGAAAGACATCATCGTGAAAAGGAATGACGAAATTACCATTGCCGAAATCGAGGGATTGAATCCGATGGCGATCGTCATTTCCCCTGGTCCTGGAAGGCCGGAGGAGGCTGGTATCAGCATAGAGATCATCCGTCATTTTCATGAGAAGGTTCCGCTTTTGGGGATTTGCCTCGGGCACCAGGCCATTGGAGCTGCTTTTGGGGCGAATGTGGTTGGTGCACAACAAATCATGCACGGGAAAACCTCGGTTGTCGAACATGATGGAACAGGCGTATTTGCCAATCAGGACGGTCAATTTCCTGTCATGCGTTACCACTCCTTGGTGGTGGAGAAAGGGAGCTTGCCAAAAGAATTGATCGTTACGGCAGCGGCACTGGATGATGGGGAGGTCATGGCATTGCAGCATGAAAAATTCCCGTTATTCGGTCTGCAATTCCATCCTGAATCCATAGGGACGAAAACCGGCAAGGAATTATTGCATGAATTTTATAAGATTGCCGGAACATTTCAATCGGAAAAGGAACATTTCATTTTGTAATTTCAAAAAACGACTGGGGGAGTTAGCGGTGAAGGAATATTTAGCAAAGTTAGCAGAGCGTCAAGCATTGACGGAAGATGAGATGAGCAGAGCAGCCCAAGCGTTATTTTCAAAAGACATCACTGAAGGCGAAATGGCCGCTTTCATCATTGCCTTGAAAGCGAAAGGGGAAACGGCAGGTGAAATAGCGAGTCTGGTTAAAGTCATGAGAAAGGAAGCAAGGAGCTTTACAACAAGCTCTCTGAATGTAATGGACAATTGCGGTACTGGAGGGGACGGATCGCAAAGCTTCAATATAAGCACTGCTTCGGCCTTCGTGCTTGCTGGAGCGGGGGTCAAGGTTGCTAAACATGGCAATCGCAGCATTTCAAGCAGAACGGGCAGTGCGGATGTATTGGAAGAGCTGGGGGTCAATTTGTCTTTGGAGCCAGGAATGTTGAAGGAGCTATTGGAGGAAAACGGGATAGCATTTTTATTCGCTCCTTCCGTTCACCCCAATATGGCACGGATCATGAAAGTGCGAAAAGATTTGAAAATCCCGACAATCTTTAATCTGATTGGACCCTTGACAAATCCAGTTCAACTTGACACCCAATTATTAGGAATCAATCGTCGCGATATGCTCGAGCTATTTGCAGAAGTGCTCCATAAGTTGGGCAGAACTCGTGCGATCGTCATAAATGGCGCGGGATTCATGGATGAAGCAAGCCTTCAGGGGGAGAATTCACTTGTGCTGTTGGAGCAAGGGGATATCATTCCGTTTACGCTTCATCCCGAAGAGGTGGATCTGCCCGTTTGCGATAACGAAAACATCAGGGGCGGAGATGCCAAGCAGAATGCCGATATCATGCTGCGCCTGCTGAAGGGTGAAAAAGGGGCATATCGTGATACTGTTTTATTGAATGCCGGGTTGGGATTATATGCACATGGCACGGCGAAAACGATCAAAAAAGGAATTTCCTTGGCCAAGGAAAGTCTTGATAGTGGCTCCGCTCTTTCTAAATTGGAAAATCTGATTGCTTTCGGCAATAGAAATAAGGTGGTCTTGTAATGGGCAATATCTTAACGGAAATTATCGAACGAAAAAAAGAGGAAGTCGCTAAATTGAAGGAAGCCAGTTTAGGTGAATCAGTCATGATAGACGTTTCCAGGCCTTCCCTCGTGGAAAGGCTGAAAACAGCCAAAACCATCGCGGTCATTGCGGAAATCAAACGGGCTTCCCCTTCGAAAGGGAACATTAAAATGGATGTAAATCCGCTCGAGCAGGCGCTGACCTATGAAAAGTGCGGAGCGTCAGCGATATCCGTTTTGACGGATGAAGCATTCTTCAAAGGATCGATTGACGATTTAAGGAGGGTGAGCGAATCGGTGAAAGTCCCAAGGCTATGCAAAGATTTCATCATCGATGAAATTCAGATAGATCGTGCCCATCAAGCTGGTGCGACCATCATTCTATTAATTGTGGCGGCACTTTCCCAAGACCGGCTTCATGAATTATATCAATATGCAAAAAACAAAGGGCTGGATGTATTAACCGAGATTCATGATGAAGCTGAATTGGAACGAGCATTAGAACTGAAGGCAGAACTCATCGGGATTAACAATCGGAACTTAAAAACATTCAAAGTGGATTTGGCTGTAACCGAACGGCTGGCGAAGCTGCTTGATCCAAAGCATCATCTCATCATCAGCGAAAGTGGAATCAAGACAAAAGAAGACGTTTTGCGTGTTAAGAAGGCTGGGGCAGTGGGCATTCTGGTCGGCGAGACGCTGATGACCTCCGCTAATCTTCCCGATACTATGGCTGAGTTGCAAATGAGCATGTAAGGAGATTGCTATGATAGTGAAAATATGTGGGATAAAGACATTGGCTGCCGCTCAAGAAGCCGTAAAACACGGAGCGGATTTCATAGGGTTCATATTTGCAGAAAGCAGCAGGAAGGTAGCGCCTGAATTGGTCGGTGAAGTCGGATCGGCGCTTCCCGGTCATATAAAAAAAGTCGGAGTATTTGCCAACCAAACCGAGCAGGAAGTGATAAGAATTGCGGAAGTGGCCGGCTTGGATTTCATTCAGCTGCATGGGAATGAGTCCGTCAGCTTCGCTCGCAGGATGCCCCTCCCGGTGATCAAAGCTTTCTCCATCCGGTCAGAAGCAGATCTCGAAAAGCTTCAGGAGTACCCAGCCGAATTTTACTTGGTGGATCTTCCTAAGGGGTCATCAGGAAAAGGTCTGACTTTGGATTGGGATATGATCGGTAAAGCGAACTTGCCACGCAAGAAACTGATTCTAGCGGGCGGGCTGACGCCCCAAAATGTTAGGAGCGCGATAAGTGCTGTTTCACCAATCGCCGTGGATGTAGCAAGTGGAGTTGAAACAAATGGAGTAAAAGATTCGCTGAAAATGAAAGCATTTATTAATGAAGCGAAATATACAGCGGGAAAAGGGGAATGATTACATGACTACTTATACATTGCCAGATGGAACTGGACATTTTGGAGCTTATGGAGGCAGGTTCGTTCCGGAAACGTTAATGGCCGCCATTACGGAACTTGAGGAAGTATATGAACAATCTAAAAAAGATCCCGAATTTCAAGAGCAACTGCGCTATTACTTGAAGCAATATATAGGACGTGAAACACCTCTCTATTATGCGGAGAATCTAACGAAACTTGCTGGCGGTGCCGATATTTACCTGAAGCGAGAAGACTTGAACCATACCGGGGCACACAAAATCAATAATACGATCGGCCAGGCGTTACTGACTCAGAAAATGGGCAAGAAAAAAGTGATTGCCGAGACTGGGGCAGGGCAGCATGGGGTGGCGACGGCAACTGTGTGCGCTTTACTGAAGCTGGAATGCACCATCTTCATGGGAGAAGAAGATATCAGGAGGCAGAAACTGAATGTGTTTCGGATGGAGCTTTTAGGCGCCAAGGTCGTATCGGTTTCCCAAGGAAGCGGAACACTGAAGGATGCAGTTAATGAAGCGTTACGTTATTGGGTGGCTAATGTGGACGACACCCATTACATAATGGGTTCCGTTCTTGGGCCGCATCCTTTCCCCGTCATTGTTCGTGATTTTCAAAGCGTAATAGGCAAGGAAACGAAGGGCCAGTATTTGGAGGAAAACGATTCCCTTCCAGATGCCGTAGTCGCATGCATAGGCGGGGGCAGCAATGCGATGGGAATGTTTTATCCGTTCATTGAAGATGAACAGGTGAAATTGTATGGAGTGGAAGCGGCCGGTCATGGCTTGGATACACATTTACATGCTTCCAGCCTGACGAAAGGGAAACCGGGAGTTCTGCACGGAGCATTCATGTATGTTTTGCAGAACGATGACGGCCAAATACAGGAGGCGCATTCGATATCAGCCGGGCTGGATTATCCAGGGGTTGGACCGGAACATAGTTACTTAAAAGATGCCAAGCGAGTGGAATATACCTCCGTTACGGATGATGAAGCCTTGGAAGCCCTGATGCTGCTATCGAGGGAAGAAGGGATTATTCCTGCCTTGGAAAGTTCACATGCCATATCCTATGGTTTGAAACTTGCCAAGCAAATGGATAAAGGAACGGGATTGGTGATTTGCTTATCAGGCCGTGGTGATAAGGATGTTGAGACGGTCCAATCGGTAATAGGGGGTAGTGAACATGAATAAATTGACAATGGCGCTTAAAGAATGTCAGGCGAAGCAGGAAAAAGCATTTATTCCTTATATAATGGCAGGCGATGGCGGTCTTGAACGTTTAAAGAGCCAGCTTCTTTTCCTTGAAGATGGCGGAGCGACAGCGGTGGAGCTCGGTATACCATTCTCGGACCCTGTTGCTGATGGACCGGTTATCCAGCAGGCGGGCATCCGTTCCTTGGAGAATGGCACCACCTTAAAGGATGTACTGAATAAAGTAAAGGAAATCAAAGATGAGGTGAAGATCCCCATCATCTTGATGGGCTATTCAAATTCCATCATAGCCTATGGCCTTAAAGAGTTTACCGAAGATTGCCTTAGTGCGGGAATATCGGCATGTATCATTCCGGATGTGCCAATTGAAGAGGAAGCGATGTTTTCTTCTATAAAAACGGCAGGAATTGTACTTATCAGGCTTGTGACACTCACCTCTTCGAAGGAGCGCATCACAGAGATTACGGCAGGGGCAGAGGGCTTTATTTATGCAGTTACAATCAAAGGCATAACCGGAGCACGGGATGCTTTTGGAGGGGAATTGGGGGGATACCTGAAGAAGGTGAAAGAGCTTAGCCCCGTTCCTGTTCTTGCTGGCTTTGGCATATCGACGCCGGAACATGTGCGAGATACGATTCAGTCATGTGATGGTGTCATTGTCGGCAGCAAGATCATTGAATGCTTTGAAACAGGTAAGGAAGATCAAATTAATGAATTGATACAAGCGAGTAAGGGATTGGTTCGAAAATAAACATTCCGGCCCCCGACATATTACCTGAGTTCGGATTCTTTATCTGTAGGTAATCGGAATTCCGCCATAGTTATAGTCTGATTGGAGTTCCTTCTATACTGTGGTCAGTGGATCATGATCTTCGTATTGATACAGAGTGGTGTGAAAAGAAAGGTTAGTGTACAAACCACCCAAAACCAGAATCCCTTTTTCAATTCATTGAATGGCTACTGCAGTTGCTTTTCATGATACGTGGATACGAGACTCTCAAGGAGTGGCTCAATCAAAAAATGCCCCGTAATTGTTAGTTTGGTGTCTAACATTACGGGGCATTTTTTCATCGGTTTAGCCTATAGTCTGGCGGACAGGGACCGAACTTCTTTTCACTTGCACGAAGCGCGGTGAATGTTCCGGAATTCCATGTCGAATCCTGATTAAATGTGTTTAATTTAATTTATATAAGGGTAAAAGATGGTCAAACGCATCTTGAATGGTCTTCATGAACTCATCATCATTCATTTGAATGGCATCATCACGTGAAACACTTATGCCGCATAAGATTTCGGCTTTCTTGACAGTTTGCAGCCGGTGGAACATGGAGGTTAGATCTTCCTTGCCAAGACCTTCATTAGAGATGACTTCAGGTTTTGTATGATCCATCGACCAAACATAATTGGATGGGATGCTTTTCATCAATTGGTCCGTCTGTTGCTCCAGTTTCTTTCCGATTTCCATTTTATTCGGGGCTTCATAAATGACGGCGTACCAAATGAACATATGCGTTTCCCATAAACCAATTTGAAAATGCGGCATCATTTTATATCCCCTGCTGTTTGCAGCGAAAGCTACCCATGTATCTTTAGGAGGATTCACTGTTCGCCGGGCATGCTTTGCTACATGAGGATGCATTTCATCCCCCGTCATTACGGATAGTCGTTGGGAAAAATGCTCGCCAAGAGCTTGTAATTTTGGCTGAATCCTATCCTTTAAAGCATCCATGCGCTGTTCCAATCCATCAATCGTAAAAACGTTAAAATCATCTGCAGTAAATCTTGATATATTCATTATCATCTCTCCTACCGTGGATATCTGCACATATTGTAGCATAAGTAAAAGTAAAAATTAATTAATACGATTATGGGGCGGCACGGCGAAATTTACTTCTAGGTTAAAACACAAATTAGTTGCTATTTGTTGTAGGAAGACATATGATAAAATATAAATAAATTCAGAAAATTAGTATAATTGAAGGGAGAATGTTAATTATGAAACAAGTCATGAACCAAGCATTAAAGGCTAAAGAAGTTGAAAGACATAGAGCTGCAGTGTTAAGGATGGAAATGGACTATGAATTAGCAACCCTTTTTGAAGCGATTGGTGAAGAGAATGATCAAATGCGGTCACAATGCAAACAAAGGCTTGAACGAATCCGGTTGGAATTGTTGAAGCTGAAAGCATTGTAGGAAGTTTGTCCGCAGAAATCATGAAGGGGAATGACTGAAGGAAAATGAATCAATTTCAATACATGGAATTTCATTATAGATGAACGGACACTTATTTTATTAAAAAAATAACGTGTCCGTTTTTCATTCAATGTCCAAACTAGTTGTGTCGGAATACAGGAATACTCCAAATTGCAAGATGTTAAAAACTTGAAGGAGAGCCATATTTGCTTTAATCTTGATAAGAAGATCATTTTAATGTAGTTTCTGATCATAAAGGACGGGGATATTATAATGGCATCGGTAAAAGAAATGGATACATATGCGAAATTATGGATGAAGGAAGCGGGAGCGAGGCTAAGGGCGTCCTTCAATACCAAATTGGATATTGAAATGAAAACGAATCCTAATGATTTGGTTACGAATATGGATAAGGGGATAGAAAAGTTTTTTTGCGACAAGATTGGCGAAGTCTTCCCGGATCACCGGATATTTGGCGAAGAGGGAATGGGAAATGATATTAAGGATCTAACGGGAACAGTATGGATCATCGACCCGATTGACGGAACATTGAACTTCATTCATCAACAGAGGGATTTTGCGATTTCCCTAGGGGTTTATGTGGATGGGGTCGGGACAATCGGCATGGTCTATGACGTGGTTAGCGATGAGTTATACCATGTGATCAAGGGTCAGGGAGCATTCATGGATGATCAACGCCTTCCTTCACTTGAATCGGCAACGGTAAATCGATCCATTGTTTCGATTAATGCAAGCTGGGTGACGGAAAACCGCAGGATAGATCCGCGTCTTTTAGCACCGCTAGTCCGTGATGCACGAGGAACCCGCTCATATGGTTCTGCAGCATTGGAGCTTGCCTTCGTGGCTGCCGGAAGGATTGACGCGTATATTACGATGAGGCTTATGCCATGGGATTTTGCCGGAGGCGTGTTACTTGTAGAAGAAGTGGGCGGAGAAGTAAGCAATATTAAAGGAGACAGCTTGGATTTTATAGGCGGCGATTCGCTTTTCGTTTCCAAGCCGGGACTGCACAAAGAAGTTTTCGAAAAATACCTATCAGGTAACCCCGATCTATGATGCAGGGGTGGATTTATCGAAATGATTAACAAAAAACTCGCTGTTTGCCAGCGAGTTTTTTTTATTATAATTTTCCTGCTTCGCGTAGTTTTTTCTTCTGAGTGAATCCATATCCCATCAATCCGCAAAGTACAACGATTGCAGCCAGTATACCAATCAAGCTTTTTTCAGCAATGAAGATGCCGATGGAGCCAATACTTGATGTTGCCAATATCGCTAATATTAAGAAATTCCATTTAATATTCATTAATATCACCCCTAATATATCTATTGTACATAATTTCTGTATTTGTTTCTAGTATGTTTGTGATATAATATGTAAGTTAATACTAGTGATACGTTATACACAAACTTTTTTAGGAGTGAATTTTTTGAAATTAAGAGAAAATATTCGTAATATAGCCATCATTGCCCACGTTGACCATGGTAAAACGACGTTAGTGGATCAGTTGCTTAAGCAATCTGGTACTTTCCGTGAGAACGAACATGTGGAAGAACGTGCGATGGACTCGAATGCGATTGAAAAGGAACGCGGAATCACGATTCTCGCGAAAAATACAGCAGTACAATACCAAGATACAAGGATTAACATTTTGGATACTCCAGGCCATGCCGACTTTGGCGGTGAAGTGGAACGGATCATGAAAATGGTTGACGGTGTTCTGCTTGTTGTTGACGCTTATGAAGGTTGCATGCCGCAAACGCGTTTTGTGTTGAAAAAAGCCTTGGAACAAAAAATCACGCCAATCGTTGTCGTGAACAAAATCGATAAAGATTCTGCGCGTCCAGATGAAGTGGTCGATGAAGTAATCGACTTATTCATCGAACTGGGAGCCGAAGAAGAACAATTGGAATTCCCTGTTGTCTTCACTTCTGGTATCGCTGGTACAGCAAGCATGGATTCAGATCCTGCCAAACAGGAAAAGGACATGACACCATTGTTCGAAACGATCGTTGAAACGATCCCTGCCCCAATTGATAACTCAGATGAACCGCTTCAATTCCAAGTGGCTTTACTTGACTATAATGATTATGTAGGCCGTATCGGTGTTGGCCGTGTTTTCCGCGGTAAAATGCATGTAGGTCAACAAGTTTCATTAATGAAACTTGATGGAAAGGTAAAACAATTCCGTGTAACGAAAATCTTTGGTTATATCGGCTTGAAGAAAGTTGAAATCCAAGAGGCCGTTGCTGGTGATTTGATTGCCGTTTCCGGTATGGAAGACATTAACGTAGGGGAAACGGTTTGCCCTACTGAACATCCCGATGCCCTGCCGATCCTTCGTATTGATGAGCCGACTTTACAAATGACTTTCCTAGTGAATAACAGCCCATTTGCAGGACGCGAAGGTAAATTCGTTACGGCGCGTAAAATCGAAGAACGCTTGAGAAGCCAATTGCAGACGGATGTCAGCTTAAGAGTAGAAAACACTGATTCTCCTGATGTCTGGATCGTGTCAGGCCGTGGAGAGCTTCACCTTTCGATCCTGATTGAAAACATGAGACGTGAAGGATACGAGCTGCAGGTTTCCAAACCGGAAGTTATCGTTCGCTTGATTGATGGCGTGCGTTGTGAGCCGGTAGAACGCGTTCAAATCGATGTACCAGAAGAACACACAGGCTCGATCATGGAATCGATGGGAGCACGTAAAGGTGAATTGTTGGATATGATCAATAGCGGAAGCGGTCAAGTCCGTTTGCTGTTCACGATTCCAGCGCGCGGATTGATTGGCTACTCAACGGAGTTCTTAACAATCACTCGCGGTTACGGTATCATGAACCATTCGTTCGACAGCTACCAACCAATGGCACAGGGTCAAGTCGGCGGAAGACGTCAAGGCGTGCTTGTATCCATGGAATCAGGAAAGACTACCCAATATGGTATCATGCAAGTAGAGGACCGCGGTGTGATTTTCGTTGAGCCAGGTACGGATATTTATGAAGGCATGATCGTCGGGGAACATAACCGTGATAGCGATTTGACAGTCAATATCGTGAAAGCGAAACAAATGACGAATATGCGTTCAGCGAATAAAGACCAAACTTCTTCCATGAAAAAACCAAGAATCATGTCTCTTGAAGAAGCGCTTGAATATTTAAACGATGATGAGTACTGCGAAGTGACTCCGGAGTCCATCCGCCTTCGTAAAAAGATTCTTGACAAAAATGAGCGTGAAAGAGCAGCTAAAAGGAAAAAAGTAGCCCTTGAAGAAAAATAAATAGCAAGAGGAGGAGTACAGATTGGATATCCAAGAGCGCTTATCATTTTTTGCAGCATTGTACAAAGTGGACGAAAACCCTGAAGCGGGAATGTGGTATTTATATTTAACGGTCTTTGGATTATGCATCCTTGTCTATCAGTTAGGATTTGCCAAAAAGTTACCTTTGCTAAAAAATGTGGTCATATATGCAGTAATGGCACTTGGATGTACCCTTCTTTCTTTCTTTGCTGTGTTTCTTCCAATGGGGGAAGCATTAGTCATCGCAGCATTTGTTCTGGGGATATATAGGATCCGCCTTCGCAACTCGAGGAAGGAAGAACGGGCATAAGATGATGAAATCATTACAGGATGCTTTATACAATTGGCTGACGATCAAAGTTGTCTGTGATGCAAGGCCCGAGGATACCGCGGCCAGGGATACTGAATCGTTTTTCAAGCAGTTGTTGAAAGATGATCATCGAGTGGTCATTGATTCGGTTTCACGTGCAGAGCCTTTTTACTTCGTCGAGTATACCTTGGATGAAGAAACAAAAAAGCAACGTTTCCCGATCGAATTGATTGATATCATGTTAGATCAAATTCAACTGGAACCAGAAAAGTATAAAAATATCAAGTAATGATAAAAAGAACCGTGCGAAAACTCGTACGGTTCTTTTTATATGGCTTTTGGGAGGGAAAGTGCATAAAACAGGTGCAGGCAGGCCCATACACTGAAGGCGCTAATATCAGAAGGAAGGGGAGTCCCCGCCTTGGACCATGCCGATAATGGAAAGTATAGGAGAACCGCTGGCGTGATCGTCAGGAATGCAAGTACGTATTCATTCCGGCCCCTGAAGTCTTTAAACGGAATGATAATATGAGCGTAACTGTAAGTAATCGCTATCGAGAGAAGCAAATGGAATAAGAACAGTGTTTTCTCGCCCCAGGGAAACGACCCGATTACGGGAAGGAAGTCCACCTCCAATAAAAGCGTGTATACTTTCATTCCAAAAAACATTTCCACCAACTTCATTGCCAATCCAAGCATGATCCCATTGATGATACCAATCACCATGGTTTTATAAATGCCTTTACCTTTACCACTCATCTTCTGTTTTGATCGTTCGGTAAAGCCTGAAGTTTCCCGTTGCTATCCGTTCATTCGTACGTTCTTCTATGCGTTGATTGCAAGCATTGCACATATAGGTATGTATAGGTCGGTTACGGAGCTTCTTTGCTTCTGGACTATCGTCAGGAATCGATTCAATTTTATCGCATATTACACATTTAACCTTCATATTATTTGAACCTCACTTCAATTTGAATATGCTCTTAAGTATACCAATATTTTAATGGTAAAACGAGGATAAAGTGCAGCGGTGACATGAACTTGAAAGGTTTTTTGAGTACAGCCATAAGCAAAAACCCGAAGTAGCACTTCGGGCCAGGGGGAACTATTCCATATGGTGGTTGGATTGATCATTTTGCTCCTTATTCAGCTCTTCTCTTTCCTGATTATCATCAAGCTTGTTCTTTTCCCTATCAATCGTTTTGGAGGGGGTCGGTTTCAATATATCACCCGGAACCTCAGGCATGACCCGGCTTGTGATGTCAGCCAGTTCATTTAGGATCCCTCTTACAGGTTTCCCATTTTTTATATCCTTCGCCACTTCCCGGATTCGTTCGTTTAAATCCGGATCAGCGACGATGATGGCACTTGCACCCTCAGGGTCATGCTTTAACGTTTCACCGACCGAATATTTAATCGACCCTACCTGGGAACGTTCAATATCCTGGTCAATATCTATCCCTACAATTGCATACTTGCCAAGAACGACTGCAGTGGCATCATTCACCTCAGGAATGGCTTTGGCCAAACCGGTAAGTCTTTTGGCCGTTTGCTGCCCGGTATCTCTGTCCGCCTCCTGGATGGTCGAGTTATTGACTTTCGTTATATGGTTTTTTTCATGATCTTCCGATGCTTGATCGTTATTATTCATTGAACAGCCCGCCATCAATAGCATGGCAGTGAGTGATAATATAATCTTTTGCAAAGTATGGCCCCCTTAATGTATTTCATTAGTTACAGCCTGTCCACACCGACTATTTCTGATGCATTTAAGCATGAAATTCAGCAGGCAATGTCATGTTCCATCTCAGGTGAAGGTATCTTTACAGGAAGTTTTCTTTATAGTCTGTAATTGTTCTTCTATCTTTATGCAAAGGAACATATATTTTATCAACAGTCTCGTCCGCTACATAACTGCTGAGTGTAGTTAATGGTAAGGCATATCCTAAAGAGCAGGCAGGAGGCGTCATATTGGGAAAAAAAATCTATGTTCTAGATACGAATGTCCTATTGCAGGATCCGTATTCGATTTACTCATTTGAAGATAATGAAGTGGTCATTCCTGCAGTCGTCTTGGAGGAATTGGATTCGAAAAAAAGGTATATGGATGAAATCGGGAGGAATGCCAGACAAGTTTCAAAGCTGATCGATAGCTTCCGCGAAAAAGGGAAGCTTCATCTTAGCATCCCGCTTCATAATGGAGGGAGTTTAAGAATTGAACTCAATCACCGTTCATTCCATGAGCTTCAAGAAATCTTTGTGGAGAAGACGAACGATAACAGAATATTGGCCGTTGCCAAAAACTTATCATTGGAAGAGGAAACGAAAGAAGATGGTAAAACCGTCATCCTTGTAAGCAAAGATACCCTTGTAAGGGTGAAAGCAGATGCGATCGGGCTTGAGGCAGAGGATTTCTTGAATGATCGCGTCGTTGAATTGGACCATATATATGCTGGGCATAAAGAAGTGTTCGTATCGATCGACAATCTGAATAAGTTTTACGAGAAAAGTTTTCTGCCGCTTCAGGAACTAACAAAAGATTCGTATTATCCCAACCAGTTCCTGCTAATGAGGGACACGCTAGGGAGTTCGGCTTCCGCGATCGGCATAGTCGATGAGAACGCCAGGTTCGTAAAGAAATTGGTCTATGAAGGAGAGCATATTTGGGGAATCAAGCCAAGGAACGTGCAGCAGACAATGGCCCTTGATTTGTTGCTTCGGTCCGATATACAGCTGGTGACGCTGATCGGGAAGGCGGGGACAGGGAAGACATTATTGGCATTGGCAACGGGCCTGATGCAGACGGAAGATTTATCCCAATATAAGAAACTTTTGGTTGCCAGGCCTATTGTGCCTGTCGGCAAAGATATTGGATATCTGCCTGGGGAAAAAGAAGAGAAGCTCCGGCCTTGGATGCAGCCCATTTTTGATAATCTGCAGTATTTGTTCAACACGAAAAAACCCGGTGAATTGGATGCCATTTTAGCAGGCATGAGTTCGATTGAAGTCGAGGCCCTGACGTATATAAGGGGGAGAAGCATTCCGGATCAATTCATCATTATCGACGAAGCGCAAAATTTAACGAAGCATGAGGTTAAGACAATATTGACGAGGGTAGGGGAAAGAAGCAAAATTGTGTTGATGGGGGATCCAGAGCAAATAGATCATCCTTATTTAGATGAATATAACAATGGCTTGACCTATGTGGTGGAAAAATTCAAGACGGAGCGCATTGCGGGACATGTAAAATTGATAAAAGGAGAAAGGTCCGGATTAGCCCAACTCGCCGCTACGTTATTATAAGGGAATCGGCAAGCGGGAATACCCCTTGCCGATTCCTTTTAAATATTTAAATCTCTATATTCCCTATCTTAAGGTGAAGGACCGTACATTCTTGATTGGATCATCGAGGTTTGTCGCATCTCCAAAATAAATCTCCAAAGGACCGCCCTCGGCTACTTTAAGCGGTTTTCCATTCTTGGAAAAACCAAGGAAAAATTGCAGGGCCGCTTCAAGCGGGAATGTAAGTTCTTTATCAGCGGTTGTAACGATGACTTCCGTTACCCCGTTTTTAGGTTCGGCATTTTTTAAAAAAGGCTCGAAGGGGATGCCGAAAGTCCCTTCCATCAATCTTTGCTTCTCGAATTTTCGTTCCGTTTTCAATGTAGGAGGCATGGTTGCTCCTTCTTGTATTTCTTTTTGCCAATGCTTGGAAGCAGCGATCGTATACTCTTCCAATTCATTGGTTTCTTCTCTTTCAGCGTGGAAGTATGTATCGATTTCAATTTTACGGTCATCAAAAATCCAGACACCGGGATCTAGCGTAATAGGATATTTCACCTTTCCATTAATAAACACGATGGGTTCCAAATATCTCATTCCTTTCTGTTGCACTTAAGTAATTATAATCAATTATAAATGAAATGTCACATCATCAAGGATGTCGGTTAAGATCGACGGCTGCCCATAGCTGACGCAGATGTGATTGTGGCAATCCAGCAGGAAATTGTTTGTCAATGTCCTTGCTTTTTCACAAAACTAAAGGTAGAATTTAAAGATAAGATATAATCGCTCTGAGCGGGGGGATTTAACATGGCATCTGATATGCTTGTCAATCATCGAGAAAAAGCTTATGCTTTATTAAAAGCAGATGCTGACAAGATTCTAAAACTGATAAAAGTTCAAATGGAGAATCTCACTATGCCTCAATGTCCTTTATATGAAGAGGTACTGGATACTCAAATGTTCGGTCTATCACGGGAAATCGATTTTGCCGTACGATTGGGCTTAATAGAGGATACGGAGGGTAAATCCCTTTTGGAAACACTTGAACAGGAATTGTCAGCTTTACATGAAGCATCATTGAAAAAATAATAGATAAAACATACTAACTCAAACAAATCTCGATGATTGTTTGAGTTTTTTATTTGTATACAACAATAGTCCATAGTGTTATACTATATTTAATAGTGACATACTAATTGGTGCGTTTAAAGCTCATATGGGGCTTTTTTTTACGGCCGTGAGAAATTATATCTAAGCATTCGTGTGCTATAAAATTTTCGAATGGCAGCTCTTGCGATATTTGACCAGGAAAAAAATCACGCCTAATTCCTTGTTTTTATATGCGAATATACATAATTTTTTATTTTTTTATTGTATTCAGTTTATTTTAGTATTATGGTTATATTAATTGATTCTCATTCCAACTGCTTATTAAAGATAATATATTATAATAGCTTAATATTCTGTTACTAAATGCTAGGGGTTATTTATCATTTGTGATAAGATACGTGAAAATAAAATCTAAAAATATATCGAAATAATTACAATGACGATTATATAGGCATTATCTGATCGTTCTCCCCCACATAGAGGGAATAACTTTGTGAATAAAAAGCGCTGTATCCATCACGCTTTTTTTCTATATATTCTATAAAAATACATATTGATTAGGGTGGTAGCAATGGGTAAACGTATAGAAAAGGTACTAGCGGCAAATCGTGGAGAAATTGCGATTCGGATTTTCAGGGCATGTACGGAATTGGATATTCATACAGTTGCAATCTATTCAAAGGAAGATTACGGTTCATATCATCGCTATAAAGCGGATGAAGCATATCTGGTCGGGGAAGGCAAAAAACCAATCGATGCATACTTGGATATTGAAGGCATCATTGCAATCGCCAAAATGAGCGGAGTGGACGCGATCCATCCTGGCTATGGTTTCCTGTCGGAAAACATCCAGTTTGCTAAACGCTGTGAAGAAGAGGGCATCATCTTCATTGGACCCGAATCGAGACATCTTGATATGTTTGGTGACAAAGTTAAAGCCAGAACACAGGCGGAGCTGGCAGATATACCGGTCATTCCTGGCAGTGACGGACCAGTGACCAGTGTTGAAGAAGTCAAGACATTTGGCGAACAATACGGTTTTCCGATTATAATAAAAGCATCTTTGGGCGGCGGCGGACGCGGCATGCGGATTGTCGGGAAGATCGAAGAAGTGGAAGAAGCATATGATCGCGCAAAATCAGAAGCGAAGGCAGCCTTTGGAAATGATGAAGTTTATGTAGAGAGATTCATCCAGAATCCAAAGCACATCGAGGTCCAAATCCTCGCTGATACGCATGGGAATATCGTCCATTTGTATGAACGTGACTGTTCGGTTCAAAGGCGGCATCAAAAAGTTGTCGAAGTGGCACCTTCTGTTTCCCTTTCCGATGAATTAAGGGAGCGAATTTGCGATGCAGCTGTCAAATTGGCGAAAAATGTTGATTATGTGAATGCCGGCACGGTCGAATTCCTTGTCGCCAATGGAGAATTTTATTTCATTGAGGTGAATCCAAGGGTTCAGGTTGAACATACGATCACGGAAATGATTACCGGTATAGATATCGTCCAATCGCAAATCATGATTGCCGAGGGACATGACCTTCATGGCAAAAAGATCGGGATTCCCGAACAAGCAGGGATAAAAACGCATGGATATGCCATCCAATCACGGGTAACGACCGAGGACCCCTTGAATAACTTCATGCCCGATACCGGGAAAATGATGGTATACCGTTCAGGTGGGGGCTTTGGGGTCCGTCTGGATGCCGGGAATGGATTCCAGGGAGCGGTGATCACACCTTATTACGATTCCCTTCTTGTTAAACTTTCGACACATGCGCTTTCATTCGAGCAAGCAGCCTCTAAAATGATTCGTAATCTTAAGGAGTTCAGGATCCGCGGAATTAAAACGAATATTCCCTTCCTTGAAAATGTTGTAAAACATGAAAAATTCATGACTGGCGAATACGATACATCCTTCATTGATTCGACTCCGGAGCTGTTCAGCTTTCCGGTCAGGAAAGACCGCGGGACAAAAATGCTTTCGTATATCGGAAATGTGACCGTAAATGGTTTCCCGGGCGTTGAGAAAAAGAAAAAGCCGGTTTTCGATCCAGCACCGATTCCCAATGTTGCCGGTTTGCCGCTGATTTCGGGTACAAAAAACATCCTTGAACAAAAAGGCGCAGATGGCCTCGTTAACTGGATTAAAGAGCAAAATGAGGTATTGATTACTGATACGACGTTCCGGGATGCGCATCAATCCTTGCTGGCGACGAGAGTCAGGTCCAAAGACATCCTTGATATCGCGGAGCCTACATCCAAACTACTGCCTGAATTGTTTTCAATGGAAATGTGGGGCGGGGCAACATTCGATGTAGCTTATCGATTCCTGAAAGAAGATCCATGGGACAGACTGTTAAGCTTCAGGAAAAAAGCGCCGAATGTCCTTTTGCAGATGCTATTGAGGGCTTCGAATGCAGTCGGTTATAAGAACTACCCTGATAATGTCATTCGTGAATTCGTGGAAAAATCCGCGGATGCAGGGATCGATGTTTTCCGGATTTTCGATAGCTTAAATTGGGTCAAAGGTATGGAAGTGGCGATAGATGCCGTCCGTGAATCAGGTAAAATTGCGGAAGCGGCGATTTGTTATACCGGCGACTTGAATGACCCATCGCGCAGTAAATACAATATCGAATATTATAAAAACATGGCAAGGGAATTGGAACTTGCTGGTGCCCATATCCTGGCAATCAAGGACATGGCCGGTCTCCTGAAACCGGATGCTGCCTACCGCCTTGTATCGGAATTGAAGGCAACGACATCCCTGCCAATTCACCTGCACACTCATGATACAAGCGGAAACGGGATATACATGTATGCAAAAGCGATTGAAGCGGGCGTGGATATCGTCGATACGGCAATTGGTTCTTTAGCTGGCCTGACATCACAGCCAAGTGTTCAAACCCTTCATTATGCACTGGAAGGATCAAGCAGACAGCCTAAACTGGAAGTGGATGCTCTAGAGCGTTTAGGGGATTACTGGGGTGAAGTGAGGAAGTACTATCATGATTTCGAAAGCGGCATGAATGCCCCTCATACAGAAGTTTACAAACATGAAATGCCCGGAGGCCAGTACAGTAACCTGCAGCAACAGGCTAAAGCTGTGGGACTTGGAGAACGCTGGCATGAAGTGAAAGAGATGTATCAGCGTGTGAATGCAATGTTCGGTGATATCGTCAAGGTTACACCATCTTCCAAAGTGGTAGGGGACATGGCCTTATTCATGGTGCAAAATAACCTATCGGAAGAAGATGTCCTGACGAAAGGCAAATCGATTGATTTCCCTGATTCGGTTATCGAGTTATTCGAGGGCTACTTGGGTCAGCCGGCTGGAGGATTTCCGAAGGAGCTTCAGGAAGTTATCCTGAAAGGGAAGAAACCTATAACGGTAAGACCTGGAGAATTATTGGAAGAAGTGGACTTCGGCGCCCTGAAAGAAGAGCTATTCAAGGAATTGGGAAGAGCTGTCACTGATCAGGACGTGCTGGCATATGCCTTATATCCAAAAGTGTTCTTAGATTATAATAAAACCATCGAGCTGTTTGGCGATGTTTCCAATCTTGATACCGCGACTTTCTTATATGGGATGCGGTTAGGGGAAGAAATCGAAGTCGAAATTGAAAAGGGAAAAACGCTTATCGTTAAATTGGTTTCCATTGGCCAACCATTGGCTGACGGGACACGGGTTGTGTATTTCGAATTGAACGGCCAATCTCGTGAAGTGGTCATCAAGGATGAGAATATAAAATCGTCCGTCATTTCAAAAATGAAGGCTGATCCAAAAAATAAAGAACAAATCGGTGCGACGATGCCAGGTACGGTAATTCGTGCCGTCGTAGAAAAAGGCGATCAAGTCAAGCAAGGGGATCACCTGATCATTACGGAAGCGATGAAAATGGAAACGACCGTCCAGGCTCCATTCTCTGGAACGGTTAAAGATATCTATGTAAAAGATGGAGAAGCGATCAGCACAGGGGATTTATTGATAGAAATAACCAAGTAATATCGCTTGCTCAGGTGTTGTGGGCGGTGGGGGTATATATGGGTATGCTTGGGCTTTCAAGCTGCCCTACACCCCTTCGTATACAACGTACGGTCATCTACAAACGTAAGTTAACTATGAAATTACCAATCTTTTTAATATTGATTGGTGGTTTATGCAGCAGACACTCTCGTGAAGGGTGCCTGCATTTTTTTTATCGTTAGAATCCGCATCACTATTGGCCCGGTCGGATACTCACTAAAGACCAAGTACCATAAAATAAGCGAAGGAGGGGAATGCTTTCATATTCCCCTCCTTCGCTTGTCTCTCACTATAGTAAATTATTAATTGAACAATCAGATATTAACGAACAGGTAGCGTTGGCGTCAGCTCATGATCATTCTGACCATTGACTGTGTGTGCGGAGGTCCCTTCCAATTTGGCGATGGCATTTTTTTTGCTTCTGGAAGTCAGCAGCATCAAATAGCTCATTACACCAAAAAAGCAAGCGATGAACAAGGCATGTGATAATGCGATGTAAAGGTTCTGCCTTGAGAAAATAATGAATGCACCTGCAGTAACCTGCAGAAAGACGAGAATGAATGCCGCGATCCATCCGCCGTAAATCACTTTTTGGTTTTTGTAATATTTATGTGCAATATACGTCACATAAGATACCCAAAGGAATATCATGCCTGCAAGTGCGCGGTGCCCCATTTGCACCCATTCATATAGGTTTGAAGGGAGCGCCGGGCTGTCATTAACACATAAAGGCCAATCCTTACAGATGAGGCTGGATTCTGTATGCCTTACAAGGGCGCCCGTATATACGACGATTAGACTGAAAATCAATATGCCGATGATATGGAACTTCATACGATTATCAACGATGAGTTTTTCAGCTTCGAACTTCTTGTCTACTTCAAAAATCAGCAGCGTCAATAAAAAAACGGCTGCGAAGGAAATCAGCGAGATGCCAAAATGAAGGGCGAGAACAAAATCGGATTGCGACCATAGGACGGCTGCGGCCCCTATCAACCCTTGCAATAACAGGAAGCCAAATGAAAGGACGGATAAAAATCGCGCTTCACGAATATGGCCAATTTCCCGCCATGACCTATACGATAATAATAATACCAAGAAACCTCCTGCACCTGAAACGAGTCGATGGGAAAGCTCAATGACCAATTCAAGCGTGATTTTATCAGGAATCAGTTGTCCATTGCACAATGGCCAGGACCTGCCGCATCCCATTCCGGAATCCGTCTTGGTGACCAGAGCTCCGCCCAGTAAGATGAATAGCATTACAATCGTAGTTAAAACAGCAAACCATTTAAGAGACGATTTCACTAGTAGCCCCACCTTTTTCTCTGTAGCCAAGTATTTTGTTTCATAATATTAATAATAGCATATGTTATTTCACAAATATTCGTAGAACTTCCTCGATATTACACAAAATAGAATGATTTTACAAGTTCGGATAATATTATATGACGGCAATTAAAATGCCTCAAATAGTTGAAAGTTACATAAGACTTTGATAGAAATAAAGGGAGTGTAAACCTTCAAGTAGGTGCAAAATAGAGATAGAGCCTAGGGGATGATGATAAGGACGTACAATTCGGATATTAAAGGAAAATTTGGCAGTGTTTTCGGCTGCAGTGAAAGTTATCGAGACACAAATTGGTCAAAAAATATCCGAAAATTTTTCACAAAAGCTTCCAAAAATGTGTTTTAATATATTGGAGAAATGATTTTACTAAATTTTACTGTTTGGAAACATGATATAAGAATAATAGCTCTCGATGCATTCCATTGACTACAGTCACTTGGTAAATAATTTACTTTTTGTTTTACGCTTCCTTGGTTACAAATGTCGAAAAGTATGAAATAATGTTCCTATAGCATATGCAAGTATTTTTTTTGCATTTGCGTCTGTGTTGAATGATTTAAAGGAGGAAAACAAATGTCAGAAACAAGGGGTTTGTCAGAAGCTGTCATGAAGGACAGTAAAGCCGCCCTTCAATCGGATATACCGGAAACAACAGCTTGGAAGGACTTTCTCGCTCTTATTAAAGTGGGGATTGTCAATTCAAATATCATAACAGCCTTTACCGGCGTATGGTTAGCCCTTCATTTTTCGGGCCTAAGCTTTTTAACTAATCTTGACGTAGTATTTTATACACTTGCCGGATCCGCGCTCATCATGGCGGGATCGTGCAGTTTCAATAATTATTATGACCGGGATATAGACCATTTAATGGAAAGAACGAAGAACCGGCCGACGGTAACCGGAAAAGTCCAGCCTTCAAAGGTTTTGGCGTTAAGCTTCGGCTTGATTGCTGCAGGGTTGATTTTACTTGCCTTGACCAATATGACAACGGCTTTGCTTGGTGCATTCGGCGTCTTCGCATATGTTGTTTTATATACAATGGTCTTCAAACGTAGATTCGTTTCGAATACGATCATTGGCAGCATATCCGGAGCGATGCCTCCGCTTATTGGCTGGGCTGCCGTCAATCCGAGCCTGGATATGATCGCTTGGGTGTTGTTTGCAATCATGTTCCTCTGGCAGCCGCCCCATTTTTATGCACTTGCAATGAGGCGGGTCGAAGAATACCGTGCAGCCGGTGTTCCGATGCTACCGGTCGTAAAAGGGTTCAAGGCAGCCAAACGATCCATCATGCTATGGATCATCTGTTTAATGTTCATTCCTTTCTTCCTGATTCCATTAGGAACTCCATTGGTGATCTTGGCCGCTTTATTAAGTACAGGCTGGCTTATTTTGGGAATCAATGGGTATAGAAAGAAAGACGACGTTAAATGGGCCACATCTATGTTTGTCTATTCTTTAAATTATATGACCATTTTATTTGTAGCGATGGTTATTGTCACACTCATCTAATTTCATTAAAGAAGCTGCAGCCTGTTCATTGTGCAGGCTGCAGCTTACCTATAAATAATGCATAACCGCCATACATACATATTAAAGTAATATCTTTTCACCACGGTCTTTCATAATAGCGGTTACATGAACCATCTAAAAAAATCCTTACACTAGGGATTCTTTCTTTTTAGAAATTGACATAGAGAGAATATTCGCAATTGCGCCCATTTTTATTTTTGTGAGAAAATTTTGACGAAAGAGGGGGTTTCTGAAGCTATGAAAAAAAGGCTGCACAAATGGCGCCTGTTTGCTCTGCTGGGTATTGTAGGGCTTGTCCTTTCGGGCTGCGGCGAACCATATCTATCCGCACTGAGGCCAGCTGGCGATGTTGCGCAATCTCAGTTCGACTTACTGATATTGAGTACACTAATCATGGTTTTGGTTATTATTGTCGTGATTGTTTTGTTCGTTGTAGTTTTACTGCGCTTCCGTCGGAAGAAAGGCGATGAATCAGTACCGAAGCAAATTGAAGGAAGTCATAAACTCGAAATTATCTGGACTGTCATTCCTATTCTTCTTTTAATTGTTTTGGCTGTACCGACCGTCGTCACAACTTTTGACCTCGCTGATACAAAAGCGATGGATAAGAAAGGCAAGGACGGCAAAACGAAGGATGCACTTGTGGTGAATGTCAGGGCGAACTTATACTGGTGGGAGTTTGAATATCCAGACCTGGGCATTGTAACAAGCCAGGATTTGGTGGTGCCAACCGATCAAAAAGTATATTTCAATCTGACTGCTTCAGATGTAAAGCATTCATTCTGGATACCGGCTGCCGGTGGAAAGATGGATACGAATACGGATGGAGTCAATAAGTTTTACTTAGAATTCGATAGTAAAAAGGCGGAAGATTCGAACAACTTATTTTACGGGAAATGCGCCGAGCTTTGCGGTCCTTCCCATGCCTTGATGGATTTTAAGGTTGTTCCGAAATCAAAAAGCGACTTTGATGCATGGGCAAAGGATATGAAATCCGTAAAAGAGCCTGTCGTTGCAGGTGATGCTGCCAAGCAGGGAGTAGCTGTGTTCAACAAAAGCTGCATTGGCTGCCATGCAGTGACGCCAAATGATAGCAGACCTGAAGCTGCCCGACAGGCTCCCAATCTGGCTACTTTCGGCGAACGTCAGAAAATTGCCGGGGTTTTGGATCACACGGAAGCAAATGTGAAGAATTGGATCAAAGATCCTGAGAAGTATAAACCGGGCAACACGATGACCGGTACTTACGGCGAACTTTCAGATTCAGATATAGATGCGCTTGCAGCTTATCTCTTACAGCTCAAGGTGGAAGAAAAATAGAAGTTTGACTAAGGAGGTTAAATCGTGAGTACGTACGCTAATAAAAAAGGATTTGGCGCTACGATATGGGATTATTTGACGACGGTGGATCATAAGAAAATCGCCATTTTATATCTTATTTCTGGCGGGTTATTCTTTGTAATCGGCGGTTTGGAAGCGATGTTTATCCGTATCCAGCTGGCAATCCCAAATAATGATTTCGTGAGTGCCGGTTTTTATAATGAAATCTTGACCATGCACGGTACAACCATGATATTCCTGGCGGCGATGCCCTTGGTATTCGCTGTAATGAATGCGGTCGTACCGTTACAGATAGGGGCCCGCGATGTCGCGTTCCCATTTTTGAACTCTTTAGGATTCTGGTTATTCTTCTTCGGGGGGGTCTTTTTGAACCTTTCCTGGTTTTTGGGAGGGGCTCCTGATGCAGGCTGGACGTCATATGCGTCGCTATCCCTGCACTCTGCTGGGCATGGCGTGGATTTTTATGTCCTCGGATTACAAATATCAGGTTTTGGAACACTAATGGCAGGGATCAATTTCCTTGTAACGATCATAAATATGCGTGCTCCAGGCATGACATATATGCGCATGCCGCTGTTTACCTGGTCGACTTTCGTCGTTTCTGCATTGATTTTGTTCGCTTTTCCTCCGCTTACAGTAGGATTGGTGCTAATGATGTTCGATCGAATGTTCGGTGCAAACTTTTTCGATGTTGCAGCAGGGGGGAATACCATCATATGGGAGCATTTATTCTGGATATTCGGTCACCCTGAAGTGTATATCCTGATTCTACCTGCGTTCGGGATTTTTTCGGAAATTTTTGCTACATTTTCCAGGAAAAGATTGTTCGGTTACTCTTCGATGGTATTTGCAACCGTTTTAATCGGTTTCTTAGGTTTCATGGTTTGGGCTCACCATATGTTCACCACTGGTTTGGGACCTATCGCAAATGCGATCTTTGCAGTGGCTACCATGGCCATCGCCGTACCAACAGGAATCAAGATCTTCAACTGGATCTTTACAATGTGGGGCGGAAGCGTCAAGTTTACGGTACCGATGCTTTATGCAGTCGCCTTTATCCCTACTTTCACAATGGGTGGCGTGACAGGCATCATGCTCGCATCAGCGCCGGCGGATTATCAGTATCATGATAGCTATTTCGTTGTTGCCCATTTCCATTATGTCATTGTCGGTGGGGTTGTATTGGGTTTACTAGCAGGAATCAATTTTTATTGGCCGAAAATGTTTGGAACGATATTAAATGAGAAATTGGGACAGATCACATTTTGGACGTTCTTGATTGGTTTCCATTTAACCTTCTTCATTCAGCATTTCCTAGGTCTGATGGGGATGCCTCGACGCGTATTCACGTTCATGGATAATCAAGGCCTCAATACTGGTAATATGATCAGTACTGTGGGAGCCTTCTTAATGGCCTTTGGCGTTTTGGTCATGGTGATCAACATCATCATCACATCCGTGAAAAATGAAAAAGTCGGTAACGATCCATGGGGAGATGGCCGTACGCTTGAATGGGCCATTCCATCACCGCCGCCATTTTATAATTTCAAGCAACTGCCGCTTGTTCGCGGTTTAGATGCTTACTGGGTTGAAAAGATGGAAGGTAAAAAGGAAATGACCCCTGCAGAACCCTTAGGGGATATCCATATGCCGAATTCGTCCTTCCTGCCCGTTACGATTGCTTTCGGTTTATTCGTAGCCGCATTCGGCGCCCTTTATCATATGGATGACAAGTCTTGGACATTGCCCATTATCATTCTCGGGCTTTTGATCACATTTGGATCGATGTTAATCCGTTCCATTAAAGATGATCATGGATACCATATCCATAAAGAAGACCTGATGGACGATACTGACAAGGGAGGTAAGGCATAATGCACGCAGATGAAAAATTCACGGATGCCACTTGGCCTGCTTCTCCCGAGAAAGCAACTTTGGAAGGGAAAAATAAGTATTTGGGTTTCTGGTTGTTTCTTGGCGGAGAGACAGTCTTGTTCGCCTCACTATTTGCCACTTACCTTGCCTTAAAGGATAAAGTGCCGAACGGTGAAGCGGCCTTGGCAAAAGATTTATTTGAATTGCCACTGACATTTGTTGCGACGATGCTATTATTGACAAGTTCATTGACAAGCGTGTATGCGATGTACCATATGAAAAATAACCATTTCAAACAAATGCAGGCATGGCTTGTTATCACAATCGCGCTTGGCTTCGGCTTCCTGGGGCTTGAGATTTATGAATTCAATCACTATGTTCATAAATTTCATCATACATTTACAAGCAGTGCTTTCGGATCCGCTTTTTATACACTAGTCGGATTTCACGGAGGGCATGTTGCGTTCGGATTGATGTGGTTCATCTCCCTAATGGTACGTAATGCCAGAAGGGGACTGAACTTGTACAATGCCCCTAAGTTTTATATTGCGAGTCTATATTGGCATTTCATTGATGTAGTTTGGGTGTTTATCTTTACAGTCGTTTACTTAATGGGAATGGTGGGATAACTGATGGCGAATGAACAATCAAATTCAGCGAACCCGAATGTAGATTTAAAATATCGCCGCAAGAAAAATGCCGAAGAGATGAAGCAACAAGTGATTACATTTGTCATGATGATTTTCTTTACAGTCATTTCATTCGTTGCAGTAGCAATGGAGGATTTTTCACATTGGTTCATCAAACCGGTCATATTATTGCTGGCAGTCATTCAGGTGATTTTCCAATTGTATTACTTCATGCATATGAAGCATAAAGGCCATGGTACGATAGCCTTGTTCTTGTTCTCCGGACTTGCAGTGGGGTTAATAACCGTGCTCACTTTCTTGACGATCGTTTGGTTATAAACCTTAAAGGAAATCGGCTATTGAAGGATAGCCGGTTTTTCTTTTTGTACCAATGATCCAAGTTTATCTATATTTGTTACTAAGTTTCATTTTAGGTATAATGGAGCAAGGGAAAAGTTGAGGAACGAGGTGGTTTTTTGTCTATTGATATTTTCGGATTTCGTGCTTTATGGAGTCCTTATTATTTTTGTGCACTCGTACTAATAACGGCAGGTTATTTTTGGATCCTGACAAAAAAAAGGGGACAGGTTTCGGGCGGGACATCGCTTTCCGGACGGCAAATCACGTATTTTTTATTGGCTATGATCCTTCTTTATATCGTGAAAGGCTCGCCGCTTGATTTACTGAGCCATATCATGTTCAGCGCCCATATGTTTCAAATGGCTCTGCTTTATCTTGTGATTCCCCCTTTATTCATCATTGCGATCCCAGCATGGCTGTGGAGATCTTTCATCAATTCAAGGGGGGTGCGTGGTTTCTTTCACTTCTTGACCAAACCTCTTTTTGCGCTTTTACTATTCAATGTCCTGTTCTCGTTATATCATATTCCGTTAGTATTCGACTTCATTAAGACGGGAATGTGGATACATGCAGGGTACACGGTACTTTTATTCACGACTGCCATTTTGATGTGGTTCCCGCTTGTCAATCAGCTGGCAGAGCACGAAAGCCTGTCAGGTGTAAAAAAGGTGGCATATATTTTCGGGAGTGGAATTTTGATGACGCCGGCTTGCGCCTTGATCATTTTTGCTAATGCACCGCTGTATGATACGTTTACGAACGCGGAATCCTGGGCGAGCGCGATGGAGCTTTGCGTACCTGCATCAGCATTGGCCAACTTAACGCTCAGCGGTCCGGAAATGTTCAATGGCTTGCCCTTGCTCGAGGATCAACAGCTCGGCGGGGTTTTAATGAAGGTGATTCAAGAGATTGTGTTAGGCTATGTTTTAGGTGTCATTTTCTTTGCTTGGTTTAAAAAAGAGAATGGCGGGCAAAATGATATCGATCCGATCCCTGCAAATTTTCAGACTGTCAAATAGCTGATTCATGTAAAACTTGCCTGGGGGAGGCAAGTTTTTTATCTGTTTCCGTCCGAACCGGTTCTGGTAATGTGGGTGGACAAGGTGAGCCTAAATAGCCAGTGATTTGTCTCGGCTTTTCTGTAAAAGTGAGCATTCTGTTAATAATGCTTGATTTTATTGAATTTTATGATTGCCTCTTATAAAATGAAAGGTGATTAATAAATATAGAGAGGAATACAATTCTTATGTCTTTACCAATCCTTCCAACCATAAGTA
This sequence comes from Peribacillus folii, assembly GCF_030271255.1. GTDB lineage: Bacteria > Bacillota > Bacilli > Bacillales > DSM-1321 > Peribacillus. The sequence continues at coordinate 154,123 of NZ_JASJOM010000003.1, forward strand.
CAGCCTTCATTGTATTAAGTGCCATCACTGTTGCAATAGGGTGGTATCAAATTAAACAACGTAAAATCGAGACTCATAAAAAAACGATGATGGTAGCAGCCGTTTTTGCGGTGATCTTTTTCGCCATCTACCTTTCCAGAACGGTGTTTATCGGCAGTACGTCATTTGGCGGGCCAGATGACATAAAAATTTATTACACGATCTTTTTGATCTTTCACATCACGCTTGCCACAACTGGAGCTGTATTGGGAATCATCATGCTTACCACTGGATTTAAAGGGAATTTTGCCATTCATAAAAAAATCGGACCTACGACGAGTATCATTTGGTTTTTCACAGGAATTACGGGTGTGGCCGTTTACATCCTGCTTTATGTCATATATCATGGCGGAGAGACAACCTCTTTGATAAAGGCGATTTTAGGATTTTAAAATGACGAAAAAGCCTGGTGCAAAAAGCATCAGGCTTTTGTATTAAGTACATATAGGTAGACGGGATTAGCTAATTCGCACTGAGCTTTTCTTGAAAGCTATTACAGGCCGTTGAACTGTGTAAGTTCTTCCTTCACCTGTGCAAGGATTTTTTCACATTGTTTGACAAGGGATGGAGGGAAATCCTCACCTTCGCCATATTCGACTCCGTGCGGATAATAGTGCTTTCCCAGGAGCGGAACCATTAGTTTGATGACCGCCCTGTGGGCCCCGACATCGCCTTCTGTAGCATAGCCAAGTATTCGCAGGTAAAAGGTGCCTTCTTTTAATTCGAATTTACGATCGTAGCTCACTCTTTCGTAATCCCATTGTTCTGCACGAATTAAACCATATTGCGGCATCAGGTCATCTAATCGGTTTAGGTCGGCTGTGATATTTTCGATTCCAAAGCTTTCAAATTTCACGAGTAGTACCTCCCATGTTCAGTATTTGAGAATGAAAATGACATACCGGGACAATATTATGTAAAGAATATATAAAAAATCTCCAAGTATGTTTATAATATACCATTTTATCCTATATTTTATAATAGTACGAATTGCTGGAAGTTGCAATGAACAAACCGATGTAATCCAATCATTCGCAAATGTGCCGCTTGTGGATAAATTTAATGAAGCGTCAGCTTATCGTAAATTAGAAAATAATGATTGAACAGTGATATAATCAAGTTAGGTAAGAATGGCTTTAGCATAGGATACATAAAATAGATAGAGAGAGGGTGTGTTCCTCTGCGCAGATTAGGTAAGGTTTTGGTGTTGATCATTATTTTTTTCGTTATCGGTATTTATCTTAACATCGGCAATGAAGATGAAGGAAACCCTCTTATTGATGGTGACAAAGGTGTCAACCCCAATGAACATATAAATGAAAAGTCCACTATCTCGGAAAAGGCGAGGGCGCCTGAAGCAACTGAAGGTCTTGCTGTAACAATCGGGAAAAATGCAAACGAGATTGAAGAGAAATTCGGCGAGCCTGACCGAATTGATCTGTCGGCTTACGGATATGAATGGTGGGTCTATAAAAAGGATTATAGCCATTATTTTCAATTAGCGGTTGAAGCGGGGAAAGTGGTGTCTGTATACGTAATCGGTGAGAAGGTTAATGTGGCTCCTTTTAAAATCGGGCAAACCCTTGATGAGATCTATTCCAGCTTGTATGTGGAACCAACTGTTGATATTGAAGTCGATGACAGTTCCTATCGATTTGAATTGTCTGAGGAAGATATGAACATGAGGCCGTTGATCAAACTGGGGAACATTCATGTTCAGCTGTATCTGGATAAATTCACAGGTACCGTATCGAGCATCCGATTCTTGAATGATTCCGCCCTTTTAAAGCAGCAGCCCTACGAGTTGACCTATCATGGTAAACTGCCGAGTGCCGAGCTGCTATCTCAAGAAGACTTGGAGAAGGTGGAGGATGGAAATGAACAGCAAATTTTCGATATCACGAATATCATGCGCAGCAGATTCGGTTTGAAGCCCCTGGAATGGGATGTTCCTGCAGCGGAGGTTGCATATCTTCATAGCAGGGAGATGACAGACTCGACTGAGGGAACCCATGTTTCGGAAGCGAAAGGCGATTTGGAAAAACGCCTTGATGCTGGTCATGTTACGTATAAGGCAGCCGGTGAGAATATTGCCGCTAAATATGTAGACGCAGCAGCGGTGATGGAAGGCTGGCTCAATAGTAAGGGTCATCGTGATACGATGCTGAGTGAAGAATTTACCGGTCTTGGTGTTGGCGTTTATAAAAAGTATTACACCCAGAATTTCATAAAAAAATAATAAAACGGATCCGCTCTGGGTCCGTTTTATTATTTTCTCGTTTCTTTCATTTCCAAGATGAAAAAATTCCCTGTTGAAACAGCGCAAAGTTCCCCATCATCACGGTGAACCTTCCCCTCGATGATGATCGTTTTGCTTCCCATATGGATTAATTCGCATGTACAAGTCAATACTTCTCCAATCGAAGGTTTAACATATCTTACCTGGATATCCGTAGTAACGGTCGCATACCCTATCGGAACGGTCGAACCGGCAAGTGTGCCCATGGCCGTATCAATGAGCGTGGCCAGCATCCCGCCATGGGTGATGTTCAACTCATTATGTACAAGAGGTGTATTGGGCATGGTCATCGTAAGTTTCGTCCCCTCATTGCTTACATTCTTATTTAATTCAAGCAGGCTGGAAATATAGGAATATTTATTTTGCACCCTTCTTGCTTTCAATCCTGAGATTAATCCGGCTAATATGGATAATTCCTTTGTGTCCGCAGACTCTGCAAGCTCTTGAAATTCTTTGATCAAATCAATTGAATCCGTCATGTAAATCCCTCCTTTATTCCTGTTATTATACTATAAAGAAATGAATTACATCAGGAAATGAAGGGATGCACTTTTTATTTACCTGCTGCATATGGTGAAATAGGCGATGTCTAAGTGTGAGGTGAGAGTAATGGCAAAAAAAAAGCGCCCCTCCGTGGATAGATTTCGGGAGTTTGTCAAGGAACATCCTTATTTAGTGAACGAAGTGAGAAGCAAGCAAGCGACATGGCAGGAACTTTTTGAGGAATGGTATTTACTCGGTGAAGAACATCCACGCTGGCGGGCTGAAGGCAAATTGCAGGATCCGATAGTGAATGCAGGATCCCCATCACAGCCGATGGAAAAGGAAGAGAGTACGGAGCTGCTCGGTTCGATCATGAGTGCAGTCAAAAATATGGATATGGGGCAGATTCAGCAATATATCACGAATGCCAATCAGGCAATTGGAGCCATCCAAGGAGTTCTCTCGGCTTTTCAGGGGAATAAATCAGGTGATTCCCCCCCTCCTTCAAAAGAAAAGGAGCAAAGATCCAACCCTTTTATATTCACAAAAGACTAAGGAGGGATTGGCATGCGTCAGAACATATATGAATTCATTCAAACCAATGAAGATATGCGAAATTACCTGCGAATTCAACCCGCTTGGTACAAAAGATTGATGCGTAATCCACATGAAGTGGATGTATTTGAAACCGAGGCCAAATATTACTTCGAGAAGTCGATCCCCCATCGTGTTTCCAAATTTTCGGAAAGTGTTCAGGTTGCCTCGATGATGCTTCATATGTTTCAAGCAATGAATACTTCAAGTGAATGAAGAAAAAAAGAGTAAATTACTCCTTTTGGCTAACAATAAAGGCAAAAGGGGGAAGATGGGATGAAAAAAATAATTTTGGGTCTGGCAGTGTTGATGGCAGTGGCGGGTTGCGGCAAGAAAATACCCGAACCTGAAAATGCAAAAGTGGCTATACAGGATGTATCAACCCTAAAAGCTGCCACCACTGTATCAAGCATTCGAAATTCAGATGAGGATTTTCGGGTGAAAACGTTTGTAAAGGGCAATGCCGTTTATGTAGAGTGCTACTTGAAAAACTATGGTTTTTCAAACGAGAATGGTGAAAATGCGGCAACGGTGTCCGTATATATTGATAATGATAAAAAAGTCGATATGAAAACGGCAGCATTTATTGTAAAGGATGTCCCGAGTGGCATGCATAAAATGAAGCTTGAGATATTGGATGGTTCTGGAAAGAAAACGGGACTGCAAAAAGAGTTTGAGGTACATATCACTTCTTCGCTCTAATTAAACCATTAGCATCTGTAAGGGAGTAATGGTAAAATGAAGGTGGAGGTGAGCTTGTTCATGCTTGCTACTATGGAAATCATCGACATTCTGCAACAGGCTGATGGATTGGCTGAAATGATCCTTCATTCTGATATAGGGGAAGAATATCTCCTTAGTTTATATAAATTACAAAGTGACAAAGAGGCACAGCGGAAAATCTCGAAGTTTACTTCTTTAAAGGATCTTTTTGAGGATGTTCAAAGGTTCGGTAAGTATCACCCTGATTATAAGCGCATCAATTTGGAAACGAGGGAAGCTAAACGAGATATGGATATGCACGATACAGTTGCCGATTTTAAGAGGGCGGAGACAGAACTGCAGTCCGTTCTTGATGAAATAAGCGGAAGGATCGGCCGTGCGGTTTCCGAGCAGGTCAAAACGCCTGCGGGCAATCCATTTTTTGTATCTTCGGGTGGGTGTTCTACCGGAAGCTGTGGCACGGGCGGAAGCTGTGGGTGCTCCGCTTAAATTGCCCGCTTTGACAGCAGCGCAACAAAGCCGCCGGATCTTCGTATCCGGTGGCTTTTTGTGTGCGGAACTTATAAAACGCCGATCATGGTCAACTGCGAAAAAGGATACAATCCGGACATAGGTTACCGCAGCAAAACATCTTTTTCTGAGGAACAAAAAAACGATGGCGAAAAACATGGATATGCTCTTCCTGCCTAACGAAAATGGTTTCGCAATGGAGCTGTTTGCCGCGCATTGAATGGCTTGCCGCTTTTTTTATGAGATAAATAAGCAACCGTTCATCGCCAGAATGATAATGGATATAAAGGAAGGGAATACCTGTGAACTTCTTCACCGAAGCCTCCGTTATTTCATCATGTGACAGAAGGCGAGTAATAAATTGATGCCAAATTGGATCTAAATCCATCGTTTTGTGAGCTCCCTTCCGGCATGTATATTCTTAATTGTGAGAGAATTTCGTTTATAATCTTTTTTCTTGGTTGAAAGTGAAGATTCTGCTATGCTACACTTAGTTAAAACCTTTATAAAAGGGAGTTATCGAGATATGCTTGGAGCGAGACAAGGAATCATCGTCTATTTACATACATTAAAACAAGCAAAAATGCTTAGGAAATTCGGGAATATCCATTATGTATCGAAAAAATTGAAATATGTGGTCCTTTATACGAATATGGATGAAGTGGAGCCATTAGTGGAAAAACTGAACAATTATTCGTTCGTAAAAAAAGTGGACCTTTCGTATAAACCCTTCTTGAAGGTGGAATTCGAAAACTCCAAACCGGATAAGGCGAAGGAATACGATTATAAGATGGGGATTTGAAAAAACTGACTCAGCAGGAGTCAGTTTTTTTTTAGCCTAAAGGTGGAAGGTACCTATTCATGCGCAAAATGCCGATTAAATGTTGATAGTAAAGCTCGGTTTCTGCAAAAAGCACCGAGGGTTTAACATCGATTTCAATGATGGGCTTTTCCAGTTCTTCAGCCAGCCCTTCAAAAAGCTCATAACGTTTATTTTTGGTAATATGCGGGTTTGGTATCCCTTCACGGCAAATGTAAAGCGGTTGGAATTTTCCTGGGTCTGTAGGCTGTAAGACGATGACCGGGGAGGTCACCTTTTTATCGTTTATGGTTGTATTCAGCGCTAAAAGCCTGATGACACGATGTTTTTGGTTGCGTCCTACCTCAAGCAGTTCATAGATATCAGAATGTCCATGTCCAAGTTCAATAAAACGTTGAATCAATTAAACCTCTCCTAACTAGCTTATTATTCATTACTTTATCATTTTCCCCCTTAAAAGAGAAGGGGGCAACTTCATTTATGGCTGAATCTTGGCATGGGATAAAATTAAAAAAAGCCCTGCAAAAAATTTGCAGGGTCCTTCTATGTCTAACTATGGACCAGAAGGCAAAGGGAGAGGAGAAACCGGAGGAAGAACTTATGGGGAAACGTAAGCCTTCTCCGCGGTTGGCAACAACACCTAAAAAGGAATGTTGTTAATCTTATTATGGCCAAAATTTGTTATCTTATTCAAATTGAAAAAGATTTCTAAAGAATGAATGTATCTTGTCGCCAAAAGTTAAACCGTAAGCGTGGACCTATCACGCCATAAAGGAATCGGAATAAATATTGGTTTGCTTTTTCGAATATGTTAGGATAGGAAAGTAACAGAAATTTGTCATAAAATGTGGTGAGAATGATGAGGGTCGTTTCCGGAATATGTAAAGGGAGACCACTTAAGGCTGTACCGGGTATGGGAACCCGGCCTACTACGGATAAAGTGAAGGAATCCATTTTTAATATGATTGGACCTTATTTCGAAGGAGGATTGGTCCTCGACTTGTTTGCAGGCAGCGGCGGCCTTGGAATTGAAGCGTTAAGCAGGGGCATGGATAAAGCCATATTTGTTGATCGCGACTTTAAAGCAAATCAAACGGTTAAGGCCAATTTGGAGCTATGTAGGTTTACTGATCGTGCAGAAGTATACAAAAATGATTCAGAACGTGCTTTGAAAGCCTTGGCCAAGAGGGAAATGGCGTTTGAGTTGATTTTTCTTGATCCTCCGTATAAGAAACAAAAGCTTGTGGAAATTTTGGAAGAAATACATAAATACCGATTATTGAGCGATAGGGGATATATTGTTTGTGAGCATGGCCATGATGTTACGTTGCCTGATTGTGTTGCTGGCTTTACCGTTAAGCGGAAAGAGGTTTATGGGGTCATCGCGGTTACGATTTATCAATGGGGAAACGTACACGAACAGGGGGAACTATGAATGTCCAAAATAGCGATTTGTCCAGGAAGTTTTGATCCGATAACATTTGGTCATCTTGATATCATTCAAAGGGGAGCGAATGTTTTCGATGAGGTATATGTCGTCATTGTGAATAATTCAGCGAAGAATTCACTTTTTTCCGTGGAAGAGAGGCTGGAATTGATTACGGAAGCAACGAAACATATGCCGAATGTTAAAGTGGATTTTTATCAAGGATTGACCGTCGACTATGCTGAAAGTGTATCCGCCAACGCCATCATCAGGGGATTAAGGGCGACCTCCGACTTTGAATACGAAATGCAGGGAACTTCGATGAATCGCTTCCTAAACAGTAAAATTGAGTCATTCTTTATCATGACGAAAAATCAATATTCTTTCTTGAGTTCAAGTATCGTAAAAGAGGTCGCGAAATATGGTGGAGATATCTCCGAACTAGTTCCGCCTGTCGTCCAGGAAGCCTTGGCCAAAAAGAATGCACAACAGTAAGAATGAAAAAAGAGCATTGCTGCTGCGCAATGCTTTTTTTTGTTTATGATAAGCCTTTGAATAGCCTTTTTGTGAATATGATAATGTAAAGGACGAGAAACATAAGGGTGAGGAGTGGACCTAGATCCACCATATATTGGTAAAGTGAGTTTGCCTGTTCGCCTGTCCCGCTTACTGGAAAGGCATGAACCGGGCTGCCGCCCTCCTTCGTGCTTCTATAGAATGGTCCCCAAAGCAATACAGTGATCATGGATGCCATAAAACCATGCGCTACTCTGGCAAGGAAAAATGGCAAGAAACGGATATCGGTGGACGCTATTATACTGGCAACCTGTGCCTGAATGCTGAAACCGTTGAATGCCAGGATGAAGCTTGTCATCACTGTCTGCTGGAAAAGACTCGCATCTTCTACGGCACTGGTCAACTTTGAACCAAGGGTCATTTCAAACATGCCTGAAATGAACGGGAGGCTTAAGGAGTCCGGGAAATTAAAGGTGTATAAGATACCCCCGACCCAGGATGCAAGCAGTCCGGTTATATTCATGTGAAATAAAAGCTTGTTAACCACCGAAAAGAGAATGATGAATCCCCCGATCATCAATAGCGTTTGAATGGAAGATAAAACGGCGTCCCCTAGCAAACTCCCAAAGGGTCTTGTTTCCTTTATTCGCGTTCTGTGCATCTCGCTAAAGGCTTGTCTGAGGGAAGGGAGCTTGGTCATGGATTTTGCATGGGATTGTTCTTCTTTTCGCCGGTAAAAACGCATGATGATTCCTACTAAAAAATTCCCGATATAGTGGGAGAGAGCAAGGATGATCCCTAAATGAGGATTATGGAAAAAGCCTACGGCTACGGCAACGAACAGAAACAACGGATTGGATGAATTGGTGAAACAAACGAGTCTTTCCGCTTCAATTCGGGTCAATTGCTCCTCCTGGCGCAGCCTTACCGTGAATTTTGCACCTGCCGGGAAGCCTGATGCGAGTCCCATTGCCCAAACGAATCCCCCCACACCGGGTACACGGAACAAGGGGCGCATGAGGGGTTCGAGCATGACCCCGATGAACTTCACTACCCCGAAACTGATCAATAGCTCCGATAAGATCAAAAATGGAAGAAGGGAAGGGAAAACAATTTTCCACCACATATTCAGCCCGCCTGTGGAGGCTTCAAAGGATTCTTGGGGGAAAATGATCAAGCCGACTGCCAGCATCGTGAAGAAGGTGGCCAACAGTATTGTTTTCGATTTTGATTTAAGCAAAATTCAGCCTCCTTTTGAAGGTTACTAAATAAGGGCAGTCCGTTACGTATATAATAAAATATGACCTTTCATTTTCTCGAAAAGAAAGGGGCAGGATGCAATGTGATCTGCACTGCTCACGTCCAATCAGGCAACTTCGTGCAGTGCAATGCAGAGTCAATTACTTCATTAAACCACAAGGGACAAATATTTCTTCGCCAAGCTTGTTTCACTGTCAATATAAATAATATGCTTCTATAAATCCGTTTAAGACCATAACTTTGAATGAGTTGTATTTTTAATCTTTTTCAACAGGGGGGATATCTTTGTCGGAACCAAAGATCGGGCTCGCTCTTGGATCGGGAGGAGCGAGGGGATTTGCACATATTGGAGTGATAAAGGTATTGAAGCAGGAAGGAATTCCAATCGACATGATTGCCGGGAGCAGCATGGGAGCGATGGTAGCGGCCTTTTATGGGGCTGGTTCGGACATTGAACGGCTGTATAAGCTTTCTCGTGCTTTCAAACGAAAATACTATCTGGATTTTACCATACCCAAAATGGGGTTCATTTCAGGGAAACGAACCAAGGAATTGATCAGGGTATTTACATATGGTAAGAATTTTGAAGAACTCGATATTCCTATAGCTGTTGTCGCCACTGATATAAAAACGGGAGATAAGGTCATTTTTCAGGAAGGCCCCATCGCTCCTGCAGTCAGGGCAAGCATTTCGATTCCCGGGATATTCATCCCCGAGAGGATTGGAACAAGGCTTCTTGTGGATGGCGGGGTCGTTGACAGGGTTCCCGTTTCTGTCGTGAAGGAGATGGGTGCCGACATCATAATCGGCGTGGACGTCGCCCATGTGAAACAGGATATGGAGATAAACTCGATTTACGATGTTATCATGCAAAGCCTCGACATCCTGCAGATGGAGCTTGTTAAAAGCAGGGAATTTGCTTCGGATATCATGATACGCCCAAGGGTCGAGAAATACAGTTCTAAATCATTTACAAACGTACAGGAAATAATTAGTATTGGAGAAGAAGCGGCAAAAGGAAAGATTGATCAAATTAAACAAAGCATTGTTACTTGGAAGGAGTCCTTTGAAGATGAACCGTAAAATGTATGTGCGCACTTTCCTGGTGGTTGTTATACTTCTCATAGCGTCGGCACTTTATTCCCTACCTTTTTATGTATCAAAACCAGGAATGGCAAAAGAATTGGAGCCGATCATAGAGGTTTCAGGCGGGGATGAAGCAAAAGGGAGCTTTATGTTGACTACGGTTAGGATGGGCAGGGCGAATATTTATTCCTATTTGCTGGCGAAATGGAGCAAATATCAGGAGCTTTATCCGGAAACCTCGATCAGGAGCGCAGACGAAACGGATGAAGAATATAACATTAGGCAATTGCACTTAATGGATGGTTCAAAAAATAATGCAATTCAGATCGCATATGAAAAAGCAGGTAAAGAAGTCGATTATGAATATTTAGGTGTATATGTTTTGGACGTGCTTAAGGGGATGCCTGCTGCAAAGGAACTGAAGGCGGGCGACCAGATCATTCAGGTCGATGATCTTAAATTCAAGTCTGCACAAGAATTCATGGCTTATATTAACGGGAAGAAAGCCGGCGAAAAAGTGGAGTTGGTGTATAAGCGGGAAGAGACGGAGAAAAAAGCCATTTTAACCTTGCAGCGTTTTAAAGATGATCCCAACAGGGTTGGCATAGGCATTTCACTCGATGACAACCGGAAAGTGACAACAAAGCCGGCAATCGCCATAGATTCGGAACAAATAGGCGGTCCTTCTGCAGGATTGATGTTTTCCTTGGAAATATACAATCAATTGACGGAAGGAGACCTTACGAAAGGCTATGATATTGCCGGTACTGGAACGATGTCGGATGATGGGTCAGTCGGCCCGATTGGCGGGATCCAGCAAAAAATCGTGGCTGCCGATAAGTCCGGAGCGGAAATTTTCTTTGCACCAAATGAAAACGGAGCATCGGGATCGAATTATGAAGATGCACTTATGGCAGCGAAGGATATCGGTACCGAGATGAAAATTGTCCCTGTCGATACCTTTGATGATGCTATAGTCTATTTGAAAAAGTTAAAAGAAAAATGAAAAAAAGCGCAGGCAGGTCATCTGTTTGCGCTTTTTTTCACATCCCGGTTTATGGGGAATGTTCGAATTCGTTTTGCATCATTAAATGATGATGGGTGCGGCATATTCCCTTTCCATCAGGCTGGCTTGAGAATGCCCGGATAATCCAAGTGCATATACCTGTGCTGCCCGTACGTCCATTTCAATGTCCTCCTTTTGATGGGCAGACAATTTCGATATGAGTGGGAGCGGCAAGTTCTTCTTGACGGTGTGCAAATACTCCCGTCCCCTGCCATTCATGCCAAGGAGCCTGAAATAGGTCGGGAGGTGAGTATCAGCCATTTGTTCTTTTAAAGTATGTGTTAATATATGGACACACATCCGTTGGAGCCGTGTCCATGTATAGCGTTTCGTTTTTAGCGCCGTCATGAACTGGGAAAAGGTAACAGCGGTTTTAGCCATCTGCTTGATTCGATGTTCTATCCCTTCCTCGATTTCATAAACCGTTGCCAATTCGGCTAAAGAAGTAGAAAGGATCCGGTACTTCAATAGCGGCCAATACATCTCCCAATCGTGCAATGAACGGTAGCTGGTTAGGTATTGCTCCAGCCCGCTTCTTGTCGGGTGGGGAACATAGCTTGAAACGGAATCCAAGCCTTTGCCCTGGTTTTCGTGGATCGCTTTACGAATCCCTGTCGCGCTGGCAATGGAATCATTCGATAAATCAGTATCATGGAACCCGGCAGCAACCCTTTGAATCGTATAGGGACGGATCGAAAAACCGTTAGTGAAGGCAGCACTTACATATTCCTTACCAAGGATGTTATTGGGCTTCGTTAAATCCAGGGCCCCCTCCTCCTTGATAATTGCTTGATAAGCCATGGCAGCACTTGCCGGATAGCTATTTCCGGCTTCCATGGCCAGCTTGACCGCATCATTGAATGGTGCCGATCGATCCGAAATGATTTTATGCGCGGTGATGAATGGATCAATCCTGCCATCCTCACTCCCGAAACAAAAAGAGCCGCAGCCAATATACTCGAGAAGGGCTATGGAACCTCTAGCAAAAATCTCCGCCTTCTGCGTTGCGAAAGCGTAAGGGAGTTCGATGACAAGATCGATGCCGCCTTGCAGGGCCATGGCGGCACGGGCCCATTTGCTGACCAAGGCAGGCTCGCCTCGTTGTAAAAAGGGCCCGCTCATGACGGCAACCACGATATCCGCCCCCGTCTCTTCCCTGCTTTTTCTTGCATGTAAAACATGTCCATTATGAAAAGGGTTATATTCGACTACTAATCCGCAAGCTTTCATTGATTCACCTCAGAGAAAAACTTTGTATTTTTTCAACTTAGTGCTAAAATAGTATTTCAAGTAAGATTCTATGATGTTTCATCGTGATTTTTCGTTCAAAAAGGAATCCGGAATTTTGGATAATCAGTTAGGATGACTACATTATAGTGTAAAGAAAAAATATTGACAAACTTATAATTGAAAGCTATAATTATTTTTGTTGCCTTGAGGTGATTTCATTTGAAATGGACGATTAGTCAACTTCAAAAAATTCGGGACAAAGATTTACGGTTTGATGAACTGGTGGATGTCTTAGACATTAGAGAAAGAGACCCGCAAATTCGCGATGTTTCTCCGATCAGAGTAGCAGGAAGGGCTGATATCAGCTCGACCGAGATTACTTTTCACTTGCATCTTACAGGTGAATTGACATTACCTTGCTCCCGTACACTGGTAGACGTAAAATATCCGATTGATATTGATACAAAGGAAACCTTCCTTTTGAATGCAGATGGCGCTGATTTCTTCGGAGATGATGTCACTGTTGTGGAAGGTGACGTTGTAGACCTAATACCGGTAATTAAAGAAAATTTATTGCTAGAAATTCCGATGCAGGTTTTTTGTGAGGATGTCGATTCAAATGAAGCTGCTCCTCAATCCGGAAAAGACTGGGCCGTTATTTCAGAAGAGGATAATGCGCATAAGGTTGATCCGAGATTTGCAAAGCTTGCCGACTTTTTTGACAACAATAAAGAATCTTGATTGGAACGAAAAATCGTTAATCCGATTTTTCCAGCTTTTTTATATTTTTTAAGGAGGTGGGAATAATGGCTGTACCTTTTAGAAGAACGTCGAAAACTGTAAAAAGAAAACGTCGTACACACTTCAAGCTTCAAGTACCTGGTATGGTAGAATGCCCAAGCTGTGGTGGAATGACTCTTTCACATCACGTTTGTAAAGAATGTGGAACATACAAAGGAAAAGAAGTTGTCGCAAAATAATTTCTTTTTCTTCTTGAAAGCTTTGCTTTCTTGATGCAACACGCTAATCAAAGCGCAGAGATTTTCTCTGGGCTTTTTTTATAAGCACATTTGGCGGAATATTCGGAACTGTATTGTCGGGACGATGCAGCTTAAGGAGGTGTTTATGTGAATCGGACGATTGAGGTCGAAAAGGATAGGCGCGGCTTTATGAAGGTCATATTTAATAGACCGGAGAAAAGGAATGCCGTTAATTATCGACTGATGGACGAACTGGAAACCGTATTGGCGGAAGCGGCCGATGATGACGAGGTTAAAATGCTAGTACTGACAGGAGCGGGTAACCAAGCCTTCTGCTCAGGTGGGGATTTGAGTGAGTTTCAAGATTTATATACGGAAGAAGCGGCCTTTACTATGTTATCTAGAATGGGCCGGATTCTGCATACACTAGCAGTTTTTCCAAAACCGACACTTGCCTTCATTAATGGCAGCGCTATTGGCGGGGGATGCGAAATAGCGACTGCCTGTGATTTCCGGTTAGCGAAAAGCGGTGTCAAGCTAGGCTTTGTACAAGGGACGCTAGGAATCACTACGGGCTGGGGCGGCGGTTCGCTTTTAGTTGAAAAAATACCAGGGCAAAAGGCGCTGAAGCTATTGATGGATGCAAACATACATAATGCGGAGGAAGCCCAACGATTCGGTTTCATAGATGAGATAGTCGGGGAAGAGGATTGGGCAGATTTTGCAGAGAATTTACTCCGCCGTGAAACAGGGGTATTGGCGGCTTATAAGAAATTGTTGGTCAATAAATGGCTGGAAAGCGGTCTTAAAGGAAGAATGGAGGCTGAGATCCGTGAGTGTGCCAAACTTTGGGCAAGTGATGCACATCATGCTGCGGTCAGCCGTTTCTTAAGCAAGAAAAAATAAAAAATTACTGCCTCTATATTTCTTCTATCTTTCCTAGCAGGTGCATATTATGAATTAAAACTTGCTTAGGAGGTAGAGAGATGTCGATTGCAAGACAAGATGCATGGACCCATGATGAGGATTTGCTGCTGGCTGAAGTGGTATTAAGGCATATACGAGAAGGCAGTACACAATTGAAGGCGTTTGAGGAAGTTGGGAAGCAATTATCAAGAACTTCGGCAGCTTGTGGGTTTCGTTGGAATTCTTGTGTAAGGAAGCAATATAAATCCGGAATCGAGTTGGCGAAGAAACAAAGGAAGGAACAGGCTGTCCCTGAGCCGGAAGCAGAGCAGGTTCCTGTTGCAGCAGCGGAAAATAGCAGGGTTGAACAAGAGGAGTCCCGAGAGGAAGTACAAGATTCTATTACGCTTCAGAAGGTAATAATGTATTTAACTAAAATGGATGAATTCTTCCAGATCGATAATGAGGAGAAGGAGAAAATCTCCAATCAATCCCAATATCTTGAACAGGAAAATTGCCGTTTGCAGGAAGAGAATACGCTATTGAGAGAAAACCTGAGAGCTGTGGAAGAAGATTATCGTGCGCTTATGCAAATCATGGAGCGTGCCAGGAAGCTTAGTGTACAAGAGGACGAAAAAACGAACCCGAAAGTGAGATTCCAGATGGATAAGAACGGGAATTTGGAAAGGGTCAACAAATAAAAAAGGCGGGTGGAATAATCCGCCCGCATTTCGTTATTTATTCTTTTGTATCTGTTTCCGTCGAAGCTTGGGTCTCAAATGGGCTCCAGATCAGCGGGTTTTCTCCAAGATCCCGGTCCATATCATAGGAAACGGCAGAAAATCCCATTTTCTTCCAAAAGTCCTGTGAGTGTACTCTTGGATTGGTTTTAATAGGCATGTTCAGGCTTTTGGCGAATTCGACCAAAGCTTTTCCGTAGCCTTTTTTCTGATAGTTAGGGAGGACTTCAAGTTTCCAAAGAACAAGGAAGTCCCTTGCTTGGTCAAAATACTGATCAAATTTAGCGCTTCTTTTGTACAGGCTCATCCTTGCTACAAGTTTGTCGCCGTAAAAGATTCCGTAAAAAGGTGATTGGCTGTCATTTTCAATGATGTTACCCTCTAAATCATCTAGCATTGACAGTTCTTGAATCCCGTATTCTTTGAATTTTTTGAATTCCTCAAGCGTTTTAAAATTTACAAGTAAGCGTTCCACCTTGTATTCCATAAAAAAGCTCCCCCTTAATTCTGATAAACCTCTTCGATAGTGACCTTCGAAAGTCATCCCGCCGCCAGGAACCCATTGGAAACCCGACTGAAGGCTAAATCGAGCATGACATCGATCAATCCATCGTGCTGACTCTTGCATGCAGCCATAGCCATCCATCCCCTCCTCTAGCCTTCGATTGCCTGGCTGGTTTTAGGCTGGAGGTGTTTGCATCCCCTAAAGAGTAAAGAATGGCTAAGCTTTTCGTATCTAATATACCATTAATTCTACGCTTAAAGAAGGAAATAAATCGCCAGTCGTTCAATTAGGGCACTTTCAATTGGATTATTTTCCAGGCTGGGCGCACCAAAGCTTTTTCATATGCCGGTTCCCTGATTTTCGAAGCGAATGGTATGATATTCGATGCAGGTTAAAAAAGAAAATGTGTTAAAATAGTAAATATATTTCAGAAAAGTAAGGAATGGTGACATGCGAATTGGAATCATTGGAGGAGGGGCGATCGGACTGCTATTTGCAGCTCAGTTGAGCGGCAAGCATCGCGTAACGCTCTACACCCGCACGACACATCAGGCTTCGATCATCAATCATGACGGTCTCAGGCTTATTGAAAAGGGTGAGTGCAGGGTACTGGATAACATCATTTCGAAAAACTTGGATGAAGGGATAACCGATCACGACCTTCTTATAGTGACGGTCAAACAATACCAGCTTCCGGACATCATGCATGCAATCGAACACCTTGAGCTACCATTGCTATTCTTGCAGAACGGTTACGGCCATATTGCCCATTTAACGCAGCTGAAATCTCAGGAGATTTATGTGGGGGTGGTGGAGCACGGTGCCTTAAGACATAATGAGAATACAGTGGAGCATACCGGACTTGGCCTTACCAGGGTTGCTTCCTTTAAAGGAGATTTGGATAGGCTCTCATTAGTGAGTGAAAAGAAGGAACGTTTTCCTTTTACGAAGAGCACGGACTATCAATCGATGCTTCTTGATAAACTTGTAGTCAATGCAGTCATCAATCCATTAACTGCTATCCTGCAAGTGGAAAATGGCGGCTTGATCGCCAATGCTTTTTATTATCAATTGTTTCAAGAGCTTTTCGATGAAATCTCCGCGATTCTTGAATTGGACAATAAAGCGGAGTCATTTGAACACGTTAAATCCGTTTGCATGGCAACTGCAGGGAATCGGTCATCGATGCTCAAGGATTTGGAAAAGGGCAGCCAAACGGAAATTGATGCTATATTGGGTCATATACTTTCCGTGGCAAAGGGCAAGGGGAAAGCTGATGGCCTGGCGTCTTCTCTATATAAGATGATCAAGGGGAAAGAGACTCAGGGAGGATGATGATGTGCCGTACGTTGTTTCAAGTCTAGCCGCGATTTTTATTACATTGCCTTTTGTAGGATATATACTTTTTTTTATAGGAGCCAAACAATTCACGAAGAACCATAGACGATCCGTTCAATTTGCGATGGACATGAGTGCGCTGCTTTTCGTAATATCCGTCCATTATTTAATCATAGCCATTTGGGATAAACAAATCCTTTGGGTAATCATGCTGATCATGATCGTCAACGCATTCGTGGTGGTCATGGTTCATTACAAGGTAAAAGAAGAAATCATTTTCCATAAGGTGGTAAAGGGATTTTGGAGGGTGAATTTCGCCTTCTTTTTCGTTGCGTATATTCTATTATTTTCAATCGGATTAATTACAAGTATTACAAAGATCTTTACTACATAAAATAGAATGCACATCAATTTTCTGCTGCTGGGCAACTTCTTTTGTTTTATTAAACCTGAATGTTATACTCTAAAAAGAATTGTAGTTGCAGAGAAAGGGAGAACAGAAATGGAGATGAAAGATCTCGCGTTACCATCTTTAAACCGTTTTGCATCGGACTATTTACAAAACCGTCTTGAAGCGGAGGATTATTTTCATTATGACTTGTCTAAGCAGGATATGTATCGTGATAGATATAATGAACTGATGAGCCGTGTTTTTTCACGTCATGAATTATCCGATTACATACAGCGATACATGTCCCGTCTTTCAAGCAGTGAGGCAGTTAACCGAAATATCGAAAGGTTGCGCAAGAATGATTCCGTTGTGGTGATTGGCGGACAGCAGGCTGGATTGTTATCAGGTCCCCTGTATACCATCCATAAAGTGATTTCGATCATCAAGCTTGCAAAAGAACAGGAGAAAGAGCTTGGAAGCCCTGTGATACCGGTTTTTTGGATAGCTGGCGAAGACCATGATTTGGCTGAGGTCAACCATGTGTATGTCATGAAAAACGGAAAGCCTCACAAAAAAACATATCCCTCCTATCAGCCTTATAAAACGATGGTTTCGGATGTGGAACTTGAAACGGAAAAGGCAGAGAAGTGGTTTGAGGAAATCATCGAAACATATGGAGAAACGGCCTTTACGAATAAACTTCTTTTCGATATGAAAGGAATGATCAAGGAATCGAATACCTTTACCGACTTTTTTGCCCGGCTTATTCATGAATGGTTTCGCGAATATGGTCTCCTGCTCGTCGATGCTGGAGATCCGGAATTAAGGCAAATTGAAAAGGGCCACTTTGCATCGATGATTGAAAAAAGTGAGCGAATCGCTGCAGTGGTCGAGGATCAACAATCTTTCATGCAGGCAAAAGGGTATCCGAAAATGATAGAAATGGATAAACAAGCCGCGAATTTATTTTATTATGATCCCGACAAAAAAGATCGATGTTTACTGGAACGTGTGGAAGGCGGCTTCAGCGGCAAAAACTCGGAGGCATCGTTTTCCGAGGCCGAATTGCTGGCGATTGCCAACGATCATCCTGAGCGGCTAAGCAATAATGTCATCACGCGTCCGCTCATGCAGGAAATGCTTTTCCCTGTATTGGCTTTCATATCCGGACCAGGGGAGATTGCCTACTGGGCAGAATTAAAGCGTGCCTTTGAGCTGTTTTCAATGAAGATGCCGCCAATCATCCCTAGGCTGAACATCACGCTTGTAGAGCGGGGAGTCCAAACGGATATAGAAGACATGGAACTTACTTTGGAAACTGTTCTGACTGAAGGTACCGCCAAGGCTGTGAAACGATTCCTGGATTCGGTTGAAGATGAGACGATTGCTGATCTGTTCCGGAAGCTGAAATCACAGCTTGAAGAGAACCATAAAAAGCTGGCGGACCATGCAGTTTCTTTAGATGGCGGCCTTGAGCCAATGCTGAAAAAGAATATTGAATTCATCCAAAAGCAATTGGAATTTATGTATGGGAAAATTGGTGACCGCACAAAGGAACGGCATGCGGTTATCTTGAAAAAATATGAACGGATCGCCCATTCACTTTATCCGCTTGAATCCCCTCAAGAGAGGATCTGGAATGCTTTTTATTACTTGAATCAATATGGGCCGGAATTCATCCGTGATATCATGAAGCTGGATTACCAATTCAATAACCAGCATAAATTGATTTTCATTTAGAAAGACCAGCCGTTTTTGACGGAAATTTAACGTGGAAAAAAGACTGGTGCTAAAGCTTGAATGTTTGTAGAAAAAGGGGCCCGGATTCATTAATTCCGGGCCCCTTTTAAAATTTGATTTGGCTCCGCAATTTTTACCCGCTCCCATTACATACAGGCACGGGAGTACGGTACCCCAGCAACGGAAATCACCGTTCAAGGAACGGATAATATACAGACGAATTTGGGACAGGAGCTAAAGCCTGTCTTTTTTTGTTTCCTGGCTCTTGTCGCGTATTGCTTCGACAGGAAATGCGTGACTGTGTCCTAGTGTGAGTCCATTCGCGTGAAATCCAAGTTTCTTGAATAATTTGGCTAAATAAAACTTGTAAAGAAAAGGAGGGAATTTTTACTTGGAAGGAGAAAGTAAAAACAAGTGGAGAAAGGTGGGGGATTGTGGTACATTGAGATTAGAATGTGGGGGTAATGGGTATGTTCATGGGAGAGTACCATCATAACATCGATATAAAGGGCCGTTTGATCGTCCCCGTGAAATTCAGGGACAATCTCGGGGAGCAATTTGTTCTGACCCGCGGACTCGATCAATGTTTATTTGGTTACCCTATGGAAGAGTGGAAGCTGCTTGAAGAAAAGCTGAAAGCCCTGCCGTTGACAAAAAAAGATGCCCGAGCCTTTACCCGTTTTTTCTTTTCTGCAGCTACAGAATGCGAAATTGATAAACAAGGGCGAATTAATATCCCCACGCCGCTTACTTCATATGGCCAATTGGAAAAAGAATGTGTAATTCTTGGTGTTACCAATCGTATTGAGATTTGGAGCAAATCCCTTTGGGAAAACTATTTTTCAGCTTCGGAGGATTCTTTCGCTGAGATAGCAGAAAATATGATTGGCTTTGATATTTAAGGCTGCCCTCAGAAATAGAGTCACTCAATAACCGATTGGAAGGATGTCTAGCATGTTTCAACATACGACAGTGTTATTAAAAGAGACGGTTGATGGATTGAACATCAAACCTGATGGAATTTATGTGGATTGTACATTAGGAGGAGCCGGTCACAGCGAATACTTGCTTTCACAGCTCTCTGACAAGGGCAGGCTTTATGCTTTTGATCAGGATGAAACGGCAATTCGGAATGCTAAAAAAAAACTGGAAAGCTATGGTGAACGCATCGTCCTGGTTCCTAATAATTTTAAATACTTAAAAGAAGAGTTGAATGCCAGGGGGATCGAGAAAGTCGATGGAATCCTTTACGATTTAGGTGTGTCATCGCCCCAGTTGGATACACCTGAACGGGGATTCAGTTATAACCATGATGCACCTTTGGATATGAGGATGGATCAAAGCGCAGCCATCTCTGCCTATGATGTCGTGAATACTTGGTCATTCCAAGATTTGATGAGGATTTTCTTTCAATATGGAGAAGAGAAGTTCTCCAAGCAAATTGCCCGGAAAATTGAAGCGGCACGCGAGATAAAACCGATTGAAACGACGTTCGAGTTAGTGGAGCTAATTAAAGATGGGATTCCTGCGCCTGCAAGGCGGAAGGGCGGACATCCTGCCAAACGGGTATTCCAAGCGATCAGGATTGCTGTGAACGATGAGCTTGGCGTCTTCGAAGATTCTCTGGAGCAAGCGATTTCGCTTTTGGATATGGAAGGCAGGATTTCAGTTATAACATTCCATTCGCTCGAGGATAGGATTTGCAAAACGGTATTCAAGCAAGCGAGCAGCATGCCTGATCTACCGCCTGGACTTCCTGTCATCCCGGAAGAATTCAAACCGACATTAAAAATTATTACGAGAAAACCGATATTACCTTCTGAGGATGAACTGGAAGGAAATAATCGTTCACGTTCGGCTAAGTTAAGAATTGCTGAAAAGCAAAAAATATAAAAAAAATCAGTAGGGGGGAACAGGAATGAGTTCCATAGCCAAAAAAATGCAAGAACAGCAATATGAAGACCAACATCAGCAACAGACACAACAAACCGTGGTCATCCGTAAAGCGAAGATATCCATTGGTGAAGTTTTCTTACTTTGTGCCCTTGCTATAATGGTTGCTTTCATGGGTGTGAAGATCGTTTCCAATCAAGCGGCCATCTATGAAACGAATAAAGAGATCCAGCTAGTTGAATCGAAAATCGACGAACAGGGCAAAGTGAATGACGATTTGAAAGTGCAAGTTGCCGAACTTAGTACATATGAAAGAATTTGGAAAAAAGCTGCAGCGCTTGGGTTCAAGTTAAATAAGAATAATGTGAAGGGTGTGCAGTGATAATGCAGAAACAAAAAAATATGAAGCATGGGGCAGCCGGATTATTCTTCTTATTCGGCCTGCTCTTTTTTGTTTTAATCTGCCGCTTCTTGTATATTCAGGTGACAGGAACGGCAGGCGGTGAAGTGCTCGCTTCGAAAATCGAAAAGAAATACGAAAAAAAGCAAGTCATTGAGGCAAAAAGGGGGAGCATCCTCGATGCTAAGGGGGAAGTCATCGCCGAAGACACTTCCTCCTATATCTTAAGGGCTGTCCTTAGTAAAAAGGAACCTGAGCATGTCAAGGATGCAGAAATGACCGCGAGAAAGCTTGCAAAATATATTGACATGGATGAACAGGAAATTTATGAACGTCTTTCGAAAGAAGGGCCCTATCAGGTCGAGTTTGGCAGCGCAGGCAAGGATCTGACCCAGGTCGTCAAACAGAAAATTGAAAACTTGGAGCTGCCGGGCATCACCTTCGGGAGGACGAATAAACGATTTTACCCAAATGGAATCTTCGCATCGCATTTGATAGGCTATGTAGAAAAGGATGAGAAAACGGGCGAAATGGCCGGTAAGTTCGGCATTGAAAGATACCTCAATAAAGAATTGCAGGAAACGAACGGGAAGCTGACGTATGACAGTGACTCATGGGGACTGCTATTACCAAATGCGAAGGAAAAAGTGGTCGCTCCGGATAATGGCAATGATGTGATGCTGACCATCGACAAGAAGATCCAAACCTTCTTGGAAGATTCGTTGAGCAAAGTGCAGGCCAAATATGATCCCGAACAAGTCATAGCGATCGTATCCAATCCTAAAACGGGAGAGATTGTGGCGATGGGACAAAGGCCCACCTTTCACCCGACTACGAAGGTAGGGCTAACCGATACATGGCGTAACCTAGCCATTGAAGAAACGTTTGAGCCGGGATCGACGATGAAGACCTTTACGCTTGCAGCAGCTGTCGAGGAAGGTGTCTTCAATCCTAATGACAGTTTTGTAGCGGGAACCTATAAAGCCGGTTCAGGGGAAATCCATGATCATAGTGGAATCGAAAGAGGAAAGAGCATGACATTCCTTGAAGGGGTTCAACGTTCTTCCAACGTCGCTTTTGCAACACTTGCCATGGACAAGATCGGGGCGGATACCTTCAGGGAGTACCTGACTAAATTCGGTTTCGATAACAAAACGGGGATCGATTTGCCGAATGAAATAACCGGTAAAATTCAATATAAATACAAGCTTGAAAAAGTGACGACCGCCTTCGGACAAGGATCGACCGTCACCCCAATCCAACAGATCCAGGCTGCTTCCGCGATAGCGAATGACGGAAAGATGATGCAGCCCTATGTGATCAAAAGCATCTCCGATCAGGATACAGGCAAGGTTTTGAAAACAACGAAGCCGAAAGTCACAGGGAACCCAATTTCTGCAGAGACTGCCAAGCAGGTGCGTGACTATCTGGAGACGGTCATATCCGCGAAAAAGGGAACAGGGAGCAAATATGCCATCGATGGATATGAAGTCGCAGGAAAAACGGGAACTGCCCAAATTGCCGGTCCGACAGGAAGGTACCTGGAAGGGAAAAACAATTACGTATTTTCCTTTTTAGGAATGGCTCCGAAAGATGATCCGCAATTGGTCATGTATGTGGCAGTGAAGCAGCCCAAGCTGGGGGCTTCTTATGTCGGAGCAGACCCATTGTCAGAGATTTTCAATCCGGTCATGCAGAATAGCCTGCAATATTTAAACATCAAACCATCTGATGTGAAAAAACAAAATGCAATTGAAATCGCCGATTATACGAACCAGCCTGAAAGTTCCGCCGCCAAGGAGCTGAAGGAACAAGGTTATGATGTCAACACGATTGGGAGCGGGCGTAAGGTTCTCGAGCAATCCCCGAAGGCTGGAAGCACGCTTCTGCAGGGTGAAAAAATCATTTTGAGAACGGAAGGCGAGATGAAGCTTCCTGATATGAAGGGGTGGTCCTTACGGGACGTCATGAAATTGGCTAAGGTTGCAAAACTAGACCTGAAAACGACTGGAACAGGATATGTGAGCAAACAGAATCTCGAAGCAGGGAAAAAGGTGAAGGAAGGAGATTCCTTCCATATTGAATTATCGCAGCCAGAAGGAGCTAGTGAAGAAATCTCTGCTGATGATAAAACCGAATGAGCGCTGAAGAGGGGAATCCATATTGGATCCCCTCTTTTTTTAATGGTTTCATAGTCTAGCTTCGAGTAGACAAGCATATATTGAAGCATGTATGAAATGGAGGTGCCTGTTTTTGCGTGTTTCGAATGTTACTGTCCGAAAACGGCTGGCAATCGCATTGGCAGTAGGTATCGTTGTTTTTTTTATCATTGATATCCGCTTGGGAATTGTACAGTTCTATCTAGGTGATAAGCTGACGGGTCTTGCTAAAGATTCCTGGAGCAGGAATATTCCTTTTGAGGCTAAGCGGGGAGAGATTTTGGATCGCAATGGTGTGGAGCTGGCTACGAATATATCCGCCCCTACGGTCTATGTCATCCCAAGGCAGATTGAAGATCCCGATCAGACAGCGGGACAGCTTGCTTCAATTTTGGATATGACCAAGGAAAAGGCTTATCAATGGCTGACGAAACAAGCGATGAGTGTCAGGATTCCCGAAGGCAGAAAAATATCCCATGAAAAGGCGAAGGAAATTAAAGCATTGGGGTTAAAGGGCGTGTATATC
Source organism: Peribacillus folii (assembly GCF_030271255.1). Classification (GTDB taxonomy): domain Bacteria; phylum Bacillota; class Bacilli; order Bacillales; family DSM-1321; genus Peribacillus. The sequence goes on from NZ_JASJOM010000003.1 coordinate 177,753, forward strand.
GCTGAAGATTCAAAGCGCCATTACCCATTTGGCGAATACCTTTCACATGTACTCGGTTTTACGGGATCGGATAACCAGGGGCTGATGGGGATTGAATTGTCTTATGATAAAGAGCTAAGCGGAAAGAAAGGGTTTGTTAAATTTTATTCGGATGCGAAAGGGAAAAGGCTAGAGAACATGGCCGATGACTATAAGCCTCCCGTTGATGGAGATAACTTGAAGCTGACGATCGATAGCAAAATCCAGACAATCGTGGAGAGGGAGCTCGATAATGCGGAGGCAACTTATGACCCTGATGGTCTTATCGCCATTGCCATGGACCCCAATACCGGCGAAATTCTAGCCATGTCGAGCAGGCCGACATTCGACCCTGCCAATTTCCAAAATGTACCATCTGAAGTGTATAATCGCAACTTACCGGTTTGGAGTATATATGAACCGGGATCTACATTCAAGATCATCACCCTGGCTGCAGCGCTGGAGGAAGGGAAGGTGGATTTACAGCATGAACATTTTTATGACTCCGGGCATGTTGAGGTGGCTGGAACCGATCTCCATTGTTGGAAAAGGGGGGGACATGGCGATCAAACCTTCCTTGAAGTCGTCGAAAACTCGTGTAACCCTGGCTTTGTGGAATTGGGCAACAGGCTCGGCAAAGATAAATTATTTAAATATATCAATGACTTCGGATTTGGACAAAAAACAGGGATTGATTTAACCGGGGAAGGAAGAGGGATCATGTTCAATATGGATCGAGTGGGTCCTGTTGAGCAAGCAACGACAGCATTCGGACAAGGTGTTGCCGTAACGCCGATTCAGCAGGTGACAGCGGTCTCGGCTGCCGTGAATGGGGGGACTTTGTATACACCATATATCGCAAAGGAATTGGTTGACCCCAAAACGGGTGAGGTGCTTATGAGAAAGACCCCGCAGGCCAAGAAAAAGGTGATTTCCGAAGCGACTTCGAAAAAGGTTCGTGAAGCACTTGAATCGGTTGTAGCGCAAGGCAGCGGTAAAGGGGCATTCGTCGAATCATACCGGGTTGGCGGGAAGACTGGTACGGCGCAAAAAGCGGAAAATGGCCGATACCTTGAAAATAATTATATTCTCTCATTCATTGGTGTCGCTCCAGCCGATGACCCGCAAATCGTCGTCTATATCGCCGTCGATAATCCGAAGGGGACGGTGCAATTCGGCGGTGTCGTTGCCGCTCCGATCGTTGGCAATATCATGGAGGATTCCCTCAGGGCGATGGGCGTCAAACCAAGGAAAAACCAAATTGAAAAGGAAACGGTCTGGACCGATCCCGTCATGGTCGAGGTGCCGGATGTAGTGGGGCTAAGCAGAAAAGAGCTGCAAACCCAGCAGGTCGATTTGAAGCTGGATATTGCCGGCAATGGGGACAAAGTCATAAATCAGGCACCAGACGCAGGTGTTAAGTTAAAAGAAGGCTCTACGATAAGAATTTATCTTGGCGAAAATAAAGATTAAGTATAATATAATAGATGAATAGTTAAAGCGGCTGAAGAATCATCAGCCGCTTTGTTTACGGAGGCGCGATAACCCCGTATAATAAAAATTGGTTTCTCGACAAGCCAAGGTTAATCACATATAATGAATCCTCAAATTAAGTTGAGAGGGATGGAAAAATGAAGCTTCAAAAATTACTATCTTATTTACACTCCTTATTTAGCCATGAAGGAGAAAATCCTGAAATCACCTCCATTGAAAATGATAACCGTAAAGTCAAGGACGGAAGTTTATTTGTTTGCATAAATGGTTATACAGTCGATGGTCATGATTTTGCCCAATCCGCTGTTGAAAATGGAGCTGCGGCGATCATTGCCGAAAGAGAGCTTGATCTTCCTGTACCCGTGATCGTCGTCAGGGATTCCAGCAGGGCGATGGCGGTCCTGGCAGATGCATTCTACGGTCATCCGACGCAAAAGCTGCGCTTGATCGGAATCACCGGCACGAACGGAAAGACGACAACCAGTCACCTCCTTGAAAAGATCTTCGAGGATAGGCATGAAAAAACCGGCTTGATCGGCACAATGTATACAAAGATAGCCGATAAGGTTTATGAAACAAAGAATACGACACCTGATAGCGTTACACTGCAAAAGGCTTTTCATGAAATGACCGAAGCATTGGTGTCTACGGCCATAATGGAAGTATCTTCCCATGCACTTGAACTTGGTCGCGTCCATGGCTGTGACTATGATATTGCCGTATTCACGAACCTCACGCAAGATCACCTGGATTTCCATAAAACGATGGACAGATACAAGCAGGCAAAATCCTTGTTTTTCTCGCAGCTCGGAAATGCTTACATAGAAAATCGTCCTAAATATGCCGTGCTTAACGCTGATGATGAGGCAACTGTTGATTTCATTAAAGCGACGGCTGCTGCAGTCGTTACTTACGGAATAGACAATGAAGCCGATATCAGGGCAAAGGATTTAAAGATTGATGCAAATGGCACATCATTCATCTTGACAGCGGGGAAGGAAGAACGTTACATTCAGCTGAAACTGATTGGTAAATTCAGCGTATATAATGTGCTCTCCGCCATCGCGGCTTCCTTATGCGCAGGGAACGATTTAGATGACACCATTAAATCGATCGAGGGGATAAAAGGTGTGGCGGGCCGTTTTGAATTGGTATCGGCGAATCAAGCATTCCCGGTCATCGTTGATTATGCCCACACTCCGGACAGCTTGGAGAATGTCCTCAAGACCGTCGCCGAGTTTGCTGAAGCGAAAATCTTTGTGATTGTCGGCTGCGGCGGGGACAGAGACAAGACGAAGCGCCCGATCATGGCTGAGATTGCCTGCAACCTGGCGACAGACCCCATTTTCACCTCCGATAATCCGCGCAGTGAGGATGCGGCCCAGATCCTTCGGGATATGGAAGCCGGAGTGGCAGGTAAAGAATACACGGTAATCGAAGACCGTAGGCAGGCAATAATCCATGCCGTTTCCAAGGCGGAAGAGGGCGACGTTATTTTAATAGCGGGGAAGGGCCATGAAACATACCAATTGGTTGGCGATGAAGTGCTGCACTTCGATGATCGTGAAGAAGCGGAAAAGGCGATTCTAAGCCGTTTCGGTAAAGCTTGAACCATCAAGCGTGAATGTGTCCGGTCTACAAACAAGAAAAGACATCATGCAGAATTTTATATTTGAATTGTGTTAGGAATGAGGGAGTAAGGAATGTTGGAACAAGTGATTTTTTATACGATTTTGGTGGCGTTTTTAGTAACTGTGCTTCTTTCGCCGATTTTCATCCCGTTTTTGAGAAGGCTGAAATTTGGGCAAAGCATCAGGGAAGAAGGCCCGCAATCGCATTTGAAGAAAACGGGAACGCCTACAATGGGCGGTTTGGTCATATTATTATCGGTTACCATCGCTACACTGGTGATGACTTTTAAATTTTCGGTGCCTTCCACCGAAACCTATTTATTATTATTCGTTACACTAGGGTTTGGATTGCTTGGTTTCCTCGATGATTTCATCAAGGTGGTAATGAAGCGTAACCTTGGCTTGACCTCAAGGCAGAAACTGCTTGGGCAGATTGTGATTGCGGTCATCTTTTACTTCGTTTTCAAGCAGACAGATCGTTTCAATCCGGAATTGACGATTCCAGGTACTGACTTTTCCGTCGATTTTGGCTGGTTTTACCTATTTATCGTGATTTTCTGGCTTGTCGGTTTTTCGAATGCCGTCAATTTGACGGATGGCCTTGACGGGCTTGTCTCAGGTACTTCAGCCATTGCCTTTGGTGCCTTTGCGATTTTGGCATGGAGTCAGTCACAATATGATGTTTCAATATTTTCAGTGGCAGTCGTAGGTTCTGTTCTTGGATTTTTGGTATTCAATGCACACCCTGCAAAGGTCTTCATGGGTGATACAGGATCCTTGGCTCTGGGAGGAGCCATCGCAACGATAGCCTTACTGACGAAGCTTGAAATCCTGTTAGTGATCATTGGCGGAGTTTTTGTCATTGAGACGCTCTCTGTCATCCTGCAAGTAGGATCTTTTAAAATGACTGGTAAACGTATTTTTAAAATGAGTCCGCTCCACCACCATTATGAACTGTCTGGGTGGTCCGAATGGCGCGTAGTCGTGACTTTTTGGACAGTGGGCTTGCTGTGTGCGGTACTCGGAATCTATTTAGAGGTGTGGATATAATTGAAAGAGACTGCAAGGTATTCAGAGAAAAAAGTATTGGTATTGGGCTTGGCAAAGAGCGGAGTGATGGCAGCATCGCTTCTACATAAATTAGGCGCCTTCGTGACGGTCAATGACATGAAACCATTATCGGAAAACCCTGAGGCTCAAGGGTTGCTGGAGCAGGGTATCAAAGTCATCTGCGGCAGCCATCCGATTGAACTGCTTGATGAAGGTTTTGAATTGATCGTAAAAAACCCTGGGATACCCTATCGTAACCCGATCGTTAAAGGAGCGTTGGAAAAGGGAATTCCGGTTATCACGGAAGTTGAGCTTGCTTATCAAATCAGCGAAGCACCATTCATAGGAATCACGGGCACAAATGGGAAGACGACCACGACAACTTTGATATTTGAAATGCTGAAGGCCGGTGAAAAGTCACCGCTCATCGCCGGGAATATCGGGACAGTGGCATCCGGTGTAGCTGAAAAGGCAACTGCGGATGACTCGATTGTCATTGAATTATCATCTTTCCAGCTAATGGGGATAGAGGAGTTTCGTCCTGAAATTTCCATTCTAACGAATTTGTATGATGCTCATCTGGATTATCATAGTTCCAAACAAGAATATGCAGAAGCAAAAGCGGCAATTGCAAAAAATCAGCTGGCCTCCGATTTCTTGATTTATAATGCAGATCAAGATGCCGTTGTTTCCATGGCCGAAAAGACCAAGGCTCAGCTTGTTCCTTTCTCGGCTGAAAGGAAACATGAAAGTGGTGCCTATGTTGAGGATGGGGCCGTGTTCTTCCGCGGTGAAAGAATCATTGGCATTGCCGATATAGCTCTTCCTGGTAAACATAATTTGGAGAATGTGCTCGCAGCGATTTCAGCGGCGAAGCTGAAGGGGGTTGCGAATGAAGCGATCCAGACAGTGCTGAAGACATTTTATGGTGTGGAACATCGCCTGCAGTTCGTAGCCATGATTGAAAACCGGAAATTTTATAATGATTCGAAGGCGACGAACATTCTTGCTGCCTCAAAAGCACTTACATCCTTTACGGAACCTGTCATCCTTTTGGCGGGCGGGTTGGACCGGGGAAATGAATTCGATGAGTTAAAACCGGCCATGAAAAATGTCAAAGCCGTGATAACATTTGGCGAAACGGCAGAAAAAATTGAGCGGATAGCCAAGGAAATAGGAATAACGAATATAAAACGTGTCGATAATGTAGAAAAGGCCGTACCGGCTGCATTTGAGTTATCAAATGAAGGCGACTGCATACTTCTCTCACCAGCTTGTGCAAGCTGGGATCAATATAAAACTTTTGAGCAAAGAGGAGACATGTTTATGGAGGCCGTGCATAAACTTAAGTAACAGCTTTCGCAGAAAGAAGTGACTCTGCTTCTACGTCGACACCTTGGAAAAAAGCGATAATGAGCCGTTATCGCTTTTTTTTTGGCTATAGTGCAGCATTGATCTTCAAATTCGTACAGGCTCGAAAAACTTCCTCGAGGTGGATGTCCGTGCCATTAAAAAAATCGAATCCTGATCTCATTCTCATTATCGTCACCTTAACTCTACTGACCGTTGGTTTAATCATGGTTTACAGTGCAAGTGCCATTTGGGCAACATATAAATTTGATGATTCCTTTTATTTCGCAAAACGGCAGCTGCTGTTTGCCTGCGTCGGGGTCGTCGCCATGTTCTTCATCATGAATGTCGATTACTGGACGTGGAGGACTTGGGCAAAGATCTTGATCATCATTTGTTTCATCTTGTTGCTGGCAGTATTGGTGCCTGGAATAGGGATGGCAAGAAATGGTTCACGGAGCTGGATTGGGGTCGGTGCCTTTTCAGTCCAGCCTTCCGAGTTCATGAAGCTGGCGATGATCGCTTTTTTAGCCAAGTTTTTATCCGAACGTCAAAAGCTCATCACCTCCTTTAAAAAGGGGATGCTTCCATCCCTGGGACTCGTATTCTTGGCATTTGGATTAATCATGCTACAGCCCGATCTTGGAACGGGAACGGTCATGGTGGGAACGTGTATCGTCATGATTTTTATTTCCGGAGCAAGAATCAGCCATTTTGTTGGCTTGGGGCTGATCGGTGTAGCGGGCTTCATCGGGTTGATTTTGTCAGCGCCCTACAGGATAAAAAGGATCACATCTTTCTTGGACCCGTGGGAAGACCCTTTGGGAAGCGGTTTTCAAATGATTCAGTCCTTTTATGCGATCGGTCCGGGGGGGCTGTTCGGCCTTGGCCTCGGGCAAAGCCGGCAGAAATTTTTCTATTTACCAGAACCGCAGACGGATTTCATTTTTGCGATCCTTTCCGAGGAACTGGGTTTCATCGGCGGTTCTCTCGTCATTCTGTTATTTGCGCTAATGCTTTGGCGGGGCATCAGGATTGCGCTTGGGGCACCTGACTTATACGGCAGCCTAGTTGCAGTGGGGATCATTGCAATGGTTGCCATCCAGGTGATGATCAATATCGGGGTCGTGACGGGCTTGATGCCAGTAACCGGCATCACCCTGCCCTTGTTAAGTTATGGCGGATCATCGCTGACCCTCATGCTCATGGCAATTGGGGTATTGTTGAACATTAGCCGCTATTCAAGGTTTTGAAAGAACTTTAAAAAAAGGGAGGCCCTTCCACATGCGGGGCTTCCCTTTTTAGGTTGAAAGCCTTTGCAGGAAACGAAGGGTGAAAGAAGCTTGGCCCGAATTAGAAATTTATGAAATGCCAATTAAATATTACCATGTACGAATGTTTGCGAATCCACAATAAATATTGGCAATACAGCTTTGTTTAGACTATAGTATAAGAGGGTTAGGCCGCATAGGCGCTTGCTTCTGTTCATTTTTTATGTTTTTTACATGCAAGATGTTATCATTCTTGGAAAATCAGTGACCTCATGAAAGAGGAAATGAAAATCATCAATTTGGAATTTTGGGAACAACAAGGAGGTTTATCATGGATAAAGTGATAAAGCAATTAACTGAAATGAAAATCGGCAAGGTTCTTGAACAAGAACCACTTGCGAACCATACAACTATGAAAATAGGAGGGCCGGCTGATTTATTCATCGTGCCATCTTCCATTGAAAATATAGAAAAAACGATGCAGGTCATCAAAGAAAATGATATACCTTGGCGAGCGATTGGCAGGGGCTCCAACCTTCTTGTAAGTGATGGGGGAATTGAGGGTGCCGTGCTTAAGTTGGGAAGAGGTCTTGATCACATCGAGATGAATGGAACGGAAATCAAAGCAGGAGCTGGTGTATCACTTGTCAGCTTATCCGTTCAAATCAGTAAAAAAGGCTATGCAGGGCTGGAATTCGCCAGTGGAATCCCTGGTTCCGTCGGCGGTGCTGTCTATATGAACGCTGGGGCGCATGGCTCCGATATGAGTGAGATTCTCAAGGAAGCGCATGTTCTGTTTGAGGATGGTTCGTTAGCCTGGCTTTCGAAGGAGGAAATGGATTTTTCTTATCGAACCTCCGTACTTCAAAAGAAAAGGCCAGGTATCGTGCTTGAAGCGGTTTTTCAATTGACCGAGGGCGATAAAACCGAAATCGTTGGAAGAATGCAGGATAACAAAAATTACCGTAAGGATACACAGCCGTATAACCTGCCGTGTGCAGGCAGCATATTCAGGAATCCACTTCCGCATCATGCCGGTAAATTGGTGGAAAATGCCGGTTTGAAGGGGCATTCGATTGGCGGAGCGCAAATTTCCCCGATGCACGGTAACTTTATCGTTAACACAGGCAATGGAAGTGCAGCGGATGTGCAGGCATTGATACAGCATGTGAAAGATACGGTGTATGATCAATTCGAAATTGAAATGGAAACAGAAGTAGAAATCATCGGCCGTAAATAAGAGGATTCAATATATCCAAATTTTGTGTTATAATGTGTTTCCTTTCAAAGTTTCATATAAACGGACTAAGCGTGTGTCCTGATGTCGTATTATATATAAACCATCCATTTTTTCAGGAAGAGGTGAAAGGGATGGAAAAGGGAAAAATCGTTTCCATTGAGGACCGCATCCCGAAATTAAAACAATTAAGAAAAAGCAAAGCAAACAAGCGACTGGTTCTTTTGCTTTCCCTTTTCTTCATTCTGGTTGCATGCGTGCTATATTTTTTATCGCCTTTAAGCTATGTGCAAAACGTGCAGGTGGAAGGGAATCGGTATATCACTTCCAAGCAAATCATTGAGTTGAGTAAGGTGAAGAAGGATCGAAGCATTTGGAAGATCGATACAGGGAAAGCGGCAGCCAACATTAAAAGGAACGAGGAAATAAAAAACGCCAAGGTAACGCCAGTATTTCCTAACTCGATTAAAATTACGGTATCCGAACATAACAGAATGGCCTATCTGTCTAATGACGGGAAGTATGCACCGATTTTGGAGAACGGGACCGTCCTTGAGGAGTTAGCTACAGGTGAAATTCCAGTATATGCCCCGGTTTTAATTGGTTTCAAAGAGGGTAAAGCATTAAAGTTGCTCTTGGAACAGCTGGATAAGCTTCCTGTCGAGATTCAAAATGCCATTTCGGAAATCCATTATGCCCCTACCAAAACCGATGGATATCATATCGTCATGTTCATGAATGATGGGTTTGAAGTGAGTGCGACAAGCAGGACGTTATTCGAGAAAATGATTCACTACCCCTCAATCGTCAGTCAGTTGGACCCAAAGGTAAAGGGAGTCATCGACCTGGAAGTGGGTTCTTATTTTAAAGCGTATAAAAACGCGGAACAAAAGGAAGACACGAATGGGCAAAATTGATGGCAGACGGGTGCTCTTATCCTTCGTTTGCGTCGTGCTTGGATTTATGATTGCCTTCTCTTACAACCTGACCAAGGATAATCGGGGAGTAAGGGAGGACAAGGCATGGAATGAAGAATACATGCTTAGGCAGCAATTGATCGAACAGGAGAAGCAGAACCGGCAATTTCAGAAGGAGCTGCTTCAAAAGCAGGAAGCCGTATCCAAAATAGAACAAGATCTTGCCCAGGAAAAACAGCTGTTTTTCAAGTTGGCCAAAGATACGGAAAAATTTCGGATGTATCTAGGTAAAGTGAAGGTGAAAGGCAAAGGCCTTCAGGTGACCCTTGAAGATGGTACGAATTCGGACCCGGAAGCCAATGTCAATAACTACTTGGTTCATGAACAGCATGTCTTCAAGGTCGTAAATGAATTATACATATCAGGTGCAGAGGCTGTTGCAATCAACGGCCAAAGATTGAACCATGATTCCTATATTATTTGTAATGGACCAGTCATCACGGTAGATGGGCACCAGCATCCAGCTCCATTCATCATCTCTGCAATCGGGGATGCGGATGTACTGGGGGATTCCCTCGACCTGCCTGGAGGCATAAAGGAACAGTTGGTTAACGAGAATATCATTTTTACCATGGAAAAGAAAAAGAACATCATTTTTGATCCCATTATTGGAGGATGATCAAATTCCTGTCCGATGAAAGATTGGTGAGAGACTGGAAATGAAAAAAAAGCTTTCTTTTAGTTTGCTTACTTTGATTGCGGGCTTCATGCTCGCTATTCAATTCAATTTGGTGAATAAACCTGTCGTTTCCGATACAAGGGATATGTGGGAACTGAAAAATGATTTATTGAAGGAACAACAGGCACAGGTTGAATTAATAGACGGCATCAGTAAGCTCGAGGGGAAAATTGCCTCCTATGAAACCGAGAGAAATGAAAGTAAGGAAGAATTGCTGCGGGAAACGCTTAATGAATTAAAGGCTGAGGCGGGTTTGACCGAAATAAAAGGTAATGGTGTCACCGTGTCGATACAACCGATAAAGGAGGGGATCCTCCTTGGTGAGCGAATTGAATACATTTCACCCGTATTGTTAATTCGGCTCCTTAATGAAATGCATAGATTTGGGGCGGGTGACATCTCCATTGCCGGACAAAGGTATATATCAACTTCAGTCATCCGTGACATAAATGGACAGCCGAAAATGGACGGATACCCTTTGATTGATTACCCGGTCGAACTGCAGGCCATAACGGATGATCCAAAGAAATTAAAGCAGCGTATTGAGGGCTCTGAATTAATGGACGATTTCTTCATCGACAATTTCGAATTACAAATAAAGTTCCCTTCTGGTGAATTGACATTGCCTGCCTACCAAAATGATGTAGTGGTTGAACGCATGATACCCATCATGGATGGGGGGAACTTGTAATGTGGCTGCCAGTTTTTGGGCTTTTGATCGGAATCGCCCTTGGCTTTTTGGTAGATTTGGATATTCCCCACGAATATTCAAATTACCTTTCCATTGCGGTGCTCGCGGCTTTTGATACCTTATTTGGGGGCATCAGGGCCCATTTGCAAAATCTTTATGATGAGGTTGTATTTGTATCGGGATTCTTCTTTAATATTGTTCTTGCCGCAGGTTTGGCTTTTCTAGGTGTACATCTTGGTGTAGACTTATATTTAGCCGCGATCTTTGTATTCGGGGTAAGACTGTTTCAAAATATTGCGATGATCAGAAGAATTCTGATTGAAAAATGGTCCATTTCCCGGAAAAAGCAGAAAAAAAATCAATAATTTTAAAGGGAATCACATCATAAATGACGAATAGTTTATGGCAGTATCTAGTTTAGCAGATTTCTCCATTAAGAAGAGAAACGAACGATATTTAGCTTTTAGGGAGAAATCTACGAGTTTTGCTTGAGAAATGCGAAATGTACCACTTATTATGACATTCATGAGTTGTTGAAATCAGTTCAGTTATTCTATAATGAATAGGTCTTTCGATATAAAAAAATGTTATTCTACTAAAACATGTATAAAACTGAAGGAGGTGCCATGGAGAATGAACAGCAATGAAATATACGTAAGTCTTGACATCGGTACATCCAGTGTAAAAGTTATCATTGGGGAAATGGTCAATGACACATTAAATATAATCGGCGTGGGAAATGTTAAATCAGAGGGGCTCAAAAAGGGCTCGATCGTCGGTATAGATGAAACCGTCCAATCCATCCAAAAGGCTGTGGAGCAAGCCGAACGGATGATAGGGATGGAGATTAAAAATGTAATCGTCGGAATAAGTGCAAATCACGTGACGCTACAGCCTTGTCACGGGGTGGTAGCAGTATCCAGCGACAATAAAGAAATTACGGAACATGACGTTTTCCGGGTTCGGGAAGCAGCGGAGCTAATTACGATCCCATCCGACAGGGAGATTATCGACGTGGTGCCGATCCATTATAAAGTTGACGAGCTTGATGAAATCAGTGATCCGAGAGGCATGATTGGTGTTCGCTTGGAAATGAGAGGGATCTTAATCACAGGTCTTCGGACAATCTTACATAATACGCTGCGGTGCGTGGAAAGGGCTGGGTTAGAAATAACCGATATCGCCCTACAGCCTTTGGCGGCAGGTTCCCTTGTTTTATCCAAGGATGAAAAAGAACTTGGTGTGGCGCTTGTCGATATTGGCGGAGGTTCCACTACACTGGCAATATTCGAACAAGGCTATTTACAATATACGTCTGTGATACCTATAGGCGGGGAAACCCTTACGAAAGACCTTTCCATAGTGCTAAGGACGACGATGGAAGAAGCTGAGAAAATAAAAGTAAAGCATGGCCATGCCTTTTATGATGATGCGTCTGAAGACGAGGTATTCCAGATTCCGATCATCGGCAGCGACCAGCAGCAGCCCTGCAATCAATTGATGCTTTCGGATATCATCGAAGCGAGATTGACCGAAATTTTCGAGTTGATTCAAGATGACTTGAGGAGACTCGGGTTCCAAGATATACCAGGAGGTTTCGTCCTGACCGGTGGCGTTGTCAAAATGCCGGGAGTCCTGGAGCTCGCCCAATATGTGTTCCAAAACCGCGTAAGGACGGCTGAACCGAATTACATTGGTGTCAGGGAACCTCAGTACACGACTGCAGTCGGCTTGATTAAACACGCTTGCAAGAAAGAGAGAATGCAAAAAAACACCGCTAATAAAACTCCTGTAGCAGTTGGTCAAACGCAGGAAGAGAATGACCAGCGCAGCCAAAAGGTTTCTCAGAAAAACAAAGAGAGCATACCGGCTAAAAAACAAGGTGAAAAAGGTGAATCTAAATTCAAAAAAATCCTAGGTTACTTTTTTGAATAACAATCATTAAGAATCGGGAATTTGGTCAAAATAGGAGGATTGTCATGTTGGAGTTTGATTCTAATCTAGAACAATTAGCAACGATAAAAGTAATAGGTGTTGGCGGCGGCGGAAACAATGCGGTAAACAGAATGATCGAGCATGGCGTACAAGGTGTTGAATTCATTTCCGTCAATACTGACGCACAAGCTCTTAACCTATCAAAAGCGGAAGTGAAAATGCAAATCGGCGGAAAGCTTACGCGTGGATTGGGTGCTGGCGCCAACCCTGAAGTAGGGAAAAAGGCTGCTGAAGAAAGCAAGGAACAGATTGAAGAAGCGCTCAAGGGTGCCGATATGGTTTTCGTAACCGCAGGTATGGGCGGCGGAACGGGTACAGGTGCTGCTCCTGTCATTGCCGGGATCGCTAAAGATTTAGGTGCACTTACCGTTGGTGTAGTCACCCGTCCATTCACTTTTGAAGGCAGAAAACGGGCAACCCAAGCTCAAGGCGGGATTTCATCCATGAAGGAATCGGTCGATACACTGATCGTCATTCCGAACGACAGACTCCTTGAAATCGTCGATAAAAGCACGCCGATGCTTGAAGCATTCCGTGAGGCCGATAACGTACTTCGTCAGGGTGTACAGGGGATTTCCGATTTAATTGCGGTGCCGGGTCTGATTAACTTGGACTTTGCCGATGTTAAGACCATCATGTCCAACAAAGGTTCGGCGCTTATGGGCATCGGGATTTCCTCAGGGGAAAACCGTGCGGCAGAAGCGGCGAAGAAAGCCATTTCCAGCCCATTGCTCGAAACATCGATTGATGGCGCCCAAGGTGTACTGATGAATATCACAGGCGGAACGAACTTAAGCCTCTTCGAAGTTCAGGAAGCAGCAGATATCGTCGCCACTGCATCCGATCAGGATGTAAACATGATTTTTGGTTCGGTCATCAACGAAAACCTTAAAGATGAAATTGTCGTGACGGTAATTGCAACGGGCTTTAACGAAGTGGAAGCTTCAATACGGCCTACTGGACGTCCAACACTTGGACAGCAGCAATCAAGGCCGCAGACACAGCAAGCGCCACAGACCAATGTGAAGCGTGAAGTGAAGAGGGAAGAAGTCAATGAGCAGCCTACGCGCAATGCGAACCAAGGTGAAGAGGCTCTGGATATTCCTACTTTTCTCCGTAACCGCAATAGACGCCGTTAATATGATCTTCAAAACCGTTCCCGATGGGAACGGTTTTTTTATTGGCCGTTAGATGGGAGGCTTATTTCAGGCATCCTTACATATCATTTGGATTAGATGATTAAATGATTCCTGCACGTCAGCCTTTTCCATGGACGGGAGCTTTAATAATATATAGAAAAAGGAAGAGGTCCCGAGAAAATCATAAACTTTTAAAACATAAATCGACAGTAGTAAAAGGGAGCAGGATAGTATATCCGGAGATATTGAAAATATCAAGAGCTGTTTTTCTACAAAAAGGGTAAAAATGACTGAAAAACTCTTACGTTTTCTGAACAAAAAGTGACACACTTTCTAGGGCTGGGTACGCTATACTTTTTGCTAGTGGAAGGTTAGTTCCTAAAGGGAGGGGAGGGTGTTTGACCTTATATTTAGATGTGATCTGGATGTTGAATTGGTTATTTGACTGCCTCCTTTTATATTGGACCGCAATCATTCTTAAACGAAGGGTCGCTCTTTGGCGGGTGTGTATCGGCGGCCTTATCGGTTCCTTCATTATCGTATTGGCATTCACACCTTTTTATGCCCTGGCGGACCAAGTGTACATGAAAATTCTTGTATCCCTGGTCATGGTGCTGGTCACCTTTGGATTTAAACGGTTGAAACTTTTCTTGAAATCGGTGGCCACTTTATACTTTGTGACGTTTTTATCCGGGGGGATCCTCTTGGGCCTCCACTATTTATTCGAATTTCAGATTGTAGCCAAGGACCCAGGGCATTATGCTGGAATCAATCGTTATGGTGACCCTGTCAGCTGGATATTCGTAATGATTGGGTTTCCCATCGCTTGGCAATTTTCCAGGCGGACACTTGAAGGGATGGAAATGACGAAGCTGACACATGAACAAATGGTTTTGGTCACAGTCAAGATTTCTGACTTTGAAGGAACATTTCATGGACTGGTGGATACCGGGAATCAGTTGTATGATCCCATCTCACGCTCGCCGGTGATGATCATTTCTCTTTCAGGAAGGGAAACGGGAATTCCGGATGATATGTTAGAGCTTTTCAAAAACCCTGATAACCTGATCAAGCAGGAAGAACAACCTGAGTATTCATGGACGGGACGAATGCGGGTCATCCCGTATAAGGTCGTAGGGCATGAACATCAGCTTTTGACCGCCATCAAGCCGGATTCCATTAAAATCATTCAAGGGGAAAATGAATATCACGTGAAGCAAGGGCTCGTTTCTTTCACCTTTTCCCAACTCTCTCCCGACAATAGCTATCAATCTATTGTTCACCCGAAAATGTTAACCGGCATCCCGGTGCAAAATGCCTCCTAAACCATTGAGTCACACTTGAAATTTGACCCATAATCCATTTATTTAGAAGGGAGAATTATTTTGAAGAAACTCATTCTTCGGCTCACTTACTTTTGGTACAAACTATTGTTCAAGCTTGGATTGAAGACGGACGAAATATTTTACATTGGAGGAAGTGAGGCGCTGCCACCGCCCCTTTCGAAGGAAGAAGAGGCAATCTTGATCAATAAATTGCCGAAGGGCGACGAAGCAGCACGATCGATATTGATCGAACGAAATTTGCGATTGGTCGTTTATATTGCAAGGAAATTCGAAAATACGGGAATCAATATCGAAGACCTCATCAGCATAGGCACCATTGGTTTGATAAAGGCCGTGAATACATTCAATCCAGAGAAGAAAATCAAATTGGCTACATATGCCTCTAGATGCATCGAGAATGAGATCTTGATGTATTTACGGAGGAATAACAAAATCCGTTCTGAAGTTTCGTTTGATGAACCGCTGAATATCGATTGGGATGGAAATGAGCTTCTCTTATCGGATGTCCTTGGCACTGACGATGACATCATCACGAAAGATCTTGAAGCCAATGTGGACCGCAAGCTGCTGACGAAGGCACTTACGCAGTTATCGGAGCGTGAAAAGCAGATAATGGAACTGCGATTTGGTCTCGCAGGCGGAGAGGAAAAAACGCAAAAGGATGTTGCCGATATGCTGGGAATTTCCCAGTCATATATTTCGCGTTTGGAAAAACGGATCATCAAGAGGCTTCGTAAGGAATTTAATAAGATGGTGTAAAAAAAATAAGTGCCCGAATGCCAAGCAAATCAATACTTTGACAACGGTATAAAAAATAATGGCGATTTTCTGTTCTGGCCAAGTGCATATTTTTCCCTCCCTCGGAAATACTGTTTTTTGTACAGCGCTCCTGTGAGGAGGGAATAATTTTGTCTCGTAATAAGGTTGAAATCTGCGGTGTGGATACATCAAAATTACCGGTTTTAAAGAATGAGGAAATGAGAAAACTCTTTAAAGAATTGCAAGATGGCGATATTTCAGCAAGAGAGAAACTGGTAAACGGGAATCTTCGACTCGTTCTAAGCGTCATTCAGCGCTTTAACAATCGGGGAGAGTATGTGGATGATCTATTTCAGGTAGGCTGTATAGGATTGATGAAGTCGATAGACAACTTTGACTTAGGTCAAAATGTTAAGTTTTCAACATATGCTGTACCGATGATTATTGGGGAAATCAGAAGATATCTTCGTGACAATAATCCGATTCGGGTTTCCCGTTCTTTAAGAGACATCGCTTACAAAGCTTTGCAGGTTAAAGAAAAGCTCATAAGCCAGACCCTTCGTGAGCCGACAGCTGAAGAAATCGCCAAGGTGTTGGAAGTAACTCATGAAGAAATCGTTTTTGCACTTGATGCGATACAAGATCCAGTTTCACTTTTTGAACCGATTTATAATGATGGCGGGGACCCGATTTATGTACTCGACCAACTGAGTGATGAAAAAAATAAAGACAGTACGTGGATTGATGAAATAGCAATAAATGAAGGCATGAGACGGTTGAATGACCGCGAAAAAATGATTCTTCGCAAACGGTTTTTCCAAGGGAAGACGCAAATGGAGGTAGCCGAGGAAATTGGCATTTCACAGGCGCAGGTGTCCAGGCTGGAAAAAGCGGCAATAAAGCAAATGAATAAAAATATCCAACAGTAGAAGCTGAGCATGAGAAAAGGTAGCTTAAGCGGGTAATGCAAATTACCATTATCCGCCTAAAGCCGCCTATCCGTAGCCGCTTTTTTATTTTGTCTAAAACTCACGCTTCTTGCAGGGAGGAATCGATGAGGGTAACGTTTATTTACCGTATCCTTCATCCTTGAGTCAATCATGTCATATACATATGAATAAGACCTTCATCTATGATGAAATTATGAGGAGCTGAGTGAGATGACCAGAATTTCCGAATTTCAAATCAAAGATATCGTCAACATAGCGGATGGTAAGAAGCTTGGGAATATGTCGGATCTTGAAATCAATACGGCTACAGGGAAGATTGAGGCAATCGTCGTTTCAAATGGCGCCAGGTTAATGGGTTTATTCGGCAGGGAGCAAGATATTGTGATTCCATGGCAAAAAATAAAAAAAATTGGTGCGGATGTCATTCTTGTCGAACATCAGACAGTATTTCAAGCAGAACTGAAAGATGAACGGTTTTAAAGGTGCAGTGAACAAATATATGATACACTAGACTAAAAATGAAGAGGTTAAAAGCATGAAAGAGCCATTTGTTTTAGTAGATGATCAATATATGCTCATTGACAGCTGGAGACAGCAAAATCTCCAGCTTGTAGCGGGCTTCACCACAAAGAATGGGGGAGTCAGCTCAGGGGATTTTCAAACATTGAATACCGGTTTCCATGTTGGTGATCGCCTGGGGGATGTCCAGGAAAATCGCAGGATTTTGGCAGAAAAGCTTTCTTTTCCACTGGATCGCTGGGTAGGTGCGGAACAGACGCATGAAACGCAAATCCTGCAAGTGACCAGCCTAGATGGCGGAAGAGGCGCAACGGATTATGATACTGCCTTCAAATCAACGGACGGATTTTATGCAAAGGATCGAAATGTTCTTTTGACAATGTGCTATGCAGACTGTGTTCCCCTCTACTTTGCGGCTCCGGCACATGGTATGATCGGTGTTGTGCATGCCGGCTGGAAGGGCAGCGTAAACGGAATAGCAAGAAGAATGGTTGAGGCGTGGCGGGGGAAGGGTATAAAGGAAACGGAGATCTTTGCCGTAATCGGCCCGTCCATTTGCCCGAAGTGCTATGCAGTTGATGACAAAGTGATAGATTTAGTGCAGAATTTGCTGGAAGATAATGACGAAAAGCCATATAATTTAATCAGTGAAGGACAATATCAGCTAGATCTTAAGCGACTCAATGCATTGGTTCTTCAGAAGACTGGGATTCCAAACAGTCAGATTGGCATTACGTCTTACTGTACAAGCTGCGATTCCGACCTGTTTTTTTCACATCGACGGGATAAAGGGAATACAGGCAGGTTAATGAGCTTTATCGGTTGGAAGGAGGATGTAAGGTAATAGTGAAAGTAATCGACAATTTAAATAACATCGAAGAAAAGATAAATTTGGCATGTGAAAATAGCGGCAGGCGCCGTGAAGATATAAAGTTGATCGCCGTGACGAAGTATGTTTCGGTCGAGAGGGCCAAGGAAGCTTTGGAAGCGGGAATCAGCGACTTAGGTGAAAACCGGGATGAAGGTCTCCTGAACAAGTACGAGGTGCTGAAGGACAAGCCAAACTGGCATTATATCGGCTCCTTACAGACACGGAAAGTAAAGAATGTCATCGATAAAGTCACCTATATCCATTCATTGGATCGCATTTCTTTGGCAGAAGAAATTCAAAAACGCGCAAAAGAACCGATAAACTGTTTAGTGCAGGTGAATGTTTCGGGTGAGGAATCCAAACATGGCCTGGACCCAGAAGCAGCAATGGGCTTCATAGAAGAGCTAGCTGCTTTTGATAAGGTGAATGTTGCAGGATTGATGACGATGGCTCCTTTGACGGATGATGGACAAGTCTTACGTCAGTGCTTCCGGAAACTGAAAAATTTGCAGTCGGAGATTCAAGATGCCGGGCTTAAGCATGCGCCGTGCACGGAATTATCCATGGGAATGTCCAATGATTTCATGATTGCCATCGAGGAAGGCGCTACAATGATCAGGATTGGTACAGCACTTGTAGGCGAATAATTTTAAGGAGGTACGCTAAAGATGTCGTTCGTATCAAAATTTAAATCTTATTTCGCACTGGATGACGAGTATGAGTACAAGGATGAAGTGACGGAAGAAGAGGAGGCTGAACGAAAGATCGTGAAGTCAGCAAAACAGCAGCAGCCAGCTTCAGCAGGGAATAATGCCAATCAGAATATCGTAAGTTTGCAAAGCGTCCAGAAATCTTCTAAAGTAGTATTATTGGAGCCTCGTGCCTACGCAGAAGCCCAGGAGGTAGCCGACCATCTTAAGAATAGGCGGGCTGTTGTCGTGAACCTTCAACGGATCCAGCATGATCAAGGCAAGCGGATCATCGATTTTCTGAGCGGGACTGTCTATGCAATCAGCGGGGATATCCAAAAAATCGGAACAGATATATTCTTATGTACTCCTGACAACGTCGATGTTTCTGGTAATATTACCGGCTTCGCCGTCGATGAGGATTATGAAGAAGCGAGGTGGTAATGATTAATGAGTTCAGTGCTTCAAGGTTTATATTACTTAATTGAAATTTATTCAATGGCATTAATCGTATACATATTGATGTCATGGTTTCCAAATGCAAGGGAGACATCCATCGGTCAATTCCTGGAAAGAATTTGCGAACCATATTTAGAGCCTTTCAGAAAGTTCGTACCACCGCTTGGCATGATTGACCTTTCGCCGCTAGTTGCCCTTCTGGTGCTTAACTTTGCGAGTGGCTATGGCATTCATTACCTTCAGACGCTGGTGGGTTAAACCGGATTCTGTGCTACACAGCCGGAAGGTCCTCCGCTGTGTAGTGGCAACAGAGGAATAAAGAAGAACGTCCATTAACTTGATACTTAAGGAGAAATTATACAATCATGAGTATTTATCAGCATTTCAGGCCGGAGGAAAAAGATTTCATCGACCAGGCAATGAATTGGATCGAGCAGGTGAAAAATTCTTACGCTCCGAAATTATCTGATTTTCTTGATCCGCGACAGCAGGAAATCCTTATTTCCTTATTGGGGAATGATCTGGATGCCAAACTGCAGTTTAATGGCGGGAGCGAATTCGTTGAGCGAAAACGTGCGCTCATTTACCCTGATTATTACTCTCCTGAACCATCGGATTTCAATATCTCCTTATACGATATTTCCTATCCAAAAAAATTTGTAACGCTTGAACATAGGCAAATACTTGGGACATTGATGTCACTTGGGGTAAAACGTGAAAAATTCGGTGATATAATCGTGACGGAGGAGCATATTCAGTTCATTGCGGCCGGGGAGATGGATGCTTATCTCACAGGAAATCTCGAGAGGATCGGCAAAGCTTCCGTTGCCATCAAGCAGCTTCCCATCGGAAATATCATCCAGGTCCAAGATAAATGGGAAGAGCTTGTCACCACCGTCAGTTCCCTAAGATTGGATAGCGTGCTTTCCGCCGTGCTTAATATGTCACGGCAAAAAACGCAATCCTTGATAACGTCAGGTAAAGTAAAGGTCAATTTCAAGCAGACGGAAAATGTTTCTGAAGAATGCCGCGAGGGCGATGCCTTATCCATCAGGGGATTTGGCAGATGCAAAATAATGTCGATAGATGGAAAAACCAAGAAGGATAAGTGGAGAATCTCGTTAGGCAGGCAAAAATAATTAAAGATTATGCAGGATTTAAACATTTAATGTCGAATATAGAGTGTTAATATACTAGAGTAGAAACCGTTTTGGAGGTGCCGTAATGCCCTTAACCCCGATAGATATACATAACAAGGAATTCAATAAAGTATTTCGAGGGTATGATGAAGATGAAGTCAATGAGTTCCTCGACCAGGTCATTAAAGATTATGAACTGATTTTGAGGGAGAAAAAAGAACTTGAAGATAAACTGAACGAAACGTATGATCGTTTGGGACATTTTACGACAATAGAGGGCACACTTAATAAGTCGATTGTTGTCGCACAGGAAGCAGCCGAGGAATTAAGGCGCAATGCCCAAAAAGAAGCGAAGCTTATCATTAAGGAAGCCGAGAAAAATGCTGACCGGATCGTCAATGAGTCGCTTGTGAAGGCAAGGAAAATAGCGATGGACATCGAAGATTTGAAAAAACAGTCCAAAGTGTTCCGGACCCGTTTTAAAATGCTTGTCGCTGCACAGCTGGATTTGCTGGACAATGATGATTGGGACCATCTTCTTGACTACGAAGTCGATGCGACTGAAATAGAATTAAATGAAAGAGTGGAAGAGGAAATTTAAACGATTCCTTGACTTTCAACACTTTTTTCGCATATAATTTTTTAACAATACAATTCATGATGACATTAGACGATGACAGGGAAAGTAAATTCTTCACAAACTTATTAATAGCGACCGGGGATGGTGAAAGCCTGGAATAAGCGAAGGATTGAAGATCACCCTCGAGTTCTGAGTTGAACCTGCTTTTGCAGTAAGTAGACGATGCGTTTCATTCACGTTACGAATGCTCAAGAGGTTGGATTCACTTGTGAATCCTTCTAGCAGGGTGGTACCGCGGGAAGCAAAGCTTTCTCGTCCCTTTTTTAGGGATGAGAAGGCTTTTTATTTTGCCTGGATGAGTCTGGGGTTCCTATGAATTTGTGTAAAGACGGATGGAGGATGTAATGATGGAATACAAAGATACCCTATTGATGCCAAAAACGGAATTTCCAATGCGCGGAAATCTACCAAAACGAGAGCCGGAGATCCAGGATAAATGGAAAGAAATGAATATCTATAAGAAAGTTCAAGAGCAAACGGAAGGACGCCCTTTATTCATTTTACATGATGGACCGCCATACGCTAACGGTGACATCCACATGGGTCACGCAATGAATAAGGTTCTAAAAGATTTCATTGTCCGCTTCAAATCAATGAGCGGCTTTCAAGCACCGTACGTTCCTGGCTGGGATACCCATGGCCTTCCAATCGAAACGGCCCTGACGAAAAAAGGTGTAAAGCGGAAAGAAATGAGCGTTGCTGAATTCAGGAAGCTATGTGAAGAGTATGCTTATGGCCAGATCGACAATCAACGCGAGCAGTTTAAAAGAATTGGGGTTCGCGGAGATTGGGATAACCCTTACATCACATTAAAGCCTGAATATGAAGCCCAGCAAATCAAGGTCTTCGGTGATATGGCGAAAAAAGGCTATATTTATAAAGGGAAAAAACCTGTTTACTGGTCTCCTTCCAGTGAATCAGCTCTGGCAGAAGCTGAAATCGAATACCAAGATAAACGTTCTGCATCCATTTATGTAGCTTTTGAAGTGACGGATGGCAAAGGTGTAATCGAAGAGGGCGTTAAAATCATCATTTGGACGACAACTCCATGGACGATTCCTGCCAACCTTGGCATTTCCTTGCATCCTCAATTAAATTACGTTGTAGTTGCAGTCGAGAATGAGAAGTTTTTGATTGCAGAAGCGCTTCTTGAGTCAGTTGCGGAAACGCTAGGCTGGGATAACCCAGCCATCGTGAAAACGGTAAAAGGGAGCGAGTTGGATCGCGCTGTTGCCAAACACCCTCTTTACGGTCGCGAATCTTTAGTGATGCTTGGTGAACACGTTACGACAGAAGCTGGCACAGGCTGTGTGCATACCGCTCCAGGGCATGGTGAAGATGACTTTATCATCGGACAAAAATACGGCCTGGATGTACTTTGCCCTGTGGATGAAAAAGGGGTCATGACAGAAGAGGCAGGGGAATTTGCTGGATTATTCTATGATCAAGCGAATAAACCGATTACAGAAGCATTAACGGAAGCTGGAGCGTTATTGAACTTGACGTTCATCACCCACTCTTATCCACATGACTGGCGGACGAAGAAACCGACGATTTTCCGAGCAACGGCACAATGGTTCGCGTCAATCAAAGACTTCCGCAGTGAACTCCTTGAAGCCATTGAAGAAACGAAATGGGTTCCAGCTTGGGGCGAAACGCGGTTATTCAATATGGTCCGTGACCGCGGAGATTGGTGTATATCCCGTCAACGTGCATGGGGCGTCCCTATTCCTGTCCTTTATGCAGAAAATGGCGAGCCGATCATCACGGATGAAACGATCACCCACATTTCAAACCTGTTCCGTGAACACGGTTCAAACATCTGGTTCGAGCGGGAAGCGAAAGATCTGCTTCCGGAAGGGTTTACCCATGAAGGCAGCCCAAATGGCAACTTCACAAAAGAAACGGATATCATGGACGTATGGTTTGACTCCGGCTCCTCCCATCAGGCTGTCCTTGAAGAACGAGAGGAGCTGCAGCGGCCTGCCGATCTTTATCTGGAAGGTTCCGATCAATACCGCGGCTGGTTCAACTCCTCACTATCAACAAGCGTTGCCGTTACAGGAAAAGCACCATACAAAGGCGTGCTGAGCCACGGATTCGCTTTGGATGGAGAAGGTCGCAAAATGAGTAAATCGATCGGGAATGTTGTCCTGCCATCCAAGGTGATGAATCAGCTTGGTGCAGATATTCTACGCCTTTGGGTCGCTTCTGTCGATTACCAATCAGATGTCAGGGTTTCAGATCCAATCCTTAAACAAGTCTCGGAGGTGTATCGTAAAATCCGCAATACCTTCCGCTTCCTATTAGGGAATTTGGATGGATTCAATCCAAAAACCGATAAAGTGGCAATCGAGGAACTGCCTGAAGTCGATCGATACATGCTCGTTAAATTGAATAAGCTAATCACTCAGTCCAAATCAAGTTATGAAAATTATGAGTTTGCGACCATTTATAATATGGTCAATAATTTCTGTACTCAGGATTTGAGCTCGTTTTATCTTGATTATGCGAAAGACATTTTATATTGTGAAGCACCAAACGGCAAAGAACGTATGGCGATTCAAACTGTCCTATACGAATCATTGGTTAGCTTGACGAAATTGGTGTCGCCAATCCTATCGCATACGGCTGATGAAGTATGGGCGTTCATTCCTGGTGTCACGGAAGAAAGTGTCCAATTGACATTGATGCCTGAGGAAATTTCCGTTGATGATGCACAAGCCATTGAAGAAAAATGGACGGCATTCATGAACGTGCGTGACAATGTACTAAAAGCATTAGAAGAAGCGCGCAATCAAAAAATCATCGGTAAATCGCTGAACGCGAAAGTGATGGTTTACGTGAATGAAGAAACGAAAAACCTGCTCGATAGCATCAGGGAGAGCTTTGAACAATTATTCATCGTTTCAGAATTTGAACTTGCTGGAGATGTGTCAAGTGCACCATCAGAAGCAGTTAAGCTTGAAGACATCGCAATCGTGGTCACAAAAGCTGAAGGTGAAACATGTGAGCGTTGCTGGAATGTTTCCAAGCAAGTTGGCCAAGTGAAAGAGCATCCAACCCTCTGCCCGCGTTGTGCAACAGTTGTCAAAGAGCATTATGTGAATCAATGATTCCAAGTGAAACACGGGACCCTTTATGAAGGGTTCCGGTCAGTTTGCCTACAAAAAGGCTTCGAAATGAACATATTTCGAAGCCTTTTTGATTTATCATTGGAATTTGGGTCAGGTAAGCCCATTCCAGGTTTAATGCATACATGTCATTTTTGCGAAAGGATTCTTTTGTTAGTAAACATGTATAAGATTAATCTCTTTACAATTTCCTTGTTTAAGTGGAAAGCGGCGTGCGAAGTCGAAACTCAAAACTGTCGGCAATTAAGGAAACTGGCTTTTGTTCAAATGCAGATAGAATGGACAAAGTACCGATTGTCCAATATGTGGCAATCACAATTTTCACTTGTTTACGTGAGGCACTTCAGGCAAAAAGCCGAGAAGGCTCACGGACCGCCCGCGGAAAGGGAGGCCTACCGTGGTGTGGAACGATCTAAGGTATAAACTGCAAAACTGTAGACAAACTCCATTATTACAACTTTTTCTACCATGTTGTTGTTCCCTATAAATACGATATGGAATTTCATGTTAATTTAATGGTGAGAATGAAAATAAGGCGCACCCTATAACAGATAATGCTATGCTTTATACTTTTCGTATTAGTCATTATTTCTAGTTTATGCTACAATTCAAAAGTGAAGATTTGATTAGTTTGGGGGAAAAAATGTGTTTTATTATTTAATTGCCCTTTTGGTCATTGCTCTCGATCAGCTGACAAAATGGATGATTGTGAAAAAAATGGAGTACGGAGAAAGCATTGAAATTATTGAAAACCTTCTATATATTACCTCGCATCGTAATCGTGGGGCAGCATGGGGAATTCTACAAGGACAAATGTGGTTTTTCTACATCATCACCATCGCTGTCATTATTGGACTTGTCTACTATATTCAGAAAATGGCAAAGCAAAGCCGTTTGCTTGGAGCGGCCCTTGCCCTCATGCTAGGGGGCGCAATCGGTAACTTCATCGATCGCATCGCTCGCCAGGAAGTGGTGGATTTCGTTCATACCTATATTTTCAGCTACAGTTTTCCGGTATTTAACGTTGCCGATGCATCGCTTTCGGTTGGAGTCGGACTGCTCGTGATTCATATGTTTTTAGAAGAAAAAAACGCTAAGGAGAAAAATAATGGATAAAAGGTTATACAGCATCGATGAAACACTAAAAGGTGTCAGGATTGATAAGGCACTTTCCACTTTGAACGAGGAATGGTCGCGCACGCAAGTCCAGCAATGGATTAAAGATGACCTCGTATTAGTGAATGGCCTGGCCATAAAAACGAATTACAAATCAATCCCTGGAGATACGATCGAAGTGACGATTCCCGACCTTGAGGAATTGGATGCAGTGGCAGAGGAAATGGACCTGGATATCTATTATGAAGATGCAGATGTCCTTGTAGTCAACAAACCGAGCGGAATGGTCGTCCACCCCGCACCTGGACATGTAACAGGTACGTTGGTAAATGGTTTGATGGCCCATTGTAAAGACCTGTCGGGCATTAACGGCGTGATGCGTCCCGGCATCGTCCATCGAATTGATAAAGATACATCCGGTCTATTGATGGTTGCCAAAAACGACATGGCGCATGAAAAACTTGTCCAGCAGCTTGTTGACAAGACGGTCACCCGTAAGTACCAAGCAGTTGTCCATGGCGTGATTCCGCATGATTTCGGAACGATCGACGCACCGATCGGCAGGGATAAAAAGGATCGTCAAAGCATGACCGTGACGGACTCGAATTCCAAAAATGCCGTCACACATTTCCGTGTCATCGAACGCTTTAATGCTTTCACTTTGGTGGAATGTCAATTGGAGACAGGAAGGACACATCAGATCCGTGTTCACATGAAATACATTGGCTTCCCGCTTGCAGGGGATCCTAAATATGGACCGAAGAAGACATTGAAGCTGGATGGACAAGCGTTGCACGCCGGCCTTCTGGGATTCATCCATCCCCGGACAAATGAATATATGGAATTCGAAGCCCCGGTTCCGGAAGAGTTCGAACAGTTAATTCAACAGTTACGCAGAAGTAAGGATTGACAAATCCTCCTTTATGATATATTATAATAACAACTTAACAAGAACCTTTAACACAGTTCAGAGAGACTGAGAAGGAAACGGATACGCGAGTGGGATAATTATACCTACTTCGTCAAAAATCCTCATGCCTTCTTGGCATGAGGATTTTTTGTTGAAGGAACCTATCAGGAAAAAGGACCGAGGTGGCCGAGATGTTGAATGAGAAAGCGATAGTACTTGATGAACAGGCCATTGGCAGAGCCTTGACGAGAATTGCCCACGAGATTATCGAGAAAAACAAGGGAATTGAAGATTGCGTATTAATCGGGATTCGTACCCGCGGGATTTTCCTTGCCGATCGGCTGGCCAGGCGCATCAATCAAATAGAAGGTAAGGCTATCCAGCTCGGTGAACTTGATATTACGCTATATCGCGATGACCTTTCCAAAAAAACGAATGATGGCGATCCCGTCGTAAATGGATCCGACATTCCGGTCAACATCAGCGACAAGAAAGTGATTTTGGTTGATGATGTCCTTTTCACCGGCAGGACCGTCAGAGCGGCAATGGATGCATTGGTGGACCTTGGAAGACCTTCGCAGATCCAACTAGCCGTATTAGTTGACCGAGGGCATAGGGAACTTCCGATACGTGCTGATTTCGTCGGGAAAAACGTTCCTACATCACAGTCCGAGAAAATAACCGTAACACTGACTGAAGTGGATGAAGTAGACCAAGTCACTATATTAGAAAAATAAATAAGCTGAAAATTTCATATAACCCTTTTAAAGACAGTCCAGAGAGGCTGGCAAAGGGGAGTCAATCGGGAAAATGTGTGCCTATCTATGGGTATGCACATTCCGTGAAGCCCTCTTTGTCTAAACAAAGAGGGTTTTTGCCGTTTTAATGCATCATGAGGAGGATACGGAAATGGGAGAAGAGAAACGGGACATCGTACTTGATGTCGAGGATGTGCCAAAGGTTGGTCAATGGATTACACTAAGCATCCAGCATCTGTTCGCCATGTTCGGCGCGACGGTGCTTGTGCCATTCTTGGTAGGATTAAGCCCGGCGGTTGCATTGGTTTCGAGCGGGTTGGGGACATTATCTTACTTACTGATAACGAAGGGGCAGATACCTGCTTATCTTGGCTCATCCTTCGCTTTCATTACGCCGATCATCGCTGCAAAGGCGTTGGGCGGACCTGAGGCCGCGATGATTGGCTGTTTTGCAGCAGGATTCATATATGGGATAGTAGCCTTGGTCATCCAAAAGGCCGGCTTGCGCTGGTTAATGAACATACTTCCTCCAGTCGTGGTAGGTCCGGTCATCATCGTAATCGGGCTAAGCCTTGCCGGAACGGCCGTAGACATGGCCATGTATGATCCGAAGCATGAATACAGCGTGACGTATATAGTAATAGCGCTTATTACATTGGCGGTAACCATCATTTGCAACGTATTCTTTAAAGGGTTCCTTAACTTGATTCCAATATTAATGGGGATCATAGTCGGCTACGGCTGTTCGGCCATTGCGGGAATTATCGATTACGCGCCCATCCAGAAAGCGAAATGGTTTGAAATGCCTGATTTCATGCTCCCATATGTCACCTATACTCCGACCTTCTCATGGGAAGTCATTGCCATCATGGTGCCCGTTGCCATCGTCACCTTATCCGAGCACATCGGACACCAGATGGTTTTAAGTAAGGTAGTCGGCAGAAACTTCTTGGAAAAGCCCGGCTTGCATCGCTCGATCCTGGGTGATGGGGCTGGTATCATGATAGGGTCCTTCATTGGAGGACCGCCGCTGACATCATATGGTGAAAATATCGGAGTTCTGACGATGACAAAGGCATACAGCGTGTATATCATCGGCGGGGCAGCGCTGGCTGCAATCTTCTTTGGCTTCAACGGTAAGATTTCAGCGGTCATCAGTTCGATACCTACAGCGGTTATGGGAGGAATTTCAATCCTGCTCTTCGGGATCATCGCTTCAAGCGGACTGAGGATGCTGGTTGATAATAAAGTAGATTTTGACAAAAAAAGAAACCTGATGATCGCTTCAGTCATTCTGGTATTGGGAATCGGGGGAGCATTCGTGCAGCTTTCGGAAACGGTATCGCTTTCCGGAATGGCACTTTCGGCAATCGTCGGAATCGTTCTCAACCTGATCTTACCCGACCGGAAGAAAATTCCGGAGGATATCTTTGGAAAATAACTAAACCGAATAAAAATAGATCACCTTTTAAAAGAAGTCCAGAGAGGCTTAAAAGGGTGTTGCTGTAAAGATGAATGAGAACGGGATAAAGCTATAGTCACATGCCCTTGTTCTCGCTCGTCTCTATGACCTACACCCTGTCCTTGAAAGGCGGGGTGTTTTATTATGCCCCGCAGCACGATTGTGAAAGGAGCAGGAGTAATGAAAAAATTATTCACAATGAATGAGCTGACCGTAACGGAAATTGAAGGAATTCTCCATGAAGCAGAAACTTTTGCCAACGGGTCGAGCTGGAATCCTAAGCTGCAAACGATGGTTGCCAATCTTTTCTTTGAACCAAGCACACGGACCAAATCAAGTTTTGAAATGGCGGAAAGGAAACTGGGCCTGGAGGTCATCCCTTTTGATGCCGGCACATCATCGGTATTAAAAGGAGAAACCTTGTATGACACGGTCAAAACGCTTGAGGCAATAGGCGTCCATGCCTTGATCATCAGGCATGAACAGGATAATTTTTTTGACGAATTGAAAGAGAAGGTAAGGATCCCGATAATCAATGCCGGAGATGGATGCGGTAATCACCCAACCCAGTCATTGCTCGACTTATTGACGATAAAGCAAGAGTTTGATAGTTTCAAAGGTCTGAAGATTGCGATAATCGGCGATGTGAGGCATAGCCGTGTTGCCAAATCCAATGCTGAAGCATTAACACGTTTAGGGGCAGAGGTCGTATTCTCAGGTCCGCCTGAGTGGTTTGACGGAGACAATGGCTTGGGCAGGTATGAAGACATCGATCAAGCGATAGCGACTTCGGATGTGGTCATGTTGCTCAGGATCCAGCATGAAAGGCATAGTGAACAATACGAGCACGCAAATGGAAACTATCTCAAACGCTATGGCCTGACGAAGAAACGTGAAAAAAATATGAAACAGGATGCAATCATCATGCATCCTGCACCAATAAACCGCGGTGTCGAAATTGACAGTGATTTAGTCGAATGCAGCCGCTCAAGAATTTTCAAACAAATGGAAAATGGCGTGTTCATCAGAATGGCCGTATTGAAAAATGTGCTCGAACAAACCGAAGGGGGAATGTACCATGAAAACTGTCATCAAAAATGGAGTATTGCTAGATAACCATAATTCATTCAAAAAAGCGGACATTGAAATGGAAGGTAAGGTCATCACGAAAATCGGCGAGGATTTGGCAACGGATAATTGCAGCGTAGTGGATGCAAAAGGGATGCTCATTACAGCAGGGTTCATTGACCTCCACGTCCATTTACGCGAACCGGGCGGCGAGCATAAGGAAACGATCGAAAGCGGTACGCTTGCAGCAGCAAGGGGCGGTTTCACGACGGTTGCTGCGATGCCTAACACAAGGCCGGTCCCGGATACGGTGGAGCACTTAGAAGCGCTTAATCGGAAAATCGAAGAAACGGCACATGTACGGGTCCTTCCTTATGCATCGATTACGATAAGGGAAGCGGGCAAAGAATTGACGGACTTTGCTTCCTTGAAACAAACGGGTGCCTTCGCTTTTACGGACGACGGCGTAGGGATTCAAGAAGCGGGGATGATGCTTGAGGCGATGAAACGGGCTGCCGCCCAAGATATGGCGATTGTCGCTCATTGTGAAGATAATAGCTTGATCAACAAAGGCTCCGTCCATGAAGGAAGATTCTCCAAAGAACAGGGAATCAATGGAATTCCGTCTGTTTGCGAAGCTGTACATATTGCCAGGGATATCCTCCTTGCGGAAGCGGCAGACTGCCATTACCACGTTTGCCACATTTCGACGAAGGAATCGGTCAGAATCGTACGCGATGCAAAACGTGCAGGCATTCGGGTCACCGCCGAGGTTACCCCGCATCACTTATTATTGTGTGAGGATGATATACCGGGGCTTGATGCCAATTATAAAATGAACCCTCCATTAAGAGGGCGTGAAGATCGAGACGCATTGATTGAAGGGCTGCTTGACGGAACCATCGATTTCATTGCAACGGACCATGCTCCACATGGAGCCGAGGAAAAAGCACAAGGAATGCAGCTGGCTCCTTTTGGCATAGTAGGGTTGGAAACAGCCTTTCCGCTGTTATATACCGAATTGGTCATAAAGGAAGTTTTGACTTTAAAGCAATTGGTCGACTTCTTGACGATCAAGCCATCTGAAAGCTTCTCCCTTCCATATGGGGAACTGAAGGAAGGTGCTATAGCCGATATCGTGCTCATCGACCTGGAAGTTGAAAAAGAAATTAATGCAGAAGAGTTTGCATCAAAAGGTAAAAATACACCTTTCAATGATAAGAAATGCTATGGCTGGCCGGTCATGACGATTTCTGAAGGAAAAATAGCTTGGGAAAAAGGACGTGTTCAACAATGAAAAGACAGCTAATTTTGGAAGATGGAACGATTTTCCTTGGAGAAGCATTCGGCGGGGACGTGGAAAAAATCGGCGAGGTCGTGTTTAACACAGGAATGACCGGATACCAGGAAATACTTTCCGATCCATCATATTGTGGCCAAATCGTCACACTGACATACCCATTAATTGGTAATTACGGGATCAATCGAGACGACTTTGAATCAATAAACCCAGCGATAGCAGGCTTTATCGTCAAAGAGGCGGCAGACCATCCTTCCAACTGGCGCAGCCAAACATCACTAGATGAATTTTTGAGAATGAAGAACATACCTGGAATAAGCGGAATCGATACAAGGAAGCTGACAAGGATCATCAGGAAATCAGGTGCCCTGAAAGGTGCGATCTGCAACATTAACAAAGATGCCCAAGAAGTCATTTCCCAGTTGAAAGCAACCGTGATCCCAACGAACCAAGTGAAGCAGGTTTCTACGAAAGCGCCATATTCAAGCCCAGGCAGGGGGCACAGGGTCGTTCTTGTTGACTATGGCATGAAGCATGGAATATTACGGGAACTGACGAAGCGCGGCTGTGATGTAGTCGTCGTCCCTTATAACGTCACGGCTGAGGAAGTGTTGCAATACCACCCGGACGGCGTGATGCTTTCTAACGGACCTGGAGATCCGAAAAGTGTACAAGAGACGATTGAAATGATACGCACGATCCAAACAAAAGTGCCGTTATTCGGAATCTGTTTGGGCCATCAACTTTTCGCCCTTGCAAATGGAGCAGATACGGAAAAACTAAAATTCGGCCATCGCGGCTCGAACCATCCAGTAAAGGATCTTCGTACCGGAAAGGTATCCATCACTTCCCAAAATCATGGATATACGGTTGAACCGCTTTCCATCGAGCGGACGGAGCTTATGGTGACCCATAAGGCATTGAATGACGATACAATCGAAGGCCTGCGACATAAGAAATATCCAGCCTTCACGGTACAGTACCATCCTGAAGCTTCACCTGGACCGGAAGACGCCAACTACCTATTTAATGAATTTATACAAATGATCGAGACTGCAACTACCAAGGGGGAAAAAACATGCCAAAACGCAATGATATAAAAAGCATCCTAGTGATCGGCTCGGGTCCGATTGTCATCGGGCAGGCCGCCGAATTCGATTATGCAGGAACGCAAGCATGCATGGCCTTGAAGGAAGAAGGATACCGAGTAATCCTGATTAACTCCAACCCTGCTACGATCATGACAGACAGTGAAATGGCTGATGCGGTTTATATCGAACCGATCACATTGGAATTTGTCAGCAAAATCATTCGTAAAGAGCGTCCTGATGCACTGTTACCTACGCTTGGCGGACAGACCGGGCTGAATATGGCGGTTGAACTGTCAGAAGCGGGAATCCTGGAAGAATGCAATGTGCAGATTCTTGGGACGAAGCTTTCCGCGATTCAGCAAGCGGAAGACCGGGACCTTTTCCGAACTTTGATGAACGATCTTGGGGAACCGGTTCCTGACAGTGACATCATTCATAACCTGGAAGAAGCGTATAAGTTTGTTGAACGGGTAGGTTATCCGGTCATCGTTCGCCCGGCCTTTACGCTTGGCGGAACGGGCGGCGGGATTTGCGATGACGAAGAGCAACTGATCGAGATCGTGGAGGGCGGCCTGAAAAGCAGTCCCGTTCACCAGTGTCTGCTCGAGAAAAGCATTGCCGGTTTCAAAGAGGTGGAATATGAAGTGATGCGTGATTCGAACGATAATGCCATTGTCGTTTGTAATATGGAGAACTTCGACCCTGTCGGCGTCCATACGGGGGATTCAATTGTTGCGGCACCAAGCCAAACATTAAGTGATAGAGAGTACCAAATGCTTAGAAATACATCCTTGAAAATTATCCGTGCCCTGAAAATTGAAGGAGGATGCAATGTTCAGCTAGCCCTGGATCCAAATAGCTATCAATACTACGTTATTGAAGTGAACCCGAGGGTGAGCCGTTCGTCAGCGCTTGCTTCAAAGGCAACCGGGTATCCGATTGCCAAGCTTGCAGCAAAAATCGCGGTTGGCTTGACACTTGATGAAATGATGAACCCGGTCACGGGCAAAACCTATGCGAATTTTGAACCGGCATTGGATTATGTTGTAACGAAAATCCCGCGCTGGCCATTCGATAAGTTCGAAAGTGCCAATCGCAGGCTCGGTACCCAAATGAAGGCGACGGGAGAAGTCATGGCCATAGGCCGTACCTTCGAAGAATCGATCCTGAAAGCTGTGCGTTCCCTTGAAGCCGGCATATATCATCTCGAATTGAATGACGAGTTTGAGGATGAAAAAATTGAAAAACGGATCCGTAAAGCTGGAGATGAGCGGTTATTCTATATCGGCGAAGCGCTAAGAAGGGGCAAAACGATCGAAACCATTCATGAATGGAGCCAAATTGATTTATTCTTCCTCCATAAGCTGAAAAAAATCATTGACTTTGAAAAGGAGCTGCTGGAGCATTCCTTTGATTGTGACGTGCTGCAAAAAGCCAAAGAACTTGGTTTTTCTGACAAAACGATTGCAGAAATCTGGAACGTTCCCGAAATTGAAGTATATGAATATCGGAAACAACGAGGAATCGTCCCGGTATACAAAATGGTCGATACTTGTGCTGCGGAATTCGAATCGGAAACACCGTATTTCTATGGAACATACGAAGATGAAAATGAATCCATCGTAACTGATAAGAAAAGCGTCATCGTCCTTGGTTCAGGTCCGATCCGGATCGGCCAAGGCGTTGAATTCGATTATGCGACTGTACATTCCGTCTGGGCCATCAAAGAAGCAGGCTATGAAGCAATCATCGTCAACAATAATCCAGAGACGGTTTCAACGGATTTCAGCATCTCCGACAAACTTTATTTTGAACCTTTAACATTGGAAGATGTGATGCATGTCATCGATTTGGAAAAACCGGAAGGAGTCATCGTCCAATTTGGAGGACAAACGGCCATCAACCTTGCGGAGGGATTGGTTGAAAGAGGCGTGAAGATACTCGGCACTTCATTGGAAGATCTCGACAGAGCGGAAAACCGCAATAAATTCGAGAGGGCCCTAAAGGATTTGGGCATACCGCAGCCTAAGGGCAAAACCGCTACATCCGTTGCCGAAGCAATCGTCATTGCGGAAGATATCGGCTATCCCGTCTTGGTCAGGCCGTCATATGTACTCGGCGGAAGAGCGATGGAAATCGTCTATAAGCAAGAAGAATTGCTGCATTACATGAAAAATGCCGTGAAAATCAATCCGGACCATCCCGTTCTGATCGATCGCTACTTGACGGGTAAAGAAGTCGAAGTCGATGGGATATCTGATGGAAAAACGGTCGTCATACCAGGGATTATGGAACATATCGAGCGTGCGGGCGTCCACTCGGGAGATTCAATTGCCGTCTATCCGCCACAGAATTTAACGGAAAAACAAAAAGAAGTGATCATCGACTATACAACAAGACTGGCAAAAGGCTTGAATATCATTGGTCTTCTGAACATTCAATATGTCATCAGCAACGATGAAGTATATGTCATTGAAGTCAATCCGCGTTCAAGCAGGACGGTCCCATTCTTAAGTAAAATTACGAATGTGCCAATGGCAAATTTAGCCACGAAGGTAATCCTTGGCCACTCGCTGGAAAGACAAGGTTACCAATCCGGATTAGTGACAGAACAATCGGGGGTTTACGTAAAAGTGCCGGTCTTCTCTTTTGCAAAATTAAGAGGTGTAGATATTTCCCTCGGACCTGAAATGAAATCGACCGGTGAAGTGATGGGAAAAGATAGCACGCTTGAAAAAGCCTTATATAAAGGGCTGGTCGCCTCCGGGTTCAAAATTAAAGGACATGGCTCGGTCTTATTAACAATATCGGATAAGGATAAGCAAGAGGCACTGCTATTGGCAAGACGGTTCCATAATATTGGCTTTAAGCTGATTGCCACAAGCGGTACTGCGTCGCATTTGAAGCAATCGGGCATCCCTGCTGCGATTGTCGGTAAAATCGGCGAAGAAGGCAGAAACCTGCTTGATGTCATCAGAAACGGGGAAGCTCAGTTCGTCATCAATACTTTGACAAAAGGAAAACAGCCTGAACGTGATGGATTCCGGATTCGCCGTGAATCGGTTGAAAATGGAGTGACATGCCTAACATCACTCGATACGGCCGAAGCGATTTTAAGAGTGATCGAATCCATGACCTTCTCTGCAGAAGCGATGGGCAAAATGGAAAAAAGCCGTGAGGTGAGCTATATATGATCAAGAAGGAAAGAATGAAGGTGTTAACTCATAAAGAACTGGCCCCATCCATCTTTGAACTTACCCTGCAAGGTGAACTGGTAGCAGAAATGTACCAGCCTGGCCAGTTTGTCCAAGTCAAGACAACAGAAGGCACAGAGCCATTGTTACGACGCCCGATTTCCATTTCTTCTTATGACAGCAATGAAAAACGGTTTACGATGATATACCGGGCTGAAGGAAAAGGAACGACCCTGTTATCGCAGCGTAAACAGGCTGAAGCGGTCGATATCCTTGGTCCGCTTGGCAATGGGTTCCCCCTTCATGAAGCGAAAGAAGGGGAAACGGTGTTATTGGTAGGAGGCGGGATTGGGGTTCCCCCCCTTTATCAACTATCACAAATGCTCGTCGCCAACGGGGTGAAGGTCATCCATGTATTGGGCTTTCAAACGAAGTCGGCGATCTTTTACGAAAAAGAGTTTAGTGAATTGGGTGATACGTATATTGCCACAGTGGATGGTTCATATGGAACGGCAGGGTTCGTTACGACTGTGATAGACAAGCTCGAGCAGGTATTCACTACGATCTATTCTTGCGGGCCGACGCCGATGCTGAAAGCTTTGGAAGCAGGCTATCGCGAGAAAAAGCTATACCTGTCCCTTGAGGAAAGAATGGGCTGCGGAATAGGCGCCTGCTTTGCCTGTGTGTGCCATACAGGAGATGATCCAGCTGGATTCAGTTATAAAAAAGTGTGCAGTGATGGACCCGTGTTCCGGGCAGGAGAGGTGGTATTATGAGCAGACTTTCAGTTGAGCTACCCGGCTTGCATTTGAAAAATCCGATCATGCCTGCCTCTGGCTGCTTTGGATTCGGTCGTGAATACAGCCAGTTCTTCGATTTGGATGTTCTAGGGGCCATCATGATTAAAGCGACAACACCGGAGCCTAGGTTCGGAAATCCGACCCCGCGTGTTGCGGAAACCTCATCGGGCATGCTGAACGCCATCGGCCTGCAAAATCCAGGCCTCGACAAGGTAATCCATGGAGAGCTGGCTTGGCTTGGAGGGTACGAGGTCCCAATCATCGCTAACGTTGCAGGGTCACAAATAGCTGACTATGTAAAGGTCGCCCGTGAAATCAGTAAGGTTGGGAATGTCAAAGCACTCGAATTGAATATTTCCTGTCCTAACGTAAAGGAAGGTGGCATCGCTTTCGGTACGGTACCAGAAGTTGCCAAAGAGGTTACCAAGGCCGTCAAGGAGGTATCATCTGTGCCAGTATATGTGAAGCTTTCCCCGAATGTCAGTGATATCGTGGAAATGGCCAAAGCGGTAGAACAAGGCGGTGCCGATGGGCTGACAATGATCAATACCTTGGTCGGCATGAGGTTGGATTTAAAAACGGGTAAGCCGATCCTTTCGAACAGGACGGGCGGGTTATCAGGTCCTGCTATAAAACCCGTTGCCCTCCGGATGATTTATGAGGTGAGCCAACAAGTGTCGATTCCGATTATCGGCATGGGCGGAATCGCTACAGCGGAAGATGTCATCGAGTTTTTCTATGCTGGTGCCAGTGCGGTAGCTGTCGGAACAGCGAACTTCGTCGATCCTTTTGTATGCCCGACCATCATCGATGAATTGCCGAAATTGCTGGACGAGCTCGGATATGACCATATTTCACAATGCACAGGAAGGAGCTGGAAGCAGAATGAAGCAGTCGCTAATTATCGCCCTTGATTTTCCTGATATCATCGAAACGGAACGATTCCTGAGTCAGTTCCCGGCGGAAAAACTGGCACTTAAAGTAGGGATGGAACTATTTTATCAAAATGGACCGTCCATCATTTCCTCGATTAAGGAACGGGGCCATGATGTATTTCTTGATTTGAAGCTGCATGACATTCCCAATACGGTCAAAATGGCCATGGCAGGTTTGGCCACTTTAGGTGCCGATATGGTTAATGTACATGCAGCGGGTGGCCAAAAAATGATGGAAGCAGCTTTGGAGGGTCTTGATAAGGGGACTCCTGCAGGGAAAGAACGTCCGTTATGCATAGCGGTAACACAGCTGACGAGCACTTCCGAGGAACAAATGAACATGGAACAAAACATCGCCGGTTCTCTTTCGGAGTCTGTCCTCCGTTATGCAAGGCTTACGCAGCAGGCTGGCTTGGATGGCGTTGTATGCTCCACTCATGAAGTGAAGGAAATCCACGATCGCATCGGCCAAGGATTTCTAACCATTACACCTGGAATCAGAAGTGCCGGCGCCAAGGTGCATGACCAAACTAGAATTGCCACACCTGAACAGGCAAGGGGCTTTGGAGCGGATGCCATCGTCGTAGGTAGAGCGATAACAAAGGCACATGATCCATTGAAGGCGTATTTGGAAATGAAAGCAGCTTGGGAGGGAATAACATGTTAAACGAAACGATTGCCGAACATCTATTGGAAATAAAAGCAGTGTACCTGCAGCCGAATGACCCTTTCACTTGGGCATCAGGAATTCAATCACCGATTTATTGTGATAACCGCTTAACCCTTTCTTACCCAACGGTGCGTACGGAAATCGCGGAAGGATTAAAGGGTTTGATTGAGCAGCATTTCCCGGAAGCTGATCTGATTGCAGGTACCGCTACTGCCGGCATTCCGCATGCAGCCTGGGTGAGCGAAAAATTAAATGCACCGATGTGCTATGTCCGCTCTAAAGCGAAGGGGCATGGAAAGGGAAATCAAATCGAGGGCAGAGCCGTTCCGGGACAAAAAGTGGTGGTCGTGGAAGATTTGATATCAACCGGAGGCAGTGTGATCACCGCTGTAAATGCACTGAAAGAAGCGGGATGCGAGGTTCTTGGAGTCGTTTCGATCTTTACCTACGAATTGGAAAAGGGAAAAGAAAAGTTAAGTGCGGAAGGCATCACGAACCATTCATTGAGCGACTATTCAACATTGATCAAAGTCGCTAATGAAAAAGGATACATCACGGCGGATGAATTGGAAAAGCTTAAAAAATGGCGCGAGAATCCAGCGGATACAGCTTGGATTTCCGCATGAAAATGAAGGCGTCCCAATCACTCATGATTGGGACGCCTCCATTTTTTTACTGTTTTATCGCTTCCTTTAAGCGGATGACAGTATCGGCATCCGGAGTGATGTATACGGTTTGCTGCTGTTCATAGATTACGAAACCGGGCTTGGAGCCATTCGGTTTCTTGACATGGCGGACTTGAGTGAAGTCAACGGGAACAGAGCTCGATTGTTTGGCTTTACTGAAGAAAGCTGCCAAAACGGCTGCCTCTTTTATCGTTTCTTCGCTGGGTGATTCATTTCGGATCACGACATGTGATCCCGGGATGTCTTTCGTATGAAGCCAGATTTCATCCCGGCGTGCAAATTTGTTCGTTAAATAGTCATTTTGTTTATTATTCTTTCCGACAAAAATGAGATCCCCATCTGTAGCATGATAGGTTTCAAGCTGCGGTTTGGCATTGGCAGGCTTTTTCATGCCTTTTTTCTTTTTTTGGCGTATGTAGCCTTCTTCCTGGAGCTCCTCGCGTATTTCCTCTATATCCCTGGGCGAAGCTGATTGAAGTTGCTGGTGCAGGGCTTCGAAGTAGGATAATTCCAATTTCGTCTTTTCGATTTGTTCTTGGACCACTCCGACCGCATTTTTGGACTTTTGGTATTTGGAGAAGTATTTTTGGGCATTATCGGACGGGTTTTTTAACGGGTCAAGCGGAATCGTAATCGTACCTTGCTCCTCATCATAATAATTGGAAACCTCAATCTCCTTCATGCCTTTTTGCATTTGATAAAGATTAGCTGTAAGCAGCTCACCGAACAATTGATACTGTTCACCGCGTTCCGTATCTTTTAACGTACGTTCGAGCTTGCCGATTTTTTTTGAATTCTTTTCGATTTCATTTGAAATGAACCGTTCCACATCCTGGCTCTTCTGTTTAACTCGATCTCGTTCAGCCTTGCCGAAGTAATATCTGTCCAGCATTTCGCTTAATGAAGGAAACGTCCGTTGTGTTTCACCCAGGTGTTCAAGTGGAAGCATATAAAAAACTTCTTTATTGCCATCTTTTTTAATCGTCGCCGTATATTTTTGTGCCGATATTTCTTCAATAAGGCTTGAAAAAGCGGCAGGAAGGGTGATGCTGTTGGCCAAATCAGCACGGTAGACGGCTTCCTTTGCTACTAAAGGTGAAATTCCTGAAAAGCTGGCGACAAGCTGTCTGTCAAGCCTCCCTGCATTGAAATCCAGTTTTTTTCTGATATCGTCTTCCGTGGCCTCGAAGGGATTAATCTTCTCTTGGGCTGGAGGCACTTTATATTCCTGACCTGGCAATATGGCACGGTAACTGTTCACCGCATATGAGACATGCTTAATGCTGTCCAATATCATGTTCCGTTCTTTATCAACTAGTACAATGTTGCTGTGACGTCCCATAATTTCAATGATCAGTTGCTTTTGCGAAATATCCCCAAGCTCATTACGGCCCTTCACTTCCAAAATGATCATCCGATCGAGTTCATATTGATAAACATCTTCTATTGTATAGCCTTCAAGATGTTTTCGCAGAAGCATGCAGAACATGGGTGCTTCTTTTGGATTTTCATAGCTTTCTTCCGTCAATTGCACTCTTGAATAGCTTGGATGTGCTGATAAGAGGAGCTTATGGTTCTTCCCTCCTGCACGAACCACCAATATCACTTCATTTTTGTATGGCTGATGTACCTTGTTGATCCGACCGCCTTTTAATATAGAAGCGATTTCTTCGGTCATCGCTTTTGTAAATAATCCATCGAATGACATTCTATTTTTACTTCCTTTACATAAGATTTTCTATGATACTCCATTTTCTAAATGTGCTAGCATGGTCCGGCAATATTTCTTAATCCTAATTACCGCGTTACTGGAGTTATCAGGCTTGATGCCCTTGCTACTTGCAAGGGTTCGAATAAGCCATAATTATGGGGACCATTCTTCTTTCCGCAATTCTGTTTAATTATAGCATTATTTTGGACGAGTCTGAATAATCATGGAAGAAGAGCAGGTTGTTTTATGTATCGATAAGCGGGCAGGTGTTTGGTGAGTAAAGAAAAAGCGCCTGTTTAAGATGTATACAGGGGCCTATATCATTCTACTCAAAGGGATGTGTGATACTTGATGGAGTTCAAGGAAATGAATAATCAAGAGATGGAAAAAGCGCTTCAAACAAACGTTACACACGGTTTGGACGATGATGAAGTAAAGGACAGGCTGCATAAGCATGGGTACAATGAATTGAAGGAGGGCGAAAAACAGTCAGCCATCCTATTGTTTTTTGCACAATTCAAGGATTTCATGGTCATCGTTTTACTTGCCGCTACCTTAGTATCCGGGATCTTGGGAGAATATATTGATGCGATTGCCATCATGGCGATTGTTTTTTTAAATGGATTGCTCGGTTTCTTCCAAGAACGGAAGGCTGAAAAATCTCTCGATGCCCTTAAGGAAATGGCGGCGCCGCAAGTGAATGTACTACGGGACGGCAGTTGGCTGAAGGTACCTTCAAGAGAGGTTGTCGTGGGGGATATCCTGAAATTTTCAAGCGGTGATAGGATAGGGGCGGATTTACGGATCGTCGGCCATTCAAGCCTTGAAATTGAGGAATCGGCACTTACTGGGGAATCGCTTCCTGCCGTTAAATGCTCCGAACCATTGCTGAATGAGGATGAAGGTATCGGAGATCAGGAGAACATGGCTTTTATGGGGACGATGGTCACAAGGGGGAATGGAGTGGGAATTGTCATCGCTACGGGGATGGACACGGCGATGGGCAAGATTGCCGACTTGCTGCAGACTGCAGAAACGAAAGAAACGCCACTGCAACGCCGGCTGGAGCAATTGGGGAAAATATTGATCATCACCGCCTTGATATTGACGGTCATTGTCGTACTCACAGGCGTCATTCAAGGACATGACCTTTATACGATGTTTTTAGCTGGGGTATCCCTTGCCGTTGCCGCAATTCCGGAAGGCTTGCCTGCCATCGTTACTGTAGCCTTGTCCTTGGGCGTTCAGCGCATGATCAAACAAAAAGCGATTGTCCGCAAACTTCCTGCTGTTGAAACGCTTGGGTGCGCCACCGTGATTTGCTCGGACAAGACGGGGACACTTACGCAAAACAAGATGACGGTTACGAAAGTCTGGAGCGGGGGGAAAACATGGGATGTCAGCGGGACTGGATACAATCCGGTCGGCGAGTTTTCCTTAAGGGGTGTTTCTGTTGCGCCGAAAAACCATAATGCCCTGCTTCAGATCATCACGTTCGGGATGCTCTGTAACAAAGCCGAGTTGAATGAGAAGGGAAAACGGCATGTATTGGACGGAGATCCGACAGAAGGGGCCATGTTGGTCGCGGCGATGAAAGCAGGCTTGACGAGGGAGCACCTCTCCAAAAGGTTTACGATCGTGAAGGAGTTCCCGTTTGATTCAAGCCGTAAAATGATGAGTGTGATTGTGAAGGATGAAAAAGACAATCATTTCGTCATCGTAAAAGGAGCGCCTGATGTTTTGATGGCAAAGTGCGACACGATTCTTTGGGAAGACAGGTCGGAAATATTCAACCGTGAAAATAAGGAAAGGGTGCAGCAGGACATGAATGAGCTTGCTTCACAGGCACTTCGGATGATTGCGGTCGGTTATAAGCCTCTTCCGAAAGGGACGATCCTGCTTCATGAAACGGAAGCTGAGCGTAATTTGACCTTCATGGGACTTCAGGGCATGATTGATCCGCCGCGTCCGGAAGTGAAGCAGGCTGTCAAGGAATGCCGGGAAGCGGGAATCAAAACCGTCATGATCACTGGCGACCATGTCATCACCGCAAAGGCAATAGCTAAAGAATTGGGCATATTAAAAGGAAAAGACCTTGTCCTTGAAGGACGGCAATTGGCCGACATGGATGTAGGGGAGCTTGAGGAAATAGTCGAAAGTGTTTCGGTATTTGCCCGTGTCTCTCCGGAGCATAAATTGAAAATCGTAAAGGCGCTCCAAAATAAAGGACATGTCGTGGCGATGACAGGAGATGGAGTCAATGATGCTCCTGCGATCAAATCG
This sequence comes from Peribacillus folii, assembly GCF_030271255.1. Lineage (GTDB taxonomy): Bacteria > Bacillota > Bacilli > Bacillales > DSM-1321 > Peribacillus. Next base: position 219,775 of record NZ_JASJOM010000003.1, read on the forward strand.
GCGGATATCGGCATATCGATGGGTATAACCGGGACTGATGTTGCCAAGGAGGCTTCTTCCTTGATATTGGTGGATGATAACTTTGCTACGATCAAATCGGCCATTAACGAAGGTCGGAATATATATGAGAACATCCGGAAGTTCATCCGTTATCTGCTTGCTTCCAATGTAGGTGAAATATTGGTCATGTTTTTTGCCATGCTATGTGCCTTGCCCCTTCCGTTGATTCCAATCCAGATCTTGTTCGTGAATCTTGTTACGGACGGCCTTCCTGCCATGGCATTGGGACTGGATTCAGCTGAAGAGGATGTAATGAAACGAAACCCGAGAAATGCCAACGAAGGAGTTTTTGGCAGAGGACTTGGATGGAAGATCATCTCACGCGGCTTCCTAATAGGAATTTCAACACTGATCGCTTTTTATGTCGTATATCGGGCAAACCCGGAAAACCTGGCATATGCACAAACGATTGCGTTCGCCACCCTAGTCCTTGCCCAGCTTATTCATGTTTTTGATTGCCGGAGTGAACGGTCGATTTTCTCTAGAAACCCGTTCGGTAACATGTACCTGGTGGGTGCGGTCCTTTCGTCGCTGTTGCTGATGCTTGCAGTCATGTATGTGCAGCCCTTGCAAACGATCTTCCATACAGTGCCGATTTCAGGAAGGGATTGGCTATTGGTGATAGGAATGGCCTCCATCCCAACTTTTTTATTGGCCGGAACTTTTTTAGCAAGAAAAGCACAGTGAAATATGTTATAATCTTTAAGGTGGTAGAGTCTTGCTCTATTGCCTTTTTATTTTTGCAGTCCTTATTTGCAGGCTAAACTTATGATGCAGCAGCTGATATATAATCAATGTAAGGCGAAATCACTACAATAAGCTTGAATGGAAGTGGAACCATGGTTACCAGTATGACGGGCTATGGAAGAGAAGAAGCGGGAAACGGACAGGTCAATGTCTTTGCCGAGATTAAGACGGTGAATCATCGTTTTTGCGAATATACGATTAGAATGCCGCGCCAGCTTTTGGTTTTGGAAGAAAAAGTGAAGAAAAAAGCGAATCAATACATAAGAAGGGGACGGGTGGAAATCTTCATTACAGTCGAAGGTGGAAGCCTCATTTCCAAAAAAGTGAAGGTCGATTGGGATCTTGCCGATCAGTATGTAGGTTTGATGGCTGAAGTCAAGGACAAATACAAACTGGAAAGCTCCATTACATTACAGGATATGCTCCAGCTTGAATCGATTTTCATGACGGAAGAAGTGCCCATGGTTCCTCAAGACTTGGAAGCCTTATTATTGAAGGCAGTTTCGGGTGCCTTGGGGAACCTAATAAAAATGCGGGCTCAAGAAGGGCAGGAGCTGGCCCTGGACATGATCAGCCAGCTTAATAGGTTTGAGGAAATTGTAGCAGGCGTCAAAAACCATGCGCCTAGTGTTGTCGAGAAATACAAAGCCCGTCTGGAAACCAAACTGGCTGAGTTAACGGATGGACTGATTGAAGATGGCCGGATTGTGACAGAAGCGGCCATTTTCGCTGATAGATGTGATATAAATGAAGAGTTGACGAGGCTTGAAAGCCATGTCCAGCAATTCTCAGGGACGCTTTCAGAGAATGAAACGATCGGCAGGAAACTCGATTTCCTTGTTCAGGAAATGAATAGGGAAGTCAATACGATTGGTTCGAAGGCTAATGATTCTTACATTACCAAAGACGTGGTGGAAATGAAAAGCCTGCTTGAAAAATTAAAGGAACAGGTTCAAAATATCGAGTAGTCGGTTTATGATGAACGTAAAAAGGTGACAATAGAATAGGATTGGGGGACTAAAATGTCAATTAAGCTCATTAATATTGGATTTGGGAATATCGTATCCGCAAACCGGATCGTATCCATCGTGAGCCCTGAATCGGCTCCGATAAAAAGGATTATCCAAGATGCCCGGGACCGCGGATCCTTAATAGATGCTACATACGGAAGAAGAACCAGGGCCGTTATAATTACAGACAGCGACCATGTCATCTTATCCGCCGTCCAACCGGAAACGGTTGCTGCACGGCTTCAGGATAAAGATGACAGCGTAGAAGAGGGGTAACTGAAACAATATGAGAGAAAAAGGTTTATTAATCGTTTTGTCCGGACCATCCGGTGTTGGTAAAGGTACAGTAAGGAAGGCAATTTTTTCTCAGCCTGGAACGGCTTTTGAATATTCCATTTCGATGACGACAAGGCTGCCTCGCCAAGGTGAAGTCGATGGAGTGGATTATTTCTTCAAGAAACGCGAGGAATTCGAAGCATTGATCCAGGAAGGCAAACTGCTTGAATATGCTGAATTCGTCGGTAATTATTATGGGACGCCAGTGGATTATGTTCGTGAGACGATCGATTCCGGAAAAGATGTTTTTCTGGAAATTGAAGTTCAAGGCGCAAAACAAGTCCGCGAGAAGTTTCCTGAAGGGCTATTCATTTTCCTTGCCCCTCCAAGCTTGACTGAACTGGAAAGCCGGATCGTCACACGCGGTACCGAGACGGAGGAAGCAATAAAAGGGCGGATGAAAGTGGCCAAGGAAGAGATAGAACTTATGGATCTTTATGATTATGTCGTTGAAAATGATCATGTGGATGCAGCATGTGCTAGAATTAATGCAATAGTGATTGCCGAGCATTGCCGTCGGGAAAGAGTTGCTATTTTATATAAAAAAATGTTGGAGGCGGAATAAACTATGTTATATCCATCAATTGATTCCTTATTGTTGAAAATCGATTCTAAATACTCGCTTGTATCTGTGGCAGCCAAACGTGCCCGGGAAATGCAAATCAAAGATAATTGCCTTATCACCAAACCAGTTTCCCATAAAGCGGTGGGCCGCGCCCTTGAAGAAATTCATTCTGGCAAATTGACCTACGACAATGCTTACGAGGAAAACTAAGCGAGAACACATAAGCTTGACCTATCGGGCCTGACACCCTAAAGCAAACAGGATGCGTTACATGTGAAAGTTGCTTCCTTCCTGCGGCCAAGGTGTCAGGCCTGTTTGTTTTGATTTTTCCAATAAATGAAGCAGCGGGTGTGATGAAGGTGGGGAACCCTATATTTATTGCGCATATCAAATGATTTTTCTACAGTTTTCCTTCATAATTAAGAAATCTAGAATGTATAGTTAGGGGAAGTTTGCATGCTTATCGAGAAAAAAGTACTTCTTTGCGTCACTGGCGGTATTGCTGTATATAAGGCTGCTGCCCTGACCAGTAAATTAACACAGGAGGGTGCGCACGTAAAAGTGATCATGAGTGAATCGGCACGTCAATTCGTGACGCCCCTCACTTTCCAAGCGCTTTCGAGAAATGATGTGTACACGGATACGTTTGATGAAAAGGATTCTTCCGTAATTGCCCACATCGACCTGGCTGATTGGGCGGATATCATCCTTGTTGCCCCGGCAACGGCGAATGTCATTGGAAAGGTGGCTAATGGAATCGCCGACGATATGATCACGACCACGCTGCTGGCAACGGAAGCGCCCGTTTGGATAGCACCTGCCATGAATGTTCATATGTATGCCCATCCTGCCGTGCAGAAAAACATGGAGACACTTCGTACGTTCGGATATCAATTCATTGAACCTGGGGAAGGGTATCTGGCATGCGGGTATGTAGGCAAAGGGCGGTTGGAGGAACCGGAAACGATCGTCGAACACCTGAGGAGTCACTTTGCAGCAAGGAAACCGCAGCTTCTTGGAGGAAAGAAAGTCCTGATAACAGCAGGTCCAACCCGCGAAGCAATTGATCCTGTACGATACGTCACCAATCATTCCAGCGGAAAAATGGGCTATGCTTTAGCTGAACAGGCGATTGAAATGGGTGCTGAGGTGACATTGGTAACGGGGCCGGTGAATTTGATGCCGCCTTTGAAGGCAAATGTCATTCCTGTGGAATCGGCAGCGGACATGCATGATGCTGTTCTCAATCGCTACGATTCAAGTGATATTGTCATCATGACCGCTGCCGTCGCTGATTATAAACCGAAGTTCTATCATGTTCAGAAAATGAAAAAGCAGCCAGGGGAAAATGTGATTGAATTTGAAAGGACCAAGGATATCCTCAAGGAACTCGGTGACAATAAAGCGCATCAAACCTTGGTGGGCTTTGCTGCCGAAACGAACAATGTCGAAGAATACGCAAGAGGGAAATTAGTGAAAAAGAATGCGGATATGATCGTTGCCAATAACGTGACCATTGCAGGGGCTGGTTTTGGGACGGATACGAATATAGTGACCATTTACAAAAAAGACGGAAGTGCAATCGAGCTTCCCAAAATGAGTAAAGCGGATATTGCTAAAAGCATTCTGGCTGAAATATCCCGCAACCAAAAGGAATGATGTGTTATGGACATTGCATCCGTGATTGTGGATGTACCCGCCAAACAAACCGATCGTGAATTCGATTACCGCATACCGGAAAAGTGGAAACAAGTCATCATGCCTGGCATGCGGGTCATTGTGCCATTCGGTCCGAGAATGGTTCAAGGATTCGTCATTCGACTTAAAGACGAAAGCGAATTTTCGAAATTACGTTATATAAAAGAACCAATGGATTTGGAGCCGATCCTCAATGATGAATTGCTTCAGCTGGGGAACTGGCTGACCAAGGAAGCCATGTGCTTTAAAATTTCAGCGCTCCAAGCCATGCTTCCAGCAGCAATGAAGGCGAAATATGAAAAAGTCATCCATGTCATCGAAGATAGAAAGGATCGGCTACCGCCGATCATTCAACCATTTTTCGCAAGAAACGCTTCATTGTCCTGGAAAGAGGTGATCGATGGAGAGCATGCGTCCCTTTTTCAAAAAGAACTCCAAAATCGCAATCTGGAGCTTGTATATAATGTGAAAAACCGTCTTAATAAGAAAACGGTCCGTGTCATACAATCGCTGCTTTCAATCGATGAACTAAAAGCAATGGCATCAGGGCTTTCCGCTCAAGCAAAAAAACAACAGGAACTCCTTCAATATTTCATGGAACATCAAGAGCTGATCCCATTAAAAGAGCTGCTTGAAGTGACCCATGCATCCAGCAGCACCGTCAAATCACTCGTTTCGAAGGGGGCATTGGCGGAGCTAGATCAGGAAATTTATCGTGATCCTTATGAAAACCGTGTGTTCGAACCATCCAACCCCTTTACCCTAACGGATGAACAAGCAGCTGCCTTGAAGCCAATCCAAGAGAAAATACATCTTGATGAACATGATGTTTTCCTATTATACGGCGTTACCGGAAGCGGAAAAACGGAGGTATATTTGCAAGCGATCGCCTCCGTTATCGAAAAGGGAGAGGAAGCCATCATGCTGGTGCCTGAAATCTCCTTAACACCGCAAACGGTAAAAAGATTCAAGGAGCGTTTTGGCGAACAGGTCGCTGTCATGCACAGCGGTTTATCCGTTGGGGAAAAATATGATGAATGGCGGAAAATCCACCGGAAAGAAGTGAAAGTGGTAGTTGGCGCGCGTTCTGCCGTGTTCGCTCCGTTTGAAAACCTGGGACTGATCATCATTGATGAAGAGCATGAATCCAGCTATAAGCAAGAAGAAACGCCACGGTACCATGCGAGGGATGTCGCCATTGAACGGGCGAAATCCTATCGATGCCCTGTTATTCTGGGCAGTGCTACCCCTACACTTGAATCGTTTGCACGTGCCAAGAAGAACGTCTATAAACTGTTGACACTTAGCAGGAGGATGAATGAAAAGGCATTGCCGGCAGTGGATATTGTCGATATGAGGGAAGAGCTAAGAACGGGAAATCGTTCGATGTTCTCGGAGCTGCTTTTTAGCAAGCTGAAAGATAGGCTTGAACGGGGGCAGCAAACGGTCTTGATGCTGAACAAACGGGGACATTCCTCCTTTGTCATGTGCCGAAGCTGTGGATTGGTCATCAATTGCCCCAATTGTGACATCTCCCTCACCTATCATCGCTTTAATGATATAATGAAATGCCATTATTGTGGATTCGAAGAGGGGATGCCTCCCGTTTGCCCGGAATGCGAAAGTGAACATATACGATTCTTCGGTACGGGCACGCAAAAGGTTGAGGAAGAGCTCGCAAAAATTCTCCCTGAGGCGCGGGTGATTCGGATGGACGTTGATACGACGAGCAAAAAGGGCTCACATGAGCGGCTGCTCAATGCCTTTGGCGAAGGAAAGGCTGATATTTTGCTAGGAACACAGATGATTGCCAAGGGGCTGGATTTCCCCAACATCACCCTCGTGGGCGTTCTTTCGGCTGATACAATGCTGCATCTCCCTGATTTCCGCTCTTCGGAAAAGACTTTCCAATTGCTGACACAAGTCAGCGGCAGGGCCGGACGTCATCAGCTTCCGGGAGAAGTGGTCATCCAAACCTATACACCGGAGCATTACAGCATCGAGCTTTCTGCCCTGCAGGATTATGAAGCTTTTTATGAACGGGAGATGGATCTTCGCAGGAAAAGCCATTATCCGCCGTACTTTTACGTTGTCCTTATCACGGTTTCTCATGAGGATTTGATGAAGGCAGTGAGTGTCACTGAAAAAATCACCCATTATTTAGGTTCACGATTGAATCGAGACTCCATCATTCTAGGTCCTGTCGCTTCGCCTATCAGCCGAATCAACAATAGATATCGATACCAATGTCTGATAAAATACAAACGAGAGCCGGACCTTAATCGGCATTTGCGAACACTTTTAGAGCATTACCAAAAAGAAACGGCTCAAAACCACCTGCAGATAACGATCGATTTGAATCCGCAGATCATGATGTAATGATTGTTGAGTAGAATTGCCGCGAGCTGTTTCGAGCTTGCGTTTTTATATGATGCAGTGTTGTTTTTTATATTTAGGAGGGTACAGTGAATTTTGGCTATTTTACCGATCGTTTTGTTTCCAGAAAAAATTTTACAACAAAAATGTGATAAAGTAACAAGTTTTGATAAAAAATTGGCAAAGCTGTTAAATAATATGTATGAAACGATGGTGGAAGCGGATGGCGTAGGTCTGGCTGCACCGCAAGTCGGCGTTAAAAAGCAAGTGGCGGTCGTCGAACTGGATGAAGAGTCGGGCCACCTTGAACTGATCAATCCAGAAGTGCTGGAAATGGAAGGTGAACAGACGGGTGTGGAGGGCTGCCTTAGCTTCCCAAGTTTATATGGCGAAGTATCCCGTCCTTACCGCATCAAAGTGAAGGCACAAGACCGAAAAGGCAGCTTTTTCGAGATAGAGGCCGAGGATTTCCTCGCAAGGGCACTGCTTCACGAAATTGACCATTTGCAAGGGATATTATTTACAAGTAAGGTTTCGCGCTATATATCAGAAGAAGAGTTGGAAGGGTATGAAGAAGAATGACAAAAATTATCTTTATGGGGACACCGGATTTCTCCGTGCCAGTCTTGAAAAGGATCATTGACGAAGGTTTTGACGTGATTGCCGTCGTCACGCAGCCGGATCGTCCCGTTGGCCGTAAAAAGGTGCTTACGCCACCGCCAGTTAAAGTAGAGGCGGAAAAACAGGGGATCCCGGTTTACCAGCCTGAAAAAATCCGTGAAAAAGAAGAGCTCGAAAGGATTCTTGCATTGAATGCCGACCTGGTGGTGACCGCCGCATTCGGACAAATCCTCCCGAATGAATTGTTGGAAGCTCCTAAATACGGATGCATCAATGTACATGCATCCTTGCTTCCTGAACTTCGAGGAGGCGCGCCCATCCATTATTCAATTTTGCAAGGGAAAGAGAAAACGGGAATCACCATCATGTATATGGCGGAGAAATTAGATGCCGGAGATATATTGACGCAAGCTGAAGTGGTCATCGCGGAAGAAGATAATGTGGGAACACTGCATGATAAGTTAAGCAAGGTAGGTTCGGATTTGCTTGCGGAAACATTGCCGAAGCTTATCAATGGTGAATTGCAGGCAATCAAGCAAGATGAAGGCAAAGCGACCTTCGCACCGAACATCAAACGATCCGAGGAAAAAATCGATTGGTCCAAAACAGGGGAAAATATCTATAACCATGTACGCGGGCTGAACCCATGGCCAGTCGCCTACACAACCTTAAACGGATCGGTCTTGAAAATTTGGCAAGCTAGAAAGCTCGAATATGCCCATAAGGAAGCACCCGGGATGATCATTGAAGTGCAAAATGATGGTTTCATCGTTTCGACAGGCAATGAAACGGCGATACTGGTTACGGAATTGCAGCCTTCAGGCAAGAAAAAAATGCCGGCAAAAGATTACTTGCGCGGGGCAGGGTCATTCATTAAAGAAGGCATGAAGTTAGGAGAACAGAATGAAGCAAACTAAAAAGGGAGTACGTGAAATTGCTCTCGATATTTTGGAATCTGTAGAGAAAAACCAATCCTACAGTAACCTCTTACTGAACAACTTGATCAAAAAGCATCAATTATCCGCTGTTGACAGCGGTTTGCTTACGGAAATAAGCTATGGAACGATACAGCGTAAGCTAACATTGGATTACTTTTTGAGTCCGTATATTAAACAACCGAAAAAAACGCAAAGCTGGGTCATCAATTTGCTTAGGCTGTCTGTTTACCAAATGGTCTATCTAGATAAAGTTCCGGACCATGCGATCATTTTCGAGGCAGTTGAAATTTCCAAAAAACGCGGACATAAAGGTACATCCTCCATGGTTAATGGTGTGCTTCGCAACATCCAGAGAAATGGCGTTCCTTCGCTTGAGGCAATTAAAGATGATCTTGAACGGCTTTCCATCGAAGTGAGTCATCCAGTTTGGCTGATCAAACGCTGGGTGGAACAATTCGGTTACGATAAAACCAAGGAAATGTGCGAAGTGAACTTATCGGCACCGTTGCAGACGGGACGGGTCAATTTAAAGAAGATTTCTCGCAGTGAATTAATGAGCATATTAAGGGAAGAAGGATATGACGTCGAAGCAAGTGAAGTCGTCCCCGAGGCCATCATCAGTTATAAAGGCAATCTTGCCCATTCAGAAAGTTATAAATTGGGGTACTTATCGATTCAAGATGAAAGCTCAATGCTTGTTGCCCATGCGCTGGGAGCTAATGATAATGATGCCGTTCTCGATTGCTGTGCTGCTCCTGGAGGTAAAACGACCCATATCGCAGAAGGTCTGACGACAGGACAGGTATATGCGCTTGATCTCCATGAACATAAGGTCAAGCTCATTAAAGAGCAGGCTGAGAGGCTGAAGCTGAGGAGCAACATCAAGACCATGGCACTCGATAGCAGGAAAGTCCAGGAACATTTCAACAAAGAAGGGTTTGACCGGGTCTTGATCGATGCGCCATGTTCAGGATTGGGAGTCATGCGCCGGAAGCCTGATGTAAAGTATACAAAAACAAAAGATGATATAATGAAGCTCTCAAGTATTCAAAAGCAATTATTGGAAGCTGCTGCACCGCTTGTAAAGCAAGGCGGACGGTTAGTATATAGTACATGCACGGTCGACATGGAAGAAAATGACCAAGTGGCCATGGCGTTTTTGAAAGACCACCCGGATTTTGAGAGCGACCCATCCCTGTCCGAAAGAATGCCCGAAAGCGTTCAGCCGTTTATCGAGGGCAATACGCTGCAAGTTTTTCCGCAATATTTTAGCAGTGATGGATTCTTTATTGCGAGTTTTAGAAAGAAGGTGCTGTAATGGCAGAAATAACTAAATCATCCAGAGTAAGAAAAGACACAACGCCAGAAAAACCATCCATCTATTCACTGGAACTTCACCAAATTAAAGAATGGATCATTCGAAATGGCGAGAAGGCTTTTCGGGCCGATCAAGTTTACGATTGGCTATATAAAAAGCGGGTCTCCAGCTTTGAAGATATGTCCAACCTTTCAAAATCTTTACGCGATAAACTGGAATCACATTTCACATTCACTACGTTGAAAACGCTGATTCAGCAAACGTCAAATGATGGAACGATGAAGTTTTTATTTGAACTTCATGATGGATATTCGATTGAAACCGTGTTGATGCGCCATGAATATGGAAATTCCATTTGCGTGACAACACAGGTTGGTTGTAGAATTGGTTGTACCTTCTGTGCATCGACATTAGGTGGATTGAAGCGGAATCTTGAAGCAGGCGAAATAGTTGCACAGGTCGTTAAAGTCCAGCAAGCACTTGATGAAGTGGAGGAACGTGTCAGCTCCGTCGTCATCATGGGGATTGGGGAGCCGTTCGACAACTACGATAATATGATGTCATTCTTGAAGAATATAAATCATGAAAAAGGCTTGAATATCGGAGCCCGTCATATTACCGTCTCCACAAGCGGGATCATTCCAAAAATCTACAAATTTGCAGAGGAGAGCATGCAAATCAACTTTGCTGTTTCACTTCATGCACCGAACACGGAATTGAGAAGTAAATTGATGCCGATCAACAAGGCCTACAAACTACCTGACTTGATCGAAGCCATCAAATACTATACAGAAAAAACAGGACGTCGTGTAAGTTTTGAATATGGACTATTCGGCGGCGAAAACGATACAGTCGAACACGCCGAAGAATTAGCCAGTTTGATAAGCGGGATAAAATGCCATGTCAATCTTATACCGGTTAATTATGTACCGGAACGCAACTATGTACGTACACCTCGGGATCAGATTTTTGAGTTTGAAAAAACATTGAAAAAGCGCGGTATCAATGTGACGATCCGAAGGGAACAAGGCAGTGATATCGACGCAGCCTGCGGCCAGCTTCGGGCCAAGGAGCGCAAAGAAGAGACGAGGTGACCCTATTGAGGGCGATATTTAAAACAGACCGTGGTAAAGTCCGGCAGCATAATGAAGATAATGGCGGAATCTTTAAAAACTCGGAGGGCGTTCGCCTTGCCATCGTTGCAGATGGCATGGGCGGCCACCGTGCCGGTGATGTAGCAAGTGCGATGACGATTGAGCTTTTGGAAAAAGGCTGGGAGGCATCCAGTGGAATTGAAACGGCAAATGATGCCGAGGAGTGGCTAAAACAGCACATCGTCCTCGTCAATCATTCGCTTTTTGAATATGCAGAGGCACATACGGAATGTAAAGGGATGGGAACCACCGTTGTTGCTGCTATATGCACTGACAAGTTTGCAACGATTGCCAATATTGGGGACAGTCGATGTTATCTGTATAATGAGAGTGGCTTTAAGCAGGTTACGGAAGATCATTCACTTGTTAATGAATTGGTCCGCTCCGGGCAGATCTCGAAAGAAGATGCCGAGAACCATCCACGAAAAAATGTTTTATTGCGAGCCTTGGGTACAGAAATGCAAGTTGAAATGGACATCACTACGGTCATTTTTGAAGAAAGTGATTTATTGTTGCTTTGTTCGGATGGCTTGACGAATAAAGTGAGTGAACAGGAGCTTGAAGTAACGATTACAAATGGGCAGTCTCTTGAGGAAAAGGCAAATTCATTAATTGATAAGGCCAATCACTACGGTGGGGAAGATAATATCACCCTTGTGCTTGTTCAATTTACTGATGAAAGCGAAAGCAGGTGAATTGAATGCTGATTGGCAGAAGAATCAACGGCCGTTATAAACTGATTGAAATGGTCGGTGGCGGCGGTATGGCGAATGTTTACCTTGCTAGGGATATGATTTTGGATAGGGATGTTGCCTTGAAGATCCTTCGCATGGACTTCAACAATGACGAAGAGTTCATCAAGCGCTTCAACCGGGAAGCTCAATCGGCAACCAGTTTGGCCCACCCCAATATCGTGAGTATTTATGATGTTGGCGAAGAAGATGCCATCTATTATATCGTCATGGAGTATGTGGACGGTTTCACACTTAAGCAATACATACAAAAATATTACCCGATCCCAGTCGAAAAAGCCTTGGACATCATGAGGCAAATCACGGCAGCAATTTCCCATGCCCACCATAATGGGATCATCCATCGTGACATCAAGCCACAGAACATATTGATCGATAAAGATGGAACCGTCAAAATAACGGATTTTGGGATCGCCTTGGCCTTGAGTGCAACTAACATCACTCAGACGAACGCCGTCTTGGGATCCGTCCATTACCTATCTCCGGAACAGGCAAGGGGCGGAATGGCCAATAAGAAATCGGATATTTATTCCCTTGGCATCGTCATGTTTGAATTGCTGACGGGCAGATTGCCTTTCTCGGGAGAATCAGCCGTGTCGATAGCGCTTAAGCATCTACAATCGGAAACCCCTTCGCCAAAACGGTGGAACCCGGAAATACCTCAGAGTGTAGAAAACATAATTTTGAGAGCGACAGCGAAAGATTCATATTACCGGTATGAAAGCGTAGATTCGATGGAAGAGGACATTCGTACGTCGTTGAATCCCGAACGATCAAATGAGCAGCCCTTCACAATACCGGAAGATCATGATGCAACGAAGGCGATCCCCATCATTACGGATGATCAGCTTCCCAGCATTGATGAGACGATCATAAGAGGCCCGGAAAAAAACACGGTAGTCTATGCGGACGAAGGTGAAGATGATTCCGAAGAAGTAGTGAAAGTGAACAAAAAACAAAAGAAACAGAAAAAACAAAAAAAGAAATCAAAACAAAAGGACAAAAAACGAAGGAGATTGCCAGCCATTTTGGTGACCATCTTTTTGGTCCTTGCGCTTCTTGCTGTCTTATCCGTCACGATAGGACCTTCCCTTTTAGGCTCAAAGGAAGTGACGATTCCTGACCTTAAAGGGAAGGAATTGGATGATGCCATTACGGACTTGCTTAATCTGGATTTGGTCGTCGGCGAAACGATTGAGATCGAGGATGAAGAGGTTGAGCAAGGACTGGTGATCAAAACCAATCCGAAGGAAGGGAAAACCGTCAAGGCAGGTGCGAAAGTCGATATTTATCAAAGTGTGGGTAAAGAAACGATATCGCTTTCCAACTATGAAGGCAGGAATTACTCGGATATAAAATCCTTGCTTGATAATATGGAATTCAAAAACACGCTCGTGACCTACAAATATGATGAAAGTGCACCAGGTACGATCATAGATCAGACACCATCTGGCGCCACTGAAATCGTCCCCTCGGAAACGGAACTTGCGTTAACGGTCAGCAAAGGAGAAGATTTATTGAGTCTGAAAAACCTTAAGGGGTTCAATGAAGCTGGCCTAAATGATTATTCCAATGAAAGTGGGATAAAGATCGATGTGGAAGAAGAGGTATATGATGATTCCGTCGACAAGGGGCTGGTCATTTCCCAATCGCCTGAACCGGGTACAAAGGTGGAAAAAGGGAGTACCGTGAAAGTCGTCGTCTCAAAAGGGAAAGAAGAGATCCCTCCCAAGACCGTAACGGAGGAGATCAAGATCGAATATGATCCAATCGAGCCTGACAAAGCGCAAAAAATTCAAATTTTCATTGAGGATATCAACAATAGCATGACGGAGCCCAAGGAATCATTTTTTATCGTGGAAGATGCCAAGCGAACGATTGATTTGACGGTTTCGCCAGATAAAAAAGCAGGCTATAAAGTCATGAGGGACAACCAGGTCATCATCGACAAAACCGTCTCTTATCCCGACTAAATATAATAATTAGGAGTGTGGCTATGCCCGAAGGAAAAATTATTAAAGCACTAAGCGGATTTTATTATGTGCTTGATGGGGAAGAAGTTTTTCAATGCCGCGGACGGGGCGTATTCAGGAAAAATAAAGTGACGCCGCTCGTTGGTGATGATGTGGTGTTCCAAGCTGAAAACAAAACGGATGGGACCGTCACTGAAATAAAACCGCGGAAGAACGAATTGATCCGTCCGCAAATTTCAAATGTGGACCAAGCGATCCTCGTCTTTTCAGCAGTTGAACCTGACTTTAGTCCGGCGCTGCTTGATCGTTTTCTCGTATTGATTGAAGATAACGAAATTGAGCCCATTATCGTCGTGACGAAACTAGACTTGGTCACTTCTGAAAGCCGGACGAAATTGACCGATTACATCAGAGATTATCGCAAACTTGGATATACGGTATTGGAAACATCCTCGGTAACCACAGGGGGCATTGAAGAACTTGTTCCTTATCTGGAAGGGAAAACGAGTGTATTTGCCGGTCAGTCAGGAGTTGGGAAATCCTCTTTGCTCAATGCAATCAACCCTGAGCTGGCTCTAAAGACGGATGACATATCTTCACACCTGGGCCGGGGAAAACATACTACGCGTCATGTTGAATTGATTCATATTGGCTCCGGACTTGTCGCGGATACGCCTGGTTTCAGTTCACTTGAGTTCATGGAAATGGAAGCTGAACGATTATCCTACTGTTTCCCCGAAATGCATAAGCATGGAGAGGAATGTAAATTCAGGGCTTGTTTGCATGACAAGGAACCCAAGTGTGCCGTGAAGGAAGCGGTCGCATCGGGGGAAATTCCGCAATATCGGTATGAACATTATATGCAATTCCTGGAAGAAATTAGAGATAGAAAGCCGAGGTATTGAAATGGTTAAAATAGCACCTTCAATTTTATCAGCTAACTTTGCAAAATTGGGAGAAGAAATACTTGATGTGGAAAGAGGAGGGGCCGATTTTATCCATGTGGATGTCATGGATGGGCAGTTTGTACCCAACATTACGATCGGACCATTAATAGTGGAGGCCATTCGGCCTGTGACAAACCTTCCGCTTGACGTTCATCTCATGATCGAGCAACCCGACCGTTTTATCGAGGCGTTCGCAAAAGCGGGAGCCGACTATATAACGGTTCATGTAGAGGCCTGCACGCATCTTCATCGCACCATCCAGTTAATTAAGTCATTCAACGTCAAGGCAGGGGTGGTTCTTAACCCGGCCACGCCAGCTTCCTTGCTTCAACCTATAATCGGAGATATTGATATGGTGCTGTTGATGACGGTCAATCCAGGCTTTGGCGGGCAAAAATTCATTACATCCGTTTTGCCGAAAATCGCTGAAGTGAAAGCGATGGCGGACATCCATAATCAGGATCTGGAAATAGAGATCGATGGCGGGGTCAATGAAGAAACGGCGAAGCTTTGTATTGAACAAGGGGCGACGGTCCTAGTGGCCGGGTCAGCCATATATAATCAGGAAGATCGCCGTGCAGCGATTCAAAAGATTAGGGGAAATTAAGATAAAGCCGACATTATCAATACCAATGATAATGATCGGCTTTTTTTTAAACAGTTACACAAATAAATCTCGTATAAGCATATACGTGAACAAGGGATGATGATCATGATCATAAGTATAATGGCTGGCGGACCGCAATCGCTTTGGCCCGAATTGGCAAGTTACAAGGAAATGACCGATGTTTGGGTGGGGGTTGATAGGGGAGTATTGGCTTTGCTTGAAAGTGGGATCGAACCTCAATATGGCTTCGGGGATTTTGATTCGGTTTCGCAAGGAGAATACAAGGAAATTGTACAAAGGCTTCAGCATATAAACTTATATTCTTCCGAAAAGGATGAAACTGATTTGGAACTCGCCTTTAATTGGGCAATCAATCAAAAACCGAGTGAAATTCACATCCTTGGCGCCACTGGAGGAAGAATAGATCATTTTCTTGGCAATATCCAGCTCCTCCAAAAGGAAAGCATCCTTCCCCTTCATGCCGATATGGATATATACATAGTTGATCGACAAAACCTTTTCACGGTCAAGACGGCAGGCTCTTATGAGGTCCCTGCACTGGAGGATAAGAAGTATGTCTCATTCCTTCCAGTAACATCGGAAGTCACTGGCATCACGCTGAGAGGATTCAAATACCCGCTGAGGGATCGCAGCTTGGAGATAGGTTCGACGCTCTGCATCAGCAATGAACTAATTTCCGATTCTGGGAATGTTTCATTTAAGGAGGGCATATTAATGATGGTAAGAAGCAGAGATTAAAATTCATGCTTAAAGCAGATACGGATATAACGCAGATCATCCTATATCCGCTTAAAAGCTTACGTTGTAATAGAAAAATTCCACTTCATCTTAATTTGTGGGATGCAAAGAGGAGGGGCATGATGAAATTTTATACAATTAAATTGCCAAAAGTTCTGGGCAGTTTGGTAAGGGCTATGCTCGGAGCGTTTAAAAAGGGCTGATACTTATTCTACATCACACCTCTCGGATTTTAGGGAGGTGTTATTTTTCGGATTCCGGGGATAATGAATGTGCGGCCGTCGATTAATGGGTGATGAATCTCTGGTGCGGATAAACCATCCCCATTAAATAGTCAGCCAATTCAAGTAAAAAGGCATCCTTAGAGGATGCCGTAACATTATACGCGTTCTACTTTGCCCGATTTAAGAGCTCTTGCAGAAACGTATACACGTTTAGGTTTACCGTCAACTAAAATACGTACTTTTTGAAGGTTAGCGCCCCATGTACGCTTGCTAGCGTTCATTGCGTGAGAGCGGCTGTTACCAGAACGAGTTCTTCTTCCAGTGATTACACATTTACGTGCCATGTTAAATTCCCTCCTAACTACACCAAGCTTAAGTTTTTAGAGTCATCTTAAGTCTTTGTAAAATACTTTAATAATTTATCATACCTACCGCGAGAATGCAATACTTCAGTTAATTACTTTCAAGAAAATTACCTTGACATACATACTGTAAAATTGAATTATATTAAGTACCATAAGACATTTACTTTTAAAACCTTATACATTATAGTAAAATGTCTTTAGTTGACTTGATTTTTGGGAGGGAAAAGAGAAATGTCTATTGAATTACAAACGAAATATGGACAAATTGATATCTCTAATGATGTTATCGCAACTGTAGCAGGCGGAGCAGCAGTGGATTGCTACGGAATTATAGGAATGGCTTCCAAAAAACAATTTAAAGATGGCATTGCTGAAATTTTAAGAAAAGAAAACTTTACTAAGGGTGTTATAGTCCGTCAAGAAGAGGAAGAAGTCCATATCGATATGTATATCATCGTAAGCTATGGAACAAAAATCTCGGAAGTTGCTCATAACGTGCAATCGAAGGTAAAGTACACTCTGAACAAAACTGTAGGATTAGCGGTTGATTCCGTAAACATTTTTGTCCAGGGAGTTCGTGTGACGAACCCTTAAGTATAGGAGGAAAGTTTAGTGTCAATTACAAGTTTAAATGGAAAGCGCTTTGCAGAAATGATCATTCAAGGTGCCAATCATTTGGCGGCAAATGCCCAGATGGTTGATGCGTTGAATGTTTTCCCTGTCCCAGATGGAGATACCGGGACCAATATGAATTTATCGATGACTTCCGGAGCGAAGGAAGTGCAAAATAACGTCCAGGAACATATCGGAAAAGTGGGCACATCACTTTCAAGAGGATTGCTGATGGGCGCTCGCGGCAATTCTGGTGTTATCCTTTCTCAGTTGTTTCGCGGCTTTGCAAAAGCGATTGAACATAAATCGGAAATCAATAGTGAAGAATTCGCCCAAGCATTCGAAGCAGGTGTGCAAACAGCTTATAAGGCTGTAATGAAGCCTGTCGAAGGAACCATATTAACGGTTGCAAAAGATGCGGCAAAGCAAGCGGTTACATCTGCAGCCAAGCATCAAGACCTCATTCAGGTAATGGAAGAAATCGTTACGGAGGCCAATGCTTCTTTGAAACGCACACCTGACCTTCTGCCGGTTCTGAAAGAAGTGGGTGTCGTTGACAGCGGCGGTCAAGGCTTGGTGTTCGTATATGAAGGCTTCCTTGCTGAACTGAAGGGTGAGGGTCTTCCAGCCCGTTCTGAACATGGGCCAAGCATGGATGACATGGTCAGTGCCGAGCATCACATGAACGTCCAAGGGCATATGAACACGGAGGATATCGTGTTTGGCTATTGCACGGAATTCATGGTCCGGTTAGAAAGTGAAAAGCTGGGCAATAAATCTTTCGATGAAGAAAAATTCCGTAATGATTTAAGTGAATACGGTGATTCATTATTGGTCATATCAGATGATGAGGTCGTCAAAGTACATATTCATTCAGAGCAGCCTGGAGAATGTCTTAATTACGGACAGCGGTACGGTAGCTTAATCAAAATGAAAATCGATAATATGCGCGAACAGCATACTGCGATTGTGGGTGAAACGAATACCCCGCTTCAAACCAAGCCGGCAACCAAGGATAAATACGGTGTGGTGTCAGTGGCGATGGGAACAGGCATCAGTGAATTGTTCAAAAGCATCGGCGCCAAGTCCGTCATCGAGGGCGGTCAAACGATGAATCCTAGCACGGAAGATATCGTTAAAGCGGTAGAAGAGGCATATGCCGAGCATGTCATCATCTTGCCTAACAATAAAAATATCATTATGGCTGCCAACCAAGCAGCTGATGTCCTTGGTGACCATGTGACGGTCGTTCCAACCAAAACGGTACCACAGGGAATGGCCGCCTTGTTGGCATTCAATCCATCACTTGATGCTGCCGAGAATGAAAAAGCGATGAGCGAAGCCATTTCACATGTGAAAACAGGCCAAATCACTTTTGCTGTACGTGATACCAACATTGATGGTCTTTCCATTGAGACTGGGGATTTCATGGGCATAGCAGAAGGAACCATCAAAGTGAAGGATAAAGACAAGACGCAAGCGGCAAAAGCTCTTCTCACAGATATGATTGACGAAGATGCTGAAATCCTGACGATATTATATGGGGAAGATGCCAATGCGGAAGAAGTCGAAAATCTCGTCACATTCTGTAAGGAGAATTTCGAAGACGTTGAAGTGGAAGTCCATAATGGGAAACAGCCTTTGTATTCTTTCATTTTTTCAATTGAATAAATAATCTTCATGATAATAAAGACAGAGTTTTTCTTTCTCTTATGAACATGAACGAATAAAAAGGCAAGAAACTGCATATGTCATTAGGCTATGCAGTTTTATTTTTTTGTTTTCGCAATCTTTGTTGCTGTTCACCAAGCGATTCGGTGCGGTAGACTTCCCCTCCAGTGCTTGCTTATCCAGAGGGCGGCCGGTGAGCCTCCCTTGCGTGAACACTCGTACTTCCACTAGTTTCTTTTATAGCCACAATCTTTACGAAAACAAATGATCGAGATGAACGGCCTGATTGGAATTAGGGTCAATATGACGTTATTATTAAACTAACAAAAGCCTTTCCCTTGATTTCAAATAGCTGAAGGAGGAGCAATGGATGAAATTCAGAAGTGTATTCGATATAATAGGTCCTGTTATGATTGGCCCCTCTAGTTCCCATACTGCCGGAGCTGCAAGAATTGGGAGGGTGGCCAGGAATTTATTCGACCGTGAACCTAAATGGGCCCATATTTCTTTTTATGGATCGTTCGCTAAAACCTACAAAGGACATGGGACGGATGTAGCCATCGTAGGAGGGTTACTTGATTTTGATACATTTGACGAGAGAATTAAAGAATCGTTGGATATAGCCCGCAAGAAGAAAATGAAGATTACTTTCCGGGAAGAAGAAGCTGTTCCTGAACATCCCAATACAGCAAAAATAACAGTGGGGGATGAGGATGGTGAACTTGAACTCGTAGGGATATCGATTGGCGGGGGGAAGATTGAAATTGTCGAATTGAATGGGTTTAAGTTAAGGCTTTCGGGCCATAACCCTGCCATACTCGTCGTGCATGATGATAGATTCGGGGCCATTGCCAGTGTTTCAAACATTTTGGCTAAGCATCAAATCAATATTGGTCAGATGGAAGTTTCCCGCAAAGAGAAAGGGAAGATGGCTCTGATGACGATTGAAGTGGATCAAAACCTTGAAGATCAAGTCATTGATGAAATTACTGCACTCCCCAATATCACCCAAGTAGCGAGGATTGTTGATTGATAAAGCAATCGAGTCGTTTCCACTTAGGAAGGAGAAGATACCATGTTTCGAAATGTTGCGGAATTGATAGAATTAGCTGATTCAAAACAGAAAAAAATATCAACATTGATGATAGAACAGGAAATGGAAGTGACCGGCAAAAGCCGTGAACAAATCATCCACCAAATGGGAGTCAATCTGGATGTGATGGAACAGGCTGTTGAAAAGGGCCTCCAGGGTGTAAGGTCCGTTTCTGGACTTACGGGAGGCGATGCAGTCCTGCTTCAGAATTATATTGAATCCGGTAATGCCCTATCGGGTGGTTTGCTTTTGGATGCTGTAAGCAAGGCAGTGGCCACAAACGAAGTGAACGCAGCAATGGGAACCATTTGTGCGACACCCACTGCTGGATCTGCAGGGGTCGTGCCCGGAACCCTTTTTGCCTTGCAAAACAAATTAAAACCAAATCGGGATCAGAAAATAGAGTTCTTGTTCACTGCAGGTGCTTTCGGTTTTGTTGTTGCGAACAACGCTTCTATTTCTGGAGCAGCCGGAGGCTGTCAAGCGGAGGTCGGGTCGGCTTCGGGAATGGCAGCGGCTGCAATCGTTGAAATGGCGGGGGGAACACCTGCACAAAGCGCCGAAGCGATGGCAATCACATTAAAGAACATGCTTGGTCTTGTGTGTGATCCGGTGGCTGGGCTGGTTGAAGTGCCATGTGTGAAACGGAATGCAATGGGAGCGGCCAATGCAATGGTTGCCGCTGATATGGCGTTGGCAGGGATTACGAGCCGTATACCCTGTGATGAGGTGATTGATGCGATGTATAAAATCGGGCAGACGATGCCATCGGCTCTTAGGGAAACTGCACAAGGAGGGTTAGCGGCTACACCGACTGGACGGGAGTTGGAGGCAAAGATTTTTGGCTTGCCGCTTAATAAAAAGTGACCTCCGCCATTTTTGAGCCGATAACGGCAGTGAAAGGAATTGGGAGCGAAACGGCGGCAGCCCTGGGGGAAATGGAGATTCATACCGTCAAGAATCTCCTTGAACACCTTCCATATCGTTATGAAGATTACCGTTTGAGGGACTTGGAAACGGTGGAACATGACGAGCGCGTTACTGTAGAAGGAAAAGTCCATACCATACCCACTTTAGGGTACTTTGGAAAGAAAAAATCAAGGCTCACGATTAAATTATTGACTGGGAGATATTTAATAAATGTCATTTTTTTTAACCAGCCATATTTGAAGCCGAAACTTGCGATAGGGGAATCCATAACGGTAACCGGAAAATGGGATCGTCATCGCCAAACCATTACAGGCTCAGAGTGCCTTATTGGCACCCAAAGCCGTGAAAAAGAATTTGAACCGGTTTATTCCGTGAAGGGCAGCATCACGGTCAAAGGTTTGCGCCGCTTCATCTCCAATGCATTCACCCAGTATGGATCCATGATTGAAGAGAATTTGCCGCCGCAATTGTTGGCGACATACAAATTGATGCCGCGTAATGATGCTCTTCGTATGATGCATTTTCCTTTATCGGCTGATGATATCAAGAAAGCGCGGCGCCGTTTTGTGTATGAGGAATTTTTATTGTTTCAATTGAAAATGCAGGCATTGCGTAAAGTGCAGCGGGAGCAATCAAAAGGAATCGGTCAGGAATTCGACATCAAGTCGGTGGAAGCCTTCATAGAAACGCTTCCTTTTCCATTAACACATGCTCAAATTCGAGTTGTCGATGAAATCTTGAATGACATGAAATCCCCTTATCGAATGAATCGCCTTCTTCAAGGCGATGTTGGGTCAGGAAAAACGGTTGTGGCTGCGATCTGCCTGAAGGCGGCGATTACAGCGGGTTTCCAAGGGGCCCTCATGGTCCCGACGGAAATTTTGGCTGAGCAGCATACGCAATCATTGAAGGCGATGCTTGAGCCGACTGGAGTGAAGGTAGCATTATTGACCAGTTCGGTGAAGGGGAAAAAGCGCCGGGAGTTATTACACATGCTTGAATCGGGTGAGATCGATCTTTTGATTGGAACGCATGCTTTGATACAGGATGAAGTGAATTTTCGAAACCTTGGTCTTGTCATAACGGATGAACAACACCGTTTTGGGGTGGAGCAACGCCGGATTCTTCGTGAAAAAGGTGCGAATCCAGATGTTTTATTCATGACGGCAACACCGATTCCGCGCACGCTGGCGATTACCGTTTTTGGTGAAATGGATGTTTCGACGATAGACGAAATGCCGGCTGGACGCAAGGCGATCGAAACATATTGGGCGAAACATCAAATGCTCGACCGGATCTTGTCTTTTGTTGAAAAGGAACTTAAAAATGGAAGACAGGCTTACGTCATCTGTCCATTGATCGAGGAATCGGAAAAGCTCGATTCCTTGCAAAATGTTTTGGATGTCCATGCCATGCTGACACAGTACTTTACCAATCGGTATCAAGTGGGGCTCATGCATGGGCGCCTTCCTGCGGACGAAAAAGAAGAAGTCATGCAGCAGTTCAGTGAGAATGTTGCGCAAATACTCGTCTCTACGACTGTTGTAGAGGTTGGAGTGAATGTTCCAAATGCAACGGTAATGGTCATTTATGATGCAGAACGCTTTGGGCTTTCGCAGCTGCATCAGCTGCGGGGTAGGGTAGGACGGGGAAGTGATCAATCCTTTTGCATTCTCCTGGCTGATCCAAAAACGGAGGTCGGTAAAGAACGGATGAAAATCATGACAGAAACAAATGATGGCTTTGTCCTTTCAGAGAAGGATTTGGAACTTCGCGGCCCTGGGGATTTCTTTGGTAAAAAGCAAAGCGGCCTGCCTGAGTTCAAAGTGGCTGACATGGTCCATGATTACAGGACCTTGGAAGTGGCCCGCGAGGATGCCGCGAAACTGATCGCTTCCCGAAGCTTTTGGCATTCACAGGAGTATGCGCCATTACGTAGTTATTTAGAGGGTACAGGGGTGTTTACGGGAGAAAAGCTGGACTGAATAAATGATATCGAATAGCAGATTGCGAGAATTTCGACAATATCTTGCAATCTGTTTTTAAAATATATATACTACTATTAGTACCTAGTCATAATACTACGGATGGTGACCTTCAAATGCGAAGAAACAAGAAGGAACGCCAGCAATTATTAATCGAAACGATTAAACAGAATCCTTTTGTAACGGATGAGGAGCTGGCTGAAAAATATTCGGTGAGCGTCCAGACAATTAGGCTTGATCGGCTTGAATTATCGATACCGGAACTGCGTGAACGCATTAAGAACGTGGCCGAGAAAAAATTCAGTGACGAAATCAGGGCTTTGCCTTTGGATGAAATCATCGGGGAAGTAATAGATCTTAATTTAGATGACAATGCCATTTCAATCTTGGATATAAAAAAAGAGCATGTCTTCAAGCGGAACGGAATTGCCAGGGGGCATCACCTTTTTGCCCAAGCTAATTCATTGGCAGTTGCGGTCATGAATGATGAATTGGCACTGACTGCAAAGGCATCCATTTTATTTACTCGTTCCGTGAAGGAAAATGAAAGAGTGGTAGCCAAAGCGAAGGTTAAAAGCGTAGATCACACCAATGATCGTTCAGTGGTGGAGGTCAGGAGCTACGTAGGTAATGAGCTGGTTTTTAAAGGCGAGTTCGAAATGTATCGCTCTTAACTTTCTAGTAAAGGATGAAAGCATATGAAAATCACGATAGATGCAATGGGCGGCGATCACGCTCCTGAAGCACAGGTTTTAGGAGCGATGAAGGCTGTCGAGGCTTTTTCCGATGTGGAAATCACCCTGGTCGGGGATGAAGCCGAGATCAACCAACACTTGACCAAACATGGCCGGATCAAGGTCGTACATACTGAAGACAAAATATTGAGTACCGATGAGCCGGTTCGCGCGGTCCGCCGCAAGAAAAGTGCCTCGATGGTATTGGCCGCACAACAAGTGGCGGGTGGGAAAGCTGACGCCTGCATTTCGTCAGGCAATACTGGTGCGCTCATGGCTGCAGGCTTGTTTGTTGTCGGAAGAATCGAGGGCATCGAGCGTCCCGCATTGGCGCCGACCCTGCCGACAATCGACGGAAAAGGATTTGTCCTGCTTGATGTGGGCGCTAACTCCGATGCGAAACCGGAGCATTTGCTTCAATTCGCGATAATGGGATCCGTTTATGCCCAAAAAGTGCGGGGAATAGAAAAGCCCCGGGTCGGACTTCTGAATATCGGAACAGAAGAAAAAAAAGGAAATGAATTGACCAAGCATGCTTTTTCATTGCTGCAGCAGTCATCGGAAATCTCCTTTATCGGGAATGTTGAAGCACGAGACCTTCTAAATGGACCGGCCGATGTGGTCGTGACGGACGGTTTCACGGGAAATATGGTGTTGAAGACGCTGGAGGGCACGGCTATGAGCGTATTCACCATGTTGAAATCGGCTTTGACGAGCAACTTTAAGAGCAAGTTGGCTGCAGCGATGGTGAAGCCGGAATTGAAGATTATCAAAAATCAAATGGACTATTCGGAGTATGGCGGTGCAGGTCTATTCGGCCTGAAGGCTCCTGTCATCAAGGCACACGGATCTTCAGATGCGAATGCCATCTATAATGCCATTCGCCAGACTCGCGATATGGTTGGTCATGATGTCATCCCGACCATTGCGAAGACGATAGAAAAACTACAATAAATCATAGAGGCAGGGGAGTAACAGATGGGTAAAATTGCTTTTGTCTTTCCAGGACAAGGTTCACAGTCAATAGGAATGGGTCTTAGCTTATATCAGGAAAACGAGCGTGCTCAGCAAATTTTCCGAACAGCGGATGAAAAACTTGATTTCCCGCTTTCTGAACTTATTTTCAATGGTACACAGCAGGAATTAACGGTAACCTACAACGCTCAACCGGCTTTATTGACCACAAGCTTTGCGCTTGTCAGCGCTTTGGAAGAAGCGGGAATCAAAGCTGATTATACAGCAGGCCATAGTTTAGGTGAATATACGGCTTTGGTGGCTTCGGGTGCCATCTCTTTTGAAGATGCCGTATACACCGTTCGCAAGCGCGGGGAATTCATGGAAGCAGCAGTGCCGAATGGCCAAGGATCGATGGCCGCAATACTTGGCATGGATCGTGAAGCCCTGGCTGAAGTAACTTCTGAAATAACATCCGGAGGAGAATCCGTCCAATTGGCCAATATAAATTGCCCAGGGCAAATCGTCATTTCCGGCACGGCTGAAGGGGTTAAACTGGCAAGTGCAAAAGCGAAGGAAAATGGCGCGAAAAGGGCACTTCCCCTTGAAGTGAGCGGACCCTTCCATTCTGAATTGATGAAACCAGCGGCAGAAAAACTACAAGGTGTCCTGGAGGAAGTGACCATCCAGCAAGCAGATATTCCCGTCATTTCAAATGTAACGGCCAAGCCGATTACTGAACCTGTTGAAATTAAACGGAAATTGATTGAACAGCTGTATTCCCCAGTACTTTGGGAGGATAGCGTCAGAACCCTTCTCGAGCTTGGCGTCGATACATTCATCGAGGTGGGTCCAGGGAAAGTGTTGGGCGGATTGATCAAGAAAATTGATCGTTCCGTTCAAATCCATTCGGTATCCGATTTAGAAACTCTAACTAAAACAGTCGAAACGTTAAAGGAGGTACAGGCATGATCCTTAAAGGCAAAAAGGCGCTCGTAACGGGAGCGTCAAGGGGCATCGGCAGGGAAGTGGCGTTAGAGCTTGCCCTCCAGGGAGCGGATGTTGCCATCAATTATTCCGGAAGTGAAGCGAAAGCGAATGAAGTGGTCGATGAAATCAAGGCATTGGGGCGTGAAGCATTTGCCATTCAATGCGATGTAGCCAATGGTGAATCAGTCACGAACATGGTCAAAGAAGTCGTCGAACGCTTCGGCCGCGTGGATATTCTGGTGAACAATGCCGGCATCACACGTGATAACTTATTGATGCGCATGAAAGAAGATGAATGGGATGCCGTGATCAATACGAATCTAAAAGGCGTTTTCCTTTGCACAAAAGCGGTCACAAGGCAAATGATGAAGCAGCGCAGCGGCCGGATCATCAACATGGCATCAATCGTCGGCGTAAGCGGAAATGCCGGGCAGGCCAATTATGTGGCGGCTAAGGCCGGCGTGATCGGTTTGACCAAAACCACAGCGAAGGAACTTGCTTCAAGGGGAATAACGGTCAATGCAATTGCTCCGGGCTTCATTTCTACTGATATGACTGGGGAATTGCCTGAAGATGTCCAAAAGGCGATGCTCGATCAAATTCCGCTGTCGCGTTTTGGCGACCCTAAAGAAGTCGCTTCGGTCGTATCCTTCCTGGCTTCAGACGCAAGCAAATACATGACTGGCCAAACACTTCATGTAGATGGCGGCATGGTTATGTAAGTTTTCTTTGATTTTTTTCGAATTTAATTTATAATGTCTTGAGGGGAGGTGAACAAATTGGCAGATGTATTAGAAAGAGTAACGAAAATCGTTGTGGATCGTTTGAACGTAGAAGAATCAGAAGTAAAACTTGAAGCTTCTTTCAAAGAAGATCTTGGTGCCGATTCCCTAGATGTAGTTGAGCTAGTTATGGAATTCGAAGACGAGTTCGATATGGAAATTTCGGACGACGACGCTGAAAAAATCGCCACAGTGGGTGATGCTGTGAATTACATACAAAGCACTATGTAATGAATGGTCATTTGACTAAAAGCTCCGTTTTTTAACGGGGCTTTCTCTTGTAATTAAGAAGGTTAAGCAAAGCTGCTTCATATAAGGAAATGATGATTGGCTAAAGCAAGCTCCTTTCAGCCTGACAGTAGCTGGCGGTTAGTTTTCTTTAAGCGGATTATCATGTATGATGGTACATAGGAAAGCTTGACAGGAATCCTGCCAGGTTTCTTTTTATATATTGGAAAATATGCTTTTTGAACCGTTGTGGAGGGTTTTGAGTGATACGTAGGAACGGAAATAATCGTAAACCATCAATCAAGGATAATAAATTTAAACAGTTGCAAGAAAGTCTGGGTTTTCATTTTAAGGATGAAAATTTGTTGAAACAAGCTTTCACACATTCATCTTATGTGAATGAGCATCGCCGCAAGCCCTATGAAGATAACGAAAGGCTTGAATTCTTGGGGGACGCTGTACTGGAACTGACCATCTCAAAATACTTGTATCAAAAATACCCGATGATGAGCGAGGGGGAATTGACCAAACTAAGGGCAGCCATAGTGTGTGAACCATCACTTGTTGCTTTTGCCAATGGTCTTTCCTATGGCGAATATGTGCTGCTCGGAAAAGGGGAAGAAATGACAGGCGGAAGGGAACGGCCTGCGATGCTGGCGGATGTATTCGAAGCATATATCGGGGCGTTGTACCTTGACCAAGGGTTGGAGTCGGTTGTGCAGTTTTTGAATAATGTTGTGTTCCCGAAGATAGACGAGGGTGCTTTTTCTCATGTGATGGATTATAAAAGCCAGCTTCAAGAGCTGATTCAGCGTGATGCTATCGGCGTCCTGCAATACAAAATCCTGCAGGAGAAAGGGCCGGCCCATAACCGGGAGTTTGTTTCCACCGTATCTCTGAATGGGGAAGAATTGGGCTCTGGCATAGGAAAATCCAAGAAAGAAGCGGAACAGCATGCAGCCGAGCATGCATTGATTGTTTTAAAAGAAAAAAAATCAACAAGATAGTTGAACAGTAGAGGAGGAAAGGTCATGTTCCTCAAACGCTTGGACGTTGTAGGATTTAAATCTTTCGCAGAGAAGATATCGATTGATTTCGTACCTGGTGTCACGGCAGTGGTTGGACCGAACGGAAGCGGCAAAAGCAATGTGACGGATGCAGTCAGATGGGTATTGGGCGAGCAGTCTGCCAAATCGCTTCGCGGCGCAAAAATGGAAGATATCATTTTTTCGGGAAGTGACACGAGGAAAGCGTTGAATTTTGCAGAAGTGTCGTTGACTCTTGATAACGAGACGAATTCCCTGCCGATAGACTTTCATGAAGTCAATGTGACAAGAAGGGTGTATCGATCGGGAGAAAGTGAGTTTTTCATTAATAATCAAGGGTGCCGCCTGAAAGACATCATAGATTTGTTCATGGATTCAGGTCTTGGCCGTGAAGCGTTTTCGATCATCAGCCAAGGGAAAGTCGAAGAAATCCTGAGCAGCAAGGCTGACGAAAGACGGGTGATCTTTGAAGAAGCTGCCGGTGTCCTCAAATATAAAACAAGAAAACGAAAAGCGGAATCGAAACTGACCGAAACACAGGATAACTTGAACCGTGTCCATGATATCCTCCATGAATTGGAGGGGCAGGTTGAGCCATTAAAAATCCAATCCTCCCTTGCCAAGGAATTCTTGGAGAAGAAAGATGAGCTTGAACAAATCGAGGTTGCTTTGACCGTATATGAAATCGAAGAATTTTATAAAAAATGGGAAAAGCTGTCCCATGATTTAGAAGAGCATAACGAAATGGAGCAGCAAATGGCAGGGCAGCTTCATGAACGGGAAGCGCATCTAAAAAACCTCCGGGATAATCTGGCCAAGCTCGAGACATCGATCAATGAGCTTCAGGAAATCCTTCTGAACGCCAGTGAGGAACTTGAAAAGCTTGAAGGCCGGAAAGAAGTATTGAAGGAACGGAAGAAAAATGCTGCCCAAAATAAGACACAGCTTGAACGGGCAATCGTGGAAGGCGAGTCGGCCGTCAAGCGCCTGTCTGACCAAAAGGAAAGTGAAAGTGAAATCCTCCATGCTCTCAATATGGAAGTGAAGGCCATCCAGGAAGCCTTACATGAAAAACAAAAAAATCTGGGACTATTCAATAGCGATATTGAAGCCGTGATCGAAGCAAAAAAAAGTGATTATATTGAGTGGCTGAACAAGCAGGCAACAGCAAAAAATGAAAAACAGTATCTGCTTCAACAGCTCACCCAGCAGGAGCATAAAAACGCTAAATTGGATATGGAGAATGAAAAGTTCCTGATCGAAAGAAATGATATCACCGCAAAAAAAATGGATTATTCTGCTCGGATGGACAAGGTGACCAAGCAGCTTGAAGAGCATGTCGCGGTTTTCAGAAATCAGCAGAATAAACTGGATGCGGCAAAAGATATGTATCAAAAGCAGGAAACCACCCTTTATAAAGCGTATCAATTCCTTCAACAGGCCAAGTCCCGTAAAGAGCTTCTTGAAGAAATGGAAGAAGATTATGCAGGCTTTTTTCAAGGTGTTAAAGAAGTTTTAAAAGCGAAAGAAAAGCTTGCAGGCATTGAAGGCGCAGTCGCAGAATTGATAAAGGTGCCAAAGGAATACGAAACGGCCATTGAAACGGCCTTGGGCGGAGCGATGCAGCATGTGGTCGTCGAACGCGAAGAGCATGCACGTGAAGCCATTTCCTTCTTGAAGAAGAATAGGTATGGACGTGCGACGTTCTTGCCCTTATCAGTCATAAGGGCCAGGGAGATTTCATCAAGTCAATTATCGATGCTGAAAAGCCATGCAGCATTTGTCGGGACTGGCTCGTCCTTGATCCAATATGATGTCAGGCATGCAGCCATTGCAGAGAACCTGTTAGGGACGGTCATCATCACCACCGATTTGAAGGGTGCGAACGAACTGGCAAAAATGATGCAGCATCGTTTTCGCTTCGTAACGCTAGAAGGTGATATCGTGAATCCAGGCGGTTCAATGACGGGTGGAGCGTTAAAGCAAAAAACGACCTCCCTCCTTTCAAGGAAGACCGAATTGGAGGAACTTCATCAAAAACTTTCTGCAATGGAAGCAAAAACGAACCAGCTGGAAAAGCAGGTCAAACAGCTTAAGGTGGATGTGGGAGTTCAGGAGCAAACGCTTGAGCAAACGAGAAAAACGGGGGAGAGTCTTCGGTTACAGGAGCAAACCCTGAAGGGCGAACTGCGTGAAATCGAACTGCAGGAAAGAAACGTGAATGATCGTCTTCATCTTTATGATTTGGATAAAAACTCCTATTTGGAAGAACAGCAACAAAAAATGGCAAGATTGGAAGAGCTTGAAGGAGTATTGAAGTCATGCAAAACGGAAATAGAAACGCTTGACGTGCTGATTTCTGACATGACCGCCCAAAAACTATCTCAACAGTCCTCAAAAGAAAATCTTGCTGAAGAAACGAATGAGCTAAAGGTAACACTGGCATCCAAGCGCGGACTGCTGCAAAACCAAAAAGAAAAGATGGAACGCATTGAATTTGATCTAGCTAAGGAAACAAGCAGGCTTGCCGAGAATAAGGATGACCTGGGGCTCCTGACAAATGAAATGACGGACAGCTCAAGCGGGGAAGAAACGCTCGAAGATTTGGCGCAGCAAAAATTGCTCGACAAAAACGGAGCCATTGAAGGAATTGCCGGTAATAAACAAGAAAAAAATGAGCTTCTTTCACAAGTTGAAACGCTGGAATTGGCCTTGAAGGAAGAAAATAGGGTTTATAAAGGCATCATTGAAGTGATAAAGGATGAAGAGGTCAAATTGACACGGCTGGATATGGAACTTGAAAATCGCCTTGATCACTTAAGGGAAGAGTATACGCTATCCTATGAAGGTGCCAAGGAAAGGTACCCATTGTTGCTGCCTGTAGAAGAAGCACGCAAAAAAGTGAAGCTCATCAAGCTGGCGATCGACGAATTGGGGACGGTCAATCTAGGTGCGATCGAGGAATACGCCCGGGTAGCCGAACGCTATGAATTCCTGATGAGTCAAAAGGAAGATCTTCAACAGGCAAAAGACACCTTATTCCAAGTCATAGATGAGATGGATGATGAGATGAAGCGCCGCTTTTCTGATACCTTCTATTCGATCCGCGAGCAATTCGAACAGGTGTTCAAAGCTTTATTTGGCGGGGGGAGAGCGGAGCTGAAGCTGACGAATCCCGACGATCTGCTTCATACAGGGGTAGATATCATTGCACAGCCTCCAGGTAAAAAACTGCAGAACTTAAGTCTTTTATCCGGAGGAGAACGGGCACTTACGGCAATAGCCCTATTATTCTCCATCCTGAAAGTGAGGCCGGTGCCTTTTTGTATCCTTGATGAGGTAGAGGCGGCACTTGATGAGGCGAATGTCGTCCGATTCAGCCAATTCTTAAGGAAGTTCAGCAGGGAAACGCAGTTTATCGTCATCACCCACCGGAAAGGTACGATGGAAGAGGCTGATGTCCTCTACGGGATTACGATGCAGGAGTCAGGCGTGTCCAAGCTTGTTTCTGTCCGGATGGAAGAATCGGAAAACTTTATCGAAGTGTAAATTCATGATTGAGAGGAAGTGGGACAATGAGTTTTTTCAAAAAGCTAAAAGAGAAGTTTACGACCCAAGAAGAGAAGGAAAAAGAAGTTGAGGTACAAGAAATCTCCATAGGGGAGAAATTCAAGCAAGGTTTGACAAAGACGAGGAATTCCTTTACTGGAAGAGTTAATGAGCTTGTTGCCCGTTACCGGAAAGTGGATGAGGACTTTTTTGAAGAACTTGAAGAAATCCTGATTCAAGCTGACGTTGGCTTCGATACCGTGATGGAATTGATTGATCAATTAAAAACGGAGGTCAAGCTTCGCAATATCTCGGACACAAGGGAAGTGCAGTCCGTCATTTCAGAAAAGCTTGTTGACATCTACCAAGGGGATGACGGTGATACCTCAAAGCTGAATATCCAAGAAGAAGGTTTGACGGTTATTTTGTTTGTAGGCGTGAATGGGGTTGGTAAAACGACGACTATCGGTAAACTTGCTCATAAGTTCAAGAGTGAAGGTAAATCGGTTGTACTGGCAGCAGGGGATACATTCCGTGCTGGTGCTATCGAACAGCTTGAAGTATGGGGAGAGCGCGTCGGTGTCAGTGTAATCAAACAAGGAGAAGGATCCGATCCCGCCGCGGTCATGTTCGATGCCGTTCAGGCTGCAAAGGCTAGAAAAGCGGATATCCTGATATGTGATACGGCCGGTCGCCTGCAAAATAAAGTGAATTTAATGAAGGAACTGGAAAAAGTGAAACGCGTAATTGAACGTGAAGTACCGGGTGCGCCACATGAGGTGCTTCTTGCCCTTGATGCAACGACCGGACAAAATGCCCTGATTCAGGCTAAGACGTTCAAAGAAGCGACGAATGTCTCGGGAATTGTTTTAACAAAGCTTGATGGCACGGCAAAAGGCGGAATCGTCTTGGCAATTCGCAATGAACTGGCCATTCCCGTTAAATTCGTCGGTCTTGGTGAAAAAATGGATGACCTTCAGGAATTCGATGCCGAGAAATATGTTTACGGCCTTTTTGCTGATATTATCGAAAAAGATGAGCTTTAATTATAGCTTGCTTAGTGAACCGGAAAAGATTATTCTCTTCCGGTTTTTTTGTTGATATTATAGTATTTAAAGAAAAGCTGATTCAGCGTTTCATCCATCAAGGATAATATGTCCTAAAGGTTAGGAGGATACCTTTTGAGTAAATATGAGATTGAAAATAATGCTCCGACACTGGAAGAATACACATATTTGTGTGAGTCAGTCGGTTGGACCGACTACATAAATTTCGATGTGGCGGAAGCATCACTTGGGAATTCGATTCACTGTCTAACAGTCAAAGATCAAAAACAAATTGTGGGTATGGGTAGAATTGTAGGGGATGGAGCCATTTATTTCTATATTCAAGATATCGTCGTTCATCCAGATCATCAAAATAACGGTATTGGTAAGGAAATAATGAATCATTTGGTTGAGTACTTAAAGATCTATGCGTCAGATAAGGCGTTTGTAGGATTGTTTGCGTCACAAGGTAAAGAACCTTTCTATGAAAAATATCATTTTAAAGATTACTCTCCGAATATGACGGGGATGTTTACTGTCATTTCAAAATAGATACAGAACAAATAACATAAAATGAAGAGTTGCGTTTTAAACGTCCTACAGGGTGCCTGAGAGGAAGCGCGGGTTATTATGAACTTTTCTCCTCTATAACTAGATCATCTCGCGATAACGGAGATTTGGGGGCTTTTTTGCGATAATGAAATGCTCACTAAAGTAGAGGACATCTCTAGGCTCTAGGCAGCAATTGGCGGCAACAGACGAATGAAGAATCGTATCAGCACTCGTTGTTATAAAGAGTAAACAAGACATGAAACGCCTCCTTGAAGCAAGAAAAAGAAAAAAATGATTAGCTCTAAACAAGTGGTAAGGAGTTTAGCTTGACATCATATAAGCAAGGAGATACAATATAAACTTGTAAAGGGTTTTCACTTAACAGCAGGGAGGCTTGCTAAGATGCTTGAAAAGACAACGCGGATTAACTATTTGTATGACTTTTATCAATCGTTGTTAACAGATAAGCAGAAGAGCTATATGTCCCTCTACTATCTGGATGATTACTCTCTTGGGGAGATTGCCGATGAATACGAAGTGAGTAGGCAGGCAGTCTATGATAATATAAAAAGAACAGAAGCGATGCTTGAGGAGTATGAAGCTAAGCTATTGTTATTTCAAAAATTTCAAGAGCGTAACCAGTGGATTGCCAATATGAAGGCACTCATTGAAAAGGATTCCTTTTCAAAGGAGAAGCTGCTTGATGCAATCACGACGCTTGAGAAGTTGGATTAGGAGGCGGCAATATGGCATTTGAAGGATTGGCCGACCGACTGCAGAGCACGATGCAAAAGATTCGCGGAAAAGGTAAGGTCAATGAAGCAGACGTTAAAGAAATGATGCGTGAAGTTAGATTGGCCCTGCTTGAAGCGGACGTTAACTTTAAAGTCGTGAAGGAATTTGTAAAGCGTGTCAGTGAACGTTCGGTAGGTCAGGAAGTGCTGAAAAGCTTAACCCCCGGTCAACAGGTAATTAAAGTAGTTAAGGAAGAATTGACGGAGCTGATGGGCGGCGAACAGAGCAAGATTGCCGTAGCCACGAAGCCTCCGACCGTCATCATGATGGTCGGTCTTCAAGGAGCTGGTAAAACGACGACCACCGGAAAGCTTGCCAATCTTCTTAGAAAGAAATACAACCGCAAGCCATTGCTCGTTGCGGCTGATATTTACCGTCCGGCGGCGATTAAGCAGCTTGAAACACTTGGCAAACAATTAAGCATGCCTGTTTTTTCCCTTGGTGACCAAATCAGTCCTGTCGAAATAGCGAAACAGGCGATTGAAAAAGCGAAGGAAGAGCATCATGATTATGTTTTGATCGATACCGCAGGCCGACTTCATGTAGATGAAAACCTGATGGGCGAACTGAAGGATATTAAGGAACTGACAAAACCGGATGAAATCTTCCTTGTGGTCGACGCGATGACGGGGCAGGATGCGGTCAATGTAGCCGAAAGCTTCAATGATCAGCTCGGCCTGACTGGCGTCGTATTGACGAAACTCGATGGAGATACACGCGGTGGTGCGGCACTTTCAATTCGTTCAGTCACGAACACGCCGATCAAATTCGTCGGTATGGGAGAGAAGTTGGACGCGCTTGAGGCATTTCATCCAGAACGGATGGCGTCAAGAATCCTCGGCATGGGTGATGTATTGACCCTTATCGAAAAGGCACAGGCCAATGTTGATGAAGAAAAAGCGAAAGAATTAGAGAAAAAGATGCGTACAGCGACTTTCACTTTTGATGATTTCCTTGAACAGCTTGGCCAGGTCAGGAATATGGGACCGCTTGATGATATTCTGAAAATGATTCCTGGTGCGAACAAAATGAAAGGGATGGACAATCTTCAAATCGATGACAAGCAAATCGGTCATGTTGAGGCCATCATCCGTTCCATGACGACCCATGAAAAGGAACATCCAGAAACCATGAATGCATCCCGCAAGAAACGGATTGCAAAAGGCAGCGGCAGATCGATTCAAGAAGTGAACCGTTTATTGAAGCAATTCGAAGAAATGAAAAAAATGATGAAACAAGTCACGAACATGCAAAAAGGAAAGAAAAAGGGATTCAAATTCCCGTTCATGTAAGGTTTATTTCAAGGTCGAAAATAAGCGTAAACGCATGCTGAAGCCATGTAGTTCAACACTTTTTTTACCTGTTAAGAAAAAAACCTTTACAAACATACAAGACATTTGATATCATACTATCTTGTGTGAAACTATTCGGAGGTGCTTATTTAAAATGGCAGTAAAAATTCGCTTAAAACGTATGGGAGCTAAAAAATCTCCTTTCTATCGTATTGTAGTTGCAGATTCCCGTTCACCACGTGACGGACGTTACATTGAAGTTGTAGGAACTTATAACCCGGTTGCTCAACCAGCTAAAGTTGAAATCAACGAAGAGCTTGCTCTTAAATGGTTACAAGATGGAGCTAAACCATCTGATACAGTTCGTAACTTATTCTCAACACAAGGCATCATGGAAAAATTCCATGTTGCAAAAAACAGCAAGTAATCGACGGTAGTTGATGAAGGCATTAATTGAAACGATTGTTTCGGCACTTGTGGATTTTCCTGAAGAGGTCAGTGTGGCCTCCAAGGAAGAGTCCGACCGGATTGTCTATACCCTATCCGTTCATAAAGAGGACATGGGCAAGATCATCGGTAAGCAAGGGCGTGTTGCTAAGGCGATTCGGACTGTAGTATATGCAGCAGGATCTTCACAGCAGAAGAAAATCTATTTGGAGATTTCCGAATAAGGAGGGCTAATACCCCTCCTTTTTTGCACTTCAAGAAAGTGAAAATCCGGGCTAACCGCGCTTCTGAATATGGCCCTGAGTGAAACTTTACGCCTTTTTAAGACGCATCTTTTATTGATTTACGTTATACTTAAGAGAATGCCCCCCATTTTTCAAAAAGATTACCCCATCATACATATTTTTTGAAGGAAATAAGAAACCATAGATAATAGGAGGTGCTGGAATGAAAATTCTCCAAAATGTAATCGTTAACCAAGTATTAACGGAATCCAGCAAGAGTCAGCTCCTCGAGAATTACAAATCAAAACGCCTTCAGCTTCAAAAAGAGGGTGAACAACTCAGGTTTGAGCTGAAAAAACTTGAAAAAACAAGAAATCATCAGCCTGCCAGCCTGCGTGCCCATTTTGAAAAGGAAATAAATCAGAGGCAGGAAAAAATTAAACTGCTTGAATTTCAGATGGAGCAGCTGGAAATCCTTCCCGCCGGAAGCGAATTGAAGGAACGGGAAGTTCAAAGTATCATTGATGTGGAAATCGGGGCAGATTGGGACGAAATTATGGCAACGAAGACGATTGTCATAAAAGATGGAATCGTCTCGGAAATTCGTTAGAGGTGAAAGAATGGAAAACTGGTTTAATGTAGGTAAAATCGTCAACACCCATGGTTTATTAGGAGAGGTACGAGTCATTTCTTCAACGGACTTTCCGGAAAAACGTTATAAAGTGGGGAATACGCTGTATTTGTTCAGGGATACGGAAAAGAAGCCTTTGCCGCTTGTCATCAGGTCGCACCGCACGCATAAAAACTTTAATCTTTTGACGTTCGAGAACTATTATAACCTGGGTCAGGTCGAGGCTTTTAAAAACGGCGTCTTGAAAGTCAAGGAAGCACAGCTTGGTCCTTTGGACGAAGGGGAGTTCTACTTCCATGAAATCATCGGCTGTACCGTATTTACGGATGAGGGCAGTGAAATTGGGGAAATCATTGAGGTACTGACGCCGGGTGCCAATGACGTTTGGGTCGTTAAGAAAGCCGGGAGCAAGGATATTTTGATACCGTACATTGATCAAATTGTCAAAGAAGTGGACATAGCCGCCAAAAAGGTCACCATTACACCAATGGAAGGGCTCTTGGATTGATGAAAATCGATGTACTTTCGCTTTTTCCAGACATGTTTGAAGGGGTATTGGGCTCATCGATTTTAAAAAAAGCGGCCGAAAAGCAGGCTGTCAGCTATAAGGTAACCAATTTCCGGGATCATGCCGATAATAAGCATTCGACGGTTGATGATTATCCGTACGGCGGCGGTGCCGGGATGGTGTTAAAGGCACAGCCGATCTTTGATGCCGTGGAAGCTCTAAAAGGACAAGCTGAACAAAACCCCCGGGTAGTCCTGCTTTGCCCCCAAGGAGAGCGTTATTCGCAGAAAAAAGCCGAAGAGCTCGCAAAAGAAGAACATCTCATTTTCATTTGTGGACATTATGAAGGATACGATGAGCGTATCCGCCAACATGTCGTAACGGATGAGATATCAATTGGTGACTTTGTGCTTACAGGCGGGGAATTGGGAGCCATGGTCATTATTGACAGCGTGGTCCGTTTGCTGCCTGGCGTTTTGGGAAATGTCGACTCTCCGATCCTTGATTCCTACTCTTCTGGTTTGTTAGAGCATCCCCATTATACTAGACCTGCAGATTTCCGGGGAATGAAAGTGCCTGATCCGCTCATTTCCGGAAATCACAAAAAAATCGATGAATGGCGGATGAAGGAATCATTGCGCAGAACGTGGATGAGGCGTCCCGATTTGCTCGAGAGCTATGAGCTTTCGGATGTTGAGAAAAAATTATTGTCCGAGATTCAGAAAGAAGACTGATCCCTATTGCATCGAAGTTAAGAATATGATAGGATATACCTTGTGACTTGGGCAAAATGCTCAGTCTTATAACGATGTTCCGCTGCAAACATTCAGTATTTGCAAGAGCGTCCAGGAGGAGTTGGAAACGATGCAAAATATTATTAACGAAATTACAAAAGAACAACTTCGCTCAGATCTTCCATCATTCAGACCTGGTGACACAGTACGTGTACACGTAAAGGTTATTGAAGGAACTCGCGAACGTATCCAGTTGTTTGAAGGCGTTGTAATCAAACGTCGTGGCGGCGGAGTCAGCGAAACTTTCACAGTGCGTAAGATTTCTTACGGCGTTGGAGTTGAACGTGCTTTCCCTGTTCACACACCAAAAATTGCAAAATTAGAAGTTATCCGTCACGGTAAAGTACGTCGTGCGAAACTTTATTACCTACGCGAACTTCGTGGTAAAAAAGCACGTATTAAAGAAATTCGTCGTTAATCCCTCGAATATCTCAATGCGGGTTTACCATGATCCACATAAGGTGAATAACCAAACAGTGTCATGCAAAAAGGGAGCTTGTTCATCAGGCTCCCTTTTTGCACTTGATGAAACTGATGAATGCTCGCTATAGCGTCCTGGA
The DNA here is from genome assembly GCF_030271255.1 of Peribacillus folii. GTDB lineage: Bacteria > Bacillota > Bacilli > Bacillales > DSM-1321 > Peribacillus. Next base: position 257,648 of record NZ_JASJOM010000003.1, read on the forward strand.
CATGTTAAAATGATTGTTGATATGCATTCTAAAAGGGTGGGTAAGGATGGCGAAAAAGAAAAATGAATTGTGGGAATGGACAAAGGCGGTCATAATCGCGGTCATAGCTGCGACACTGATTCGGTATTTCCTCCTGGCTCCTATTGTCGTGGACGGCAATTCCATGATGCCGACATTGAAGGATACCGACCGCATGATCATTAATAAAATCTCCTATTCGATTGGTGAACCGAAAAGATTCGATATCATCGTGTTCCATGCTCCAGAAGGCAAGGATTACATTAAGCGGGTCATCGGATTGCCAGGCGAAAAGGTCGAATATAAAGATGACACACTTTACGTGAATGGAAAAGCTTATGCTGAGCCGTACTTGGATGAATACAAAAAGCAATTGATAGATGGCGGAGCTTTGACGGAGCCGTTTACGTTAAGCGATGTCATAGGCCAAGAAACGGTTCCTGAAGACCACCTTTTTGTCTTGGGGGATAACCGCCGGCTGAGCAAGGACAGCCGCTACGATAGTGTGGGCGTCGTCCCTTACGATAAAGTGTTAGGAGAAACTAAATTAGTTTATTGGCCAATCGAAGACTTTCGATTGGCGGAATAGTAGGAAGGTTGATTCCATTGACAATACAGTGGTTCCCTGGCCATATGGCCAAAGCGAGACGGGAAGTAACGGAGAAATTAAAACTTATCGATATCATATTTGAACTGGTGGATGCCCGGATCCCGGCATCTTCAAGAAATCCAATGATCGATGAAATCATACAGCATAAACCGAGGGTCATCCTTTTGAATAAAGCGGATATGGCTGATCCGGCAAAAACGAATATGTGGCTGGATCATTATAAAGCACAAGGGAAGACGGCCATTGCAATTAACTCTCAGGCAGGAAATGGGTTAAATCAGATCACGGCTGCCGCGAAAAAACTTTTAAAAGAGAAGTATGACCGGATGGAGTCAAGAGGAATTAAGCCGCGGGCGATCCGTGCGATGATAGTGGGAATTCCGAACGTGGGAAAATCAACGTTAATCAATAGACTTGCCAAAAAGAACATTGCAAAAACGGGGAATACGCCCGGTGTCACCAAAGCACAGCAATGGATAAAAGTCGGCAAGGAAATGGAGCTGCTGGATACGCCAGGAATCCTCTGGCCTAAATTTGAGGATCAAGAAGTGGGCTTGAAGCTAGCTTTGACAGGAGCGATCAAGGATACGATCTTGAACCTGCACGAAGTATCCCTATATGGGCTCCGTTTCTTGGAAAGGGAATATCCGGATAGGATGAAATCCCGTTATAACCTTGATGTAATTCCTCAAGAAACACTCGAGCTTTTCGATGCTGTCGGAAAGTTCAGGGGCTGTTTGGCATCTGGGGGCTTCATTGATTATGATAAAACCGCCGAATTGGTCGTACGTGAAATCCGCTCGGAAAAGATGGGGCCGCTTACGTTAGAGGTGCCTATGGATTATGAAGAGGAGATCATCACGGAATAACTTGACGCGGAGATAGCTAATGCGGGCTTTAGTTTTGATGGCAAAGCTGCTGGATACGGAGTTGGAGGTGGATATCAAAGTTTTTTTGATGTCCCTTTTCCGCTCCGTATTTTTATTTGGGCTGTAAGTAAGAAGCAAGTCTGCCGATAATGAAGATGATGGGTGATTAATGATGAAAACGATAATGAGTATAAAAGAAATATCTGCAAAGTTACATGAAGTTAACGATCCAGAAGATGTATTTTTGCAAGAATGCTTGGAGGATGGCCGAAAAGGAGTGGCCGATTTAGTCGGCAAATGGCAAAGGAAGTATGAAAAGGGGCAACGGGAAAAGACTGCATTCATGGAAATGACGGAGTTTGAACGGCACCTTCGCAAACAGGGATTTTCCATTCTTGCTGGTATCGATGAAGTGGGGAGGGGGCCTCTGGCAGGGCCGGTTGTGACCAGTGCTGTCATCCTGCCCCAATCCTTTTATTTGCCAGGGCTGAATGATTCCAAAAAGATTCCGGAATCCAAACGGGAACTTTTTTATGAAATGATTTATAAGGAAGCCCTGTCCATTGGGGTCGGTGTAGTGCATAGCGAAATAATCGATGAAATCAATATCTACCAAGCTACGAAGAAGGCGATGATTGCAGCTGTGAACGATCTGTCAGACCTTCCGGACCATTTGTTGATCGATGCGATGGAACTGGATCTTCCGATACCGCAGCTTTCACTCATAAAAGGGGATGCAAGAAGCATCAGTATCTCTGCCGCCTCCATCATAGCGAAAGTGACCCGTGATCGGATGATGAAGGATTATGGCGAGAGGTATCCGGAATATGGTTTCGAAAAGCACATGGGCTATGGGACAAGCCAACATTTGGACGCACTGGACAAGCACGGGCTGACCCCATGGCATAGAAGGAGTTTTGCCCCAGTCAAGGAAATCGCTGCACGAATGAATGATTAAGGGAGGATGAGCGATGCAATCCATTACAAATGATCAACCAGCATCTCCATCAATCGAGATGCTGGGAACTGCGCGGTTGAAAAATGGGCAAATCCTTTTCGGGAAAGTGAATAAGGTTTTCCCTAACCAAATGGCCGAGGTGCAAATTGGCGAACAAAAGATGATTGCAACCCTCGATACCCCCCTTTATACCGGGGCGAGGTATTGGTTTCAAGTGCACCAGCAAAATGAAGGAAAACTTGTGTTAAGGGTATTGGAATTGCCGAATGCGAATGACTCCTATGTAAATGGAGGGGCGGCAGCACAATTGATCGCCCACCTTGGTATGCCTTCCGAGCCTGCAGCAGCCAAGCTTGCCGAATATCTCCTTAAAAATCGTCTTCCAATAACCAAGGAAACCTTCGAGTCCGCTTTGCAATGGATAAAAGCTGCTGATTCACCCGAAGCTGGCCTGCCCATCCTAAAAACGATGTTCGTTCAGCAACTCCCCGTTGTAAAAGAGGTATTCGATGCATTGTTGGCACAGGCGAAGGGAGAACCCTTCCATAAATTGCTGGCTACCCTCCAACAGCAGATACAGGTGATGGGGCAGAAAACGATAACCTCCGTCAAGTTACTGGCCGTATTGGAAGCTTTGCAAGTTGCTGGAATGAACCACATTCAACAAACTGGTTTGCAGCAACTTGTGACGACCTGGCTTGATTCCGGTTCCGCAGCTGAATTGAAATCCGGTGCTTTTTCCCTGCTTCAAAAGACAGGTTTCATCCCTAAGGAAATGTCGGAATATACATATCTGAACAAGGTGATCGATGGAGCCCAGGCGAGGTCAGGATTTACTGGCAATCCAGCAATGGATAAATTGATCAAAGACTTGCAAATACTGTCAAATGCAAAGAGCGGGTTAACGGGGGAACTTGAAAAAGGCGAAAGTAAATTACATCGTTTAATGGATGATGCAGGTATGAAAACGCAAACGCCGGCTGATATCCAGCAGGTTCAGAAGAAAAACCTTTCGACCGAAAAAATATCTTCGCTTTCCTTTCATTTGCTTGCCGATGCTTTTGCTGAAGCGACAGCAGTAAAAAAAGCGGAGAGTTCCAATATGTCAGTGAATGCACTCCTGGCTTATTTGAATGGGAATGAAGGGGAGGTAGCTGGAGCGAAGGTCAAGGCAGCCGAGATGATCCAGCAGTCGCTTATACAGCATCCTCCTGAGACCATGCCGTTAAAAAATCATGAAAAAAGGATCCTCGCCAATATTTTGGAAAGCGAATACCAGACCGTCCATTTTACGAATGGGGCATCAGTTGCACATCAGCTTAAAGAGTTGAGCAAATTACTCGGCCTTCATCTGGAGCATGCACTCATCAATCAATCTGGAACGACTCTGGCGGAAAGCCCCCAGGACTTAGAGACACTTAAGCCGCTGCTGTTAAAGCTTTTGAATGAACAACCTCCAGCGAATATCAAGGAGGTAGCCGAACACCTCCTGAATCGGATCACGGCCCAGCAGATCCTTTCACAGGAAAATGGACCGTTGCAGAATCTGCTCCTTACACTTCCGATGAATCTGGGACAAACTCAAACAGATTTAACAATGCAATGGAGCGGAAGGAAAACGGAAGATGGCAAAATCGATCCCGATTACTGCAGGGTCCTGTTTTATTTAGAGCTAGAAGGCATAAAAGAAACGGTCATCGACATGCAGGTTCAAAACCGGGTCATAAGCGTGACGATCATCAATGAGCAAGTGTCACACATGGAAGAGGCGTCCAAACAATATTTGTCCCCCTTGAGAGGGAATTTGGAAAAGATGGATTACAGATTATCCGGTGTATCCTTTGTTAACCCGAAGAACGGCGGCAAAGTGCCGAAGTCCGAACCTTTGCAGGAAGCTGGTTCTTATAGCGGGGTGGATATTCGCATATGAAAAATGAGAAACGAAAACAAGCGATTGCCTTAAAATATGATCAAAAGAAATCGAGCGCCCCTGTCATCTTGGCGAAAGGAAAAGGGAAAACAGCGGAAAATATATTGGAAAAGGCGAAGAAGCTGAATATTCCTGTCCAAAGCGATGAGTCGTTAACGGCGCTTTTGGGGCAGCTGGATATAAATCAGACGATACCGGAAGAATTATATGGTGCTGTTGCGGAGGTATTTGCCTTCATTTATAAAGCGGACAGGGATACACAGCTGAAGGATAAATGATGGATACATGATTTTTTAAAGGTGATTCATGTAGGTTTATGTAGAAATATAGGGAAAATGTCAAAAGAATTTCATTATATTAAAAACATAATAACAGATTAACGAAAAGGAATTTTCCTTTTCGTTTTTTAGTTGGGATAATACTGGAAAAGACTGTTTTTTTTGAAAAAACTATAATTTCTAAAAGTTATTTCCTTAACTAACAACCAGGAAAAGGCTTTCATAACAGGTTTTATTGTTAAATCGCTTCTAAAATTTCCTTTTACTAGAATAAGAACGGGGATAGCGAATAATTGAAATGAATGAAAATGAAAGCGAATAAATTACCGATTTATTCCTTTTGAAATAAGTATTTTATTATAATTCTTTCCAAAAAAAACGAAAGAATATTATGCACAAAGCAGAATTTTGTTGTACTATGTAAGAGAAAACACGCATTAAATCCCAAAGTTGTTTTTTAGTAGATAAGGAGGATGGGAAATGAATATCCATGAGTATCAGGGGAAAGAGATTTTGCGACAATACGGGGTATCCGTTCCAAATGGCCGGGTTGCCTTTACTGTAGATGAAGCAGTGGAAGCGGCGAAGGAGTTAGGTACGGAAGTTGTTGTCGTAAAAGCTCAAATTCATGCGGGCGGCCGCGGTAAAGCCGGGGGAGTTAAGGTAGCGAAAAACCTTGATGAAGCGCGTACATATGCACAAGAGATTCTTGGTAAAACACTGGTGACCCATCAAACTGGTCCTGCAGGCAAGGAAGTTAAGCGTTTACTTATTGAAGAGGGCTGCGACATTTCGAAAGAATACTATATCGGCCTGGTCTTGGACCGTGCTACCAATAGTGTCGTTTTAATGGCTTCTGAAGAAGGCGGAACGGAAATTGAAGAAGTGGCTGAAAAGACTCCGGAGAAGATCTTCAAAGAAGTGATTGATCCGGTTGTCGGCCTGACGGGCTTCCAGGCGCGCAGGATCGCCTTCAATATCAATATCCCGGCGAAACTTATAAATAAAGCTTCCAAGCTTATGGTGAACTTATATACAGCTTTCGTTGAAAAAGATTGTTCAATCGCTGAAATCAATCCGTTAGTCGTAACGGGTGATGGCAACGTCATGGCACTTGATGCTAAATTGAACTTCGATGATAATGCGATTTACCGCCACAAGGATATTGCGGAATTCCGTGATTTGGATGAAGAGGATGCGAAAGAGATTGAAGCATCGAAACATGGCCTTAGTTACATATCGCTTGACGGTAATATCGGATGCATGGTTAATGGTGCCGGGCTTGCTATGGCAACGATGGACATCATTAAGCATTATATGGGAGATCCGGCCAATTTCCTTGATGTTGGCGGCGGCGCTACGGAGGAAAAAGTTAAAGAGGCTTTCAAAATCATCTTGTCCGATCAAAATGTTAAGGGCATTTTCGTTAACATCTTCGGCGGAATCATGAAATGTGACATCATTGCGGCGGGCGTCGTAGCTGCTGCCAAAGAGCTTGGCCTAGATGTTCCTTTAGTGGTTCGTCTTGAAGGGACGAATGTGGATCTTGGTAAAAAGATCCTTAAAGAGTCAGGTTTGAATATCACGGCTGCTGAATCAATGGCAGATGGAGCACAAAAAATAGTATCACTTGTAGGATAATAGGCAGGGGGGAACATAATGAGCGTTTTTATTAATAAAGATACGAAAGTGATCGTTCAGGGAATCACTGGTTCAACAGCATTATTTCATACAAAACAAATGTTGGAATATGGTACGAAGATCGTTGGCGGAGTCACTCCGGGTAAAGGTGGAACGGAAGCGGAAGGGGTACCTGTATTTAATACAGTTTCCGAAGCAGTCACTGAAACCGGAGCGAATGCATCGGTAATCTACGTTCCTGCTCCATTTGCTGCAGATGCGATTTTGGAAGCCGTTGATGCGGAGCTTGATCTTGTGATTTGCATTACGGAGCATATTCCTGTTCTTGATATGGTCAAGGTTAAACGATATATGGAAGGCAAAAAGACCCGCTTGATCGGGCCGAACTGTCCGGGTGTCATCACGCCTGAAGAATGCAAGATCGGTATCATGCCAGGCTACATCCATAAAAAAGGCCATGTAGGCGTAGTTTCCCGTTCCGGGACTTTAACGTATGAAGCTGTTCATCAATTATCTCAAGAGGGCATCGGACAATCGACAGCTGTAGGCATCGGTGGTGATCCCGTCAATGGAACGGACTTCATTGATGTATTGAAAGCTTTCAATGAAGATCCGGAGACTCATGCAGTGATCATGATCGGCGAGATCGGGGGCACAGCAGAGGAAGAAGCAGCGATCTGGGTGAAAGAAAATATGACAAAACCGGTTGTAGGCTTCATTGGCGGCCGTACGGCTCCAGCCGGTAAACGCATGGGACACGCAGGTGCCATCATCTCTGGAGGAAAAGGTACTGCTGACGAGAAAATCCGCGTTATGAACGAATGTGGAATCAAAGTTGCAGAGACTCCATCGGTAATGGGTGAAACATTGATTTCCGTCCTGAAGGAAAAAGGCATTTACGAACCTTGTAAAACACATTGATGCATGCTGGCCGACCTATCATGGGGTCGGCCTTTATTTCATTCCACTTCTCTTGGAATCATGCAATACGGCTTACGCTGCCACAATCAACCTCTTAAAAAATAAATGACTAGGGGCGCTTCCATTGAATAGAATCGAAAAGTTAATCCACCTCCATCACTGCCGGGGAGCAGGATGGAAAACGATCCAAACAATCATGTCGAATGATCCATCCCTTTCTTCCCTCTTCACAACCAAACGCAATGAATGGGTAAAATTGCTCCCTATCCCTTCTAATAAGCTTAACCTCTTTCTCAAAGATTTACATTCTCTCAATACCATTGAAAAACTCAAAAAATATCAAGAAAACCAAATTCATTGGATAACGATGCTAGATGAGGATTATCCTTTTTTGTTGAAACAAATATTCGATCCGCCTTGGGTTCTTTATTACAGAGGCGATAAGAAGCTCTTAGGGAGGAAGGATACGCTAGGTGTTGTTGGAACGCGCAAGCCGACCTCGTATGGACTGAAGGCCTTAAAAACGATTTTATTGCCCCTCGCACAAAAAAAATACGTCATCATCAGCGGCGTTGCAACGGGAATCGATTCAAGGGCTCATGAAATCACTTTAGAAGCGGACGGGGATACGATAGGAATCCTGGGAGGAGGGCTTATGCAAATATACCCAAAGTCCAATATCCCCCTAGCTGAGAAAATCATCGATAAAGGGCTGCTCATTTCCGAGACTCCGCCGGAAATGAGGGCGGAGCCATGGATGTTCCCGCTTAGGAACCGAATCATCAGCGGATTATCCCAAGGAGTGTTCATTGTGGAGGCAAAAGAAAAAAGCGGTTCCCTTATTACGGCACAAACCGCTTTGGAACAAGGGCGGGAGGTATTTGCGCTTCCAGGCAATGTAACGAGTCCTGAATCAGTCGGGACAAATCGATTGATCGCCGATGGAGCCAAGCTTGTGTTAAGTTCCCATCAAATCGAGGAGGAATTTTTTCGCAATATAATATAGAAGATAGACGGAAAATCAGTCCATAAATTAGTGAAAAAAGGTAATTTTTCAACTGAATGGGTTGAAATATTAGACAAAAGGGTTGAAAATATTGTAAAACTGTTATAAGTTTTGCAAATGGAATCGCTTAACAAAATGATTAAGAATATGTATGTCAGCATGCTTGGAAAAGTAACGGGGTGTTGACAAATGATTTTTGAATGATTAATAATAGTGAAGATTTATATTACCTCTTTGAGGAGGATTTATTGGATGTCAGATTACTTAGTGATTGTGGAATCGCCAGCGAAGGCGAAAACGATAGAACGCTACTTGGGAAAAAAATATAAAGTAAAGGCTTCCATGGGGCATGTACGCGATTTGCCTAAAAGTCAAATGGGTGTCGATACTGAACATGAATATGAACCTAAATATATAACGATCCGCGGCAAAGGCCCGGTTTTAAAAGAATTGAAAACCGCTGCAAAAAAAGCGAAAAAAATATATCTCGCAGCTGACCCCGACAGGGAAGGTGAAGCCATAGCCTGGCATTTGGCTCACAGTCTCGATGTCGACATCAATTCCGATTGCCGTGTGGTATTCAATGAAATCACGAAAGAGGCGATCAAGGAATCATTTAAATCACCAAGGCCGATCAACATGAAGTTGGTTGATGCCCAGCAGGCAAGAAGGATTCTGGATCGCTTGGTCGGGTACAATATTAGCCCGCTGCTGTGGAAAAAAGTAAAAAAAGGCTTAAGTGCCGGACGGGTCCAATCGGTTGCTGTAAGGATGATCATCGACCGGGAGAAAGAAATCAAAGATTTTAACCCGGAAGAGTATTGGACAATCAAGGCCGATTTCGTGAAAGGAAAAGAACAATTCGAAGGTTCCTTTTTCAGCATCGGCGGAGAGCGGAAAGAATTAAAGAACGAAGAGGACGTCAACAAAGTGCTCGCTTCTTTAAAAGGCAGTGAATTTACGATTGGAACCGTAGCTAAAAAAGAAAGAAAGCGTAATCCGGCAGCACCATTCACGACTTCTTCACTGCAACAAGAAGCGGCGCGTAAACTGAACTTCCGGGCAAAGAAAACGATGATGCTGGCCCAGCAGCTATATGAAGGAATCGAGCTTGGAAAGGAAGGGACAGTCGGGTTAATCACATACATGAGAACGGACTCGACCCGAATATCGGATATCGCTAAGCAGGAAGCGCATACCTTCATCCAAGATAGCTATGGGAAGGAGTATGTTCAGGTTGAACAGCGTAAAGAGAAAAAACAAACCAATGCTCAGGACGCGCATGAAGCCGTTCGGCCCACCAGTACACTGCGGGAACCTAATAACGTCAAGGAGTTTTTATCCAGAGATCAATTCCGTCTATATAAATTGATCTGGGAACGGTTCGTTTCCAGCCAAATGTCATCTGCCGTCATGGATACGATGAGCATTGACCTTCATAATGGCGAGGTGATCTTCAGGGCCAACGGATCCAAGGTCAAGTTCCCAGGTTTCATGAAGGTTTATGTGGAAGGTTCCGACGATTCTGTGGAAGAAAAGGAAAATTCCCTTCCAGATGTAAAAAAGGGCGATCAGCTCTTTTCGAAAGATGTCGAGCCGAAGCAGCACTTCACTCAGCCTCCGCCCCGCTATACAGAAGCCCGACTTGTCAAAACCTTGGAAGAGCTTGGCATAGGCAGGCCTTCTACATATGCACCGACCTTGGATACGATTCAAAAACGGGGCTATGTTACCTTGGATAACAAACGCTTCATCCCAACGGAGCTTGGTGAGATCGTGCTTGAATTGATACGTGAATTCTTTCCGGACATTCTTGATACCGAGTTCACGGCCAAGATGGAGCAGGAATTCGATAGTGTCGAAGAAGGCAGTATCGAATGGATAAAGGTCATAGACGAATTTTATAAGGAATTTGCGGTTCATTTGGCCAAAGCGGAAGTAGAGATGGAAAAGATCGAGATTAAAGATGAGCCAGCTGGGGAAGATTGCACGGAATGCGGCCATGAAATGGTCTTTAAAATGGGACGCTACGGGAAGTTCATGGCTTGCAGTAATTTCCCGGATTGCCGTAACACCAAACCAATCGTTAAAGAAATTGGTGTGAAATGCCCGAAATGTAAAGAAGGGAACATCATCGAAAGGAAGAGTAAAAAGCGCCGTATATTTTACGGTTGTGATACTTATCCGGAGTGCGACTTCATATCCTGGGATAAGCCCCTTCCGCGTAGTTGTCCGAAATGTGAGGGCACACTTGTTGAGAAAAAACTCAAAAAAGGTGTGCAGGTCCAGTGTATGGACTGCGATTTCAAAGAAACGCCTCAAGCATAGGATTGAAAGGATTACACCTTTTTCCCTGCTTTCGGAAGAAAATTCAATATATACACTGACTCGGCATTTGCCGAGTTTCTTTATGTTCATGGAAGTATGGTATCATGGTAACGTGAAGGATTACTTCTCAAGAAGAAAATGGATGGAACATGAAACTTTTTTATTTGGTGCATGTGATGTAAAATTCAGTGGACAAGTGTATTCCTTTAAAGATATAATTCCTCTTTGCGCCAGGTTATCCGTTTAGGAAAAAAGGTTTGCAAGAGGTATGCCTTATCCGAGGTGTATGCTTTATACTTATCGTTAGCAGGAATGGGTATTTCTAATTATAAATACATAGATATCGTTAAAAATGAAACGTTTTATGAAAGCAATTTTAATGATAAATGATCCTGTCTTATCATATCTATACATGGAGGTTCGGAAAATGAAAGAAACAAAAGTAAGTGTTATCGGTGCGGGGCTTGCTGGAAGTGAAGCGGCTTGGCAGTTAGCTAAAAGAGGAATTAAAGTGGATCTATACGAAATGCGTCCGGTGAAACAAACGCCAGCCCATCATACCGATAAATTCGCTGAACTTGTTTGTTCCAACTCACTTCGGGCAAATACGTTAACAAATGCAGTCGGAGTATTGAAAGAAGAAATGCGCATACTTGATTCGGTCATTATGTCCGCAGCAGATGCCTGTGCTGTACCAGCCGGCGGTGCACTGGCTGTCGATCGCCATGAATTTGCCGGACTTGTAACGGAACGGGTGAAGAATCATCCGAATGTAACCGTCATTAATGAAGAGGTGACCGAGATCCCTGATGGTCCCACCATCATTGCAACAGGTCCGCTTACAAGTCAGTCCCTCTCCGATAGCTTGAAGCGAATCATGGATGAAGAATACTTATATTTCTATGATGCAGCCGCTCCTATTCTTGAAAAGGACAGCATCGACATGGATAAGGTATACCTAAAATCCCGTTACGATAAAGGGGAAGCTGCATATTTGAACTGCCCGATGACAGAGGAAGAATTTGATCGCTTTTATGAAGCATTGATTTCCGCTGAAACGGTTCCACTTAAAGAATTCGAAAAAGAAATCTTTTTTGAGGGATGCATGCCAATTGAAGTGATGGCATCGCGCGGGAAGAAAACGATGCTATTCGGTCCGCTGAAGCCTGTTGGCTTAGAAGATCCAAAAACAGGAAAACGTCCTTACGCTGTCGTTCAATTGCGTCAAGATGATGCAGCAGGTACCCTATACAATATTGTTGGATTTCAGACACATTTAAAATGGGGCCCGCAAAAAGAAGTGCTAAGGCTGATACCTGGATTGGAAAATGCGGAAATTGTCCGTTATGGAGTTATGCACCGTAACACATTCATAAATTCACCTAACGTCCTTAAGCCTACGTACCAATTCAAGAATAGGGATGATTTATTCTTTGCAGGCCAGATGACTGGTGTCGAAGGGTATGTTGAATCCGCAGCTTCGGGGCTGGTAGCTGGTATCAATGCAGCAAGAATCGTCCAAGGACAAGATCCTGCTGTGTTCCCTGCCGAGACGACAATGGGCAGCATGGCAAGGTATATAACATCGACTAACGGAAAGAGCTTCCAACCGATGAATGCCAACTTTGGTTTACTTCCAGACCTTGAAGTAAGGATCAAATCAAAAAAAGAACGGAACGAGACGCATGCTAAACGCGCTTTGGACACAATTCAGAACTTTGTGAAAAATTTGTAAAATATTTGCCTGCCGTTTTAAAGTATGATACTATTTATTAGCCTTTGCGAGGTGTTTCCATGATGAATCAAAACAAGGCATTATCATCCTTCATTGAATATTTACAAATTGAAAAAAACAGTTCACATTACACCATTGAAAACTACAAACGTGATATTCTCGAATTTTTCCTGTTTATCGATGAACAGGGCATGATGGATATCACGTCTGTTGAATATTTTGATGTCCGGTTGTTTTTAACGAGTTTATATGAGAAAAAACTTTCTAAGCGCACTGTAGCAAGGAAAACATCCTGCTTGAGGAGTTTTTATAAATTCTTATTACGTGAAGGCGATGTGAAGGATAATCCTTTTGCTCTTGTTTCTTTGCCTAAAAAGGATCAAAAACTGCCACGATTTTTTTATGAGAAGGAAATGGAGCAATTGTTTTCTTCCTTAAAGAAAGATTCGCCGATAGGAATAAGGAACAATGCATTGCTGGAATTACTGTATGCCACTGGCATTCGCGTAAGTGAATGCTGTGAGATTAAGCTGCAGGATATCGATTTGTCCCTGGGCACAGTACTGGTGCATGGGAAAGGAAAAAAAGATCGCTACGTTCCGGTGGGTAAATATGCTCAAGAGGCGATAGAGTTATACATACGTACAGCCAGGATGGAAATGACTTCGTCTGACGCCAAGGCGCATGTTTATTTATTCGTTAATTTTCGTGGAGACCCTCTGACACCTAGGGGAGTTCGCTATATATTAAATGAATTGATTAAAAAGTCAGCCGCGGAGGGAAGTCTACATCCCCATATGCTAAGGCATTCCTTTGCAACCCATCTATTGAATAATGGGGCGGATATCCGCACCGTTCAGGAATTGCTTGGTCATTCCAAAATTTCATCAACGCAAGTGTATACGCATGTTACAAAAGACCAATTAAAAAAAGTCTATAATGCAACACATCCACGGGCTTAAATGTTGAAAGGGGACACTTTATGACAACGATATTTGCAGTGCATCATAAAGGTGAATGCGCGATGTCCGGTGATGGGCAGGTTACTTTAGGAAATTCAGTAGTGATGAAGCATACGGCAAGGAAAGTCAGGAAAATCTTCAATGGTAATGTCCTTGCAGGTTTTGCAGGCTCTGTGGCCGATGCATTCACCTTATTTGAAATGTTCGAAGCAAAGCTTGAAGAGTATAATGGCAATCTTCAGCGTGCAGCCGTCGAAATGGCCAAACAATGGAGAAGTGACAATGTATTGAGAAAGTTGGAAGCTATGCTTGTCGTGATGGATAAGGAACATTTGCTGCTCGTTTCTGGCACGGGGGAAGTCATAGAGCCTGATGATGGGATACTCGCCATCGGATCAGGCGGGAACTATGCCCTTGCAGCCGGCAGGGCATTGATGCGATTTTCAAGTGAGCATTTGTCAGCAAAGGAAATTGCCCAGTCATCTTTACAAATTGCAGCGGAAATTTGTGTATTTACGAATACGAACATAATCGTGGAAGAGTTGTAAGGAGGAGCGCAAATGTCAAATAAAGCTAATTTAACACCGAGGCAAATCGTCGAAAAACTGGATCAGTATATCGTGGGGCAGCGTGATGCAAAACGTGCAGTGGCAGTTGCTCTTCGCAATCGCTACCGTCGATCGCTTCTCTCGGATCAACTCCGTGATGAAGTAGTTCCGAAAAACATATTGATGATTGGACCGACCGGCGTCGGGAAAACGGAAATAGCTCGGAGAATGGCTAAATTGGTAGGTGCTCCTTTTGTAAAAGTTGAAGCAACGAAATTTACGGAAGTCGGATACGTCGGCCGGGATGTAGAGTCCATGGTCCGTGATTTAGTGGAGACTTCCGTCCGCCTCGTGAAGGAAGAAAAGGTGGCCAGCGTGAAAGAACGTGCCGAAGAAAATGCCAATCGCCGTTTAATCGAGCTATTGGTGCCATCTGCAAAAAAACAGAGTAACTTCAAAAACCCGCTTGAAGTCTTTTTTGGTGGCAATAACAATCAAGATGAACAGGGATCGGAAGAAAATTCCGAAGATTTAAGTTTGCAGGAAAAAAGAAAAATCGTCGCGGCAAAGCTTGCAAACGGTGAACTGGAAAATGAAATGATTACAGTTGAAGTGGAAGAACAGGCAGCTTCAATGTTTGATATGCTCCAAGGTTCGGGAATGGAACAAATGGGGATGAATATGCAAGATGCCCTAGGGAGCTTGATGCCGAAGAAAAGCAAAAAACGGAAATTGAAAGTTAGTGAAGCAAGGATCGTATTAACAAATGAAGAAGCTGGTAAATTGATTGATATGGATGATGTCACCTCAGAAGCCGTATATGGTGCTGAACAAAATGGAATCATCTTTATCGATGAAATCGATAAAATAGCCAGCAAGCAGTCTGGAAGCTCTTCAGCGGATGTATCCAGAGAAGGTGTGCAAAGGGATATTTTGCCGATTGTAGAGGGTTCAACGGTCGTGACCAAATATGGTTCCGTCAAGACGGATCATGTTCTGTTCATTGCAGCAGGTGCCTTCCACATAGCAAAGCCATCCGACCTTATCCCGGAACTACAGGGAAGATTTCCGATCCGTGTGGAATTGAACAAACTGACCGTAGATGACTTTGTAAGGATTCTTCATGAACCTGATAATGCTTTGTTAAAACAATATGTTGCTTTGTTGGAAACTGAAGGTATAGAAATTGAATTTTCTGACGATGCTGTTCGTAAGATAGCTGAAGTGGCCTTCGAGGTAAATCAAAATACAGACAATATTGGTGCAAGACGGCTTCATACCATTTTGGAACGGCTGCTCGAAGACTTGTCGTTTGAAGCTCCGGAAATCACGATGGAGAAGATCACGATTACACCACAATATGTCGAAGGAAAGCTAGGTTCTATCTCCCGTAATAAAGATTTAAGCCAGTTTATCCTTTAAGAACGAAACAATGGCAAAAATTTGCCGATGTAATGAACATACAATTACGGAAATACAACTTCATAGTTATGTGAACCATGGTATTTTTTTAGGAGGAACAAATCAAATGAATTTATTAGAAAAAACAAGAAAAATCAATGCAATGCTCCAAAAGGCAGCAGGTAAATCCGTTAACTTTAAAGAAATGGCAGAAAGCTTGAGTGAGGTTATTGAAGCAAACGTATTCGTTGTCAGCCGCCGCGGAAAATTATTAGGGATAGCTGTAAGCCAGCAAATCGAAAATGAACGTATGTACAAGATGTTGGAAGATAAACAATTCCCTGAAGTGTATACGAACAACTTGTTCAATATTCCTGAAACGTCTTCCAATCTTGATATCGATAGCGAATACACTGCTTTCCCGGTGGAAAACAAAGAGCTTTTCAAAACTGGTTTAACGACGATCGTACCGATCATGGGCGGGGGAGAACGCTTAGGAACATTGGTGCTTGCCCGTCTACAGGAAAAATTCCACGATGACGATTTGATTTTGGCTGAGTATGGTGCAACAGTAGTCGGCATGGAAATCCTTCGTGAGAAATCAGAAGAGATAGAAGAGGAAGCTCGCAGTAAAGCTGTTGTTCAAATGGCCATTTCATCGTTATCGTATAGTGAATTGGAAGCGATCGAGCACATTTTCGAAGAGCTAAAAGGAAATGAAGGTCTGCTTGTTGCATCCAAAATTGCAGACCGTGTAGGAATCACTCGTTCTGTAATCGTAAATGCACTAAGGAAATTGGAAAGCGCAGGAGTCATTGAGTCACGTTCACTTGGGATGAAAGGTACTTATATCAAAGTGTTGAACGATAAGTTCCTTCTGGAACTAGAAAAACTTAAAAATAACTAATCACCAAAAGTGCAGTCCTTTTAAAAGGGCTGCCACAAACTGCAGGCAAATTTGATTTGATCAAAATCAAATTTGCCTGCAGTTTTTTTATTTACCCATGCGTGGCATTGAACTTGCTTGGCCCTAAGTTTATCCAGAGCAGAGTCCAAAAGCCTCCATGCTCAACGCCTCCATTTCAATTGGACGGAATTCCTTTTGCCTATGTTCTTTAGTGAAAAAAGAGGTATTTCGAATTAAAGGGCATGGTGGGTGATGTGAAATAAGGTGTGTTTTTCTGGTGAGCAGTTAAATTTTTCTTAAAAAGGGTAATTATATTATTATAATTCCAAAACTTTAAGGTGATCGAATGCAATGATTTAAGGCCGGGTCAAATGAATGTACCTGGAAACACGGCTCCCCTTTTGTTTTCGCTGAATTTGTCGAATGGCTGCCGGTCATAGAAAACTGCGTTTTTTTTCAAAAAAACGGAATATATCAATTTCCCCTGCTGTTTTAAAAAATCCTTACTAAATAAAGGATGACCAGAGGTGAATGGAAAAAATTACTTTAAAGTAAATTAAAAAATTAGTTCTAAAGTATCAGGTATATGGATACGTTTTTCGATATGATAAATAAGCTAATAGAAGTAAAATATGGTTAAATTGTAGAATACCCTAACAAAATGTAATAAACCGTTAGATTGCTCGATGAATAAGCCTATGGAAAACGTCAAATTTGAGCAATTTGTGACATTTTTCGACTATAATAGGTCTAAAGTCTATGTAATGTTTATAGACATAATAAATTTGTTTCTTTAAAATTAAACCAGAAATGCATTGGATTAATTTAATGGAAAAGTAATTAATTGTTATCGATGGAAAGAGGTGAATGATATGGAACTATTTTCAAATACCTTTCGATCACTTGAAAATGCTCTTAATTATTCTAATACTAAACAAAAAGTCATTTCACAGAACATAGCAAATTCGGATACGCCTAACTATAAAGCCAAAGATGTCGATAAAACGCAATCCTTTAAGGCAGAGCTCGAATCTTCACTAGAGTCATATCGAACAGATGCAAGGCATTTTGCTTTCACCCCTGAAGGCAGTCAGGCAACAAAGATCGTGACAAAGAAAAATGTCCAATATAACAATAATGGCAATAGCGTGGACGTAGATAAGGAAATGACGGATCTTGCCGCCAATCAAATTTATTACAATGCCGTATCCGACAGGCTATCTGGCAAGTTCAAATCATTGGAGAATGTACTAAAGGGAGGTAAATGATGGGGATTTTCCAAAGTATAAACATGACCGGATCCAGCTTGACCAGTCAACGGTTGAGAATGGATGTGATTTCTGCAAATATGGCTAACGCCGAAACGACAAGAGGCGAATATGATGCGGAAGCGAAATCCTGGAAACCATATACAAGAAAAGCAGTCGTGCTGCAAAGCAAGGAAGAGGGTTTTTCCAGTTTCCTTAGCGCCGCATCCCAAAAAACGGACGGGGTTGGAAATGGTGTCAAGGTGACGGGGATCGTAAAAGATAAAACGCCCTTTAAATTGGATTATAATCCGGATCATCCAGATGCGAATGAAGATGGGTACGTTGAAATGCCGAATGTCGACCCGCTTAGGGAAATGGTGGACTTAATGAGCGTCACCCGCTCATATGAGGCAAATGTGACGGTATTGAATGCTTCAAAGGGAATGATGATGAAAGCATTGGAAATAGGTAAATAAAAAAAGAATGGAGAGTGTTGATGTGGTGGGGATTTCGCTTTCGCCTGTCGGCAATGCCGGGAGTGTATTGAAAAAAGAACAGAGCAAGAATAATACACCTTACGAAGCTCAGCAGAATTTTGCGTCCGTCTTAAAAGATTCATTGAATAAAGTGAATGAAACACAGATGGCATCAGATGACCTGACGACCAAATTGGTGAATGGAGAAGACGTTGAGCTTCATTCGGTGATGATCGCTTCACAAAAAGCAAGCATTACGATGCAGGCTACATTAGAGGTTAGGAATAAGGTGGTTGAAGCCTACCAGGAAATGATGAGAATGAGTATCTAGCATTCATTTTAAAACCTCATTTAAATAGAGAAAAAATGACCAGGGGGATATGTATCCCCCATCATAAATTCATAGACTGACCGGGGGATTTAGATGAATGATGCACTAATGAACATGAAAAATAAAATAACTGCATACTGGACGAGCCGGAGTAAAAAACAAAAAATGTTGATGATCGGTTCCGCCGCTTTAATTATCATCATCATTTCGGTCGCTTCCATCCTGACCACGCGCACGACGCTGGTGCCCTTATATTCCAATCTAACTCCTTCGGAAACCGGGAGCATCAAAGAGAATTTAGACAGCCAAGGAATTAAAAATGAAATTACGGAAAATGGTACGACGATAAAAGTACCTGAAGAAAGCGTGGACACGCTTAAAGTGGAACTGGCTGCTGAAGGGATCCCGGATTCGGGCAATATCGACTATTCATTTTTTAGTCAAAGTGCTGGAATTGGGATGACCGAAAATGAATTCAATGTCATTAAATTGGACTCGATGCAGACGGAGCTGGCCGGTTTAATAAAGAAAATAGACGGTGTTCAGGATGCCAGCGTTATGATCACTCTTCCTGAGAAAGGCGTCTTTGTAAGTGATACAGCAGGAGAAGCATCGGCATCCATAGTGCTGAATACTAAACCGGGATATAAATTTGAAGAAAGCCAAATCAATTCGCTTTATCATCTTGTTTCGAAAAGCGTCCCGAACCTGCCTACCGATAATATCGTCATCATGAACCAAGACTTTGAGTATTATGACCTAGAAAATAAAAATTCTACTTTCGCGTCTGCATTCGCTTCTCAAAATGAAATAAAAAAACAAATAGAACGCGATATTCAAAGGCAAGTTCAAAATATGCTTGGCACGATAATGGGTCGGGATAAGGTGGTTGTTTCCGTTACTACGGACATCGATTTCACTCAAGAAAACCGGGAAGAGAATTTAGTGGAACCGGTCGATAAAGAAAATATGGCCGGGATCGAGATTTCCGCGCAAAGAATCAATGAATCATATAGCGGGGATGCATCGGCTGCTGGCGGAGTTCCGCAAAGTGAAGATTCCTCCGATTCTTTGGGTTCTTACACAACAGGAGACAATGGATCCGGTGATTATGAAAAAGTGGATGAAAAGATAAATAGTGAAGTGAACCGGATCAAGAAGGAAATAGTCGGAAGTCCTTATAAAGTGAAAGACTTAGGCATACAGGTCATGGTCGAGCCTCCGAAGGCAAATGATCCTAATTCTTTGTCCCAGCAGAGTGTGGATGATATCACCCAGATCCTTGGGACGATAATCCGCACGACAATCGAGAAAAAGGCTGAAGGAGAAGAGCTGACGGACGAAGAGCTTGCGAATAAAATAGCGATTTCTGTTCAACCGTTCAATGGGAAAATGAAACTGCCGAATGAGAAAGCAGATTCGTTCCTGCCAATTTGGGTGTACATCGTCGGAGGAGTGCTGATACTTGTCATTATCATTCTCTTAATCTTATTCTTCCGTTCCCGCAGGCAAGCCGAATTGGAAGAGGAATACGTGGTCGAAGAGGAAGAAGCCATTTTCGATGTTCCCGACTTGAACAAGGAAAAAGAAACGGAAGCTTCTTTAAAAAGAAAACAACTTGAAAAACTGGCAAAAGAAAAACCAGATGAATTTGCAAAATTATTAAGAAGCTGGATAGCGGAAGATTAGGAGGCTGGGCAAGTGACAGACAGAAAGAAAAAGGCCGGATTGACTGGCAAACAGAAAGCCGCCATCCTCCTTATTTCATTAGGCCCGGATGTTTCTGCATCGGTATATAAGCATTTATCTGAAGAGGAAATTGAGAGATTGACTCTTGAAATTTCGGGAGTGAGGAAGGTGGACTCCCATGATAAAGAGGAGATCCTTGAGGAATTCCATAACATTGCCTTGGCGCAGGATTATATTTCACAGGGCGGGATAGGCTATGCAAAGCAAGTGCTTGAGAAGGCTTTGGGATCCGATCAGGCAGCGGCCATCATTAATCGGTTGACATCTTCCTTACAGGTTCGGCCGTTCGATTTTGCAAGAAAGGCAGATCCAGGTCAAATCTTGAATTTCATTCAGAATGAACACCCGCAGACCATAGCATTGATCCTGTCTTACCTAGACCCGGCACAAGCTGGACAAATATTGTCAGAGCTTCCGCAGGAGGTACAGGCCGATATTGCCAGAAGGATTGCTCTCATGGATAGCACCTCTCCGGAAATCATCAATGAAGTGGAGCAAATACTTGAAAGGAAACTGTCTGCAACCGTGACTCAGGATTATACGCAAACCGGTGGAGTGGAAGCTGTTGTAGATGTATTGAATGGGGTGGACCGTTCAACGGAACGAACGATTTTGGATGCTCTTGAAATCCAGGATCCTGAGCTAGCTGAAGAAATCAAGAAACGGATGTTTGTTTTCGAAGATATCGTGACCCTTGATGGCAGAGCGATTCAACGGGTAGTCAGGGAATCCGAAAACGAGGATCTTAAACTTTCACTCAAAGTGGCAAGTGATGAAGTGAAGGAAATCGTTTTCCGAAACATGTCAAAACGGATGGTCGAAACGTTCCAGGAAGAAATGGAGTATATGGGACCTGTACGTTTGCGTGATGTTGAAGAAGCACAATCCAGAATCGTAGCCGTGATTCGGAGGCTGGAAGAGACTGGAGAGATCGTGATTGCCCGAGGTGGAGGGGATGATATCATTGTCTAGGGTCATAAAATCCAGGCAGGCACACCAAGATGAAAGCAAAAAGGTCACGATAAAGGTGCGTTCTTTTGACTTCCTTCAAGCGGAGAATGCAGATGAGGGACAAGGCCCTCACCGTTATCAATCTGATGAATTTCTGAATCATGCCAAACAGGAAGCTGAATTGCTGATACTGGATGCCAAACATAAAGCGCAAGCGATTGCTGCCGAAATTAAGAAGGAACGAGAGAACTGGGAAAACGAAGAAAAGCGCATCTATATCGAACAAGCCCAAAAAGAAGGCTATCAGCAAGGAGTCGAAGATGGCATTCAAAAGGGCTATAACGAAATTGCAGGTGAAATCGCCAATGCGAAACACGTGGTGGAATCCTCAAAAAAAGATTATCATCAGCATATCGAATCATCTGAAAGCGTAATTTTGGAACTGGCCATGAACGTGGCGGCGAAAATTATTGAAAGCGAGATCGAAAAAGATGATGCGTCTTATTTATCGATCGTCAAGAAGGCGATCAAAGAGGTGCGGGATTACCGTGAAGTGCAATTGCATATCCACCCTGTCCACTATCAATCAATTCTTTCGCATAAGGAAGAATTGGTAGCGATCTTTCCAAAGGATACGGAGCTGTATATATATCCCGACGACGAACTGGAAGCAAACAGCTGTATTATCGAATCGGAAAAAGGAAGGATCGATGCGAGCGTCGATAGTCAGTTGGAGGTAATCAAAATGAAACTAACTGAACTGCTGGAAGGGGAACAAAGATGAAAGCTTTGGATCTATTGCCCTTGATCGAAGAAGTCAATCCATTCAAGCATTATGGACGAGTCAAACGGGTCGTAGGGTTGATGATAGAATCTCAAGGTCCTGAAAGCTCTGTAGGTGATGTTTGTTATATTTATACGGGCATGCAAAAAAAGAAAAATAGAATTTTGGCAGAAGTTGTCGGGTTTCGTGATGAGATGGTCATATTGATGCCCTTTACGGCCGTTAGCGATATAGCGCCGGGGTGCATCGTGGAAGGAAGCGGGCGAACCCTAGAGGTTAAGGTTGGCAGCGGCTTGATTGGCAAGGTGGTCGATCCATTGGGACAGCCAATCGATGACTCACTGCTCCCAAAAGGTCTCGCTACTGTTGCGGTTGACCAAGATCCGCCCAATCCGATGAAACGGCCTCCGATATATGAGCAGATTGATGTAGGAGTCCGAGTGATTGATAGTTTATTGACCGTTGGAAAAGGGCAGCGTGTGGGCATCTTTGCGGGGAGCGGTGTCGGGAAGAGTACATTGCTTGGCATGGTGGCAAGGAACACGACCGCCGATTTAAACGTCATTGGCCTTGTGGGAGAACGTGGCCGTGAAGTCCGTGAATTCATTGAAAAGGATCTCGGACCAGAGGGGTTGGCCCGGTCGATCGTAGTTGTGGCGACGTCCGATCAGCCGGCTTTGATGAGGATTAAAGGGGCATTGACGGCAACGGCAATAGCTGAATATTTCCGTGATAAAGGCTTGAACGTGATGCTGATGATGGATTCTGTTACAAGGGTTGCGATGGCCCAGCGCGAAATCGGGCTTGCCATTGGCGAACCGCCGACGACAAAGGGATATACACCATCGGTTTTTGCCATCCTGCCTAGGTTATTGGAAAGGACCGGGACGAATCAATTAGGAACGATTACAGCTTTTTATACGGTTCTTGTCGATGGTGATGACATGAATGAACCGATAGCCGATGCAGTGAGGGGGATCTTGGATGGTCACTTCATACTTGATCGCGATTTGGCCAATAAAGGACAGTTCCCTGCGATTAACATCCTGAAAAGCATCAGTCGGGTCATGAATAATATTGCTGATGATAGGCATAAGAAATCCGCAGAAAAATTACGGGCGAACCTATCAACTTATATAGAGTCGGAAGATTTGATCAATATAGGTGCTTATAAAAAGGGATCATCCAAGCAAATTGATGACTCGGTGACGCGCTATCCGGAAATCATATCTTTCTTAAAGCAGGGGACTCATGAAAAGGCGTCCAAGGATGATAGTATAATGGCGCTTGTCGAATTGATGGAGAAAGGTGATCAATCATGATTTATCAATATAAATTCGAAAAGATCCTGACCATTAAAGAAAAAGAAAAAAACGATGCACTGGCAAAATATAATGCTGCCTTAAAACGATTTGAAGAAGTCGCTGAAAAATTATATCGGCTCTTGAAGAAAAAAGAAGAGTTACTTGAGTTCCAGCAGGAAAAGCTCCGAAGTGGTTTATCGATTCAGGAGATCCGTCATCATCAACTGTTCATGGATAATCTGGAGGTGCTGGTGAGCCATTGCCAGCAGGAAGTCATTGAATCGCGTTATAAGATGAATGTTCAACGAGATGCTTTAATGGAAAGAAATATTGAGGTGAAAAAGTACGAAAAAATGAAAGAAAATGATTTTCTTAAATTCCTGGATGTTATAAAGGAAGCTGAGAATAAACAAATGGATGAAATATCGATCCGCCAATTCTTAAGCAAGGGGCGTTAGGTGATAGAATGCGTAAAAAAACCGAATCTAATGGAATGGAAGAATTGGAAGAAAGCAAGATAAGCAAGTTTCAATGGTTTCTCGTCATTTTCATTCCTTTAATCTTTGCTTTAACCGTAGCATTGATCGTTTTAACAGTTGCAGGAGTCAATGTGGCAGAGAAGGCCAAGGAAATGTCTGCAAAAATTCCCTTCATTGAGTCGGGTGTTAAGAATGAGCAACAAAAGGATGCAGCTCGGAGTGATGAGAAAGATTCGATTAAACTGGAAAAGTTGGAAATGGAAATCGAAAACAAGCAAAAAGAGATAGATAAGCTTGAAGGCATCATCGATACACGTGATAAGTCCATTGAAAAGGCGGAAGCTGAAAAGCAACAGCTTCAAATCGAAATGAATCAACTCAAGGTTAGCCAGAGCGGAAATGCCAAAGCTTTTAAAGATATCATTCGCACATACGAAACGATGGCTCCAAAGAAATCAGCACCGATCATTATAGAAATGAATGATCAAGACGCTTTGAAAATTCTCTCAAGCATGAAGGCTTCCACATTGGCGAAGGTATTGGAGAACATGTCAACCGCAGATGCAGCGAGGTTAACGAAGAAGCTGTCGGAACAAAGCACGCAAGAGGAAGGATAAGGGAGGTGATGATAGATGAATTCGGCCATTAATTCTTTTCTCCCGCCTATATCGGCAGGTCAACGGGTATTGCCTAAGCAAAACCAACCCATCAATTCCGGTTTTGGTTCGGTCCTTCAATCGGCTGCTGCAGTAGAAGCAACACCGGCATCTGAAAACCTTGACGTTCCAGAGGAAGAGTTGACTGCCTTAGGGGAATTGCTTGATTTTTTGAAACGAGGCACATTGATGGGTGAAGGGGAAGTTGCTGTAGTTGAAGGTGTTACAGCCAACACCGAGGAAGATAAAAACAGCCAACTTTTGCAGGTCCTAAAAAAAATAATTGGAAATGATGAAGATGGTCTTCCAGAATTCCTTTCCAGCATAGAAGAACTGGACTTAGAACAAGAACAAGATGATCAGGACTTGAAATCGCTAAGCGTTATTTCGGGCAATCTCATGGAACTGTATACTCTTCTGAAAAAAGTTTCAATGTTGAGTAGCGATGAATGGCAGAAGCTGCCGATGCCTGGCGGAGCGAATTTGTTGAAACTGGTAAAAATTCAGGAACTGCTATCAGAGAATAAAGAAATGTCACAAGATGAAGCGATCATCCACAAACAAATGAAGAACCTGCTTGAAGGAATGACGGGAAAGCTGGAAAAATGGCTGTTCAATCAACAAAAAGCAAATCCGGAACCTAATCACACCAACATGCTGGGGACAGTACGAAATAACCAAAGCGAAATCCTGAAAAGCGCTTTTGTGCCATTATCGACAGCTGAGAAGGTAAGCAAGGAAGCCAAAAGTGGCGGCGGGCTGGCTCTGAAAACCGTGGATGGCGGCATCTTCCAAGGTACAGGTCTACCTTTGGCCATGACGAAGCTGGAACAATTCGTCCTGACTGCTTCCAAAGGGGAGCAAACTGTCAGCCAGGAAGAATTCGTTAAGCAATTCGAAAACATTTTGGGCAAGGCCCATTTCAATTCACAAAATGGTGTAAATAAACTGTTGATCAGGCTCAATCCAGAACATCTTGGAAACTTGAGAATCGAATTGATCCAAAAGGACGGGCTGTTGTCCGCTAGAATATTGGCAACCACCTCACAAGCAAGGGAGATGCTGGAGAAGCAAATTCATGGATTGAAGCAAGCCTTTATCGGGCAAAACATCCAAATTGACAAGATTGATATATCGCAAGCCTTCACCGCTTTCACCTCCGAGAAATTCTTACAGAAGGATGCGGATGAAAGGCACGAGCAACAACAGCGTAAGGAAGAAAGCAGTGACGAGGGAGAAAGCGAATTTACAGGCACCCTTGCTGAGGCTCTGCTAAACATGGAAGTGTAGGTGAAAATATGACGACCATTGATACATCGCTTTTATTATCGAATAATCAACAGGACAAAAGAAACACGGGCGATGCATTAGGAAAAGATGATTTTCTTAAATTGCTGCTCACCCAGCTGCAAAACCAAGATCCTTCAAGTCCGATGGACAATACTGAATTCATTGCTCAAATGGCGACCTTTTCCTCACTCGAGCAGATGATGAACCTGGGAACCAAAATGGATGAAATTATCGGGATCAACCAGCAAAACAGTTTAATGAATTATAACGCTTTTGTCGGAAAAGAAGTCACATGGCACAAATTGGACGAAGGCGATGATAACCTTGCGATAGAGGAAGGAAAAGGCATCGTGAAATCGATTCAATATAAGGGGGAGAATGTGTATTTCCTTTTAGAAGATGGCACGAAGCTTACACCGGCCAATATTTCCGCAATGGAACAAACAAGCACCACTACCAATAGCCTGACTGCGGCAAGTGAGTTAATCGGCAAACGTGTAGGCTGGAAGGATGAAAAAAATGGGGATTCGTCAGCAATCGTTGTCTCCGTGTCCATGAATGATGGCAAATTGCAAATTGAAGTGGATGACGAAAGCAAAACCAAGCTGACCTATAATCAGCTGACTGAAATCGCAAAACCATAAGGAGCGGGAAAATGAATAAACTTGGTCTTCAATCAAATCCCGCCCAAATATTGGCCCAGTCAAAGGTATCTTTGCGCCAAAAGCAGATCATCCAACAAGGGTTTCAACACCATTTTCAAGCCGCCGTTTCCCCTATTGAAAGATTGACGATCAGTAAGCATGCGCAAATGAGGATGGACGAAAGGAATATTCAAATAGCACCGCAAACGTGGGGGGAAATAGAAGCTAAAGCATATGAGGCCAAAAAGATGGGCGTGACCGAATCTCTCGTCATTACGGATAATGCTGCGCTCATAATAAGTACAAAAAATAATAAAGTAATTACGGTGATGGGCAGGAATGAGGCATCATCGCAAATTTTCACGAACATCAATGGAACCATCATTTTAGATTGATAGATAGGCTGGACCCAATAAGGAAGCCTGGACTGTGGAATGACGGAAGCGGTCGCAAAAAGAAAGGGGAGCTTTTATATGCTTCGTTCAATGTATTCGGGAATAAGCGGATTAAAAAACTTACAAACAAAATTGGATGTTATCGGCAATAATGTCGCCAATGTCAATACTTACGGTTTCAAGAAAAGCCGTGTGACATTCAGCGATGCGATGAACCAAACGATATCCGGTGCAAGCGCAGCTACAGCCAATAAAGGGGGGACTAACTCGAAACAGATCGGATTGGGTTCCACCATCGCTACGATTGATACCATTCATACTCAATCAAGCTTACAAACGACCGGCAGGGACCTGGATTTGGGGATTTCTGGCGATGGCTATTTTGTCGTCAAGCAAGGCGACGCCCTTTCCTATACACGGGCAGGGAACTTCTATTTGGATGATAACGGCACCCTAGTTAATGCGAATGGTTTGAAAGTACAAGCTTACAAGGTTGATGAAAATGGAAAACGGTCAAAAACCATCGGCGACGTCGCTGTTAACGTCAATGCAATATTGCCTGCAGTAACCACTACGAAAATATCCGTAAGTGAAAATCTTGCTGCAGATGCCATAGACGGCTCGGTATTTAGCCAGCAAATTAAAGTGGTGGATGCAAAGGGAAAGGAACAGACGGCCACAATTTATTTCCAAAAGGCGAGCAATAATAAATGGAACGTCTTTGATGAAGAGCCTGCCGCACTTGGAAATACTTCAGCCACTAATCCAAAACCGTTCACTTCGTTGAGTTTCGATGCGAATGGCCAGCTTGTGGCCGCTGACAAAAACCAGCCAAACAAAACGATTAACATAACAAGCGGCAAAGAGGATGATACCAATACAACAGCTGATGAAAGCGTACAAAAGGCTCAATTGGATTTTGATTTCTCAAAGCTTACTCAAGTGAAAGGTTCTACAACGGCCCTAGTCAATCCGAATGGTAATAAAGAAGGAAAACTTGAAAGCTTCAATATTGGTTCTGCAGGGGAAGTGAATGGCGTTTATTCCAATGGTCTGATCACTACTCTAGGTCAGCTGGCGGTTGCCAAATTTTCCAACTCTTCTGGCTTGACGAAAACCGGGGGAAATACATTCCAGGAATCGATCAACTCAGGTACAGCAAACATAAATATCCCCGGTGAGGGGCGCGGCGTGATCGCATCGGGTTCTTTGGAAATGTCCAATGTGGATCTATCGGAAGAGTTCACTGAAATGATCGTTGCGCAACGCGGATTTCAATCGAATTCCAGGATTATCACGACTTCGGATGAGATTTTACAAGAATTGGTCAATTTAAAAAGATAGGTTAAGGGAGGGAGGAGCCAGGTGCTTATTGCTCTGGCTCCTAAATATCATTATCAAAGTCACAAGACTCAATGGAAAATGCTTTCACGTCAATGCATTGTACATAGATACAGTCGAATCTTTGCCTGATACGACCATTACTTTCACAAATGGAAAAAAGATCGTGGTCCTTGAAAAGGAAGAGGAATTGGTCCAAGCTATCATACAATTTTATCGTACCGTAAATATTCTCGGTTTCAGGAAGGATGTGGAGGAAGGAACATGAAAAAAAATCTATTGACCATTATATTAATCATACTTGTGGCCATAACGCTTGTTGGTGTCATAGCGGTAGTGGTTGTGACGAAGTTATCTGAGCCCACATCTGCCGAAGCTAAACCTAGCATCGACGAAATCGTCAAATCATCTGTTGAAATTCCTGAGATTACAACGAATCTCGACGGCAATGATTATATCAAAATCTCATTTATGGTCCAAACGGAAAATAAAAAAGCAAAAGAAGAATTGGAAAAAAGAAGTTTTCAGATGAAAAATATCATCATTACCGAGCTGTCTGAAATGAAAGCTGAAGAATTAACCGGTAAAAAAGGTAAAGAGAAATTACAAAATTTATTAAAGGCCAGAATGAATGAATTAATGGAAGAAGGAAAAGTTGAAAAGGTTTATATAACCTCCTCGATTCTTCAATAAGAACATCCTTGCTTCATTAAATAAGAAGGGGAAGCTTTGGAGGTGAATGTTAATGTCCGGGGAAATATTATCACAAAATGAAATCGACGCTTTGCTATCGGCCATTTCCACAGGTGAAATGGATGCGGACGATTTAAAGAAGGAAGAACTGGAAAAAAGAGTGAAAGTGTATGACTTCAAAAGGGCACTCCGGTTCTCTAAGGATCAAATCAGGAGTTTGACCAGGATACATGAGAACTTTGCAAGGTTGCTGACCACATACTTTTCAGCCCAGCTAAGAACGTATGTTCAAATATCCGTTGCATCTGCAGACCAAATCCCGTATGAAGAATTTATACGCTCCATCCCCAAAATGACCATCCTGAATGTGTTTGAGGTGCCTCCTTTGGATGGCCGGATCATTCTCGAGGTCAACCCGAATATAGCCTATTCCATGATGGATCGAGTGATGGGCGGACGGGGCATAAGTGTCAATAAAGTGGATAGTTTAACGGAAATAGAAACGAAAATCATGTCTAATTTATTCGAGAAGGCTTTTGAAAATTTGCAGGAGGCTTGGGGGACGATTGTCGAAATCGAACCGGTGATGACCGAGTTCGAGGTGAACCCGCAATTCCTACAATTGGTTTCCCCCAATGATACGGTAGTGGTCATTTCCTTGAATACCCAAATTGGCGAAACGAGCGGAATGATCAACGTGTGCATTCCACATGTCGTTTTGGAGCCGATCATACCAAAGTTATCAGCTCATTATTGGATGGAAAATTCCCAAAAGGAAAAAATTCCTGAGGAAATCATGATTTTGGAAAAAAGGATCAGGGATGCCGAACTTCCGATCGTAGCTGAGCTTGGTTCAACCGATATCACCATCCATGATTTTTTGCTGCTCGATATCGATGATGTGATTGACTTAAACAAGATGATCGAGGAACCTTTGATGATAAAGGTTGGGGGGATTCCTAAATATAGGGGCCAGCCTGGTAAAGTAGGTAAAAAGCATGCCATCCAGATTCTTGATATTTTGAAAGGGGGAGACGAAGATGGTAAGTGATGAAATGCTTTCGCAAGACGAAATAGATGCCCTTTTAAAAGGTACAAGTGACATAGAAGATGAGGTGAGCCACCTTTCGATTGACGAGTATTTGTCGATGATGGAACTGGACGCTCTCGGTGAAATAGGTAACATTTCCTTCGGAAGTTCGGCCACGGCTTTATCCACATTGTTGAATCAGAAAGTGGACATCACGACACCGACGGTAACCTTGATTGAGAGGGGCCAGATCGCCAGCGAATTCCCGCATCCATATGTAGCGATACAGGTGCAATATACGGAAGGTTTTTCAGGAATTAATATGCTGGTCATCAAACAAAGTGATGCGGCCATCATTGCCGATTTAATGCTTGGCGGTGATGGGCTGAATCCTTCAGAGATGCTTGGGGAAATCCAATTGAGCGCCGTTCAGGAAGCGATGAACCAAATGATGGGCTCTGCAGCGACATCCATGTCGACCATTTTCAGTAAAAAGGTCGATATTTCCCCGCCAAGCATTGATCTGCTTAATTTTTTGAATGGTGAAGGAGAAAGTGCGATTCCAAATGAGGATTTATTTGCTAAAATCTCCTTCCGCCTTCGTGTCGGTACTTTGATTGATTCCAGCATCATGCAGCTCCTTCCTTTGGAGTTTGCTAAAGGGTTAGTGTTTGAGCTATTGAATGGAACAAATGATGAGCCCGAAATGAAGATGGAACAAGCAATGAGCGAACCGATGACACACAGCCCAGCACCTGAGCCCGAACGCGTCCAAAGCATCGGAATGAATCAATTACCGGCAAATGAAGCATATGGACAAGGCGGCTATCAAACGCATCCAGCCAGTCAAAGCCCTAGTATGCCACAGCACTTTGGAAGCTCATCAGCCCCATCTGGTCCGCCGGTAAATGTGCAGCCTGCAAGCTTCACTAGTTTTCAGCCATATCAGCTTCAAGAGGCTGAATCGAAGAACCTGAGCATGTTGATGGATATTCCGCTGCAAGTAACCGTAGAGCTGGGTAGAACGAAACGCTCGGTAAAAGATATTTTGGAGCTTTCCTCCGGTTCAATCATCGAATTGGATAAGTTGGCAGGGGAGCCAGTCGATATCCTGGTAAACAGCCGTTTGATAGCAAAAGGTGAAGTTGTAGTGATTGATGAAAACTTTGGGGTTCGGGTCACCGATATCATGAGCCAAAGTGAACGATTAAATAAAATTAGATAAATTTGGGGGAAGAAAAATTATGGCGAATAGAATTTTGATTGTGGACGATGCAGCATTTATGAGAATGATGATCAAGGATATCTTGTCTAAAAATGGTTTTGAAATCGTCGGCGAAGCGGCTGACGGTGCACAAGCAGTGGACAAATATAAAGAAACACATCCCGATCTTGTAACGATGGATATCACGATGCCTGAGATGGATGGAATTACAGCACTAAAGGAAATTAAAAAGGTCAATCCTCAAGCCAAGGTTATTATGTGTTCGGCAATGGGCCAGCAGGCGATGGTCATCGATGCGATCCAGGCTGGGGCGAAGGACTTCATCGTGAAGCCATTTCAGGCTGACCGAGTGTTGGAAGCCATTAATAAAGCATTAAGTTAAGAGGGTGTCTTCATATTGTCTTTTATTAAAAAATGGCTACAGGTCTCATTGATGATAGCGATAATCCTCACTGGGACCATGCAGGCCCATGCGGAAGATCTTGAAAAAACGGTGAAGGATGCCTATCGACAGCCGGATGCTAAAGAAGGTAAAGCTGAATCCAAAAACTTGCAATCTACCGATCAAACTTCTGATCCGGCTAAGGTCGGGATAACCGTTTGGGAATTTCTCAGGATGATATTTGCAACCATTTTTGTGGTGGCCCTTCTTTATATCCTATTAAAATTCATCAATAAAAAAAATAAATCATACCAAAAGGCAAATTCAGTAGAGAATATAGGCGGTACGAGCCTTGGTGCAAATCGTTCCGTGCAGCTCGTTAAAGTGGGCGGACGAATATTGGTGATCGGGGTGGGCGAAAATATCCAACTCCTGAAAGAAATCGATGATCCTTCCGAATACGAACAGCTTTTGCAAGACCATAACGATAAAATCGATCAAATGCTTCAGCCAGGTGCCTTTGCCAGGACCCTAAAAGATAAGTGGCTGAAGAAAGACGTATCAAAACCGGCCAAATTCTCGACCGAGTTAAAAAAACAGTTCGATCAAATGTCTGCCAGCAGGAAGAAGCTGTTAAATGAGCTTGATAGGAAAGGGAGAGACGATGAATGAATGAGTTCATGGAGTTTTTTAATAACAGCGACCCCACCAATGTCTCCACTTCCGTCAAGCTCGTCCTGCTCATGACCGTTTTAACGCTGGCTCCCAGCATTTTGATCCTGATGACGTGTTTCACACGAATCATCATCGTACTGAGCTTTGTGAGAACATCGTTAGCTACACAGCAGATGCCCCCGAATCAGGTGCTGGTCGGACTGGCTCTTTTCATGACGTTTTTCATCATGGCTCCGACATTTCAGGAAGTGAATGAGAAAGCACTGACTCCTTTATTTAATGAAGAAATAGATTTGGAAGAAGCATATGTGGAGGCCTCGATACCTTTTAAGGAATTCATGAGTGCCCATACAAGACAGAAGGACCTGGCGCTGTTCTTGGACTATGCAAAGGTGGAAAAGCCTGAAACGATACAGGATATTCCTTTGACTGCCTTTGTACCAGCGTTTGCAATCAGTGAAATTAAAACGGCTTTTCAAATCGGCTTCATGATCTTCATACCATTTTTGGTTATCGATATGGTCGTAGCAAGCGTCCTGATGTCAATGGGGATGATGATGCTGCCGCCGGTCATGATTTCCCTGCCCTTTAAAATCCTCCTTTTCATTCTAGTCGATGGATGGTATTTGGTTGTGAAGTCATTATTACAGAGTTTTTAAGCAGGTGAAAAAATGAATGCAGAGTTTGTTATTGATGTAGCGGAAAAAGGGATTTATATGGTATTGATCATCGCTGGCCCATTGATGGTGATCGCTCTGGTTGTTGGACTTTTAGTGAGCATTTTTCAGGCGACTACACAGATTCAGGAACAGACCTTGGCATTCGTTCCTAAAATCGTGGCTGTTTTGTTAGGACTCATCCTACTGGCTCCGTGGATGTTGAGTCACCTGTTATCATACGCAAATGAAATTTTCGGTAACCTGAATCGATTTGTAGGCTAGGGCATGGAAGAACTATTTCCGCACTTTCCCGCTTTTTTATTAATCGTTGTCAGGGTCACCACATTTTTTGTGGCAATGCCGATTTTCTCGTACCGCTCAATACCGGTACAGCATCGTCTGGGGCTTGGAGTCTTCCTTGCTTGGATCATGTACTATACAATAGATGCCCCCATCCTGGCCTTGGATGTCACATTTTACTTGTTGATCATCAAGGAAGCGCTCGTGGGGCTTTTTATCGGATTTGCAGCCTATATGATCTTATCGGCGGTTCAGGTTGCAGGGGGATTGATTGATTTTCAATTGGGTTTCTCGATAGCCAATGTCATCGATCCCCAAACTGGGGCACAAAGCCCATTGATGGGACAATATCTTTATACCATCGCGTTAGTATTCCTATTAAGCACGAACGGTCATCATTTGCTTTTGGATGGGATCTTTTATAGCTATCAATTCATACCGATAGATCAATTGTTTGTGCCATTTGGAGATCATCGATTGATAGAATACTTGGCCAAGGCATTCGGCAAAGCATTCATGATAGCCTTTCAGATGTCGATCCCAGTGGTGGGAAGCATCTTTCTGGTGGATGTCACACTAGGCATCCTTGCAAGGACAGTTCCCCAATTGAATGTATTCGTTGTCGGGATTCCAGTCAAAATCATAGCGGGCTTAGCCGTTATCTTTTTGGTAATGGGAATGATGATGACGGTTGTTACCCAACTTTTCAATTTCTTGCTTTTGGCGATGCGTCATCTCATGCAGCTGATCGGAGGCATATGATATGGCCAAATTCCCGCTTGATTTACAGTTCTTCGCAGGTGAGAAGACGGAAAAGGCGACACCGAAAAAACGTCAGGATTCAAAGAAAAAAGGGCAGGTGGCCAAGAGTCAGGATGTAAACACGTCCATTAATTTAATCGCTGTATTTTCGGTGCTATTGATTATGGGGCCTTATATGTACAATCATCTCGTCGCCCTCATGAAAGAATATCTGCAGCATTTTAACGTGACTGGATTTTCCGAGGGTACTGTCCAAATCATCATGATCGAAGTATTGAAGGAAGTGGGGCTCGTCCTCGGCCCCGTTTTTGCAGCAGCGGTACTCGCTGGCATTTTAGCAAATGTCATGCAGATAGGGTTTATGTTTTCAACAGAATCCATTCAGTTCAAGCTTGAAAAATTAGATCCCATTAAAGGGTTCAAACGTATTTTTTCCATGAGGGCGATTGTTGAATTATTGAAATCGATCCTTAAAATATCCTTTGTTGGTTTTGTTGCTTTTTATGTACTATGGCAGCGTATGGACGAAATCATGATTTTATCACAGATTTCTGTGGAAGAAGCGATGGCAACGCTGGCTGATATAACGATCAAGGTAGGTTTTTATGCAGCCGTGGCATTATTGTTCATCGCTCTATTGGATTATTTGTATCAAAAATATGACTTTGAAAAAAACATCCGGATGTCCAAGCAGGATATTAAGGATGAATATAAAAATTCCGAAGGCGATCCGCTCATCAAATCAAAGATCAAGCAAAAGCAAAGGCAGATGGCTGCTCAAAGGATGATGCAGGAGATTCCAAATGCCGACGTAGTCATCACCAACCCGACACATTTTGCCATTGCTTTAAAATATGATGAAGATAAAGCGGAGGCTCCGTACGTAGTGGCAAAAGGCGTTGATTTCGTCGCTCAGAAAATAAAATTCATTGCCAAAGAAAACGATGTAATCATGGTGGAAAATCGCCCTTTGGCAAGGTCGCTATATGATCAGGCAGAATTGGGCCAGGCGATACCCGAGGAGTTCTTTAAGGCGGTTGCTGAAATACTCGCCTTTGTATATAAAACAAAAGGTAAGCTATAAAGAAATAAAAGGCAACCCGTTAGTTAGGAGAGAAAAACATGCGAGCAAGAGATTTAGTTGTTATATCGAGCGTCATCATGATCGTTGCCATGTTGGTCATTCCATTGCCGACATGGTTGTTAAGTATTTTACTTCTTTTGAATATCTCTCTTGCGCTGCTGGTTCTATTGACAACGATGAATATGAAAGAGCCTCTGGAATTCTCAATCTTCCCTTCGTTGCTCCTTTTACTGACATTGTTCAGGCTGGGGTTGAACGTTTCGACGACACGTGCCATCTTGACATACGGAGATGCTGGCGGAGTCGTAGAAACCTTCGGGTCATTTGTAGTCGGAGGTAATGTACTTGTAGGATTGGTTGTATTCATCATTTTGGTCATCATCAATTTCATTGTCATCACGAAAGGGTCGGAACGTGTCTCGGAGGTTGCAGCCAGGTTTACGCTGGACGCGATGCCAGGAAAGCAGATGGCCATTGATGCGGATTTGAATGCTGGGATGATTTCTGAAACGGAAGCACGTTCCAGAAGGGAAAAGATCAGTAATGAAGCAGACTTTTATGGCTCCATGGATGGGGCGAGCAAGTTTGTAAAAGGGGACGCAATTGCTGGTATCATCATCGTCATCATCAACTTGATTTTTGGCATGATCATTGGTGTCATGCAATTGGATATGAGTTTTGCTGAATCGGCGACCCATTTTTCGATGTTATCCGTTGGTGATGGCATCGTCAGTCAGGTGCCTGCTTTATTGATTTCAACAGCTACGGGAATAGTCGTGACAAGGGCAGCTTCGAATGGAAATCTCGGAGCAGATATAGTGGAACAGCTGTTTCAATTTCCTAAAATGCTCTATCTGACAGCAGCGACGATATTCTTGTTAGGGTTATTCACCCCGATTTCCGACTTGTTCACATTGCCAATTGCAGCTTTGTTGGTCGTGGGCGGGTATACCATTTCTCGCATACCAAAGCAGGACGAAAGTGAAATTCAGGAGCTTGAAGAGGTGCTGGAAACGGATGAAATGAAAAGTCCGGAAAGTGTCGTGAACCTGTTAAGTGTTGACCCGATCGAATTTGAGTTTGGATATGGACTGATCCCTCTTGCAGATGCCAATCAAGGAGGAGACCTGCTGGATCGAGTCGTCATGATCCGCAGACAGCTTGCCATCGAATTGGGGCTCGTCATTCCAGTTGTCAGGATACGTGATAACATTCAATTGAATCCAAACGAATACCGTTTGAAAATCAAGGGGAGTGTTATGGCCAAGGGAGAATTGCTCCTTAATCATTTCTTGGCCATGAGTCCGGGAATGGAGGATGATTCAATCGAAGGGATCGAGACGATTGAGCCCTCCTTTGGCTTACCGGCCAAATGGATCACGGATGATATGAAAGAACATGCCGAGATGATGGGATATACAGTCGTGGACCCGCCAAGTGTTGTTTCCACGCACTTGACGGAAGTCATAAAAGCCAATGCTCAGGAATTATTGGGCAGGCAGGAAACGAAGCAGCTGATCGATCATCTTCGTGAATCCTCACCGATCCTTGTTGAGGAAGTCACACCTAACCCATTGTCGATAGGTGATGTGCAAAAAGTGTTGGCTAAGTTATTGAAGGAAAAGGTGTCCATCAGGAATTTACCGATCATATTCGAAACACTTGCTGATTATGGAAAGCTATCTACTGATACTGACTTGCTTACTGAATATGTGAGGCAGAATTTAGCAAGGCAAATAACCAATTCCTTTATCACCGATGAAAACAAAATTAAAGTGATAACCTTATCGGGGAAAGTGGAGAAAACGATCGCTGATGGTGTACAGCAAACCGAACATGGTAACTATTTATCGCTTGATCCAACCATATCGCAATCCATATTGGAGGCGATAGCAGCAAAGCTGGAGGAACTGACATTAATGGATCACCAACCGATCTTGCTCTGTTCCCCGGCAGTACGGATGTATGTTCGTCAATTGACGGAACGTTATTTTCCCAATGTGCCGGTTCTTTCATATAACGAACTCGAATCCAATGTAGAAGTACAAAGTGTAGGGGTGGTGAATATCGATTGAAGGTAAAGAAATATTTGGCCCCATCAATGTCCGAGGCGATGAAGCGAATAAGGGGGGAGCTAGGCAGCGAGGCGGTCATTTTAAGCTCAAAAGCTGTATATAAAGGCGGTTTTCTAGGCTTATTCAAGAAGAGGAATATCGAAGTCATTGCTGCGGTTGAGCCAGTTTCAGCCCCTCTCCAAACGGTAACCAAGCAAAAAACGAAGAAGCTGCCTTCCGATCCGCAGCTGGAAGGTCAAACGCCTAATGTCGACGAATCCCAGGGGAATGCCAAGTTATTGAAAGAAATCGAAGGCTTGAAGGACATGATCAATCGGATTCAAATCGATTCATCCAATCGTCATTATCCTGAAAGACTGCAAAAAGCCTATGCTTATTTAACAGAGCAGGAGGTTGACCCAGCAATTCGGTCAAAAATCATGGATGGATTACATGAGAAATGGTTCGCTTACAAGCAGCAATCGTCAGATGAAGAGATACAGTCTTGGTTGGAAGAAGCGATGCTGGCGATTTTAGATCAGGTTAACAATGGAAAACCAGGACTGCAGAAAAAGTATATCAATATTGTCGGACCGACAGGGGTGGGCAAGACAACCACTCTTGCCAAGGTAGCAGCAGAAACCATCTTAAAGCATGATAAAAGGGTGGCTTTCATTACGACGGACACTTATAGGATTGCAGCCATAGATCAGCTTAAGACGTATGCGAAAATTTTAAACGTTCCAATTGAAGTGGCTTATAACTTGGAGGACTTCAAACGGGCGACTGAACGTTTCTCTCATTATGATTATGTTTTTATAGATACAGCTGGGAGGAATTTCAGGAATCCGCAATATGTCAAAGATCTCAATGAAATCATTCATTTTACAGATGAGATGGAAACCTATTTGGTGCTGTCATTAACTTCCAAGCAAAAAGATATGGAAGATATTTACCGACAGTTTGCTACCATTCCAATAAAACAGGTCATTTTTACAAAAGCTGATGAAACCTCGATTTTTGGAACTGTATTCCATTTTGTGAACACCCATAAAATGGGGGTTGCTTATATAACGAATGGCCAGAATGTTCCGGATGATATTGAAATTGCTACATCATCACAGCTATTGAAAATGGCACTTGAGGCGAAAAAATATGAAAGATCAAGCTGAGAGCCTGCGAAGGAGATTGGAAGCCCGTCAAAATCAAACAATGGCAAGGACCATTGCCATTTTAAGTGGCAAGGGCGGTGTGGGTAAATCTAACTTTTCGTTAAATTTCTCAATTGCCTTATCCAAAAGGGAAAAAAGGGTATTGCTGTTCGACATGGACATCGGCATGGGAAATATAGATATTTTAATCGGGGAGCATTCTCCCTTCAGTATTATTGATTTCTTTGAAAATGGTCGCAGTCTGGAGGAAATCATAACCATCGGTCCAGGGAATATTTCCATCATCACTGGCGGAACGGGCCTCATGAAGCTCTTTTCATTTGATGAAGTGAAGTATACGCGTTTCAATGAAGCCTTCTGTTCATTGCTGGCGAACTACGATTATATATTATTTGATATGGGTGCCGGCATTACACATGATTCGATGAAGTTCCTATTATGTGTCGATGAATTATTCCTTATAACGACTCCGGAGCCTACTTCCATCACGGATGCTTACTCTGCAATGAAATATATTCATTCCATAAAAAAAGAGATTCCATGTTTCCTTGTTTGCAATAGGGTTTTTTCAAGCAAGGAGGGCAAGGAAACCATTAGTCGCCTGCAAAATGCCTTCATGAAATTTTTGGATCTGGATTCGGTGGCCCTAGGTTATGTTCCAGACGACAGAACCGTTTCAAGGGCCGTTTCTAAACAAGTGCCCTTTCTCCTTTTCGATTCAAAAGCTGAGGTATCCCAAGCCATCATGTACATTGCGACGAGATATGCAAATCATTCATTTGGGGAGGATTTGGCTTTGCCAAAAAGCAATTTCCTCCAAAATATGAAGAGATATTTTCTTGGAAAGTAGGTCTCCTTACATGGATAAAGTAAAAGTATTGATAGTGGATGATTCTGCTTTCATGAGAAAGCTGATTTCAGAGTTTTTATCGGAAGAAAACAAGATTGAGGTCATCGGTACTGCGAGAAATGGAAAAGATGCATTGGAAAAAGTCAAGGCACTGCAACCGGATGTCGTGACTTTGGATGTGGAAATGCCAATTATGGACGGCCTGCAAGCTTTGAACTTGATCATGAATGAATGCCCAACCCCTGTGGTCATGTTATCTAGCACAACGAAGGTAGGCACGGATAATACATTTGCGGCCATGAGCAGTGGAGCGTTTGACTTCGTGGCAAAGCCTTCGGGTGCAATTTCACTGGATTTGCATAAAATCAAGCAGGAGCTTCATGAAAAAGTTATGGCAGCAAGCCGGGCGAATGTACAAAAATTGCAAAAAAATGCTTTGAATACTGAAAGAAGCCCGTCAGTCTGGGGAAAATATAGTAAAATAGAATTAGAAGAACTTCTCGAAAATAAAAAAAATGAAAAAAACTGGTCCAATGGAAATGATAAAATCGTTGTCATTGGTACATCCACTGGAGGCCCCAGGGCCTTGCAGACCGTTTTGACAGCTATTCCTGGTGATGTCGATGCGCCGATTCTGGTAGTCCAGCATATGCCTCCCGGCTTTACGAATTCCTTGGCAGTCCGCCTTAACTCTTTATGCAAGATACAAGTGAAGGAAGCCGAAGAGGGGGAACTGATCCAAAAGGGCATAGCTTACATCGCTCCTGGTGGTTTTCACTTGAAAGTGAGAAAAGTAGGGTTGAAGTGGGTGATTCATTTAGATCAATCGGATTTGCGCAATGGACACCGGCCATCTGTGGATGTGCTCTTTGAAGCAGTAAGTGAAATGACTGATTTTGCGAAGATAGCGGTTATCATGACCGGAATGGGAATGGACGGGTCGAGCGGACTTGTGGACCTGAAACAAAAAGGCCTTACAAAAGCGATAGCGGAATCCCAAGAGACATCGATCGTTTTTGGTATGCCGAAAGCGGCAATCAGTACCAATTTAATAGATAGCATAGAGGATGTAGAAAAAATAGCTAAATCGATAATGGGCTATTGTTAACTCGTGGAGGTGGAGATCATATGGATATGAATCAGTATCTAGAGGTATTTATTGAAGAAAGTAAGGAACATCTTCAAACAGCAAGCGAACAGTTGCTGGTATTGGAGAAGAACCCGGAAGACCTCTCAATTGTCAACGAAATCTTTCGTTCCGCCCATACTTTAAAAGGGATGTCCGCAACGATGGGCTATGAGGATTTAGCCAATTTGACGCATAAGATGGAGAATGTGTTGGATGCGATCCGTAATAGTCAAGTCAATCTTACACCAGAAGTGTTTGATGTGATATTTTTAGCCGTCGATGATTTGGAAGCGATGGTCATGTCCATAGCAGAAGGCGGAGATGGAAAAAGAGACGTTTCCAAGGTTGTCCATCAACTGGACTTGATTGAGAAAGGAGAGTCAGTCACAGCCCCGGTAAAAGAGGAGGCAGCAGCTTCAGTCGATCTTGATAAGGAAGAAGTGACTGAGGGTGAGTACGATGAATTCGAATGGACAGTGCTTCAGCAGTCCAAGGAGCAA
This sequence comes from Peribacillus folii, assembly GCF_030271255.1. Taxonomy (GTDB): domain Bacteria; phylum Bacillota; class Bacilli; order Bacillales; family DSM-1321; genus Peribacillus. Next base: position 297,925 of record NZ_JASJOM010000003.1, read on the forward strand.
GGTTTCGATAGCTATGAAATCACAATCGGATTGCGTGCAGACTGCCTGTTAAAGGCAGCCCGGGTTTTCATGGTTTTTGAAGTGATCGAAAAAGCTGGTGAGGTCATCAAATCCAATCCGCCTGTCGAACTGTTGGAGGAAGAGCAATTCGATCAGCAATTCACCGTCACGATGATCACCAAGGAATCGAGTGAAGAGTTACAGAAGAAAATCATGAAGGTTTCTGAAGTGGATAACGTCATCATCCATAGCCTTGATCTCGAAGGGATGCGACATGCAGAGGTTAAAGAGGATCGTGTTATTGAAGTGGATAACCAGGAACTGGTGGGAGAAAATCCCATGATTCAGAACGATCGTAAAGAAAAGAAAAAACAGCCCTCTGTTAAACCTGCATCAAGTAAGACCATTCGCGTAAATATCGAGCGGCTTGATATATTAATGAACCTATTCGAGGAGCTTGTAATCGATCGAGGCAGACTGGACCAAATTTCCAATGACCTGGATAATCAGGAGCTTCATGAAACCGTTGAAAGAATGTCCCGTATTACAAGCGATTTACAAACAATCGTATTGAATATGCGGATGGTGCCTGTGGAAACGGTATTCAATCGCTTCCCTAAAATGGTCCGCCAATTAGCTAGAGATTTAAACAAGCAAGTTGAATTGGTAATAACAGGAGCGGAAACCGAGCTTGATCGTACCGTCATCGATGAAATAGGCGATCCGCTCGTCCATTTATTGAGAAACGCCATGGATCATGGAATAGAGACACCTGAAGAACGGCTTGCGAAGGGGAAGAATGAAGAAGGGAAAATCCAGCTAAAAGCGTATCACAGCGGGAACCATGTATTCATTGAAATCGATGATGACGGGGCAGGTATCAATAAAGAGCGGGTCTTGAAAAAGGCGCTTTCCAATGGAATTATAACAAGGGAAGCGGCTGCCACCCTAACAGACAAACAAATCTATGAATTGATATTCGCTTCTGGCTTCTCGACAGCCGAAACTATTTCGGATGTTTCTGGACGAGGGGTAGGCCTGGATGTAGTGAAAAATACAATCGAGTCTCTGGGCGGCTCGGTCACGATCGATTCAAAAGAGGGAGAAGGATCGATATTCCTTATTCAGCTTCCGCTAACATTATCGATTATTTCCGTGATGCTGGTAGCCATACAGGATGAAAAATATGCCATACCGCTTTCCTCCATCATAGAGACGGCAATCATAAAAAAAGAAGATATCATGAATGCCCATAATCAGCAGGTTATAGACTTCAGGGGCAAAGTGCTTCCGCTTCTTTTCCTTAAAGATATTTTTGAAGTGCCGATCAGCCAGCCGGATGAAGAGTTCCTTTCTGTGGTCATCGTAAGGAAGGGCGACAAATTAGCTGGATTGGTCGTGGATTCGTTCATTGGGCAGCTTGAGGTGGTCCTGAAATCACTAGGCAATTATTTGACAAGCGCCTTTGCCATATCGGGAGCAACGATTCTTGGTGATGGTCAAGTGGCATTAATCATAGATTGCAACACATTGATTCATTGATTGTGAAATTAGACAAGCATGTGCTGCTGGCTGGGGCGTGCCGCGTACAGGATATCGGCAAGCTTCCATCTGCACACTTGAGTTTTAAGAGGAGGGGAATAAATGTCGCAGGAAATGAAAGTGATCGTTTTCAAAATCCAAGATAAAGAGTATGCAATTCCAGTTGATAAGGTCAGTGGAATCGAAAAGCTTATGCATATTACGAGAGTTCCGAAGGCAGTCCAATTCGTTAAGGGAGTAATCAATTTAAGGGGTGTCATCACGCCAATTATCGATTTACGGGTGCGCTTTGGATTCGAAGAGGTGAAGTACGATGATTCAACAAGGATCATCATCGTCATCCTCGGTGATATGGAAGTTGGCTTGATCGTGGACTCTGCCAATGATGTCTTGGATATTCCAGTGAATAGCATCGAGCCGCAGCCCGAAGTAGTCGGTCATTTGGCTTCTGAATACATAAGCGGGGTGGCAAAAATCGAAAAGCGCCTGCTCGTATTAATTAACATGGAAAAGGCTTTAAGTTTAGAAGTGACTGAAAATATGCTAATAGAAGGATGATGATATGTCATTCATTGAGAAAATCAGCCCTCTTCAACTCGATATTTTGAAGGAAATTGGCAATATAGGAGCAGGGAATGCAGCAACTTCACTTTCGGCCATCCTTAATCGCAAAATCGATATGAATGTTCCGAATGTCCGGATCGTATCCTTCGATGAAATGATCGAGATGGCAGGCGGAGCCGATCATGTAGTTGCATCGGTTTTTCTTAGAATAGAAGGTGATGCTTCCGGGAGTATGTTTTTTGTCCTTTCACTTCCATTGGCTCAATACTTGATTCGGAAGATGGCCGGTGATGAAACCTTTTCAATTGATAGTACACCTCATGCCGAACTCGCGCTTTCCTGCCTGCAGGAATTGGGGAATATATTATCCGGATCTTATCTTTCGTCCTTAGCTGATTTTACACAGTTGAATATTTTTCCGTCCGTACCGTCATTGAGCATAGATATGGTGGGCGCGACAATCAGTTATGGATTATTGGAACTATCACAGGAAAGTGACGCAGCGATAGTCATTGATACAGTCCTTGTAAAAGATCAATTATTAGCCGATTCCATTGACGGTCATTTCTTTTTATTGCCGGACCCGGATTTCTTTGAAATCATTTTTGGCGCTTTAGAGTTGACGGCTTATGACTGAATTATTAAAGGTAGAGGTCGTAAAAGTCGGAATAGCCGATATGAAAATTGTCAAACCCCCTTGCTCGATCCGTACGTCAGGCTTGGGATCCTGCGTCGGCGTGGTTGTTTACGACGAGAAAAAGGCGGTTGCCGGTTTGGTCCACGTTATGCTGCCGGACTCTTCACTCTCCAAGACGGGGCAAATTAACGCAGCCAAATTTGCTGATACAGGCGTAAGGGAATTAGTGAAGCGCCTAGTCAAAGAGGGGGCAAGAATGCCTTTCTTGAAAGCGAAGCTGGCTGGAGGGGCGCAAATGTTTCAGTTTGCCTCCGGAGGGGATTTAATGAGAATAGGGCCGAGGAATGTGGAGGCTGTCCGAAAACAGCTAGCCGACTTGCACATTCAGGTCGTTGCTGAAGATGTAGGCGGTAATAGCGGAAGGACGATCGAATTCCATTTGCACGATTGTTTATTGAATATCCGAACCGTCAATAAAGGTACGAAAAACATATAGCAAGCGACGGGGCTCTTGTAAAAAAATGCTGTCAGGGAGTATAAAACGTATACAATGTAAGGAGGATGTCCAATGTCTCATCTGACCATCGAAGAAGAACAAGTATGTTGGAAAAATTGGATTGATTGCAGAGATCCGCGAGCTGGGGACATTTTGGTCAAGAAATATATCCCTCTTGTTTCCTATCATGTTCAACGCATTTCAGTTAGTCTTCCTAAAAATGTGAGCCGGGATGATATCAGGAGTCTAGGGATGATGGGGTTATTCGATGCTCTGGAACGATTTGATACGAAGCGTGACCTGAAGTTCGATACGTATGCTTCATTTAGAATCCGTGGTGCGATTTTAGATGGATTAAGAAAAGAGGATTGGCTTCCAAGGAGTGCTAGGGATAAAGCCAAGAAAATTGAGGCAGCCATAGAAAAGTTAGAGCAAAAGTATATGAGGAATCTTTCCCCAAACGAAATTGCAGCTGAACTGAATATACCGGAAGAAGATGTGCACGCTGCCATTCAAGGGAATTTCTTTGCAAATGTTCTCTCCATGGAAGACCAGGAACAGGATGATAAGGAAAGTAAGAATTTTCATATTAAGGATGAAAAAGCCGATTTACCAGAGGAACACGTATTACGGGAAGAACTGTATATGGAATTGGCAAAAGTCATCGAAACGCTCAATGAAAAGGAGCAGCTTGTTTTACAGCTTTTTTATAAAGAGGAATTAACTTTAACCGAAATCGGACAAGTGATGAGCTTATCCACTTCGCGAATTTCCCAGATTCATTCTAAGGCGATTTACAAATTAAGAAACGTCATGAAAGAGCAATGAATCCATTCATCTTTTTCGATTGGCAACTGGGATTGGAAGCTCTGCCTTTAGCATGATCCGAAATCACAGAATGTTCGAACTGGAGCAGCGAGGATCAAAATGGTTGCAAAACGAAAGCAGCAGGTTAATTTAGGAGGCAACATGCTAGTATTTTTTATGTTTTTGTTGTTTGTATTGAATATATGCTCCATTTTTGCCATCATCATTTTATATTTGCGTCAAAACCGTTTAGCCAAGCTGGAAATAGATCAAAAAGCCACCATCAGTGAAATGGAGCAGCTATTGTCTGGTTATTTGATGGAAATGAAGGATGATAACGAAGCCTTAATACAGGCGTTAACCGAGACAGCTGGCACGGATAACCGGCATCTGCCGAAGGAATGGCAGGGCCAAGATAAAGATTCCATCGAAGAGAAAGAAGTAAACAAAGATCAGGATATGCCTGATGGGTTTAAAGTGGAAAATAGTGCCGCCTTCAAAAGGCAGGCTCTCGGTGCATACAAAAACAAGCCCGCAGAAAGTGAAGGCAGGCCCTTGCGATTGGAGGTCGAGGACAGAATGGAGCTTTCAACGGATGGCCATCCGCCAATCGTTGAAGGGGAGCAGCCTGGAAAGGATTTTGCCGATCTATTGAAGTCTTCTATGAAGGAGCCATCATTGGATGAACAAGTGGATGCATTGGTGCAGCAGGGGCATTCGTTGGAGGAAATTGCAAAAAAACTGGGTCGAGGTCAGACGGAAATAGAACTATTACTGAAGTTTCGCAAGAATAGATAAAAATGTATTGCTTGTTAACAGTCATTATGATATATTATGAAATGGTGTTAATACACACGCCCCGTGATTCTTGCAGTTGGTGCTGTTTCGACAGTTTCTGCATGAAAATGATCGGTGCGGAGGAAAAACAAAACCATTTAGGAGGAACTAAAATGTCAGTCATTTCAATGAAACAATTGCTTGAAGCTGGTGTGCATTTCGGACACCAAACACGTCGCTGGAACCCAAAAATGAAGAAATATATCTTCACTGAGCGTAACGGCATCTACATCATCGACCTTCAAAAAACAGTTAAAAAGGTTGAAGAAGCTTATAACTTCGTGAAAGAACTAGCTGCTAACGGCGGCACTGTCCTTTTCGTCGGTACAAAAAAACAAGCTCAAGAATCTGTTAAAGAAGAAGCTATCCGTTCAGGTATGTACTATGTAAACCAACGCTGGTTAGGCGGAACTTTAACAAACTTCGAAACAATCCAAAAACGTATTGCTCGTCTTAAAGATATCGAAAAAATGGAAGAAAACGGAACTTTCGAAGTACTTCCTAAAAAAGAAGTTATCCAACTTAAAAAAGAATGGGATCGCTTAGAGAAATTCTTAGGCGGCATTAAAGATATGAAGACTCTTCCAGATGCGATCTTCGTTATCGACCCTCGCAAAGAGCGTATTGCTGTTGCGGAAGCACATAAATTACACATTCCGCTTGTAGGTATCGTTGATACAAACTGTGATCCGGATGAAATCGATGTAGTTATTCCTGCGAATGACGATGCAATCCGTGCTGTTAAATTATTAACAGGTAAAATGGCAGATGCTATCTTAGAAGCTAAACAAGGTGAAGAAACAGCAACTGAAACAACAACTGCTTAATAAGCAAAAAAAGGTTGCTTATTCAGCAAGAAAAAGGTGATAAGAGGATAATGCCTTTTATCCCTTTTTTTTGCACTAAATAAGCATACATAAATCACCACGCCAATGTTGGAAGGGGCAGGCTGATTTTTATGGGAAAAGGACCCTCGGCCATTCGGACTTGTCGATAAGACGGAGTATTCTGGCTGGTTGACCTGGGATTCTGCTAAGTTTCATTAATTTCTTTGATAATAACGGTATGTTCTGGCAAAAATGGGTAAAAATTGAATAAACTGCATTTAATTTGAGGAGGATATATATTATGGCTATCACTGCACAATTAGTTAAAGAATTGCGTGAAAAAACTGGTGCCGGCATGATGGATTGTAAAAAGGCGCTTGTACAAACGGAAGGCGATATGGAAAAAGCGATCGATTTCCTGCGTGAAAAAGGAATTGCAAAAGCTGCCAATAAAGGAGACCGCATTGCTGCTGAAGGATTGACTTCCATCGTTGTTGAAGGAAATGAAGCTGTAATCCTTGAAGTCAACTCTGAAACTGATTTCGTTGCTAAAAACGAAGGCTTCCAAAATCTTGTTAAAGAATTGGCTGCATTCCTTCTTGCTAACAAACCTGAAAGCGTTGAAGTCGCTCTTGAGCAAACAATGGAAAATGGAGCAAAAGTTGCAGATCATATCAATGCAGCAGTTGCTAAAATCGGGGAAAAATTAACGCTTCGCCGTTTCCAAGTTGTTACAAAAACAGATAGCGATGCATTTGGTGCATACCTTCACATGGGCGGGCGCATCAGCGTACTTTCCGTTCTTGAAGGCACAACTGATGAAGAGGCAGCTAAAGGCGTTTCCATGCATATTGCTGCTCTTAACCCAAAATATATCTCTCGTGACCAAGTCGATGCTAGTGAATTAGAACGCGAGCGCGAAGTTCTTACACAGCAAGCACTTAATGAAGGCAAGCCAGAAAAAATCGTTGCAAAAATGGTTGAAGGACGCATCAACAAATTCTACGAAGAAATCTGTGTGAATGAGCAAGCTTTCGTTAAAAACCCAGATCAAAAAGTAGGGGAATTCGTTGAATCAAAAGGCGGAAAACTTCTATCATTCGTTCGTTATGAAGTTGGGGAAGGTCTTGAAAAACGTCAAGAAAACTTCGCTGAAGAAGTAATGAACCAAGTTAAAAAAGACTAACTGTTAAATAAAAATAGGGAACACTCTGGTGTTCCCTATTTTTTGAAACTTTTTGGCATCATTGCCGTTTAAAGCGTGATGAACGATTGAATAAGATTACATAGTTGGAGGGTGTCATGAGTAACGCTAAATATAAACGTGTTGTATTGAAACTCAGTGGCGAAGCATTAGCCGGTGAAGAAGGGTTTGGAATTAATCCTGCTGTAATTAAATCTATTGCTGAACAAGTCAAGGAAGTGGCAGAGCTTGACGTGGAAGTGGCGGTAGTTGTAGGCGGCGGAAACATATGGCGAGGAAAGATCGGCAGCGAAATGGGCATGGATCGTGCCAATGCGGATTATATGGGAATGCTGGCAACTGTCATGAACTCTTTGGCTCTACAAGACAGCCTTGATCAACTAGGGATTGAAACACGCGTACAGACTTCAATCGAGATGAGGCAGGTTGCTGAGCCTTACATCAGACGCCGTGCAATCAGGCATCTGGAGAAGAAGAGAGTCGTAATCTTTGCTGCTGGCACAGGCAATCCTTATTTTTCCACAGATACCACTGCCGCTCTGCGTGCTGCTGAAATTGAAGCTGATGTCATCCTGATGGCTAAGAACAATGTGGATGGCGTATACAATGCCGATCCTGTTAAGGATAAAAATGCAGTGAAATATGACCAACTTTCCTATCTAGATGTGATTAAAGAAGGTTTGGAAGTAATGGATTCAACTGCTTCATCGCTTTGTATGGACAATGATATTCCATTGATCGTCTTCTCGATCATGGAAAAAGGCAATATAAAACGTGCCGTTTTAGGCGAAACGCTTGGAACAATAGTTAGGGGGAAATAAGAATGCCGAAGCAAGTTATTTCAAATGCGAAAACGAAAATGGAAAAAGCCATTGGAGCGTACACACGTGAATTAGCCAGCATCCGTGCCGGCAGGGCAAATGCCTCATTACTTGATAGAATCTCCATTGATTATTATGGTTCTCAAACACCAGTTAACCAAGTGGCAGGCATCTCTGTACCGGAAGCTCGACTATTGGTGATTCAACCTTATGATAAAACGGTTTTAGGGGAGATTGAAAAAGCGATTTTAAAATCAGACCTAGGCTTAAACCCTTCAAATGATGGATCAATCATCAGGATAGCGATTCCAGCTTTAACGGAGGAAAGAAGAAAAGAGCTTGTTAAAGTTGTCAAGAAAGAAGCTGAAGAAGCGAAAATTGCGATCCGCAACGTTCGTCGCGATGCTAACGATGATTTGAAGAAGCTTGAAAAAAATGGTGAGATCACGGAAGATGATTTACGGGGCTATGCTGATGACATTCAAAAGATGACGGATGGCAATATCGCGAAAATCGATGAAATTACCAAAGATAAAGAAAAAGAAATCTTGGAAGTATAATTTCACTACTGGAATTGTTTAAATGAGGGCCTAATCCTTACTGATCATGTCTTGGTTCTAACATAAAGGTGTGCTTAAAAGAGAAAACTGTTATAATAAGGTTTCTCCGATAATGTGTTCCCTTTAAGTTAGGATGTTTCATGATGGTGTGGAGGTGGCCCTTTTTTGCTTTTTTTTGCTGTAATGTAAACTTGTAATGGAAAAAAACTTGTTATGATTCACCTTTGCCGACTTCTACTGAAGAAATAATTTTCATAATAATAATATGAGAACCAGTTTTTTTTTGATATTATAATATAGATTCTTTTTTGTAAAAATGCTTGATATACATAGCGCACGAGAATATTGCCTTTGTAGAGAGATAAGTACAACCTGATGGGGGACTAACATATGTATTCACTATGGAAGCGTTTCGTTAAAAAAGATGCTTCTTCCGATGTAACAATTAGGATTCAGCATATTCAGAAGTTTGATGTTCCTCAGCACATCGCTATCATTATGGATGGAAATGGCCGTTGGGCGAAAAAGCGGGCATTGCCTCGAGTGGCGGGACATCATGAAGGAATGAAAACTGTTCGTAAAATTACGAAGGTTGCCAATAAATTAGGGGTCAAGACTTTGACTGTCTATGCATTTTCAACGGAAAACTGGAAACGTCCGAAAAGTGAAGTCGACTTTTTGATGAAACTTCCCCAGGAATTTCTTGGGACCTTTTTGCCTGAGCTCATTTCCGAAAATGTAAGGGTGGAAACCATTGGTGATTTGTCACTCCTTCCATCCCACACTCAAAATGCCGTTACTAGGGCAATGGAAGATACGAAGGATAATGATGGAATGATCCTGAATTTCGCTTTGAACTATGGAAGCAGGGGAGAGATTGTCTCCGCAGTGAATAGCATTATCCAAGATGCTAAGAATGGTATAATAAAGGAAGATATATCCGAGCAAATGCTTTCCGGCTATTTAATGACGAAGCATTTATCAGATCCTGATTTACTTATTCGCACAAGCGGTGAAATCCGATTAAGTAATTTCATGCTATGGCAGGCTGCTTACACTGAGTTATGGTTTACAGAGGTGCTATGGCCCGATTTCAGTGAGGAACATTTATTGCAGGCGGTCGAGGAGTATCAAAAGCGTTCACGGAGATTCGGTGGCGTTTAAAGCAGAAGGCGAGGAAAATGGAATAATGAAACAACGAATTATTACGGCGGTCGTAGTTGCCGCCATCTTCATTCCACTGGTTATTTTAGGGGAAATCCCTTTTTTATTGACGGTTTATCTTTTGGCTTCCATCGGTTTGTATGAATTGATGAAAATGAAACATATGCGTGCGGTTTCTTTTGAAGCGATTCTTTCACACATTTTATTATGGGTGCTTTTATTGCCTGAACAATACACAGCTTTTTTGGCTGAGATTCATTATGATAAGGTGCAAATCTTCTTGATAGGGGTTTTGCTGCTGTTATTGTATACTGTCGTTTCAAAAAACCGATTTAACTTCGATGATGCAGGATTTTTAGTGATTTCCATCCTGTACCTCGGAGTGGGCTTCTACTATCTATTCGAAACCCGTGATTCTGCTGGAATGGGTCTGATCTATATCTTGCTTACCTTATTTACGATCTGGGCAACGGATTCCGGAGCCTACTTCATTGGCAAGGCTATAGGCAAAAGAAAGCTATGGCCGGAAATAAGCCCAAATAAGACGGTGGAAGGCTTTGTCGGCGGAGTTTTTTCAGCGATGATAGTGGGGGGGCTCTTTTATGCCTTTTCCAGCTTGGAATACACGTTATTCCAGCTATTATTGATATCCTTGATTATCGGGGTTTTTGGCCAATTGGGGGACCTTGTCCAATCGGCGTATAAACGCCATTATGGTGTTAAGGACTCTGGGAAGCTTCTTCCAGGGCATGGCGGAATATTGGACAGGCTAGATAGTTTGATATTCATTTTACCGATTTTGCATTTATTGCATGTTTTATAATATAAATATTGGCAAGCGTAAGGAATTAGGAGATGAATAATTTGAAAAATATCAGCCTATTGGGCGCAACAGGGTCGATTGGTCAGCAAACGGCGGATGTGGTGAGGTCCCATCCTGAGCAATTCAAAATTGTAGCGCTTTCCGCTGGAAAGAATATAGAATTGGTGAGGGCTTATATAGAAGAGTTTGAACCGAAACTGGTTTCAGTCCAGACGGCAGAGGATTATCGACTATTGAAAAATGAATTCTTCAGCCGTAAAGATATTGAGTTCATGTATGGCGAAGAGGGGTTGACTGCAGTTGCCGTTTACGATCAAGCGACGATTTTGGTCAATGCCGTCATAGGAAGCGTGGGTCTTTACCCTACACTCCAAGCGATCAAGGCTAAAAAGGATATTGCCATCGCCAACAAGGAGACTTTGGTGACGGCAGGACATCTGGTCATGAGTGAAGCGAAAAAAGCTGGTGTAAGATTGCTTCCTGTGGATAGTGAGCATTCCGCAATATTTCAGGCCCTACAAGGAGAAAATGCTGAAAATATCGAACGTCTGGTCATTACTGCTTCAGGTGGCAGCTTTCGCGATAGAAGCAGGGAAGAATTGAAAGGAGTAACGGTGGAACAGGCATTGAACCATCCGAATTGGTCGATGGGTGCAAAAATCACGATTGATTCAGCCTCCATGATGAATAAGGGGTTGGAAGTGATTGAGGCACACTGGCTATTCGATCTTCCTTACGATAAAATTGATGTATTGCTACATAAGGAGAGCATCATCCATTCCATGGTTGAGTTTCATGACTCCAGCGTGATCGCGCAATTGGGGACACCGGATATGCGGGTTCCGATTCAATATGCCCTTACTTATCCAGACAGGGTGCCACTTAAAGGACGAAAGCGCCTGAACTTGGCCGAAGCGGGGAAGCTTCATTTTAGTGAGATGGATTTCACTAGATATCCTTGTTTGCAATTCGCCTATAAAGCGGGTAAAATGGGCGGAACGATGACAACCGTGCTGAATGCAGCCAATGAAGCGGCAGTTGCTGCATTTTTATCTGGAAAGATATCATTTCTTGAGATTGAGACGCTGATAGAAAAGGCACTGAATCAGCATTCCGTCATCCCCCTTCCTGATTTAGAAACCATTTCTGAAGTGGATATCATGACTAGGCAGTATATAGACTCTATAGTGAAAGATAGGTGATTGGAACATGCAGACTTTAGAAACGATTATAGCGTTCATCATCATTTTTGGCGCTCTTGTATTTTTCCATGAGCTTGGACATTTAGTGTTTGCAAAGCGTGCAGGAATTTTATGCCGTGAGTTCGCAATCGGTTTTGGACCAAAAGTATTCACGTACAAAAAGCAAGAAACCGTTTATACGATCCGATTGCTTCCTTTGGGCGGATATGTGCGCATGGCTGGGGAGGACGCAGAAAATATAGAACTGAAGCCCGGCTATCGTGTCGGATTAATGTTCGATCAGGAAGAGAATGTTACCAAAATCATCATGAACAACAAAGATAAATACCCTGATATTCGCCTTGTTGAAGTGGAATTGATCGACCTGGATCATAAACTGATCCTTACTGGTTATGAAGAGGGCGAGGAAGATACATTAAAGACGTTTGCCATCCATAAGGAAGCGGTAATCGTCGAAAACGGAGTGGAAAATCAGATTGCTCCATACGAGCGGCAGTTTGCCTCGAAATCGCTCGGCCATCGCTTCTTGACGATTTTGGCTGGTCCGGCGATGAACTTTGTTTTGGCTTTTGTCATTTTTGTTTTGATCGGCTTATTTCAGGGAGTCGTCGTTGATGAAGCGAAGCTTGGCGAACTGACCCCGGAAGGATCGGCTGTGAACGCCGGGCTTAAGTCGGGAGATATCATTCAATCCATTGAAGGGTCGGAAGTCTCCTCTTGGGAAGATGTTCAGGAAAGCATCCAAAAAAATCCTGGGCAGGAGATCGAGTTCGTCGTGGACAGGGATGGAAAAACATTCGAAGTGCCTGTCGTTCCCCAAGAAGTGGAGCGTGATGGTAAGAAAATAGGGATTATCGGTGTATATCCTCCCGTTGAAAAAGCTCCGATCAAAGCGATCCAATACGGCTTTACGGAAACATATTTCTGGACAAAGCAAATCTTCATCATCCTTGGCGACCTCATAACGGGTGGGTTTACGATAGACAGCCTTTCTGGTCCTGTAGGGATCTACAAATCGACGGAGGAAGTCGCGAAGCAGGGCATATTCACGTTGATGAAATGGGCGGGATTGCTCAGCATTAACCTCGGAATCATGAATTTGCTCCCGCTCCCTGCATTGGATGGAGGCAGACTGTTATTCTTTGTCGTAGAGTTCTTAAGAGGAAAACCGATCGATCGGCAAAAAGAAGGAATGGTTCACTTTATTGGCTTCGCGCTGCTGATGCTGTTGATGATCGTCGTTACATGGAATGACATTCAACGTTTCTTCTTGTAAGCCATGAATGCATAAAGTTAAACAGCCAGCAGATTTCTCTGTTGGCTGTTTCTGATATCATAGTTTTTTAGTCATTTTAGGGAAATAGTTTGTTTTCTAGCGAAATCGTCAGTATAATCGAGAATGAGTATAATAAATAAGCTTAGAAGAAAAGTACATTTTTTTATGATTTTACCCGATGATGCCATGGTAGCAGTTGCCATGGCCATCGATTAATTTTAAGGAATTATTGAAGAGGTGCAGATATGAAACAAAGTATGACGTTGATCCCTACATTGAGAGAAGTGCCGGCAGATGCTGAAATCAAGAGCCATCAGCTATTATTGCGTGCAGGATTCATGCGACAGAATTCCAGCGGGGTCTATAGTTTCATGCCGCTTGGAAAAAAAGTGCTTCAAAAGGTTGAAGCTATCGTTCGGGAAGAGATGGAGAATGCAGGCGCTGTCGAACTATTGATGCCTGCTTTGCAACAAGCCGAATTCTGGCAGGAATCAGGTCGCTGGTATACGTATGGACCTGAATTGATGCGCCTAAAGGACCGCAACAACCGTGAATTTGCGCTTGGCGCGACACATGAAGAAGTGATAACGAGCCTTGTCCGTGATGAAGTCAAATCCTACAAACGCCTGCCGTTAACGGTTTACCAAATCCAAACGAAATTCCGTGACGAAAAAAGACCACGTTTCGGTTTGCTGCGCGGACGTGAATTCATCATGAAGGATGCATATTCTTTCCATGCAAATCAACAAAGCCTGGATGCTGTTTATACAAGAATATATGCAGCATATTCAAATATCTTTAGCCGCTGCGGTCTTGATTTCCGTGCCGTCATAGCCGATTCCGGGGCAATGGGCGGTAAGGATACCCATGAATTCATGGTCCTATCGGAAATCGGCGAGGATACCATCGCGTATTCCGATACTTCCGATTATGCAGCTAACATTGAAATGGCACCGGTAAGCGTCAAATATGAAAAAAGCAAAGAAGAACAAAAAGAACTTGAAAAAATTAATACTCCAGGTCAAAAAACGATTGAAGAAGTTGCGGCATTCTTGAATGCCGATAAGGATAAACTGATCAAGTCATTATTGTTCAATGTGGATGAAAAGCATGTATTGGTACTTGTGCGTGGCGACCATGAAGTCAATGATATCAAATTGAAGAATTTCTTCAACGCTTCAGTTGTTGAATTGGCAGACCCTAACGAGACGAAAGAAGTCTTGGGCTGCGCAGTTGGATCCCTGGGACCGATCGGTGTCGCTTCCGAAGTGGAAGTGATTGCGGATGTTGCCATCGAAGCAATCGTGAATGGCATTTGCGGAGCGAATGATGAGGATCGTCATTATGTGAATGTAAATCCAGACCGTGATTTTAACGTGGCCAATTACATTGATCTTCGCTTCATCCAAGAGGGTGACCCATCACCTGATGGAGAAGGGACAATTAAATTCGCCAAAGGGATTGAAGTAGGTCATGTTTTCAAACTCGGAACTAAATATTCCGAAGCGATGAATGCGACATTCCTGGATGAGAACGGACGGTCACAGCCCATGATCATGGGCTGTTACGGAATCGGTGTCTCGCGCACACTTGCAGCCGTAGCAGAGCAATTCAACGATGATAAAGGATTGGTATGGCCAACGAATTTAGCGCCATATCACGTCCATTTGATTCCAATCAATGTGAAGGATGAGGCACAGTCCGCCCTTGCAGAGGAGTTGTATTCAGAACTTAAGGCAAAAGGCATGGATGTTCTGCTGGATGATCGCCAAGAGCGTGCCGGGGTGAAATTTGCTGACTCTGACTTGATCGGTCTTCCGGTGAGGGTGACGGTCGGCAAAAGGGCGTCCGAAGGAATCGTCGAAGTGAAAATCCGTAAAACGGGTGAAGTTCTTGAACTGGAAAAAAACGAACTGACGCAAAAGCTTCAGGAAATACTGGGATGAATTTAAAAAGGAAGCTGGGCATCATTCAAATAGGATGATGCCTTTCCTTTTTGTGCATAAAGATAGTAGTGAATGCTTTGTGTTATGATATAATAGCCTCTGATATCAGAGTGAAAATGAATAATATCTTAAGAGATAATAGATAGGGGAGAGAGGAAATGGATCAAAATCCCAATAGCGGTAGAGAGAGATTTCAACTCTTGCTCCAGCAAATGGGCTTGATTGAGGATGCCTTTGTGAATTTTTTCATTGGTGCCGAAATTGACAAGCTCTCGATTGAGAGAGAGTCCAAAACATGGCATTTTGCCTTTAATATACCTGCATTGATACCTTGCAGTGTCCATACAAGATTTGCTACACATTTAGCGAGTACATTTTCCCATATTGCCAAAGTGACCTTCACCTTGAATGTGGACAATCCTCAAGTGACGGAACAACTGATTAAAGAATATTGGAAGAACTGTATCAGGGAGCTAGATGGCATGTCTCCGGCTCTTTTGTCGCTTCTGGATGAACAAGAGCCCGCTGTCAATGGACATAAACTGATCATAAGTGCTCGGAATGATACAGAGGCAGGGCAGTTGAAACGAAAATATTCCGGCATCATTTCGAATATATACCAAACCTTTGGCTTCCCTCCGCTTACTCTGGAGGCGGAAGTGAAGGAAGCGGTATCGAATCCCGATTACCAAAAGTTCTTGGAAGAGAAACAAAAAGAAGACGCGGAAAAAGGTCTGGCTGCATTAGTTGAAATGCAGAAGAAGGAATCGGAAAAAGGCAGCGACGATGGCGCCTACGATGGTCCTGTTAAAATTGGTTATACAATTAAAGAAGATGCGGATTTTCGCAGGATCGAACAAATTATCGATGAAGAGCGCAGGATCGCGATTGAAGGCTATGTATTTGATGCAGAGGTGCGTGAGCTTCGCAGCGGGCGCAGCCTGTTAACGTTTAAAGTGACCGATTATACCAGTTCGATATTAGTGAAGATGTTTTCACGGGACAAAGAGGATGCTGCCATACTTGCCCGTGTGAAAAAAGGCATGTGGGTACGGGCACAGGGGAGCATCCAAAACGATACATTCGTTCGTGACCTGGTTATGATTGCAAATGATATCAATGAAATCTCCAAGCAAGGCCGCCAGGATAAGGCACCTGAAGGGGAAAAACGGGTGGAACTGCACATGCACACGCCGATGAGCCAGATGGATGCGGTAACACCTACGTCCGCACTTGTTGCACAGGCTGCTAAGTGGGGGCATAAGGCTGTGGCGATAACGGATCATGCAGGTGCACAATCATTCCCAGAAGCTTATAGTGCAGGCAAAAAGAATGGCATCAAAATCCTATATGGCGTTGAAGTGAATCTTGTGAATGACGGGGTGCCTATCGTTTATAATGAGGCACATATTTCTTTGGCAGATGCCACTTATGTTGTATTTGACGTTGAGACGACAGGCCTGTCGGCCGTTTATGATACGATCATTGAATTTGCTGCAGTGAAAATTCGTGATGGCGATATAATCGACCGCTTCGAGTCATTCGCGAATCCCCATCATCCGTTATCGAATACGACGATTGAGTTGACGGGAATCACGGATGACCTTGTCGAAAACGCGCCGGAAGTTGCAGAAGTATTGGAAAAGTTCAAGGCTTGGGCCGGGGATGCGATCCTCGTTGCCCACAACGCTGCTTTTGATATGGGCTTTTTAAATATTGGTTATAAAAACATTGGATATCCGAAGGCAGCCAACCCTGTCCTGGATACGTTGGAGCTTGCCCGGTTTCTTTACCCAGAGTTTAAAAATCACCGGTTAAATACATTGTGCAAAAAGTTCGACATCGACTTGACCCAGCATCACAGGGCCATTTATGATGCCGAAGCCACAGGATACCTTATGCTGAAGATGCTGAAGGATGCAATGGCAAAAGAAATTACCCATCACGATCAGCTGAATGACAATATGGGAAAGGGAAATGCTTATCAGCGTTCCCGTCCATCCCATTGTACATTGATCGCACAAACTCAGGCAGGACTAAAAAACCTTTTCAAATTAATATCGATATCTCATATCGATTACTATTATCGTGTGCCCCGTCTGCCGCGTTCACAACTTAAAAAGTATCGGGAGGGTATCCTGGTAGGATCCGGCTGTGACAAAGGGGAAGTATTTGAAGGAATGATGCAGAAGGGCTTCGAGGAAGTCGTCGAAATTGCCGATTTTTACGATTACCTTGAAATCCATCCGAAGGAAGTTTATCAGCACTTGATTGAGCTGGAGTTTGTCCGCGATGATAAGTCGTTGGAAACGATCATCTCTAATATCGTCAAGCTTGGTGAAAAACTGGATAAGCCAGTGGTGGCCACGGGGAATGTTCATTATTTGGACCCCAATGATAAAATTTATCGTAAAATCCTCGTGAATTCACAAGGGGGAGCGAATCCGCTCAATCGTCATAAGCTGCCCGACGTGCATTTCCGGACAACGGATGAGATGCTGCGGGAGTTCTCCTTCCTTGGCGCTGATAAGGCGAAGGAGGTAGTGGTGGCGAACACGAACAAAATCGCTGATATGATCGAGGATATCAAACCAATCAAAGATGATCTATATACACCTAAAATTGAAGGTGCAGATGAAGAAATGCGCGAGATGAGTTATGGCATGGCAAGGAAGATATACGGAGACAACCTGCCGGAAATCGTGGAAGCCCGTCTTGAGAAGGAATTGAAAAGCATCATTGGGCATGGGTTTGCCGTCATTTACTTAATTTCCCATAAACTAGTTAAAAAATCATTGAATGACGGGTATCTCGTTGGTTCCAGGGGGTCTGTCGGATCGTCCTTCGTTGCCACGATGACCGAAATCACAGAGGTGAATCCGCTACCGCCGCACTATGTATGTCCGGAGTGCAAGAAATCCGAATTCTTCAATGACGGTTCTGTAGGTTCAGGATTCGACCTTCCGGATAAAGACTGTCCGGATTGCGGCATCCCTTATACAAAAGACGGTCATGATATCCCGTTTGAAACCTTTCTGGGGTTCAAGGGCGATAAGGTTCCCGATATCGATTTGAACTTTTCCGGTGAATACCAGCCGAAGGCCCATAATTATACGAAGGTCCTATTCGGTGAGGAATACGTATATCGTGCGGGAACGATTGGTACTGTAGCTGAGAAAACGGCTTATGGATATGTGAAGGGATACTCTGCCGATAACAACCTCCACATGCGCGGGGCAGAGACTGATCGCCTCGTTGCAGGCTGCACGGGTGTAAAACGGACAACGGGGCAGCATCCCGGCGGTATCATCGTCGTACCGGATTATATGGACATTTATGATTTCACTCCGATCCAATTCCCGGCGGATGACAGGAATTCCGAGTGGAAAACGACACATTTTGATTTCCATTCCATTCATGATAATATCTTGAAGCTCGATATACTCGGTCATGATGATCCAACTGTAATTCGCATGCTTCAAGATTTGAGCGGCATCGATCCTAAGACCATTCCTACAGATGATCCCGAAGTGATGAAAATATTCAGCAGTACGGAATCATTAGGAGTGACCGAAGAACAGATCATGTGTAAAACGGGTACACTCGGTATTCCTGAATTTGGTACGCGTTTCGTTCGGCAGATGCTTGAAGACACGAAACCGACTACATTCTCCGAACTTGTCCAGATTTCCGGACTGTCACACGGAACGGATGTATGGTTGAGCAATGCCCAAGAGCTGATACACAACCGGATTTGTACACTGAGTGAGGTTATTGGGTGTCGGGATGATATCATGGTGTATCTCATTTACCAAGGACTCGAACCCTCCCTCGCGTTCAAAATCATGGAATCGGTCCGGAAAGGGAAAGGACTATCCGAGGAATTTGAAGAGGAGATGCGCAAAAACGAAGTGCCGGAATGGTATATCGATTCTTGCAAGAAAATAAAATACATGTTCCCGAAAGCCCATGCCGCAGCCTACGTCTTGATGGCTGTCAGGATTGCTTATTTCAAAGTGCATCTGCCCTTATTGTATTATGCGGCTTACTTCACGGTGCGTGCCGATGACTTTGAAATCGACGCCATGACAAGGGGATCGCAAGCGATCAAAGCGAAAATGGAAGAAATCATGGTAAAGGGATTGGATGCTTCCACAAAGGAAAAGAATACATTGACCGTTCTTGAATTGGCTTTGGAAATGTGTGAACGCGGCTATGCATTTGCTAAGGTCGATTTGTACAAATCCAGTGCCGACCAGTTCATAATAGAAGGAAACACTTTGATACCTCCTTTCAATTCGATACCTGGCCTAGGTACGAATGCTGCCATCAATATCGTCAACGCACGCGGAAATGGTGAATTCCTTTCGAAGGAAGACCTGCAGCAACGGGGGAAGGTTTCCAAAACGATTCTTGAATACCTTGATAAACAGGGTTGCCTGGAGTCATTGCCTGAACAAAATCAATTATCCTTGTTTTAATGTGGGAACGAGTGCCAAAAAGGAAGGAACAGACATGATATTTGCAAAAATATCTTGATTATGGTATATTTTTATTGGAAATACTAAGAGGAACCAATGGCAAGAGTGGGGAAACCCACTCTTTCGTGTTGTATTGACCATTTAATTTTGAATCCGAAACCAAGCGCATACAACGCACGTATGGAGGAAACAAATGAGTAAAAAGGTAACGGAAGTTGTAGAGGAATTAGCATCACCAATTCTTGAAGAATTGCAGCTTGAATTAGTTGAAGTAGAGTATGTGAAGGAAGGTAAAAGCTGGTTCCTTCGAGTTTACATTGATAAAGAAACAGGCGTAGATATTGATGATTGCGGAAATGTGAGTGAAAAACTTAGTGAAAAGCTTGATGAGGTTGATCCGATTCCACAAAATTATTTTCTCGAAGTTTCATCACCGGGAGCTGAAAGGCCTTTAAAAAAAGAGAAGGATTTCCTTAACGCTATCGGTAAAAATGTTTACATAAAAACATACGAACCAATTTTGGATGAAAAAGAATTCGAAGGAATCCTAACCAGTTTCGACGGTAAAGAAGTGACGCTGGAAGTCAGGATCAAGACACGCAAGAAAACGATCGTCATACCATTCGAAAAGGTAGCCAAAGCAAGGCTGGCAATTACCTTCTCTTAAGTCAAGTAAATCATTAATTAAATATCCGTAAGGGGGATCACCATGGGCAATGAGTTATTGGATGCTCTCTATATTTTAGAAAACGAAAAAGGAATTTCCAGGGAAGTTTTAATCGATGCGATTGAAGCTGCTCTTATATCGGCATACCGTCGTAACTTCAACCAAGCGCAAAATGTACGTATCGACTTGAATCTTGGTAAAGGAACGATGCGCGTATTTGCGAGAAAAGACGTTGTTGACGAAGTATTCGATTCGCGTCTGGAAATTTCTGTTGAAGAAGCAAGAGCAATCGATCCCAACTATCAGTTAGAAGACGTTGTCGAAATGGAAGTTACGCCTAAGGACTTTGGCCGCATCGCTGCGCAAACAGCGAAACAAGTCGTCACTCAAAGGGTTCGTGAAGCAGAACGAGGCATCATCTATTCCGAATTCATCGACCGCGAGGAAGATATCATGACGGGCATCGTCCAACGCCAAGATTCCCGCTTCATCTATGTAAGCTTAGGAAAAATAGAAGCTTTGCTTCCAGTGAACGAGCAAATGCCGAATGAACAGTATAAACCTCATGATCGCATCAAAGTTTTCATCACGAAAGTTGAGAAGACATCGAAGGGCCCGCAAATTTTTGTATCCCGGTCACATCCAGGACTATTAAAACGTTTATTCGAAATCGAAGTGCCTGAAATTTTCGATGGTACGGTGGAAATCAAGTCAGTTGCCCGCGAAGCAGGCGACCGTTCGAAAATCTCCGTTCACTCCGATAACGAAGAGGTAGATCCTGTAGGTTCCTGTGTAGGCCAAAAAGGACAACGTGTTCAGGCCATCGTCAATGAACTGAAAGGCGAAAAAATCGATATCGTCAAATGGTCGGAGAACCCGGTCATTTTCGTTGCGAATGCCTTAAGTCCTTCAAAAGTTCTCGAAGTCATCGTAAAAGAAGAAGAAAAAGCGACGACCGTCATTGTCCCTGATTATCAACTTTCCCTGGCAATCGGCAAGCGTGGACAAAATGCACGTTTGGCTGCCAAACTCACCGGCTGGAAGATTGATATCAAGAGTGAAACGGAAGCACGCGAAGCTGGAATCTATCCAGTGGAAGAACAGGAATTCCTTTTGAGCAGAGATAGTTATGTTAATGATGAGGAAACAGACTTCGAAGAGGATAACGAGTAATCCAGAGGTGAAAAAAGATGAATAGCCGAAAAAAAATCCCGATGCGTAAATGTGTGGCGACGGGCGAAATGAAGCCCAAGAAGGAACTCATCCGCGTCGTTCGATCTAAAGAAGGGGAAGTCAGCCTTGATCCGACCGGGAAGAAATCGGGAAGGGGAGCTTATTTGACTCTTGATCGGGATATTATCGAGCTGGCCAAAAAGAAAAATGTGCTGGCTAATCACCTTAGTACCCAAATCGATTCTTCCCTTTATGAACAATTGCTTGAATTAGTGAATGAGGAGAAAAACTAAACATCATGACCCAACAACAACAATGGATGTCTCTATTAGGATTGGCCAATCGAGCACGCAAGCTAATTTCGGGTGAAGAATTAGTGGTTAAAGAGATTAGAAGCGGTAATGCCAAAGTTGTTATTTTATCCGCGGACGCTTCAAAAAACACTGAAAAAAAAATATCTGATAAGTGCGCATTTTATCAGGTTCCTTTAAAAAGAGTCGAAAGCAGGTCCATGCTCGGCCATGCGATAGGCAAGGATGCTAGAGTTGCCGTCGCAGTTCTGGATGAAGGTTTTGCACAAAAACTCCGAACGCTGCTCGATTAAATTTTACGGGGGTGAACGTATGACAAAATTGCGTGTATATGAATATGCAAAACAAAAGAACGTTTCAAGCAAGGATGTAATAAATAAACTTAAAGAAATGAACATAGAGGTAACAAATCATATGACAGCATTAGACGATTCAACTGTAAATAAACTAAATGATTCAATTAAACCTAGTAATGAAGATAAAAGTCAGGCTGCTGAACCTAAAGCTAACGCTACCGTTGCAAAATACGAAGCGGAAGCAGATGAGAAGAGCACGGTCAATAAAGAAAAGCTTAAGAAAAAACCACCTGTTAAACCTGTAGGTACGAAAAAACCGGCAGGCCAGTTTAACCGGAACAGAAATAACAAGAACAAAAATAATAAACAAAGGCAACAAGCGCCTGCGGCTCCTGTTACAAAGCGGAAAGAAAGGGAACTGCCTGAGAAGATTACGTTTTATGAGTCTTTGACCGTTATGGAGCTTGGAAAAAAACTTCACCGTGAACCTTCTGAAATCATTAAGAAGCTCTTTATGCTTGGAGTTATGGCCACAATTAATCAAACCTTGGAAAAAGACGCGATTGAATTGATTTGTGCCGAGTACGGCGTAGAGGTAGAAGAGGAAATCCGTGTAGACCTAACCGATCTTGAATCATTGGTTACTGAGGATGCTTCTGAAGACTTGATTGAACGTCCGGCTGTCGTAACGATTATGGGACACGTTGACCATGGTAAAACGACATTGCTCGATTCAATTCGCCACACTAAAGTAACGGAAGGCGAAGCTGGCGGAATCACACAGCACATCGGTGCCTATCAGGTTAAAGTAAACGACAAGAAAATCACGTTCCTTGATACGCCGGGACATGCTGCATTTACAACGATGCGTGCCCGCGGTGCTCAGGTTACGGATATCACGATCCTAGTCGTTGCAGCGGATGACGGCGTTATGCCTCAAACGGTTGAAGCGATCAACCATGCGAAAGCGGCTGAAGTTCCTATTATCGTCGCTGTCAATAAAATGGATAAAGAAGCGGCCAACCCAGATCGCGTTATGCAAGAATTGACTGAGCATGGCCTGGTTTCCGAAGCATGGGGCGGAGATACCATATTCGTACCTATTTCAGCGAAAAAAGGCGAAGGCATCGATAGCTTGCTTGAAATGATTCTGCTTGTAAGCGAAGTGGAGGAGTATAAAGCGAATCCAGACCGTAAAGCGAACGGAACGGTCATCGAAGCACGTCTGGATAAAGGGCGCGGTTCTGTTGCGACATTGCTTGTCCAAAACGGTACATTGAAAGTCGGAGATCCGATCGTTATCGGTAATACATTCGGCCGTGTGCGTGCAATGGTCAATGATCTTGGCCGCAGAGTGAAGGATGCAGGTCCATCCACACCGGTTGAAATCACTGGTTTGAACGAAGTTCCACAAGCAGGTGACCGTTTCATCGTCTTCGAAGATGAGAAAACGGCCCGTCAAGTCGGCGAGGTTCGTGCGCAAAGGCAGCTGGCTTCACAGCGTAATGAAAAATCTCGCGTGACCCTTGATACACTGTTCGAACAAATGAAAGAAGGGGAAATTAAAGAATTGAACATCATCTTGAAAGCGGATGTTCAAGGTTCTGCGGAAGCAGTTGCAGCCTCCCTGAATAAAATAGAAGTGGAAGGCGCTAAAGTGAAAATCATTCACACTGGCGTCGGCGCAATCACGGAGTCCGATATCATCCTTGCAACAGCTTCAAACGCCATCGTCATCGGATTTAACGTCCGTCCTGACGTGAATGCGAAGCGTGCAGCTGAATCGGAAAATGTCGATGTACGCCTTCACCGCATCATCTATAAAGCGATCGAAGAAATCGAGTCGGCCATGAAAGGGATGCTTGACCCTGAATTTGAAGAGAAAATCATCGGTCAGGCTGAGGTCCGTACGACGTTTAAGGTATCTAAGGTCGGCACGATTGCCGGTTCTTATGTTACGGAAGGAAAAATCACACGTGATAGCGGAATCCGCTTGATTCGTCAAGGTGTCGTCATTTTCGAAGGTGAAATTGATGCATTGAAACGTTTTAAAGATGACGTTAAAGAAGTGGCCACGAACTATGAGTGCGGTATCACCATTAAGAATTACAACGATCTTAAAGAAGGCGATGTAATTGAAGCATATGTAATGGAAGAGATCGAGCGTAAATGATCGTTGGCTCTGTCCAATGTGAATGCATCATCCATGACACCCATTCATTGAAGGAAAAACGGGCCGTGTTACAGCGTGTCATCACACGGCTTAAACAAAAGTTCAATATATCGGTAGCCGAAACCGATTTTCAGGATTTATGGCAGCGTAGCAAGATCACGATCGTAACCGTATCATCCTCAAGGAAGGCTACCGAGAGGGAGCTTCAAAATGCCCTTAAATTTCTAGATTCTTTTCCGGAACTAGAGCGAACAATAACAGATATAGACTGGCTTTAGGCTAATGAGGTGATATTATGAGCCTTCGTTCAAATCGTGTTGGCGAACAAATGAAAAAAGAGCTGAGTGAAATTATTGGCCGCAAAATAAAAGACCCAAGGATCGGATTTGTAACCGTAACGGATGTGGCGGTTACAGGAGACCTACAACAAGCAACAGTTTACATTTCCGTTCTGGGTGACCAGGAGCAACGGGAAAAAACACTGCAAGGGCTAGCAAAGGCCAAAGGATTCATGCGTTCCGAGATCGGGCAAAGAATCCGCCTGCGTAAAACACCTGAACTGTTTTTTGAATTTGATGAATCGGTCGATTACGGTAATCGCATCGAGTCATTGATTTCCCAAATCCATTCAGAGGATAAACCGGCTGAAAAAGACGAAGAATAAGCAAGCAGTAAAAAGGGGGCCGACTCAGGTAAGTGCTTTGCACTTCTTGAAGTCGGTTCCTTTTTTTTGAAAATGAATGATGAGGTGACGGCGATGAATGGTATTCTTCCATTATGGAAACCAAAGGGAATGACATCACATGATTGTGTTTTTAAATTAAGAAAGATTTTGAAAACAAAAAAAGTTGGACATACGGGGACATTGGATCCCGATGTAACGGGAGTTTTGCCAATTTGTATCGGCAGGGCAACGAAGGTTGCTGAGTATCTGACAGAAGCCGGCAAGTCATACGAAGGGGAAGTGACCCTCGGTTTTTCCACAACAACCGAAGATGCAAGCGGTGAAAAGGTCGAGGAGAAAACGATAGAAGAAGAGATTCCGCGTGAACGGATCTTGGATATGCTGGAATCCTTGACGGGAAAAATTGAACAAACCCCGCCCATGTTTTCAGCTGTTAAGGTGAACGGGAAGAAGCTGTACGAATATGCCCGAGCCGGTATTGAAGTGGAGAGACCGACAAGGGAGATAACCATCTACGAAATGACCCTTCTTGATGATCGCGAGGTATTTAAGGGAGATACGATTTCTTTTCGTTTTCGCGTCAAGTGCAGTAAAGGCACGTATATCAGGACGCTTGCCGTCATGATGGGAGCAAAGCTTGGCATACCTGCCCATATGTCAGACTTGATCCGGATTGAATCAGCCGGCTTCAAGCTTGATGACTGCTTCACGTTTGCCGATGTGGAAGCATTGATGGAAACAGGACAATCGGATGATTTTCTATTGCCTTTAGAGCGGGGATTATTTCATTTGCCGAAATGTAAGATTAGTGATAAAGTAGCAAAGAAAGTACTCAACGGTGCGGTATTAGAACAAACAGGGGATGTCACTGCCGAAATTGGGGAGCCCTTTGTGATGGTGGACCCATCCGATAAGGCGATTGCCATTTATCAAGTACATCCGTCAAAAGAAGGATTAATCAAACCTGTAAAAGTATTGGCACAAGAATCATAGACCGTTTTGCCGTCGGAAAGAGGAGATTGAAAGGTGAAAGTGATTGCAATAGAGCATCCTCATCAATTTAATTCGGATGATTTTCCTGAGCTTGTTATGGCGCTTGGATTTTTTGATGGAATACATAAAGGCCATCAGATCGTAATACAAACTGCCAAGCAAAAAGCTGAGGAAATGAACCTGAAGTCAGCCGTCATGACTTTTGATCCGCATCCTTCCGCAGTTTTGGGAAGGAAAACGGAAAATATCCGCTACATTACCCCACTTGAAGATAAGGTGGCTATCATCGAGTCGATGGAGATAGATTATTTATTCATTGTCCATTTCAGTAAGGAGTTCGCTTCGGTACTGCCGGAACGTTTCGTTGATGAATACATCGTAGGGCTGAATGTCCGCCACGTAGTTGCCGGTTTTGACTATTCATATGGCCGCTATGGCCAAGGTTCGATGGAAGACCTGCCTGTTTACGCTCAAGGAAGATTCTCACAGACGGTCGTTGCCAAGCAGACACTCGAAGATGAAAAGGTTAGCTCGACGCGAATCAGGGAGACACTCGGCAATGGTGATTTTACCGACTTTTATCATTTGGCGGGCCGTCGCTTCATAACGAAGGGGCATGTCGTTCACGGTGAAAAAAGGGGAAGGAAGCTCGGTTTTCCCACTGCTAATATCGAAGTGAGCGATGATTACATTTTCCCTGCTGCGGGCGTATATGCCGTGAGGATCAACATAGGCGGCAAATGGTATCGCGGAGTTTGTAATGTCGGTTATAAACCTACATTCCATGAAGATAAGCCTAAATATCCAACTGTGGAGGTTCATGCCTTGGATTTTTCGGGAGATATTTATGGCAGCCAGGTTTCAGTCGAATGGCATGTTAGGCTACGGAGTGAGCAGAAGTTTTCCGGGCTTGAAGCATTGGTTGCCCAGATTGAAACAGACAAGGAAAATGCAATCGCATATTTTGCCGAACTCGAATGACGATAGGTTAAACAGAAGACAGGACTTGCAATTTTAGTGAAATGCATGTATTCTATTATATGTATGAAAATAACCATTGCTTGGCTAGTCGAGACTCCGACGCTGGCTCGGTAATAGGTGATTTTACAGAATTTTAGGAGGAATAATAACATGGCAATTACACAAGTACGCAAAAACGAACTAATCGCTGAGTTCAGAACTCACGATACTGACACTGGATCTCCAGAAGTGCAAATCGCGGTATTAACAGAAGAAATCAACAACTTGAATGGTCACCTACGCACTCACAAAAAAGACCACCATTCACGTCGCGGTCTTCTTAAAATGGTAGGTAAACGTCGTAATCTTTTAACTTACCTACGTAACAAAGACGTTACTCGTTACCGTACACTAATTAACAAATTAGGTCTACGTAGATAATTTTTTCAGGAAGGCGGGAAATTTCCCGCTTTTTTGATGTTAATCAAATGATTTGGACGTGTTCTACTTTAAGGCTGAGCCTTCGTCCTTGGGACTCGGCGTGAGCCGGGTCTTTTTCCGTTTATAAATGATCAGGATATACATATTCAAATGAGTGAAATTTTTATTCATTTTACTGTTAATGCTTGTTTTTTTCGTGCATAATAGGAATAGTTTGGTTTTTACTTGAGTTCAGTTACTTTCACATATAAATGATTTAATCCAATACAGGTTTAGGTAAACTAAGCCTCTAAGTGAAGATTCAGAGAGGGGTTTAATGAATGGGACAGGAAAAACATACGTATTCATTTGATTGGGCCGGCCGTAATGTTACGGTGGAAATAGGGCAATTGGCCAAACAAGCCAACGGAGCAGTAATGGTCCGTTATGGAGAGACTGCTGTATTAAGTACGGCGACGGCTTCGAAGGAACCGAGAAATGTCGATTTCTTCCCTTTGACAGTCAATTATGAAGAAAGGCTTTATGCAGTCGGCAAAATTCCGGGAGGATTCATTAAGCGTGAAGGCCGGCCGAGTGAAAGGGCGATTCTTGCGAGCCGCTTAATTGACCGTCCGATTCGTCCATTATTCGCGGATGGCTTCAGGAATGATGTCCAGATCATCAGCATGGTCATGAGTGTCGATCAAGATTGCTCTACTGAAATGGCAGCGATGCTTGGTTCATCCTTAGCTCTTTCCGTTTCCGATATCCCGTTCGAAGGTCCGATTGCCGGAGTGGTTGTGGGAAGGATCAATAATGAATTCATCATTAACCCTACTGTTGACCAACTCGCACAAAGTGACATCAATCTGACGGTTGCCGGTACTAAAGATGCTATTAACATGGTTGAAGCGGGGGCGAATGAAGTACCTGAAGAAACGATGCTCGAAGCCATCATGTTCGGTCATGACGAAATCAAGAAGGTCATTGCATTCCAGGAGAAAATCGTTGCGGAAATCGGCAAAGAGAAAATGCAGATCGCTTTATATAAAGTGGATGCAGACCTTGAAGCGGAAGTGAAGGGCCATTGTGAAGCGGACTTGAACAAAGCAGTGCAAGTTCAGGAAAAACATGCTCGCGAAGACGCGATTAAAGTGGTAAAAGATCGTGTATTGGCCAATTATGAAGAAGAGACAGATGAAGCTAAGCTAAAGCAAATCAAAGAAATCCTGAATAAACTGGTTAAATCCGAAGTCCGACGTTTAATTACGGAAGAAAAAGTTCGTCCAGACGGCAGGAATCCTGATGAAATCAGACCATTATCTTCAGAAGTCACCATCTTGCCCCGTACACATGGTTCTGGATTGTTCACACGAGGACAAACCCAAGCGCTATCGATTTGTACATTAGGTGCATTGGGTGATGTCCAGATTTTGGACGGACTCGGAACAGAAGAGTCAAAACGCTTTATGCACCACTATAACTTCCCGCATTTCAGTGTCGGTGAAACGGGACCGATCCGTGGGGCAGGCCGCCGGGAAATCGGTCATGGTGCACTTGGTGAAAGAGCATTGGAACCAGTTATCCCTAATGACAAAGATTTCCCATATACAATCAGGCTTGTATCGGAAGTCCTTGAATCAAACGGTTCAACTTCACAAGCAAGTATCTGTGCAAGCACTTTGGCAATGATGGATGCCGGTGTACCATTGAAAGCCCCAGTTGCCGGTATAGCGATGGGACTTGTAAAAACGGGCGAGCACTATACGATCCTGACTGACATTCAAGGGATGGAAGATCACTTGGGGGATATGGACTTTAAAGTCGCTGGAACATCAAAAGGTGTGACTGCACTGCAAATGGATATTAAAATTGAAGGTCTTTCAAAGGAAATCCTGGAAGAGGCATTACTTCAAGCGAAACATGGCCGGATGCATATCTTGGAATCCATGATGTCAACCATTAAACAACCGCGTGAGCAGTTATCCAAGTATGCTCCTAAAATCGTTACCATGACCATTAACCCGGATAAAATCCGTGATGTCATTGGACCTAGCGGAAAGCATATCAATAAAATCATTGAAGAAACTGGCGTGAAGATCGACATCGAACAAGATGGAACGGTGTTCATCTCATCAACAGATGAGCCAATGATTCAAAAAGCGAAGAAAATCATTGAGGATATCGTGCGTGAAGTCGTGGTGGGTGAACTTTACTTAGGTAAAGTGAAGCGCATTGAAAAATTCGGTGCATTCGTTGAAATCTTCAATGGCAAGGACGGTTTGGTACATATTTCTGAACTGGCTGAAGAAAGAGTCGGAAAAGTGGAAGATGTCGTTTCACTTGGAGATGAGTTATTGGTAAAAGTAACCGAGATTGACAAGCAAGGCAGGGTGAACCTTTCCCGCAAAGCTGTCCTGAAAGAGCAAAAAGAGGCAGCCAATCCATCTCAATCGTAATAAAAATAATTTTTATATCCGGCATGCGATTCCCTGTGAATCTGCATGCTTTTTTTATTGAATGAGCAACTAGCGGACTCAAGGGAAATAGGATTAAAAGGATGGCATGTTCTACCTTGTCCGTTTTCTTCATACATTCTGGTATGAAGGGGGCGGAAAAAATGAATAATAAATGGAAGCAGATAGTTGCGATAAGTGCCATTGCAGGTATATCATGGTTATTAGTGCAAAATCCATATACACAGCTTTATCTGGCCCAATTAACGGATGATTCAGTTGCTTCGATGAAGCAAGAAGATGAACTTCTTTTACAAATACAAGATTCAACGAAAAAATATGAGGTTGCACCACAGGACGCCCGGATAGATTCGGTTTGGAAAACCGTTCCTGCCTACAATGGCCTTAAGGTTAATATTGATGGTTCATATAAAGCCATGAAGAAGGCGGGCGAGTTCGATGAAGACAAACTGGTTTTCGAGCAGGTCCCTGCAAAGGTGCATGTAAAGGATCTCGATCCCGCTCCGATTTACCGGGCGCATCCCGAAAAGCCGGTTGTATCATTTTTGATAAATGTGGCATGGGGAAATGAATACTTACAGGATATGCTGGCCGTATTAAAAAAGAATAATGTCAAGGCCACCTTCTTCCTGGAAGGCAATTGGACCAAGAATAATCCGGAATTGGCCAAGATGATCAAGGATGGGGGCCATGAAATCGGCAACCACTCTTATTCACATCCCGATATGAAGAATATATCGGCACAGGCTACACGTGAAGAACTTCGAAAAACGAACGAAGTCATTGAAGCGGTGACAGGCTTGAAGATGAAATGGTTCGCCCCCCCAAGCGGCAGCTACCGGGACGAAACGGTGCAAATTGCGGACTCTTTCGGGATGGAGACCGTCATGTGGAGTGTCGATACGATCGACTGGCAAAAGCCAAGTCCTGAAGTCCTTCAACAACGGGTGCTTTCCAAGGTCCACCCAGGTGCTTTCATCTTGATGCATCCTACGGAATCTACCGCAAAATCGTTGGAAGCGTTGATTATAGAAATAAAAAAGAAAAATTTAGATGTGGTTACCGTTTCAGAAGCAGTAGATGAAAAGCGATTGACCCCATGACAGGGTCATATTAGCAGCATAGAATGATTGGGAGGAATGTTAGTTGATTAAGAAATACACGTGTCAAAACGGAGTAAGAATTGTATTGGAAAATATTCCAACAGTACGCTCGGCGGCCATCGGAGTTTGGATCAAAACAGGTTCCCGAAATGAAACCCCTGAATTGAATGGAGTTTCACATTTTCTGGAACACATGTTTTTCAAAGGGACAACAACCAGGAATGCACGGGAAATTGCCGAGTCGTTCGATAGCGTCGGGGGTCAGGTGAATGCATTCACATCAAAGGAATACACATGCTATTATGCAAAAGTAATGGATAACCATGCTAGTTATGCACTTGAAATCCTTGCAGATATGTTCTTCAATTCCACTTTTGATGAGGAAGAGCTAAAAAAAGAAAAAAATGTTGTTTATGAAGAGATTAAAATGTATGAAGACACGCCGGATGATATTGTTCACGACCTCTTAAGCCAGGCGGTATATGAAAAACATCCGCTTGGATACCCGATCCTGGGTACGGAGGAAACGCTTGAAACATTCAATAGTGAAACATTAAAGAAATACGTCCATGATATGTATACACCCGATAAAGTGGTAATCTCCATTGCTGGGAATGTCGATGAAAAGTTGATTAAAGAAGTCGAAAGCTACTTCGGATCGTATCAAGGTGGAGAACATCGCCCTGAATTAATCAAGCCGGCTTTCCATCAAAATAGGATCACCCGTAAAAAGGAAACGGAGCAAGCGCATTTATGCCTAGGGTACAAAGGGTTGGAAATCGGCAATGATAAAACCTACAGCTTGATCACCTTGAACAATATCCTTGGGGGAAGCATGAGCAGCCGCCTATTTCAGGACGTCAGGGAGCAACGAGGCCTGGCCTATTCAGTATACTCGTATCACTCGAGCTACCAAGATAGCGGCTTGGTGACAGTCTATGGCGGGACAGGGACAAGCCAATTAGATAGCCTGTATGATACGATTCAGGAAACATTGGATACCTTAAAAAGGGATGGCATCACTGAAAAGGAATTGCGCAACAGTAAAGAGCAGCTTAAAGGCAGCTTGATGCTCAGTCTTGAAAGCACGAATAGCCGCATGAGCCGTAATGGCAAGAATGAGCTCATGTTAGGCGAGCACCGTTCCCTTGACGATATCATCATAAAGATCGACGAGGTGACGGAGGATACCGTTAATGATCTGGCAAACCAAATCTTTACGGAGCATTCCTTGTCATTGGTAAGCCCGTTGGAAAACTGGGACAAATAAAACTATATATGTCTGGCCATCTTCTGAAAATGGATGGTCAGGCTTTTTTTTGCGTAAATCTTGAAAATAGGAAGAGGCAAGAGAAGTGGACAATATTTGCGGAAAAGCCTTCTAACTTCTTCTTTTTCGGATATAGATGGAATATATGGTGAAAAAGGGGGAGCGAAAAGTGAGGTTGAGTGAAATGAGCGGTAAAGAGATAGTCGATGTGAACAGGGCCGAAAGATTGGGAATCCTCGGACAGACTGATTTGGAAATAGACGAAACTGGCCAAATTACCACGTTGATCATCCCTTCAGTCAAATGGTTCGGGCTTATGAGGAATGGCAGTGAAATCCGCGTACCGTGGAACCATATAAAAAAAATCGGGGCCGATATGGTCATCATTGATTTTCAGGAAGGGCTCTCCAAAGAAATAGAGCATATGGACGGATAAAGTAAAGTAACGAATCGGCGCTCCTCATGGGCTGCTCCTTATGAATAAAGAAAAAACGCCTCAGCTGTGAATAGCTAGGCGTTTTTTCTTTTCTTATCACCGTTTTTTAACTGAAAACATAAGATGGCAGGGTAACTAGAGAATGTCGCAAAAATTAAAATTGCTTCATGACTGGCATGTATCTTGAAGCAGGGAATGTTAAGGATCTTTTATATAAAGAAGGTGACGGTTTTAATGCTCACAGGTATGCAAATCGCTGTAATTGGTGGAGATGCGCGTCAGCTCGAAGTTGTCCGTAAACTGACGGAGCTTGATGCGAAGCTATTATTAGTTGGTTTTGAACAGCTCGACCATGCTTTTACCGGAGCGGTTAAGGAAAAAATGGAAGATATAAATTTCAAGGAATTAGATTCAGTAATCTTGCCTGTCCGGGGCACGGATGCTGATGGAAAAGTAGAAACGATTTTTTCCAGCGAAGAGGTTGTCTTGACGGAAGAAATGATAAAAGATACCCCGGCACACTGCATTTTTTATGCAGGGATCAGCAATAAATATCTCGATGAAATATTCCAAAAAGCGGATCGAAAGCTGGTTCTCTTGTTCGAACGCGATGATGTGGCCATTTACAATTCCATTCCCACCGTTGAAGGTGCTATCATGATGGCCATCCAGCATACCGATTTTACGATCCATGGATCAAATGTAGCCGTTCTTGGTTTGGGAAGAGTCGGTATGAGTGTAGCCAGATCATTCCATGCGCTCGGCGCGAAAGTGAAGGTAGGGGCCAGAAGAAGTGAAGATATCGCCAGGATAAGCGAAATGGCACTAACTCCTTTTCATTTGAATGATCTAGCCGCAGAAATGAAAAATGTTGATATTTGCATTAATACGATTCCTTTTCCAATCATTACAGCGAACGTTCTCGCAAATATGCCCGTCCATACATTAATCATCGACCTTGCTTCAAAACCTGGGGGGACGGATTTTCGTTATGCTGAAAAAAGGGGAATCAAGGCGCTGTTGGCACCGAGTTTACCGGGAATAGTCGCCCCGAAAACAGCTGGTCAGATATTGGCGAACGCACTGGGAGTATTGATCCAGGATGAGTTCAGGAAAAGGAAGGGGAAAAAGATATGAGTCTCCAAGGGAAACGGATTGGTTTCGGATTGACAGGGTCGCATTGCACATATGATGAAGTGTTTCCAGAAATTGAAAAGCTTGTGAATGAAGGGGCGGAAGTCATTCCAATCGTAACCTCGACCGTGCAGCATACGGAAACACGTTTTGGGAAGGGCGATGATTGGGTTGAAAGAATTGAAAAATTGACGGGGAATCGTGTCGTTGATACAATCGTCAAAGCGGAACCATTAGGGCCGAAATTGCCCCTTGATTGTATGGTGATCGCTCCTTTGACAGGTAACTCGATGAGCAAGATGGCAAATGCCCTTACCGATTCGCCCGTACTTATGGCTGCAAAAGCGACGATGAGAAATCACCGTCCGGTCGTTGTCGCAATATCCACGAACGATGCACTCGGGCTGAATGGCGTCAATCTCATGAGGCTGATGGCAGCAAAAGATGTTTATTTCGTTCCGTATGGTCAGGATAATCCAATAGGCAAGCCGAGCTCGATGGTTGCAAGGATGAGCATGATAAGGGATACGATCATATCGGCGCTTGAAAGGGAGCAGATTCAGCCAGTCATCGTCGAAAAGTTTAAGGATAGCCTAGATTGACCTTGTCCTGATATGCGCTCCCCTGCGAAAATGACTGATTGATATGCATGAATTTTCCGTGGAAAGTCATAAAAAGCACTACACTACCAGAATATTTTGTTAAAGTCCGACCCTTTGGAATGTTAATGTGTTAAAATAAATGATATTCTGAGCAAGTAGAAAAACATCCAATAAATAAACTAATTCTTAGAGATAGAAAAGGAGTATGGACAAATGACTGAGACACAGGGATTGCATATTGCAGTTGTGGGAGCAACTGGAGCAGTGGGACAACAAATGATTTCAACACTCGAACAACGGAATTTACCGATAAAGAAGATCATCTTTTTATCATCGGCTCGTTCCGCAGGAACCAAACTTACGTTTAAGGGCGAAGAAATCGAAGTGCAGGAAGCAAAACCTGAAAGCTTTGAAGGCATCGATATCGCTTTATTCAGTGCTGGAGGAAGCGTGTCTAAGGAATTGGCTCCAGAAGCTGTCAAACGCGGGGCAATTGTCGTGGATAATACGAGTGCATTCCGCATGGATGAAAATGTGCCGCTTGTTGTGCCTGAAGTAAACGAGGCCGATTTGAAACAGCATAATGGGATCATCGCCAATCCGAATTGTTCTACGATCCAAATGGTCGTAGCTTTGGAACCTATCCGCGAGAACTATGGATTATCAAAAATCGTAGTTTCCACCTATCAGGCCGTATCAGGTGCTGGGGCTGCTGCAATAAATGAATTAAAAGAACAAGCACGCGACTTGCTTGATGATAAAGAAATCGAACCAAGGATTTTACCGGTAAAGGGCGACGAAAAGCATTATCAAATTGCATTTAACGTCATTCCTCAAATCGATAAATTCCAAGATAATGGGTACACGTTTGAAGAAATGAAAATGATTAATGAAACAAAGAAAATCATGCATATGAATGATCTTCCGGTAGCGGCAACATGCGTAAGGCTTCCTGTTGTAACAGGTCATTCGGAATCCGTTTATATTGAAGTGGAAAAGGAAGGAGTGTCAGCTTCTCAAATAAAGGATTTGATGAAAACGGCTCCTGGAGTAGTGCTGGAGGATGAACCGGAACAGCAAATCTATCCTACGCCTGCTTCTTCCGTTGGCAAAAATGACGTATTCGTCGGCAGGATTCGCAAGGACTTGGATGAGGATAAAGGCTTCCATTTATGGGTGGTTTCCGATAATCTATTGAAGGGAGCAGCCTGGAATTCCGTCCAGATTGCGGAAAGCCTTTTAAAATTAGGTTTAGTCACCGTCAAGTAATCATTCATTCTTAATTTGAAAAAAGTGATTTCCAACTGAAATAGAGAGTTTTTGTCAGCTTCCCAAAGCGGGAAGCTGGCTTATATTTGGGGTGCATATTATGAAAATCATTGTCCAGAAATACGGTGGGACATCCGTTCGTGATGAGGAAAGCCGATCGTTTGCCAGGGGGCATATCGAAAAGGCAATCCAAGAAGGCTATAAAGTGGTGGTTGTGGTTTCGGCGATGGGGAGGAAGGGCGATCCCTATGCAACGGACACTTTACTTTCTTTAGTGAATGGCTCGAAAGCGATCCTCTCGAAACGTGAACAGGATCTCCTTATGTCGGTTGGTGAAACGATATCTTCCGTCGTATTTACCAACATGCTGTTAGAACACGGTATTGATGCCGTCGCATACACGGGGGCACAGGCGGGATTCTTAACGAATACCGACTATTCAAGTGCGAAAATCATGGAAATGAAATGTGACCGTCTCATGAAAGAACTGGAACTTAAGGATGTAGTCGTCGTAGCAGGCTTCCAGGGTGCGGCTAAAAATGGGGATATCACGACCATTGGACGCGGTGGAAGTGATACCTCAGCGGCAGCATTAGGTGCAGCCCTGCAAGCGGAGAGGGTGGATATATTTACGGATGTGGAAGGCATCATGACAGCTGATCCACGGATTGCCGAGCAGGCACGTCCATTATCGATCGTTTCATATACGGAAGTTTGCAACATGGCCTATCAGGGCGCGAAGGTCATTCATCCACGCGCTGTTGAAATTGCCATGCAGGCTAAAGTGCCGATCCGGATCAGGTCCACATACAGCGAAGGGTTGGGCACACTTGTTACAAGTGTAAATAAGGGCAGCCAGGGCAGTGATATCCGTGAGAGGCTCGTAACGGGAATTGCCCATGTCCCGAAAATAACACAAATCAAGGTACGCGCGAAAAAGGATCAATATAATTTGCAGGCAGAGGTTTTTAAGGCAATGGCCAATGCCTCCATTTCGGTCGACTTCATAAATATTTATCCTAGCGGCGTCGTATATACCGTTTCAGAAGACATGACGGAGCTCGCACTTTCAATTTTGGCCGAGCTTGGTCATGAACCAGTGATTGAACGTAATTGCGCAAAGGTCTCCGTCGTCGGTGCAGGCATCAACGGTGTGCCTGGTGTCGCCGCGAAGATCGTAACGGCGCTTTCGGAAAGGGAAATAGCCATCCTTCAATCAGCCGACAGCCATACGACTATATGGGTCCTGGTCAAGGAAGAAGATTTGAAAGAAGCTGTTAATTCACTTCACTATGCATTTCAGCTGCATGAAAGTGAAATACAATAATCCGGAATTTCAATAAAAGATGTTTAAAGAGGTGTTAGATGATGATATTTGGTAGAGTATCAACCGCAATGGTCACCCCTTTCGATAGCAAGGGAAATATCGATTTGCAAAAAACGACCAAATTGGTCAATTACTTACTAGCGAATGGAACGGATTCGCTTGTGCTTTCAGGAACGACGGGCGAATCTCCGACTTTATCTTCCGAGGAGAAAATTGCTTTATTGCGACATGTCTCCAACGTTGTGGATAAACGAGTTCCTATCATTATGGGTACAGGCAGCAACAATACGTATGCTTCCATCGAGTTGACCAAAAAAGCAGAACAAAATGGTGCCGATGCGATCATGCTTGTGGCCCCTTATTATAGCAGGACGAATCAAGAAGGGCTTTACCAACATTTCAAAGCAATCGCAGAGAGTACGACACTGCCTGTCATGATATATAATATCCCTGGACGTGCAGCGGTTAACATTGAGCCGGCAACGATCATCCGCCTTTCAAAAATCGCTAATGTTTTAGCGGTGAAAGAAGCGAGCGGGGATTTGAACGCAATGACCGAGATCATAGCCGGAACGGATGATGATTTTGCATTATACAGTGGGGACGACGCTTTGACTCTTCCTGTACTTGCAATTGGCGGTGTGGGGGTCGTTTCAGTTGCATCCCATGTAGCCGGCAATGAGCTACAGAAAATAGTTTCAGCATTCATAAGCGGTAACTTGAAAGAGGCAGCCAGGCTGCATCAGGAACTTTTGCCGCTAATTAAAGGCATATTTGCCGCTCCAAGCCCGGCGCCGGTAAAAACGGCACTTCAGTTAAACGGAATTGATGTAGGGTCCGTCAGACTGCCGATTGTGCCATTGACGGAACAGCAACGACTTGCCTTAGCCTCCGTATTAAAAAAATAAAAAAGTGATGAAACAAGCTGATCGTTAAAGATTGGCTTGTTTTTACATGAATATCCAATCAGATGGCGATATT
The DNA here is from genome assembly GCF_030271255.1 of Peribacillus folii. GTDB lineage: Bacteria > Bacillota > Bacilli > Bacillales > DSM-1321 > Peribacillus. The sequence goes on from NZ_JASJOM010000003.1 coordinate 335,389, forward strand.
TAAACGCTGCGGTTAGAAAATCGGCTTTCCTAATCTGTTTATTGGAACTGCATGGTTATGGAAGAAGAATATATATTACATATCGGCAGTGCTTTTTTTAAAAGCAGGCGGGAAAAAAGCCATTCAAAATGGTAAGTGTTGTCATGTTTTTTGAACTTCGGTTATAATGAAGGCATTGGGAAATTATGAACGGGATTTTAAGGAGGATATTCGATTGGGCAAAGATAAACATAATGGCATAAAAGTCATTTCTCTTGGAGGACAAGGGGAACTTGGTAAAAACATGTACGTTGTTGAGGTGAATGAGGACATCTATCTGCTGGATGCAGGTTTGATGCTTCCAGAAGAAGAAATGCTGGGAATTGATGCGGTCATTCCTGATATTTCCTACCTATTGGATAATAAAGAACGGGTTCAGGGAATATTCATAACCCATGGTCATGAAGACCATATGGGAGCGCTTGCGTATGTGTTGAAATTTTTACCCGTACCCGTTTACGGAACGAAGCTTACACTTGCGCTGATCAAAACGAAATTGAAGGAAGATGGGTTTAACGGAAGGGCAACATTTACAGAAATCGATTCCGATTCCCTGTTAAGTTTCCCGCAAGCAGCCGTGTCCTTTTTCCGGACCAACCATAGCATCCCCGATTCTGTAGGAGTGGTGATTCATACCCGCGATGGCGCTATCGTGTATACGGGGGACTTTAAATTCGATCAAGCGGCAACCGATTTGTACAAACCGGAGATCGGAAAAATGGCGAGTATCGGCGAAGAAGGCGTCCTTTGCTTGCTATCGGATAGTACGGGAGCCGAGAGGCCGGGATATACACCATCAGAGGCGGTAGTGGCCAAAGACATTACCGAGGCTTTCCTTGCTGCATCAGGAAGGATCATCGTCGCGTGCTTCGCTTCGAATATCAACCGGATTCAACATGTTTTCAATGCAGCAGCGGCAAGTCGCAGGAAAGTGGCTGTTGTAGGAAAAAGCCTTCAGCGTGTATATGAAACAGCCTTGAATCTTGGTTATTTAAAGGTTGAAGAAGAGTTGATCATCCCAATTAATGAAATTAACCAATATGATGACCGCGAAATCGTCGTATTGTCTACAGGTCATCAAGGAGAGCCGATTGCCGCGCTCCAAAAGATGGCGAAGCAGACCCATAAGCAAGTAACGATCAAAAAAGGTGATACCGTACTGATCAGTGCTTCACCTCTACAGGGCGGCGAACTGATTTTATCCAAAACGGTGGACTTGCTTTACCGTGTAGGCGCTGAAGTGGTATCGTCCAATAAATATAAGGTTCACGTGACGGGACATGGAAGCCAGGAAGAACTGAAAATGATGATCAACCTGATGAATCCCAAATTCTTTATCCCGGTGCATGGTGAATACCGGCAATTATATGCTCACCAAAAAGTCGGTATTGCTTCAGGAATCGAAGAGGAGAATATCGTGATAGCCGAAAAAGGTGACATCATCGAACTTAAGGGGAATAAAATCGGCCTATCCGGCAAAGTTACTTCGGGAAATATCCTCATTGACGGTAGCGGTGTCGGCGATGTCGGCAATATCGTTCTCCGGGATCGCCGCTTATTATCACAGGATGGCATTTTGATTGTGGTCGTAACCTTGAATCGTCAGGACAAAAGCATTGCCGCCGGACCTGAAATCATTACAAGGGGATTCGTTTATGTTCGTGAATCCGAAAAAATGATCGGGGAAGCGACTGAAATCGTAAGTGAAATCGTCAAGAAAAACGGAGCGCGCCAGCCGTTTGATTGGTCTACGCTGAAACAGGAAATGCGAGATGCCTTGAACCAATTCTTCTACGAAAAAACGAAACGCCGGCCAATGATCCTGCCGATCATCATGGAATATTAAGCAAGCACCCCCTGATAGTGAGGTCAGGGGGTCTTTTTGTTTGTCCAACCTCTAATATCTTGAAGAATGAAGTCGAAGACTCGAGACATAATAAAGCTATAGGCTAAAAGAGAAAGGGGTTGGCATCGTGGATAATGCACCATTGCCAAATGAAAATGAAGGCCGGCAGGAAGGGAAGAACTCAACAATAATTGAAAAGATCCAGCAGCTGGGGGCTACGAATGTCCCGCAACTATCAAAAGACTCAAAAATCCATTGTTTGACGATCATTGGACAAATTGAAGGTCATATGCAGCTGCCGCCTCAAAATAAAACGACAAAATATGAGCATGTCATCCCACAAATTGTGGCGATTGAGCAAAACCCGAACATCGAGGGACTGCTTGTCATTTTAAATACTGTGGGAGGGGATGTTGAAGCGGGCCTGGCGATTGCAGAGATGCTTGCTTCCCTCTCCAAGCCATCCGTTTCGATCGTACTTGGCGGAGGTCATTCTATCGGTGTACCGATTGCCGTTTCTTGTGATTATTCCTATATTGCTGAAACGGCTACGATGACGATTCATCCAATTCGTCTGACAGGACTTGTGATAGGCGTTCCGCAAACCTTTGAATACTTGGACAAGATGCAGGAAAGAGTCATCAAGTTTGTAACGAGGCATTCCAATGTGACGGAAGAAAGCTTCAAGGACTTGATGTTTGCTAAAGGTAATTTAACCCGTGATATCGGTACCAATGTAATCGGGGCAGAGGCTGTCGAAATCGGAATGATCGATGATGTCGGTGGAGTGGGCCAGGCCATGAGGAAATTGAACAGCTTCATGGAAGAAAGAAGGCCAAAAACAGACGGTGAAGGGGAGGGGCTTTTGCAATGACGCTTTATACAATCGTTCCCGAAGAAATCATCTTCCCCCATCACTATGAAAAGACGGCAAATGTAATTGAAATGATTTATAATGGTGTGCATGTTATGGTCGAACATGATGGCGGACGTTCATTCCGGATCGATCGTATCGTGAGCACCGATCCTGCGGACTATATGAATGCCAGCATTCATCCGGGAGCTGTCATCAATGTGTTCGGAAACACATTGATGGCCAGTGAAAACGACTAATGAAAGCAGGTATGATATACTTGATTGACATCGGCAGCCATTTGGCTGCTTTATTCAATCTCTGGGTCTTTAAGTGGAATTGTTACATATAACAAGGACAGGTTCCTCTTTTTTTGGTATAATTCTTGAACGAACATTTGTTTCGTGAAGGGAAATCATGATGTTATGTTGAATAGGAAGGTTAGAATAGTTTCATAAAGAATCAGGTGATATGATGGCAAAGAAGAAACGAAGAAAAAACAAAAGTACGGATAAATTGAAACTGACACTTAAATATGAATTGAGCGGGTTGACGTTAATAGGATTGGCCGTGATTGCCATCGCCAAGCTAGGCGCGGTGGGAAATGGGACCGTTCTTTTAATTCGCTTTTTCATGGGGGAATGGTACATCCTCATATTGCTGGCCGCCATAGCGGCAGGGTTTTACTTGATGATCAAAAGGGAGGTCCCTTACCTGTTAAAACGGCAATTCATCGGATTGTACTTCCTTGCCGCGAGCATGCTTCTGCTCAGTCATGTGACGCTGTTCAATATGCTGGCAGATGGCGGCCCGTTCACGAAGCCCAGTGTCATTTCGAATACATGGGAATTATTCTGGATGGAAGTGACCGGAAAGGCCAGCACGAGGGATCTGGGAGGCGGAATGATCGGAGCGATATTATTTGCGTCTTCTTATTTTTTATTTGATGAAGCGGGCTCGAAGATCGTTTCCTTCCTGTTTATCATCACTGGCATTGTACTACTGACCGGAAAAACCTTGGGTGAAACCCTCGGAAGGTTTTTCCTCGGCCTTGGGGGCTTTATCGCCAATCAATGGTCGGCATTCAGAAATGACATGAAAACGTGGAATGAGGATAAAAAAGAAAAGAAAAAAAATCCGCAAAAAAGAAAGAAAAGCGAAAAGGAGCCTGTGGCCGAAACCGAACAGCCCATTCATCATGAAGAAGAAACACCGCAGATGGCAACGGAAAGGATCATCTCCAGCTTTGCTGATAAAGCCTACACTGACGATGTGGCTGAACCTCCTGTCGCTGCGGAAGCCGTACCTGAATCTTCCGAGGAACAGGATGATGCGGTCTTGCCGATGGATTTCAGTGAAGTGGAAAACAAAGAATATCTGTTGCCGCCGCTTTCCTTATTATTGCAGCCTAAAAAAACGGATCAAAGCGGAGAATATCAACTGATTCATGAAAATGCAGCAAAACTTGAGCGCACCTTCAATAGCTTCGGGGTGAAGGCAAGGGTCACGCAAGTCCATTTGGGACCGGCGGTTACCAAATATGAAGTTCATCCCGATGTAGGGGTGAAGGTAAGCAAAATTGTCAGCCTTTCCGATGATTTGGCACTGGCTCTCGCTGCGAAGGACATCCGGATCGAGGCTCCGATACCAGGTAAATCAGCGATAGGAATTGAGGTGCCCAACTCCGAAGTGGCGATGGTTTCCTTAAGGGAAGTTTTGGAGGCGAAGGAAGTGGACAAGCCCGATGCAAAACTGCAAATCGGTTTGGGGAGGAATATTTCTGGTGAAGCGGTTAAGGCGGAGCTTAATAAAATGCCCCATTTACTGGTTGCCGGAGCGACAGGGAGCGGGAAATCCGTTTGTATCAACGGCATCATCACGAGCATCCTGATGCGGGCAAAACCGCATGAAGTGAAAATGATGATGATCGATCCCAAAATGGTGGAGCTAAATGTCTATAATGGCATTCCCCACTTGCTTGCTCCAGTCGTGACGAATCCAAAGAAGGCTGCACAGGCCTTACAAAAGGTCGTCAGTGAAATGGAACGCCGCTATGAGCTGTTTTCGCATTCAGGTACCCGCAATATTGAAGGCTATAACGATTATATTAACCGGTATAACATTGAAGAAGATGCCAAGCAGCCGCTGCTGCCTTATATCGTGGTCATTGTTGATGAGCTGGCAGATCTAATGATGGTTGCCTCTAACGATGTAGAAGATGCCATCACACGGCTTGCACAAATGGCAAGGGCTGCCGGCATCCATTTGATCATTGCCACTCAGCGGCCTTCCGTGGATGTCATAACAGGCGTCATAAAAGCGAACATTCCATCCAGGATTGCATTCAGCGTCTCGTCGATGACTGATTCAAGAACCATCCTGGACATGGGCGGTGCAGAAAAGCTGTTAGGCAGGGGAGATATGCTATTCCTGCCAGCGGGGGCTTCAAAACCTGTCCGGGTTCAAGGAGCGTTCCTCTCCGATAACGAAGTAGAGGAGGTCGTCACATATGTCATTTCACAGCAAAAAGCACAGTATAACGAAGAAATGATTCCGGATGAAATCACCGAAACATCAGCCGGTGAAGTGGACGATAACTTATACGAAGATGCCGTGGCATTGATCATGGAAATGCAAACCGCATCGGTCTCCATGCTGCAGCGCCGCTTCCGGATCGGCTACACCAGGGCAGCGAGGCTCATCGATGAAATGGAAGCAAGGGGAATCGTCGGTCCTTATGAAGGCAGCAAACCACGGACTGTATTGGTGTCAAAAGATGTGCAGGATGAAGCGCATTTATCATAAAAAAAACCGGGCAGCTGCCCGGTTTTTTAATTATTCATCGCTTCATCCAAATGCTTAAGGCAGAAGGCGGCAATCATCGCTTCTTCATCGTCCTCTAAATCGAAATCGAGCGCTCCTTCATTCCCTTTTTCAAAAATATCATATTTAATCAGTTTGCCTGCTTGTTCTTCAACAGCAAAAAGCACCCGGATATATAAACCATTTTCCGAGAAGAGCTCATCCTCTTCCGGCACCTCGATATCCAGGAATAATTCGTAACGCTCCCCGGATAAAATCCCGAATGGGTCATTCAATTTTTCGATACTGTATTCTGTTATAGTTAACATCGTGTGTACATCCCTTCAAAGAAGATAACCCTATTATACAGGAAAACGGCAACTTGAGAAGAAAGCAGGCTGCGTTCCATTTGCATTCCAAAAATTTTTTTTAATCTGATTTAGGAGAATAATCGTGCAATTTTCGTTGAGTTTACTAGATTGAAAGACATAGATGAGGGTAATTCCTCCTAAATTCTTTTCTGAGAAATAGGAAAACACTATTTATTTATATGAAAAAAAATGTTATATTATTTTCGATTAGTAGGAATGATTCAACATCAGAGGTCTGATGTCTTAAGAAATTAGCTGGGGGAAACTGTATGTCAATAAAATCAGATAGTCGACATTTATACTTGCAGGTCATTGATTACCTGAAGCAGGACATTGAAGCAGGAGTCTATCAGGAAAATGAAAAATTCCCTTCTGAATTCGATCTTGCAAAAAAGCTGGGCGTGAGTAGGGCGACACTTCGGGAAGCGCTGCGAATCTTAGAGGAAGAAAATATCATCATTCGCCGCCACGGAGTTGGTACTTTTGTCAATCCAAAACCTCGTTTCACTTCAGGTATCGAGCAATTAAAAAGTGTCACTTCCATGATTGAAGAGGCAGGGATGAAGCCTGGTACGATTTTCTTAAGCTTGACGGCTCAAGAACCGACGGAGGAAGATATACGCAGGTTTTCTTGCTCACCTGATGAGCGCATCGTGATCATCGAACGTGTAAGGACAGCGAATGGAGAGCCGGTAATTTATTGTGTCGATAAAATTCCTGAATCAATACTATCAGAAAATTTCGACCGGAACGATGAGTCGCTTTTCGATATATTGGAAAGGGATGCAAATCGTAAAATTACGTATGCCGTGGCTGAAATCGAGCCTATTGGATACCATGAGAAGGTTTCTCCTATCCTTAAATGCACTCCAGAAGCGGCGCTGCTTGTTTTAAAGCAGATGCATCTCGATGATTGGGACCAGCCGATCCTGTATTCCGTTAACTACTTTAAAGCCAATATGTTCAGTTTTCATGTTCTCCGTAAACGAGTATAACCTTTATTTTTTACTTGCGGATGAATGCAAGCGCTTGTACTGAAAACAAACGTGGGTAAAAAAAATTAACGAGAAGTGAAAACGCAAACATGAATGACTTTTCAGAACATTCCTGCTCTACAAACTATGTACATTAGGGGGATAAAAATTGAAAAAGCGCAAATTTGGTCTAGCTCTATCACTTGTTCTTGCAGCTGGCACGTTATTGGGAGCATGTGGTAATTCAGAGAATGATGATAAAGATTCTTCAAATGGAAAAGACAAGAAAGATAATTTCACAGTTTCTATGGTTACCGATATTGGCGGAATCGATGACAAATCCTTCAACCAATCTGCTTGGGAAGGTCTTCAAGCTTTTGGTAAAGATAATGGATTGGAAAAAGGAAAAGACGGCTATAATTACATTCAGTCAAAATCAGATTCAGAGTATACGACGAACCTAAATACGCTAGTAAAAGAAAATTACAACATCATTTATGCGATCGGGTACGCATTGGCGGAATCGGTTGATGAGGTTGCTACACAACGCCCTAACTCCCAATTTGCAATCGTGGACAGCGTTGTTAAACAAGATAATGTTGCGAGTATCGTATTTAAAGAGCAACAAGGGTCATTCCTTGTGGGGGTTATTGCCGGTTTACAGACGAAATCAAATAAAGTCGGCTTCATCGGCGGTGTCGATTCAGAATTGATCAAGAAATTTGAAGTAGGTTTTAAAGCAGGTGTCCTTTCAGTGAATCCGGATGCGAAAATTACAGCGCAATATGCGGGGTCGTTTGGGGATGCAGCAAAAGGTCAGCAAATGGCAAATAACATGTATTCTTCTGGAATCGATATCATTTACCAAGCAGCTGGCGGAACAGGAAACGGTGTATTCACTTCAGCCAAGGAATTGAAGAAAAAAGATCCTAAAAAAGATATTTGGGTTATCGGGGTAGACCGTGACCAAAAAGAAGAAGGCGCTTTGAAAGTTGATGGAAAAGATTACAATGTTACTTTGACATCAATGGTAAAACGTGTGGATGTAGCAGTTCAAGATTTGGCGAAAAAGACAAAAGAGGGTAACTTCCCTGGTGGGGAAACGATTGAATACGGTCTTGAAGAAAACGGGATCATGATTTCGGAATCTCAAGAAAATGTTTCGGAAGAATCATTGAAAGCGGTTAATGAATACATCGAAAAAATTAAATCTGGCGAACAAAAAACTCCTGGTACTGAAAAAGAATTAAAGGAATTGGGATTTAAATAATTCAGTCAGAAATGATAAGGAATGAGAAGGCCTGTTAAAGGCCTTCTATCCTATTTCATATGTATGAAAAACCGAATGAAAGACTATGACGGATTTTGTAGTTTTTCATTTGGTTTTTTATGAAAAAAACCAAATGAGAACTATTAGGAATCTATCAATATCTCCTAGTTAGGTATCAGAATCCTCATTTCTATAGGAGTTGATTATACGTGGAACATGTAATTGAGATGCTTAATATCCGTAAAGAATTTCCAGGTATCGTTGCGAATGATAATATAACCCTTCAGGTGAAAAAAGGGGAAATTCACGCATTGTTAGGCGAAAATGGAGCTGGAAAATCCACGCTAATGAATGTCCTGTTCGGTTTATATCAGCCAGAACAGGGAGAAATTCGTGTCAATGAGCAGGTTGTTCAAATTACAAGCCCGAATATTGCCAATGACCTCGGCATCGGTATGGTGCATCAGCATTTTATGCTGGTAGATCCATTTACTGTTACCGAAAATATCATTCTAGGAAAAGAACCATCGAAATTTGGAAAGGTCAATGTAAAGGAAGCGAGTGAAGAGGTAAGGAAGCTTTCGGAACGGTACCACTTAAGTGTCGATCCGGATGCGAAAATTGCTGATATTTCCGTAGGGATGCAGCAGAGGGTGGAAATTTTGAAAACCCTGTACAGAGGTGCGGAAATACTGATATTTGATGAACCTACAGCTGTATTGACACCTCAGGAAATAAAAGAATTGATCACGATCATGAAGGCCCTGATTAAGGAAGGTAAGTCCATAATCCTGATTACCCATAAGTTAAAGGAAATTATGGAAGTATGCGATCGAGTTACGGTCATTAGAAAAGGAAAGGGCATTGGGACAGTCAATGTAAAGGAAACAAACCCTAATGAACTGGCCAGTCTAATGGTTGGAAGAGATGTCGTTTTCAAAACGGATAAATCCGCAGCAACTCCTCAAGAAGTCGTACTGGAAGTGAAGAATCTGGAAGTGAAAGATTCCCGTGGTGTATCGGCGGTCCATAACCTTGACCTTTCTGTACGTGCTGGTGAAATCATCGGAATTGCGGGAGTGGATGGCAACGGACAGTCGGAACTTATCGAGGCTCTTACGGGTTTAAAGAAAGTGACTAATGGAATTATATCACTGAACGGCAAACAAATACAGAATATGAAACCTCGTAAAATCACTGAGGCTGGAGTAGGGCACATTCCTGAGGATCGTCATAAACATGGGCTTGTGCTGGACTTTAGCATTGGGGAAAATATCGTACTGCAAACTTATTATCAAGAACCTTTTTCGTCAGGCGGCATTTTGCATTCGAAGAAAATCTTCGATAAGGCCCGCACGATCATTAAGGAATATGATGTGAGGACACCAGACGAATATACGCCTGCCAGGGCACTGTCTGGTGGTAACCAGCAAAAAGCGATCATTGGCCGAGAAGTGGATAGAAACCCTGATTTATTGATTGCGGCCCAGCCTACACGCGGGTTGGATGTCGGTGCGATCGAGTTCATCCACCGTCGGTTAATTGAACAACGTGACGCTGGTAAAGCGGTACTTCTCATCTCTTTTGAACTCGATGAAATCATGAATGTCAGCGATAAGATCGCCGTCATTTATGAAGGGGAAATCGTTGCGATTGTCGATCCAAAAGAAACGACAGAACAGGAATTGGGACTATTAATGGCTGGAAGCAAGCGTCCGGAAGCAGGTGAAAGAGAACATGTCTAAATATTTTTATAAATTAACGAGTCCCTTATTTGCCGTAATCCTAGGATTGCTTGCTGGGGCAATTATCATGTTAGTGAGTGGATATAACCCAGTTGAAGGGTATGGGGCAATGTTGGCCGGAATCGCTGGCGATTCCTATTATACTGGTGAAACTTTACGAACGATCATACCATATATCCTTGCTGGTTTAGCTGTTGCCTTCGCGTTTAGAACAGGTTTGTTCAATATTGGTGTCGAAGGTCAATTAATCGTTGGCTGGCTTGCAGCAGTATGGGTCGGGGTAGCGTTTGATCTCCCGAAAATCATTCACTTGCCATTAGCCATACTTGCGGGTGCTGTAGCTGGATCGCTTTGGGCTTTTATTCCAGGGTTCTTGAAGGCTAAATTTCGCGTGCATGAAGTAATCGTATCCATCATGCTGAATTATACCGCTTTGTATGTAACGAACTACTTAATACAAAATGTCATTTCCGATAATCAGGATAAAACGGAACGGATTGCTGAAACGGCATCCCTCCGCTCGCCGTTTTTTGAGAGTTTAACAGATTTCTCCCGACTTCATTGGGGAATCTTCATTGCGATCATCTGTGTGTTCATCATGTGGTTCATCCTGGAAAAGACGAAAACCGGTTTCGAGTTGAAAGCTGTTGGGTTCAATCAGCAGGCTTCCGAATATTCCGGTATGAGCGTAAACAAAAATATCATTTTATCCATGGTCATCTCCGGTGCATTTGCTGGCCTGGCTGGAGCGATGGAGGGTCTGGGTACTTTTGGTTATGCAGCGATTAAAGGTGGATTTACGGGAATCGGGTTTGATGGGATTGCCGTTGCCTTGTTGGGAGCCAACTCGGCAATCGGGGTTGTCCTGGCAGCTTTCTTGTTCGGCGGCCTTAAAGCAGGCGCGATCAATATGCCATTACAGACAGGCATTCCAAGTGAAATTGTTGATATCGTCATTGCATTGATTATATTTTTTGTTGCCTCCAGCTATTTTATCCGCTGGATTGTGCAACGCTTTAAGAAGGGGGCGAAATAAGTGGACTTTTATCAGGTGCTACAAATCATCATTCCGTCCATGATTGCTTACGCTGCCCCGCTGATTTTCACTGCGCTTGGTGGTGTATTTTCTGAACGATCTGGTGTTATCAATATCGGGCTGGAAGGGCTAATGGTGATTGGGGCCTTCACCGGAATCGTCTTTAACTTAATGTATGCAGATGTATTGGGAGCCTGGACGCCATGGCTTTCCGTTTTAGTCGCCATGATTGCCGCTTTGCTATTTTCAACGCTTCATGCCGTCGCTTCCATAACATTCCGCGCCGATCAAACCGTTAGCGGGGTGGCTATAAACTTATTGGCGGTAGGGCTTACATTATTTCTTGTTAAGAAGATTTATGATAAAGGGCAAACGGATATCATTGCCGAAACTTTCCCGAGGATAGATATTCCATTGCTGAGCGATATCCCTTTCATAGGGCCAATCTTGTTTTCAAACGGCTACTATATTGCTTATCTGGCCATCATTGTGGCAATCATCGTTTGGTATATCATTTTTAAAACACCATTTGGGCTTCGCCTCCGTTCGGTGGGAGAGCACCCGATGGCTGCTGATACAATGGGTGTGAATGTGACTAAGATCCGATATCAAGCTGTGCTTCTATCTGGAGCATTTGCGGGAATCGGGGGAGCAATCCATGCGACTTTATTTGCGAATGACTTTAGTCATACGACCATCAATGGACAAGGTTTCATGGCCATTGCCGCGATGATTTTCGGTAAGTGGAACCCACTTGGAGCAATGGGTGCTGCGTTATTCTTTGGTTTGGCGCAAAGCTTAAGCATCGTGGGTTCCAGCCTTCCGTTCATTAAAGACATTCCGTCCGTATTTTTATTGATCATGCCATATATCTTGACAATCATTGCCCTAACAGGATTCATTGGCCGTGCAGATGCTCCAAAAGCATCGGGACAGCCGTATATCAAAGGGAAAAGATAATGATTGCTCCGGTCAGTCAACTGTGCTGACCGGTTTTTTCGTAGGATAAAGGCAAAGGGTTGGCGGGTGGATGAAAGCAAGGGTGAAAACCTAAAAAAAGTGCCTGTTACTTGCATGATTTTTCCTTTCACATGTATATTTTAAGTAGATGTTTAAAAGGGTTCCTAAATACAAACAATAAGCTACTAAAGGTGATTCATATAATGAGGAGGATTATTCATGTCTATCGCTTCCGATATAATAAAGGAAAAAAGCGGCTACAAACTTCATGTGGTCCGTACGGATAAATATAAAACGAATACACTCGTGCTGAAGCTGAAAGCTCCCTTGACGAAGGAAAAGGTTACATATCGCGCATTGGTGCCGTATGTGCTGCAGAGCAATACGAGTAAATATCCTACAACGCCTGAGCTTCGATCATATCTTGATGAATTATACGGGGCGAGTTTCTATGTGGATGTCGCAAAAAAGGGAGAATATCAAATCGTTAGTTTCACCATTGATATCGTCAATGAAAAATTTCTTAGTGATTCCGCACCGCTTCTTGAAAAAGCTTTCGATTTATTATCGGAGGTGATCTTTCACCCGAAAAAGAATGGCGAAGCATTTGATCCTAAAACGGTTTCCAATGAAATCCGTTCCTTGAAACAGCGCCTTCAATCCATTTCCGATGATAAGATGCGCTATTCAGCGACCAGGCTTGTCGAAGAAATGTGCAAAGCCGAACCTTATGCCCTTGAAGCGAGTGGCAATCTAGAGGACTTGGAAACGATAACGCCAGAATCCCTTTTCTCTTATTATCAAAAAATGCTGGCTGAAGATGAAATCGACTTATATGTAATAGGTGACATCGTTGAATCAGAGGTGGAGGCTTTAGCTGAGAAGTATGTATCATTGAAGGATCGGGAACCGGTACGTTTGCCAAGGAATACCGGCAAGGAAGTAGGGAAAGAAAAGGAAGTCATCGAAAACTCGGATGTCAAACAAGGTAAATTGAATATCGGCTACCGGACCCATGTTGCCTATGGCGACCCTGATTATTATGCATTGCAGCTTTTCAATGGAATTTTTGGCGGTTTTTCACATTCAAAACTATTCATCAATGTCAGGGAAAAAGCCAGTCTAGCGTATTATGCCGCTTCAAGGCTCGAAAGCCATAAAGGGCTATTGATGGTCATGGCGGGAATTGAAAATGTGAATTACAAGCAAGCACTCGAAATCATTCATGCGCAAATGAATGAAATGAAGCAGGGGAATTTCTCCGAGGCTGAACTGGAACAGACGAAGGCGGTCGTAAAGAATCAGCTTCTTGAAACGATCGACGTTTCCAGGGGTCTGGTGGAAATTTTGTACCATAATGTGATATCCGGGCAAAACATTTCACTCGACGATTGGTTTGCCGAAACGGAACGGACGACGAAGGAAGAAATCGTTGCCGTAGGCAAGAAAATTCAGCTCGATACAATTTATTTCCTAACAGAAGCGGGGGTGCAAGAGTAATGGAGAAAATAGCATTCACTCAATTGAAGGAAGAACTTTTTCATGAAAAAATGGACAATGGCCTTGAGGTCTATATCCTTCCGAAAGCAGGATTCAATAAATCATTTGCGACGTTCACGACGAATTATGGCTCCGTGGACAATCATTTCAAGCCTTTGAAAGAAACGGAATTTTCTAAGGTTCCTGATGGAATTGCCCATTTTCTTGAGCATAAGCTTTTTGAAAAGGAAGATGGCGATGTTTTTCAGCAATTCTCAAAGCAGGGCGCCTCGGCAAATGCTTTCACTTCTTTTACCCGTACGGCCTACCTGTTTTCAAGCACGTCCGATTTCAATAAGAATTTAACGACCTTAATCGATTTTGTCCAAGATCCCTACTTCTCGGAAAAGACGGTAGAGAAGGAAAAGGGAATCATTGGGCAGGAAATCAAAATGTATGATGATAATGCTGACTGGCGGCTATATTTCGGGACGATTGCCAACATGTTTCATCATCATCCCGTAAAAATCGATATTGCCGGTACTGTGGAATCGATTGCCGATATTACGAAAGATATGCTGTATGAATGCTATAACACGTTTTACCATCCGAGTAACATGCTTCTGTTCGTTGTAGGACCTGTTGATGTGGAGAGTACCATGAAGTTAATCCGCGATAATCAAACTAACAAAGGCTATAATGAACAGCCTGATGTGGAGCGTAAATTTGAAGATGAGCCAAACACCGTTGCTAAGAAAAAGGAAATCTTGAAAATGAATGTCCAGACTCCGAAGGTCATGATTGGAATCAAGGCCACAGATGTTCATCTATCAGGTGTACAGCTTTTGAAAAGGGAACTGGCGACCAATATTTATTTGGAAATGCTGTTTGGCAAGAGCTCGCCTTTGCATGAGGAACTTTACGGGGAGGGGCTGATCGATCAAAGCTTTTCATATGACTATACACAAGAGCGGGGCTTTGGATTTGCATTGGTAGGCGGCGACAGTGCCAAGCCGGAAGAACTGACTAAGTCCATATTTTCGATTTTGGAAAAATCGAAAGCGGGAACGGGTCTAAATGAAGAAAGCCTGCATAGGACGATCAAGAAAAAAATCGGTTCATTCCTCCGTTCGTTGAATTCACCGGAATATATCGCCAATCAGTTCACCCGATATGCATTCAATGATATGAACTTGTTTGATGTGGTATCGGTGCTTGAAAAACTTACGATAGAAGATATCAGGAAGGTCGCGGCAGATTTAATCGCAGAGGAACGGATGACCGTCTGCGAGGTACTTCCTAAATAATAGTAGAGGGGGCTGGAATGTGGGGAAACGTTTTGCCCTTATAACTGGTGCCAGTGGAGGAATCGGCAGGGAAATTGCCATCAAGCTTGCAGAAGAGAATTATTCACTTTATTTACATTATAATAGTAATGAAGAGGCGATCATCGACTTGATAGAAGAACTGAAGCCTCACCAAGTAGAACTCATTCCCATACAAGCGGATTTGTCTACACCGGATGGGTACAAAATATTGGCGGAAAATATTTTCTCCCTTCATGCCATTGTCCTCAATAGCGGCAATAGCTATTATGGGCTCATATCAGACATGGATGACAGGGTTGTCAATGAAATGGTCCAATTGCATGTAACAAGTCCTTTCCAATTAACGAAAGCACTGCTTCCCAAGTTGATGTACCAGGAACGGGCTGCCATTGTGGCCGTCACATCCATATGGGGCCAAACAGGGGCTTCTTGTGAGGTATTATATTCAATGGTCAAGGGTGGGCAAAATGCTTTCATTAAAGCATTGAGCAAGGAAGTCTCACTCAATGGAATCCGGGTGAATGCAGTTGCTCCCGGTGCAATTTCAACATCCATGCTTGAATCTTTCAGTGCTGACGATCTGGAAATCATCAAGGGGGATATTCCAATGGGCAGGATGGGGAACGCAAATGAAGTCGCCGAGGCTGTTTTCTATTTACTTTCCGACAAGGCATCTTATATTACAGGACAAATTTTAGGTGTCAATGGTGGATGGTACACATGATTTTTTTGTATGGCATGTATAATTTTCTCCGTTCCTTCACAAAATATCTTTGTACCATTTTGAAGGAAAGGGTGACCATTCATGTCTGTATTAGACAATTGGGATCAATGGAAAAATTTCTTAGGCGACAGATTAAATCAAGGTGAGCAACAGGGATTATCCGAAGGTGCTGTCAACAACTTGGCTTTCGAAATCGGTGATTATTTGGCTAAGCAGGTTGAGCCTCAAAATGATCAAGAAAAAGTCCTTGCTGATCTTTGGTCAGTCGCCAGCGAACAAGAAAAACATGCCATGGCAAGCGTTATGGTAAAGTTAGTCGAGAACAACGGAACTAAGTAAATACCTCAAGCCAAAAGGCCCTGTTATTTATTAACAGGGCCTTTGGCTTGAGGATATGCCGATAATTATCCTCGAATATAAAAATGAAGCTTTTATGGGGTTTTTCCTTTTAACTTCTCACGAAATGCTATATTATAGAAGCTAGACAATAATTAATGCGTACAAACCTTGAAATTTACGATGGATAAGTTTTGCTCGGATGTATGGGTAAAAGCTGTTAGGCTTAAGGAGTGTTATCGTGGAGAATAAAGAATGGTATTTTGAATATGAAATCCAAGTCAACCGCCCTGGTTTATTAGGGGATATTTCATCCTTGCTGGGCATGCTGTCCATCAACATCATTACGATAAACGGTGTAGATGAAGGCAGGCGCGGTTTACTTTTAAAAGCGGAAGATAGCCGTAATATAGAAAGATTTGAATCAATCCTCCATACGATGGATACGATAAAGGTCATTAAGCTTAGGGAGCCAAAATTACGCGACCGGCTGGCAGTCAGGCATGGCCGTTATATCCAGCGCGATGCGGATGAGAAGAACACCTTTAGGTTCGTTCGTGATGAGCTAGGCTTGCTTGTCGATTTCCTGGCCGAGCTATTCAAGCAGGAAGGGCATAAATTAATCGGGATACGAGGTATGCCGCGTGTCGGCAAAACCGAATCGATCGTAGCCTCGAGCGTATGTGCAAACAAAAGATGGTTATTTGTGTCGTCCACCCTTTTAAAGCAGACCATTCGCAGCCAGCTTATCGAGGATGAATACAATAATGATAATTTGTTCATTTTAGACGGAATTGTTTCCACTCGCCGAGCAAATGAGCGGCATTGGCAGTTGATTCGTGAAATCATGAGGCTTGATGCGGTCAAGGTCATTGAACATCCTGATGTATTTGTCCAAAATACGGAATATACTCTCGAAGACTTTGATTATATTATAGAGCTGCGAAACAATCCAGACGAAGAAATAACATATGAA
The DNA here is from genome assembly GCF_030271255.1 of Peribacillus folii. Taxonomy (GTDB): domain Bacteria; phylum Bacillota; class Bacilli; order Bacillales; family DSM-1321; genus Peribacillus. The sequence continues at coordinate 352,128 of NZ_JASJOM010000003.1, forward strand.
GTTGTCGACCAAAAAGACCAGTTTTCGGGGTCCGATTTTGGTTCCTTTGACTTTTAAAATGGCAGGTGTTTTGATTTGACTGAGTTAGGTAATCGATTAAAGGAAGCTAGGGAAGCCAAGGGCCTTAGCTTAGAAGATTTACAGGAGTTAACGAAGATCCAAAAACGTTACCTTGTTGGCATTGAAGAAGGAAATTATAGCATGATGCCTGGAAAGTTTTATGTACGGGCATTCATCAAGCAATACTGTGAAGCGGTCGGCCTTGATTCGGAAGAGATTTTTGAACAATATAAGAGCGAGGTCCCTTCCGTATACAGCGAGGAAATACCGGAACAGCTTTCAAGGGTCCAATCTCGTAAAACACTGCCTGCAGGAGATTCCAAGGTTGTTGAAATGCTACCGAAGATTTTGGCCGTCGTTTTGGTCATTGGTGCCGCCATCTTAATATATGTGCTGGTATCGAGCTACATGAGTAAACCGGATACCGCTGATAAAAAGGACGAGAAACAAAGTGAGTCCGTGGACTACGGCAAGAGTGAAGAGTTTGACAAGGAAGAAAAGAATGCAAGCAAGAAACAGGACGAAGAAAAGCAGCCAGCTTCTTCCGATGAAAAGGATAAAGTTGACCCTGATGCTAAAAAAGATGATGAAAAGAAAGAACAAAAGCTCGCGGTCATCAGTTCTAGCGGTAAAAATAGCACCTATGAATTGAAAGACACGGATACGTTCAAATTAAAAGTGACATCCACTGGCTCACCTTGGGTTGGCATTAAAAATGGTGAAGGCAAATTGCTTTACCAGGGCACCATCGACAAGGGAAAGAGTGAGGAAATTGATTTCACCAATGAAAAGGAAGCTGTCATCAATATAGGCAGGGCCTATGAAACTGATATTTATGTGAATGATGAGAAGCTGGAGTATTCCATTTCACCAACTGAAGTGAATACGCAATTGGTCACGATACAATTTACGAAAGCCGAATAGTCATCTTATAGATGACTATTTTTTCTCTAAAGATATAAAGCACGGTTTAGGCACAGCCGGCATATAAGGCTGGGTTTTGAGTTAAAGTATACATATATGCATCAAGATGGCCCATCGCCATATTTTTAGATATATAACGCATTGACCTGCCCCGAGGGGCAGGCGTGAATTTTGGAGGTAAATGTTTTGAATCTGCCTAATAAGATTACAGTAGCAAGAATTTGCTTAATACCGGTTTTTTTAATCATCATGCTCGTACCTTTCTCATGGGGGACGCTGACATGGGGGGGGCATAGCTTGCCAATTGCACATTTGGCTGGAGCACTTCTCTTCATAATCGCTTCCACGACGGATTGGATCGATGGACATTTTGCAAGGAAATATAATCTGATTACCGACTTAGGGAAGTTCCTGGATCCTTTGGCCGATAAGCTTCTTGTTTCGGCTGCCCTGATTGTTTTGGTCGACTTGGATTTGATGTACGGACAATCTTGGATTGCCATCGTCATCATAAGCCGTGAGTTCGCTGTGACGGGACTGCGTCTGGTACTTGCCGGCACGGGAGAAGTCGTAGCGGCGAACCAGCTTGGAAAAATTAAAACGTGGGCGCAAATTGTTGCGATTTCAGCATTATTGCTGCATAACCTTCCATTTGCCCTCCTTTCACTTCCGTTTGCCAATCTTGCATTATGGATTGCATTAATCTTCACGATATGGTCCGGCTTGGATTATTTCGTCAAGAACAAACAAGTATTTGTTAATTCTAAGTAAAACGGATGGGTGGTCATGTAAAGATGGATGCAGAAATCATTGCAGTAGGTTCCGAGCTACTTTTAGGACAAATCAATAACACTAATGGGAGGTTTCTATCACAGCAGTTTGCCCAAATGGGAATCAATGTTTTTTACCATACGGTGGTAGGTGATAATGACCGTCGTTTGCAGCAAGCAATCGAGATTGCGGAATCAAGGGCGAATCTGATTGTCTTTACTGGTGGGCTGGGACCCACCAAGGATGATTTAACGAAGGAAACGATTGCTCGGCATATTGGCAAGAAGCTCGTTTTTAACGATGATGCCCTTAAATCCATCGAAGCTTACTTTCAAAAACGGGAGCGGCCAATGACGGAAAATAACAAAAAGCAGGCCCTCGTTTTAGAAGGCAGTGAGGTGTTGGCAAACGATCATGGCATGGCACCGGGAATGGTCTTGTCCAAATCCGGGATTACATATATGCTTCTCCCCGGACCTCCTAGTGAAATGGAACCGATGTTTTTAAGTTATGGCTATGAATCGATCATGAATAAATTGGATAAGCATGAACGAATCGATTCGAAAGTACTCCGGTTTTTTGGCATCGGTGAAGCGGAATTGGAAACGGTGATAGAGGATCTTCTTGTCAATCAAACGAATCCGACGATTGCACCGCTTGCTGCCGAAGGTGAAGTGACGTTAAGGATTACTGCGAAGGACTCGTCCAAACAAAAATGCGAAGAGCTCATTTTAGCCGCGGAAAAAGAAATCCTGGACAGGGTCGGACGGTTTCATTACGGAAATGACAATACTTCGCTCATCAAGGAACTTGTAAAAGAATTAACGGTCCGCAAACTTTCGATCGCGGCTGCAGAAAGCCTGACCGGCGGGATGTTTCAGGAACAGCTGACAACCATTCCGGGTGCCGGTAAAGTCTTTAAGGGCGGCATCGTCAGTTATACGAATGAGGCGAAGTCGACTGTACTTGGCGTCAGCGAAGCGCTCATTTCCGAGCATGGTGTTGTCAGCGGTGAATGTTCAAAGGAGATGGCTTCCAATGTCCGGAAAATGCATGATGCGGACATAGGCATAAGCTTTACGGGTGTTGCAGGTCCTGATGAACAAGAAGGAAAGCCTGTTGGCACCGTATTCATTGGCATCTCATATCGGGATGGAAAAACTGATTGCAAAGAGCTGAATCTCTCAGGCAGCAGGGAGCAGAATCGCATTAGAAGTGTGAAATACGGCTGCCATTACTTGCTGAAGGATTTGTGAATGAGGAACCAGGGCTATAAAATCCCTGCTCATTTTGAGACAAAGGGGGTCCGGAATATTCCGGACCCCCTTTGAAATTCAACTTTTTGCCTAACTTCCTATCAAGGATGTGATGAGGCGTCGCTCATTGGGCGTCCTGTCTTTGAATACCCAGTTCAAGGTGTTTGCTTCATGAAAAAATGGGGAAAAAGAAAATAGTTAATTCCATGATTTAGCATTACTATGCCCGAACAGGAATGAAAAAGAATTTTCCCCTAAGGGAAAATGCATGTTTACGAAGAATATTGGAAAAGAAAAAAACGAATGAATGTTCGACTTTTTGCTTGGCAAAATAGAAAAAAGAGTATATAGTAAAGATAGGTTTTGAGACAAGATACAAACATCGGTCTCAAAGAAATTTGCTATCGTAAGAGCATCATTAATCGGATCAGCCGATTATTTGAATATAGAGGAGGAAACAGAGTGAGTGATCGTCAAGCGGCTTTAGATATGGCTTTAAAACAAATTGAAAAACAGTTTGGTAAAGGTTCCATCATGAAACTTGGAGAACAGTCTGATCGAAGGATTTCAACGGTTTCAAGCGGTTCATTGGCATTGGATGTTGCGTTGGGAGTGGGCGGATATCCAAGGGGACGGGTCATTGAGATATACGGACCTGAAAGTTCAGGTAAAACGACTGTTGCATTGCATGCCATCGCAGAAGTACAAAAGACCGGGGGTACTGCTGCATTCATCGATGCCGAGCATGCATTGGATCCAGCATATTCAGAGAAACTTGGTGTGAACATCGATGAGTTACTGCTTTCACAGCCTGATACAGGTGAACAAGCCTTGGAAATCGCTGAAGCGTTAGTTCGCAGTGGAGCGGTTGACATCCTTGTCATTGACTCAGTTGCAGCTCTTGTTCCGAAAGCTGAAATCGAAGGTGAAATGGGGGATTCCCATATGGGTCTGCAAGCCCGTATGATGTCCCAGGCATTAAGGAAACTATCCGGTGCCATTAATAAATCAAATACCATCGCCATTTTCATTAACCAGGTCCGTGAAAAAATCGGGGTTATGTTCGGGAATCCGGAAACGACTCCTGGAGGCCGGGCATTGAAGTTCTATTCGACTGTACGTCTGGAAGTGCGCCGTGCGGAACAATTAAAACAAGGCAATGAGATCGTCGGTAACAAAACCAAAATCAAAGTTGTGAAAAACAAAGTTGCACCGCCATTCCGTCAAGCGGAAGTTGATATCATGTATGGCCAAGGCATTTCGCAGGAAGGTGAAATCATTGATATGGGTGCAGAACTTGACATCGTCCTTAAAAGCGGTTCATGGTATTCTTACAATGATGAACGCGTTGGCCAAGGGCGGGAAAATGCGAAATTGTTCTTGAAGGAAAATCAAGACATAGCTCAGGAGATTTCCCAGAAAATCAGGGATCATTATAATCTTGATGGAGAGCATGAGCTGCCAGCAGAGGATGCGGACGAGGAACAGTTTGAACTACTTGATTGATGCTAGGAAAAGGCCTGAGCTTATATGCTTGGGCCTTTTCTATAAAATCCTGAATTGGAAGGTGCGGAATTTTCAGCGAATTCAGTGTCTATAAAGTGCATTTCCGTCTCCTTCCATAAAGGATGCTGCGCTTTCCTGGGGTGTATATTTAAGAAAACTTGAATAATCATTGATACATAAGGGACAAACGCTTGACAATAAAAATTCTCAACTATACAATTAATATGTATATTTTACAATTTTTCAAACTAAAATTTTGAAAATTAAGTGCTGTATATTGAATTTATGTGCAATGTACTTGCCGACAGTTCAACATTTTATGTAAAAAGTTCATAGCAAGGGGAGGTGAAACGATGGAACCCATGACAATCATCTTCACTTTGCTTGGCCTAATCGTCGGTGCAGTTGTTGGTTATTTTATTCACAAATCAAAATTTGAGAGTAAAATAGCAGGGGCAAAGGGCTCTGCAGAACACATCCTTGAGGATGCAAAACGTGAAGCGGAAGCACTTAAGAAAGAAGCTCTATTGGAAGCAAAAGATGAAATTCATAAGGTTCGTTCAGAATCTGATCGGGAATCCCGTGAAAGAAGGAATGAATTACAAAAACAAGAAAATCGGTTATTGCAAAGAGAAGAGAATCTTGACCGTAAGGATGATACGTTGAATAAACGTGAAAGCCTTTTGGAGAAAAAGGAAGATTCTCTAAACCAAAGACAACAGCATATTGAAGAGATGGAAAGCAAAGTGGACGAGACGGTTCGTAAGCAGCAAACAGAGCTTGAACGTGTTTCAGGTTTAACTCGTGAAGAAGCTAAAGCAATCATTATAGACCGAATGGAAAACGAGCTGGCTCATGATGTAGCGCTTATGATCAAAGAAAGTGATACCCGTGCCAAAGAAGAAGCTGATAAAAAAGCAAAAGAAGTTCTTTCTCTTGCGATTCAGCGTTGTGCGGCTGATCATGTTGCAGAGACCACCGTTTCTGTAGTGAATCTTCCAAACGATGAAATGAAAGGACGGATAATCGGACGTGAAGGACGCAATATCCGGACGCTAGAAACGCTAACAGGTATTGACCTTATTATTGATGATACTCCTGAAGCTGTCATTTTATCTGGATTTGATCCAATTAGACGTGAGACGGCACGCTTGGCTCTTGAAAAACTGGTTCAGGATGGACGGATCCATCCGGCTCGAATTGAAGAAATGGTTGACAAAGCAAGACGTGAGGTGGATGAACATATCCGTGAAATTGGTGAACAAACAACTTTCGAAGTTGGCGTTCACGGTCTCCATCCAGACCTTATCAAGATACTTGGACGTTTGAAGTTCCGTACCAGTTACGGGCAAAATGTGCTCAAGCACTCCATCGAAGTGGCACAGCTATCAGGATTGCTGGCTGCTGAGCTTGGAGAGGATGAAGTTCTTGCCCGCCGTGCCGGTTTATTGCATGATATTGGTAAAGCGATCGATCACGAGGTGGAAGGCAGTCACGTTGAAATCGGCGTGGAATTGGCAACTAAGTATAAAGAGCATCCTACTGTCATTAACAGCATCGCTTCACATCATGGCGATACGGAGCCAACCTCCATTATTTCCGTGCTTGTTGCAGCCGCTGATGCATTATCAGCTGCAAGGCCTGGCGCCAGAAGTGAAACGCTTGAGAATTACATTAGAAGACTTGAAAAGCTTGAGGAGATTTCCGAATCATATGATGGAGTGGAAAAATCATTTGCGATTCAAGCCGGACGTGAAGTGCGGATTCTAGTGAAGCCGGAGCAAATAGATGATCTCTCGGCCCATCGACTCGCACGTGATATCCGGAAACGGATTGAAGAAGAGCTCGATTATCCAGGACATATAAAAGTAACGGTCATCCGTGAAACAAGAGCGGTCGAATACGCTAAATAAATGTATCGAAGAAAAAGCGAAGAGGTGCAAACCACTTCGCTTTTTTTTAGTTTCTATAGGATGCAGGTCCGGTAATCACGTGATGGTATGTTACAATACATACGTGAATATTGTAATCATGAGAAATGTGAATTCAGAAAGGGTTTTACAATGAAACTGCTATTTATTGGAGATGTCGTAGGGTCTCCAGGTCGTGAAATGGTCCAAGAATACCTTCCAAAACTGAAGGAAAAGCATCGGCCGCATATTACGGTCATCAATGGGGAAAATGCGGCAAGTGGCCGAGGGATTACGGAAAAGATTTACCGGAATTTTTTGGAGTGGGGAGCACAGGCAGTGACAATGGGCAACCATACTTGGGATAATCGCGATATATTCAATTTCATTGATGATGCGAAATACCTCGTCCGTCCTGCAAACTTTCCAGAAGGTGTACCAGGAGAAGGAATTAAATTTTTAAGATTTAACCAGCAAGAAATAGCGGTCATCAATTTACAAGCAAGAACGTTCATGCCGGATTTGGATTGTCCGTTCAAAAAAGCGGAAGAACTCGTTTCGATGGCCCTCAAAAGGACATCGATCATCTTTGTCGATTTTCATGGTGAAGCCACAAGCGAAAAACAGGCCATGGGTTGGTTCCTTGACGGCAAGGTAACAGCCGTTGTAGGGACGCATACACATGTTCAAACAGCCGATAACCGCATATTGCCCGCCGGCACAGCATACATATCGGATGTGGGTATGACAGGGCCGTATGATGGCATCCTTGGCATGGAAAGAAGCGCAGTCATCCACCGGTTCCTTACAAGCCTGCCGGTTCGTTTTGAAGTGCCTAAGGAAGGCAGGGCCCTTTTAAGCGCGGTCCTCCTGGATATTGACGATAAGACAGGAAAGGCAAAAAAAATAGATAGGATCCTCATTAATGAAGATCATCCCTATAATTAATAATTAACTGAAATGGATGGACAGCAAATGCTGTCCATCCATTTTTTTAATCAAAATGAATCTTGATGGACAATCCCGGTTTTCTTTGTCATACAAGTTTTACTTAATGAATATAGTAGCAGTGGAAAGTGTTCTAACTATTGAGCCATAAATCATAATCGGCAGGGAAGACAAGGAGGACTAGGAATGGAAATATTAAAGGTTTCAGCAAAATCTAATCCTAATTCTGTAGCAGGCGCACTAGCGGGAGTGCTCAGGGAAAGAGGAGCAGCCGAAATTCAAGCTATCGGTGCAGGTGCGTTAAATCAAGCCGTCAAGGCAGTAGCAATCGCAAGAGGATTCGTCGCACCTAGTGGAGTCGACTTGATTTGTATTCCTGCCTTTACAGATATACTTATTGATGGCGAAGAACGAACGGCTATAAAATTGATCATTGAACCAAGATAACTTCATGAAGAGGTGTCCTGTTTGTCCATTGGCGAGCAGGCTCTTTTTTGTCCTTAATGACGGGAAGCACGGTTGGTTATATAATGGGGAATATAGGAAATGTAAGAATGAAGGGGGATTACGTTGGCAATTTTTGACGCACATTGTGATGTATTGATGAAGATGTTCATCGATCCAGATCTATCTTTTTTAGATAGTGACAAATTGCATATAACCAAGCGGGGATTATTGGATGAAGGGGGGAAGGTCCAATGCTTTGCGATCTATATTCCTGAAAAGGTCCATCCTGATATGAGATTTCAGGCAGCGTTGGCGATGGTTGATATTTTTCATGAAAAGATAATAACTGAGCCGGAAATGAAATTCATAAAGACGAAGTCAGACATTGAATCTCTTGGAGAAACGGAAATCGGTGCAATGCTGACGCTGGAGGGATGCGATTGCATCGGTAATGATTTACTGAAATTGAAGACCCTTCTTCACCTGGGGGTTTCCTCTGTAGGGCTTACTTGGAATCATGCAAACCTGGTAGCTGATGGGGCATTGGAAACAAGAAGGGCGGGCTTGACTGATTTTGGAGCAGAGGTAGTGACCCTGTTGAATGAGAAAGCCATTTGGTGTGATGTATCTCATCTATCGGAAGCTGGATTTTGGGACACAATAAAGAGAGCGGAATTTCCCATTGCCTCCCATTCGAATGCACATTCTCTTTGCGCCCATCCGCGAAATTTAAAAGACAGCCAAATAAAAGCCCTTTTACAAAAAAATGGAGTGATGGGGGTAACCTTTGTCCCGCAATTTTTATCCAATGGCGACTCCGCTTCAATTAAGGATATTGTTGGGCATATAGATCACATATGCAGTTTAGGCGGAGAGCGGCAAATTGGATTGGGATCGGACTTCGATGGCATCGATCATATGGTAGAAAATTTAACCTCATACAGAGATTATCATAATTTGATCGATGAATTGTACAGGCTTTACTCAAGCGAGTTTGTTGAAGGGCTCCTTTTTGGGAATTTCGCACGTCATTTTCCTGCTAAGAAGGGCAGCCATTAGAAGATTTTTAATTCATACTATATAGATATGAATAAATATTCTGAAAATATAAAAAATAGAATCAAAAAGGTTGCAATTTAATGATTTAACCGATAGAATTGAAAGCGTTTAGTACACCTTTCCTAAATTAGAACGATTTAATATACATAAACGAATGTTCTGAAGAGAGGTGCATTTAAATGCATTTATATACGAACGTTCTAAAGGAGTGTAAGACATGATCAATCAACTTTCATGGAAAGTTGGCGGACAACAAGGTGAAGGTATTGAAAGTACAGGAGAGATTTTCTGTATTGCCCTCAATCGCTTAGGATATTACTTGTATGGCTACCGTCATTTCTCATCCCGAATCAAGGGTGGACACACGAATAATAAAATTCGTGTAAGTACCACGGAAACTCGTGCTATCTCTGATGATTTAGACATCTTAGTTGCTTTTGACCAAGAAACGATTGACGTCAATTATAAAGAATTACATGAGGGTGGCATCATAATCGCGGATGCAAAATTCAAACCTGTCTGCCCGGAAGATACGGAGGCAGAATTATATATTGTTCCATTTACGGAAATTGCAACAGAACTAGGCACGTCCTTGATGAAAAACATGGTTGCCATCGGTGCGACATGTGCCGTTCTTGGAATGGAAATTTCCGTTTTCAACGATGTCGTTGATGAAATTTTTGGCCGTAAAGGTGAAGAAATTGTCAAGAAGAACATGGACGCCATTACTGCTGGCTACAAGGCAATGGAAGTCCTGCTAGGAGAAAAACTCGGTGCAATGGAGCTGGAAAAGGCAGATGGCCAAAAACGATTGTTCATGATCGGTAACGATGCCATCGCTTTGGGTGCAGTTGCTGGCGGTTGCCGCTTCATGGCAGCCTACCCAATTACACCGGCTTCGGAAATCATGGAATACCTGATTAAAAAACTTCCGCAATTGGGAGGTACGGTCATCCAGACTGAAGATGAAATTGCGGCAGCCACAATGGCCATAGGGGCAAACTATGGCGGTGTTCGTGCCATCACGGCTTCAGCTGGCCCTGGTCTATCCTTGAAAATGGAAGCGATAGGGTTGGCGGGCATTACCGAAACGCCGATCGTCATTGTCGATACACAACGTGGCGGTCCGTCCACCGGGCTTCCGACAAAGCAGGAGCAATCCGATTTAATGGCCATGATTTATGGAACACACGGCGAAATCCCTAAAATTGTCATGGCTCCAAGTACAGTCGAGGAAGCTTTCTATGATACGGCGGAAGCGTTCAATCTCGCCGAGGAATATCAGTGTCCAGTCATCGTATTATCGGACTTGCAGCTTTCTTTAGGTAAACAGACGGTTCAGCCGCTTGATTACAGCAAAGTGGAGATAAGACGCGGCAAATTGGTGGACTTTGAAATTGAAGAGTCTGAAAACAAGTCGTACTTCAAGCGTTATGAAGTTACGGAAGATGGTGTTTCACCTCGGGTCGTGCCTGGCATGAAAAACGGTATCCACCATGTCACAGGTGTAGAGCATGATGAAACCGGAAGACCTTCCGAAACCGCTTTGAATCGTAAGGCGCAAATGGATAAACGGATGCGTAAGCTGGATAATTTAACAAATACATTCAATACACCGGTATACAAAAAAACTCCGCATGAAGAGGCGGATTTATTAATACTTGGTTTTAATTCAACACGCGGGACGATCGATGAAGCGATTGGCCGATTAGAAACGGATGGCATGAAAGTGAATCATGCACAAATCCGCTTGATTCACCCATTCCCTGCTGATGAAGTCCTTGCTTTAGTGCAAGCGGCGAAGAAGGTAGTGGTTATCGAAAATAATGCGACTGGACAATTGGCTAATATCATCAAGATGAATGTCGGACATGTTAATAAAATCAAAAGCATCCTAAAATATGATGGCAATCCTTTCCTCCCGCATGAAATTCACACACAATGCAAGGAGATGTTCGAATATGGCAACGTTTAAAGAGTTTCGGAATGATGTAAAACCTAACTGGTGTCCTGGATGCGGGGATTTCTCCGTCCAGGCTGCCATGCAGCGCGCGGCGGCTAATGTAGGGTTGGAGCCAGAGAATTTGGCTGTCGTTTCCGGTATTGGCTGTTCAGGCCGCATATCAGGTTACATCAAGTCATATGGTTTCCATGGCATCCATGGCCGATCGCTTCCAATCGCACAAGGGGTGAAAATGGCCAACCGTGAGTTGACCGTCATAGCTTCTGGAGGTGACGGAGATGGCTTTGCAATCGGGATGGGCCATACCATTCATGCGATCCGCCGTAATATTGACATTACGTATATCGTCATGGATAACCAAATTTATGGACTGACAAAAGGCCAGACTTCTCCCCGTTCAGCTGCTGGGTTCAAAACGAAGTCCACACCGGAAGGGTCGATTGAGCAGGCTGTTTCGCCAATGGAATTGGCATTATCAGCTGGTGCCACCTTTGTTGCCCAAAGCTTTTCCACTGACCTGAAGGACTTGACGGCGATCATTGAAGCGGGGATTAATCACAAAGGTTTCTCCTTCATCAATGTGTTCTCTCCTTGTGTGACCTATAATAAAATCAATACGTATGATTGGTTTAAACAGAACTTAACCAAGTTGAACACGATCGAAGGGTATGATTCTTCAAATAAAGAACAGGCCATGCAGACGTTGATGAAGCATGACAGCCTTGTGACAGGAATCATTTATCAAGACTCTTCACGCCCTTCATACCAGGATTTAGTGCCAGGGTATGCTGAAGAAGCTCTGAATAAATCAGACCTGACCCTAGATCAAGCACATTTTGATAAGCTTGTTGCAGAATTTATGTAAAAAATGAAAAGGTTCACCCCTTAAGATGGGGTGAACCCTTTTTGTATCTTATTGAAAAGCTGTTACAAGAGGAATTTTTCATCCTCTCGGTTGGAGCTTACCAAAAGTTACGATTGCATCCGCAGCCGAATGAGAAGAAATTGCAACAACGATTCCTTCTGCAACAACAGTGGTGATGGTTGTTGTTGTTGTTGTTGTTGTTGTTGTTGTTGTTGTTATTGCGGTCACAATCCCGATCCCGATCACGATCGTTGTCGCGTCTTTGACAACCTTTTACAGCACGGCAAAAATCGTCTGCGATCCTATCGTTAATATTGTTGTTATTGTTGTTATTATGATGGTGATTATTGTTACATGACATATAAGTCACTCCTTGGTTTTTTTTTGTTGTACAAGATATCTTATTCAGGAGCGGACAAGATGCTATAGGAACATGTCCGGTTTTTCAAAAATGTACGAATCCCCAAAAAGTACAATCATGCGAATCGGCTGTCCCGAAACCGATTAAGGCATTTTTGGGATTGGTCTATCATATCTTTACATATTAAGGTGAATGAAATGATCAGCCCTATTCCAGGGGGAATGCATATGTTGAATGGGAAGATGAAAGCAATCGTCAAACATCACCGTGGCTATGGGGCACAAATGCAGGTTGTCGATATCCCGGAGTTTCGTGAGGACGAGGTTTTGATAAAAGTGAACATGGCTTCAATCTGCGGTACAGATATTCATATTTATACTTGGGATAAGTGGTCGCAAGGTAGAGTGAATCCGCCATATGTATTTGGACATGAATTTTCTGGAGAAGTAGTGGCAAAGGGGGCAAATGTAGTCAATGTTTCAGTGGGGGATTTTGTATCTGCAGAAACTCATATCGTTTGCGGTAGTTGCCGGCAATGTTTAACGGGACAGTTTCATGTTTGCAAACATACAAGCATCATCGGTCTTGATACACAGGGATGCTTTGCGGAATTTATAGCCCTGCCCGCCAAGAACCTTTGGAAAAATTCAAGCGTTATGACACCTGACATTGCTACGATCCAAGAACCGATGGGGAATGCCGTCCATTCCGTGCTTGCTGGCGATGTGCTTGGCAAAACCGTAGCCATCATTGGTTGTGGACCGATTGGGCTGATGGCCGTGGCCGTGGCAATGGCAGCGGGGGCCGACAAAGTGATCGCACTCGATATAAATGATTATCGCCTGCAGCTTGCAAAAAAGCTGGGAGCCACGCACTTCATTCAATCAAATAAGGAAGATCCCTTGGAAATCATCCAACGCCTTACAAATGCGGATGGAGTGGATGTCGTATGCGAAATGAGCGGCAATCCAGCAGCAATCGATCAAGGGTTCAAGATGGCAGCGAATGGAGGTAGGATATCGATCCTAAGTTTGCCAGCGCAGCCCGTCATGCTTAATATAACCGAGGATATTGTATTCAAGGGCCTGACTGTGCAAGGAATCACCGGCAGGAAAATGTTTTCAACCTGGCAGCAGGTATCAAGTTTACTAGGAAGCGGAAAGGTCGATTTAAGACCGATGATTACACACCGCTTCTCATTAAGCGACTTCGAGAAGGGCTTTGATCTAATGATAAAAGGTCAATGTGGCAAGGTGCTTCTCATACCTTGAAGAATTAGAAAGCACGAGAAAAGTCGGGATTTCACGAGTGAAGTAAAGCGCAAACTGGCGAGTAAAGTGCTCGAGCGAGCCGCCACTCATGAGTACAATGCTGGAGATGTCGGTGTGGAAATACCGTGATCGTCTTGTTTAATAAGAGTGGCTTTGGTTCGCAGCATATTCTACGGACCAGGCCTCTTTTTAATTTCCTTAATTGTGAAATATTTCATACAATTGCTTATGACATGACAGAATGATTGTTTCTTATTCTTAAAAGCTTTATACTAAGTTAATGTGGGTATATCACACTAAAAAAAGAACCATTACTGGTCATTATAAAAATGAAAGCGGCATAAAAGCAATTAGAACAAGATAGGTCTTGAAATAGTTGGTGATGGAAATAGACTAACTATTTTGAAAGGGGATTAACTATGAACGAGAAACAACGATTAGAATCACAGCAAGTGAAGGCTGATAATTCAGCGGACAAAAAATCCGAAAAGGATTACAGCAAATACTTTCAATCCGTTTATATTCCGCCTTCCTTAAAAGATGCGAAAAAGCGAGGCAAAGAGGAAGTGGAATATCATGATGATTTTGCAATTCCGGAAGTTTTCCGCGGAATGGGTGAAGGCAAGAAATTCTACATCCGTACATACGGCTGTCAAATGAATGAACATGACACAGAGGTCATGGCGGGCATTTTCACTGCTCTTGGCTATCAGCCGACAAACACGGTAGATGACGCTAATGTCATTTTACTTAACACTTGTGCTATCAGGGAAAATGCAGAGAATAAGGTGTTTGGTGAATTGGGTCATTTAAAATCATTGAAGTTGGAAAAACCGGATTTATTGCTGGGTGTATGCGGATGTATGTCGCAGGAAGAATCCGTCGTAAAACGAATTCTTGAGAAGCACCATTTTGTGGATATGATCTTTGGTACGCATAATATCCACCGCCTGCCGCAAATTCTTAATGAAGCGTATCTTTCCAAGGAAATGGTCATCGAGGTTTGGTCCAAAGAAGGAGATGTAATCGAAAACCTTCCAAAGGTGCGTAAAGGCAAGACGAAGGCATGGGTCAATATCATGTATGGCTGTGACAAATTTTGTACATACTGCATCGTGCCTTATACGAGAGGGAAGGAAAGAAGCCGCCGGCCGGAAGATATCATCCAGGAAGTGCGTCATCTGGCCGCTCAGGGTTACAAAGAAATAACCTTGCTCGGACAGAATGTTAATGCATATGGCAAAGATTTCACGGATATCGAATATCGTTTCGGCGATCTGATGGATGAGATCCGTAAAATCGATATACCGCGAATTCGTTTCACGACAAGTCATCCCCGTGACTTTGATGATCACTTGATTGAAGTTCTCGCTAAAGGCGGCAATCTTGTTGATCATATTCACCTTCCTGTCCAATCGGGAAGTTCCGATACATTAAAAATCATGGCTCGCAAATATACACGCGAACAGTATTTGGAGCTGGTACGGAAGATCAAGAGAGCCATTCCAAGTGCGTCGTTAACGACTGATATCATTGTAGGTTACCCGAATGAAACGGAAGAGCATTTTGAAGAGACGATGTCTTTATACCGTGAAGTCGGTTTTGATGCAGCATATACGTACATTTACTCGCCACGTGAAGGCACACCGGCTGCCAAAATGCAGGATAATGTACCGATGGAAGTGAAAAAGGAACGCCTGCAGCGTTTGAACGCCCTCGTTAATGAAACGTGCGCCTTGAAAATGAAAGAATATGGCGGGCAGGTCGTTGAAGTGCTAGTAGAGGGTGAAAGCAAGAAAAATTCGGAAGTATTAGCAGGTTATACAACGAAAAATAAGCTCGTGAACTTCAAAGGACCAAAATCAGCCATCGGTCAAATCGTGAAGGTGAAAATCACTGGAACGAAAACATGGTCATTAAATGGCGATATGGTTGAAGAAGCAGCGGCGATCGAGGTGGAGTAATATGACGAAGTATACGAAGGAAGACATTCTGACAAAAGCGGCGGAGCTTGCTGAAATGATTGCCAGCACGGAAGAAGTCGATTTCTTTAAACGGGCAGAAGCTCACATCAATGAAAACCAAAAAATCCGCGAAATGATCGCCAGTATCAAAAGTTTGCAAAAACAGGCGGTCAATTTCCAACATTATGGAAAAGATAAGGCGTATAACCAAGTTCAGGACAAAATCGAAGCACTGGAAAAACAACTGGATGAGCTTCCGATCGTTCAACAGTTCAAACAATCTCAAGTTGACGTGAATGATCTATTGCAGATGGTTTCGTCACAAGTATCGAATAAGGTGACGGACCTGATCATCGAAGCAACCGAAGGTGACATCCTTCGCGGCGAAACAGGTTCGCAGGTACAAGCTGGCGGCGGAAGCTGTTCATGAATATCAAGCAGCCCTTCTGATAAATAGAAGGGCTTTTTTAATACCCGCAAATCCTTATACAGCGCCCATTCGTGACACATATCCCAAAACATGCGCATAAAATAACCTAGGTTTAAAACATTACAGCAGTTTTCAAACAAAAAAAATTCTACGCACACTAGACTTTTACCACGCATAGGATGAATGGAAACTGTATGAGGAGGGTTCGCTAGCATGTCACAATATAGAGAGATAATTACAAAAGCGGTGGTGGCAAAGGGACGTAAGTTCACAAAGTCCTCTCACACCATTTGCCCGGCTCATCATCCTTCTAGCATTCTAGGTTGTTGGATCATCAACCATAAATACGATGCCAAGAAAGTCGGCAAAAAGGTAGAAATTCACGGCAGCTACGAAATCAACGTTTGGTATTCCTATAACCACAATTCAAAAACGGAAGTTGTCACTGAAAAGGTGCAATATACCGACGTGATTTCGCTTAAATACCGTGATCCCGATTGCCTTGATGACCATGAAATCGTTGCAAAAGCTGTCCAACAGCCGAATTGCTTAGAAGCTTGCATCTCGCCATGCGGACAAAAGATAATTGTCCATGTGGAAAGGGAATTCTTTGTGGAGGTCGTCGGCGAAACGAAAATTTGTGTCGCCGTTAGTCCAGATGGCCGCTGTGAGGATGACTGGGGCTGTGATTTCGATGATGATGAATTCGAAGATTTAGATCCGGATTTCCTAGATGAATTCGAAGACGAATAGAATATAGACAATAACTACCGGATGACAGGTTATCATCCGGTTTTATTTATTTCTGATGTGGACGAGTCACTGCGGGTTTTTGCAGGCAGGCACCAATTTTTGACTGCGTATTGATTTTCCATGCAATTTTGAATACAGGCAATGTTGCTTTCTCGTATGTTATAATGGGGGATATGACTGAGAAAATAGATTATAGTTTGGAAAGGTTTTGAAGGAATGGCTGGATATACTCCGATGATACAGCAATATTTAAAAATTAAGGCAGAGTATCAAGATGCCTTTTTATTTTTTCGTTTAGGCGATTTTTATGAGATGTTCTTTGACGATGCATTGAATGCCTCCCAGGAGCTTGAAATAACTTTGACGAGTCGGGAAGGTGGAAGTGAAGAGCGAATTCCGATGTGCGGCATTCCATATCACTCGGCTGCTAATTATATTGATATATTGATAGAAAAAGGGTTTAAGGTAGCTATCTGTGAACAGACGGAAGACCCTAAACAAGCAAAAGGTGTCGTGCGCAGGGAAGTGGTCCAGCTGATTACACCGGGAACGAAAATGGATAGCAAAGGCCTCCGTGAAAAGGAAAATAACTATATCGCCACCATCACGGCTTTTCCCGATGGTCAATTCGGCTTCGGATACAATGATCTTTCGACTGGGGAAAATAAAGTCACGTTAATTGAGAGTTTCGATGAGGTTGTCAATGAATTTGCGATACTTGGTGCGAGCGAAGTGGTCATTGCAGATGATTTCGCTGAAGATTGGAAAAAAAAGCTCCAGGAACGGGGAGCTGCTGCCCTATCAATCGAGAATAATTTGATTGAAAGCGAGTCGTTCCTGTCCTTGCTGCAGCAATTGAAGGATGCAAAACAAGCTACAACCACCTCTCGTTTATTGAATTATCTATACCGTACACAAAAGCGCAGCCTCGATCATTTACAGCCAGTGCTGGCATATGAAACGTCACACTATATGAAAATCGATTATTATAGTAAACGGAATCTGGAATTGACGGAAACGATCCGTTCCAAAGGAAAGAAAGGGTCGTTATTATGGCTGCTTGATGAGACGAAAACAGCGATGGGCGCTAGGATGCTGAAACAATGGATTGATAGGCCGCTCATTAACAAAAAACAGATCGAGCGGAGACAAAGCCTTGTTGAAACTTTGAAAAATCAATACTTTGAACGGCAGGACTTACGTGAACGCCTGAAGGAAGTATATGATTTGGAGCGGCTTGCTGGAAGGGTGGCCTTCGGAAATGTGAACGCAAGGGACCTGATTCAGTTGAAACGCTCCTTGCAACAAGTGCCGATCATCCGTGAAATCGTCAAGTCGATGGATTCCAATCAGGACATCACCATTCTTGCCGATAAATTGGATCCATGTGAAGAAGTGACGGACCTGCTCGAAACGGCTCTGGTGGAAAATCCCCCGTTGTCCGTCAAGGAAGGGAATATCATTCAGGACGGTTTCCATAAGGAGCTGGATACTTACAGGGATGCCAGCCGAAACGGGAAAACGTGGATTGCCCAGCTGGAACGGCAAGAGCGTGAACGCACAGGCATCAAATCCTTGAAAATCGGTTATAACCGTGTGTTTGGCTATTATATTGAAGTCACTAGGGCCAATTTACATTTGCTTGAAGAAGGGCGCTATGAACGCAAGCAAACCTTGACGAATGCTGAACGCTATATTACGCCCGAATTAAAAGAAAAAGAAGCTTTGATACTGCAAGCGGAAGAAAAAAGCATCGGTTTGGAATACGACTTATTCCTTAATCTGCGTGAAGAAGTCAAAAGTTATATCCCACGTTTGCAGGATTTAGCCAAAGGTGTCAGTGAATTGGATGTCCTGCAATGCTTTGCGACGATCAGTGAGGAACGTCATTACGTGAAGCCCATTTTTTCGGATAACCGGAGAATCGTTTTGAAGGAAGGCCGACATCCAGTTGTGGAGAAAGTCCTCCAATCACAGGAGTATGTCCCAAATGACTGCTTGATGGATGTTGAGCGGGAGCTGCTTCTGATAACAGGACCCAATATGTCAGGGAAAAGCACCTATATGCGCCAGGTGGCACTGACATCGATATTGGCGCAAATTGGCTGCTTCGTGTCGGCAAGCACTGCCGAATTACCGATTTTCGATAAAGTATTTACCCGGATTGGCGCGGCAGATGACTTGATTTCAGGTCAGAGCACATTCATGGTCGAGATGCTTGAAGCCAGGAATGCGATCATGAATGCTACCGAAAATAGCTTGATATTATTTGATGAAATCGGACGGGGAACATCCACTTATGATGGAATGGCTCTTGCTCAAGCCATCATTGAATATATACATGGGGAAATAGGGGCGAAGACCTTATTTTCAACGCATTATCATGAATTGACGGTGTTGGCATCGGATTTGCCTAAGTTAAGCAATATCCATGTCAGTGCCATCGAACAAAATGGAAATGTCGTTTTCCTTCATAAAATCAAAGAAGGCCCGGCGGATAAAAGCTACGGAATCCATGTCGCCAAGCTAGCTGACTTACCAAAGCCGTTAATTGAACGGGCGGCGGCGATATTAACCCATTTAGAGAAAGAAAATGGACAAGCAAAGGCCATGCCTGAACAACCGGTCGATCTGGTAAAAGCTCCTCTTGCCGAAGCAGTTCCGGAATCCTCCAATGAGGCCCAGCTTTCCTTCTTTGGCGAAGAGGCTCCAAAAGGGAAGACGACTTCCTCACCTAAGGAAAAAAAGGTGCTCGATGATATTAAATCTCTTGATATTCTGGAAATGACGCCGCTTGAGGCGATGAATATCCTCTACAAACTACAGAAGAAGCTGAAATGAGAAAATAAAGCGAGGCGATACAAATGGGAAAAATCATCCAGCTGGACGAGTCTTTATCAAATAAAATCGCAGCCGGCGAAGTTGTAGAACGCCCTGCCTCAGTCGTAAAGGAACTTGTTGAAAACGCCATTGACGCAAACAGCTCCGTCATTGAAATCGAATTGGTCGAAGCAGGGCTCGGCTCGATTCGGATTGTTGATAATGGCGATGGGATATTGGCTGATGATGTAGAGGCGGCGTTCAAGCGTCACGCCACAAGTAAAATAAAAGATGAAAATGACTTGTTCCGAATCCGGACGCTAGGTTTCCGCGGTGAAGCGATGCCAAGTATCGCTTCCGTTTCCCGCTTCGAGATGAAAACGAGCACAGGTGATGGGGCAGGGACCCGTATCCTTCTTGAAGGCGGAATGGTTAGGGAACTTGAGGCTTCGTCGAGCCGTAAAGGGACGGATATCCTGGTTTCCGATTTATTTTACAATACACCCGCAAGGTTGAAATATATGAAGACCATTCATACCGAGCTTGGAAATATTACGGATGTTGCCAATAGGCTCGCCCTTTCGCACCCGGATGTTTCGATACGCTTATCGCACAATGAGAAGCGCATCCTGCATACGAACGGTAACGGTGATGTCAGGCAGGTGCTGGCTGCCATCTATGGTACGAATATCGCCAAAAAGATGATCCCGGTACATGCAAGCTCCCTGGACTTCACCATCTCTGGCTATATCGTGATGCCTGAGATTACCCGGGCTTCACGGAATTATATTTCAACCATGATAAACGGCCGTTTCATCAAAAACTATGCACTTGTGAAGGCAATTCTCGATGGATATCATACGCTGCTGCCGATTGGCCGCTTTCCAATTGCTTTGCTGAATATTGAAATGGATCCGATACTTGTCGATGTCAACGTCCATCCATCAAAAATGGAGGTAAGGCTCAGCAAGGAGCAGGAATTGTTCAGCCTAGTATCGGAAACGATCAAATCTGAGTTTAAAAAGCTGTCACTCATTCCAAGCGGGTATGCGCCGCCTGCACCTAAGCCGGAACAGGCGAAGAGTGAGCAAACAACGCTGGATTTGGACCATGTCGTGGAGAGCGGAAAGCGTGTCCTTGAAGAAGCGAAGAAAGAAGCGTCACTTTTGAAGGATACATTGATCCGTGAAAAGCAGGAACAAAAGAATCATGAGGATTTCATTTCTGATTTCAATCTCGAACCAATCAAGGAACTGATTTACAGCAATGAAGATCAGCAGCGTATGGCGGACGTCTATATTCCGGTATTGCCGGAGGAAGAAAGTAAACCATATTACGAATCGGCTGAAAGGTATACCACCTACACAGTAGAGCAAGAGGAAGAAGTCGAGGAGGCTGAATCGGCAAGCCGAGTCCCGCCTATGTATCCAATCGGGCAAATGCATGGAACGTATATTTTCGCCCAAAACGAAAATGGCTTATATATCATCGACCAACATGCCGCCCAGGAACGGATCAAATACGAATATTTTAAAGAAAAAGTCGGACAAGTCGAAAATGAGCTGCAAGATATGCTCGTCCCGATCACGCTTGAATTTTCGACAGACCAGTGCATCAGGATCAATGAATATCAGCATGAGCTGGAAAAAGTCGGCGTCTACTTAGAGGAGTTTGGCTACAACGCCTATATTGTCCGGTCCCATCCGCAATGGTTCCCAAAAGGGATCGAGCAGGAAATCCTGGAAGAAATGATCGAACAATTGCTATCGATGAAAAAGGTGGACATCAAGAAACTGCGTGAAGAAGCAGCCATCATGATGAGCTGCAAAGCCTCCATCAAGGCAAACCGTCATTTGCGCAATGACGAAATACAAGCACTGCTCGATGAACTAAGGAGGACGACCGACCCCTTCACATGCCCGCACGGAAGGCCCATCATCATCTCCTATTCCATTTATGAAATGGAGAAAATGTTCAAACGGGTCATGTAATTAAAAGCAATGGAAAACCCTGATGAAAAGGGGTTTTTCATTGCTTTTTTCCGGTAAATGACCACAAAATGGCTTATGTCTATATTCTTTAATTTTAACCCCAGTAATTCTCCTCGCCACATTCCTGTATAAATAGCCAAATAATATAAGATGAAAATATGATCCTCTTGCTCTCACATTCCGGTAAGGAATATATTGCATTCTTCATGAACCAAGTCTCACCATTACCAATTATTTTTCTATCACCTTATGTCAGTAGGCAGCGAGAAGCTATGGTTTCTTGTAAGGAGCCGTGATAAAAAGGGTTGAGTGATGAGGAAGGGTTCAATAGCAAAAATCACTCATTCACACATTGAACGTAAAGAGTAGAAGGTTAGAAGCTTAACTTAGCTAGATAATCGAGAACGTCTCTTCTTTCATTCTTTTTTATAGCCTCTTTTAAACCAAGTATGGGTGAGTTATATGCTGTTGCTTTCCCATAGGCGGCTAAATACAACACTAGTTTTTGATCAGCAATGGCTTCTGGGGAGTCTCCATAAACAACTGTGGATTTCATTACATTCATAGCAAATTCGTTTGCATTGATTTTTTGATAGGCATTTGTCATTTTTTTCACCTCCTTTATAGGATAATTATACCAAATTAAAGCAGGTAAGTTGTGAATAAATATGAAAATTTAGTTAGCAATAACTAGGTTAGGCTGTAACATGAAAATTTATCGTGCTTATGTGTGAAGTCTAAATAATGGGAGGTGAATACATTGCCATTCGTCATTCGTGGAAGTTTCGGGAAGCAGCAGAAAAAGAAATGACAGACCATCAAGCATTCTACTTAAATGAAACGTTATCTGTTATGGAAGTTAAGAGTGTGGCTGACATTTGAAGGAGGCAAGTTAGACCTAAAAAGATGTTGCTTTAGTCAAGACGATAAGTTCGACGTGATTGAAGCAAAACATGGTGTAACAAGATTCGGGGTTACGCTGAAACTCCTCTTGAAAATTTACAAAGAGGGAAACTACTCTTTTCAAGCCGAATAAATGTCAACATAAACATAAATAGTTTTGACGTCAAAAAAGGGTTCAAACGCGTTATTTACATGACCCGGAAAAGCCGAATCATATCACCTCATAATATCTAACAATAGTGGCGAGTCTTATTTATTTGAATTTACCCATCCCCTGAATTCGTGATATTTTGTTTCTTGTGTCATTTTGGCGGACAATCCAATAGTTTATTAAGCGACCATTGAGAAATTGGCATGACGATGATTTAAATAAGAAAAGAACTTGAAGCAAAATTGATATCCTTTCACTTATACCACTACTTTTACAGGGGTATCTTTATATAAGGCAAGCAAAATGTTATTGCAAGGTTGTTTTTTCTTACATAAAGGCCAGAGAGTAGGAGAAGCCACTATTAAAAAACTCGTGTTGTTTGAATTTAGGCGTGGTAAATTTATATAACAAGCAATTAATAAAAACCAATGAGGTAAATTTAGATATGAATATATTTCAAACCCATACAGAATTAAATAGAGAAGAATGGGCTGAATTACGTAATAAAACACCGCTGTTGTTATCAAAAAAAGAATGAGAGGATGTTAAAGGAACAAATGATGTAATTTCTCTTCAAGAAGTGGAGAAGATTTACCTACCCTTATCACGTTTAATGAACCTAAAAGCGGAAGCAGCTAGACAATGGAAGGGAGTTATCTGCTCATTTTTAAGTAAAAACCCTAAAAGAGTACCTTTTATTATTGGAGTGGCGGGAAGTGTTGCAGTTGGGAAAAGTACGACTGCTAGAGTGTTGAGAACCCTTTTATCAAAATGGGAAAGCCATAGAAAAGTGGATCTGGTTACAACAGACGGTTTCTTATACTCTACGGATACCTTGGAAAAAAAAGGACTGTTGAGCAGGAAGGATTTTCCAGAAAGCTATGACACCCAAAAATTAATTGATTTTATGGTTAGAGTAAAATCCGGAGTGGATAAAGCGGAAGCACCAGTACACTCCCATCTAACCTACGACATAGTACCCGAGTAACAAAAATTATAAGAAATCCAGATATCCTTATTGTAGAGGGAATTAATGTTCTTCAAGTCAAAAATTCCAATCCTTTATTTGCAAGTGACTTTTTTGACTTTTCTATCTATCTTGACGCTGAAGAAAGTGATATAAAGCAATGGTATATTGAAAGGTTCTTTCTCCTTCAAAAGACAGCTTTCGAGGATAAACAATCTTACTTTCATCGGTATAAGGATATTTCCCAGAAAGAAGCAATGGAAAAAGCTAGTGAAATTTGGGTAGACATTAATGGTGAAAATTTAAAAGAAAATATACTTCCTACGATGAGAAGGGCTGATCTAATACTTAGAAAAATCACGATCATCAAATTGAAAAAGTATATTGAAAGAAATTTTAGCTGCCAGATGGCGGCTTCTTTTTGGTTTATTTTTTAATCCCGATTGGAGGTAGGGTTATCCTAAGTATTCAAGCGAATATTTTTCAGCCATGGCACCGGGTAAGTGCCTATACTGTTTAAAAAATTCAAAAAAACCTTGACTATATATATTAAAGTTATCCGGAAAGAACGCCATGTATTTTACCTGCTTTGTAAGCTGCATATGAGTTGTTTTAGGGCGGGATGTTACGACAGAAACGCTTAGAAACCCTTATCTGTGCACACAGCCGGGGGGTATAATGGAAAAGTGATAACAAAAATATCAAGCAGTAGAAGGGAACAAAATAATGAAATACGAATGGAGAAAAAAAGAGAAGGAATTATATATTCCAAAGCGAAAACCTGAACTTGTCACGATCCCAGAGCAAAAATTTTTTATGATAAAGGGAAAAGGGAATCCAAATGAGCAGGAATTTGCTGAAAAGATAGGCGTTCTTTATTCATTAGCGTATGCGGTGAGAATGATGCCGAAGCAGGGGTACACTCCCGATGGATATTTCGAATATACGGTATTTCCATTAGAAGGTGTATGGGATTTAACAGAAGCGGGCAGGCAATTAACTACATTGGTTAAAGAAGAATTATTATATACGATCATGATTAGACAACCAGATTTCGTCACAAAAGAAGTAGTAGAGAGAGCATTTGATCATGTAGAGAAAAAGAAACCTCATCCATTTCTAAAGGAAGTAAAGTTCGGTACAGTTGAAGATGGTTTATCTGTCCAGATGCTTCATGTCGGACCATATGATGACGAACCTCAAAGTTTCCAACTCATGAAAGAATTCACCGAACATAATAATCTTGAAAGAACTTCATTACAACATAGAGAAATATATCTTTCGGATTTCAGGAAAGTCGAACCTGCAAAATTAAAAACTGTGTTGCGATATAGGGTTAAGATGATCGACTGATTTTTTAACGGCCCATTAAATAGAATGCAAGTAAGGAGACCAGATCAACCTGGTCTTTTTTGTTTGTTTAGATACACATTTATTACGTTATTCTTTGGTGAGTAAAATACTATTTCAATATATCCAGTTGTTTCAACTTATGTAAATATAATGGATTAAAACCCTTTGGTAAAGCACTTACATTTCCTGTTTTCTGTGTATAATTACCTGAATATAAAGAATTAACTTTTAATTTATATAATTCAGTGATATTATTTTATGAGAATTTTCAAACTATTATACAGAAGGTGAGGCACTCAAATGTCACAGATGTTGGCTTTGGTAATTGTAATTTTGATTTTATTTGTAGGGGACATAGTGGCGGTTCGAACGAAAGCCTGGGTACCTTCCGTTTTTATTTCAGCGATTTTGTTTCTAGCTGGTTATTGGACGTTTTTCCCGCAGGATATCGTTTCAATTGCAGGTGTTCCGCCCGTAGTGGCAACCATGATGATGTACCTTTTGATCACGAATATGGGAACGCTGCTTTCGATACGGGAATTGATGAATCAATGGAAAACGATTGTCATCTCCCTGGCAGGCATCCTTGGTATAGTGGCATTATTATTTGGAATTGGCATATTTATCTTTGATTTGCAAACGGTGCTTGTCGCGATTCCTCCTCTAGTCGGCGGCATGGTATCTTCGATAATCATGTCGGAAGGAGCGGCAGATGCAGGTCTTACGAGCTTATCCGTCTTTGCCATCGTAATTTATGTGATGCAAGGCTTCGCTGGCTATCCTTTGACATCCATTGTGTTGAAGAAAGAAGGCAAGAAGCTTCTTGGGCAATATCGAAATGGACAATTGGCTGTCAAAAAGAGTGCTTCGGCATCTGATGCGGGAGGCATGGCGGAACTTAAGCTGTTTAAAAAGCTTCCGGAAAAATATAATACGGAATATTTTAAATTTTTCAGGCTCGCGGTTGTTGCTTTTCTCGCTTATCTAGTTTCAACTGGTTTGGCTCCGATTATTTCCATCAATGCTTTTGTTCTTTGCTTGCTTTTTGGGGTCATTGCAAAAAGTATCGGTTTCCTGGAAAGACAGGCTTTGCAAAAAGCGAATGGGTTTGGTTTTGCGATCATGGCCCTCATGCTTTTCGTTTTTGACGGATTAAAAAGTGCAACACCAAGCATGATGATGGAAATCCTTTATCCTCTTGTCGTTTGCATTATCTTGGCTGTGCTGGGGATGTATATATTCTCGTTCATAGCAGGGAAGTTATTAAAAGTCAGCAAGGAAATGGCCTTTGCTGTATCCTTGACGGCATTATACGGTTTTCCAGCCGATTACATCATCACCAATGAAGTGGTCAATTCCTTGACAAAGGATGAAAAAGAAAAAGAAGCATTGCTAAGTCATATGCTGCCGCCGATGCTTGTTGGCGGATTCATATCAGTAACGATCGTTTCGGTCATTTTAGCAGGAATATTCGTGCAATTTTTGTAAGATGGGAGGAATTATAGGTGAGTCTTGTTGAACGTATAGAAAAACAAATAAATGATTTGAGCAGATATACAGCAACACCAGGAAAAGGGACTACCCGGCTAACGTATAGCAAGGAAGACTTGCTTACTCGGAATTATATGAAAGATAAAATGATGGAGTATGGATTAACGGTTCGGGAAGATGGCTTGGGGAATATTTTTGGAAAGCTTGACGGCACTATAAAGGATGGACCGAGTGTGCTGCTCGGTTCACATTTTGATTCCGTCCCGAATGGCGGTGCGTATGACGGGCCAGCTGGCGTGATTGTCGCTCTTGAGGTGGCAGGCCTTTTTACCGAAAATCGATTGAGACCTAAATATCCATTGGAAATCGTTGCGCTCATTGAAGAAGAAGGTTCTCGTTTTGGCGGGGGACTAATGGGGTCGAGAGGGATGATCGGCTCGCTTAGTGAGGAAGGTTTTAAAAACCTGAAGGATAAGGAAGGAATCACAACAATAGAAGCGATGGCAAAAATCGGACTCGATAGTTCCCTTCCGAAAAAGCGAGAATCGGACACCATCAAGTCCTTCCTCGAATTGCATATAGAACAAGGGCCCATTCTTGAAGAGAAGAATATCCCCATTGGGGTTGTAGAAGCCATCGTTGGGATAACCCAACTGGAAGTAACGGTGGAAGGGAAGGCGGGACATGCAGGTACAACTCCAATGGATCGCCGTACCGATGCATTGGTTACGGCTGCCCAAATCATTTCCCGCTTACCGGACTTAGCAGTCAAGGAGGGAGAAGGTACGGTCATTACCACGGGCCGCCTTCATGTTTTTCCAAATGGGGCAAACGTCATTCCCGATAAAGTGGTATTTTCGGTGGACATTCGATCTGGCAAGGAAGAACATATTACCCGTATCATCAGCAAAATACATGAACTAATTGATTCCTTTCATGAACAGGGCTTCCACACAACTGCTGAACAGCTGTTATATATGCCGCCTAAAATCTTGAATGAAGGGATTAGCGTTTTATTAAAAGAGAAATGTGCCGATTTAGGGATTCCATACTGCTCGATTAACAGCGGAGCAGGCCACGATGCGATGGTTTTTTCCGATGTGACTGATGTCGGCATGCTGTTTGTTCCTAGTAAAGCAGGATTAAGTCATTGTCCAGAGGAATGGTCTGATGCACGTCATTTGGCGAATGGTGTGCAAATATTTTATGAAGTGGCCAAACGATTAACGGAGGTAGAATGAAGATGATCAATCAAACGATAAAAGCAGCTATTCAAGACCACGGTGCTGAATTGACGGAAATACGCAGAAAACTTCATAGCGAACCTGAGTTATCTTGGGAGGAAGTAAATACGACTGCATATGTTTGCGAATACCTTGAAAAATTAGGAATCACTTACCGGAAAGCGGAACCAACAGGCGTTATTGCGGAAATTAAAGGAGGCAGGCCTGGAAAAACGGTAGCATTACGAGCGGATATGGATGCACTTTCTGTTGAGCAATTAAATAAAGATTTGCCATATGCTTCAAAAGAAGCGGGGAAAATGCATGCATGCGGTCATGATGCACACACAGCCATGTTATTGATTGCAGCAAAGGCCTTGAATGCCGTTAAAGAGGATGTACCAGGGAATGTTCGTTTGATCTTTCAGCCAGCTGAAGAAGTGGCAGCAGGTGCAAAGGAAATGGTCAAGCAAGGGGCAGTCGAAGGAGTCGATAATGTTTTTGGCATACATATTTGGTCGCAAATGCCAACAAGCAAGGTCGCTTGCACGCAAGGTCCTTCCTTCGCTTCAGCAGATATCTTTACCGTAAAGTTTAAAGGAAGAGGGGGGCATGGTGCAATGCCACAGGATTGTATTGATGCAACCATCGTTGCTTCTTCCTTCGTCATGAATGTTCAAACTGTCGTATCAAGGACGGTCGACCCGCAACTTCCAGCTGTTTTGACTGTTGGGAAAATGGACGTTGGCACCCGATTCAATGTCATTGCAGAAAATGCCGTCATTGAAGGGACCGTCCGCTGTTTTGATCCCAAAACACGTGACCATATTGAACAGCAGCTCCAGGTTTATGCTGAAAATGTTGCCAATATCTATGGGGCCACTGCTGAGGTTGCGTATAAACGCGGCACACAGGCTGTCATCAATGATGCCTCCAGTGCAAAGCTAGTGCAAAAAACGGCAGTGGCTGCGTTTGGAGAAGCCGTCTTATATAATGAAAAGCCCACAATGGGCGGGGAAGACTTTAGCTTCTTTTTAGATGAAGTACCTGGAAGCTTCGCATTGGTTGGTGCTGGGAACGCTGAAAAAGATACGCAATGGGCCCACCATCACGGGAATTTCAATATCGATGAGGATGCGCTTGCTACAGGTGCAGAGCTTTATGCTCAATATGCATGGACATATTTGACCGAAGGAACTGAAAATATAGGCTAACGTGATGAATATCATAAAAGAAAGAGGGGCAGCTGATTGGCTGCCTTCTTTCTTTGTAGACAATCCCGATGAAAATTGAGTTTGTCTACAATTTTTTTGTTTATGTGTTTTGGTTCTTAAAGATAGTGAAAGCGGCTCGACTGTAAAATCCCTCGATGCTTCAGTAAGAGAGGAAGAACACGTGGGATATCTTACACGGTAAAAAAACATACAGAAAAGATTAATCAACCCCTAACACAAAGCCCAAAAACTAGAAAAATAATAAAGGTGAAATATGTATTTAAAATTACACCTCGATAGAATATATTTAACATTGGTTTTCCTGAATATAGCTAAAAATTTGATTTTTAAATTTAAATTTCGCTATACTGATTTATAGTAGTTTTTTCATCATCATAAATTGAACGCTAAATGCTTTGCTTATTACGGGAATACTAGCTGTATGTTATTATTGGTAAATATAAACTTAATATAGGAAAAAATTTAATTGTAAGTGTAATTGTAACGGCCTTTTATAAAGTACCGCTCGATTACCCTTTTGTGTTTCCGGTTACTAGAGCAATTGGCATCACTTTTCAATAAGAATGGAAACCAATGTGGAATTGAGGTAGTAAACGTATAACGAAGGAGGAAAATTGAACAGAAATGGCAAAAGGATCATTAAAGGATGACGTAAGGCATGTATTGAGAGAAGACATAATTTCCAATAAACTCAAGCCAGGTCAAAGAATAGTAGAAACGGAAATAGCAAAGAACATGGGTATCAGTCAAGTTCCCGTCCGAGAAGCTTTAAGAGGTTTAGAGGAAGAAGGTCTTGTTAAGTCAATAAAATACAGAGGACCATTCGTAACCGAGATTAATGTGTCGGAGATGTATCATATATTTTTGCTGCGTTCAGAAGTTGAAGAAAATGCTTTATCGCATATATTACCGAACATAACCAAACGAAATATAGGCGAACTATACGATATTATAGATAAAATGGCATTAATAAATAAAATGGATAACTACTCTGCCCAGTCGGCTTTAGATTTAGAATTTCATTATACAATTATTAAATGGTCAAATATCGATATTTATAGGAGAATATGGAAAACTCTTGATGGACATATCCGGAGATTTATTATGTTCATGCATCCCATGATTGAAAATAAACAGAAAGAAGTTTACAATGATCACCTTAATCTTGTAAAAGTTTTAGAGTCTAAAAACATAGAGAAGGCAAGAACAGCCTTTAAAAATCATATCATGGAATATTTTCTTGAAAACAAGGAACTGATAGAACAAATATCCAATGATAAATGAAGGGGTGTCCCAAAGTAATCTTTGAGGACACCCCTTTTAATATTGCGCATAATAAATATTTTATTTCGGCAGAAGCGTACCTTCCCTTTAGGACTATAAAAATGGTAAATAAGTGAAATGAAGCCAGAGTTGTAAACCGATATTTAGTAAAATAGGCTTTTCTTTCGTCAAGGTTGACTGAAGCAACGCCCCCTCCCCAGGGAACATGAGTATTTCAATAACTAATTAAACAATATAAGTACGTACCTTA
The DNA here is from genome assembly GCF_030271255.1 of Peribacillus folii. Lineage (GTDB taxonomy): Bacteria > Bacillota > Bacilli > Bacillales > DSM-1321 > Peribacillus. The sequence goes on from NZ_JASJOM010000003.1 coordinate 382,284, forward strand.
AAATTATATATAATTTTAAATATTATATATAATTCGTTGACGAAAGTGTCCTTATTAAATATAATACTGTTAATAAAGTATAATATTGTTAATTATATATAACTTTATTGTCCTTCAAATATTGAAAAAGTGGAAGGGGGTATCCTTGAAGCTTCCATACGAGTAAAAAGCCCATCAACAAATGCCATCTGCTTATATTACCAATTTTCACGAATGAGTGTAGTTAAAAAGGAGAGATATGATGAAGATTATTGATGTTCGTACAGCTGTAGTAGAAGCTAACTTTGATTGGACTTATGTACGCGTTTACACTGATAAAGGTACATTTGGTACTGGCGAGTGTTTTTTTGCTCCTGGACTAACCAATATCATTGAAGATCTTAAACAAGTTATTATCGGGAAAGACCCACGCAATATCGAGCGCTTGTTCGTAGAGTTACAACATGCTACTTCTGGAGCAGGATCTATTGCCGGATTTGCCATTAATGCTATCACTGGTATTGAATCCGCGTTATGGGATTTGAAAGGAAAAGAGTTAGGTGTACCTATTTATCAATTATTAGGCGGAAAATACCGTGATAAAATCCGGATCTATTGCGACGCTCATGGTGGAGATGACCTTGAATCTTTGAATAATGTGTTACGACCGAGACAAACAAAATGGATGACAGAACTAGGAGTTCGAATGGAACATGAAAACCCTGATAACGCTATTCGTTTCTTTGGAAGTGATAATTTGGACAACTATACCCCGGAAGCCTATGCGAAACAAGCTCGTGAAACCGTTGCTAAAGGATTTAATGTAATGAAATTCGACGTTGATGTCCCATCAAAATTTACAATGGATGATTACAACCGTGCACTTCATAATATGGAGATTAAACAAATGGTTGGCTTTGTAGAAGCAATCCGCAAAGAAGTAGGTTGGGACATTGATATTGCAATCGATTGCCATTGGCGTTATAACCCAAATGATGCGTTGCGTTTAGCATGGGAATTAGAACCATACGGCTTATTGTGGCTAGAAGATCCAACTCCTCCAGAAAATTTAAAGGCACTGTGTCAAGTTACTAAAAATACGAAAACGCCTATAGCTAGTGGTGAAAACCTGTATTTACGCCATGCTTTCCGTGAAGTGCTGGAATCCGGGGCAATGAACATCATAGCTCCTGATTTTCAAAAAGTCGGTGGAATTTGGGAAGCCAAAAGAATTTCAGATATGGCAGAAAATCACTTTGTCGGTGTTGTGCCACATAACATTGCCAGTCCCATCGGTACATTGGCCTCTGTTCACGTAGCTGCTGCAAGTTTAGGATTCATCGCCTTGGAGTATCATGCTGATAGTGTGCCATTCTGGAACGATTTACTTATGCATGAAGGAGAACCCCTTATTCAAAATGGTTATATCAAGGTTCCGGAAGGTCCGGGGCTTGGGTACGAATTAAATGAAATCGTTGCAAAGAAATACGCAAAAGAAGGAGAACTTTTCTTTGGCGAGGTCTTAGAGAAAGTTAAGAACAAATAAAAGAAAGGGGCTCAGAGTGAGTGGTTAAAAATACAAATTAGGTATTTTATCAGGAACTCCAATTTGTATCTACTTATGGAGGAAGAAGCATGTTTACATCAGATTGGCTGTGCGTATAAGTGATGTTTTATCTCATTTGGGCTATTCTTTATCCATGTAACCAGCTAATACCGTGCTGCAGGTGGATAGGCACATGTTCTTAAAAGGTGAATTTACACTTATCAGAAGTGCTCACAAGGCAATACCTGCATGACGTTGAGAAATTCAAATGTTTTTTTTAGTATTTTTCTTTTTTCTGTTTCAGAAGCTTTTAACTGGATTCATGGTCATTTTATTTACTGCTGATGGAGTTTGGCTTGGGAACTGAGTTTACTTGAAGACGTTTCTGAAAGGGTGAGTTTGTTATGAATCGAGTGAATGGTAAAACGATATGGGAAATTAACTGTAAGTCAGATCAAAGGGTGAGATCATGATGGAGCCATTAAAAGATCCGAATCCAGATCAAAGTCAAAAGCCTACTAGATTTAGATTTTTTATCCTGATATTACTTTTCTTGGCGACAGCCATCAACTATATGGATAGAGCTAATTTGTCAGTAGCAGGCTCAAGCCTTCAAGAGGAACTTGGACTTACTTCATCACAATTGGGCTTTTTATTTTCTGCTTTCACCTGGGCATATGTATTTGCTCAAATCCCTGTCGGATGGTTGCTGGATCGTATAGGTCCACGGCGTCTTTATGGATGGGCAATCATTTTATGGAGCTTTTTCACATTGATGATGGGATTCAGTACCCATCAAATATTCACAACCACCACTGCTTCCTTCATGATGCTACTAATCTGTAGAATGCTGATTGGAATTGCGGAAGCACCTGGATATCCAAGTAACGCAAAAATAGCTACGCTATGGTTCCCTAATAATGAACGTGCACGAGCAACCAGTATATATTCTTCTGGACAATATATCGGATTGGCAATTTTCACACCTTTACTTAGTCTGATGGTAGCAAAAATAAACTGGGAATCTGTATTTTTTGTAACGGGTGCTGTAGGAATTATGTTCGGAGTTATTTGGCTCATGTTTTATAGAAACCCCCAAGAAAGCAAGCTTGTGAACAAAAGCGAACTAGACTATATTAAGGCGAATGGGGGGTACGACTCTGGGCATCAGCTAAATATTAGCCGAAAAATCACATTACAAGAGGTCATTTATGTTGTCAAGCAGAGAAGAGTATGGGGAATCTTCTTTGCTCAGTTTGCTGCTGCCTCCACGCTATATTTCTTTTTGACATGGTTTATTGTTTATCTAGAACAAGGGCTCCATCTACCGATAGCTAAAGCAGGATTCATTGCTTCATTGCCTTATTTAATGGCGATGGCGGGGGTATTATTTGGTGGTTTCCTAAGCGATAGCCTATTAAAAAAAGGGGTTTCTCTTACTGCTGCCCGTAAAATACCAATTGTTTCAGGTTTAATCATATCATCGACCATTTGCTTGGCAAACTTTTTTGAAGGGTCACCCATAATAGCGGTTATCATTCTGTCGATTGCCTTCTTTGCAAACGCTTACGCTAATATGGGCTGGGTCGCATTGGGGGATGTATTACCCAAAAAAATGGTGGGTACGGTGGGAGGGATTCTTAATGTCGCAGGAAATCTAGCGGGTATCATCAGTCCTATCATTTTTGGTACTTTACTAGATAAAACTCAAAGTTTTCATTGGGCAATGTATTACACTAGTGCAGTCGCGTTATTAGGCGGAATAAGCTTCCTTCTCATTATTGATAAACTAGAAGTGATTGATTTAAGTAAGGTGGAGCAAATTCGTAAATAAACAATGATAAATTTTTATGGAATCACTCCTACCGCTAACCAATATCTTGCGTTTTGTTTGTAATGCAGCAAAAAAGATAATTAAAGGAGAGGTTGAATGAAAATGAACATTCAAGCGTATTTAAATGAACTACAGGAAAATCTATATACAGCAGTCATATCGGATATTTTAGATAGCCTTGGTTGGAAAAACCAAGCGCTTCCCCTCCATATTCGTCCTCTAGATCCGGATATGGTTATCTGCGGTTATGCTAAAACGGTTCAAGTGGCAGATGTATCACGTGAACCTGAAAAACCATATAAAAAACAAATCGAAGTACTTGACAGTATTCGACCAGGGGAAGTTTTCGTTGGTGATGTTGGCGGTTCAGAGCGTTCAGCATTTTTTGGTGAACTAATGTCGACAGCTACTAAAGTCGCTGGTGGTCGTGGAGCTGTCATTGATGGATTATGTCGTGATATAAAAAAAATTAAAGAGCTAGGATTTCCTGTATTCGCAAAAGGTATGAGACCAACGGATTCATATGCTCGTAATGAAGTAATCGATTATGACGTAACAATTAAAGTGGGAAATGTCATGATTGAGCCTGGAGATTTAATTTTTGGTGATATCGATGGCATTGTAGTAGTACCAAAGGCAATTGAAGAAGAGGTTGTTAATAAAGCTTTTGAAAAAGTTAAGGGCGAGAATATGGTTCGCGATCATATCTTGAAAGGTATGAAAGTATCTGAAGCTTTCGCAAAATTCGGTATTTTGTAAGTGGATCCTTTATAAACATTGAACAAGAATTATGAATTGAAGATTGTGGCGAACCAAACCTTCATTTGGGAAATAAGCGACTTCTAAATATGGTAAAGATTACTTGCTAGCTTTAAAGGCGTTTGCTCTTAAGTTCAAGTAAGCTTACATCTGTATCATCCGTTCATCTTGTTTAACCTACTGATCTTTACTAAAGATATTTAAATTAAACAGAGTAGCCAAGCGCTTTTTTTAAAGCCTTGGCTTTTTCTTTAGATAAGGACTACTTTTCCCTGATTGATACACAACAGAATTGAAGCATTTAGATTAATATAGATTAAGAGAGTGAGAAAACTCTGTAGGAACCGTCGTGCCATTAGTTAAATAAGGAAATGCCCAGTTAATTAATGTTGACATTTCCCTTCTTTTCATAGTAATTCTTATTTAGTAGCCAATCTTGAAGCCGCTTCTTCAGCTTCTTTGTATGTTTCATTCAGTACTTCATTGGGCTCCAGAAAGGCAGTGCCTTGTGCCCGGATCATTTGATAATCTTCGATGCCAAGGAAATTGAACATGGACTTCAAATATTTATGGGAATATTCAATTTCTGTATACCAATCATCATTAGTATAAATGGAGCCGCTTGCTTGGATAACAAGCATCCTTCTGCCGTCTTTAAGCAGGCCGACTGAGCCGTTTTCCGTGTATTTAAACGTTTCACGTGCAATTAATATATTATCCATATAATCTTTTAGCTTTGATGGAATGTTAAAATTATGCAATGGTAAAACGATGACATACGTATTTGCACGTTTAAATTGTTGCAGGATGCCGGACATCCGCTCCATAACTTTTCGTTCTTGGCTTGTTAGCTCTTGTTCTTTTTGTTGTTTTTCCCATGCACTTAAAACCGTTTGATCGATCATTGGCACCGCATCACGGTATAGATTGATCTGTTCGATTGTTTCGCTATCAGGAATTAATTGTTTATATGCCTTCAAAAAATGATTAAAAACTTGTACGCTATATGAAGAAGGGGCATCTACTTTTGGATGTGCATTTATAATAAGGGTCGTGTTCATTTGTATTTCTCCTTTGAGTTATTTTCCCATTCTATTACAGATAAATATAATCGACGATCGAGACTGTCCTTAATATAATCACAATAAGGATATTTGTCAAATTCAATAATTCATCGACTGTCTAGCATTTTGCCTTTGTGACAAACACCCTGCATCCTCCTAAGATACTAGCGATAATCATTAAAACCAAAGCTGTTGAGCATTTAGGAAATATAGTGTCGGGGCTGAATATGCTTTACATGGCCTTGTTTATTTGAGCGATATGGACTCAAAGGATAGTGTCGGCATTAAAGATTAGCGAAATTCCAAGCACTTCGGAGACGTTTCTTTCAGAGGTTTTCGGTAAGGTAACCATAGCTGGAATCGTTAGTTCCGTCTCAGTCGTAAAGGGAGGATATAGGCTAGTTAAGTCACTCGAAGAACATTCCTTGTGGGATGTGATAGAAACTGGAAGGAGTAAAACCAAACTGCCGATGTAAAAATATAGTGAAGGTAGAACTGCTATATGAAGAAAAGGGTCCTTCAATTCTTCTGATACAAATAACTTGGTGATGCCTTGGGGCAGAAGAAAACATGCGTGTTTTTCTCCGTTATAAAAACATTGCCTGGTTGGATAAGGAGCTCATCCTCGTTTTACCTAAGAAAATAAGAACAGGTACTTTTGAGTATTTCAAAAATTAAGTTCTAACTAAATTGCCTTGAATGGTTAGTTAGGGATTTTTTGTTTTTCTAGAACTTATAATTTCTTCGGAAGCTCTCCTATAATGAATATGTTATATAATAATAATTGAATTCCGCTTCCATCATGCATCAGGTAATATGTGAGACGTTCATCCAGGTTGCTTTTGCAGTAGAAGCGAAGAAAAATAATGTGCCTAAGCTGATGGCGGAGCAATACTCGTTGATATGAATTCGGATGACGGAATATTTCGTTTAATTAAAGGGAGTTTTATGGAAATCTGTGAATAAACTTACTTTTATCATGGGGGAAAAATAATGAGCCACTTAAAAGGGAAAATTGCGATCATTACTGGTGTAAGCCGACTGAAAGGGATTGGAGCTGCCATTTGTCAGGAGTTAGCTGAATCGGGTTACCATATATTTTTCACTTATTGGACCGAATATGATTATAAAATGCCTTGGGGTATTGAATCCGGTGAGCCCATGAAATTACAAGAAGCGTTATTGAAAAAAGGTATAAAGGTATCATCCATGGAGCTGGATTTAACTCAGACTCATGCGCCTGAGCTGCTTTTAAACGAAGTCTCCCATCAACTCGGTCATCCGGATATCTTGATTAATAACGCAGCATACTCGACCAACAACGATTATTCCAATATTACCGCCGAAGAATTGGATCGACATTATATGGTGAATGTTCGTGCAACAGCATTATTAAGCAGTAAATTCGCTCAAAGGTTTGAGAAGAAATCGGGCGGAAGGATAGTCAATCTCACTTCTGGACAATTTAAAGGCCCGATGCCAGGAGAATTGGCCTATGCAACGACAAAAGGAGCAGTCGATGCTTTGACCATTACATTGTCAGCTGAACTAGCCCCCTTAGGAATTACGGTTAATGCAGTAAATCCTGGTCCAACTGATACAGGGTGGATGACAGAGGAAATAAAAAATGCACTTAAACCGATGTTTCCCTTCGGAAGAATAGGAAAGCCAAGAGATATTGCAAACACGATTAAATTTCTCGTAAGCGAGGAAGCAGACTGGATCACGGGTCAGATCATTCATTCAGAGGGCGGTTTCAGAAGGTGAGTAAAACCGTTTTTTTGTGTTAGGCAGACAAAAACAGCCTCGTGTGGTGGAAACCCTAAACATAGAGGGATAAGCCACGAACAAGTATGTGTTCTTGTTGCAAGAGACATTACCAAAACAACAGTTTCCCAGGTTGCTTGTATGGGGCGGGTTGTGAAAACAAAGGTCGATAATATGATTGGTTCTAAACTGACAGCCGATAATGTACTTGTTACAGATGCTTGGAGCCTTTAAAACATATGGGAAAGGTAAGGAATAGATCATTATCGCATTAAATTAAACGATGGAAAACACGTTATCAAGGGTTTGTATCACATTCAAAATGTAAATGGTCTCCATTTTCAAATGAAAGAGTGGTTAGACCGTTATAAAGGATTGACAACAAAGTATCTTGATAATTATCTTGCGTGGTACCTGTTTGTAGATAGACGTAGCAACGAAAGAACTAATCACAATATTAAAGAGTCCCATTATCATCATTTGTATTTGAAATGACGGATACTGCTTGTCCAAGTTCAATATAATGTCCAACAAATAATACAATGCAATTGTAAAAGGGGTGGAGATATGGCTGCATTTATATTTTTAGCGTCATCCAAATCTTTTATAATACCTGATGAAATACAAAAATATAATAATTGTACTGTCTTTGGACAATGGAAGATTTTACAGGTTTGTGGGTGAGAATAGTCGATGCCGATGGATGGGGAAAATTGGTCAAATGGCTTTTTATCTTGCCTTACATTTATGAAATCTCCGGTGCTGATAATCAATTATTTTTATTGTATCTTGAAAAAAATTACAATTTCCAAATCAACACGCCTTTGAGAATTATCAAAGAAGATGAATGGATGACCCTGAACCAATTGTGATTAATGCTGGGAGTTTAACGTATCAAAATAAATATGGAACTTATCAGGTGAATCCCCAAAAATGGGTAGAAGAGTTAAGTCATAAGTATTTTTTACAGAATAAGGTATTTCAACAATCGTAAAGTATTAATAACCATTTTTAATGTATGAAAAATAAAAATTGAACTTTAACTGAGCCTATAGATATGGAGGATGTATGGATAAGGAAGCAATTGTTAAACAAATAAAAACAGGTCAAATCTTTGAAATTTTTCTCGATGATATACAAAAGTATACATATGGTGCGGTTATCAGAGGGGACTTAGTCCTTAATAAATATGATAATATTAGCATTGGATATTTAGATGTTTTCTCAGACAACCCTTTAGAGGTAGAAGAAATATATTCATGTATTAGGGAGCATAAATTTTTAATGATAGCTAATTCTGGATAGGCATCAATAATGAGTTATGATTGGAAGTTGACTAGTCAGTATACTGAGGATATATTTTCTGATGAAGAATTACAAAACATTGATTATGTGGCTTGTATGGAAGGAAAATATTACAGAAGCAAAGGAAGTAGTGACAGGGAAATATTTGATTGTGAAATAATAGAGGAGAAAGAGGCTAAAAAAATACCAAACCCATTGGGGATAGTTGGGGATATGGCCATTATAGAGATCTTAATAGAGAGATTTCAGGAAAAGCATATTTAATTTATCATATAGTTGAGAGACTTCCGGTTTTCCGAAGTCTCTCTATTTATGAAAATTTTTATACTAATGCATTTCCTAGCTATTTCTAAATATTTGTAAACCTTCATGATTGGATGGACACTGTATATGCGCCCCATAATTAACCCCTATGTAATAGTAACAAGATTTTAATTTCTCTCCTATCCTAATCTATTAGTAATATAGGATATAAGGATAAAGGAATCTTTGTCGTACGCCATTTATAATTTTTATGAATATATTCTATAAAAAATATATATTTTTATTATATTTATTCTATCAATATAATAAAGCAGGTAACAAATTATAAAGTTAAATGCTTTAAATGAGAAAAATATAATGGAAGCTGTTTCGTTTATTTAGGTATGTCTTATGGGGAAAGCTACGATGGAACCATGGGGCAAGCTTACTTTTATGTAGGTGACAAAGTGAATGGGAAGCAGTCTACAGCTATATCATTTAAAGAGGCAACGATCATTCATTTAAATCATCTATCAGAGAATAAGGGGAATGATAGGGGTATGATTCCGCTTATTTTATCATTAAATTCATCCAGGTATAGCTTTTGTTGAATTGAATCAATGTAGTACTTAATGTGCGTTGATATATAAAGGCCAAAGCCTGTTTGAAGGGTTAATGTTGAGGGGAGAACATTATGGAAATTATTCAAGTGGTAGGTATAGTATTAGCGATTGCATTTATTATATATGCGGCAATGAAAGGGTTTAGCATATTGATTGTCGCTCCTGTTGCTAGTGTTATCGTCATTTTAACGAATCAGATGGATTTGTTTCCTGCCTTGATAGGAAAAGAGAATTCGTATATGACGGGTCTTACAAGTTTCGTGATTAATTTTTTTGCCATATTCATCTTAGGTTCCATTTTGGCGAAGTATATCGATGTGAGTGGGGCGGCGCAATCAATCGCCGAAAAGGTTTTAGAAAAAACAGGCACGGAAAAGCCGTTTCCAGTATTGGTAGCCATTTTCTTTATTAGCGCCCTTTTAACATATGGCGGAATTAGTTTATTTGTGGTGATCTTTGTACTCATTCCGCTTGCAAAACCATTATTCAAGCAATTAAATATTGCATGGAACCTAGTTTTGATTCCGGTTACACTCGGATTTGGTTCATTTACGATGACGATGCTGCCTGGTACTCCATCCATACAAAATGTTGTTCCTACTGCCTATCTGGGTACTTCATTAACGGCAGCACCGCTTTTAGGCATTATCGGAACGGTAGTGGCCATTGCGTTTACACTGTGGTATATGAATTCCATGTTAAAGAAAAGCATGGCTAAGGGAGAAACGTTTGCTGATTTTGATGTTTCCGGTTCGGAGGAAGATGTGAAAAAAGAGCTTCCCAGCGTTTTCATCAGTATCCTTCCTATATTATTATTGATTGCCATCATTTTGGTGGGCAGTACATTAAAAGTGGGCAATATTCTTATAATAGGATTAGTCGTTGCGATCATCGTTTCAGCATTTGTCTTTAACAAATTCATTCCAAGTCAAAAAGCGTTGATAAATGAAGGAGCAAGCGGTTCCATCATGCCCGTTTTCTTAACTTCATCAGCTGTGGCTTTTGGTGTAATCATAACGCTCGCACCTGGATTTAAATATATTTCCGATACGATCTTGGGGATTCCAGGTAATCCGCTAATCAGTTTATCGGTCGCTTCGGCAGTTTTTGGTGCCATAACAGGTTCTTCTTCAGGCGCATTAGGGATTGTCATGCAAGCCTTTGGCCAAAGTTATTTGGATATGGGAATCAACGCCGATGTGATCCATAGGGTCTCAGCGATTGCATCCTCTGTCTTGACAATCATGCCGCACACTGGGGTTGTGCTGACATTATTCGCATTAACGGGACTTAATCACAAAAACGGCTTTACGTATCAATTCATAGGAATGACCTGTGCGAATTTACTTGCACTAGTTGCGGTAATTTTAGCAGCAATCATCATTTATTGACTTCGATGAGAACGTAACTGAAAGGTTCAAGCAACACAAACGGAAATGAACATCTTACGTTACGAAAGATGGACTGCTGGCGGGAACGTCGTAAAACCTTTGGTGAAGGATGCCAAAGGTTTTTATGTATAATTCTCAAGAAAGGCATGGATGCAGGAAGATTTTACTTGAGCCGAGCCAATTTTGTGAACGATTACATTAAAAAACGGAAATCTTAGGAGACCAACATTATATACCATTTAGATCGCCATTCCTTATTTTTTTTGCAATATGCCATTGAGGGCCACGTCGGCCAAGAAGCTTGGTGTTTGTTCTAACGGGATGATTTCAGCTATTTGTTTGACCATTTGCGGATTTATCATATTTTGGAGAATGATTTCATATAACCTTGGGTCTCCCTCCCTAAAGATGTTTTCTTTTTGCCCATTTGTGATAACCTCAGCATAAAGTTTCTTTAAGCCTAATAAAAAAGATTCTTTAAGGTTCTCCTCTCCTTTCTCCGAGACTAATAAATCAACGATCATTTGATGGATTTCTCCATATTTTATAGTGATTTTTGCATAGCAAGCAAACACATTCCTAACCTTTTCGATCGTGGATAGATTCGATTGCAGAATGCCTGCCTGTTCTTCGTATATTTCTGCTATAACCTCATAGGCGACTGCATTCGCTAATTGGTTTTTATTAGTGAATCGTCTATATATTGTACCTACCCCAACCTTGGCTTCTAACGCTACTTCTTCGATCGTTGTTTCGTGACCCTTCTGGGCAAATACTTTCTTAGCCGCTTCAAGGATTTTGGCAGCATTTTTATTGGCATCTTTTCTCTTGGAAGCGGTGATAAATTCAAGATCCATAATTTTGATTTAGTTCCTTTCTTCAATGAATAGTAAGCAGACCTTACGACTTATTATAGAGTATTTTAAGGAAAAATGGATCGACGATGAAAAATAGTGATTGACTATCTTCCAGATAATCAATAAACTGGTAGTAATCAAAACGGAATGTATATTCCGTTTTGGGGATTTGTAGGAATACTAACAAGAGCAATAACTTTATAAGGGATAAGGAGGTAAATACGGCAGTATAAAATACCTTTTTTTAAAAAAAGAGAACGCTTACATCAAGATGACTTGAAAAGGGGAATTCATCAAAAAAATACTTTGCAAAATATGTTGATTGGAACACTTTAACATCCTCCCAGGTAAACGAATTAAGAAGGCCTTTGATGGGGAAATTCGGAGTCTTGATTCTGAATATTCATAATAATTAAAGCTCCAGCATCTTTCTAAATGGCTTGCAATACAAGATGTCGAGAAACAAGGTTCATGAAATTGATTTCATTAGATATGTTTACCCTTAGCAAATTTTAATTAAAACGCTTGAATAAAGGAAATCAAGGGGGAAAATCAATGGCTAAGAATTTGCAATTTGTAGATACAACTCTTAGGGATGGAACGCAAAGTCTTTGGGCAGCTGAATCCAGAACGGGCATGGTTGAAGCCGTTGCGGAAGATCTTGATCGATCGGGATTTCAAGTGGTAGAGGTTCCATTAATGCCTTACAATTTCAAAAAAATTATCCGTGAATTAAAAGAAGATCCATGGTCGTTAGCAGAAATGGTTGGGAAAAAAATGCCGAATGCGAAAAAAGCATTTATGGGTGAACCGGGACTAGTTCTTTTTGAACTATTAGAAACTCCTCCATCCGTTGCCAAGTTATTTTACGATTTATTAATTGAACGGGGTGCCATTAATCGAGTACAAACAATGGCAAATATTTTTGGTAATTTAAAAACGGATTTTCCATGGTTCATACCTTATTTACGTAGTAAAGGAATGGAAATTGCCCATGCCATTGCTTATAGTATCTCTCCTAGACATACAGATGAGTACTTTCTGAAGAAAACGCAAGAAGTGGTGAAAAATGAGCCCGATATCATTTATTTTAAGGACGCAGCTGGTTTGTTGACGGTTGAGCGGCTTCGGACCCTATTACCGATTATTATTGAAAATGCAAATGGGATTCCTGTAGAGTTCCATACTCATTGTACGACAGGGCTGGCAGATGAGCTTTATGTTGAAGCGATGAAAATGGGAATCCGGACGCTGCATACAGGGATTCCGCCATTGGCGAATGGATCAGGTCAACCGTCGGTGTTTACAACTGTTGCCAATGCACGCTATTTTCATTTATCGCATGACTTGGATTTAGAGCGGATAAAAAGAATTTCAGATCGTTTGATGAAGATTGCTAAGCAAGAAAATTTACCAATTGGTGAGCCTCTTGAGTATGATTACTCGCAATATATCCATCAAGTGCCTGGCGGGGTTATTTCTAATTTGCGTCACCAGTTACAATCTTTGAATCTTCAAAATCGAGTCGATGAGGTTATTGAAGAATCGATACGAGTTCGTGAAGAACTAGGTTATCCAGTAATGATTACCCCATATTCCCAATTCATGGTGACACAAGCAGCCATCAATATTGCGACTGGTGAACGTTACAACGTTGTAATTGACGAATTGATTCAATTAGCAGCAGGTGTATATAGCGAAGATTCAGGTTATTTAATGATGGATCAAAATTTAAAGGATAAATTCCTGAACCTTCCCCGTGCAAAAGAATTGCGCTATAAGCCAGTTGAAGATGTTCCAATCAAGAAATTAAAAGAGCAATTTGGCGGGCCAACCCTTTCAGATGAAGAGTTTATGCTTCGATATATCATGAAGGGGACAAATGATATTGAAGAGATGCGGAAAGCGGGACCGCATAAAAAATATTTCTCAGCTTCAACTCCTTTAGTCGATCTAATAGATCGTTTCAGCAAGCAATCTGATATTACCCATGTTCAAGTGCAAGGCCTAAAGGGATCGCTACTTTTAACAAATAAATAGAATATGTCCATTCCATAATGAATAGAGGAGGAAGGAAAATGAGCAAAAACGGATTAGGGGTTATTAATAATGAGGATGTGGAGAGCTTATCTATTCTTATCGAGAAATTAGAGGAATCTCCCTTCAATTATTTAAAGCTGGAGAATCAAGATTTTAAAATTGTGATCGGAAAAAATGGTGTAACAGAAACGGCTGAAGAAAGTACAAAAAATAAGGAAGTTTCAGTAATAAAGCCCGAAAAGCCTGAATCATTACAAAAAAACCAGAATGAAGCAGCGGCAGCAGCTGAACCATTGACTCAAAAACTGGTGCCTGAACAACTGAATTCAGAAAAAGAAGAACAGGAAGCGGGAATTGTTGCCATTAAGGCAACGACAGCAGGTATATTCTATGCCCAGCCTGAACCAGGTGCAGAGCCTTATGTAAAAGTAGGCAACCGTGTTGAGGAAAACCATACGGTTGGCTTAATCGAGATTATGAAAGTGTACAGTGCTATATCCGCAGGTGTAGCAGGGGAGATCGTTAAAATACATGTTAAAGATACTCAACTTGTTGAATATGGTCAGCCTTTATACTCTGTAAAAGTGGAATGAAAATCAATTCATTACTTATTGATCTTCAACCATTAAAGGCAGAGTGGAAACGAGGAGGAAATCAAGATGAGTATTTCAAGAATATTTATTATTAACCGTGGCGAAATCGCAGTCCGAATAATACGGACATGCAAGGTGATGGGAATCGAAACGATCCTTGCGGTTTCAGAGGCAGATCAAGATAGCTTAGGGGCCCAATTGGCGGATAGAACAGTTGTTATCGGTCCGGCACATGCTGCGAAAAGTTATTTGAACATTCCGATCATTGTTACGACCGCTTTAGCAGTTGGAGCGGATGCCATCCATCCAGGATACGGATTTCTGTCAGAAGTACCGGAATTGGCTGAAGCATGTGCTGAAAATAATCTTCTATATGTGGGACCAAAGCCAGACCATATCTTTAAGATGGGGAATAAATTAGTGGCTCGATCTATTGCTCAAGAAAGTGGTGTCCCAGTACTCCCTGGTTCAGAGAAAGTGTCCGATTATGAAGAAGTGATCCGAATGACAGAAAAAATAGGATTACCGGTCATGTTAAAAGCTGCAGCCGGAGGCGGTGGCCGCGGAATGAAAATCGTTACCGATAAACAAGAGGTGAAAACGGCTTTTGAGTCCGCATCCGCCGAAGCAAAGGCCGCTTTTGGGGATAGCACAATGTATATTGAAAAATATATTGCTAATGCACGGCATATTGAAGTACAAGTCCTTGGAGATGAATATGGAAATGTGATCCATCTAGGGGAGCGGGATTGTTCCACGCAGCGCCGTCATCAAAAACTGGTGGAAGAGGCGATGGCACCGGAAATTCCGGAAAAGCTTCGTCAGGATATTCGCACTGCGGCAGTCAAACTTGCTGAAAATATTTCCTATCAAAATGCAGGTACGGTTGAGTTTATCGTCGATCAAGACGAAGCAAAGTTTTATTTTCTTGAAATGAATACTCGTATTCAAGTGGAACACCCCGTTACTGAAGCCGTCACCGGAGTGGATTTAATTCAAGAACAAATAAACGTGGCCAACGGTGAAAGATTACGATTTTCCCAATCCGACATTGCCTTCTCAGGACATGCGATCGAATGTCGGATAAATGCTGAAGCGCCGATGGAAGGGTTCCGTCCAACTCCAGGACGCATTACAAAATGGCACATGCCTCAAGGACCGGGTATACGAGTGGATACCCATTGTTATCAGGGGTATGCCGTACCAGTTTTTTATGACTCGATGATTGCAAAGGTTATTGTTCATGGCAGTGATAGAACGCATGCCATTCGAAGGATGTTAGTTGCCTTGGATGAGTTTTCAGTTGAGGGGATCAGTACGACCATTCCATTTTTAAAACAAGTTCTGCAGGATGAAGAATTTGTAAATGGGCAGGTAAATACGAGATTATTGGAACAAATCATGGCGAATCGCCTAGAACATGTATAAAGGTCATTGTGGCAATCAATCTGAGTGCAGGAAGATTAACTTATTATTGGTATATCCTGTAATAAAATGCGGGCAGGGAGACATCCTCCTTCCTTACGTAATAAAAAGCAGCACTGATGATCTTTTTTGAGTTGAATTCACTCATTGCCCTGGTTGATAACAGGGGATTATTAACAAATGAAAAGGTGGAGATTATATGGAAAAACTGATTATTACAGTAGCTACAACAGGGGATTTCGCAACTAAGGATCATACGCCATACTTACCGACAACACCACAGGAAATAGCTGATTCAATATATGATTCATGGCAGGCTGGTGCCGCCATTGCTCATGTTCATGTTAGGGATGATGAAGGAAAGCCAACCCTGGACACAGCAAAATATCTTCAAGTAGTGAAACTTCTTGAGGAGAGAAATTGTGATATCATCATCAACTTCACCACCGCTGGGGGAGAACTGAAAGATGTTACAAAACGTTTTCCGGTTGTTGAATTGAAGCCTGAAGTTGCTTCTTTTGATGCAGGCTCTTTTAATATCGGACCTAATGTATTCATTCACACGCCTGCTATGTTGGAGCAATTGGCGGAAAAGATGCTGGAAAACAACGTGAAACCGGAACTGGAAGTATTCGATGTTGGAATGATTCATAATGCCCTGCGCGTTGCCCAAAAGGGGCTAATCAAACCACCATTCTTCTTCCAATTCGTATTGGGTGCACAGGGAGGTATACCAGCTTCGCCAGAAAATCTGATGTTCATGAGAAATAGCATTCCCGAAGGTGCAATCTGGTCAGCTATCGGGGCGAGTAAGGATCAGTTAATGATCAATACAATGACGATCCTGCTTGGCGGGCATGTTCGCGTCGGCATGGAAGACGCGGTTTACTTCCGCAAGGGAGAACTTGCCAAGACGAATGCTCAATTCGTGGAAAGAATTGTGGAATTGGCAAAAACATTAGGCAGAGAAGTGGCAACACCAGATGAAGCAAGAGCGATAATAGGATTAAAAGTAAAGAATACTGCCCATGCATAAAAGAGAAAAACTACACCAGAAATATGGTGATTCATAAAAGAGGAGGTTGTTAGAAAATGATCGCAGAATACCCGTTCCGAGTAAGGTGGGGAGATACGGATGCAGCAGGAATTGTATTTTATCCCAACTTTTATAAATGGATGGATGAATCAACACATGAGTTTCTATCTGCGATAGGGTATCCAACTTCAACTTTGTACGCTGAACAACAAGTCAATGTTCCGCTGCTCGAAGCGAGTTGCCAGTTTAAGAGTCCGCTATTTTTTGAAGATCGTGTGACCGTTCGCAGTACAGTCGTGGAATTACACCAAAAAGTTTTTAAAATAAATCATAAATTCTTCAAGGATGAAAAACTGGTAGCGGAAGGATTCGAGATTCGAGCATGGACATCATTTAAAGAAAAGCCAAAGGCTTACCCAATTCCGTGTGAGGTAAGGGGAAAAATGATGCAAGCAAATCCCAAGGCGGTAAAAGGATGAAGTATCCGGCGGATTTTTTGATTGATTATATATAGAAAAGGGTGAAATAAAAGGATGTCCAACATGACCTATGGACATCCTTTTATTTTGGTGTAACAAAAAGAAGGATAAAAGAAAAAGCGGTTTCCTTTACCTGCTTTTTCTATGCTCCGGAATATCCAAAGACTTTCGAGATTTCCAAACAACTCTTTCTTAAATAATGAGTCAAAGGATCTTCGTAATGATCAGGAATGCTTTCAGTGAATCCAACGGCAGTGATTGCGCCCAATAATTCTGCATTGTAATTGAAAACCGGAATGGATATGGAGGAAACGGAGGGTACAAGAGGCTCCTTGGCAAATGCGATTTTGTTTTTGTGAATTTCATGATACTCCTCCGTTTCTCTAAGAAAATCCCCAGTAACATTGCGATCTTTTTCAATCCAATCCGCTGTCAAGGAAGGATCCTGGAATACAGTGAATACTTTCCCGGACGAAGAGGAAGGAGGTAAACGCGTACCTAGCTGGGCACCGATATTCAGATTTTGATTGGAATTCCATATTTTGGCCGTTGTAGGTCCATCGTAAGTCCAAACAGAGAAAAGGACTGTGCAGGAGGTATGGTGACTGATTTCCTGTAAATATGGAGTTATTCGGCTTGTGATGTCCTCATTCCCTATGGCTGCCATGCCATATTGAATCAGTTTGCTGCCAAGGTGATACATACCTGTTGCCTTATCACGATATAGCAGCTCGAGTTGCGTCAACGTATTTAAATACTTATAGAGGTTACTTTTCGTTATTTCCGTCGATTCCTGAATATCCGAGAATCTTAGAGGTTTTCTTTGGGAAGCAAGCAAGTCTATAATGCTCATTCCTATTTGCAATGATTGAATCGTCGAACCAGATTTTACGATTTCCATGAGTTAATCTCCTGCCCAGTTTTGATTTTAAGACTAGTATATCAGAATCCTAAAATATTTAATGATTGTAGCCAGCAAAAGCTATAAAGGCATCGCATTCCGTAAATTCCCCAGTTGGAACAAAAAGACCCATTATGGGGTAGATGATACCATTTTATTAAAATGTTGGCGATAATTCTTGACAGTTTTCTGAAAAATAAGTTATTATTTATATAAATAGTGAACTAAGTTATCTATTTGTATAATAAATGAAAATTAAAGACGCAAAGGAGAAGGCAAAATGAAATTAGTAACTTTCAGCAATGAGGGATTTAAACGTATTGGAGCCCTTTATCCGAATAACGAAATAGTTGATTTGAACTACGCCTATCAAGCCCTGCTCGAGAGCGAAGGAAAACTTCGGAGTGAACAAATTGCCGAAGCTTATGTTCCTGCAACAATGGAAGCGTTTTTACAGGGCGGGAATGAAAGTCTTTCCATCGCCGAAAAGGCTGCGGATTATGCAATCCATAATCGTGGCTCTTTCAGGCATAAGTTGATCCATGCGGTTGAAAAGATCAAACTTGAGGCTCCTGTCCAAAATCCAGGGAAGATCATTTGCGTCGGTCATAACTACCGTGAACACATCGCTGAGATGGGACGTGAAATGCCGCCATACCCAGTGGTTTTTGCAAAGTTCGCCAATACGGTGATCGGTCCCCAGGATGACATTCCGTTCTTCCCCATTTCTGAACAGCTGGATTATGAAGCGGAATTCGCTTTTGTCGTCGGACAAAGGGCACGAAATGTTACGCAAGAGGAAGCACTTGATTATGTAGCGGGTTATACGATTGCCAATGATGTTACCTATCGTGATATCCAACGCCGCACGCTTGAATGGCTTCAAGGAAAAACCGTTGAAGGAAGTGCTCCGATGGGGCCTTGGTTAGTCACTTCCGGTGAACTGCCCGATCCATCGGGTTTAAATGTTCGATTGACAGTCAATGGTGAAGAACGACAAAAAACGAACACAGCCAACTTCGTATTCGACGTGAAATATTTAGTCGAATTCCTATCAAACTTGATGACTCTTGAACCTGGAGATATTGTTCTAACAGGAACACCGGGCGGGGTAGGGGTTGCCCGTGATCCTCAAGCATTCTTAAAAGATGGTGATGTAGTCAAAATTGAAATCGACAAAATAGGCTATCTTGAAAACCGTGTGAGTCGTGCCGGGGAGGGGGATTGATCATGGCTTTTCAAGACATTGAAAAATCGATTGAATCAATTCAGCTATCATTAGATCATATTCTGGAGACAACCGAAAACCTACCGGAAGAAACGGTCCGTTTTAACCCGACAGAAGATGAATGGTCAATTATGCAGATACTTTCCCATTTAACGGAAGCCATTCCTTATTGGTTAGGTGAAGTGCAAGCGGTAGTGGCGATGCCAGGTTCCAAATGGGGCCGCGGAATGCAGGATCCCGTCCGATTGGCAGCCGTCACCGATACGGAACGGCTTTCTGTGGACAAGGTTATAACTCAAGTGAAGGAACTTAAAGATAAAGTGGAGAACGTGCTCGGGAAATTAGATGAAGAAACGCTATCTAAAGAATCTCCACACCGGAACTTTGCTAAATTCGGAAATAAACCCGTTTCTTATATCATTGATCACTTCATCGATGAACACATTTCAGGGCACTATGGACAGATCAAGCGAAATCTTTCAAAAATTAAATGAGGATAGATAATAATAGAAGGTAGGGATTAGTGTGGCTGAAAAACTAGAATACATGAATAGTGCAATCGTAAAAGATTTTACTAAGGATATCCAGCAGTACAATCTAGGCCCTCTGTGGGAAGCCATTCCCGCTCTGATGGACCATGAGCCCAAACCTCATGCCGAGGCTTATTTATGGAAAGAGGAGTTATTGACAAAAAAATTGTTGGAAGCCGCTGAAATCTTTACACCCGATCGCGGCGGGGAGCGAAGGGCCATCTATTTCCAAAACCCAGGCTTAACTTATCGCAAGCCATGGGGATGGGCTTCAACCACACAAACGCTTTATGCAGCAGTTCAATTATTACTGCCTGGTGAAGTGGCTCCTTCCCACCGACATTCCCAAAGTGCCCTCCGTTTCATAACGAACGGGGAGGGTGCCTACACCATCGTCCAGGGGGAAAGGATCTTCATGGAAGAGGGAGATTTCTTGATTACACCTAAAAATTTATGGCATGGTCATGGACATATTGGAGATAAACCGATGATTTGGATGGATGCCCTTGATATCCCGACCATTTATTCCATAGGCGGCACTTTTTTTGAACCATATCCTGATCGAATTGAAACACCTATACGTCCGGATAATTTTTCAGAACTGCGTTATCATGGCGGAATGGTCCGCCCTGTATCCGATCGTTATTCACAAGTGGCTCCACTTGCCAATTACAAGTGGGAAGGCACCAATTCTGCGATTGAAGGATTGATGAATTTCGATCCAGACCCATATGAAGGTTTTGCCGTTGAATATATCAACCCTTCAAATGGGCAAACCGCCAACCCTACAATGGGGGCCTGGATGCAAAAGCTACCGCAGGGCTTTCATACGAAAGCCCATCGCCATACTCATTCCACTATCTATCAAGTACATCAAGGTACTGGATATACAGTCATTAATGGCGTCCGTTTCGATTGGTCTAAGGGAGATTATTTCGTCGTTCCGAATTGGGCTTGGCATGAGCACGTTGCAGAAGTGGATTCCTACCTATTCTCGGTCAATGATCTTCCAATCATGGAGAGATTCGACTTGGAACAGCAACAGGCATTTGAAAGTAATAATGGGTACCAAAAGGTTGAACGTGAATTTAAACCTGTGCTGGTATAAAACCAGTCTAGAGGAAGGGAATCCAGTCCTTGGGCAAGAGGTCGAATGAAAGCGTTTACCGTTAAGCGGTGCAGCATCTTATGTTAATTCAGCTAATTAAGGGGGAATGAATGATGAACAGAGAAAACAAACCATTCATCGTTATCGGCGGTGGAATCGGCGGGCTGGCAACGGCTCTAGGTATTGCAGAAACGAAACAATATGTAAAAGTTTTGGAACAGGCGCCTGAATTTGGAGAAATCGGTGCAGGAATTCAACTGGCTTCGAACGCAACCAATGTGTTGCAGCGGCTGGGAGTGATGGATAAAATTAACGAAATTGCAGTATTTCCGAAAAGGTTGGTTCTGATGGATGCTTTCTCGGGCAAGGAGCTTTCTGCCTTGGATTTAGGTGATGTTTATAAAGAAAGATATGGAGCGCCATATGTTGTTTTGCATCGTTCCGATCTGCATAAAGTACTGGCAGAAGCCTGTGAAAGCAATCCATTCATCGAGTTGGTAACCAACCAAACCATCATTGAAGCAGTGGAAAGCGAGGGTGAAGTTGCCGTTATTGCATCAGATGGCTCCCAACATTCAGGAACGGCCGTAATCGGTGCTGATGGTTTATGGTCGAATGCGCGCAAGCTTTTTGTGGAAGATCAACCGGTCTGCTCGCAATATGTGGCGTATAGAGGAGCGATTCCGATGGATGAGGTAACAAGCCATGGAGATTTGGATGATGTGTATATGTGGATCGGGCCAAATCTTCATCTTGTTCAATATCCGGTTAGAAGGGGAGAACTGTACAATCAAGTAGTGGTCTTCAAAAGCTCTCAATACACAAAAGAAAATGAACAAACCAATCACTGGGGAACACCGGATGAAATGGATCGTGTTTTTGCAGGTACTTGCGAGCTTGTCCAAAATGCAATTTCATTCATTCAACGTCAACGACGCTGGCCGATGTATGACCGCCTGCCCATTGATAATTGGACAAATGGCAGGATTACGCTTATGGGGGATGCTGCTCATCCGATGCTTCAATACTTGGCGCAAGGGGCCTGCCAGGCTTTAGAGGATGCCGCTTATTTGACGGATATGCTTCACAAGCATGGTCAGGACATTGAACAAGCATTCATGGAATATCAAGAAGAACGCATTCCTCGCACGGCAAATGTTCAGAACAGTGCAAGAATGTGGGGGGAAATCATCCACAATACGACCGACGCGGGCATTCTTCTCCGGGATACCCTCTTAACAAGTCGTACGGATAAGGATTTCAAATTCATTGATGAATTCCACGGATATAATAAACAGGCTCGTGAACGCATTATTTGATTTGTCTCTTTTGAGATTGGGAAGTTAGACATTTTACAAAGAATTTTGCCTTTTTTCCTTTTGGAAAAAAGGCTTTTTTGCTGGTTATCAAATCATACTTCCTATTTGGTACGACTGAAAAAGGGATATAAGCCGACCTTTTCTTGAAAGTAGAAAGAAGATTAAATTAATATAATGAAATAGTAAGTGGTATGAAAATATTACGCTGACCAATATTCAAATGAAACATTATGGACAAAGGCGTTCTCCCCGTTTGATGTATATCTCATTCTCCCTAAATGAATTTTTTTACAATAGTATTTTATTTTAATCACCTATAACCGTCATTTTATAGTTTTATTCTTTTTATTCAGAAAATTAAGATTGTTGTTTGACTTTGGTATAACAATATTATAATATGATATTAAGAAGTTGAGAGATGTTTTTATTTTATGGGAAAGAAAGCGGTTCCATTTGGGTTTCCAGAGAAAAGGAAGCATTGATTTCCATTATTGTTGTAAATGAAAGTCTTTGTTTCTATGAATCTTTAGAACGGAAAGAATCTGGATTTTTTACAAAATGGTCTTCTCCAGTTACACAGCACCTTTTATGAAATAAAGGAGGTTTAACAATGGTAGAACATGTAGAACATCGTTCGGGCTTGGTTCGGACGGTACTGGGATTGGTGCCAGCTCAAGAACTAGGCGTTGTGCTTATTCATGAATCACTTCTTTCTGTTATGCCCGGAGCGGAATATGCTCCGGAAATTGATATGGACAAGAGTAAGATTTTTGATATCTTACATCGTAAATTAACGGGATTCCGTCGGAGTGGCGGAAATACGATTGTAGATCATCGCGGGATGTTCCATGGCCGTGACGTCAAGCTTTATGAAACGCTTTCCAAGACGACAGGGGTACATATCATAGCTTCAACAGGCTTAGGGCCAGAACGGATGCTAAGTGGATATTTCACTACCCCGCAAACTCATCCGCCAACACCTTGGCCAGCTGAACAATTTGCTGGTTTGTTCATAAAAGAGGTGATGGAAGGAATTGTCGTTCCGCGTGTGGAACGATCAGGTCCGGCAGGGATCGTGACATCAATTGCAACTCAAAGTGGGATTGTCCAAATTGAAGAGAATCTTTTCCGCGGCTGTGCACAAACTGGTATGGCAACAGGAGTGCCGGTATCCTTGCAATATGGTGCAAATGCCCTGAAAGATTTGGAAATGGTATTAAGCGAAGGCATTGAACCGCACCGCGTCATCATCGGGGGACTTGACCGTTTGGATGCAGTTAAACGTAAAGAAGCGTTTGCTGTGGCGGAACGTGGTGCGTATGTTGCTTTAGACCATGTTGGCTGGTCTACACGAGAAGGCTATATAGATGATAGGGAGCGTGCTCGGTTAATTGCAGAACTATTCGAAAAAGGCCTAGGTGAACGTGTCTTGATTTCAACGAATGCCGTTGGCTGTGCAAAAGGTCATGAAACAAAGGATATTGACTTCAATTACCTACTAGTACAATTCGTTCCGATCCTGCTTCAAGCAGGAGTATTGAATGAAGAAATCCGTATATTGTTAGAAGAAAATCCGCAGCGTGTACTGGCTGTTGATGCCCCCGCAACTGTCAAAAGGGAAACTGCCGCGGGATCAAAGCAAAAATAAATGCGAGGAGGGAATCTGTTATGGGGAAGGTAAATACGGTTTTAGGTCCGATCGCGTCAGAAGATCTAGGAATCACTGCAATGCATGAACATATTGGTTTTGGTCTTCCTGGATGTGACTTGGATACTCAGTGGTGGAAAAAGCCTGAAGAAGCATTTGACGTTACCATTCAAAAGTTGCGGCGCTTTCGTGAACATGACGGTAAAACATTCGTTGATTGTACAGGCATCGGAAATGGGCGTGACATCGAATATTTCCAGGTGCTTTCTCGCAGAACTGGCGTCAATATCGTGGCCGTTACAGGTTTTGTAGCAGGGGATTCAGCGTTGCCCTATTTCCGTAACAAAACAGTTGAGTATTTGACAAACTTATTCATACATGAAATCACGGTGGGGATCGATGGTACAAGCGCAAAAGCTGGCGCTGTTAAAGTAGGCGTCAGCCGAGAAGGCTTAAGTGAACTGGATCAACGCATCTATCGGGCAGCTGCACGTGCTGCAGTGAAAACAGGTGTCCCAATCATTACACACTTATCAACAGAACCGGAACTGGCGATTGACATTTTTGAATCCGAAGGGTTGCCTCTAAATCGTGTACTAATGGGCCATGCAGATGTTGGTCAAGATGCCGATGAAGAGCGTGATAAAATGATCGCAAGCCGAGGCGGATATGTAGGTTTCGACACGATTGGTTACGACAAGGAGATGGAAAATGCGCCATATTGGTCACGTCCCCGTCAAGACCGTGTTAAGCATTTTCTTTCTTTCCTCGAAAAAGGCTTTCTTGAACGGGCTGTGATTTCAGCCGATGCTAACTGCTGTGCACTAGGCTGGCCAGGGTTAAAGGGACACTCTGTAAACTACTTGTTTGAAGAATTCATCCCCGACCTTCGGAAAGCCGGTGTCGCTGAAGATGTATTTGAACAATTATTAGTACGTACTCCTGCAAATTTCCTTACCATGCAAGAACCTAGTTTGAAAGCAAATCCGTTATCAAATAACGATATTGGATGTGTTCCTATTATCAAAAGCTGACGCGATTATTATTGAGAGCTGAACATGTGATTTAACTAGACTAACAGGGGGGGAGCAAAGATGACTATAAAAGGAAGGGCCTATATCGCGGGAGCATTCGAACATCCAATGCGTAAAGCCCCTGATAAGTCGGTTTCAGCCATACATGCTGAATGTGCCAAAGGCGCATTGGCTGACGCTGGACTCTCATTTGCAGATGTCGATGGCTATTTCTGTGCGGGTGACGCACCTGGAGGCGTCCACTCCATGGTCGATTACCTAGGCCTTGATGTCCGGCATGCAGATGGGACAGATACAGGGGGTTCTTCATATATTGCGCACGTTTCACATGCCGCCCAGGCGATAATATCTGGAAAATGCAATGTTGCCTTGATCACGATGGGGGGCCGTCCCCGCTCAGAAGGAAGAAGCGGTGTAAAACAAAAGATTGTCGGAGCAAATGTCCCTGAAGCACCTTTTGAACTAACTTATGGTCCGACAGCTGTAAATGAGTATGCAATGGCTACCATGCGTCATATGCACGAATATGGTACAACAAGTGAACAGCTTGCATGGGTAAAAGTTGCAGCTTCCCATCATGCCAAGCATAACCCAAATGCGATGCTGCGTGATGTAGTAACCGTAGAAGATGTGCTCTCTTCCCCCATGATTGCCGATCCATTGCATCGTTTGGATTGCTGTGTGGTCAGTGATGGCGGCGGTGCTATTATTGTCGTAAGCCCTGAAATTGCCAAAAGCCTCAATCGTCCCCTTATCAGGGTGTTAGGTGCAGGAGAATCATCCAAGGGGCTTTTGGGAGGCAAGGCTGATCTTACTTATAGTGGTGCAGTACGGTCGGGGGCATCAGCTTTTGCCGAAGCCGGGGTAAATTCACAAGATATTAAGTATGCATCAATCTATGATAGCTTTACAATCACGGTGTTGATGCAGCTTGAGGATTTAGGTTTCTGCAAAAAGGGCGAAGGCGGAAAATTCGTTGCCGATGGAAACCTGATTTCTGGTGTTGGCAAACTTCCCATCAATACAGATGGCGGCGGGCTGAATAACAACCATCCTTCGGGCCGAGGCGGCATGATTAAACTGATAGAGGCTGTGCGGCAACTCCGTGGAGAGTCACATCCAAAGGTCCAGGTGAACAATTGTGATCTTGCACTGGTTCATGGTACTGGTGGCGGCCTCGCAAGTCGACATGGCAGTGCAACATTGATCTTGGAAAGGGTGTAGCTTATGGCAGCCAATGAATCCAGAATAATGGCAATACCTGAAACCCATCCAGAACATGAAGAATATTGGAAGGCAGCTGCAGAAGGTAAATTAATCATTAAACACTGTGAATCTTGTGGTGAATATCATCATTATCCACGTGTGCTATGCCCGTTTTGCAAAAGTGAAAAAACGACATGGAAAGAAGCGAAAGGAACGGGGACAATATACACATATAGTGTTATGCGAAAAGGGAGCCCATATGTGATCGCCTTCGTCACGCTAGATGAAGGTCCTAGGATGATGACGAATATTATCGACTGTGATTGGGACGAACTTCACATTGATCAACGAGTGAAAGTGGCATTCATGCAAAGTGGCAATCAAAATAACCCTGGTCCGTGTGTACCGTGCTTCACTCCCTCTATGACTGAAAATAGCTAGTAGACTTTCATACTTAGGTTATTCAGCAATGATTTTCATATCAAGATTCATAACATATTCGGAAGGATTCAGGAGAGGAGTGAATTAAGATGATCATCACTAAGGATGCACGCATTCTTATGCGTGACGGCTTGCATATCGCCGCAGATATATACCGTCCTGAAGGAACGGGTAAAGTACCAGCATTGCTTGCGCTTAGTCCATACGGCAAAGAATTGCAAGCACAAGCTTTAACTTTGCCTCCACAAGCTCGCCCAAGTCATCTTTGGAACGGAGCGATTGAAGCGGGTGATATTCGTGAAGTGGTATCACGAGGGTATGCCCATATCATTGCCGACGTACGTGGTACAGGTGCCTCGGAAGGTCAGATGTGCGGGAACTATAACTCTGGCGGTCATGGCGATGGCAAAGACATTTACGACCTCGTTGAATGGTTGGCAGAGCAAGACTGGTGCGACGGCAACATCGGTATGATCGGTATTTCGTACTTTGCATCGGTGCAAATATTAGGTGCAGCCGAACACCCTCCGCACTTAAAGGCAATCTTTGCGAATGGAGGGCACTTCGACCTTTATGAACTTTGCTATCACGGAGGGATTATGTGGTTAATGCCGCGTGCCTCTCGTGAAGGGCGCGGTGGTGATAGCGGTAATGCATTCACCAATGTAGCGAGCAAGAGCTCAAAAATATTCACTAAGGAAGAGCTTAAACAAAAAACGCAAGATCGTTTACGTGATCCTGATATCGCACATTGGTCTGATTTTGTTCACCTGCTTCATTATCAAGATCGTCATGAACTATGGATGGATTATTTATTAAATCCACTTGATGGCGAGTTCTGGAAAGCGGATTCTGCTATAGAAGTCGCCCATAAAATAACGATTCCCACTTACTTTCAAGCGAAATGGGGCCGGGGCTGGAACGTCGAAGGTACAATCGAATGCTTCGAACAAGTATCTGGCATAAAAAAGCTCGATATTCAGGCACTGCCCCCAATGCTGGAGCGGCCCTTCCACGAATGCCACGACGAAATGTTCCGGTGGTATGATTACTGGTTAAAAGGAATCGATACAGGTATTATGGAGGAGCCGGCAGTTCAGTTTTCAGTAGAAGGCTCTAATAAATGGCGCGGTGAAGACCACTGGCCATTGCCATTTGAAGAGAAGAAAGAGTTCTTCTTACGTCCACGTCACAAAATTAGTGATAATCCTGAGCCATTGGATTCTGAATATGCCCATCCGGATGGGTTCTATCAAGCGCCATTAACGGTAACGACAACATCTGAGAAAATTAAATGGACAAGTGATAGATTCCTCGAACCTGTTGAAATGACAGGAACAGGTGCCTTATATGTACATGTTGAAATCGATACGGATGATACGAACCTTATCGCAAAGCTTTATGATGTAAACCCAAGCGGAACACGTACCTTGATGACTTCTGGCTATTTGAAAGCATCCCATCGGGAATTGGATGTTGAAAAAACGAAATTTGGCGAGCCATGGCACCCGCATGACCGGGCGGTACAAGTAACGCCAGGTGAAATCATCGAGTACGCGATCCGTTTATATCCATTCTCCTTCTTGATTAAATCTGGTCATCGAATTGAATTGGAACTTGCATGTAACGAACGGCTGGATGGAGAGGATGCCAAGATGTTGCCCCCGGATAGCTATCATTTACCTAGTGGCCGTGCAACAATGCATAAAATCTATCGAGATAAAGATCATCATTCCCGTTTAGTGTTGCCAGTCATTCCAAAGGAGTTCAATGTTTTGAACAACCCTACTGATGTTGTATATGGGAAAGCAAAAAAGTGAATCCTTCGGCTGCGACCCGTTCTTAGCATGAAAGGGACGTGATTATAAATTCAATAGAGGAGTGATCAACATGGATTTGGTACGCATCATTCCGATCGAATGTAAATTTGGACCGACCTCTGCTTATGTCTATTATCTCGACGCACCCGAGCCAGCACTTATCGATACCGGCATTGCCTCTTCGGCTTCCTGTGAAATCGAAACAGTCCTTGCTGAGCATGGCTTTAGAATCGACGATATCCGCTGGATACTCCTAACCCACGGCCATGTTGACCATTTAGGAGGTGCTAGCAAGGTATGGGAGAAAACTGGTGGCCGTGCAAAAGTTGTCATTTCAAAAAAGGAAGCCTATTTACTGCGAGATCGGACAAAACATATCACTGATTATAATCGTCTTCAAGGAAAATACCTGGACCCTGAAATCCAGGAGAAGCATGCGGCGATTCTAATGAATGATATCGGCGGGAATTTGGAACCAACGGTAGAGGTAGTTGATGCCGATATGATTTCACTTGGCGGAGACGTATCGATCACGGTAGTGGAAACACCAGGACACTCAATCGGATCTGTGACTTACGTGCTTGATGGCTTGGGATGGGCATTTGCAGCTGATGCTGTGCAAATATATGGAGGGGCACAGAGTGGGATTCCTACGATTGAACACCCCGCTTTATATCGACAAAGCATACGGCATCTTCTTGAGGAGGTCCGCCCGAAACGACTTTACTTAGGTCATCACTTCCTTGACGGTAAGGGAAAGGTTCTCAGTCAGCAAATTGTCGGAGACGAGGTTACCGCGGTTCTTAAAGAGAGTCTTGAGATGGACGCGAAGTTAGCTCATGCTGTCCGTCGGCATGTGAACGGAAGTGCCCCAACCAATAACGATATTGGGATGTATGGGCCCTTCCGATCAATTGCAGCTGAATTGAATTATACAGGCAATCCAAGTCACCTGCCTTGTGCTTTCTTTGTTACACTGAATGGATATGAAGAAGAACTGATTGGTACCCATAATACATGAAAGGAGGAAAACGGGGATGATCCAAAAGAAATATGAAAGCGCAGCAAAAGCTATTGCTGATTTGCAAGATGGAGCAACCCTGCTTGTGGGCGGATTTGGCGGAAGTGGGCTGCCATCACACCTTGTTGGAGCCCTTACAAAGCAAGGGGCAAAGGATTTGACTGTCGTATCCAATAATATTGGCGCAGTTCGTGATGGCGTTGCGGCCCTTATCAGCAATGACCAAGTCCGCAAGATCATTTGCTCTTTCCCTGTCGGCCCCCACGCCAACGAATTGATTCAGCGAATCAAGAATGGAAGCATCAAACTGGAAATAGTTCCTCAAGGTACATTGGCGGAGCGTATCCGTGCTGGCGGAGCAGGCGTCCCTGCTTTTTATACCCCGACGGCAGCGCACACCGAACTAGGGGAAGGCAAGGAAACGCGTATGTTCAAAGAGGGGCTGCATCTCTTGGAACATGCAATAAAAGGTGACTACGCTTTTATAAAGGCACAACGGGCAGATCGCTGGGGAAATCTTGTTTACCATAAAACACAGCGCAACTTCAATCCGGTAATGGCGACGGCTGCACAAATTACAATCGCTGAGGTAGATGAAATCGTGGAAGTTGGGGAAATCGATCCAGAGACAATCGTAACTCCAAGCGTATACGTGCATCGATTAGTTAAACTGGAAGCAAAATGCGATAGGAGGGTTTTAGTGAATGAGTGAAGACAAGCACAAGCGGGAGATTGGTTGGACCAAGCTCGAACTGGCATCCCGAGTAGCATTGGACTTGGAAGATGGATGGTTCGTAAACCTTGGCATCGGGCTGCCGACCCTTGTGGCTGATGTGATCCCGGAAGGTCGTGAAATCATCCTCCATAGCGAGAATGGACTTCTGGGGCTGGGTCCAAAGCCAGAACCAGGTGAAGAAGACATGGATTTAGTGAATGCCGGCAAGGAACCAATTACATTAAAACCTGGCGGCAGCTTTTTCTCACAATCAGAATCTTTTGCCATGATACGCGGAGGACACCTTGATGCAGCCGTGCTTGGGGCATTCCAAGTGTCGATGCATGGTGATCTTGCCAGTTGGAAATTACCTGACGCACCCTTGGGGCGTGTTGGCGGTGCGATGGATTTGACTGTTGGCAGTAAGCGTGTCTTCCTTTGTATGCAGCATATGAGTAAGGGCGTGCCAAAAATCGTTGAGGAATGTTCGTATCCACTGACGGCTCCGCGCTGTGTAAACCGCATTTATACAAACCTGGCGGTGATCGACGTGACGAAGGATGGTCTTTTCGTTCATGAACTCGCCCCAGGCGTTACGTTCGATTATGTCCAGGACTGTACGGCCGCTCCCCTCAAGATCCGTGCATCAAGTCATGTAAAAGCAGAGACTTTGGAGGTAAAGAAATGATAAAAAAATATACGATTGATCGTAGTTCATCTGTGCCCATTTATAAACAAATCAAGGAAATCCTCATTAAAGAGCTTCAGGCTGCAGAAGGAGTGACAGGGCGTCCGTTCAGCACCGAGCAAGAGCTTGTCCAACGTTTTCATGTGAGCCGGGCTCCTGTACGCCAAGCACTGAAGGAATTGGCCAATGAGGGTTACGTGTACCGGGAGCGGGCGAAAGGCACCTTCCCTGTTCAGGCACTTCCTGTTCGTCCTCAAGGACTGGAGTTAGGGGGATTGGTTAGTTTCCTTCGCGATCAAGGATTGGAATGCACTTCAAAAATATTAAGTGTGGATCGTGTGTTGCCTACTGAGAAACTGTGCGCAATCCTTGGACTCGAGCCGAGTGATAATGTTTTGAGAACATCTCGATTAATCTTGCTTAAAGGGAAGCCGCTAGTATGGACTCAAACCTACCTTGCCGTCTCGGAGGACTTCCTGCCAAATGCACAGGAACTTGAGGAAGCTGAAAGTGTTTTCGTGCTTCTTGAGAGAGAACAGGGGATTTTCATTTCCCGTGGTGACCACCTGATCTGCGCGTCAGGTGCGAATGCTATGGAGGCGGAGATTCTCGGCATCAACAGCGGCGACCCAGCTCTCATTATAGAGACGAAGCTGTATTCCAGAAATGATCGCCTCATCGGGTGGAGAAGGGCAGTTCATATAGCGGACGATTATAAGTTTTCTTTCACCGTAAACCGTTAAGCGACACAATAGTTTGCTGAAAAGTCAGGAAGGTATCCAACATCATACGGCCCATGATGTTGGAAAACATCTTTAAAGGCAAATTGCCATCATGGCTGAGGACAAGCTCCATGATTTCAATGGGGAGTTTTGGAGTTTGTCACTGTTTCATAATAGGATAAACATGATGTCAAATCATTAGCCTGTACTTTTTACGACAGGGGGATCTGGGGTGTCTCGAATGAACATTACCGACATTGTGAATGAAGCGGAATTTAACCGTTTTCATTTTAGGATATTGATAGGCTGCTGCTTGATCATTACTTTTGATATGTTCGATCTAGTTATATATAGCTCCGTCTTGCCTGTCCTGATGGAGGAATGGAAGCTATCGCCTGTACAAGCAGGAGCCATTGGCAGTTACGGATTCCTTGGGATGATGCTGGGAGCTATCATCTTCGGCATTTTGGCTGATAATTTTGGAAGGAAAAATATCCTTATCTTATGTGTGTTCCTATTTAGCATCTTTACGGTTTTCTGTGCATTTGCAAACGGCCCAACTGTGTTTTCTGTTTTCAGGTTTGTTGCCGGAGTGGGCATAGGCGGTGTCTTGCCGAATGTGATCGCCTTATTGACGGAATATACACCGAAAAACAAGCATAACATGTTGGTCTCGATCGTGATGTGCTGCTTTTCAATAGGCGGTATTTTTGCCGCCCTGATTGGAATATACGTTATGCCTCTAATAGGGTGGAAAAGTGTATTTTTGGTAGCGGCAATTCCCCTTATACTTATTCCGTTCATGGTCAAGCATTTTCATGATTCACCAGCAATACTCCTGATGAAAGGGCGAGTGGACGAGCTCCGTTCAGTTCTTTCAAAGGTGAATAACAAGTCCTTACTTATCGCCGATTTCCAATTTGAAGTCACAAGCAATCGAAAAGGTTCCGGCTCCCCGGTCATTGGGTTGTTTAAAGATGGTCGGGCATTAGGGACGGTGATGATCTGGATTGCATTCTTCATGTGTTTGTTAATGATTAATGGATTAACTATTTGGCTGCCTAATTTGATGTTCAGTGCCGGTTATGCTCTAACTTCCTCTTTAAGCTTTATGATTGTATTGAATATCGGGGCCATCATCGGAACGCTAATCCTTGGTAGTCTAGCAGATAAATATGGAGTTAGAAAAGTAATCGTTCCGATGTTTGTAATGGCTTCCATTTGCTTGATGCTTCTCGGTTTTAAAAATAACATGTTTATATTATATGTGCTGGTGGCGATTACTGGCGCATGTACAATGGGGGCTCAAAACATATCATACTCCTTTGTTTCTCACTATTATCCTCCATTAATGCGATCAACAGCCGTGGGCCTTGCTTCTGGAATTGGTAGGATCGGGGGAATCATTGGCCCAACATTTGGGGGTATCCTTTTATCTCTTGATTTATCAGTTCAAATGAATTTCATTTCATTTGCGATTCCAGGCATTATTGCGGCTATTGCATTTTCATTTGTTCCTATAAATTATGCTTCTTACAAAAAAAAGAATAAAAGAAATGGCTTGGGAGGGGAATATTTATGAAAACTAAATCAGAATTGAGGATTGCCATAATCGGAGGCGGCATTGGTGGTTCTTCAGCTGCCGTAGCATTAAAAGCTAAGGGAATTCGGGCGGATGTATATGAGCAGGCACCAGCTCTGGGAGAGGTTGGTGCGGGGATTGGTATCCGTCCGCCGACCGTGAATTGCTTCAAAAAATGGGGTTTATATGAGGACATAGAACAATTAACTTCACGAAGTGACTTCATGGAAATCATAGCCGGAGATGACCAAGTATTCATTAAAGAAGCATGGCCGGTTTTAACGGATGATAAATCAGAGGCATATGCCCGGTTGATTCATCGTGCAGATTTATTGGATACGTTAATTGCTCATATTCCAGCGAATCAACTTCATTTAAACCACCGTTTAACGGAAGTGATTGATCACGGTGAATATGCGGAAGTGAAATTTGCCAATGGCAAAACAATTGAAGCGGATATCGTCGTCGCGGCGGATGGGATCCGTTCCCCCATTCGTGCACAAGTATTGGGCCAACATGATCCAATATTTTCTGGATATCTAGCACACCGTGCCTTGATTTCTAATGATGCAGTACTTGGCATGTCTTCGGAAGAAAACATCTTGCGTATTTATGTTGATGGTAAGAATTCAGTTTATTTATTGCCACTAGAGCGCCGAAAGCAAGTCTCTGTTGATATTACAGTTCCGGGTAAGTTCGCATGGCGTCCGGAAATGACGAAGGAACTAATCATGGAGAGTGTTAAAGGCTTTGGCCCTACCATTCAAAAAATCATTGAAAATATTAAATTGGAAGATATCGTAACTCGTCCGTTATGTGACATTGAACCAATGGATAAGTGGAGCACCAAATGTGTAACATTGATAGGTGATGCTGCTCACGCCATGCTGCACAATCAGGGACAAGGGGCGAACATGGCCATCCAAGACGCGGATGCATTAGCAGAAGCGATTGCTAAAGCTGAAACAGCTGAAGAAGCATTACAAAATTACGAAGAGCAACGTAAACCAATTACGAAGCTATACCAGAATTTATCCCGTCTGTTTCCAACTGATGAAGCGGAGACAGCATTCCCGGAAAAAGCGCATTTCTAAAAGTCAAGGTATTGTCCATCCTAATTCGAAGCGAATGTCTGTGATGAACAGCTAGAATAAATATAGATGATGAACTTAATTAACTGAATATTCAAACATTACTTAAAGGGGGTCTCAGATTTGCCTGTACATCCCGAAATAAAAAAAATATTGGATATGATTCCGGAATCCGATGCCAACCATAAGATCAATCCGGAAGAACATAGAAAAGCGTTCAATACACCCATTCTACCTGTTGAAAAACGTGAGCAAGTCTATTCTGTTGAAGAGGTGTCGATTCCTACTTCGGTAACCACTATTCCGATAAGAATTTACACGCCGTATAAAAGCGAATCTTATTCATTGTTAATCTACTTTCATGGAGGAGCATTTTTCTCAGGGAATTTAGAAAGCCATGATGAAATCGTTCGATCGATATGTATGGAGTCCGGCTATAAAGTCATATCCGTGGATTATCGACTGGCCCCAGAATATCCCTTTCCTGCTGCTTTAGAGGATTGTTATCATGTCACAAAATGGGCAACGGAACACATGGATGAATTGAAATGGGACAGTCAGAACCTGGCTCTTGCGGGGGATAGCTCTGGCGGGAATTTGGTTGCTGCGGTTTCTCTGAAGGCCCGTGACAAGAAGGATTTCACCGTTACTAAGCAAGTGTTGTATTATCCATCTTTAGATCTTGACTTCAGTGAATTCCGGTATCCCTCCCTAGTTGAAAATGGTCAAGGGTATTTCGTGGAAAGTGAGCGACTAGCAGAACTCAATTCCTTTTATCTGATGGGGAATGCAGATGTTAATCATCCGTATGTATCACCCATACGAGCAGATAATTTAGATGATCTTCCGAATGCACTGGTCATCACTGCAGAATATGATCCATTCCGCGATGAAGGGGAGCTATTTGCCGAGAAATTAAAAAAATGTGGTGTACATGTAGAAACGAAAAGGTATGAAGGTGCCACTCATGGTTTTTTAGGCAGATTCACGCACTTAGATGAATATAAAGACGTGTATAAACGGACAGCTCAATTTTTAAATTCCAAGTAAGAATTTTGAAAAATATCGCAACTTGAAACCGAAGGTACCAACGATCGTTAAACAGACTTTACCAAAGAAGTGCTTTCGCATCATAAACTTTCATTGTTGTGAAAGCCCTTCCTTTATATTGAATCTACTGGAATATTCTCTGGGCTTTATAGCAGGAATTAAAAATGACGGCTGTGCACCCTAACGGATTAGTAATTCAGCTCAATTCCCTAATAACTTATCGCTTTAATAATAGATGTTTGTCAGGAAGGGTGTGTTTATTAATGGAAAAAAGAAAGTTTTGGAGCTATGAGAATAAATTAACCGCAATCTTTTTCTTCTCTATCGGGTTTGTATTTTTTGATCGATTGGCTATTAATTATCTTATTCCATTCATGCAAGAAGATTTTAGCCTGACAAATACTCAAATCGGAATGCTCTCTTCAGCATTAGCGATTACATGGGCCCTTTCGGGTCCAATCTTGGGGTATATTTCCGACAGGGTCAAAAGTAAAGTAGCTGTCTTGGTCTCAATGGTCCTGTTGTTTTCCTTCTTATCATTGGCACATGGACTAGCGGCGTCTTTTGCCATCCTGATTGTTTTACGTTTGATTATGGGTATTGCTGAAGGACCAATAATCCCAATTTCTTCATCTATATTATCAGTGGAATCTACCCCTGAGCGCAGAGGGTTCAACCTAGGCTTTACGGCTGGGACTTCATATGGTGTTTTTGGGGGATTCTTGGCACCTCTGGTCATTGTTGCATTGGCAAATGCAACTGATTGGCGGACCGCATTTTATTTAACGATCCTACCGGGTCTGGTTATTGCCCTTTTCATTTTGAAGGTCGTGAAAAATCCTAAGAAAAATTATGATACATCCAATTCTCCCGCAATTCCGAAAGAAAAAGTAAGCATTAAACAAATAATCAAAGATCGGAATATTTGGCTATGTGTCATCGTTTCTTGTAGTTTTTGGGTATTCCTTCTACCCTTCTCCATTTATGCACCTCTATATCTGATTCAAGTGAAACAATTGTCTCTAAGTACTATGAGTATGGTAATGGCAGCCTTTGGTGCCGGAAATGCAGTCTGGGGATTTATCGTTCCAGCCATTTCAGATCGTGTGGGACGAAAACCGACATCTCTAATATTTGGGGTCCTAACCTTATTCGTACCGCTTACACTAATGTACGTTGACAACGTAGTAGCACTATCCGTGCTGATTTTCGTTTTTGTTTCTGGGATTGGAAATTTAACCATGTTTACGACTACAATTCCGGCAGAAACGGTTCCAATCCAATATGCCGCTGCTACGATTGGGTTTATACTTGCAGCAACGGAAATTGTCGGAGGCGTCCTTAGCCCTTTGTATAGTGGGATGGCCGCCGATGCTTGGGGCCTTACAGCACCGCTTTGGATCAGTGCTGGAGGCGGGCTTCTTGCTTTTGTTTTCTCACTATTTCTTAAAGAATCGGCGCCAGTAAAGGTTCGGAGCAACAAGGAGATGGAAAGTGCCATATAAAATCAATGGTGAACGTTGATTGTCGTTTCAAGATTTCATCCGAGTGAAAAATTCCTAATTATTTATATAAAGTGAAAGTGTTGAACATCGGAGGCGGAAGATCCAGCTTAAGACATTCTTCTTGCCTTCCTTTCGTATGATTTGTGATTGGGATTTCCGCAAAGCTTGCGTTTGATTAAAAAGGCTGGTATTTGGAAGCGCTTTAAGGATAACGGTATCCTGGAGGGAGAAGTATTGTATAAAAAAACCACTATGGAAGTATTTCCGATAATTGTTCCATTTTGTAATAAGCTGAAGAGTATCAACTTTTACTTAGTAAGATATAAGGATTCCTTGATATTGATTGATGCTGGGATGGACACCGAAGACTGCTGGCGGTCCCTGCAAAAAATTCTAGAGGAAAATCATTATAAATTGATTGATATTTCAGCGATATTACTAACCCATCATCACACAGACCATATTGGCCTGGTTAACAGAATTGTGTGTGCCAATCCCATTCCCGTATACGCACATCCTCGTGCCATCCCTATACTGAAAAGAGACAGCGAATACATGAAACGGAGGAAAGAATTTTTCAGAAATCTGTACCGACAAATGGGGTGCGGAAAATTCGGTGATCGACAAGTAGTCGATTTACATAATCCAATTCTTCTAACAGAAGATAAAAAAATCGAATGTGATATTAAAGTGGCTCAAGACCTGTTTTTTGACTTTGATATTTTGGATATTCCTGGACATGCTCCCGACCAGATCGCCTTCTATAATAGGAATTGTAAATGGTTATTTTCAGGGGATTTATTAATTGCACATATGGCCAGCAATGCCTTCATAGAACCAAATCTAGATGGGGTGCGTACAAATTCCTTGATTCAGCAAAAGCGTTCATTGGAAAAGTGCTTATCATTGGATGTAGAGGTCATCTTTTCAGGTCACGGTGA
This sequence comes from Peribacillus folii, assembly GCF_030271255.1. GTDB lineage: Bacteria > Bacillota > Bacilli > Bacillales > DSM-1321 > Peribacillus. The sequence continues at coordinate 419,775 of NZ_JASJOM010000003.1, forward strand.
TATCTTGCAAAATCCTGTAGATATTATAAAAGAAAGAATAATAGAGTTGGATAAGAAAGCCAATATTTACTTGGACATCATCAAATCAGGGATTTCAACTGGACATGACATTGCCCGATTCCGTTTTAATGAAAGATACGAAAAGCAGTTTTTCAATATCATCTCTGAAATTATTGGTTACCTTGATTATCTGGAATTACAAGGGGAAATTCATAAAGAAATGGAAAATGGAATTTGGCAGTATTATTAATGAGGCACAAATCCGTGTTGGTAATGCGCTGCTTCTGATAACAGCGATTATCTGAATGATATCTATATTCTTCTGTTTTATTGGAAGCATACTAGCTAGTTACTTCATTTTCATAAGGATAATTATTCGAATAATAATCGAGAATGGATAAAAAGGTGATGGTTTGTTTCATTATGGAATAAGCTGTCGTCTTTTTTTGTTGTTTAAAAGCAAAGGACTTGAAAGGTTAAAAAATCATTTGTAAAGGGGATATAATTTTGCAAGTGAAGGTTCATGATCACAGACCTCCCATGCAGTTCGTTCAATGCGGCACCCTGATATGCACAGTTCCATCATTTCTCCCGTTGACTTTATGAATCTTTATCAGCTGTGTTCGAGTTCTTTTTGCGCTGCATGAAGACGAATAAACTCTATTCCAGATGGTCACATTAACTATACATGAATAGCCGAGCATTGGAGTGCGAATAAGTGCTAATTAACAAGAACATAATCAAGTGGTTTGCCTAAGCAATCGTAAAACCATCAAAGATATATTTAGGAGTAAATGTAATCCGGTCGATAATCGAGTGAATCATTCCAAGAATCAAAGAACAAAGCTAATTACTCCTTTTGCTGGATTCAGGTGAAATGAATTACTGAAAAAGAGGTTGTGCTAATGAATGTGAAAAGTAATAAACAAGCGAGAATTGGTATGGGCCTAGGGGCAACTTCTGCTGTTGCTTGGGGTGTAGATACGGTGATCATCGGCATTATAATCGCAAGTACACCTTTTAAACAGTCGATATTGCTTGCACCAATTATAGCAGCATTCATGCATGATCTTTTCTCGGCGTTATGGGTTACCTTACTTATGATCATAAAAGGTGAGTTTATTAGTGTATTGAAGTTACTTAAAACGAAAAGCGGTGCAATTTTAGTTATAGGAGCTTTATCTGGCGGACCTTTGGCAATGACCTTTTATTTTTTGGGCATTCAATATGTGGGAGTAACTTATGCCGCGAGCATTTCTTCTATATTTCCTGGCATAGGCGCGGTGCTTGCTTTTACTTTTTTGAAGGAAAAAATGAACGGGAGAACTTGGCTTGGGATAATAATGAGTATCTCCGGAGTAATCATATTGGCCTATATGCCATCAAGATTGGACATGGATAGTCACTTTTTCATTGGAATATTATTTTCATTAGGAGCCGCTGTATTTTGGGGACTCGAAGGGGTGATAGGTGCTTGGGGAATGAAAGGGGACGATGTCGTTCCGTTGTATGCGATTAATATAAGGCAGATGACCTCTGCTTTATGTTATGGGCTATTTATTGTGTCATTTATCCATGGCTATCCTCTCGTTCTTGAAGCGGTGTCCTCTAAGATCGTATGGGTAATAGCCGTGGCAGGTTTATTGGGATCTGCTAATTATTCTTTATACTACATGTCAATCAATTTAATAGGTGCTGCCAGAGGACAATCGCTCAACAATACCTATGTTTTTTGGGCGATCGTTACCGAAATCCTCTTTATAGGCACCCCTGTCAGCTTACAATTCGTTATAGGCGCAGCAATAGTATTGATAGGTTCCATTCTCGTTTCTGGCAGTGCAAAAGAATAGATGTTAAATACAACTAGCTGCCTGCGGACGGATGAGAAATACCGGAAACAATTACTACTTGATATTAAAAACTGCCGATGGAGGACCTCCATACACCTAAAATGGCAGCAATTGTACCCTTATTTTGCGAGGGGGCAATTGATAATACATAGTTTTAATAAAGTGCTCGACCAATGGAAGCCGGGTTTTTTTGCATGGTTTCCATCTGATTGCCTTCCCCACACAACTATAGGTTCAGCATTTCAAGTTTTATGAATCATGCCTGGGCCATTTCTGCTCTTATGCTTTGATTATTAGGTATCACCTTCGCTAATTAAATAGGTGGAAAGCCTGCCATTAACTTTGGGAGATTCACAAGGGAGGGAAGTGAAGGTAAAAAGAGGACATGGAAGTTAATTCCGTAATAGCGGTTTGTAAAATCTTCGATTCAAAGATGTCATCTGCTTGTAACTGGAAATTATTAGCTTGTATAACCGTAAATTCTTCAACAAGAAGATGGCAATAATAGTAAACGATATGGGCTATTGAAATCCAGGAGGTTCTAGTTATGGAATCAAGTTATAAAGGTACAGATAAAATGATTACAGGTATCGTGTTTGGGGTTATTACATTCTGGTTATTTGCACAAGCAATGGTCAATGTGGTTCCCGCTGTTCAAAAGGATTTGAGTATTTCACTTGGAACGGTGAACATTGCCATTAGTTTAACGGCTTTGTTCTCAGGACTGTTCATCGTTGCTGCTGGCGGGCTTGCCGATAAAATTGGCCGTAAAAAAATTGCCATCATAGGGTTCATTTTAAGTATAGTGGGTTCACTTTGCCTCGTTTTAACTCAAGGATCCTTATTGCTTATTATAGGACGTATCATTCAAGGGCTCTCAGCTGCATGTATTATGCCCTCAACCATTGCATTAATGAAAGCTTATTTCGAAGGGAAGGCTCGTCAGCGCGCCCTTAGCTTTTGGTCAATCGGTTCCTGGGGCGAATCCGGGGTTGCCTCTTTCGCCGGCGGTGCAATTGCGGCATATTTAGGTTGGAGATGGATTTTCATTTTTTCTATCTTCTTTGCCCTTATTGGTATGTTTTTACTGAAAGACACGCCAGAAAGCAAACAGGAATCTTCAGATTCTTTTACATTCGATTACACTGGTTTGGTTATCTTCATCATTACTATGATTTCTTTAAACGTATTTATTAATTACGGTGCAGATTTAGGATGGACAAGTCCGCTTACCATTGGATTACTGGTTGTCACAATCATAGGTCTGATTGTTTTCATTAAAATCGAAAAGGGTAAAGATATCGTATTGATTGATTTTGCCGTATTTAGCAATAAGCCTTATACTGGTGCTGCTATTTCCAATTTCTTGCTGAATGCAATTGCTGGTACACTAGTTGTAGCCAATACGTATGTTCAAGTAGGTCGTGGATTCAATTCCTTCCAATCAGGTATGTTGTCACTTGGTTATTTAGTGGCCGTCCTTGCGATGATTCGTGTCGGAGAGAAAATATTACAAAAGGTAGGAGCCAAGTCACCAATGATTTGGGGTGCCTTGATCACGACTATCGGGGTGGCCATGATGGGTTTAACCTTCTTACCAGATCTTACTTATACAATCATGGTTTTCATTGGTTTTGCACTATTTGGACTTGGACTTGGATTATATGCAACCCCATCGACAGATACCTCTGTATCAAATGCACCGGTGGGTAAAATTGGTGAAGCGGCTGGAGTTTATAAAATGGCAAGCTCACTTGGCAGTGCATTCGGTGTAGCGATTTCTGCAATTGTTTATGGAGCAATATCAGCGAATGGGAATCTTGAAACAGCGGCATCGCTCGGTATTATCGTAAACGTAATATTCGGGATACTTTCCATACTATCTATTATCTTTATGGTGCCTAAAGATACCGGTAAAACATCTAATGCCTCTATCAAATCCCCAGATGTCCCCAAACGGCAGCCAATTACAGAATGATTTGCCACATTAGTGGCGTTTCGAAAACGAATGAAGGGAAGATGAAATGAGAATGAGAAATACATTAATGGAAATGCTGGAATCCCGTAAGGATGAAATGATTGAAATCCGTAGACACCTGCATGAAAACCCAGAGCTTTCTTTTAAAGAAGAAAAGACAGCTCAATATATTATTGATTTTTATAAAGGAAAAGAAGTGGATGTTCAATCAAATGTAGGGAATGGGTATGGAATAATCGTCACGATTAAAGGGGGGAAGCCAGGAAAAAACATCGGGCTCCGAGCCGATTTTGATGCACTTCCGATTGTCGAGGAAACGGATGTACCCTTTAAATCAAAAAATGAGGGTGTTATGCATGCGTGCGGCCATGATGGACATACTGCCTATATGTTAATTTTGGCGGATTGCCTCATCCAATTAAAAGCGGAAATTCCAGGTACGATAAAAATCATTCATCAACATGCAGAAGAAGTCCCTCCAGGCGGTGCAAAGAGTATCGTAGAATCGGGCATGATTGATGATCTCGATAATATATTTGGAATTCATCTGCTGCCAATGGATGCAGCAGGAGTCGTTGGTTATCACTCGGGATATTCTTTTAACGGAAGAGCTTATATGAAATTGAACGTGCAAGGCAGAGGCGGACATGGGTCGTCTCCACATCTAGCAAATGATGCCATTGTCGCTGGTGCTCATTTCGTGACAGCTGCCCAAACGATCATTAGCCGCCGATTGAGTCCTTTTGATATCGGTGTGATTACGATCGGCTCTTTTGATGGAAAAGGGACATTCAATGTCATTAAAGACAGCGTAGAACTTGAAGGCGATATCCGTTATATGACTGTAGAAACTAAAGCAACCATTGAAAAAGAAGTGAAGCGTCTTGTAAAGGGACTGGAAGAAGAATTCGGTGTAACATGTGAGCTGACGTATACGAATGATTATCCGCCTCTATATAATGATCCCGCAATTACGGATAAGGTTGCTAAGTTACTTAACTCTGCAAATGATAAAGATATTAAAGAAGTGAAGGAATTTCCCGCGCTTCCACCTTCTGAAGACTTTGCTTATTATGCGGAAAAATTCCCATCCTGCTTCTTTTACATAGGTTGTACGCCTAAAGGAGTTACGAAACCTTATTTTAATCATCATCCTAAATTTGATATTGATGAAGATGCCCTTCTGGTGGCAGCCAAAGCAGTAGGATATGTCGTTTGCGGTTATTATGAGTTGGATTAGGAGCACTCGGCAAAATGAATGAAGCAAGAAGTAGGGGGTTGAAACGGATAGTTCGGCCCCTTTCACTGTTAATAAAGTTTATCCTCATTTGATTCCACGGCATTCACTGTGGTTTTTGCGAGCGAGATGGCATGGGGAGAGGGGGAGTAACATTGACATGGGACATTCTTAATATCATAGGTACGATAGCTTTTGCAATAAGCGGTGCCTTCATTGCCAGGGAAGTGAATTATGATTTATTAGGAGGGTACGTTTTAGGGTTTACGACAGCCTTCGGGGGCGGCCTTGTTCGCAATCTATTAATTGAAATACCCATTGATCTTATTTGGTCGCAAGGCTTTTTGTTTGGAATTGCCTTTTTAGGCATTACCATCGCATTTTTCTTGCCGGATAACTGGATTGGCCATTTGAAAAAGTGGGTGATATTTTTCGATGCCATCGGTTTAGCGGCATTCGCCATTCAGGGTGCAAACTATGCCGTTTCGATTCAGGCTCCATTGATAGCCGTTATTGTAGCAGCTGTCATGACAGGAGCAGGTGGCGGGATGATACGAGATGTATTTGCAGGGCGAAAACCAATGATCTTTCACTCGGAGATATATGCCTTGTGGGCTGCATTTGCAGGTTTTACAATTGGTTTGGATGTAATACGCGGGCCATATGCAACCTCATTTCTTTTAATCTTAATCGTTGTTTTTAGAATGATATCAGTCCACCTTAAATGGAATCTGCCCCACAAAGAATGATAATCAACTATTCAAAAATACAACGCTTGAATATATGAACCTCTATAAAATTTCTTTCTTAAAAACGGGTTTATACCATGTACTCGGATTTTATCCCCTCGATTTCTTTTTTCCGCAATAACGTACTATAGGCTTTGACAGTTAGAAGATACAATGGATGAGGATAGCTTGAAAGGAGCATACCTCATGAATATGACATCTTTTATCTTTTACTGTTTTATCGTTACGTTTACACCAGGACCGACCAATATCGTCATATTGACCACCGTGCATAACTCCGGCACTAAAAAGGCGATGGAATATACGTATGGAGCGACGATTGCTTTTGGTATCTTGCTCGCCATTTCTGCTATATTGAACACCTTTCTTGTAGCGGTGTTACCAAAGGTTTTGTTTGTCATGCAGATAATCGGTAGTTTTTATATGTTGTATCTTGCTTATCAAGTATATAATATGGATACAACCAAACCGAATGTAAACCAAATAGGAAGTTTCATGTCTGGATTTTTTACACAGTTTTTAAACCCAAAGGTACTGCTATTTACAATGACCGTAATTCCCACCTATATTATGCCCTATTATGTCTCAATGGCTCCAGTTACAATAAGCGTCGTCGCGATCACGATAATTGGGTTCCTCGCATTCATGGCGTGGGTGCTTTTCGGAGCTGTTTTCAAGGGGTTTTTACAGAAGTATAAAAGGATCGTAAATATATTGATGGCTTTATTTTTAGTTTACGCTGCAATCATGATCTGGATATAGGCAGGCTGCTTAAGAGGTGAGATATATGGAAAAGTTCATCTATAAAAAATCGGCAGGCATAACGGCCTTGTCAGCAAGCATCACTGATTTTACGTATAAAAAGCACGCCCATCAAGAATATGCCATAGGAGTCACCTTGCGCGGGATTCAGCACTATAACCTGGATGGTCATTTACACTTGTCCTACGAAAATGGCATCATGTTCTTTAATCCGGAACAGGCACATGACGGAATGGCCCATGATGAGACAGGTCTTGACTATGTGATGCTGTATATCGATCCACAAATGCTTCTGGAGGTTATGGAGAAAAAGGATATCATCCTCTTTTCCAAACCCAATGTGTATGATGATAAGCTTAAACAAGGAATATTACGGCTTTCCCATGCCATATTAAATGAAAAAGATGAGACATTGTGCAATGAATTACTTATAGCCCTTACCGATAGCCTAATCGAAACGGATCTTAAAACGTATAAGAAAGACCATAAGCTAATTAAAACAGCAAAAGATATGCTTCACTCCAACTTACAAAGCGTGCTTAAACTTGATCAGTTGTGTAAAGAGCTAGATTTATCTAAGTTTCAGTTCATTAGATTATTCAAGGCCCATACTGGAATCACACCGTATCAATACTTCCTCAACTGCAGGTTAGAGCATGCAAAGCAGCTATTAGAAAAAAAACGAGATATTTATTCAGCAGTAGCCGAGTGTGGTTTTGTTGATTTAACCCACTTAAACAGACACTTTAAAAGCGTATACGGAACAACCGCCTATGAATATATGTCATCTATGAATTGAAAAGAAGCATCAAGCAGCTATTTGGAATTCCGAAAATGCATGCCAACCTTGCTGGATGAAACAAAGCAGTGAGAAGACAACCCATCTGGATCGGCAAATCCCGTATGTTGGAACTTTCAGGGAGGGAGTAATCACCATGCCATTAAAAGCAGGAGATATCATTATGTTTGCGCGGACTTTTACGCTAAGGGATGTTGAATTATTTACAGCTATTTCGGGTGATGAAGGGATTCACCATATCTCCCCGGACGAACAAGGAAGACTTGTCGTACAAGGGTTATTAACGGCAACGCTGCCAACAAAAATTGGCGGGGAGCATAACGTATTGGCCCGAACCATGAACTTTGAATTTTTGAGACCTGTATTTACAGGGGATACAATCAATTGTGTAGTTAAAATCGAGGAATTCGAAAAGCAAGAAAATGATAGGAGTGCTATCCATGCATCCTTCCTATGTAAAAACCAGAATGAAAAAGAAGTACTAAAAGGCAATTTCAAAGGAATAATTCTTTAAAACCTCCCATATACCTCATGTGTGCTTCAGTGAAATTGTTGAATGCCGCTAATCGTACATATACAAGCCTTGGGCAGCTGTATACAATATAAATTTCATTTATATGTTCATGTACTTGTTTTAAAGACTAGGCCAATTTCTTCCGTATAACCTGAAGCGATTTTTTAAAGATAAACTTATAATTTGAGCGACTATGCGCGAATTTTGTACTAATCCTTATGAACAGGCCTGTTAACTCGCGATTTGACATGCTTACTCGTCCATTTGCTCCTTAATATCTTATCCAAAAGCATCTATCATATCGGATAGGTGCTTTTTGCCATTCTTCAGCTTTTCATTAACATATTTAGCTAAGGAATTCTATCATGAATCATTGAAGAGTTTCTTACATATTCCTTCATTAATTAATCATCCTACACACCCTTTGCGATATTCGCTCTCCCTGCTGGAGGGAATTCTTTTTTGAACAAAATGCAAAATGCATACCAATATAAGAAAAGTTGCCAAAACAAGATTGACAATGATAATCATTATCATATAAAATGATAAATGAAATTGATAATCATTTTCATTTATTCCTCTGACAAATTCTTTTGGCTGTTAGTAAAAAGAACTTTGAAAAACTGAAGGGGAGACATGTGATAAACAGAAATGAATCAAGATAGATAAATTATGAAAATAACCTAAACAGAAAAAGAACGGCAATTGTAGAAAAAAATAAATATATGCGGGGGATTAAACCAATGGATAAAAATCATGTAATTTTAGAGCCATTTCAACATCAAGTAAGCTGTTGCTGTCCGGGGCAAAAGCATCTACATATGATCGACTTCTTTCCAGGGGATGTATGGACGATTACCGATGAGCGGAAATATGTCGATTGTCTAGGATGGCACTTTTTGATTGTGGTCAACGAAGAGTATCAGTTTTTTATGCAAGTGGCAGACATTGAGGAGCTGTATTCCAATGGCAGCATCTGCTCCATATTAGATTTGGATCTAAAATTAAACCATTTGAGCTTTAAAATCAACGAAGCCCTCGATGCACATGATCGGGAGTCATTTCTTTCATTTGCTGATCAATTGAGCAACGTACAGGAAATAAAGAATAAAATGAACACGGAAGATGTGCATGCTTATTAAGAAAACAGGCCGCACTTGCTAAGCTGAAGTGTAGGCTGTGATGCCGTTTTTTCTCCTGAAGCTACGAATGAAAGGATAAGCGGACACATAATAAGGGATTGTTGGAAGGGGAAAATAGCATGTCTAAAATCATTTTGATTTTTGCCAGTATGAGCGGTAATACAGAAGAAATGGCGGACGCCATTGCAGCAGGAATCAAGGAGAACGATGTGGATATAGAAATGATAGATATAATGGATAGTCCAGAAGCAACCATGCTTGCAGAATATGATGGTATCATATTAGGTGCATACACGTGGGGAGATGGAGATCTGCCGGATGATTTTTTAGATTTTTATGATGAAATGGATGATGTGGATTTAACCGGAAAGAAAGCTGCCGTGTTTGGATCCGGTGATACTTACTATACACACTATTGTGCAGCTGTAGATATTTTGAGTGAAAAATTAAAGGAACGGGGTGCTGATATCGTCATGGAAGGGTTAAAAGTCGAGTTGACCCCAGAAGATGAGGATATCGAAAATTGCCAGGAGTTTGGTAGGGAGTTCATTAAGAAAAGTGTTGTTTCTTCCATGTAAAACAAGACAGCATATGAGCAAAGAGGAGTGAAGGTGATTGATGGGGAAGGAATATCGGGTTTCGATTGCCACATTGACTGATTACCATTTACAAGATTTCATAAGATGTCCTTATCAATTTTACTTTCATCACATTGAAGGAAAAAGCGCTGCCCACCAAAATTGGCGAAAAATGATTCAATTTGTGATCAATCAAGTTGTAAGTCGGTATTATAAGCTTCCTCCTGAGAGCCAGACGAACGAAAAAGTAAAGGAGCTCATAGACGAGTATTGGAGAGTCATTGATGTACGACAGTTCGAGTCAAAGATTCAGTATTATATGACCCTTGCCAATATCACGGAACATTTAAGTCAATTTCTAACCGCTGGTAAAAATGAATATCCTCCTCTGTTTTTATATGAAAAGCTCAACATGAATATTGATGAGCTTGGGACCGACCTTTCTTTAACTCTTGAAGTGGCAGAATGGTCAAGCAACTCATTCATCATCAAGAAATATTTGGTCGATACTACGGAAGATATGAACGTTTTATTTATTCATTTGATTTCAGTATTTTGTCAAATGGCATTTGGTCAATTACCGGATCGAATCGAAATCATCTCGCTTATGGACGGTAACCTGAAAACGCACATTCCAACCGAGAAAGACGTTTCCAACGGCTTGAAGTACCTTAACATCATTAAAAATCTTTTGAAAGAACCTAAAAATTACATAAAAACGGATTGCGCAACGGTTTGCAATAGTTGTTCTTATCAAAAAAGGTGCTTTGAAGGCATTCATATGAATCATGAAAGTATTATAATGCAATGATATGTTCGCGGTTGCGTCCATGTTAGTATTATATGGGCACCAGCTGATGAAGGAAGAGAAAAATGACTTGAAAACGGGTAATTACATAATTTTTAAAGGCGGATCATTCCATAACGGGATAATCCGCCTTATGGTTTATATTACGTAAAACATCACCTGATATCCTCTAACCCTCAACTAAGAACATGGAAAAGGCGCTTATCGGTTCTTTCTCAAAATTGCTGATCATTCATACCCGGTTACTATTACTCCATCGATATTGTTGCCCGAAATCTCGTAATGGTTATTTTGTGGTACTTTAATTGTCATGCGCTCAGAAACAAGGTAATAAGAAATCGTATATTGCACCCCGTTAACATTTGCAGAAGCGGACTTTTCTTTTTTGAGGAATTCTAAATATTCCTCCAAGACGAAATTTTTTTTATGCATGATCGCGCTGTGTGGCAAACCTACAAATCGGATATGCCAAGGTTCATATTGAATGCCTGTAACATCAATTTTATCCTTTGGATAGCGTAAAATAAAGCCGTATTTCCAAGCATTTCTTTCTATCCATTTTCCTTCCGCCGCTTCACTCATTTTCATCTGTGAAGAACCTACATCAAGGGATAAACCCAAATTGTGTTCACTATAGCCGGCAGGCAAGGCATAGTCGGGTCCCATTTCCCGGTAAAGTTCACGTTGCTTATTCATACCCCGGTATCCACTATTTATCAAGAAATGATGAACCCCTTCTTTTTTGGCAGCCGTTATCATCTTCGAAAATGCAAGTGCGACATCCCTTGATAACTCAATATTGCCATCAAGCAATCCGTAGCCCTCTGTCAATTCCTTGTTTGCAAATAAATTTACGATATCCGACTTTTCACTCTCTGGATGAACAGGGAAGTCACTGTTGACCAAGAGCAGATTTCCTTGGTATACCTGTTCTTTGGAAATCTCTTTCCGCTGAATGTTTTTAGGAATGCCTATATCGGCTAATTTAACTTTTTCATATTGATCATATGTTTGAATCTTCACTTTCTCTTGAAAAGCCGGTGCTATATAAATGAAACCAAAACCGATACTCAATCCAAAAAACAATAAATACCCCAACTTTTTCAATGTAAGCTTCCTCCTTGATCTTATCTTCTTATAAGATAGGACAAACTTTTTAAAAAAAGAGTGGGGTAATTCTTAAATTTTTCTTAAATCATTCTTTGGGAATTTAAGCTTCATCATTTTATCCAATTTCTTGGGGTAATCGAACTTCAAAAACGGTATGCCTAAAACTACTTTCGGCATGGATTGTCCCGTTATGCTGCTCCACGATATTTTTGGCAATGAACAGGCCGAGCCCTGTGCTGTCTCCTTGATGAGTTCGAGCTTTGTCACCGGTATAGAACATATCAAAAAGATGCGGCAGTTCATGTTGAGGAATGGGATCACCATAATTCACGACTTGGACAACCAATTCTCCGGAATGCATAAAGCCGTTAATGTCTACAAACTGACCATCTCTTCCATAACGATTTGCATTGGTTAAAAGGTTTTCAAAAACACGGGCCAAGAGGGCTCCATCAGCAACAATGGGTAATTGGGGAGGAATATTCATTCGCGTGATTATTTGGTTTTTTTCAAAAACAGGATATAATTCCTCGATTAATTGATTGAGCAAGTCAGCTGCATTAATTTGCTTTTTATACACTGGCAGCATGCCATAGTTCATTTTTGTGATTTCGAATAATTCATCGATAAGCCGTTCCAAACGCTGAGATTTGGTAAATGCAATCGTTAGGAAATGTGTGACCTGCTCCTTAGTCAATTTTTCATCTTTAAGAATTAAATCGATATAACCTAAAACAGACGTAAGTGGCGTACGCAAATCGTGTGCCAAATTGACAATTAACTGATCCTTGCTGCTTTCCGAAAAATCGCCTCTCTCGATAGCTTCTTTCAACTTCTCGCTTGCCAAATTGATATCTTGGGCAATTTCCCTGAATTCATCATTTGATTTGATATGTACCTCATATGAGAAGTCTCCCCGGGCTAGATGGTGGATTCCTGTTGAAATCCTCTTGAAATAGGCCGAATAGGGCTTGGTCAGTACATAAAAAAACAATATCGAAAGCGGGATGAATAGTAGCAAAAAGAAGTTAATGTCACCAATTTCATTCATCATTTGACGATAAAAAGTCAGTCTGTCCCCAAACTGGACATAGTTATGATAATAGATTTGAAGTCCCTTAAAGATTGAATAAGTGATGATTCCAGCCATAAGCATGCTTAAACCGAACAATAGCACCATCTTCGAACGAAAGCCTCGCACAGCCCTAGCCATTGAATGCATACCCGACACCCCAGACGGTTTTAATCCATACATTCTTCCGTGCATCTTTTTCGAGCTTTTTTCGCAATGTGCGAATATGTACCATAACAGTATTTCCACTTTCAAAATAAGCTTCATCCCAGACGTGCTGGAAAATATTTTCGACACTATACACCTTCTTTGGGTGACTGGCCAATAAATGCAAGATATCAAACTCTTTTGGGGTTAGTTCGATGTTATCACCATATAAAGTAACGGTGCGCTGTTCAGGAGCAATAATGAGCCCGCCAAATTCCAAGGTCATTTTCTCATTTGTTATGGGGTGATTAAGCTTCGTGAAGCGTCGCAGCTGAGCATTTACACGAGCAACCAATTCCATGGGGATGAATGGTTTGGTCATATAATCGTCCGCTCCGATCACAAGTCCATGTACCTTATCGAAGTCGGAGGTTTTCGCGCTCAAAAAAATGACAGGCATATTATGCCGTTCGCGAATGTGACGAATCACTTCATAACCATCCATTTTCGGCATCATTATATCCAAAATGAGCAAATCGATCGTTTGTGTCTCGGTCACCTCCAGGGCTTCTTGTCCATTCGACACTTTCATTACATGGTACCCCTCTTTTTCCAAAAGGATGGAAATAAGATCTGCGATTTCCTTTTCGTCATCCGCTATTAAAATTGATATACGTTTCATTCTTTTCCACTCCTATAGAAATTCCAATCAAATTGATTCAACGCTCATCGCTGCGGATCTCATTAGCAAGATCTTTCCAGCATGATCTTTCTTCCTTATTCTTTTCCATTATATCTTTATCTACTTCAAGGATCTGCCCGTTTTATCTCCATTCCAATACTATTAATAATCAGCTGCATAAGCAACCTTCCATTACGCCTAGAGAAATGATACGGATGGAGGGACAGAAGAAGTCAGTAATAAAGATAGAAAAGGAAGGCCGTATATTTGCCTTTATTTTGATTTGTAATGTGGAAAGACACAAATTCCGGACCAAAAAATGGTGGGAAAACGTCGTTGATTATTCAAACATAATCCTACAAAAAGAGAGATGCAATAATAAAGCGATGGAATAGTGGGAATCCATCGCTATTAGTTTTTCAATAATAATAATATTGGGGATTTGCTGGTATTTGATAGTTATATGCCGGAGCAGGGTACACTTGGTTATCATATTGATTGATATATTGCGGATAATGCTGATGCGGAAGCTGTGCTTGCTGCTCAGGTTGTTTTTCTTCTTCAGAACCGCGGTGGCAGTTGGATGTAGGACCGATGAATGTCGCTGGCTGTACGGGGGCAACTGCTTTTTTCCATTGGTTTTCATCCATGCAATACGTGTGCGCCATGATATTTGCTGGCGTCAATTTGAGGATATCTGAACCAAGTACAACTTCGGGGGTTGGTGCATCGAAAATGGCCAGCAGGTGAGTATTATCAGATGCTGCGACTTCATAGTGCCACCAGCCTTGTGGGACGTTGGCCACTTGACCTGGCTTAAGGGGATAATTCTGGATTTGTTTCGTGAAAGGATTTAGCAATGAAACGGTTGCGGCACCGGAAATGCAGTAAACCAGTTCAGCGGCATTTTGGTGATAATGTGGTTCCACGACATTGTTTGAGCTCAGGTAGATATCTAGCAATGAAATATTTTCAAGTGTGTTCAATTGTTTGATACCTACTACATTGATATAGTTTTGATTATCTTTTTTAAAGAGATTGCTATTATTAACATCAAAGAAAAATTGTGTGGATGGGGATGTATAGTCCATATAAGAAACCATGAAATCATCATTCCTTTTCTAAGTACTTGATTCTGCAGGATATGTTAGTGGTTATTTTAATGTGCAAATGCCTAGGTCATTTTTTTGTTAATGTATTTGCTGCCATCCATAATCAATCCGAAAGTGAAGACATGGCTCGTATACACGTGATTGCGGCAGCAGGGCATTAAAAAAGAATAGGGGAAAGTTTAGCTTGATTTTTTGCAACCTGTAAGAGTTAATCCGAATGTTTTGTATAATCGGAAATTTAATAAGCAGAATTTTTCCCATTGCGTGTAATTAAATTACAGTGATATAATGTTCGCTGTGATTTTAAAGTTTAACATAGGAAGTGGCTAAATTGTCGAACAATTCAAAAGAGAGTAAATTCGTCCCGTACGTTTCTGCATCTAAATCTTTACCGGAATTAACTGTAACGGCAATAATTCTAGGGATTATACTTGCAATCGTCTTCGGGGCAGCTAACGCGTACTTAGGCCTACTTATTGGTTTGACTGTCTCTGCATCAATACCCGCGGCGGTCATTTCAATGGCCATTTTAAGAGGGGTTTTTCGCAGGGATTCAATATTAGAAAACAATATTGTGCAAACGATGACCACGGCAGGTGAGGCTATTGGTGCCGGTGCTGTGTTTACCATCCCGGCATTATTCATGTGGGATATAGACGTGAGTCAAGCATTCATCATTTTCGTTGTTTTAACTGGTGGATTTTTAGGGGTCTTCATGATGGTTCCCCTGCGTCAGCTCCTTATTGTAAGGGAACATGAAACGTTACCTTATCCTGAAGGTACGGCATGTGCCGAAGTATTGAAGTCAGGAGAAAAAGGCGGGACTAGCGCCAAGCTGATCGGTGCCGGTTTAGTCATCGGCGGTGTAGTGAAAGGTCTTGGTGATGGGTTTAAGCTTTTCAAAACGGAAGTTGAAACAGGAATCACGAATTTTAAAAATGCCGTTGTTGGTCTGGACGCTTTTCCTTCGCTTTTGGGTGTAGGTTATATCATTGGTCCGCGTGTTGCAGGTCAAATGCTAGGTGGGGGATTGTTGGCCTGGGTCGTTCTGATCCCTGCAATCAGCTTCTTTGGCAGCAGCAATGGAACAGCCATATTCCCTTCCGAGGTACCGATTGGTGAATTGGATGCATGGGGAATTTGGGATAATTATATCCGCTATATTGGAGCTGGTGCGGTAGCGACTGGCGGATTGATCACTTTAATTAAAACTTTACCGATTCTTTTCAGTTCGGTTTTTGATACCTTAAAAGGTGTAAAGGCAAATAAAGGGCAGCTTAAGGCTGGTTCGATCCGGACTGAAAAAGACATTCCAGGAAAATACGTTTGGCTGGGAATATTCATTGTTATTTTAATTATCGCTTTCACGCCTATAACGGATGTAGGAATCATCGGTGCGATCGCGATTGCAATTTTTGGCTTCTTATTCGTGACCGTCGCTTCAAGGGTTGTTGGAATCGTTGGAAGTTCTTCTTCCCCTGTTTCCGGAATGACCATAGCCACCCTTTTGATAGTGGCAATCGTCTATAAAGCTACTGGTTTTACCGGAACGACTGGAATGGTGGCAGCTTTGACCGTGGCTGCAATCATTTGTACAGCCCTTGCTGTTTCAGGTGATGTTTCCCAGGATTTAAAAACAGGGTACATCGTGGGGGGAACACCTTGGAAACAACAAGTAGCGATGATGATCGGTGTCGTCGCGTCCGCGTCTGTCATCGGCTTTATCCTGGTGCTGATGGATAACGCTTATACAATGGGATCTGCAGAACTGCCTGCTCCTAAAGCGGCGCTGATGAAAATCCTTGCTGAAGGAGTTCTAGGAGGAGACTTGCCTTGGACCCTCATCTTCATCGGTGCAGCCATTGCCATCACATTGGAGTTTTTCGGTTTGAATTCACTCGTAGTGGCAGTCGGCATATA
The DNA here is from genome assembly GCF_030271255.1 of Peribacillus folii. Lineage (GTDB taxonomy): Bacteria > Bacillota > Bacilli > Bacillales > DSM-1321 > Peribacillus. Next base: position 436,235 of record NZ_JASJOM010000003.1, read on the forward strand.
CTTACCGGTCCATACTAGTATGCCAATCATGATTGGCGGATTTATCCGCTTCTTCGTGGAGTTCTTCTCGAAAACGAAAGAAGCGCTAAAAGCACGCGTCGATAGAGGGGTATTGTTTGCCTCCGGATTGATCGCAGGTGAATCGTTGATCGGGGTGCTTATTGCGATCCTGATCGCAGCAGGCGTTCAAGTTCCAGCAGCAGCCAAATTGGCCAGCAATTTGCTTCCTTTCTTACTATTCCTCGCATTGGCTGGATTGCTTTGGTTCGTTTCCAGCAAAGGGAAAAAAGAAGATGCTTCGTAAACGTCAATCAAAAAAGAGGAACCTGTTAACCATGGTTCCTCTTTTGGAAAGACGCGTCACCTTGGAGCAAGGATCTGCGGACACGACTTTTTTAGTCATCCAACGAACCAATTTTGTGGAACGAATGACGATTCGTTATTTAAAGCAGCCTTCTGTACGTAAAATCAAGCTTGATAAATTTGGTGCATTTGCCATAAAGAAAATGGAGAGCAAATGCAATGTAAATCAGATTTCCGAAGCGATGAGTGAACACTTTGGTGAGGAAGCTGAACCGTCCTTGCCAAGGCTGATGAAATTCCTCGAAATCCTGGAGGTGCATGAATGGATCGTCTGGGATGAGGAAAAAAATGAAAAAAGCTGAAGTGCTTTTTTCATGCTTGTTACTATCTCCTTAAGGCTGACAATGTAAAAATACGAAAATTGACCGTAGATGATGCATTCGTACTTTAAGGGTATTTTTTATGAGAGCGGAATGTCATGGAAGCAGACTCAAAATATTGAGTCTGCTTTTTCCACTCTAAGTAAGGAGTCTAAATAGTCCTTACCGGTTTCCGTTATTCTTGTTCCGCTCCGCCCTTTACGTTTGATGATCAGTCCTTTTTGTTCCAGGTCTTCAAGTCTTCTTCTAACCTGTTGCGGAGACAAGGAGAGACTTGCATGCTGTTCCTTCGATTTTGCTGATATGAATTCCCTGCTGGCAGCTTTTCCAGCTTCATGGCATTGCATAATGATTTTTAAAATCATTCGATGCTCAGCTTGCTCCAGGGGATTTTGTGGCGGGGGTTGATTATTTTCCAATAGTTGCGCTGTCTGGTACTGGGGCAAATCATCTTTGGTTAATATCGTTCCATTACACACTGTCAGCATATAATCGAGTGTATTTTTAAGCTCGCGAATATTGCCGTTCCACTCCGCCCGTTTTAGCCAGTCCATCAGGGATTGCTCCATCTTTATCCAATTTCCGTTTTTTGTTATGTAATGTTGGATTAAAAGGGGAATATCTTCCCTTCGCTGCCTAAGCGGCGGAATGGAAAGGTTAAGAACATTTAAGCGATAAAATAAATCATTTCTGAACGTTTGTACTTTCATTTGTTCTTCAATTTTTTTATTCGTTGCCGAAATGATGCGAATATTAATTGGTATAATCTTCGAGCCGCCGATCCTTCTTATTTCCTTTTCCTGGATAACCCTTAGTAATCGGGACTGCATCGATAAACTGATATCTCCTATTTCATCCAAGAAGATGGTGCCGTTATCGGCAAGCTCAAACAGCCCTTTTTTACCTCCGCGCTGACCTCCAGTAAATGATCCGTCTTCATACCCGAATAATTCGCTTTCTAGCAGGCTTTCGGATAGGGCGCTGCAGTTTACGGGCAGAAAAGGCCCGTTTTTTCTCAAGGAGTGCTTATGAATGGCATGGGCAAACAATTCCTTGCCCGTTCCTGATTCACCCTGTATAAGGATGGGGTGTTCAGCTAATGCAAGCTTTTTTGCGATTTGTTTCAGTGCTTTCATTTTAGGATCTTCGCAGATTATATCATCAAAGCCGTACTTCGCGTAAAACCCTTTTTCGCGATATTTACGCTGGGCCGTTTTCTCGATTTCGGAGGCCTGGTGGACACTTTTAAATACAGCAACGATAGCTTGCTCCTCAATCATTGAATGCCGGTACACGACAACCTCGACACCATGAATGCTGAAAAATTGACTTTCCTCCACGCCATCCAGGATAAATTGAACCACTTCGTTTGGGAGACTTACCATATTAACCGGACGTTGTATGATTAAATCCGCTTGTATTTGAAATAGCGCTTCAAGCTTCTGATTGAATACGGTTACATCTTTCATTTCATTGATGACTAGTATTCCATCATCGATCGTATCAACAACGTTTTGGATGTGATGATAGACTTTCTTTGTCTCCTGTTGGGATAAAAGCAATTTTTGCTGCAATTCAATAATGCTTCTGATGTATCTTTCTGAAATTTGCAGGGCCACATTTCCCTCCAACCTGCAATATTCAACAATCCTCAAAATGGTGGTCATATCCAAAAGCCTGACGCCGATATCCAAAATCATCGGTAAATAGCTAGGGGCAAGTTCGACTTCACCTGGTGATACAGCCACATCAATTCCATCATAATATGGATGGTTTTTTTGGTAAGCAAAAAAACGAACATGATTGATTCCAAGTTGGTAAAGAGATTTGATCAGCTCCAATGTCACATTGTATTCATCATTGATAACAAGGACGTTGGCTCCCGCCGGAATTGTGAGAAGTTTATCCAAATGTTCATGGTGGATGGTACGTTGTCCTGTTATAAACATACCGGCATTCATAGATTTTACATGAGCAATTTCTTCTTTAAGGGATTCGGAAGAGAAGAGGATTACATCTGCTTCAAGTTCAGCGGGAAGGCCGTCATCTACCGCATAGCTATCAATATGCAGATAATCGCCTAATAGCTGGTGAAGTTGCTGATGTAAAGTGTGCCTTGTCTTCATTCCGCCTGTCAAAAGGATAAGCGATGGTTTCATTAAGGGTCTGTACCTTCCTTTGGTTAAATTGGTTTTTATTATAGCATGAAAAAAGAACCAATTAGGACCATTAAACATATTTTTTTAGTTTTTTGGATTGATTCTTCTTAATTTATCTTATTTTTATATCTTGGTTTATCAAATTTCCCCAAGTATATAGACAAGCCTATTCCTGTATATCTCCATCTCCCGGTCCCGTGCCACTTAATACCTCATTCAGTTCCCATCCAGCATTCGCCTAATTAGTTGGCATATATTTTGCATGATTATTTTTACAAATGTTACCTTCTCAAAAAAAGAAAAGGAGAACCGTTGAAGCCAGGGAAATAACATTTATTTACGAATGGATCAAAAGGGGAGAAGATGGATGGCTCAAGTCGAAACAGCGTATCAACCAGAAGGAAATAGGAAAAAAGAACGTAAAATGAATGTATTTGCATTGCTGCTGGGGGTTTTGGTCATTGCAACAATCCTAACTTATGTGTTGCCTGCAGGAGATTATGGACGCGTGGAGGTTGACGGACGAACCGAAATCGACCCGGATACTTACAAAACTGTCGAACAAATCCCGGTAAGCCCGTTTGGAGCGGTAAAAGCACTTCATACTGGAATGGTCGAAGCAGCCAATATTATCTTCTTTGTTCTGATCATTGGGGGATTCTTTGGTGTATTGACCGCCACCGGGACGATAAATCTATTGATTACGACGCTTGCCAAAAGACTAGCCACCCGGGAGAAACTGCTAATTCCCATCATGATGTTATTTTTTGCGATAGGCGGATCACTTATGGGGATGGCCGAGGAAACACTGGCATATATCCCGTTACTGATTCCGTTGGCGCTTGCACTTGGTTTTGACGTTCTAACAGGAACGGCCATTGTCATTCTTGGGGCTTCGGCAGGCTTTACGACCGCCGTTATGAATCCGTTTACAGTCGGAATCGCTCAAGGCATCTCCGAATTGCCGATGTTCTCAGGCATGTCATACCGTCTAGTGCTTTTCGTCATCGTTTATGCGGTTTCGGTTACCTTCGTCTACCGTCATGCAATGAAAGTGAAAAAAGACCCTTCAAGAGGATTTTATGGAAAGTACAGCAAAAACGAAGCAGATGTGCTTCTTAAGTCTAAAGAGAAACTTGAAACAAAACACAAGTTCATTCTTGGTGCTTTTTTACTGAATTATGTGGTCCTTGCATTCGGAGTGATTAAATATCAATGGTATATTACTGAAATTGCAGCGCTTTTTATAGTGTTGACGATTGTCATCGGGATCATCGGCAGATTATCTGCGGATAAGATTGCGAAATCGTTTGTAGACGGATCGTCCTTACTGATCGGCGGAGCCTTGATTATTGGTGTTTCCCGGGCGACCCTTGTTGTGTTAAACGAAGGCCATATTATTGATCCGATGCTTCATGGCGTTTCCGATACGTTAAAGCACATCCCGGCCTTCTGGAGTGTAATTGGGATGTATAACTTCCAGGCTATCATCCATTTTATCCTTGCCTCGGGAAGCGGACATGCCATGCTGACGATGCCAATCATGACTCCGCTTGCGGACTTGCTCGATATAACCCGGCAGACGGCAGTTCTTTCGTTCTCTTTTGCTGATGGAATAGGGAATATTATTTTTCCGACTGCAGGCACGCTTATGGCAGGGCTCGCAATTGCAGGCATTCCATGGACAAAATGGGCCAAGTGGGTGCTGCCGCTCGTATTCATTCAATATCTCATTGGTTTAGCCGCCGTTATCATCGCCCATTTAATGAATTATGGCCCATTTTAATCGTTTTTAGAACCAGCTTAGAGAAATAGGGGGAGAGAATTTGCTTACATTAATTAAAAATGCAGAAGTGTATGAACCTCATTATCTTGGACGGAAGGATGTGCTGCTTGCTGGCGGAAAGATAGGCTATATCCAAGACGAAATTGAACTGGGTAACTCATCTATCGATGTGAAAATAATCGATGGAACGGGAAAAATTCTCGTGCCTGGTTTTATTGATACCCATGTACATTTGATTGGTGGCGGCGGGGAAGGAGGCTTTAGGACCCGCACTCCGGAATTGAATTTGACGGATGCAACAATGGCAGGCATTACAACAGTGGTTGGGGTGCTGGGAACGGATGGAACGACAAGACGGCTCGAGAGCCTGCTTGCAAAGGCCCATGCATTAGAAGAAGAAGGGATCACGGCGTACATCCACTCTGGATCTTATCAGATTCCCGTGAAAACCTTGACTGGAAAAATTGAAGATGATCTGATTTTCATTGAAAAAATGATCGGTGTTGGAGAAATCGCCATATCCGACCATCGCTCTTCTGAGCCGACACTCGATGAGCTTGCGAAGATAGCCGCTTCAGCACGTAATGGAAGTTTAATTACCGGAAAGGCAGGGATATTGGAAATTCATGTTGGCGATGGCGATCGCAGGCTCCAGCTCCTTTTTGAAATCGCCGAAAAGACGGATATACCAATCCATCACTTTCACCCGACTCATATAAACAGAAATCGGGATTTATTCGAGGAGGGGATACGCTATGCAGAGAAAGGGGGATATGTAGACTTAACGACAAGTACCACCCCAAAATTCCTTGAGGAGGGGGAAGTGAAATGCAGCACTGGTCTGCGGCAGATGCTTGAAAGCGGGGTGCCGATTGCTCAGATTACTTTTTCCTCGGATGGACAGGCAAGTCTTCCTTATTTTAATCAAGACGGTGAGTTCGCCGGTCTGCAAGTCGGCAATGTTTCTTCTCTTTACCAGGAGGTCCGTGATTCTGTATTGGAGGAAGGCGTCCCGCTTGAAAAAGCACTTCAGGTCATTACAGCTAATCCGGCACGTATATTAAAGCTGAAAAGCAAAGGGGAAATCAGGGTGGAGATGGATGCGGATGTCGTATTGCTTAATAAAGATACGTTAGCTATCGATACGGTCATTGCTAGGGGAAAAGTGATGGTGGAACGGGGTGTCCCGATCATTAAAGGGACATTTGAAAAATAAAAGAATGATAGGGAGCTGAAGGAATGAGCCAATTATTCAAGGTTTGCATGATGTTAGGGTTGTTTGCTTTTTGTTGGCAAGGGAATTTTGCACAGGCTGCAAGTGGTGATTATCAGTATAGCAGCTATGGAAACACGGGAAATGTAACGTCTGTCACATCTTATGGCATTAACCTAATGGGAGGAGGCACGGACGTTGATGAAGCGATGCTGTGGATGGCCAAAAAAGCTAACCAAGGTGATTTTGTCATTCTTCGTACTTCAGGATCGGATGGATATAACCAATATCTATACGACTTGGCCCAGAGTAATAACGCCAAGCTTGATTCAGTCGAAACGATTGTGCTGAACAACAAATATGCATCCAGTGACTCGTTTGTGCTAGATAAGGTGCGTAACGCGGAAGCAGTCTTTTTTGCCGGTGGAGATCAATTCAATTATGTCGATTATATAAAAAACACGGCTCTTGAGGATGTACTTAATCAGCATATACAAAATAATGTTCCAATTGGAGGAACAAGTGCAGGGCTGGCGATCATGGGGCAATTTGTCTATGATGCTAAAAATGGTTCCGTCTATTCTGATGAAGCACTTGTAAATCCGAATAACCGCTATATGACATTTACAAAAGATTTTTTGAATAATACGTATTTAGCAAGTGTGATTACAGATACTCATTTTGAACAGCGGGACCGAATGGGAAGGTTCATAGGGTTCATGGCGAGAAATGTATCGGATGGATGGACAAACCAATCTAAAGGCATTGCTGTCAATGAACAAACGGCCTTGCTTGTCGAACAGGACGGAACGGCGAAGGTTGTTGCCCAACCAGGCGGCAGCAAGCAATCCGTATATATGGCGAAAACAACGGCCTCTCCTACAAGCAGCATAGGCAAGCCGTTGACTATTAAAAATGTAGAAGTCGTCAAGTTAAGACCCGGAAATACGTTCAATCTTCAGACATGGAATAGCAGCAATGGATATTTCTATAAACTATCTGCCCAAAATGGGACTTTAAGTTCTACAAGTGGTTCAATATATGGAAATTAAAATAGGAGGAGTAAAAGTGAAAAGGGTCATTAATACGGCAATTACGGCCTTTTTACTAGCATCGGTTTGCTTTTTGCCTACAGGACAGGCTAGCGCTCACTCTATGGATGAAATTAAAGGTAGTCTCGTTATAACAGGAGGTTCATTAGGCAGCAGTAACAAGGATATCTATGAATCTTTTATTAAACTCGCCGGCGGAGTCGAAAAAGCGAAAATCGGTATTATTCCCGCTGCGAGCGGAAGTTTGAAATCCTCCAAGGAATTTAGGGCAGATCTTGTGAAGTATGGAGTCAAAGAGGCGGATATCGAGATCCTGCCGATATCGAACCATGATTTCAGTGATACTGATTTGGATGAGAAATCGTGGAAGAACAATGTCCACGACAATGCAGTTGTGAGTCAGATCGAGGATCTTTCAGCCATCTGGTTCGTTGGAGGCGATCAACTTCGGATAACAGAAACATTATATGATGCCAAGGGAAAGAGTACGTTAGCGCTTGAGGCGATTTGGAACGTGTATCGAAAAGGAGCTGTCATTGGCGGTACAAGTGCAGGCGCAGCAATCATGAGTGATGTCATGATTACGGGCGGTGATAGCTTAGGGGGGCTAAAAGGTAAATTCACAGGGAAATCAGCGTCTTCCAAAGACAAAGAGTATGAGCCTGTCCGTATTGATAGGGGGCTTGGGTTCTTTAAATATGGGATCATCGACCAGCATTTCGATGAAAGAGGGAGACTCGGGCGTTTGGTAGCAACGGCCGTTAAATACGAAAAGCAAAAAAAGAAATATAATTCTTATGGAATTGACGAAGATACAGCGTTGATTGTCAACAATCAAGAAAAAACAACTGAAATTGCAGGCAGGGGCGGAGTGACGGTTGTTGATTCAAGTAAAGCAAAAGAACATAAGGGGAAGATCGATAATGTCTCCATCAGCTTCTTATCTCCTGGCGACAAGATCGATTTGACCACTAAATCATTTACGATCCATTCAAAAAAGGGTGCCACCCAAGGAAATGAGTACTATCGATTTAAACCTTTGGATGCAACAGGAGTCCTGACTTCATATGGCAAGCTTAAACCATATTTGTCATATTCTCTTGTTGATAATTCTTCCACTGACTCGGTTAAAAGCTATTTATATGATAGCAAGGGAACAGGCTTTGCCTTAACCTTCAGTAAAACGAAACAGACAAATGGATTTTGGGGCTATAAGGATGGACAGAAAGATGACTATTCCATCACGAATGTGAACATGGATGTTGCCCCAGTTTCGCTCCAATTCAAAACGGATAAGCATGCTTTTAAAGACTATCAAGAATCCAATTTTGAACTTCCTGAAAAAACAGGGCGCGGCGCCATCAAAGGAAATTTGCTCATTGCGGGTGGAGCACTTGGGTCCAGCAACGAAGCTGTGTATAACACGTTTATTGAGTTGGCCAAGGAAGGTTCTGATGCTAAAGTAGGCATCATCTCTGCTGCAAGCGGAAGCTTAAGCTCCTCAGACTCCTTCAAAAACGATCTATTGGAGTATGGCTTGAAAGAAGAAAATATTAAGATCCTACCAATTTCCGCACATGATTTTAAAGGAACATCGGAAGATGAATCAAGATGGAAGGAAAACAAAAATAGTGATGGTGTCGCTGCAGAAATAAAAAAACTCGATGCCATTTGGTTTGTGGGCGGAGATCAAACGTATATCACCGAAGCACTATTCAATCCTGATCAAACGGAGTCAAAAGCATTGCAAGCCATTTGGGATATTTATAAAGAAGGTGCCGTTTTGGGCGGGACAAGTGCAGGAGCTGCGGTCATGAGCGATGTTATGCTTGCCGGCGGCGGCAGCTTGGAAACACTTACAAAAGGATTTACAGACACGTATAACGGAATGGAGCAGCAAGAAGGCGGGCCGGCTTATCTTGAAAGGGGATTGGGCTTTTTCCAAGATGGATTGATTGACCAGCATTTCGATAACAAAGCAAGGCTCGGCAGACTGATTGCAGCTGCACATGAAGTAGGCGATCGTAATCAGCTTTCATATGGAATTGACGAAGACACAGCAATCGTTGTCAATAATCACAAGCGAAAGGTGGAAGTGATCGGCCGCGGAGGGTTAACCGTTATTGACTTAATGAAAGTTAAAACCAATCCTAACATAAAAAGCCAATACAAAAACATTTTACTTTCTACAATCGCACCAGGGGATAGGGTGGATTTACAAACGAATGAGATTCAAATCAGTCAACATAAAGTCCGTACAAAAGGCAATGAGTATGGTGATTTTAACGCAGCTCCTCATTCTGGTGTATTAACAGAGCATGGAACATTAAGTAAATTCCTTTCTTACCAGCTTGTTGATAACAGCGGAGAAAAAGAAGTGAAAGCCTATTCTTTCGATAAAGGAAAAGGAGTGGAGCTTACATTCAGAAAGACAAAAGTGACTGATGGCTACTGGGGATACAAAGACGGAAGTAAAGATGATTATTCAGTTGTGCATGCTGTTCTGGATATTACACCGATTGCCGTAAAGGAAAAATAAAATTTCATGAACTGAAACCAACCTGCAGAAAAATGATCCATAAAAACATCCCGTAAATGTTAGTTTTGTGTCTAACCTTTAAGTTCAAGTTTGCCTGCAGGCTTTGTTCTGGTTCATTAATAAATGGATTGCAAAGATACCTCATCGCTTAATGCTCATCGGCGGTGAAGTATCATTTTTTTTTCGAATGATTTATCTTTGTCTGTGACATTATTCAGTCCAGCAATCGGTTCTGGATACTTTTTCAAGGTTCAATGGTTTGCCGTACCACGGTGAAGCGGATGATATGGGCTCTGCCGCTTTATTCGTTGCATCTGATGAGTCCAAATTCATCACTGGGCAGACGATCCAGGTGGAAGTCTGTCACTATATGTGCTAATCCAGGCAACTCGGATTTCAATGAATATGTACCGAAACAGCTGAAATGATCAGCTGGAAATTTTCATGCCCAACCCTGGAAAATTTTTTGCTTGGCAGCGGAATACGATTTTGATTCAAGGGAAGATCCCATCAAATCGAACTGATTTTTTAGGATGCTTCACAGAATTATTTATGTTTCCTGGAAACACACCTCCTTCGAGTGGAAATAAGAAGTGTGACTACCAAGCAAGACAGGAACAAATCCTTGTGAGACAGTATAAAAAAAGACCCGAGCAAATGATATGCTTGGGTGCAAAAAATGGTAACATGATACTCGTTGAGTGACTGCTTAATTTATAGCATATTGTAATATCCTTTGTGGTTGAAGCTCTTCTTGTTTTTCCACGTATATTTGATGCCATATCATGAAAGTTAAAATGGTCCATAGTTTTCGACTGTTATCCATTTTATCATTGACATGGTTTTCAAGTAATTGCATGATTTGTTGTTTGTTAAAAAGGTAGTCAGTTTGGCTCTCATGGATCAGCTTCACTGCCCAATCGTATAATTCATCCTTTAGCCAATGCCGGATGGGAACTGGGAAGCCAAGCTTCTTTCTGCTCCAAACATGTTCTGGTACGATTCCTCGGGCAGCTTTTCGGAGCATATATTTCGTCGTTCCATTTCTGACTTTTTGATCCATGCTCAATTTTGAGGCCGTGTTGAAAACGCATGTATCCAGGAATGGAACTCTTACCTCTAAAGAATTCGCCATCGACATTTTATCGGCTTTCAATAAAATATCACCTTTGAGCCATGTCTGAATGTCAATGTTTTGCATTTGTGTAATCGGATCATAGTCTAATGAGCTTGAATAAATGGGGCTGGTCACTTTTCCGTTTTCTAAACCAGTTAGATAATTCACCAGTAATTCCTTCTTCTCTTGCTCATTAAAAATATTTGCATTACCGATATATCGATCTTCTAATGCTGTAACCCCGCGCTCTATGAAGCTCTTTCCTTTAACCCCTTCAGGTAAAACGGAAGAAATGGTTTTTAACACAGAGTTAAGCGGAGTTGGAAGATAGGAAAACATCCGCAGGGAATGCGGCTCCCGGTATATATTGTATCCGCCGAATAGCTCATCTGCTCCTTCGCCGGACAAGGCGACTTTGACGTGCTTTTTAGCTTCCCGCGCGACGAAATATAGCGGGACGGCAGCAGGGTCCGCTAAAGGGTCATCCATATGCCAAATGATCTTGGGAAGTTCGGCCAGGAATTCTTCAGGGCTTATGATATAACTTATATTCTCTAAATTCAATGCGGCTGCCGTTTCCTGTGCAACATCTATTTCACTGTAGCCATCTCTTGCAAACCCAACGGAAAAAGTTTTGATTTTAGGGTTAATCTGTTTGGCGACGGAGCAAATGAAAGATGAATCAATGCCTCCTGAGAGGAATGAGCCAACTGGTACATCACTTCTCATGTGTACATTCACGGAATCTATTAAAGTCTCCTGGATTTCTTTCGCGACTTTTGAATCTTCCATATTGGAAGGATGGAATGTGGGCTGCCAAAACTGGGTGATATCCATTTTCTTTCCTGGTTCTTTAGTGAAATAATGCCCAGGCAGCAGCTTTTTAATGTTTTTTGATAAGGTGGATGGTTCGGGAACATATTGAAAACTCAGATAATGCTGTAATGAATCTACATCAAGTTCCTCATTCATTGTCGTCAAGATGCTTTTTTTCTCAGAAGCAAAATAGGTAACCTCATCTTGTTCACAGTAGAAAAATGGTTTGATTCCGAAATGATCCCGTGCGCCGAACAGTTTTTCATCAATTTTATCCCAAATGACAAAAGCGAACATGCCGCGCAAGCTTTGAACGGCATGCTCTTTTAGGCTACTGTAAAGTGCCAGGATCACTTCCGTATCAGAATGCGTCGTAAACTCATATCCGCTATCCATAAGTTCTTTTCTCAATTCAATATGATTATATATTTCGCCATTAAAAATGATCCAATATCTTTCATTTTCATATGAAAGAGGTTGGTTACCATTTTCAATATCGATGATACTTAATCTTCTAAATCCAAAATTCACATAATCATCAAAAAAATACCCTTCATCATCCGGACCTCTATGGGTGATGATTGTGTTCATATTCTTGATTGTGTTTTTCATTTTTGAATTTATGGCTTTTGGATATGTTTGTATGTATCCAACAAAACCGCACATAAAATCCACCTGCCTAGTTATTTTTGTAATAATTTAGGTTTCCTTCTGACTGTTAATAGTCAGGAAATAGGAAAAAAGAATGAGTAAAATAGAATAAAATAGATAAATTGTATCTAGTTTACTAGAATAGTTTATTATTGGTTATTTGTCAATTTAATCAAAAAAATGAGTCGGATTGTAAGTAATGAGATTTTTGGGTAACCAACGATGGAATACAGAAAAGAAAAAGGTAGAGAGTTCTCTATTCTTGAAAAATAGAGTTGCTACAAATGATCAAAAGGCTCATGACAATTAGGAAAGGCATTTTTTACTGAAGACAAAATGTACGTATAAGAAGTCAATCAGGACAATGATAGGGGAGTAAAGCGCATGAAATGATTTATGCTGAGGGGGATTTGTGCACAATACGACTTTATTGTGAAGAAAATCCCTAAATATCGGACGATATTATGATTAGGATTTTTACGTTTATAGATCGAAGAGTAGGAAAGGGAATGTTACAGAGTCTTGGAGGACCCATTCAAACTGTTTCAGGGGACTGGGATTGTTTCGATAAAGAGCAAAATGAAGCCTTGAACAAGGAAAATAGGTAAATCAGCAAAAAGCAGACATTCAATCGATTGTCTGCTCATATTTTCTAGATCAATAGTTCCGTTCAATGACAAAGTGTGCACGATCGCCCCTAAAGAATGTCTTGGAGAATTCGATGATGGAGCCATCACTTTCATATGTGTAGGTTTCCAAGGAAAAACAAGGTGAACCGTTGGGAACTTCCAATTTAGCGGAGATGGAGTCGTCGGCCAGTGAAAATTCCAAATGTTCCACCGTTTTTTTCACTTTTAAATTGAATTGTGTTTCAAGAACTTCAAAGAGCGATTTCTCACATGCCTCAATATTTAGCCCAGGTGTTTTATACCAGGGAAGGTAGGCGATTTCATATTGAAGAGGAACATCGTTTACGTAGCGTATACGCTCCAGCTTATTCACGGGATCTCCAATATTTTGCTTGAAAAGCTTGGCAAGGGTAGCGTTTGCTTCTATGACCTTCAAGCTGATAACCTTTGTGGAAGGATTTTTTCCTTGCATCGTGATTTGCTCGGAGAACTTTTCGACTGTACTTGTCAGGAATTGCTTCACTTTATTTTCAGAAACGAAGGTTCCTTTCCCCTGGACCCGATAGATGTAGCCCTCGACGGTCAATTGCTGTAAGGCCGTACGCACTGTCGTCCTGCTAACTCCGTATATTTTACAAAACTCTGCTTCTGTCGGTAATTTAGTATTCGTTTCATATTCGCCATTTTTTATGAGATCGATGATCGATTCCTTTACTATGGAATGCAATGCCGCTTCTTTATTCATGGTCTCCACAGTGATTCCCCCCAAACTCATTCCAATATATACATATAGATTATCTCGGATAAGTTCAATAAGCAACTGAAAATGAAAATTTGTAATAACAAATAAAAAATTGTGTTGATATTTTTTAAATTTGTAACTACAATATATGTATGGAGGTAATAATACCCATTTCTATCATACCGGTAGAGGGAGGATGGAAACGTAATAACAATATCGTTAATTGTAAATGTAGTAGTTTCATCCATGATTAAAAAACTGAATAATCAATTATTATAAGGGGGGTAATGTCAATGAATATCTTATTATGCTGTTCTGCGGGAATGTCCACTAGTTTATTAGTTACAAAGATGGAGGAAAGTGCGAAAAAGCAAGGAGTCAATTGTCACATATGGGCGGTCGGCTCGACGGAAGTGAACAATGAAATGGATAAAGCCGATGTGATCCTATTAGGGCCACAAGTTAGATATCTCCTTTCCAAGTTACAGGAAGCGGGAAAAGAAAAGGGAATTCCGGTTGCAACCATCAATCCGATGTTCTATGGACTGTGTAATGGTGAAGAAGTGCTCAAACAAGCCACTACTTTAATTAAGGGAGAATAAGGATATGATGACTTTTATCGATAAGTATATTATGCCTGGAGCAGTAAAGGTAGGCAATAACCGGCATCTGCTCGCGATTCGTGACGCATTGATTGGAATGATAGCGATTACAATGATTGGATCATTTGCGGTTCTGTTTAACAATCTAGGGCAAGTCATCAAGCCATATGGAAGAATGATGGAAGCCATTTTCGGTCCAGCGTGGAATACGCTTGGCGGTGATATTTGGTTTGGCACCTTTGCATTCATGACGGTATTTGCTGTCTTTGGCATTTCTTATAAACTGGCAAGGTCCTACGGCGATGATGGATTTGAGGCGATGCTGGTATCGGCGGCCTGTTTCTTCCTATTACTGCCGCAAATCGGCAATGTCACACTGACCATCGATGATGAGGCAGTTACAGGCGGGGCTTGGGGTTTCGTCAGTGTGAACTATTTTAATGCCACTGCACTATTCACAGGGATCGTCGTTGCCTTGATTGCGACCGAAATATTCGTGAGGCTATCAAGGGTGAAATATTTAGTCATTAAACTGCCGGATGGAGTGCCTCCCGCAGTAGCCAGGTCGTTTGCCAAGTTAGTTCCTGGGATGGCCACAATCTTTGCCGCTGGCTTGTTCGGTTTGCTATTCCGGAAGGCTACCGATGGTCAGGTGTTGAATGATTGGCTGGGCAAAGTGATCGTATCTCCCTTACAAAGTGCTGTAGATTCATTGCCATTCGCAATTTTATTAGTTTTTCTTGTTCATTTATTATGGATGATTGGTTTGCACGGACCAAATATCCTCGGCGGGATTACAACACCGCTTTTTGAAAGTTCGGGAGTGAAGAATATCGATTTATATGCAAAAGGTGTCAAAGATATGGACCAATATGGGGTATTGGCAGGTTCTTTCCTTGATGCATTCGTTTATTTGGGAGGATCTGGTGCAACATTGGGCCTTATCATCGCCATGATCATTGCAGGCCGGAAGCGTTATAAACAGATGATTGCACTCGGAGGGGCACCAGGCGTGTTCCAGATTAACGAACCGATTCTTTTCGGATTGCCGATCGTCCTGAATCCAATGTGGTTCATTCCTTTTGTTCTTGGTCCGGTAATCACGACAGTGATCTCCTATATAGCGGTAAGCAGCGGACTGGTCTTTCCGATTGTAGCCAAGATTCCTTGGGTTACGCCTCCAATCGTAGGAGGATTCCTTGCAACTGGCGGGCACGTTTCTGGCGCAGTGTTGGCGGCCATCAATCTTGTCATTTCAACAGCGATTTATTTACCGTTCGTTTATGCACAGGTAAAGATAGATTCAAAAAATAAAGCAGAGCTAACGAAAGATTCAGAAACGTTAAGCGTATGAGAAAGCAGTGATGAAAATGGAAAAAGAAGAATTATACCAATTATCCTTTCAGTTGATTTTATATAGCGGCAATGCGAGAAGCTTTGCTATGGAAGCTATGCAGGAAGCAAAGAAAAGAAATTTCGAGTCTGCACGTGCAAAAATTGCCGAATCGGAATCCGAACTGCTGCAGGCCCACAAATATCAAACGCAATTAATTCATGCAGAAGCAGGCGGGGATCATTTCGAACTTCCCATTTTGCTGGTCCATGCGCAAGATCATCTCATGACAGCGATGACAGTTAAAGATCTTGCAATTGAAATGATCGATGTACGCGAAGAATTCTTACATGCAACTGTTGTGAAGGAGGGAACTGCCGAATGAAGAAGGGGTTGAAGATTGTTACGATTGGCGGGGGATCGAGCTATACACCTGAGCTGATCGAAGGTTTCATTAAATATCATGAAAAGCTTCCTGTAAGGGAAATTTGGCTGGTGGATATCGAAGCGGGTGAGGAAAAGCTTGCAATCGTCGGGGATTTGGCAAGACGGATGATTGAAAAGGCTGGAGTGAATATAGAGGTCCACTTGACGTTGGACAGAAAGAAAGCGCTTCAAAATGCGGATTACGTCACGACACAGCTACGGGTCGGACAGCTTGCTGCCAGGGCTCTTGATGAAAAGATTCCATTGAAGCATGGAGTCATCGGGCAGGAGACAAACGGACCTGGCGGGCTTTTCAAGGCTTTTAGAACGATTCCAGTCATACTTGATATTGCTCGTGAGATGGAAGAGGTTTGCCCGGATGCTTGGCTGATCAATTTCACCAACCCAGCCGGAATGGTAACGGAAGCCGTCCTGCGTCACAGTAACATTACAAAGGTCATCGGGCTTTGCAATGTTCCGATTGGAATGGAGCGCGGTGTGGCGGATTTAATGAATGTTGAGCCCTCAAGAGTCCGAATTGACTTTGCTGGTTTGAACCATATGGTATATGGTTTGGATGTGTTCGTTGATGGGGAAAGTGTCAAAGAACAAATCATCAAGCTGATTACGGATCCTGCAAAAGCCGTCACGATGAAAAATATCCATGCAATGGGTTGGGAGCCGGGATTCATCAGGGCGTTGAATCTGTTTCCATGTCCGTACCATAACTACTATTATAAAACGGGAGACGTGCTTGCCCAAGAACTGAAGGATGCAAAAAATGGGGAGACACGAGCCGAGGTCGTCCAAAGACTCGAAGCAGGATTATTCGAGCTATATAAAGACAAGGATTTGGCCATCAAGCCGCCGCAGTTGGAAGAGCGAGGCGGAGCATACTACAGTGATGCTGCAGTGAGATTGATTTGCTCGATGTATACGGATAAATGCGATATTCAAGCTGTCAATACCATCAACCATGGTGCCATTGAAGACATTCCGTATGAATCGGCGATTGAAGCCAGCTGCGTCATAACGAAGGACGGTCCAAAGCCAATCAATGTCGGAAGACTTCCTGTGGCTGTCAGGGGACTGATTCAGCAAATTAAATCGTTCGAAAGAGTGGCAATCGAAGCCGCAGTCACCGGGGATTATGACACTGCACTGCTTGCTTTGACAATTAATCCGTTAGTTCCGAGTGATCGGGTTGCGAAACTTATCCTAGACGAAATGCTTGAGGCGCACAAAGGCTACCTGCCTCAGTTTTTCGAGAAAAAGGAGTTGCAGGATAACTTATCATGATTGAAGTACTGATAAATGCAGATGATTTTGGGTTAACTAAAGCGGTGAATTATGGAATATTGGATAGCCACAAATACGGGCTTGTCAATTCGACAACGCTCATGATGAATGCGAAAGCTACGGAGCATGCGATAGAAATTGCCAAGAAAACACCTTCGTTGAAAGTGGGCATACATTTAGTGCTGACATGGGGAAAACCTTTGTTGAGCGATGTACCGAGCTTAGTTGATGAAAATGGCTACTTCAAGAAGCAAGCAATGGTATATGCAAATCCAGATGATATTTCTTTGGATGAATTGGAGCGCGAATGGTCAGCGCAAATTGATAGGTTCTTGGAATTCGGACTGTCCCCCACTCATTTTGACAGTCATCACCATGTACATGGGCTAAAAGCCTTCCTGCCGGTCATTCAAAGACTGTCGGATAAATACCGCTTGCCTGTGCGTAATGCGGGTGAGCACTTTGCCGGTATGCAAACCGTCACGGATATATTCCTTGATGACTTTTATGGAGATATGGTTGCAGAAGATTACTTTGAGAATTTAACGGGAAGGGGAATCGATGGAGCAAGCGTGGAAATAATGACTCATCCGGCATATCTTGATGAAGAATTGTTAACAGTTTCCTCCTATAACGAAAAACGGCTAAAAGAAACAAGGATTTTGACTAATGCAAAATTACCGGAAGGGTTTTTCCTTAGGTTCAGCATCAACCAAGTTAAGAGCAGAATATAAGCGCTGATCCACTATAAAAAGGACCATTCATGTTGATGAATGGTCCTAAATATTATTAATAGGCTAAACTATATAGCGCTTTGATGTGTGATAGGTAGCGGATATTGCTCGCTTCCTTCATCAATGTGGCCGGG
>NZ_JASJOM010000030.1 GCF_030271255.1 Peribacillus folii
CTGACTGAATTAGTGAATATTTTAACAAAGTCTTATGATTTCGCTCAATCAGTGGCAACGGATGATGTCCTGAAAAACGATACAGTCAGTGCGATTTCCGAAATCGCGACACCTGTGGTCGGTTCCGTGAAAGGTCTTGCGGCTACGGCCATCGAAGCGAAGGATCGCGCAGAAGCAAACCATGATGTGATCGGTCTTTTTGGCCTCTTAAGAATGATGAAAGACCCTGAAGCGCAAAAGCTGTTCCGTTTCGTTCAAGCTTTCCTTGAAGTTTCATCAGAACGTAAAAATCATAAATAATTTCTTAAAACTTTCAATCAATAAGGACGGGGATTAACTATGTCAAAACAAGTCGTCATCTTAGGTGCAGGATACGCTGGTGTACTATCTGCGTTGTCCGTACGTGAATATTACAAAAAGGATCAAGTGCAGGTTACCTTGGTGAACCAATTTCCAACCCACCAAATCATCACCGAATTGCATCGCCTTGCCGGCGGTTCGATTGCTGAACAAGCTGTAGCCATTCCTTTGGAAAAACTTTTCAAAGGAAAAGATATCGACCTTGCCATTGCCAAGGTGGAGTCTTTCTCCGTTTATAAAAAAGAAGTGAAGCTTTCCAATGGCTCCACTTTATCTTATGATGCCCTTGTCGTGGCATTAGGAAGCCAAACCGGCTTCTTCGGCATTCCAGGACTTGAAGAAAACAGCATGGTATTGAAATCGGTGAAAGATGCGAACCAAATCTACAAGCATATCGAAGATCGCATTCGTGAATATGCCCAAACGAAAAATGAAGCCGATGCGACCATCGTCATCGGCGGCGGCGGGTTGACGGGTGTCGAGCTGATTGGAGAAATCGTCGATCATTTCCCTAAAATCGCCAAAAAATTCGGCGTCGACTTCAAGGATTTGAAAATCAAGCTAGTCGAAGCAGGTCCAAAAATCCTTCCTGTGCTGCCTGATCACTTGATCGACCGGGCCATGTCTTCCTTGGAAGCGCGCGGCGTCGAATTCTTGACTAGCCTGCCTGTAACGGGCGTCAAAGGCAACCAAATCGAATTGAAGGATGGCCAAACGATCACGGCCAATACACTTGTATGGACAGGCGGGGTTGCGGCCCTTCCAATCGTCGGCGAATCCGGCCTTGAAGTCGATCGCGGCAAAGCAGCCGTTAACGAATACCTGCAATCAACATCCCATAAAGACGTATTCGTTGTCGGTGACAGCGCCCTTGCTTTCCCTCCGGAGGGCGGACGTCCATACGCGCCAACGGCACAAAACGCATGGCAAATGGGTGAGCTTGTCGGCTATAACCTCTATGCTAGCTTCGAAGGCAAAAAGCTTGAAGTGTTCACACCTGTGAATTCAGGTACGCTTGCGAGCCTTGGCCGTAAGGATGCCGTGGCAACAGTCGGAGCCAATAACACCTCCCTGAAAGGCCT
>NZ_JASJOM010000031.1 GCF_030271255.1 Peribacillus folii
TGGACTGTCAACACTAAACTAGACAACTTTTTTAAGGTGTTCAAGTTTGTAATCAATCGGACTTACATAACCAAGTGTCCCATGAATTCGTATATGATTAAACCAGTGGACATAGTCATGTAATTCCCTTGTTAATTCTTCTAAGCTATCAAAATGTTGACATTTAACAAACTCTGTTTTGATGATTTTGAACGTCGCTTCAGCTACTGCATTATCATAGGGGCAGCCCTTCGTGCTTAAAGACCGCTGAATATGAAAAGCCTCTAATGCATCGTCAATCAGTTTATTCTTAAACTCATTTCCACGATCCGTATGGAACAACTGTATTTTACGAAGGTCGACCTTGATGGAGGCAAATGCACGATAAACGAGGAAGGCATCTTTGTTTGGGCCTGTACTGAAGCCTACGATTTCTCGATTAAAGAGATCGACAAATACACATACGTAATGCCATTTTTGATTGACTCTTACGTACGTCAAATCGCTTACAATCACCGTCATTTCTTCCTCCTGGTCGAACGCACGGTTTAATTCATTTTTCTGTTTTGATTCATTACATGATTTCATATGTGGCTTAAATTGAGCTACGGTGTAAGTAGAGACAAGACCCTGCTCTTGCATAATACGTCCAATTCTTCGCCGCGAGGCGATGAGTCCGCGCTTTTTTAATTCTACTTTGATTTTACGTGTCCCGTAATTTTGACGGCTTGCCTGAAATATGTCGATCACATCGGATGTAATGTCATCCTCTTTTTCTCTTTCCTTCGCTTCATAATAATAGGTACTTCTCGGTAGTTGAAGGACTTTGCACATTGCTGATATCGAGTATTTATGTTGATTATTCTGAATCACATTTACTTTCGTCCTAGTATCAGCGCAGCTTGCTTTAAAATGTCATTTTCCATTTCAAGTTGTTTATTTCGTTTTCGGAGTTCGATCAGTTCCTTTTGTTCATCTGTTAGATTCTCTTTTTCCTTAAAGGAACCAGAGTTTTGACTTTGACTCACCCACTTATCCAAAGACGAAGGCGTAAGGTCATACTCACGAATAATCTCTTTTCTTGGTTTCCCGTTTTGGTACAGCTGTACCATCTGTTGTTTGAAATCTTCCGTAAATGTTCTGCGTTCTCTTTTGGTCATGTAGATTCTCCTCGAATATATTATCTGTAGTCTACTTGACCTTAAAAATTCTGTCCAACTAAGTGTAGCCTATCCA
>NZ_JASJOM010000032.1 GCF_030271255.1 Peribacillus folii
CCGAACCATTTGGTTCGTAAAATGGAGGCTGCCATTGACTTCACTTTCATTTATGACTTAGTGAAAGAGATGTATTCAGAGGTAGGACGCCCAAGTATTGATCCCGTTATTTTAGTTAAACTGACATTCATCCAATATACCTTCGGTATTCGGTCCATGCGTAAAACAATTGAAGAAATAGAAACAAATATGGCTTACCGTTGGTTCTTAGGCTACGGTTTCCATGATAAAGTCCCTCATTTCTCGACATTCGGGAAAAATTATGAGCGACGCTTTAAAGATACAGATTTGTTTGAACAGATTTTTTATCGAATCTTAATGATAGCTGCTGATAGAAAGTTAATAAGTGCAGAGCATGTATTCGTTGATTCCACACATGTGAAAGCCAGTGCGAATAAGAGGAAATTTGAAAAGAAAATAGTTCGCAAAGAAACACGAGCATATCAAGGACGCCTTCAAGATGAAATCAATCAAGATCGTGAAAACCATGGAAAGAAGCCTTTTCCACCGGATAAATTTGATAAGAACGAAACCAAAGAAATAAAAGAAAGTACAACAGATTCTGAGAGTGGCTACTATGTGAAAGATGAACGAACAAAACAGTTTGCCTATTCATTCCATGCGGCCGCAGACCGAAACGGGTTTGTATTAGGAACGATTGTAACACCTGGAAATACACATGACAGTCAAGTCTTAGAGCCACTTATTGATCAAGTGATTGAGAAAGTTGGAAAACCGGAAGCCGTTGCCGCAGATGCAGCATATAAAACACCGGCAATTACAAACTACCTATTTAACAAAGAAATCCTACCGGCTTTACCCTATACACGTCCTCGAACAAAAGAAGGGTTCTTTCGTAAACATGACTATGTATACGATGAACATTTTGATTGTTACCTTTGCCCTTCGGGCGAGTTATTAACGTACTCAACAACTAATAAAGAGGGCTATCGCGAGTACAAATCGCCCAAACACATCTGTGCAACATGCTCATTTTTATCACGGTGTACTGAAAGCAAAGACCATCAAAAAGTGGTGACACGGCATATCTGGCAAGCATATGTGGAAGAAGCAGATCATCTGCGTCATCATCAAGAGGTAAAACCTATCTATGCA
>NZ_JASJOM010000033.1 GCF_030271255.1 Peribacillus folii
GTTTAGCGGAAGTAGTTCAGTGGTAGAATACAACCTTGCCAAGGTTGGGGTCGCGGGTTCGAATCCCGTCTTCCGCTCCACTATTTATTTATGCCGGGGTGGCGGAACTGGCAGACGCACAGGACTTAAAATCCTGCGGTAGGTGACTACCGTACCGGTTCGATTCCGGTCCTCGGCACCAGCTTAATTTAATATGCGCCCGTAGCTCAATTGGATAGAGCATCTGACTACGAATCAGAAGGTTGTAGGTTCGACTCCCGCCGGGCGCACCATATTTTATCGGGAAGTAGCTCAGCTTGGTAGAGCACTTGGTTTGGGACCAAGGGGTCGCAGGTTCGAATCCTGTCTTCCCGACCATTATTTTTTTCGGGGCCTTAGCTCAGCTGGGAGAGCGCCTGCCTTGCACGCAGGAGGTCAGCGGTTCGATCCCGCTAGGCTCCACCAAAAAAACTTGACAAATTATGATGATCTTGTTATGATTGTAAAGTTGACTCTCGTAAGGGTT
>NZ_JASJOM010000034.1 GCF_030271255.1 Peribacillus folii
TCGAACCATTTGGTTCGTAAAATGGAGGCTGCCATTGACTTCTCTTTCATTTATGACTTAGTGAAAGAGATGTATTCAGAGGTAGGACGCCCAAGTATTGATCCCGTTATTTTAGTTAAACTGACATTCATCCAATATACCTTCGGTATTCGGTCCATGCGTAAAACAATTGAAGAAATAGAAACAAATATGGCTTACCGTTGGTTCTTAGGCTACGGTTTCCATGATAAAGTCCCTCATTTCTCGACATTCGGGAAAAATTATGAGCGACGCTTTAAAGATACAGATTTGTTTGAACAGATTTTTTATCGAATCTTAATGATAGCTGCTGATAGAAAGTTAATAAGTGCAGAGCATGTATTCGTTGATTCCACACATGTGAAAGCCAGTGCGAATAAGAGGAAATTTGAAAAGAAAATAGTTCGCAAAGAAACACGAGCATATCAAGGACGCCTTCAAGATGAAATCAATCAAGA
>NZ_JASJOM010000035.1 GCF_030271255.1 Peribacillus folii
CATTTTAAAGATCAGCCATTTCGGCTGGTCTTTTTTTGTGATATGAAATCCTTATCCATGGTAGGTCAAACTGCATTAAAAAGGCTAATCAGTTTTCGATTCGACTTTAGCCATTTAATCCGTCGTTCAATCCAATGATACGTTTTAAGAGCATGTAACTCGGGAATTATTTATTTAAAAAGTGTTGACTTTAAAGTGAAATAGGATTAATATAAATAAGCACCAGGAAAAACAAATCAAAATTTCATCAGCTTTTGGTAGATTACTGAAAGAAAAAATAACTGTTGACTTCTTACTATGAAAATGATAAGATGAAATGGTCGCTGAGAAACACAGCGATTTAAAATAAGTTAAAAACTTCGCAGAAGTTGACAACTAATCAGCAGTGTGGTATGATGGATAAGCAAGCCGCCGAGTGAGGCGATTGCGATGATTGCTCTTTGAAAACTGAACAAAACAAAGCGCCAACGT
>NZ_JASJOM010000036.1 GCF_030271255.1 Peribacillus folii
GAATTAAAAATGTTGAATGGTGACCCGTACGGGATTCGAACCCGTGTTACCGCCGTGAAAGGGCGGTGTCTTAACCGCTTGACCAACGGGCCGGACTTTATTGTGTTCATAGATAGATCGGGAAGCTCCCAAGCGGATTCGAACCGCTGACCTCTTCCTTACCATGGAAGTGCTCTACCTACTGAGCTATGGAAGCATATGGCTCCGCAGGTAGGACTCGAACCTACGACCGTTCGGTTAACAGCCGAATGCTCTACCACTGAGCTACTGCGGAATAATATAATGTTTCCTAAAACCCATTTAAAGATTTAAATGAATAGCCTGGCAACGTCCTACTCTCACAGGGGGAGACCCCCAACTACCATCGGCGCTGAAGAGCTTAACTTCCGTGTTCGGAATGGGAACGGGTGTGTCCTCTTCGCCATCACTGCCAGACCAGATTCATTTTTGAAGGATTTCA
>NZ_JASJOM010000037.1 GCF_030271255.1 Peribacillus folii
CAGTTTGTAGACAAAAGGGGTACGGAATTATTAAATTCCGTACCCCTTTTGAAATTCCTTTGAAATTTTGTCCAAAGGTTACGAGATTTGGGCTCTTCGAGCCGCTATGTTAAGCCGTTTTAGGACCTTGCCATGTCCAAGTGGCCATCTTCTTTACATTCATGGCAGCGAAAGTAAGCATCGCTTGCATCGACAATTTTTTAAGTCCCCTTAAAGTAGTCCAACGCATCCCATGCTTTTCTTTTGCATCTGCGAATACACGCTCAATCGTTTCTTTACGTTTCGCATAGATAGGTTTTACATCTTGATGATGACGCAGATGATCTGCTTCTTCCACATATGCTTGCCAGATATGCCGTGTCACCACTTTTTGATGGTCTTTGCTTTCAGTACACCGTGATAAAAATGAGCAT
>NZ_JASJOM010000038.1 GCF_030271255.1 Peribacillus folii
GAAAACCATGGAAAGAAGCCTTTTCCACCGGATAAATTTGATAAGAACGAAACCAAAGAAATAAAAGAAAGTACAACAGATTCTGAGAGTGGCTACTATGTGAAAGATGAACGAACAAAACAGTTTGCCTATTCATTCCACGCGGCCGCAGACCGAAACGGGTTTGTATTAGGAACGATTGTAACACCTGGAAATACACATGACAGTCAAGTCTTAGAGCCACTTATTGATCAAGTGATTGAGAAAGTTGGAAAACCGGAAGCCGTTGCCGCAGATGCAGCATATAAAACACCGGCAATTACAAACTACCTATTTAACAAAGAAATCCTACCGGCTTTA
>NZ_JASJOM010000039.1 GCF_030271255.1 Peribacillus folii
CGCCTCGGCGCTGGCGCCAGCGGCTGTCTCCCCAAAACCGCATGTCCCGCAGGAGTCTCGCCCCTTCCGTTCCAATCCACTATGCGTGAAAACGAGGATAGATACTGATTGTCCACAGATTTAATGGATTTGGCCCTTAGCCCGTTCCTTTCCACTTCAGGGACTTGCTTTCCGCGGGCGGTCGGGGAGCCCGCCTCGGCGCTGGCGCCAGCGGCTGTCTCCCCAAAACCGCATGTCCCGCAGGAGTCTCGCCCTTCCGTTCCAATCTACTATGCGTGAAAACGAGGATAAATGCTGATTGTCCACAGATTT
>NZ_JASJOM010000004.1 GCF_030271255.1 Peribacillus folii
TTTCATCTTAGAGGAATACGAATATTACAAGGAAGAGTTCAAAAATAAGAAGCAGCAATATCTGTTGGAGATATGGGAATTCACCATTAATAAAGGTGGAGGGTGTTATATAACTTCTATTAAGCATAAAGGAGAAGCTATTCACCCTTTTGTACATCCTTTTAAATATATGGGTTCTAAAAGAAGTACAGATTCTTCAAGGTTTGCCGTCTGGAACTACTTTCAAATGAATTACGACGGAATACCATATAACAAAATTAGAGTG
The DNA here is from genome assembly GCF_030271255.1 of Peribacillus folii. Lineage (GTDB taxonomy): Bacteria > Bacillota > Bacilli > Bacillales > DSM-1321 > Peribacillus. The sequence goes on from NZ_JASJOM010000004.1 coordinate 266, forward strand.
TGGACATACAATCCTTTTCGTCCTAATCGACTTGCACAAAGTGAGTATAATGAAACTGATTTTGTATTGGAGTGTGTTCCTCCTAAATACCGATAACAAAAGGTAACTTACGAAGGTTTAAATTCCATGAAACAAAGTAACCTATTATCTCTTTCTATTTTTTCTTACTTTGTTTACCATCCTTACGCCTATTTCTATTTACATTCATTTTCTTTCCCTTCTATCCTTTAGCAGTAAACTTCTAATATATCTTTAAACGATTCCTAGTAATAACTCTTTTTTCAAACAATATTTCATCAAATATAGTTGAATAATCAGGGTCAAATCCAATCATATTATCTCTAATAGCTAATGATATAAACTTCCAATTCCAAAGAAATAACCCAATCAAATTACGCAAAGTTTTTTTTGTAAAAAGTCCTTCCGGTAGAAGGACTTTTCAATATTTATTACAAATTACTAAGGAGCTTTACTCCTTTAACTCGTTATAAACTGCCCATGCGGATTCTCATTGTAATCATATACGGAATGTTATTCGAAGTCATTCTATTTCCATTTTTGTAATAAATCTCTATGTATTCTCTCTTTCTTTAGAAATAGTTACCTTAGATAATTCTTCTGCATTAAGCTTAGAAAATCCCGTCATTGCTTTCTAAAGTAATATCTAGACGAAAAATAACATCATCTTTTCCCTAGAATACGAACCCCCCTAAATTATTAGGGAAGGCTCATTGTAAGAGAACTTTATTAACATATTAGGTTGAATGTATATTCTCTAGAATTTTCCGGTTTTCATTCTACCATTTCAAAATCACGAAATTCTTATGTAGCAGCTTTTCCACACCCAAGTGCAGGAGTGGTAACAATTACATTCTTCAAAATATACTCAATTAGTATTGGTGAAAAATCCCCTTATATACCGCTATACATAAAACAACCTATATTGGAATTATTTATAAATACATTCACCCTATTATACGAGGATACATACTAAACTATAAAAACCACTTTGAACTGTTCAGGAATTACTTGAAAGGATTTTTAATCGGTTCGATATATATTGCTATTGGAGTTATTGCAATATTATTTTCACCCACTGTTGGAAGTAGTCCTGTTTTTTTTGTTAACGTGTCAATTTCCTTAATAATTCCTTTGACAGCACTACTTAATTCTATATCGTTAGATTTTGACAACAAATCAGTAATGTTGTCACCAAATTCTTTAAATGTCTCCTCTAGCTTATATTTGGAGGGACTTTGCAAAGATGTGATTTGACCAATAATTGTCCAACGTGTATCTTCAAAATATCCATATTTGAAGGATAAATCTGTTCTTTCCTCTAATAAGTACTTTTCTTTTAATTGTGATTCAAAACTAAGTGTACTATCATTTAAGGTCATTAAATCCGCTTTTAATAGGATATCTAACGGAATCATCTCACCCGATAATACATCATTAACGACGTCTACAATAGCGCTAAACTTTTCACCGTTCCCTGCGGTTATATCACTCGGCGAAAACTGATTTAAAATACTTGCTAAAGATAATTTCCTTAAATATTCATCACCTTTATCTTTAATAAGTTCAATATACCTTTTTGTATCTTCAGAAAAAGAATCACTATCATCTTGATTCTCATTAGTTTTAGAATACTCATACGACTCTATAAGATTAGTGTAGTTTCCCTGAATATATCTTGCAGAATGCTCTATAACTCTACCTATCATATTTGCAAAGTTTATAGCATTTCTATAGTCTGTAATCTCTAAAGAAGCAGCAGTAAATTTTATAAAATGGGAAACCTCTAACTTTTCCTTTATTTCGTTAGCTGTATATTTATTTTCAGCTACTATTTCATCAAGGTCGATTAGAAAGTCTGTTCCCCTTAAACTTTCTTCCAATAACGAATACTGAAAATGCTCTAAGGTTCTATTTGAGCTAGCTAGCCCTATATTTTTATTAGTTTTAGTTTTTTCCCCACCTATGTTCCCTTTTAAAGACCCTTCTACTTTACCTAAGTATCCTAAAATAAAATCGAGTAATTTCTCACTACCTTGCCCTAGTCCAAATTTCCCCGCTACCTCTGCATTGATTTTTTTGGCTGTCACAATTTGTTCTTCTTCTGTTTCAGAGGTCTGAATATCCCTAATCAATCCACCGAAAAGTTGAGAAAAATAGGAATTAAGCTTTTCCTGATTAATATATATAAAATCTCTTGGTTTAAACATATTATTGTACAAAATACAAATTACCACCTTTTCAATTTTCAGTTATCATTTACACTATTTAGCTAAATTTAGAAAGAACGAACATAAATGTGAAAGCGATATCCTTTATTCCATAAGGGAGTATAAGTTCAGTTGTTCCAACATTTCCCCTACTAAATAACTTCACTAATTATAGCATAGTGATTGTGACAGATAATGGCATTTTTTCAAACCATTTTATTCTAGCTTTAGTTTAGAGCGGTAATATTTAAAAGCTTGTTATGAATTACTTCAGAGAAAAAGTTTTTAAATATGAGAAGAAGGTTGGATTTCTTTCTGTAACAGTGTTTTTTGCTTATTATCAGATTGGTCTACAATTCCACTTTTTATGGTAAAATATAGATAAGGAAACCTTCACAGACAAAGGGTAACTTCCAAGGAGGTTGTTCTTACTGTGACAGGAAGTATCAATAAAAATAAACAAACGGGAAAATGGGATTTCATATTTAACAGCGGTATTAACCCCATGACTGGTAAACGTAAACAAATTAGAAGAAGAGGCTTTGAATCAAAACGCCATGCTCTAGATGAAATGACAAAGCTAAGAGCAGAAGTATTAGAAGATGAGTTCCTAGACCTGACAAAGATGACTTACGAACGCTATATGGAGGAGTGGTTTCTAGAAAGGAAGAATACACTACAAAAGACTACTTTTGAAATTCATTCTATCTATTTTCGAAATGTCATAAAACCAAAAATGGGTCAGTTAAAGGTACAGCAGATTGCTCCAATACAAATTCAAAAGTTTATCAATGAATTAGTAAACGACACGAACTATTCAGCACACACCATCCATCTAATTTTCCGGATTGTTAGTGCTTCATTAAAAAAAGCAAAAGTTTTGAAATTAATAAAGCATAACCCTTCTGATGGAATCACTCTTCCAAAGATTAAGAAAAGAGAAATGAGTATTTGGACGCTCAAACAAGTCAATCAATTCATCAGCGAATCTAGTAATATTAATAGATTGACTCGCTGTTATATCGGATTTCTAATTTCTATCTTTACAGGTATGAGGCAAGGAGAGATTCTAGGAATGCGTTGGAAAGATGTCGATTTTGAAACACAAACTATATTTGTTCGGCAAACATTAACACAAAATGCTGAAATAAAATCAGGTGCAAAGAATGAAACGAGCGTCCGTTCAATTCACATCCCTAGTAAATTAGTGGACGAGTTAAGGACCTACAGGAAAATGGTCTTACAGGAAAAGTTAACTCACGGGCAAAGTTACCACAATAACGACTTAGTTGTTTGCACAAGGGAAGGTAAACCCATGATACCAAGAAATTTCCGCAAGGAGTTCTATAATTTGACTGAAAAGATAGGACTGCCCAAAATTCGGTTTCATGACCTTAGACATACACATGCTACTATCTTGATTCAACAAAATGTAAATGTAAAGCTTATTTCAGAACGATTAGGTCATGCAGATATTGAAACAACGCTCAATACTTATAGTCATGTCCTTCCCGATATGCAGAAATCTGTCTCGGATAAATTGGACAAAATTATAGGAATGTGACCGAATTAGTGACCACTAAACATTTTCAGTGCCTTAAATGTAGTCATATCAATGGTTCAGGTACCTTTTACCCCTACATGCCCGAAGAAGGCATGGTCGAAGAAGCCGAACTGAAAATCCACCAGGCCTCACATGCCCGCTACTTCGAGGACTTCTTGAAGTTCGTCGAATATGGCGAATCGATGCCGGAAATCATGAAAAACCAGGTCATCCACATGGTCCATGAACATGTGTCCGCTCAATTCGAAGAAAACAGTGACGAATTGCACAAATTCGAACAGGACCTCGAAATCTGGGAAACGAGTGAAAAGCGGGAAATCCAGGAACGCCTTGAAACGCACCAGGTCGTCGAAGCCACAGCCCAGATTGTCGAGCACACACCTGAAGCAGAGCTGCGCATGAAGCTTGGCAGTACGTCAATAAAAGGACTGTTAGCCGATTTCGGCGATAGCATCCACTTAGGAAAGATTAATGGGAAGTATGTATTGATGATAGAATCTGATACGATAGAGTTCGATAAAGGTGTCTCGCCGATTGAATTTCATAGGCCGGATGATTTGCAGGTACTGATTGAAAAAATCATAAATAAAGATTAAAAATAGCCCGAGTCACACCAAAATTTGATGATTGGTGACTCGGCATGTGACTCTAGAGTCACAAAATACCTGTGTTATATCCTCATTAGGGCGGTCATTGTGACTGCCTTTTTTAATTTCTATATTCCATTTTATTAGCCTCCTAGTTTTGTAAGAATCCTATCAATTCATGTAATAGCATGTTAAAGCGTTTCATAAGAGATAACTTTATAAAATGCAGCACCCTTCATTCACCTTACGTTTACTTCAACTCTGAATGCAATATTAGACCAGACTCAACTAAAACCCCACTTCCTTGAACTTGTCGATACAGTTATTGAAATGAAAGCACACAGAGAAACCCAAAATCTTATTTATTCATTATAATAATCCTCCTTAGTTTTTAGTTTCTGTTATCACTAACAATGATTTGCGTAATTTCATTTACATCTTGGGCTAATGTCGAGAATGCTTGAACTTATGCTTCAATTACATCTTAATTTTTTTCAATTACAGTCTGATAATTGGATTCGCGTTCTTTGTTGGTTTTCATTGTGGAATACAATATCCATACAAATAAAGCTGCGAATCCTCGTTCTTTTAATAACACATCTGTTTCCAAATTTCATCACCTCTTTCACTGCAAAATAAAAAGCCACCCCTTTTGGGACGACTTGGATTGAATTGCTATTTAATTTTTTCAAGTGGTATTTTTAAAGCGTAAAAAATAAATATGATCCATACAAATGACAATCCCCAAGCTAATAAGGGATTTTTATAATGTATACGTAAAAATGAAAACATAACAATATTAAACAAAACAGACCACCAGATATTCCAACCATTAAAGTGATTGATCAAGTCTAAAAACTTTAAATTCAGTAATTCTAATGTTGAATATAGAATAACCCAAAGAGTGATCCAAAATGTTTTTTTCCAAATCGTTTGTGGGAAACGTCCCAGATATATCAATATTGTAGCAGGATATGAAACAAACATTATCATCAATGAAATAATTAAGTCATTTCTCAAGATATGTTCACCTAAAATGTTTTCTTGATAAGCCCAAAGTTGATGGTTGTATAGCAAGCAACTATATAGAAGATCGCCAATAATAAAGAATAGAATGGTCGAATAATAATCCTTCCATCTTCTCCAATCGCCCCATTTAATTCCTGCTAATAAGAAAAGTGCGTTAAATAAGAAATGCATAATTTTCTCCAGTTTTTTTCTTAGCATTCTTCCCATTCTGTTAAGAAAGAATTCAAAGAAAGCACTCTGTTATGAGCGCTCTAAATTTCTGAAGCTGCAAATGGTTTACCGCACAGTTTGTTCCTACCGTTGTTTAAACATCAAATACATTTTTCTCACCTATTGCTATAAAGCCCAAAAAGATGTCATTCGTTAAACTTGCCAATGGTATAACTGTTCCAGTGACATCAGTGAACTTCAATTCAAAGTAGCTAGTAAATGAATTTGAAACCCTTGCTACGTATTTAACGCTACTGCTAAACCATTCTTGATTCGGAATAACTACTGGTCTTAATGTTTCATTTTATCACCCCTATTTTTATACACCGTATCTTGTATTTATCGGAAACCATATTCCGTCCTGTTATTGAGTCATTTCTGATACTGCATCAATAGATATTTCCCCGTTCAAATTAACAGATATCCTAATCGTGGTCACTATTCCTCCACTTGTATTACTTCCGTTTTGTGGGTAGTTATGTGTGATCCCTAGAGGTCTGCAATCTATTGGTAATGTAGCGGCGATTACAAAGGTTTATAGGCAATAATAGTGACCGGTAGATTAATAAAAAATGTCTCTTATTCCTGTTAAAAGGTTTACTACATAAAGAGAGAATGCATTACGAAATAGCATTCTCTCTTTATATTGATTCATTACATCCATTTATTATATCTACATACCCCTTGCTTTTTATGCGTTCTTATTAGTTTTGCTTCATATCTTGCTTCTTTTTTCTGAATTAAATCCGCCAGAATACTTTCAAAAGGATTCCAACAATCAATTTTTAAATTTAATTTCCCCATAATCTACATCAAAAGTATTTGGATATCCACATTCATTACCAGAACAATATGCACATGCAGTGTTGTTCTATCTTTATTCCATATATTCGGCCTAATTGATTCTTTATTTTTTGGCAAGGTTTGGGCTCTTAATTTTTTCATTTCTTTGTTGTGGTACTTAATAATACCATTCAAATTTCATATGACAATCTTGACAGTTTTGTTTCTTATCAAATTAACATGTTTCATTCTCCTTTCTCTATATTAATTCTATATTAATTTAACTTCCAAGAATGAATTACCTGTACAATAGGGAAAAAGGAGGGAGTTAAATGTACATTACTAAGGATGGAGATATTCTAAAGTCTGATTTGGATTTTGAAGCACATCAACATTTGCTAACTGCTGTTGATGTAGAATACTTAAATGAAAAAGCAGTTCTTACAACTGGGTTTGTTCAAGAATTCACTGGAGACTATGTGAAAGTAAATAATCATCTTTTTAATCGAAAAGCTCACCTTTTTGTCTCTCGGCCATTTTTTAAATAATTTTCCATTATAATATACACAAGAAAAACACTTAACCAAATGGTCGAGTGTTTTTCTATTTGACTCCCCACAGGTGTCTTTAAATTAATTTGAAGCCTATCATTTTAAATTCATTTACAGGTCGATGAATTGCCTTCCCCAATTGTTCACTAAGTTCATTAAAATCCTTCATATCGTCAGGATTAATATCTTCTCTAACGTTTAGTATCTCATACCGATCATATTGCTCTGGGATGAGTCTTTCGTTAACATGAATGGAAAGCCTATATTGTACTCTTATATTCATTTAACCATCTCCTTTAATAAAAGTTCGTTAAAAAGCTATGATTTCTTGCAAATAAAAACATCCGATTCCTCAGATGCCTTAAAAATCATTTTACTTATTTATGTGAATCTGTTGCTTTAAAACTTTATACTATATTTCACTTTCTGCTACTTTATACATAATTTCAATTCTTTGTTTATTTAACTCTTCAACTTCTTTCGCTTCTTCCAAGCTGACCTTCTTTATTTTAAGGAACACATCATATAAATCTTTCTCGATAAATAATTCTGCAATTCTCCAAGCATTTTTCTCTGCAAGAATTCTTTTTTCCTTTATAATCTCTAGAAGTCTTTCGTTAAACCCATTTTGGCAAGTAAATTAACACTACTTAATACAACATTTCCTAATTCATCAAATTCAGGAGTCAAGAACATGTCCTAATTTGTGATATAAAATAACCTTCGAATAATCTTCTAAAGATAATTCATACATTTTGTAAAAAATAGTCCAGACTTTTTAAATTCACTTTAATTTAATTTGCTACGGGATCAAAGATCATAACAACAGAGTTATCGGTTAAGACTAAAATTACTTTTTTACGTACCCTTTCAAACCCAACTTAAAAACCCTGCTACCTCCTCATGGAAAGATTAGCTGGGTTTCTTCATTATTTTTGTATACAACCATTGGAATCTGATTAGTTAAAACCATACTCATAATTTCTTTGTCATGAATACGCTATTTGGGTCCTCGATGTAATCGGAAAACGGCTTACAATATTGGAACCCGAGACTTGCATAAAGTCTTATTGCCGGTTCGAAAGCATTCATGGATCCCGTTTCCAAACTTAGGCGCCGATAGCCACGTCGCTTGGCTTCTTCCATTATGTATTGAATTAGTTGTTTGGCAACACCCTTTCTTAGGTGTGCTGTAGCTGTTCGCATTGATTTTATCTCTCCATGCTGATCATCCAGCTCTTTAAGTGCCCCGCATCCTACTAATTGATCGTCCTCCCATACACTCCAGAAGGTAATCTCTGGCTTTCTCAATGCCTCGAGATCTAGGGCATGTATACTTTCCGGAGGGGAATGAAGGGCCATGCCATGAAGGTGCTCGCTCACCAATGCAATCACTTCAGCCCCAGTTAAATCATCTATTTTAAAATCCATTAAAAACACCCCTGATTCTACAATTCTTCCATTTACAATTTATTCTATATTTTAACATAACAGCCCTATCTACAAATGTCCCGATTGCTGAATCAAGTATTTCTTGTCCCGATATTCGTCGAACGAAAGCACAAGCCGATTGGACCGATTATACTAGTTCCCTCAAAAAAAGATTTCAACATAATCGTTGAAATCTTGATTCTGCTGGCTTTCATGATACCGGCACTCCGGTTTTCAGGAAGATCGGACAAATTACCCGGCTGCATGCTATTTAGTTGGATGTACACTATCTGCAATGACAACTCCATGAGTCGATTTAGCAGCTTGCTTTTGCTCCCTCTCCTGAATGGAGTTCAAAGGTAAATGGGGGAATAGTAATTCGGCTACCCGATAGGCTTCTTCCAGATGTGGATACCCAGATAAAATGAAGGTATCGATGCCGATGGCTTGGTATTCTTTTAAACGTTCGGCCACCGTTACTGGGTCACCGACTAACGCAGTCCCAGCACCTGCACGTACGAGACCGACACCTGCCCACAGGTTAGGGCTGATTTCGAGATTGTCTTTACTTCCGCTGGATAGTGCCAGCATGCGACGTTGCCCTTCTGAAACGTGTTTACTCAATTCCTTTTGTGCAGCTTCAATGGTTTCATCGTCCACATATTTAATTAAATCATTAGCTGCTTGCCAAGCTTCTTCTTCCGTTTCACGAACAATGATATGCAAACGAATGCCGAAGGTTAGTGTACGTCCTTCTTTTTCAGCCAAGGCTTGCACTCTATCGATTTTTTCTTTTACTGCATCCACGGGTTCCCCCCATGTTAAATACACATCACAGTGTTTTGCAGCTACAGAAAGAGCCTTCTCTGAGGAACCGCCAAAATAGACGGGAGGGTGAGGTGTTTGAACCGATGGAAAGATAAGACGGCCACCGTCAATATGTAAGTGTTTCCCTTCATATTCAACTTCTTCCTCTGCCAAAAGGGAGCGCCACACGTCTAAAAATTCATTTGTCAGTTCATACCGTTCATCATGGGCAACCGTAATGCCATCGCCAACTTGCTCTGCAGGATTACTTCCTGAAACGACATTGATTAAGAGGCGTCCACCTGATAATCTATCGAATGTTGACGTCATCCGGGCTGCGACGGATGGCAGCATGAGTCCTGGCCGAAGAGCTACAAGGAATTTCATGCGTGAAGTGACGGCTAATAACGAAGATGCGGTTACCCAAGCATCCTCACAAGAACGTCCCGTCGGTAGTAAAGCCCCCTGATACCCTAAAGAGTCAATCGCTTGCGCTAGCTGTTTCAAGTAATTGAAATCCACATCACGCCCACCTTTTGATGTCCCTAAATAATGACTGTCCCCGCCTGTTGGAATAAACCAAAACACATTCATTTTTATCTTCCTCCTGTACCAAATAATACACCGGATCTTTTTCCTTTGTGTTCCTTTGGAAACATTAGCATTTCATTTGTCTAATTTGTCTAATCCAATCACATTATACACTAATCTGATTGGCTTTCAAGGAATAAAGAAAATGAATATAAAAAATTATCTAATTTTTCCGAATTAACATTCTAATTATTCCTTGCATTTCAATCGGAATAATGCAATTATAATAAAATGAACTTCCGATTGGTCAACCAAAGGGGTCTTTATTCTGTTGCAAGTTGAGAGAAAATCCTAACAGTCTAAGGAGAGAAAGTATGGAACAACCAGTAGTTAATACTATCGGAATACAATCGGTCAACCCATCTAAAAAGTTAAAACTTAAGGAGAAAATTGCTTACGGTATAGGGGACGTAGGGAATAATTTCCTGTTTGATCTTGGTCAAATATACTTGCTTAAGTTTTATACAGATTCACTAGGTTTGTCTTCTGCGACAGCAGGTTTAGTCTTTTTGATTACGAAAATATGAGATGCATTCGCGGATATCACAGTAGGTACTTGGATTGATAATAGAAAGAGCATTGGCCCCAAGGGTAAGTTTCGGCCATTCATTTTGTATGCGGCGATACCGCTTGCCTTAATAACGATCGTCAGTTTTACGAATCCAGATTTCTCCCTGACAGGGAAAACCGTCTGGGCATTTGTAACCTACATGGCGTTTGGGACCATTTACAGCATTTCAAATATTCCATATGGATCAATGGTGCCTGCCATGACGAAAGATCCCGTGGAAAGGGCGGAATTGGCATCATTTAGACAAGCGGGCTCGAATTTAGGACTTCTTATTACGACTGTAGGATTTATGCCTATCGTTTTACTATTCAATAGTGCATCTACTGGCTATATAGTGGCTGTTTCCGTTTTTGCCTTCTTAGGTGTGTTATTACAAATTTACGCCTATGTTCATGTAAAAGAAAGATATGTGTACGAAAAACCAAAGGAAACAAAGGTGAAATTGATTGACAGCTATAAAGGCTTGTTAAAAAATACCCCATTACTTGTTCTTTGCTTAGTCAATTTATTTACCTTTTCAGCTTTTAACGTCAAGCTTGCTGTTCAAGTATATTTTTGTCAGTATGTGTTAAAGAACGTTTCGATTGTCCCTTATATGGGCTTTTTTAGTATAGGCTGCGTCTTCATTGGCGTTGCCCTCGTTCCTTTCATGGTCAAAAAAGTTGGTAAGAAGTTCACCTATATATTAGGTTGCGGCATTTGGGCTGTAGGAGACATTTCAGCTTATATTTTTGCAGATGATGCCGTGATTTTCATTATCCTGGCCTGCTTCGCTTTCTTTGGAAGCTCATTTGTAAACAGTTTAAACTGGGCTTTAGTATCTGATGCTGTCGAATATGGAGAATGGAAAACCGGTAACAGAACCGAGGGCGTTGTGTATTCGTTCTTCACCTTCTGTCGTAAGCTTTCTCAAGCCATTGCAGGTTTCGTTCCCGGGCTTGTATTAGGGTTGGTTGGATATGTTCCAAATGCGGTACAAAGTCCAGATGTACAACAAAGTATCAGAGGGTTAATGTTCATCTACCCCAGCACTCTCGCACTGGCGACAATTATCGTTATCGCATTCTTCTATAAACTATCGGACGATAAATACACTCGGATCATTAAGGAGCTTAGTGATCGTAAAGGGGACGTTTCCGTTTGATGATTCTTGCAAAATCGATATAAGTGTTTCCCTGTTGTTACATTGCCTGATCACTCACCATTATTTTCATATTTTTTTATTCATTAAAAAGGAGAGGAAAAAGATGATCGTAACTTTGCCTCCCCTTTTTCCTTTTCTCATGCTTCGGTTTTAAGGAAACGGGATTAAAATCTTCTTTCCCCTTCCGCTACTTACTTCCATGTTGGCTTAATAACGATCCATTGGTTCACCTAGGCAATCCAGATCTCTTGTGACATGTATGACAATTTCATAATTTCCTCCGTTTACCATCTTTACCTCTTGAACTTCAACCCTATCATGCTCAAATTCCATGCTGTAATCGCACATTTCACGTAAACGAGATTGAAGGTTGAAATTCCGCCTGTTTTTAATCTTTAATTTAATGAATATTTGATTCGTTTGCATATTCATTACTGCCCGTCCTCTATAGGAATGTCTTGTATATTCGCTCTCTTTCCATCTCGGATATCAAGGTCAAGTTCGGCTTTCTGTCGCAAGTGATGACGGAAATGCATACCGACCAAATCATACCATTCCTGTGCATTCAGCCAGCCGAAGCCCCCATGCTTCACTTTGAAGTTTGCATTGACCTCCCCCACCTTCCATTGCCATTCCCGTAATCTGTTGATTACATGAACCAGCCTGGTGGTAAGCTTTTCCATACTATCTTGATTATTTGGCGGGGCATTCATTTCATCCGGTAACTTGATTTTAATCGGAGGAAACCCTCCGTTTCGATATAATCTCTCACCAAATTCCGTTTTCCCGAGCGCTTGCTCCGCTTCCGCTTTTGCACAAAGTTCAACGTTATCAAGGTACTCATGGGCGACGGCTATTAGATGGTCATACATCTGACAGATGGACCAAACCCCCTTGGCAGTTTTAAAATGTAGTTGCTCGATGGAATAGTTTTGCAGATCACGTTTGTAGGTTTCTATCATTTCCAATGCTCCCAAACGCCTCTCTCCTTCCCCTGCAATTTACGGATATTGTTCCAGACGGCATTTCAAGATTAACACAATTATCCATTTATCATATATGTTTCCTGAAGTCTGTGTATGATTTTTTTGACTCCTTCTCACGGCATTATATAAAATTTGTCCGTTTACAAGTGACAAACTTATGGAATCTTCTTGTGCAATCAATTGGGCAAGATTGCTAGAATGAAAATATGAAAACGGATTCATGTATCACATCAATAACTAGGTTTACGCATTTTTAGCATATTAGGAGGAAAGAAAATGAGAGCATTAGTGATTGAAGAGCCTTATAAAGCAGTCGTAAAAGAAGTTCCTTATCCTGCACCACAGTCTGGCGAGGTAACGATCAAAGTGAAGCATACCGGAATATGCGGCACAGATATCCATATTTTCAAGGGGGAATTTTTGTCTCCCTATCCGATCATACCAGGACATGAATTTTCTGGTGTCATTCATGAAGTCGGCGAAGATGTAACAGGCTTTCATGTTGGAGAGCGCGTAACGGCAGATCCTTCTTTATTTTGCGGTGAATGTGAATATTGCTTAACACATCGTGGTAATCAGTGTAAAGATTGGGGAGCCCTCGGAAATACCACGGATGGCAGCATGGCTGAATATGTCAGAGTTCCGGCACGAAATGTCGTCAAAATACCCGATTCCCTTTCATTTGAAAAAGCTGCCTTCATCGAGCCGATGGCCTGTGTCGTACATGCCATGAACCGGCTGAATCTCCAGGTGGGGGAACGAGTTTTATTATTCGGAGCTGGGGCAATGGGACAGCAGTTAATTCAATCTTTGAAGATGGCCGGTGCTTCTGAGCTTGTCGTCGTCGACCTTGATCAAGCGAAATTGGATATGGGGCTGGCGTGGGGAGCTACAAAAGGCGTTCTCAGCCACGACATCGAATCAGAGCTTAACAAAGAAAAATATCCACATGGCTTCGATGTTGTCGTTGATGCAACCGGAATTCCTTCCGTCATCGAACGTGCCTTTGACTATATCGGAAAAACCGGTAAATATCTTCAGTTTGGCGTGACTGCACAAGATGCCAAAATCACCCTAGATCCATTTAAATTGTATAATAATGATTGGACTGTATTAGGCTCGATGGCAATCAACTACACCTTCATTCCTGCTTTCCACTGGGTGAAGGAAGGCCGTATCCAATTAAAGCCGCTCATTTCCGATCAGCTTTCGCTTGAGGAAACGCTTGATTATTTACAAGGAAGCCGCAGCAGCAGTCAATTCAAAGTCCAAGTAGCAATCGAAAAATAACGGCATGCCGGTCCTTGAATCGTTTGGGCAGTTATTTATTTCCTGCTCAAACGATTCTGGCCGGTTTTTCACTAAAAAACGCGGAAAGGATACAAACTCATGAATCCAACATTATTATTAGGCATTGATATCGGCACCCAAGGAGCGAAGGCGGTGGTGACTGATGAAATGGGATGCGTCGTCTCTTCCGCCGAGGTTTCTTATTCTTTTGAAAGCCCTCAGCCCGGATGGTGTGAGCAATCTCCCTCACTTTGGTGGGAGTCCGCCATAACCTGCTTACATAAACTTTGGGAAAACGGTGTTGACCCGGGAGCCATCCAGGCGGTTGGCACAACAGGGCAAATGCACAGCCTGGTCATTTTAGATGAACGGAAGCAGCCAATCCGGCCAGCCATCTTATGGAATGATGGAAGAACAAGAATAGAGTGCGGCGAAATGGAAGAGCTCATCGGACCAGATCGTTTATTTGCTGCGACAAGAAATCCGATTTTACCTGGTTTTACTGCGCCAAAGCTTCTATGGCTTAAAAAAAAGGAACCCCACCATTATTCTCGAATAAATAAGGTCTTAATGCCAAAGGATTACCTCAACCTTGAATTGACCGGAGAATTTTCGGCCGATGTGACCGATGCGAGCGGGACATGTTTATTGGATGTCCAGAAAAGAGAATGGGCATGGGATGTGATCAAAGAGCTTGGCTTTTCTGCTGACTGGTTCCCTCCTGTTTCGGAAAGTCAGGAAGTGATTGGAACAATTTCTGAAACAGCGGCACAGGTGACGGGATTGCCTATTGGTATACCAGTGGTGGCAGGAGCAGGCGACAATGCAGCCGCTGCCCTGGGAAATGGAATCATAACGGAAAGGAAAGGAAGCATCAGTATTGGAACATCCGGGACTGTTTTCGTTCCCCTGAACGAACTGCCCGACATAGCAAGAGATCAAGCCGGCACCCTGCATGTGTTTTGTCATTGCTTGCCTGGAATGTGGCATGCGATGGGGACGACCTTATCGGCGGGAATGTCATTAAGATGGCTCCGGGATACGTTCGAAAAGCAAACCTATGATGACTTGCTTGCTGGTGTGGATCAGGTCGATGCTGGTGCAGGAGGTTTATTGTTCTTCCCCTATTTGAATGGTGAACGGTCACCTTTGAATAATCCCGAAGCAAAAGGCGTTTTCTTCGGATTGACATATGAGCATCATCGCAAAAGCATGGCTCGGGCCGTGATAGAAGGGGTTTGTTATAGTTTAAGAGATGTATTGGATATGATGGATAAAACCGGAATTGCAGTGACGGATTGGACGGTCACAGGAGGGGCGATTAAAAATCCCATTTGGACAAACATTCTTGCTGACGTATACCAGCAGCCGCTTCAGGTTCATGAGGAACGTGAAGGCCCGGCTTATGGTGCATCCATTCTGGCTGGACTTGGCATTGGAGTATGGAAGGCTCTCACCGATATACCCGTGCTTAATCAGGTTGCCAAAAGGATTGACTGCAACCCGGAAAACCAACATGTGTATGACGCACAGTTTGCCCGCTATCAGGCCATTGCACAAGTGATGAATCCTTTGTTTTAGTACATAAAAAGGGAATGAAACATGCTCGATGAGAAATGAGGTGTAAAGGATGGCAGAGAAAACGCAACTTTTCATAAGCAGCCGCCAAAAAATGATAATCGACCGTTTACTTGAAAACGACTTTCCGATTTTACCGAAGGATCTCGCTGAGGACCTCGAGATTAGCTTACGAACATGTCAGCGGGAAATAGCCCAGTTAAAGCCGATAGTAAGGTCATATGGCCTCAAAATCATGAAACAGTTCCGAAGCGGAATATGCTTGGTTGGGGATCAGGAATGTAAAGAAGTCCTCGCGGAAGAACTGGAGAAGGCTCAACAATCGACCTCCTTTTCTCCAAAAGACAGGCAGCTCGGGATCATTTGTGACTTGTTACGAGATCAGACACCAACCAAAATGTTCGTATTCAGCCAAAAATACCATGTGACCGAAGCGACGATCGGCCATGATTTACAAGAGCTGGAAGGCTGGTTGAACGAATTTCAATTAACATTGGTTCGTAAGCCGGGGCTTGGTATTTTCATTTCCGGCGACGACAAGCATTTACGGGCTGCCATTACTGCTGTCGTGAATAATCAAACACTGCCGGAGAATTGGCTGGCCGTGTTTGATTTATTGCAATTAGGTAAAAAAGATTGGCAGATAGAAAAACATATCCCGTCCATGTATCTGGACCTAATGAATTTGGATATTCTGCATGCAGCCGGAAAAGTGCTCAATGAAGCTGCGGAACGGAATCCTTCTCTTTTTTCAAACGAGCGGGACCGGATCAGTGTTACCCTTCATTTGGCACTTGCAGTCGAGCGCCATAAGGATAAAAACGACGGGCATGCCGAGGTTGACCGTAAGCTGATCGAGTTATACCCTGCCGCTTTTTATATCGCCGAAAGATTGAGGGAATTACTGGGTATCCAGCTGCCTGAGGAGGAAATACACTATTTGATCCTTCATTTATACGGAGTTCAGCCCAACCTGCCGCTTGAACAGATACAAGAAGAGGAAACCACACATATAATCAAAATGTTCATCGATGGCGTAAAAGCGGAACTGAATCAGCCATTGACAGACCCGATGTTAAGTGAAGGGCTGATTAAGCATTTTTACCCTGCCCTGAACCGAATACGCAACGGGCTGCCCATCCATAACCCGCTTCAATCCCAAATTCAACGAGATTATCCCGACGTTTATGAAGCTAGCCGAAAAAGTGCGCAATCATTAACGGATTACCTTGGGGTTACCATCCCCCCTGCTGAGATTGCTTATATGGCCTTGCACGTGGGGGCGGCACTAATCAATCAGCAAAATATAAGTGGTCGCGTCGCAGTTGTTTGCGCCAGTGGATTTGGCACATCGCGCTTGCTTGCATCCCGATTAAAGCAAGAAATCCCTGGCATTCAGGTTTCCGAGGTTTTATCTGTCGGTGAGCTGCCTGGGTGGCTGGAAAACGACTGGCAGGTCGATGCAATCGTATCAACGATTCAAATTCCTGCCATAACGGAAGAACGCCTTGTCATCGTTTCTCCCATTTTAAACGAGAATGATGTCCAAAAAATAAAACGGAAACTGAAACAGCATCTAAGCAGCACACAGTGGCCCCGCTCAGATGACCGCCCTCCGGAAGACACATCCCTTATGAAAATCGCTCACTTCGGAGAGGCAGTCGCGCAGGTGATGAGAGGACTGTCATGGATGGAAGCCAGCCCAACAAATGAAAGGCTTGCGTGGCTTCACCCATTTGTCGCACGATCGCATGCCGTCATCTCCCCCGAAGGCCTGATCGAATCATTTAAGGAAAGGGAACGGAAAGGCAGCTTTGCCATTGGCTCAATTGGGATTTTGCATAGCCGCACGGATGCTGTCAGCACCCTTTTCGTCAATATCCTTTCGTTGAAGGAAGCCATGCCATGGCATACTGAAAATGGAAAAATGCAATCCGTAGATACCTTATTATTATTGGCAGCACCTCCTGATGCACCTCGTGAGCATTTTCCGCTTTTAGGAGAATTGATAAGCGGCCTCCTTGATGATGAGCTAGCAGGTGCCATATCTTCCGGCAACGAGGAACTGGCTCTTATTGCCGTGCGTGAGCATGTTCAGCAAGCCTATCAGGAGAGGATTCTTTCTTATATTAGAGGAAAACAAAGATGAATCGCATAGGACGCATTTATAGTTCCATTGTTTTTCAAAATATCTCCATTATAATCGCTGCCGGCATCTTGAATATATTGTTTGGGGCAAATGGCTGGAAGCCTGATGCTGTTATCAGTTCGTTTATCGATCCGATTTATCGGTATGTATTGCCATTGATGCTTGCCTATACAGGCGGTAAACTGTTTGGCGGCCATAGTGGGGGCATTGTTGCAAATGTTGCGATGATCGGGCTGATCATGGCATCTGATATGCCAATGATCATCGGAGCGATATTATTCAGTCCGTTGATCGGCTGGCTTTCGGCATGGGTGGGACGGCGAACACAAGATTATATTCCGATTGGCAGTGAGCTATTAATTGCCAATCTTATTGATGCACTCCTTGGTATAGGCTTAATGCTAATTGGTTATTTCTTGATTGGCCCCCTGATGAACGAGGTGCTCAAGCATGTGAATAATGGGCTGGTTATGCTGGTCGGATCAGCTTGGCTCCCCTTTTTATCCTTGATCATCGAGCCCGCCAAGGTGATGTTTTTAAATAACCTGATAAACCATGGAATCGTGGCGCCATTTGGCATTCAACAGGCACGCGAACTCGGGAAAAGCATCATCTTTCTTGTAGAGGCGAATCCTGGACCAGGCTTCGGTGTCCTGCTGGCTTATTTAATGACTTCAAGCAAGGAAGATAAGCCCTCCCTTCGAGGAACCGCTGGGATCCAGCTGTTTGGCGGGATTCACGAAGTGTACTTTCCATATATATTAATGAAGCCGGCGTTATTTTTTGCCGTAATTGCCGGCGGCTTCACTGGCATTTCCTTTTTCCAGCTTTTCGATGTCGGACTCGTTTCCACAGCTTCTCCCGGCAGCATTCTATTGATCTTGTTTCTGGCACCGCAAAAGGATATCCTAGTCATTTTTGCAGGAATTGGCTTATCGGCCGCGGTTTCATGCCTTGTTGCTCACTTTATTCTCGTGCGATCCAAACCCAAACGCTCCGGGGCACCTATGGGGTCCCTCAACTTGCCGCTTAATCAAAAGAATGAACGGCCAAGCATCATGATTCTGGATGAACAGCCAGCACTCCTTACATCCATCCGGCATGTTACGGTATCATGTGACGGAGGAATGGCATCGAGTGCAATGGGAGCGGCCATCCTAAGACGAAAAGTGAAGGAAGCCGGGCTCGCGCATATCCAAATCGAGCACCGTTCCATCGATGATATTCCAAGCAATACTGATTTGATCGTCATCCAAAACCAACTGAAAAAGAGATTGAATCAGATGCGTCAATCCATCCCGATCATAGGGTTGAATTCATTATCTAACATACAGGAATATGATGATATCATTTTCCTTATTACAAACAGAAATCAATCAAAATAAATGCGCTGCAGATGCGGCTAAATACCATGCCGAACTAACCATATACCTGTGTTCGGACAAAACATGGGTTTTTTAAGAGGGGTTCGAATGTTCCATTTCGAACCCCTCTTTGTACGATTGAGCCGCCTGAATCTCAAATGGTTTTTTCCAATGCTTCCACGTTTATTTTTTCCGTTACACCTTTTTTCTTTTCAGGCAATTGGATATACACGGTCAATATGGCACTGATGAAATATAACATGGCAAGCATCCAGATTAAACCGCTTGCACCTAGTGGCTCATATAATACGCCCACAAGCGCCGGGCCGACGAATACCGGGAGCCCTGCCCCTAAGTTCAGAACAGATACAGCCGCTCCTTTGTCTTCCTTCACAAGCGAAGGTACCAAGGCGGACAATGGTACATACCCTGCTAGGGAAGCGCCCCAAAGCATACCGGCGATAAAAACGAATACAAGATTACCGTCGGTCCATATTGGCATATAAAATAACAGCAAAGTGGAAAAACCTGCAAAAACCCCGCCAAACCAAATCACCGTATTACGCCAACCCAGTTTATCCCCGACTATTCCAAATATCACATTGAATACAATATTGCTCGTGAAAATCATGCCCCACATGGTCAGCCAGGTATTGATGGAAATGCCGTAATGGGCCATATGAATCGGCAGAAAGATCGGAAAGGCAAATTGAGAAGTCGTATTAATGGTTCGGACAACCCCGCCAATCGCTACCTTTGGCTCCCTTTTCATGATCGTGAAGCCCTTCGTCAATTCCTTCAATTTTGCACGGGTACTCATGCCGCTGCTTTTCAGTTCCAATTTGTCACGGTTCAGCGCGATGGCAAAAAATGCTCCGACACATACCCAGAAAATCGACGTCCATAGCGTGCCAATGTGCCCGAATCGTTCAATCGCCCATATCGAATAATAAGCACCCAGCACATTCAAACCTCCTGTAAAGACAAACCAAAACCATCCGACTGCCGCTCCCAGCTTATGTTTAGGACTTCGGTAATTGATCCATACCATGAAGCTATAGGAAAAAAGTGGATAACCAAAGCCCCGGAGAGCATACGTAAGGAGCATCATCCCTTGATTCAGCTCCGAAAGGCCAAAAGCAATGAAAGAGCTAGTCCCGATGATGTAAACCAGTAATCCCGTAAACATGATTTTCCTAGGACCGAAAGCTTCAGCGAGCACCCCTGATAAAAAGGAAGCGATGGCAACGGTAACTCCATAAGCCGTATAAAGCGATGCGGTTTGTTCGACGCTCATTCCCCTTCCTTGCAAATAAGCACTCATCCAAGCTATTTCCAACCCATCACCCATCATGAAAATCAAGATCCCGAGATACCCCCAGGCGAGCGACTTCGTAATCCCGATTTTATCTAAAAATGTCCCATTCATTCCATTAGCAATACTCATAAACATCCCCTTTTCCGTATCGATAAAATGTATGATTGCGCTTTCATCATTTGAATCAGTATAGCACCGTTTAAAGGGAGATAGTGGCGCCACTTCTTTCAACTTTGGCGCTTTTTTCATGACAAAATTTAACTATTCCGAGAGCATTCATTTACAATATTTCCGAACGTGCAACCTTGAATCTTCTTGCGATTCGGTATAGACTCCAGGTTCTGGATTCAAACATTTAGGACTACCAAATGCCGAACAAAATAAAAAGAGCCCTCAGGCTCTAAAATATCGTCTTAACGATTAATTTAATCCATCCAAAAAAAGAGATCCATAGTGGTATGCTTAAAGATGTTCCAAACAAAAGACCTTTCAAGAAATTCCCTTCGTCCTTATTCACCATATTGCACACACCTCTCGGCTTTACTTTCTATCAATATCATTTTATATGAAAGCGTTTACTTTGTATATGATCCGATGGTAATAACCTCCACTCCTTCTTTGAAAATCCGTATCTATGTATATCCCTTCAAGAAGATATACTAAACTATATGATGTTGTGATGACACCGACCTCCTTTCCGCTATCACTTACTTCTGCCTAGCAAACCTCTGTACTGCCCCGCCTCACCAAAAGCAAAAAAGCCCTCTAATGGACTTTTTTGATAAGCTATAAGCATGTGACCAAATTAGGCACCTCTCCAGTTCACTTCACCCAAATAGTTTCGAAAATGTATTTTCGCCGACGATGCCATCTGCATATATTCCTGCAGACCTTTGAAATGCCCTCACTGCCGATTCCGTTCCACTCCCAAAGATTCCGTCTATCCCCCGTGGATTGAAGCCTTCCAAATAAAGTGCCGCTTGAAGGATATAAGTGATATTGCCTTGGGCTCCTTCCCTAACATTAGGTAATGCAGCTCTTGTTCGCGGTCCCCATAATCCATCGACAATAAGCTTTGCCCCGTATTGTTTATTCAATTCCGTTTGAAATCCCTTGATCAGCGCTTTCTTCGTATTCGGTCCATAAAAGCCGTCCACAGCGATTTTTGCTTGGTACCGCTTATTCAATGTGGTTTGAATGGCCCTGATGGTCTGATCTCCACTTTCCTTAGCAGGCGGGTCTTTTTCGATGACATCCGGTTTCACACTTGACCCCGGGGATGGTGTGGCCCCACTCACCTTTGATGTCAAATTAGGCTTTAGGCCAGCCTGAAGCTGAATATACGAGAGCCCTCCCGTCATTTCTAGGTGTGGATAATCTTTAAAAATTAACCAATCCCCGCCCCACGCAAAGCCCAAGGATTTGCCGATCTCCCCTGCCCGCCTCCATTTTTCATCAACCGTCCAGATCGCATTTCTCCCATCATCACTTACGATGAAATAATCGATGGCCAGTCCATAATTGTGATAAGATTGACCTGGCATCGCATTAGTCACTACCGGTTTTGATAAATCACTATAATTCACCCCTCCGTAGCTATATCCTAGGCGACCTTGACCATATAACCTCGCTTGTTCTTCATTTGAACGATAGCCGGCACTGATTTGCACAAAAATGCCTTCTTCGTATGCCCGTCTGATCAATTCCAACGCTGATTCCTTGACGACTGGATGGATTCCGCTGCCCATGTTCTTTTCCGATCGTTCCAATAATGTTTCCAATTTGACTGTCAATTCAATCACCTCCTAATATGTTATGGAACTTACTGGGAAATGCTTGTACAATTTAGAAAAAAACAACCTAAAAAATGCTCTTTAGAAACAAATCAGCCCTAATAAAAGCAAATAAAAGAAACCACTTCATAAGTGGTCTCCGTTTGTAGACAAAAGGGGGGGCGAAATTAAACAATTCCGTTAAACATGTTTTTGGCAGCTTCGCTGGTATTCCCCCTATTAATAGGTTAGTCCATGACCAAGTTTATAGATATTACCATCGCTATCCTTATAGGCATATGATAGCCCTGCAGGCATATATTTGTCCTTGTCATAGCCAGGTACATCGTTTCTAGACACGCATTCACCATTCTGACGAACGGCAATTACATCTTCACTCGCTGGTAATGTTAATGGTAGAACGCCTACTGGTTTACTATTCCCTGCGATAACCTCAAACTGTGCATTATAGAAGGTATCGTATCCAGCGATTAAAGCATCAGCCATCGGTTCAATATTTTCAAGTATCCATGGCAAGGTTACATTTACACTGATAACGACTTTTCCACCACGGCTATGAAGGCTGTCGCTCACTTCCTTTAGATGATCCATACCAGTAATAGTCGTTTCCTGATACAGTGAGCCATCTAAAGCTGATACTACTTTCCCCTCACAAACATCAAGCTCTAATAGTCCTGGTGTCGCGTTGAAATAAGAACCGGATTTTGGATGTAGGAATATGATCGCTACGTCAGCTTCTTCAAAGTTGACAGTCATCGAAAATTGGCCGAGCTCTTGACACTCTTTTCTTGCCTTTTCAGTATACTTTGTTGCTCGTTCTACTTCCTTGTGCAATACTTCCACATAAACTTTTTTACTATTAAGCTTTTCAGCAGTTAATGGTAACGTCTCGTTTTGATTTTTAAGAATCGTTACAGATTTTTTATGCCCTTCAAAAGCTGCTTTCCAATTCGCTGTGTTACTAACTACAGCTGTAGCCTCTTCTGGTGAATTATATGTACGGTCATCGAAAATACCTAATGTAAACATTTCCGTCAGAAGTCGAACATTCGCTTCATTAATGCGTTTTTCGCTAATCCAGCCTTTACTAACAGCAATTTTAAGATTTTCTATATCATTTGTGTCCGCCACTATATCTGTCCCTGCATTGACTGCTTTCGCAAAACGTTCAGCCTCACTTAATTCTTCTACGCCCCAGCTCATATTATTCACAATGCCGCTGTCACTATTGATATAGCCCTTAAACCCAAGTTTTCCTCTTAGAATATCGTTAATGAAATAGTGATTGAATGTGAAGCCTACCTCTTCAAAAGGAATGTCTTCACCCTCGAACTCTTGTACCACACTCTTCTTGATACTTGGTATAGAATAATAGGGCATGATAGATGATGTACCATGTTGTACCGCTGCTCTAAATGGTGGTAAGTGATATTTTTCTAAGCTTCCTGGAGTAGGGTAAAGATTCCACTTTCCTTCTTTGTAATGAGGATCGAATCCATTTTCTCTTGCTCCTCCACCAGGAAAATGCTTCGTTGTCATGGCAATACTGTTTTTCCCTAATTCCTCACCTTGGAAGCCGTCGATAAGACGACCAATAGCATCAGAAATAAATTCTGGATCTTCTCCAAACGTACCATAGGTTCGTTGCCATCTCGGATCTGTAACCGTATCCGCCATGTACATATACCCTTTTCTGATACCCGTAGCATCCCACTCTTCGCGAGCGATTTTAGCAAATTCGCTAATAAGTGATGCATCTCCACCGTTTTTAATATCTCCCTGTGCTGCCGCTGCAAGACCCAGGGTTCCAGGCCAAGTGGAGAAAATTCCACCTGCATCATTCATACCAAAAATAGGCTCTGCATTTTCATTTCTTGAATTGGATGTAATCAAGCAAGGAATACCTAAACGAGTTCCCTCAGCAACTTCATTCATTTTATTTATCCATGCAGCCATTTCAGCTGGGCTAAAGTTGTCTCTTAATATGAAGTGTCTTACCTTCCTTTTTTCGATGGTATGTGTTGTTCCGTATATTTTTGATGCAGCGAATATATTTTCCCCTTTTTCCACAATCGCTTCATCCAATATACCATCATGGCTTGTCTTTTCCTTATTTTCCTGAGAGAGCCCCATTTTGCGCGTATTAATCAGCATCATACCGATCTTCTCATCGATATTCATCAATGAGACTAGGTTCTCCGCACGTTCCTTTGGACTCAAACGCCAATCCTTATAAGGTTCTAGCTTCCCACTATTATTCAAATCCTTAAATTTCAATCCGTCAACTTCGATGATATTCTTCACTCTAACTTCTAATTCTGGTTGTTTATAATTCATTTCCATTGTAACGCCTCCTAAACTTAACCTTCTCCTCACTATACCTTTAGAAAAATCCAGTTATCATTTCCACAACCTGCTCAATAAATTTGATATCGCTTTCTTTACTGTTATAATAACAACTAAAAGTTAAAAATAAATGGCGTAAATTGCTCAAAAAATTGCAATTGTTGCTATTTGAGAGGTTGACGAGATATGAAGCAATCTAATCTAATTCCTGTCATCAATAAAGGGTTTAACATTCATTACTTTAGCAAAAAACATCCATCCCATGATTGGCTCAAAATACATGATAAATCCCCTGAGGAATTTTCCAAAATCGAGTCCTTATTCCAATTGCATCAGCATGATGTTTTAGAAGTGCTCGTTTTTTTAGATGGAGAATGTGACTTCTTTTGCGAAGGAAAAACGTATCCCTTAAAGAGAGGCGATGTCGTCATCATCCCTCCCTATGCTGTTCATAAAGCAAATGTTAAGAAAATGAACAGCTATGAACGAATCATCATTAGCGTTAGTGAGCATTTGCTGAATGACTTCCTTTCTAGTTCACCAACGATGAAAGAAAATATCAATTATCAAAAAACATTAGATACTCACGTGTTACATTTACATACAAAGCATTTCCAGACAATTATTTTTTTACTAGATGAAATCACTCAAAACATTGATAAAGGAGAAGAAAATCTCCCCTTCACATTAAACTATCAATTATTTCAGGTGCTCCAAACAATCTTCGATTCCTCTAATAGTAAGGCTAGTCACGGAAATATGGACGAACTGGACCAAAGATTCCTATCAATAGTAGAGTATATCGAATCACATTTTACAGATCAGGATTTAAGTTTAGACATTGTAGCGAATCATTTTCATTTAAATAAATATTATTTTTCACATTATTTCAAGAAAAATATGAACCTTCCTTTTTACCGTTACGTATCATTAAAACGCCTATCTTTTGCTGTAACGATGATTAAGAAAAATCAGATTTCCATAGAAGAAATTGCCTTACATTGCGGTTTCCTAGATTATTCTAGTTTTTATCGACTCTTCAAAAAAGAATATAATATTTCTCCCAAAAAACTCCAAAAAGATTTCAAAATTTATACGAACATGCGTCTTTCATGAAAGGAATAACAAAGAGGCTCCCCGAAAGTACAGTGAAACATGGATAAGCCTCGATGAAAATTCTCATTATTTAAAAAAGGGAAGGATGAATCGAATCCAGGAACTGAAGCCAGCAGCTCATATTCCATATTTATTTGGGCTAATCCGTATTTGACTCGTTAATACCTAATGAGCATTAAAGGATGGTCTATTATTTAACCTTTTACCCCTCCTTACTCTTTTACTTTAAAGAATGTAACAAGACAACAATTTATCTTGTTACAACGAAAATATATGATCCGCGAACATTCAAAGAGAATTCCAAAAGGGGTTCGGAATTAATAATTCCGAACCCCTTTTGTCTACAAACTGGAATGCCTATATATAGGCATTCTTCATCGTTTTTTATGACCATTTTTCTTCATCATCAATCCATTGATTATTTATTAACTCATATGATTTAGTATCGTCGTGGAAAACAAAGAAACATGGTACATACAATATATCCCCGCCTGTTTTTTTCCAACATTGACCAAACCAATCTGTAAACGCTTTTTGTTCTAACTCGTATATTGCTGGATAATTTTCTTCGTAAAAATTATCAAGAAAATCATCCAATGAATGGTCGATTAACTGATAGTATGTTACATCAGGAATTACATCAACACTACCTGAAAAAACTGTCGTGTCATTACCTTCATAGAAAACCTCGTTAGCTTCTCTATCCATAGAAAACAATCTTATTGAAAATTCCAAAATTTGCAGGCTCAATAAATGCCGTAAAATCCAACAAATTTATTCAGAAAAATAGTTATATGTAATGATATTTTTAAGGTTACCTACTAACAAATCTGAATGTTTCTCTAGGTTAGCTTTAATAGAATCAATATAACTATCGACTGTTAACATATTATATGCCTTATTCAAACAAATGCACCTGCTATCATGAAGTCACAAAGCTAAATTTTGCTTACGGAATCCATATCTATATAAACCTAGAAAGAACGGATACAAGATGACAAATGTGAAAGCTGTAACGAAAATCATTCCTCCTACACCCAGTTCTGGATCATTAAGCACATCCAACATGGTGTATGCAGGCACTTCAATTACATTTATGATAAATACGAATTTCCAGAATGACTCTGATAACAATTGTTTGTTATATACATATCCAAATAATCCAACTGTTGATATGATACTGATAACAGTATCCGTAGTTTCTATCACTGGACCATGAACGGATTCCACAAACATTGAAGCTATCGATATAGCTATAATTAGCCAAAAGTAAATTTTCCAGAGCATTTTTTACACTTCCCAACACATTAAAATGAACCTCTCAATTTTCCATTTCTAGTATAACAAACCAACCTAGTAAACTGGGCTTATTTTTAAAATAATCCTTTTCAGGCGCATCCAATACAATATACGACTTCCACCTCCAAAATACTTAGGATTAATTGGGTGTTTATATTTGGAACAAAAAAGCCCTCACAATGAGGACCACGAAATAACCTACTCTTATGTAAATCTCACGGAAATTGTTTCATCGTGCAGATCTTGTTGTAGCTACATACACTTATATCACTGTTCGTCAATCACCACGAGCAATTCTTCCCCCAATTTATATTATTGTGGGCTTCACTCATTTTGTATAGTACTAAATATTATTCTGATTAGAGATATCCATTTATGCGTAAATATTGAATTTTACGCATAAGTTAAAGTTAAAAAAGGAGCAAAACAATGGCCAATACCAGGTAACATCAAGTCCATGAGCAGAATTTGGAACAACTGGTTAAGTCCATGCCTTTCTATATCGTTGAATATATTGATAATAAATTGGATACCCGGTCCCTTTCCATCCTCCTAAATTACGTTCTTGATTATAAATTATTTTTGGAATGGCTGATAGCTGAAGGCATTGCTGAGCAGGAGCATATTAAGAATATCCCCCTTTCGATTCTGGAAAAGTTGAAGTAAATCGAAGCTCAATCCTTTATCAAATTCTTGGAACGGAGAAATATTCCCATCAATAAGCAGGAAACAAAAAAAGCGGAAAAGGTATCCGTCAATCGGAAAATTTCAGCATTACGCTCGCTTTTCAAGTATTTAACGACTCAGTCAGAGAATGATGATGGTGAACCTTGCTTCTATCGAAACATCATGTTGTAAAGTTAAGGAAACATTGGGGGCGCGTGCTTACAGAATATCGACAAAGATCTTTCACAAAGATGAGGATGCTCGGTTTCTTGAATTCGTGAAGTATGGCTATGACAGAGAGCTACCTGAAAAGTCCAGGAAACTCATATACTTTAAAAGGGACAGGGAACGTGATTTTGCGATCTTATCTCTCTTCTTAGGTAGCGGCATCCGGGTGAATGAGTTATCCAATCTCAGGCTACGAGACTTTAATTTCGAGGAAAAGCAAATACACGCTTTACGTAAGGGTGGAAAAAAGGATGTAGTGGCAGTCTCTCCTCCTTCTATGCAGGATATAAAAGATTATCTAGCTGTGCGAACGGAACGTTATAGAGGCTCAAACGATGATGCCAGCTATGTATTCTTGACTAGGGTGAATGATGGAGAGACTCCCCTTTCCAACCGAGCTATTGAGGCTTTAGTAAAGAAATACACGAAGTCCTTTAAGTCCAATAAATCCATGTCTCCACACAAACTGAGGCATACCTATGGGACGAATTTAATGGAACAGTCAGGAAATATTCACTTGCTGATGACTCAACTGGGTCATACGTCGACTACAACGGCTGCTCTCTATACAAACCCAGAACAGGAAAAGGCTAAAAAGGCAGCTAAACAGCTGGGTGAGAGAAGAACAAATTATCGTGAAAAGGATTAAAAGAAAAAAGAGAAGATTTTTTAGTCTTCTCTTTTTTATATTGATTGTAACTTCGGAAATTGTCATTGATTTGGAAAAGCTATACGTTATAAAATATTTGTTAAAAGCGCAAGCTCAAGATTAAATAAACGTTATTTTGGTTCAAGTGTTTTGACACTTTCTCGTTTAATTAACTGATGAGGAACAAATACTCTCTTTTTCGCCTCTTTATTTTCCATCATCCGCTGCAGTAAAATGGCTGCTTGTTTCCCGATTTCAAAGAAATCCTGTTTAACCGTGGTGAGACGAGGATGGGTATATTCCGCTACAACCAAACCATCAAAACCTGTAACAGAGATATCTTCAGGGATTCGCAAACCTGCTTCTTTCACAGCTCTCATCACACCAAACGCCATCAAGTCACTGAAGCAAAGAAATGCGGTAGGCCTTTTGGTTTCGAGATACTGTTTTGCCATGATATACGCCTGTTCTTCAGAAAAGTTGGCATGTAGCACGTCTTCTTCCTGCAGCTCCAATCCACGATCCTGAAAGGCAGTAATAACTCCAGCTATCCGTTCAGTATTCACAACCGTTTCAATTTTCCCAGCAATAATGGCAATGTCTCGGTGATGACAATCTAGTAAATAGCTGGCTACCTCGCGGGTTGCCTCGAAGTTGTTCGTAGAAACATCTCCAATTAGGCCTTCGCCATTCTTCGTCGTAAGGTCAATGAGAACACAAGGGATTTTCGTGTTGACAAGTTCGAGGAAATAATGATCTTCTACAGTAATCCCCTGTAAAATCACACCGCCAATATTACGTTCACCACAAAATTTTGTATAGCTTTTTTGCTTTTGTTTTTTTGAATCTGTAAAAAAGTAAGATAATTCATATGGTATATCTTCAACCGCACTATACACGCCTTTAAACAAATTAAAGAGGTTAAAGTTATCCTTCCCGTCCGTGTCAAGAAATCCAGAAGTAATCATACCAATTGTCAATTGTCTTTTAGATGATAGGTTTTTTGCCACAACATTGGGCGTATAGTTCAGTTCCTCCGCTACTTTGAAGATCTTCTGCCTGGTATTTTCACTAACATCGGGATAATTATTGAAAGCCTTTGAGACAATTCCTACAGAAACACCCGCTTTTATTGCTACATCTTTAATTGTGGTCATCCTTTTTACCTACCTTTTAACCAAACTATTAAACTAAAAATCTATCTAATGCTGACTGCGCTTGTCAATTCGCTCCAAACAAGCTCTGATGTATTTACCAATACGAGATTGGCACCAGCTTTCTTCATCACTTCACCTGTACCGACTCCAACTGCAAACATCCCCGCTTTTTTAATCGCTTCGATTCCAGCTTCTGAATCTTCAATCCCAATACATTCTTCTGGAGAAACACGCAGCTGATCAGCTGCTTTCAGGAAAATATCAGGTGCAGGTTTACCATTTTGGACAGAATCCGGATCTACAATGGTATCAAAATAATGTGTAATCTCCAGATAATTTAGGATTGCCGGACCATTTTTGCTTGCTGAAGCTACCCCAATTTTCATACTATCCTCTTTAAGCGCATTTAACAATTCCTTAATTCCTGGATAAATATTTTCAGGCTTCAAGTTTACTAACAAACTCTTATATTCATCATTTTTTTGAGTAGCTAAAGCTATTTTTTCTTGTCCAGTATAGTTATTACCTGCCCCGCCATGATTTAAAATTTTATTCAAGCTATCCATGCGGCTGATTCCTTTTAACTGTTCATTAAACTCATGGTCAAAATCTATCGAAATAGAATTGGCCAGGTTTTTCCACGCCTGAAAATGTAATTCTGCTGTGTCGGTAATGACACCGTCTAAATCGAAAATGACTGCTTTTACCATACTTACCCCCTCTATCTTTTGTTATTTTACTCCTGCTGACTGATCGTTTTCTGTTATAAAATATTTATTTAATATAATGTAGATGATGAAAATCGGAATGATCGAAATGATGGATCCCGCCATGATGACATCCCATTGAGTAGAGTTTTTAAACGATTTGGATAATGCATTTAAACCTTGAGTAAGCATATATTTATTAGGGCTTGAAATAAATAGTAATGGCTTCATGAATTCATTCCAAACACCCATAAATACGAAGATACCCTGAGTAGCAACAGCCGCTTTTGCATTTGGGAGGACAATACGGATGAATGTTCCGAAAGAAGACAACCCGTCCATCGCAGCTGCTTCTTCCACATCCCGCGGGAAGTTAATAAAGAACTGCCTCATCATAAAGATGTAGCCAATATTAATCATTGTGGTAAAAATGATAGACCACTGCGAGTCAACCAGATTCAAATTCGAAATAACTATATAGAGCGGAATCATTGTTACCTGGGAAGGAACCATGATTAACACTAACAGTAAACTAAACAGCAGTTGACGTCCTTTAAAATCAATACGTGCCAGAGCATAACCTGCCATTGTATTAAAGAAAATGTTAAAAATCATTGTCAGCAGCGCAACAAATAAGGAGTTACTGATCCATTGTGGAAACTGTGACGCAAAGATGGTTTTATAGCCACGAAAACTCCATGCTTCCGGTAAAAATGTACTACCTCCAGCTATTTCAGCTGTTGTTTTAAAGGAAGTTAAGATACTCCAGACAAAAGGTGCCAGTGTCAGTAGTGAGTATGCTATTAATAACGTATATACAATTATTTTTAGGCTTCTATTATTTTTTTTCATATTATCATCCATTCACTTTATCCGCTTTTAGTAGTTTGTTCACTATGAAGGTCACTGTAAAAATGATTAATCCAAGCATGAACGCCAATGCGGTAGCCCGTCCCATATCATTGCTCGAGAATGCTAACTGATAAATGTAAAGAGAGAAGGTCAGCGTTGAGTTCTGTGGTCCGCCTGTACCATTTGAGATAATGAACGCCTGGTCAAAAATTTGGAAGGTACCGACAATTCCCATTGTCAAAACATAAAACGTAATTGGCATTAGCTGTGGAACCGTTACATGCACAAATTGTTTTACCTTATTAGCTCCATCAATTTGTGCCGCCTCATAAAGACTCCACGGAATATCCTGGAGACCAGATAAAAAGACAATCATAAAATGCGGTATCGTTGAAAAAATATTCATGATCATAATGACGGTCAGTGCCAAGTCTGGATTGGTCAAGAATTGAACGTTCTTGCCAAAGACTGATTCAATTACGTTTGGAACTAATCCATTGTTGTTAAACAGCCACATAAAAATCAGCGTCATTGCCGATGAAGATGTCAATGTTGGAATAAACATAATGGTTAAGAACGTCCTATTAAACTTAATTTTACTGTTTAAAAATGACGCCAGAATCATTGCAAGAATCGTCTGGATTGGTACAACAACTGCTACGTACTTCGTGGTATTTTCAAACGATGCCCAAAATTTTGGGTCATTGAAGATTTTTTCAAAATTACCTAGTCCTACAAATGTCCTTGTTCCAGATAAAAGGTCAACTTTAAAGAACATCATGAAAAATGCATAACCAATTGGAACTAATGTAAATACAAGGATCACCAGTAAAGCAGGTGTTAAAAAAGAATAACCCTGTAAAGTATTGTAACGTTTCTTACCCATTTGATCCCACCTCTTATTTAGAGAAACACAACCGCTTTGTCAGTTATGCACTTATGTCTTCTTTACACGGTAGCTCCCATAAAGAGAGTTTCTAGCCGGTTGAAGCACATCATCTGTCAATCGCGCTTCGTGGTAATTGATAAAATAGGGGCTAGTCATAAGAGATAGTCCTATATATTGTTAACTAATTATTGCTGACGTTTAATTTCGTCATTTGCTTCTTTTTCTGTATCCTTCATCGCTTGTTCGACTGTCTTGTCACCGTTAACCGCTGCTGTGAACTGGTTGTCAAATGCAGTACTAATGACTGGAAGATTTACTCCGGATGACCAAACTGTACCGTATTCTGCACCTAGAACGTGTGCTTTTACTACTTCATTTTGATCTAGTTTCATAGCTTCAGCCACAGATTGGCGAGTTGGGAATGTGACAGAAATCTCGCTCCATTGCTGCTGTCCTTTACCTGTCATATATTTCACAAATTCAGTTGCCGCTTCCTTTTTATCCGTAGCTTTTGCCATTGCATAACCTACTGTAAAAGTCGTCGTTTGGTTTTTACCATTAACCGTTGGTGCTTCTACTACTTCATACTTTACATCAGGGTAGTTTTGGCGTAATGCACTTAATACCCAGTTCCCTTCAATCATGATGACTGCTTTATTTGAGCCGAATGCTGCACCAGCTGAATCCATACCAAGGTCAATAGAAGGGTTTTTCAGATATCCGGCTTTCTTTCCATCTACTAGACTTTGAAGATAGTCTAGCGCCTCTGGGCTAGAAGTGAAATCAGCACGGTTTTTATCGGTTACAGGGGTAAGTCCGCTTGCAATTAAACTGCTCATATTTCTTGCAAATGCAGTATCAAAGATCATAGCAGCCTGGTCTTTAGCTAATTTCCCTTGAAGCTCTTTAGAAAATGCCATTAAACCAACCCAATCCTTTGGTACATCTTCCATGGTATAGCCAGCTTTAGTTAAAAGATCTGTATTTACATACATTCCAAGAGTAGAATAATCTTTTGGAAGTGCATATAATTTTCCTTCATCTTTAAAAGAGTTTAGTAATGGCTGATAAAAATCATCAGGGTTGTCCACATCTTTAAGTTCAGCTACTACTCCACTTTTAATAAATTTGGGTGCTGTGAATGATTCTAGGTAGAAAACATCCGGAGCATTTTTTGCTGCAAATCGAGCTGTTAATGCATCTTGAAAGTTATCTTGAATGACTTCAATCTTTACATCAATGCCTGATTCTTTTTCAAAAGTTGCTACTGTTTTTTCAAGACCCTTTGTTTCAGCAGGTGATGAACCCCATACAGCTAAACTGATGGAATTATCATCCTTTGATGATCCACTTTTTTCACTAGAAAAGCCACATGCTGTCAAACCTGCTACCAACACTGCACCAGAAACTAATTTAGCGACTGTTTTCATGCATAGCTTCCTCCTACATATCTATTAGTTTAATTCAATTACAACCTGATCTTTTAATTCATAAGTCTTTCCGTACGTTTCAAACACAATTAATTCGTTGTTCTCTGCTTTTACTTTTAAGGTATCCTGAGTGATGGTAAGTGTCACAGGCTGGCCTTTCCAGTACATGTTAAACTTCATATCATTCCAGTGTTTTGGCAATTTCGGATTGATTCTCAATTTCCCCTCCAACACTCGTATCCCCGCAAACCCTAATACCGCAGACATCCAAATTCCGCCAATCGATGCTGCGTGTACTCCATGATCGGATGAATGCTTTGCTGGACCTAAGTCAATTTCAGAAGCTCTTTTAAATAGCGAATAAGCAAGCTCATCTTCGCCAAGGTCATTCGCCAAAATTGAATGTGAGGAAAGGCTTAGGGAAGAATCATGCAATGTCCTTGGCTCGTAATAATTAAAGTTTGCTTTTTTCACTTCTGTAGAGAAGGTTTGTTCCAGCAATAATTGCAAGATGACAATATCCGCTTGCTTGGTGATTTGAATTTGATTGACCTGTTCTAGGTTGTAATCGTCAAAGAGACCGCCAACTTTTTCCTGACTCTTGTACTTTGTTAAATCAAGTTCTTTTAACTGAAGGTACGTATCATCTTGCGGAATAACTAAATCTTCCTCACGCGGCTCTGGCAAATAGATTTTAGTTGATTTTAACTGCCACTCTTCATATGAAGCATTAATAGCCAATAGTTTATCTAATTGTTCAAAACGGGTTGGATTTTCTTCTTTAAGTGAATCTGCATATTTCATGGCAAGCTGCATATTGAAATGGGCCATGTAATTGGTAAATGCATTATTATTTACATGCTCTTTATATTCATCTGGACCCACAACTTGATTGATGTGATACTCTTGCTTTCCTTCATTCCACTCAAGGCGACTTGCCCAAAACTTAGCAGTATCAAAAATCATCTCATAGCCATATTGATCCATAAACTCTTGATCGCCATTAATCGTATAATACTGATGAACGGCAAGTGCAATGTCTGCTGTAATATGCTGTTCAATGAAACCAGACCAAATCTTCGTTTGTTTTCCCGTTACAATATCAACGGCTCCCCAAACCGGAGTTACTTCTCCATCAGTTGGCCAGGCAGCTTCCCAAGGGTACATCGCACCTTCATAGCCGTTTTCCTTAGCTTTTTTCCTTGCTCCCGCTAATCCAAGGTAACGATATTTTAAGAGCGACTTAGCAACCTTAGGATTTGTATACATGAAAAACGGAAGAATGAATACTTCTGTATCCCAGAATGAATGACCTTTGTAGCCCTCACCACTCAAGGCTTTCGCACCGATTCCCATTCTTTCATCATGAGCAGGTGTCATAACCGTCAAATGATATAAAGCGAATCGCAATGCGAGCTCATCAAATGAATCCTTACTGTTTACCTCAAGGTTATAAGCATTCCATACTTTTTTTGCCCAGCCATCCTGATGCGACTGGAATAAGGATTCATATCCCTTTTCATAGCTTTCTTTCAAATCTTGCAACGAAAATTCACGAAGATTTTCGAGCGCATAATCTGATGTGTCAAATTCTCTGTCCCGGCTCGTATAAATATTCGTGATTTTTTCCATTTCCAATTTGTCGCCTGGCTCAAGGATATTATGGTAAGTCAACCATACTTTACGACGATCCATGACCATTTTAGGTTCTTCTGTTTCTAATCCATTAATGGTTACCTTGTGAGCAGTATTAATGACCATGTCTATGTTTGATTCAGTTGTTGTTTGAAGGAGTTGTACAAAACGGTTATCAAAAATCCGTTTCTCCCCTTCATGGAAATGCTGTGAACCAGTGTTACTCATTTGTGCATTAATACCAGAGTCAAAGGAAATGTCAACTTGATCATTTACGCTTTCGATTTCCATCTTCATGCCAATATTATGCAAATTATCAAGCGAGACAAATCGTCTGAAATGGAAGCGCAATTCTTTTCCATTTGGTGAAGTCCAATTAAAGGATCTAGTTAACTCTGCTGTCTTAAGATTCAACTTGCGAACATATTCAGTGGTTTGTCCGAACTCTAAGCTGAATCGCTCATCATCGACACGAATATCGATGCGTGTAACATCAGCTAAATTCGGTAGTTCTGTCACTTCATTTTCATCAAACTTATTAAAAGTTCCGCTTACAAATAAGTTCCTAACCTCTTTTAGGTAAGCCTCCTCGGTTGCTGAACGCAATCCCATGTACCCATTGCCCATATACATAATCGATTCGCTCTTTCCTAGGGTATCAGGAGAAAATTCAACCTCAGAAACAACCCAGTTTTCAAATTCCCCTTTACCAAGTGTGTAATTCATCATAAAAAAATCCCCTTTCGAAAACGTTTTCGTTTTTGTTAAAAAAATATAAATTCTCTAGCTGAGAAAATCTGAAAACGCTACCGCATCTTTCAAAATTATTAAAATAGTAATTTAAGTTAACGCTTACAAGTTGCATGTATGAAACAAACGAAAACTTTCAGTCAAAATATATAACTCTAAATCTTCATTTACGAAAACGTTTTAGATTTTAATGAAAATTAAAATCTTCACCCATAAATTGGATTAAGACTCAATTGAAAAAGCCGTATTCTTTTGTACTACAAAAACTTGTATATATAGATAATATTGCAAACGTTTTTATGAGTCAACTCAAATCTAGTTTTTTTCGAAATGTTCACAATATTTAATTACAAGTGACGAACAATGACATATAAGTGGTTCTACCACATGCCCATCAAGCTAACAACGTATAATACTAGATACGAAATGATCCTTGTTTCAAAACTAGCGAGTGATGGCAAGATAAATGATTGGTGAATATTCAGCTATTCTATGACAATGGTATAAGTACCATTCAACGCCCTAAGTTAAATAAACTCGAACGGGTAAGGGGCGTTACAAAGAAGGAAATTATTAATAACCATCGAATACTAAAAATATCTTTTAAAAATAACTTCGAGTCAGTTAGGAGCTTCTATTAGGGCAGAATGAATCAAAATTAGAGGCAGTGTGTTCATCGGCGGTATGCTTTATCTACACCACTTCAAGATTCAACTGGCGTAACTTATGCATCATATAAGAGGACCCTTTTTCATTCAAGACCTCGAACATCCTTCTAACAGGAATGCTGCCCCTTTAGTTCCATAAGAAAAAGATGTCGCAGGAACCTTATTGATTTAAACTTGCTCATGTTTTTACCGGTATGATTACATTTCATCTGTTAAACCAAATTCTGATGGCTCAAGCTCACACTAATAACCACAATATCAATCTATAAATAAAAATATTAAGTGATATGTAACGCCATTTATACATTTAAAAAGCAAATTGGATTTTTTAATAGAATAATAAGCATATACCACTAGGAAGGAAGTTGCGGAAAAAATACATTTAAATACACTACCGTGAACCATAATAAGCCTACTCGAGAGTTGTTCTCGAATAGGCGCCCAGTCCAAACTATTTATTGCAATTTCTTTATCTTGTAACATATTATTACTCTAATAAAAGTGTCACTGAATGTCTACTTTTGAAAATGAGACATTCAAGCTGTTTCCGAATTCGGGTGCTTCTCTCACCTCAGCCATTAACAAGGCTTGACCTATAATAATCCCTCCAAAACGTATCCCCCCTAATGAATACAAAAACTGCCATCGGAAGAAAAAAGAACCTAGAAAGTAAACAGATAAGTAGATAAGTTGATACCTGAATAAATCAAAGGAAATAGAATTATTGTTTTTGTTATACTTATTTGCATAAAAATCCCAAATAAAAAGTTCCCAATCATCATGGTTACACTATAGACAAACGGCATAATGCTAATCCATGAACCGTTCATACGAGTGATTTGTCCAAGGTGTTCGGCAAAGTAACTGTATATAGTAAAAATAGTTGCATGGATGAAAACAACAGCTACGTTTGCTATCCACAGTTCAGGTTTACGCAATATGCTAAGCTGTTCCCCATAAAACATTCTGCCAGAACACTACAAAAAAGAAGAGCACCCCATGAATGCTCCCCCTCCTTATGCACCGGCAAATTAATAATTTAAGCGAGAATAGCAGTTAAGAAAATGATCATGTCTTAGGTAGTTAGAATAGTTATTCATTCTGTATATAAATAATCCAGAGCATTAATATTTAGACGCTTTAATTTTTTTAAGCTTAGTTTAACATTTAATCACTTACGCAGAATGATGATCAGTACCTTTCTCTATCTGGGAGGTAGATGTATTCATGTTATGTTGAAATGGATCAAACATTTTTTCTCGGATAAACAGTGCAGGAATAATTCCTGCTAAAGCATATGCAATCCCTAGCATGGCTAAGCCGAAGCCAATTGATTGTGCTTGCGATATAATACCAATACTAACAGGCGCAATTGCGGCACCAAATCTCCCAATGTTATACGCCCCTCCTACAGCTGTACCACGAATTTGTGTAGGGAAACTTTCACTCATGTACGTACCATTAACCCCATATGGTGTACCGTAGAGAAATCCAAAGATAGTTAATAAGATGATAATATTAGCAGGTGTATGATACATGATGAGGAATGGCAAGAAAATGGCAGTGGATATACCACCAATGGCATATACTACGCGACGGCCAATTACATCTGCTAACCAACCTGCAAGAATTTTACCAAAAATCAATGCTGTATAAGTTCCGACAAGATATCCTGTCATCTTTTTAAAATCGAAGCCTAATTCCTGTACAAGATAAGTTGGAAGCCAAGACCCGACTCCATAAAAGCCAAATTGTAAAAAAGTTGAAGTGAAAATCCAGAACAAGAAAATGGCTCTGATTTTTGGATCTTTATAGATGGTCAACCATTCGTTAGTCTTAGCTTTTTTAGGATGTTTTTTCGCTTCTTTTTTAGCTTCTACCCACCCTTGAGGTTCTGGTATCTTACGTCTAATATAAATAGCCAAAACTACTGGCAAAATTGAGATGAAGTATAGCGGACGCCATCCGTAAAGCGGTAAGATCATATTTGCCAATAAAGCTGCAACTAAGTATCCTACTGAATAGGCTGCCTGTAATGATCCCAAAATCGTTGTTCGTTTTTTCGTTGGTACATATTCAGCCATGAGCATCATCACGATAGAATATTCCGCTCCTATCCCTATAGCAGAAATAAAGCGTACAATTACAAATTGCTCATAGGTTTGAACAAGTCCCAGTAAAGCGGTACCTATAGAGAAAAGCACCATCATATACGTTGCCATTTTCACCCGACCGTATCGATCTGATAACCAGCCACCAACGATACCGCCAAGCGCCATTCCTATTAAAGATATCGTGCCGAGGAACCCGGCCGTTGTTTTTGAAATGTGGAATTCATCCATTAAACTTGGTAAAGTTAAAGCTAGTACCTGTATGTCCATTCCATCCACTACGAGTCCGATAAAACATGCGATGAAAACAATAATCCAAGATGGATTTGACTGCGTTTTTTCCATTTTTTCATCCCCCTATTTTGACCATAAAACGCTTACATTTCTGAGCCGAATTTTCTGAAAAACGTCTCTTGTTTGTGCTTAGAATATATTTTCCTAAAAAGAATAAAAAAGGCCCCTTAAAAAGGTGAATACACAAAATGGCATCACTACTTTTTAAAAGGCCGGTCGTTTACTAATGTAAATTAAGAAAGGTTGTTTCTTAATCGTTAATAAACAGGCGTTCATTTTTTAGTTCGCTATAGTTATCTGAATATTATTATATCTCTAAACCTATCATTCTTGCAACATCGTTTTGAGAATAAAATATCGGCAAAATTATAATTGGGTGTTTTCTATAATCGTAGAGATCCCTAATCCTCCAGCGATGCATAAAGTCACAAGGCCGTATTTCTTGTCAGTTCTTTCAAGCTCATGGATCAGCTTCGTGAATAAAACTGCACCAGTTGCGCCGATTGGGTGACCCATCGCAATTGCTCCGCCATTAGGGTTGACTTTATTGATATCAAGTCCCAATTCCTTAATACAGCCGAGTGCCTGTGACGCGAATGCTTCGTTTAGCTCGATGACATCGAGGTCATGAATCGATAGATTTGTTTGTTTTAGCGCCTTTAATGTTGCATGAACAGGCCCCATTCCCATGAACTTTGGAGAGCAGCCAGCTGCAGCCTGTGCAATCACTCGTGCTTTGGGCCTGTAGCCGCGTTTAAGGGCTTCTTCCTCTGACATCACAAGCAACGCTGCAGCGCCATCATTACGCCCGCTTGAATTTCCAGCTGTTACACTTCCACCCTCTTTAAACACAGGCTTCAAGCCAGCAAGCTTATCCAATGAGGTTTGACGCAAATGCTCATCCGTTTTAAATTCAATCGTACCCTTTCTAGTCTTGATTTCATAGGTCACGATTTCCTTATCAAAGTATCCCTTCTCAATCGCATGCCGGGCATTTTCCTGACTTCTTAAGGCAAATTCATCCTGCTCTTTACGAGAGATTGAATACTTTTCAGCGATATTTTCCGCCGTTACACCCATGATTAAATCACCATAGGTTTCTCTTGGCTGAGATCCAGGCTGGCTTGCTGTATTTGGGTCTTTCAGAGAAGTATTCCCAGCAGTAACACCAAAACGCACCCCGTTTACATAATACGGCGCTGTGCTCATAGACTCCGCTCCGCCTGCAATAATGATATTGCTTAAACCACAGGCAATTTGCTGAGACGCGTTGTTAATGGCCTGTACACCCGATCCACATTGCCTATGTACGGTGTAGGCAGGAACCTCCTCAGGAAGTCCTGCACGAAGCGCTGCAACCCTCGCCAGATTTGAGACATCGGCGCTTTGCTTCGCCTGCCCCATGATGACTTCCTCAACTGTGCTTTTTTCTAGACCAGTGCGTGCCAATAATTCCCCAATAACCTTTGCTCCAAGAAAATCTACCGTTTCATTTCCAAGTGCTCCGCCTAACTTTCCAATCGCAGTCCGAACAGAATCGATAATGACAACGTTTTTCAAGACCCCATCCCCAATTGTTATTATTTTTTTTGTAAAAAATTATCGTGATATTTTTGGTGGGCGACCTTTAGCGCGACAATCAGCGCCCCTTGAGATTGGATTAAAAAATCCTTTTCAATCCCCTTCAGAAGGGGGCTAATATCCTTGCTAAAATCGGCCCCAATCACAATCCGTTTTAAATAATCCTTTGCTAATTCCGTAATAAAAGTAGCGTCAGCATTCACGACAACATGATTTTGTTTTTGAATTTCAAGCATAACTCCTATTTGCTTATTGTTTTCGTACATCGGTGTGTTTTGTGGTGCTTTTGCATAAGTTGAAATAAAAACTGTGGGCATTCCCATGGAATTCGACATCCTCTCAAGAATATTGATTTTATTGTATCAAAACTCTCGAAAAAAAATGAAAGTTTACTTTAAACTTAAACTGTAGGAATAATCCCTTGCGTAATGCTTCACTTTATCCAAATCGATCTCCATTCCGAAGCCTGGTCCGTCTGGAATAATAATTTCAAAGTTTTCGAATTGGATTTCATCAGTTGTAATGCGATCCTTAAATAACAATGGCCCGAAAATCTCGGTCCCAAATTCAAATTCTGAGATCGTCGCATATACGGCTGCACAGGCTGCTGTTCCTAGACTTGATTCAATCATAGTGCCACCATATAATCCAAAGCCAGCTCCCTCAGCGATTGCCGCTACCTTTTTTGTTTCCAGTAATCCGCCATGCTTACATGGTTTAAGAGCAATACAATTTCCATAGCGGTGTTTCGTAATTTGGAAGACATCCTGTACAGAATTAGCCGCCTCATCGGCCATAATGGGCACCATGAACCGCTCTGTCAAGCGAGCCATACCTTCATAATTCCAGGTTGGAAGCGGCTGCTCTACCATAGACACTCCTCCTGCCTGTAGCTTCTCAATACAATAATTGGCTGTTGTTTCATCCCATGCCTGGTTGACGTCAACTGTCACGCGGGCCTTATCACCAACTGCTGCAATGATTTTCAAGACATGATCGACATTTTTAAAAGGATCACCTTTACCAATTTTCAATTTAAAAATCTTGTGTCGCTTTTGACGTAAAAATTCTTTTGCTTCTTCAATATCTTTTCCCGTATCACCGCTGGCAAGTGTCCAAGCAAGCGGTAAGGAGTCATGGATTTTTCCGCCCAATAGCTCATAAGCCGGGACGTTTTTACTTTTAGCCACTAAATCAATCAGCGCTTCTTCAACTACCGCTTTTGCAAAATTGTTTCCTCTAACAACTTTTGAAACCTCAAACATGATTTTTGAAAAATCGGCTAGTTCCTTGCCAATTATATGCGGTGTAATATATTGATCAATGTTAGCCTTGATGGCTTCCACCGTACCTTCACCGTAAGAGGCACCGCCAATGGTTGCCACTTCTGACCAGCCTTCTTGGCCCGCTTCATTTGTAATTCGGGCAACCACAATCGACTGCGCTGTAATGGTGTGCATCGCCAGTTGATGAGGGCGTACCGTTGGAATATCTAGTATATATATATCTACTGAACGTATCATCATCTATTCATCTCCAAGCTGTTCTGTAAAATGAAACTTCTATCAGTCTGGTTTTGCTTCATCCCCATTGATAATTAGCTGAACTAATCGGGCCATTATGTGCAGTTGAACACCGCCGCTCTTCATTATCTGGTCAGAATCCGAAGGAAGCCTACTGCCCGTTAATCTGCGATGAAATCTGCTTCTGTTTTGGCCCGAACCTCTTCAATCGTCACGCCTGGCATTAATTCGATCAGTCTTAATGATTGGTCAACTACTTTGAACACGGCTAATTCGGTAATAATCATGTCAACACTTCTTGTCGACGTGATAGGATACGTGCATTCTTTGAGAATCTTGCTGCTTCCGTCCTTATTTGTATGGGTCATAGCAAGAATGACTTTCTTCGCCCCAACGAGCAAATCCATCGCTCCTCCAACACCCATGATATTTTTACCAGGGA
The DNA here is from genome assembly GCF_030271255.1 of Peribacillus folii. Taxonomy (GTDB): domain Bacteria; phylum Bacillota; class Bacilli; order Bacillales; family DSM-1321; genus Peribacillus. Next base: position 42,583 of record NZ_JASJOM010000004.1, read on the forward strand.
CGGCCCAGTTTGCGATGACGCCTGTTTGGTCTACCTGCAGGACACCAAGTATTGCCACATCGATATGGCCGCCGCGAATCATGGCAAATGAATTGGCACTGTTAAAATACGATGCGCCAATCGCTTCGCCAACCGGCAATTTTCCAGCATTTACGAGATTCGGGTCAATGTCTTCTTCCTCAACATCGGTAACACCTAGAAGTCCATTTTCAGTGTGTAAAAAAACTTTGTCATCGTGGATATATTCTGCAACGAGGGTTGGTATTCCGATTCCTAAGTTAACGGTGCATGGTCCTGTTAATTCCTTAGCAGTGCGTGCTGCAATCATATGCTGTATGGCTTTTTTATCTAATACGTTCAATTCTGTACAACACCTTTCCTTGTCAATACTTGCTGTGCTTCAACAATATAATCAACATATAAGTGAGGGGTAACAATTTCTTCTGGTGAAAGCTCGCTCGGCTGCACAATTTCGTCTACTTCAACAATGACGATGTCTGCAGCAGTCGCCATAACTGGATTGAAGTTTTGTGCTGTTTTGTAATAAACGAGATTGCCGAGCGTATCCGCTTTATGTGCGCGAATAATGGCCACATTGGCAGTAAGAGCAGGTTCAAAAATATACTTCACACCATTAATCTCGCGCTCCTCCTTCGATTCAGCAAGCTGTGTACCCACACCAGTTTTTGTATAATATCCTCCTATACCAGCACCGCCTGCACGCATCGATTCAGCAAGCGTCCCCTGCGGAAGTAATTGGAGCTCAATTTCACCTTTTTGATACTTATCACCAACATCACGGTTGCTTGTAAAATAAGAGCCTATCCCTTTTTTAATTTTGCTTTGATTCAGCAGGATTCCCAAGCCTTTACCAGACTCGCCCAGGTTATTACTGATGATCGTTAAATCCTTAACATCTTTTTTTGTTAATCCGTCTATTAAAGTTAACGGTGCGCCAATTAAGCCAAAGCCCCCAACCATGATCGTATCGCCATCTTTTACACATGCTAATGCAACTTGAATATCAGTTTTGATCTTTGACATGTCAGTCCCCCCTTTTATTGACCTGTGCCTTGTAAAGAATCGCTTAGTTCAAACCATGTTGGAATGCCTGCTGTCAGGATGCAAATGAAGCCGAGATCAGCCAAATCAGCTTCCGAAACGCCTGCCTGCCTTGCTTTTTCAATCCATGGCACGGCGTCCTTGCCTCTAAGCTCAACAATGTAATTTCCGACCATTGCTAAATGCTTATAGCGAGTTGGAACTTTTCCGTTAGAAAGTATTTTTTCCTTTATGGCCTGATCTTTTTTGGATTTGATTAGTTCTAATGTTTCCACAATGAAACTAGTATCTTCATTTTCCATCCATGTGACGATGGTGGAGATTATTTCTTCGATTGATTCGGGTTCATTTGATGGCTGATCGACCATTACTCCTTTAAGCTCAAGCGCATAGGAGACAGCTTCTAATGAAGCTTTCATTGATGCTGTACCGTTGTACAGGTATGCAATAAGAAAGTATTCCACCAATTCAGGAATAGATAGACCGTGGTCAATTGCACCTTTCGTATGGTAGACCATGCTGCGTGCATAAAGTCTAGCCGCATTCATACTAGCAATCAGCACATCTTTTTCCTTGCGGGACAGTACCGCGTCAAGGAACGCTTCGCCCCTAATATCTGTATATGTATCAAGCATTTGCGGGCTGTAATCATGCATTTTTTGAACCCAGTCGGGCACTATATCATAGACTTCTTTAAAATAAGCTAAGCCTTTACTCATTTGGAATCAGCCTCCTTTTTAAAAATGAGTCGATAAAGTCGTTGATGTCCTCTCTATTTTCAAACACCATGGTGTAATGGTTGCATCCTGAGATGACTGTTTCGATGGATGGAGTGCTCGCTTGTGTTTCCTCATAATCACTTAGAAAAAATAAAGGCGGCATTTTGCCAATATCGCCTGCTGCGTAAACGAGGAGCAACGGGCAAGAGATGTTTGAACACACTTCCTTTGGATCATATTGGTAAAAGCTCTCGAAATCTGCTAGTATGTTAGACTCCGTTGATTTATTTTCCCAATGATCGACAACAGGTCCGACTTCATATTCAACAGTCTCCTGCATGATATCATTCCAAGTAACTCCAAGATTGCTGTAGATTCCTTTGATTTCTTCAACATAATGTTCCTTTGATTGATATTCTTTGCTTAATCTCCCAAGAGACGGCATTACAATTGCCTGCTGATGGTCAGACATTTTTGCCGCTCCGTCTAGGAGAACTACCGCTTTCACTGAATTCAGCTTGCTCGCCACGATCGATGAAATAAATGCGCCCATGGAGTGTCCAAGTAAAATAGGATCCTCAATCTTCAGTTCTTTGATAAGGCGAAGGATGTCTTCAGCGTGTTTAAAGATCGATGGTTCTTGGTCTGTTTCCCCGCTGTCGCCGCGTCCTCGGAGATCTACAGCAATAAAGCGGTATTCCCCTTTAAATCTTTCAGCATAATAATGCATATTTTTATGAGTTCCTGTCAGGCCGTGAAGCGCTATAATCGGACCCTTCTCACCAGGGTAATCCGCTATCTTAATCTCATAGCCATTAATGGTTTTCTTATAAAGTTCCATCTTGTAAGCACCTCTTTTATAGTATTGCTATTAAACACAAAGACAATAAAAAAGGCCTTTTAAAGAAGGCGGACTACATTGCGGACAAATGTAATCCCTCATCTTTAAAAGGCCGTTAGGTTCATTAAGGTAGATTAAAAATGGTCTATTCTTAATCGTTAATAAACTGGCTATTCATTGTATGCGTTTTCTTAATTATGAAACAATTTTTACCGAATTTCAAGAGTTTTGTTGAATTTTGTGTAAAAGCGAGGAACATCGGCTGGGTGGTAGATCGTTCAAACATAGCTCGGGCTTCTGGAAAAAGCTTTGAAAAACATAAGTGAAAAACAGGTGTAACATCTATAATATAAAGAAGAAAAAAGGGGAGCAAACTAGTAAAATTGCTTTACGTAAGGTTTCTGTTAATTTTTGGAGTAATCACAAAATAACATATCCAGCTAAAAATGGTGATTCAGTAATGAATGGACGGTTGATAACACAAAAGCTTTATTCCGTGTAAAATAACATGAGTGGTAAATCAACAGTAGTATACATTTTTAGTCATGCAATAATATTAATTCAATAAAAGCCTACATCCCTTTCATCGGCATGTAGGCTTTTATCTTTCTATTTCACTCACTAATTTTATTTGAAGCGTGTGATTACATTTCATTCATCCATTTCTCAGTATTACCTTAGGAGATTAGTAGGTTTTCTATCACTGAGTGAAACTTTCGATGAATGATAAAATTTTCTTTTCATCATGACATAATAGAGAAAAGATGGAACGATTAGCCCTACAATCCATGCAAGATCAGCACCGCCTAAAGATTGGGCAATCGGGCCGACAAAGATAGATGTATTGATAAAAGGGATTTCAACTATGATGGATAGTAAAAATGAGAAGGTTGTAATCCAATTTACCCTTCCATACTGTCCGTTTAAATCAAACATGTCCTTGATATTGTACTCTCCCCTGCGAAGTACATAATAATCAACGAGATTAATGGCCGTCCAGGGGATTAAAAAGTAACTGATCAATAATATAAAGTTGGTGAAATACTCCAAGAAATTACCTTTTCCGATTACTGTTAACAAGGTTCCGATTATAGTGATGCTTAAGACAAAAAACATTCTTACTTTTGGCGATACCTTCAAGTTTGTAAAAGGCTCAATCGTTGATACTGTTGACATGAAAGCACCGTACAAATTGAACACATTGATGGAGAGCTGGCCTAAAAAAATCGCTAGAAGCATAATAAACACAAAACCATTACCAAGCAATTGGGACAAGTTAGTTCCTGGGTTATCAAGGTAACCAGGAATGGCAACAGCTAAAAGGACTCCTAACAGCATCATCCAGACGGTTCCGATGACGGATCCTGTGTACGTATACCAAAATGTTTTAGCTGGAGGGGTGTCAATCGGTAAATACCTCGAGTAGTCGGCAACATATGGAGCAAATGAGAGCTGCCAGGTAGCCACAATACTGACGCATAACATGAAAGTTGAAAATTCAAATCCAGACGGTGACCAGCTTTCTGCTGGTATGGGCAATTTGAAGACGACTATTGTCGCAGCTAAGAATATGATCAAAAAGAACCATGATAAATATTTCTGCATTTTATGAATTAAGTCATGGCCTATCATCGTAACAATGAAAGTGATTCCATTCATCATGATAATACTCCATGTCAAATCAATGGATAATGAGTTGCTCAATACTTGAGCACCTAACAAACCGCTGCTCGCAAAGAATCCTAAATACATAAATATGACAAGTAATAACGGGATTACAGCCCCAACAACACCGAATTGCGCCCGGCTTTGTATCATTTGTGGAATACCAAGTTTCGGCCCTTGTGCAGAGTGAGAGGCCATAAAAACGGCTCCAATTACATTCCCTGTAATGATTGCCATTACACTCCAGAAAAGATTTAATCCAAAACTAATGCATAAGGCTCCCGTCACTAGGGTGGTCAAATGCATTTGGGCACTAAACCAAACTGGGAATAACCCTCTTGCCTTCCCATGACGTTCATTTTCGGGAATATACTCAATGCTCCTTGTCTCTACTTTCATAGACACCCCTCCGGTCCTATTTGGTAAGTTCCCTGTGAAACGGCCGTCGAATCGATTGAAAAGATTTCCATAGAAAGTCGTTTCTATGTCATAAGAGCCCAATCAAGCAATGATTTATTTTAAAAGTCACAAGGAAATTTTTCCAGTCGTTGTCCCACTCACTATCTCTCTTTCCTTTAAAATAAAACTCATTAAGTCTAAAGTAAGCCGTGCTGCTACTTGCCCAGTCATACCCGCATGGTCATATGGAGGTGCTACTTCGACCATATCAAACCCAATGACCTGCCCCCTTTTCGCTATTCCTTCGAGTAATTCATTTACCTCATCATAAATAAGACCTCCTGGAGAAGGAGTTCCGGTTGCAGGAGCTATTGAAGGATCCAAACCATCAATATCGATGGTAATGAAATAGCGTTCCCCGGCTGGAATTCGTTCTATTACGCTTTCTATACCCAATTTTCTCATTTGACGCGGTGATAATATTACACTGCCATATTCTCTTGCAGCATCAACATCTTCCTTTTTGCTACTGCTGATTCCACGAATACCAAACTGGAAAATCTTATCCACATAATCCATTTCGGACAATCGCCGAATGCAGCTTCCATGGCCATACCGTTGCCCTGAGCGATGATCCGCCCAATCCAAATGAGCATCTATTTGAATAACATGGAATGGTCCCGCTTCAGCTAATCCCTTTCCAACTGGAATCGTAATAGAGTGATCGCCGCCTAAAATAACTGGCATCGCCCCTTTTGAAATAATTTTTTTTATGGCTTCTTCTGTATTTTCCATACACTGCAGTAAATCTCCATGTACCATATCCACATCGCCACAATCGACAACTTTCCAATCGGGACCTAGATACATCATGTCTTTTTCGATATCATAGGCACCGTCCAATCCGAAGCTATATAATGTAGATCCTTCACGTATTCCCCGGGGACCCATTCTAGCTCCTGATTTCCATTGTGTACCCATATCATTTGGAACACCAATGACAGCTACATCTGCATCAAGTTGATCGAGGTCCGTACAAATCGGGTATTTTCCAAACGTACAAATCCCGGTAAAGGGAAGATTAAGGATTTCTTTTCTATTAGACATGTAATTGCCTCCTTCAAAGTGTAATTACACTAAAATGTAATTAAACTAATGAAAAGCAATTTCCATGCCATGCTGAATCGTCAGTATTTATAAGAAGATATAGTCAAAAGTGACTATCGCTCTTCAATATATTTTTGTATTTTTCTATTGGCTGTCGACTGGCTAATATTCAATTTTTCTGCAAGCTTAATACTGCTGGGGTATTTTTGATACATGCGCATAATAAACTCCTTTTCGATAGCTTCCATATACTGTTGCAAAGTGGTTTCTTCCACTTTCTTTCCTGAAATTTGTGCAAAATCTTCACCATTCATCTCGAGATCAATCTCTTCATCGCTAGAGGTGATCACTGCTTTTTCTATGAAATTACGCAACTCTCTAATATTCCCCTTCCATTCTTGTTGACCGATCCAAGCAAGCATGGCTGGAGTAAACCGTTTATTCATGGCATATTTCTTATTCATTTCTTTGGTAATATCAAAAATCAAGGATATGATTTCTTCCCGTCTCTCCCTGAGAGGCGGAATTATGATTTTAACGATATTTATACGATAATAAAGATCCTCTCTGAACTGCTTTGCATGTATAAGTTCTTCTAAATTTTGATTGGTTGCACAAATTATCCTGCAAGTAACTTGAACGGACTTACTTCCTCCTATTCTCATCAATGATTTGTTTTGTAAAACAGACAATAATTTTACTTGTAGGTTCATTGGAAGCTCTCCAATCTCATCCAGGATTAACGTCCCTCCCCCCGCAGCTTCAAAATAGCCGGGTTTTCCACCCTTTTTTGCCCCTGTAAAAGCCCCTTCTTCATAGCCGAATAATTCAGACTCAATTAATGATTCTGGTATGGCGCCACAGTTTACTTCGATAAAAGGCTGTATGCTTCTTTTGGACATTTCATGTATCATTCGTGCGATTCGATTTTTACCAACCCCCGACTCGCCAACTAACAAAACCGTTACATCCAAATCAGTTATTTTCGAAATGACATCAAGCACTTTACCCATTTTTTCATGATTAGGGAAAAGGGTGCTAATCGCCTGTTTTTTTAATTTTTCGATTTCTTTTTTGTATAGCTGTACAGCTTTTGCAACCTGTTCGTTTTCATTTTTCAAGTATTCAAATTCCGTTATATCTCTTGAGAAACTAAGCGCTCCAATCAAAATTCCATCGTCATCATGGATAGGATAGCCTGAGATGATCGTTTTTCTATTATGGATAGTTTCTTGTATAAGGGTTTCTTTTCTTCCGCTCCTCAACACATTCGCAATGACGGAGGGAGAAAACACGCCACTTTTTTCGAGGTCAAATATATTTTGAAGCGTTTTTGGTTTATATGGAATTCCAAACATTTTTTCGGTGGTTTGGCTTGTGTATAAAATATTGCCCAATGCGTCAGCAATAAAGATTTCATCAAAAGAATGTTCCAAAATATGCTTTAAAAGTATAGAAAAGTTTTTATGTACATCCATCATTTACCTCCTAGTCATTACTGATTACCGACTATTCATAATTGACTGATAATTTATTCTTATATTAGCACATAAAGTAAATGAGCGAGTCACTTCTTTCTATATCATGTTTTTCCCTTTCCTATTTAGAGGTATTCTCTACTTAATTGGCATGGAAGCTAAAAAATTGTTTACATGCCACGTTCGTTCTTTCAAGCCAAAAAATAGAAAAGCACAACCCATAAGCGGATTGTGCTTCATATCTGTTATAACGGTTTTTCCTTACCGTTACCAATAACCTTGATCAGTTCATCAAGCTTCTCATTTCTTTGCTGATCTAATTTAGTTTTGGCATTGATGAATTTTATGATCTTTATAACAAAATAAATACTCAGAACAAGAAGGCCTAAGTACAACAATATCGGTACTATTGCAAAAAGCCCAATTAAACTGCCGGTATGGTCCAAATGAATTCCCTCCTAATGAAAATATACCTTCATTATACAGTATTTAACTTTCAAAAGGAGTTCCTTGCATCTTAACCCTCTTATTACCATTCCCCCTAATTGCTCTTCGTAATATGAATAAGCTTTGAACCATGACTTTATTTTGCCTTTGAGCTCTTGGAGTCATATAATGGAACTAGTCATGGTAAAGGGGGAATGAACTTGAATCAAGGAAGAGATCCACTCGTTTCATCACTTGCAACACATTTACATATCCGGCTCACTCGTCTGGCAGAAGAAAGGGACATCCAACTGGAAAAGTTATTGGATAAATCAGTCGAATTGCTACTTGAATATATGGAAGATAATGATTTGATTACGGATCATGTGAAGTATAATAATGTGGAAGCCATTAATAAAAACAAAGAAATCATCGAACAAAGCCGGGAAATTTTAAAAAAGGATTAACGAAAACACTCAGTTATCATATTGGGGTGTTTTTTCTTTTCCACATGATAACAGCATAAAAAAAGGACAGTCTCTCCGACCGTCCCTGCTTAACAACTGCCTCACACAGCTGCCTCACTCATTTATCATTAATACCGGTGATTGCTTTTGCATTTATTGCATTTGCAACATTTTTTCGGAACCCATACTGTACAAGGGTCATTTTTCTCATAACATTTCTCCACATAACAACAATTTGTTCTCATTGTAACACCCTCCTTACTATTGTATATGCTTGGACTGATGGAAGGTGTGGACAAGTAGCCATACATTTAAAATACTTTTTACCCTAATGTCAATTTTATCCCTGAAATATCCTGTTATCGCTGTAACTGCAAAATTAAAGATAAATGAACCAAGTTGGCGGGTTTTTCTGCTTTATTGAAGATTTATCGATCAAATTAACGGGTTTATCTGAGATATTGAAGATTTATCGATCAAATTGACGGGTTTTTCTGCGAGATTGAAGATTTATCGATCAAATTGACGGGTTTTTCTGCGAGATTAAAGATTTATCGACCAATTTGGGCAGTTTATCTACGAGATTGAAGATTTATCGATCAATTTGGCCAGATTATCTGCGATATTGAAGATTTATCAACCAAATTGACGGGTTTATTCTACGAGATTTTATATTTATCGGTCAATACGGTGAGTTTATTAACCAAACTTGCATTCATTCTTTGAGTATTGGCGTTAAAACAACCGCCGTTTTAAATCGGCAATTTTACTTTCAACTTGTTCGATTGCTTCTTCGCCTTTGGTTAAGAGCTGGTCGGCTTCATGGGCTATATTCCCAGCAATACTCAGAAGCGTATCCTCGGCATTGAGCTTGGTGATCATCGCTTCGATTTTCCATTGATAATCATCATAATCATCATGTATGACATCGTACATCGCCTGATAAGCGTTATGGCGTGCTTCCTGAAATTGATCCGAGCGTTCACCCGTCCAGCTTTTTCCTAACTCAGGGTCCTTGATTTTCCTGATTTCGTGTAGGCACATACTCTGTTCGTCCATAATATCGTTTTTCGCCTTAACTAGGCGTTCAATTTTTCCATTTATGATAGCTTTTTTACTGGAGATTGCAGAGTGCATATTACTCAATATATCTGCATAAGCCATGAAACTCACCTCAAAAAAATAGTATATTCTTGCCCTTTTAACCATTATAGGAATTATAGTTTGGATTTTGAATAGGGAAAATTATGCTATTTTGTCGGGTGACAGCGAGAATTGTCTTAATATCCCACAAGCTTCCTAATCTATTTATCCCTGTTTCGTTGCCATTCTTAAACAAGGTTTATTCAAACTGCCTTCCCTTATGCCTATAAATCAAATCTTCCCGGATGAACTCCCTGCAGCTGCTAGATACATGTGACCTTTGGGAATGTATCAAGTCACCATAAGGCACATCACCGACAAACTTTACCTCACCTTCAAATTTTTTTTTATATTCAGCATCGAAACCGGATACCTGTACAAAACATGTATGATGTCCCGTTTTCATAAAATCAATGATCGTTAATTCATGATCTTGTCTCTCATTCATTACGTATCCTCCAACAAATCATTTTTTCATAATCTTATAAATAACGACGCCAACCAAAACGATCATTGCCAAGATCGCAAGGGACATGATTATATTGGAAATATGGAACACCCGCTTTCTAATATGGTGGGTTTGTCATGGCCAGTCCTTCCTCTTCTATATAGTTTTATAACCTGCTATAATCTATGGATTGGAGGTGTAAAAAATGAAAGAGTTCATTGAGATATTAGCAGAGATCGTTAATAATCTTCACGATTTCATCCTATTTTTTGTGAGTGACACGTTACATTCAAACGCCACGGACAAAGATCTCCATTTTTGGATCATGGGAATCATCGGTATCGTCATCTTTTTGTTCGTATTAATTTTATCGACCATCATTTCCCGGCTGCGCTTCGGGATTACTATACTGTCTTTTCTATATACCTTTACGGTCATGGTCGTGTTGGTGTTTGCAATCGAAATACAGCAAGCCCTTACGAGCAGGGGCAATATGGAATTTCAGGATGCTGCAGTCGGCCTATGGGGCTTTATCGTATTTTTCCTGTTTTTTGCGATGGCGTCATCAATATTCCTCCTGATAAAGAAATTCCTCACGCAATCAAAAAAAAGGTAACGAAGTGTCACCTTGCTTAGCTTTGTCGGCAATAATGAACACCCGATGACCGTTCATTCCTTCGGGTCAGGTTCATTAAATAAATCAATACTGAATAAGTTGAACGAATCGTCGTCCTCAAATTGTTCCCGATCATATCCTATTACATCGGGACCATTTTCCCGGCGACGGCGATTCACTTCCCGTAATTCCGCTTCTAAAAATTCAGCTTGGGCATGTGAAAGCTTGATCGTGATTTCATTCTTTTGTTCATCTGCCGCTTTCAAGAGAACATAACTATCGGCTGCATTACGCAAAGTGACATTACTTAATGTTAAGTTCATGTTTGCCAATTCATATCTTGCCTTCATAACGTAAAAAGACCCTCCACCCTAAATTACCAGTTAGATTCATGTATATTAAATATACTCTACTTCAAGTTAATTAACTATACAAATTCTTTGATCGGCCATTTTCTTCTTAAAAACTGCTTTGGTGCCCGTTGTTTTCTATTACCATCAGCTTTTGTCTGACACCAGAGAAATCCCGTTCTTAATCAATGCAGCTAGTTCCTTATTGAAATTGGACATATGACCGCCCTTTTCTGTTCAATAAATAGGGGGGGTGCTTAAGAAAATCCCGCATCATCAAAAACTGGATGCGGGATTTATATTCAAAGGTTAAAGGGGCCTTTTATTTCCACCAAGTATCGTAGACGTTAATGGCTTCGTTCCGTTTATGTTCGGTTTTAGTATACCATCCTTCAATGATTTCGGCAGCTTCCGTCCTGATTTCCTTTCCTTCAAGATAATCATCGATTTCATCGTAGCTAACGCCCAAGGCCACCTCATCAGGGATCAGCGGTTTGTCATCCTCCAAATCGGCAGTTGGAATCTTCATATAAAGACGCTCGGGAGCACCGACGAATTTCAGGATTTCCTTTCCTTGCCTTTTGTTCAATCGATATAAAGGAATAAGATCGGCAGCTCCGTCGCCGTGTTTCGTGAAGAAACCAGTAATGGCCTCGGCTGCATGGTCTGTTCCCAGCACGACACCTTTATATAGGCCGGCTAAATCATACTGAACCTTCATTCGTTCACGTGCCTTAACATTGCCCTTTAAAAAATGGGAAAGTTTTTCTGACACGGCGTCTTCCACAGCCTGCACGGATGCATCGACGGCAGCCTTGATGTTGACGGTGACTGTCTGGCTTGGCTTGATGAATTTCAATGCCAGTTGCCTATCATCCTCATCAGCCTGGACGCCATATGGTAGGCTTACAGCGATAAACTTATATTCATTGCCCTGCGTTTCTTCATTCAGCTCATTGACAGCTGTCTGGGCGATGAAACCTCCCAGAGTCGAATCCTGCCCTCCGGAAATTCCAAGGATAAAGCTTTTCAGAAATGTATTTTTCTTCAGATATCCTTTCAGGAGATCCACGCTTTTCCTGAATTCAACTTCAGGATCGATCGTTGGTTGAACAAGCAATTTCTTTATGATTTCTTTTTGTAATGGACGCATTCGCATTGACCTTCTTTCGAGTTAAAATTGATTGATCATTTCGTTAGCATTCTCTCTACATTTGCTTTAACTTCATCAATGTTCCTCATCTTGTTATCCCAACAATCCTGGCTAAGGTCCACAGGGTATTCTTCAGGATTAAGTGCACGTAGGTATTCCGGCCATAGTACTTGAAGGTTCTTTTTGGTAAAGGCCTTTATATCATCAATGGATGGCAATTCATAGATCAAGCGGCCATCCTCGAAAATATTCTCATGCAAATCTACCGCATCGAAATCCGTGACGAATTTACTTAGGAAGGTATGGACAGGATGGAACATTTTTAACTTTTCCTGCTCCTGCGGTTTTTCATATTCCATGGCCAGATAGTCGCCTTCTGCATGGTGATTGACTTTATTGATGATCCGATATACCCGCTTCAATCCAGGTGTCGTAACTTTTTCAGGGTTTGAAGAAATTTTGATGGTATCTCTCATATTCCCATCTTCACCCTCTATTGAAACCATTTTATACACGGCACCCAATGCTGGCTGGTCATAAGCCGTGATCAATTTGGTTCCGATCCCCCATATGTCAATCCTGGCGCCTTGTTGCTTCAAGTTGATGATCGTGTATTCATCCAAATCATTGGAGGCGACAATCTTTGCATCATGGAAACCAGCAGCATCAAGCATGCGCCTGGCTTCCTTCGATAAGTAAGCCAAGTCTCCGCTGTCAAGACGGACGCCGATGAAATTGATTTTATCCCCCAGTTCTTTGGCGACACGGATTGCATTTGGGATGCCAGAGCGCAATGTGTCATACGTATCGACGAGAAAAACGCAATCCTTATGGGAAACGGCATATTTATGGAATGCAGTATATTCATCCTTGTAGGCTTGGATCATCGAATGGGCATGTGTTCCTGAAACCGGAATGCCAAACAGTTTACCCGCACGTACATTACTTGTAGAATCGAAGCCGGCAAGATAGGCTGCCCTCGCTCCCCAAATGGCCGCATCCATTTCTTGTGCCCTTCTTGAACCGAATTCAAGGGCGGATTCGTCCCCAATGACCTGTTTGATACGCGAGGCCTTGGTAGCTACGAGTGTGTGATAGTTCACAATGTTCAGTAATGCCGTTTCAATGAGCTGGGCCTCACCAAGAGGCGCCTCCACCCGCAATATCGGTTCATTGCCAAAGACGAGCTCCCCTTCCTTCATGCAGCGGATCGTCCCCGTGAAACGGATGTTTTGCAAATAATCCAAATACTCTTCATCATAATGCAGCACGTTTTTCAAATAATTGATATCACTTTCAGAGAAGCAAAAGTTTTGTAGGTAATGAACGATCTTTTCAAGCCCCGCAAAAATCGCATACCCGCTGTTGAATGGAAGCTTTCTGAAAAATATTTCGAAAACGGCCTTTCGTTCATGCGTTTTATCCTGCCAGTATGTTTGGGCCATATTGATTTGGTACAGATCGGTGTGTAAGGCGTAACTGTCGTCATTATACTTTTTTTCCATGGATAGTTCCTCCCAAAAGAGAAGCGGATGCTTCCCTTCTATTCTGTTGCGTGTTGGCTATGATAGAATGGTTGCTCCAAGAGATCCTTTAAAATGCCCAAGCGCCCATTCGTGACCTTGTTCGTTGAATGAAGCCACTGCATTTTCATGTACATATATATTGTAGCCTAAATTGTAAGCGTCGATAGCCGTGTGCAAAATGCAAATATCTGTGCAAACCCCAACTAAATGCACCTCCGAAATGTGACGCTCCCTTAAGCGGATATCAAGATCCGTGCCTGCAAATGCCGAATAACGTGTTTTATCTATATAATGAACATTCTTTTGATTTTTATTTGCTTGATAAATTTCTTTTAACTTTCCATATAAGTCCCTTCCCATTGTACCCCTAATATTATGCAGTGGAAACAAATTCGTTTCAGGATGAAAGCGGTCTCCTTCATCATGTAAATCAATGGCAAATACGGTGTACTCACCATTTTGGATGAATTCATTTGTTATACCAACAAGTACTTCCTCGATATCCTGGCCAGGTTTCCCGCAGGTCAAGGCACCCTTATCCGCAACAAAGTCATACGTATAATCAATATTGATCAATGCCCTATTTCCCATTTCACCCATTCCCCCTTAATAATAAATGGAGTCCGTGACTACCTCTGCATTAAATCGGTATAGTTGTGATGGCCGATACGAATTGCGTTTTGTTTTCTTCTGCATTCCTTTTTCATCCAAGACTTTTTCCAAAAACGGAAGTTTAGGGGCCTTGGCATAAAAAAGTGAGTCCGCGCTGATCTTCGCATCATCTCTTGCCGTCAGCAAAACCCGCTGCAATTCAGACAAAGTAAACTCTTCTGGCAGGAATTTTTGCGCTATTGTCGTTTGCACCATTTCCTTTTTCAATAAATCCATTGCATCCTGGATGATTGAATCATGATCGAATGCAAGCTCCAATTGCAAAGCCTCCTGTACCGTGAACAATTCAACCTCCGCGGCATCGTCATTCGCTTTTCTATGATGGAGAAACTCTTCCTGAACGATGGCATAAAAGGCGTTGGATATGATCCAGCCTCGCGGATCGCGTCCGGGCCGGTCATAAACACCGAAATGCTCGACATGGAATCCCGCTATACCCGTTTCTTCCTTCAATTCACGTTTGGCGGCTTCATAGGCCGTCTCCTTGGCATTCACAAAGCCGCCAGGCAGAGCCCATTTATCTCCTTCGACATTCGGGTTTCCTTCTTTATCATTCGTGGCACGTTTGATTAATAATAGCTTCAAAAACATTTCAGGAGGTGCCTTTTCAGCTGTTTTCTTGGTGGTAATGGTAAAAATCGCAATATCTGCAGTGTATCCATCCGGAGTGATATATTTCTTTTTTTCATGCTGGACCATGGCAACTCTCACTTTCTTTCACTACTCTTAAGTAATTAGTAAATCTTTAATTACTAATTATAGTACTCCTTCATCAATGTTTTCGCAACTCCAAACGGAAAGAAATTTTCATATTGTCCGAAAAGTCATTCACTTCGGCTTTGACGCATGAAAAAAAGCCGATCATTATGACCGGACTTTTTTTCATGTTTATTAGACTGGATAGACTCCGTGCTTGCGATCCGTGAATGTCAGTTGTTTGCTTCCATACGCTTCAAACCGGGCACTCAGTTCGGCACGCAGGTCATTGGGCTGGATGATGCCATCAACGATCATCTCGGAGGCCAAACGATAAATATCAATATCTTCATTGTATTCGTTTCGCTTTTGAGCGATGAAGGCTGGTCTTTCTTCCGCTTCCATCGCATTGATTTTATTGGCATAAACCGCATTGACTGCAGCTTCCGCCCCCATTACTGCAATCAGTGCCGTTGGCAGTGCAAGCACGCAATCCGGTTCAAAGGCAGGGCCAGCCATGGCATACAATCCCGCACCATAAGCCTTACGGACAATGACAGAGATCTTAGGAACAGTCGCTTCACTCATGGCGGAAATCATTTTCGCACCATGGCGAATGATGCCTGCCTGCTCGACCTTCGTCCCGATCATGAACCCTGGGATATCCACGAGGAACAATAACGGTATATGGAAAGCATCACATAAATTGATGAATTTCGCTGCTTTATCAGCTGAATCATGGAACAGGACACCGCCCTTGACACGCGGCTGATTGGCGATGATGCCAATTGTCTGCCCATTCAGCCTTGCAAGCCCAGTAATCAATTCTGGGGCAAAAAGCTTTTTGATTTCACAGAACGATTGCCTGTCAATCACCCTGTCAATTAAATCATACATATTGAAAGGCGCATTTTGATTTTTGGGGATGAGGTCCTCCAACGTCTTGTCAAATTGCTCTGGAAGTTCAGGTTTCACAGATGCAGGCTTTTCTTGATAATTTCCTGGAAAATAGCTTAAGTATTTGCGGGCAAACGCAATGGACTCTTGTTCCGATTTGACCAACACATCTCCGCAGCCCGAAACGGAGCAATGCATTTTAGCCCCGCCCATCTCCTCTTCGGTCACCTTTTCGCCAATGACCATTTCCGCCATCCTCGGTGAACCTAAATACATCGATGCATTCCCTTCAACCATCACGACAATATCACAAAAAGCTGGGATATATGCCCCTCCTGCGGCTGAAGGACCAAACAATAGACAAATTTGCGGGACTTTACCGGATAATTTCACTTGGTTATAGAAAATGCGTCCTGCACCGCGGCGTCCTGGAAACATTTCCACTTGATCGGTAATTCTTGCCCCGGCTGAATCGACTAGGTATAACAGCGGCAGCTGCAATTTTTCTGCCGTTTCTTGAATGCGGATGATTTTCTCGACGGTCCTTGCTCCCCAAGATCCGGCTTTGACGGTCGAATCATTGGCCATGACACAGACCCTCTTGCCGTTAATTTTCCCTATTCCCGTCACGACTCCATCCGAAGGGAGGCCATCACTGGCACAATTGGCAAAGAAGGCATCCTCTATTTCAACCCCTTCATCAAATAAGAGCTCCAAACGTTCACGTACGAAAAGCTTTCCTTTTTCAGCATTTTTCTGGTGATATTTTTCCAGGCCGCCTTTTTTGATCGTTTCTACCGTTTCCGTTAATTTATCAGTCGTCACCATCGATCTTCCTCCTTCATTTGACCTCATTGACCCGTGAATACCGGTTTGCGCTTTTCCTTGAATGCTGCCAGGCCCTCCAGGCGGTCACGACTTTTCAAAGTGGTTTGATAGCAATCGTTTTCAATTCGCAGTCCATCTTCTAAGGTTGCATCCATTCCTTGATTTATCGCCGCTTTTGCCGCCCTGAGCGCTAATGGAGCGTTGCGGGCAATTTCGGCTGCCAGTTTTTTTGCCTCATCCATCAATTGTTGCGCCGGAAATAAATGGCTGATGATTTTCAGTTTATGTGCTGTTTCTGCATCCAAACGCCTTGCTGTATATATCAGCTCCTTGGCCGTCGACATTCCGACGATTCGGGGCAGTCGCTGAGTACCGCCGCCTCCAGGAATGATGCCTAACGCCGTTTCCGTCAGCCCCATCTTTGCCGAATCCGAAGCGAGACGAATGTCACAAGCGAGAGCAAGCTCCAGGCCTCCGCCAAAGGCAGAGCCGTTTATGGCTGCAATGACTGGCACCGGCATGTTCTCCACAGCTGTGATCGTGTCGCCGATCAGCTTGACCGTCTCCTTGACTTCATCCTCATTCATCCCTGCTCGTTCCTTCAGATCCGCACCCGCACAAAATGCCTTTTCACCAGAACCGGTCATGATGACCGTCCGTAAATCGGCTGCCAATTTCAATTCATTCAATGCTTCAAGCAGGCCATGAAGCAATTCTGTCGATAATGCATTAGCAGCATCAGGACGATTTAATGTGACGATGGCGATACCCGTATCGTCACGGCTTATATCAATCAACGTAGACATCCATTCACCCTCCATTCATTTTATTGCGCATTATATACAGCCATCTGATGGCTAGGCAATGGTTTCTCCAAAAAGGTTTGCATTGTCGAGGCCGCTTTGATTAGTTTGTCTTGATTTATTCCCGTTTGGATCCCCATATTATGTAGCATATGAACGAGGTCATCCGTAGCAACATTGCCGCTCGCACCTGGTGCATATGGACATCCTCCCAAACCACCGAGCGAAGAATCGAAAGTAACGACTCCATGCTCCAGTGCTTGAAGAACATTCGCCAAGGCCATGCCCCTAGTATCATGGAAATGCAGGGCAATCCGTTCACTATCATATCTTTTGACGGCCCCTTCAAGGAACGAGGCAACCTGCTTTGGTGAAGCGACACCTATCGTATCTCCCAGTGATACTTCACTGATTCCGTAGTCAAACAATTGATCACACACCCGGAATACTTGATCCATCGTTACTTCCCCTTCATATGGACAGCCGAAAACGGTGGAAACATAACCCCTTACCGATTTTCCGCTATTTGCCGCTGCTTGAATGACCTTTTTCAATATGGGAAGGGTATCGGAAATTGATTTATTGATGTTTTTGAGATTATGAGTTTCACTTGATGACATGAAAACTGAAATTTCATCAATTTTCCCCTCAAGTGCCGCCTCAAGTCCCCTCTCATTCGGAACGAGGGCGGCATAGGTGATAGTTGGATTGCGTCTTATTCCCTTTGCCACAAGCGAGGCATCGCTCAATTGGGGAATCCACTTCGGATGGACAAAGGATGTAGCTTCTATATAGGAAAGACCTGTATCAGAGAGCTGATCGATCCATTCAATTTTGCTTTCCGTAGGTATGATGACCTTTTCATTTTGCAGCCCATCACGCGGACCCACTTCCTTGATTGTCACTTTTTCTGGCCATTTCATTTTATCCCTCCGTCCGCTTATTCAATGATGGCCAATACATCACCCTCATTCACAAAATCCCCTTCATTCACTTTCAGCTCTTTAATGGTGCCTGCTCCTTCCGCTGCAATGGGTATTTCCATTTTCATCGATTCCAAGATGACGATATCCTGCCCGTCCGTTACACTTTGCCCCTCATTCGCCACGATTTTCCATACGCTTCCTGCCATGCTTGCTTTTAATTCTGCCATCCTTCATTCCTCCTGATCATGTTTGTTGTATAACGATGTTTTAGACTTTCATTTTTTTAATGTATTTGTCGATGAAATCGGTAGTCGTATCTCCTTTGGAAAATGCCTGATGGGAGATGATTTCCAAAAGGAGCGGAAGGTTCGTTTTAATGCCTTCTATTTTATAATTGTCCAACGCCTCTGTTAATCTCTCGATGGCTTTAGCCCTCGATTCCCCGCTCACCACCAATTTAGCAATCATCGGGTCATAGAAATGAGACACGACGGATGTTCCGTGGACCGCCAATTCATGACGGACACCATTGCCGCTCGGGAGGTTCAGGCTTGTAATCGTTCCTGGTGCTGGATAAAACGTTTTGGGATCTTCGGCATATATGCGCACTTCAATCGAATGCCCATCCTTTTTGATCTCCGCTTGCGTGAAATCCAATTTTTTGCCCGAAGCAATGTTGATTTGCTGTTCGACTAAATCCAATCCGGTAATTTCTTCAGTGACAGGATGCTCGACCTGAAGGCGGGTATTCATCTCCAAGAAGTAGAAATTTTTATCTCCATCAACCAAAAATTCTAATGTGCCTGCATTGCTATAGCCGATCGACTTAACCGCCTTAACGGCGGCAAACCCCATTTTGTTCCTTGTTTCTTCGTCGAGGAAAGACGAAGGAGCCTCCTCGACAACCTTTTGGTGGCGTCTTTGAACGGAGCATTCCCTTTCCCATAAGTAAACGGCATTGCCAAAGGTATCCGCCAAAACCTGAATTTCGATATGACGAGGTTTTTCAATTAACTTTTCGATGAACATATCTCCATTGCCAAAAAACAATTGGGCACGTTTTTGATTACCTTCAAACGCTTTCGAAAGCTCATCTTCATTGGATACGGCCTGCATGCCGATACCGCCGCCGCCAGCCGCCGCTTTCAACATGACGGGGTACCCGATTTTTTCGGCAACTGCAGCCGCTTCAGCAGCATCAATCAGCGGCCGGGAAAAGCCTGGAACCAATGGAAGGCCTGCTTGCTCCATCTTTTTCCGTGCTTCCACTTTATTGCCCATCTGCTGGATGACTTCCGGCTTCGGACCAATGAATATCAAACCGGCTTCTTCGCAAGAACGCGCAAAATCGGCATTTTCACTCAAAAACCCATATCCCGGATGAATCGCCTCCACCCCGGTATCTTTCGCGATTTCCAAAATCTTTTCGACGTTTAGGTAGCTTTCCTGTACTCTCGAGCCGCCCAATGAATATGATTCATCCGCTAAGCCGACAAACGGTGCATCGGCATCAGCTTCCGAATGGACGGCAACCGTGCTAATGCCCATTTTCTTGCATGTACGGATTATGCGTGATGCAATTTCCCCTCTGTTTGCGATAAGAATTTTCCCAATCATCCGATCATCTCCTAAAATTAGTGCGTCCCAAGCAAGTCAAGCGTTTGCTGTCGCAGCCTGTACTTTTGAATTTTTCCCGATGCGGTCATTGGATAAGAGTCTGTGAAATGTATGTGCCGGGGTATTTTATGAAAAGATATTTCCCCTTTGCAATATTCTTTCACATCCTGCGCCGTCAGAGTTACCCCCGGCTTCAAGATGATCCATGCCGCCACTTCTTCCCCATACTTCTGGTCTGGGACGCCTAGCACCTGGACATCAACTATGGCCGGATGCTGATAGAGGAATTCCTCTATCTCACGCGGATAAATATTTTCACCGCCGCGAATGATCATATCTTTCAGCCTGCCTGTTATTTTGCAGTAGCCATTATCATCCATGACCGCCAAATCACCCGTATGAAGCCAGCCTTCCCCGTCAATTGCCAGCTCAGTGGCTTCCCGATTATTGTAATATCCCTTCATCACATGATATCCCCTTGAACAGAGTTCCCCCTGCATTCCCCTTTGCACCTCCTCGCCAGTGGCCGGATCGACAATCTTCACTTCCACTTTCGGCAGGGCCCTTCCCACTGAAGAAACGCGAAGTTCTATCGGGTCATCCGTTCTGGTCATGGTGATGCCTGGTGACGATTCGGTTTGCCCATATGTGATCGTTATTTCGGAAATCCCCATCTTGGTGACCACGCTTTTCATGACCTCGATCGGACAGGTCGAGCCTGCCATGATACCGGTCCGCAAAGAGCGTAAATCATATTCGTCGAAGTCCTCGAGATTAAGCTCCGAAATGAACATGGTCGGAACACCGTGTAACGCGGTGCATTTTTCGGCTTCGACCGTCTGAAGGACGATTCTGGGATTGAATTCCACAAGGGGAACCATGGTCGCGCCAACCGAAACGGAGGCCATCGTACCGAGTGAACAGCCGAAACAATGAAACAGCGGAACAGGGATGCACAGCCTGTCATTCTTGGTAAGCTTCATGCATGCTGCAACATTCAATCCGTTATTGACGAGATTTGAATGCGTTAACATTACTCCTTTTGGAAACCCTGTCGTCCCTGAGGTGTATTGCATATTGATAACATCGCCTGGAGTCAATTCCTCCATCCTTCCGTCAAGGGCCTCCTCGGATATGGAGTGGCTTCCATCCATGACTTCCGTCCATGATATTGTTCCAGGGAAGCGTGTTTCGCCTAAAACGATGATATTTTTCAATTTAGGCAGTTTCCGAGATTGCAAACTTCCTGGTTTCGCAGTTTTCAATTCCGGGATGATTTCATACAGTGTATCCATATAGGAATGGTCCTTGAATTGCTCCATCAGGATAAGCGTCGTCGAATCCGATTGCTTAAGCAGATATTCCAGTTCACTTTTGCGGTAGTTCGTATTGACCGTAACCAATACCCCACCCATTTTCGCCGTGGAAAATTGGGAAATGAGCCATTCAGGCTTGTTGGTTGCCCAGATGGCAATATGTTCCCCTTTTTTAATACCCAGCGACATGAACCCTCTGGCCGCCTGCCTGCAAATCTTTTCAAATTCGCGGTAAGTATGGCGTAGGCCCAGCTCATGGTAAACCACCGCTTCATGATCCCCATATTGCTCCGCGGTCATTTCAAGCAGTTTTCCGATCGTAACATCTAGCAAATCAGACATCAAACTCCTCCTATCGAATAAAGGTAAGAATGAACGCTCCTTGCTGTAGAGATAATATCTGCCATTTGCCCATTGTGGTTCACCTGCGTTCGGTTATCAGCACCCCAGTTGCCTTGCGATCACGATTCTTTGGATTTCAGATGTGCCTTCGCCAATTTCCAGCAGCTTGGCATCCCTTAAATAACGTTCCACTTCATATTCCCTCATATAACCTGAGCCGCCATGGATTTGGATCGCTTGATTGCTGGCCCTGAATGCAGTTTCACTGGCAAATAACTTGGCGTAGGCCGCTTCCTTTGCAAACGGTTTTTTCATGTCTTTCAACCAGGCTGCCTTATAGACCATATTCCTGGCCAATTCAATTTCCATCGCCATGTCTGCAAGCTTGAATTGAATCGCCTGGAAATTAGAAATCGATTTCCCGAATTGGATTCGCTCTTTTGAAAAGGCCAACGCCTTATCAAGGGCTGCCTGCGCAATGCCGACTGCCAAAGCTGCAATCGAAATCCTTCCGCCATCCAGTGTGAATAAGAACTGTTTAAACCCTTTCTCTGGATCGCCCAATAAGTTCTTCTTCGGAACGCGGACATTATCAAGGATGATTTCACATGTATTGGAAGCACGGACCCCCATTTTTTCATAATTGCTATTGATCGTAAGACCGTTCGTATCGGTTGGCACGATGAATGCAGAGATGATGTTCTTGCCCCTTGAATCCTTGCCCGATACTGCGGTAACGGTGATGGTTCTTGAATAACTGGCATTCGTTATCCAGGTTTTCTCACCATTGATTACAAATTCATCGCCATCCAATTTGGCGGTCGTTCTCGTTCCGCCTGCATCAGATCCTGCATTCGGCTCGGTCAATCCAAACGCTGCCAGAGTTTCGCCGGTCGTGATTGGAACGAGGTATTTTTGCTTCTGTTCCTCGGTGCCGAAATAATAAAGCGGACTTGCACCAAGTGAAACGGCAGCTGCATAGCTTAATCCAGTTCCGCCGCAAGCCTTGCCGATTTCTTCGACTGCGATGGCATACGAAATCGTATCGCCCCCCGAACCACCATATTCCTCGGGAAAAGGAATGCCCAGCAATCCGAGTTTCCCCATTTTTTTAAATACATCCTCGGCAAACATCGATTTCGCATCCAATTCAATCGCAATTGGCTTGATTTCCTTTTCGGCAAATTCCCGAACCATTTCCTTAATCATCTGTTGTTCTTTCGTAAGTGAGAAATCCATTTGACACTTCCCCTTTCTATTAAGACCGACTAGTTGGTCTGTACAACTCGCTTTGGTGCTGCATTCCATACTTGTTGAGGTTATATGAAATAAAAATGGCTGGGCGCTTTATTTATCCGCCAGTAAGGCATGAAGGATTAAATCGACATATATTTCCCCAATCTCATCAATCGTTTTCCCTCCGCCCCTTTTGTACCATTTGTAGGACCAGTTAACCATTCCCAAAATCGACATCCCGGTAATTTCAACAGGCAGTTCGCGGCGGAACACACCTTTTTCAATTCCCTCCTCGATGACGGAAAAGATGATTTCTTTATACATCTGACGCTTATTTCTGATGGCTTCAACATAAGGTGGCTTCAAGTAAATGCTTTCTTGATAGAATACTGAAATGTGCGGTTGATAGAGGTCAAAAACTTTTACGAATGATTGAATGATTCTTTGCATTTTTTCGGCTGGATGGGTACTTTCTGATATCGCTTCCTGTGCATTTGTTAATACATATGAAATGAAATAATCATGGATGACAAATAAAAGCTCATCCTTGGAAGAAAAGTGGTGATAAAAACCGCCTTTGCTGGTTCCGCACGCCTTAACGATTTCGTTAACCGAGACACCATGGTAGCCATGCTGTTCGAAGAGCGTCAACGATGTTTCGATTATTTTTTCCCTTAACTCCGTAGTCTGCACCCCCCACTATTGTATACGCTTTCATTTGATCCAGCTGAGAAGGAATCATTATGTATAAACTGGATTTATTTAGATTTTACCAAATTATTAAAAATTGTCAATTTTTAAATTCATTGGAAAAACAGCCCTCAAAGTCAAGAGCTGTCATCTTCCATTCATCTATTCATCCCTTCTTTTGCTTGTTTGCCTTCACTTTTGCCTTTACAAGCTGCCACTCATTTTTATACGTCCACACCGAATGGATTTCCAATAACGGATCACGTTCATCTGCTCCGTTCACTTTTTGAATTCCGGCAAGCCTCTTCCCTTTTCCAAAAATTGACTTGAAGTCAAGTGTCGAGTAAGGCTCCACCAATAGCTCGGTTGGCTCATTAAGCTTTCCGTCCTGATAAATGCCCAGTTCATCGTAAGTTTTTTTTCTTGAAGAGATGTCCAACACAATCGGTTTTTGTCCTTCAATGCTGATTTCGGCCTTGTATCCGTCGAGGAATTGTGCCGTTACAGGTACGGATGGGGGCATGTCCAGAATTTGCACTTCACCATCCTTGAATGTGTAGGCGTAGCTTGTGATCAAACGGCCTTTTCCCTCCATCAACACCGTGACCAGCACGTCCTGCAGTCCATCATTATTCAAGTCCGCTACCTTTAGTTCAGGATCATACCCTGCTTCCAACGGGACGCTGATCGTCCGGCGATCGCTTTCGACGCTCAAATCGATTTGCTTCAGGAACTTGCTTCCCGCTTTATATGGCAGCCCCTGCACCTGGATGATGTCAATTTTCCCATCTCCTGTTACATCTCTTTTTGTCGACATGTAAGTGCCCTCAACCTGAAAATTCTTATCATGGGCTTCAACCGCGTGATAGCTCAAAAAGACTGAAATGACTAAAACCGCATATTTTAGCAAATCTAACTTTTTCATCGTGAAAACCTCTCTTTTCAAAGGATGGACTAATTGGTCATTTGTCGCCGTTTGAATTTACGACGCTGATCCTTCATGAAGATCGACCAGAAATAATAGAAACCCGGAACCAATATCGCAAAGCCTACGATGTATGTCGCAAACACCGCACGGAATGATGTCGGATCGGTAAAACCCGAAAGAATCGTGACATTGGGATATATGATGTAAGGTAAATGGGCAATTCCATATACATAGCTTCCGATTAAATATTGAACGATGATCGCAATGACGGCGAGGCGCGGCATCCCTTTAACCTCCCGTTTCGAAAAATACGGAAGATAAAGCGCCACCCCAGCGATGACAAAAAAGATAAGGGATATAAGCAATAATGAAGATTTTTTCATCATTTCAACGTAAATCCAATTCGCTTCGTTTCTTAACGTGAACATGACCAGCAAGGCCATGACAAGCATAAGCGGACCGGTTATCATCGCGTCCCTGCGGTATATCTTGTATGCCTTCATTTCATCTGCTTGCTTCGAGTAATCGGATAGGAGCAGGGACGATAAAAAAAGCGTACTAAATATTCCGAATAGCAAGAAGGCATATTCATTAGGGCTCGTGAAAAGTTTCGTAAGATTGAGCTCTTCGTTCCCCTTCACCCCTTCGACGAAGCCTAGATGTGTAATAGGTAAAACACTGATTAAAAGCCCCGGGATGATCAAACCCGTAATCCCTGAAATATACGTCAGCACTTTCTCATATTTGTCCACGCTATGGGAGAAAACCAAGAAAGCACTCCTGATGCATAGAAGTACCAAGATCAGGCTTGCTGGGACGATCAAGGCCACTCCTATCGGAAAAACCGCCCCCGGGAATAAACTGTATATCGCAATGACGAGTCCGACGACAAATGTATTGGTCACTTCCCAAGTTGGTGATAGATAGCTGTTCGCTATCTTCGTAGCATTCGTTTCTTCCTTTTTAATATAAGTCATCGCCCAAAACCCAGCACCGAAATCCATCGATGCCATGATGGCATAAAGAAAAATAAAGCCCCACACCAACGTTATGGCAAGAAGAGCATCACTCATCGGCCTTCCTCCTTTCATGAATTGGAATCGAATAGCCTCACATCTTTTTGTTCAGCCTTATATATATCATCCATTATTGTATGTCGTTTAAAATAGTAAAGCAGAGTGAACACGACCGACACGCATAACACAATATAGACAAGTATGAACATCGTAAATAAAAATCCAAGGTTATCATATGTTGTGACTGAATCCGCAGTCGTTAACATCCTGTATATCGTCCAAGGCTGTCTGCCTGTACAAGCAAAAATCCAGCCGCACTCAATGGAAATCACCGAAAACGGCCCAGCAGCCACAAATAACCAAAGAATCCATTTGGGATAGGTTTCCTTTTTCAACCACTTATTCCATACCAAAGCGAATAAAGATAAGGCGATTAGCCCCGAGCCAATGATCACCATCGCATTGAATAAAATATGGACATATAATGGCGGCCAATACTCCTTGGGAAAATCATTCAATCCGGTTACGACCGTATCGAAACTATTCCCTGACAAAAAGCTTAACAGCCAAGGAAATTCAATTCCATACTTCACTTCCTGAGCTTCTGGGTCGGTATAACCGAATATCGTAAGGCCAGCATGGTCCTTAGTTTCGAATAAGCCTTCAGCGGCAGCAAGCTTTTCCGGCTGTTCCCTGTATAAATGCTGTGTGGTCGCATGTCCGTTCAGGGCGGTCAAAAAAGAAAAAACCAAACCCAAGACGATGCTGAGCTTCAGCGCTTTTTGGTGAAAATTAAATTCTGTGGTCCCGAATTTGTTCTTCAACATTTTGTAAGCAGCAACTGCCGCTACGACGAAAGCACCTGTAGTATAGGCTGTAAGCGCCGTATGTCCTGCTGTGACCAAAAAGCTTGGATTGAAAAAAGCCGCCCATGGATCAACATCGACTATTTCCCCATTTTCGAACCGGAAGCCGGCTGGCGTCCCCTCAAATGCATGAACATTTGAAATCAATACAGCCGAAGCCAGTGCCCCGAAGGCGACAAAGAACAAACTTACGATTCGTGCCCAAGGCTTGATTTTTTCGGCTGCATATACATAAATGGACATGAACAACGCCTCGACCATGAATGCATAAATCTCGATTTGGAACGGAAGCGCCATCACCCGTCCAATCACTTCCATGAATCCTGGCCATAAAAGGGATAGCTGCACTCCTGCGATTGTACCGGTCGGAATTCCCACCCCGAGCAGTACCCCTAATGTTTTCGTCCAGCGTTTGGCCATGACGACATACTGTAAGTCCTTTGTTTTTTGATACATCAACTCCGCGGCCAACATCATCATCGGCAACCCGACGCCTATCGTCGCAAATATGATATGTACTGCCATATTCGTCCCGAACATGGCACGAGCCATTTGTAAATGATCCATACTTTCTTCCTTTCTAACCTTTGTCTCTTGGTAGTATCTCCGCTGGAAAGGAAAATATTTAATGAAATTCCACAAACTAAGTTTTGATAGGTATCAACACTGGGTGAAGCTTTACTGAAAAATTTTCGGGGGAATTTTTCAGTATATATTCTAGCGAGGTTATTGTTGTTATATATAATTTTCTAGCGTGTCTTAATCGTTTCGAAAGGATATACCTTATCCCATCACTGAGCCAAGCCATGCTTTGTGATTTTCGTAGATAGTTGAACAAATTATTCGATATTCTTCATAAATCGTGAACCTTTTAGAATATGATAGCGTAAATCCCGATTAGGAAAGTGCAATCTGAGAGGAGAGTTTTACTTTGGCCTTTTCCAATGATCCGCTTTCACCCGACCAGATGCTCGCCGTCATCAAAAATGGACTGGGTCCATCCTTCACCCCCAAGAAAATCATCATCATTGGAGCCGGCATTTCTGGATTGGTTGCCGGATCTCTTTTAAAGGAAGCTGGGCACGAGGTAACGATACTGGAAGCAACAGGCAGGCTCGGCGGCCGCATTTTGACCATGAGGGAGCCCTTTTTGGATGGTGCCTATCTTGAAGCTGGTGCCATGCGCATCCCGAATTATCATTATTTGGTTGCTGAATATATCAAGAAATACCAATTGCGCACCATTTCTTTTATGAATGCCACTCCAAATGACCCTATTTATGTTAATGGCATCAAGACCACAGCTGCGATCTACCAACGAAACCCGGATATACTGAAATATCCGGTAGCGCCCCAAGAAAAAGGGAAAACAGCAGAAGAATTACTGAATATGGCAATCAAGCCGGTGACGGATTTCATCAATCAAGACCCCATCAACAATTGGGGCATCGTCATTAGAGACTTTGATAAGTACTCCATGAGCTTCTTTTTGCAATACAATCCAGTAGGGATCAGCTTATCCACGGGGGCAATCGAAAGCATAAAGGTCCTTTTGGGCTTGGAGGGCTTCCCGGAGCTTTCCTTTCCTGCAATCCTTCGTGAACTAATGCCGCTTTTTAATCCGGACATCGACTTTTATGC
Source organism: Peribacillus folii (assembly GCF_030271255.1). Taxonomy (GTDB): domain Bacteria; phylum Bacillota; class Bacilli; order Bacillales; family DSM-1321; genus Peribacillus. The sequence continues at coordinate 70,457 of NZ_JASJOM010000004.1, forward strand.
AATCGAGGGCGGAAACGATCAGCTTCCTTATGCATTTCTGCCGGAATTGAGGGAAAATCTGAATTTCAATTATCAAGTTAAAAAAATCATCCAACAAGCGGATCAGGTCACCATTGAATCCAGGCATACCCAAAGCAACCGGCCATTAACCGTTACTGGTGACATTGCGATCGTGACGATTCCGCTTCAATTATTATCCTTTATCGAGATTGAGCCCCGGAATTCCTTTTCGCATAATAAATGGAAAGCAATCCGGGAGCTCCATTATGCCGCATCCACCAAAATCGGGCTGCAATTCAGGCAACGATTTTGGGAGAGGGAAGGGATCTATGGCGGGAAATTATCGACAGACCTCCCCATCAGGTTTGCCTATTATTCTAATCATTTGTTTAGGAGAAGTGAATCAGGCCTCCTGTTGGCAAGTTACACGTGGGAAGATGATGCTACCCTATGGGATATCCTCCCAGAAGAAGAACGTATTCAAAACGCGCTCAAAAATTTGGAAAAGGTACATGGAAAACAAGTATACGACCAATTTTTAACCGGCACTTCCTACAGCTGGACTTTGAATCAGTATGCTTATGGAGCATTCTCCATGTTCAAGCCCGGCCAAGAAACAGACCTGTTCCCATACATCCCCACTCCGGAAGGCAGAGTCCACTTTGCTGGTGAACATACTTCAACGGTACCTGCCTGGATCGAAGGCGGAATTCAATCCGGGATACGGGTTGCACATGAAGTGACGAACCTGCCTAAAACGGACAATAGATAAATAACACTTCCGATTTTCCCATGGAACTGCATGGAGCGATCAAAAACCAAATAAAACCGGAGACATCCTCTTACCGAGTTTTTATCCAGAAACCTTCCCTTTCAGGAGGGTTTTATTTTTTTGAGCAATTACTTAATCCCTCCTTTTGAGCCAAAGTCAATGATCTCTAAGTCAATGTGGTAATTGATATCGGCATCGCTAAAAATTTCATCCCACTTCTCCTTGTCTTCCTCCCAGAACTTGGGGTGCTGGTTTTGTACATAACGGAATAACCCTGCCACCCCCGTTTTGTATTGATGCTGCAATTTCCCGACAATCTTTTCGACATCTTGCTTCACCTTGTCCTCTGCATCGCGCTCCGCTTCTTTTAAATAGCTTTCTTTGTAGGAATTTTCCTTGCCATACCAATCCTCCGAAAGCCTTGCCGTATACCCGACAGAAATATCGATGGTTAAATGATTTCCGTGCAATTCCGTTACGATCTTTCGCCTTTTTCGCTTATCCACTTCCACACTGAATGGGGTTCCATGATGGGTCGTTTCGATTATTCCTCCCTTCACTGATCCGTTCAGCCAATTTAGTGATTCAATATCCTTGTTATTCATGAGCCCGACCAACTTGGAATTGTTGATCACCCCAGCTCCCTGCAATATTAATTTCCCCCCTTTGATCTCGACTGCCTGAATCGCAAAGCTTCCATCCGATTGCAGGCTGGAGGATGCTTGACCCAATGTTAATGGCGGAAGGATCTTGTTCGTTCGCTTAACATTGTCTTTCAATTCATAGATCACATTAGAAGGAATCTCACCGTCGTCCGCTCTCTCCAAAATGTCCTTCGTCGGTCTCTTGGTTAAAAAAACAAAGCAGCTCCTTCTTGTATTGTTATCACGAATCGACTGATTGATGATGGCTTCCATCGGGATCTTTCTTAATACTTCTTCATTGATGAGCAGAATCCGTTGATGATTGGTCAATACCGTATTGGTTAGAAGCAAGGAATCCCTAATTGCCTCATGTAGCGTTTTAGCACTGACGGTCACATTTTTATATTTCAATTTAGCTTGGTTTTCCTGCAAACTGTATCCCGGAGGCACAAGGATTTGCTGTGTTAACATGATTTCGTTTTTGTTTTTACTTAAATCGATTCCCACTCCGACTACAAGCGATAATTCCTCAATATTTTCACTGTCCCAGCACCCTGAAAGCAATGGTATCAGTAAGAGCATCCATAACCTTTTCATCGGCTTCTTCTACTCCTTTTCACTTGAACGATCACGAAGGTAACGATGGGGAGTCCGATCAAAATCACGGGGAAAGCATACCCCAGCATGTCGCTCATTTTAAAAATCTGGATTGTATTTTTGGGGATTTCCGCCAGGATGAACATGACGGGCACGAGAATGATCAGATTCGTTGTATATGAATTGTTGAAAATCCTCGACATGCCTTCCGCGGCAAAATAATAGTAAATCGCATGTGTACAAAAAAACTGAAGGATCCAGGTGATTAATAGAAACAGCTCCAAACGCTCGATGAATATCCCCTTGACTTCAAATGATTGGATAAATGAAATCGTTGGCCATGTGACGGCTTTGACTTCAGGTACAGTCAAGGTAGCCACAACCAGAACATAAGTAATCACGTATAAAACCACGGGAATGAAAAAACCGAGTAAAACCCCGCGCCTGACCTTTTTTTGATTTTTCACTAAACCAAACATGAAAATGAAAAGCTCGATGCCAAAGAAGGATAGAGTCCCGGTGCCCATCCCTTTCATAACGGGCATAATGCCTTTGCTAAAGACAGGCTGTATGTTTTTTAAATCGACGACCCTGATACTTAGCAAGTAAATAAATAAAACGATGACAATCGTCAGCGGCAAAAAGAACACACACACTTTGGCTATCGCTTTAATTCTCCCTGTCAAAAGGTGCATACTGGCTAAAATCAAAGTAAGGATCACGATTTCTTCCGGGGTATCCTCCAACAGATAAAACCGGACCATTTCACTCATGGCGAGGACTTCGAAACTAGCCACACCAATAAAGTACGACACGATGAGCAGCCCGACAATCTTGGAGAGCCAACTTCCAAAAGCCTCTTCCATATATGTAAAATAACTAGTGACCTGATGTTTTTTCAGCATTGCCACAAGCAAACAAACCAACAATCCAATCAGCAGTCCATCAAGGATCAAGACGATCCAGCCATCGGAAGATTGAACTTTTTCCGTTATTGTCCTTGGAAGCGTCAGCATCCCGATCCCTAACATGCCGCAGGAAATGATTGCAGCCAATTCCCCACTAACGATTTTGCCATCCCGCTCGTTCAAGAGAGTCTCCCCCCTTTTTTCCGTTTCGGCAATCTAATGAACGCATCCTTCCAAGTCTTTCCCCCGATGAAATCCATCGGTTGAAAATAAGGCTCTTGAAAGCTAGTCAATTTGGATAAATGGTTGATGACCAAAATGAAAAATAAAGTGGTTCCATATAGACCAAGGACGGCCGAAAAGATCATGGCGCCGAACCTTAATGCCCGAAACGCGAGTCCAAAGCTGTATTGCGGTACCGTAAAAGAAGTGATTGTCGTGATCGCCACGATGATGACCATGAGGGAACTTACGATATTCGCTTGAACGGCTGCCTGTCCGATGATGACTCCTCCGACCAAGCCTACTGTCTGGCCGATTGGCGCAGGGAGACGGATCCCTGCCTCTCGAAGCAGTTCAATCGTCAGCTCCATAATGATTGCTTCCACAAAAGGGGGAAAGGGCACGTTCTCCCTCGTTCCTGCGATTGTCATCGCCAGTTCAGTCGGCAGTAATCCCGGGTTGAACGAAACCAAGGAAATATAGATTCCCGATAGGAAAACGGTCACAAAAAGTGAAAAATACCGCAGGATCCGCAAAAAAGAACCCGCTACCCACCTTTCATAATAATCATCTGGGGATTGCAGCAGCATCGTCATCGTCGTTGGCGCCATCAAAGCAAACGGCGATCCCTCGATCATGATCACCACTCTTCCCTCTTGCAAGGCGGACAATACTTTATCGGGGCGTTCGGTGTTCTGGATTTGCGGGAAGGGGGAAAACGATGTATCTTCAATTAATTCCTCAAGCATTCCTGTATCCTGAAAATCCGTTTCCTTCACTCCATCTATCCGTTCATTCACTTCTTTTATCAATCTTTCGCTTGCTTTGCCTTCATAATAAATCAGCGCCAATTCACGTTTTTCCAACGTCCCTACCTTTTGTTGCTTGACGATGAGTTTAGGATGGCTCGAGTATTGCCTGATCAATCCGATATTTTCCTTCAGGCTTTCAATAAAGCCCATCTTGGGGCCCCGGACAACCCTTTCGGTGGTAGGTTCCGCAAAATTTCGTGTTTTTTCCCTTTCGAGGTTCAAGACATAGCCCGTTGACATTCCGTCTATGAATAAGAGTGTTTTCCCATCAAAAATCTGCTCATTGGCTTTCTCATACGTATTGATTTCTTCTTCCTTTACCGAACAAATTTTGGAATTGACCAATTGCTCGATTGAAATGGGATGTCCCGTTTTAACCTGGGCAGCTGATAAATCCAGAACAATCTCATTGAAGGCTGGATAATCCATCGTTCCATTGACAAATACAAATAATCCAGAGCGATCATAACCGGGAATGTACACCTCTTTAAAAACCACATCATCCTGCATATCCAATATAGATTTCAATCTTTCCTGGCTCTGATCCAAATTCATATGCAAGAATGTACTTTCCATCGTGAGCTCCTTTGTCCAGTGACTGTATTATTTGTATAGTAGTTTCCTCTTTTTTCAATTTTTTATTCGAAGGGAAAATGGCTTTCGACAGTGAAAAATGCTTTTTTCACCTGCCCTGTATAAGGATTCATCATTCTTCAAAAAAATCCCTGGATTGACATCAATAATGGTTAATCTGTCATTAGATTGCAAATGCTAACCGTCATAAGCATGAGTTAAGAGGTGAAAAACATTGTTTAACCGCAGGAATTCCAGAAAAAGCAGCTCACAACAAATGGACATGGACGACGGCATCAATAAAAACTCCGAAATACGTGAACTATTCAATTCACTATCATCATCCTATGATTTTATCAACCATCAAGGTTGCTATAATGGCGTTGGGTATTGGGTATCGTATTATCGTTCTTTAATCGATGCACAGGAGCTTCATAGAAGTGTACTTTCCGTGATACCGACGTTGGAACAAATCAATTTGGAGCAAATGAAAGATAGCATCCCGATTGAGGATACGCTCATTACCAGTACGAGGATTGTCGTTGAGAAGAGAATCATGAGAGGGCATATCGCGATCCGGCTGGATGCGAATCTTGACGAGTGTTTGTTGATAAACGTCGTTGCCCAGCAAGGGCGCCAGGTTGATAAACCGGAACTTGAATTTGGAATCATCAGTCCACAGGAGGCCTTTGTCGAGGATATCGATATCAACCTCAATCTCGTCAGGAAAAGGCTGCCCCTACCTGAATTGCAAGTAACCGAACTGACTGTGGGCAGCTTATCCAAAACGAAAGTGGCCGTCTTGTCCATTGACGGCATCGTTGACAAAGCAAATGTGGATACTGTCATCCAGCGCGTCAATGATATAGATTTTGATGAAATCCTGGATGGCTCTCATCTCGCGCAAATGCTTTATGACGATAATAGTACCTTGTTTCCCCTTTTTTTAAACACGGAAAGGCCGGATCGCATCGCGAGTGCCCTGGCTGAAGGCAAAGTGGCCATGATCATCGATCGATCATCTTCCGCCTTGATTGCTCCGACCATTTTACTGGAGTACTTCATTACGATGGAAGATTATAACATGCCCTGGATTCCTGCATCGGCATTTCGTTTATTGAGGATATTCGCGGTCATTTTTTCCATATTCGCCACGCCGCTTTATGTGGCAGTCTTGACCTATCATTATGAGCTGATACCTAAGGATCTTTTGGAAACGATCGTCACCTCTCGGAATCTGATTCCATTCCAGCCTTTGATCGAGGCGCTATTCTTGGAGATTTCGATCGAGTTACTGCGGGAAGCCGCCTCCAGGCTTCCAACCAAGGTAGGTCAGACATTGGGTATCGTCGGCGGTATCGTTATCGGACAGGCAGCTGTTGTAGCAGGCCTGACAAGCAATATCTTGTTGATCATCGTTGCCCTATCCGCGCTGGCATCCTTTGTAACCCCCATTTATAAAATGGGCAATGCCATCCGGTTACTGCGGTTCCCCTTTTTGATTGGGGCCCAGATCTGGGGATTGCTCGGGATTACGATTTCGGCGGTGTTTTTAATGACACATCTAATTAAGTTGACATCGATGGGACACCCCTACCTTGAGCCGATTTACCCCTTCCATCTGAAGGATTGGAAAGATAGCTTCATAAGGATACCCATGAATTTCTTTAAGTCGCGGCCTATCAATTTGCGAACAGAAAATACAAAAAGGCAATCAACTCCAAAGAAAAACGCAATCAAAAAAAATGATTTCAATGAATGATTGCATTAAGGAACCGATATGAACCTTCTTATAAATGAAAAGTATAAGGTGCAGCCTTTCTATGTATTTTTTTTAGTACATTCGATGCAAACCGGAATCGGGGTGCTCAGCTTCCAGAGAATGTTAGCAAAATCGACAGGAACGGATGGCTGGATCTCCATTCTACTGGCGGGATTGATAGTCCATTTCATGATATGGGTGATTTATAAGATTTTCAGCATTGTACCCGGTGATATCATCACAGTCAATTATCATGCATTCGGGAAATTGATCGGGAGTTTCTTCAGCCTCCTATTCGTTCTTTATTTTCTAATTCTCGGGTTGACGGTCATGATCAGCTATATTGAAATCATACATGTATGGATGTTTGAAGAGATACCTGCTTGGTCGTTTTCCCTCGTTTTCCTGATCCTGATTTACTATATAAATACAGGGGGATTCCGTACGATCACGGGTATTGCCTTTTTAAGTGTTTTAGTGACCTACTGGCTTATATTCGTTTTCTTCTATGCCATGAAATACTCTGAATTCACCAATCTACTCCCCATTTTCGATCACTCGATATTGGATATATGGGAAGGAACGCGAAATGTCTCCTTGACCATGATTGGATTTGAATTGCTCCTGATATTTCACCCATTCATCAAGGATGCCAAAGCTTCTCAAAAATATGCTCATGGAGGGGCTTTGACAACAACACTGTTCACCTTATTCATTTATGTAGTATCGCTCATTTTTTATTCTGAGAAGCAGCTGGTCATGACCATATGGCCAACCCTTTCCATGACGAGCATTGTAGAATTGGCCTTTATTCAACGGTTTGAATATATATTTGTTACATGGTGGGCCATCATCATCATACCTAACATGACTATTTCCTTATGGGCTGCCAGCAGGGGGGCCAAGCGATTATTCAATATTCAGCAAAAGTATCCATTATGGGGAATGTCCCTTATTATCCTGATGGTCAACATTTTCTTCTTTGATATTGATTCGCTTAATATATTGAAGCGAATCATTGATCCATACGGGGTATTCTTCCTTGGAGCATACCTGCCTCTTCTTTTGATCATCATCCATATTAAGAAAAAGAGGAATCGTTTATGAGAAAATTACTTCCTGTCATTTTTACTGCTGCCATTCTTAGCGGCTGTGCCCAGCCACGAGTCGTTGACGAGGTGAACATGTCCCAGGCAATCGGCTACGATATGCTTAATAATGATAGAATTGAAGGAATGTTCGTCATCCCCATCTTCCAACAAGACAAAATGGGGAAATACCAGATCTTATCCGGCACTTCATCGACGACAAGTGATGTGCAGGCCGCCGTTTCAAAAAAAGCAGACAAAACGGTGTTGCTTGGACAGACCCGCATCGTTTTATTCAGTGAAAAAATCGTTCATAAAATCGGGATGACTGAACTGACTGATTATCTTTACCGTGAGCCTCAGCTTGGCAACCGGGTTCTTCTCGTCATCGTCGAGGGAAAGGTAAAGGATATCATCCATACAAAGCCATCAAATTCGAATGTGAATATCGGGATATTCTTATCGAACCTAATCAATCAGCAAAACGAAACAGGGAACGGACCGGACACCAACCTCCATCTTTTTTTGGGGAATTCCTTGGAAGACGGCGGTGATGCCTATCTCCCGATTATAAAAAAAATCGGCAATGACCTTGCTGTTTCCGGTGTTGCCCTGTTTCATGAAAATAAGATTGTCAGTAAAGTGAACACAAAAGATATGTTCGTTTTCAAAACGCTGGTTCAATCTCATCGAAGGGGAATATATAAATTTCAATTAGATGACGAGAAGAAAAGCGATATTGTCGTGGAAAGCATCCGGAGCGGCACGAGTTACCATATCTCCGACTCTGAGAGCGATCCATCGATGACGATAAAGCTCAAAATAAAAGGACAAATTAAAGAGTCAATGAGAAGTGACAATCTTACCAATCGAAAAATGATCAAAAAAATTGAACAGGATATGGAAGCCGATTTAACGAGGCAGGCAACCAGGCTTATTAAAGATTTCCAAAAACGCAACATTGATCCGATTGGCCTGAAGGAAAAATTTCACGCCAAAAATAAAAGAATGACCTACCAGCGTTGGAAAAGCATGTACCCCAACATGGACATCCAAATAGAAGCCAAGGCAGACATCCTCCAAACTGGGGTTTCGGAATGAACTGAAAGACACATGCAAAAACGAGACGGGGTTGATTCCCGTCTCGTTTTTGTTGCATGGATCAAGCATGAAAATTCGTACCGTCCGTCACTTCTTTGACGATTCCTGCACGGATGACGAAGTCACCGAAATGCTCTCTTTCCTCCCGTTCTTTTGCATACCGTGAGAGCAGTACCTGCAACTCTTTCAAAATTTCTGCTTCTCCGATATTTTCACGATACATTTTGCTTAGCCTGCTCCCATCGAATGCCGCTCCGAGATACATATTGTACTTTCCAGGTGCTTTTCCAATAAAACCGATTTCTCCAAGTGCATGGCGGGCACAGCCATTCGGGCAGCCGGTCATGCGTATCGTGATTTCTTTGTCCCTCAAACCATTTTCATCAATGATGGTTTCCACTTTATCAAGCAAAACCGGTAAATACCGTTCCGCCTCCGCCATTGCCAGTCCGCACGTTGGAAGCGACACACAAGCTATTGAGCTTCGGCGAAGGGCTGAATGATGTGTCCCATCCGTCAACCCATAAGTTTCAAGTAAATCATTGATTTTTTCCTTACTCTGGCTTGATACATCGGCAATGATCAGATTCTGGTTGGAAGTGAGCCGAAAATCGCCTGTATGAATTTTAGCGATTTCACGCACACCTGTCATCAGTTTGTAACCATTCCGATCGGCTATTCGGCCCCCTTCGACAAACAAGGTGAAATGCCACTTGCCTCGCAATCCTTCCACCCAGCCGTAGCGGTCGCCATTATTGTCAAAATGAAACGCTCTCGCCTCATCCAATTGCCACCCCAGGCGGTTTTCCAGTTCATTCTTTACCTGTTCCAGCCCAAGCCGGTCAACGGTATATTTGAATCGGGCATTTTTCCGGACGGAACGGTTTCCGTAATCACGCTGAATCGTAATGATCTTTTCCGCCACATCGAGGATTTGGGCAGGTTTACAAAACCCAATTACCTTGGCTAGTTGGGGATATGTCGCTTTATCACCATGGGTCATTCCCATACCGCCACCGATCGCCACATTGAACCCAACGAGATTTCCGCTTTCGACAATCGCTATGAAGCCAAGATCCTGAGAGTATACGTCGATATCATTTGACGGAGGAACAGCAATGCCTATTTTGAACTTCCTAGGCAAATATAGCGGTCCATACATCGGTTCGATATCTTCCACATCAGGCGTGCCTGCAATCTTTTCTTCATCGAGCCATATCTCATGGTAGGCCCTTGTCCGCGGCAATAGATCATCACTTAATCGTTTCGACCATTCATACACTTCCGAATGGATTTCAGACTGGAAGGGGATCGAATTGCACATGACATTCCGATTGACATCACCGCATGCAGCGATGGTATCAAGCATGGAAGCATGAATATCCTGTATCGTTTTTTTCATATTCCATTTTAAGATGCCATGCATCTGAAATGTCTGCCTTGTCGTCAATTTCAAGGTACCGTTCCCGTATTTCTGGGCAAGATCGTCCATGACCAGCCATTGTGAGGGCAACGCCACCCCGCCCGGCATGCGCACACGAAGCATGAACTGGTATGCTGGCTCAAGCTTTTGTTTTTGACGTTCATTGCGCAGATCGCGGTCGTCCTGCAGATAGCTGCCATGATGCTTCATCAGGCGGTTATCATCATCTGGAATGCCGGCGCTAATACGATCTTGCATCACCTCTTGGAGCGTGCCCCGCAAATAATTGCTTCTTTCCTTGATTTCCTCAACATCACTCGGCGGTCCTTCTGGTGCTTTTAATAGTCGGTTCACCATGTTGTTATCTCCTTTTCATCGGTAGTTTCAGTACACATCACGTTGATAGCGTTTATTCTGCTGCATGCCATCAAGGTAAGCTTGCGCATCTGCATGACTCATTTGACCTTCTCTTTCAATGATCTCAAGCAACGTATGATGGACGTCATGGGCCATGTTTTTCTCATCGCCGCAAATGTAAATGGCCGCGCCCTCCTGGAGCCAACGGAATAATTCACCGCTATGCTCAAGCATTCTGTTTTGAACATACACTTTTTCATCTGTGTCGCGCGAGAAGGCAACATCCAGCTTCGTCAGCACGCCGGTTTCCAACCATTTTTGCCATTCCGTCTGATAAAGGAAATCCGTAACGAAATGCTGGTCACCGAAAAAGAGCCATGTCTTTCCTTTCGCATCCGCTTCTTCGCGCTCTTGAATGAACGATCTGAATGGGGCGATGCCCGTTCCCGGTCCGATCATGATTATCGGCGTATTCCCATCGACCGGCTGCTTGAAGTTTTGGTTATGCTGAACATATATGGGCAGCTTATCACCCGGTTTCAATCGCTCTGCGCATAAAATGGAGCAGACGCCATTTCTTTCCCGTCCCTGACTTTCATAGCGGACAGCCCCAATGGTCAAATGCACTTCGTCCGGATAAGCGGATAAGCTATTTGCAATCGAATATAGCCTCGCCGGCATTTTCCTGAGCGTTGAGACGAATTCTTGAGCCGACTCACCCCATGGGCCAAAATCACGGACAACATCAAGCAAATCCCGGCCCTCGCGATATTCTTTTAATTTCGCTTCGTTCCCAGCGGCAACAAGCATTTGTAAATCCTCATTCCCTGAAATCCGGGCCGCCTGCTCAAGCAGAGATTTTGTTAAAACGGTTATTTCATAGCTGGAGATGAGCGCTTCCCTGAACGGTTGGAGATCTCCTTGTTTGTTGACCCTCACCATTTCGTCCGGCCCCCAATGGAGTTCATGAAGGAGTATATCCACCAATTCCGAGTCATTCTCTGGATAGATGCCAAGGCTGTCACCTGGTTGAAAGATAAGTCCAGAGCCTTCAAGCGACAATTCGACATGGCGTGTTTCCTTATTCGAGCCTCGCCCGTTCAAATTGATGTTTTCCAGTACTTCCGCTTTAAACGGATTTGTCCTTGTATATGTAGTTTCAGCTGTTTGTGCCGGCGTTTCAATTACGGGTGCAGGAGAATTCCCTTGCGCTATGCTTAGACTGGAAATGACGCCTTCGAGCCATTCAGCCGCAGGCTCATCGTAATCAAGGTCGCAGTCCGTTCGCGGAAAAAGCCTCTTGCCTCCAAGCTCCTCCAGTCGCTTATCGAATTGTTTTCCCGTTTCACAGAAAAATTCATAAGAACTGTCACCCAGCGCCAATACGGAATAGGAGAGATTTTCAAGCCTGGTTGCCCGTCTTCCATGCAGAAACTCATGGAAGGAAATCGTGTTATCCGGTGGATCACCCTCTCCATGTGTACTAACGACGATAAGAAGATTCTCGACTTTTTTTAAATGATTCACTTTATAGTCACTCATGGATGAAACCGTTACTTGAAAGTCTTTATCCTTGAGCGTTCTTGCCGCTTTTTCGGCCAGCCCTTGTGCGTTGCCCGTCTGTGAACCATATAGGATCGTGACTTCTTTAGATATTTCCTGGACATCGGTTGGAACTGCGTTCACCGGCTCAAGCGGTTCAATTGAATTGGAAATTGACAAAGTTGCTGTCAAATAACCGCTTAACCATACTTTCTGGTTTACTGTCAAGCCAGGCAGGAGCTTGTTAAGCAGCTCTGCTTGTTCATGATTAAAAGGACTGTTACTAACCTGAAGTTGCACGATTTCCACCTCACAAAGGAATATGAACTTATCTTAGATTCTTCTTTTCATTCACTCCATGAAATAAATTAACTCTTTTACTCCTATAGATCAAGTCGGTTTTAACGATAAAAAATTTGAAAATTTCAGTTTATTCATGGAGGGAACAGGTACGCTTGGTTTGTTAATAAATGAAACGATTAAGATGATGGCCTTGCTTAGCCAATGATTCTAAAATAAGTTCTTCATAATACTTTACCCGAGGTCACATCATTAGTAAAATATATTTAATTTATTGTTACTATTAAGAATATTAATAATAGAGGGAGTATTCCGATGCATTATGATGCTTTAAAAACATTTGTGACGCTTGTAGAAGTCAAGAATTTTACAAAAACAGCCGAAATTCTCCTAATGTCACAACCAAATGTTAGTTTGCACATAAAAAAATTAGAAGAAGAGTTTCAAACGAAATTATTCCTCCGATCGCCCAAGTTTTTGAAAGTCACCTTGACGGGAGAAATTCTCTACGATCGCGCTAAACAAATGATCACCATTTATGAACAGACGATACAAGACATTCAGGAACATGATAGGTCGATCAAGGGTGAATTGAAAATAGGTGCGAGTTTTACGATTGGCGAATACATCTTGCCTTCCTTGCTCATTGATCTGCAAGAGGACTATCCAGAACTTGAGCTTCAAGTCGTTATCGGAAACACTGAAGAAATCGTTCAGGCCGTTCGGTTATATAAAGTCGATATTGGCTTGATTGAAGGACAAACCAATGAAAAAGAGCTATCGGTACACCCCTTCATGCAAGATGAGTTATTCGTCGTATCATCCAACGATCACCTGCTCGCTAATAAGACTGAGGCGGAAATTGCCGACCTGCATGACCAAGCATGGGTAACAAGGGAAGTCGGATCCGGCACACGGGAATACCTGAACCATCTGATACGTTCAAATGGGCTCAAAATCAAATCGATCCTTACCATCAGCAGCAACCAAGGGATCAAGGAAACGTTAATCAAACATGGAGCAGGGCTTGCCCTTCTCTCCCGAAGTGTCATTGAGCGGGATGTCCAAAACAAAATCCTCTCGATCATCCCTTTGAAAAATGAGGCTTTTAACAGAACACTATCCTATGTATATTCTCCAATCATGAAGGACAAAAAGAATGTGAAGACCTTTATAAAGGAATTAAATAAAAAATGGCCTTTAAAAGCGAGATTGGTTGATAAATAGCCTCATTCACTCATTCTTGCCAACCCCATGCAAGGCCGTGGCAGGAGCATTCCTCCCAGGCCTTGTATGATTTCGGTAATGTGTATGATTATTCCTTCATTATGTACCTGCAAACCCCTCAAGTGCCGAATGCTGTGATAAAGACATGAATACGCTAACCTATAAGCATATACCTTCCACACCAAAAGTTAGTTGATTCATATCCCTATGGCTTAATAGATTCAATAACCCATCTCTCAAAAGGTATTTGCTCATGAATTCAACCACCTAATCCACGGACTGACAATCCACCATCGCTGGAAATGACCTCACCGGTAATTGCTCTCGCTTCGTCCGAGGCCAGAAGGACATAAGCTGCCACATGATCCTCGGGCATCTGGGCAAGCTGAAGCGGGTTTCTTTTTCTAATGCTGCTTGCTTTCGTATCATTGTCAACGATTTTCACAAATGGACACAATGGCGGAATGACCGACAATGCCGTAAGTGTCCCTCCAGGAGCCACTGCATTCACCCGGATATTCGGAGCGAGTTCGAAGGCAAGCTGGCGCATCAAACCGATTTGGGCGTGCTTGCTTGCTGTATACCAAACACCCCCGCCATCCGGATAGAAGCTTGCACCTGATACGGTGAAAATGATGTTGCCGTTCGTTTTTTGCAGTTCCGCAAGTGCAGCCTTCGCTCCGAAGAAAGAGCCTTTGACATTAATATCAAGCAAAAAATCATAAGCATCGGAGAGGGCATCCGGAGTGACGTCGGCAAATTTTGCAAATCCATCGAAGACCCCGGCATTTGCAACGAAAACATCAAGCTTGCCAAATTGCGCGACGGTTGCCTGCACCGCTTTTTCATTGTCCTCGTATTTGCTTACATCTCCTTGGTTGATGAGAACACCTTCGCCGAACTCCTCTTTGATTTTCTTTAATGTTTCCATCGAGCGGCCAATGATGCTGACCTTTGCCCCTTCTTGTATGAATCGTCGAGTGACAGCTTCGCCTATGCCCGAATTGCCCCCGGTAATCAACACCACTTTATCTTTTAACGCCATTGCCATTGTGAGGCCCCCTCCAGTCAGTTAGATGAAAATTGCAAGATTCCTAGTATTTATCGTTGATTGATCAACAATGAATACCCGCTTGGAAAGCTTCCATTTACCTTCTTCGAAGATGAATTCGTCGTTGCGTTCCCCAGAAATCAAATCATGTTTAATATCGGAGCTGCGGCTGCGATAGATGAGAAGATAGCTCTTCACGGCAGCTTTTTCCCCCTCCATATAGTCTTTTACACGCACATTGGAGACAAAACGCCGTGTTCTTGATGGCGGTATCTCAGCCCAGGCATAATCCGTTTTCAGGCGCTCCACACGAAGCTTCAGCAGCTCAATGTCATCATTGAATGTGAACATATCTGTGGAATAATCCGGACGTTCGACCCCTTCCTTGTTGATGCGCACAGGCATTTGATAGCGGAGACTATGATGCATCAGATCGAACCAATGATCAAATTCGATATCATCCAATAATTGTGCTTCATCATACAACCATTTCTCAAATTGGCATGTAACCAGCATTTCTTCCATATTCATTTGCCTTCCCCCTCCCCGCTTTTCATTTCGTCATCAACTCCAGCCAGTATTTATAAAAGTTCCGCTGGCTCGCTTCCGTGAATTTATCATCATATGCAACCCCGGGCCCTACGAATTCAACAGGCTCCCGGTGAAGGCCCATTGTATAGTTATAAGTTAAATTCTTCAGGAAAGGCATCGGCCCTTGGGCCGCTTCCGTGATATCCGTAAACACCTCCGTATCATCTTGTTCAAAAATACCAGAGGGGCTGAATGTCAGGATAAACGAATCCCTCGAACGGTCCTTCCAATCTTGTGAGGCGTTTTTTTCAACGAGCATCCAAGCGATCACTTCCATCTTATCGTGACCGATCGGGCGCCACATTCGAATAGAAGTGTTGGAGATGAACCGGTCCTTGATTTTTGTATGGGAAATTAAAAAAGACAAGTTCGGGAAAACGTTTCCAATCATATTTTTCAAGTTTGATAATACTCCGTATTGTTCTGCCGATAAATTACATTTAAATTCCTCCTTCAATTCTTCAGGGAAAGCAAAGTCCGGATTGGGCGTCCCTAAGTTGAGGCCATGTCCATTTTCGGTATGGATCTGGAAACCTCGCTTCGAATAAGTTGCATTAGGCACCATCCCCAGCTTTGCTATCGAGCCGTGTGTAACCATCGTATGATAGGAATCACCAACAAAATTATCGGAACCCACCTTCCAATTGGAACTCACGATAAATCGCTGAGGAACGCCGATCACTTCCATTTCTGCACGGCCGACAAGAATATCCAAATACCATCTTATATCTCCGAGGAAATCTTCAAGCGGCTCCGCCTCTTCATTCCATGTCCCAAATAAAAGGCCTTTGTAGGATTCGAGCTTCACCTTGTGCAGCCCCATCGTTGTACGGTCAAGCATCCCGCCATATATGTCCTTTTGCAGCGGCACCCCCACGAGCTCACCTGTGTTTTTGAAATTAAATCCATGATAAGGACATGTGAACATCGACTTGTTCCCTTTATCCGCCCGGCACAGCTTCATTCCGCGGTGCGTGCACATATTATAAAATGCCCGTACTTCCCCTTCACCATCTCGGGTGATGATCAGCGAGTAACCTGCAAGTTCTCGGGTCATGAAGTCTCCTTTGTTGGGAACTTCGGATTCATGGCCGACAAAAACCCACGTTTTCAAGAACACTTTCTCATGTTCGATTTCGTACACCTTTGGATCGCCCAGGAGATAGGCAGGTATAACGCCATCCTCTGGTTTGACTGTAGCGCATAGATGGTTTACCACTTGCTGTTTAGTCATTTCTTCCAATGGTTTATCCGTTTTGATCATAGTTTTACTCTCCCCTCGATAGGCTGCTTTCTGTCCATTTTCCTTAACCGATTTGAACGCGGTTTTCCTTGTTTTGCAGGGTCGCCAATACACTTAGTGCCGCAAGATAACTCGTTTTCGGATTATTGGGCATCGGATCGTTTTCCACTTCAAGCTTGAGTTTACCGAACGAACCAGTCGCTTCGATTAAATGGATGTTTTTCACCACATTAGGGTCGGCAATGATTTTCACTTTCGTATGCTCAGTTCCTATACCGGCCAATGACAAAACTACCGCAACATTGATATTTCTCGGAAACTTCTTGATCGCTTCTGCAGCGGACCCAACGAATAACACTTTTTCGTTTGCCAATGATGAACCAGCCGGCAATGCGCTTGGTGGTTTTCTCGTGGTGATGGATACGGATTCCAGTCCATACATGGCATTTGCCGATTTAAGGACATCAAGACCTCCGATTGCGCCTGAAGGCAGGAAAAGCTGAACGTCATTCATCCGGCAAAGCTTGTTCACGGTTTCCGCAAAAGCCGCATCAGCCATCGCCCCAATACTGCTCAGCAATAAGTCCTTGCCGCTTCTCAGAACATTCGCTGCATACTCCTTTGCAGCTTCAACCGTCGCTGCCTCAATGATGAAATCGACATCCGCTTCCAAGAGCCCATCGACATCACCATACGCATTTGCTTTAAATTGCTCAGATAATTGAGCTGCGATCTCTTCACGGCGTGCATAAAGCGCAACAATCCTGCTGCCTGGAAGAAGTCCATCTTCATTTATTGCCTGAAGCAAAAATTTACCGATATTCCCGCAGCCGATCAAACCCAATCTCATGAAAACTTCATCCCTCCCTCAATCAGCAAACCCGTAAGAGTCCGCAAAGAATTCCAGCCCGCAATGTTTTGTCTCCCGGGAGAAACCGCTTTCTTTTAAGCCAGGGAAATCAAGTGCCAAATCACTGAATACGGTATGGTTGTTATGGAAAACCGCTCCAGCTTCCAGGCGATCTGCCAGTAAAATGGCTGCTTCCTCATTCTCAGTCCATATCGATGCACGCAAGCCAAATTCACTATCATTTGCGTACTTTATGGCTTCTTCCGTTTCATCGAAGGGAACAATGGGAATGATCGGTCCGAATTGCTCGACTCGCACCACCTCGCTCTGGTGATGGACTCCTGTTACTAGAGCTGGGAGCATATAATAGCCAGCATCCCAGGTTTCGGGGTTTAATCGAATGCCAGTCGTGGTAATGGTGGCGCCTGCATGGGCCGTACGTTCGATCAAGCCCTGCGCAAAATCGAATTGTGCCTTATTGTTCAATGGCCCCATGGTTACGTCAGGTTGGATGCCATCACCGACCACCATCCTGCTAAACTCTTTGGTTAGCTTTTCAACAACCTCATCATAGCGTGATGAATGGACATACACCCGCTTGACCGCAGAACAAACTTGGCCGGCAGCCCGTAAAATCCCCATTCGCAAACGTTTGATCGCCGCTTCATCCAAATTGGCATCTTCCAGGATTAATGCCGGATCATTTCCTCCGAGCTCCATATAGACGTTCTGCAGCTTGCCAGCCGATTTCTTCATGATTTCCTTTCCCGTTTCTGTACTTCCGACGAATGACACTGTCCGGACACGGGAATCGGAACAAAGCAAATCACCAATTATTTTCCCTGAACCCGTCACTATATTGATGACCCCCGGGGGGAAATGTTCAGCCACGACTTTTAAGCAGGTCATGATCGTCAGCGGACAATTCGTGGCAGGTTTCACGATTACGGCATTACCTGCCAATACAGCAGGTATCACCCGTTTGAAGGTTAATATCATCGGGGAATTCCATGGCGTGATAATGGCAGTGACCCCTCTCGCCCTTCTTCTGATTTGGACTTTTTGTTTTCCTGGCAGCTCTTCTGGCTTCCACCAATCCAGCAGCTCTGCAGCACAGTCTCTCATGACTTCCACACACCGCACCAAGTCTTTTTTAGCTTCAACAAGTGTTTTGCCATTCTCCCGCACAAACATTGTAACATTTTCCTCAAGGGTTTTTGCCAATTGGATTGCAGCTGCATCCATACGGTCAGCCCGCTCACTCACTTCAGAGCGTGACCATGTTTCAAAGGCCTTTTCTGCCACGTCAATCGCTTGTTTTACCGTTTCCCCAGAGCATTTTGCCACTTGGCCAACAACCTCCGAAGTATTTGCAGGGTTGATTACGTCCCCTTTTTCTGCCTGTCCGATCCATTCACCGTCTAACAGGCATTTACCTGAAACATATGGGTATGTCGAAATCATCCTTAGTTCCTCCATCATAATTTTTTAGGCTTAAAGGCTTCAGCAGCTCCAGGAGGTCCGCCAAATGGCTGCGCCATCGGACCGATGGCCTCCATATCAACGACGATCATGGAAGGCTTGCGTCGTTCTTTCGCCTTTATCAATTCGGATACGAATTCATCTCCAGAACCGATTCGAACCGCAGTAAAATGCATCGCTTCAGCCAGCTTTACGAAATCAGGACTCAATAAATCCACAGCTACCTGCCTTCCATATGCAGCAGATTGAATATTGCGGAGAACTCCATAGCCCGAGTCATCAAACAATACAATAATGATTGGCAAATTTTCTTCCGCTGCCGTAACCATTTCCCCGATATTGACCATGAATCCTCCATCTCCTGCCATGAGAACGACGGTTTTATCTTGACAGCCCATCTGTGCGCCAATCGCCGTTGGAAGCCCTTGGCCGATTCCGCCCCCTGATGCATGAATCGATGTCCTCGGTTCATGGATTTCAAACAGCCGGCTTCCCCACACATTTGCCTGAACCGTTACATCACGGACCAAAATGGTATCTTGCGGCAATATTTCCCTCATCCCATCCACAAATTGTTCATAAGGGCCAAGTGTGAGCCGAAGCTGAGCACGCACTTCATCACGCAGTGAACGGACCTCTTGTAAATAAGAAGGAACTGGCTGTACTGATTTTCCCTCAAGCTTATGAATGATAGCTGCGAGCATATCTTTTGCATCGCCAACCAAACCTATCGAAGCTTTATAGTTTCTGTTAATGGCCTGCCAATCGGCATCGACCGCTATATGCGCTTCAGGGACGGGTACCTTCCAGTTGGAGGTTTCATTCCCTCTGAATCTCACGCCTATGCTAATCAATAAATCGGCCTTCCGCAAAAATTCTTTCGTCTGTTCATAGGCCGCAAAATGACCAATGCATAGTTCGTGGTTTTCGGGGATTGAACCTTTTCCTGATTGACTGGTTATGACCGCTGCGCCCAAAAGCTCTGCTAATTTTTGCAGTTCATGGGATGCGTTGGCGCTTATCACCCCTCCCCCAGCCCATATGACCGGTCGCCTTGCTTCAGCAAGTTGTTCCACGGCCCGTTCAGGAACATATGCGGCCGTTTTCGTTTGATGCTCTGTATCCTGAAGCATATCAGGGGAAAAATCATCGATGATTGCCGATTGAAAATCGATCGGGATTTCCAAGGTAACCGGTCCGGCTGGAGCCGTTACCGCTTCGGAAATGGCCTTCCTTACCAGTGTTGCAGCCTGGTAGGGATTCCTAAGCCTTATTGCATTTTTGCAGGCACCGCCCATCATCCCTAGCTGGTCCTTGCACTCATGTATGTACCCTTTACCTGTTCCAAGATACGAGGAAGCAACCTCGCCCGTAAGATGAAGAAGGGGCACACCTGCGGCCCAGGCTTCCACTAATGAACCAGCGGCGTTTCCAGCTCCAGTCCCCGTACTGGTGATCACTACGCCTAATTTCCCCGTCGCGCGTGCATATCCATCGGCCATGTTGACTGCTCCGCTCTCTCCGCGTGAACAAACGAGTTTAATCGTTCCGTCTCTAAGAATCGCGTCATAAATCGGCATATTGTGAATGCTGACGATTCCAAAGGCTACCTCGACACCTGCATGTACTAGCTCCTTTACGATGGAATCGGAAGCCGTAAACTCCATTTCTTCTATTATATTCATGGCGCTATCCTACCTTTTCAGTAATATGGTTAAAGTGCCTTACCAATCGCTCCTGCCGTTTCAATCGTTGACCCTGCCACGTAACTTGCTTTTTCTGAAGCAAGGAAGACGATCACACTGGCAACTTCCTCCGGTTCACCTACACGCCCAAGCGGAATGTTCCTCTTTTTCGCAAGATCTTGATAGTACTCGTCCGCATCCATATGCGGGGCATTTTTCATTCTTCTGCGCTCCCACTGGTCGGTACGGATCAAGCCAAGACTTACGGAATTCACCAATATATTATCAAAAGCCAGTTCCTGGGACAGTGTTTTGCTTAAATTCAAGAGGCCGGCCCTTGCCGCAGCAGTCGCCACCATGTGACGTTCCGGTTCTTTGGCAAGCGTGGCATTAATGTTGATGATCCGCCCTCCGCCTCTTTTGACAAGATGTGGGTGAGATGCCCGAACGGCATAAATGATCGCAAAAAACTTTAATTGAATTTGTTCATCCCACTGTTCATCGCTTATGTCAAAAAAGTGGCCCATCACGCTTTGACCGGCAGCATTCACCACTATATCAATCCCGCCAAACCTTTCTGCCGTTCCATCAATGAAAGAATTCACTTCCTTTTTTGAAGTGACATCACAAGTAGATGCAAAAATATCTTCTTCGTCTGCCAGTGAGAGCAATTGCCGTTGAGCATTTACCAAACGCTCTTTGCTTCTGCCGCATATTGCCACCTTTGCGCCTTCAGCTAAGAACAATTCGGCGGTTTTCAAGCCAACGCCAGATGTGCCCCCCATGATGACAGCCACTTTTCCATGCAAGCCTAAATCCATCTTGTCACTCCTTTTCAAAGCCCTTTTCGTTAACAATCATCCTGCCCTTTTAACTGTGGGAGGAAAGAAAGTCCCCATTATTGATCCGATGGGATCGATTCACTAGCGGAAACTCCCACCCAGCCCGGGTCGGGCTCTCCGCCCATTGCTTTGCGTGCTTCAGGTGTCGGCGGACCTGCAATGCCCCATTGATCCATTAAATGAGGCACTCGTTTCCAGACACGCGCTCTCCATTCAGCTTCATCCTCAATCGTTTCCAGGTAGCAGGTATACTCCATGACAAAACCGCCCGGGTCCTGAAAGTAACAGAAAATATTGTCACCCGGTCCATGACGGCCTGGCCCCCAAAGCTCGGACAGCCCAGATTTCCGAACATTGCTTATTCCGCGCATCAGTTCATCGACGGAATCGACCTCATAAGCGATATGGTTGATTGAAGCATGCGCATCTTGATTGAAAGCAATGGAATGGTGCTTCCTGTTGCACCTTAAAAAAGACATTTGATGCTCGCTCCAATCGGTGACTTTAAAACCAAGGATATCCGTATAAAACGTAACGATCATATCCAAGTCCTTTGTGTTCATGACAACATGATTCAACTTCACTGGGTCCACATTTTTCTTATTCCAAATCGAGGTTTGTACCTCTACCCAAGCCGAAAGTTCGATCACCCGGTTTTCCGGATCAACAAAGCGTAAGCCATAACCTGAACCAGCTTCGTTCAGGTATCCAGGTTGATCGATGATTCGAACACCGTTCGACCGTAAAATTTCCGCCGCCCGGTCCACGGCATTTTTATCGACCATCCCAAATGAAATATGATGCAAGCCACGCTTTTCTCCATTATGAAGACTTAAAATATGATGTTCAGGACCAGCACCTCGGAAATAAGCGGTATGTTCCTCTTCTGGGACAAACACCCTATCCAATCCCCAAACCCGTTCATAAAACTTTGTCTGCTGATCAAAATTCGGTGTGATCATGCCAATATGGCGTAAATGAGTAATTCCTAGCATTATTTATCCCCCCCATAATCGTGGATTGTTTTTTTAAACAGGCTGCATTGGCTTAATGGTAAAAGGGCGCCCGATTAATTTTCATAATTCAGGTGCCCTCCTCGTGTAAATGATCAGTCTTTAATGATGGCTTCCCTTTCCTTCGATCGTTGTTTCCGCAATTCCTCCAGCGCACTTCCCTCCGGGTATGTCGGCAGGTTCGGCTTCACCGCTCCAAGCATGACAAGCATCCGTGCCTCAACATCCCCGTCATTCCTGATTCCCCGGTAAACTCCAGGAGGGCTGCTGATGCAATCTCTGGCATTTAGCTTAATCTCATGAACTTCACTGTAGCTATCTTCCTGAATCAAGGCCGTGACTTCCCCCTCTAGGATGAAGAATGCTTCTTCCACATCGTCATGTAGATGCAAGGGTCCAATGCAGCCCGGGGGAAGCACCATCGTACTTAGGGTGAAGTGTTCACCTGCAATGATATTGGTATCGTTATTCGCTGTTGCACCGCGTCCGATGTATCTCATCTGGGCACGCTTATATGCCGGATCGATTTCTTCCTGGAACTTCAGGACATTCCAATCGAGCGTCCTATCCTTCAATCTTGCCACATATTTTTTTTCGAAATCCTGCACTGAAAATGTCTCTTTTGTCATTTTTAAAATCCTCCTTATAAAGGTTGTTATGTTTCATTGGCAAAACAATGTTTCATCTATAAATTAATACTAAAGCGAAACCCAATCATTGTCAATTAATTTTTAGAATATTTAAAACCTTTAATATAATCTCGATAATATGAACAAGACTTATCTTTACTTCAAGCAAAAAAAATATGGACACCCATTTCGGGAATCCACATTTTTTTTTGGTTTATTCATTTTAAGCTGGTTCACTTCTCTTCAAACATCCTCGTGTTGATAGGGCCTTGCTCCGCTGTATCCCATAAACACTGATAACTGCCGGGAGATTTCCAGCAATTTCGGCAGGGCGATTTTATCGATGAAGTCTGCCTGATAAGCAGACTCTGTTGCCACGACATTCAAGGCAGCCAAGACTTTACCGTTTCTATCAAAAATAGGTGCAGCTACCGAACGGATGCCAGGATGGAATTCCCCGCTTGTCATCGAGTAACCATTTTGGCGGATCGATTCCAGCTGCTTCAGAAATTCAGCAGGGGTAGTAAGTGTTTTGTCCGTATAGGGTGTGAGATTGGATATTTTGATCATTTGCATAAGCAATTCTTTCGGTTGATAAGCCAAAAGTAATTTTCCATTTGCCAACGCATGTGCTGGCAGCCGCAAGCCGATGTTCACATTGACAGCGGAAACGCCTCTGATCGGGGCACTGCCGACATAAACAACTTCCTGTCCATCCAAAATGGAAAGATGGCAGGAGGCTCCAATCTCATCTCGAAGTGCCTCCATATATGGTTGAACAATTTCCTGGAATTTCAGGCTATTCAAATAACTGAACCCCAACTCCAGCACTTTAGGCGTTAAACTATACCTCTTTGTATGTTCATCCTGTGAAAGGTAGCCAATATTTTGTAACGTAAATAATAGCCGGTATGGAACCGTTCTGCTTACACCCAATTGTTTGGCAATTTCTGAAAGGGACAGACTCGGCTGTGATTCATTGAAAAGCTTAATGATTTCGAGCCCTCTTACCAATGAATTAGCACTATACTTCTCTTTTTCTTTTTCTTTTTCTTCGCTTACCATTTGAGTATTCCTCCAGTTGTATATTCATCTGATTTCCCCACTTTGAAAAAATCCATCCCCTTCTGGTCTCTCTTTATGTATGCTCTGTTTGTTTCCTCTTCAAAAAATCAGTAACGAATCCATTGAATGTTTCCGGATCTTCCTGATAGCATAAATGGCCGGTATTTGGGATGATGGCCAACTCGGAATGGGGAATCAGCTCATGAAATACCTTTGATTCGCTAACAGGGGTGACTTGATCCAATTCACCGCACATGACCAATGTCGGAACGGAAATGGAAGAAAGCCATTCCATTTGATTCAGATTCGATAAAGCGTATGAAACGGACCGGTATCCCGCTGGCCGTACTTGAGACATGATCCGTTCCGCCTCCTTCACCACCCCGTAAGAAGCATTGGGGGACAAGAGCGCCTTCACCCTTTTCTTAGCAAGCTCTTCCGGCTTTAACGTATTAATCGAATGTAATCTATTCTGAAGCTTCCGTTCATTCTCTTCAGCGCTGACCCCGGCTGATCCCCGTGTCGCATCCGCTATGATCAACGCTTCAACCATATGCGGAAACCTGCTTGAAAATTCTAGTGCTATGGCCGAGCCCATCGAATGTCCAAGCAAGTATACCGATTGCAAACCAAGACTCTCAAGAAATTCCTTCAATACATCTGCAAACTGGGAAAAATCCTGAAATTCTTCCTGCGGATCGGAACTTCCTCCGTACCCTGGCGCATCCCAGGCAATTACCCTGTAATCTTCCTTCAACTGACTGAGCTGCTGTTTCCACGACTGTGAATTGTTTCCTAAACCATGCAGAATGACGAGCGCCTTTCCATCTCCCGATTCCAGATAGTGAATCGAGTGCTTTTCTAAGTGCCTCGTTGACATCCTTAAACCCTCCCTATCCTTCTGATCATCAAGAATAAATAGATTGATTGCTTATTTGTTTATTAAAGCATATTTACGCCTATAAAACTATTTGGGCAATCCTGCCTCTTCAACATTTTGCAAGGACCGGCCCTTATTTGCTTTTAGTTACATCACCTTCCAAATATATCTAAGTTTGAAAATAAAAACAAATGTAAATTTCGCTCCTCCTTGAAGAGGCAGTTTTCCCGGATCTTCAAATACCTTAGCATTGCTTACACCACATATCAGACAGCCCGAAGTTAATATTCTAAAAATATTAAATTATCAAAATATTAAATTGACAATCGAATCTATTTATTTTATCGTTAATAAAGTAAAACTTTGTTTTGCTTACAAAACACCTCCCGGAAAAGTCACCTTTAATTTCATTGAAGAAAGGCGTGATGAGGCAAAGAAGGGGGCCATTAGCTGCCAGGAGCCCCAAGATTCACTTATTATTGATGGTAAGTGCTATTAGCCATGCTAAAATCGACAAGGAGATGGTGTTGTGTTAAATGGGAAAAAAAGATGGTTGTACATTGCCGTTCCAATTTTTTTCTTTTGGTTTTTCGGACAAATAGATAAGGTTGGCATATCCATCATTCAAACTGACCCTGAATTCTTGAATGCCCTCGGTATGACAGGTGATGACAAAAATGCAAAAATCGGTCTTCTTTCTTTCGTATTCACGATTGCCTACGGTGTTTCAAACCTTTTTTGGGGATTCATCATCGATAAACTGGGAGCCCGAAAAACAGCCATCGCCGGTTTATTCATTTGGACACTTACCATGATCATGTCCGGTCTTGCCCATTCATATGAGGTGTTCTTAATTAGCAGGATCATACTCGGTTTCGGGGAAGGAATGATGATTCCCGTATCAGGGAAATTCATTTCTAGCTGGTTCCACAAACGTGAATTGGGCAGGGCCCAGGCATCCTGGCTCACTGGCAACTATCTAGGTCCAGCGATCGGAGCCATTTTGCTGGTGCTTGTCATCTCTTTACTTCACTGGCAAGCAGCTTTCTTCATGCTGGCAGCATTCAACTTATTCATCAATATCCCGATGTTCACCTTCATGACGAGAAATACCCCGGAGGAACACCCCCGGATAAGTAAAGAGGAATTGGCTTTCATTCGCAAACCGGATGAGGAAGACAAGAACAGCAATCCATCGGAGGCTAAAAATTTCGCCAAGGATTACCGCTTTTGGATTGTCTGGTTCGGCATGCTTGTCTGTTCCTTCCTGTTTTTCGGAATAAGCATTTGGCTTCCGACTTATCTTATTGAAGCAAAAGGCTTCGACAAGGAAGGAATGTCGAGCATCACTTCCCTCTCTTGGCTTTTTGCGCTTGGGTTTGTGCTTGCATGCGGATTTCTTGCGGACAAGACGCGTCGTCCCAGCTTGATGGCCTCTCTTCTATTCACTATGACGGCTATCTTTTTGACAGTGGCCGTCTTCATTGGAAATCCAATCCTGGCAGGGCTATGCATGGGACTTGCAATGGGCTGCCAAGGCGGTGTGTTCCATCTCAGCAATATGCTGATGGTCAAGTATTCAACACCAGAAACGGCAGGGCGTGCCGCAGGCTTGATCGGATTTACCAATATCATGGGCGGTTTCTCCAGCTATATCATGGGCTGGCTTCGCGACCTTTCCGGCGGGGACTTCAATTCATCGATTGCCATGCTCATTTTTGCAGCCATCCTAGGACTGGGGGCTTATATATTCTCGATTAAGAAGGAAGCCGCAGAGGTTCATCCACTGCCATTTTCCAAACAAAAAATTCAAATATGACGCACATACGACAGTTAGCAGTTTATAGACAAAAGGTTTCGGAATCTCATTCCGAAACCTTTTTATCCTTCCTGTATGGCTTCTTCAAGGCGGTGTTCCCCTGTAGCCTTATACTCCTTCACTCCCTATGGTGCCGAAATCCTTCTGAAAAGAGGCGAGTGCCTGCAGTGCAATGAAACGCGTAACAACTTACTCACCCCGATCGACGTTCCTTCTGGTTCTTATAAAGAGGAATTATTCACTGAATATGAGTAGATAATTTATCACCTACGAGGGATTTTTCGGCATGTTTCGAATATCAGCTCTAAAACCGTTCCTATATTTGTTAAAAAATGTCGATAGTTAAAATATTCAAAAAATGATAATTACTTGAATTACCATGTTATATTGTTAATGAAAAAAATACTTGTCAAGTAAGGTGAGTGTGTGACGATAGAAGTTTTGATTCTCCATTATATTCAAGAAAAGCGCCGGAAGCCCAATCATGCCAATGAATTGTTGGACTATATCCAAAATGAATATGTTAACGGTAAGCTGTCAATCTTACAATATCGAAGTCTCTGCAAGGATTTATATCTTCGGGGAGCAAATCCAGCGACTTCTGGATAAAGGGAAAAATCCAGAATGATATGATCCCATTTCCTTTGTCATCCTAGCCAGTTATCTTCATTCGTTCACTAAGTCCAATGAGGCGTCAATGCCCAATGAAAACCCCGGTAATATGTCGTCTGAAGACACATCACCGGGGTAAAGCAATGCTAGCTATCATGAAGCATGCTCCTTCTGATCGCTAAACAAATAAGTCCAAGATCAATACAAGACCGAACGCCACAAAGGATAGAAGGGTTTCCATGACTGTCCATGTTTTGAACGTTTCTTTTACGGTTAATCCCATATACTCCTTGACCAGCCAGAAACCGGCATCATTAACATGAGAAAACATGAGGGACCCTGCGCCCGTGGCAATAACGAGTAATTCCAAGTTAACGCCTGTCATGCTGGCAACTACAGGTGAAACGATTCCTGCTGCTGTTGTCAAAGCGACCGTTGCAGAGCCTGTGGCAATCCGAATCAATCCAGCCACTAAAAATGCCAGCACGATTGGTGATAATGATATCTGTTCGGACATGGATGCTATGGCAGTCCCCACACCACTATCAATCAATATTTGCTTGAAACCACCGCCTGCACCAATGATCAATATAATGGAAGCCAAAGGCAATAAGCATTCTTCCGTTAATTTTTTCATGAGAGACTTATCCATTCCCTGTTTGAAGCCCAAGAAATAATAAGCTGCAAAACAAGAGATTAATAGGGCAATGACCGGACTGCCGATAAACATCAGGAATTTTTCAATGGAGGCCGATATTGGCAGATAAGGTGCCAGCACCGTCAAAACCATAAGCAGCACCGGCAAAAGGATAATAAAGAAAGAAACCCCCGTTCCTGGTAATGCATCTGCTTTCGTTTCAACCCTGATTAATTCAGGTTCCCCGACAGGTACCACCCTTTTTTGAATCCATCTTGCAAATAAAGGACCGGCAATCACAGCTGTCGGGAATGCTATAATCAATGAATATAGAAGTACGTGCCCCATGTTTGCATTATAAATCCCGATTGCCGTCATCGCTCCCGGATGCGGCGGTACCAGCCCATGTACGATCGAAAGACCAGCAAGTACTGGAATTCCTATCAATAAAATGTTCACTTTAGTGGATTTACGTATGGAAATCACTAGAGGGAGCAAGATCACTAAACCCACTTCAAAGAATACCGGTATTCCGATGATGAAACCAGACAACAGCATCGCCCAAGGCAATTTCTTCACACCAAATTTATGAATGAAAAAGTCGGCTACCTGCATGCCCGCTCCTGAGTCGGACATCATCTTCCCTAAGATCGTCCCTAAAGCCAAGATGCCAATAAGATGACCTAGCACTGCACCGACGCCCGTTTCGTAAGCGCCTACAATCTTGTCCATAGGAAGACCGGAAAATATAGCTAAAAACAAACTGGCTACAGTCAAGCTAATGAATGCATGCCATTTCCACCATGATACCCCTAAAATAACTATGACGATCGCCAGTAATGTGATTCCTAACAAATATAGATCCATTTGCTCTCCCAGCCCCTAAGAAATCGCTTACAATCAAGCGATACAACGAACCGAAATTCAAATCATTGTACCGGCTCATTGTATGTCACGATGTAATTCTGTTTCGCCGTGTTGTAAAACCCTTCACTATATTCCATGACATTTCCGTCCCCGTCACTTGAGATCCTAATCCTTTTTAGGAGAGCACTATTATTTTCAATTCTCAGCGCTTCACATATATGGTCCGGCGGGATGGTAACGGCAAACTCATCCCTGAACGTTTCAAGCTTGACGCCATGATCCTCCAAAAAACGGTACAAGGAATTGATTTGGACCTCGTCCAATTCCGCTTGGTCCAAATTTAGGGAAACGTAATGCGTAAAGTAAATATAAGGCTCGTTGTCCAACAAATAGATTCGTTCAATGCTTATGCAATCAGCTCCGAATAAAGAATGCAGCTTGGAGTCAGCAGGAAGTTCAACACGGCTTATGTTCAGCATCTTTTTAAATATAAAATGGCCTTCCTCCACCAATAGCTCCGTGAACCGTTTACCCTTCGAAAGCTTCACGATCGATCCATTCGCTATGACTCTAGTGCCTTTACCGCTTTTCTTTTCAACATATCCCTCTTGCACAAGTTCTTTAATCGCATTGCGGACAGTAACCTTACTTACATTAAATTCTTCTTCCAGTAAAGGCTCGGAGGGGATGTTCGTGTCAATGGCATAAACCCCATGTAAAATGCGGTCCTTCAATATTTCTTTAATTTGTAAATACATCGGTCCATTTTTCCTATTCACTCTCATCCCAAATCTCCTGCCTTTTATCTTATGATATCTTCCATTTTACCTTCCATGGCGGACAATATCTCCCTTTCAGTTGCCAAAGGAGTATCACCAACGACCGTACACGCCAGCATTCCCGAGACAGCTGCAAACAGAACTGTCTTTTCTGGGGAAAAGCCCGTCAATTCTCCATGGAGGATTCCGCTCGTATATGCATCGCCTGAACCTATTCTATCATAAACGGAAAATGAAAGGTTATCTGAAAAGTGAAATGTGCCGTCCTTGTACAAGTATCCACGCAATCTATGGGTATTATCGCCGTTGATTGATCGATGTGTTCCCGCTATTGATTGGATACCGTATTTTTGGGCCACTTGAGGAATCAGCTCCCTTAACTGTCCATCCCTTTGTGAGGACTTGGAGTTCATTCCTAAAATATACATGGCATCTTTTTCATTCATCATGACGATATCCGCCAAGGAAAGCATCTCCTCATAATGAGGCTTGGCAGCTGAATACCCTCCTTCCCATAAGGAAGGGCGGTAATTGCAATCGAAACAGATCATCCCGCCTTTTTCTTTCACTTTCCTTGCCAGCACCTTCATACTTTCCCGTACATTCTCCGCCATGGCAAGCGATATGCCGCAAAAATGGATGATATCGGCCATCTCAGCAATCCCCTCATGATCATAGTCGGACAGTGAACCTGTGTTAAAGCTGCTTTCGAGACGATTGGAATAGGTGACTCGGCTTGCCCGTTGCCCAAAGCCGTTTTCCAAAAAGTACATTCCCATATACTTGCCGCCCCTGGAAATAAAATCCCGTTCAATGCCTAATTGCTGCAAGGAAACCACCGCTGAATCCCCAAGAGGATTATTCGGTAATCTTGTGACAAGATACCCATCATGACCAAGCTTCGTCATCGCAGAAGCTACGTTTACCCCAGTGCCTGAAAAGGAGTATTGCAGCGTGCTAGCTTGTGATAATAATGCATGTCCCGGTACCTGCAAGCGCATCATCACTTCACCGAATGCCACAATTCGTTCAGGCATGTTTTTCAACCAATTGTTTTGTCATGGCCAATAATTTTCTTACATCCTCCTCATTCGTTTTTCCGGTTTCTTCATTAATGATAGAAGAATAAACATGGGGAATGATTTTAGGCACTTTTGCTTCTAAAGCTATTTCCAGAATGGTTTCGTAATTCTCCAGGTCGATACCGCCAGTAGGTTCCAAGGCAAAGCCTTCTTCACCACAGGCTTTTGCGACTGCGCGATACTCTTCTTCATGCTCAAGGCCCTTCATCGGGAAGTATTTCAACGCATTGCCCCCCATATCCCTGACCAAGGCAATGGCCGCTTTGATCGGTACAATGGCCGTTTCACTTGCACCTGCACTAACAGGTCCGGTGGAAATATTGACATAACCAACTTTACCAGAGGGAGAAACCAACGAATTGATCCAGCTATCTTTATCGCCTAAATTAGCCCTTGTCGCCCCTACACTTGGGAAAACTTGATTGATATGGCTGCCAGGATAGTATTTTGC
Source organism: Peribacillus folii (assembly GCF_030271255.1). GTDB lineage: Bacteria > Bacillota > Bacilli > Bacillales > DSM-1321 > Peribacillus. Next base: position 101,363 of record NZ_JASJOM010000004.1, read on the forward strand.
AATTTCTGCAACAACTGCCGCCTGCTTATTATCACCAGCGCCAAGACCGATCGATACTGCTTGTTCTATGGACTCGCCATATTCCTTCATTGCAATTACTCCCGCTTCAACGGTTGGATAATCTTTGGAAAGCACCCCAACCAAAACATGGCCTTCAGCTGCATTGAATACCTCTACTGCATTTTCGACACTATTAGCAAGTACATTAAGCGCCACTCGATCATTCAAAAAGCGTTTGTTTATGTTAGTCATCCTCGAATTCCCCCTAAAATGATTCTTAACTGAGCTTCAATGACATGAATGTCATCCCCTTGCAATGGACGTGGATCGATATCAAAAAAGCCTTGGCGAATGCCATAATCCCGCGTATAAATGGCAATATCGCCAGTTTGCAAGCGTTCGTTCACTTCCTTGGCAGTCATACCCGCAATGGAAGGATCAATGGAAATGCGTGCCCTGTATATGGCACGTCCGGCTTCATCCTGAACAATCGTTACCTTAACGCCATCGATGGACTCCAGCGAAGTGAGAGCTTGTAAACTAGCTTTTTCTTTTTCGCTATTATCCGTTTTGACAAAATACTCATCAAGGGCCTGAAGCAGGCCAAAGGTCGTTTCCTTCCCCACCTTCATGCTCCTGCCAATGCCATGCAATTGAACCTTAAGCCATTCCATATATTTATTCTTTCCGGCAACGATACCTGAAGTGGGCCCTTCAATCGCTTTTGAACCGCTATAGATCGCCAAATCCGAAAATTCCACATATTTCTTTAAATCTTCCTCCGCTGCTGCATCAACAATCAAAGGAATATTGTTAATTTTAGCCACTTCCCAAGCTTCCTCAATCGAAATCATGTTCTTCTGGACGGCATGGTGGGATTTCACGTATAAAATTGCGGCCGTATTTTCATTGATGGCATCGGCAATATGCTCTGCCTTCCCTTCATTGGCATACCCCACTTCAACCAATTTCCCGCCGCCGAGGTAAATCATCGTTTCAACCGGTGCCCCATACTGAACGTTATGTCCCTTCAGCATGATCACTTCATTTTTTGGGATAAACTCTTGATGAAGCCGGTCACTTTTTCTTTTGTTTCCTTGAGTAACGATCGCTGCCACGGAAAGGGCAATGCCACTGGATGCCGAGTTTACGACAATGGCAGCTTCCGATTGGAGCAGCTTGGCAATATGCTCACCAGATTTTTCGACTAATTCCGTTATTACCACATAATTTTGGCCGCCTTTTTTCATTGCTTCCATCACGGAGTCAGTTGGGGCGGAAACCCCCAGTATACTCATCCTGCCGCTTGCATTGATGACTCTTTTCAATCCGTATTTAGCATTCAAAGAACTCTCCATTTATAACGACTCCTTTTGCCACGATTCTTTTATCCGCCATTCTTTCTTCTCCCTCAGAGTCCCTCAAAAGCGAGGACTCATCCTCGACTGAAAATAATGTCAGGTTCGCAATATCCCCGACTGAAATTCTGCCAAGCTCTGGCTTACGCAGCCACGCTGCCGCATTTACCGTAACGGCATCTATCACTACCTTTAATGGATAACCTAAATACAAAAACTTGGTGAGCACGTTGGCCATATTGAATACGGGACCATTTTCCCGGTTCCTCCTGTAAATATCGGTACTGATCGTATTGAAACGAATTCCTTTCTCACTTGCCATTTCAGCTGTCGGAAAAGAAAAACTGGCCGTTCCATGACCAACATCCAAATGAACGCCACGCTCAATCGCCTTGGTTAACTCAGGCAGGGGTTCCCCGGCTTCAAATAAATTATTGGCTTTTCCATTTAAATAATGAGTAATAATATCTTTTTCTTCAAGTAATTCCAGGACATCCTTTATATCTGGCGGACCTGAACCGATATGGACCATTAAAGGCAATCCGGTATCGCTTGAGAATCTCCTGGCAATCCTCAAGGGCTCGACGCCATTCGGACCGACCACGCTTTTACTGATTCTCGCTTTAAGTCCTACGATAAAATCTCCGTATTGGGAAAATGCCTTTCTTATTTCGTCTTCGTTTATCCATGATAGATTCGATAATTCATCAATCCTTTTCAAGCCGATCCGCGAAATATTCAGGAAAGCGAAAACATTCGTTTTGGCGCTTTTACAGCTTTTAACCAAATCCGATATTTGATCAGCTCCGGTGCTCCCCGCATCAATCACCGTCGTCACTCCCGTTTTATAGCCGATCTCATCAACATCATCACCATACGGTTCGAATTCCGGAAAGGCATGTACATGCATATCAATCCATCCGCTCGAAACAAAAGCTTTGTTCTCATAATCTATCATTTCTTCTCCAGTTGCAGTACCGGGCAGCGCAATTTCATTGATCACCCCATTCTCCAAGATGATATCCGCTGCATCACCATCTAACATCCTTACATTTTTCAGTATTAACCTACCAGTCATTTCCCTCATCCTTTTTAAAAACGTCCTATCGATCATAAGTAATATTCGAAAACGGTTACAATGGTCTATAAGATTCATGTAATTTCCTTTACAAAAATAGATTACCATATTTATTTAAAGTAATCAATATAACGTTATAATGTTTAATCGTCCTTTCAGTAGTTTTGTATGAGATAAGGCAATCTGATCCAGGTTATACCCCCTAGAATAAAAGGCGGAAACTGAGCACTCCTCCCGAATAGCATCCAAAAAAAAAAAAAACAAGCCTGCTGATTTCATGGCAGGCTTGGTTTTACCTTAGACATTAATTCACCTTTTTTGTTCCTTTCCAATGGATTTCCCTCAGACGGTATTTTTGCAGCTTGCCTGTTGCCGTTTTCGGTAGGGCTTTCACGAATTCAACGGTTGTAGGTGCTTTAAAGTGAGCCATTCGCGAGCGGCAAAAGGTAATGATCTCGGTTTCCGTCACAGAAGCATGATCTTGAAGGACTATGATCGCCTTTGGCGTTTCACCCCATTTATCATCCGGTACGGCAATAACCGCTACCTCCAATACATCAGGATGTTTATACAATATCCCTTCTATTTCCGTGGATGAAATATTCTCGCCCCCGGATATGATTAAATCCTTAGCTCTGTCCTGTATTTCAATATACCCGTCAGGATGGGTCACGGCCAGATCACCTGTGTAAAACCAGCCGTCCCTTATTGCTTCGGCCGTCTTTTCCGGGTCTTTATAATATCCTTCCATAACAACATTGCCACGTGTAATGATTTCCCCTAATTCCTTACCATCCCAAGCGACTTCCACCCCATCTGGACACAACCATCGTCTCCCCATTAAAGACCAATTCAATGCCTTGTCTGGCCTTTATCATCGCTTGTTCATCTGCTGATTTGGCCCCATGTTCATCCTTCCATTCATTATATAGAATGAATGGGGACGTTTCGGTCAATCCATATACGTGGATCATATTTAAGCCAAGGATCTCCTCTGCCTTATGTATAAGGGCGGCTGATGGGGGAGCTCCCGCCGTTGCCATGCGCGGACGTGCCTTGATGGCGGTTCGCTTAGCCTTCGGGTCATTCACCAGCATATTGACGACAGTCGGTGCTCCGCATAATAACGTAATATCATATTGTGTGAATAAATGGAGGATATGAGGAGGGTCGACTTTTCTCAAGCACACATGCGTCCCGCCAGTGGCCGTAATGGCCCATACGCCTCCCCAACCGTTGGCATGAAACATCGGTAGCGTATGGAGATACACATCATCATGCTTCAAAGAAAAGTGATAAATGAAATTGGCTGCATTCATGTAATTGCCGCGGTGCGTTAACATGACTCCCTTTGGTTTTGAGGTCGTGCCACTCGTGTAATTTATCGTCAGTAGCTGATTTTCATCAATTTCAACCACAGGGTACCCATTTCCGTCATTCACATGCAGTATGAAATCCTCATAGTTTATCCCGGCCAAATCTGTTTCATGTCCTTCCACCGGAACAATAATGATCATCTCCAATGATAGATTCGAAACGATCGTCTCGATAGGTGCCGCGAATTCTGCATCGACTATTAGCATTTTTGCATCACTATGCTTGATGATGTACTCCAAATCTTCTGCAGAAAGCCGGTAATTCAAGGGCACCATTACCGCTCCCATTTGACAAATTCCATAAAAGCATTCCAGCATTTGATGTGTATTCGGCAGCATCACGGCAATATGATCGCCTTTTTTAATGCCTGATGCGTCGAGTGCCAGGGTCAACCGATCGACACGCTGCCCGAATTCCGTGTAGGTAAACGCTTTCTCCCCATCTATGACAGCCACTTTATGAGGATAATATTTCACGGCCCTGCGTTTCCAATCCATAGGCGTCAAGGATGAAAACATGAAAACCAACTCCTTCATTCAATATTTTTTATGACTGATTCGCCGCATCATGAGTCATGCAAAAATACGTTCATTCTTTGATTCATATTCAATTTCGGATTAACATATCCTCCTTAAATCGGAGGATATTTCAAGAAATGAAATAAAAATTTGAATATTCCGATAATTAAACTTATAAAGCAGCACCAACCTTCACTAGTACTGCTTTTTCACATAACCTTTAGGTTTCTATTTTAAAAGGAGAGAGCCCTTATTTGCAAGATTAACACTGATCATCTATACAGGATGAAACATGCTCTGTCAGCTTACCGACAATTTGTTTTAACCGTTCCGTTTCCTCTTCAGTTAACACACCATAAAAGTTGTTAAAGATATCGGTGAAGCACTTATTAATGGAATGATACGATTCTTTGCCGCTGTCGGTCGCTCGGATGTATACGACTCGTCGATCATCTTCACTGTGACACCTTTCAATCAAACTCTTTCGTTCAAGCCTGTCGATTAACGCCGTTCCGGCTGCTGGTTTGATCCTCAAATGATTCGATACATCTTTTACAGCCAACGATTCATTCAAAACTATCAGCTGCAATGCGCGATACTGGACGGATGTTAAATCGTATTTAACCATTAACGGTTCGACCAATTCCTGAGAGAGGCTGCTTAACTCCTTGATTTCTATATGCAAATCATATAATTGGCTTGGATTCATGTTTGACAATCCTTTCTTATTGACAACTATCTATCTTAAACTATAACATAATTAGCGTATCGAAAAATTAACCATGCGAAGTAAAATGGTTATGGATTTTAAAGAGAGAGAGAGAGGCTGTCCATGTCAGCAGAACAAAGAAAAAAGATCATAATCCTTATGATCAATATGTTTATCGCAATAGGAAGTTTCGGCATCATTATTCCTATTTTACCAGCTTACCTTGCTTCCATTAATCAAGGGGGAACCGCCGCCGGCCTTATGATTGCCATTTTCGCAGGGGCACAGCTTATCTTTTCGCCAATTGCCGGAAAATGGACCGACCTATACGGCCGCAGAAAAATGATCATATACGGACTCGTTGGATTGACACTCTCGATGTTCGTTTTTTACGCCGTCAATTCGATTTGGTTATTATATTTTTCCCGTGTCATCGGCGGGATCGGGGCTGCCTTGCTTATCCCTGCAATTTTCGCTTATGTGGCGGATATCACCACCTTCGATCAACGGGCAAAGGGCAATAGCTTAGTTTCGGCAGCCATGTCCCTAGGCATTGTCATCGGTCCGGGAATCGGAGGGTTTCTAGCGGACTTTGGCTTGAAGTTCCCCTTTTTAATATCTGCCCTTGTGTCACTTTCAGCGGTGGTATTTTCAATTTTCGTTTTAAAAGAAAGCAAATCGGCACAAGCTGCCCCTGCGCCGGAGAGCAATGACTCAATGGTCCGCAAAATTGCCTTATCTGTAAAAATGCCCTTTTTCATTCCTCTTATCATTACCCTTGTAATGAGTTTTGGTTTAATGGCATACGAATCGGTGATCGGTCTTTATCTTGACAACCAATTCGATTCAAGTCCTAAGGATATCGCCGGCATGGTTACAGCGACCGGTATCGTCAGTGTAATCGTCCAGCTATTTGTCGTCGACCGGCTTGTTCGCCGATTCGGTGAAGTCAATGTGCTGAACATTTTTATCAGTGTAGCGGCCATCGGTTTCCTTCTATCCCTTTTCGCTTCAAGTTATCTGACTTTCTTTTTAATCTCACTTATCATTTTTCTTTCCACTTCCATCTTGCGTCCTGTACTCAATACATTGATCTCCAAAATGGCTGGAAATGAGCAGGGCTTTGCAATGGGGATGAATAATGCGTATATGAGCATAGGAAATGTCCTTGGACCAACACTTGCTGGATTAATGTATGATATCCATATTACCTACCCGTTCATGTTGGGGCTTTTCCTTTTGATCATTACTTTATTGATCACGATGGCTTGGAACAAACGCTCTCATCATGCGAAAGCATTATCCTGATCTCCAGGAAAATATTCATGCCAAATACCCCGAATTTTTGCATTCGGGGTATTTTTGCATATGAAGCCGCAAAAAAGTGAGCGCAAACGCATGTCCTGATGGAAAAGGGTTAGGTTATGTACACGGCTCTCTTCCCTTGACTGCTTTCAAAAGCGGCGTCAATTATTCGAATCACCGCTAAGCCCTCTTGAGCCGTGACAGGAGCTTTCCTTCCAATCAAGATACTGTCGGCAATTTCCTTGTAATAGGTTAAATAAGAGCCGTGTAAGGTTTGGATCGTTTCATGTTTCTCGTTATCGCCTTCAACCGTAACCAATCGGCCATAGTTTTCAGGAATATCGGCACCCCATGAGCCGTCCACCGGTTTTTTCCCTTCACTAAGTGCCTGCTCCTGGCCATCGAGTCCATACTTAATGAATGTACCTTTATTGCCATGTACCTGGAACCGCGGTCCATTAGCCGGGACGATCGAGCCGGAATGCAGGATGACCCTTAGCTTCTCATACCCTAATATGACATGGAAATAATCATCCGTTTCAGCATTCTCCTTTTGCGTAAATACGTCTGCCCAAACGAATTGTGGCATCCCGAACAAATGCAGGGCTTGATCTATGAGATGTGAGCCTAAGTCATAAAGCGTTCCCGAGCCCGGACCTGGTTTCTCCCTCCATCTATCCCTGACAACCGGCCTGAATCGATCATAGTGAACCTGGTAGGTATTAATATCACCAAGCACGCCATCATCCAGCAGTTTTTTTACCGTCAAAAAATCATTATCCCATCTGCGGTTATGGTAGACACTCAAAAGCAAATTCTTTTCCTCGGCCATTTTTATGAGATCCGCTGCCTCCCAGGTTTTCACCACCATCGGTTTTTCCAGGACAACATGTTTACCGGCTAATAAGCTTTGTTTAGCCATTTCATAATGCAATCCGCTTGGTGTCGTGATAACAACCAAATCAATTGATTCATCTTCGAGGATATCCTCCAAGCTGCCTACCACTTCCGTGTCCTTCAAGTCTTTCCTTACCTTTTCCTTCTGGGAGCTGACCACTTTCGCAATGTGAAATTGCTCTAAAACAGTAAGTAAAGGCGCGTGAAATGTTGCACCTGACAAGCCGTACCCGACGATTCCCACTTTAATTTTTCCCATTTCCTACCCACTCACTTTCTTTGTCCATAAAGAGATCATAACGGAACCGAATTAATCACTCCCCGTTCGGATATGTTTCTCTCAAAAATTTCACGGACTGAATTATGAATTGTTTCAATACATCAAGCTCGATATCTGCTACTTTATTGATGTACACACAGCCTTTTCCTGAAGTATGCTTTCCAAATGAACGCAACAGTTCCTCCCTTTGGTTCTCTTCCAGTGAAAAGTATAGACTGATCTTTGCTTTTCGGGGTGAAAAGCCGACAAGGGGGGCATCCCCTTCGTGACCGGATTCATATTTATAATGATAGCTACCGAATCCTATGATGCTCGGTCCCCACATCTTCGCTTCAAATCCTGTCGTTTCAGAGAAAACATCCAATAACTTGTATGCGTCTTCACGCTTTTTCGGATTATCGACATTCTCAATGAACTCCATGACACTGGAATCCGTTTCTTTTGTTTTTGGTTGATACATGATCGGTACCTCCCTACTCCTAAAAATCGTAAAATCCAAAACTATGACAAACCGTTTTTTAAATTTATGTATGCTGCCAGAGCTAAAAAAGGATGCCATATAAGGAAACGGGTTTTTTCCATCTGGTTATCATAATGACGGAATTCCTTCCTTAATTAATTCTCTTCCCTTATATAAAATTCCTTTTTTCAGGGCCTCGCTATATTATAGAACATTAATTCGTTTTATACTATTTTCAAAAAAGGCTGTCCTTACGATTGTAAATTCTCAATCGGTGGGATGATCCTCACAATCTACGATCAGAAAGCTGCGTAAACATTTCTGATCGTAGAACATCCAACACTTCACCATTCGAGAACCATCAGCATCATGAATGCGGCTCATCACCATCCCATTGATTAGCGCCTTCGGATTTTTTCAATCTCTTCAGCTATGAATTGCACCTGAGGCCCGACAATGACTTGTATGCTTTTGGGACCGACTACATTGATGCCTGCAATTCCTGCCGATTTAATTTTGCTTTGATTTACCGCTTCCATATCCTCCACTTCGACGCGTAAACGGGTAACGCAGTTATCGACAGATACTACATTGGTGTCCCCGCCGAGCCCCTCATAAATAGTGGCGGCGATCCTGAAGAATTTACTTTGATTCCCGTTAAGCTCGATTCGGCTGCTCCCTGCCTGCATTTTTTCTCCTCCGTCAAGTTTTACTGGGTCATCCTCTCTGCCAGGCGTCACCAAATTGAACTTGGCAATTAAGAAGCGAAATAGGAAATAGTAGATGACAGCAAAAGCAAGACCTTGAAGAAGCAGCATATAAGGTTCATTTGCCAGTGGCAACCTTGAACTTAGCACGAAATCAATAAATCCAGCGCTAAATCCAAATCCTGCTGTCCAGTGGAAAGTAGCGGCAATCGCCAATGAAATACCGGTCAATAAGGCGTGAACCACGAAAAGCGCAGGGGCAACAAACATGAAGGCAAATTCCAAGGGCTCTGTGACTCCTGTAAAGAATGATGCAAATCCTGCGGCAAGCATCAAGGAAGCCACTTGTTTCTTTTTCTTGGATTTAGCCGAATGGTACATTGCAAGCGCCGCTGCGGGCAAGCCGAACATCATGACGGGAAAGAAGCCGGCTTGGTACATGCCTGTCGTCCCTTTTATTCCCGTCCCCGCCCAGAAATTGCCGATATCATTAAGCCCGATGACATCAAACCAGAATACGGAATTTAAGGCATGATGCAGTCCTGTCGGAATCAACAGCCGGTTGAAGAAGCCGTATAGACCTGCACCAGCGGCGCCTAATCCACTTATGCCTTCCCCGAATGCAACCAACCAGGAATAAATAAGCGGCCATATGAAAAATAAGATAAGTGAAACAAACAGCATCACAACTGCCGTGATGATGGGCACCAGCCTTTTGCCACTGAAGAAGGCGAAAGCATCCGGCAGCTCGACCTTACTAAACCGATTGAACATGGAAGCAGCCACAAGCCCAGAGAGAATGCCGATGAATTGATTATCGATATGCGCAAAAGCTGCGTTCACTTCTTTTACATCGATTCCCTGAAGCATCGCAACCGACTCCGGCGAAAGCAATGTCTTTACGACCAGAAAGGCTACAAGCCCACTCAAAGCGGCTGAACCATCTTTCCCTCTTGACATCCCTATGGCGATACCGACAGCAAACAAGATGGACATATTGGATATGACCGAAGAACCAGCTTTGATCAGAAAAGCCGCTAACGGACTTCCTGTCCCCCATCCAGCCGGGTCTATCCAATAGCCTATCCCCATCAATATCGCTGCTGCCGGCAGGACGGCTACCGGAAGCATCAGGGATCTGCCAATTTTCTGAAGGTATTTTTTCATCCACTCTCCTCCTGACATCAATGATTTAGGGGTAAACCCCATACTCTATTAGACAACCGTTTCTTCCATTTTAGAACTGGATTTCATTTATTGATCCAGCCATTCAGTCAAATGCCCCCCTAGGGAGACTGCATAACGATAGTTTGCTGAATCGAAAAAGCACTGGCCCCGAAAGCTTAAAAAAAGCAGGTAAACTCCTTAAACCCGAGTTTGCCTGCCGCCAGAGATAATTCTATATTGTATTTATTTATCTATAAAGCAAGTAATTTTTACGGACCTTTTTAAATGCATCGAGGTCTCCCTGGTATTTTTTCATGATTTCCGTTACAGATGAACCAGCCTCAATTTCCCGTTTTACCCACCCATTGCCGATCAATAGATTGAAATTATTAGCTTGCAGGAACTCAAATTCATCCGGGTATAGATCATGGATGGTCTTGATGAGATGGAGACCGGTTGGCACTGCCTTGAATTTCTTTCGATCCATTACATACATTTCGACCCCGTGACTAAGCTCGCCTGCATACTTGGAAAACAGCGGTGTAAAGGAAGCTGCCCTGAATTGAACGCCCGGTAAGCGCAATGCATTCAGCCTCGTGGCAAGTACATCTCCGTTCATATAGGGTGCACCAATCAATTCGAATGGCTTGGTCGTTCCCCTGCCTTCGGACACATTCGTTCCCTCGATCAATCCTGTTGCAGGATAAACGAATGCAGTTGAAACCGTTGGCATGTTGGGTGATGGCAGGACAAATGGAAGCCCTGTTGCTTCATAATCCATTTCGCGCTTCCAGCCTTTCATCTTGATGACCTTGAGGTTTGCTCCAATTTTGAATTCCTTGTTGAATAATGTCGCAAGTTCACCGACTGTCATGCCATGTTTGAGCGGAATGGGGTACATTCCGACGAACGATGAAAATTCCTGTTCAAGCACGGGTCCATCTATAGCTTCACCGCCTTGTGGATTCGGCCGGTCCAGTACGATAAATGGGATATCGTTTTCTTTCGCCGCTTCCATCGCATATGCCATCGTATAGATATAGGTGTAATAGCGGGTGCCGACATCCTGGATGTCGAAAACCAGGACCTCAACATCTTTTAACATCTCAGGGGTCGGTTTTTTCGTTTTTCCATATAAGCTATATACGGGCAATCCTGTTTTCTCATCTTTATAAAAATCCACACTTGCACCTGCTTGCGCATCTCCGCGCACCCCATGCTCGGGACCGAATAAGGCAGTCAATTGTATATCCGGTTCATCATGAAGCAAATCGACGACACTGGTCAAATGGGAATCAATGCCGGTTGGATTCGTTATCAAGCCCACTTTCTTTCCTTTTAAAAGCTTCTTCTCTTCTTTTAAAAGAACCTCGATCCCCGTACTGACCCTTGTTTTTTTCTTTTCCTTTATCGCCGTAACACTTTTAGAGGAGGAGAGGCAAAATGCCAACAAGAAAACGGCCAATACAATCATCATTTTTTTCAATTTGCTTCCCCCTTCATTTTTATTGGTTTGCCGCTTTTCATATCTAATCCATATCCAAATTTATAAAGTTTTTCAGCAGGTTTGATTACTGAAGGAATATCGACCGGCAAGATGCCTCGGGGCTTTGATGCTCCGAAAATTGCCGATATGCCAGCCGGTATATTGGGCTGCCTATATCGTCCGTTCGAATACCCTTTATACCCGTATACGGCAAGCACAGCTTTTGCTTCATCGAAGTTAGCGACATCATAAGGGTTTCTTAAACTCATCACAACCAATTTTTTCCCTTTTTTGTTTGCATGATTCATTGCCGCTCTTGGAAAGGACGTTGCCCACCTTTTTGCATCCTGGATACTGTCATCGATCGCCCCATCCTTGATAATAGGATCATTTTTTACAATATAGGAGCCAGTTATGACAAAATCGGCTTTATTGATCAGTCTGGCCACTTCATCTGTGAATGTCTTTTCCGAATAGCTCATGCTTGTTACCTGAATCTGCTTCAACTTCTTTTTATCGACCAATTCGCGGATGCTTTTAGACATGGATTCAACTTGATCATCGTAAGGAGCAAGAATTAAGATCCTGTCACTCTTCTTCGGTTCGAAAGGCAAGGTCCTTTTTTCATTTTTCAATATGGTAATGGCAGCTTCTGCGATTTTCCTTTCCTTTTTCAAATGGTCTTTACTCCCGACCACCTGAAGGGCCCTTTTAATTTTTTTATCGAGCGAAGGAGCGGCAGCTTTTTCATCCAAAATCCCCCGCTTCTCTTTTAGCTTTACTATTCGTGTAACGGAGTCATTGACTTGATCCAAGCCAATGTCCCCGCTTTCCACAGCTGATTTCACGGCATTGAAAACGGAGGACAAATTTTTCTCCATGTCGAGCGAATTGACCTGGGCCGGCATTAAGGCAATATCGACGCCAGCCTTGATGGCTAGCACCACGGCCTCCTCTTGGCCAAAATTATCTGCAATGGCCTTCATATTCAGGGCATCCGTCACCACTACGCCGTCATATCCCATCTCTTTCCGAAGAAGACCTGTAATGACCTTATCGGAAAGCGTTGCTGGTACCATGATTTGTTGACCATCTTTTTTACTGATATACATCGTATCATCGAACGCAGGAAACTGAACATGAGCTGTCATCATCATATCCACGCCAGCATCGATGGCTTTTTGAAAAGGAACCAACTCAATGGTGCGCAGCCGCTCTTTATCATGAGAAACAAGGGGCAGGCCATAATGGCTATCCACAGCCGTATCCCCATGACCGGGGAAGTGTTTGGCCGTTGCTATCATGTTCTGTTTTTGCAATCCCTTTACCGTTTGAATGCCAAGCTTCGATACGAGCGACGGGTCGGAACTGAAGGAACGGACACCGATCACCGGATTTGCTGGATTATTATTCACATCGATTGACGGGCCAAAATTCACATTTATGCCGAGTGACGTAAGCTCCGAACCAATGATTTCTCCACTCTGATAAGCATATTCCTCCTTTCTGGCTGCACCAAGTGCCATGTTCCCAGGCAGATTCGTTCCCGTCTGAAGTCTGGTTACGATTCCCCCCTCTTGATCGATCGTAATGAACAATGGAACATGCGGGCTTGCCTTTTGCAAGCCATCCGTGAGCCGGACTGTTTGTTCAGTGTCAACAACATTCTCGGCAAACAAGATTACACCGCCTAAATGATATTTTTCGATGATGCCTGCAACCTCGGAGTTCATTTCAATAAACCCTGTGGCATTCTCTTCACTTTGTTTCTGCCAATTGCGAAAGTCCGGCATGAGCATTTGACCGATTTTTTCATCAAGCGACATGCTTGCTATCATTTCATCTATATTCGTTACGTGCTTCCCTTTCACTGATTCCTTAGCAGCGACATGCCCTCCAAGAAGGGAAATAATCAAGAGAATTGCGAATCCAGCAGTGACCGATTTCCGAATGATCATCAAGGCTTCCCCCTTTATTTTTTCAGGTCTTACAAAGACCGTGAAAAGAAAGTAGGCGGCTTCCGGTATCCCTTCAGCCGCCTATCGTAATCATGCCCTCGAATCGTACTTTCCCAGGTCGTTCTCCGGAATTACTTTCGTCCTTCATTTACCAACACTAAGGAATGACCAGGTTTTAGACTGGCGAGCAAGGGGAGGTCCTCTTCCACGACTCGACCTATCACATTGACCCGGTGATCGGCCTCCAAGTTCCTTCTGCAAATTTGAATTTCTCCCCGATAGCGACCATATCCATCATTATCCATCGTAATGGCACCAAGGCTGCGTCCTACCGTTTGGTTTGGCTCAACGGCCCCAGTCACGCGGGTATTTTGCAGCCTGAATACATCCCGAGATATATCCGGCCTTAATTTGTATGAGCCACTAGGCAAAAGTTCAGATTTAATCCTTAAAGAAAGAATATTCAGATTTTCATAGTTGAGGAGATTTTGAAGCAAATCCCCTTTTGTCCCTTGATCGCCAATGTATACCGCATCTACTTGAGAAAGCAGATCAACGCCGGCCGCGTAAGGATTCATGAACCTATGTTTTTCAAGCGTCGGGAGACCGGCATGCAACGGACCGCGCTTATCCGCTACACCTGGGATGAAAGCAAAGATCGGTATTCCATAATGTTTGAACATTCGATTTTGCTCATGAAAGAATGCCTCCTCAAGGCCCGTTTCGGGCCTTGGATAAAAGTTATGCCAAGCAATCAGATTTTCCGGCTTTATCCCGCTTTCAAGTACCTCCAGCAGCTCGTTTTCATTCTGTGTGCTTGCATTTAATGATAGGGAAAACTCGTTGGATAAAGAGAGTATCGTTTGCACGTCAAAACCATCATCAAGGCGAATCCCTTTCACGCCCAATGGCACTAAATCCGTAAAATCAGCAATCCCCAAATGATCCAGCGTCTTTAAGGATACATCTGCATGTATTTCCACCCCGAAACTCTGAGCAAGCGTTAAAAGCTCATGCATCCTTCCGACAAGTTCACCTTTTTCTTCTGGAATATGAAGCGAGGTAAACGCTCGCCTCGCTCCTAGGTTCGCAGCTTGAATGATTTGATTTTCTGCACCCGGATCTTGCAGATAAAAGGAAAACCCGATCACTTGAACTCAACCGCCATTTCATCTTTGAAACCGAATAAATAGGTGAAAATGAATCCTGCTGCGTAAGAAAGGAACAATCCAGCCAAGAACAGCAGAATTTGGTTTGCGTGCACTAAAAACGTTAGCGGAAGTCCCGATACCCCGATTGCCAACGTCGCAATTCCGAAATGAGCTTGAAAGGCTCCGCCGACCCCTGCTCCTAAACAGGCGGTCAGGAATGGCCTGCCCAGTGGAAGGGTCACCCCGAATATGAGTGGTTCGCCGATACCGAGCAGCCCTGATGGTAGCCCCCCGCCGATAGCTCTTTTAAGGCTGGCTTTCTTCGTTTTCATGTAAATGGCAAAGGCCGCGCCGACTTGGCCTGCACCGCCCATGGCTAAAATTGGGAGGAGCGGATCATCTCCAATCGAATTGATCAATTCAAGGTGAACAGGTGTCAACCCTTGATGTAAACCGGTTATGACGAGCGGCAGGAAGGCAGCGCCAAGCACGAACCCAGCCACGACACCGCCAATATCCAAAAGATTCAATAATCCCGAGGTGATGGCATCCGATAAAAATCCTCCTACTGGCATAAAAACGACGTAGGTGACAATACCTGTGATTAACAAGGCAATGGTTGGCGTCAATATGATATCGAGTGATTGAGGAATGAATTTCCTGACTTGCTGTTCCACGAGCGCCATGAAAATGGCGGCAAAAAGCACGCCAATCAGACCGCCGCGGCCTGGGAGCAGATTTTCACCGAATAATGAAATGTCGCCGACGGCCGGATTAATGACCAGTATTCCTGCGACTGCGCCTAGAGCTGGTGATCCTCCGTATTCTTTTGCAGCATTCGTTCCGACCAAAATCCCCAAGTAAGCAAATAAACCTGATCCGATGACGGTCAATGTGATCGCTAGTTGGGATTCTGCCGCAAGCCAGCCCGCTTGAACGATTGCTTTCGTGATTCCAGTAATCAAACCTGATGCTACCAATGCAGGAATTAGCGGGATGAAAATGCTAGCAATCCTGCGGAGAAAAAGTTTGAACGGCTTTGCGTTTTTACTAGCAATCTCTGATTTGTTCTTTGAGGCCATTTCTTTTAAGTCCACATCCCCAGCAGGACCGAGAAGCCTTTCAAATTCCGCATGAACCTTGTTCACCACACCTGGCCCGAGCACAATTTGAATCGTCTCCTCTTCAATGACGCCAAGAACGCCTTCCGTTTCCTTTATTTCCACCATATTCACCTTTGAACGGTCGATTGGCATCACCCGCAATCTGGTCATGCAATGTACAGCGGTGGCAACATTCGCCCGTCCGCCCAATTTCTCCAATAAATTTTCCGCTAAACTGGCGTATTTATCTTTTTTAGCCATATCAAAGCTCCCCCTTTGTATAAACTATGGAATTTTCATTTATAACCATCTGTCATCGATTTGATGGCTGCTCTAGTATTATCGATATATCGGACGGTCGCTTCATATTGCTCAGAAGCCATTCCTAAAAACAAAATGTCAATCAAGTATAGTTGTGCCAATCGTGAGGATGTCGCTGCGCTTCTGAAGGGCGCCTCATTCGAAAACGATGTGTAGAGCGAGGCATCGCATAACGAAGAAACTGTCGTTTGACCAAAATGAGTCAGCCCGATCGTCTTCACTCCCCGTTCTTTTGCAAGCTTCAATATGTTGACAACTTCAGGCGTCTCTCCCGAGAATGAGATGGCAAAAACGACATCACTTTCCTCCGCATTGGCAATCAACGTTGCAATCAGATGCATATCCGTAAAAGCGGTTGCTCCTTTATTGATGCGGAGCAATTTTTGCTGAGCGTCGGCAGCAACGATATTGGAGGCACCGACTCCGCAAAAGTGGATGTTTTTTGCCTCCAGCATTAGTGCAATGGCTTGTTTGAGGTTGTCGTGATCGAGGATGTCAGCTGTATCCCGGATCGTCTGTATCGAATTGCTCGTCGTTTTCTCGACAATTCGATACAGCGATTCAGAGGGCTCGATATCCCGGTATCCTTGCTCGACATTCTTCATCAAATCACCGGCAATCCGTATTTTCAAATCTTGAAATCCCTTTATTCCAAGTGATTTACACAACCTGATCACGGCAGCACCACTTGAATTGGCGGATGTACTCAATTCTTGTACTGTGCTGTTCACCACCTCATGAGGATTTTGAAGAATATATTCTGCTAGTTTTTGTTCTGATTGCGGAAGCTTGTTCAGCATTGTCTGTATGATTGATAGTCCTCCAGTAGCCATCGTTTGCTTCTCTCCTTAATCTTCGCCGATCGAGATTGCCATTCTGACATCTCCATCCGCTTTTTCCAGTAACTCCATTGCCTGATTATAATCTCTGGATGTTTTTATCATGACAATCGCTGGCTTTACCTGATTATTTGCCTTTTCGAGCATCTTCATCGCGTGGTCATGATCTGCATCCGTCACCGTTTCAATGATGCGTATGGCACGCTCCCTCAGTTTTTGATTGCTTACATGTACATCAACCATCAGATTTTCATATACTTTCCCCAGCCTGATCATGGTTGCCGTTGAAATCATATTAAGCACCATTTTATGGGCCGTTGCCGCTTTCATTCTGGTGGACCCTGTTAAAACCTCTGGACCTACCACGACTTCAATTCCAATATCCGCAGCTTCTGTAATGCTCGAGTTTTTATTGCTTGATAATGCAACTGCTTTAGCGCCAATTTTTTTGGCATAATGTAAAGCCCCTCTCACATAAGGGGTTCGCCCGCTTGCTGCTATGCCGATTACCGTATCGTCTGCTGTGAGGCCAGCCTCGATTAAATCACGTTCCCCGGACTGTTCTTTATCCTCTGCCCCTTCAATGGCATGAACGAATGCCTTTTCTCCCCCAGCGATTATTCCGAGGACCATTTCAGGAGGGCTGCTGAAGGTCGGCGGACATTCAACCGCATCGAGAACACCGAGCCTTCCGCTCGTTCCGGCTCCAATGTATATGAGCCTTCCCCCTTTCCTTAACGATTCACAAGCCCAGTCGACCGCTGTTTCAATCACCGGTAAAGCCTCCTGCACGGCTAACGCCACTTTTAAATCTTCCTTATTGATTGCTGAAATGATTTCCATCGTATCCATGCGATCGATGTTCATCGTCCCTTCATTTCGCATTTCAGTCGTTAATGAATGCAAATGCTCTTCCATAGACAAATAAATCCTCCCATTAATCGTTTATTAAATATAATTTCATTTTTTTTGTGGTAATAATGAAATTATATTTTATATTATATTCAATGATAACGTTTTCATTACCGGGTGACAAGTTTTTTTGAATATTCTTAAATTTTTTATCCATCATCCCTAATAATCACCACACTTTCAAAGACCTTACATGATACCAGAGCTCCTAATCCACAGAAATGGACAACAAAAAACGTGTGCCGGCCGAGGCCAGGCACACGTTAATGGAAATGGTAACAAGCTAACGGGATGTCCTCATCGAATGGGGACGACTTTTCCGCCTTCCACGGCACCGACGACAATGGTTGATGCAAATCCGCCATGTTCATCAATGGAAGGTATGTCGTATATTTTTTGTTCGGGAGCTAAATTTGCAAGACCATCTTGCATATGCTCCCTGATGGCCTGAGCATCATCCACGCTGCCTGCAGCTTTCATTGCTTCGACAAACGCATGCATGGCGATATAATTCAAGCCTACCTCCGAGCTTGGATCTTCCTTGTATTGCTTTTGGTAATTCTTGACGAAGGCAGGCACCGCCTCTTCATCAGAATCTATCAGCGGCAGCACCCCGATGGATCCTTCCAATGTTTCGTATGAACCGGAAATCGGTTTCATTTGGTCAAGTTTTGCTTGGTCCATGATGATGAATCCGCCTTTGAATCCTAGCTCCCTTGCTTGCTTCGCCACTTTTGCCGTAGGTTCTGAGGCACCGCCGATAAACAGGACATCAGGATCTTTCTTAAGGGCATTCGTAACGATCGTAAAGAAATCGGTTTCTTTGGCAAAATCAATCGACGATTTATAAACGACCTTGCCCCCTTGCTTTTCCCAATATGGAAGTATCGCTTCGGTCCAATCTTTTCCATATTGCGAAGATGTCGGCAGTGCGGCCATTTTCTTGCCGGAGTGTTCCATTGCATAAGATGTAAAAGGTTCAATATAGCCTTCGTAATTCGGTGGAATCCGTACGGTCAATGAATTTCCGCTTTCCGTTACCGCCGGTTCACTCGTATATGCACCAATGATGAATTTTTCCTGTTCATTAAAGACCTGAAGTGCCAGCACCCCTCCGCTATGCGGCGTGAAGATGATCGGCGTATCATACTCCTGGACCAATCGTTTCGCATTCGCCCCTGTTTCATTCGGCAAGTATTTGTCATCGAGCGATACTAGGTTCAGTGTATATTTTTTTCCTTTCACTTCAAACCCACCTGCATCGTTAATTTCCTTTACGGCCATTTCAACACCATTCAACGTCCGCTTCCCGTATAGCGCAGCAGCCCCGCTCAATGGACCGCTGAAGCCAATGTTGACGACGTTTTCACCTTTCCCATTGCCATTGCTCGATGCGGGGCTGTCGCCTTTATTGCATCCGGCCAACACTGTCATTATTAGCAGCAGTAGAACGAATGATGCTGTTAGCTTTTTCATATAAACCCTCCATTCCATTTTCATGCCCCAATATAGGCTTTTTTCACTTCATCATTAGCCAATAACTCAGTTGCTGTGCCTTGAACGACAATTTCCCCATTTTCAAAAACATATCCTTTTTTGGCAATGCCGAGGGCGGCATTCGCATTTTGTTCTGCAAGCAGGATTGTGATCCCTTCTCGGTTTATTTCTTCTATGACTTGAAACATCTGCTCCACGATAAGGGGGGCAAGCCCAATTGACGGCTCATCAAGCATCAATAATTTCGGCTTCGACATCAGTGCCCTTCCGATTGCCAGCATTTGCTGCTGGCCGCCGCTAAGACTTCCCGCTTCATCATGATGCTTTTCCCGTAAAACCGGGAATAAATGATAGACGTATTCCAAGGAGCGCTTGATATCATCCTTTTTCTTCCGATGTACATAAGCTCCCATTTTCAGATTTTCCTGGACAGTCATCCGGGGAAATAGTTTACGCCCCTCGGCACACTGGACAATTCCCTCCCGAACATTTTTATCCGGCGCCCTTCCCCCTATGGGACTGCCTTGAAAATGGATTTCTCCTCGTGCTAGCTTACTGATGCCGCTTATGGAACGAAAGGTCGTACTTTTCCCCGCACCGTTAGCTCCAAGCAGAACCACAATTTCCCCCTTCTCGACTTCAATATTCACACGCTTGATTGCAGTGAAGCTCCCATAAGCTACGGCTACATCGATTAACTTAAGCACTAGCGCTACCTCCCAAATAGGCTTTGATCACTGCATCATTCCCACGTATTTCCTTTGGCGAGCCCTCGGCAATTTTTTCCCCGTAATTGAGGACCATGATGTGATCTGCCAAATTCATGATCATATGCATTTTGTGCTCGATTAAACATACGGTAAGTCCCGTTGTATTCAATTTTTTTATCAGCTCTGTCAATCCTTCCGTTTCATCAGGGTTGATGCCCGCAGCAGGTTCATCAAGAAAGAGGATCTCCGGTTCGGTTGCAAGGGCCAAAGCAATCGCTGTACGCTTCTTCTCTTCTTGTGAAATGCCGGCTACGATTTTGTCAGCTGCTTTCGTCAGCCCGACAACACCGAGTGCCTCCATCGCCTTTTCCCTGCATGCCATTTCCTCCCGCTTTAAACGCTTTGTCCGAAAGATGGCGTCCGCCAAATTGGATTTAGTTCTCAGTCTATGCCCGATGATGACATTATCCAATACGGTCGATTGATCAAAAAGACTGGTCGATTGAAAGGTTCTTGAAATGCCCAAGGCCGCTATTTCGTTTGCAGGAAGCTTGGTGATATCCATGCCGTTAAAAAATACCGAGCCTGAACTTGGCCGGTGAAAGCCACTGATCAAGTTAAAAAAAGTGGATTTCCCCGCACCATTAGGACCGATTATGGCATTAATCCTTCCTTTTTCAATGATGAAATCCACTGAATTGACCGCCGCCAAGCCGCCGAAGCGCTTCGTTAAATTCTTAGTCTCGATCAGCAAAATTCATCCCTCCTCCGCTTTCATATGCATATCGGCTCTGACCATGGATAGCTTCTTATCCCTTCGTTTCCTTTGCCATTCAAAGGCGGCACCGGCGAGCCCCCTTGGATAAAAGATAATGATTAATGTAAGCAATGGACCGAATATCAACATTCGGTATTTTTGCAGGAACTGCAGATTCTGAGAAAGAATCACGAGCAGCAACGTCCCTACCAATGGACCCGAAAGCGTTCCGATACCACCAACAAGCAAGTACATCAACAAATCGAACATGATGGCTGTTGATCCGATATCAGGTCCAATGAAACGAATGAAAGATGCATACAAGGCTCCTGCAAGCCCGGCAAAGAATGTGGATAAGACAAAAGCGGTTAGCTTATTCTTCATTGTCGAGATACCAATCGTCCGGGCAAGGTCCTCGCTGTTCCTGATGGCGATATAGGTCCTCCCGGTCAACGAATGTATGATTCGATACATGATGACGATTACGGCTAACAGGAATAGGAGAACGAGGTAATATTGTGAAGCTGCCGTATCAAAGGTGATTGGACCGATGCTCCCTGGGGCGGGGATGCCGATCAGGCCCCTGACCCCCTCCGTGAGCCCCTCCCATTTATCGATGACAAGGTAAATGATATAACCTACGCATAGCGTATAAATCGCAAAGAAGTGCTCCTTTGTCCTTAGTGCGATCAATCCGATCAAGAGACCGATCACACATGTTATAACACAGGCTCCTGCAAGCGCCAGCCAGAAGTTCATTTCGGCCTTCACCGTCAGGAGTCCAAGCGAGTAGGCACCAATCGCAAAAAATCCAGCATGCGCCAGCGACAAGTATCCGGTATAACCGGACAATAAATTGATTCCATACACGGCTATCGCCCAAATGAATGAAAGAGTCAGCATATGGAGGTAATAGTCGTTTTGGGCGATATACGGAAATGAAAAAGCAAGGATGAGCAAGGCAATCAATCCATTTCGTTTCGTCACGATCCTCATGCTACCTCTCCCCCTTGGCAAAAAGACCTGTTGGCTTTACTGTCAATATCACGACTAATAAAATGAATGCGATGATGTCTTTGTAGTCATTTGAAACGTAGGTTGCGCCAAGACTTTCACTGAATCCGAGGATATACCCGCCGACAATTGCGCCCGGAATACTTCCCATCCCGCCCAGGATGATGATGACGAATGCTTTCAGGATCACCAGATGCCCCATCCCGGGAAACACTAAATTTATCGGTGAGGCCAGAGACGAAGCGATGGCAGCCAATCCCCCCGAGATCATGAAGGTCAGCATCGCGACTTTGTTGATATTGATGCCGACCAAAGATGCACCTTCGCGATTTTGGGACATCGCTATGATCGTTGATCCCGTATACGTTTTTTTCAGGAAAAGGTAAAGTAAAACCATCACCACGATGGCAGCGACGATAATCAATAATCGCTGAAGCGTAAAGGTCAAGCCCATGACCTGGACAACCTGGCCATAAGGCGAATTCATGGTATGGAAGTCTGCACCCCAGACAAATTGGGCAAACGCTTCAAGAAAAAGAAGAATGCCGATTGCCGCTATTTTATCGTGCAAGGGAGGCGCATCCCTTAACAGACGGAACACGAAGCGTTCCAAAAGCACCCCCAGCAAGCCAACAGCGATAATGGATACAAACATCGCCAGCCAGTAATTGACCCCATATAATGTCATCATCGACAATGTAATATATCCACCAAGCATATAGAGGGCACCGTGGGCGAAGTTCGGGATATGCAATATCCCGTAAACGAGCGTCAATCCCAAGGCAACTAAACTATAAACGCTGCCGATCGTCAAGCCATTAAAAAGCTGCTGGATTAATATATCCATCTACTTCCTCCCTGACTAATTATTGAATTTCATCTTGCTTATCATGCTTCCGCTGCCTGCAGTGCGTATGATTTATACGCTTCGTGGGGGGCATGGCATTTGGAATGAACTGCATTACACGGCTGAATCTTGCTTTTAACGGTCTTGTGTTAAAAATCTTTATGTCAGAAGGAATTGTGAGTAACATTATGATGTGGAGTGCCAGTAAATGTTTCATCATTTTTTTACTTGAATATCCATTTAGGCAAAGATAGGAATCGTTAAGTGAAGGAATTAAAAGGGATACGCCAATCACCCTTGCTTTTGGGTATATGTGTCAAAAGTAAATTGTTAACGCTTTCATTAATTTGATCTTTCATTGACTCCTGCTTCGTGACCCCAGATTTCCTTTTGGAGGAAAACGTTCATGGTGCCTCTTACCAAGTTGGAGGAATGCTGACTGGTACATTAAAAGAAAAGTGTGTTCCCGACTCCTCAGGTCTCACCTGGATGTCATCCTGTCTGTTCTTCACAAACAATCGCCAAGTTCCTTCCCTCCTTTCCCTGCAAACGTTCTCCAGAAACGGTCCGCAGATATATTTTCTTTTAAGAGTGCAAGTTCCGTGCCAGCAGTAAAAACACGATCAACTGGCTCCAACCCAGCAGGAAGAATTCATTATTGAATCGTAAAAATGAGAAGATTGGGGTTGAAAGGGGATGTCTATCATTCAGTTTTGACTGAATATATCATTATTGAATTAAAAAAATGATATATTGTCATTAAATTATGGAGGAAAGAGAAAGGAGATGGACACACGCCAAAAAGATGTTGAAATCGTCTCCCGTGCAAAACCTTTTGCCGTTTGACTGGATGACAAACCTTCACTACACCCCCTACACAGTGGAGTGTAAAGGAACCGTGATTCGACTGCAGTCAGTTTGAAGGGGATACCAATTAATGGCATCCCCTTTGTCTTACTTATTTTTTTCACTGACCTTCAGTCGATATTTTTTAAGCTTCCGGACGATTGTTGCCTGACTTGAATCGAGCGCTGCTGCAATTTCATATGTCGTTTGATATGTTTGGGCCGCTTTTGTCAACACTTCCTTTTCAGCTCTTTCCACTGCCGCTTTTAACGTTATCGAAGAGTTATAACTTGATAGGCCTCGGTTTTCCGGCTTATATTCTTCCGGTAGGTCGTCCATCGATAACAATGAATGATCTGTCAGTACGACGAGCCTTTCTACAATATTTATCAATTCGCGGACATTTCCCGGCCAATCATGTTGAAAAAAATATTCTTTCAGCCGTGAATCTATTTCTTTCGAAAACTTATATTGTTCGTTCGCTTTTTTTAAAAACAGGTCAATCAATGCCAGAATATCTTCTCTTCTTTCCCTTAATGGGGGAATCGTGATCGGAATGACATTCAGCCTGTAAAAAAGATCTTCACGAAAATCACCCGCTTTGACCATTTCCGATAAATTGCGGTTCGTGGCTGCTATAATGCGGACATCGATTTTCTTCGGCTTCGTACCGCCGATTCTTTGAATCTCCCTTTCCTGAATGGCCCGCAACAGCTTGACCTGCAATTGTAAGGGAAGCTCACCGACTTCATCCAAAAACAAAATCCCGCTCTCTGCTAGCTCAAACATCCCTGGTTTCCCCTTTTGATTCGCTCCTGTAAAGGCACCGCCTTCATATCCAAAAAGCTCGGATTCCAATAAATCGGCTGGTATGGCCCCGCAATTTATTTTGATGAAGTCTCCTTTTTTGGATCGGATGCTCCGATTATAAATATTGCGGGCCAGGACATCTTTGCCTACACCCGTTTCTCCAAGGATAAGGACGGTCGCATCGATATCCGAAATTCTTTCGGCGATTTCATAAATCGTTTTCATCTTATCACTGACAAAGACGACTCCATCCTTACTTGTTATTTTTCGCAGTTTTTCGATTTCCTGCTTATATTGATGATTCAATTCATTCGCCTTCGTCAATTCGTGCATCAGTTCATTAAGATCTGATAAGTCCCTAATATTCGTTACAACCTGCTCGATCTCCCCAGCTTCATTAAAAACCGGGCTTCCGGTAATCAAGGTTTCTTTACCGGCAAAATTCTCCTGGACGACCGATACCGTCCGTCTCAGCTTGACAACCTTGTGCGTGACAGATGCATTCAGGATGCCGCGCTTAATCAGCTGGTCCACCGACTTGCCTATATAATACTCTTTAGGGATGCCGGTGATCCGTTCTATCGCTGAATTGGTATAAAGCGTCGTCCCATGTTGGTCGGTGATATAGATCCCATCATAGGAGCTTTCGATGATGGCATCCAGGGCACGGTTGAGTTTGTCCGATTCATGGGCTTCTATCAGTAAATCATCCAAAAATTGTGTTTCACTTCCAATATAAAGACGATTGTCATCCTCCGTTCGTTTCATGAGCAAAAATAGATATCTTTTATCATGCAGCTTTGCTGCCGCAAGTCTATTATTATCGAGAAATTTCCACTCATCGAATTGTCCGGCCAATGTCGTGTCCCCATCTTGGTCCATCAATTGATTGAAGTACAAGCCCCATCCCTTTATCCGGTCTTCAGCGTCCAGAACAAGTGCAGGAAAGGAGTATTCTTTGAACAATTTGATTGGAGAATCCTGTTCCACCTGATTCATAACTATTCACCGCCGCAAAAAGAATTCTTTGTTAGTACAATTCTGGATAAATCTCGATTCTCCTTTAAAATTGCAGAACTTCACGCCTAAAAAAAGTAGTGATGAAATGAATTTCATCACTACTTTCGTTCAGTAGACCTTAAAAATGACCTCTCCGCTGATCGCTTCCCTGCCTGACTGGTCAGTTGCTGCGACTCTGAAATAATATCTATCTTCACTTTTTTCTTTTAAATCGGCAGAGAGGGTGATGACATCATTCAAGAAAACCATCCCTTTGAAACGAATCTTGTATTCTTCGATAAAGCCAATTTCATACAGATTGCTGAAAAGCTTTGCCAAATTGCCCATCGTCCACATCCCATGGGCGATGATTCCGGGAAGACCTGCATTTCTCGCTTCATCGTCAATGGTATGAATGGGATTGAAGTCGCCTGATGCACCAGCGTACTTAATCAGGTCCAGACGCGATACAGGGTTCAGCTCGATTGGATGCAACGAATCACCAATATGGAGTTCGGTCAATGTGGTCACTTGCTCATCACCTTCTTTCTGATCGTTTCATTGATGATGACAAGCTGCTCAGCAATAAACACCACTTCACCGTCGGCAGCCGACCCGTAATTTTCCAATGCCAGAAATCCCATTTCGCCATGTTTTCCTTTTTTTTCATAGTAATCTTTCACTTCCGAATAACAGGTGATTTCCTCACCAATCAAAAGCGGCCGTTTGTACCGATAAACCTGTTCGCCATGAATCAGGCCTTTACCCGGTAGATTCAGCGATTCTATCGTGCCATAATCAAAAACCCGCGGGAAGGTTGGCGGTGCAATATTCGTTCCATATCTGGATTGCCGACCTGCTTCTTCATCAATGAAAATCGGGTGCGGATCACCGATCGAGATTGCGAATTTTTTTACGGCTCCCCGTTCCACAATGTTCTTAACGGGGGTAGATCGCTTTCCAATGCTATCGTTAAACATATCATCCCGCCTTTATTCTTAATTTTTTGGACCGCCCGCAACATATAAAACCTGCCCGCTGATGAATGAAGATGCTTCATCGGCAAAGAATGCCACAGCATGCGCAATATCATGGGGCTGGCCGCTCCTCGCAACAGGAATGCTGTTTGCACGATCCTGAATGAATTGTTCAAAGCTTATGCCCACCCGCTTCGCTGTTTCCTTCGTCATTTCGGTTTCGATAAAACCGGGGGCAACGGAATTGGCCGTAATTCCATATTTGCCAAGCTCGATCGCAAGTGTTTTCGTTAATCCCTGCAGCCCGGCTTTAGCAGCTGAATAATTGGCTTGGCCGCGGTTTCCAAGCGCGGAAGTCGAGGATATGTTGATGATCCTTCCAAACTTGTTGGCAACCATATGCTTCTGAGCAGCACGAACTGCATTAAAGGTTCCTTTTAAATGCACATCCATCACGGTCTGCCAATCTGAATCGGTCATTTTGAAGAGGAGATTATCCCGAATGACCCCAGCATTATTCACCAGAATATCAAGCGAGCCGAATGTGCGGGCTATTTCGGTGACCGAAGCTTCGACTTCTTCGGGATCGACCACATTTGCCACCTTCGTAAAAATGGTGTATCCCTTGTCTCTTAATTCATTTCCCGTTGACATCAATACCTCTTCGTTGATATCGATGATGGCTACCTTTGCGCCTTCACTGGCAAACAGCTCGACGATCGCCCGGCCGATTCCCCTGCTTCCACCCGTTACCAGTGCGGTTTTCCCTGCAAATCTCCCTGTCATCCTCGTTTCCTCCTCATTCATTATAAGAATTGTCCTAATTTCACATGCCCCTTGATCAAATTACGGGAAATGATCATCCGCTGAATTTCATCCGTTCCATCATAAATCCGCCACAGCCTTGCCTCCCGATACCACCGTTCGATGGGAAGCTCTTTCGTATACCCCATGCCGCCATGTATCTGCAATACGCGGTCAACGACCCGATTCCCCATATTCGCCCCATAGAGCTTTGCCATTGAAGCCAAATGACGGTTGTCTTCTCCATTATCAAGTGTAAAAGCGGCGTTCAATACAAGCCACCGAGCCGCTTCGATTTCCACTGCCGAATCGGCAATCTGCCATTGGATGGCCTGACGTTCGGCGATCGGCTTGCCGAAGGTGACTCGTTCTTTCGCATACTCGATCGCCATTTGAAGCAACCTTTCCGCAGATCCGACAGCACGCGCCCCGACAATCCACCTGGCAAACCCAATCCATTCCAAGCCCAGTTGATAACCGCCATGTATTTCCCCTAAGATGTTTTCCTCTGGTACCCTGACATGATCGAAAACTAACGCAGCCGGCCCCCATTCTCCCATCGTATGAATATATTCAGACCTCCAGCCCATATCACGGTCGACGATGAAACAGGTTACACCCTCAGTACCTGTCGCCTGATGACGAGCTTTGTCCGTAACAGCGATGACCATGACGAAATCGGCATCATTCCCGCCAGTAATGAACGTTTTTTCCCCGTTAAGCACCCAGTCGCTCCCATCTTTTACAGCCGTCATTTTTATATTCCTCGTATCTGAACCAGCACCTGGTTCCGTCATCGCAAAACAGGATTTCTTCTCCCCGTTGATCGTTGGAATCAAGTATTTCTTTTTCTGTTCTTCATTTCCATAATAGAGGATATTATCAGCTGATCCGCCAAAGCTAAAAGGCACGAACGTCTTTGACACTTCCATCAAGACGATGGCCATCATAAGCTGTCCTAATTCCGCCCCGCCATACTCTTCAGGCGTATTGATGCCCCAAAAACCTGCTTTTTTTGCTTTTTCCTGTAATTCTTTCAATGTCCCCTCTGGCAAACTGGGTTTTCCTGCCATTTCATTACGAAGCACTTCATTTTCCAAAGGAATCAATTCATTCTCCACGAACTTGCGGATTGTTTTTTGGACCATTTTTTGTTCTTCCGATAAGCGTAAATCCATGCGAATCCCTCCACTTTCCCTTTAGACTAGTGTTGATATTTTTTCTTCAATTGCGCTGCAATGATATTTTTCTGAATTTCGGACGTACCTTCATATATTCTAGTGATTCTGGCGTCACGGAAAAAGCGTTCCACTGGGTAGTCCTTCATGTAACCGATCCCGCCATGGATTTGCACAGCCTTATCGGCGACGCGATTATACACTTCCGAACCAAACAGCTTGAGCATGGCCGCTTCCTTGATGATTTTTTCCTTTTGATCCACCATCCATGCGACCCGATATGTGAATGAACGAAGCGCTTCGATTTCCATGGCCATTTCAGCAAGCATATGAGATACAGCTTGATGATCGATGATCGGCACATTGAATTGTTCCCGCTCCGTCGCATATTTTGCTGAGATATTCAGCAGATATTGACAAGAGCCCAAATTCCTCGCCGCAAGCCCTGCCCGCCCATTCGCAAGGATTTTCAACGCATTCACATATCCTTGGCCTTCTTCTCCCAGGACATTTTCAGCGGGAACCTCGCAATCTTCAAAAATCAATTCCGCCGAGTGCGAGCCTCGAAGACCCATTTTCCGCTCCAAGCTCCCTATCTTAAAGCCCGGAAAATCCTTTTCCACTATGAATGAAGTGATTCCTTTTGCTCCTTTGTCCTTATCCGTTACCGCCATGACTGTAAAGATATCGGCTACATCCGCATTCGTTATATAATGCTTCGTCCCGTTCAGGATATACGCATCGCCGTTTTTGACTGCCGTCATCTTCAGATTGGTCGCATGTGATCCGGCGGCAGGCTCCGTCAGGGCAAATGCACCGATTTTATTGCCGCTTGCCATATCCGGCAGATACTTTTCCTTTTGCATGTCATTGCCCATTTCGACGATCCCTACCGTCCCGATGCCAGTATGGGCACCGATCAAAGTAGTATAGCCATTATGTGTTTTGCCGATTTCCTCATATAATGCACACTTCCCGACCATACCTATTCCGAGTCCGCCATATCTTTCAGGAATGCTAAGTCCGAATAGCCCGATCTCTTTGGATCGATGTATGAGTGATTCCGGGATGTGATCTTCCTCCTCTATTTGCATGGAAAATGGATCAATTTGCTCTTCAATAAACTGGCGAATGGTTTCTTTTAATAAGACGATATCTTCATCTAAGCGAAAGTCCATATGCCTTCCCCTTTCCTAGGTGATTCATGTTACCGCTTTCAATTCTTATCCGAATGGATCTTGTGGGCTTCCTTAAGTTTGCGTTTTAAGACTTTTCCCACTGCCGTCTTTGGGAATTCACGTTGAAACGTGATCTGTCCGGGTATCTTGAAGGCGGAAAGATGTGTTCGGCAATAATCCTGCAATTCATGTTCCGTTATCATTTCATTAGGCTTTAAAACGACAGCTGCATGAACCGTTTCCCCTCGATATTGATCAGGAACACCAAATACGGCAGCTTCCAAAACCTTGGGATGACTGTAGAGAACCTCTTCAATTTCAATAGGATAAATATTGAAGCCGCCAGCAATGATCATTTCTTTTTTGCCACCCACAATGTAAAAGAAGCCATCCTCGTCCATCCTCGCGATATCGCCGGTATACAGCCAGCCGTTTTGAATCGTCTTCTTCGTCTCTTCAGGCATCCCCCAATACCCTTTCATCACTTGAGGTCCCCTGATGACCAATTCACCTGGCGTATCGACCAAAAGCGCTGGCTCCCCGGTGATGCCGTCAATGATGGCAGCATCCGTATTTTGTATCGGAATCCCGATGCTCCCTGGCTTTTGCAGGCCACTGACCGGATTTCGGTGCGTAACTGGTGATGCTTCCGACAGTCCATAACCCTCTGCAATCTTGGAGCCACTCACTTCATTAAATCTTGTTAAAACATGCAAGGGCAATGGCGACGAACCTGAAACGCATGATTTCAAGGAATTCAAATCAAAAGGCTGGGACTGGTAATAGTGTAATAATGCGATATACATCGTTGGAACACCAGAAAAAATGGTTGGTTTAAGAGTTTTGATCATATCGACGATTTCCGCCACATCAAACCGGGATACGATGATCAGCTCTCCGCCATTATAAAATGTCAGGTTCATTGCAGATGTCATGCCATAAACATGAAATAACGGTGAAACGCCAAGCACCTTTTCCTTACCTTCCTCGGTATTGATTTTGGAAGCGGCAGCACTTTGCAGTGTATTTGCGACAATATTCCGATGAGTCAGCATCGCTCCTTTTGAACGTCCCGTGGTTCCGCCCGTATATTGGAGGACGGCAACATCTTCTATGGGATTAATGGGGACCGAGTTATATGTCCCCGCCGAAAGCAGACTCTTCATCAACTCACATTCGTCCTTTTCCTTCGAAACGAGCCACATCTTTTCAAGATCCGTTTCGGCAAAAACCTCCTCGACTATAGGCAATAAATCGTCGAGAACGATGATATGCCTTGCTCCCGAGTCTTTCAGGACATGCACCAATTCGTTTGACTTATACATCGGGTTGATTTGGACAACGATCGCCCCATTTAAAAGCGTCCCGAAAAAACTGATCGGATATTGCGGGCAATTGGGCAGCATAAGCGCCACACGATCTCCTTTTTCGATCCCCGCATCAGCAAGCAAGCGGGCAAACCTTTTCACTAGTTGTCCTAACTGGGAATATGTATGCCTATCCTCATTAAAAGTGACCGCGATATGATCCGGATATTTTTTGACTGATTGGTAAAAGAGGTCTGTCAATGATATTTCTGGTATTTCGATTTCCAATGGATTGCCGGACGGTATATGCTTTTTCCAAGGTCTATCCATTTGTCCTCCCCTTTCTACTTTCGATAAAAAAGAAGTCCTTCTATTGATATGCAAGGAATGTGCCAAAAATGGAAGGGCATGATAGCTACAAGATCGTCACAGCAAAATTCATAATTGAATTATTGAGTCTCTAGATATGACCAACATGCTGCCAATGCAAGGAATTTAAAATTGACTCAATAAATCATTTATGAATCAATATTGTCATGAGGCTATAAATCGGAGAATTTTTATCAAACACACTAAAAAAAACGGGACGCTGATCATGATCAGCATCCCGAATGAAAAATGGTTCACTCCTCGATGGAGGCTTCATCTTCCAATGATATTTTCCAAAGTTCTTTCGCCTTCCCACTGACCGTTTCATCAAAAACGAAGGATCCATTCGTGTAGCGATCATGATTTTTTAATGAAGCGGCATGAACGCTTTCAACCGTTCCCTTCTCAGAAAGGATGAACAAACTGTCGGTTTTTTTCACTGTAGTAAATCCAATGACACGGTGGGGATTGGATTTCAATTCCCTCAATACCACGACGCCGCGCTTTGCCCGACTCGTTTTTTCAAACTCAGTCAACTTCATTTTCTTAATGGCACCGCGCTGGGTGACGATAAGAATCGATTCTTGGCTATCCTTGGTCAAAGTATTGCCGCTGATGACATAGTCATCTTCTTTCAAATTAATCCCTTTCACACCTGCTGCACGCACACCGACTAGACTAACCTCTTCTTCATCGAACCATAAAGCATAGCCGTTATGGGTAACAAGGAAAAGATCTTCCTGGCCATCGGTATGATGAACATCGACCAATTCATCAGTGCCTTTTAAATTGATGCCGACCAACGGTTTTGAGTGACGTTGGGCTTTATATGCAGCAAGTTCCGTCTTTTTCACCATCCCGTTTTTCGTGATGAACACCAGGAATTGTGGAAGGGTAAAGTCCTTGATCGGTATCGCTTTTATGATTTGCTCTTCCCTGTCGATCGGAATGATGTTCGCGATATGCTGACCCGTTTCCTTCCAGCGAATATCAGGAAGCTGATGAACCGGGCAATAGAGGAAGTTCCCTTTTGATGTGAACAGCAGAAGGACATCGGTCGTATTCATTTCCAAGCGCTGAAGCAATCGATCGGAATCTTTCATGCCAAAATCCAGACCGCCTGAAGCGGCATATGACCGTAAGGACGTCCGTTTGACATAGCCTTCCTTCGTCACGGTCACCATCACGTCTTCACTTGCGATCAAGACTTCAAGATTAATTTTTATTTCCTCTATTTCCTTTTCGATTTTCGAGCGTCTGCCATCGTCATAGCCCTTTTTAATGAACCGAAGCTCTTTTTTTATGACTTGAAGAAGCACCTTTTCACTGCCGAGGATTTTGGTCAATTCCTCAATCCTGTTTTTCAAATCCGCTGCCTCTGCCTCAAGTGCCGTGATATCCGTGTTTGTCAGCCTATATAGCTGCAAGGACACGATGGCTTCGGCTTGCGCTTCCGTAAACGAGAATTGGGCGATCAGGTTATCCTTGGCATTGCGCTTGTCTTTGGAAGCACGGATGACCGCGATGACTTCATCCAGTATCGACAGTGCCTTCACCAACCCATCGACGATATGGGCCCGGTCATGTGCCTTTTGGAGTTCATAACGGGAACGGTTCACAATTACTTCTTTACGGTGATCGATATACGCATCAAGCATTTTGGGCAGACTCATCAAAGTCGGCCGTTTTTTGTATATGGCGACCATATTGAAGTTATAGGCAATCTGAAGATCAGAATTTTTGTATAAATAATGAAGGACACCGTTTGCATCCGCATCCTTCTTCAGTTCGATGACGATACGCAGCCCGGTCCGGTCCGTTTCGTCCCTTACCTCGGCGATGCCTTCCACTTTCCGGTCAAGGCGGAACTCATCCATTTTCTTGACCAAGTTCGCTTTATTGACTTCATACGGAATTTCGGTGATGACGATTTGCTGTCTGCCGCCACGAATCGTTTCCACGTCCGCCAAGCCGCGAATGATGATTTTCCCTTTGCCTGTTTCATAGGCTTTTCGAATGCCTTCGATGCCTTGGATGATTCCCCCCGTCGGGAAATCCGGCCCCTTGATGACCGTCATTAAATCCGCGACGGTCGCTTCTGGCTTATCGATTCGCATGATGGCGGCATCGATGACCTCGCCTATTTGATGAGGCGGTATTTCCGTCGCGTAGCCGGCTGAGATTCCTGTAGAACCGTTTACAAGCAAATTAGGGAACATTGCAGGCAACACGATCGGCTCTTCAGAAGTATCATCGAAGTTCGGAACGAAGTCGACCGTCCTTTTTTCGATATCACGCAACATCTCCGAGGCAATCGCTGAAAGCCTGGCTTCCGTATACCGCATCGCAGCTGGCGGGTCGCCATCAATGCTCCCGTTGTTTCCGTGCATCTGGACCATGACCTTCCGCAGCTTCCAGTCTTGGCTCATCCGGACCATCGCTTCATAGACGGATGAATCCCCATGAGGATGGTAATTACCAATGACATTACCGACCGTCTTTGCGGATTTCCTGAATCCTTTTTCCTGTGTATTTCCTTCCACATGCATCGCATACAAAATCCTGCGCTGTACTGGCTTCAGCCCGTCCCTGGCATCGGGAAGTGCCCGATCCTGGATAATGTATTTACTGTAGCGCCCGAAGCGATCTCCGATGACCTCTTCAAGCGGTAAATCCCGAAACGTTTCTTCAAATACCATCGTTATTGACCTCCTCTTCGATCGACATATTTTCGTTATCTAAAATATTCGATTCTTCCTCGAGACCAAAAGCGACATTGGCTTCAATCCATTTGCGGCGCGGCTCAACCTTGTCTCCCATTAAGGTTGTCACCCGTCTTTCCGCACGGGCCCCATCATCGATTTTCACACGGATGAGCGTCCTCGTTTCCGGGTTCATCGTGGTATCCCATAATTGATCGGCATTCATTTCTCCAAGCCCTTTATACCGCTGGATCATGTAGCCCTTCCCTACCTTATCTATCGCTCCCTGGAGCTCCTCGTCGCTCCAGACATATTCAATCACTTCTTTCTTTCCGGACCCCTTACTCACTTTATATAACGGCGGCAGGGCAATATAAACCTTTCCTGACTCTATCAATGGTTTCATATAGCGGTAAAAGAAAGTCAGAAGCAGCACTTGAATATGGGCTCCATCCGTATCTGCATCGGTCATG
Organism: Peribacillus folii; assembly: GCF_030271255.1. Classification (GTDB taxonomy): domain Bacteria; phylum Bacillota; class Bacilli; order Bacillales; family DSM-1321; genus Peribacillus. Next base: position 135,457 of record NZ_JASJOM010000004.1, read on the forward strand.
ATGATCACTTTATCATAATTGGTGTCCGCGGTGTTGAATTCCGCCCCTACCCCTCCGCCGATGGCATGGATGATCGTATTGATTTCTTCATTCTTGAATATATCAGCCAGTTTTGCCTTTTCCGTATTGATGACTTTACCCCTTAATGGCAAAACAGCCTGGAAACGGCGATCCCTTCCTTGCTTTGCGGATCCTCCAGCAGAGTCGCCTTCCACAAGGTACAATTCATTCCGTTCTGGGTTTTTCGACTGAGCCGGCGTCAATTTTCCGGAAAGGATGGCATCGGATTTTTTCCGTTTCTTCCCACTCCTTGCATCTTCACGCGCTTTGCGGGCAGCTTCACGCGCCTGAAACGCCTTAATCGATTTTTTAACCAGCAAGGTACTCGTGGTCGGATCTTCTTCGAAAAAGTAGGCTAAGTGCTCTGACACGATTGAATCGACTGCCGAACGCGCCTCGCTCGTACCAAGCTTGCTCTTGGTCTGTCCTTCGAATTGAAGCAGTTCTTCCGGAATGCGTACAGAGATAATCGATGAAAGGCCTTCACGTATATCGGTACCTTCGAGGTTTTTATCTTTTTCCTTCAACAGACCCGTTTTTCTTGCATAATCATTAAATGCCCGGGTCATGGCCGTTTTCGCGCCAATCTCATGGGTGCCGCCGTCTTTTGTACGAACATTATTAACGAAGCTCAAAATATTTTCTGAGTAACCATCGTTGAATTGAAAAGCCAGTTCGACTTCTATCCCATTCTGTTCCCCTTCCAAGCTAACAACACCATGAAGGGTTTCTTTTTCCTCATTTAAGTAATCCACAAATGCTTCAATTCCATTTTCATAGTGGAAGGTTTCATTTCGGTCATGGCGTTCGTCCGTCAATTCTATTTTCATGCCTTTTAATAGAAAAGCTGATTCGCGCAGGCGTTCACATAAAATGTCGTAATTGAAGGTTGTCACCGAAAATATCTTTGGGTCGGGCTTGAAGTGGATCTTCGTACCCGTTTGATTCGTTTTGCCGATTTTCTCCAAGGTCGTTTCGGGCTTGCCACCATTGAAAAAACGTTGTTCGTATATGAAACCATCCCTTTTTATGGTAACGACAAGCCATTCAGACAGCGCATTAACGACAGAAGCACCCACACCATGAAGGCCCCCGCTCGTTTTGTAACCGCCTTGCCCGAATTTCCCTCCTGCATGGAGGATCGTCAAAATGACTTCTGGCGTCGGCTTACCCAATTTATGCATGCCGGTAGGCATCCCACGGCCCTTATCAGTTACACTGACACTGTTATCTTTATGTATTTTCACACTAATTTGATCTCCATACCCAGCCAAAGCCTCATCTACGGAGTTATCTACAATCTCGTACACTAAATGATGAAGTCCGCGTGCATCAGTACTGCCGATATACATACCGGGACGTTTTCTGACCGCTTCGAGTCCTTCCAGTACCTGAATTGCATCATCATTGTACTCGATTGCTTTTACCTTTTTTGCCACAGAAATTCCCCTTTCCTTACTAAACACAATTTCCGGGCCATATCATACTGCAATGAAATGACTCACTAGCTTTAACAATTTTTCACATACGTTTAAATTCATATAAAAAGTATAATACTTTTACAAAAAAAGAACAAGTGTTCGATTTTTTTGTCCCTTTTATTAGCGTTAGCCCATTCGCTTGGCGCTTGAAAACGTATCATAGCTACCGTTCTAATTGTAGCGGTAATTTTTCATTTGGCAAATATACTTTTACGATTTTAATCAAAATGTTGTTATACCGCTGGATATCCCCGCCGATTAAGGACAGGGACGATATCCTGAAAAGCGGAACAAGCGATGTCTTAAAAAAAGAGCGGAAGCCCGCTCTTTTGACTTTATTTCGTAAGTGCATGTTCGACTTTAATGCACCGATCCATGATGACAGTATAACCTTTTTCCTTCAAGAAATTATAGGCCTCATCATTTTCCACACCTAGCTGCGCCCAAAAGATATCCGCATCAATGTCCGCAAACTCTTTGGCAATCTCCGGAAGGAATTCCGAGCGGCGGAACACATTGACGATATCAACATGGCCATCAATGTCTTGGAGGGCTTTCACGGCCTTGACGCCCAAAACTTCGGATACGGAAGGGTTAACCGGGATGATCTCATATCCGCTGTCCTGCATCGCCTTGGAGACCATGTAAGACGTCCGCTCAGGATTATTCGATAAACCGACTACAGCGATTCGCTTTGCATTTTTAAGCATTTGGCCCATTTCCGCTCTGCTTGGATTTTCTATCATTCTTACCAATCCCCTCTATTTATAAAATGTAATATTTGCATGAAAAGTATTCTTACCCAGGATATTTCCCAAAGCCAGGATGATTATTACCATAATTAAGAAAAATAATTATACAAGAAAAAATACGTTTCGAAAAGGTATGTTCCCCTCACCTGCCGTTACGTTCATCCAGCCTGCCACGTATTATGAGGCTTTATACTGGCAGCCCCCATTTTATATATACCAAAATAAGAAACCTTAAACCTTTTCTTTTGCTTCAAATTAAACCTATATCAAAAGATGCTTGTTCATCAAGGAAAATTCATTTTTCCTTGGATTTTTTTCGGACAGCCGTACCATTTTGTCACGAAAATGTTACAATAAGAGATGCTTATCATGCAGTTAAAGGCTGTTTTTTAGCTATTTCTTTCAAAAATGGTTACATTCAGCCTCTTAAACACGAAAAAATAAGAAGATTTTTCTTAAAGAAAGGGTCATAGAATGCTTACAATTATCATTATACTGTCCGCCTATTTGATTGGATCGATCCCATCCGGTTTAATCATCGGTAAAACCTTTTACAATATCGACATCAGGGAGCATGGCAGTAAAAACCTAGGCGGAACAAATACCTTTCGGACATTGGGTGTCAAGGCAGGGCTTGCCGTCACAACCATGGATATACTTAAGGGAACGCTCGCAACTTTGCTACCGTTTTTGCTTGGAGCTGATTTAAATGCGATGCTCGTCGGCGTTATTGCCGTCATCGGCCATATGTTTCCCATTTTTGCGAACTTTCGGGGCGGGAAAGCGGTTGCGACTTCAGCTGGTGTCATTCTTGCTTATGAACCACTTTTTTTTCTCATTGCCGTTATCATTTTCTTTATATCCCTATATATTTCCAAATATGTCTCACTTTCATCCATGATAGCCTCCCTGCTTGCTTTTATCTATAGTTTGGTGTTTCACACAGGTGATTGGCCTCTCATTACAGTGATTGGCATATTTATGATTTTTATTTTTTACCGTCATCGGACTAACATTAAACGGATAATAAGTAAAACGGAACCAAAGGTAAAGTGGTTATAAGCGATGTTTAGAATCGGGATGGGCCAGTTCGAACAGGTCCATTTCCTTTCTATGAATTGTCTGACATATTTTTCGGTAAACTAGCCCTACCTGGTACCCTTTTCTGTAGGGCTGCCGATTCTCTGAATGCTCATGACTTCCTTTTCTATGACCTGTCGATTAGCTATCCATTGTTGTGTTTGTTCATTTAACAATTTTTTCCACCTCTATGGTATTCCCTGCTTTTACATGCTCAGTCCTTAGTTTCAATGACTAATCGCTGTTCTTTTAATGGCTGGATTGCTCAAGAACAATGAATCTTTATCCCCATTCATGGCACTAAACCACTGCATATAGTGAAATAGAATCATCTACCTCACTTTGTTTTATTCATTGCCACCTTTTTGTATCAAGTTATTCCCATTAGGACAGTATGTGATGTCGAAATTGGTAGAAGCAATGATTGATTAATTGTACACCAAACGCTAAACTGAAACTGATTAGTCATTACGTATTAGGAGACTCAGCCATGAAGCCACTGCAAATATCACCGGAAACCGCATTGAAATTATCCAAATCTCTTAATTTGCCCTTGGAGCAAATCATGCATATGCCCACACCCATCTTGCTGAAAAAGCTCGCCGAGGCTGATGCAAAGGAAAACGAAAAGAAAAAATAGCTGCAGAAACCTGCAGCTATTTTTGTGTGTGCCCAGATGTGTGCGTGATGACCTTTTGGATAACCTGTTGGAAGGCGTTCCATTCATCCCACTGCTCCTGAAATTGGTTGATGCCTAATTTGGTTGCATAATAATATTTCCTTTTCGGCCCTTCCAAGGAGTCCCTCCAATAGCTTTTTAAATATTCTTTCTCTTCCAGTCTTTTTAATGCAGGGTATAGCATGCCTTCTTTATAATGCAGATACCCATCACTCAGCAGTTTGAGCTGCTCAATCATTTCATATCCATACATATCCTTTCGGGCCAATAATGAAAGCAATACCAGCTCTGTACTCCCTTTCAGCAGCTCCGCTTTTCGCAAGTCAAGCAGCCCCCTCTAAATAAGATACTTATATAGATGTTTATAAGCTATATCCTCTTAATATATAGCGTTTTATTCAGTCTCTAAGATGCCGCATTTTTGTTCCTTCTTCTACTTAATATAACAATATTCTGACGATTAAGCTACCTATTAAAGCTGATTAGCCTTTATAAAAGTACACATAAAAAACCGCCCGTAAGCGGTCATGAATAAGTTAAAACCGATTCTTCTGCAGAATGAGGCAGCGGCTTTTTCTTCATGGAAATGAAACGGTCATTTTCATACATGCAGGCAAATTCCAGCGGTTGGGCATCAAGTAATACTTCACTAAGGTAATGCTTGATGTTGGGTACCACTTCATTTGCTGTCATAATCCACTGAAAAGGCTTCCAAGCGAGTTCTCCTTCATCACAGGGACTAAGGCTATCCCCGCCAGCTTCGGCGCGGTAAACATACATTCCGCCCGTCTCATTCCATGTGACGATACCCCTATAGGTTAAGCGCCTGACACTCAAACCGGTTTCTTCGCAAATTTCACGTTCCATCGATTCGCGGACCGTCTCACCCTTCTCTATTTTCCCCCCAATGCCATTCCATTTTCCCCGATTCGGTTTTTTTCTTCGGAACAGCATCAGCACTTCATCTCCGTTACATGTTGTTCTTGTAATGAAACATATTGTATAGGTGATTTTCATTATATTCCTTTCTGAACGCACATTATTCGCATCTGCTTCACAATTACTTTATACTTAATTAACGAACTCAGGGAAGGAGAATGAGTATGAAATTGACCATTTCCGATCAAGCAGCCAGGTGGTATGTGGATGAATTGGAGCTTGAAGAAGGCTCACATTTGCGCTTTTATGTACGATATGGAGGACACAGTTCCGTCCAAAGCGGCTTTTCATTGGGCATCATGCAAGAAGCTCCTGAAAAAGCAGCTGCCGTCTCTTCGACGAATAATATACACTTTTATGTAGAAGAAAAAGATATTTGGTACTTCGATGGCCATGATTTGCGGATTACGTTCAACGAAAAGCTGACTGAGCCACAATTCCATTACGACAAGGTTTCATGATCCATGCAGCAGCGGTGTAAACTGCTGTTGCCTCTTTTTTCTAATCATCGAGCAGCACTTCATCGATCCCTTCCGCTTGGAGGATTTCCCTTTGCTTATCGCCCAAGAGGTCATAATGCGAGTAGCCATCCTTCCGGTGATGAATCCACTCTTTTTTCAGGCCGTATTGCTTCCCCCATTCAAATAATCGGCTTAAATCCTTGCTCCCTACTTTTGTAACCGTTTTACAGCCAGGGAACCGGTCATCCAGCCAATAATGCGTTAAAAAAGCGATTTGACCTTGATCGATTCGCTGCTTCCATTCGACTACGTCTTTCCTTTTAATGCCAAAAGCCATAGTTCAATCACCTCAGGTCAGTGTCTTTACACCAGTTCATTCTGTTTTTTATTTTTTTCATAAGCTTCATGCCAATCGGGAAACATGCGTTTAATCGAGATCGGCCGAAAGCTGTCCTTTTTAACGCAAACATGTGAGGAATGGCCAGTAGCCGCGACTTCCCCTTTATCATTCAAGATTTCATAACCATAAATGACGCGTAACCCGTCATACATGTCTATCCAAGTCTTCACCTTTACCTTATCGCCATATCGTACAGGGATCTTGTATGAAGCCTGTATGTCCATGACAGGGGAAAGGATCCCATCCGCCTCCATATCAGCATAACGAAATCCTAAATCAGTGATTAATTTTGTCCTGCCCAGTTCCATCCATATTAAATAGTTGGCATGGTATACAACACCCATCTGATCTGTCTCTGCATACCGCACTTCTATATCACTCTCAGCAATGAACATTTTTATTCCCCACTTTCATTTTTGCAATATAAACATATTACCATAACAATCATTCCATTTTCATTTAAGCAGTCTTCAGCATTCATGAAAAAATGGAGAAGAAAGCTATCGTGCCTCTTTCTTCCCCATCATTTAAACTAAATATTATCGGTACTGTAGCCGCTCGCCCTTGCCTCTTGCTCATCCTGCACTTCTTCTTTCATCGCTTCGATGCTCGCTTTTCTTCGCTCGTTTTTGGCTGTAATGGCCTTTTTGTCCTCAGCAGATGAAAAGGATAACGTATCATTTGCTGCTGTCATGTTTTGTTCCGTATTATGAATCGCATCCTGCAGTTTTTCGACATTATCCGAACGATCATCCTGATTATGTTTATATGGAGCCATTTTATTCACCTCTAATCGAAAATAGTTTACATAACAATATTATCGATCATTCACCTTTTGTTTGAATGACTTGGGCATGTTTCCCGGACTTGTCCTGCATTTGCTTGCCATTATTGCTTCCCGCTGCCCTTGGCTGTGTTCCAAGATGGCTTGGTCTAAAGTGTTTGGAATCTTTTTTAGGATTACTCATTTAATCGCCTCCTTTTCTTATCATGGGTGTAAAGGGAGGAATTCATGAGTGCCAGATTTTGAAAAACGCAAAACAAAAAGCCAGTACGCTTGTCGGCAACGTACTGACTTATATTTTGAATATGAACAATCTCCATGGATGTTACTCAGCTTTCTGCATATGCTTTTTTTCCAGACGTTCCTCAAGTCTTTCCATTTGTTTAAGGTCCATCATTAATTCCCTTTTGTTTTCCTTAATTAATTCTTCAAATGTTCTTTTTCTTTTTTTCATATCTTTCACCTACTTATTTTTTAGTATATCTTTCAGCATTGCCAAATTAACGTAAAATTATGACTATATAGTATCGATTTTTTAATTGTCATAATTATCAGTTTTTTTATTTTACCTATTATTTCTTTGCTTTCTATACTTTAACCCTTTTTTGTTCAATATTAACCAAAAATTTAGAAAATTATTAATATTTATGTGATTTTATGACAACTTTGTTAACAACGTAAAAAACGGAACCTTCAAAGGTCCCGCTACTGCATGCTATTCATGTATCGCTCCATATCTTTATGCTGCATGGCTGAAACCACTTTGTACCTGATTTTGCCTTCTTTGTCGATGAAATATGTAGTTGGAATGCTTAGTACTTTATAACGCTCATTCACTGGATTTTTTGCACTGTTGCTATCTAGAGGGATGGTGAAGGTGATTCCATTTTCCTTCACAAAGGATTGTACATCGTTTTCAGGATCTATATTGACCGCAAGTACGACGGCATCATCACCTGCTTGCTTCGTGTACCGCTCCATATCCGGCATTTCCTTTTTACAGGGCGGGCACCATGTTGCCCAAAAGTTCAGCATTACCTTTTTACCTTTGTAATCGGTCAATTCGACTTGTTTTCCATCCAAGGTCTTCAAAGAAAAATTAGGAGCTTTGGCTCCGATTTTCAAGCCGCCCAATGCATCCTGTTTCTTATTGTTGTTTGGTTCATTATCCACCGCTTGTACAATCGCAATTGTAATCAGTGACAATAAGAGCACCGCGGCGATTATTTTTTTCAGCATACACTTATGTCCCCCTAGTCCCAATACAATAAAGTTATTAAGCCATTCCCAGAAATAGAACAACTTCCCTTTTTCATTTTATCAGTAAAAAGGCAAACGGAATAGTGAAACACCTATATTCTTAACATGTTATTCGCCTGCTTTCATAATCTTGACAAAAAAAATCGGTAAACCCAGCTTGCAGGTTTACCGATTCCAAAAGGGCAGAATTAGCCTTTTAATTTATTGCGCAGTACCATTTGAAGGATACCGCCGTGACGGTAGTAGTCGATTTCGATTTCTGAGTCGAAACGCACAAGTACATCAAATTCTTTCACGTTTCCAGCTTCATCAGTAGCTGTAACCGTTACGATATCACGTGGTTTAACTGTTTCGTCGATTTGAACAGCAATCGCTTCTTTACCAGTCAATCCAAGCGTTTCAGCGTTTTCGCCTTCTTTGAATTGAAGAGGAAGAACACCCATCAATGCAAGGTTAGAACGGTGAATACGTTCGAAGCTTTCAGCGATAACCGTTTTGATTCCAAGAAGGTTCGTACCTTTTGCAGCCCAGTCACGAGAGCTTCCCATACCGTAGTCTTTACCAGCGATGACGGCAAGACCTGTTCCATCAGCTTTGTATTTCATGCAAGCATCATAGATAGCCATGACATCGCCTGTCGGCCAGTAAGTCGTGAATCCGCCTTCTGTACCTGGAGCCACTTGGTTACGGATACGGATGTTTGCGAATGTTCCACGCATCATTGCTTCGTGGTTACCGCGACGAGAACCGTAAGAGTTAAAGTCACGCGGTTTCACACCGTTTTCACGAAGGTAAATACCTGCTGGTGTATCTTTACCGATTGCACCTGCAGGAGAAATGTGGTCAGTCGTTACTGAATCACCGAATTTACCTACAACGCGCAAGCCAGAAAGCGGGTTAACTGAACCTGGTTCTGGTGATAATCCTTCAAAGAACGGAGGATTTTGAATGTATGTTGATTTGGAATCGAAAGCGTAAATCGCTTCGTTGCTTGTTTGGATTTCATTCCAACGTTTGTTATCGTTGAATACTGTTTCGTATTCTTTACGGAATAATTCCGGTGTAACCGTTGCTTTAACAGCAGCGTTTACTTCTTCTTGTGATGGCCAGATATCAGCAAGGTATACATCGTTGCCATCTTTATCTTTACCAAGTGAATCATTGTTAAGATCGAAGTCCACAGTACCTGCAAGGGCATATGCCACTACTAAAGTTGGAGAAGCAAGGTAGTTTGCTTTCACAAGCGGATGAATACGGCCTTCGAAGTTACGGTTACCTGAAAGTACTGAAGTTACCAAAAGATCCGCTTCAGCAACAGCTGCTTCGATTTCGTCCGCTAATGGACCTGAGTTACCGATACATGTTGTACAGCCATAACCGACTACGTTGAATCCTAATTGATCAAGGTATGGTTGAAGACCTGCATCACGAAGGTAACCAGTAACAACTTTAGAGCCTGGTGCCAATGATGTTTTTACATAATCCGGAACAGTCAAGCCTTTTTCAACCGCTTTTTTAGCGATCAGACCTGCTCCAAGCATTACGTATGGATTTGAAGTATTTGTACAGCTCGTGATTGCAGCAATTGCGATCGCGCCAGTTTTCATGACCGATTCTTTGCCATCGGCGAATTTAACAGTCACTTCTTTATCCAATTCGGAATTGTCCATGCCGAAGCCTTGGTTACCCATTGGTGCATTGATGGCATCATGGAAAGATTTCTTCATTTGGGAAAGCGGAATCAAATCTTGCGGGCGTTTAGGGCCTGAAAGGTTTGGTTCGATTGCTGAAAGATCGATTTCCACTACATCGTTGTATGCTGGATCTTCGTTTTCAGGAGCATAGAACAAGCCGTTTTCTTTGCAGTAAGATTCAACCACTTGGATTTGTTTTTCATCACGGCCTGTTAAACGCATGTAATCGATCGCTTCTGCATCAACTGGGAAGAAACCGACTGTAGCACCGTATTCAGGAGCCATGTTAGCGATTGTTGCACGGTCAGCAAGCGGAAGGTATCCTACTCCTGGGCCATAGAACTCAACGAATTTACCAACTACGCCGTGTGCACGAAGAACTTGCGTTACTTTCAAAGCAAGGTCAGTAGCTGTCGTTCCTTTAGGAAGTTGGCCAGTTAGCTTAACACCAACCACTTTTGGCACTGGGAAGTATGATGGCTGTCCAAGCATGCCTGCTTCAGCTTCGATACCGCCTACGCCCCAACCTAGAACACCGATACCGTTGATCATTGTCGTATGTGAATCCGTACCGAATACAGAATCAGGGAATACTTCGAAGTCGCCGTTTGGAGTTTCAACTGCATGGACTACGTTCGCAAGGTACTCGAGGTTAACTTGGTGAACGATACCAGTCGCTGGCGGAACTGCACGGTAGTTGTTGAATGATTTTTGAGCCCAGCTTAGGAACTGGTAACGCTCTGCATTACGTTCGAATTCAAGATCCATATTGGCATCAAGGGAATCCATCGTACCTGCTTTATCAACTTGAACTGAGTGGTCGATTACAAGGTCGACTGGAATTTCCGGGTTGATTTTGTCTGGATCTCCACCAAGGGCCGCGAAGGCATTACGTAGAGAAGCTAAATCTACAACAACCGGCACACCCGTGAAATCTTGAAGGATGACACGTGAAGGCTTGAAAGGTACATCTATATCTTGTTGCTCGCTTGTTCCCCATTTAGCAAGGTTCGCAACATGTTCTTTTGTGATAACTCTTCCGTCCACTTGGCGCAGAACTGCTTCAAGTAATACTTTAATGGAATATGGAAGGCGTGAAACTTTGCCATCCCCTGCTTTTTCAATAGCGTCTAGGCTGTAGTAGTTGTAGCGTTTCCCTTCAATTTCGAAGGATTTACGCGATTGGTACACGTCATTTTTCGTCATGAATATTACCCCCTATTAAACTGTCAGAACAACTTATTCTGCACATGAAAGTAAAACCTGGTTCACTGAAACCATGTTTACCAATAAATATAAACAAAAAAGTTAGTTTGTCGAATTTTCTCTCTGTTCTCCCACCCTAACTCTTCCTTCAACTTAATACTAATATAGAAATGAGTATAAGTAAATAACAAGAAAGTTATTGTTTTTGATAAGTTTCACTTATGTTAATAATCCCTTTTTATATGAAAGTGACGTTTAAGAGCCTTACCCGCCTTCCAATTGGTGAAAAAAACCACATATACTAGCTGAGAAATTATCCCAACAAAACATATTAGGCAAACATACATAATCAATCCGCATTATCACATTCTATTGGTGGAGGTGTCGAAATGGCAAAACAAAAGACAAATCATGTCATACCAGGGATGAATGCAGCAAAAGGACAAGGTAATGGGGCAGGATACCATGATGAATTGGGAAATGAACCGCCATTATCGGAAGAACAACGGCAAAACAATAAAAAAAGAAAGAAAAACCAATGATCTTCCTCATTTCCAAGCATTAAAAGGAAGGCTTTTTGAAAATCCTATTTTCAAAAAGCCTTTTCACCCCTTATCCAGACATCCATCAGTCCTCCGAGTTGACTTCATTAACAATTGCAGAAATATCCTGCTCGAATTGTTTCAATTGTTCCCGTTGGTGCTCAGAAGCGGTAACCAAGGCAGTTTGTATTTGCTGGTAAGCCTCGTTTACTTCCTGCTTCACATGCTTCAATTCCGTTCCATAATCCGGTGCCGTCTTATCGATCGAAGAATATACATCATACACCTGTTGATAACTTTGCTGTGCTTCCTGGAATGCTCTGCGTTTATCTTGTTTATCCTGCATCGTTTTTCATCTCCTTAATTAGTATCCATCCATAGGATGTACGAGGCTTGCAAATATATGTATGTGAATAAAAATCCCCGGATTGCTCATCTTAAGTTATAGGAGGGATCAGCATATGAACAAAAATGATGGCAAAGATATCCGTAAAAATGCCCCTAAAGGGAATAATCCAGGTCAACCTGCTCCGTTAAGCGGTTCCCATAAGGTGAAAAATAGACAGCACTCCCGTCAAAAGCATAATAGCGGCCACGATATGTAAGTTCCTTTTCCTTCAATTACGAAGCGGTGCCTGCCATTTGGCATGCACCGTTTTTGATGCTGCAGACCAGGACAATATGCATATCCCTGCCCTGAATTTGGCATGGCCCCATCGACAGGTATATTAATGAAGGGAAAATTATCAGGGACTTGGATATCCAAGCCCCTGGTTGATTATTAAACTAAAATGTTTTACCCAAAAAATCGGTGATATAATGTTTTGGCTTCTGAGATATCTTTAGTGCCATGAATCAAGGCACGACCGTCATTAAACACCACCAACCGATGTTTGCCTATGGCAAATGAGAGTAAATAAGGGTTTCTTACGACATGGCCGCCTTGAGCACGTATATTATCCTCGAGCACCGACAAATCCCCGCGATATGGTGTAGACGGACGAATCTGGACAGAGTCCCTTCCACATAAAACAGCTGTTTTTGTTCGGTTTGTATAAGAAAGATGCGGATATGTCCGGTTTTCCCCACATGAAGGGCAGCTGACTTTTTTTAACTTTGCCACATGAATGGCAGCCTGCTCATTTGTCCAGAGGTCGAATGAAACGACTTTTTTTCTTAATGATGCATAATCCTCGACAAGTATTTTCAAGGCTTCCGTCAATTGATGGGCGACGACCGTTTGAACGGCGGGGCTGATGATTCCTGCCGTATCGCAAGTAAGCCCGCCGATAGGAACGGTCTCCAGCAAGCAATTCAAACATGGTGTCATACCTGGAATAACCGTGTACGTAATTCCGTAGCTGCCGACACACGCACCGTAAATCCATGGGATTTTAAATTTTTGTGCACTATCGTTTATGATCATTCTCGTATCGAAATTATCGGTGGCGTCGACAATTAAATCGACATCGCAAACGAGCTTCGCCATATCATCAACCGAAACATCCGATACAACTGAATGCACCGCTACCTCCGAATTTATGGCATTCAAGCGTTTTTTTGCCGCTATTGCTTTCGGCGTTCTGTTCTCCGCATCCTCCTCACAATAAAGCTGTTGCCTTTGAAGGTTGCTCCACTCGACATAATCCCTGTCCACGATCGTCAGTTTACCGATACCTGCACGTACAAGGCCTTCTGCACTTCCCGTGCCGAGGGCACCTGCACCGATCAACAATACATGCTTCTTGCGAATTTTCTGCTGCCCTTCTTTCCCGATGGGGCAAAAAAGCTCCTGACGTGAATAACGCTCAATCATCCAATGCTCATTCCTTCAACCGGGCTGCTGGCTATGGCGTATTCATTTTTTTCTATTCTTCCTGCTTCATATCCTAAACGACCTGACTCGATGGCAAGTTTCATCGCCTTCGCCATTTTAATAGGATCTTTTGCACCGGATACTGCCGTGTTAAGCAAAACACCGTCCGCGCCCAATTCCATCGCAATCGCCGCATCGGAGGGCGTGCCAATCCCGGCATCAACGATTACGGGAACTTGGGCCTGTTCGATGATGAACCTAAGATTAAGCGGATTTAAAATGCCTTGACCAGAGCCAATCGGTGACGCACCAGGCATGATTGCATGACAGCCGACTTCTTCCAGGCGTTTCGCGAGCAGCACATCGTCCGAAGTATAAGGCAAGACGATGAACCCCAGTTTCACTAATTCCTCAGCTGCTTTTAATGTTTCGATCGGATCAGGCAATAGCGTTTTCTGACACCCGATCACCTCTACCTTGATCATGTCACAAAGCCCCGAGGCTTTGGCAAGATGAGCTATGCGCACGGCTTCTTTGGCCGTTTTCGCTCCTGCTGTATTAGGAAGGAGTGTATATTTTTTCAAATCAAGCTTTTCTAAAAAATTGGGCTGGCTCGCTTCAAATATATTCATTCTCCTGACGGCGAACGTCAATATTTCTGCCCCCGAAACCTCCACGGATTGCCTTTGAATATCAAAATCCGGATATTTGCCAGTACCTAAAAGTAATCTTGAAGAAAATTCACGAGAACCAATCTTTAACATATCATCCGCCTCCTACAAAATGTACGATTTCAACCTTATCTCCGTTCGACAATCGTGTGTCACTTTGGCTTTCCTTTGCGACTATTTCATCATTCAATTCGACGATCACCACTTTATGGTGTAAATCGAAGTGACGCAGCAGCCCGGTAACAGTGGACTCAGCAGCTGAAACCTGGATTTTTTCCCCGTTAATCACCAATTCCAATCCTATCACCTCCATTTAAGAAAATATGGGTTGTACCGAACGATCCAATCGGAAAGCGGACCATTCCTGATTCGGCTTTCCTTCCACCATATCAGCCATCAGTACGCCTGTAATCGGAGAAAGCAGGATACCATTCCTGAAGTGGCCCGTTGCAATGAATAGTCCTTTACATGCGGGATGTTCACCGAAATAAGGCAAGCCATCACCTGTCTGCGGGCGTATTCCTGCCCATGTTTTTTCCCATTCCGTCCCCTTAATGGCCGGAAGTAACCGGGTTGCCTTTTCGATTAACGTTGCTATTCCGTCGATGCTCACCTGTTGATTGAAGGTATTCGGCTTGACGGTTGCACCGACGATGATTCTGCCGCCGATTTTTGGTACAAGATAGCAGCCATCCGAGAAAATCGTTTTTTCTATCAAAGGCCGATTAGTCAGCACGGAAAAGCATTCGCCCTTTACTGGATGTGTGACCAGGTTGATGCCGGCTTTCTCAAGTAGGAAAGCACTCCACGCTCCGCCTGCCACAATGACATTTTCGCTGGAGAATTCACCCACTGTCGTTACAACGCCAGTTATCACTCCATTTTCCGTAAGAAAATCACACACTTCGACAAATTCCTTTATCTCCACACCCAGCTCCTCGGCAGATTTAGTGAAAGCGAGTGCCAGCTTCGCAGCTGAAACTTGCCCATCATGAGGAATATACATCGCTCCCTTGAGTGCATTCGCAAGGAGCGGTTCAGCTTTTCTAATATCAGCTGCCGTTAACCATTCCGCCTCAAGTCCGGCAGCTTGCTGGGTTTTGATTTTGTTTTGCAAACCTGCTGCTTGTTCATTCGTCAATGCCACCTTCAACATACCCTTGTTCACCAATTCGATGTCGACACCGCTCGACTCTTTCAATTCTTTTTCCAATGCAGGAAACATCCCCCTGCTTCGGTTTGCCAATGTAAATAGCGGGTCATCGGCTTCCAGCTCCGCTTGTGCCCCAAGCATTCCTGCTGCGGCACTGGATGCTTTGCCAGCAAGTCTATCTTTTTCCAGTACAAGGACCCTCTTGCCCCGTTTCGCTAATTGAAACGCAATGGATCCGCCAATTACACCACCGCCAACAATGATTGCATCATAAACCGAATTCATCTTATCGCTCCTTTCTTATAGACTTTGAATATTTCTGAACGGCCTCCCTCGGGTTTTTTGCCTCGAGTATACCTGACATTACCGCAATTCCCCGAGCACCTGCATCCAGCACGCTCTGGCAATTCGAAGGAGTTATCCCTCCAATTGCAATGATGGGAAGGCTGACATTCCTTGTAACTTCCTGAAGTTCCTCCAAACCCTTCGGAGGAAGGCCGCGTTTTGAATCCGTGGCAAAAATATGTCCATACATCGCATAATCGACTCCCTTTTCGCAAGCGACCTTCGCTTCTTCGATCGAATGAACCGAACAGCCTACACCCAGTCCGGGAAATGCCCCCCTTACGACAGCGGCATCCAAACTATGAAAGGCCAAATGCACGCCAGATGCCTTCTGTGTCCAGGCTACATCCGCACGATCATTGATGATGATTTTCGATAGTGGAATCTTTCTATTTTGTAATAGAGTTACGGCTCGATATAGGTCCGATGCAGTCATTTGTTTTTCCCTTAAATGAAAGAAATCGACGTCATCCTGTATCTCGGAGGCAATCTCTGCGAACCTTTCCATTTGCTGTTTCCCGGTAGAGATAATATGCAATTCTTGTACCATACCTAAAGCTCCTTAACTAGCAAAGTGACAAAGTAATAAGATCATTTTGGCAATAGCGGAAAATGGATCGCCAAGTAAAAGCCTGCCAACAGCACGATGATAAAATATAGAATGAAAACTTGATCTTTTCTGGAGAACCCATATTCATAATAGTAGGTCCGGTGAGCCGTATCCGTGAATCGCTTCGCCTCCATCGCAACTGCAATTCGGTGAGCCCGCCTAATGCTTCCTGATAACAATGGGATGGAATATGCCTTTAGCTTGAAATAAATTGCCTTGATCCCCGTACTTCTTGCAAACCCGCGCACTTTCATCGCGTTCCTTATCATGTGAAACTCCTCCATCATGATCGGTATGAGTCTTAAAGCCGCCATGAAACTATAGGCATATTTCGGTTTAAGCTTAACTTGCTGCATCAAAGAATAAAATAAGTTCACGGGTCTCGTCGTCAAGGAAAAGGTCAATCCCAGTGCAGCAAAAAGCATTGCTCGAAAACCTACCAGCAGCCCCCGCATAAAGCTCTCTTCCGTGACCGATATCAGGCCCCATTTAAACCAAAGTGTCTCACCTTTGCCGAAGAAGATCATCGCCGAGGAAGTGGATATGAATATAAAACAAAAAGGAACGAACAAAAATAACATGTGTTTTATCGAATGCCCTGAAAAACATAAAAATAATAGTAAAACGCCAATGGTCACATTCATCATATAATTCGAGTCATGGATGAATAATGCCACCAGGCATAGCACCATCAATATACCTAGCTTCAGGCTTGGATTGACTTTATGGAGCCATGTTTCTGCACCTGCGAAATTCACCTGCATGCCACTCCTTTTAAAATATATAAGCTTCAGCCATCGGAACTCGCGGCTGCTGGGTGACGTTTTGATCACTTATTACGTGCCCATCTTTCACCGTCCAGACCCTTGTCGCAAAGTGATCGGAAATATGATCATCATGGGTCACCATGATCACCGTCACCCCGCGACTTCGATATTCCTCGAACCATTCCAGTAACGCAAAGGTATTCTTCGAATCTTGGCCAAAGGTAGGCTCATCCAACAGAATGATTGGTTTATCGATCACGATCGATGCCGCTACACTCAAGCGACGCTTTTGACCCATCGATAATTGAAACGGATTGTTAGCCTGATGTGCTTCCATTTGGAACACGTCAAGGAGTTCCTGTACCCTTACAGCTATTTCCTGCGGATGTTTTTTGTTGATCCGCAAACTGTAGGCGATTTCTTCGTATACAGAATTCGCAACAAATTGGAATTCCGGATTCTGAAAAACGAATGTCAAGTAATCGGTTGGGTTTTTCACCTTTTTGATTGGTGTCCCTGCTAATTCATACTTTCCTGTCGTATGGATGAACTGCATCAACGCATGTAATAACGTACTCTTGCCGGCCCCGTTCTCGCCCTTAATGACAATCCATTCTCCCTTGTGGACACTCAGCTGCTCCACCTTTATTTTCGCTTCTTTCTTCCGGAAACCGCCAAAATCCCGCAGCTGCAAAATGGAAGCGCCATCATGGATCGAATGTTCACGAATGATTTCATGCTCTTGGATATAATCATCCCATACGCCTGGGAACCAAATCCCGTATTCTTTCATTTCATTTTTGTATCGCGACAGAATATTTTCTTTCGGACCATCCGCGATAATTTGACCGGCATCATTGAAAAGCACAATTCGTTCGATGAATTCCAAAACATGATCGATTTTATGCTCGACAATGATAACCGTCTTATCATGTCCCACTTCCTTCAGCATTTCCCACATTTCTTTTGTTCCTTGCGGGTCAAGCATGGCCGTCGGTTCATCCAGAAAAATCACTTCTGGTTCCAGGGCCAAGACGGACGCAATCGCCAGCCGCTGCTTCATCCCTCCTGATAATGTATCGATACTCGTATGAATATCACTAAGCTTCAAGCCTACTTGATTGAGGTAATACTGGATCTTCTCCCTCATTTCTTCCTTTGGTACACAAAGGTTTTCCAGGACGAAGGCAATCTCCTCATCGGCAAATGGCATGCAAAATTGACTATCGGGGTCTTGAAAAACGAAACCCCAAGAAGCTGGGCACTTCAATTGCTCCGCCTTCATCGGGACTTCGATGGATTGCGGGATCAACCCGCTCAAAACTTGCAGCAGCGTCGATTTCCCGCTTCCGGACGGACCTAACAATAACACCTTTTCACCTTTATCAATCGAGACGGTTAAGTCTTTGAATAACAAGGCACCCTCGCCAGGAAACTTCAATCTTAACTTTTCGACAGCAGCGATTCTCTCCATCTTCATTCACCCCTACTTTTGGTCCAGTTCGGCATATTCCTTGCTTGATACTGGACGGACAAGATTCGTTACCCCGGTTGCTTCCAACACCCGAACTAGGTAGTATGCAAACACCCCAGCAAAGAAAATTGACCCAATAAACCTAGCAATCAGAAACAATAGTAAATTCCAAACCGATAGGGCGGCAATTTCCCCGTAGGCAAAATCCATGACGACCGATCCAAGGCAGGAAGCAATCGCCGCTAAAACGGCTATTGCTAGATTGAAGTTTTTATATTTGAACGCCATGAATACCAGTTCTGCGAATAACCCTTGCACGACTCCATAGAGAAGGACGGTCAACCCCCACGGTGAGCCAAGAAAGAACTCACCCGAAGCTGCCGCAATCTCTGCCAACAGCGCCACGCCGGGCTTCCGCAAAACCAAAAAGGCAACCGGTCCTGCCATAAACCACATTCCATAAATCAGTTGATCCAGATGTAAACCGAATGGTTTAACGGAATAATAAATCGAACCCCAAAGGATATAGACGATGCCAAAGGCGACAGCAATCACGATCGTCACCAATATATCCGTTAATTTCAACCCTTTTTTCATAACCCCAATCTCCTTTTACACTTCTAGTATTTGCTTATTCACCGGCCATTTTTCCAACCGATAAGCCATTTCCCAAAATGAATATTCATACTGGCTGCTCAGGATAAAATGCTCTTTCATCCGTTCTTTATCTGCGTCCGTCACTTTTTCGGCAATCTCATCAAGCCTTGCAATCTGTTCTTCCACCAAGGAGCGGAACCACTCTCCACCATATGCGGCAATCCATTCTTGATAAATCGGCTCAGCAGGATTGCATGCTTGCAGTTTTTCACCTATCTCATAATAGAGCCAGTAACAGGGCAGGATGGCGGCAATCACATCCCCTAAATGTCCCGAATAAGCCGCGCGATACATGTGGGACGTGTACGCATAAGCCGTTGGCGCTGGCTTGAAGTTTGCCTGCTCTTCTTCCGTGATACCCATTTTCTTCGAAAAATTTTCGTGAAGCCTCAACTCCGCTTCATACGTTCCCTGTGCATGCCCCGCAAGCCTGCTCGTTGTATGTAAATCTTCAGCCTTGACTGCACCTAAAGCTTGTACCCTGGCAAAATGCGATAAATAGTAGGCATCCTGCATCACATAAAAGCGAAAACATTCCAAGGGCAAAGTGCCATCTCCTATCCCTGTAACAAACTCGTGCTTAAAACTAGCTTCCCAAATATGATCCACCTCTTGCCGAATTGCCTCAGAAAATTTCATGTCCATTACCTCCTAATCAATCATTCTCCATACATGACTTGCCATAAAACTTCCATCGACCTTTTTTTGACAAACAAAAAACCACTTTCTTCAACGTAAGAAAGTGGTTGTAGGTGAAATAATACAAAAAACGTATCGTCCCGGACCCCACTTCCCTACGCTGGTATAAACCAGATCAGGTTCCAAGGGTCTTAAAGTCATACTTTAATCTCAGCTTCTCAGGTAAAATCGGATTTTACCAACAAAGCACCCCTAGTGGTACAAATTGTATATGAAATTCATTTGCCTTAATATTAACACGATAAATCGAATTGTCAAACAGAGATTGGAAAAAATTTTTAAAGCACATATCCTCAAAGAGCTTGAATTGCTAGTATCCCCTTGTTGTGAGTTTGGGCGGTTCGCTCGCACGTACAGAAGGTTTACTCGTGAATTGTTGTTTTCCACTCTAATTCAGGTTGGTTTTTGATATATTTGTGCGCTTTTCTGCTGAATTTGAGTGGATTCTTCTGCATTTGAGATGATTACTCGCGAGTTTTTCGGAAGCTTGTAATTACCTTTTTACTGATTTCTAAACGATTTCATATCTTACATTACCTCATTTTCATAAATCAGTGGTAAACTAGCCATGACTCATTATGTGTTTAGTATTTTTTGAAAGTGGTGAGGGAAGTTTCGATTTTGCGTTCCTTTAGAAAGATTTATCAATTTTTTGTGGATATTCCTTTAAAAAAAGGTGTAGTATTGCATAACCGCTATGAGGTAATGGCTGTAATAGGAAGAGGAAGCTACGGTATCGTTTATCTTTGCAGGGATTGGCAAGTGAATGAAAATGTCGTAATCAAACAGCTCCGGAAAAGTAAATGCCGAAGTAAAAAAGAGCTTGGGCAGTTTGAACATGAAATCTCCATATTGCGGACATTGAACCATAAAAGCATTCCCAAATTTCATGAGAAATTCACGCATAGAGGTAAGGTTTATTTTGTGATGGATTTCATTGAAGGAGATAATCTGGAAGACGACATTTTCTACAATCGAGTAACCTTCACTGAAAAGGAGTCCTTGCATTTCCTTGCTGAGCTGGTTGAATTGGTAGCTTATTTGCATGGTCATGGCATCGTCCATCAAGATATCCGGATACCAAATATATTGCTTCAGAAACATAAGCCGATTTTAATAGACTTCGGGCTGTCTACACGATTCAGTCCGTCAGAGATCTCGGATGAACTTGTTTTGGATATGAAGCGGCAGGATTTTTTTGACTTGGGGGAAATACTCCTATACATCCTTTATACGACGTATTCAGCCGAAAATAAAAAGGCTCTTCCTTGGACAGAAGAGCTTTCGTTAGGAAAAGAAACGGAGCATATCCTGAAAAGGTTATTAAGCATCCAAGAACCATATTCGGATATTGAAGAAATATCACTTGATGTGCAGGCTGCTTTAATTTCCAAAAAGCATTGAATTAGCTGCTGCTGCCGCGTCCTTTCCTCTTATAGCGGTCACTTCCGCTCAATGGAGATCGCTTATACCCCCGGCTGCTGCTACTGCTGCCCCGGCGGTAATGTCCGTGTCTTCGCTCACTGCTGCCCTGGGAAAATTGTTTGATCTTTTTCATTATTTTCTTCAACATATCTTTCACCTCTTTTTATGGATTTAAAGCTTGTTATTCCTTTAGCCTAACATAGTCACAGTATAAACCTTATTAATATGTACTATAAATTTCGTTCATTCATCCGTGCCCTTCAAAAAAAAACCTGACGACTGTATAGCGCCAGGTTTTTTTGCATTCATCTATTATTTTACGGCTTCTTTTAATTCTTTGCCTGCTTTAAAAGCGGGTACTTTGCTAGCTGCAATTTGGATTTCTTCACCTGTTTGCGGATTTCTTCCGGTACGAGCTGCACGATCGCGCACTTCAAAGGTACCGAAACCAACCAATTGGATTTTTTCTTCTTTAGCCAATGTAGAAGTGATCGTTTCAAATAATGCATCCACCACTTTTTTTGCATCTTCTTTAGTCAATTCAGCTTGTTCAGCCACACTACTTACTAATTCTGTTTTATTCATATGAACACCTCATCCTTTTTTTCTTAAAAAATATGTAGAGAAGACAACATAACATATCTTACATGCGTCTGTCACTTAATAAGACTAAATAAAAGTTCAGCTCTCCAGTTCGAGCCATTGATAAATGGTATCCATATCAATGTTTTCTTCCAAATGGGAGGCCAGGAGATCGTAGGCCTCCTCCCGACGCTCTGAGTCGCTTTGAATGCTTTCCGTCACTTCATCCAACCCCTTGCTCCGCCGTATTTGGTTAACCAGCAATCTAGTAAATAGGCGATTGTGGAATATACCATGAAGATATGTACCGAAAACCTTATGATCCTCCGATATCGCCCCGTCCTGCCTTCCATCCTTCAATAAAAGAAAAGGCTGTACATGTGAATCCAACGCCGTTTGACCTAAGTGGATCTCGTAGCCGCTCAGCTTCATTTCGCCTTCCATAATCCCGGAGGCAAGAACACCTTCCATTTGCACGGTTTTCTTTTCCGCTTGAAAAACGGTTTTGACGGATAGAAGCGAAAGGCCTTCTGCGTTTTCCCCGCAACCTTCGACCGCCTCAGGATCGAAGAGTTTGGTCCCGAGCATTTGAAAGCCGCCGCAGATCCCCACAATGACCGTTCCATGCTCCCTAAGCCCTTTAATCATCTTATCCAAACCCGCGTGCTTCATCCATTCTAAGTCTTCAATCGTATTTTTTGTGCCAGGCAGGAGAAGTAGGTCGGGCCTACCTAACTCATGGACATTCCCAACAAGTCTGACACCCACTCCCGGTTCCTCGAAAAAAGGATCCAGATCGGTGAAATTTGAGATGTGCGGGAATTTTACAATCGCTACATCAATAGAGAATTCATCCTTTTTAGGTTTTTTGAAACGTAAGGATGATAGGGCCAGGGAATCCTCGGCTTCAATGTTCACGTCCAAATAAGGAAGCACCCCTAGGACTGGGATTCCGGTTTCCTTTTCCACCCATTCAATGCCGTCCTCCAATAATTCACGAATGCCTCGAAATTTGTTGATGATGATTCCCTTTACACGATCACGTTCTTCATCATTCAATAAGGCGAGTGTCCCGATGATGGACGCAAATACGCCGCCACGATCGATATCGGCCACCAAAATGACAGCTGCATCTGCAAGCTTGGCCATTCGCATATTGGCAATATCCCGATCCTTAAGGTTAATTTCCGCAGGGCTGCCTGCGCCTTCAAGAACGATGAGGTCGTATTCCCGCTGCAGTTTTTCGACTGACTTTCGAATGATCGGCATCGCTTCTTGAACATACTGATTTCGATAGTTCATTGCATTCATATCAAGATAATGCTTTCCGTGAATGATGACCTCCGAAACCATATCTTGCTTCGGTTTCAGTAAAATCGGATTCATATCGGAGGTTGCCACGATCCTTGCCGCTTCGGCTTGCACTCCTTGGGCCCGTCCTATTTCACCGCCCTCCACGGTTACATATGAATTCAAGGCCATATTTTGCGATTTGAATGGAACGACACGGTATCCCTTATTGGCAAAAACCCGGCATAACGCCGTACAAATCAAGCTTTTTCCTACATCAGACGCCGTTCCCTGTATCATGATCGATCGTGCCTTCATTCCCATCCCCCTATACCTGCGTTAACTTAGCAGGCTAAGCTTTCCTCTATACAAAATCATTGCACAAGTCCTTTATAATCTGTAGACGATGACTGCTTTTCCAAGACTTGATCGATCATTTGCTTGTTTCCCTTTTGGGAAGCTAATGAAAAATGAAGCCATTCATTTCCAGTATATATCAGAACAAGTCAGTATGCACCGTCTATTTAGCTGCCTTAGCAACGAAGCTCCGTTTAAGGACAGATGCTGTCACGATACTGATTAAAAGGCTGCAATTTATTTCCGGTCTTCTTCGGAAAGTATCAGCTGACATGTATGATGGTTGGTATGTAGTGCAAGCGTCCTTCTTCTTATATGCCTCCCATTTTGGTAAAATCCGGGATGAAGATGATTTGCTGAATGCAATTAGGCCCCTAGCTTGTTGGGATATCAAACAAGCAGGGGCAGAAAACGATTTCCGATCTTTCTTTACTCAGTTCCTTCTTTTTTCGCCTCATTGTCCTTTTCATTACGATTCACGGATGCTACCCCGCCGGCGTTATAAACATCCGAAACTTGTTCGTGAGTGGCTGCTAGACCCGATGATAAGGTGTCATCCCGTTTGTAATCACTAACATCATACACTCTTCCCGCAATGTGCGAAGATTCCTGTTTCGATTCTTTCTTATCCATTATTTTCACTCCTACTTTTAAATTTGTCCCATCATTGCTTGACGGCCGTTCATAAAGACAAGGCTATTTTATGTAAAAACCAAAGCATTATTCAGTTATCCAAGAAATACAAGACAAAGCATGACAGGATTGGATAGAACAAGTAACAGACAAACAAAAAAACACCCTGACCAACTCAGAGTGTTTTCCAAGATTAAGATGCATGTTTCTTTACGTCGCTATCTTCTGCCTGAAATCTTGGGTAACCGATCAGGATGGCGATGATTCCGCAGACTCCAATTAATATCGGGTAATACGAATACGGCAGGATGCTTACTGGTGAAATTTTCGCCACCCCCGCTGCCACGAGCAGTTGTGCGCCATATGGGATCAGGCCTTGGATACAACAGGCAAAAATGTCAAGCAGGCTCGCCGATTTACGAAGATCGATTCCATACCTGCCAGCAATGTTCTTTGCTAATGGGCCGGCGATGATGATTGAAATCGTGTTATTCGCCGTAGAAAGGTTTGTCAAACCAACAAGCCCCGCAATACTGAATTCGGCGCCTTTTTTTGACTTACTTTTTTGAGTGACGACATGGAGTAAATAATCGATGCCGCCATTATGTTGGATGACTGAAACCATACCGGCAATTAAAATGGCCAGGAAAGAGATTTCATACATGCCAGCCATACCATCTCCCGTTTTTTGAATCACATCCAGCAATTCATAACTCCCATCAGCTAAACCGATAATTCCGGCAAACACGATGCCGGCTGATAGGACGACAAACACATTGACACCTGCCAATGCCGTAATTAATACACACAGATATGGAAGGATTTTCACCCAATCATAGGAATGCTGCGTGATGGCTGCTTGCTCGCCAATCGTTAATATTCCTAGTATGACACATGTAATGATGGCAGCAGGCAGGACGATGAAAAAATTCACTTTAAACTTATCCTTCATTTTCGTTCCTTGCGTCCGAACCGACGCAATCGTCGTATCGGAAATGAACGATAAGTTATCGCCAAACATGGCACCACCAATAACAGCTGCCATTGAAAGCGCAAGTGCTATATCGGTTTGCTCACTAATCCCTACTCCTATCGGTGCGAGCGCCACGATCGTTCCCATGCTTGTCCCCATGGACAAAGAAATAAAGCAAGCGATAATGAAAATGCCAACGATTAATAGATTTTGCGGAAAGATGGCTAAGGCAAGGTTGACCGTTGATTCAACTGCCCCCATGCCATTCGCCACTTCTGAAAAAGCGCCTGCCAAGAGGAAAATGATGACCATCAACATAATATTGGAGTCCCCGGCTCCTTTACAAAAAATGTCGACCTTCTGATTCAATGACTCTTTACGATTCATGGCCAATGCCACTGCCGATGCAATGGAAATCGCTACTAACACTGGAAATGAATAAAAATCTTTTGTAATGATTCCTGCCCCTATGAATAAAATCAAAAAAACGACAAATGGAATCAATGCCCATGGATTTCCTTTACTGTGTGTACTCATGATGAACTCCTTTTTATGTTTATTTGCCCAAGCACTTTAGCTTAAAATTCATGTTGTATCCAATCCCAATAAAAACCAAAGACCTCTTCCAGTACAGCAAGAAGAGGTCTTTTAATTTATAAAAAACACCCTCCTTATCTTTCAGGCGAAATGAACCTGCTGGATTTGGCACAGCACTCCTGAAAAGTCTGCTGCCGAGACATCTACGGGCCAGTCCCTCCGTCTCTCTTGATAAGAAGATTTAAATTATTTGATGATATCAACGACATCAAAAGCCACATTGAAAAGCAAATTTAAGAGTACAGTATTTTGTATACTTTCGCAAGGGTTAGTTATAAGTATTCCACTTCGAGGGATACCGGGTAGGTTCCCGAACACCCTTGAAAAACGAGTGATAGCCATAAAAAACCCCGTGAACGTTAAACATCCACAGGGCAATTCAGTTTGCCTGAAGGGAAAAGCCCCTACGCCCTCTTTAGCATAGTTGCTGGATGAGGCTTGGCGAGTTGTTTTTAGGTGAATTCACGTCAGCCGATACCTCAAATGCTTCCATCCGTTCCGAATCGAAGGGCTTTAAGTATTGCTGCAAATAGGTTACATCATTCATCGAAAGGTCCAGCCAGGCTTTTTCGTCTTCACGTTTTAAGATGACGGGCATGCGATCATGAATTCCCGTCATCAGCTCGTTAGGCGCAGTTGTGATGACCGAGCATGAATGGATACTGGTGCCTGTTGGAGATTTCCACGATTCAAACAGACCAGCCATGCCGAAAGGCCCGTCATCTTTCAGCTTGATTCGCATCGGTATTTTTCGCGCCTGTGTCTTCTTCCACTCATAAAACGAATCAGCGATTATCAAGCAGCGTTTCTTTTTGTACGCATTCTTGAAGCTCGCCTTCTCTGCAATCGTTTCCGCCCTGGCATTGATCATCTTATAACCGACTTTTTCATCTTTGGCCCAAAAAGGGATAAGTCCCCACCGTAAGTATCCAAGCCGATTCCTAGTTCCGTCATTGATGACGGACAGCACGGAATGGGAAGGAGCTATGTTATAACTGAATTGGTAGTCTTCATCGAATGATGCTTGAATATCAAAGCGTTTCTTTATTTCATCCATCCTTGTGAAAAGAGTGAACCTTCCGCACATACCATCACCTGCCATCCTGTAAATTTATTACAGTGTAGCAAAAGAATCGGGCAGGAACAAATCAGCGCTCTAAAATCCTGATATCCGTAAATGGCTGATTAAACAATTCACTGGTAATCAAAAGCGTGCCCAGCACTTCCCTTTCATCTTCTGCTACGATGACTTCCGATAAAATCATGGTACTTCCGTTTTTGACGGTTACACGATATTCATTCATACAATCCCTCCTCATATGCCTCAATGGTAGATATTATAAACCATAAACATCCTTGTATCATCTGTAACACACTGCCTTCGGCTAATTAAAAAAACTGCCATGAATGGCATGACAGCCTCGTACTTACCTCATTCATTTCATACGAAATATATTAATAGAGTCAATGGATGTGCTTCAAACCATGTTTTTTCAACACCATTTTCTCTGATGAATGTTGCTTCATAAAGAAATATGCATCAAAACCTCATTAACTAAATGTGCCGCCAATGTGACGGTTTTATTGTTTTCGTCCAAACTTGGATTCACTTCCGAAATATCGAAGGAAAGCATCTTTTCATTTGCTGCGACATGCCGCAGCAGGGAACGGACCAATTTCGGATCGAGTCCAAATGGAGATGGTGCGCTCACGCCAGGTGCATGAGCCGAATCAATGGCGTCCGTGCATAATGTGAGGATGATGAAGTCTTTATCTTTAACAAATTCGTCGATACAGCGTTTAGTATCTTCGAGCTGATTCAGGGACAATTCTTCTTCCAATATGTAGTCGACCTTATTTTTCTCGGCCGTTTCGAATAAGGCCTTTGTATTGCCCTGCTTTTGAATCCCCATACACAAATATCCGCAATTTTGATCATTATCCAAGATTTGTTTAAACATCGTGCCTGACGAACTTTCCTTTTCATACGGCCTCATATCAAAGTGGGCATCGATATTAATCATTCCCAACTTTGCATCCGAGCCAAGAAATTTCCTGACCCCAAGATAATGACCATAAAAGGTTTCATGCCCGCCGCCCAAAATGATAGGTGTTACACCACTTTCCAAGATCTCGGCAACGGCTGTACCCAATTGGTCTTGCGCTGTCTCCATTTCCCCTGCCTCACATACGATATCCCCAGCATCCGCCAGCTCCGTCTCCGGTGTTAAATGGCATGGCAGCTTGGCCAATGACCGCCTAATATAATCAGGGGCTTCACCCGCACCGATCCTGCCTTTGTTCCTTTTGACGCCTTCATCACATTTGAAGCCAATCATGCCAACCATTTTTGATTGCTTGGAAATAATGGGCATTTCGGAAATTGGCGTCATTTTCACTCGTTGATGGTATCGGTAACTATCCAAATCGGTTTCTGAATCCACTCTGCCCGTCCAATGTTTTACGTTCGGTTTGTTGTACATAGATTCTCCTTTTGTTAAAAAATTCTGTTTTCTTATATTATAATGAAGGTGATATATAATTACTAATATCAATTATCAATAGATCTATAGTTTATAGCTATAAAAGGAGACTAGTATGGATCTTCGCCAACTTCGTTATTTCATCACCATCGTCCAAGAGATGAGCTATTCCAAAGCGGCTAAATCATTACATATATCTCAGCCGTCGTTAAGTAATGCAATAATGAAATTAGAGAAGGAAGTTGATTTACAGCTTTTGCAACGCAATACTAGAGGAATCGAGCTTACAGAGGCAGGTGCCCTTTTTTATACAAGATCTCAAGATTTACTGAGAAGATTCCATAATATGCAGGTGGAACTAGAGGAAATGAAACAAGTCGGAAGCGGGAACATATCTATAGGGTCGATTGAATCATTCAAATTTTGGTTTCCAAAAATCATCAGAACATTTAAAAACGATCATCCTGCCATCCGTTTGAAGGTTCGCGAAATCTTGGGCGAGGAACAAGTCATCGATTCACTGAACCAGTATCAAGTCCATTTCACGATCACCAATCAGCCGATAAATTTTGCCGAGATTACATCCGCTCCCCTCTATAAGGAAAAATTCAAGCTTTTGGTCCATAAAGATGACGACTTGAATGAAAAAGATTCCGTCACAATCCAGGATCTGGAAGAGAAGGAGCTGATCATCAGTGCATCTGGATTTCAAACAAGAGATGATATTATCGAGGCATTCAGAAATGAGAAGGTTATCCCGAACATTTGTTACGAAATTGAAAGGCTGGAAACAGCTTGCAGTTTGGTGGACGAAGGCTTGGGCATTGCCATTTTACCTGAAAGCTATATTGAATCCGCTGCAACGGGGAATACCGCGATCATTGAAATACATTCGATGTTTTTACAAAGGACTGTTTACATGGCCTACTTGACGGATCGTTATTTGCCGGCTTCTGTATGTAGCTTGATGAACGAAATTGAAAGCTTTTTCAAGAACAAGCAATGAAAGGTCCGGCTTTTGAAAAAAAACAATCCTCCTTGCAACAGGAGGGATTGTCCATTTATGTATAAAATTCAGCTCAATGGGTTCGCGAACCCAGTTTCATTGAAATCTCTTTTGCAGCTTCCGTTACTTTGTTTATCAATTCAGGCAAGCGATCCTCCTGAAATCTTGCTTCAATCCCCGCGACGCTAATGCCAGCGACGATTTGATTTTTTCCGTTAAGTATCGGGGCGCTGACCGATTTTGTATAATTCTCCAATTCTGATGAAGTGATCGTGTAGCCTTTCATCTTCGCTTCATCCAAGACTTGTCGGAGTATGTTTTTATCGGTTATCGTTCCGATTGCTATTGGGTTTAAATCCATGCTGTCGATATATGCTTCACGCTCTCCTTCTGGCAAATAGGCAAGGATGATCCGGGAGTCACCGGCATATAATGGTGAACGCCTGCCAATGGAGGTATAAAGCCGGACCGGCTGCAAGGTATCGACCTTTTCAATATACATGGCTTCATCCTTATCCCGCACGATCAAATTCACGGCCTCTTCAACATCATCCCGTAGTTGCTTCATTATAGGGTAGGCAATTGACCTAATATCCAAACGCTCACCCACCAGCTGGCCAAATTGCAAGAATATGAGGCCAAGTGAATAGTGACCCCTATCATCCCGTTTTAAAAAACCCATTTCTTCCAATGATCCCACCATCCGATGCAATGAGGTTTTCGGGAGGTTGGAGTGTTCCATCATTTCATTAAAGGTGAGCTTAGGATGGTCAATGAAAAGGGTAAGGATCTGCATGGATTTCACGACGGTTTTATTATGTGCTTGCATTCAATGTCTCCTTTCAAGGTTTCCACAGTGTACTTCTTCCTTGTCAACTCTCATTCTATTATAAATCACGGAAAAAAGGTGTACGCATTACACGAAAAAACTTTGAAACAGGAAAAGAAGGCACCCGATGCGGGAACCTCCTGATGAATTAAGTGAATGGCCCATTCTTTAAGGCCAATGAAATCGAAGTCTGCAATTCTTTCATTTCACGTTCTTTTTGAAGGTACAGGCGTTCTGCCTCCCTTAAGGTCACGCGGGAAAATTGAATCGACTCTCCCGGTTTAATTTGAGCGATCATAGATAAGTCAGCGGTGATCACTTGAGCTATTTTAGGATATCCCCCCGTCGTTTGGCTGTCCGCAAGGAGTATGATTGGATTTCCATCTGGCGGAACCTGGATTGAGCCATTGGTGACAGCCTCTGACAGCAACTCTACATCATTTTCCCATTCAAGCCCGGGACCTGATATTCTATATCCCATCCGGTCGGATTGATTGGAAACCTTGAATGCATGCTCTTCAAAACTTTGTTTGCTTGCATTCATGAATTGGTCGTACTGGCTTCCGGCAATGAAGCGGATGAGAGGCTTTCGATCTGGCATGAACTCCTTTTCATTGACGAACCACTTTGGGGAGAGAAAAGCTCCCTTGAGTTCTTGCCCTCCCATGGGTGCAGAAGATTCATTACATGTCAGTATATCGCCCGCCTTTAACGCCCTTCCCAGGTACCCGCCAATTCCAGCTCGTAAATAAGTGCTCTTGCTATCCATCACTTTGGGAATATCATATCCCCCAGCAACGGATAAATAAGATCGGCAGCCCGATTTACATCCTTCGAAGCGGAGTGTCGCTCCTTTCCTTACAAGAATGGGCTTCCACATCGGGGCAGCTTGATTATCGATTGTCGGTGTCAAATTCGCACCCGTTATCGCAATCAGGCAATTTTTGTCCATTTCTATAGTTGGTCCCATCAGCGTGATTTCCAGCGCAGCCTCACCCTCAGGATTGCCTACCAGCATGTTAGCAATCCTGAGTGAATAACCATCCATCGCCCCGCTTACGATTACTCCATGTTGCTGAAATCCTTTTCTGCCCAGATCTTGGATACTAGTCAACAATCCAGGCTTGATTATCCGTAAGCTCATTTGATTCCCCCTTTCAGGATCTTCTCTTTATACTCTTGTTCCGAAATTGGCTGGAACTTCACCATGTCCCCCGCTTGCAGGAGGCTTGGGGGATTTACATTCGGTAAAAATAATTCCTTAGGCGTTTGTCCGATCAGCTGCCATCCACCTGGGGTTGATATCGGATATACCCCCGTCTGCATACCGGCAATCCCGACTGATCCTGCTGGAATTGTCATTCTCGGAGAAGATCGCCTAGGGGTCGCGATGTCTTCGGCAAGACCGCCCAGAAAAGGAAACCCCGGAGCGAATCCAATCATATAAACCAAATATTCACCTGTTGAATGGATATGGATGACTTCATCGGTAGTCAAATCATTATAACGAGCTACATATTCCAAATCCGGTCCATATTCCCCGCCATAACAAACGGGGATGGTAACCGTACGATGTGACAGCTCTTTGTCTTGTATTAAGCCTAGCAGCTTTCCCTCCAGGATCGTCCGGACCGTGTCATGTGCGGAAATAGCTTCATTGTTTTGCTTAAGAGTGTTATAGATTACGAGCGGATCATAAAATACGGTCAAATTCGTAAACGCCGGTACACATTCCACGAATCCGTCAAAAGGCTCTGCCTCCAACAAACCCATAAACAACGTAATCTTTTTGTGAATGCTATAATCCATCCCATTCCCAAATTTGATCACGATTGCGGAATCCCCCAAAGGGGACATCTTGTAAGCAATTTCCTTCAAACGCTTTTCCGTCATAGAGTTCTCCTCTTTTACGTCCATTACAATACACCTAATTTTTCGTCTCTAATATCCGTAATGAACATATGTCCAGGTGCATGTGTAATCATGATTTGCGGTTTTGTTTCCATGGCGATGGCTTGAGGTGTTACACCACATGCCCAAAAGACTGGAACTTCTCCTGGATGAACCGGTACTGGATCTCCAAAGTCCGGTTGCTGGATGCTGGATACCCCGATTGCTTGAGGGTCACCGATATGGATCGGTCCGCCATGAACTGCTGGAAAGCGAGAGGTCACTTGAGCTGCCCTCACCAGATCCTTTTGAGGGATCGGTCTCATGCTGGCCACCATATTGCCTCGGAAAATCCCTGCCTCAATACAAGGAATATTGGTTTTATACATGGGTACATTACAGCCCTGTTCAATATGGCGAATCGGAATATCATTATTTAGAAGAGCGTGTTCGAATGTAAAGCTGCACCCAATCAGAAAACCAACCATATCCTCTTCCCAGTATGTTGAGATGTCCGTTACCTCATCCGTCAATTCCCCATGTCTGTATATCCTGTATTTAGGGATATCCGTGCGTATATCACCACCGGGAGCGGCAAATGCGGGAATCGGTGAACCGACTTCCGTTACATCCAGCAATGGGCAGGATTTAGGATTACGCTGGCAGAATAACAAGAAGTCAAAAGCATGCTCCTTTTTTAAGATGGCCAAGTTTGCCTGTGCATACCCGTTAGCCATACCTGCGGTGGGTCTAATCAATTCGTCATTTCGAATCATTGAGCGCAACTCTGCAGGGGTTGCTTGAGAAAGATCGATCATACCTATACATCTCCCATTCAAGGAGGGCAGGTCAGAAGGGACCTGCCCATCACATTAATTGTTTTAAAATAGTGTCGGCAATTGTTTGATGATTGTATAAACTCCCATCAGCGTCATGACGATTACGACAAAGACACCGGAGATCGTTAACCAGATCGGATGTTTATAATCCCCGACTATGTTTCGCCTATATGCGGCAATCAATAATGTTCCAAGCGCGATTGGCAAAATCAACCCATTAATGGCTCCTACGATAAGCAGAACTTTAACCGGCTGGCCAATTAATAAAAAGCAGACTGTCGACACGACGATAAAGCCAATGATTATCCAGTTTGCCTTATTATTGATGAATTCGCTGAATGTTCTGATGAACGAGACGGAAGTATACGCCGCCCCTACTACAGAAGTGATTGCCGCAGCCCACATCACGACCCCGAATATGCGGTATCCGATGTCTCCGGCAGCCAATTGAAAAACGGAAGCTGCAGGGTTATCCGCATTAATTTGCAATCCTTTCGATACAACACCAAGCACCGCCAGAAATAAGGCGACTCGCATGACGGTGGTGATTAAGATTCCGACTATCGAGCTTTTTGTAACTTGAGGTAATGCCCCCACGCCTTTCACGCCTGCATCCAAAAGTCGATGTCCGCCTGCAAACGTTATGTAGCCGCCAACCGATCCACCCACTAACGTTACGATGGCAATGACATCGAATTGAACAGGTGCAAACGTCCTCACCACCGCTTCCCCTACTGGAGGAGAGGTTGTCCAAGCTACGTAAATCATCAAACAGATCATGAAGAAGCCCGCGATTTGCGTAAAGCGGTCCATAGCCTTTCCCGCTTCCTTGACGACAAATATCAAGATCGCGATGACTGCACTTATTGCCGCGCCTGCAGTAGGCGATATCCCTGTCATCGCATTAAGGCCGAGGCCCGCTCCTGCGATATTGCCAATATTGAAGGCGAGGCCTCCCATCACGATGAGTGCCGCAAGTACATAACCAAGTCCAGGCAAAACCATGTTGGCAATCTCTTGACCGCGCTTTTCAGATACAGCAATGATGCGCCATACATTTGTTTGGGCGAAAATATCAAGGATAACCGAAATAAGAATGACGAATCCGAAACTTGCCGCAAGACTTTGGGTATAAACGGTCGTTTGCATTAAAAATCCCGGCCCTATTGCCGATGTTGCCATCAAGAATGCTGCACCTAGCAATAACGTACGATTTGTCTTCGGCTTAGCCGTAATTTCCTGAGCTGCGGTATGTTTGTTTGGCTCCAATGGACTGACCTCCTACATAGGTTTATGAAAATGATTTGACTGTTATTTCAGATAATTCCAAAGACTTTTTCACATGCCTGGCAAAGGCTAAAGCATGTGCACCATCCCCGTGTATGCAAATCGTATCCGCCCTCAAAGATACATCTGATCCTTGCTGGGACAGGACCTTCCCTTCCTTTACCATCCGAATCACTTGTGCAGCGGCATCCCTATCATTTTCCAGTAAAGCATGTTTCTCCATTCTGGAAGTCAATGAACCATCTTGTTGATAGGTGCGATCGGCAAATACTTCACTTGCCGTTCGCAAGCCGGCTGCCTCTCCAGCGCGAATCAATTCACTTCCTGACAAACCAAAGAGGATAAGCTCAGGATTCACTTTGTATACCGCCTCGGCAATCGCCACCGATAAGGCTTCGTCTTGGGCAGCCATATTGTATAAAGCGCCATGAGGTTTCACATGCTGCATGCTACCGCCTTCGGACTGTATAAACCCATGTAATGCACCAATTTGATAGACGACAATATCATAAGCTTCCTGCGGGGTAATCTTCATATTGCGTCTGCCAAACCCCATTAAATCCGGTAAACCGGGATGCGCTCCGATTCTCACATCTTTTTCCAAGGCGAGCTGGACCGTTTTCCGCATGACGGTCGGATCGCCAGCATGAAAACCACAAGCGACATTGGCCGATGTGACATACTCTAAAATCTCCTTGTCATTCCCCATTCGATACGCGCCAAAACTCTCGCCTAAATCACAATTCAAATCAACGACATTCATTGTTCCTCCTCCTTCAGTTTAAATGGTTCCAGTTTATCTGTTTCTTAAAAGTATGTAGTAAAATACCGAAATTCGGAATTCTAGTTTCAAATTTCGGAATATTCTTATTCTATCACGCAATATTTTTTTAGACAATAGTTGACAGATAGCCTGTATGATGTTTGTTGCACGCTGAACTTATAAATCAAGGGAACCATATAAAAAAGCCGTTAATTCTCTTGAAAAGGAATCGACGGCTAACCCATTCATTCTATTTGTTGACAAAGCTATGAACCTATTGGAATCTGTTTAACGAAAATGGGGAAAGATCATTCTCAGTCTTTCCCGAGATAATAAGATCACTTAAACTCTCGCCAATCACGCTGCTGAACTTGAATCCATGACCCGAGAATCCCGCTGCAATGGCAATGTGGGGAAACTGAGGATGTATATCCACGATAAAGTCCTCATCCGGTGTCATCGTATAGATGCAGTTTTTACCATGTCTCAATGTTTGACCGGAAGGCATGAACCGGTTCAAGAAGCGCTCCAAATCCCCAGCATCCTCCCCGTATTCTCCAAATTGGGCCATCGTTTCATCGGGATTTATCCGGTTTCCCCCGTCATGCCTCCCAAGTTTCAAACCAGCTCCACGAATACTTGGAAAGCCATAGTATGTACCTTCAGGTGTATCGAACGTGAATGCAGGAAAGCTATTGTGACCATATAATTTTTCATCCACATCGAACCAGGCGAAGGTTTTCCGGATAGGTGTCAAAGGCAGATGCAACCCTAACATCTCCAATAACTTCGGTGACCAAGCTCCTGCTGCGACGACCAATGCTTCGGCATGATAGATTTGGTCATCGGTTGTCACCGTGACCCCATCACCCTGGGCAATCAGGTTCCTTACCGGGCTATTCACTTTGATGTCGGCACCGTGTGATTCGGCAAGCTGCTGGTAGGCCCGAATGCACTCTTCACTTTTTAACACACCTGAAGCAGGTTCAAAGCAACCTAAATAATCTTCAGGGAGGTTGATGCCTGGCCATCTTTCTTGAACATGATTGGCATCGAGTTTTTCCAAGGGCAACCCAAATTTATGCGAGCTTGCAATCACTTGCTTAATGAAAGGGGATTGCTGACTGCCGGCATTCAGAACGCCCGTCCGAAGAAATAATTTCCTTTCCGTAAGTTGTTCTAATTGTTCCCATAGTTCTTGCGCTTTCAGGACCAGTGATACATACTCTTCCCCTTCCCCATACGCATGTCTAATGATCCTTGTTTCTCCATGATGACTGCCCTTATTGTGAGGCGGGACGAAAGAATCCAACAATACTACCTTCTTCCCGGCCTTGGATAGGTAATAGCCTGCCGACATCCCCATCGATCCAGCTCCAATTACAATTACATCGTAATGCATGTTTACGTTATTCCTCCATTCTAGATGGTGACACCTTTTCTGATGTTATGAGGGTCACGAAACTTTGCCGCAGGCGTGTACAAAAAACGACCTGCTATCATCATTAAAATTCCAATTCACCCATTTCCAATTCGACAAGTTCGGTTAAGTCTCCTTCATGAATTTGCGCTTTAATCATTTCTATGTCCGGATGAAAGAAACGGTCTTCTTTTACCATCGGCACTTTGCTGCGTATGGAACGGTACACCATCTCAGTAATCGGGGCAGGTTTCAATGGGTGATGAAAATCCATAGCTTGCGTTGCCGTCATAAGTTCAATCGCTAAAATATATTCGAGCTTCTTAGAAACCTGATAGGCTTTCTTTGAAGCAAAATAGGAAAAACTTATGACGTCTTCCTGATTTGCACATGTCGGCACATTATCAATTGTTGCAGGCTGTGTAAGTACTCTGATTTCATTTAATAATCCCGCTGCAGTATATTGAGGGACCATATAGCCGTTATTCAAACCAGGGTTCGCCACCAAAAAATTCGGCAGCTCACTATGGTGATGATTGACAAGGCGATCAATTCTTCTTTCAGTGATTTTTGCCAAGTTCGCCATGGCGATGCACATCATATCGGCATAAATCCCTACGAATGATCCATCAAAGTTCCCCCCCATAAGAGCCATCCCGTCAGCATCATCCGGAAAAATGAGAGGATTATCACTTACAGAGTTCATTTCATTTTCAATTGTGAACTCCGCATCCTTCAACGCTTTTTTTATGGCACCATGAATTTGTGGAATGCAACGTAAACTAAGCGCATCTTGCATTCTATGTTCCTTGTATGTGTCGATGATTTGGCTTCCTTCGAGGATCCTTGACACGTTTCTGGCTGTCTTTGCCTGCTCTTCATGCTTCTTTAATTTGTGGGAGCGA
This sequence comes from Peribacillus folii, assembly GCF_030271255.1. Lineage (GTDB taxonomy): Bacteria > Bacillota > Bacilli > Bacillales > DSM-1321 > Peribacillus. The sequence continues at coordinate 172,266 of NZ_JASJOM010000004.1, forward strand.
GGATTAAATGCATAAATTGTACCCTTAAGCACCTCCAAGGACATAGCCCCGGTGATATCCGCAGTTTTCGCAGCCTGGATGCCATTGTATAACGCTAAGACTGCCATCGCCGTGGCGGAAGTCGTTCCACTTATCAGGGCCAATCCTTCTTTAGGACCTAAAGTGACAGGTGCCAATCCCGCTTTCGCCAAAGCATCCCCTCCAGGGATGAACTCACCCTCATACCATGCTCTTCCCTCCCCAATCAGCACTAGGGCCATGTGAGATTCAGGTGAAAGGTATCCCACTGACCCATCACCCGGGACAAACGGGATAATATCGTGATTCAGCAATGAAGCAATCAGCTCCAAAACCTTTAACCTGACTCCGGAATACCCTTGACCCAAATGTACCAGGATCATCAATTGAATGGCCCTCACTACTTCTCTTTCCAGAGGCTCCCCCACGGAGACAGCATGAGAACGAATGATATTCCGTTGAAGCGTTTCTGCATCTTCCGGAGAAATCACTTCTGACACATTGCTGCCAAATCCTGTTGTCACACCATAAATAATTCTATTTTCCTGCAGGTACCTATCCATTAAACGTCTTGATTCATTGACCCTATTACAATATTCTCGGGTAAAGGACACCTCTGCCCCATACCTTGCAACAGCAATTACCTCCCTGATGGAGATTGGACCATCTCCCAATGCGACTTTTTTTATATCCTTTGCGTGTCTGTAATTTGTCGTTGTCACGGTTCACTACTCCTTCAACACTATAATTTAATGATAATCTATCGGATATCATCATTTGACTTCTTTACTGATTCGCTGCAATGAAGCATGACTCCCAGCAGCAGGCTTCCCACCTTCAAGCGTGGGATTGCTAGCTTCATTTAGGGATAGTGACTTTGTCTCTGGTGCCCAGGCTATGGACGCGATCAAGCCGATTAGCAAGATGATTGCCATGCCGACCATTGAAGTGCTTAAACCGAAAGAATCGAGACTTAACGGCAGAAGGAAAGTTCCAATTGCAGATCCAATCCTGCTGATTGCCGTGACCATGCCGATTCCCGTTCCGCGAATCTCCGTTGGGAATAGTTCTGCAGGGTATACTAACGTTAGGTTGGAAGCAGCCGACATGAAAAAGGTGAAAATCAGGAAGAATGTCAACAAGATATATTGTGAGCCACTATCCAGGAGACTGAGGGAAAATAAGGAAACAGTGAGTATCGTAAAGGCACCGATGGTAAATCCTCTTCGTGAAAATTTCGCAAGGAACCAAAGGCCGACGATCGCACCGACCAGCAAGAAAATGTTTAGCATCGTATCGGCAAAAAAGTTTTGTTCAAAACCCATTGTATGCAAAATGGACGGAAGGAAGGTGTAGATGGCAAAATACGGAATGACGAGGGTCAATTTGAATATCCCGCCAAAAGCGGTACGCTTGCGAAGCTTTTTGCTGAAAAGGCCGCGGAATCCTAAATCGGATGGATTTACTGCATGTGCCGACGTTTCGCCCATTTCCACGTTCTGTCCAAGATGCTTCTTCACGATAAGCCGCGCTTCTTCGGCACGTCCCTTGCTGACTAACCACCTTGGAGATTCCGGCGTTCCAATCCGCAAGAATAAAACCACTACAGCAGGAATGGCCGCACTGACTAGCATCCAGCGCCATGATCCTGATCCAGCTTGTCCTAAATAATATCCGACAAAGTTAGATGCTACATAACCAAGCGTCCAAACGACGTTTAAAGATGCGAGGAGCGGGGCCCTATACTTTTTCGGGGAAAATTCTGCAAGCAATGTCGTCCCGACTGCATAATCTCCTCCAAGCCCAAACCCGATCAGCAACCGCAAAACAAATAATTCTGCCGGGCCATTAACGAAGAATTGAAGGATCGTAACAATGGTAATCAGCAAAAAATTGATAAGGAAGATTTTCTGCCTGCCTATACGATCAGATAGTTTTCCAAGGACCAATGCACCTGCAAAAAGCCCGATCAATGCTGAGCTGCCAATCAAGCCGCTCCACATGGCATTCAGCTCTAATTGCGGACCGAGCAATGTCAGGGCCATCGCGATTATTCCTAAGGAATAGCCGTCACAGAAGCTCGACCCGAAAGTAAGTCCTGCAATCCTAAAGTGAAACTTTTTAAATGGTGCATCATCGATTGTAAATGTTCGCTCGCTCAAAATAAACGCCCCCTCAATTATTATAATTTTCAGATTTATATCATTAAATTTTTTTGATAAGCCCGATTCAGGTCCCACTATTGCCTTCCACTCAAAAGTCCCCGCTTACCATCGAAGCTATATCTTTCAAAAAAAGAGCAATCGCTGCGACGATTGCTCCAGCCAAGCTGTAGATCCTTATTTTAGCTATGCTTTTGAATCAGCCAGATCATTGGTAACCTGCGGGGATGGTCCTTTCTTGCCCGGCTTCACGAAAACCATTGCGATCATGCCTATCGTGACGGCAATGGATGCCGCGATGAACATCGCATTATATCCATGAATCGCGACAAGACTTCCTGTCAGGGTCGGTGCAATGATGGTGGCAAGATTGGCAATGAAATGCGTCACCCCGCCGAACGTCCCCGCTTTATTCGGTTCCGTATCCAGAACGACAATCCAATAAATCGAATTCGGCAAATAATTGAATGCATTGCCTATGCACATCAAGGCAAGAACGGCAGCGGCACTCTCGACGGTCGGAATCAACATGAAACAAACAGCCGTACAAAACAAGGAAACAACCGTGAACCAAGATCTTGCAATCCGTAAATTACCTGTTTTCACCCGCAGCATATCCGAAATCTTGCCGCCTAACAGTCCAGTGATGATAGCACCTATCCAAGGAATCATCCCAATATATGAAAGCGATGAAAGCGAATAATTGAATTCATCCTGCAGGTATTTCGGAGTCCAGGTCAATAAAAGGATGTTGACATATAAAAATGCGAAATATCCAATGGCATTCAGGACCAAGGTAGGATTCTTGAAGAAATGGTACCATGGTATCCGGATATGCTCATCCAACTTCGTTTCTCCTTGGATTAATTGGTCGGAACTTCGAATTCCTTCCAGTTCCGCGTTAGTGACTCTTGGATGTTCTTCTGGTAAGTTTGTGAAAACTTTGTTCCAGATCACGACCCAAATGATTCCTAATAGCCCGAGGATAACAAATGTCGTTTTCCAATTGGTATATGTAAGCAAGCCGACTACAACCGGAGCAGTGATCAAAGCACCTATTGGGGTTCCCACCAATCCTAGTGCGACGGCAAAACCTTTCTCTTTCGGGGAAACCCAATTGGCCATCGTCCGGTTCATGACCGATAGTGTAGGCCCTTCAGCAAACCCGAATAATACACGAAACACGGCAAATCCGGCTAAAGCTGAACCTCCGAATAATGCAGTCCCGATATGGCCTGCGAATATGGTCCCGATTTCGAATATCGACCAGGTGGTTCCGGCGATGATCCACATGAATTTCGGGCCTTTCTTATCTGCGAGCGCTCCCCCGAACAGTGCACCGAATATGTATCCATATCCAAAGTACCCTAAGATTGCCCCCCAGCTAGCTGGATTCAAATGAAACTCATCGATGATTTCCGCCTGGGCATACGATAAGGCACCCCTATCAATATAGTTGATGATCGTAATGACAATGATCATGAAGATGATGAAATAACGGTAATTATTCTTCAACATAATGTTCCCCCTTGTTGAATTGATAAGGATGATAGAGCCGCACAAACCAGATTATACCATTTGATGAAATAAAAATTGCCTCCAGGCATCTCCCTCCGCTCGTGAGGTGAGCTGCCTGGAGCAGCAGAAAAATCAAGTGCGGCCAATAAAGTCCAAGTCTATCATTTCACGACCTGCACTCCGTTCTTCCAAACAGACTTAACATGGTTGACCCCGAATAAATATTGCAATTCCTGATAGTTTTCAACATCCCATAAAACGACATCCGCTTGTTTTCCGGCTTCAAGTGAGCCGACCTTGTCTTGCCTGTTGATGGCACAAGCGGCATTGTATGTCGCCGCCGTCAGTGCTTCGGCAGGGGTCAGGCGCATCGAAATGCAGGCCAGGTTCATGACGAGCGACATGGAAGTCGTCGGGGAGGAGCCGGGATTGCAATCGGTCGATATGGCAACGGCAACCCCTTCATCGACCATCCTTCGGCCAGGGGCCGCTTCTTCCCGTAAGTACAAAGCAGTGGCCGGAAGCAAGCAGGCAATCGTTCCTGACTTTGCCATCGCCTCAATGCCTTCTTCGGAGGCCTTCAATAAATGCTCCGCTGAAATAGCCCCTACCTTCGCGGCTAATTCAGCCCCGCCATAAGGCTCAATTTCATCGGCATGTATTTTAGGGATCAAGCCATATTTTTTTCCAGCCGTTAAAATCCGCTCCGATTGCTCAGGCGTATAGACGCCCTTTTCACAAAACACATCATTGAATTCCGCCAGCTTTTCTTTTGAAACGATTGGAAGCATATCATGGATCAAGTGGTCGACAAATTCATCCTCACGGCCTTTATAATCGTTTGGTACCGCATGTGCGCCCATAAAAGTGGGAACAAGATCGATCGGATGCTCTTCCTGCAGCTTTTTCATCACCCTCAGCTGCTTCAATTCGGTTTCCAAATTCATGCCGTAGCCGCTTTTTCCCTCTACCGTTGTCACACCATGGGCGAGAAATGAATCGAGCCGGCGTTTTGTTTGCTCCGTCAATTCTTGTTCACTTGCTTCACGGGTCATGCGGGTTGTGGCATGAATGCCCCCGCCAGCGTTCATGATATCCATATATGTTGAACCTTCGAGACGCATTTCGAATTCACGCTCCCGGCTCCCGCCGTATACGACATGGGTATGCGGGTCAACCAGCCCGGGCGTGACCAAATGGCCTGTGGCATCGAATACTTCAGCCTCATGAATCCTATCGGCATAGCGCTCTTCCAATTCCTTGGTGGTGCCGACCGCTTGGATTGAACCAGCTTCCATCCATATGCTTCCGTCTTCAATCAATCCAAGCTCGGACATTGCCCCCTTGGAACGAGGGGCCCTGTCGTCCTGTGCAAGCGTGGCGAGTTGTGCGGCATGCTTTATCCAAATCGGTTTGGTCATGACTGATCATTTCCTTTATTAAGCATTGGGATTTGAATCCCTTTTTCACGTGCCGTTTTCTCTGCCAGCTCATAGCCTGCATCCACATGCCGTACTACACCCATCCCCGGGTCTGTCGTCAAGACACGTTCAATTCTTGCGCCTGCTTCTTTCGTGCCATCAGCCACGATGACGACTCCGGCATGCATGGAGTATCCCATTCCCACTCCACCGCCATGATGTACGGATACCCAAGTGGCTCCGCCCACGGCATTGACCATTGCATTCAAGATTGGCCAGTCCGCCACTACATCCGATCCATCCTTCATCGCTTCCGTTTCACGATTCGGTGAAGCGACAGAGCCTGAATCCAAATGATCACGGCCAATCACGATCGGCGCCTTCAATTCCCCGCTTGCGACCATATCATTAAGGATTTTCCCAAAGCGGGCACGCTCGCCATAACCAAGCCAGCAAATGCGCGATGGCAAACCTTGGAACTGGATTTTTTCTTGAGCCATTCTGATCCAGTTGCATAAATGTTCATTGTCAGCAAATTCGCGTAGAATCGCTTGATCCGTTTTATAAATGTCTTCAGGATCACCAGATAACGCCACCCAGCGAAACGGACCTTTTCCTTCACAAAATTGCGGCCGGATATAGGCTGGAACGAAGCCCGGGAAGTCAAAGGCATTCTCCACCCCTTCATCTTTCGCAACTTGACGGATATTGTTGCCATAATCGAACGTAATGGCCCCTTTTTCCATCATCTCTAGCATCGCACTTACATGTTTGGCCATGGAAGCTTTTGAGAGTTTAATATATTCATCTGGATCTGCACTTCGTAATTCTGCAGCCTCCACCATATTCATGCCTGAAGGCGTATATCCATTTAGCGGATCATGGGCGGAAGTTTGATCCGTCAGGACATCCGGAATGAAGTTCCGGGCGATCATTTCAGGAAGAAGATCGGAAGCATTCCCAATCAAACCAATCGATAATGCTTTCCCTGCATGCTTGGCTTCCGTCGCTAAACGAATGGCCTCATCCAATGAATCCGTTTTCACATCGGTATAACGAGTTTCGATCCTTCTGTCAATCCTTGTCTCATCCACATCGATTCCAATACAGACTCCGCCGTTCATCGTAACGGCTAGCGGCTGTGCTCCGCCCATACCTCCTAAGCCTGCCGTTAGGGTTATCGTTCCTTTTAATGAAGAATTGAAATGTTGTTTGGCAAGCTCGGCAAAGGTTTCATATGTACCCTGCACAATTCCTTGTGACCCGATATATATCCAGCTGCCAGCCGTCATTTGTCCATACATCATCAAGCCTTTTTTGTCGAGTTCATGGAAGGTTTCCCAATTCGCATAGGCAGGGACGATGTTCGAATTGGCAAGCAGGACGCGCGGCGCATCGGTATGCGTTTTAAAAATCGCCACCGGTTTACCCGATTGGACCAATAAAGTCTCATCATCTCCAAGCTCTTTCAGTGATTTGACGATTGCATCAAAGCATTCCCAGTTACGAGCTGCTTTTCCAATCCCGCCATAAACCACGAGATCCTCGGGCCGTTCGGCTACTTCAGGATCCAGATTATTCATCAACATCCGCAGCACTGCCTCTTGCTGCCAGCCTTTTGTATGCAAATCTGTCCCTCTATAACGGATAACCTTATTTGTCGTAGTGTTCATAGTATTGCCTCCTTGTTTCGGTATATTTTCATTGTATAGGAAAAATTCAGATAATTTATTATAATTTAATGATTTTATTATGAATGATTTCATATATTTGCAGTTAAAATCATAATATTATGAATCATTTCAACCATTTAATGTTTTCAAGCAAAAAAATACGATTCAGCAGCGACTGAATCGTTGTAGAAATCGTCCATGGCAGGTTATCCAAGTTAAAAAGCCGCATGCCGTTTTTCGTTTACATGGAACCCAATCCCGACCGAAAAGCGGAGGGGGTGCAGGCCTCAGACAATTTGAATTTGGCATTAAAGTAGGTTTGGTGGGAATAGCCAGCTAATTGGGCGATCTCTTCCAATGATAAATCCGTTTCCTTTAAGAGCCGCTTTGCCTCCCGTATTCGCACTTGATGAAGCATACTGCGGAAAGACATGCCGGACTCAGCCGCAAAACGGCGGCTGAGGGTGCTTTTATTGATTCGCAACATGTCTGCACAGGTTGATAAGTTCCACTGCGCATCCCAATAGTTGGACTCAATCAGCTCCCTTGCTTTTTCGCTTAGTGTGTGCGCCCCTTCTTGAACATGTTCATGATCCTGCTGCAGTAATTGGGTAGTGAACGAATGCAATGCTTTTACGATTTGATGAATGACCGGTTTATGTACGATTTGCTGGAAGACGTCATAATAAATCGCTTCTAGGGAAGCGGTTTGCAGGTTATATGATTTCATGTGCCTGCGAATTTGCGCTAGAACGCTGGTCAGACGAATGCGAACGATTTCGGGGTCGGGATATGGCCGTTGGAAAGTGAGGAATTCGCGTTCGATCCATTCCTTGATCGCTTTCGCATCCCTCCTTTCGAGCATTTCTATCCAAAGCCTTTGCTCAAGAGGCGTAAGGAATGGGTCCATCTCCTTCGGGGACATTTGCTGGCTTTCTGCCAAGATGATATCATATCCATCGAAAAAGATTTGCCTTGTCAATTCTCGTGTTTGCTGATATACCTTTTTTAAAGAATCGGCGGATGTTGCCGCCTTGATGATGATGGCAAGCGGCTCGTCCATTTTTTCTTTCCATTGAGCGAGGAATGCTTGGTATTCTTCCTTGAATACCTCATCCCCCTTCGATTCCTGGACGCATAAAATGAAATCCGATAAAGCGAAGATCTGGTTTTTTCCGATAAAGGAATACCGCTGAAGATCATCATAAACGAGAGGAAGCGTTTTATTATCCGGCGTCAAAAATGCGGCCATCGTAATTCGATGATCATGCCTCCGCTCTGTCAGGAAGAAATCCGGATAATTGATATCCAATGAATGCTCTTCACCCAAAGTGTTCCTCGCGTGAATGCCTTGTCCATTTCTTAATTGATAACGCAATTGTTGAATATGCTTCACCAAATCCGCTGAAGAAAAAGGGCGGAATAGCACATCTTCTGCACGAAACTGCAAGGCCCGATAAGCCGTTTGAAATATTCTCTCCGATGAAATGCCTAACCATCGAATTCCCCTTCGTTTTAATGAAACGCCCATCGCTTCACTATCATTTGTCCACATATCCATATCCAAAATCACGAATTCCGGCTGCTGGTTGCGCATGTCTTTTTCGAATTCTTCAATCGTTTCCCAGAGGACCAATCGGATCCCGGTTAGGTGGGACTCGACGATCCACCGAATTCCTTGAGCCTCTATCTCATCCTTTGCCACCAAATGAATTTCCACTAAAATCACCTCATTTATCTTAGAAGGATTGCCTTTTCTCCATTCTATTCGAAAGCAATTGGTTCAAACAAGTCATGGAGGCAAAAAACATCTGCCATCTTAGCAAGTCAAATGAGTATTTTTTTTCGTTCCGGTTACCCTCTCCCTACATTTCCTTCCCTTTTTTAACGATATGATGATAGATATGAAAAAAACCAGAGAAAGCAGCATTAGGTTATGATAGAGTTACAGTAGTAGAAACGATTTGGAAATCACACTTTTCCGCATTAACTAGGACTACACAGAGGAGCGACATGCGATTTATCATGAAACGATATATCTTTGCCATCTTATATTCTATTATATTCGGTCTTTCCCTACATGCCTTCCATTTCAAGCTGAACCACCCGATCGCCGAAGATATCAGCCGGCTGATGCCGGTTAAAATGAAGGCAATTAAAGCAGAAGATGATGAAGGGGCACTCAAAAAGATCGTCCTGGAGGCAAAGGAGAACGATGATCCGATTTCCATTGCCGGTATGCAGCACAGCCAAGGGGGACAGACCTTATATCCGAATGGGATCCTGCTAGATATGAAGAATCATAATGAAATCCTTGATTTGGATGTATCGGAAAAACGGATCACGGTACAGAGCGGAGCAACCTGGGCAGATGTGCAAGAATATATCAACCCTTACGGACTAGCATTAAAGGTCAGCCAATCTCAAAATATTTTTACAATCGGCGGTTCCTTGAGCGTCAATGTCCATGGCCGAGATATTCGGCATCATGCATTGATAGAAACCGTCGAATCGTTTCGTCTGCTTGATGCGAAAGGACAGATCCTCACCGTAAGCCGTAAGGAGAATTCGGAATTGTTTTCTGCGGTCATCGGGGGATATGGTTTGTTTGGCATCATTCTGGATGTGACCCTTCACCTCACAGATGATGAGCTATACCAAATCAAAACGAAATCACTGCATTATGAGGAATATACTTCCTACTTCAAGAAAGAGGTGCTGCAAAATAGCGAAGTGAAAATGCATCTAGCGAGAATATCCGTTGCACCTGGTTCCTATTTGGACGAAATGTATGTAACCGATTATTATGAGGCGAACGACCAAACCAAGCTTCCGGCCTACAATGCCCTGAAACGGGAAACCATCGTGGCTGTACCAAAATTCTTCCTTGGACTATCGCGGTATAATGATTGGGGGAAAGAACAGTTCTGGAAAATTCAGGAGTCATATACCGCCAAGCTGAATGGCACCATGATTTCCAGAAATAATGTGATGCGGTCGGACTCGGCCTTCATGGATTACAGCAATCCCTCCAAAACGGAGGTCCTTCAGGAATACTTCGTGCCGGTCGATCAGTTTGCGGATTATATCGATGATTTACGAAATGTTTTGACCGATGAAAAAGATTTCAACTTATTAAATATCACTATTCGCTATGTAGAACAAAATGATGAATCACTACTGTCATATGCCAAAGATGATATGTTTGCCCTTGTGATGCTCATCAACCAAGGAACAGATGACAAAGGTAAGCAACACGCGGAAAAAGTCATCCGCAGCATGATCGATGTGGCGCTTACCCATGATGGCAGCTATTATTTACCTTATTACGGCTATCCAACCAAAGCCCAATTCAATGAAGCTTATCCTCATGCAGTGGAATTCTTTCACCTAAAGAAGAAATACGATCATGATGATCGCTTCATGAATCTTTTTTACAAGGAGTATCATCCATGAATTATAAACGATTTATTGTTTACCAAGGCACTGTCGGAATGGCTGCAAGCATGATTTTCCCTTTTTATATTTTGCTGATCAAAAATGTCGGGACAAGCTATTCCCAATTCGGCTGGGCATATGGAATATTTTCACTAACAGCAGCACTATTCTACCCTTTGATTGGAAAAATCACGGACAAAGCCGGTGACAAAGCATTTCTGCTCATTTATTCATGGGGAATGGCCCTGATCCTGCTGGCCTTTCCCCTTGCCTATGAAATCTGGCATGTATATCTCTTGCAAATCATCATGGGAATTCTTGGAGCCATTCAAAAAAACACGGAAAAAACGGTCCTTGCCCGCTATGTTACGAAAGCAACGGCAGGCAAGGAAATCGGCAACTACCATGTCTGGACATCCATTGGTGCGGCAGCGGCGGTAATCGCAACCGGTTATTTAGTCGACTTCCTAACGATCGGCAGCATTTTTTACCTCGCCTCCCTCCTATTTGCCTGGAGCGGATTTCAGATCATGAAAATGGATCAGGCAGCCTCCCTTTCCGTTGAAGAATGAAAGGCAAGGATATTTCCAAATGGATCGTACGGTGAAAAACATAAAGAAGCCCTCCGTGCTTAGTGTTCGATCAGTGGCCTGTGACACATTATTTTTAAGAGGGTTTTTACTTTGGAAATTTTATGAGGGGTGACCTTTTAGATAAGGATCGATTCGTCATCCTTCAGTCTTACAACAGAGCATTCATTTATATATTCGAACTCTTTCAACCTATCTTCTATTGACTTGCCTGCAGTATTTGGAAACAGATCTTCTCGATCATAATGAGGAAAAACAGCTATATCGGTTAAACCTAATCCAGTTAAATTGTGCATATCTACCGAATTTAATTGAGGGGTAAAATGATTCACCACTTCAATGTTCGGTCCTAGAATGATGGCTCCAGCACTTACCCCTACAAAAACAATGTTTCTGTTTTGTTTTGCTAATTTCTTTAATATCATGTCAGCACCACTTTTTTTCAAATGAAACAGTAAATGAAATGGGTTGCCCCCATTCATGTAAATGACGTTATATCGTTTAAGTCGCCCAGGAACGTCAAATTCAATATCCATAAAATCAACCTGGTTGATTCCCATATTCACTAAGTCTTCTTTTGCCTTCATTGCAAACTTATTGTATTGCTTCCATTGAGAACCTGTAGTAATGATAACAGCTTTTGCATTCATAATTTGACCATCGATTCTTTGTAGGAATTGTTGTTTAATCCTATCCGTAAAAAAACCATTAGACGTTAATAATATTGTAGACATCTAAACCAACCTCTTTTTTTATCTATGACTCATCCCATAATTTAAAGATGAAGAAACCTACTGTAGCTGCCTATGAAGGAGCCATGCAAGTAGTCCAAGTGCGAGAATTCCAAGGTTAAGCAAACCAATCTGACCATTACATATATTTTTTTATCTTCCTTCACTTTCGTTCATTAAATACCATTGCTTACTTAGGCATTCGCAGCCATTAACGAATGAAGGATCGTTTACCTGATCTGTTCGTGTATCTTTTGAATAACTTCCTGATAAAAAGACATTTGATGTGGGACAAAGTCATTTCTGCTTACATATTTTTTTATTTCAAGCGTTTTTCCATCCTTATCTACTTCAAAACCTTTAATTTCAATCTCATCTTTTTCATAAGACCAAAGTTGAGCAAAATCACTAAATGTGGCTTTTACAATTCCTGAAACTTCTTCTAATTGAAGTGTAAAATCATCCAAATTATTTCCACTTTTATATAAAAAAACGTTTGCTAATTCTTTATCAATAAAATTTTCTTTAACAACACAATATTCCATAACACCTAACTGAATTAAATCTTCAAAAGCTATCTCGATTCCTATTTCTTCTTTTATTTCCCTTACTCCATCCTTTACTGTTTCATCAACTAATAAATGTCCAGCAGCAGTAATATCCAAAAGATTAGGGTAGTCTTTTTTATTTTCACTGCGAAGCTGTAAATAAATATAATCGATCCCAAGTTCATTGATGATAAACCAACAATGAAACACTTCATGCCAATACCCAATTCTATGCACATCACTCCGAGGGGCAACACCGATCGGTTTTTTATTTTCATCAAATATCCTTAGCATCTCTTGTTCCCCCATAAGCTTTTTCCCCCTAGTCATTGCTCTTCCAATACGCCTTCTTAGACAATTAATGACAAGTTATAAAGTCCAAATAATCAAATTATTCACACGAAGTTATTTTAATTCATTTACTAATAACGCCTTATGATAGTGGCATAACTTAAGCAACTCAAAGCTGCCGTTATTGATTAATTCAGTAAGAACCTTCATTTCATTACAAGCAGAATCGTAAAGAGATTTATTAATCATTCCACCTGCTAAAGCTGCTTCAAGCTCATCGGCATCTTTTTGAATGACTTCTCCAGAAGGCAGTAAAATGATATCTAAATATAAATCATCCATATAGGGAATACCATGCACTACTCCGTTTTCTAGACAAACATCAATATACCACTGCACTATATTTCCTTTTTCATCAAACATTGTTGTGACCGAATGTTTTTTTTCCAAAGGAAATTGCTGAAGCCACATGTATCCATCTTCTACAATACATACCTTCTTTCCTTCGTAGAAGGCGAATAATGGTTCAGAGACTTTAATAGTATGCAATAAAGTGATAAAGCCCATAAATTGTTCAGTATCTAGAAACGCCTGTGCATACTCTCTCTCCAAAACACGTTTCCATTCTGATCGGTTTCCATATTTTCGTTTAAGCATCATCATATCTCACGTGAGTTTTCATACACTTGCATAATGAATAAAGAATCGCAGCTATGCTCTTCACCCTGGCGCCAATGCTTTAAAACCTATAGCTTTTATCATGGGGGTATTCATATATGTTGCAAACATATAATTAAATATTATTAAAAATAAGATGGTGATTTGGCAAATGGATCTCATTCAAATAATTTCTGAGATAATTCTAATGAAACCCACTTCCTTTTCCAAGTTAAGAATGGCCATTGAAAATCTAAGTTCGGAAGAATGGTTCAGGAAGCTATATGTAGATGCCCAGTACACTCATGTAATTTGGTATAACAAAAAAATTAAAAAGGTTCTTTTAGTTCCAGCAAACGTCGAGATGTTAAAGACAGATGAAAAAAAGGCACAAGAATTTATCAAACTAGTGAAAGGCTGTACAAAAAATAAATAAACGATCAAAATTCATAAACACCGTTCTGATTATCCGAACGGTGTAAAAATCTTATCCTAATGAGGACTTAGGCAAATTTAACCTTTCTGCCAGAGAAGAGGTAAAATCAGGAGTGTGCTCAATACAAAGAGTATAACCCTCCTTCGTTATAAGTAGCTTCTTTTCATTTAAAAGAGAGTTATCGATGTTTCTTGAGAGATTCTTAATAAACCCGAGATCGGGCGTGCCAAATGTCACCCTCATCTTTGGCGGCAATGCCTTCATGCCAATGGGAATCCAAGGTCTCTGTTTTGAAACCACTATTGCATGTGCCGTTCCACCGATTACAAAATTAAACATATTTGATTCTTTATCAGTTTTCATGTCCAAGTCACTTTTCAACCAATCGAGAAAAGCAGGGACGTTTTCAACAGGAAAGCCTATTTCTCTAATATAGAGTATTCTCAACTTCCCGGAAGTGTTTATTACGTCCTCTTTAATATAATCATGTGCAATAATTTCAAGAAGGTGACCATCTCCATCACGGAAATAAAGATTTTTCCTCCCATTTGTTTCGTCGATATACTGGCCCAGTTCTTGTTTTAAAATCAATAATCCAGATTGTCGAACGAAAGCTGCCACTTCATCAAACTTTGAATACGGGACTTGAAAAGCAAAGTGCGCTGGAGGAACCGGTTCATAGGCCTCTTTAAAACTTAAAGTCGTCAATGGCGTAAGCTGAAACCGAATGAAATCATTGGATTCATAGATGATGGGGAGCTGCAGTCTGTTAGCGTAGCATTGTTTTACCCCTTCTAAAGATACTGTTGTTAATTCTAAATCCGAGAAATGAGTAATCAAATTCTTGCCCCCTAAATATGAGGTGGTACCCTTACAATTTGTAAATAGAGCAACTTCTTGAGCAAATTTCTACACTTATTTCGCTTTTTTGAAAAAGGCGGCTGTCCCTCCCTCTTGAATTAAAACTCCTACTTCTTCGGCAGACATAAGTTTCACCATATTTTCTGCCTTATTTTGTTCTTCACTTGTTACAACTATATTTGAATCTCTTTCATTCGTGCTAGATTGCCGCTCTTCAAGTTTTGGTAGCTCCTCTTGTTCAAGTACATCTGTACTTTGCAAATCTTTCATAAAAAAAGATAGGGCCATAACTCCTCCAAAACCAAGAATTAAAGTTGCTTTTCTTTTCAAGAAAAAACCTTCCAAATCATAATTACATATATTTGTTGCAACAACCATATTTTAACACATTCTATTCTAGATTAGTTGAATAATTTCTCTTCACAACATGTTGATAAAGTTAAATAGTGAAAAAATAAAAAGGCTGCCTCTGCAGCCTTCGGTTACGATATGTTTTCTTCACTTTATGCTGAGGTTATAAATGTACTGCTCTCCGATCCTGCCTATCTTCCTTGTACCCGTATCTTTAAAACCAACTTTTTCATATAACCTCTGGGCAGGAACATTTTTATGGTTTACAGCTAAAATGATTTCATTGCACTCTGGAAATTGTTGGTCGACAAAGCTCTGTATTCTTCTCATCCCTTTATTGGCAAATCCTCTGCCTTGTTTGGAATGATTTATGGACAGGGCAGTTAATAACATGGCTTTCGGGTTATTGTTATAATCTTTTACCCTATCACTTGAATGTAATACGAAAAAACCCACTGGTTCATTATTATGTAAGATTACTATCGGATGTCGCTCTTTCGTTATTTCCAGCATCTTGGTTGGTAATGCGGTGAATTTTTCTTGTTCTTTTGGCAATTCAAATGCTTTTAACCATGGCAGGTATTCTGGTTTATATCTCCGTAAATCTACCTCATCCAATGTATTCATCCAAGGCCTCCTAACTATAAGATAATGATGGAATATATTATCTTTTTCATAAAAGTTAAGAAAAGCGTACCACTCAGCAAAAAGCCAAAGAGTACACTTTTGTTTGCATTAACAAAGATCACTAACGGCTAATCCTTTAATCCTTTTCCATCAAGAATTTGCTGGGTACATTTTTCAATCCTTGAAACTCTGGTTTTCGATTGCTTCGGTTGAGAAAAATGAAGAAAGTATGCTCTTTGCCGTCCTGGCGTCAATGCTTCAAAAGCCGTTTTCAGGGCAGGGAGTTCATCGAATTTATTTTGAAGCTCTTGAGGAATGTTGATTTCTGTATTCTTTTTATACTCCACTTCCAGGCCTGCTTTTTCAACTTCGATGGCATCTTGTATATAAGCTTTCAGGATAGGTTCGATTGCAACGATTTCCTGGACATTCGTGAACCGAATCTGGCGTGCCCCTTGAACATTTTCCGTTTGTTGGATGAGAATTCCATGGGTATCCTTCAACAAGGCACCTTTATGAAACAGAAGCGCACAATATTCTTTGAATCCGTGTATTAAAACGATGTTTTTTTTCTCAAATGTATAGCAGGGATGCATCCATTTGAATTCTTCGGTCAGCTCACAATCACGAACAATCCTTCTCAATGCCACATATTCTTCCTGCCACTTTTTAGCTTTACTTAAAAATTCATCAACCTTAGCATTTGTATTACTGTTTGTCATCAAAGTACACCCTTTTTCATTTTATTAGTACCAGAATTCGGTTGGCTTCCGATTTACAATAGGATATGAATTGGTGTTGTGTCAAGCAGATCTGGCTTGTTAAGTTAGCGAGCTTTTGTCGTTAATCTGCCCAGTTAGTCAAACTCCAACGTACAATTTACTTTGAAGCGCAAATGAGCTAATTATATAATTCTCCCTTCAGTAAGGTTATACAGTCCCCAATCAACTCGACTTTTTCTCCGATTATCTTTAGCTTTAGTTCACCACCGCGCTTTGAATCCTGGTATGCCATAAATTCTTTTTTATTTAATTGATTGCCCCAATATGAGGCTAACGCACAGTGTGCGGACCCAGTAACGTAATCTTCATCAATGCCTATCTTTGGAGCAAAAACCCTTGATACAAAATCATACCTACCTGAGCCACTACTCGTGATGATTAACCCTGGTCCGTCCAGTTCATTAATTGCTTTCAAATTCGGCTCCGCTTCATGAACCATATCCTGATTTTCCAGTTCTAAAATGAATCGATCTTCCGCCCAAGCAGCACTTTTTATAGGAAGCTGAATGACGCGTTTTAATTTCTCTGACACCTTTGTTTCAGATGAATTTTTTATATTGAAATTCAGGATTATTTGTTGTCCCGACAACTCGGAGCGAAGAAGTCCTGACTGAGTATGAAAATTAATGGCTGACTTTGACGAAGAAAAACCCTCACTCCACAAAATATGAGCCGCGCCTAATGTACCATGCCCACATAAATCAATCTCACTAACCGGTGTGAACCATCTCAGCTCATAGTTATTTTCACCATTTGGTGTAATAAAAGTGGTAATAGGTTGATTGAGTTCGGCTGCTAATGAGATCATCCACTTTTCAGATCTATTCTCGTTCATGAAAACGATCGCGGCCGGATTCCCCTTGAATTTCTCTTTAGAAAAAGCATTAATGAAATAAAATTGATTGTTCATATACTTTCCCCCATTCTAAATGAGTCAAATACATAGAACCCCGGCAATAATATCCATTATTATACAACAAAACATCAAACTAACATACCCTTATTGCACCTCAGATCAAGCTCCCAGGTAGCCTCTGGAAAGCTAAGCATCTGTAATGATATGTAACAGTCAAAGTCAAAACCCTCCAAAACCGAAGGCTATCGAAATTTCCTCTTCGTTAACACTCAGGAACATAACAATCCGTAAAAATAAGTGTAACATCCATATTTGTCCATGGTATTTTACACGACTAACCTGTTAATGTACCTTCGTTGAATCAAAGAAAACTTATTACAATTATTTAAAATAAGTTTATTTGTTCATTATGTGTTTTAATTAGTAGGTCACTTATAATCTCTTTGTCGCTATAGATAACGATATGAAATGGAGTTGGTAGAGTTTGAAGCGCACCATACTCTCGCCCCATGTTCCATTCTTCTACTGTATCTACTAATATTTTTAAGAATAGTGTTAAATTTTTTTCGTCATTTTTAAATAAAAAATCGAAATCTTTCATAAATACTACATATTGTTCGCAATTTAACCATTCTAAATCATTTATACATTCATTAAAAGCATCCCAATTATCACCAAAATAATCAGGAAACTTCATTTTTATTGCAAATTCTTTAAAAAAGCCTTTTTTATTTTGACATTTACATCCTTCAATTAAAGCTACAAACTTTTTCGAGTTAGTTTCAAAGTCTTTCATTGTAGATTCATATAATTCATTAAAAATATATTGGTCATTACTCAAATGAAAAAATGGTTTTCCCAATTTATTAAAACAGCTTTTTTCCATATTTCACCCCATAAAAAATAATATTAGCAAGTATTAATTCTCAGTCTTAGCGATCATTTCACAATTGGTAACCGGAATTGTGGAAGCATTCAATTTCATGTAAACGGGCAGGTTGTCGTGTTTAGCTACGAAACCATGATTGATCATATTTCCATATGAATTCAAGGTTACATTAGGCATATCAGACCCTTCAATTCCTTTCGTTTTTTCATTTTATCAACCCGCTTATTTGAAATGATTGACCATAACCTTAAGGCCATATTTGGAGTTTTAAGAGCAACCGCATTATCTACTCTCCATTTTGTTTACTACTCGGGAAATGTTGTATCATTCGTATATCTTCTTACTCATCAAAACTTCCGCCCAGACTCATTGCACCTATCGAAACATAAAAAACCGGATAAGGGACACTTTTTTATGTTTGTCCGTTATCCGGGGTAATGTTCAAATGTCTAAGATACTTTTATTATTGATAAGCAGTTATAAAGCTGGAATTAAAATGCTTATAATATTCACGTTAATTAACTCGTCATTACTGCTAATAGCATAAATATTACAAAACCTACATAAACATCGTTTTCTTTTTAGTATCAGGTTCATCTTCCCATTTTCTCGTAAGCAGCAGCATTACTGACATTCCCATGGCGAAAGAATAATGTATCGCATTATCAATAGAGTCTTCATCTTGTCCTAAAATTGCATATAAAATTATACAACTGCTTAATAAGACAATAACACTAAATGAAATTTTTTAAAAAATGTGATTCTTAATAAACCGATCACTTGAATTGGCAAGCAATAGAATCCCAAATAGTCCCAGGACGCTGTAAAATAAGAATGTATTCATATGAATTTTAACCTCAATTTAATAGAATGTAACATATTCTTTGTTCTTCGGTTCCTACGTTCCTATCTCCCTTTTGAAAAACTGGCCATAGTCTTATGGGCCATATTTGGAGTTTTAAGAGCAAGTCTTTTGTTTTCAAATTCCATTAGTTTATGTATAAATTTATATTCACCAATGCAGATTGAGACTGTTTCCTTACAAAAGTACTTTCATCTTGTAACCCTTGGTTAATTATTGGAAAAACCAGATGTTTGTTTATCTTTTCGTATTTTCTTGCAATATGACCAAAACAAAGTATAGCCGTTCCACGAATATTAGCATCCTGGTGTTCAGTGAAATCAATCATAATATCCTGAACAAAATCTAGGTCATCAGAATTCTCAATCAACCTCAATAAGCCAGTAATAACTTCTTCTATAACCTCGGAATTTATAAGGTTGATGGATTCTTCATTTTTTTCTATATTTTTACTATATCTTTCATTCTCATCATGAACAATTTTTTTTAAGACCTTCTCGTAAGACGTTATTTTGCGCCAAAGTGACAAATATTCCAATGAATCCGCTTCACAACTGGATAAATCAGTAAACGCAAGAATTAATGATTTCTTGGTTTCAAATTCTTTATCGCATTGTCTAAATATACTTTTATTATCTCGATACATCTTAAAATTCCTTCTTGCTTCTGCAAGAGAATAATCTGCATTTGGACCACCCCAAACTTCTTCTGAATAGGGATCGTCTTGTCCATCATCCTCCCAGTTACAAAGTTCACAAATACAATTAGCCTCACGCTCGTCTAATGTCGGAAAGCCGCAACAAGGGCATTTTTCACGTTGCACATAAATCCCACCTTAATAAGTCTATTTGTGCCACGCTGTCATAAGGTGCGGTCTCAGGTTTTGGACGGGCATTCCATCTACACCGTGGCTTTCCTTATTTCTCTCTACACGCTTCAGTGCCTGTATTAAGTTTTCCCTCTCTAGTATCTGTTCCATTAACATCGTTGATATCCTTTCTACGTGGACAAATAGTCTATTTGTTCCTTTATCTGCTCTGCCCTTTTGAAGTTCCCCGTGAATACACCACTTCTTCCTTCAAATAAGTTCCGTTAGGAATTGTTTGCTTCTTCGCAGTATAACGAACGCCTAGTATTCATCCTCCTTAATCTGTTCGGTCCTTCCTTATCTTCTCGAGTAGATAAGTACTATGACCTCTGCTGACTTCTGATGATTCAACTGACCATCACTGGACAGGTTGCCAAGTTTACTTGGCTGTCATCAGATTTCCCCGGGTAAGAGTGCAATCTTTCCCTCCACCTATCTGCTTCATTTGCTTTGTACCACCTTCGGCAGTATAGACTTTGTTTTGCAAACTCATCCAATGATACCTAGCCTTATATGAAGTTCGTGTTCCTCAGACCGGAGGTTTGCCGCTTGCTTCCTTCAGATTCCACGTCACCGTGGACACCCTTGCCTTAAGTTAACCATTACTACTGCCTTCATGGTTCGGGACTCACACCCTATAGATTGCACCCCAGCCGGGCGCACAAAGAAAAGCTCTGTAGAAAATCCCATTCCACAAAGCTTTCTTCAAATCTATTAGTATTTTACAAAACAACAGGAGTAACAGGCGCTTCACTTTATTTACGCTTTGAAAATAAGGTATCTCCTGTCCCATCTGTTTTAACTCGGAAGATGTCTTCATGACCATCTATTTTAAAACTAATTTGGAAATATTATAATTTATTTCTACTTGTAATACCGTCTATTTGCCAGTTATTTTTTATTACATCAAAGCCATTTTTTGCCCTTGGTAAAATTAATATTGAATAGGCTTCCACTATATCCTTATATTGTGAAGGAGAGTACTCAATTTCTGAATCATGATCGCAAAAAGCGTAATTAAATTTTGTTACGCTATAGATATCTTTTACTAAATCAATAATTAGTTCATTAATTAAATCCAGACTATATCGATTTAGAAGTTGCTCCATTTCAAAATCTAATAAATACCCAAAGAAATCATTTTCTTTAACAATGCGAAGCGTCAAAGATAAACCATTCAGACTCCAAAAGTCATTTAGTTGAATTAGTATTTCTCCAAAATATTTTTCTGTTAATAAGGTATAGTCTAGAATAAAATTCTTTCCATTTCGTTCACTCTCTAACCAATTCTCACCGTCTTCATCCATACTTACCTTTATACCAACTATATCGCTCTTTAAATTCAAAAAATATTGTATTATACTTTGTAATTCTTCAGATTTATCAAATGAATTTTCATATACAATACCCAAAGATAAGATATTAGTCATTTTTCACCTACCTACATCGTTTCATAAAAAATTCTTTAATACTTACAGGACAAGAGTAGCATTGGTAATTATTTTAGTCTATATCCATTTTTCCTATGATAATTTAATTGATCAGAAGAAAACTTCCATCCACTCACAAAATTGCCTTTGGGATCAACTAAAACTCCTTTTTTACCCTTGAGAAAAACATAAACCTTATCACCATGGTATTTTGATTCAATAATTTCGTCAGCATTCTTTATATGCTTTTTTAGAGCATCTTCAAATTTAGCAGCATTTTTTTTGGAATAATTCCCCTTCACACCAAAATCATCTGCATGTTTAAACTTCTTCTGTAACTTTTTGGCTGAAAATTTGGTAGTAGGGATTGTGACTTTTTTATATAAATTTTTCCCCTTTTTCCAAGCCCATTTTCCTCCCTTCCAAACCCACATACCTCCTCTAACGAGGTACGTCCAAAAATGTCCTTCCGGATCTACATATTTAACAGGGTTATTTCCTGCATAATTATATCCATTCTGTGAAATTGAATTATCATCTCCAGAATATGGATCTAATGATAAAAAGCTACCATTCGCTGGATTATAGTAACGAGCTTTAAGATAGTAGTTCTTGCTTTCTGAATCATAATAATACCCTGCATATCGAATCGGATTTTCTTGTGCAAGACTCCCTTTTTCCCCTAATAAATTCCCATAAGAATCATAAATATAAGATCCTACTTCTTTTCCTTCGTTATCACGTATCGTTAAAACATCGCCACGAATATTCGTCCAATAGTGAAACACATGATCCTCCCAGTTACCACTTTCATCTTTTTCACGAATAATCATTCCTAGAGGCGTGTCTTCATCCCATTGGTAATTTCTATATTGTACGATAGTATCTCCCTTACTTATAACTTCGAAGGATAATTGAGTATCATCATAATAATATTCATGAATATTTAAACCTAAATACTTCTTAGTTCGCAATCCGGTTTCGTCATACTCGTAACGGGCTATTTCATTACCCTGTAAATCAGAAATTCTAGTTTGATATCCAAGAACATTATATTCAAATTTGTATTGATCATCTTGTAGTAAGTTTCCATCTTTATCATACAGATATCCTTTTCCATTTTTTGTTTCAATTTGATTAGATGCATTATACTTAAAGGTATCAGTATGTTTACCTCGAATACTTTCTTTACGGTTACCAACATCATCGTAGTTATATTTATTTATGCTTCCATCCGGTAATACCTCTTGAATTAATTGACTATTCTCATCATAAGTAAAACGTGTATCACCATTAGTACTCTTTTCTTTTAAAATATTTCCAGAACCATCATAAGTATAAGAATATTCAAGAAGCGTACCAGTGCCTTTATTATAAAAAACCCCCTCTAGAAGGTTACTTTTATTAAATATATTTGTTTGCTGATAGAGATTTTCATTAACAATAACTTTTTCTTGATTGTTAGTTAAATCATCAACTTTCTCAAAAATCATATATTTTTGAGCGCCAACTCGAACTGTCTGAACATCCTTATTTCCTTCATCTGTATAAGTTAATGATTTCTCAACCTTCCAAGGATTTACTCCTTGAGTATAGTTAAGCATCACACTTAATGGTTGTTCGTTCTCATTATACTTATAAATAATTCTAAAGTTTCCTCGTGTATAAGATTCTAATAAGGAAAGGCTATTATAATCCAAAGATTTTTGTAGAATGTTTTGTTTGGATTTTAAATCTTGAAAAGTTACCTTTGATAATAATCCCCATTCATTATATGTTTGATCCCACGGATCAAGTGAAGTTGCACCGGTAATGAAGAGAAACAGGTAGAAATGGAGAATGACGGGCTATTGCAAACCCCTGCTAGCCCTAGGACGAAGGTAGATGTGATTCGAAACAACGCTCACAAATACTCGGTTTCAGCCTTGTATAACGTCCTTAAGAATTAAAGAAGCACAGAATTAAAAAGAAAAAATCCCTCCTCAATCTTCACGCAGAGTGGAATGGAACGGAGGATGAAGACTCCTGCGGGAAATGCGCGTCTACGTGAGACCCCGAAGGCATAAGCGAGGGCACTGAAAAAGTCCATTTCAAGAGAAAAAGAAGTTAACCGCGCGCTATATTTAGGTTTCTCGCTTGATTTTTGTCAATATATAGTTTAAAATGTTATTTTTTCTGCAGCCTCTGCGGAACACGGAGAAGGCTTCCCAGCCTCCTCTGGATAAAGGAGCACCTGCAATGGAAATCCACGGTCGATGTCCAATCCTCAAAACTATGTTCCAGCGGAATTCTATTATAATTCGTTCATGCAGCATGAAGTGAAAATTAACATCCCAAAGGTAACAACCTCAAAAAAAAACTGCAGCCAAACTCCGATGAAATCGAAGTTTGACTGCAGTATGGGAGCACCCTTCACTCTTACTTGTAAAACTTAATGCGCTCGTCAAGCGGTTTGAATTCTTTTTCACCGGCTGGAGCCGTTGGATGTCCAAATGGCATTTGGGCAATCAATTTCCAGTCAGCAGGTACATCATATTCCTTTTTCACTTCATCATCGATAAGCGGATTATAATGCTGCAGGGTTGCACCTAGTCCTTCTCCTTCCAAAGCGGCCCAAACGACGAGTTGATGCATGCCTGATGTTTGCTGTGACCAAATCGGGAAATTATCGGCATATAGAGCGAATTGCTCTTGCAGGGATTTTACGATGGATTCATCTTCAAAGAACAAAACCGTTCCATAGCCAGCTTTAAAGGAATCCATTTTTTGCTGGGTGCTTGTGAAATCCCTCTCCCCAACTGCTTTTTTCAACTCCTGTGTGGTGATATCCCATAATTTATCATGAGCGGCCCCAGTCAGCACGACAAGGCGGGTAGTTTGGGAATTAAAAGCCGATGGCGTATGTTTAACGGCAAACTCGACAATCTCCTTAATCTTCTCGTCCGATATTTGTATCTCTTTATTGATTCCATAATAAGAACGTCTCTCTTTAATCGTTGTGTAAAAATCTTTCGTCATCATTCATTCCTCCTAAGTGCTTTCTAAATATGATTCGCTATAATTTCTGCATGCTATAGTATGAGCAGAATTTCAGGCATTATTCTTTTGTGAACGCCTTGGTGCTTCTTACTGTATCGATGGGACGGACCAATTTTTCGATATGCTCTCTTTTCGGTTCCAGGAACGGTGGCAATGATAGCTTTTCTCCAAGTGTTTCATATGGCTCATCCCCCATGAATCCAGGTCCGTCTGTCGCAAACTCGAATAAGATTTGCGGTGCCACCCGTACATAAAGCGATTCGAAGAAGTGACGGTCGACATGACCCGATGTTTGAAATTGGAAGCTTTCCATGCGTTCGATCCATTCCTCCAATACGGAACGATCCTCAACACGGAAGGCTGTATGGTGAACCGTTCCGAAGCCTTGCCGTGCTTGGGGCAGATTTGAGTCATGCTCGACAATGACTTGTGCTCCATTTCCGCCTTCTCCTACTTCAAAAAGATGAAATGCCCCTTCTTGTTCCACTTCTTTGAATAAAAGTACTTTCTCCATCATTTCCTTAAAGTAATCAAAGTTCGCAATACGAATGAATATCGGTCCTAATCCGGTAATCGCATACTCAAGAGGTACCGGCCCTTTTTGCCAAGGAATCCCCGATGCCACTCCATCATTGTTTTCATCTGAGATCAATTGATAGTGTTGATCATCGAAATCAACGAAGGATAACGTCTTTTTGCCAAATTGAATTTGAATCCCAGTATGTCTCACTTCAAACTTGTCAAAACGCTTCTCCCAATACTCTAATGCGGCATCATTAGGTACGCGGAATGATGTTTTTGAAATTTCGTTAGTCCCATGTTCTCCCTTTGGAATGCCTGGAAAGTCGAAGAAGGTCATATCCGTTCCAGGACCGCCAACATCATCGGCAAAAAACAGGTGATAGGTTTGGATATCATCTTGATTGACCGTTTTCTTGACTAAACGCATCCCCAATATATAGGTGAAGAATTCATAATTTTTCTCTGCACTGCTGGTGATGGCTGTAACGTGGTGTATTCCTTTTAATCCATTCATCTGCTTTTCCTCCTATTAAATGATATCAGCTTATGATTGCTCGGTTTTTCATCAATTCCCTACATTTTCCCTTCAAGCAGCCCACTCTATTCATAAAGTTCATTTGAATTGATTTTCCGCCGAGACTATCTTGAATTAATATATCTCAAGTTCAAAGTAATTTTATATAAAAAAAAAACCTTTGTCAACATTCCGGTTTAGCTTTTGGAACATGATATGGTGCAAATGTTTTATTTCTCATCGAATTTAATCAAAAACACTAGACCGATCAATCATTTACCCGCAAGGCATGAATGTGTTCCAAATATGCATAAACTCGTCTATCGGCCTGATAAGGATAGGCATAGTTCAATTGCTTCCCAACCATCATTGCACTTTGATCAAAAGAATGGCACATGGAAAACAGTGCCTGCCAGACACTCTCATACCCGCCATCTGCATATGTGGACAGAAGATGCCCCCAGCTCTCATCGGACAAAAATTTCTCCAAATATTTTCCGCATTTACCGACGCTAACGGAATAGTCGGTTTCAATGCCCACCTGCCATTCCAGCATTTGAATGAACATCTTCCTTATTTGGCCAAGATGTTCCTGAGCATAAAGAATTTCCTTTCGCCATAAACCTTTGGCTACATATGTCGAGACCCACCAAAACTCATTGCAGCAATCGTTATAAAACTCAACGGTAGGTTTTTTCACCCAGTAATCCTCATCAGTGGGAGGAGGAAGCACCGGAAGACAGCCATCTTTATCCATCAAGACGGTCGTTAGCTTATCCTCCCTGCAATACCTTTCTTTTTGCTCTATGGGAACCAATTGTAAATCAATTCGGTTTCCGTCCATGAACAGCATCAAATAAGAGAAGCGATCTCCTAAACTCGGCGGAAATAAAGACATATCCTCCGGGGTCTGCAAGATGATCCTTTCACCAAAGTCATCTATCCAGCCAGGATTCAGTCTGAATGACTCGATATCCGAGACGAGATAGACGATATCATAATCTTGGAGCACATCTTTTGGGACACTCGCATTCGTTCGCGACCCATTCATGCACACAGCGCGAATGCGATCATCACGTTCAGCGACATGGATGATCAATGACATCATCTCTTCTTCTGAGCGCATGAACCATACACCTCCCGTAAATGAATGATGCCTTTATCTTGCATTTAATAGGCAGCTAGGTCACGCAGTGCCTTTTCCACTTTTTCTGGATTCACCATGAAGGACTTTTCCAATGCTGGCGAATATGGCATGGCAGGTACATCAGGCCCAGCCAGTCTCATGATGGGGGCATCCAGATCAAACAGGCAATTTTCCGCAATAATCGCCGACACTTCACTAATGATGCTTCCTTCTTTATTATCCTCAGTGATTAAAAGCACTTTTCCCGTTTTTGCGGCTGCTTCAATGATCGCCTCTTGATCCAGAGGATAAACGGTTCTTAAGTCAAGTATATGAACGGAAATGCCATCACTGGCCAGCTTCTCCGCTGCTTGTAGTGCAAAATGAACACAAAGGCCGTATGTAATCACGGTTACATCATCGCCATCACGCTTGATATCCGCTTTTCCAATCGGTAAAACATAATCATCGTCAGGCACTTCCTCTTTAATTAAACGATAAGCACGCTTGTGTTCAAAGAACAGGACCGGATCCTCATCTCGGATAGCCGCCTTCAATAATCCCTTCACATCATAAGGGGTGGACGGCATGACGATTTTCAGCCCCGGTTGATTGGCAAAAATCGCTTCGACGGATTGCGAATGATATAGAGCCCCATGTACCCCTCCGCCGTAAGGGGCCCTGA
This sequence comes from Peribacillus folii, assembly GCF_030271255.1. Classification (GTDB taxonomy): domain Bacteria; phylum Bacillota; class Bacilli; order Bacillales; family DSM-1321; genus Peribacillus. Next base: position 199,161 of record NZ_JASJOM010000004.1, read on the forward strand.
TGACGATAGGACATTGCCAGTCGTTATTTGACCGGTAACGGATTTTTGCCGCTTCCGATATGATTTGGTTGATTGCAGGCATGATGAAATCGGCAAATTGCATTTCCGCAATCGGCCTCATCCCATACATCGCCGCTCCAATGCCCACTCCGGCGATGGCCGATTCAGCAAGCGGGGTGTCAATGACACGGTGTTCCCCAAATTGTTCATACAAACCTGATGTCGCCTTAAACACGCCGCCTTTCCTTCCAACGTCCTCTCCTAGGACAAATACACGGGAATCACGTTCCATTTCTTCACGTATCGCCATTATCACGGCATCTATATATGATATTACTGCCATCCTCTTTCCTCCTTACTCATTAGCATAAACGTATTTTGAGAGTGTATCTTCCGTTGCAAATGGAGCTTCTTCTGCGTAATCAGTCGCTTCGTTTACAACTTTCATTATTTCATCATTGATCTGTTTTTCTATTTCGTCATCCATGACCCCTGTGGCCTTTAAATAGGCACCGAATGTAATGATCGAATCTATTTTTTTTGCCTCCGATACTTCATCGGCCGACCTGTATTGACTGTCATCATCATCGCTGGAGTGAGGTGTAAGCCTGTAGGAAACCGCCTCGATCAAGCTTGGTCCCTCACCGCGCCTGCCTCTATCGGCCGCTTCCTTCACTGCCAGGTATACGGCGATCGGATCGTTTCCATCCACCGTCACTCCTGGCATGCCATAACCGATGGCCCGGTCAGATACCTTTTTGCAAGCCAATTGTCTCTCGATCGGGATGGAAATCGCGTATTGATTATTTTCACACATCAAAATCACCGGAAGTTTATGTACACCAGCAAAATTCGCCCCTTCGTGAAAATCGCCCTGATTTGATGAGCCTTCTCCAAATGTAACGAAGGAAACGATATCTTGTCCTTCCATTTTTGCAGCGAGGGCAATCCCTACAGCATGCGGCACTTGAGTCGTCACTGGTGAAGAACCCGTCACGATCCGGTTTTTCTTTTGTCCGAAATGGCCTGGCATTTGCCTGCCTCCTGAATTGGGATCTTCTGCTTTTGCAAAACTGGATAACATTAAATCCCTTGCTGTCATTCCAAATGCCAGAACTACCCCAAGATCCCGATAATAAGGAAGAACGTAGTCCTTTTCACGATTCAATGCAAACGCCGCGCCCACTTGAGAGGCTTCCTGCCCCTGACAGGAAACGACAAATGGAATCTTGCCAGAACGGTTTAACAACCACAGCCGTTCATCTATACGTCTTGCCAGCAACATCACTTTATACATCTCAAGCACTTTCTCATCGCTGAGTCCAGCTTGCCGATGACGGTTTTCCATCATACAACTTCATCCTCCTAAACCATATGTAATTTCCATTCTCCTCATAAAATATCTGCAAAAACTATGTTATCTACTGTTATTACCTGGTACTAAATCTACATAATATATCCTACCACTTTAACGCGCATTTTTTCAACTAATTTTCACCGTAACGTCCATGACAGCCCACTCTCAAGTACAAATAAAACGGACAAGAACACCAATAAAGGTGAAACGTATTGTAATAAAATTGAAGATAAACTCGCAGGCCATGAATTAGTTCTCATTGCAAAAAAAAGATTGAACTCTAGCTGAGTCCAATCTTTTTTTAATTTTCCAAGTTTTTCAGCAATTTTTCATGAAGGGCTAAATATTGCTTCACTTCTTCTTCACTTAGTACCTTGAATAGCTCCAACCGCAATTCTTTACCTTTCTGTTGCGCTTCGGTCAGGACTTCAATGCCAGCTTCGGTGATTGCCAGTAATACATTCCGGCGATCACTTTCATTATACTCACGCTTGGCAAAGCCCTGCTTTATCAGCCGATTGGAAATATTCGTCATAGAAGCGGGCGTATACCCAAGCTTATTAGCCATAACCGACTGCTTTTGCGCTCCATTTTGCTTCATTTCAGCTAAAACGAGAATGGGGGAGATTCCAATGCTGTATGGAAATGATTTGGTCCACCTGATTATGGCTTCATTCGTAAATAATTCCACTGCGTGTATTAATTTAAAAATATCCGTTTCCCTCAAAGTTTCCTCCTGTACGATTATCTAAGTTTAATGGATCCGCCATCGAGCATGAGTGTTTGTCCCGTAATATAATCCGAATCTTCGCTGGCAAGGAACACTGCTGTTCTCCCGATGTCACTTTCTAGTTCACCAAGTCTCCTCAGTGGAATCTTTGATACCATGGCTTGATAATATTCGGGTTCTTCTTTTGCCCATTTCTGAACACCCGGTGAGTTTGCAATCGGTGAGATGATGTTCACATTGATGCCAAATGGGCCAAATTCATTAGCCGCCACCCGGGAAATGCCTCGAATGGCCTCTTTTGCAGCAGCATACGATCCTTGGCTGACATCTCCATTCAATCCTGCTCCCGATGCAAAATTAATGATTTTCCCTTTCGTTTCTTTCAAAAATGGCAATGCAGCCTGCATGAGATAAAACGTGGGATAAAAACCGGTATTAAAAGATAATTCCAGATCTTCTTGGGTCGTTTTTTCTATCGAATTCATTTTTGACGCATGAGCATTGTTAACCAGGATATCCAATTTCCCAAATCTATCGATAACCTGCTTCACGATTATTTTTAGTTTATCATATTCAACCAAATTTTCCTGAATGAAAATGGATTCGGCTTGGTGTGCTTGTAATTCTTTAATGGTTTGATTTCCAAGCTCTTCATTTACATCAATGATGACTACCTTAGAGCCTTCCTTCACGAAAGCCGTTGCGATTCCCTTACCGATACCTGAAGCTCCTCCAGTTATTAATGCGATTTTACCTTGAAGTTTGTTCATGATTCAACCACTCCTTCCAAATTTATTTTAACATTAAAATATTTAATATTAAAGTATTTAATGTCACTATTTAAATGAAGAGGAACCAAAAAACCCTAAACCTTCCCAGCTTAAGGAAAGGTTTAGGGTTTTTTGGCTGACGGGAATCAATCAGTTATTCTTTCTTGACATTTTCATAGCAAAGGAATACATATCAGAGCGGAATAACCCTTTATAGTATTCAACCAGGTTGTTCTCGGAATCAAAAATCATACGCTCTGTAATCAGTAAGCACATCGTTTCATCCACACCTAAATGTTCTGCATCCTCCTTGGTCGGATAGCCGCAAGTGATAATCTGTTCCGCTTCACAAAAGTTGATGTTCAGATCGCCTTCTAATGCATCATACAGCACGGTGGTACTTAAATCGAATTGGGTCAATTTTTTTCCTAGTTCCAAAGAATAATAGTGCAGTTCGATGGCAATGGGTACATCCCCCTGTGACCGCAGCCTTTTGATGTGATAGGATTCATCCTCGAACCCATTTGCATCGGCAATATTCTCAGGAGTCACCACGCGGCCGTGATCAAGCAATTTAATTCCCATGCTTTTTGTCGTTTCGGTGAAGCTTATCATTTTAAGCCATTCCTGGACAGGTTTAAGGGAAACGAACGTCCCCTTTCCATGCCTCTTTTCCAATATGCCCTCACGAACAAGGATCGATACCGCTTCCCTAACCGTGCTCCTGCTGACGGAATACATGTCCATGAGCTCCCTTTCACTTGGGATTTTGTCTTTATAATACCCTTTTAGAATTTGATCTTCCAAAATGGTTTTTAATTGGGCATGTAAAGGGATGGGATTTTTAAAGTCTAGCTCCATACGATTTCCTCCAAACAGATAAAGACATTGTAATGTTCGTATCAGTTCTTTCATTGTAAACCAAATAGTTCTAATATTCAAACATACGAGTATGCAGCATTCCCCCCCTCCTTCTGGTCCGAGGAAAAGTAATTGGTTTCTATTTTACAAGAAAAGCCCTGAATGATGCAGATCATTCAGGGCCAACCTAATATGAATTCCCTGCCTATCAAGCCGGAAAAAGGAAATGCCAAATTGGATTAAACGATAAAGTACGAAATGATGGAAAGGAGGAGCGATGTAACGGTCATGGCTAATAATGGGCGCATGGCTTTTGTACGAAGCGCTTGAAGGCTGACATTCAAACCAAGACCAATCATGGCCATTGTTAAAATGAATGAAGTCGTTTTGGAAATAGCATCCATTACGACTGGAGAAACGGCAATATACTCTCCAAATAGATAGCTCCCCATTAAGCTCATGATGATGAAGCCGACGAGAAACCATGGAAAATCAATTTTGGCGGCTTGTGCCGCGTTATCCGACGAACGTCTTTTCATCCAATACATAAACAGGAAGCATAACGGAATAAGTAAAAAGACACGACCCAGTTTAGCGAGAAGGGCAATTGCCAGAGCATCTTCACCTGCGGGAGCTCCTGCCAATGCAACATGGGCGATTTCATGCAGGCTGATGCCTGACCACATCCCATAATCCAAAGCAGATAGCGGGAGAACCGGGCGTAACAGCGTATAAATGATCGAGAAAAGCGTTCCCATTAAAGCGATGATCCCGACACCAATTGCGGTATCTTCTTCCTTTGCCTTCACGATCGGGGAGATGGCCGCGATGGCTGCAGCACCGCAAACCCCCGTTCCTACAGCAAGCAGCAGGGAAATTGAGGCATCCGCCTTAAGCCACTTTGCAATCAAGACCATGGCGACGATGGCAAAGGCCACTGTCCCTATGTCACGGACCAACAATGGCAAACCTTGATTGAATATCACATCGATATTCAATTTCAGCCCGTATAAAATAATGGCAAAACGCAAGAGTTTTTTTGCGGAAAACTCGATACCGGTCCTGAATTTTTCAGGATAGCCAGCTATTTGACGATACATGACGGCAATGATGATCGAGCATGCAAGCGGACCGATCCGGTTGAATCCGGCAATCTTGGACAGGCCAAGACCTAAAAGGGCAATGAAAAAGGTGAAGGCGATTCCGCTCACCCATAGTAGCGCCCTACTTTCTGGGTTTGGATCCGAATCAAGGTGCTTCATGCCCGATTCTTCCAGGGGCTCATATTTTTCTAATTCCATACCTTCGCTCCCCCTTCCAAATAAACATATACACGTTCTTATCCCTGTGGTAAGTAGTCAGCCTTTCTTTGAAAAAGATCTGTTTCTTCAGCAGCAGGAGAAGAAAAGGCGTTGATGAAATCTTCACATTCACTTAAAAATGGCAATCGTTCCGGATGGTTCCCGCATAATTCAGGAATGTCCAAAGTCAGGGAACGATGGCACCTTAATGCCTGTTCCATCGGAATGTGCAAGAACGACCAACCCCCTCTCATGAGCCAGCATATCTCCCCCTTCTTCTTATCCAGTCCAAGGATGGGCATGACAGTAAAATGCGTCATGCCCATATACATCCCCCTCACTTTTTATCAGTCAGCATAATTCATATAAAACCGATTTAACCGTTTCCATGATAAACTGTAAATCTTCAACGGTTGAAGATAAAGGCGGAGCAACGATCAATACGTTTCCATATCCAGGTACGGTATCACCGTTTCGACCGATGATAAGGCCTTTTTCCTTGGAGGACGTTATCACTTTTCCCATGAAGGCATCGGAAACGGGGACTTTCGTCTTCTTATCCTCCACCAATTCGATCCCGAATAAAAAGCCAACACCGCGTACCTCCCCCACTTTATCAAGGGCGGTCAATTCGAACAGCTCACTAAGCGTCGATTCACTGAGTTCAGCCACCCGCTGGACAATGCTTTCTTTTTCGATGATCTCGATATTCTTCAGGGCAACGGCACATGCTGCCGGATGTCCTCCGTATGTCGATACATGCCTGAAATGGTTTAAATCCCCGGCTCCCTTGAATTTATCATAGATATTCGAGCTCACTGCCGTTGCGCCGAGCGGAAGGTACCCACTGGTCAAGCCTTTTGCCATCGTTACAATATCAGGCTGAACGTCATCGGAGTGCATGAATCCGAACATTTTACCTGTTCGGCCAAAACCTGATACCACTTCGTCCACAATGAGAAGAACATCGTGTTTCTTACAAATTTCTGCAACTTTTGTTAGATAGGCCTTTGATGGAACCAGGACACCTCCGCCTGATATGAATGGCTCAAGTATGAGCCCGGCTACCGTTTCGGCTCCCTCGAAGTTAATGACCTGATCGATATATTCTGCTGCCAAGAGGTCGGAGTTTTCAACTTGTTCCCCGAACGGGCTCCGATAGCTATACGGAGGCGGCACATGAAGGAATCCCGGAACCGCCGGATCATATTTCACCCTTCTATTGGCCTGGGCCGTTGCACTAAGTGCGCCGAAAGTATTGCCATGGTAAGCCCTATATCTCGAAATGAATTTGTATTTGCCCGGATTTCCATTTTGGATATGATATTGACGGGCTATTTTGAAGGCGGTTTCATTCGCCTCTGATCCACTGTTGCTGAAAAATGTTGTATAGACACCATTAAGGTGTTCACTGATTTTCGAAGATAATTCGATAGCGGGCTGGTGGCTTAACGTCAACGGAAAGTATGAAAGCTGAAGCATTTGTTCGTAGGCAGCCTGCGCGATTTCTCTACGTCCGTGGCCCAGGTTCAAGCACCATAATCCGGATACCCCATCTAAATATTTATTTCCTATACTATCGGTAAACCATGAACCTGTTCCTTTTGTTGCCATCATCGGTGCATCCTTATCGTTATAGCGATGCATCGCATGCCATAAATGGTCCTTATCCATTTGAACGAGGTCTTTCTTTTCAGCTTCCAATTTCATCATTGAAACCCCCTTATCCCTTTACTTAGACGGTTTGATGCAAATTGCAATGGTGCTATGGTTGACAAATTCCAGACAGCCATCGCACCTGCCTTAAGATGTTAAGCTTCCATTATTTATCCCAGTTTTTATAATCTAAATGAGCATATTTTTCTAATAATCTAGTAGGCATTTTTAGGGCATCTTTTCTGAAAGGTGGTGCCAATTGCGTTCCATCCACTTGAATATCAATGACAGTCGGCTTGTTTGAGCTTATGGCATTTTTGATGGCCCTGCCCAATTCCTCTGGTTTTTCAACCCTTATCCCAACAGCCCCCATTGATCGGGCAACTTCAGCAAAGTCCGGGTTTTGGATATCCGCTCCCACAAATCGATTATTATAAAAATCCACTTGGTTCTTTTTCTCTGCACACCAAGCATTATTGTTAAAGACGCACGCAATGACCGGGATATTTTCTTCAACGGCCGTACTTACTTCATGCAGGCTCATCCCCCACGCCCCATCCCCAACGATCGCTATGACTGGTGAATTCGGCTCGGCCAGCTTGGCACCGAGTGCGGACGGATAGGCAAAACCCGTATTTCCAAATGTTAGCGCAGCGATATGCCTGCGGCTCCGATTGAATTTCAAGTAAGCGTTCGCAGTTGAAGATACATTGCCGATATCCGTTGTGACGATGGCATTTTCAGGCAGCACCTTCGTTAACTCCAATAAAGCCCGGCGGGGATTGATCGGGGTACCATCAACCATCGCAAGTTTCACCAATTCTTCGTCCCATTTTCGTTTTTCATTCACCACTTCAACCATTCGGCTTTTCTCTTGTTTGATGGTAGGGCTCATCGCCTTCAAACGGGACATGATTTCCCTGCTTGCTTCACGGGCATCCCCGATAATCCCCACTTCCACAGGATGTGTCCTGGCAATTTGCCGTGGATTTATATCGATTTGGATGATCTTCGCTTCCTTAGGGAAATAATCGATGTCATAGCATGGCAATGTTCCGAATACCGATAATCTCGTACCGACCGCCAAGACTACATCCGCTTTCTTAAGCGTGTTCATGGCCGCTTTCGATCCCATGTAGCCGATTGGGCCGACAGACAATGGATGATCCGCAGGAAAGGCATCATTATGCATATAAGAGACAGCCACCGGAGCTGTTAAATATTCTGCAATATTCTTAATCTCCTCGATACCATCGGAATCGACGGTGCCCCTTCCGGAAATGATCACCGGATAATCGGCCTCAGCCAACAATTCAGCAGCTTTATCCAAGGAAACGGAAGATCCGCAGCCTCTTTCATTTACGCGATATTGATGGGGCTGAAGGATTTGGTCTTCCACTTCGCCATAGAAGTAATCACGAGGGATATCGAATAATACCGGCCCTCTTTCCGCATATGCAATTCTAAAAGCAGTCCTGAGGCAATCAGCCACACGGCCTGGATGTGTCACCCTTACCGTTTCTTTCGTGATGGCCTTGAAAATGGAAACCTGATCGCATTCCTGAAAACCGTCCCAGCCAACCGTCGGCGTTCCAGCTGAAGGAGAGATCACGACCATCGGAGTATGAGCTTGGTTTGCTGCTGCAACCGAGGTAACCATATTGGTCATCCCTGGTCCATTTTGTCCGATGACGACGCCCGCAACCCCTGAAACCCGGCAATAAGCATCTTCCATATGTGCAGCACTTTGTTCATGGCGGACGCCAATGAAACGGATGCCTGCAGTTGGCAATAAATCGAGCATATCCATGAACGCTGACCCCAGGATCCCTGAAATATGTTTGACTCCTTCCGCCACTAGTGTCTCAACGATGGCTTCACTTGGAGTCATTTTTACTTTCGTACCTCTTCCCACTTTTGTTTCGACCATAGCACATTCTCCTCGTTATAGTATATTCTGATAATGACGTTGCGACGTCCGTACCAGTTATAAGATGTATAATACTACCATTTCACCCAACAGTCAATGAATAATTAGAAAATTTTGAATTTAAAAGCAAGTAGATTGGCAACACTTCACTATCCGATAAAAGAATCCTTCCTTTCTATCAATCTATGGTTGATCCGGTCGATGATTTCCAATAGGTCACCTATTTCATCAATCACGAAATCTGCACCCGCCATCAGGAAACGATTTTCCGCTCGCCTCATCTTCGCTTGCAATTGATAAGGATCCGCATTCGTGATTTCTTGTTCTGAAAGACCGATTTCACTGCCGCCTTTCAAAACGCCTACCGTCCACATTCCCGCAGAGATCCCTTCCTCTATATCACTTACGGTATCGCCTACTTTAACCATTTTACTAAGTGGATACACCTGGAGATTGATTGCCGTCTGAAGACACATCCAAGGCGCCGGCCTCCCCGATGGCACTTCCACAGACGTGACGATCGAATCGGGTTTATATGCCCATTTTTCAGCTTCTTCGGCAACGACAGCTATCATTTCGCGTGTATATCCCGTGGTCGAACCGATTTTGATTCCTTGTTTCCGCAGCTGGCTTACTAGTTCGACTACACCAGGTATAGGCTTGGCATGATATTTCAAAACCTTGAAAATAGTGGCCTCAAAGTCCCGATATAAAGCTTGGGCGTCTTTTTCGTTCGGTTCATTTCCAAATGCCGCGTTCCATACGTCCTTGATCCTTCTCATTCCGAGGATACTTTGAATATGATCTATTTTTGCTAAACCCATCGGTTCCCTTGCTTCCTCAGCGGTGATTTCGATCCCCCTTCTCCTGAATGTCTCGACAAATGCATGAACAGGTGCAAAACAACCATAATCCACTGTCGTTCCTGCCCAATCGAATATTACTGCTTGTACCTCTTCCCGCTCCATCTGCTGTCCCCTCCATAGGTTAAACCCATATTCATTCTCAAGTGATGATGCTTAAACCTTTGCACCCATTCAGTAAATACCATGAATCTTTTATTTACATTCATCCATGCCAAATTGCGGACGTAAGAAAACGATTGCCGTCTCTAACCGATGCTTTCATGACACTTCTTTTCTATGGAGAATATTCGAGCTGACAAGTGATTGAAGTAGGCACTGAGGAAATTTCTTGGAAGCAGACGAGGCAATTTTTTTACGTACAGGATCGAAATGCTGACTACAGTTTTTCTGTATTAGCGGAACCAGGTACAACATGTACATCCTTCTCCATGTATTTCGTTTTTCTTCTTCGGAAGAAAAAAAATGAACAGACAACAATCAAACTAAATAACATTGTAAAGATGAACTGCGGCCGCTGGGAATCGATAAATGCCATTAATATCAATACGGAAATCATGGAAAGAATCGTGACATAGGTCAAATACGGAAATAACCACATCTTGATCTTGAATATTCCTGGATTCTCTTTCTCCATCCGCTTCCTCAAGCGGAGATGGGAAACGGCAATCGATAAGTAGACAAGTATGCCTACCCCTCCCGAGGAATTCACCAAAAAGAAAAAGATTTTATCAGGAGAGATATAACTGAAAATGGTGCTGATGAAAGCGAACAGAGTAGAGCCGAATACAGCCAAAATCGGGACGCCATTCTTGCTGACGGTTGCAAATGGCTTTGGTGCATCCCCCTTTTGTGCCAGGGAGAATAACATGCGGGAACTGGTATATAATCCAGAATTCAAACACGAAAGCAAGGCTATCAGAATCACGATATTCATGATGAACGCAGCAGACGGGATGCCTAGCAATTCCAGCACGGCAACAAATGGACTTTTCAGCAAGGAAGCTGAATTCCATGGCAAAATGGTCACGATTACAGTGATCGATCCGATATAGAAAATCAGGATTCGCCAAACCACACTGTTTAGTGCACTTTTGACTGATTTAACCGGATCGCTGGTCTCACCAGCCGCAATTGCAGGAATCTCAACTCCTACGAATGCATGAAAAACAATCGCGACGCCGACAAGCACAGAACTTATCCCGTTGGGTATAAAGCCGCCAAAGTTGAGAAGGTTTGAGGTGCCAGGTGGTTCAATATTGGGCAACAAGCCAAAAATCACGAGCAAACCCAGACACAAAAATAAGATGATACTGATTATTTTCGTAATTGAAAACCAGTATTCAAACTCGCCGAACGATTTAACGGAAAATATATTCGTCAATTTCAAAAGAACAATCAATGAAAGACTTATTACCCAGACCGGAACCGATGGGATCCAGCCGTGGATGATTGCAGCCCCCGCCGTAGCTTCCAGGGCTATCACGATCACCCAAAAAAACCAATATAACCAGCCTGTCGTGAAACCTGCCCATTCTCCGATTCCTTCCCTTGCGTACACCGCAAAAGAACCCGTATCAGGATTCACTGTTGCCATTTCACCTAGCATCCTCATCACTAAAACGACGATCACTCCTGCCAAAACATATGACAAAACCGCTCCTGGGCCCGTTTGACCAATAATGATACCGCTTCCTACGAATAAACCAGCTCCAATGACACCACTCAGTGATATCATCGTCAAATGTCTTTGTTTCAGACCTGGCTTCAGCTCTTCCTGTTGATTTTTCATACTCGCCACCAACTTTCATTGATTTGGTGAATCAACTAAAGATAATCACTTGAATGTAGATACAAAGCTTTTCCGCATTCTTTCCAATGATTTTAAAAAGGTCGTGGAGCTTGGGCCTCGGCTTTCTGATTCAACACAGGGAAATGCCACCATCTTCATCATGCTCTGTAACTATATACCCCCTTCCCAGTTTCCTTTTAAGCAGGAACTAACATCGTTACATCATGACGTTAGTACCACTTTCTATGTGTATAATACACGCAGTTTTTTTCAAAGTCAATTGAAATCTGAATATTTAGATAACAAACCAAAATCTCTTTTACCACGTCACAGACAAGGGCTGAAAGCTTTCATAGCTCCTTCACTCTGCAGGTTCCATCTTCATCAAAATCCTTACTTATCCTTATCGAATTTTGTTTTCTATCGAGCATCCTTTTTAACAGGTATGAAAAGATCAAGGTATATGCAACTCCCTTTATGATGGACGTGTATCCGTAAACCAGAAGCCCCAAGACTAGTACGATTAGATTAATCACCCTTATTGTCGCAGCAATATCCATTTTTTCGTTTTTATGATGTAAAATTAACGCGATCACATCAAAACCAACGGTGGAGGCATTTGCCGTTATGCATAAATAGTATCCTACCGCGATCAAAACCGACGAAATTAGGATCACTAAAACAATATTCATATCAACACGGATATGCAGCGAATAAAACAAATTAAAAAACAACATATAGCTAAGCGAACTTACGATCGACTTAACAAAGTACTCTTTTCCAAGGAAAATTAAACATGTAACCAACAAAAATCCTGTCACTAAATTAGCTAGCATAGCAATGTTATATCCCGATAATGCGTGCAATAACAAGGCGGAGCTGGTTACGCCTCCATTTATGATTTCATTTGGCACGATCAAGTAAGCATAAGCAAGGGTCATTGAAATGTTTCCTATAATTATTTTGAATAAATCCTTCATTCATTACACACCTATCCTTTCAATGATGTGATCTGGCTATATATTTATACTTAATAATATTGGAATGATTCATATAGACAACTCACTATTTTGTTCCATCACATTTTCATCCCTTATCCGCATGAACAAGGCAGATGTGAGGATGAAAACCCATTTTACCGCAACCTCAATTTGACAATTATTCGCTACAAAGAAACCACTATCCTTCACAATGAAAAAATAAACATGCCCCGATAATTCTGAGCATGTTCATGGTCACTATATAATGATTAAGGCGCAACATCCCATTTTTCTCACACTTCCAGCTATTTCTTTACACGACCTATTATTTTACGATACTAAAGTTTGTGTTCCATGGAATTTTGTCCTGAGCTGTTATGGTTTCAAGCGATATGTGCTTCCTCTTTCAGAAGCCTTTTTCGATACACGATGGTCGACAGCTGGACACTCATTTCATAAAGCAAAAGCAAAGGGATGATAACCAAAATATCGGAAATGATGTCAGGCGGCGTAATTACGATTGAGATGATAACAAGGGCGAAGTAAGAAATCTTTCGCGACTTTTTCAGCAAATTCGGGTTGATGATTCCTAATCTGGTCAGAAACATGACCACAAGCGGCATTTCGAATAAAATCCCAAACGGCAAGACCAAATTGAGCATGAACCGGAAATATTTATCCGCAGTGAACATCATCTCGAATTGACCGGCAGATAGGGAGGTGAGGAAGCCGAGCACGATGGGAAACAACACCAAATATCCAAAAGAGATGCCGGTGATGAATAAAAAGAACAGCCCGGGAATGAACCGAAATGTGACTTTTCTCTCTTCTGGCTTTAATGCAGGCGCCACGAAGCGCCATATTTGATAGGCTGCTAGCGGTATTGATGCCGCGATTGCGCAAACCGCAGCAACTATCATATATACCCAGAGGATATCACTGGGACCAAGCACGGCAAGCCTGCCATCAATATCTTTAATGAGTAACTCATAAATATCCTGTACAAAGATGAAACTCACTATGAACGCTGCGATAAATCCGATCAGTGTTTTAATGATCCTGCACCGGAGTTCTTTCATATGCTCCATTACATGCACTTCCTTGCTTTCCACCTTCCCCGCTCCTTTTCAAAAAGATCTATTATAGGACGATAATTCCAACTATTGTGAAACCACTAAAAAAACTGAATCAAGCGGGAGAGGATTCCCCCCGCCCAAGCTTTTCTTATTCATCCCTTTTTCCATGCAGCCTTTTTTTCATTTTCATCCTCTTTATCCGAATCAGTCACCAGTCCTTTGGCGGCACTTTTGAACTCGGTTAAAGTACGGCCGAACGCACGGCCGATTTCCGGCAGCTTCGACGGTCCAAAGATGATCAATGCGATCACGAGAACGATGACTAGCCCTGGTATTCCAATATTAGAAAGCATCCAACTTCACTCCTTCGTTTATACAAATCCCCCTGCCGCCCATCAATTCGTAACTTTGCCTCGTTGTTTCGATTTTTGCTTTTCATGTGCACGACCATGCGCGCGCGTACGGTCCTCCTCCACTTCACCCGTTTTTTGGACACCATCCGTTACTGCGGCTGCCGCCACCTTTCGCAGGCCCGTTTGGTCTTTATCAAAAACGAAGGAGGCTCTTGTCGATATATCGGCTCCTGGTTCAGTGACGAATGGGACGACCCGATAATCCGCCTTCCATTGTTCAGGCGTCACTTTGCACCTGACATAACCGCGGTAATCGTTGAAGAACTTAATATGTGAATTTTGACTTAATATTTTAGCCGTATCTGCACGAACATCTGCCCCATTTCCCCCGGAAGTGATGGATGTGCCGACAAACTCCACACCGAATATCCGCGATTCAGGATCGTTGAAGTCCTGTTTCAAATTGGCTGCCCAGCTTGCATGCACATCACCGGTCAATACAACCAAATTTTCGATGTTGCTGCTTTTTATGACATCAATCAACCGCTCACGTGCCGCCGGATATCCATCCCAGGAATCCATGCTGAATTTTGGGGCAGAGGGCGTTCCATAATTCCGCTGGGCAAAGAAAATTTGCTGCGGCAGAACGTTCCACTTCATTTTTGAGTTCAAGAGGCCATCCGTCAGCCATCGTTCCTGCTCCGGACCGAGTAAAGTACGCCTCGGATCGAGGGATTCCGAGGTTTGCGGTGAACTGGTGTCGCCATTTGCCTGATCATCCCTGTATTGTCGTGAATCAAGTACAAAGAATGAAGCAAGGTCACCATATGAGAAACTTCGATATAAGCGCATATCCGATCCCTTAGGCAATGCCGATTTCCGAAGGGGCATATGCTCATAATAAGCTTGATAGGCAACTGCCCTTCGCTTGATGAACGCTTCTACGGATTGGCCTTTTTCCGGGATGATGTTTGCGTAATTATTTTCAACTTCATGATCGTCCCAAGTCACGACCCATGGAAATGCTGCGTGTGCCGCTCTTAAGTGCGAATCTGAACGGTACTGGGCATATCTATTTCGATAATCCTCCAGGGTGATGATCTCTGGACTGTTATGTACTCGCACATTTCCTGTCGCGGCAACATATTCATTCGGCCCGTATTCATATATATAATCCCCAAGGTGAAAGACAAGGTCCAGATCTTCTTTTGCCAAATGCTTATAGGCCGTATAATATCCATGCTCGAATTGCTGGCATGAGACAAACGCGAAGGACAGGCTTGAAACGGTTGAACCCATTGCCGGAAGCGTTTTCGTCCTCCCGGTCTGACTTACCTCCCCGCCGCTTTTGAACCGATAATAATAGACCTTATCCGATTTTAATCCGCTTACTTCCACATGCACCGAATGACCAAGCTCAGGTCTGGCTATTTCCTTGCCATGTTGCACAATTTTCCTGAAATGTTCATCCTTTGCCATCTCCCATTTAACGGCAATTGCTTCATTCGGCATTCCCCCACCATTCAGAGGATCGGGTGCCAGCCTTGTCCATAAAACGACACCATCCGAAAGCGGATCACCTGAGGAGACACCTAGTGTAAAGGGGTATTCGCTGAACTTAGGAGCAGCATTCACTTCAATCCCGCCCATCGACTGGGCAAGTGCTAGACCTAATGACAGCCCGGCAAGCTTGCTCGCTCCCTGGATAAAATTCCGTCGGTCCATATTGTTTCCTATACTCACTTCACTCCATTTCTTGATCAGTTCATCCATCGCTTTTTCATTTTCCATGGGTCATTCCCTCCTACTATTTGAATCTGCTTCAAGTATAGTAGGAGATTTTTAACAGTATATGAAGTCGTGTAAATCCGCGATTTCGGTTTTTAGGGATATTCAATCAAGACTATCGGTACTTTTGATACTAAATGATCGCCTCTCATGGACAACTACCCACGAACCTCTGCGACTCATGAAAGTCTTTCATCCTATTTTTCTTCATGAATCATTTATTAATTCATTACAAATAACAAAGGAAATGAACTAAAAGAAACATTGCAAGAAGGATATGTCCCCTGTTCTTTTCAAGAATCACCTAAGCTTGAATAATATTTCACAAGTAAATACTTACTTTTCATTTAAATACATCCTAATTTATGTAATAATAGAATTTATACCAAAAAAATAGTACTCGAGGGATTTTGAATTGGATAGTATGGAAGCATTACATGAAAAAATCGAAATATTGAGGAAAGAATTAATAACCACCGCATTAAAGTATGGATTCACGGCCCCAAACACTTTACATATTAGTCAAGAATTAGATAAACTCTTGAATTTACTAGGAAAAGAGAAAGAAATGATACATTTTCAGCAATTGTAAAAACACCAATCTGTTCTTTCACAAGTGGAACGACCTTTCTTGTTGCTCAATAATCGCTGTGTTTATGCTGGATGACCCTTATGATTCACCCCAAAGGTTCGTACATCCCCTCTCCTAGACAAAAACCCCATCTATTCTTGGAACAACTGTAAAAGATACCATCTGCTTGTACAGCTGCCCGCTTCGGTTCAAGAGACTAGTAAACGAACTGAAACAAATAGCCAGTTACCAAGGAGAGCGAACAATGAATGATAAAGATATTCTGATGAAGGAATTACAAGAGCTTAAAATTTCACTTGAACAAGAAGTAAACCGTGTCACCAAAATAATCGATCATCTAACAAAAGAAAATGATGCGCACCCCGCGTTAGAAGATGTCAAAATACAAACGGAAGTATCCAATGAACATATGTTATTTTCTTTAGTTAAAATTCAAATCCAAAAAAAGATCAGCAAACCAAGTTACGAGACATGGTTAAAAGATGTGTTCGTAGTTTCGTAATCAAATGACTTAATGACTTTAGCTGCACCTACTGAATTAGCCAGGGATTGGCTAGAAAATCGTTATGGGAAATTAATACAATCCTTATTTTAGGAAAACAGTGGCAAAGATTACGAGATTCGATCCATTGACAAATAATGAAAAAAAAACCGAAAACGATGGGGCCATAAGGCTCCTTCGTTGATATTTCATTTCGATCGAAATGTACAGCCGGCAGCATTTTGGCTGCTTTTTCCATTCGTCCCTTTCTTGAACTTTCTCCTTATATAGCTTGCACCCCTCTCATTTTTTCCTCACGCCCCCTCTCCTTTTACATCCATGCTTTTTAAAAGAAAAAAAAAGACCAAGCACCGCTTGATCCATACGCTTACTGTGTTCATTCAGCATCATCTAATCAGAAAACATGTAATCCTTCTTCTTCAGTGAAACATTCAAAACGAGCCCAAGCCCCATCATCGTCGCCATTACCGAGCTCCCTCCGTAGCTCATCAATGGCAGCGGAATTCCCGTTATCGGAATCAGTCCGATGACCATTCCGATATTTTGAAAGATGTGAAAGGTCAAGAACGAGATGACTCCCACACAAATAAAAGATTCGAAAAAAGCGGCACTCAGTGCAGTTGTCACGATTTTATAAATAATGAAAAAATAAAGTGATATGAGCAAACTTGCCCCAATGAAGCCAAACTCTTCAGCGACAATCGTGAATATGAAATCGGTATGGGCTTCAGGAATGTAGACATTGCTTTGGTTGAAGCCTTTCCCATCCGTCATGCCGGAACCGATTGCCAAAATGGATTGCTTCAATTGGTATCCGATTCCCTGGCCATGTCCAAATGGATCGAGCCAAGAATTGATCCTATCCAATTGATAGCCGTCCAATAAGCCCAATAAGAGGGTAGGATCAAACAGATAGGTGATTACTAGGGAGGCTATAAAACCAACCACTACCGTAACCACTGATGCAATCATCTTCCAATTGATTCCCGATACGAGGATGATTCCCATCGTGATGACGGCCATTACCAGCGATGTACCAAAGTCGTTTTGCAATAAAGTGAGCCCGATCGGCAACGCGGCAAACAATCCCATTTTACCTAGCAACCTAATATCCGATTTTATCTCCCCTACCTGAAATTTATCAATATGTCTAGTCAAAATATAGGACAGCATCAATATTAAGAATATTTTCATGAACTCTGAGGGTTGTATCGAGCCCAATCCTGGAATTTCGATCCAAGATTTGGCCCCCTTCCTGACCGGGGCAATACTTTGTGGACCTAATAACACGAATAATAGCAGCAAAATGCCGCATGAATATATATACGGAGTCAGTTTCATGATCGACTCGAAATCAAAATAAAATATGATCAAAACAATTAAACCGCTTACGACAAACCATACGATCTGCTGCTTGGAATAATTGAGGTCAAGCTGTGCATATTTTTGTGCGCTGTATAAACTAACGCTGCTGAAAATCATCAACATGACAATTAACAGAGCAAGATTTGAATCAAAGTAACTTTTTCGTTTGTTCACATCATCACCGAATCTTTTTCAATTTTTCTGTACCATTAATCTAACGTTTTAAATCTTACAATGCTCCCTTCACCTATCAACTCCAATCCATACCTTCCACCATCTAAATGTTACCATTTTTTCGTTGGTTTGTTTCATTTTTTTCTATTTTTTCCATGATTATAGTAATCTTGTGAAAGTTTATTGACTTTGCGTTATCAAAGCAGATAAACAAATTCAAGCTTCTGCTGCAAGGAGCTTGATTATATTACCCTATATCAGTTATCCATTTCGACCCAATATCAAAGTTCGGCGAGGAAGATGGTGCAACAAAGCTCGCTGAGAATCGCTTTAGGCCATATCAAACGGAATTAAATGAATTGATGACAAAATACTACCATTCCTCTGGAAAAGAAAAAGATGCTCCTGTTCGGACGATTGCCGTTAGCATTATTCCTGAAAGTTAAATTCCACTCATTCGAGCATCATGGATAAATAATAGCAAAAAGGCATTGGTGCAATTACCAATGCCTTCCTTGTAAAAACGCTACCCTTTAGAGCTTCACCCTTTGAAGGCGAAGTGCATTCAATACGACTGATACCGAACTGAAGGCCATAGCAGCCCCAGCTAACCAAGGAGCAAGCAGACCGATTGCCGCTATCGGGATTCCGATTACATTATAGGCAAAAGCCCAGAACAGATTTTGTTTAATATTCCGCATCGTTTTCCTGCTCATCAGGATTGCATCAGCAATACTGTTTAAATCACCACGGATCAAGGTGATGTCCGCTGCTTCCATCGCTATATCGGTGCCGGTTCCGATTGCCATGCCGATGTCGGCCAACGCAAGCGCGGGTGCATCATTAATCCCATCTCCGACCATCGCAACCCTTTTACCGGAGTTCTGGAGTTTTTTCACTTCTTCCGCCTTCCCTTCAGGAAGGACTTCGGCAATCACTTGATCGATGCCCACTTGACTGCCGATGGCATTGGCCGTCCTTTGGTTATCCCCGGTTATCATGATGACCTCGATATCCATCGCTTTTAACCTGGCAATCGCATCTAGCGAGGTTTCCTTAATCGTATCCGCAACAGCAATGATTCCTGCATAGTCTCCATCAATACTAGCAAGCATGGCTGTTTTTCCTTGGGCTTCAAGTTCTTCCATCACTGTTTCCGCCGACGCGATATCCACATCATTTTGCTTCATCAATTTCCGCGTCCCTACCAATAGCTCCTTTTGATTCACGACCGCTTTCACTCCATGACCGGGTATCGCTTCAAACTCCCCAACGTCCGAAAGGGTTACCTTTCTTGCTTGAATTTCTTGGACGATCGCTTGGGCAAGAGGATGTTCGGATTGCTTTTCAGCAGAACCGATAAGTGATAGGAATGCTTCTGCTTCCCACCCTTTGCCGACAATGACATCAGTCAGTACAGGGGCCCCATTCGTAACCGTTCCTGTTTTATCCAAAATGACCGTATCGATATGATGCGTCGTTTCCAGGTGCTCCCCTGCCTTGAAGAGGATTCCGGATTCTGCCGCGCGCCCCGATCCAGCCATGATGGAGGTGGGCGTTGCCAATCCCAACGCACAGGGACAAGCTATCACGAGCACCGCAATCATCGCTTCAAATGCTGGTGTAAAGGCGCCAGGATTGACCCAACTGATCCAAACTATGAATGTTAAAAGGGCGATTCCGACGACAATCGGAACAAACACTCCAGAGATTTGGTCAGCAAGCCTCTGAATCGGAGCTTTGGACCCTTGCGCAGCTTCAACGACCTTGATGATTTGAGAAAGGGCAGTATCCTTTCCTACCTTCGTAGCTTTCATTTTAAGAAAGCCATTTTTATTCAATGTAGAACCGATCACTATAGCGCCAATCGTTTTATCAACTGGAATGCTTTCTCCCGTTAACATCGACTCATCGACAGCCGAGCTCCCCTCGACAATCTCCCCATCCACAGGTATTTTTTCCCCTGGCTTCACCAAAACGATATCACCAATAAGGACTTCTTCAAGTGGGATTTCCCGCTCTTCTCCATTCCTTATTACCAAGGCTGTCTTTGCTTGGAGACCCATCAACTTTTTAATTGCCTCGGAAGAACGACCCTTCGCTTTTGCTTCGAATAGCTTCCCTAATAGAATGAGGGTAATCAGGATGGAACTTGTTTCGAAATAAAGTCCCGCAATGTGGTGGGAGCCGACCGAAATGATGGCCTGATAGACACTGTAAAAATAGGCAGCCGATGTACCCATTGCGACTAAAACATCCATATTGGCGCTTTTATTCTTCAAAGCCTTGTATGCACCCGCATAAAACTGCCTTCCAATAATGAATTGTACAGGTGTGGCGAATGCCATTTGCACCCAGGGATTCATGAGAAATTCAGGCATATAGATAAATGAAGTAAAACTGAAATGACTCACCATTGCCCATAACAATGGAAACGATAAAATAATGGAAAAAATAAATTTAACCTTTTGCTTTTGAAATTCCTTTTGACGGAAGTCAACGGATTCCCTATTATCTTCCTTGATGATTGCCCCGTATCCCAACTTTTCGACCTTTTCTATGATGTCAGCCGGAGTGGTTTCGGAAGGTGCATATTCGACGGTAGCACTTTCTAGCGCAAGATTCACATTGGCTCGGCTCACCCCTTCCAATTTATTCAAACCCTTTTCAATACGTGTTGCACAGGCAGCACAAGTCATCCCTGTAACCGTAAATTCCTTCTTCTCCTTTATTACATCGTAGCCCAGATCTTGAATTTTCTTTTTGATATCAGTAGCACTCACAATTGCGGCGTTGTATTTAACGACTGACTTTTCCAAAGCCAAATTAACGGTAGCTTCTTCAACGCCTTCAAGCCTGTTTAACCCTTTTTCAATTCGGTTAGCACAAGCAGCGCAAGTCATCCCTGAGATTTGCATACTTGTTTCCTTCATGGAATCACCCACGTAATCCCCGCCCTCCTATACCGCTATGGGGTATATTTTTTTGAAAAAAAGAAGTGCCCTAAAAGCACTCTCATCCCTTACTCGACGTCATACCCTTGATCATCGATCGTTTCTTTAATTTTTTTAAGTGATACTTTATCATTATCAAACGCTACATCCACTTTACCGGATTCCAAATGCACCTTCACACTGTCCACACCTGCAAGTTTTCCTACATTCCCTTCCACTGCGCTGACACAATGTCCACAAGACATTCCACTTACATTCAATGTTACATTTTCCATTTAAACCAACACTCCTTATTTTTTCATCAATTTTTGAATCGTAACAAGCACTTCATCTATTACTTCTGTATCTCCTTCATTCAGGCGATCCACGACACAATTCTTAAGATGCCCCTCCAATAAGATTTTGGCGACACTGTTCATCGCACTTTGAGTGGCCGCTATCTGGGTTATCACATCATCACAATACGTATCTTTTTCGATCAAACCTTTGATACCGCGAATTTGTCCCTCAATACGATTTAACCGGGTCGTTAAATTCTTTTTCACTGCATCTGAATGATGACTTTTACGGCCATTTGAAGAGGTCGTGCAGCAGACTTCATCATCCATCGATTCTGGACCTTTAACCAATTCATCCATTCCCATCCCTCCTCAAACAATAATATACCATACCCACCTACCCTATGCAAAGAAAACGATGTCTGACCTTATTTTTACTATTCGTTTATCGTCCATTTTTATTCAGATTCTTGGCTACCCTGGAAATTTGATGGTAAAAGGCCTCGCTTTAGACGGTTTAATTAAGTGTATATTAAAGTTAATATCTCCCTTATTTTCTAAAAAAAGCTTGCAAAAAATATCATTTTGTTGAAAAATAAAGGTTGTCATTAAGATTACATGGGAGGGTATCATGAAAAAAACAATCAACATCGTTTTGTCTTCTGCTTTGATTATCGGTTTTACCGGTGGAATCGCCACTGCTGATGAGGCAAAAGCGGCCACTAAAACCAATCTATATAAAAACTGCACAGTGTTTAATAAAACCTATTCAAAGGGAGTTGCAAAATCCGCTAAAACTAAAAACAAAGTAGTGGACCGCAAGACAAAGAAGGTATCGTACAAACCTTTGTCCAAAGGAACTAAGATTTCTTTAGAAATCTATAATAAAGCAATGAAAAATAATGATGATTTAGATCGTGATAATGACGGCATTGCCTGTGAAAAGTAAATATAAACAAGTTGGAATGCTGTAACCGATAAAAATGGTGAGCGCTATTTTTGCTAGTGTTCATCTTTTTTTACATTCGTCATTTTCCATACTCGCTATATTAGTTTAACATGGCTTTAAATCAGCTTCGTTTTTCCCGAGTTTATTTCCTACAGGATGCTCTTCTTCACTAGATTTAAATCCCTCAACAACAGCATTTCTTTCATTTCCATGAAAAAAAGCTTCCACTATAATTGTGATTCAGTCTTGAAAGCGTTAAGTGTTTCGTCATTCATTCTATTATTACCAATGAAGGTACTTCATTAATTTGTACATAACAGGATTGAGGATCAGACGATGTGAAAAAGGATAAGTCCAATAACAATCGATCTAATTGTAACAAGAAAAGATGAATTTGATTGGAGCCCCCAAAATCATCCAAGCAAAACGGATGATACGAGTTACGTACCCATTTCAAGTAATTTTTATCTTTACTCCTTTTAAGCAACAACATCCCTTAACAAGCTCATTTACAATTTATTTTAGATTTACTGGTTTATTTCCTTTTAATTATTGTAACTTTTTGGATTCTTATTCGATTAATAATTGAACACAAAAAGGAGGGGTATGTTTGCTTGATCAAGATAATTTAGATGAGAGCATCGAGATCGTGTATAACAAGTATTATCTCGATGTTTATAAGTTCTTGATTTGTTTCACTGGGAATCAAAACGATGCAGAAGATTTAACACAAGATGTTTTTATACGGTTACTACAATCTCGATCTAAATTTAATAAGCAGTGTACATTAAAAACGTGGATTCCTGCCTAGGCAGCTCTTTTTCTTATGGAGCAAACATTCTCTTATACTTTATTTCACTGATCATTGCTTCCTACTTAAACTAGCCATTCCCGATAGAAAACCTGCATTAAAGACTGCTCCTTGTTGCCTCATCAGGTTCATTCAATAATAAGGGAAGCTTAGTATGCTTTACTCTGGTCAGCTCCAATTTGAAATGCTTCAAGTTTCGTTACCTCCGAAGCTACATTTTCACCATTACAATGTCGAAGTCTATTCATTTGCACCTCCCTCTAAGGCTGCATAACCCTAATCACAACTTTTCCTTACAACGAAGTAAGCAATATTTTGCTATAATATCAATGCCATAAAATTCATCCTTCACTTTGGACAGCTTTATTGTTCTAGATCTAAACATACTATCCACAAAAGTTCCATACATACAGGCTGGCTAACAATGATGCTTTTATGCTCCATAATAAATCATAACGATCATTAGCAACATATTTAACAGAAACAAAATTTTCCCGATGAGATTTTTAAAAGTTAAAATAGAAAACACTATAGAAATCAGGAATGAAAAAATCGCTAGTTTTGGTGGAAAATACGCAATCTCCCAAATACTTGACATAGAAAAAAACAAAAGAAAAACGCTGATAAAAATAAATATAATTGAAAACATTAATGCTATCGTAATATAAATAAAAGTCCTTAGCTTTTTTACATGTTGTTTCTCATAACTATAACCAACCATTTTCCCCCTCCTCACCTCTATCGGATACTATTCTCTAACAGAGCAAAAAATACCTTCTTCAAGTGATCCAGCCCCTTTTACTACGTTGGAGCTATAAATGCACCACCGATATAACCCTTTATTTTCCTATAGATCCTTACAGTAAAAAAGGCAATCCACATTATGAAGGATCACCTGTTAGATTAATAAGGTACAATAAATTACTGGATAAATCCCATTACTGCGACAGCTAAAAATGGAACTAAAACGAATAAAGTTACAATAACCCATGTCTTCCAATGTTTTTTCATTTGAAGTAATTCCTTTTTGGCCTCATCCTTATTTTTTATTGACCAAATAATGATTCCCATCCAATAAATTGCTAAGAAAATAAGACTTGAAGCATCCATGAATACACCTCTGATAACTGCTTATTAATTGTTAAGCGACTCTACTAAGGGGATGGAACGGATACTTTCTTGTAGTTAACTTATTATTTTCCAGGTTGCAATTCAATGCCATACAATATGGTCGGTATGATCAATTTGATGAATTCCGCTGGAGGTACCTCCTTACCATTCCTGTTCCATTCTACAGATGCCCCGTAGATTCCCCAGCTTAACATACTGGCAGTAACCATTAGTGTTTGATTTCCGTCAGTTGAATGTCGATTCAACAGCATCTTGTAAAAAATGATTTCAAGCTGTTCCCTGATGATACGGGCAATGATCTCTCCGTACCCCCTATGGCAGCGATTGGACAAAGATTTTTGAAAGTTCGTTATGGCTATGAAGATACTTGTTACCGCTTCCCCATTCAGCTCGTTTTTCTCGAAGATATCACTATTCAAGTTAATCAAGAATACCTCGGATAATACCCTTTCCAATAAGTCATATATATCTTGAAAATGATAATAGAATGTCGCGCGATTAATCATGGCCTCTGTTGTAATATCCTTAACCGTTATATCCTTGAATTCCTTTTTACCTGAAAGTTCAATGAAGGAATCCATGATCAATTTACGCGTACGCTGAACTCGAGGGTCAGTCTTTGCATGAGCCATTTGTTGTCACCCCTTTTTTTGCAACAATTTCTTACATGTGTTGTATAAACAACAAATCCTATCAACTATTGGTATTGATGTTATTCATTATGACTTACTATTCAATTGTAAAGCAAGATACAAAAAGATAAATGCTGTCACTTTTAGTTGATCACCGCCAAATGCTTTAGCAGCAGTGCTTCACCTCTAAAGGTTGATGAAATGAAATGGAAATGGGGAAAAATGCATTGAATAATAATCTGAGTTGTGACTTAAATACTGGTGTGTGTGGAGTGGCAGGTGATGAGGAATGGGAGGTTATTGATTTTGATCAACAGAAAAAATCGATCAATCTTTACTATGTAACCGATCCGATTTGTTCTCATTGTTGGGCAATCGAACCTATCCTTCGTCGTTTTATCAAGCTATATGGAGATTATTTCACCTTTCATACGGTAATGGGCGGTTTGCTGGAAAAGTGGCATGAAGGACCGATCGATCCTGCAAACGGTATTTATAAACCAGCCGACGTGGCCGGTCACTGGAGGGAAGTTGGCGAAAAGTCAAGAATGCCAATTGACGGGGCTTTAATGATCGACAACCCAATTCATTCATCCTACCCGCCCTCTCGTGTATTTAAAGTGATCCAAAAAAAACATCATGAAGCAATTTCCTATCAATATTTGCGACGTGCCAGAGAAGCTCTCTTCGCATTCAATCGGAATATTTCAGATACATCCGTCATGATTGAAATCGTAAACGACCTTGGTCTTGATGGGGAAGCGATCGTGAAGGAAGCTGAAAAACCAAACGGCCAGCAATTATTGAATGAAGATTTTGGTCTGGCAAGAAGCTTAGGTGTCAGAGGTTTCCCTACCATCATCATGACAAATGAAGAAAATAAAGGTGTGAAAATCATCGGCAGCCGGCCGTTTGAATCCTATGTTGATGGATTAAAACAAGTTCTAAACCAGAAAGAGCTTCAAGCAAAGCCAAGCCCCTCCTTTTCTAGCTTGCTTGAAAAAGAAAAACTTCTATTTTCCAAAGAAATTGAAGTAATGTACGATGTTAAGCAAGCGGATGTTCACTCTTTTGTAGAAAAAGAGCTTTCATGCGATCGTTTTGAAGTGAAGGAAATTCTAGGTGAACTTTATTTTACAACGACTAAATAAGCAAAGGAGTTTATCAATGCCATACTTATTACAAATGAATTTTAAAATGAATGGGCCATTTGGGGATGAAATGGCTGAAGCATATTCTGATCTTGCCGAAAGTATCATTGAAGAAAAGGGTCTATTATCAAAAATATGGACAGAAAACCCTGAAACAAGTGAAGCCGGTGGAATTTACATTTTTGAAACAAAAGAAACAGCTGAAAATTATTTGGACATGCATTCTAAAAGGTTAGCAAACTTCGGAGTTTCAAAAGTCCATGCAAAAATCTTTGCCATCAATGCCCAGCTTACTGATATCACGAATGGACTGAAACGGGAGTAGCTCATTGCTGCTCCCTTTTTACCCGGAATCTATCCTCACCACCCTGCCATCTGACAGCACCAAACCAATTTAACTTTTTGGCCTGGATGTGCAGCTGACACCCGGAGTATATACAGCCTGCTTTACTGGAGGTTTTATCCGGGAATAATTCCGTTATTTAAAACTTTCTTACATCACCCTTCTATTCGTTTAAGGATTTTTGCAGGATTGCCACCGACTACAACGTTGTCTGGAACATCCTTCGTTACGACTGCGCCTGAAGCAATGACAACATTATCCCCTATCGTTACTCCTGGGTTTATTACTGCATTTCCGCCAATCCAAACATTATTACCGATGGTTACTGGCTTGCCGTATTCCAAACCTGTTATTCTTGTTTTTGCATCTAATGGGTGGGTTGCCGTGTAAATGGATACTCTAGGTCCGATCATACAATTTTCTCCGATGGTTACTTTACACACATCCAAGATGATGCATTCGTAATTGGCAAAAAAATTCTCCCCGACATAAATGTTGTATCCGTAATCACAACGGAAAGTAGGTTTTACACAAAAATTCTCTCCGGTTTTACCAAACAATTTTTTTAATACAACACTTTTGTCTTCCACTAAAGATACATTGAATACCGCAAGCAGTTCCTGGGCTTTTTTATGCTCCTTACCAAGCTCTTCATCCATTGCCGTATATAATTCGCCTGCCAACATTTTCTCTTTTTCAGTTTTCATGAATAATCACTCCCCATCGATTCGCATTCCATTGATATAAGTAGCTAACCCGAACTTATTAAAGATGTTTAATAAGTCTCTGTGTTACTATACCATATAAAAATCCGTTTTTGTACTATCGTGCCACGAACCGCAAATGAGAGGAGAAAATTGAGGTCCGGGCCATTTTCGGCAGCATCATCCATAATGCCTCAGTGTCCTAAAATCAATGTGTTGGCAAAAATGAATGCTCCTCCTCTACACGTTTACCTGCGTGCCCTTATACAAAACCGCCATTGCCGCCGCTATCAGGATCATCCCCATACAAGCAGGTGCTGCATGACCTAGCGAAACGTAAAGTTGACCACCAATGATAGGCCCGATCATTCTTGCTAAAGCCTGAATAGATTGGCTGGCTCCTTGAATCCTTCCTTGTTCACTGGGATCGACTGACTTTGAAAGCATTCCATTGAAGGAAGGTCCGAAGACCGAATCACCGAAGCCAAATATAAACATTCCAACAATGAATGATGGATAAAATGAAAACAAAGCAGATAGTGCAATAAGACTGTAGCCTATGATCTCCGAGGCCATTCCTAGGATTGCTATTTGCTGATCATGAAGTTTCAACAATAGCTTTGGCATTATGAAGCCTTGGGAAATGATATCTTGGAGACCCATAATTGAGAACATCAGGCCAATCAGTGCAGGCTTCCAGTTGAAAGTATCCATGGTGAACTGTGAAAAGACGGCCTGCAAAGATCCGTTTGGGATCCAAAGTAAGAACGCTGAGACAAGCAGTCTTTTTAAGTTTTTCATGGAAAGTACGTCCGCAAGCTGTATAACTGGATTCAGTCTCGCCAGGGTGATCTCTTTCAGTCTATTATTCCGATCCAGGCTCTCGGGCATATATAAGGCTCCATAACCAACATTCAATAATGTGATGATTGCACCAAAATACAGCGGTACGGAATTACCAAACTTGGCAAGCAATCCACCTAGAGTCGGGCCGATGACAGTCCCGACACCAACCACGGCACTTACCCATCCAAAGTATTTGGTTCTCTGTTCTGGAGGAATGATATCTGCAAAATAGGCGAAAATCGTGCTTATGCTCCCGCCTGTTATACCTTCTATTATGCGCCCGGCAAATAGTACCCACAAAGCTCCTCCTATCCCAAAAACAAGATACCCAATCGCAGAACCCAATAGGCAAACCAAGAGCAAGGGACGGCGGCCATATTTATCGCTCAAAACTCCAAGTACAGGGGCCGCAAAAAACACGCAAACTGCATAAACGGAAGTCAGCAGTGTTACGACTATAGCTTGTTCACCGGGATTGCTTGTATAAGGCTGCACTAAAAATGGAACGACAGGCATTATGATCGTGAATCCCACTCCGCATAGAAACACAGAAACAAGACCAAATATCAAAGCGTGTTTATCCATGGTTTGTTCTGTATTAAGTGTGGGTAGTCTAAATTTTGGCATGTGAATTTCTCCTCGAAAGTTTTTTGTTTCCTTGTCAACAAAACAATAAAGCATTTTTGTTTCCTCGTCAACAAAAATTGCATTCAAAAAAGGCAGCCTTTCTCCAAAGAGGTGGGCTGCCCGTGGTTTCATATTCATTATATATTTTCATTGCGACTCAATATGTCCATATCCTGTTTCTTTATTTCCGCATCCAAATGCTTGTTATACGTTTCCACGAACCGAAGCATACTATCGAATTGTTCCTCGGTTACCTGCTCAAATACCGCTTTATCCCGCTCTCGAAACTCTTTGTGCAAATCCTCATGGATATGAAAAATTTTTTTCCCTTGCTCGGTGAGCCTAAAATAGATTTCTTTCTTGTTATCCGACTTCTGGTAGCTATCAATAAGTCCTTTTTTTAGGAGCTTCTTAGTTAATCTACTTAAGGCACCTCGGGTCATATATAAGGAATCTGCAAGTTTTGTCACGTTGGGATCGATATTCTTTTCAATGCATTCGATGCAATGTACTTCCGAAGGCTTAAAGCCCCTCAGACTTTCTTCCATCTTATCCTTATTAAGCCAAACCATCTTGTTATATAAATCCCTGAAACCCAGCATGACTTGTTCCTCTTTATTCATGGCCTGTCCTCCCACATGTGGTGCACTCACCATATTATAGTAAGCTTTTGTTTCCATTTCAACAAAAGAGATGGATGCATGTTCTTGAATATAGGGTAGGGCCATATTTGAAGTTACTGTTGCAATATCTGAATAAGGTTGCCGCACGTGTCGTCAAAGACCGCTATCGTTGTTTCTCCCATTTTTGTCGGCTCCATCGTGAACTTCACGCCACTTTCCGATAAACGCTTGTACTCTGCAACAATATCCGTCACACCAAACATTGTTGCTGGAATACCCTCGGCAAATATTTGCTTTTGATATTCCTTAGCGGCAGGATGCTCATTCGGTTCAAGTAAAATCTCGGTGCCGTCATGATCCTCCGGCGAAACAAGCGTAATCCATCTGAATTTCCCCATCGGAACGTCATGTTTTTTTACAAATCCCAGCTTTTCCGTATAAAACTCCAGTGCATTGTCTTGATCTTGTACAAATATACTGGTCACAATGATTTTCATTATGTTTTTCCTCCCTCTACTCTGACTACCTCGGTGCACTACAAAAATTTCTATGATACACATAACAAAACCTGAATTACTCCATCCATCTTTTCAGCAAGTTTCTAAGTGGTTCGCTGTTAAATATGATTACTCGGTATTTACCCTGCTTTCTTGAACTTATGAGCCCTGCGTCCTCCAATACAGAAAGATGCTTGGCAATGCCCTGCCGCGTAATGGAAAGGGTGTGATTCGTAATGAGCCGTACCGTAAGTTCATACAACGTCTGCTCATTTCGTTCGGAAAGCTCGTCTAAGATGAGGCGCCGGGTTGGGTCGCTAAGTGCTTTGAATATAGCATCGTCATTCCAATTCATATATCGAGTATAAGCAACTATGTGGTTGCCTGTCAAACATCCGGGCGTGATATTGAATAATTCTTTTGTTATTCAAGTCCCTCTTTGTACAAAAAATAAAGCAGCTGTACGTTCCAAACATATTTCAGGCTTGTTTGGGAAAAATAACGGAAATTTAAAATTAGGAGGTAGTCATGGTCAAGAAAACGATATTTGCTTTATGTACCTGTTTTCTATTGTACATCATCGCACTAGACCCAGAGGCAAAGGCTTTAACGTTCAATGAATTGCCAACCAAACAAACTTCAAAACAATGGTCGGTTCAAGTAGGCAAAGCTGAAAAAGGGAACGGATTAGTTAGGCCAGAAAAGGGAAGATTCCATACTTACTCTTTAGAGGTTGATAATATTGGCAAGGATATATTATCTGCGGAAATTTATATGTTCAGGAATGAACCTAACTCTACCACGAAATTTGCACTTTTCGGTTGTCCTGATGAAAAGGATTGCAATAAAGAGAGCTTTGAAAGGGCGATTACTTTAGCAAAGCAATTGAATGAGGGATATCCTTATAAATTCAGTAATTTCCTCTTGGCTGAAAAAGCATCGGAATTGGAAGTGGTGATCGTTTGGACCCAAAAGGGCAGTGAAGGCAGACCTTTAAAAGAAACTTTTACATTTACTGAATAACAGGACTTGATCAGTTAATGTCAAAATTAAACCATCAATCTTTTAGGAATCATTTTAACATGGACAGCACAAATAAAAGGGCAGCCGAACGAATGGCCGGGCTGCCTTCATGTCTTCATAAATGATTATGATATCGTTTCATTATTCTGGGAAATCGGCATGGACCGTTGTTTCTTTCCATTCTTCGATACTTTTGAGCATATTGGACAACTTGTGAGTAGCTGCTTGATAAGCATCCTTGCCAAGAAGTAGGCGCAGCGGAGGCTTTGGAGCTTCAACAACACTAACAACTGCCTTTGCAGCTTTAGCTGGATCACCAGGCTCTTGCCCTCCGTTCATCTGAATCCCTTGTAACATTTGTCCAACAATCGAGTCCTTCATTTCGGGAATTTGAGTATCTGTCTTCAGCGAGGAACGTCCGCCCCAGTCGGTCCGGAAGCCACTTGGTTCTATTAAAGTAACATGAATATTAAATGGAATTAATTCATTGGACAAGCTCTCTGAAATTCCTTCTACCGCATATTTCGTTGCATGATAATAACCGAGTGTCGGGAAAGAGACCAAGCCTCCTATGGACGAGAAGTTAATGATGTGTCCAGACTTTTGGTTTCTCATATAAGGTAAAACAGCATTGGTCACATGCATAAGACCCCAAAAATTGATTTCGAACATTCTCCGTGTCTCTTCCTCAACGCTCTCTTCCACTGAACTGAAATATCCTATTCCGGCATTATTAATCAAAACATCAATGCGTCCAAATGTCCCGATAGCCTGATTGACGGCACGACCAATTTGATCTACATCGGTTACATCCAATGGTAAAGCCAATACGTTTCCTTCGTTGCCTGATGCGATATCAAGCACCTGTTCGACTTTCCGCCCTGTCACGACTACCTTATAGCCGGCATCGATTGCCTGTTTGGCAATTTGCCTGCCAAAACCTGTAGAGCATCCTGTAATAAACCACACTTTCTGTTGTTGTTGAGACAAGTTAATCACTCCTTTAAGATTGGATAAGACCACTATACAACTTAAAGGAAACTTTAAGTCAAACCTTTAAATGAATGTATTTGCAGAAGATTTTTTCTTATGCATCAAAACATCATAGATAGCTATTTTACGAATGACCTTCTCCAAGTGGTGTTGAGTCAATGCAAGTGACTTTTCCACTTTATGTTTATGTTCGGAAAGAAACACCCTTCTCGCATCGACGGTATCATCGCCTTGTAAAACAAGGTTCGTATACGCTTTTATATCTTCAATCGTCATCCCTGTATCTTTTAATGCCTTAACGAATTCAATCCATTCAAGCAAGTTATCATCAAACTCTCTTCTGCCGCTAGTGTTCCTATTCACTTTAGGCAGGATCCCCTCTTGTTCATAATAACGAAGGGTAGAGGCGGGCACTCCGGTAATTTTCACTACTTCATTGATTGTATACATGATTTAAAACCTCCTTACTAGTTAAAGTAAACTTTAATATAATTATACCCTATTTTGAGTCAAGCGCTCCTGACATCCATCGTATTACCATATGTTTACCTTTTACTTAATTATTTTGTATTGACGCACCATTCAATTAGGGACCGTTTAGATAGATGGAAAAAGCCTAAAGGAGAAAATCCTCTGTTGCAGCTATAAGTTTGGGTTGGCCATTTTACTTACAAATCGGCACTTCATGATCATGTAGAGGATATATGGGCCTTTACAATATTTCGATATATCCATCTGTCCCATGCACGCGGATTCGTTGTCCGTCTTTTATCAGTTTGGTGGCATTCTCGACTCCGACCACTGCTGGTAAGCCATATTCACGTGCGATAACTGCTCCATGGGTCATCAGTCCGCCAACCTCGGTGACCAGTCCTTTTATGGATACAAACAATGTGGTCCAGCCAGGGTCGGTAAAAGCCGTGATTAAAATGTCTCCAGCTTCTAAATCGGCATCTTCCATGCT
The DNA here is from genome assembly GCF_030271255.1 of Peribacillus folii. Taxonomy (GTDB): domain Bacteria; phylum Bacillota; class Bacilli; order Bacillales; family DSM-1321; genus Peribacillus. Next base: position 231,777 of record NZ_JASJOM010000004.1, read on the forward strand.
CAAGATAACACGAGCTCGCCCCTCTACCACTCCTGAAGAAACTGGAAGCCCTACGATAGCATTGGCTGGGAGATTTTCTCGTTTATACTCCCCTGTAATGATTTCGCCATCAGACGTGATAACACGTGGCGGGGTTAATTTTTCATATAACTTATACTCATCCCTTCGTTCGCTGATGATCTGATAATCCAGTTTATTTGTACGGATAACTTCGTGAAGTTCTTCAAAAGTGAGATAGTACAAATCTTCCTTTTCGAGAAATATGCCCGCATGCACAAGTTGTTCTGCTTCTTTCAGTAAAGCCTGCTTATAGACGAAATAGCGATTAACCATGCCGTATTTAGGATATTCCCTATACCCGCTGAAATTCCGGACCAGGTCGATCATTCGTTTTGTTTCTTCCGCTTTTTGTTCACCTTCCGGCAAGCGCTTCAATCGGTCCAATAGCTCTTGTTCTTTTTTCCAGGCTTCCTTTCGCCCTTGCTCAACCTTCCGATTACTAGCACCGGGCTCAAAGTTTTTAATATTGCTAAGAATCATTGGAACAAGTATAGTTGGTTTTTCGCTCCAACGAGCTTTGGTAATATCAATTTCCCCATTGCACCGCATTCCGAATTTACTGAGAAAAGCTTGGATAGCATTTTTGGTTTCCTGACCGCCATTCAATTTAACAAGTTCATCCAAAAAGTTTTCATCTTTAACATCCTCTAAATAATCGATCACCTCTGGATAAGGACGAATGACATCTGCGACATCCAATAGTGCCAATCCCATTTCCGATGTGATATTGTTTGGTACAGATTGAGAAAGCGTATCTGCCGCGTTCTTTTCACCTAACCACTTGTCCATGTTTTCATTGATCCACGCTGAAGCATTCATAGCCGCCATAAATACAGCTGAACTTTTGGGGTCAAATAAAATCTTCTTTAATTCCTGAATATCTTGCTGTATGAAGTCTAATAAAGCTATTCCTGTTTTCGCTCGGATGTATAATTTTAACTCTTTAATCGATTTTTGATTCCGCCCAATCAAATCAGTAACGACTGTTGGATCGTTTTCGGTTTCTGCCAGCTTATCTGTATCACCTCTAGTGGGAAGCGGTGCATTATCATCATTAGGTAAAGTTTTTATATAATCTCCACGGCCAATGACGTTCATTAGTGCGTCTTTCATGAGTGGATCATGCTGCCCCATAGCACTCAATAACATATTCCTGCTGACTGGTGAAGCCAGTCGAGGTGTTACATCAACAAACAGCCTTCCACCTGCTTGACGCATCGGCGCAGGAGTCGTTAACAGAAAAAAAGACAAGCCCAATGGTTTCATCGGGTCAGTCATCATTTGTTGATGTCCGACAGATACGTATACGTGATTGTCTGAATCAGTCGCTTCAGGGATCGGATATAATGTCGTGATTGACCGACTCTGAACAATATAAAATGTTTCATCAACCAAACACCATTCAATATCTTGCGGACAGTCAAAATACGTTTCGATCTGTCTGCCGATGCCTGCCAGTTGTAATATTTGTTGATCATTTAGTGTCTGGTTCTTTTGCTGATCAGGGACAATTTCACGTACCTCTGTTCCGCCTCCTTTCAATCCATGGATTGCCATTCTTTTGGCTGCTATCAGCTTATCGACTATTTTTTCTTCCTTTACTTTATAACAATCGGCGGAGACCAAACCCGAAACGAGTGCTTCCCCAAGTCCAAAACTGGCATTAATCGATAGCAGCTTTCGGTTAGACGTGATCGGGTCAGCGGTAAACAAAATCCCTGAAGCCTGTGGGAACACCATCCTTTGGATGATAACGGATATGTAAACCTGTGTATGGCAAAACCCGCTTTGCTTGCGATAGATAATGGCACGATCCGTAAATAGGGAAGCCCAGCATTTGCTGATATGCTTCAGAATTTGTTCTTTGCCGATGATATTTAAATAGGTATCTTGTTGACCGGCAAAAGAGGCATATGGCAAATCCTCAGCAGTCCCACTAGAACGCACTGCATAAGCATGTTCATCGCCATACTTGGAGAGATAATGAGCAACTGCTTTCACAACATCGGAAGGAATGGCTATTTCCGAAATGGTTTGCCGGATCTTCCTGCTGATTTCACCAATTTGCCCTCGATTTTCTGCATTCAGCGGTGCTAATTGATCCAATAGTGCTTGAAGCCTCTCGTTTTGTTCGATGGCCTTTTGATATCCCTTTGTTGTAACACAAAAACCGTCGGGCACTTGAATTCCGTTAATTTTGGATAATTCCCCTAATGTAAACCCCTTTCCGCCAACGAGCAAAAGCTGTGGTTTTTCCATTTCCTGAAAACCGATTACCAAAGAATCCATTCTGCACCTCTCCTCACCAATCTCATCAAAGTTCTACTGTATTTTAGCAGTAGCAAATGAGAATAAATAGTCTATTTCTGCCATTTTCCATATGATATAATTATATTAGGAAGGGTAGAATTCATTTCACTGTAAACATTGGCACCCCCAAAAAGTTTGTGCCTCAGCTGCCTTCCTAAAGGCACGCACAGTAAACAGTCCACCTCCCAACCCAACCTTTACCTTAATGGTGCTCTTAATCATAAATTCATTATCCCCGTCTGCCTTGAAATGAACTTTTGACAGTGATACGGCCACAGAAAGGAAAATGGTGCTTTGCCGTTCCTTCACTTGAAATGTTAATACCTCTTCCAAGTTTTGTCCCGAACACATTCCAAACGCACTCTCAAATTCACCTTTAACCATGATATCGCATTACTTCTTTAATACATTCAAGACTGACATGTAAATATCGTTCCAAGGTGACAATTTAATTGATCGAAATCACCTTGATAAGTAAAACAAAAGACCGAAAGACAGACCCACATGTGCTCGAGGTCTTTCTTTCGGGAAGTGAATCCATTGACTGGATGCTATTCACTTATCTTTATTTTTCTCTTTCTTCCGTTTGCCACCATAGTGAATCTTTCGGATTTTCAACAGCTTCCTGAAAATCGGATTTAGATGCGACTGTTGGGTAAGATCCTTTCAGGGATTTGCCTGAAGTGCTTTTGAACAGGAATAAAATCACTAAAAATCCGATGATACTGACGGCGGTTAAATAAAAGCCAGGTGCCAGATTATTCCCTGTTTGATGAACGAGCCAGGTGCAAACCAATGGGGTAGTCCCGCCAAAAATTGAAACAGAGACATTAAAGGTCACTGATAATGTCCGATACCGAATGTCCGTATAAAACATGGTCGGCAGCGAGCCAGGGATTGTGCCTTCATAGGTTGAAAGCAGCACACCCAGAATCAGGATACCTAACGAAATAAAGATCAAAGCATTCAAATTTATTAAATAAAAAGCAAGTGCAGATAAGAGTGTCAAGCCGCCTAAGCCGATCAATAAAACCGTCTTGTTTCCTATATTGTCACTGAGCTTTCCGAACATTAAAGTTAGCGGCACCATGATTACCATAATAACCGTTATGAGTACAGTTCCTACGGTACTGGATAATCCTATGATCGTATCTAAATAAGAAGGCATGTATGATAATAGCATATAGCTTGTAATATTAAAGAAGGCAACTGCTACAAAGCATACAAGAATATCTCTTTTGTGATTTTTCAGAATGGATAGGAAGCCTTCCTCTTGGACTTCATCACCAGAAAGCTCATTTTCGAAAATCGGTGATTCTTCCAGACTTTTTCTTAAGTACAACCCAACAAGCCCTAGAGGCAAGCCTAGCAGAAACGGAATTCTCCATCCCCATGAGGCCATCTGTTGATCAGATAGAACGATAAAGAGTGCACTGGCAAGCAGTGAAGCCAATATATATCCAGTGAGTGTACCAATTTCCAACCCACTACCAAGCATAATACGTTTGTTGTCTGGAGATGATTCAGCAATATAAACCATTGCACCAGCGTATTCCCCGCCAGTTGAAAAGCCTTGAATAATTCTAGCTATCAATAAAAGAATAGGTGCCCATATGCCAATTTGATCATATGTAGGTAAAAGCCCGATCAATAAAGTTGAAAAAGCCATCAAAATGATCGTGGTCGTCAAAACGACTTTCCTTCCTAATTTATCACCGATTTTACCAAAAATAATGCCGCCTATCGGGCGCATTAAAAAGGCAATTGCAAAGGTTGCAAAGGTGAACACTAACTTTAACTCATCATTTTTGACAGCACTAAAAAAATTTTCACTAATGATAACAGCCAAATAGGAATATAAACCAAAATCAAACCATTCCATGGCGTTTCCCACACCTGTAGCAAACACACTTTTCTTCGCCGTTTGAATATTGACAACATTGATTTTTTTCTTGTTAAACTTCATTTATTCATGTCACCTCCACGGGATGCGATTAGGCAAGAACGAAATGGGGACAAACTAGAGCACATAGCAGATATCGGGCAGTCTCCCCAACTTCACCAAAAAATCAGGGAAGCTTTTGGATATTAAATATTTTGCTGCTAAAACAAATAATGTATTCATTTTTTTGCTTACGGCCCTGCCTTAGGGTGGTAGGTCCCCCTGCTCGATGTTGGTGATTCAACCGAGGAAATCATCGGTGGGGACGCAGATGCAATTGTATTTTGAGAATCTATCTGTTTAGTTACCGTCCCCATTTTTAAGCGCATGTTACTTTGTCTCAACTTTTATTTCCGCAATATTTCAGACAGTTTTCAAACTTTAAAGAAGAGCTGGCAGTTCAAAAATACAGGTATGAAGGGAATATATTAAGTATATCGGAGGCAAGCAATGAAGAGAGTAGGTTGCAATGGAACCCGTAAAAAGCACATGAATTATGTAGAAGTGATGTAACCAAACCGTATTCTTTACAGGTTCGGGAGGTTTTTCTGGACTAATCTTTAGCATGAATTTCATTATCCACTGGTACTTGCACTTTTCCTTCTTCCTCATTGCCATTGTCTCTCTTTGATGAATATATAATGAACGCAATGATAATAGCCAGTGTGATAATAAAGTATACGGATATGGCCCATAAGGCTGTACCGAGTCCGGCTTGCAACCTGCCATTATAATAAAGCAGCGCCCTCATGCCATCTACCATATATTTCGTAGGCAGGATATAACTGAATATTCGATGGACAAGTGGCAGGGTTGATAAAGGAATCGGTCCGCCGCTTGAAAAAATGCCCATGATATTTATTGGGAACATCACTAGCATCCCCCATCCACCAAAGATTAAGGAAAGCGATTTGAACAAGGAAATCATGGTTAGGCAGCAAAAAAAGGAAAACGGGTAAATCAACCAAATGCTGGACGTATGTGAACTCCCAAAGAAGCCAAAAACACCTATTTGAGAGACAGAGGAAACACCAAAGGCCAAAATGATGCTACAAATCATTTCTGCTTTAAGGATTGTTGTATAACTCAAAGATGTACCTTTATTTTCAAGATCGTCTTTTGCTTTCAACTTAGATATCCACGGATCATATTGGCTCCCATCATTCCCGTTATGGAAGCGATGATGACCATAACGAATGGCGTCATTCCTTTATTCAGATGATCCGGAAGTCCAAGTACATTTTCCGTCGTAATTTGTATAGGATCATCCATCAGGGATGCATTGTCTGGGGACAATAACTGCCCATCTTGCTTCAGCCTTAATTTAATATCATCGCTGACCACCTTGGTAGTGGTAGCCGCAGCCAGTTGCAGGACACTGTTTGCCATCATGGATGAAGATTGGCCAACCCCCTCATTTAATAAAATTTTTAATGCAGCTGGTTTTTCCTTTTCTTTACCTGTTTGAAGTGAATTTTGCACCTCGGAAATTTGTTTTGAAAAATTTGCAGGAATGATCAGGGCACCATGCGCCTGATTGTTTTTTAATTGCTCCCATGCCTTTTTCTCACTATCGGCGGTATTCCATCTAAGGGCGTTTCCATTTTGCTTTTCTTTAAGTTTTGATAATAAAGAGTCTCCAACAGTACCCTGGTCTTCGTTCACAATAATCAAGGGAACATTTGGAGCAATTTTATTTACACCGCTAAAGACAGGCAAGTAAACACTTATCATAATTAACATGAGTAATGTAATTAGCCATACTGGAAACCAAGCCGATCTTAGCTTGAATAATTGTTTCACAATTCTCTTCACCTCACACAGGAATAGCTGCCCCTATTTAGCTATGTCCGATAATGAATGCATTTATGATAAGGGGCAAATCGTTTTTTGCTATTTATAACAATCCAGTTAATGATTTTCCCCAATATAAAACGGCATCCAGAATCTACTATTGCAACAAAAAAAGGCAACCAAATTGGCCGCCTTTTTCTATGTTTGGTTTAACTTGCGAAAGTCAGTCCACTATCGTTTTTGCAGGTGAATCCGTTCTTAGTCTAAAATCAGCTTGGTTTGGATCTTGATACTCTGGATTTAAATAACTAGATTTCCTGTCACTTTTTGAGGCTTTTTTGAAATTCAAAAAAGAGGTATATTCTTCTTCCTTCCAGACCCATATCGCATTTTTTCCTTTTTCTTTATGAAAGACATTCTTCATTAGTTCATTTTCTTTATTTGTGGAAAAATAGTTAGCAATGAATATCCGGGATGGTCCGGCCGTCAAAATGTTTTTTTCTATCACGTTGTTCCTTATATTATGCTGCAATAAAAGCTGGCCGCCATCGATCCCCTTTGTATCATTGCGATACATGATGTTTTGGGAAATAAGGGAATTTTTAGTCCCGCCCCGCTTTTCATCATACCCACCAATTGATATTCCCGTGAAAAAGTTACCATAAATAATATTGTTTGTCAGGTTAATATTTTCAGCATATTTTTTAGGATGCTCTGATGTTGCTTCTATACCGATGTCGCTTTGATATACGGTATTTTTTTCAATGGTTATATTTTTTCCGCCATCCACATAAATTCCTGCGGCGGAATACTCTTCGCCATAAGCTGGATTGCCAAAAGAGGATATTTCATAAACCCGGTTATTTTTCACAACCCCATTACGTACAAAGTCAGCATTTTTATCATTGGAAGTCCCTTCATAGCCAATCAAATCAATACCGATATTGTCATTCCTGCGGACCAAATTGTTTTCCACCATAAAGCCGTCAATATTTCCATTAAGAACAATAGATTCACTGGAACCAAGCTTTAATTCCTCCACCGTATTGTTCAAGATATTCATATCCTTCATTTTACCTGTTCCGTATATGGCGATCCCATGACCATTTCCATCACCCGCTAGTGTTTTTATCCTGTGCACATGGTTATGATCCAATGTAATATGACTGCTGGATCCTGTTACATAAATCCCCATGACTGTTTCATCCGATAAATCGGTCGTTAAATCCTGTATCATCAACCCACTTATGGTAAGATAATTTTTGTTGTTAATCGTGATTAAGGATGTATCGCCTTCACCATCCTTCATGTTTTTCCCGCTAAGGATTGCTTTCTCCTTTTTGTAAGCTTTAAAAATGATTGGCTTTCGCTTCGTTCCGCTATATCTTACGACCAGCTTTTCATTGTAAGTGCCTTCTCGTATGTAGACAGTCGTACCTGCTTCCGCTTCAGAAGCGGCCTTTTTTAATGTGCGAAATGGCTTTGATTTTGTGCCAGCACTTTGATCATCTCCATTGACAGCAACATAGATGGCCTTATCCTTCTTGGCAATCGTATGATTTAAGACCAATCCCATCAGAATAACAGCTGCAGCCAAGACAATTAACATCATTTTTTTCATTTGATCATTCCTCATCCATCAATTCATACTTACATAATATTGACTCGAAATTAGCGAATTGGCAATCTTTTTATCATTTAGGAAAGATTCCTTCAAGCGAACGACCAGCAACGTAATCCATTGGACATATACTTGTACGTTTCATTAACGTCTTGTTGCACCTAAACGGAAACAAAAAAACGCGCCAAATTATATGGGGCGTTTCCTTTTCATGTTTATCTTCCGGTTAAATCTTAAGCAGTTTTTTAATTTTGTTTAGTCCAGACCTTAAAGCCTTAACTTCTTTTGATTGGTCAATCCCCATACTAATGGATTTTTGAACAATAAAAATATAATGACCACGCAACAGAGCTATAAAAAATGGAAAGTATGATATCCACAATTTTGCTCTCCCAATGAAATACATGATTTTGCTGTATCTGGTAACTAGAATGAATGGTAAAGATTTATTCTCGTTTCCTGCACCCCGTTCATTAATTAACGAGATCGTCCTCTCGAATCGTAAATCAAGCCTCGTGTGAAAGGCCCTTCCCTCCCCTTGTCTTTAAGGTGCTGATTCTCTCCATTCCAGTAATGATTGGCTTTGCACGCTTTATTAAGATTTGTGTTGCTTCAAGCGCCAAAGAAGCTTGATGGGCAGTTTCATTACTCCACACCTCATAAACATAAACAGTATTTGGTTCGGTTTCAGAAATATTCACAAGATATATCTCGCACTCATATACATTCTCCATGGATTCTGCTGCTTCCAACAAGATATCTACCATTGTGTCGCGTTTGCCCTCTTGTACACTGAACTTGCCAAACAAACTGAATTTAATCATAGTGTCCTCCATATATATGTCATCTGTTCATTATTTCTACAGCCACACATGATTATCCTACTATTTCCATAATCTACGTCAATATACGTTTCATCCGCTAGCCTGCTTCTCTATCGGTATCAGAGAAACGTGCACCCTTTCGATTCAATACGACTTCCCTTCATAAGTATATGTAACTGTTTTATTTCTCCTCAATTTTCATTTTAAGCAAAAAGACAATTTTATCATCACATATCATCTTCTTCACTTCATTATCATCCTGCAAATTGTATGTCCTCATCGAGTTTCCATTGGATTCTCTGTAAGCACCCAATAAATAGGTTTCGCCTAATTTTATTTCCTTTTTATCTTCCCCTACAGCATAATCCCATCCAGAAATAACATGATCAGAATGGATTTTGTCTATATTTTGTGGTGTTGAGGTGACATTGGGTGCGTAAAGAAAACCTAAACGAGTATCACCAGTGTTAATCATTCCAAAGCCTACATTTCCTTCCTCCACTTTGTTGGGGCTGTTTCCATAGGATAGTTCAGCTATCGGTTGAGGCTCCTTCTTCCCATCTTTGTAACGTTCCATCCACACATTTACCCACATCTTATCTGCTTCATTTAATTTGAAATCAAAATCATACAGTTCCCCTATATTTAATTTTTTAAAAGTATTCGTATGCTCGGAATCGGAATTAACTGAAATTGTAGCTATGCTGTCTTTGTTACCATTATTAGTGCAGCCAGTAAAGATCAGCAAGGTTGAAATCAATATAAAGCATAAAATGGAATGGTTAGTTTTCAAAAGATCCCTCCCGTCATTTTGTATCGATTTTTCTTCATCCTCATACATTCTACCAAATTCACCCATGGTTTTGTTGAACACTCCTGCCCCTTTGGCCCCCCATCCTCCCCTCTATAAAGATAAATAAAAAAAGCTTGGAATTATCCAAGCTTTCAATCTGTAGACCAACTCGATCGAATTTGAGATGGTCCATTTTTTTTCTATGGCGTGTACAAGGTGAACGCCGATTATAAAGCATTACTCTCTTGTTGCAGATGTAAATACTATCCGTTCGTCATTTATGATAATCGATTTATTAAAGGACGTTCCCTATTTGGAAGGCGGGAGGATCACCGCCATACCTCGGGCTCTCCATACAAATACAACATCATGGTCGGAGGCATTTTTTAAAAAATCGAAGCCAATACCGCCCGAAAAAAAATCTGGAATATGTTAAAATTTTACTGATGTGAGTTTATGAACGGTGTCTGGAATTAAAAAATGCAGGGGCTATGTGATTCTTGAAGCCCCTGCATTTTAGTTTCAGTTCATTCCCATAAACGTTGATCACGTTTCGTGCGAGCTATCATGATCACTTTTCTTTTTTACCAAAAGCAGAAGGATTGCAACGATGAACGCTACGACGCTATATACCCAAGTGAACATGAAAGCAAGGCCCAATCCGATATTGGCATCCGCGTAATTGCTATACAAATCGTCTATGACAAAATAGAGAAGCGGTCCGCCTCCGATGATGAGTAAGATTACCAGGAGGATATTCCTTTTGGACTTTCCGATTGATACATACATGATGATGAAGGATAACAAAAGGAAGGCTTCTGTTGCAATCGTCAATGGTATCAGGTTGCTCAAATCGTTTTCACTCCCAATCATGGTTGTTGAAACTCGAGGCTTGCCGTTCATTTTTTCTTTGATAATTGCAGGGCATTCTTGATGCTCTTCAATGATTTTGAGCTTCCGTACATCAAGACACCTCCACGATAAATTTTTGCACCCAGGATGCCTAGCAGAACGATGGTGGTGATCATCACGGCTATGCTGAGCGCGATTTCCCAAACTGGTACATTGAGCATGCCTACACGCAGGAACATGATCATCGGGGTGAAAAATGGAATGAATGATGTAATGGTAATGTAACTGGCTGACGGATTGCCGAGCCCGAACATTGCAATCAAAAAGGCAATGACAACCAACATGGTCATCGGTGAGATCATTTGCTGGACATCTTCTATTTTGCTGACGACCGATCCAAGACATGCGGCGAGAGTTGCGTATAGAAGGTAGCCAAGCAAGGCAAAGATGATGGCATAAATGATTGTCGAGATATTCATGTTGCCAAAACCAAAGAAGGAAAAGAATCCTTCATCCATGTTTGTCAGGTTTTGTTTAATTGATAAATAACCGACACCAAAAAACAGAACCATTTGCGTAAGGCTAAGCAAAGCGACTCCCATGATTTTGGCAAACATCTGCGTCACTGGCGGGACACTTGAAATCAGGATTTCCATGACCCTTGATGTTTTTTCCGTGGCCACCTCCATCGCTATCATCGTTGCATACATCAGTACACCGAAATAAATGACGAACAGAAGCACATAAACAAGACCGCGAGCTTGATTTAGGTCTTCTTCGGTTTTTGCATTTTTCTGCAGCGCGATCGTCTCAAAGTCTGGCGGGGTATTCAATTGGGCGATTTGCTGATCTGTCAATTTCAATTCATTCGCCGTGATTTGGCTTTTCAATTGGGTAAGTGCAAGAAGCAAATCATTGCTGATGGCTGAATCTGAAATTTGCTTCGCTTTATATGTACCCTTGAAGCCGAGACGATCATCCTTTTCGATTAGAAGATAGCCTGCGATTTGATCTGAGCTTACCAGCTTCCGCGCTTCTGCTTCGCTCTTGGCGGAAACGATCGAAAGGTCTTCGTTCACGCCTTTCGCGGCATTTTTATAAGGCTCGAAAAAGCCGCCTTCCGTCTGATCGATGATGGCCACCTTTTGTTTGTCATCACCATCGAAAGCATCAATAAGCTTCGACATATTCGACAGGACAAGAATTAAGGCCATCATGATAATGGTGGAAATGATGAATGATTTCGTTTTTAATTTCGATAGATATGTATGGGAAAGAACAATCCAAAATTTATTCATAGACTGCACCTACTTTTTCAATGAAAATATCCGTCAGCGATGGTTCCTCCAATTCGAACTTTCGAACGAACCCTTTTGGAACAAGATCACGAATCATGTTCTCAGCTACATCTTCCCCGGTAACCTGTAGAATTTTCCCTTCCATGGTATTTTTGACTTTTGTTACACCAGCATATGTATCCAAGAAAGATAGATCGAAATCGGCCTTGATTGATACATTCTTTTTACCAAAAGAACGTTTGATATCCTTTAATTTTCCGGCAACGACCGGTGTCCCTTTATGCATGATGCAAAGATGCTCACACATCTCTTCCACATGCTCCATCCGATGGCTTGAGAAAACGATCGTCGTTCCATTATCCCTCAGGTCAATGACTGCCTTCTTCAATATTTCCACATTCACCGGATCCAATCCGCTAAAAGGTTCATCAAGGATAAGCAGCTCGGGCTTATGGATCATGGATGCAATCAGCTGGATTTTTTGCTGATTTCCCTTCGAAAGCTCTTCGACCCGCTTATCGATGTATTCGGGAACCATGAAGCGATCTAGCCAATACTCCAATTCTTTCAATGCATCCCGTTTGTTCATCCCTCTTAATCTAGCCAAATACACGATTTGATCGCGCACTTTCAGTTTTGGATATAAGCCGCGCTCCTCAGGCAGATAACCGATCAAAGAGCTTGTAGTGTAGTCAATTTTCCTGCCATCCCAGGTCACTTCCCCTTCAGTGGGGTCAAGCAAGCCTAGTATCATCCGGAATGTGGTCGTTTTCCCAGCTCCGTTCCCGCCCAGAAAACCAAACATTTCCTTCTCGGGAATCGTTAAATCTAGCTGGTTTACAGCCGTGAACTCCCCGAATTTTTTCGTAACTTCATTGATTTGCAGACTCAATGGACAACCTCCTTTTTATTTGACTCTCTTACCATGTTAACGGAAATGTTTTCCAAGTTCAACTCTTGCCAAAAGATAGATCATTTCTGTTTCCCCCCTTCGATTATATGCGAAGTCATGCAAACAATGTCTCGTTAGATTCCCGGAACATAGAGCCCGCAATAACAATTTTTTAAAACCATGTAGAACCACTTGGTTCGCTGATCATCAAGCTTAACATGTTTGATTTCATGAAAGTTGTAATGCACTGTTGCCTCATAGATAATTTCATTCCCTGTTGTCCTAGCTGAGCAAAATGATGACAAAGGGAAAAACTGAAGCTAAACTTCTGGTCACTTTTAAATCCAAGTTAATGCTTAGGAAAAATGTATTTGTTTTGCCTATGCTCTCTTTAAATCCCCTTCCTTGTTTCCGATATATACATGGACAACTTATCACTTCGAGAAGGAGTAACAAAGATGAATAAACTTAGTACGAAAATAGGTTTCGTTCTTTTGGCAGGCATGGTCATTACATTAATCGGAAGTTTACTTTTAATGTATAAGAGTACAAATGATACGGTCGAGAAAACGATAGCCATGAGCAGCCTGGACACAGCAAGCACCATCGCTCAAGGCATAAATCAAACAGCTTATGCGGAGTTTCTAAACGATCAATCCGAAACGCCAACATATTGGGAAGTACGTGAACAGTTAAATGATTATAAACAAAAGACCGGAGCGTTATATGTATATACATTAGGGATTGACGACAAAAGCGAAAAAGTCCATATTCTCATCGATGGAATGAGTAAGGACGATGATAAAGCAGCTCCCATCTTAACGACTACAACAGCAACTACTTATTCCGATGTAAAAGGCGTAATGAAGGGAAAGGCTTCGACCACTTCCATTGTCCATGATCCCGAATATGGCGACTATTTATCCGTTTTCGTTCCAATTAAAAACGGTAATGAGGTCATTGGTATATTAGGAGTGGATATTGATGCAAGCAAAGTCGATTCTACAGCGAGCAAGGTTCTAGGCGGCATTCTTCCGCTAACGATCATTATCAATGTCATCCTGATCGCAATCGTAGTGGGTGCTTTAATATGGTATTTGACGAGAAAGTTAAAGCCCCTTCATGAAGTCAGCATGGCCGCAAAGCAAATCGCCAACGGGGATTTGATCGCAGCCAATGAACTGATTAGCGATACGAAGGTTAAAGGGAACGACGAAATCAACGTTTTAGTGAAAGCATTCGCAGAAATGACCAACAAAACGATAGCGATGGTCAACTCGATGAAAAGCTCTTCCCTGCAGCTTTTGGAAGCATCAAGTGATATTGAACACAAAATTAAAGATATGGACACGTCCACGCAATATATCGTGAAAGGAATTCAACAAGTTGCCGGAGCTACAGAAGTGCAATTGCACAGAAGTGAAGAATCATCAAGGGTCATAGAGGAAATGACCATAGGAATCCAAAAAATTGCCGAAGCATCGTCGGAAGTAAGCGAACAAACAAATCAGGTTTCCGTTCAAATGTCCAATGGAAATAATGATCTAAATCAACTCTCCCAGCAAATCCTACAAGTTAAAGATGTGATGCTGCAGGCAAGTTCAGAAATAAAGAAACTGGACGAACAAGCAAACGAGATCGTGAATATCGTCCATATGATTACGGGGATAGCCGAGCAAACAAACTTGCTGGCACTGAATGCAGCCATTGAAAGTGCTCGAGCTGGTGAACAGGGTAAAGGGTTTGCCGTTGTTTCGAATGAGGTACGAAAATTAGCAGTGGGCACCAAGGAATCTGCGATCAGTATCCAAGAATCGCTGCTGAATTTCAAAGCGATCATCAATAAATCAGTGGCCATGATGGAAACGGGTACGAAAGAGGTTGAAGAAGGAACCAAGGTTGTCCTGAACACAAGGGAAACGTTTAATGAAACGATAAAATCATATGAGCATGTCAGTGATCAAATTCAGGAAATTTCCGCCATCACAGAGCAAATGGCTGCAGGTTCTCAGGAAATCAATGCTTCAATTGAAGATTTTGCTGCTTTGACAAGGGAAACGGCTGAGGCATCACAGCAAGTGGCACATTCCACCGATCAGCAAGCACAGTCCATGGAGGATATCTCCTCCTCAACCACTTCCATGGTAAAGCTCGCTAATGGCCTGGAAAAATCAGTTGAACAGTTTAACGCGTAAAATATCGAAACAACAAGTACCTACAGGGATTTTGCTTTTGATGCAGAATCCCTTTTTTATTACTTCTTCCAGTCATACATAAGAGGATACAGTCATAGGCAAAAATAGTAACAGCACATATACTTGATTTATTTTTTTCGCTATAGTATATTAATTGATGCATCAATCATTGACCTATCAATTAAGAAAAGAGGATGTTTATTGACGAATTCTTCATGTTCCAATGAATCGCTTATTTTATATAAGATGAACTGCCTTAATAAACAGATAAGCTCGAAGTTCGAAAGTTGCATGGGTATCAGCCAATCAAGACATGATATTTTATTTCAGCTTTACCAAGTGGATGAAATGAGTCAAACAGCTCTTCAAAAAGAGGTCAAAATTGACGGTGCTGCGGTTACCCGGCATTTAAAGCAGCTTGAAGCGGCTGGGATGATCATTAGACGTAAAGATCCGGAGGACAATCGCTTCACGCTCGTTTCCCTTTCAGTTCCCGGCCGTGAACAAATCATTGCCTACCAGGCTGAAAAGGCTCGTTTCGTTACGTTAATGCTAAAGGATTTCAATGAAGCAGAACGTAAAGAGCTAACCGATATGCTCATAAGGATTCAAAAAAACATAAGCGAAGTTTAAATCCTGCTCCCTTATGGATAATTCAATATAAATAAAAGGAGATACTCAACGATGACTACTGCACAAATTACGAATGACTTCAAGGAAATACTTACGGGCCGCCGCTCGATAAAAAAATATGATACAGCCGTCAAAATAAGCCGAGCTGAGATGGAGGAAATCCTAACATTTGCTACACTGGCCCCTTCTTCCGTTAATATGCAACCGTGGCGCTTCCTCGTAATCGACAGCCCTGAAGCGAAAGCGACACTGGCGCCGCTTGCTCGTTTTAATCAAACCCAGGTGGAAACATCTTCAGCTGTGATCGCTGTTTTCGGTGATCTGAACAATTTCGAAAACGCCGAGGAAATCTACGGTAAAGCGGTTGAAATGGGCCATATGCCAATGGAAGTAAAAGAAAATATTTTGGCCTCGTTTGCTGGATATTACGAAAGAACAACGACTGAAGAAATGAAAGATGTCGTATTGGTAGATGGAGGTCTTGTTTCCATGCAGCTAATGCTAGCTGCAAGAGCCTTTGGATACGATACGAATCCGATTGGCGGCTATGAAAAAGATAAAATTGCCGAAGCCTTTGGAATGGATAAAGACCGCTATGTACCAGTGATGCTTATCTCAATCGGAAAAGCTGCAGACGGCGGACATGCCTCCGTTCGCCTTCCAATCGATAAAGTCGCTCAATGGAAGTAATGAAAATAATTTTTCACATGATGCTTAACAAAAGAGAGGATGACCTTACATGATTATCATTCATGCCGTATTCAATATTAACCCAGCTAAACAAGATGCATTTCTAGCAGACATTCAACCGCTTATCGAAGCGTCAAGAGCGGAAATTGGAAATGTTTCTTATAACCTTCACAAAGACACGGAAAACGACAATCAATTTACGATGGTTGAGGTTTGGGAAGATAAGCAAGCTGTTGCTAGCCATAATTCAAGTGAGCACTTCACTTCATTTGTCGGGAAAGCTAAAGAATTCCTCACTGCTCCTTTGGATGTTAAAGCTTTTGATGGCCAACCTTTGACATAATTAAAAGAATGAACTGCCTGTCCTAACTGCAATCGTTAATGCAAAGGCTGATGAATTAGCACACGCTGAAACATCAGTCTTTTTTTATGGATTGCGAACTTCCCGCCCTTCCTTAAGCAGTATCGTGATTATATTAATTCTTGTTGGTGATTTTTAAGACAGAGTATATTCCTTTTTCCTGTAAGTGGATTCCGTTATAATGCATGTAATGAACCTAAAACAATAAAGGGGGATATATATTTGGATACTATTCTGTATTATTTATATTCACTCGTCTACATGATCCTTTTTCTCATGGGCATTTTGATCATTAGACGGCATGGAAAACTTTTTTCCCTTACAAGCTCCCTCCTTTTCGTTACGCTCGCACTCTTTTGGGATAATATTGTAATTGCATCCGGGAAATCCATTGGCGACGGACCTTTACTTGAGAGGTTGAATATATCTCGTTTCTGGATACACGGCTTCATCACACCTACATTGATACTGTTCGGTTGGGGAGTGGCCAAAAAAATCGATATTCCTTTTACAAAAAAAATCGGCGTATTCTTTTTTTTCCTATTCCTTACGTCAGGACTGGTCGTATATGAATGTATGGAAAATATACATAAGAATTTTGTACCTGTCCAAGAGTACGGCGTTTTAAGATACGTGAGTGAGGGATCATCAGGCCCACCTCTCATGGTGCTTATTGTAACCCTTGTATTATTGGTGATAAGCATCAACGTTTTCCTGAGGACACGTTGGATTTGGATGCTTTCAGGGGTTGTGATCATGATTGGCGGCAGTGCCATCCCGATCCCGATTAAGAGTTCGGCAATCACGAACGCATTTGAAATGATCTTTATATGCTTATTGTGGCTTACACACTATAAATTGTCTCCACATACGCAAAAGCCATTGTGGCGAGGCTAACAAAGAACATACCGAAAAAGAAGCCTATATTTTTAATAAAGGCTTTTTTTCGATGTATTTCTTGCTATTTTTAGGCTGATATTACTTACTTTACAAGAATCGATATTGCACTGTAAACCAACAACAGGGCCATAACGATATTGAACTGACTGCTGTATTTCGTGAGGAACTTTTGAAACAGCGAACCAAACACACTCCAGCTCATCGTACTCAAAAATCCGATAAAAGCTAGAAATAAGGAGAAAAAGAGTAAACTGGCATTTGATGAATGATAGGGAATGATAAAGGTTGAGACGGCCGTTATGCCATACAAGATACCTTTTGGATTAATGAATTGCAGCAGCATGCCTGACAGGAAACGGTTATTTTTATCTCCTTCGTCATCCTCGTTTTTGCTTTTGCTTTTGATTATTTTCATGGCGAGATACAGCATATAGATGGCAGCAAGCATCGTCATGAAAAATTCGATTTTGGGGATGAAATTTTTCAGCAGTAAATTAAAATAACTCGACAATAACATGATCACGAAGAAACCTGCTCCTACACCTAAACAGAATTTCAACGTTCGTTTAAATCCGTATTTGTTAGCGAATAACATCGCCATGATGTTGTTGGGACCTGGGGTAAAACTGGTGACAAAAACATAAAGCAAAAATGTTAATAATGGCATCGGTGCGCCTCCCTTTCAGATGTATGTTATACTGTTTAAAGCGAACGATATAACGACTTACTTTTTATTGTACAATACAGTCGTTATATTGTATATAAAGGAGTGCATTTATGGAGGAAATAAATCTTATACTCGCAAAAAACTTAAAAGCCTTAAGAGAAAGTAAAAAGCTAAGTCTTGAAAAGGTTGCCGAGCTGACTGGTGTAAGTAAAACAATGATCGGCCAAATTGAAAGAGGAGAATCGAGTCCCACCATAACGACGATCTGGAAAATTGCCAATGGTTTAAAAATTTCCTTTTCTTCGCTAATTGATCATCCCAGACCAGAAACAACGGTTGTTTTAAAAAGTGACATTCAAACATTGTCTGAAGACAACGGTAAATATCTAGTTTATCCCCTCTTTCCCTTCGAAGCTGATAAACGTTTCGAAGTATATTCGATCGAGATTGAAGCTGGTGGATTTCATCGTGCCGATTCACATCAGGAAGGAACGGAAGAATTTCTGACTATTTTTGAAGGGGAGCTGACTGTCCGCTTAAATGATGATCAATACATTTTGAAAAATGGCGATTCCATCAGGTTCAAGGCCGACAAGCCCCATTCCTACCTTAATACGGGGAAAACACTAACTCGATTAAGCATGATTTTATATTATCCAAATTAAAAACCCCCGTTTTAAGAGAACGGGGGTTTTCCATTACCTAAGGACATGTACGATGAAGGGTATTTGTTCCAGGCCAGTTGGTTTGTATTCGATCTTTTGACACCAGCCTTCCCAAATCATCTCAAGGCATGATTGCCATCCTTGTTTTCACGGCCGCTGCCAAAATCAAGAGGGCTTAACTGACTTGTAGGGCTTTTACATTCTTTTTTTACCTGCCATCGCCGAAATCCTTTGTAAACAAAAGCATGTGCCTCGATGGTTCCTGCAAACATCCTTTTGCACATTGGCAAACTGATCGTTTCACCACATGTGAAATGACCTCCCACATTAGGTAAGGCACGACAAACAAACGTAAAAGGTTGAAATAAACAATTAATTTTGCTAGAATAGCATAATTCCTTGATCCAACTGTAAGGATTATTGAATAAAAGGTGTTACAGAACAATAAGGTCGGGTGAATGATGAATTACGTCCTTAGCTGGTGGAATAAGTTAGAGCTATAGCCGTATAAGGATATGTTAATAACAGTTAGCAGAAAAGATGCAATTATTTGAAGTTCAAACTTATGATATTCTAAATCTAATTCTTATAATATTATAAGAATTCAATTTCATAATCCATTTTTTACTTATGCAGAAAATTTTTAAAACGCCACTTCTTGATTAAGCAGGTAAGACAAGGTAATGTATTTCCTCTCCCTTTAGAATAAGCTATTAACAGAGTTTAAGCATTTGACCACATATAATCCTCCTCTTCTCCCCTATCTCTCTACGACTTCTCCTGTGGAAAAGTTCGCTATTGAGAGTATAGCGTTTGTTACTGCACTGTCCATCAAGTTTTGTGTTGCATACTTTCTGATTTAATCATACGGCTAATTTGGGCTGTAAATAAGGTGAATTTTTGCATCAATATCTCTGGACGGTATCATTTTTTGCCTATTGTAAAACTGGATATGCCTATCATAGAATTGAAACGCCAGGCTTTTATAAGGCAGTAAGATATAGTAGTCCAGCGTGCTTCATTTTCCGTTTTTTCTCCTACAATTGGAACTGGTTGTTCCACTATCTTTAACATCCTCCATTAAAATATTTTTAGCTCTATATTTACTACTCATTCCTAGATGAATTCATTTTGGCGTGCTTCCATAACATCCAGCTTGAGGTATTTAACCTCTATTTTATATCCTTCATTCATTCTATTTATACATCTTCGTCCCTGCCTGATATTTATGGTCGTAGGTACAGGCCAACGGAAGCCTATAAGTTTTCAATGTTGTTTATTGAAAAAACTTAAGCGTAATCACTATCATTACTAGTCAATAAACAGCGGATATCCGACACTGGCAAGGAACAAGGAATGGAAAGCGTAAATGCGCTGTCTATCCGGAAATAGTTAGGTGGATTGCTAAAGCTGAACCTTAACAAACATACTGTATGAAAATACCTGAAGATTTTGTAGTGCACATGAAAATTAGGTTTGGGGGCTTCTGTTGAAAAAATTTTTGAATACGAGGTTTTGCTAATGAATATAAAAAGAATAAATGAAGCTAGAATGGGTACTGGTCTTGGGGCAGCTTCAGCTGTTGCTTGGGGAATAGATACAGTGGTCATTGGTATCATAATTGCCAGTACACCTTTTACACAGGCAATTGTACTTGCACCGATTATAGCGGCTTTTATGCATGATTTTTTCTCTGCTTTATGGATTTCCTTATATATGATTATAAAGGGTGAGTTCATTAATGTGTTAAAGTTGTTTAAAACAAAAAGTGGTGCAATTTTAATTTTAGGTGCATTGTCCGGTGGACCTTTGGCAATGACCTTTTATTTTCTTGGGATTCAATACGCAGGAGTAACTTACGCGGCGAGTATATCCGCTATCTTTCCTGGTATAGGTGCTGTGCTCGCTTTCACTTTTTTAAAGGAAAAAATGAACGGAAGAACCTGGTTAGGCATTGTTTTAAGTATCATCGGAGTGATTATATTAGCCTATATGCCATCAAAATTTAACGGCGATGGTCACTTTTTCATTGGTATATTGTTTTCATTAGGAGCAGCCATATTTTGGGGTCTGGAAGGGGTGATCGGAGCTTGGGGAATGAAGGGAAAAGATGTCGTTCCCCTATATGCCATTAATATAAGGCAAATGACCTCTGCACTATGTTATGGGCTATTCATCGTTTCCTTCTTTCATGGGTATCCTTTAGTGTTTGAAGCTATGTCATCCAAGACTGTTTGGCTGATTGTCATAGCAGGTTTATTGGGAGCTGCTAATTATTCTTTATACTACATGTCCATCAACTTAATTGGTGCAGCTAGATCTCAATCGCTTAACAATACGTATGTTTTTTGGGCAATTGTAACCGAAATTATATTGATAGGTACCCCTGTTAGCTTACAATTTATACTAGGCGCGATTATCGTCCTATTAGGTTCCATTCTCGTTTCCGGTAACCTAAACAAGTCCATGAAGTGAATACTATAACAGGGTATATAGGTCGTTAATCTGTAAGTTCTGCTTAAAGGGGCAGAGATGCCTCCTCCTTAGAAATGTATGTAGACTAGCAGATGCCTTTCCTGGGAGTTTTTTATATTTATTTCGGATACTCTAGTCAGCTTCCCAAAGCTTCCACAATGGTAATCTCTGAATTAAGTCAAATAAAACACACGGGGTTCAACTCCCCCGTGTTAAATGGTTACTATTCCTACTTCTCCAACGTAAATTTCGACCCTTTTTGATAATATTCCCTCATCACTTCTTCCGGAACCATACTTCCACCAGTCCCCCAAACAATATGAGTACTTTTGCTCATCTTTCCCGTTAAATGATGCTTTTCTAAATAATCGAGTCCCTCATTATATAATTTAGCAGGGCCAATCATACCTGCCAGAGCAGACGGTTCCAAATAAATTCCTTCCGTATCCACTAATTCCTTTAACAGCATATACAAGTGTTCATCGCTTACTGTATAATTTCCAGTTAATAAAGGCTCTATCACTTTACCTACAAATCCAGATGGTCTTCCCACAGCAAGTCCATCCGCGTCCGTTACATTATCAATACCAACATCTTGTACAGAAATCTTATCATGAAGTCCGGTCATCAATCCAAGTAACATACATGGAGAGTGAGTAGGCTCAGCAAAGAAACAGTGGACATGGTCTTGATATAATCGTTTTAAACCAAAAGCTACGCCTCCGGGACCGCCACCTACCCCACATGGAAGGTAAACAAACAAAGGATGATCTTCATCTACGGTTATTTCTAGTGCTTCTAATTGTTTTTTCAATCGAGATGCTGCTACGGCATATCCTAAAAATAAGTCCTCAGAATTTTCATCATCGACAAAATAACAGGCAGGATCTTTATCTGCTTGTATTCTGCCTTCCTCTACTGCTTTACTATAATCGGCTTCATATTCTATAACTTGAACGTTTTTACTTCGAAGTAACTCTTTTTTCCATTGCTTTGCATCTGCTGACATATGAACAGTCACATTAAAACCTAACTTTGCACTTATGATGCCTATACTAAGCCCTAAATTACCAGTGGAGCCTACGGCAATTGAATAGTTTGAGAAGAATCTCCGAAAACTATCACTATCCAGGATTGAATAGTCATCTTGAAGCGTTAACAATTTGTGTTGAAGCGCTAATGTTTCTGCGTGTTTAAGAATTTCATATATTCCTCCTCTTGCTTTTATCGAACCTGATATGGGAAGGTGATTATCGCACTTTAACAATAATTCACCTAATATGGGCTGTTGATACTTCTGATTTAAGGATTTTTTCATCGAAGAAATGTCCACTAACGGTGATTCAATGATTCCATTCATTTTTTTTGTTTCCGGGAAAACCCTCGCAATATAGGAAGCGAAGCGTTTCAATCGTTCCTCTGCATCATCTACAGCCTCTTCCGTAAAAGGGAGTTTTTTAATCGCCGTTTGAGATTTTTCGAGTTTAGGATTGAGCCAAAATACTTCCTCCATCAAAATAAGCTTATTCAGTAAGGGATACTGGTCTTTCCAATTTTGTATATCATTGTATTCAAATTCATTCATTTCTTCGTTCCTCCTAATCGACTTGTAACAAATATTCAAATGAAATAAAATAGTGTTTAACATATGTTAAATACAATTTAACACAAAATAGACGAAAAGTTAAATTCAGTTTAATTTAATTAAACTATATTTAACTCATTGTAGTTACAGGAGTGAAATAATGGAAAATATAGATATCGGTAAGAAGGTTGAAAAATACAGGAAAGCCAAAGGGTTAAGTAACAGAGAATTAGCAAGGTTATCAGAAATAACACCTTCAATGTTAAGCCAAATTGAACGTGGGCTAGCAAATCCATCCATTCAGACTCTAAAGGTTTTAGCAAAAAATCTGGATGTTCCTACCTTTAGTTTTTTCATTGAAGAAACGAACACAGCCGATTTAGTCGTTAAGTCTAATCATCGGAAGAAAATGACCATTGAAAACATATCCTATGAACTAGTTTCACCTGATTTTACTGGAACTTTGGCGACAGCCATCATGAATATTCCACCGGAGTCTGCTTCTTCTGAGAAGCTTTTGGATCATAAAGGGGAAGAAGTTGCTTTTGTTTTAAAAGGGAAAATTAAGGTGCATTTGAATGAGGAGGAACATATATTGGAAGCTGGCGATAGTGTGAAAATACCAGCATATATGAAACATAAATGGGAAAACAATTTTAGTCAACATGCTATTGTGCTATTTTCAGTTACCCCACCTACGTTTTAATGTAAAGCAATCTTTTACAATCAGGCTCGATGGTGAATGATCATAGTGATGAACTAATCAGACCTTTTTATCAACATGACATTTACATCTGCACGATAAGCAACCATTTCGATCACTCTTTTCGAAATGGTTGCTTTTTTACCGGAGCGTGAATCTTGCATGAAGATCTTTTCAAACCTCAAGCCATCTACTCTAACTTATATTAAATGTTTGACTGTGTATGGTATATTTATTGATTTTTTCCAAACTTGGTTTGTAGCCAATTCCAGGCAAATCCGGAACCAAGATCGTTCCTTTTTCCACTGTTACTTCAGGGTCAATAATATCTTCTGCCCAATAAAGGGAGGAAGCGGCGGTATCGCCAGGAAGAGTAAAATTTGGCAGGGAGGTGATAGCGATATTATGCGCCCTGCCTATACCTGATTCCAGCATGCCCCCACACCATAGTGGAATGTCATGTTTCACACATAAATCGTGAATTTTCTTCGCTTCCGTCAAGCCACCTACGCGGCCAATCTTAATATTGATAATTTGACAACTGCCTAATTTAATAGCTTTTCGAACATCTTCCAATGAGTGAATGCTTTCATCTAGGCAAATAGGTGTTTTTAACCTTGACTGTAATTCTGCGTGGTCAATGATATCGTTATAGGCAAGCGGTTGTTCAATCATCATTAAATTAAAATCATCCAAGGCTGATAACCGGTCTATATCTTGTAAGGTATAAGCTGAATTTGCATCTGCCATTAGAGGGATATCAGGATATACATTTCGGACTTTCTCTATTAATTCAACATCCCACCCGGGTTTAATTTTAAGTTTAAACCGTTTATAGCCTTCAACGCGACAAGCTTCAATCATATCCAAAGTCGAATCGATCGAATCCTTTATTCCGATGCTCACTCCCACTTCAATTTTCTTTTTCGTTCCACCTAACGTACTCGCAAGAGAAGCATTTTGCTTTTTCGCATACAAATCCCAAACTGCACCCTCCATAGCAGCCTTTGCCATATAATTTCCGCGGATATGCTTGAAATATTTTTCAGAGATATCATCTGGATGCAGGATTTCGTTTTTTAAGATGATTGGAATTAAATAATCCTTGAGCATATGCCAGTTTGTTTTTAATGTTTCTTCATTATAAAGAGGATCAACCATCGCAACTGATTCTGCCCATCCGGAAATGCCAGCATCGCTTTTTGCTTCCACAAGGATAAAATCTCTATCATATTCAGTCCCAAAGCTAGTAGTAAAAGGTTCAAGCAAATCAAGTTTCAGATGCCTTAAAATAACTTGTTTAATTTTCACCAGGTAATCTCCTTTGTTGATAAAATTGTTAAAATATTAGACTTCATTATAAAACTCACGTTAAATCATTTCCTTGATAACACATAAAAATGGACGGGAATTTCCGGCATGGGATTTTTCATGAAATCTATCACCTGCCATCCTTGCTGAAATAAATCGGTAAACAGCTCTCTCGTTTTCATTCGCCATTCATTGGCTGCTTGAATATTTGTGTCTCTTATAGTTCTGAATTCTTTTGGGATGGCCACAAAAGCAAAATTACATTCATGTGCTGGCATCGTTAGGGTGATTGTAGGTATAGGCACCCCATTTTTTGTGGTTTCCCATTGAATCAGCGAGTTCTTTATCATTAAGTCCATCGTCATTTCATGTGCTTTAGTGTCCTTTATCTCCTTCTTGCCAATATGCCATTCAACAAGAAAGCGGTCAGAAGGGATTCCACTATTTAAAAGATCCTCCATTTCACCATAGCAGTTTGGAATATAGGTAGAACAAGCCCCGCCCAGCTTGCCTATATTTAAATACCCATTAATACTTTCTAACGGATCGTATGTCCATGTAATTAGGGAATAACCTAGCTTTAACGCTTCTTCACGTTGTGCTATTTTTAGCTTCTCCCCTATTTTTTTATTTCGAAATTGCTCAGCTATACCCAAAATATGTGAGCAAAGATAAACTGATTTACCATTGAAACCAGGGAAGCTGTATTGAAACCCAATCAGCTGATTTTCGCAATAAGCTCCTAAAACCAAACCACCGTTTTTCACTGCCGTTATGGTTTGGTGTGAGGGGATGGAATCAGCATCCCCCCATATGGCAGATTCCAGCTTTCTTACGCTCTCAAGTTCGTCAATTCGATGAAGGGAGCGAATGGAAATTTCCGCTGTTTTCGTCATGGTCTACCTCCTAAGTATGATCCAGGCACGTTAATTGCCCACACAACTATATGCTGGTAAAGTTTTCACTTGTCGGACTATGGACTTAACCCATCATTTAAGATAATATGCCGGACTTCGAAATCATTCCTGACTACTGAAATCCGCTTCTTGCAAGGAAATGGTTTTTGTTTTCTTTACGATTTTATAGCCTAGAAAAGCCAGAAGAAACAAAGGAAGGCCGATATATGAAATTAGAATCCCATACCAGTCAATTTCAGATCCAAAAAAAGCCGAGTAATTTTGTCCAAGAATAGCCGTAACACATAAAATTGTGGCTAATATCGGACCGAATGGATACCATTTTGATACATAAGGCAGATCTTTCACATCTCTTCCTTGTGCAATAAAAGCCTTCCGAAAACGATAATGGGTAATCGAAATTCCTAACCAGGATATAAAACCGGATAACCCTGCAGCATTTAATAACCAGGTATAAATAGTCCCATCACCAAAAAGAGAGGTTAAAAAAGCAGCCATTCCGACGATGGTAGAGAAATACACTGCGTTGACTGGAATGCCGCCTGCATTCACTTTTTTTAGAAACGAAGGGGCTTTTCCTTCTTTCGCCAGCACCCAAAGGACACGAGAAGCTCCATACATGGCGGAATTCCCAGCTGAAAGAACTGAAGTAAGAATGACCACATTCATAACGGAGGCAGCGATGGCAAGCCCTGCGTTTTGAAAAACAAGAGTGAAGGGACTTACTGCAATATCTTCAATATCCGAGCTTAACAAACGCGGATCATCATAGCTGATTAAAAACCCAATCACAATGATTGCCAATACATAAAACAAGAGGAGCCTCCAGAAAATTTGCTTAATAGCTTTGGGAATATTTTTTCTCGGGTTTTCGCTCTCCCCGGCTGCAATACCTACTAATTCGGTGCCTTGAAAAGCGAATCCAACCACCATAAAGACACTTATAATGGATAAGAAACCGCCATTGAATGGTGCATTGCCTTTGGTGAAATTTTCAAAACCCGGAGCATGACCGCCCATGATTCCAGCAATCATTAATAATCCTACTGCGATAAAAATGATTATCGTCAAAACCTTAATGATGGCGAACCAGAATTCGGATTCCCCATACCCTTTTACCGATAAGATATTCAGGCCGAATATGATTGCAAGAAATGCTGCGCTCCAAACGATGCCTGGGACAGAAGGCAGCCAGAATTTCATGATCAGGGAGGAAGCTGCCAATTCCAGAGCGACTACGATTGCATTGTTGTACCAATAATTCCAACCGATCGCAAATCCCAGAGCCGGATCGACAAACCTTGATGTATATGTACTAAATGAGCCTGTAATCGGAATAAAAGCGGCCATTTCCGCTAAGCTTGACATCAGAAAGAATACCATGACCCCGGCAATGATATAGGCTGCTAAGGCTCCTCCAGGTCCCGCGGTATGAATGATGGAACCGCTCGCTAGAAATAGCCCCGTTCCAATGGTTCCACCAATTGCAATCATGGAAAGATGCCTAGGTTTGAGCTTGCGCTCCAGTCGTTTTCCATCAGGAGTTGCTTGGACATCTGTTTGTGATCCGAGTGCGGTATTTTTCATGAAACACCTCTTCATTATATTTTTATCGCGGGAAACGCTCTTCTTCAGTGGCCAGCATTACTGTCTTGATTAAAATTTTCGTTCCATAAATAAGTGCGTTCAAGTTAAACTTCATATCCGGATGGTGCAGACCAGGAGTTAGATCGCAGCCTAATCCTATCATTGTTGCTGCTATGTCAGGATAATGGGTTGTATAAAAATGAAAGTCCTCTCCTCCTTGAGAAATGCAAACTGGAACGATATTTTCCGTACCAATGATATCCCCTATGGCGTTTTCAGCATGATTTATGGCTTTTTCATGCGTGGTCGCTGCCGGGACGAATTCTTCCGCAGACCAGGAGATGGACGTACCCGTCTGCGCCATTGTTTGGTCAATAGCTTCCTTTGCCAACGAAATCAATTCGTTCATAACATCATTTGACTGAGCTCTGGCGTCCATAGCAAAGACAGCAGTTTCCGGTATGACGTTAGATGCTTTGTTGTTTGTTTGAATTTGTGTCATCTTGATGGAGTATGGACTTTCGGTTACTAAGTTTAGCTGTTGCATTTTTTGGACAAGCAAGGCTGCAGCCTCTATTGCATTGATTCCATCTTCCGGCCGGGAAGCATGGGCCTGAATGCCTTTGATCGTTCCCCTAATTGTGACAGCCGAGCCATGGACAATGACTGGCGAAGCTTTCATATATGGAGCCTCCGTATTTGGTCTTACATGTACCCCGAATAAATATGTAACATTCTCCAATGCGCCATCATTGATCATTTGAAGGGCGCCTTCCCCTTTTTCTTCAGCAGGCTGAAAGATAAATCGGAGAGTGTGTTTAGGCTGGATTCCACTATTGGCAATGGCCAGCGCTGAATGTAAAACCATTGTGCTATGTGCATCGTGCCCACATGAATGATTGGCCTTTACCGCACCATCCACCTCCTGAACAAGCGCATCCATATCAGCCCTTAGTGCCACAACCTTTTGTGAGTGGCCTGGGATCTCAGCGATGATTCCATAATGGTTTTGAAATGTTTTCACAGTTAAGCCTGCTTCATTAAGACATCGAAATAAATAAGCAGACGTTCGTTTCTCCTGCCAGCTTGGCTCAGCCAAGGAGTGAAGGTCAAGGTAACACTCTATTACTGATTCTTGATGCTGCTCAATATATTGAACCGGATTCATAATGATTACCTCCATTACATGAATGTTAGCGTGATGTATATATCATTCATTAAATACTTCATAATTTGAATATAGCCTCTCCAATTTTTGCTGATGGGTTTGAATCCTTTTTGCATCTTTTTCATGTATGCCTGCAATAACCAAATCCAATAAGCTAATAACGGATGAAATGGAATTGGTGCCTGTTTCTGCATGTTCTTCTGTTGTCAGGGCAATATCAGAAATACGGCCAACAGGTGACAGGAGCCGGTCCGTAACCACGATTAAACAAACCCCATTTTCCTTTGCGCACTCTGCAATTTTCACTATTTCATTCGCATACCTTGGAAAAGAAAAAACAACCACCGCAGACTTGTCAGTGAGATTACAAAACTTTTCATAGAAGTCGCCTGTTGGTGAACATAAACTTACATTTTCCCTTAACGAACTTAGTGTATGGGAGAACCAATAAGCGGCAGCATGGGAAATCCGATGCCCTGCAATCAATATTTGATCAGCCTGAATCAGGACATCGACAGCTTTCCATATATCCTGAACGTTTATATGATCTAATAAATGTCTTAAAATATGAATTTCGCTTTCTATCACTTTGGTAAACGGATCGTGCTGATTTTCTGCAGGGAAAAGGGCACTCTCATTGGGTATATCCAATTGGTTTTGATGCAGAAGCTGTTTTTGAATCCTTTCCTGCATTTTACTAAACCCTTCAAATCCTAATGAATAGGAAAACCGAATAACCGTCGTTTCACTAACCTCGGCTTTCCGTCCTATTTGATAAGCCGTTTTAAAGGCAGCTTCATCTAAATTTTCAATTAAGTAGTTGGCAACTTTTTTTTGGCCTGCTGACAAATGGGGAAATTTTTCTTTGACTAATCCTTTAAAATAAAGCTGTTCCATCACATCTCTCCTCTTTCGGTGAATCAAATACTTCATTTTTTTAAAATGATGAAGTAAATACTTTAATATGACACTATCATAATTACACTAAAAAAGTAACCGTTTTTCGATAATTTAAATAATTTTTAGAACAATCTTCTACAACCCTAATAAAATACGCGGGGCCTAGCATGTATAGGGTAATCATGAAAGAACGCGGATTGAGTGTGAAAGCGAAGATTTCTACTTTACCGATTTGTTTGAAGTCCTTATTTTCATGCATTTTTCTGACGTATATCATCCTTATTCGCGTGATATCATTCTCCTTATATATACTCTCTTAATCAATTGAAATTGGATCGCTTCGTGAAGGGAAAGGAGTAAAACACACCCCCCTTCTCCAGCCTATCGTTTCCAGTCTTACGCCGCCCTGGCGACTTTCCCTTCCCTGTCCCAGCGAGCACGATCGTGGGTCAGTGCCCCTTTACCCGAAAAAATATGGTAGGCCGTTCCCATTCGAAAACATCCGGATAAGAAAGAGCTTCAATAATGACATTCCTTCAAATGAACCAGCGCAACACAGGGCTTTTACGATCCAGTGTGAATAAGCCATAATCAATGACAACCATCTCATTTTCTTCGGAAAAAGCGACATTTGCGATTCGCAAATCTATTGGAATCATGCCATATTTCAGAAACATCATTTCGAGCTTGATAAGCTTCATATAATCGATGACTGCATGCCGCACGTTTGTGTCCATTTTCTTCATGATGATCCAGCCGGAAGCAAATTCACTAACCGGACAAAGATACTTCCTGACTTCCTCCCTGCAATTAGTATGAATGTATGCTTCATTGGCGTTGGCCATCATTCCTATCTCGGACAGGGCAATTTTTAATACATAGCCATTATTCAGATCATAAACGATTCGATTATAGCCATGTCCTATCATTTCATACGGAAGGTTCAGCGTGTTTGTGGCGGAAGCCATTCTTTGTGCTGTCGTTTCAAAAAAATGCTGCTTTCCCATGCTTGATAACCATGAGCCAATGGCTAGAATCTCTTCACGTAACAGCATGGAGCCGTTATTCGTCTGTTGGCCTTTTTCTTTTCCAGTGTTATTTAACAACAATTTTATACGTCTCCTTTTTGAATATGTGCCTAATGATAGTTATTTTGCAATGCCTTTTTGTAACATGATATGAAAATACTTATAAATGGCTTGTACAATTATCAGAGATTCTTTTTTGCTTCGTGCGCATGATCGGTCATATAAAAAAGACAGGCGGCAAAAAATTGCCACCTGTCCAGCTTGTATGATCCTGTTGTCTTATTTTCGAGACATTAAAAATGCTTCTAGTTCCATGACTGTTGGATAAGAAGATTGGGTCCCCCGTTTTGTGACACTTAATCCAGCGAAAGCTGCAGCCTTTTTCATCGCCTGAAGTACATCTCCATCCTTCACTAGGAAATGGGCAAAGCAGCCTATGAAGGCATCCCCCGCTCCCGTCGTATCGACTGCGGTCACTTTTTGTGATTCAACGGTTTCGTTTTTTTCCTTTGTGATCCACATGGCGCCGCGGCTCCCCATCGTTACGATTACATTTTTTAAGCCCTTATTTATTAAAGTGGACGCCGCTTGTTTAATTTGTTCCTCCGTCGCAACAGGCATCCCGGTTAAAATCTCCAATTCGCTTTCATTCGGGATAAAAAATTCGCTTTTGCATACATAATCAAAATTAAGATCTTTTGAGGCAGGAGCTGGATTCAATATGACAGGAATGTTATGCTCACAGCCAAAATCAATGGCTCGGTAAATGGTCTGAAGCGGAATCTCAAGCTGCAGTACGATCAGCGAGGCTTTGTTAAGCTTATCGGCGGTACGGTCGACATCCGCCGGGAGCAAGTGCTGGTTTGCTCCCTTGATGATCAGGATGCGGTTTTTTGAATCTCGATCAACAAAAATCGGTGCCACACCGCTTGAGGTGCCGGAAACTTTACTGGTGAATTCCGTATCGATCCCATACCTTTCAAGATTTTGAATCGTATGATCAGCAAAAAGATCATCGCCGACCTTCGTTACCATCATCACTTTAGAGCCCATCTTGGCGGCTGCAACTGCTTGGTTCGCGCCTTTGCCTCCACAGCCAATTTTAAAATCCGGTGCCTCAAGCGTTTCTCCTTCTTTCGGCAAGTCATCAATGTAGGAGATCAAATCCACCATATTCGATCCAATTACAGCTATGTCCATTCCTTTTTCCTCCTTATTTCTTTCCGGTTGTAATCGTGAAGGTCCTTTCTTCCCCCGCGCGAAGCATCTGCAGCGTTCCTGCTTTTTCCGCAGCGCTGAATCCTTCTGGACGGCATGTTGCAGGCAGCACGAATGAAGCGACATGCTGATTGGCATTATGCAATAACCACCTTGTGGCGTAGTTCAATTCCGCTGTCGAAAAACTGGTGAAAAACGTAGTTCCGTCAGGTGAAGATATCTCGAACTCCGCTACTTCCTGATGAAGATTCAGTTCGTCCGCAAAAAACACGATTTCTGGTTCATACATTTCCGGATTGTTTAATGCCCAGAGCGATTCCTCGCCGTTTCGTAATTGCCTATTGTAATTCAGCCACTTTTCGGTCGGCTTCACATGATTCGGGATCGAATCCCTTAGCTTGAAAGCGCTGTTCGGGATATTCTGCTTCATGACAGCCTTTTCCATATATGCATAGTTTGTATGACACATATACTGGAGCGGCATCTCATTGCCGGATAGATTTTTTACCGCCATGGTCATTTGGACCGACCCACTCGCTTCGAACATTTCAACACTAGGGGTAGCCAGGTAATGATGGCCGAAACCTTTTATATATTCGGTCCGGCCGCAGATTTTCATGGACGTATCGGTTATTTCCAGCCATGCACTGTCCATCTCGGCACAGGGCATCTCCCCATGCATATCATGGGTGTCATCAGGTCCCGGACAGCCATTGCTGATCAGTCCTGAATGGAATGCAAAACATCCGTATGTATCTATGACGTTATCAGCTTTTTTTGGCTGATTGAACATACTCTTCATTTTAAGATCTACACCATCAAATTCCAAATCCCATATCATTTGGCCCATGTATGGAAGAACCACCATCCTACCTCTTGAATTGGTTATCTCAACCGCTTCAATGCCTGATGGATAACGAAATAAAATAACACGGAATTCTTCATTCGCGTAAAATTCCGTAGGGGTTTCTTTAAAATAATCCCGGCGCAGTCCTATTATTCCCTTCATTCATTCCATCCCTTTCCCCATACACTCCTTACAGGGCATCATTGTTCGTAATTTACCCTGTAAGGATGTTTCATGATTGAATCATATGGTTGTTACAGGTTCTTTCGAAGGTTCGACTGTAACCTTTTGCGTTTTCATTTCACCGAAGAAGTAGAAGCCAACGTAGATAAAGCAGGCCATCGAGACTAGGAATGCCAGTTGCATCGATCCGAAGAAATCAGATGCAAACCCTTGTAATGCTGGGATAAAGGCTCCCCCAACAATGGCCATGACGAGGATCGCTCCTGCCGTTTCCGTATATTTCTTATCTTGAATGACTTCAAGCGTTTCTGCATAAATCGTCGCCCAGCATGGCCCAAACAGCATGCTTACACCAACGGCTGCGTACACGGCGGTCATATTCGGTACGAATGCCACATAGGCAAGAAGCGCTGAACCTATGATGGAGTAGCAAACCAAAACCTTCGCAGGCGAAAAACGGGCCATCAGGAAATTCGCAATGAACTTACCGGCAAAGAAAGCACTGAAGCTATATACCATGAAGGTTGAAGCAGTACGCTCGTTAATGTCGGGATTTAAATCGAGTGCAAGGCGAATCGTAAAAGACCAAACTGTTACCTGCATCCCAACGTATAAAAACTGCGCGGCAACTCCTTTGCGGAAACGTTTGTTTCCTCCTAGGTATTTAAGCGCTTTCATGATTCCAGGCGATTTCCCCGAGGCATGGCTGCTCTTCATTTCCGGCTTACACGAAGGGAACTTGGTCAACAGGAACAAAATCAACATACCGATCAGGACGAAAATCATATATCTGTATGGTTCCAACGTATTTTCCAGCATCTTCAGCCCAAATGCCTGTGCCTCCTCCGGGCTCATGGCTGCCATTCTGGCCTCCAGGCTTGCTCCTTCTTGGAATACAAGGTATTTCCCCAATAAAATGCCTGAAATTGCACCTAGAGGATAGAAAGTTTGACTGATATTCAAGCGCAGGATTGAATACTTCCGCGGCCCAATCATCGAACTATATGTATTTGCAGCTGTTTCAAGAAAGCCAAGGCCGATTGCGATGGAGAAGATGGCGAATAAAAACATCGTATACGTGGCCATATGCGAAGCTGGGTAAAACAAAGAGCATCCAACTATATAGAAAAGCAAGCCGGTGATGATGGCGAATTTATAATTCGTTTTCTTGATCACCATGGATGCTGGTATGGCAATTAAAAAATATCCGCCATAAAATGCGCTCTGCACTAGAGCACTCGCAAAGTCAGACAGCTCGAATACATGCTTGAACTGTGCGATCAGGATATCATTTAAACTGGCGGCCACCGCCCATAGCGGGAAAAGCAAAGACAACAGGATGAACTGAAAAATAGGTGTATGATTCAAATAACCATCTGGCAGCTGAATTAATTTTTGTTTTTTCATTTACTAACATCCCCTTTTAGTCCAATAGATTTCAAAATCAATATTCGCCTTCCATTGCTTCGCCGTTCATGATCGCCACACCGGAGCTTGCCCCAATACGGGTTGCCCCCGCATCAGCCATCACGATCAAATCCTTCAAGTCACGAATTCCACCGGGTGCCTTTATGCCCGCCTTTTCCCCTACAGATTTGCGCATTAATGCGACATCCTCTACCGTTGCTCCCCCAGTCGAGAACCCAGTCGATGTTTTCACGAAGTCAGCACCGGCCCGAAGGGAAAGTTCGCAGGCACGCACCTTTTCCTTCTCCGTAAGCAAAGAGGTTTCGATGATCACCTTCACAAGCGCTTTGGCGTTGGCTGCTTTTACTACAGCCTTTATGTCTGCTTCCACCTCGGCATATTCACCGGATTTCAATAATCCAATCGCTAAAACCATATCCACTTCTCCTGCGCCATTTTGAATGGCATTCTCTGTTTCAATCGCTTTTACCGCGGTAGTCGTACCACCTAGCGGAAAACCGATGACCGTGCAAACCTTTACATCACTTCCGTTAAGTTCTTCTGCTGCCGATTTGACCCATATAGGATTCACACATACAGAAGCAAAGCCATATTTTCTTGCTTCTTCACAAAGAGTCACAATCTGTTCTTTTGTCGCTTCCGCCTTCAATAAGGTATGGTCGATCATTTTTGCTACATTCATTGTTTACTCTCCTCTTCCCCAGTTCGAATAAAACGCTTTCAATATATAAAAATAAGCCGGGCGACTAGAAGATACCATCTTCCAGTGCCCTTTTCATATAATCATAATGCTGGATTAACCAACCGGCAGGACTGCCTGATTTTAAGCTCAGGAGTCAATAAATACTCCCGTTTTGGAAGATGCCCCTTTAAACTGATCCGCTCATGCAACAGTAAGAAGGCTATCTCCCCTATGGAATTCATTGGTCTTGCAACGACACTTAGCTTCGGATTCAAAAATGTTGCAATATCCACATCATCAAAGCCAATGAACGATACCTCGCTGCCAAGCCTCCAGTTTAAATCCTCCAGCGCCTTCACGCATCCTATGGTCATCATGTTGTTGGAAGAAAAAATGGCAGTCGGCCTCTCTTCAAGTTCAAACAGCTTCTTTGTACACCGATAACCGCTTTGCTCCCCAAAATCACCTTGAATGACATAGCGTTCATCCAATGCGATTTTGTAATCTTCCAAGGCTTGTTGATAGCCTAAGTACCGGTCAAGCCCAGGGGTCGTATTCAATGGCCCGCATATGATCGCTATCTTTTCATGGCCCTGAAGGATCAAATGCTGGATCGCCTGATAGGTCCCCTTTTTGTTATCTACAAGAACCGTATCCACTTCCAGTTTTTTGATGCTTCGATCGACCGCTACAACGGGAATTCCCTGATCCTCAAGAAGCTTAAGGTGATCGCCCTCTTCATTTGCCGTTGTGATGATCACTCCATCGACGCCTCGCTCAATGAAATTTTTCACGATTTCTTCTTCAATCTTAGGTGACTCATTCGTACTGCTTAATATGGTGAAGTACTCTTTTTCACGAGCTTTTTGCTCAATTCCTGCCATAACTTGCGGAAAGAACGGATTCTTGATATCAGGTACAATGACACCGATCGTATTCGTTTCTTTCAACTTCATGGTCCTTGCTGCTGCACTTCGGATATACCCCAGCTCCTCGATTGCCTTGAGGATCCGTTCCTCCGTTACTTTACGAACTCCCCCTTGGTTATTGATGACGCGGGATACCGTGGCAATGGATACGTTTGCTAGATTTGCAACATCCTGAATAGTTGGTTTAGATTCCATTTTGTCGACACCTCAAAATGTAAACGTTTAGATTTTTTTGCATTATTGTCCTAAATAATAAGATTTGACGCTATTATTACGAAAGATAAAAATGTAAACGTTTAGATTATTCTTGAAAATAGATTAACAGGTTTAATTTGTAATGGCAAGTTCTTTTTGTATGCGTTTACACATCATGATCACATTTTTCATAATCCGCTTCGAATGGATCGTATATTATTGTAAACCATTGATTCAAGACAAGGACTGATAAAGTATCCGCAAAAGCTGGATTTTATTAACCATGGCCGATTTATTGCTAGTTTCATTAGGCATGTTGGCCTTCGATCATATCGGAAATTGGCATCATTTGAGAGAAACCGCCAAATAAGCGAACCATTCTTATTTGGGGTTCTTCTTCGTGTCAGCGACTTGCCACTCATGGTTCCCCTGCTGCATGTCGCTTCAGTTCTTCTTCAAATAAGATACGGCGCAATATTTTCCCTACCGCTGATTTTGGGAGCTGGTTCCTGAACTCAAATTCCCGCGGCACCTTATAACGTGCCAGGCGTTGATGGCAAAACTCCCGGATTTCCGCATCCGTGACTGATTGTCCATCCTTTAAGATTATCGCCGCTTTAACCTTTTCCCCGCGATATGTATCAGGTACTCCATATACACACGTTTCTTTCACGGCAGGATGCTGATAAAGAATGTCCTCCACCTCGGTTGGATAAATATTATAGCCGCTGGCAATGATCATATCTTTCTTCCTGCCTACAATATAAAAATACCCTTCTTCGTCCATCCTCGCGATATCGCCCGTGTATAGCCAGCCATCCCGTACAGCCTCTGCCGTATCCTTTGGATTCCTCCAATATCCCTTCATGACTTGAGGACCTTTAATGATCAATTCACCTGCTTCGCCTGTTTCCATCCTTTTTGTCCCTGTTTTCAAATCTACGATTCTTGCATCTGTGTTAGGGTATGGTATCCCAATGCTGCCAGGCTTTTTTTGTCCATTGACAGGGTTTCTGTGTGTGGTCGGCGAGGTTTCGGACATACCGAAGCCCTCCAATATGGAAATGCCGAATACGGATTGGTATTGATGGATGATTTCTACCGGAAGCGGAGCTGAACCGCAGCTGCAGTATTTAAAGCAGCTTAAATCAGCTGCCGTTAAGTCTTCATGGTTCAGTAAGGCGATATACATCGTCGGGACCCCTGGAAATATGGTCGGCCGATGTTTACGGATCAGTTCGACCACTTCATCAATCCTGAATCTTTCTAATGTAATATAAGTCGCCCCTGCATAAATGGCACTATTCAATCGACCATTGCCAAACACATGGAATAATGGCGTCAAACCAAGCATCCGTTCGCCAGGACTCTGGAGTTTGAGTGCTTCCGCCGTAAAAGCGAAGTCTTGAAAAACGTTGGAAACCAAATTAAAGTGGGTGAGCATGACTCCCTTGGATTTCCCTGTCGTTCCTCCGGTATACTGCAGTAAGGCCACGGCTTCCTTCGACTCGATGATCAACTCAGGAAGTACTTCGTCTGGCACCGATGGAAGCAGTACATCCTCCCAAACTGTTTTGGCAGGAATGAACGTCACTGACTCAGAAAAACTTGTAGCCCTCAGTTTCTCCAGTTGTTCCTCACGTCCAATGAACCATATTGCCTCTGAATCACGTAAAATATCATCCAATTCATTCGGCTGGTATAGGGGATTTACTTGAACGACAACACCCCCCAAACGATGAATCGCATAATAAGCAATGATATATTCCAGACAATTTGGCAGCATGATGGCTATCCGGTCGTTCATATGAACGCCCCGATTAAACAAGTCCACGGCAAAACGATCCGAAGCCTCCTTCAATTCCAAATAAGTCATCTCACGCACACCATCGATAACGGCTGTGGTTGCTGGATAACGAGTGGCAGAGCGGTCTAGAAGGCCGTATAAGGACAATAAGGGAATCTCAATTTCAAGAGGTGTTTCTTCTGGATAAAATCTTTGCCAAGTTCTCATCAAATTCTGACCACCTCTCCTTTTCTTTAAAAGCCTCATTTGTTTACGATCGCCTTTGGGTCGTAACTTGCTTCAGTATCACGCATGATTTTGAATATCCCCGTTCCCTTTGCAATGATATTTCCGTTCACATCCTTTATTTCTCCTTCAGTAAAGGCGATTTTGTGTCCTTTTTGCAGCACTTTTGCTTCTGCAAACAATTCCCCGTTCGAGATGCTCGCCAAATAATGAACGGTCAAGCTTGTCGTCACCACTTTTGACCTGGTCACGGAACGGGTCACCATGCCAAGAATCGTATCCAGCATGGTAGCATGAATTCCCCCATGCAATGTTCCATTGACATTCAATAAATGCTCTTCAATCTTCAACTTGATGATAACGTTCCCTTCCTCAAAGCGAATGATTTCAAACCCGATATGCGAAAAGAAAGCACTGCTTTCAAATTGGTTGCGAATATCCTTCACTTCTACAGACACACCATTTCCCCTTCCTTTTTCAGTTATTCGAATACTACCTGAAATGAGAAGAATCGCAGCGGACCTCCACACCTTAAGTCCAGGTAATTTATACTGTCTCAATCATGATCGCCATTCCCTGTCCTCCGCCGACACAAAGGGTAGCGATTCCGTATCTCTCTTTTCTGCGAATCAATTCATGGATGAGTGATGTCACGATCCGCGCACCCGTCGAACCGACTGGATGCCCGAGCGCAATGGCCCCTCCATTTACATTCACTTTGCTTTCATCAAGCGCCAGCTCCCTTATTACCGCCAATGCCTGTGACGCGAATGCTTCATTTAATTCAAAAAGGCCGATTTCTTCTATCTTTTTTCCAGTACGCTCCAAAAGCTTTCCGACCGCTGGGACAGGACCGATTCCCATCACTTCGGGAGAAACGCCAGCCGCTGCCCAATCGACAATCTTCGCAACCGGCTCTAGTTGTAACCGTTGTGCCTCACTGGCTTTCATCAATACCAATGCTGAAGCACCGTCATTACGGCCGCAGGCATTTCCTGCCGTAACGGTTCCATCCTCCTTGAATGCCGGTCTTAAGGCTGCAAGCTTTTCCAGTGTAGTATCCGGACGAGGATATTCATCCGCTTCTATCGTGACCGTCCCCATCCTTTCACTTAACTCTACAGGCACGATCTCAGCTTTGAATTTTCCTTCCTCGATCGCTTTCGCCGCCCTTCGTTGGCTTTCAACTGAAAAGGCATCTTGTTCCTCCCTGGAAATATTGTATCGCTGGGCGACATTTTCAGCGGTTATTCCCATCCCTAAACGTTTTCCATACATCTCCTGTGGCTGTTGACCCGCTTCGGTATTCGAATCAACAAGTTCGGTCCGATCTCCGCCAAATCGGGAATTTCTTAAATAAAGCGGAGCACGGCTCATGCTTTCCGTACCGCCGGCAATGACGATATCGGCTTGTCCCGAGCTTATTTGCTGAGCGGCAGATGCGATGGCCTGCATGCCTGATGCACATAATCGATTTACTGTAAAAGCTGGTGCAGAATCGGGGATTCCTGAACGCAGAGCAGCCACTCTTGTGACGTTCGAGGATTCGGTCGTTTGCCTTACCTCCCCAAAAATGACTTCATCCACTTGTTCGGCTGTTATATTGGCACGCTTAATCGCCTCTTTGATAACGATACTGGCCAAATGTCCGGAACTAAGGTTCTTTAATGCCCCTCCATAGCGCCCGATCGGTGTTCGAACAGCACTTACGATTACAATATCTTCACCCATTTTACAACTCCCCCTCAAATTGTAGTTACTCGTATTTTGGCAACGGTTCAATTTTCATTCAACACTACTTCGCTGATATGGATTGCGGTTAACACTCTTGCAATACATTCCTTGCGATGATCAACCTTTGAATTTCATTCGTTCCTTCATATATTTTGGTTATCCGGGCATCACGGTAAAAACGTTCAACTGGATATTCCGCCATATAGCCCATTCCGCCATGAATTTGGACTGCTTTATCCGCCACCCTGTTGAACACGTCAGAAGCAAATAGTTTTGCCATCGATGCTTCTTTAATCACTTTTTTCCCTTCATCTATTTTTTGTGCCGCCATCATCGTCAAGGCTCTTGCCGCTTCCGTTTCCGTTGCCATGTCAGCTAGCATCCATTGAATCGCCTGATTGCCTGCAATCGGTTTGCCGAATTGTATCCGTTCTTTCGCATATTTGGCTGATAATTCAATCAATTTTCCGCATGAACCCACAGCCCTTGCCGCCAGCCCGACACGCCCCTCTCCCAAAATGGTCAGTGCAGATATATATCCCATTCCAACCTCTCCGATCACATTTTCTTCTGGTATGATACAATTCTCGAAAATGACTTGTGAGGTATATGATCCTCTTAGTCCCATTTTTTTGTCCTTTTTGCCGACGATCAATCCAGGAAAACCCCTTTCCACTAGAAAAGCGGTAATCCCGCCTTTGGCCCCTTTGCTTCTATCCGTTAGAGCGAATACCGTATAAACATCAGCTATCGGACCATTCGTAATGAAGTGCTTCGTCCCGTTCATCACCCAGCAATCGCCCTTTTTTTCTGCTGTCGTTGATAAATTGGTTGCATCGGAACCAGCTCCTGGCTCAGATAGTGCGAATGCTCCAATTTTTGTACCAGCTGCCATATCAGGCAAGTATTTAGCTTTCAAATGTTCCGATGCAAGCTTGACAAGCCCCGTACTGCCAATCCCGGTATGGGCACTGATCAAAGAAACAAATCCATTGTGCGTCCTGCCTAACTGCTCTAACACGGTAGCCTTGCCCACTGCATTCAGACCGATTCCGCCGTATTGCTCGGGAATGCTGATCCCGAATAAGCCAAGGGTTTTTGCTTGTTCCACCAAATGCTGCGGGATCGCATCTTCTTCTTCGATTTGCATCGCTAATGGGTCCACTTCCCTTTCGACGAAATGACCGATCATTTCCTTCATCTGCAGCATTTCCTTAGTTAATATGATTGACATGATACTTCCCTCCCTAGGACTTTTCCTGTTAATACTTCCTTGCTTATCCTAAATCAAGCTTCACGTTCAATGATCGTTGCAATTCCTTGACCGCCTCCAATGCATGCCGTTATAAGCGCGTACCTTCCTGAAATGCGCTTTAATTCGTAAACCGCCTTGGTCATGAGAATGGCTCCTGTCGCGCCAAGCGGGTGTCCGTGGGCGATGGCTCCCCCATTGACATTGATTTTGGCTGCATTCATATCAAGCTCCCGATTGCAGGCAATTACTTGTGCCGCAAAAGCTTCATTAATTTCAAAGATGTCCATGTCAGCCAAGGACAGCCTCGATTTTTCCAGCACTCTTTTCACGGCAGGAACAGGACCGATGCCCATATAATTTGGGTCCACTCCCGCCACAGCTTGTGCTTTGATCGTTGCTAGAGGCTTGATCCCCATTTCTTCCGCTTTTTCTCTCGACATGATGACAAGGGCCGAAGCGGCATCATTCAATCCAGAACTGTTCCCTGCCGTTACGGACCCGTCTTCCAAAAACGCTGGAGGTAAATTGGCTAGCCCTTCCTTCGTTATTTGCGGCCGTGGATGTTCATCTACTTTAAATTCTCTTGTTTCACCTTTTCTGCCCATTATGCTCACCGGTATGATTTGTTCATCGAAACGGCCCTCATCCACGGCTTTGGCCATCTTTTTTTGGCTTTGGAGGGCAAATTCATCTTGTTCTTCCCTGCTCACCTCATATTTTCCAGCTAAGTTTTCAGCAGTGATTCCCATTGGCGGATCACCAATTTCCTTCGGGGAGAGCTGCGATTTCCTGAACTGCGGCGGCTTAGCGCTGTATGCTTTTTCAGGTCGATCCATCAAGTAGGGCGCCCTGCTCATGCTCTCCACGCCACCGGCGATAAAGATATCCCCTTCGCCTGCTAAAATCGCCTGTGCGGCCAAATTGACCGCGTTGATTCCGGAACCGCATTGACGGTCAACAGTCAAACCTGGAAGCTGTAGTGAAAGACCGGTTTCCAATGCCGTTAATCTGGCTATGTTGCCGCCGCCGCTCAAGACGTTACCCAGGATGACATCATTTATCAATTCCGGGTTTACCTTCGCCCGTTTAATCGCTTCCTTCACCACTTCTGCCCCGAATTTGTGAGCAGGAACGGAAGCAAGAGCTCCGCCCTGTTTACCGATGGCTGTACGTACTGCTGAAACGATGACCGCATCTCTCTTCATTTTACTTCCACTCCCCTTTTTTATTTCACACCTGAACTTTTGGATTTGCATCCTTAAGAGGACTTGAGGTCAATGTCCCCAGTTTGTCTAGTTGTTTGATTCCCGGATAACTTGACTGGTTTTACGAACAGGGCGAATAAGATGCCAAAAGCCAAAACAAGAGACGCCATGAACAAAATTGATAGGTTATAGCCCAATAATTGGTTTCCCCCAGCCAGACTTATGATATATCCAGTTACAAGAGGGGCGATGATGCCTGCTATGTTACCGGATGAGGTCAGGATACTCGTCATCAATCCACCTCGCTCTTGCATTTCATTGATCATGATCGTTGGTCCGATCGGCAAAATGGCGTATGTCAGTCCCTTTGCTAAACACATGGCGCCTACCACCCAGATTGGATGCTGAAAAACCATGATCGATGAAAAAAACAATGCTCCCAGAATCATGGATCCCGCAACGACGTATACCCTTGACAATCTCCAGTTTTGATTCTTCTTGAATAAACGGTCGGATATCATGGAAACCCCCATATATATGCATACGGAAACGACTCCGATTATTGCCACGCTTGTACCCATTTGTCCTGGACTCATTTTTATCGCTTCCACTAAATATATGGGGAGCCAAACCGAAAACCACACGACCAAAATATACGTGGAAAAATAGGCCAAGGTCGTAAATAACGCGGTCGGTGAGGCCAGAAGCGCCAAGAAATCCTTCCATTTGATTTTTTCCAGTTTTGCTTTCTTCTTTTGTGCCTCTTCATGGACCTCAACTGGGTTTTCCTTTGTTAAAAATTGAAAAAGGAAGAACCAAACGAGGCTTGCTGCACCCAGCGCTGCAAAAGCCACCTTCCATCCGAATATCGTGATCAAGGAAACGAGGATGGGCGCCACGATCATCGCACCGACCGTCCCCCCGCCGACGACCACCGAATTGGCAAACCCTTTCAGCCTCGGGGGAAACCACTTATCGGCATGGCTGTAAGCAATGGGACTGTACGGTCCTTCAAATGCGCCCAGTAAAATCCGGTAAAGAATGAGAAATGGCAGCGCAGTGATGGCCAAGACGCCGAATTGCAGCACAGTCCATGTCAACATGATGGACCCAAGCACTTTTTTGGCCCCAAGTCGATCGGCCCATGCAGCCCCAAAAATCCCCGTTACTGGATAGAGCCAATAATAACTGCTGCCGACAAGACCCCACTCTGCATAGGAAAGATCAAATTCCTTCATGATCGGAACAGCTGCCAATCCAACAATCGATTTATCCGCAAAATTAATGACAGCACCAAAGAATAATAAAATGAGAACAACCCAACGCATACCAGCCCCTCCTCTTTGTATCTATCTTCACGAACCTGAATTTATCTTCCATTTGAATTTTAGGATATATACATCTCATCCATCAATCACTTTTCCCCCTCCCTTTCAAGCTCTTCTTTTACCAATAATCTTTTTAATAGCTTACCGACAGTATTTCGCGGCAATTCATTTCTTACTTCAAACACTTTCGGTACCTTATAGGGTGTAAGCTGGGAATAGCAGTAGCCTTCTATTTCTCCAAGATCGATGAAAGCGTTTTCTTTTGGAACAATGAAAGCTTTTATGACCTCTCCTTTTTCTTTATGGGGGATGCCCACCACAGCAGCCTCCTTGATAGCTGGATGTTCATACAAAACTCCTTCTACCTCTTGGGGGTAAATGTTAAATCCGCCTACGATGATCATTTCCTTTTTCCTGCCGACTATATAGAAATATCCTTCATCATCCATGACGGCAAGATCACCCGTGTATAGCCAGCCATTTTGAAGGGCTTTTTTTGTTTCGGCCTCGTTATTCCAATACCCCTTCATGATTTGCGGGCCTTTTATGAGCAATTCACCCACACTTGTGTTGGGAACTTCATTATTATCATCATCAATGATCAAGCAATCCGTGCCTGGAAATGGAATGCCGATGCTTCCAACCTTCCTTTTGCCAAAGGGAGGGTTACGGTGAGTCGAGGGCGATGCTTCCGATAAACCGAACCCCTCACCTATTTGGGCACCGGTCAACATCTCGAATCGCTTAATCACTTCCACCGGAAGGGGGGCAGAACCGCAGGAGCAGCTTTTTAAACAATCCAATCCATATGTTTCGATTTCGGGATGATTGACAAACGCATTATACATTTTTGGAACTCCTGGAAAAAAGGTCGGACGATGCTTTTTAATGTTGGCAAGTACATGCTCTAATTCGAATTTAGGAAACAATAGAATGGCAGCCCCTAGATAGATGCCGAGGTTCATTGCACTTGTCATCGCATAAACATGGTAGAGGGGGATGGCCGCTAAAACGATTTCTTTTCCAGGAATCATGGTATCCCCATACATTTCATGGCTTTGGATGACGTTGGAGGTTAAATTATGGTGAGTCAGCATGACTCCCTTCATTTTTCCGGTTGTGCCGCCGGTATATTGGATGACGGCGATATCTTCAAATGGTTTGATGCACTCCGCAGCTTGAATGGCCTCCCCGGATTCAATCATGTTTTGGAGCGAGTAGATGCCTTTTTTGTCACCTTCCACCTCCATACAAACGTCGAACTCATATATCGCTTTTGTTTCTTCGACTGTTCTTTCTGCAGTTTTATCGAATACAATATATTTAGCACCCGAGTCCAGCAGGATTTGCACTAGTTCCCTTGGTTTATACAACGGATTCGTCTGAACTACGATCAGGCCAAGCGCCTGGGCAGCATAATAACTGATAATGAAATACGGATGGTTAGCCATCATCAGGCCAATCCTTTCTCCCTTTGCAAATCCCATCGCTTTCCATGTTCCTGCAAGTTGGTCGACCTGCATTTTAAGAGTGCGATAATCCAGCGTCTGCCCTTCATAAATGATGGCTGTATGTCCAGGAAATTTCCTTGCTGTTCTATCAAGCAAGGAATAGACGGATATTTCCGGCAGCTTCATAGATTCCATTCTTTCAACATACCATTGCTCCCATGGTCGACTTATCGTATTTCGCACCGTTCATCCCTCCATATATAAACGAAATTCCAATCACGCATCTTAAGTACTCACTTATCATGCAACTTAC
Source organism: Peribacillus folii (assembly GCF_030271255.1). Taxonomy (GTDB): domain Bacteria; phylum Bacillota; class Bacilli; order Bacillales; family DSM-1321; genus Peribacillus. Next base: position 276,748 of record NZ_JASJOM010000004.1, read on the forward strand.
ATGCCAACTCATTATTGAGCTAATCTGGCATTTAGTCAAAAACAATAATTCATTATTGAATTTATTTTATCTAAAAAGCTTCACTGCAAGGGATTCATTCATAGCGAAATAATTCATTATTGAATTATCGATAACTTGAAAAATACCTACCACTCACATTCCGACTTCATTTTCCTTCATTCATCAATGGCAGTGCTCGGTTCAATATTTTGAGTAATCATTTTACATTTTTCCATTCACCATTCTTCATCCTACGGACATATAATACAAACAAAGGAAAACCGGGGGTATCAAAAATGCAAGACAATCAACATGGATCGCAAAAGAATGAGGTTGAAAAGTTTGATGAATGGGTGAAAAAATTTTTTCTGGATCCGGAAACTTGTGCGTTGGATCATCAGCTTTTTTCAATTGATATATACGAAAGTGACGATGAGTATATGGTGGAGGCAGTTTTGGAAAATCATGATGTCGAGGATATTAAGGTGTGCCTAAGCGATAATGAGCTATCGATCATCGTTGACGAAGCTCATAAGCCTTTCATTGATAATAAAGCGGATACAATTCCCACACAGAGAAATATTCCCTTCCCCTTTTCGATTTGCACACGCAGGATTACCGCTGAATTCTCGAATCCTATTTTGGTGATTCGCATCCATAAGTTTTCCCCCGGAAAAAAAGCAGAAGATATTAATATTGAGTAGTTCGTTCATCATATCAAAAAAAGAATGGCCTTGAGAGCGTATTTGCTCCCAGGTCATTCTCTTTTCTTGAATTATCCAGCAAAGTGAAAGGCCGTCCGGCTGCCCTTTTGCGTGGATATGACTTGAAGCTGGGCATCAATTCTTTCCTTCAATTCCGGAACATGCGATATGATGCCGACTAACCGTCCCGTGCTCTGTATCTCCATTAACGCTTCTATCGCCTGCTCAAGGGATTCGGGATCGAGCGTACCGAACCCTTCATCGATGAACATCGTCTCAAGCGATATTCCACCTGCATTTTGCTGGACGACATCCGCTAATCCTAACGCCAGCGCAAGCGAAGCCTTGAAGCTCTCTCCTCCCGATAGGGTTTTGACATGCCTCTCTTGTCCAGTATATTGGTCATACACAGATAATTCCAGCCCGCTCTGAATGTTCCTGCGGGTAGGATCCAGCTTTCGCAGCAGCTGGTAACGGCCGCTGGTCATTTTCAGCAATCTTGAATTGGCTTCTTTTAAGATGTCATCTAAAAAGGCTGCCAATACATAGCGTTCAAACGTGATACGGAAGGAATTTTGCCCTTTGGAAATTTCAGATAAATGACCGACGATACTGTACCTTTCATCAAGGCTTTTCTGATCTTCCTTGATTTGCGCCAGTTTTCTCTCGATTTCTACATTCGCCTGTTTCTCAGCATGCAATTGATTTTGATTTTGGCGCATTGATTCCAATTCTTCATTAATGAATTCAAAGGTCTTCTGTAATCCTCCCATATCCGGTTTGACCACATCTTTCAATTTCATCTCCAGATCATGGAATAAACTGATCACAGTTTGCCAATTTTGATTATACTGCTGGACTTGTTCTTCCAGTTTTCCTATTTCCGCTTCCGATTTTTTCGCTGCGGTATATTCTTTATAATTAGAAAAACCTTGATGGGTCATATCCGCAATGAACTTTTCCCGTTCCGTTTTCAATTCTTCGTTTAAACCCTCGATATTGCTGCTCCTCGACTCTATCTTTGTCCGGACGACCGATTCTTCTTCCTTAACCAATTGCAGGTTCTTTTGTGCATCTTCCAGAGAAGTTTGTAAACGTTTCTGCGTTTTCACAGCGATTTGATGGGCAGAAGCATATTCGGCCTCGGTCCGAAGTCCTTCTGGGAGTGAATCGGTCAGGCCCGCTAATTTCGTTGAGTTTTCAATATACCGGGTTTTCCCTAGGTCTTCGTTTCTTTCCAAGACTGTCATATTCTCTTTTAGCTTGGTTGCCTTCTCTTTTAAAGTCAGCAGCACTCTTTCCAATTCAGGGACTGCCGTTTTTTTGCGCTTCATATCCGCCAATTGCGCATGTAGCGCTTCGCCTTTTTCGGTAAGTTGCTTCAAATGAAGATCGATATCTTCAGACTTGAATGGCGGCATGTCAGTTTGCAAATCACGTAACTTTTCCTGGGAAGTAGCGACGAGAGCATCATATTTGGATTGGACACGGTAGTATTCGCTTTCCGCTTGGCTTTTTTGCCGTTCTGCCATTTTCAGCTTGTTATCTTGCTCTTTCAGCTCCAAATCCGTCGGCATGTCCTCATGCATCTGTGCTGGTTTTGGATGGTTTTCCGACCCGCACACAGGACAATTTTCCCCGGAGTGCAATAACGAAGCAAGCTTGCCAGCCTGACCTGAACGCCACTTATGATTGAGTGCGTCCAATTTCTCCTGCTCCAACACTTGCATTCTTTGACTCTCCTGGAAATGTTTATTCTTAACCTCAACATCCCGCTTCGTATACCGGATCTCGGCGAATGCTTCTTGAAGCTTGTTCATTTTCACTAACGACCGATTCACTTTTTCTGCTTCGATTTCCTGCTCACGATGAAGGACGGCCGCTTTTTCCGCCTCGCTTTTTTCAACTGCCGCCTTTTCTGCTTCGAGTTCGACTTGCTGATAATGGGCCACATTTTTTTCTCGAAGCTCTTTACTATTCCGCCACTTTTTTTCATCCAAAGTGACTTGTGCTGCCAAACTGGCAAAATTCATGACAGCCCCTTTTAACTGCTCAAGCTGATGCACATTACGTATGGCCTGCTCCCTTTCGTTTTCTTTCCGCATTTCCTTGTCGTAGGTATCCTGCTTTTCCTTCCTCTCCGCTTGCAGCTTCTCCGCATGCTCGCCTAGCTTTTGCAGCTCTTCCATTGCTTCTTGTACTTGCTTGCCAATTCGTAAATAATATCGTTCCTGCTTTTCAAGCGAAGTCGCTTTGTGTGCCTTTTTGATTCGTTGCTTCACTAATTCCATTTCCGGCTGCCTTGCTTCAAGGTCCTCCTTCTCCTTACGTAATTTTTCTTGATTGGAGAACATATTCAGCAAATCGGCTGCTTTAGAAAGCTCTTGATTGACTTGATCACGAGCATCCTGCTTTTCCTTGATTTGTTCTTCGAACTTCTTGCCTGTTTCACCGGCAGCCGTTATGACATCCCGCAAGAGGGGCAGGACATGCTGTTCGTTTGGCTCTTCCGCTTGCAGTTGTGCCTGCAGTTCTTCATGATTGCCAGCTTTGATTCCTTTCATCAATTCGATTCGCTGCTGGGTGCTTTTTTCACTTTTCCGCTTAAGGTCGGTTGCTTCTTCTTTTAATTTTTCTTCTATCCGTTTATAAAGCTCTGTATGGAATAGCTTCTGAAGGATCTGTTCCTTATCCTTGCTATCCGAGGTTAATAGTTTTCGAAATTCATTCTGAGGAATCATCAGGATTTGCCTAAACTGATTTGCATCTAACCCGATGAGTGTTTTGATCTTCTCTTCAACTTCACGTACATTTGCTCCAAGCAATTTATTTCCATCAGCCAATATTTCATACAATTCAGCTTTCGCCCCTACTATCGTCGTTCCTTCGCCAGCTTTTTTCTTCCGTTCCTGCTGTGGTGACCTGATCACTAAATAGGTTTTTCCACGCAGGGTGAATTGCAGCGAGACCTCCGTCAACATATCATCTTCGGCAAATTGGCTCCGCAAATCTTGGCCGCTTCGATCTTCACCGCTTGCTTTTCCATATATCGCAAAACTAATCCCATCAAAGATGGTAGTTTTCCCGGCACCTGTCTTACCTGAAATGACAAACATCGTCCGCTCCCCAAGGGAATTGAAATCAATGATTTCCCTTCCCGCATAAGGGCCGAATGCCTGCATCGTTAAAATATCCGGTTTCATTTCAAGGCCTCCTCTTTCTTAACCGCTTCAATTACCGAAACCATCAAATCCTGTTTTTGAGAATCGAAATTACGATCCGTCATTTCTTGGTAAAACAATTCAAACAGATCCAATTCCGATTTCTGTTCATCCTTGATGGAGGAGAAGGCTTTTTTCCTTCTTAGATCGGCCAAATCCCATTTTCGTTCAAGGTGTAGCACGTTCGGGTAAACTTTGCGTAAGCGATTGATCGGATCAATGAGCGAGCCCTCATCATTCAGGGTTATTTTCAAATAGTCATCCTGTTTTTGCAATTGATAAAAGGCAGGATCAAGCAATTCCTCCATCGTTCCAGCAATTTCCCTCATATCCAGCTTAGGCTCCAAGGATCGATAGCTCAACTCAAAGCTCCCATCCTCTTTCATATTGACGATCGAAAGCGATTTTTTTTGCTTTGCCTCAGAGAATGAGTATTTCAGCAGCGATCCGGAGTAAAACACCTTTGGGTGACGAATCGCATCAGGACTATGAAGGTGGCCAAGTGCCGTATAATCGAAGGCATCGAAAAGATCCGCGGTAACGCAGCCGGAACCGCCTACTGACAAAACACGCTCCGAATCACTCGTTTTACCGCCTAAAACAAAGGCATGACCTATAAAGACATTCGGTTCATCCTTATTGAGGTTCTCCGCAATCCTGCCGGTTATTTTCTTCATGGCGTCTTGATGGGAATGGATGCTATCATCTTCAAAGAGATGGCGAACGGTCCCAGGTTCGGCGTACGGGACACAATAAAAATTCACGCCCTTGATGCGGACCGGCTCACATGTTTTTGTCAATTTCCCCTGAATGTACAGTTGGCTATGACGATACCACGATGAACCGAAGGACAGCCGCTGTGCCGAATCATGGTTTCCTGATATGGCAACAATCGGTATGTTCATTTTCACATTAATTGTATAAAGTATCTCATCAAGTAGCTCAACCGCTTCAATCGGCGGAACCGAACGATCGTATAAGTCCCCGGCAATCACTATCGCGTCCGGCTTTTCTTCCTCGATGATATTGATGAACTGCAGCAGTGCATACCTTTGATCCTCTGTCATATGTACGCCGTGAACGATTTTCCCTAAATGCCAATCGGCGGTATGGATAAATTTCATAGTTTCACTCCGTCCTCATTTTTACTTACTATCATTATAGCAAAAATCCATAGAATAGCATGGATTGGGTACAAACGTTCTAATTTTTACCACTCTTCAATCTGCTTTACAGATGAAATAAGGGCAGGAAATAAAAAAATTCCGCAGCCCTTCTTGAATCTTTATTGAATTGGTCGGCGATTTTGCGGCTAAGGGTTCTCACTTGACAAGAACCCGAAAGCGGATCGAACTGCTGGCATTTCTAAGGTCAGGCTGATGCAAATTATAGGCAAAGCTAAAAAAACTGCAGACAAACTCCGAAATCATCGAGGTTGTCTGCAGCAGGCCCATTTTTTTATTAACTGAATAAATGTTTATATGGACTCATATTCACTTCTCGTTCCGCTAACTTTTTTTGCAAAAATTTATGGTCACGCTTTGGTGTCGCGATGATATAGCCTCGTATCACAAGATCCTCAGTGATATCCCCCGCTTTTTCTTTTATGGCCAATTCACCGATTTTGCCGGCAATTTTATGCCTGGCAACATCCCGGAAAAGCTCTGGTACAGGACTCACTAAATCTTCAAGCAATTCCTTTTGCTGCTTTGACCATAAGTGCTTGGTTTGTTCCAAATAGTATTCTTCCCAATCCATGTCCGACTTTCCGTCTTCTTTAGGAAATCTTTTCAGAAACTTCCGAAACATAAAAAAGCCGCCAATACTCATCAATATTATTAAAAGGACTACCCAAAATAGAATGAACCATAAAAACCAGCCACTCAGCAAAGAATCACCTCATATGTATAGAATCGTCACTATTATTATAGACAGTAACCCATATCTTTACAAGACTGGCAAAGTAATCATTCCTGCTCATGCACTTCAAGTAAAACCAGTGAAAAATCACCCACTGCGTTTTCTTCATATAAATTTGTAACGGAAGTAGCATAATTATGGATTTCCGCCCGAAATTCTTCGTTTAGCTGCGGAATCTTCAGATCAAAAATCATTTGATAAAGCAGTGTTGTGATGTCATGGTATTCTTCATTCGTCACCTTGAAATTAAAACTGACTTTTCTGAATTCTGCACCTTCAGATTCTTTTACAGTCTCTGCAAGAAAATCCGTAACCTGCAGTCGAACATCGTTTAAAATGACCTCTTCCACCATATTCCCCACATCTCCTTATGTGTTCTTTCAATTATGTTAACACTAGAGGCTTCCATAACCAACGAATCCGTCTTGAAAAAAAGAAAAAACGTGCAAAGGAGCTCCTTGCACGTTTTTAACGATCAATTTCCCTTTTTGACGATTATCCGCCATTTGGCGTCATCAACCTGCTCGAATTCGGTAATTTCATGACCCTCAGTGGCAGCCCAACGCGGAATGCTCTCCGTTGCTTGTGTGCAATCGAAATTAATGATCAATTCCTCTCCTGTTGCCATATCGACAATTGCTTCTTTTGCTTCTACTAAAGGGAATGGACATACCATCCCTGTCGTCTCGAGTACTTTTGCCATGTGAAATCCACTCCTTAATCATTTTTTCATTGAAGTCTTAAGCAGCTTTGAAAGAACCCACTGTCTGCTTTTGCTTACGGATGATCGTGAAATAAGTAGCCACCCATGTGCCTAGCAGGAAAAAGATAATGGCAATCCAGCCTTGCCAAGCAAATAATGCCGAATTCACCAAGCCATTCCCTATTGTACAACCGCCTGCGACACTCGCCCCGAACCCCATGATTACACCGCCAAAAGCATTGTTGCGTAATGTCTTCTTATCAGGCAGCCGCCAACGGAATTCCCCGCTTCCTTTTGCCGCTATATAAGCACCAAGGAAAATGCCCAATACTAAGAACGTGCCCCAATCGATTAATACATCCTCACCTGTAATAAGGAAAGTCAGGATGTTCGCGGAAGGAGCTGTGATTCCGAGACCAAACATCCTGCCAGTCATAGCACTTAACGGCCATGCGACGATGGCAATCAGGCCAACTAATAATGCCGTAATAAATGGATGCCACCGTTTTTCGAATAATAGGTGGGCCATGCCCTTTTTCTTCGGTTTCATTTGAAAGATCGGCAGCTTTGGCTTCCTTAATTCACGTAACACCAAGAAGCTTACCAATACGGTTACGAGAACCACAAGTACCCACGGCGAAACATTTAAGGTTTCATGGATATATGTGTCTCTAGTTCGATAGGATAACAGCTGGTCGCCATACACTTTCCAAACGCCGTACTTCGTCATGGCTGCTCCAAGCATATATCCAAAAAGGGCCACCCAGCTTCCGATCATGCCTTCTCCGGCACGATACCATGTCCCTGTAGCGCAACCGCCTGCGAGTACCATGCCGACCCCGAAGATAAAACCGCCAACGATTGTCCCCAACCAAGGAAAGCCATCATTCGCAAACTGAATGACTCCAGTGCCATTCAATGCATAAACACCAATACTTTGTATCGCTATAACAACGAAGGTAGCTAAAAGCATCCTTACATCTTTAGCTAAAATCAAATCACGATATGCACCAACGACACAGAAACGGCCCCTCTGAAGCACAAAGCCAAGCATTAGTCCACAGATGATCCCAAACACAATCATTTGTAACATCAACCGTTTCCTCCTCTTTTAAAATAATAATATCACTAATATAATATAATTCAGATAAAATTACTAGGTTTAGAGGTTATTTACGCCGTTTCCTTAAAAGGTTCATTCCCTACAACCACCGTTTCATTTTCCGCTATACCCAAAAACAAAAAAAATCTGGGTGCCCTATTGAGCGCCTCAGATTTCTTTGACTCGTATTCGGTGCATTTCTGATATGCAGGACATTCATTGAAATTCACAGCCAATTAGCTGAAGCTGGCTGCCTTGACTTTTTTGTATTGGTAAAGCATTGCAATTCTCCATGGGACGATCATGGCAAATGCTAGTAGGAAAAACATACCGCTCAAGACGCCAACTTCAATTGTGCTTCCTAGCATAAGTTTCGCGACGAGCCGAATCACCATAAGGCCTATAAGTATGAATATAAATGCTTTTGAGCGAAGAATATAAATTTTCTCATCCCTCACTTCGAATTTCGAAGTTTTGATGAGCAAGATCGAAAATAACATTCCTGCAACTAGAGCCTCCAACAATTCGTATCGAGAAACACGGAACATAGGGAAAATGAACATTAAAGCTCCCGTACTCATGAATAACGGCGGCAAGATGATTTTCTTCTCATTCACTGGTTTTTTTGTTTCCTTCATCCGTAACATGAAAACACCCATAGCCATCACGATCGCTATACCTGTTGATATATATATCATTTCTAAACCATCCCTTTTAACTAAAAAATAGGTAAGTATCATAAAAAATTATATATGACTTCATTTAATAAACAAAGTATATATTACCTATTTAAGATAAACAAGGAGTGTGTCCTTAATTAAGCGCCCTATTGATGGCCTCTACCACTCTGCCCTCGTCAAAAGGCTTGACAATAAAATCCTTTGCGCCGGCTTCAATAGCTTCGACAACCATTTTTTGCTGACCCATCGCAGAACACATGATAACCTTGGCAGCCTGAAATTCCTTCTTGATTTCTTTAACGGCATCCAACCCACTCATGATTGGCATCGTTATGTCCATAGTCACCAAATCAGGTTGAAAGTGCCGATATAGTTCAATAGCCTCTTTGCCGTTCTCCCCTTCGCCGATCACTTCATGTCCTGCTTTCGACAAAATATTTGAAAGCGTCATTCTCATAAACTTAGCATCATCAACAATTAATATTCGGGCCATGATCCGTTCCTCCTCATTTCCAATAGCTATAAAAATCCACACAAGAATTAATGATTTATCTAATATGTATAGAATATATGACTTTATACCTAAAATCAAGAATTATAACCTAAAATAAAAGGGGGTAAATTAACAATATAGGGTAATTAGACCTAAACACAAAGATTCACATTAAACTTTTTTGAAAATTTTTCATTTTATGGACTAAAAACCAGTGAAGCCACCGAAAAGTCTAGATAGGACTGCGAGTATTTGGGTCATCCAATAAAAAACAAAATAACACCCATGACCATCATGATGTAACGGCTATACTTTTTGATCCATTTAAGCTTTCCGACAAAAACGATAATATGAAAAATGGTATCGCAAACCCTAATATATACGCAGCCATATAGCTCAAGGCGGCATTGGGGTTCGTTGCGGCTTACGATATGACTGCGCCCCTTGTTAATAGTCCTGCACACGGAGTCCATCCAGCTGCAAGGCCCATCCAATCAGGTTGGACCCCCTGATAGCCGCTTGGCCGATTTTTGAATTCAAATCCGCTTTCCTTCAACAAGGATTCCTACAATGAATAACTCTAAATCAATGAATATAATGGCTCCAATCTGACGAATTAAATCTTATGATCCTCAATAGGTTATGCTGAAACCGATCGCAATGAAAACCTAGGAAAAGCCAAGCAGAAAAAATTAAAGTATGCAGCACGGAGAAATAAAACGTAAACAACCGGAACCAAAGGCCAAAATATTTATGTCATTCAATTGAACTCACTCCTATGTATGTCAGCCTTTAAACATGGGTATAAATAAGAAAAATAAGTACCTATGTGGTATTAAAGTTTTGCATAATGCAACGTTCGATACACAAAAAAAAATCCACCTCATCGAAATGCAACACCACATATTTGAAATCACTCGCGCTAGCCGATATAATTGCTATATTCATACAGATTTTACAACTGACTAACATTAAAGGGTACCTTATATTTCTAGGGCCAGAAAGGACATGTAATGGCTAAACAGAATGAATTCCTCGAACTGATCGAATTAAAGCGCAATGAATTGATAAAAGTTGTTGCGAAGGATGGGTTGAGCTCGAATAATGCTGTGGAATACAGCCAGCAGCTTGATCACTTACTTAATAAATATAATGAACTTTTTTATAAAACTGGTACAGGTTTTTAAACTTGAAGGTAACGTTCCTCCCTGCACCTGAGGCTTTTTGAAACACTTCTATTTAGTCCTTTCTCCTAATGAAATTTCCCCATTAAAAACAGGCAGCACGCAGCGCTGCCTGTTTTCTTGATCACGCTTAAAAAAGGTCAGATGGATTTACGTTACAATATCGACATCCGAGGTAGGTGCGTAGTTTGTCACGACAAGAACGACAGGTGACCCTGCCAAAACGGCTGACCCATCAGGTATTGTCAGCACAAGGCTGCCGACACCTGTTGCACCTGGTGTGTATGTGGATATATCCTCCATTTGCAGCACACCATTAATGAATACTTCATATGAGCTATTTTCCGCAGTCAATACAGGCAGCACTGTAGCAGCTCCGCCAGTGTCCGTCCAAAAACTTGCAGGATCGATCGTCAGTTCAGTAGGACCTTCCAATGCTGCAGGCACTTCATAAAATAAACGGGTGATCAATGGATTGACACTAATCAGCGAAGTTGCCTCAATGGCTAATTTCATTATCTTTAACGGCAATATATTCACCTCTCTTCTTTATAAGCTATGACTTCAGTGACCGAAGTGTATAGACAAATACCAAAAATGGTCCTCACGATACTCCGCTTTTTTTATAAAATATATAGGAGATAATAAAAAGGGGAGAATTTAAGAGAATGGACTATAAATATTTCCGTTGTATCAATGAGGCTGAAGAAATCCCTAAACCTATGTTGTTTTTCCCTGCATGCTCCTTTACGGAGGTTCGTTCAAAAATCCCGAAGCGTATCGTCGTTTATGAATTTTACGCTGTCGCAGATGGCTGTCAAAGAGTCTTTGTAGAAGAAGATGGAATAGCGGACCTTGTAAAACAGGTCATACCAGATCCAGCTAAGGTATCTTATATGAATTTATTTATAAATGGCGTTTTGCAGCCTCATGAAAATTATACTGTTAAAGCAGGTATGCTTACATTGAATACGGTGGATGCCCCAATCAAGGGAACACCCATCATATTGCAAATGTTCACCGTCTAATTACGGCCGCCCCCCGTAGTGTCAAGTTATTGAATAATGCTTTCTTACCTATCCAACGGCTAAATAAAATGGAACTCCACATACTAACTCATATATATACAAGTACTGGAGGGACTATTTTGAAAACCATTATGATGACTTTCTCCGTTCTCTTTCTTCTTTTTCTATTTGAAGCTGACCATATTGATGCTATAACTTCCAGCAGGGCGGTATACGAAAAAACAGGAAACGTTATTTGGGAAGGAAAAACGAATGAAAAAATTGTCGCAATCACTTTTGATGACGGACCACATCCTTCCTATACACCTCTAATCCTGGATATATTGGCTAAATATAATGCCAAAGCCACATTCTTTGTTTCAGGCAACAAAGTGAAAAGTAATCCTGGCATCCTCAAAAGGGAAATAAAAGAAGGGCATGAGATTGCAAACCATACGTATCATCATTATTACGACAGAAATATGACAGCTGAATTATTATCTTCTGAATTGGATAAAACCGATAAATTGATATGGGATATTGCCAAATACAAACCGACATTATATCGGCCTGTAGGAGGACTTCATAACGATATAATCGTTAATACTGCAGTAAAAAAAGGATTCAAGGTCATTTTGTGGTCGTGGCATCAAGATCCCCAAGATTGGAAGCGGCCGGCACCTAATAAAATATCCTCCCACATAATAAAATCATTACGGCCTGGTGACATCATTCTCCTGCACGATTGGAGCGATCGTCCCCAAACGGTGGTGGCTTTGGAACGGACCTTGGATTATCTATATAAAAATGGCTATGAGTGCGTAACCGTATCTGAGCTATTATTTCGGTCAAGCCAAAGCTCACCCGGTTTTTTCCGGACCTTTCCTGTTGAATGAGTGATATTTGAAATGTACGCCGTTAGGTAACTAGCAAAAAAATGCTGTGAATGACTTCTTGCTTATTTCCTAACGGATTGTATCGCCCGTTAATAAAAAACTAATAGAATTGATTTGACAAATCACTTTCAATGTTTTATCTTTAATTAAATATAACTTAATTCGAGATAAAATTCTCGCTATAATATCTTGAAATAAAGATATCTTACTATAATATAAATCCAGGAGGAATCATAAATGTTTGGTTTAGGTTTATTGGTTATACGTCTAGTTGTCGGATTATCGTTCGTCGGTCATGGCGCTCAAAAATTATTTGGTTGGTTTGGCGGTCACGGCTTAAAAGGTACTGGAGGCTGGTTTGATTCGATCGGCATGAAGCCGGGTGTCACGATGGCCTTGTTTGCTGGTTTATCAGAGCTTATTGGCGGTGCCTTATTCGCTTTAGGTCTGCTAACACCTCTGGCTGGAATATTGATCGCACTTACCATGCTCGTTGCAATTTTTAAAGTCCATGGTGCGAATGGCTACTGGGCGACCCAGAACGGATATGAATACAACCTTGCCATCCTGGCAGTGGCAATTGGTGTAGCATTGATGGGAGCTGGCCCTTATTCTCTAGATTCCATTTTATTTTAAATGACGTTATGAAAAACACGCGGTTGGCTTTGACCACTGCGTGTTTTTCTGCGTATTTTTACGAAGGGTTTGCGCTTACTGTTCCAAAATCGAAACGTACCGTTTCAAAATTGAAAGGCAAACGATCAATATGATTTGCGTGTTATTACGATCTGCTGATAATAAGAAAATAACAGGTAAGGGCTGCCACTCCCCTGACTGCCCTTACCTGTTCCATCGTCACCAACCTAAGATTTTCCTCGACAAATCGCGATCAGGAAAAGGTTCTTAAACGATTCCTACTCAATCCCTGGAAACCATCCCGGAGAATGGATGATGACTTGCCATAACGGATCAGGAATATCCAATTGCTGTTGATGACTTTTATTCATTTTTGTAATGATTTCGGTTTCTCTTCCTTGTTCCACTTTTTGCACCCATTCAGGATCGATGATCAGTTCACGGCCTAAGGCAAGCAGCGGAACGCCAGATTGCATTGCTTTGATCGCATCATCTGCAGTATAAATCGAACCAACGCCGATAACAGGAACTTGATCTCCTACACGTTCTTTAATGACTTCTATCCGTGCCCGTTCAGCCTCTGCACCCCTTCTTGCCTTTGACCAGAATTCCATTAAAGAAACATGAAGATAATCCAAATCTTTTTTCACCAGTCCGTCAATCAATGCGAGTGTATCGTCCATCGTGATTCCCGGTGTTTCAGCCTCCTCTGGTGAAAAGCGATATCCTACGATGAACGGCGCTTTGGCATGCTTTGCAACTGCTTTTTGCACTTCATCCACCACCGCTAACGGAAAACTTAGGCGATTTTCCAATGATCCACCCCACTTGTCTTCACGGCGGTTCGAGTGCGGGGAAAAGAATTGTTGAAGGAGGTAACCATTGGCACCGTGAATTTCGACACCATCATATCCAGCTTCGATGGCACGTCGAGTGGTTTCACCAAAGTCGACAATGATTGATTCGATTTCCTTTTCTGTCAGAGGACGCGGAATCGCTTTCCCTTCGCCAACTGATGGGATATCACCTGCGCTTACAACATCGCCATGCGGAACTAATGCAGGTGGTACCTCGCGGCCGCCATGAAAAATCTGGAGGATAGCTTTTGCACCTTTCGCTTTGATTGAAGAAGCTAGACGACCTAGGCTAGGAATCATTTCGTCCGTATCACCGCCAAACTCCCCATGAAATCCCTTGCCATTTGCCGTTACATAGGTACATGCCGTTATCACCATGCCCACCCCGCTTGATCGGCGCTCATAATAGTGAACCTCTTCATCGGTTACAGTGCCGTCAGGATTCGAGGAGAAATTGGTCATGGGTGCCATCACGAGACGATTTTTCAATTCCATCTTTTTCCCTAAATTGAATGCTTCGAATAACGGTGTATATTTAGAATTCATTTGCCAAACCTCCACTTAAAAATAAACTTACTTTTTATCGAATAAGTACGATTGCCATTCATTGTGCATGCTTTGCGATTAAGGCAGATAATGCTTCTTTACTCTGCAGGCCATTCACTTGATCGACCTTTTCTCCATCTTTGAAAAGAATTAGCGCCGGTATCCCCATCACCCCGTATTGGTGTGTCGTTGACGTATTTTCATCAACATTGAGTTTTACGATTTTAACCTGTTCCCCCATTTCGATGTCCAATTCATTAAGGACTGGTGCAATCATCCTACACGGACCGCACCATGGTGCCCAAAAATCAACCAACACTAAACCAGCTTTAATTTCAGCAGCAAAATGATCATCCGTTACAGGCTCGATAGCCATGATCATACCTCCTCGTATTAAACGAACAAACCACCATTTTGGTCATTTATAAATTCAAATCTAGATTCGCGATTCTATTGCTTTCCACAGTGCTAAGGGATTTTTCAGCTTTCAATTGGGGATGAATCTTAATCGATTCCAATTTGCCTGATAACTCCATGAACCATGTCTCATCTTTGGAAAGTAGCGCTAGATCAATTAAAGCCAATAGATGACTTTCGTTACTAATTTCTAAATCAGGCAATTTTTCAGTCCATTTACTTGGAATCCAAATCGATTTTCCAACCGTCTTTTCATTATCGCTTTCCACTACATTCACTCTAATGAGATCTTGATTTTTGCCTAAGGTTTCGATGAACCCATGAATGAGTTCACCTTCCCTCGACCTTCCTTGTACCCAATCACCGTTTTCAAATTGTTTATTTCCTGCCATATCGAAACACCTCATTTATATTCATTTTTTTAAATATCCCAAACTGTAAAAATAAAATTTACAGTAAGTATAAAAGAAAAAACTAATCAATATCAAGGACATTGCTTAATTTTTTCCAAGAATGTGTTAAGGGTAATATTTTCTAAATACTTTTCAAAATATAACTCGGCTTCATCGAATATTTGGTCCATAACCACCTGGGTATTCGAAGATATGACACACTTTTTCTCCGGGTCACCTGTACACCACTTTGGCTTCAATGTCCCGTGTGAGACCGTTATATAAATATCCGCTAAACTTACCTCTTCAGGATTACATCCGAGAATATAGCCTCCGCCAACACCTTCTTTAGTCTTGACATATCCTTTATTCCGTAGGCAGCTCATCACTTTCCTAATCCTTGCAGAATTCGTACAAACGTTTTCTGCGATAGCCTCACTGCTTGCCATATGATCTGGCAAATAAGCCAAATACACCAAACTATGCACAGCTATTGTAAAATCACTATTCACTTTTGGCATCCTCCTTAAGGAGATTACTGTAATTTTAATCATTACAGTTGCTAAAGTCAACTCTCACCACTTTATGATCAGTTCATTCATTTTGCCACACTCAAAAAATGGATGGGCAAAAAACGGCAAAAGATACACAATTCTTCTCGGAGATGGCTTTGATCACACAGTCAGGCAAGGTCAAGGTCATTCTCCCAATACGAGTAACCTGTTCCATAGGTAAATAAATCAAGTCTTTAAAAAACGAAATAACGGAGGAAGTAAAGGACAGTTTTGAAAAAATGGCTACCGCCAAGCTAGGCGAGTGACACAACCATCAACTATTTACAATAAGTGGTTATCCGGAGAAATTTTTACGTTTCGAAGCGAACAAGGCTTGGTCCAACTTGCCAGAGGACCAACGCCTTATCATTCGTGGATGAAATGGATATTGAGGTGCTATGTTTCGAACAGGTCCTAATTACACCAGAACCGATCATATCTACTATAACACTCAATCTAAATTCCAATTAGGATACTGCCCTGACTTTTTATGACTTTCTTCTTGACGGAACTAAGTACAATTCCCTAAGTTTCATTACGATATTAAAAAGTTTCTAAAATATATACTTTTGAATAGTTTCATATGTCAAATCAGTCGGTAGCACGGCATTTTTAAAAGTGGAATGATTACTTTTTCCTAAATGATACTCATTCAGGGCATCTGTATCCTTTAAGATATTTCCCGTTAAGATACATAGTGCTGACTCCTCTTTGTCAATCACCTGCTGAGTCACTAATTTTCGTAGTCCAGCAACAGTAGCTGCCGAAGCAGGTTCACACCCAATACCACTTTTATCAATTATAGCCTTTGCGTCAAGAATTTCATCATCTGTTACGGAAATGGTCTTCCCATTTGTTTGTCTTAACGAAAGCATTGCTTTTTTCCAACTAGGTGGATTTCCGATATTCATTGCAGAAGCTCTAGTATATGGCCGATGTTCAGGGATAAGTGCACTCTTATTTTGAGCTATCATTTTATGGAATGGGCTGGCACCTTCAGCTTGTATAATTGCGACTCTTGGCACCTTGTCTATAAACCCGAGTGTAAATAAATCCTGTAATCCTTTACCTAATGCAGTTGCATTACTTAAAGCTCCACCAGGTACTATAATCCACTCAGGTAAATTCCAGTTTAAATACTGGGCAATTTCATAAATAATACTTTTTTGTCCTTCTATCCTAAAGGGATTAATGGAATTGCACACGTATAAACCAAGATCACTGCCATTCTCCTCTAAAAACTGAATTCCGTCATCATAAGTACCCGAAATACTAAAAACATGTGCACCGTACGCTATTGTCTGTAATACTTTATTTATCGATATATCTTTATTCGGGACGAAAACATAAGAATTTGCATTAGCGATTGAGACATACATAGCTAAAGAAGAGGATGTATTTCCTGTTGAGGTGCACGTGAAGTTTTTAAAACCCAAGGATTTCCCATGAGAAACCGCAACCGTCATACCATTGTCTTTAAATGAACCACTAGGATTTTCACTTTGCGCTTTTAAAGAAACTTGATTCAATCCCGTATATTTCCTAATCAACTCAGAAGAGTATAATCCTGTGTTTCCTTCATATTTGGTAATAATACAGTCTTCAGGTAACTCAGGAAAAATTAATTCCTTGTACCTCCATACCCCACTTGCGTATGGTGTCATTCTTTCAGAAAGGCGTTCATGGAATGAATGCTTCAAAAAGTCAGCATCATAGTTGTGAAAATCTTGGACAATATCTAATAGTCCGCCACATGTACAACGGAAGTTAAAATTGTTAGAAGACATTTCTTGACCACAGTCGATACATATTAATTTCATTTTATTAGGGACATATAAGCTGCCCTCTCACCTCTTTACTTAGAAATTTTCTTGAGTTCGAACTTTTATAGTTTTATAATAATGCAAGAAAACCAATACATATAATATATCTTTTTATGGTATTCATAAGTTTCATTTATGATTATAGAGGTGAATAATGAACCTACATGCATTACGACTCTTTCATACTGTCGCTGAAAAGGGAAATGTTACTCGTGCGGCTGAAGAGCTGAATATAAGTCAGCCTGCTGTAACGGCACAAATAAAAAAATTAGAACAAGAAATCGGGTTAAATTTACTGTCTCCTAAGGGTAGAGGCATCTTATTAACCCAAGCTGGCCTTCAACTTGCTAAACAAGCTAAAAGATTATTTTCCCTTGAAGCCGAAATAGACTCTTATATTGATCAACTCAAAAATGGAGCAGTTGGAAAGCTACGTATTGTCGCAACATATCTTCCAGCAAATTTTTTATTACCAAAATGGATAGGGCGGTACAAACAAAGATACCCTGAGGTAGAGGTAGAATTAACAACAACTAATTCTCGTAGTGCAATCGATCAGTTAATTAATTATGAAGCAGAAATTGCTTTCATAGGTGGAAGAAAAGAGTGTAATCCATTCATTCATAGAAAGGAATTACTTGAAGATAAAATGGTATTTGTCGTGCATAAAGATCATAAGTTTGCTTCAAAACATATTACATTGGCTGAAATAGCAACAGAGCCTTTTGTGTTTCGAGAAGAAGGGAGTTCATCAAGGGAAAAGTTGGTTTCTTTATGTAAAATCCATCATGTAAATGAACCAATCGTTGGTTTACAAATTAATGGATTGAATGAAACAATCAGAACAGTGATTGAAGGGTATGGAGTTACCTTTGTTTCATCTCTAGAAGTTAACGAATATATTACCCGTGGAGAAGTAGGCACAGTATATGTAGATGAAATTCAATTAAAAAATCCCATCTCATTATGTACAAGAAAAAAAGATACACTTGCCAAAACTGCGCTTAATTTCATACAAATGATTGAAAAAGATGAAAATTAATCGAGGAGGCGCGCAGCCTCGAACAGAACTGTCATTTTCAACATTCAGCATTCTATATATTCAGTTTAGTTAGATTGAAAAAATGCATTTTCCCAACAGCTTTACTCTCCTCAAAATCTGTAAGGGGGAAAAATATCGGTATTTTCTCCAAGAGCATTTTTCAAAAGAATTAGTACGAGACCCGCAAACGGATGTTGATAAAATTAAAAGACCTGAGTAGGGTATAATACCGAACTCAGGTCTTTAATTTTATGCATCTTTTTTTAAGGTTTATCCGATGTCACATATGTACCAGCAATGAAATCATGGATTGCCCGATGATCCTTTCTTATACCGACCATGAATGCACTAACAATAAGACCTATCCCAATTGAGAGTACATAGACAATCCCTGCCACTAACGTTCTTAACAGCATCGTGCCTATCCCTAATTTCCTGCCATCGACCCTTACAATACGTATGCCCATGATCCTTTTGCCCACTGTATAGCCATACCAGACGATTGGGACGATCAGCATGTAGAGCAAGTCCAATATTGTTGAAAAATCTTCATTTTCCCAATCTCCGGTTATCCAGCCAAAAATTAATGTTAACGGTAAGGATATTATAAGTGCGTCAAGAATCCCTGCAAAAAGACGTTTCCAAAATCCCACTGAATCATTCATTCCTGTACCTCCTATTGTTATTAGCAGTTACATTTAACTATTTTACCAGATATAAGCTTTTGTAACGAGCCTTTTCATATAAACTTCAGCCATAATCAAAAATTTGCAACATTATTTTCCTGCCTTTAGGACCGTTCTGTTCCTTTAGCTTGGAAATAATTTCAGCGAGATCCTTCCTTCGTTACGGCAAGATACGCCAGGAATATCCCCTGCACACAAAAAAACCCCTCTCTCTTGTGGAATCAAGCAGAGAAGGGGTTTCGGATCAATAATTGAAAGATAAAGCAAAAACAAGGGAAAATTTATGATGAAAGATTCACTCTTCAAGGTAGTTTATGATTTGCTTATCTAATAATTGCTATTAATCAATGGATGAACCCTTGAATTTATTTATTTTGTTTGTTGTTTATTCATGGCGCTCATCATTTGATTAATTTTCTTTTGGGATGGTTTCATACCCATTTGCATCATCATCATTTTCAGCATCTGTTCGTTAATTGGCGGATTTTTCTTTAAGTAATCCATCATGTATTTACGAGCGATGAAAAATCCCAGCACTACTCCAGCAATCAATGCCAGTACGCCAACTAGAATGTAAATCCACATACCATTTCCTCCTTCATGTTGTCTAACATCAGTGTACTAGACCAAAGGTTATTATACAATACCCGCTGCCCAAAAGTCCCCCATTTAGACAAATTTTCTTTCTTTTATCGGTTTTAACCATCCGTATTTTTCGTGTTCAAAATCTATGGCGAGAAAACTCGCCTCATATTTTCGGATACATTCAAAAAAGGCGGTTTCCGCTTCATAGTCTCCTTCCGCTTTTAACGTAATGGACTCATTCTCAATAATTAAAACGGCATTACTTGCTCCATTTGATTTTTCTAAATAGTATTTGCCATTTTGTATCCAAAAATTCATCTTTCTTTGCAAACGTTGCTCGATGGCCAATTGCAATTGAATGATAGGGACTGTCTTGGTGACAAATTCGATTTGTTTTTGCAAAATACTCTTCAGTCTGCCCCTTGCATGAATATACTCCAAAAACAAATTGAAAAATAGCTTTTCTCTACCATAATAATGATGGGCAAATTCATCTTCGATTAAAAATATTTGATAGGTTCTCATCAGACAATGCCTCCTAGCAGTCCTATTTTGTTAACCTGGACAACGAACTCTGAACTTTTCCATTATTT
Organism: Peribacillus folii; assembly: GCF_030271255.1. Lineage (GTDB taxonomy): Bacteria > Bacillota > Bacilli > Bacillales > DSM-1321 > Peribacillus. The sequence continues at coordinate 296,789 of NZ_JASJOM010000004.1, forward strand.
ACTACCTACAATGACTTTCCCCTATAATTGACATATTTAAACGAAAATTAATTATTCTCATTATATATTGACAAACGAACAGGTTATGTTGTTTGCTGGAGAAATTTTCTTCTTTTTTTGTCGAAATGAAGATTTCTCCTAACTAAAAGGATGTTACGATAAAAAAACTGACACCAAACTAGTTGGCGTCAGCTCCATTTATCATTATTTTAGCAATGCTTTAACACGAGCCACTACATTTTCTACAGTGAAACCAAACTCTTCCATGATCTTGTTACCTGGTGCAGATGCTCCAAAGTGATTGATGGCCAAAGTTTCACCCTCATCACCTGTATAGCGGTCCCAGCCAAAAGGTGAAGCCACTTCAATGGCCAAACGTTTTTTAACGGCTGGATTGATAACACTTTGTTTATACTCTTTAGATTGCGTTTCAAAACGATCCCATGAAGGCATGCTGACAACAGACACATCGATTCCTTCTGTAGCTAATGCTTGCTGTGCTTCCACAGCCAAGTTCACCTCGCTGCCTGTCGCAAGCAATAGTGCATCGGCTTCTTCTTTCTTAGCGGCGGAGATGACATATGCTCCTTTTGATACACCTTCATAAGCATTTTTAGCAGTGTCTTTAATTGTAGGTAATCCTTGACGGGTAAGTACAAGGGCAGTTGGTTTATTGGTAGACTCCATAGCCACTTTCCAAGCAGCTGCCGTTTCATTACCGTCAGCCGGACGGATCACACCCAAGTTCGGCATCGCCCGTAATGAAGCCAATTGTTCGATTGGCTCATGTGTCGGACCGTCTTCCCCAACAGCAATGCTGTCATGAGTGAATACATACGTTACAGGGAGACCCATCAGTGCTGCCATCCTTATCGCTGGACGCAGGTAGTCAGAGAATACGAAGAAAGTTCCTCCGTACACTTTAAGTCCGCCATGAAGTGTCATACCGTTCAAAGCAGCGCCCATCGCGAATTCACGAACACCAAACCAGATATTGCGGCCGCTATAATTACCCGGCAATAAATCAGTTTCGCCTTTGATGGCTGTATTATTCGAACCAGCTAAATCTGCCGATCCCCCGATGAAGCTAGGTACCCTTTTGGCAATCGCATTTAAAACTTCACCACTTGAAGCACGGGATGCCAATGTTTTCCCTTCTTCATAAACAGGAATTTCCTGGTCCCATTCAGCAGGCAGTTCACCCTTGATTGCCAGCTCCAGCTGTTCAGCCAATTCCGGATGTGCTTCTTTGTAATTCTTGAATAATTCGTTCCATGCTTCTTCTTTTTGCGACCCAGCTTCTACACAAGCTTGATTGAAATGGGAATACACTTCCTCTGGAACATGGAAATCTTCCTCAAACGTCCATTTATATGCTTCCTTAGTCAGCTTCAGCTCATCTGCACCAAGCGGAGCACCATGAACGGCTGACTTACCTGAACGGTTAGGTGAACCGTAGCCAATGACCGTTTTCACTTCTATCAAGGTTGGACGCGCTTCATCGGTTTTCGCTTCTTCAATTGCTTTGGCAATTTCCTGAAGATCATTTCCATCCTCAACACGGATATATTGCCATCCATACGATTTGAACCGGTCTGCCACGCTTTCACTGAATGATTGACTTAAGTCCCCATCAAGGGAAATATCATTCGAGTCATATAAAACAACAAGTCTTCCAAGTTGAAGATGCCCAGCTAATGATGCCGCTTCAGCAGAAACGCCCTCCATCAAATCTCCATCTCCGCAAATGCTATATGTATAATGATCGACCACATTATAAGAATCACGGTTATAGCTTTCTGCAAGGTGGCGTTCGGCCATTGCCATTCCAACTGCCATCGCGATTCCTTGTCCTAGTGGTCCAGTCGTTGCATCAACCCCGGCAGTATGCCCGAATTCAGGATGCCCTGGAGTCTTGCTGCCCCATTGACGGAACCCCTTTAGATCATCAATGGTCAAGCCATAGCCAGACAAGTGAAGAAGGCTATATAACAGCATCGATCCATGTCCTGCAGAAAGAACAAAGCGATCTCTATTGAACCAATCTGGGTTTTTCGGGTTATGATTCATATATTCAGTCCATAGTTTATACGCCATTGGCGCTGCACCCATTGGCATACCTGGATGGCCAGAATTAGCCTTCTCAATTGCATCGATCGATAAAGTACGAATGGTATTGATAGAAAGTGCATCTAATTTATCTAACATATAGTAAAACATCCCTTCCTGTAATGTACCTCTTTATATTATAGTGACCCGCTAAATATCACAACTAAAATCACTATTCGATACCAATATTATACATACTTTCCCTGGAAATTAAAGAATTCCCCTATTTAGATTGAACTAAATAGGAGAATACATACATGCACGCGCTCTCTTTTAAATCAAAAACCAAAAGAATCTTTGAATGGAGAGTTCCCATCAGGAAAGTCCCAGCATTAATGTAAGTTTCTTTTTTCTTTAATATCTTTTATTTTTTGTGGAGTCACGTCATTACCTTCCGGATCGAGCACTTTTACGTGTTCCAACGTATCGGACATGGAACGCCTGAACGTTTCTAAATATTCGCTTCTTAATTGCGTTTGCTCCTTAGCTTCGACTTCCGTCAAGCCAGTTTCTTTAGCCTTTTTGGAAAGTTCATTAATACGAGCCAATTTTTCTTTTGATAGCATAATTTCGCTCCTTCATATCTGCTGATATTGTCATGGTATTAAAAAAGCAGCGAAATTACAAGTTCTATGATTGACTTTCCTCAGTATTTTGCTGGTGCTCAAGAAAACGGCGGTTTACGGTAGCCTTGGATACTTTATAGCCAAATCCCCGTAAGGTGGCTGCTATTTCTGCAAACGTCAATCCATTCGCTCGAAGTTTAATGATTTCTTCAATAGGAATCTCTTTACGGTCCCTTCCGGTTGCATGCCTTTGATTACGCAGATTTTTTTGAGGATGGTAGCCTTTTTCCACGGCCCTTAACATCCCGCGTTTTATCTTCAAATTATGAAGCTTCCTTTGATACTCCTCAACAATTCCGACGATTTGGATGACCAGGGCATCGGAATCCGATAACTCGAGTTCCCCATCATGGGAAAGTGTATAAATTTTCACACCTTCTTTAAGGATGACATGAAAAAGGGCAATCTTTGCATTGCCCCTTCCAAGTCTTGTCTCGTCCTGTATTAATAGTACTTCAGCTTCCTTGGTTTTTAAAAGCTCCAGCATGTCGAATATCCCATCACGGTTAAGCTCATATCCGCTAGCCTGCTCTTTTATTACCGCAACCACTTCCACACCCATCTTCCCTGCCAGCTTGACCAGCTCATCTTCCTGCCTTGCCAATGATGTTTCCTGTGTCTCTTTTTCCGTGCTGACCCTACAATATATTACTGCCTTCATAATACCCTACCTTCACTGCTGACTAGCCAGATTCTGAACAAGCTTTTCCCCTTTTACCGGTATCACGATCACTTGTCCGGGTTTAATTGTATCCGCACTGATACCATTATGCTCTTCTATCCAACCAATGAATTCTTTTTTTGTCAAATCAGCTTCTTCATATTCTTGGGCGATTCCCCATAAGGTGTCGCCTTCACTTACTTCTATAGAAAGGAAATCTTCTTTTTGGTCTTCGTTTAATGTGCAGGAGAATAAAATTGAAAAGATGAATACAGAACCCGCTAATAGAATCGTATAAATATAATTTTTGTATAATTTTTTCATGAATAATCCCTCCAACCCGAATGTTCGTTCGTATGATATAAAAGAATTATAATACGAACACTTGTTTCAGTCAATAACTAAATTCGAACTTATGTTTGTATAGAATGGGCCCTCATGCTATAATGAAGCAAAGAACTTGGGGAAGAGGTGCATTATGACTAAACTATCAAAACGGCAGCAAGACATTCTTGATTTCATTAAAGAAGAAGTCCGCCTGAAAGGGTATCCGCCATCCGTAAGGGAAATCGGCGAAGCAGTTGGGCTTGCCTCAAGCTCGACAGTACACGGGCATTTATCCCGCCTGGAAAGCAAAGGATTGATCAGGCGTGACCCTACCAAGCCAAGGGCCATTGAAATCCTCAATATGGAGGAAGCGAATAATATACCTAAAGCTAATGTCGTGAGCGTTCCTTTACTTGGTAAAGTAACAGCCGGCATGCCGATTACGGCAATTGAAAACATTGAAGAATACTTCCCGCTTCCCGAAAGCATGGTTCCTCATGATGATCATGTATTCATGCTCGAAATCATGGGGGAGAGTATGATAGAGGCAGGAATTCATGACGGCGATTATGTCATCGTGAAGCAGCAGAGCAGTGCCAATAACGGAGATATCGTCGTGGCCATGACTGAAGATGATGAAGCCACTGTAAAACGATTCTTTAAGGAACCGGATTACATAAGACTGCAGCCTGAGAACTCGAATATGGAGCCCATCATTTTGCGCGATGTATCGATATTAGGTAAAGTGATAGGCTTATATAGGCAAATACATTAAAAGCGCTAACCGCGCTTTTTTTGTTTGTTTTTTAATCTATGTATCGAACTCTTTCATTATGCGTAGGAAGATCCATTTATTTGATAGGCTTATTTTTTACTAGAATCGCAACTAATAGCAGCACCAACTCTCAGTTTGGAAGGCAATCGAAACATAAAATGGATGTATGCTAGGAAAAGCCGCAAGACATTTCGGTGCAGTCCACACAGGCATAAAAAAACCGTAGACAAGGATGATTTTCATCAAAGTTTGTCTACAGTCTGAAGGGAACGTTGTCACCCCACCCCATTAATGTTCATTTCACCCGCAATCTTTGGTTCACTTTGATTAAGTTGAGATCGGCCAGCCCGTTCCATTGCTGAATCTGGACTTGCGTTGAACCATATGCCTTGGCAAGCAAAGAAACGGTGTCCCCTTTTTTTACTATATGATAGATTTCTTCCACCATAACGTCATACTTGGTTAAATCACTCGTTTCTATAAGGCTCACCAGTTTTTCCATATATTTTGGATCGGTTGCATAGCCCGCATCATATATTGCCTTGATGGCTTTCTTATAATCCTTTTCACCAATGACCGCCGTATATAAATTTCTATTCCAAGAAGTCCCGAATGCATACAGATTGGCAAGATCGCGAAGACTTTCCTCCCAAGTCGGGTACTTTCTGAATTTATTCCTTACTTGAACAGGCGCTCCATTGACGTATTCGATCGTCAGCATAATGAAAGATTCGCCTTTATAATCACCCTTCGTTCCGAATATATTTTTCGCTTGAAGGGCTAAAGTGCTTGTCCCATATCCACTCTCCAAACAAGCTTGGGCAATGATGACGGAAGGTAAAATTTTAAATTCTTCATTGATCCTCAAGGCATAAGGTGCAATTTCCTTTATGAACGATTCCTTGCTCATTTAAACCTCCCGATAAGATTTTCTTGAAAATCTATGCTTGGATTTCATTACTATCATATTCAGGTCGGTGTGAAAGGTTACAGGTTGTCCAGCCAATTGGTATATTGAGCGTGGAAGCTCCTGCAGCCCCAGCCATTCCAGAGAAACTCAATTTTTGAGGTTAAGGTTCGGACATCAGTAAAAATTACGATAGTATAAATCGTTTATGTAATGGTGAAAATAAACGAGAATAATCTCTTGCTTAAGGTGGTGCACTGATGGATTTTCCGACAATTCATACAAACTTTTGGGATGCCGTGATAGCGATACCCATCATCATGATCGTCACTCAGCTAGTTAAGGTCATGCTGCATATCCCGTCTAAATTCATTCCTACAATCGTGTTGGGTCTTGGTTTGTTCTTCTCCATATTCATCAGCCATCCACATCATTTGGTTGCTGGAATCTTCATGGGCTGGTTTTATGGATATGCAAGCATTGGCAATTACGCTGCCCTCAAAACTGGCATTTTATCCTACCGGTCATCCAATCAAAAGACGGAATGAATAGAGGTAGGATCAAGCTGGTCCTTTAAGCCTCACCTACCCTTCATTCCACTCTACATTGAGATATCCTGGCCCTGCATTCTTTCATGACAAACAAAAAAATGCCTTACATAAGAAAAGGCATCTTCCACTCATCCCTATTATCTTTCAATATAAACCGAACGAATCAGGGTACGTTCCCGTTCGGTACCATCCTCTCTTTTTTCCTTAACATCAATCGTTACATTATACACACCAGATTTGGGCACATCCGGAAGTGTTCCGGAAAAATTTTCGTGGTCCATAATTTGCATGGAGGCTGTTGGGGCGATTTCTCTACCGAATTCATCTACTAGATGAATTTTTAAGGTTGTGAGTACTGACTCCTTTTTATCGTGGAGAGGCTTCTTTATGAGAAATGCTGCATCCTTTTGTTTAACTTTTCCTGGCATGCTCAATGTAATGGGATTTCTTTCGTTAAATTGGGCCGTTAACAGGTATGCATCCTGAGGTGACTGCGTTTTCATCCGCACTTGCCATGTGCCTGTTTCCAGTTTACTTTTATTGAACGTATGAATGGTTGCTCCCTTAAAGAAGGATGTTTCATTTTTCACTTTGGTTGCAATGGTTGAAAGGGTATGCTTTTGGTTAGATGGAGATATCACTTCAATCTCGACATTTTTTGATGCTGTATATATGGTTATAGCCGCCGGGAATGCCTCATCCACATGGAAGCTTTGTTCATTCCAAGCATTTTGCTGCAGCTCGCCTCCGCGAACGGTTTGAGAGAGGGCGGAAACGATGGTCTCTTCTTCCGCGTGCAGGTTATGTTGAATATCCATGCCAGGAACGAACGCAATAGAAGCACTTCTTAAATACGGCTCTATTCTGGAAAATACGGCGGACCCCATGCGAATGTTATCGTGATCAAGGTTTGGATCGGTAAATAAATGTGTCGCGTAAGCGATTTTGCTGCTCCAGACATTCACTAGCCCATCGTTTTCCCCGTATGAGGATAGATATTCTCCTCCAAGTGACAAAGCCGTCAACGCTGGGCCTTTATTCATACCAGCAGCAGTGAAATACATGTTTTTTCGAGAGTTCATATGATTATCTGTGACGGAACGAAATTCTGCCATTTTCCCGACCTGCAATGAATATGTCCCATCATCCTTTTGTCCGAGCAGTGAGCCTAGCCAGCCTGCATACCAGCTATACGCCAAATCGGCAAGGTTCGAGCCATGGTGAGGCGAAGCTAATGTGATGACCCTGCCCACATATTGGCTTGCTCCATAATGCACAAGAGCGGCTTGAGTGTCCGGGCCACCTTTGCTATGTGCAATGATATTCACTTTTTCACCATTGAAATGATTACTGATTTCCTTTAGGATGGACGCTAACAGTCGGCCATTGTCATATTGACTAGCGGATCCGTTTCCTGCCGAATCATGAAGCTGGACGAAAACGGATTGATAGCCGGCTTCATATGCTTTGGTATACATATCATTGAGCCCATGATAATCCGTTTCGCCATACCAGCTTGCAGAATTGCCATTTTTCCCTTGAACAAAAACGATCGGAGGCTTATTTGCATCATGATTGGGAGGTGTGCTCCCCAAAAACCAATCGCCAGGGCTGAATGTTTCGGAGGGGGGCTTTAGTTTTCCAGCAGAGGTCATGTCCGGCCTGACCATAATCAACAATGTTACGATGAGGATAAGAAAAACGATATAATTGATTACATTGCTTTTCAATGGATTTTTCCTCCTATATCCTTTGCTTTTTTGAATTGCACCTTATGCTGGTTTACTTGAGCCTTCATTAATAATAGTTGTACGTTCATCAGCCATTACCTGCCATCACTTTAAAAGATAGGATAAAGAAACTAGCGAAAATCCAGTCATATAGTGATAAAGGATGATGTTTTCCTCTATGCTTCGATAATGAAGAAAAGCCCTTCTCCTGCAAAGGATAAAGGGCTTGACCTTCAATAAACATGCTACCTGCCAATTCATTCGAATGTGCCACTGTCCATGTACCCCTAATCTTGGTGTTTCGATAATCCCATCACCATGAAATAAGCGCTCATTAAAAGGTTTTCACAATAAAGGATAACACCTAAAGTCTTTACATTGCTTGATTTCTTCTGAGGATGGATGAAGTAAATCTCTGTGAAAGCTGCCATCCCGCTTTCACCTTTTTACTATTTACCACTTAGGGCAGGCCATTTAATTTCAGTGAAAAGCTCGTTTCTGCCATCGCATCATCTGATCACTCCCGTATGGTGGATAGTATCTGCCATGACTTCCCCCCCGCCAACTTCATTCCAAATCACAACGGTGCTTACATCAGATCATGCAATACTTCAATGCTTTCCATTTCCTTTTCCGCTTGTTCCCCTACTTCCGGTACTCCATACGACAATCCTAAACTATGGATTTTTGTATGGGTCGGTGTTAGTGAAGCTAAATGAGTAGATTGTTTCTTCCAGGAGTGACTCTCCTTCGTCAAGAAGTACAATTCTCCTTGGAATCCTCAACTACATTTAAAGTGTACTTCAGGATCAAAAAAAATGATATCGTCGATTGAAAAACCTACACACTCAGCAAACATATACGCTTTATCGACCCTTAAAGGAATCTTATATTGTTCATAGTCAATGTAAGTCCTCTTAGCCATTTTGAGCACTTTCGCCATTTCATCCTGAGTTAAACCCTTATACTTCCTAGCTTGCTTCAGTGTAAATTTTACTTGTGTCATATATTGTCACCTCCTGTATAAAAAAATGATATCACACTTGAAGTATAGTTACCATCATTTTTTTGTAAAATTCACTCACTATGAGTTTACTCACTTTCACTCATGGTGTATATTCAAATGGAGGTGAAGAAATATGCACATTGGGGAACGGATAAAAATACTTAGAAAAGAAAGAAAGATGACACAAGAAGATTTGGCAAAGATTTTAAAAGTGGCGCCGACCGCTGTATCCGCTTGGGAGTCAGGCCGAAATAAACCTTTGATGGATAAGTTGAGCATGATGTCCACTTGCTTTGACATTCCGCTTTCTCACCTCGTTGACGGAGCACCGGTCGTTAAAAATGGTCCTTCTATGGAATTTTTGAATGAAAAGAATGTTAGATTGATTGGTGTTTATGGAAATATCCCAGCTGGAGAGCCTAATTTCACGAACGAATATATAGAAGCCTATATGCCTACATTGAATTCCATGCTTAAAAACAATAAAGACTATTTTTTTCTGCGAGTTAATGGAAACAGCATGAACAAAGAGTTCAGCGACGGTTCCTTGATCCTTGTTGAAAAAACAAGCTACCTGGAGAATGGGAATATAGGTGTAGTTTTGGTAAATGGTCATGAAGCTACAGTCAAGCGAGTGAAAAATGTAGGAGAAACGATCACGCTCGTTCCTTGCAGCAATGATCCCTTTTATGAGGAAAAGACCTATCATATCATAAAAGATCACGTCAAAATATTAGGAAAAGTGGTCCAAGCCATTAAAATATATGATTAAGGTCATTCATCCAACTCCATGAAACTTTTAAGTACAGCTTTTGACCGAGCTTGTACTTTTTTCATTACTAAAAGGATAATATCGAACATATGATGCACGGAAATATTTACCTTACACAAGTTAAAGAGGGTAATGAACCAACAAAATAATCCAAATAAGAACCAATATTCCACATTGCTGCGAGGGCTACATGAATATATGAGTTAGTTTCCAGAAAAATGAAAGATGGCCTGCAGTATAAAGCAACGATTACAATTGAAATAAAAACTGCAGACAAACTCCAACATGATCGAGTTTGTCTGCAGCTGCTCCCCTTCTTAAGAGGCATACTATTATTGGAAATTACACTCATTTCACTCGTACTTTTTGGTTTACGACAATCGTGTACTGGCTGTCAAGATCGTTCCACTCTTTAATTTGTTGGACGGTACTGCCATATGCAAGGCTTAAGGAGTAAACGGTATCCCCGCTAACAACAGTATGATATACCGCTGTATTTTTCTTTTTAAGGTTGAAGGATTTCACCAGGCCGTTTACATGCCCGCGGGCTATGGAATCGATGAAGGCTGCCGTTTTTAACTTGGCTGCATCATTGACATTATCGACAAAGCCGCTTTCAGTGAGAAGGGCAGGCATGTCCGTTTCACGAAGCACATGCAGATCCCCTGTTTTTTGTCCCCTATCCGGAATGCTGATCAGCTTCATGACCTCTGTATGAATGATATCTTGATACGTTTTCGTCTCCCTGCTCGTTGACGTATAGATATAATCCTCATATCCAGTGCCTCCGCCAGCATTAATATGGATGGCCAGATAGAAGTCAGCTCCCCAGGCATTCGCTTGATCGGTTCGATCGCTTAAAGTGGGGAATGTATCTGATGTCCTGCTCATCTTTACAAAAACGTTCGTATATTCGATCAATAAGATGTCCTTGATTCGTGTCGCAATGGATAATGTTAAGTCCTTTTCCTTCAAGCCATTTCCTACCGAGCCAGGATCGCTGCCACCGTGCCCGGGATCAATAAATATTTTTACCATTTCAATCACCTCCATTCATCTTATGTACAAGAAAGACAAATGCTTGTACACGTAAACTAGCGGTTAAAAAAAATCTCATTTCTAGAATTTTTTCATGCTTTATCCCGGCTTTTTTGCTCATGCAATCGTAAGCAATCTCACCGCCGCTAAAGATTGTATCTTCCTATGTATTTAGCTGCATTAACTTCCATTCAATGAAAAAAACTTCCTTCTATTATTTTACTTTGGTAAAATCTTAACAAGAACTTCCATCAAAAATGGTCGTACCATCCTATTCGTTTCACCAAACATATCCTTCTAATGGAGCTGAGACATGGAAAAGAATGAAAACAATGCGTTGAGTAATGACTATCGAGACCTTATCCCGAGAAATGGTTTTTTATTTAAATTCATAAAAAAAGATAACGACTTCATACATACATTCGTTGAAGGGGATTTCATCACAAAATCAATCACCCCGACCGAGATGGTCATCGGGAAAAAATTATCTGACTTTTTGCCATTGAAACAAGCCCTGATGAAACAGCGGTTTTATGAAATCGCTTGGAAAGGGGAAACGGTGAATTATGAAGGCGAAGTCGGAGATATTCATTACGTAGCGTCACTGAATCCTTTGTTGGTGAATGGTGAAGTTATGGAGGTCATCGGAACGGCAATTGATATCACTGATAAAAAAAGAAATGAAAACAAGCTTCGGGAGTTGGAAAAATTGGCTGTAGTGGGTGAATTAGCTGCTGGTATAGCTCATGAAATCCGGAACCCGCTTACCTCCATAATTGGCTTCACCCAAATCATCAGCGAACGGGTTGATGATAGGAGCCTACATGAATATCTTGGGATCATGATGCTGGAATTGGAACGGATCAACAGCATTGTGAATGAATTTATGTTTATAGCCAAACCTGATGAAACGATGAAAGTCAGCACAAACAATATCAGCTCGCTAATAACAAGTGTCATCAGATTCATGGAGCCACAATCAAATTTGAAAGGAATCCGGCTCCATTTTGATGCTCAGACGGAGGAAATTATCGCTGTATGCGATCAGAACCTAATGAAGCAGGTATTAATAAATCTTATCCAAAATTCGATTGAAGCTACTGATAAAAACGGGGAAGAGATTAAAATAACCTTGGGAAAAGCATCCTCTGAAAATTACTACATACATATCATGGATAAAGGAACAGGGATAACCAGAGATAGATTGCAAAGATTGTTCGAACCCTTTTATACGACAAAAGAAAAAGGCACTGGTTTAGGACTGATGATATGCAGGAGAATAATAGAATTGCATCAAGGTACGATTGAATTTAACAGCGATGTAGGCACCGGTACGGAAGTGATGATTATGTTGCCAGTAAATATACGTTAGCGCTATCATGCTTCTGCAAGTCGTTCCATCTATCACCCGTTCGTTCAATCAAAAGGAGGTCGCAGTAATGGACTTCATGTCACCTGGAAGTAAACGATTCGAACAATTGATTCAGAAGTTGAATCAAGCAAACAAGCTTATCCGTTCATGGGAATTAAAAGGTGGGATATCTGCGCAAGTTATCGGGTTGGAAATCCTGCAGCCTACAGGGAAAACGGTACGAATGATCGCCCGTCAGCATGGCAAGAATGACTTGAAACGCAACCCCAATATTGCGGCGGATGAATATAGGCTTTTAGAAATATTGAAGAATGAAGGATTACCGGTTCCAGCACCGTATTATTTCGAGCAAGCCGAGGAAAATGACACTAAGCCCTGTTTGCTTATTGAATATGTAGAGGGCATGCCAGAATTTTTGCCCTCCAATCTCGCAGATTATATTTACCAGGTTGCAGCCACTCTAGTTCACATCCATCGTCTTGAATGTGAACATCTAGATCTTTCTTTTCTTCCTAAACAGTTAGAAGTCTGTGAAAAATTGATCCACGGAGAAAGGGTAAAGATGGACGAAACCTTAAATCAGGGCTTGATACGCAATGCATTACAATCGACGCTTCCATTACCTTCCTTGAATAAGGCTGTAATCCTTCATGGAGATTATTGGCCAGGAAATATATTATTCATCAAAGATAAGCTTGCCTCCGTAATCGATTGGGAAGACGCAGCCATCGGTGATCCATTGGCTGACCTTGCCAATGGACAGCTGGAAATTTTATTTCATTTTGGTGTAAAGGCTATGGATGACTTTACGCATCATTATGCGTCTTTGAGGCCCAACTTGAATTTAACCAATTTGCCATTCTGGCAATTATATGCTGCGTTACGCTTATCTTCGTTTCCAAAGTGGGGGTTGGAAAAAAGCAAAGAAAAGATCATGTGGGAACGATACACATCATTTGTTCTTCAAGCGCTGAAAAGGGTTAGCGGTTGCTAAAAACTGCTAACCCTTTTCAGCAGGTGGGCACATACATTTTTTTGAAAAAGGCGTTTATACTAGTCCCTTTGCGCGTTCTTTTCATAAACTAATAATGACTAAAAATTTATGGGAGGTGTTGACATGTATAATAAACCTTGGGGGCACCCATTTGGCGGCCAGCGCCCGCCTCAGGCCATGCCCGTACAGTACGATCCTTCTCAAACTTCCCCAACAAGACACTATGTTAAAACAAATATCATTAACACCGTTATTCCAGTTTTTCACCCCGCACATACAACTACCGTTAATAAACACATCGTCACCTATAAACATTTTTATCCTCATGGGTGTAACGGCCGGAATGGCTATGTCCCCCATGGCTTGGTTGGTGCTCCTCCAGGTCCCGATTTTACAAGGAGCCAATTCAGGTATTAACTTCCCAAAACCCCGATTTGGGGTTTTTGTTTTGGTTTTCCTCCTTTCTTAAACCGTTCAAGTTTTCTTTTTCGTTCTAGGTAAATGAAAGATGCCATGTCACAGCATCCACATACGATACATAAGGTGTAATTATTCCAGGGAATACCAGTATTTCATTCCCTTAACACATTGGAAGGTGAATATCATAACTTACCCTCTTTTTATTGTGACTGGCATCAGTGGTTCTGGTAAATCGGCAACCTCATTGGAACTACAGAAAATCATGGTTGATGCAAATGTTAATATTTTTGATATGGATCTTATCGTAAATGATGAAAACTATCAGCAAGCTTGTGATAATTGGTTGAAAGTTGCCTATTATAGTGCATATTCTGGACGTAACACCGTTTTGTTCGGCCATGTACCCGATCCTTATGATGTTGAGATATGTGACCATTTCCCTTTTTTTGGACCTGTACATTATCTTCATCTCTTTTGTAACGACAAAGCGCGCACAGAACGTTTGGCGGCACGTGGAAAATGGACGGAAAACAGCATTGACTACATGAACGATCTATCTGAAAAATTGGTTAAGGAAGCACAAACATCCTTCCCTCCTATCCCAACAATTGATACATCGACCATGGCCCCGTCACAGGTGGCTAAATTGATTAAGAAATGGATCCTGAAAAATATGCCTGATTGATGGTGGGATGCACCCCACCACATTATGCACCAAGAATTCAAGGCGATGGTCTTTGCCCGATGCCAATAAAGGACAAGTCTTACTTTATTCCATCCCCTCCGCTTACTTATTGATTGAATGGAAACAAATCAGATGAACATCATGGAACAGAAATTGAAGATGCTCCTATCTTTTGCGAAAATCGTCATGAATCATGTGGAGTCGGGCTTAGATTCACTTCTAATCGTTAGTTACGAATATATCGGTCGTCAAGGAGCTGGGGGGATTTCTCTTTCCATTTGCAAATGATGGAAGGTAGTGATGGGGTGAAGCATTTGGCTTGAAGGGACAAGTGAACAAGGCTCGGCATTTGGCTTTGAATATAATGCTGCCAGCATAAATCTAGTAAACTGACCATTTTTATTTACGATGGATACCGTTGGCGAAAACGCGGTATCCATCTTTTACTTCCTTAAAATAGCAAGTCCCGTTTACGATGACCTTACTGGTGAAATGAGATGAAGCTGGGAAGAACCATTAACAGGCTCGGTCAGGACTGGTTTCATGGCTCCGCCAAAGCTTAGTTTGACATCTTTCTCCTTTATTACCTTCAAGGCATCCAATAAGAAATATCCATCAAGTGAAACCGTAACCTCCCCTTCACCTTTGATATCTTTTATATTTTGTAATTCTTCTATTTTCCCTCTTTCCGTTGAATTGGAGGAAATCCTTAATTTCATGTTGTCCAGGACTTCCAAGTGGACATTGTTGTTTCGGCAATCCCTTGCAAAGAGACAAGCTCTATCAACCCCTCTTAACAATTGCCCTGTGTCCAAGAAGATGGTCGTTTTTAAATCTATCGGCAGCGATTCCAATACATTAGGATAGCTGCCTTCTATCAGCCTGGTAAAAAGTGAACCATGTTTCGATTTAAATCTTACGTAGCTTTTTGATATAAAAATATGTACGCATTCCTCCTCATCCATCAACAATTTGGACAATTCATTAAGGCTTTTACTTGGGACAATGAACGAACCGGTTACCTTGGCTTCTATCGTAAGCTCGCTTGAAGCTAAGCGATGCGCATTCGTTGCCACGCAGGATAACAAGTTTTCCTTGAAGATCATATTGATTCCTGTCAGCACTGGCCTGGACCCGCTTTTGGATACGGCAAAAGCCGTCTGCTTAATGATTTCCTGCAATCCTTCCCTGCTTACCTCTATGCATGCAGCATCATCCATTAATGGAAGATCAGGGTATTCCCCGGACTTGAAACCATTAAGATCCGTGATGATTTCAGCGGATTTTATCGTTACTGAATGATTTGCGTTCAGCTTAATATCAATGAAGCCGGATAGTTTTTGGACGATTTCAATTAAATATTTTGCAGGCAAGACGACACTTCCCCTATCATGAACCTCCAATACCCTGTCACCATCAAGCGTCATCGGATGGTTTTTTCGATGGTAATGTCCGAATTACTCCCTAGGAGGATTAAGTGATCATCATTTGCTTCTATCTTTATCCCTGTTAAAATGGAATGAGGCGATTTTATGGGTATCGCCTGTCCGACTGCTGAAAGCGCATGATGAAAACAGTCTTTGTTTACCTTAAATTCCACAAGAAAAACCCCTTTTTGTATTCGTTATTAATCACAATTCGACAAGTTCCTGATAATCCCTTTTTGCCTCCGTTATCAACGCTGCATATGTGAAGCATTTACCACAACGGAGTTGGCGGCAGCCCCATTGATATCGTCTAGGAAAGTCCGTTCAGAAGGTGGATGGTATCGTATTCGATTTCACTTTTACATTCAATTTATTGGTTGTGACGTCTTGAACAATGATTGAATGATTGTTTGACTTTGGCTAACTAGGTGATAAGCCGCTTGGGGAACATCATGCATGAAAAAAGCAATATAGGAGGAGTACATCTTGAATCCCTATGCATTTTTGGCAATCGCGATCATAAGTGAAGTGTTTGGCAGCTCCATGTTAAAGGTCTCAAACGGTTTTAGACGGTTTTTCCCTTCCATAGGTGTGATAATCGGAATGGGTGTAGCCTTTTACTGTCTTTCGATCTCCCTTATAACCATCCCGCTCGGTACGGCGTATGCAATATGGTCAGGTATCGGAACTGCATTGACTGCTTTAGTGGGAGTAATCGTTTATAAGGAAAACTTCAACACAAAAAAAATTTTAGGTTTGGTCCTGATCATTGGCGGAGTTGTCATATTGAAGCTTGCTGCTGGTGTTTCTCATTAACATAGATTCAATCGGAGGTTTTGAAATGAAAGGTTACTTTGCTTTGGGCATATCCATCATAACCGAAGTATTTGGTACGACCATGCTAAAGATATCTGATGGGTTCACTCATTTATTCCCCACATTAGGGGTGATGATAGGATTTGGAACGGCGTTTTATTGCCTTTCCTTATCTCTTAAAACGATTCCGTTAAGCTTGGCCTATGCCATTTGGTCTGGAATAGGCACTGCATTGACCGCGTTGATAGGCGTTCTCCTCTGGAATGAGCCATTCAGTACGATTACGTTGGGCGGGTTAATCTTGATCGTAGGCGGTGTCGCTTTATTGAACTCTTCCCATACTTCGAAAGAAGCAAGGTCTAGCTGAACGAGATCGGTGCATGGGTTTAACTTAAGATGAAAAAAGGGTTCGGAAATTTTAATTTCCGAACCCTTTTTGTCTTGAAAGGAGTTTCTTTTACCGATATTCATAGAAAGATGCTGCCTCAAGCTCTACCAAGTTCGCCTTGCAAAGTCGGTGAACTTGAATTTATCCGGCCTATGCCTGGATTCGCTATACTGAAACAAACTTCCATCCATTAAATGGACCGTACTTCTTACCACCGCAACCATATCATAATCTTCCATATCCAAGAGCTGTTTATCTTCTTCACTGCATGGCTCCACGGTGATTTCCTTATTAGAAAATCCAATCTGAAGCCCCAGCTCACCTTCGATATATCGATAAATCGAATCCTCACTGATTTTCTTTGTCAGCCCAGGGACGAGCTCACTATTGAAATAGTCTTTATCGAGGATGATTTTTTTACCGTTGATTTGCCGAATCCGGAAAACCTTCCATATTTCCTTATCTTTCGTTAGGTCAAGATGCTTCATCATATTTGAGTCCGGTGACTCAAGCTCCAGCGTATGAATGATCGTTTTGGAATGCAGATTCAGCTTTTCCGCCATTTCCTTAAAGGAAATCAGGCCTGCTACAGGAAAATTGAATTTGTTGATATCGAGCACGAAAGATCCCTTGCCCTTGATTTTATGGATATACCCATTTTGTTCGAGCAAATTCAAGGCCTTTCTCACCGTATCTCTAGATATACCATACTCTGACATGAAGCTGCTCTCGGAAGGCAGCTTTGCATTGATTCGGAATGTACCTTCTTCAATTTTTGCAATGATATCTCCATATAGCGATAAGTATTTGCTGTTCATTTCATCACCACAATATTATTTGTTAGTCTGCTTCCCCTTCCGCAACAAATAGACTACCGATTCATAAGGACGCAGCACACATTGATCTGTAAGCTCTTTTGAATCAGTGTAGTTGGAGAGTAGAAGCTCTGACTTGAAGCCGGAAAGGGTTGCTTCCTTTGGCATTTCGAATAACGCTTCTTTTGCATAAAAATTATTGATGACCAAAAGCTTCTCATCTTCATGACTGCGAATATAAGCGAATAATTCGGGATGTTCGCCAAGGATTTCCTGGTATTCCCCATATGCAATGATATCATGTTTCTTTCGTAAACATATAAGTTTTCGGTAATGATAGAAAACCGAATCTTGATCGCTCAGTGATTGCTCAACGTTGATCGCTTTTGCATGATCTGGCACTTGAATCCATGGCGCTCCCTTCGTGAAGCCTGCATGCTCCGCATTTCCCCACTGCATCGGAGTTCGGGAATTGTCACGGGATTTAGCTTGAAGTATTTCCATTATTTCTTCTTCATCTTTTCCTTCTTCTTTTAAAATATTGAAATAGTTAATCGATTCGACATCACGATATTGTCCGATTTCCGTGAACTTCGGATTGGTCATCCCAATTTCCTCGCCTTGATAAATGTAAGGCGTTCCCCTGAGCATATGAATCGCTGTTGCCAGCATCTTGGCCGATTGCTTTTGATATTCCCCATCATTCCCAAACCTGGACACGATTCGCGGCTGGTCATGGTTGCACCAGAAGAGGGCATTCCACCCGTTACCTTCTTGCATGCCATATTGCCAGCTGCTGAGGATATCCTTTAACTGCCTGAAGTCAAAGTCGGCAATGGACCACTTTTCCCCATCCATATAATCCACCTTGAGATGATGGAAGTTGAATACCATGGACAGCTCCTTCTCATCAGGGGCAGAATATTGGATGCAATGGTCGATCGTCGTCGATGACATTTCTCCTACCGTCACCACATTTTCATCTTTTCCGAACGTTTTTTCATTCATTTCTTTAAGGTATTGATGGATTTTGTGGCCATCTGTATAAAAGCAGCGTCCGTCCCCTTCCAAATCATTCTCGAATAAATCAGGCTTGGAAATGAGATTGATGACATCCAGGCGAAACCCTTTCACACCTTTTTCCATCCAAAAGTTAACAACGTCGTAGATTTCTTGCCTTACTTTAGGGTTTCCCCAGTTAAGATCAGCTTGTGTACGGTCGAACAAGTGAAGATAGTATTCATCAAGTTCTTCTACATATTCCCATGCCGGGCCGCCGAATTTCGAAATCCAGTTCGTAGGCGGTTCACCGTTAGGCGTTTTTTTGAAAATATAATAATCCTTATACTCTTTATCCCCTGCCAAGGCTTTTTGGAACCACTCATGCTCTGTTGATGTATGGTTGAAAACCATATCCAGCATGATTTCCATATTCCTTGATTGGGCGGCCTTCACCAATCTTTCAAAATCAGCCATTGTCCCGAACACGGGATCGATCGATGTATAATCCGCTACATCATAGCCATTATCATTTTGCGGCGAACGGTAAAATGGCGTCAGCCAAATATAATCGATGCCAAGCAATTCAAGATAATCCATTTTTTCAATCACACCATTGATATCCCCGATGCCATCCCCGTTGGAATCCTTGAATGATTTAGGATAAATTTGATATACGGTGCTTTTTTTAAAATTCTTCATTGTAAAATCCTCCTCTGCTATTTCAATTGACCTTTTGCCAATATGCTAAAAAAAAGAGGGAGACTTCTCCCCCTTTGCATGGTTACGCATTTAATTTCGTTGGTTTCGTTCTCGTTTTCAAGTTCATTTGAGGCCGCTTGGAAAAGACGATGGTCAAAACGAACGGCACGATGAAGGCAACCAGCATCGCCACTGCAAACATCCCCATATGCTGTGGCTGGATGGAAAGGATACCCGGAATTCCGCCAACACCGATGGAGTTGGCCATCACACCAGATCCGACGGATACGATGCCTGCAAACATTGAACCAATCATACCGGCCAGGAACGGAAAGCCGTATTTCAAGTTAATTCCGAACATGGCCGGCTCGGTTACCCCGAGATAGCATGAAATCGTGGCTGGGATCGACACTTGTCTTTCCTCCTCGTCCTTTCTATTGATGTAAATCATCGCAAGTACAGCCGTTCCTTGAGCAATGTTCGATAAAGCGATCATCGGCCAAAGGTTCGTTCCATGTAATGCACTACCCATAAGCTGCAAATCGATTGCATTTGTCATGTGATGCAAACCGGTAATGACAAGCGGTGCATACGCAAAGCCGAAAACGGCAGCGAATAGCCAACCAAACGATGAAGTCAGACCAGAATATACAACCGTAGAAATAACTGTGCCGATTTTCCAGCCGATAGGCCCTAAAACGGTATGGGCAATGATCACGGTTGGAAGCAAAGCAAAAAATGGAACGACGATCATGGAAATGGAATTATGCACTCGATCTCTCAGGAACCGCTCTAAATAAGCTAAAACGAAGCCTGCCAGTATCGCCGGAATGACCTGGGCTTGATAGCCGATCATATCGACTTGGGCGAAGCCAAAATCCCAAAACGGGATGTCACTTGCTTTTGTCCCTGCCACGGCATATGCATTAAGAAGCTGCGGAGAAACGAGCGTCAAACCAAGGACGATGCCGAGAATTTGCGTGGTGCCCATTTTCTTCGAAATGGACCACGTGATCCCAACCGGAAGAAAATGAAATATAGCTTCGCCAATCAGCCAAAGGAAAGCATGGACCCCTGACCAAAATTGGGAAATCTCCACAAGCGTCTTCGTGCCATCATCGAACATTTTAATATCCCCGATGATATTGCGGAAACCAAGAATGAGGCCCCCGACGACTATGGCTGGAATCAGCGGTGTGAAAATATCCGCAAGATGGGCAACCAAGCGCTGCAGCCAGCTCATATTCTGTTTAGCTGCCGCTTTCACGTCTTCTTTCGATGCTTCCTGCAAGCCGGCTATCGAAACGAATTCATTATAAAAGGATGATACTTCATTGCCGATGATGACCTGGAACTGCCCGGCTTGTGTAAAGGTTCCTTTTACTAGTTTGATTGATTCAATATTCGTTACATCCGCCTTTGCTGTATCTTTCAGTACGAATCGCATTCTAGTCGCACAATGCGTGACGGTGGCGATATTCTCTTTCCCTCCGACATATTGGAGCAAATCCCCTGCTGGTTCTGTGTATTTACCCATTTGAGTACTTCCCTTCCTTAGAAAGTAAAATATATTAGTCCCCCAAACCTGTACGTACAAGATTTGGTTACGCTTTCATCTTATCCTGTACGTACAGGTGTGTCAACAATTTTTTTCAAGCATCTTTATCCTTTGAAATAATAAAAAAGCCTTTCCCCGAATTCCGCCGGGAAAAGGTTTGAAAATCATACGGTTTTCTTTCGCATTACGGGCCATATAGCAGGATTGCTCATGACAATGTAAGCGTGAGATGCGTTTCTGCAACTTCCACTCCATTCACAAGAAGCGAGATCTTGTGGAGGCCCCCATAATGACGGCGTGTGGTCAAATCCTTCCAATTATGAATTTTCACTCTATCAACACGCTCTCCAGCTGCAAAATTCCTATCTGCCAGCAGGAACAATTTACGAGACGTTTTTTGCTTCGCTTTTACGAAATCGATGGCGTACTCAATCCGAAGCTTCACTGAACCGCGGGCTTTCACCTGAAAGCCAAAATGAAGTTCACTCGTTTCCCCGATTTTAATGGAAGCCGGCTCATTTTCAATAAAACCTGCAGCTACCATCGTCGGGTCATTCAATACATCCGCGTACCCAAACATCTCCAGCACCTCGGGATCCGCCCGTTTGACGAGTGACCTGCACCCTCGCCGGATGATCCAATCCGTATAGGGATCGCCAAACCCATGCCAGCGCTTGGCAATTTGAATGACAGCATCCGGGTGGTCCTTGGCAATATCATTTAAGTTATTGGCCACACTTTTGCGCACGTAGAGCGAGGGATCGTTTTTAAGGCTTTCAAGCAGCTCCAGCACCGGCTTCGGATCTGCCTTGAACATCGGTAAAGATTGCCCCCAAGGCAACCTCGGCCGGCATCCTTCACTTGCGAGCCTGCGGACATGCTCATTCTCATTTTGTGCCCATTCCTTCATCTTCGCAATCATTAACATGGGCTCAAGCAGGATGAACGCACGTACGGCAAATTCAGCGGAAGACCTAACGGTAAAACGCTCCAAGGCTTCTAGAGACAGTGCCCAATCCTCCTTATTCAACCCATGCACCTCTACAAAATCCGGGAAAAATAAATATCTGAAGCCTTCACAATCCTTTTCCAATCGATACAGAATGTTCAAGGCCTCAGAATAATCACTTGGGAGATGCCTTCCCAGTGTAAGCGAAATATGCCTGATCCGCTCTTTCAATTTCATCTCATCCCAGTCCTCGTTCATCACTTCATCCCGAAAAGATCGAGCGGAAAAGGACGGATGGACGCTCCTCACTTTTTCACTGAATTCACGAATGAAAGCAGCACTATATAAATCCTTTAATGGTTCAGCCACTTAATTTCACTTCTTTTCCACATGTTTTCTTATCCCGTTCACCAATCATAGCATCTTTCCCCATTATGTAACAACCAAGCCCAGCTTCGGCAATAATTAGGCCGTCTTCGTCGATAATTCGACCTACTCACCGTTCATTCAACTTAAATTCGATTTATTCGGTCTAAATTGGATCATACCGGGGTTAAGATATTGAAAGTCTGGTGAAAATGAAGAAGGTGCGGCATTAAGCTCCCGCACCTTTTGTAGCTAAGAATATAGTTATTAGCTTCCTATTGTTCTTTTTTCATGGAAAATCGAGATATTGTCTCCCCTTATTCCTGCATATGCTCCTTTGTTTACCAATTGTTTTCTTTCTGGATGAGCAAGAAGCCATTTATTTTTCATGAATAAAAGTTTATCTTCTTGTGTCCTTTTGAGGATGTCCTGTTTTAATGGCTCATTTGTACCGGCTGGCAAGATTACGATTGTCTTGAAACCTTCATCGTTAACTTTACACGGGGCAAAATGCAAGGTTGTGCTATATAACTCGATGGCCGTTCCTTTCGGAATAAAAAACGCCTCTACATTAGTAGAGTCATAACTATTGTCGTGAATGTCTTGTACCTTTCCCAATAGGAGAACCATATCCGTCACGGCAATATTTATTTCACTGCCTTTATGGTATTCTAAACCATTTAACGTTGCATTCGGACCATTACAATATCCAATTTGAATCGGCATTTCTCCATAAAATCCAGTTTGAATTCGTTCCTTCACGCTCGTATTCTCCATATCCGCTACAGAGGGAATATAGATATTTTGATCTTGCGGGATCTCCTTTTCTTTCATATATGCTTGCAACTCTTGGAAATCATATCCGTTAATTATATTACCGTATGGGGCAAACGTATGGTCTTCAACATGAAAAAAAGAAAGATGTTTGTTCAGATCTTTTACTATGTCGTATTTTGACAACCTTACTCAGCTCCTTTTTCCATTTTAAAAGGCCCTCAAATGAATAATCTATGAGGAACCTTTCAATGTTATTTATTATCATTTCATTACTGGTGCTTCCGTAATTGTGTTGTCCCATGCATTGCGGAATTTATCCAAGCCATAATCAGTAAATGCGTGATGGAAGCTTTCCTTGTATACATCGAAGCCACAGGTCACGATTTGGGCCCCTGCTTTCGCTGCATCAACGATTTGTTTGCCATTCCGCAAAGCGGCCACGATAATTTCGGTTTCGAAATTATACGTTTTATAGATATTTGCGATATCTTGAATGTATTGAGTCGTGTCATCCCCGCTATTTTCCTTCCATCCAACGAAAGGCGATACGAAGCTAGCCTTGATTCTAGCAGCTTGCAAGGCTTGAGAAGGAGAAAAAACAAGCGTGACATTCGTAGGAATGCCTTCTTTTTCAAACTCCCTCGCCGCAATTAAACCTGGTTCTGTACATGGAATTTTAATGACGAAATTGGATGATAATTTTGCAATTTCCGTTCCAACCACAACCATTTCTTTAGCATCGTCTAAATGAGGATTAATCTCGACTGAAATAGGAAAGTTCTCCACGCCCTTAAATTCGCTTCCTAATTCATCTAACACGGTAAGGAATGGTTTCCCACTGGTCATGATATGGCGAGGATTTGTTGTTACCCCATCAATTGCCCAATTTTCATATGCATAACGTACTTCCTTAATAATGGCACTGTCCAAAAAATATTTCATCGTTTGTTCCTCCTCTTGTAGTTAAAGATATCTACCTTTTAATTAAATGTCATTACCTTTAACTATATAATAAAAAAAAGGTTTTTATATTTCAAGCTTTTTCTTTACAGATTCTAGTAAATTTAATTATTGTGCCAGGTGCCCGTTAGTTTTTTAAGTATAGAAAATTCTACACTATGCCACATTACGGGCGCTTCAACTTTAAAACATCCTAGTTAAATCCGGCAGCCATTTACGTAATTTTTGTTTACATAGGTATACCAGTTTTACGGTCATTAAGATCTTTTACGATGGTATTGTATTTATCATCGGATAGCTTATAAAAGAATGCCATTACAATAATCGTTGCCATGGCTAAAGTACTTGGATATATGAACATAAGTCCTCTAATCCCTTCAACCACATTCGCATTTTGCACGGCATTGGGAACATAACCAACCAAACCTAAAACAATTCCCGGAATGAATCCAGCAAGAGCCTGAGATAGCTTGCGACAAAATGTAAAGAATGAATAAACCACACCTTCGGATCTATTGCCTGTTTTCCATTCCCCGTATTCAACAGCATCAGAAACGAATGCCCAGTTCAAACTATTGACGAATGCGCTTCCAAAGAAGGCAAAACAAGCTAACATGATGAATATTACAGCGTTATCCGCAAATATATAAGCCAATAAATCGCCAACTGCCCAAATTGCGCAGCCAAGTATATACGTATATTTCTTTCCTATTTTTTTAACCATGAACGGAACTAGTGCTACCCCAATAAACACACAGCCAATGCTGAAAAACCCCATATAAGGAACGATCGAAACATTTTTCAATACATATTGGCAATAGTATACTTGGACCGCGAGCTTTACATTGAAAGCTGAAAAAGTAAACAAGTTCACTAAACAAAGGATCAAAAGGGGGGTATTTTTTAGCAGTCCCTTATAGCTCTCACTTAGTTTCACCTGAGTTTCTTTAGGCTTATCATATACATACCGTTCCTTAACATTCTTATAACAATAGAGTTGAAATAATATACCTAAAAAAGCAAATACAGATACAGCCACTATGTATCCAGTGGACTCACTATTGAACAGTAACACGATAGGCATGAATCCAACTGTAGTAATCAGCAGGCCCATGTTTGAACCTGCTTGTCTGAATGCAGCTAATTCCGCTCTTTCTACAGGGTCTTTGGTCATCGCTGGGACCATTGAACCGTATGGAATATTCGAAATACTATAAATCGTACCAAATGCCATATAGGTTGCATATGCCCATATCATCTTTCCAGTGAGTGAAAAATCAGGATTGGTAAAACTAACGATTGTAATAAGTGCTAATGGTACTGCCGTGTAAAGGATAAACGGCCTGAATTTCCCTTTGGGACCAATTTTTTTTCGATTATCCACCCATGTGCCTACCGTAATATCCGCAAAAGCATCCCATATTTTAGTAATTAAGAAGATTAATCCTGCAGTTGCTGACGGCAATCCGAGTGCATCCGTATAAAACTTAAGCAAATAGATTTGACCTAGATCAAATAAAAAGTTATTTCCTACATCTCCCATTCCATAGGCGATTTTTTCCTTAAGCTTTAATTTCTTAGAAGTATTAACTGGACGATCCATGTTTGTAATGACTGATTGTTCCATAAGTTCTCTCCTTTTAAATATCCATTTTAAAATTTAAGAAATTCCCATTTAACTAAATTGTCAATAATCCTTCATAAGAAAATTAAACACTCATAGAGTTCTTACAGATGAAAAAGTATCATGGCACGTTCTCCTTTCCTTGATACAAATTAACGTTACTATCTTTTCTAAAAAGTAATTATGTTTTAATAATAGTATGAAAACGCATACAAAATAGCAAGCCTTTTCTTGCATTTTTTTATTTGTTTTAAAAATTCAGTTTTTTAACCGTGACTCCAAAATTTTCCGGTACGTTTGTTGCACAATCTTTAGTTTTCATGTTTTCAGAATTTTTTTGTTTTTTTCTAATCTTCACTTGTAATTTTGTAAACGTATTCTTATAATGAACAAAGATACTGATTTTTAATTAAAGGTAACTATGTTTATACGAGATACGCTAGCTCCTTACTTATGGAAATGCAAGAGAGATTTGGAACATGATAAAAACATGTAGAAACTATTTAAATGGTTGACAAAATGTTCTTACATTACATGGAGGTTATGGATATGAGTACAAAAAGAAAAGAATTAAACAGTAATTTTTTCTCAGGGTTTTTAAATGTTGATTATTTATCTGAAGAAGATAAATACATTTATAAAAAAGAACAACAAAAATATAAATTTAACGTAATTGGTGCCGGGATGATTGGTCATGAGCATATTAAAGTTACCATGCTAGAGGGAAGAGCAACCATTCATGGTATTTATGACCTGGATAAGAAAAGTATCGAAAATACGAAAAGGATGTTCTCACAAAACTTCCCTGGACATAATCTAGTGGAGTATCGGACTCTCGAGGAAGCTTGTCATGATCCACAAGTAGATGGACTGATTATTTGTACCCCGAATTATACCCATCTTGAGATTGTGAGAGAAGCGGTCAAATCCGGAAAGCATATTTTACTAGAAAAACCAATGGCTACAAATTTAGAAGATGCATTAGAAATTAAGAAACTTGCTGATGGGTATAAAGGAATCTTTCAAATCGGCCTTCAATATCGTTACAAAGCGATTTACAACGAATCGCTTCACGAAGCGATCGAGCGCAAAGCAATCGGTGATATTAAGACGATCAGCATTGTAGAGCATAGACTTCCATTCCTGGATAAAGTAAACCAATGGAATAAATTTTCTAAGTATTCTGGCGGAACCCTTGTTGAAAAATGTTGTCATTATTTTGACCTTTTAAATTTATTTGCTCAATCCAAGCCTTCTTTCGTTTATGCAACTGGAGGAAGCGCTGTCAATTTTAAAGACTTTGAATATAAAGATCAAAAATCTGATATTATCGATCATGCTAATGTCAATATCGTCTATGAAAATGGTGTTAACACGAATTTTAATTTGTGCATGTTTTCTCCTATGTTTTATGAAGAAATTACGATATGTGGAGATGAAGGAAGACTTAGAGCATATGAAAACGATGATTTTTTACCAGTGAATAGACCGAATACACATCTGGAAGTATTAAGTGGTGAAAGTAATCCTACAAGAATCTCCACTCCTTGTTATCCATCTGTTATTCAAAGCAGTGGGCATAATGGCGGAACATATTATGAGCACAAATACTTTATTGATAATATTGAAGGCGTTTCAACCACCACTGCCACTGTGGAAGAAGGTTTTTGGTCCATTGTCGTAGGTATCGCAGCAGAAGAATCAATTAAAACTGGAAAAGTGGTACACATTGATGAATTGTTAAAGAACATCCATGACGGAAAAGCGACTGTCTCCAATTAAATCGGCGGAGCATGAAAAATGCGGCACTACCCTTTTTATGGGTAGTGCCGCATTTTCATATTTCTTGCCTTTGAATCCCAGCAGTCAGTGCGATGCCCCGTTTCGTCTTCCCCCACTTTCCATTCCTTTAATCACTGAAAATTGCAAGACACTGACAAGCACCATTATATAGTAGGAACCTAGCAAGCCTGATTTGTAGACAAAAAGGGGTTGGAATTCCTTTTTTCAGATATCCGAACTCCCGAAAACTCAATTTATTTGCTGTTGAGTACCTTAATAGACCTTCCAATTGGCCAAGGTAACAAGAAGAAATGTCATTCCATACATACTCCTGTTTACTCCTACCACTGGATACACCTTTTTCAACAAGATATAAATGCAAAGAAATGGGAGCCTCCAGAACCACCTCTGGATAAGGGAGCGCATGCCGAAACATCCATTGTACAAATTATCAAACTATAGGGAATGGAGATTCTATCTTTGTTATCACGCAGAGCGGAAAGCAACGTTCAAATGGTACGACCAATAAAAAATAGACAAACGCGACTTTTATCGAGATTGTCTACATTTTAAATCAAAACATCTATGGAAACACCCTATCACTTTATAAAACAATCATAAATATAATAGGCAATGTTGCAAGACTTAATGATGTGCTAATAAGGGTCGTGCTCGAAACGAACTCCGACTCAGTGTTGAATTGAAGGGCGTACATCGTCGTATTGGCGGCAGTTGGCATGGCTGCCATAATGATCATGATTTGTTTAACCATCTCATCTACAGGCAAGAAAAGAGTTAGCATATACGCAATTGCCGGTGAAATCGCCAGCTTGATTAGCAGCGACCAAGAAATCTTGGCTTTGGCTAATTGTTTGATTGATATATTAGCCAGTTGCATGCCTAGAACGATCATTACAGTTGGGATGGCTGCATCTGCCACTAAATTGACAGCTTCTATTACGGATTTGCTCAAAGGAATATGGAGTAATTGAAAAACTGCTCCTAAAAGCCCCCCATATACGATGGGCATACGTTGGACTGCCCGAATCGCTGAGCGGATGCCATTACCATCCGGACTCCCCTTTGCAGCATAATACACGCCTACCGTACACATGACTACTTGTTGTATCACCATTAAAATGATGGCAGATTTCAGTCCAGTAGCACCAAAGAGCAAAAGAACTACAGGGGTACCATAGTTTCCGTTATTCATAAAAGATGATGCCAAGATCATCCCACACGTCTCCGTGGTCGAATAGCCTTGAAAATAAGAAATAATGTACACGACTGCGATTAATGAATAACATAGAGCTAATGTGTAAAATGCAAGATATATATAGTTTATGTTAAATGAAGTAGTATAAAAAGTCCTGAATACGAGAATCGGCGACATGATGTAAAGCGCCATAGTCGAGATGGTCTTTGTATCAAAACCGATTTTCTTTTGTCCGATAAACCCGATCGCAAATATACCGAAAATCGGCAGGAGAATAGTAAAAAACCCCATCTTTGTCACCTACATTACTTTTTGTTTTGTCATCTATTAAAGAAAAGACCTAGATTTATTACCACTCTAGGTCCTTATTACGGGTTATAAATTCAAGACAATGATACGTTCTTCAGTCATTTCTTCAATCGCATATTTTGGGCCTTCTTTTCCATTACCACTCTTCTTCACGCCACCATATGGCATATGATCGACCCTGTATGCTGAAGCATCATTTACGATCAGTCCGCCCACCTCTATTTCACGTGCTGCTTTCATGGCTACTTGCAAATCGTTCGTGAAAAGCCCAGCTTGCAACCCGTAATCAGAGTCGTTAACTTTAGCGATCACTTCGTCTATTTCTTCATATGTGGCGATCGATACAACTGGGCCAAACACTTCTTGACGGCAAACCCTCATGTCATCATTTACATTCGTTAAAATTGTAGGCCAATAGAAGGTATCTTCACGTTTGCCACCTACCTCAATCCGTGCACCTTGTTCGACCGCTTCTTTCACCCATGCCTCTACTCTCTCCGCTTCAGTAAGGCGAATCATAGGCCCAATATCTGTTTTTTCATCCATTGGGTTGCCAACCACGAACTCTTCCGTTTTTTCTATTAACTTTGCAACAAAAGTTTCATAGATATCTTTATGAACATAAATGCGCTGGACGGATATACAAACTTGTCCTGCATTACTAAAGCTTTTTTGTGAAACTAAAGTTGCAGCTTTTTCTAAATCTGAATCTTTATGAACGATGGTCGCTGAATTGTTTCCTAGTTCAAGAGACACTTTTCGTAAACCAGCCTTTGAACGAATCAATTCTCCCACACGTGGACTTCCTGTAAAAGTGAACATGTTCACATCTTGATTTTCCAGTAGCCATCCACCGATTTGCGCTCCATCTCCAGTTAGAACTTGTAGCCGTCCCTTAGGTAGCCCGGCCTCTTCAAATAAGCTTGCCAGTTTAATCGCACAGATTGGAGTTACTTCAGCTGGTTTTAAGACCACACTATTACCAGCCGCAAGTGCCGGTCCGATTTTATGGCAGACCAGATTAATCGGTGCATTAAATGGAGTGATAGCGGCAATGACACCTACTGGAACACGGACGGTAAAGGCCATGCGATTTTCGGATCCTTGAGCTGACTCAACAGGCACACCTTCTCCATGAATGCGCTTTGCCTCTTCTGCAGATATTTGTAAAGTTTGAGCAGAACGATCAACTTCTACACGTGATTCACGAATGGATTTTCCAACTTCAATCGCTAAAATTCGGGCAAATTCTTCGCGGCGCTCTAATAACAACTGAGCGGCTTTCATTAATACCTCATATCGTTCATATGATGAAAAATTTTGCTTTAGCGCGGTTTTTGCACTCTTTACGGCCGTGTCCACATGTTGTTTTGTTGCTATAGAAATTTCTGCTGCTGGTTTTTGTGTATATTTGTTTAATACGTTCATTGTTTCTGAGGTTGTTTCCCAAAGTCCCGCCACATATAAACCATATTGCTCAACTTGTGTTGCATTCATCATACGCTCCACTCCCTTATTCAAATTAAGATTTACCTAAGAAGATCTATATCATAATGATATTTATCACTGCGATATTTCGTTATCGTAAATTCCAGTGGTTTATCATCAAATCCAAAGCTTAGTCTTGTCATTTCAAGCAAAGCTTCTCCACCGCGGATGCCAAGTAAATCCGCTTCATAAATAGTCGCGTTGATCGCACAAATTTTTTCTTTTGCACGTTTTAAGAAAATTTCATTTTCCTCTAGGATGTCATAAAATTTCGCATTATTTAAATCATGCTTGTTAATTATTTTTCCAATATGGACTGGCCAACAGGAACGTTCAATCGCAATCGGTACGTCATCAGCGAAACGGATCCTCTCAATTACGCAAACTTCTGCCCCGTCTGCTAATTGAAGCATGGATGTTTCGTAATAGAGGTCTTTTTTAAAATCTGTACGCAGTAATTTTGAATTTGGTGTTAAACCTCTCTCTGTTACTTCTTCTGCTAATCCCTTCAGTCTTCCTAAACTTCCACCGATAAGGGGCTGGGGCTTCACGATTGTTCCTCTTCCTTGTTTCTTCTCCAATAATCCATCTTGAACGAGAATCGAAATGGCCTGCCTTAATGTAGTGCGGCTAACATCAAATTCTTGCATCAGCTCTTGTTCCGTTGGTATTAAAGCGTTTGCCCTCCATACTTTTTCCTGAATCCGCTTAACTAAAATGTCTTTCACCTGTAGATAAAGAGCAACATTTTTATTGGCATCTATCATGTTTTTCACTTTGTCCAACTCCTTCAAGCCAGTCTTTACGATAAAGTATATATCATGATCTAGCTTTTGCTGTAGGGAGAGATACTATTTCATTTATACATACACATCGGTTTTTAATTGAAGCATTCGTCCCAATTCAATGAGGTGTTCGGTTACATCTCCATAAACTAAAGCGAAGTGGGGTTCGTATCCTGCATGCATAAGTTTGTAAAGTGTGTCCGTAACATCTGTTATTAATTCAACTTCCACAGAAGTCCCTGAAAAAGGCTGCTCTACGTCCAATGCATTTCCTTTCATGACTAAAAGACGGTACCCTTCAGGTGTATGACTTACTCTAAAGATCGTCACGACTCCTGCTTTCAAACCAAAATCCATTGCGAATCCTATTTTCCGATTCGGATGTACACCGACTGTTGCTCCTGTGGAAGGATTGGCAAGAGAATACGCTCCTGCACCACAATGCCAAAAGACAACTGAATTTTTTGCTTCATCCACATGGACCATGTCTCCTAAATATGGCGCATTTCCACCAGCTAATTCACGTAAAATAAACATGGAAACTGACCCATGAATATCGGATTCACAAGATGTAACCACTCCGTCTTCCGTGAATTGAGATAAAGTTGAACATGGTGCTGCTCCCAACTCGTTAAAAAAGTCAGGCCAACACCGCATCGCTAATGCGTCCAACTCTTCCTGCTGAATATGTTTTTTTATGTACGTTGAAAACTGAGCGAATTTCGTTACGGTTTCATCCTTACGATTCAACCCAATAACCTGTCTCTCTGCACGATCTATTTCACCAACCCATTCTTGCTCTGGAAGTTCCACGCACTGAGCAAAAGCATCTTGTAAATCAATCTTATGAAGTGTCACCCCAAGTGCTGTTTGCAGTTCTCCTTCGTTTGCTTGTGAGAAGAAGAAACCTGGTGGATAATCACCTACAACGCCTATTTTCAGTTCACTTAATGCTTTGAAAACACGCATAACATTAAATTGCCGTAGTAAACGCTTTCTTAAATCCTCTTCATCCGGATTTCCGAAAACAAAAGCAAAAGGATGTTGATGATTACGCAGTACATTGCTTGTACTATTCCCACCTGTCAACGAGTTCAAGCGAAGACGACCGCCAACACTAGGTTCACGAACTGACCAAACAATGACAGGCTGTTTGAAATATTCCAAAATCTTGACCATGAACTCTCCATCTGCAAAAGTAACACTTTGGTATAAAATTGAATCAATTTTCACATCTTTTATAGAATCTAAAAAATCTTGAAGTTCCTCAACGGATGTCATGGTTTGATCCGGTGCTATAAGATGGCTGCAACTTTCTTCTAACCAATTCATACTTTGTTGACGATATGTTTCAGCGGCTTCAATATCAAACGTTTTTCTACCTATAGGTACATATAAAACGACCGTATTAAGCATGTACGAACCCCCTCTTATCTATTGCAAACAATTGATTATAACCATTATAAAATACATACCTATCTTTATCAATGGAAATATACATATTCAAATGGAAAGAGTATCCTTTGAGGTAAAGGGGTATAAAAGCAGCACTAAAAACACCCATCATTGTATGTTCGGTGGCTCCCATTTACGGGGCAGTTCAGGTATGACTACAATTTGATAAGTGTTTTATCCTGGATGCTCTATATGATAACAAAATTAAAGGCTCTCGGGATTAAGACATCTCGAGAGCCTGATATATTTAATAGGATTTTTTGCTGTTGATAGCATATTTCTTTCCCCATTCACCCATACTTTCTAGTATAGGCATGAAACCTTTCCCTGCCTCAGTTAGTGAATATTCTACTTTTGGGGGTACCTCTGGATAAACTTCCCTTATGACCATTTGGTCTTTTTCCAATTCCCTTAATTGACTTGTCAATATTCCTTTTGATATTCCGGGCACCAATCTTTGAAGCTCGCCAAACCGTTTAGTCTCTTTCAAATGCCATAATATTATTATTTTCCATTTGCCTGCTATTACATTTTGTGCATCTGTGACAGGGCATACCCCTATTTGTTCCTTGGGAATTTCGCCTTGAAATGAAGTTCGAGCCATGAATTATCCTTCCCTTTCCTAATGGTCTTGTTTTTGTGACTATGTTATAAAAAAGTCACTACTTACAAAATCTTGTCTAACGTAATAATATATGACTATGCTTCATCACACAATGCTATTGGGAGGAATAAAGGATGAGAATTGGAATCATAGGAGCAAGCGGCAAGGTTGGAAGTCTTATCATGAAAGAAGCAAAAGATAGGGGAATGGACGTAACGGCAATCGTGAGAAACGCTTCAAGAATTACCGAAACAAACGTTCATGTTCTTGAGAAAGATATTTTCGCGCTAACTGGTCCAGATCTTACGTCCTTCGATGTAGTGGTCAATACTTATAAAGCACCAGAAGGCGAGGAACATTTGTATGTTGATGCTGGGAGAGTCTTGGTCAAGGCCCTTAAAGAAGCTCCACAAACAAAAATGATCGTCGTGGGCGGTGCTGGAAGCCTCTTTGTTGATGAAACCAATACAACAAGGCTAATGGATACACCTGATTTCCCGAATTTTGTCTATCCGACGGCATCCAATGCCGCAAAGCAGCTTGAGGAGCTGCAAAAGACAGATTCGATTGCATGGACTTATATCAGTCCTGCCGGTTTTTTCGACCCGGAAGGCAAAAGAACCGGTTCCTATCGGACAGGCAAAGATCATGTCATTTTAAATGGTAAAGGCCAGAGCTACATTAGCTATGCTGACTATGCCATCGCAGTAGTGGATGAAATTGAAAATCCACAACATATTAATGAACGATTCACACTTATTGGTGAAGCGGAATAAATGTTAGAGCTTTGATGTTATAGATCAAAGCTACTTTATAAACTTTGGAAAGCGGGTATTGATTATGGCAAAAGTCCTTTATATTACAGCACATCCACTTGATGATTCACAGTCTTTCAGCATGGCAGCGGGAAGTGCCTTCGTTAAAGCATATAAGCAGAGTAACCCTGACGACGAAGTGGTTCATATCGACTTATATAAAGAGCATATCCCTGCACTTGATGCCGATATTTTCAGTGGGTGGGGAAAACTTCAAACAGGTAAAGGATTTGAAGAACTTTCCGAACATGAAAAAGAAAAAGTCAATCGTCTTGGAGAGTTGAGTGAACAATTTGTCTCTGCTGATAAGTATGTATTTGTTACACCAATGTGGAATTTCTCCTTCCCTCCGGTTATGAAGGCATATCTTGATTCAGTAGCAGTGGCCGGGAAGACTTTCAAATATACGGCAAACGGACCCGTCGGTTTATTGACCGATAAAAAGGCATTGCACATTCAAGCGCGTGGCGGCATTTATTCTGAAGGACCGATGGCCGATTTGGAAATGGGTCACCGTTATATCAAAAATTTGGTGGCAGGATTCTTTGGCGTTCCTTCCTTGGAAGCAATATTTATCGAAGGGCACAATCAATACCCTGATCGTGCACAGGAAATTAAAGAAAAAGGGATTCAGGAAGCAAAAGAATTAGCTCAAAGGTTTTAAAGGAAACGGTATTGTTACAAAAAATATCGCTGACGACACATTCCTTTAGTCGGTAAACTCTTAACAAAAAATAATATGACAGTTTATTGTACATTACTTAAACTGTCATATTTTTTATTTCGAACTGTAAATAGTTCATTACAGGTAAAGAGAATAAATACCTGTCAGCTCTGGAAAATAGCCTCTAATTTAGAATTTTTAAGTTCAAGGTTCATATGTTCGATATAGGACAACAAGAAACTTTTGCTGAATACTATTCGCTGCTCAATTGTCGTATTTCATCACGGTTTACTCCAATCATGGACTGCACTCCCCTCTACATAACGTTCTGCGTCTAAAGCGGCCATGCATCCTGTTCCAGCTGCTGTAATGGCTTGACGGTACTTGCTATCTTGAACATCCCCACAAGCGAATACACCCGGAACACTTGTTTGGGTGGAACCAGGTTTTACAAAAATATACCCGGTTTCATCTGTATCCAACTGCCCCCTTAAAAAGCCAGTGCTAGGTAAATGCCCAATAGCAACGAAAATGCCGTCTGTTTTGATTATCTCCTCTTCGCCAGTTCCATTGTCTTTAATCTTCAAGCCTGTTACTTCATTCATGTTGTTCGACATTATTTCAATTGGTGTTTTATTTAAACTCCACGTGATCTTTTTATTTTGCTGTGCTCGATTTTGCATGATTTTTGAAGCTCTTAGTTCATTTCTCCGGTGCACGATACGTACTTCCGAACCGAATTTTGTTAGAAAATGGGCTTCTTCCATCGCTGTATCACCACCGCCTATAACGACGATCTTTTTATCCTTAAAGAAAAATCCATCACAGGTGGCGCATGTACTAACACCTCGTCCAATATTCTCTTTTTCCCCAGGAATGTTTAAGAACTTTGCAGAAGCGCCTGTTGATATAATAAGAGATTGTGTTAAAATATCGCCTAATCCTTCTACACGCAATCTATATGGGGGCCCACTAGAAAGGTCTATACTATTCACCCATCCTGTCTTAAATTCGGCACCAAAGCGCTCAGCTTGCTTTCTCATGTTTTCCATGAGTTCGGGACCCATCACACCCTCCACAAAACCTGGAAAATTATCCACTTCCGCAGTCATAGTCAGTTGACCACCTGGTTGACTTCCCTCAATGATAAGAGGCTTCATATCGGCCCTAGCTAAATAAATGGCTGCTGTTAATCCCGCTGGCCCCGTTCCTAAAATAACCACTTTTCGCATAATTCACACCTCCGAAACTTACATTTTTCAGGGTTTATTTTCTTTGAAAAATCTCACCCTATAATAAAAATCTTATAAATAAAAAATGGGTAGAATTGAAACGTGAGAATGTAAAATTAATATGCTTTGCTAAATAATCCTTTGATATGAGTTAAGTAACGAACATCACTAGCCCCTTTCATAAGTGTTGCCGGCAACCCTTTTAATTGCGTTTTATTTCCACCGATTGTTCCAACTGCATCTTTACGTCCAAGGCTTGCTAACGTGCCAGAGAATACAGGCATGAACGGTTCCATAGCACCACCGCGTATGGACCTGGTTACGTTCACGCCCACAACTTCTCCCATTTGCCAAGCTAATTGAGCAGTTGGTGGATATGACTTTCCGTCTGTACCCAATACAATGGCACTATCACCAGCAACGAATACATTTTGGTGAGATGTAGACTGTAAAAACTCGTTTACGAGTATGCGTCCCCGTTTCACCTCCATACCTGATTTAGCTACTGCGGAGATCCCCTGTACTCCTCCAGCCCATATCATTGTTTTCGTCTCAATTGTTCTGCCGTCTTCAAGTTCAACGGATCCACCATCCATTTTTACAATTGGTATGCCAGTAACGATTGTAACGCCGCGTTTCGATAAACTTGAATAAGCACGGTCAATTAATTCTGGAGGGAAGCCTTTAAGAATGGAAGGACCAGCTTCTATACAGTAAAGTGAAATATCTGTAGGATCAATGCCGTGTTTTAAGCATAAACTTGGTATTTTATCTGCATATTCCCCAATTAGTTCAATACCAGTCAAGCCCCCTCCGCCAACCACGATCGTTCCATCCGCTTTATTTTTTGTTTTGCTATATGCAGCGATACGGCCTTCTACGTGGGCACGTAATCGATTGGCATCATTTACTGATTTTAGTACGAAACTGTACTTTTCTAAACCAGGGATACCGAAGTAAGCTGTTTCGCTTCCTAAAGCAGTCACTAAATAGTCGTAACTTAATATTGCTCCGTCTTCAAGAGATACTTCACGGTGGTCTGGTCTTATTTCTTTTACCGTCGCTATTTTTAAAACAACATTGTAGTCTTTAAGCAATTTATCAAGTGGGAGGGCAACTGCTTGTTCACAAACGCCCCCTACGGCTAGACGGTGCAGTTCTGTAATGATTTGATGTGTAGGGAACCGATTCACTACTGTAATCCTTGCTTCATCGACGCTTAGGTGTTGACGGGCTGCCATGGCTGATAATAAACCACCATACCCGGCGCCTAAAATTAAAATATGTTTTGACATATTCAATCCTCCGTCTACAATTTATTGTTTTTCTTTTGTTATATCTTTAAATACGCGATTGCAGGGCGAAATAGTTTTTACGATACATGGTGGCTATGTTTCAACTAAAAGTTCATTACTTTTTTAGCTGTTTCGAATACATCTTTATCATTCGGTAACCAAATTTTTTCTGCTTCAGTGAATGCATACACAGTATCAGGTGCTGAGACACGTAATACTGGAGATTCTAAACTTAGGATTGCACGCTCGTTTATTTCAGCGACCACATGTGCTCCAATTCCAGCTTGTTTCTGAGCTTCTTGAACGACTATACAACGCCCCGTCTTTTCTACAGATGCTATTATCGTATCCATATCCAACGGGCTAATCGTTCTTAAGTCTACAACTTCTGCCGATATCCCTTCTTTTGATAGTTCATCAGCTGCTTTTATTGACTCGTGAACCATCGCACCGTAGGTAATGATCGATAGGTCTGT
This sequence comes from Peribacillus folii, assembly GCF_030271255.1. GTDB lineage: Bacteria > Bacillota > Bacilli > Bacillales > DSM-1321 > Peribacillus. Next base: position 334,264 of record NZ_JASJOM010000004.1, read on the forward strand.
TCCCTCCCGTTTCACATCCGCTTTACCTATTTCTATTGTATAATCTTCTTCCGGAACCTCTTGACGGAAGGAACGATACAATTTCATATGCTCTAAAAATACAACAGGATCGTTATCCCGAATCGCAGAAATCAACAGGCCTTTCGCGTCATAAGGGGTTGATGGAATAACAACTTTTAATCCTGGTTGTTGAGAAAGCAGCCCTTCTAAACTATCAGAATGAAACTCTGGTGTATGAACTCCTCCACCAAAAGGTGCACGAATGGTGACTGGAGCCGTCCAACGACCGCCATAACGATATCGCATGCGGGCAAGCTGTCCATTTAGGGAATCCATTGCTTCGTATACGAAACCGAAAAATTGGATTTCAATGACTGGTCGGAAACCAGTTAAACCCAAACCTATCGCAAGACCGCCTATACCTGATTCTGCAAGTGGTGTATCAAAAACGCGCTCTTCGCCAAATTCATTTTGTAAGCCTTCAGTTGCGCGGAATACTCCCCCATTTACACCAACATCTTCACCAAAAACCAAAACATTTTCATTATTCTTTAACTCTGTACGGATTGCATCGGTGATTGCTTTAATCATCGTTATTTGAGCCATGGTCTATTTCGACTCCTTTTCTTTATAGATTTCATATTGTTCTTGTAGATTGATTGGCATTTTTTCGTACATATTTTTGATCAAATCAGTAACTTTTTGTTTTGGGTATTGGTCGGCTTTTAGTATGGCAGCTTTTATATCTTCTTTTGCTTGTTCGATTACTTTTTTTTCTTCTTCTTCATTCCAAAGGTCTTTTGCTTCTAAAAATTTACGGAAGCGTACTAACGGATCTACCTCGTACCATACATTATCAATTTCTTTTGTCCGATAACGTGTCGGATCATCCCCGGACATGGTATGTGGTCCATAACGGTATGTTAATGTTTCAATTAGCGTAGGCCCCTCACCCTTAATTGCCCGTTCTCGCGCATCCCGAACTGCTGCATACACCGCAAGTGGATCCATCCCATCAACTTGAACACCTGCAATACCAACTGCTATCGCTTTTTGTGCAATAGTAGCTGCGGCAGATTGCTTTTCAACTGGAGTCGAAATCGCATAACGGTTGTTTTGTACAACGAAAATCGCTGGTGCTTTGAACGCTCCTGCAAAGTTCATTCCTTCATAAAAATCACCCTGAGATGCACCGCCATCACCGGTATAAGCAATTGCGACTGAATTTTTTCCGCGTTTCTTGAGACCTAAAGCTACACCGGTAGCTTGAATATACTGAGCACCGATAATAATTTGTGGTGCTAAGCAATTAACACCTTCGGGCATTTGATTTCCATGGTAATGTCCACGAGAGAATAAAAATGCTTGATATAGAGGTAAACCATGCCAAATAATCTGTGGAACATCACGATATCCGGGTAAAATGAAATCTTCTTTTTCAAGAGCAAATTGAGAAGCTATCTGTGAAGCCTCTTGACCAGCTGTTGGTGCGTAGAAACCTAATCGGCCTTGACGGTTTAAAGAGATGGATCGTTCATCTAAAATACGTGTGTAAACCATTCGCCTCATTAATTCTTTTAATTGCTCTCCTGTTAGATCGGGCATAGCATCTTCATTGATGACTATACCTTCTTCATTAAGAATCCTAAATGTTTCAAATTGCTGCGCAATCTCATCAAATTGCTTTTTTGCGTTTACAACAGTATTTACTGATTCAATCTTCATTTTTTTCCCTTCCTTTTCTTTATTAAATAGGCCAAAACTGCATATATCACAGATACCTATTATCTTTAATTAGGTGTAAAAAAATTCACATAATCATCACCACAATGTTCGGACGAAGGATTCTATATATTTCTCTATAGGTCTATAAATGCAGACTTCTTCAATCAACCGTAAATAGTTTCGTAACATAATTCAGTATAGCTAATTTAAATACTCCCTTAGTATGTGAACTCAGTAAACTGTGAACAGGACCCCTTATCTAAGTTCTAGGGCTTTTCGGAACCAATTCACTCCCTCTGAATGTCTGTCCTTCAATTTCAATTTTAAAGTATCATTTAGCTCTAAGATGGTTTTGCTCTTGAGATAAACTTTCATCTTCTCCTCAGCTTCTAACATGATGATGTTAATTGTACAGGGTCCACAATGAATGGAGTCTTGAACTTCTTGTCCTTCAGACAAGATGCACTTTTGCCTGATGTTTGCGCACTGAAAAAAAGGCTGCTTTCCTTCGATTGCTTCTATAACATCCCAAAAATCAATTTTACTTGGGTGTTCAGCTAATTCATACCCACCTTTAACGCCAGGCATGGAACGTACGATGCCCGACTTCTTTAATTTAGTAAAAATCTTTGATAAATACGTTTCAGAAACCCCTTGAAATGTTGCAAGTTCCTTGACGCCGACGGACCTCCCTGTAGGTAAATCCACAAAATAAGATAGGCAATGAAGAGCGTATTCGACTCCTTTGCTGAACTGCATGTGACTAACCTCCGACTAAAAAAATTGAGTCTAATATGAATTTTCCATGTCCTAGTTTGAATACTATCAAGAAATGAAAAAGTTTAACCGATGTTTTGGATATATCCCTTCCTAACCTCTGTGCCCGGTTTTAATCTGTCACATAGGTTTAAAACCATCCGTGATATTCAGTTAAATATGAAACAAATATCCAACAGATTGCTTCTTATATCTATAAGGGTAATTCATTGCTAATGCCGGACCTGTCATTGACCCATATGAGCTTTTGGCACGGTGTTACTTTTATGTTCCGGCTTCAAAAAGTTAAAAGTCCCATAGAAGCCATGTCTTTACAGTTTCCCATTACATTGTAGTTTTATCCGTAGTGCTATTACATTTTATAGAAAACATGGTTTGTATGGAATGCCAGTACTAGCCTTTCAAAACTAGTAATATGCGTTTTTTTATTGATGCGATATTTTATATAGTGGAAATAATGTCTTGAATGTATCGCTAACTAATGAAATGAACTTATCACCATCCTTCAAGATTGGATCATTTGATTGAACATGGCGACCAACAAGGAACTCTGCCTTTTTCACGTCCCGAAAGCGCTCTAACGATTTTACCAATCCTTCTTCACCTAAATTGAACATTGATTCGGCTTCTTTTTTCATATGGTCCATTGATAGGACATAATCACTCGGAATCAGCTTCCCAATACTATCGATTTCCTCGAGAAAATCACTCGCAATTTCCTTTTCGTTAGGTAATTCGTAAATGAATGCAAGCCATATGAAAACATGGTCTTCGAATAAGCCAACTTGAAAGTGCGGAAGCATTTTATATCCTTGTTTATTTGCTGATATCGCTAGCCAAGTGTCTTTTGGAGCATTAACGGTTCGACGTGCGTGTTTTGCAATATGCAAAAACATTTCATTTCCAGCTAATATGGATAGTTCATCCGTCAGTGTGTCACCCATTGCTTGAAACTTCGGCCGAATACGATTTTTTATTGCTTCCATTCTAGTTTCGAGTCCTTCTATTGTAAACGTGTCAAAATCAGCTTGATCAAAACCATTGAAATGCATGTACCTAACACTCCTTTAATATATATTTTGTTATAGAAATCAACTACGTTTTCTAGTTAAAACATCCGTTTCAAATTACCTTTTCAAACAATTGGGTTTAAACGGAAATGCAGGCTAAAAGTTTATTTACCACCTTGCGTAGTGCTTATCCTCTATAGGACCTGGATAACACCCGAAAGATCGTAAGCAGAACATTCTTCCGCAAGAATTTTCCAGGTGGCCATCTCTGTAAAGTGAATCTCATCATTATTAGAAATCGGATGCAACCTTACCTACCATGTCCAAACCATCTTCTATGATTCCTTGTGAAAGTCCAGGATATTGTGTATGACCTTCAATCACGACCGTTTCAAGTTCAGTAATGCCGCGATAATGAAGCCAATTAGTTAGAAAATTAACGGCCATCTCCTTCGATGCCATATGTTCCGAAGAGTAATCCGAACCACGAGCACATAAAATAGCAACTTTTTTGTTACTGACTTTTGTTTTCCTTGCTTGGGAAAGGTAAGAAATATAGGTTATTAATGGAGCAGGAACTGTGTAATACCATAATGGAAAAGCGAAAACTACCTTTTCGGCATCCAAGAACTGCTTTAAGTAGTGTTCAACAATATCTGTAGCTTTTGCCTCTTCAGCTGTTAACTCTAACCCTTTACTCCGCTTGAATCCTCCTGTAATCGCTGCGTTCCCATAATACGGAAGGTTTTCATTGAATAAATCTAATTCAATAATCTCTTCATTTTGTGTCGTTTCTTTAAAAGTGTTTAAAAATTTATTATACATTTGCACACTAATCGCTTGATCCTCGGGACGATCGTTAATTTTTACAAATAGTATTTTTGACATTGTTTTTCCCCTCATTTGTTTGTTATTTTCCCACCATCTAAACCAGTATGGGTCTTTTATCGTCGTTGATATTGGTCATCCAATCTTGTTAAATTTTCAAATACCTTAAAAATGATATTAGATATCTACATTATCTATAATTGATGATAAAAAAATATGAATCTTGCTTTTTTTCACTCTCCTGCTATCCTTCCTGATCTTCCAATCCATTTATGATTCACAATTAGAGATAACACATATCTGTATTATATATTATTATAGTTCCATGTCAATGGATATGTATTACATCCATATTTCGGTAAATTTTCATCATTATTTCACTCCATAGCCTTTATGAGGTAGATCTGATTGTTTTTGGACAAGTTTCCTTTACTTGCTAACCACTGCTCCAACTAAACCAACAGCAGTTATGGAAATCTTGTTTGGCATGTTACAGTCTAAATGGTTTTTTCCTCCTGGAATTCGAAAATATGGATTACTTTGAAAAGGAATTAGATGATTATATTCATTACTAAATCCACAAACGTATGAAGGAAAAATTAAACGACCTGAGTCCGTTAGAATACCGAACTCAGGTCTTAGAGGCTGCTTAAACTATAGGTCTAACAATGATGCGGTCAGATCATTTTCCGGTGAATTCTTGAACGATCAAGCCCCCGACAAATCACTTAATGGACCTTTTGTGTTTTTTGATGCAATTCGACAATTTCAATCGCTAACTCTTTTGTCGTCATGGAAGTCATCAGGTGATCTTGAGCATGAATCAGCAGTAATGGTATGTCAAAATCCTCACCATTCGCTTCAGCCTGGATCAAGGCCGTTTGAATTTTATGTGCCGCAACGAACTCTCGTTCCGCTTCCTTCAGCTTTTCTTGAGCATCGCTGGATTTACCTTGCTTTTGCAAGGAGATGGCTTCCATTGCGCAGCTGCGGGCATTTCCGCTATGAAGGATCAATTGAAAGGATAATTCAGATAAAGCTTCTTTCGTTTTCGCCAAATTAGCACCCTCTCATCTCTTTTTATTAATTATTTGGAAATTAATTGAACCGCTGTTTTCAGCACTTCTTTGCCATTGCATGTTCCATAGTGCATCGGATTTATCGTATCTACCGGGACACCCTTCTCATCTCCTATTTTCCTGATATCATTCAGTAAATAACGAACCTGCGGCCCCAATAAAATCACGTCCACCTCATCCATATGATTCCTCACTTCCGTAGTGGCGACTGCCTGGATCTTCGCGTTCACTCCTTCTTCGGATGCGGCTTTCTCCATCTTACTGACCAATAGACTGGTAGACATTCCTGCAGAACAGCATAATAGGATATTCATTACAATTCCTCCTCGGATTCTATTGATTCATCGTTCCTTGTCAATTTTTGGCAAGATTATATAATTAATCTGAATGAACTCCATGGTTTGATATAATCAAGTAAAAATCGTTCTTCCTCCACTACTTGCGCAACCAGGTTTTTCCTTTCATCCATAGGCATGTCCCGTAGTATGACTTGAAGTTCCCCTTTATATTTTCCAAAGGAATCATTGCCGATGAAAACATCCCCATTTTGCTGCGGAACAGTTTCCCGAGCCGCAAAATCCTCTTTTCCATATTTTTTGCGGACTTCCACTGACCGGACCATATACTCGCTGATATCTCCACGGCGAATATGTATTTCCTCCAAAGCGACTTGTTGCTCGATCGGTGATGCATTCGATTGAAGCTCCACTTTCAACTCGACCATGTCCCGCTGTAATGCTCCCAGCATTTTCAATTCCGCTTCACTGGCATAGGCATTTCCAATGATTACATCGTCAATCAACCCGGTAGCCCAAAGATGCTTGGCTTGTACATCAATGGATAGCTCACGATGCTGTTCCAATGTACATAATCCATCGTTGATGTCCCATGGCCCTATCTCACCCATTTGTGACGTAACGAATGCCGCTGTTCTAATGCCTTGTTCCTTGAATCTCTTGCAGCAGGAGATGAAGAACTCATAAGGCAGGCCGGTGAATTTTTGCGGATAAAAATTATGGCACCCAATCAATTGATTCTTGTTGGCTTGATGCGTCAAAATATTCAATAAATATTCAACATCATTGCTCATATTCAATTCGATTTTCAATCCATAAGGATTAAATGTCATTTTCGCTTCCTTCAAGCCATCAAAGCCTAAATCAAGACGTACGCCGTCCGCCCCCATTTCTGCAAAGAAACCTAAATCATCATAGCTTATATCAAACTTATCGAATACAGCTGGCGCAACATCAAGAATGACCTCCATATCCAGTGTTTTCGCATATGAAATGACATCTTTATATTCTTCCATTACGGTTTCATAAGGTTTTGAAACCGATAATAAGCATGTGAATATTCGTTCAAATCCATGACGATGGGCCTGTTTAATATATTGCTTGTCTTTCTCGGGTGTAGAATGTTCCGGATAAATCGATATTCCCAACCTTTTCATAGCTTCATTCACTCCTTATGTTCTTTCCATTGAACCCGCCTTGCCTGTAATTTCATCAAGTAATCACGGTAGCGGGAGGATATCATTACTGAACAGACAATGGTAGGGATGATGATAATCAAATAATAAGTCGACCCCAATGAGCTGAATAAAATGATGGAGAGGCTAATGATCAAAATGGTCAAGCCTACTGATTTCCATGGTGTTAAACCTTCAGCTACCTTCGTTCGCGAATAAAGGATTTGGGCACCGACGAACGATAGTACTGCGCCTATTATCTCAAGCATATTTTATGCCTGCCTTCTCTTCCTCCGGACCATCTTCGATTTTATTTTCATCACGCAGGTGTTGCTTTTCGAACATCTTGAAAAATGGAAAATAAATCATTAACGAGATGACGAAGTTCAAGATGACGAGAACGCCTGCCATGATCGTCCAATCCGTGCTGATTACAGCGGCAATCGGGCTGAAGACAGTAAACGGAAGCTTGGCCATGATCATAGGGATCAATCCTAATTGAAAGAACGTGTAAGAAACGATGACATTCACCAACGGGGCAACAATGAACGGCACCATCAATATCGGATTCATGACGATGGGAGCCCCAAATATGACCGGTTCGTTAATATTGAAAATGCCCGGGACGAAAGATAGTTTTCCTAGTTCTTTTAAATATTTAGATTTCGAGAATAAAAACAATACGACCAGCGATAAAGTGGAGCCTGCCCCGCCAATCCAAACGAACCATTGAATGAATTGCTCCGTGAATAAGTTGGGCAAATTCGCTGCATTGCCTGTCCTTGCAAACGCATCCATATTTTCGAGTATGGCGGAATCCCACATCGGCCTTATGATTGGCCCCAATATGGCTGGCCCGTGAATACCCAATGACCAGAAGAAAACGATGAGGAAAACGGTAAGCAGCCCCCCCACTAAACTGTTTCCTACCAATAAATTTTTGAGCGGTGACACCAAGGTCGTAATGATGGAATTAATATCAAACCCTAATCCGTAACGAATGCCCCAAAAAAGCAGGACCACGACCAATGTAGGAATCAGTGCCGCAAAGGAGTTGGATACCATGGGCGGGACACTCTCAGGTAATTTGATTTTGATGTCCCGTTTTATGAGAAAATGGAAAATTTCCACTGAAATCAATGATGTAACGATCGCTCCAAACAAGGATGCAGCGCTTAGAGAGCTGATTGGCAGCCACCTTCCTGCTTCGATGACCCCCGGAACGGATTCCATGACTTGAGTAGGAACGACACAGGTTATCAAAAAAGCCAGAACAGAAAGAAAACCTGCACTAAGCTGATCCAATTTATAATGCCCGGCAAGAGCCGATCCCACCCCAAATGCAGCATAAAGTGCCATCGCCCCGACCGTGAAGCGAAAAGGTACATCCAAAGCAGCTCGGTAAGGAGCAATCCATTCATCATACCCTTCAATTGGGAAATTCAATAAAATAACAAAAAATGATCCAATAATCGTCAATGGAAGTGTCGCAAGGACGCCGTGCCGTATCGCTAGCAGATGCCTTTGCGATCCAATCCTATTTGCCACCGGAAGCACCTTTGATTCAAGGATATTCATGAAACTGGTCAATAACCTTTCCCCCTTTAATTAAAAGACTGAAAACACAGGCAATTCAATATGTAAACATTATAACGTTATATTCATAGTGTCAATCATTTTTTTGCATGAAGATACGTAATTTTTTTATATCGAAGCTTTGTCACCATAAAGCCTTTTGTAGCTAATGAAATCTTTCTGCCAAATAAAATATAAACCTGAAACCTTTCAAAGATAAAAATAGCCGAGACGCCGATGTGGAGTTTTAATAGTCATGTACAATAAAAAAGGAAGCACTTTCCCCGCAAGGGCAAGTGCTTCCTTCAATATGGCCGGCATATATCAGGTGTTTCCGGATAAGAAGATCGGTTCCGCTTAAAGGGAAGTGCACTATTCTTTCAGATCCCACTCCGGATTCCAGACTATTTCCCAAAGATGGCCGTCAGGATCTTTAAAATGGCCGGAATATCCTCCCCAAAACGTATCGCGGGCAGGATCGGTGATGACGGCTCCTGCGCTATTGGCTTGCTCCATTACATCATTCACTTCTTCCTTGCTGCCTACATTATGACCGATCGTAAATTCAGTCGAACGGCTGTGTTAATGGAACCTTGGCCTCATGCGCTATATCGCTTCGTTGCCATATGGCAAGCTTGAGGCAAAAAAAGGCAACGGCTCCATGCTCGAATTCCTTCCCTATGATTCCTTCCGTTTTTAATCCCAAACCATCACGATAGAACGCCAGCGATTTTTCGAGATCATCCACACCTATCGTAAGTACAGTGATACGCGGCTTCAACTTGATTCCCCCTTTATGTCCTTCCCACGCTTACTTACTACCAGGTTCACATTTCCTACTTTCTTTGTCAAACCAGTCCGTTTTCCTGTATAGTGAAAGAAACAGTCCAGATTGAACAGCTACAATTGACCCTCTCTTGAGAAAACTGCACGGATACCGAAAGGAATTACGATTACCCATGATTTCATTCATTCTAACCTTAAAACGTTTCTTAAAGGCGCTATGGTCCGCCTTTCACTTGAAGAATTTCCAGGTTCTTTTCGTGTTGGTTCTGGTTATGTTGCTTTCAGGAACACTCTTCTATGTTAAGCAGGAAGGGCTGAGCATAATCGACTCGCTTTACTTTTGCGTTGTCACTCTAAGCACCGTGGGCCACCCCAGCTTTGAACCGCAAACAACTTTCGGGAAAGTGTTCACGATGATTTATATTGTCGGCGGCACCGGGTTATTCATGGGCTTGCTTGGCTATCTTGCCTACGCCGTCATTAAGATGCGTGAAAGCGAAAAGTGAAGGAATGCCCCTTATGGCGGGCATTCCATTTTGTTTATTCAAATTCATTATGTAGATATAACAAGCTGAGCGTATTTTCCTATTCCTTAATCTAGTCCTGCTTTAATACTTACACTACCTGACCGATCTGACCGATCCGACCGCTTCCATTTTTCCTGATAGAAAAAAGCACCCATGTCTGGGCGCTTCATGATATGCTTATTCATCTATTCCAAAATGGTCTGCATCTGCTATTATTATTCGGGTTACTGCCACAATTGACGTTTTCTCTACCGTTTCATATACGTCTCTCTCGTACACCGGATAATAATGCTCATTTCTGACCACGGTCCTGTTTACATTAATGACTTCCGTCGGATGAATATGCTTCACCACGCGCCGGTTCGTCCTGGTATTCACCACTGTTCTCGTAGGATCCGTAATCACTTCTTCCCTTTGTTCGCGACATTTCCTGCAATTACAACTCATAAAAAAACCACCTTTTTTTTACTTCTTTGTAGCTTATGAAGACAGGTGGAAACTTGTACTAAGCAAAAAAACCATTTTCATTTACTGAATCAAAAAAATCCCCCTCTAAACAGAGAGAGATCGTCCTGACACTGAAATAATAAGATCGTTCAATTTGGCTCAACATGAACATGAACATCATACACCCCATGCTCAGTCATCATCACTTTTTCAACATGTGTCGCTATATCATGTGCTTCTTTTATATCCAATGTGGAATTAACAAGAATCACGACATCGATGACTTCGTTATTGCCGTAATTTCTCCCTTTGATTTCTTTTATGCCCTTGACCCCATTGACATTCGTAATGACATCTTTATAGAGATGGATTTTATTCTCATCAAATCCATCGGAAAGTTCATGAGAGGATTGGCTGAATATTTCCCAGGCTGTTTTGCATATTAAAAGCCCAACAATGATTGCCGTCAGCGGATCAAGCCATGGCATGTTCAATTGCGAGCCAAAGATTCCAATAGCGGTTCCGATACTTACCCAAGCATCCGAAATATTATCTTTGGAAGCGGCCATAACGGCTTTGCTGTTAATTTTAAGAGCAAGTCTTTTATTATACCGATATACAAAATACATGGCGAGTGCCGATAAAATCCCCACATACCCCGCGATTATGTCAGGTGATTCCTTGCCCCCGTCAAGCATGGACGAAACGGCATCGATCAACACCTGCACACCGACGGCAAACATGATGAATGAAGCAACCATGGAGGCAATCGTTTCACTTTTCCAATGACCATAGCCATGATCTTTATCAGGGGGCCTCTGTGCCAGCCTTAAACCAATCAGCACGGCAATGGATGCGATAATATCGGTCGTATTATTCAAGCCATCCGCTTTCAGGGCAGCCGAGTCACTTATGTAGCCAATGACCAGTTTTATAATAGATAGGCAAATATAAGCGATAATACTGATGATTGCACCACGTTCGCCTAATTTGAGGTCATTATACTTTTGTTCTTCCATTCAACTTCCCCCCACAATTAAGTACCTAAATATCATACCAACATAAAATTGGGTGGGTCTATAGCAACCTTTTTGTATCGTTTTATATATGTAAGCGCTAGGTAACTATGTTGCATGAAGCAAACTATCTGAAAAGGGAAAATATATTCATTACTCTTTTAATACCATTACCAATGCCAAGGGCAGTTGTGTAAAAAAGGATAGAAATGATGCTAGTTTAAACAAGTTCTTCATTTATGAACATCCTTGTAAGAGGTATATGTCTATAATATTCTTTAACACAAAAAAACGGGTCGCTCCGCAACCCGCTCCCTAATTCCATAAGTATAGAAGATCTTATATTTCATCCCGCCAACACCGCATTAGAATTATTAATTCTCGCAAAAATTCCGGAGTATGCTTCCCTTCAAATAAAAAAAGTCTCATGTTATCTCCAGAGCCTATGCTGTACCTGGTTTGAAATGAATTGGTCCAGTGAAACTGCCGCTTGATAAATCAATTCGTCTTTTTAGACATCCGCTTATACCTTTTGAACTTATTTCCTTCACGCGTTCAAAATAAATACTAAAATTACGTGGCCATCTTTATTATCTTTACCATTGCATCTTCATTCGGATCGATATCAAATGAGAATACTTAAGCATTTATTCATTCTAAGGAATTCGGAAAGCATAACTCTGAGTGTATTTATGATTTCAAATGGAATTACGATCACTGTCCCACTTGTAATCATCTCCATTTTAATATTCGGCTAAAATCAGATAATCCCCTTCTTCCCTATAGGCTAAACATGGCTGTATCCTGTCTCTTGGATGATACGTTACCGGTTTCTAAATGTCTTTATCCTAGCATATCCTTTGAAAAGTAACGTAAAGGGGGGATTTATTCATGTTTTTTGCAAATACACCAAAACCGCCTTACTACGCTTGCATCTTTACTTTCAGCAGAAATGGAGGAGATCAGGCAGGCTATGAGTCAATCGCTGATTTCATGAGTGAGCTTGCCTCTCAGTAAGAAGGCTTTTTAGGAGTCGAGGGCGTAAAGGATCAGAACGGTTCAGGAATCACCGTTTCTTATTGGATATCCTTGGATTCAATCAAACATTGAAAGGAAAATGCTTTACAAAAAAAAGCCCAGGATAAAGGCATAAAAGACTGGCACTCATCTTATTCCACACGCATTTGTAAGGTTGAAAGAGAGTACCGCAACAAGGGATAACACTAAGATACTCGTTCACTCAATACGTTTGTCATAAGAGGGACCGCTTTTCAGCGGTCTTTTTTCATCCCTTCGATTCAACGTTAGATGATATCCAAATCTTTTCTTAGCAGGGAGTACATCAACAAATCATCGAATTTCCCACAAGTATATTCATAATGCCTAAGCAGGCCTTCTTTTCTAAAGCCTTGCTTTTCCACCATTTTTTGTGATGGAAAATTGCCTGGCTCGATCAAAGCCTCGATTCTCTCCAATTGGAAGTGACGATATCCATACATGACGACTGCTTTCAAGGCTTCCCCAGCTATCCCTATTCCCCAATGAGCTTGATTTAATTCATAACCAACTTCTGCCCGAAAATGTTTTGGAACCATATTCAAAAAACCACAGCTCCCGATTACCTTCCCGTTATCTTTCATGGTTATGCCCCATCTAATCCCTGTACCTTCTTTTCGTATCGACTGATACCATTCGATTTCATCCAACACTTCATGAACCGTTTGACAAGGCTCCAGACCCATTGGCTTCACAACGTCTATATCAGATAGATATTCAAACATATCACCTGCGTCAGCCTTTGTTGCTTCACGTAAGATCAATCTTTGTGTCTCGATTACTGGAAATCCCTTTTCCATATTTATCCCCCATTCTTTCCGTACGCGTCGTTCCCCATGCTATTTGTATACCCATGTCTATTCATAAATGTCTCTCTCTAACGTCCGCCCGGAGCATTATCCATATATTAACACATTAGTTTCTTGATTTTGGGCATCCAGAAGATGATTTCTACAAGGAAGGGACGACTTTAATCCGTTATTCCCATTAGTCCCGGCCGCTTCACAGGATTAATAGAACTTAAGTGGCGTTATCTGGTACTGATCAATAGGCTGAATGGGTCTTTTTTACCTATCCTTAATAAGTTGGCAAGAAGATAAGCAAACTATAGAATATTGCAGTTTGAACCATCTTTCCCACTTTATTGGTTCATTGCAATCAGGGAGAAATAAGGAATATCAGTATAGCTGCTGTTCAATTAGTGCTTTATCAAAATGTTATGGGGTGCATGGTTTATGAAAATGAAAAAAGCATTTATTGGTCTATCACTATTATTCATGATTGTTCCTGGCATTGCCAATTCGGCAAATTCCATACATCCCAATGCTGATGATGATCGAGCCACTATCCTGGCGGATTGGAAATTCACAAGAAAGCATGTCAAAAGCGGTTCAATCGAAAATGGGGACTTAATGATAGAGGATACAAGTAAGAATGGAAACGATCTGGAAATGGTGACGATGGGGAATTCCGCCGAGCCTCAAATCCAAGATTTGATTCAATGGTCTGAAGAAGATTATCATGAACGTGATGGAGTGGATAGCCTGAAATTCGCTAATCAAGATAAGAGCCCTTCAGGACGGTACTTTAGGACAAGGAAAGGTGCACCGATCAATTCGGAGAATTTCGATGAAGGTTTTACATTAGAAGTGATTTTCAAATTGCCAAGTAAAGCCAATGATGGTTTAGGACTTTTCTCAAGACAAGGAAAAGCGGCCAATCTTAATAAAATGGACGGCGAAAAGAAAATGCTTTCTGCACTGACTGTATCGAGTGATCAAAAAATCCATTGGACAAGTCATCCTTCCAATCTAACTTACAATGTCAGCAATTGGTCCAGATCTTTGAATGCTGATGAATGGTACCATTTGGCTGTCGTGAATGATGGCATTGCGACCACCTTGACCTTGAATGACATCAGTGATTACGGTGCATCGGAAAAGGTAATTGGCATTGCATCATTGAACGGGAAGGGCTGGAATATCGGTGCTTCCGAATGGGGCAATAAAGTGGATAAACTATTTACGGGGAATATCGAGGAAATACGGATAGCCAATAAAGCTTTGACTAAAAAAGACTGGCTTGTACAGAATCCCCGTGACGATAATCCCTTCGAAGGCTCTAATAAAAAACTGCCCTTTTTAACGAATAGGAAAAATTATAACTTCGTTTTCATTCCCGATACCCAGAAATATTCAAGCCAAAATCCTGAGATCTTTCATAGCCAGATGAATTGGCTTTCCAAGAACTCGATGAAGAACCATATCATCATGAATACCTTCGTAGGCGACATTGTCGATGGTGATACAGAAAGACAATGGCAAAATTCACTTGAAGCCATATCAAAATTGGATAAGTATCACGTTCCATATATGATGGCGGCAGGAAATCATGACTATGCTTCCAAAAACCCTTTCCTGACACACTATGGACCGCACCGTTTTCAAAAAAAAGGATACTATAAGGGCTCATCTCCATCCAGATATAGCTCCTATGCAATCGCTAAGGCGGGAAGTTATCGCTATTTGATCTTGATCGTCGATATGAAAAACCTACATAAAGACTTACAATGGGCGAAAGGCGTCCTTGACCAGCATCAAGAAAAACCGACGATTCTCGTCTCGCACGATATCATTTTTCCTACAGTGAAAAAAAATGAAATCGTCGCCCTTGAATCAGCTAATGGCCGGCTGATTTGGAATGAACTTGTAAAAGATCAGAATCAAGTATTCATGACAGTAAATGGACATTATTTTGGCATTGCTCACCAAGTCAAGAAAAACACAGCCGGGAATGACGTCATTCAAATGGTTGTTAATTATCAGTCGGATTATCGCGGCGGGAACGGCTGGCTAAGACTCGTGGAATTCAACGAAAAGAAAAAACAATTATTTTTCCGTACCTACTCGCCATATGTAGATGATATGTCTAAAAAAGAAAGAACCTACGCCGATTATAAATTTTTAACAGATGCAAACAATTCATTCATACTGAATTGGGATTTCAAACGGCGATTTTCCTTTAACCGCCCTAAACGCTAATGAAAGATGGAAAGGAGAGCTTGTTTAGCAAAGCAAAGTCATAATATGCTCTCCCTTCAAAATGTTGCCTTTCGACAATGATGGAACGATTGCACCTATACCTCACTGACTATTGGATAATCGGTAATGAGGTATAGAAAAGGATGTTACCTTCCCCAGCTTACCTGTTAGCACCGATATTGATGAATGGCTTGGATATGAAGCTTATTTTTTGGGAGGGATTTTTTTTTAACCCTTGATCCTCCATATACTTGTCCCTGCTTTAAATACGTTATATTGCAATGGAGCTTCCTTAATTGAAGATCTAGTTTGTTTACTTTTATTAGGGTCTATTTGAATGAATCTCCTGAATTTTTGTCCAAACGTTTATTATTTATTTGATTCGTATAGTTCCAGAGGCAATCCATCCGGGTCACAAAAAAAGGCAAACCTTTTTCCAGTCAGCTCATCAACCCGGATAGGCTCGACAGGAATATTATCGTTGCTTAATTCTTCTATTGCTTGATCAATATCCTCCACTTCAAAAGCCAGATGTCTTAGCCCCCTTGCTTCGGGATAGGTTTGTCTTAAGGGGCTTTCCGGGAAGGAGAACAATTCCAACTGATACACCCCACCGACCAGTAGATCCAATTTATACGACTTCCTTTCTGCGCGATAGGTTTCATTCTTAATTTCACATCCAAGAACATTTACATAGAAATCTTTTGATTTTACATAATCAGAACAAATGATGGCTACATGATGGATTTTTTTTAGCTTCATTGCTTCCTCCAATACCTGTTTTCTTAGGGATTATACCATCATTTCCTAGTATCTTCTTCTATTTCCTCTCTAAAACCCCCTTCTTACGTTAAATAATATGTATGAAGGCAAAATGGATAATTACCATCGAGGCAACTCCCTTCGTTACCCTCAAAATGCTTATCGGTCCAGTCATTCAATAAATTAGGCAGCCCAAATTCATTGTCCATCTTTGTCCATGCAGGACATAATCTTCCTTTTCACATAGTTTATAGTGTACCTAAAAGGGAGGATTTCTGAATGTATAACCATCATTATAACTACAATTTTCATCAAAATAATGTGCCATATCATTACGATAATTATTATGCCAATGTGCCATATTACTACGCAGAACGAGTACAGCCATCATTAGTTCCTACTGCTACGATACAAAGTCATTTGCAAGCAGGACGCCAAGGACATTGTTTCAGGGGTTTTTGGGGTAATTCTACGCACACATTCATCTTAATGGGCTTTAACAAAACAACAGGAATGGTTCAGATCCTGGAAGATGGATTGCCAAACGAGGTTCATCACAATGATATCGTCGGTTTACAATATTTAGGATTACAATGCCCGCCAGTGCAACAGCCAGGGCAGCCTGGCGGACAGCAGGGCGGACAACAAGGCGGTCAACAGGGCGGACAACAAGGCGGTCAGCAGGGCGGACAACAGGGCGGTCAGCAAGGGCAGCCTTTCTTCCCAGGCTTTCCTGGTTTTCCTGGCGGACAGCAAGGGGGCCAGCAGGGCGGACAAAATTGTATTTTCTATAATGGAAAATGGTACTGCTCTTAATTATATTAAGACCGTTTTTCGACTTCAATCAACAAAGGCTAGGCAGTCAGCAAGAGCCCTTATTCATCCGGAACTCGGGCTGCCTCGCCTTCATTAATCCGTACTTACCCCCTCTTTAATTTCCAGTAAGGCACATTTTATCTTCATTTTACTTTATACTTGGAAGATACATTTGATTGAAAAAGGAGATATAGGTATGAAATTCCAGCGAGTCGATGTTGTTTATTCCTTATTATTCGATGAAGCCACACGTAAAATCCTGATGGTATTCAATAAGAAAGGTACTTGGTCTTTGCCGGGAGGCGGAGTTGAAGCCGGGGAAACTTTGCAGGAAGCTGCCATAAGAGAGGTCAAGGAAGAAACCGGATATGACATCAAGGTAAGCAATATTGTTGCCTTGAACGAGGCTCTCATCGATGAAATGCATGTTTTTTTCATTACATATCAGGGACATATCGTAAATCGGCCTGATGAAATTCCTCAGGAAGAGAACATATTAAATGTTGAATGGATCGATTTGGAAGAAGCGGATCGGCTGATGCCCTATTATCCGGTAGGCATTTCAACGCTCATTACCGGTTCAGGCGCAAAATATATTTTACAATGGAAATGACTTCTTATTTAGATCACGTTTTCATTTATTTAGGTTACCAAAGATGAACCCCGTTCAAACGGGGTTCATCTTTATGCAACTTAGCTGTTCGACTGGTTTACTCTGGATAATAAATGTTGTTTGTACGCCGTGATTTTCTTATCGAGCATCGCTTCCGTCGCCTTCAATGTTTCAATCTGGATTTCGATGGTGCGGCGATGACTCTCCAAAAGGTGCAAGCGCTCCAGCGATGTTTGGTCTCCTTCATGGAACAGCTGGGTATATTTTTTTATTTGTTCGATGGGCATTTGCGTTTCCCTCAGTTTTATGACAAACTCCAGCCATCTAAGATGCAAATCGGTATATTGCCTAATTCCTTGGGCATTTCTTTCCGGTGTTATGATTTGTTCTTTTTCATAATAGCGTAAGGCATGTGTACTGATCCCAAGCTTCTGCCCTACTTCACTTATCGTATAAATAAAAAAACACCTCACCATGACTAATAGTTGACTTAGAGTGAACTCTAAGTAATACAATGACATCCTATCATAAATTAATGGAGGGTTACACATGAAAAAATATACGGTTATCACGGGAGCCAGCTCTGGAATTGGATATGAAACAGCCTTGGCTTTTGCCTCTAGAGGTAAAAATTTGGTTCTCATTGCCCGAAGGAAACAAAATTTGGACGAACTGAAAACAAAGATAGAACAAATGAATAACGAATTGGATATCATTATTCATGCCACAGATTTATCAGTTACGGAAAATGTGTATGGCTTATATGAAAGTCTTAAAGAACTCGAGATTGAAACATGGATCAACAATGCAGGCTTTGGAAATTTCGATAAGATCGGAGAGCAAAAGCTGCCGAAAATCGAGAAAATGCTCCACCTGAATATTGAGGCCTTAACAATCCTGTCCTCCCTTTACGTTCGGGACTATTCAGATGTAGACAACACACAGCTGATAAACATCTCGTCTGGTGGCGGGTATACCCTTGTTGCAGATGCCATCACTTATTGTGCCACTAAATTTTATGTCAGCGCCTTTACAGAAGGACTTGCGCACGAGCTAAAAGCCCAAGGGGCTAAAATGCAGGCTAAAGTGTTGGCTCCTGCTGCAACTGAAACCGAATTTGCCAAACGCTCCTTTGATGTGGATGCATTTCATTATGAGGCCACTTTGCCTAAGTATCATACAGCAAAAGAAATGGCCGAGTTTTTGATCCAGTTATATGATCATGATAAAATCGTCGGTATTGTGAATGCAAGAAGCTATGAATTCGAACTTAAAGATCCGCTTTTTCCTCATGCTTCTCGATCAACGAATACCCAATCATGAAACATGATATCCATCCCTCATTATCGCTTTTTCCCATGCGTTAGTGAGGGAGATGTTCCTCTTGATGGGAGGATAGATCACATCGGGGCTTCATCAGGCAAAACACCCGTTTTTGCGATTTTCGTGTTGCTTTTCTTTTTCAGCTTAAACACAATGATTCCCGCTAACATAATGGATATCCCGATTAATTTATTAATGGAAAAAGGGATTTTCGCAAACCCGAACCAGCCAAACGTGTCAATAAGAACGGCCATAGTGAGCTGGGCAACAAGTACAACGCAAATGGCATAAGCCGGTCCTAAAAGCCGAATCGCCTGCATGATGCAATAAACGAGCACGACACCCAAGACTCCGCTTGATAAATACCATTTATTTACCTGCCCGATTGACAGCAGGCTTGTATCATCCATGATCACGAACATGGTGAACGATGATACGAAACCAAGTCCCAGCACGAGTGAGGTTGTCGCCCAAGAACCTACCTTTTCACCCACTTGGGCATTAAATACCGTTTGCAGACTGATGAATATCCCTGCAATGACTCCAAACAAAATTCCTTGCATGCGTGTATCCTCCCCGCTCATTCATAAATATTTCCATCTGCCAGTTCCCTCAGCATAGACAAATCCTCAATATACAGGGACCCTTGGCTTCGTTTAATGACTCCCTCTTCACACAATTTTCTAATGACCCGATTTAAATGGCGATAGCTAGTGCCAATGAGATCAGCGATTTCCGTCAAATTGGACGTGCCCATTTCTTTATGGAACATGGAGCCGCCGCCTTCGGATGAAAGAGACAAAAGATAGCTTGCAAGTCGTGTCTCAACCGGATGGAGCCTATTCAAACTCGTGGCATGGGATTCCGTGTAAAACTTTTGGGTAATGATCTCCAACAAAAAATTCAGAAACTCTGAACGGTTGGATTCCATTGCCCTTAGATCATCAAAATGTATACGAAGGACCATTCCTTCGCTGACCGCTTCGACTGTATGGAGAACGTTCATCCCCTTAACATATTCGACATCGCCAAACAGGGCCAATGGCGTTTTGAACCGGACGATCAATGACTTTCCTTCGGGAGAAGTGGTAAAGATCTTCACCTTTCCTTTTATGAGAAAGTACATATACTGAATATCCTCACCCCTTGCACACAATATTTCTCCTTTCTGAAAGTGATGAAGAGATAATTTCCGCTTCGATTCCTCCGAAAAAACCAGATTCAGTTGAAACTGATCCAGATATTCCAGGATTCCAAGGCTATCATTTATTTTTTTCAATGTCGCTCTCCTTTTACCATTTGAATATGACGATCCCCACTAGCATCATCACCATACCTAACAATTGTTGTATTGACACCTTGTGCTTGATCATACCGAATAGACCTTTTGTATCTATCATGAATGCACAAAGAAGCTGTGCAATTAAAATGGTTGCGATTGCAAAGGACATGCCGAGCAAATTTATCGCTGTCATTTCCCCATACACGATGACGACCCCGAGCATGCCGCCAAGCAAATAATAAAAAGGAACCTCACGAACCCCCTCCGTCCTGCCATCACGAGCAAATATACAGATGATGACCGACAAGGAGAAACCGACGAGATGAACAATTGCAGTGGTGTGCCAGCCGCTAATCTCCTCGCTCATCCTTGAATTGAAAACACCCTGCAACGATATGAATATGCCTGCAATTATTGAAGAAAGTATGCCTTTCACCCTTCCTCCTCCTTTCTGAATGACTTGTACTCATTAAAATACAGAAATGGAAATTGGCGAAAGGACATATGTCCTTTATGATTATTTATTGTTCCCTTTAGATACAGCCTAACCGCACCATTAGTACCGCCGGTCGAGTTAGTAACGTGGTTGTTTTTCAGAAAAAAATATGGGAACATCCGATTAGGAAGTCCCCATATTTTATAAAATTCCTGTTAATGGAATAACTGTAAAGCTAATGGGTTAAAAGCTGCGTTTATTTGCCCAAGCTCCTAGCATTTTACTGAGATATACAATTTGCCCAATATGATATGCGTCATGCATTGCTAAACTCTTCAGTTCAATCACTAATGAATTATCTTCTCCTGGGATCTGCCTATACAAATCTTCATGTCCTGATTTTTCAAGTATTTTCCCGAGTTCACGATGAACTTCAAAATATTCTTGTTTTGTTGCCTTCCAATTTTCTAACGTCTCGGTTGGTAATCGAAAGGTGGATTCATTATTTTCTGCCTGTGGTTCATTTGCTGTTTGCCCTAGAAATCGCATCATAAATCTCTTTTCATAGAAAAGTAAATGACAAACTAATTCCCAAATGGAATTCATTGTCCCATCAGCCGGTTTCCAAATTGCCTGTTCAAAAGTGATATCCTCCAGCACTTTTTCAAGCGGTGGAAACCAGTCTTCTTTATCTAAGCAACTTGCCCATTGTTGTAATAAAAGTGTCTTTACATCCATTGTATCCCCTCCAATTTGATCCCTTTTGCTTCCTTTGATCAACATTAACATTTGCAAGGTATTGTAGATGGCACTAGATAGGGTTTCATGCCCATTCATTGTTCAACCATTCTGTCCCTTTGACGAAATAATGAAGGTTCCGTTATTTGGAAATACAGAATAACCTTAGTTTATCATAAGGTGTAATAGCATAGATAGAACATTCGCTCTCGGTAATGTCATTCATTAAGAAGCTTATCCGAACAAAACGATTAAAAAAAGAGCCCTTCCGAATGATAAGCGATTTTCACCGCCTCTCACACGGAAGAAGCTCCGATTTTGTTTTTTGTCACTCTTTAGAAGCAGGCTTTATACTGCCGTATATCCGCCATCGACAATAAGGCTTGTGCCTGTAACGAATGATGCATCATCACTTGCGAGAAAAAGAACGGCTTTAGCCACTTCCTCGGCTTTGCCCAACCGGCCGATTGGATGTAAATCGATCAAGCCTTGCCTTAATTCACCCTGTGCTGCCGCGATTAGAGGTGTATCAATATACCCTGGGCAAACGGCATTGACGCGTATCCCCTCTTTGGCATATGTCGAACCTAATGTTTGGGTTAATAGCTTGACCCCGCCCTTTGCAGCAGAATACGCCGTTACCCCAGGCTTCCCGGCATGGCTATGGATGGAGCCTGTATTCACGATGGCTCCGCCTGTACCTTGTTTTTGCATTTGCTGTATCGCATATTTATCGGAAAGAAAGACCCCTGATAAATTAATGTCGATCGTTTTTTGCCATTGCTCATAGCTCAACTCATGAATGTTTCCATCTCTTGCAATCCCGGCATTCGCAAACATGATATCCAGCTTTCCGTATTTGTTTACCGTTTTTTCGATCATATTCTTGATGTCCTGTTCATTCGTCACATCGGTTTTGACGAAAAGTGTATCATGGCCTTTACCATTTAACTCATCAGACACTGCTTGTCCATGATCAGCAAAATCAGCAATCACGACCTTCGCTCCCTCTTCTGCAAATAATTGCGCCGTGCTGGCGCCGATCCCGCTTGCTCCACCTGTTATGATTGCCACTTTATCTTCTAATCTCATTTTAAACACTCCTTCGTTTTTAGTATTTTTTCCACCACTGTCTTGCAGCTGTTAGCGTGCTGTCGCTCCGCCATCAATCACAAATTCCGTGCCGGTCGTATAGGAAGATTCATCAGAAGCAATGAACAGCACCGTATTGGCCACGTTTTTGACAGTGCCCAGATGTCCTAACGGGAATTCTTTACCCAATTCGTCTTTTGAACTGCCCGTTTGCTCTGATGCATAGTCTGCCATCCCAGTATCGATGTACCCTGGATGAATCGAATTCACCCGGACTCCCGTTGACGCATACTCGATGGCGGCGTCTTTTGTCATGACCCTGACCGCACCCTTGCTGGCACCGTAAAGAACATGCCCTGGCGCACCGATCAAGCCTGCAATGGAGGAGGCATTAATGACCGATCCTTTCCTTTGTTCCGCCATCAATGGCATGATATGTTTCATTCCCAGGAATACTCCGGTCACGTTAATCGACATGAGCCGGTTCCATTCCTCCAGTTCAATCTCCGTTACTGGTTTGATAATATAAATACCCGCATTATTAAAAAGGACATCAACTTTCGTAAATGTATCGATCGTTTCTTTTGCAACCTTCTTCCAATCTTCTTCGCTGCTGACATCGTGGCGAATGAATAATGCTTCTCCTCCAATTGCTTGAATCTCCTTCACAGCTTGAGCGCCAGAAGCTTGGTTAATGTCCGTAATGACGATTTTTGCTCCTTCACCCGCGAATAATAAAGCGGTTTCTTTCCCGATGCCTGTTCCCCCGCCAGTAATGATGGCCACTTTGTTTTCGAGTCTTTTCATTTTCATCAAATCCCCCTTATTTTTTTCCTGCTCCAGAATCACTCAAAGGAAGCTTCATCCCTAGAGTTTTCCCTTGTCAGTGAATGATATACAAGCGATGGAACCCTTCGTGGCCAGTTCAATCAATTAAACAAACGGCCATTTAATAGCTGCCTTATTCATATCTATATTTTACTCCTCATATTTTCAAATACTATCCTATAAAATGCTGTATAATAATAAGATATTTCCCCCCATTTATAGGGGTATTAGCTATTGAGGAGAAGATCCCATGACCCAATCCATTCACCCATATGAAGAGATAACCTTTCAGCAATTCGTATTATTCATAAAAAGCCATAACAAGCGGATTGAAGAGAATATCAATATTTATTTGAACCTGGAGCCATTCATCGGTGAAGCTGAACGAAGGACGATACAAACATTATTGGACTCATTTTTGCTATTTTTATCCTCCCAGAGCATTGAAGACATAAAGGATGCACATGAAAAGTACATGGATACCTGGCTGCAATCACATTTATCCATGTTGGATCCGCATCATTTCAGCATGTTTCGGCTCATTTTTGAAAAGGCCATCGTTACCTTAATGGTCAACCAAAAACATACCCATGCCATTTCAATCTTAATGTATCTATTATCGATTTTCTCTGACCTTATCCATCGCTTTAACGAGTGGGATGCAGACAAGCCAAGGCAATCTTCCAAAACCGATCAGGACAGTCCCGAACTCAGCAGACTGCGGTTATTGGATCAGCTGGATGAGCTATTGATCCACTCAGCTGGCATCAAGGATTTTGCCCATATCCTAAAAAAATGTGAAGAGTTCTTTCATTATAAAAGATGTGTTTTTTATGCGTACATCCCTTGGTCCAACCAATTCCACGGCACCATCGGCCTGGAGCTTCCCAAGGTACAAAGCATGAGAGGCCAGCTAAGCGCAAAACAGTCCTTGGTTTTCAATTCAAAAAAGCCTGTATTTTTAAAGGACCCACATCCATACATCAAAGAAGAGCATATCAAGTTATTTAACCTGTCTTCCGTCATTTTTGTACCAATCTATCATGATCAGCAAGTGTTCGGTTGGCTGACCTTTGATCAGATAGGCCAGGAATTCGATTATGTGAAGGAAGATCTCCTTTTACTTGAACAGGTAGGAAAACGGCTAGGTTTGTATTTATCCAGGAAGGATGCTGAGGTATTAAGAGATACGGAACTGCAATTGACCGAACGGGAGTCGATGATTTTGAATTTGCTGGCTGAGGGACATAACAATAAGCACATGGCCGATTTATTGCAATTAAGTGAGCATACGATAAGGGATTATGTAAGCAGCTTGATGACCAAGTTCAAGGCTAAAAACCGGACACAAGTCGTCGTCCAGGGATTTCGCAATGGTCTTCTGAAATAATGCAAATGATTTATGAGTAGCTGCTGCGCATCTATCGGCAGCCCCCCTGCACTTCCCAAGCAATAAAAAAAGACCGAAATATTTTGGAACGGTCTTTGCACTCCTCCAAACAATGTTCATGACCTCTTAAAAGACTTTAAGGCGCGTACTGCCAGAATATCGCCGAAAATTTGATGAGGATGCTCGTTTTCTGGTATCAATGACTTACGCAAAGAAACTCCCTGAAAAGCCCAACAAACTCATTTCTTCAGCGACAAGGAACGTGATTTGCCAAGCTTATCCCCTTTCTTAGAAGGCAAAGGTAACCACTCAAGTACAAGATATAAAAGGAAATTGCGTAGAATCAAAGACCGATATTGCTTCAAAAAAATCTGGTGTCCTAAGTGCAGAGTGGGATGTATCAAAGGTATCAGACGTACAGGTTTGTCATTTCAGCGAATGATCCGAGCAAAAACAAGCGTACACCAAAGCCTGCTTACACATTAAACAAACCAACAGCCTATCAAATGACTGGCAAGTTCAATGCTGCATCATTAACTATACGTTCCAAACCTTCAACATCAGGAAAAGTTCTTGGTTCTCTAAAGAAAGTTTTTTTATTTACATACTGATATTTATTAATTATATTCTACCGAGTTTCGTTACCGAATATTAAGATGTGTTTCCGTGGAAATAACTGGTATATAAATTAAGATATAGGTAAATTCGCACATACCAAAACCCCTTGAAAACCAAGGGGTTTTTTTTCATAAGTGCTAGTATACATCTTAAAAACAGAGTCTGTAATCAAGCATTTGTTTTTCCTTCAAAGAGAATGAAATGTTATGAGATGGAGCGTAACGGCGTATTGGGTATTTTGTTCAAGCTGTGAAGAGTCTTATCTTTGGATTTGTTTTTTTCTGATTTTATGTTTTTTTGTTAGTAAAGGTGGTTCTATAAACTCAATTTTATTTACTATACTCTGCACTAATTTAGGAAGAAAGAAAGATCCAACAAAAGCACAAACGAATGCTTGTGGCCAAATTTTTAACCATCTAGGCAAAAATTCACTATTATACCCATAGTTTATCGATACTATTATAAATGACATGAACATAGACATACTAAAAGCCGATAAAAAGATATAAGTAGTATTCCGATATTTAGAATTAATTTTCATTAAGGACTTCCTTTTCAGTTTCAATTTATCATCTAAATCAAATTTTGCTCTAAATCTTGATTAGGATTTGACCATTAGAATGGAGAAATATCCACGCTCTCATATTGACGAAGTGTCTTTTTAATTGTTACCTCTTCTTGTAATCCATGTTTTTTTTGTTTGTTCCTTTGTTTATGTTCTTCTACATGTTCTTCTCTTGTTATCCATTTTATAAAGTGATCTTTACTTTTCCACTTTGTTATAAATACATATTCAACTCGATCTTTGTTTTCTTTTAACCAATAATCCGTTGATATTAGCCCTTCGACATCAATCGTTTCCTTTATTGTTTGTTTAAGCTTTGTAATAATTTTATACTCAATTACCTTTTCGCCTTCAAAGCTGGCTTGACTGATAAACATAAGAATCCACTCCTTTGTTTTAAATTAGAGAAAAACCAATTATCTTACTAAGTAAGATAATGATTAAATAAGATATTAGCATGAATAAAAGACCTCGTCAATGAGATTAATATTCATTGGCGAGGTCTTTTCCTTAAGCGTTCCTAGTTAGTTCATTCCCAAAGTAAAACTATGCTAATGTATCATCTAATTTTGAGAATATATTGATAACCTTTTCAATGTCATCCTCTTCAATGTCATCAAAGAGCTCGGTAAACATTTTGGCTTTCTGTTTAATAATTTGTTCAACTATGTTTTCGCCTTCTTTTGTGAGTGATAATAGTACCACTCTTCTATCAGCTTCTGACCTTGTTCGAGTAATTAAATTATGTTTTAAAAGGGTGTTAGTAAGAACTGTCCCGCCTCCCGAAGTAATGCCTAAATTAGCAGTTATATCAGAAACCGTGCACGTTTTTTTCTTAGAAAGATACACAAGGCAAAATATATGACCGTCAGCAAGCTTATATTTTGTCTTAGGAAAGAATTCATTTTGTCGCTTTAATTTACGAAAAACTGTTTCGAATATTTCTTGAAACTCTTCTAGTTTCCTTTTTCTGTCTTCAGAATTCATTTTTTTGCTCCTTGTTGTAAAAAGGCTATATAAATATTATGACATTTTTTATTAGGGTTGAATAGATTTTGTTCTCTTGACTCCTAATATTATTGCTTTTAAAAAGAAAACAAAAAGCAGGCTTAGCCTTGCTTTGGCACCTAATTACATCTGATATGTAAACGTTTTTCTGATACAAAGTCAATGCCCCCCTTTGTTCGCCAGATTCTAAAGGATACTGTTTATTAAACACATCCAACACGCTTCAGCTATTTTGGATTCAATATTTTGGACTCTAAAAAGATACGTCTTATGATTTCAGCTTTTTGCTGTAACCGAAGGGTTTCCTTCGGAGTCATGGACTCTTCCCCTAAACCGATTGGAGTGAATTCCTTGACCCATTTTTAAATGGTCGCTTCTGATACGCCAAATTCGCCGCTTTATTCTTATGTCCAAAAAAATTAAAATGTGTTCACGAGCTATTCTAACTCCAGTAACGCACTTAACTTATTTTAAAATTGTTTTTAACACATCACTTATATTGTGAATTTGCTTCCGATTTACTGCAATCAAGCGGGCATACGAAAAGGACAATGGATGCAGCTTGATGACCCAGTTCAAGGCTAAAGGCCGGACACAATTCGTCATCCAGGAAATGGTCATCTGAATTAATGCAACTGATTTATGGTTGCTGCTGCATATCGATCGGAAAACGGCCCTCGTGCACTTGCCAAGCAACAAAAAAAGACCGAATTTTTTAATACGGTCTTTGCTTAATAACAGTACCACTTCCAGGGAGTGATCATGAATCTTTCTTTAAAACTGAACGGTGACCGGAATATCATCCTGCATCATTCTTTTTTTCCGTTTTACCTTTGGATAAAAACCAGCCTCCTGAAGCGATAAGAAGCATGACTGACCAGAAAATCGTATTCCAGACGGGACCTTCGACAAACTTGTGTGAAATGATGTGTACGGATGGGTGTGCAAGGGTATGCATGAGCAATTTTACCCCAACCCAGCCGACAAGTAACATGGCCGCAGTTTCAAGGCTCGGACGCTCGGTCAATATCTTGACGAAAAATCCTGCTGCAAAACGGATGACAATCAAGCCTGCTATCGCTCCTAATAAGATAACGATGAATTTAGCTCCATCCATGCCCCCGATATCCCTCATTGGTGTATCCGGCAACGCCAAAACGAGAGCGACTGCCGCTAAAATCGAATCAATGGCAAAGGCGATATCGGCCAAGGCTATTTGTGCAACAGTCATGCGATAGCTTTTCCCTTTTTTATCATTTTCTCCATGATCCTTTTTCAATAAATGCTTCAAAGAAATGAAAATCAAATAGGCTGCTCCAAGCGCTTGCACTTGCCAAACGTGGAAAAGGTATGAAATGATGAAAATGGCACCAATCCTGAAAATAAAAGCTAAAAGCAAGCCAATATTGATTGCTTTTTTTTGCTGATCCTCCGGTAAATGCTTCGACATGATCGCCAATACCAATGCATTATCAGCTGACAATAAACCTTCTAAAAATATTAATATAACTAACACCCAGCCATACTCCAATAATAAAGTCAGTTCCATATAAGCCCCCTAAATGATTCTTCATAAACCTATAAGAAAGCTGCCCTGGCTCACCTCTCATTTGAGCAGAGGATAAAAGTCATTCCGGCTTTTTCTACATTCAATATTGTCCCAATGAAGCGGATTTCTTATTCAAGCTCGACACAACTCTAAAATATATTCCATTAAGCATACACTACGTTCAAAATACCAAAATTCACATCAAAAATTAAAGCCTCTTTATCTGAGCTTTAATTTTTGACCGGTATAAATTTTGTTTGGATCTTCAATTCCATTAAGACCGACAAGCGAGTTAACGCTCGTTTTATATTTTTTCGCAATCCCGCTTAGCGTGTCTCCTCCCTTTATGACGTATATGGCAGGTATTTCATCGCTTGCACTTGATCTAGCGCCTGTCTTGAGAGAGTTATTAATTTTTGAAAAATCTCGATATGCGATATTCAAATCCACCTTCGTTCTGATGCCATCCACCTTTCCTGAATCGGAATGCTGCCAAATATCCGTGCTTCGTCCCAAGATGCTGTTGTATCGGGCAATCCACAAAGGGTACTTAGCCAATCTTGATTCATCCAACACATTTTCAAGAAATGATTTTCCAGTATATAGCATGGCAATATGTCCGGCTTCCTCAACCGCTTCCAGAAATGCCACAGCAGCATCCGTCAAGGCATGTTTCCCTGCCGCTTTTTTATTTTCTTCAAGGTCAAGGACCAGAGGATAGGTTAATGCAATAGGGCATACAGCATTCAAAAAATAGGCAGCCTCTGCCCTCGCCTCCTTCACATTGGAAAATTTAGCATAGTGATAAGCCCCAACCTTCAATCCCGCCGCCAATGCTTTAGGAGCATTTTCTTTAAAATAGGAAAGCTTCTTATAATCCGTTCCCTCCGTTGCTTTAATAAAGACGAATTGAACGCCATCCTTCGCAACTTTCCCCCACTGTATTGCACCTTGCCAATGTGATACATCGATGCCCTTTATATGTGTCAAATAATCACGCTCCTCTTTCGTTCCCTTTTCTTGATATATGCCCAGGGGATCAAACTATTCTCTTTCATTTTAGGTGTTTGCACTATTATCCATACCCCATTACACACCATCTAGACAAAAGGAATTCTTTTGAACGAGACCGCATACCCTATTCGATTCTCCAATCTCCACCGATCAGTCCGTCATCTGTCATTTTAGCGTAATGAATATAACGCATATTTGGTTCATATGATGAGGGGAACCATAGATGAAAAATTAAAGGAGGATGTGTAATGAGCAAGCAAGTGGTAGGCATATATGAAAACGGTGAAGATGCAGTAAAGGTGGTGGAAGAACTTTTAATCCAAGGATATAAACGTGATGAAATATCCATCGTTGCCAAAAATCGCAAGGAGACAAAAGTGGTGGAAAGAAAAACGGGTACGAAAGCCGAAGAAGGATTAGCGACAGGTGCAGCAACCGGAGGAGTGATCGGCGGTACGGCTGGCCTTCTTGCAGGTGCGGGTGCACTGGCCATTCCAGGAATCGGACCCCTCCTGGCAGCTGGACCAATTGTATCTGCACTCGCTGGAGTTGCCGTTGGTGCAGGAACTGGTGGATTGGCTGGCACGCTGATCGGTTTGGGCATTCCAGAAAAAGTGGCAGAAAGTTACGAAACCGGGATAAAAGCCGGGAAAGTATTAATACTGGTGGATAATGATATTAAAGAAGGACCCCCTACTTATAGAAGCTGAAGGTAAAATGACATTATCCTTTTTAATAAAAACATGTTCCATGAGGGCTCAGAGTGTCGGCCAACTCGTTAAAAATCGAGTTGGCCGACACTTTTTTTGTTGTAGTGAAAGGACCAAGCTTCCCAAGCCAGCACTCCCCTTAGCCCTGCTCGCTCTCCCTTTGCCACATTTCTTTGCAAGAACCACTACACCTGCCTCCCTCGCTTAAATATACATTATTTTATAACCTCGATACCCCTTAAGTAAAATGCAGATTAACCAAATAATTTTTCCTGCAAATGGAATGATAAAATTATTACGTGAAGGAGTGATGGATTGGAAAAACAACAAACGATCAAGACGCTTAATAAATTTTTAGAGGGGATATACATGGGCGTCCACAGCTATGAACACTTTATAAAAAAACTGGAACATAGTTCATTACAAGAATCATTCATTTCCATTCAGAAAGATCAAAAAGACCATGCCGCCCTCATCTCAGAAAGAATTCAACATCTTGGCGGAACACCTGTAACAAGTGAAGGATTGATCGGCAAAGCTGAAGGCGCAATCGGAAACTTATTCGAGAGAAATCATACTGATGAAGAAATCATCAAACATGCCATCAAAGGTGAAAATATCTATGGCATAAGAATGTCCGAGGAACTTGTGAGGGGCAAACTTGATGAGGAAAGCCTTGGCCTCGTCCATAAAATCCTTGATAAAGACCGAGAACATGTGGACTTTCTAAAGTCCCTTTTACATTCCTAGATTAATGAAGAGAGCTGATTTCAGCTCTCTTCGATGAGGGACATTTGTATCAAACAAACTTTTTGCAACATTAATTTTTATAACTTGCAAACATGTTAGTGTTGTCAGGAACATTTTCCAGATAACAGATTTTACCTTCATTATTCAGTCTTGCTATATCTTTCCCAGTTTGCGTAAATACCGTTCCTGACGACCGTTTGCCACACACCGCCCAAGGTGTTTCAAATAGATCGCTACCTTCTGCTTTTTTCCACCCTTCGAACATATGTTTAATATCGCTATTTTCTTTGAACACAGTCTTTACAAACAACTTCCAATTTTCAATTCCAGTTTTTTCATGACCGTTCAGGACGAAAACAATATCGTCCGTGAATAATGACGTTAATTCTTCCATTGCCGTTTCGCTTGTTCTTGATTGATCGAATAGATCAAAATATTTCTCTAAGTTTTCCATTTCTTTAATCTCCTAATCACAATGATATTATTGTTATGCTTTATAAAACCATTTTTTCATTTATTACTTTTTTTAACATTTGAAGATTTTCTTTTGGACATTTTTTGTCTATTTCCTCAGTCAGAGAGGCGATGGTTTCACGTTTGAGAATATTTTTCCACGAAGACTCCGCTTCTTCCATCAAGTCGGACAGCATGCAAATATCCTTCTCCTTCAAGTTAAGCATGTCGTGAAAAATGCCACTTGAGGAATATAGGGACTGCTTCCCTTCAATGGCAAGATAGACATCATATATACGGATATCTTCAGGATTTTTTTTTAATTTAAACCCGCCCTTTATACCGGGAACCGAGGTAAGTAAATCAGCACTGACTAATTTCCTTAATATCTTTTGAAAATAAGTGGCGGATCCCCCCAATTGCTGGCTAATCACATCTCCAGGCAATACAGCTTTTTCCGGTAGAAAATTAAGTAATAAGATGGCATAAACGGACTGCTCCACCCCCGTCTTCATATGCAATCAAGATCATCTCCTTCACGGCTTTGGTTTCCACCAAAATCTATCAAAGTTTAAAGTGGATAAAGATTATCCACTTTATACACATAATACATTATTATATTAATAAAGTAAACCTTCTTGATGTCATTATTAACAAAATTCCCTTTGTACGGCGTTAATAGACGTGTAATAAGGAAATTTTCATCACATCCAGAACATCTAAAATTGTTAATATTCCTTTAAATCAGTACGATAAATGAACAAATGGGTAATTTTTTACTAGAAGACATCTTCTTTTTGCATTTATATTGTTTGACAACATCAACATTCTTATAAAGGCAGGTATACAAACCATGTTAAAAATGAAAGATCAAAAAAGTACGCAGGTTCTGGAAGAAAGTGCTGTATTGGCAGCCATCGAAAGGTCACTCTCCATGATCGAATTCGATAAAGAGGGGCAGGTGCTCTGGGCTAATGAAAATTTTGCTAAAACAATGGGATACAGAGTGGATGAAATGCCTGGCCTTCATCATAAAAGATTTTGCACGCAGGAGTTTGTAATGAGCAGGGCATATGAAGAATTTTGGAGAAATCTCCGCAACGGAAAAAGCTTTCAGGAAAAAATAACCCGCATCACGAAATCAGGACAGGTTATCTGGTTGGAAGCTACGTACACACCTGTCTTTGATCGTAATGGAAAAGTCTCTGCCGTTGTAAAAATTGCTACAGATATTACAGAAAGAGAAACGAATGCGCATGATGTGGCATTGCGTTTGCAAAAAATGTCAGAGGAACTGCATGAAAAGGCTGAACTTGGCATCACACAAAGCCAGGAAGCCTCCCTGACAACAAGCAAGCTTGTCGCTGGATCGAAGGAGAATATGGAAATCCTCGAATCTCTTAAACTCCAGGCACAATCGATTAGAGGCATTGTAAAGACGATCCGTGAAATAGCTGCCCAAACCAATCTATTGGCATTGAATGCTGCAATCGAAGCAGCTCGTGCCGGTGAACATGGAAGAGGGTTCAATGTTGTAGCTGGTGAAGTCAGAAAACTTTCAAACCGTGTCCAGGACTCGATTCAGGAAGTTAATTCCCATGTAGAAGGCATTACAACGGAGATAGCTAAAATCAGTAAAGTGACCGCCCAATCTCAAGCAGGCATTACAAATAACCAGACATACAACAAGCAAGTGGTAATGACGTTCAAAGAAGTGGAAATGGCTTCAACCCAACTTGATAAGGAAGTCAAATCCTTTAAAGAGATATTCTGAACACATTTTATATTATCCATTGCCCTGTTCGTTCTATTCCGCCATGCTCCCAGTAAGACTGATACTGGGAGACTTTCATTGTTTTCGTTTGGAAGTGTCGGATGATGATTAAAGCAAACCTATAAATAATGGAATCTAGTCAATATGTATAAGAATAATGGGATGGAAATCATGGATATGATTGTCGTGATTATCGTCGTAATTGCTCCCAATTTATCGTTCGCACCGTATCTGCTGAACAGGATGGAAGCTAGGGTAAGAACAGGCATCATTGCTTGGATCAGTAAGGTTTCAGCAACGATTCCGTCCATATTCATCATTTTTATTACCATTAACACAAATAGGGGCAATATAACCAGCTTGCTGACGACTGGAATGACGATTTTGCTTTTGGCAGTCTGAAATTGTGACTTGGTTATGGACATGATCAGCAGCCCAATGTAAAACATCGCTAACGGTGATGCGAGTGCGGCCAATTGGTTTGTCAAGCTGACAAATATATGGGGCGGGTGATACTTTGCGAATGCAAATATCAAACCAAATCCTATTGCCAGTGTAGGCATATTAACCATTGACTTTATAGAGGACATTGAGAAGGATTTGGATTTTTGCAGGATCATCACACCTACTGTCCAAATGACCATATCCATGCCGGCATCAAAAATGGCTGCATACATGGCTCCTTCTGGGCCTAATAGTGTTGCACATAACGGAATGCCGATAAACCCTGTATTCCCCAAACCTGATAGAAGCGAAATTTCCCGTCGAAATGAGTTCCCCGGACTGCAAAGGGTAACCAGCAAACCGCCTAATCCGATCCCAAATAGGTTGATCGCCAGTGAAAGAATAAAAACGATCAAGATATTTCGTAACATGGCTTGGTTGATATCCACTTTGAAAATACTTGATAAGATTATGCATGGCATAGCCACATTAACGATAATCATCGAATAAGTTTGCTTGTTTTGTTCATTAAGGGGATTCAGGTATGAGAGTATCACACCTACTA
Source organism: Peribacillus folii (assembly GCF_030271255.1). Taxonomy (GTDB): domain Bacteria; phylum Bacillota; class Bacilli; order Bacillales; family DSM-1321; genus Peribacillus. Next base: position 368,332 of record NZ_JASJOM010000004.1, read on the forward strand.
AAATCATCATCCCGATCAAAAGGACCGACTCGAACACGATAGCGTAATTCACTTCATCCACATCCTCCGTAAAATCTACCGCCGTTATTAAGCCGAAAAAAGCGGTCCACACATGTCATAGTTTCCCTAAGCTGGTCATGTAACGCACACCGGAATATGAAAAAACTACCCTCTTAAATACCAGGTAGTTTTTCATGTCCTGCATGAGAATGTCCAGATTCCATTTCAAAACAACATCAAAAAAATCATTTGACCCCGCCTGAGGTCATGCCGAGAATGAACTGCTTGCGTACAAGCAGCATGAAGATCACCGTTGGCAGAACGAATATGATCCCCGCCGCAGCCATTTGGTTCCATAACACTCCCTCTTCTCCAACAAAGAATGAGAGGGCGATAGGAAGTGTAACTGCGTCCTGTTGGGTGATTACGAGAGAAAACATGAATTCATTCCAGGTGATCACAAAACAAAAAACAGTGGCTGTGATGATGCCAGGCCTTGCAAGCGGCAATAGAATATGCCATAACACTTGGAATCGATTTGCCCCATCGATTTTGGCTGCTTCTTCCATATCAATGGGAATGCGATCGATGAACCCCTTTGTCAACCAAATGGCATAAGGAATCGTATGACCGAGGTTGACGATGATCAGTGCAAGCGTGGTATCCAATAATCCCCAATCACGAAACATTGTGAAAAAGGGAATCACATTGACGATAAGCGGAATGAATTGGGTAGCAAGTATCGCAAACATGAACAATTGCTTTCCTGGTATGTGAAACCGAGAAAGACCGTAAGAGGCTAGTACACTTACAGGAATCGTGATAAGCAGGGTTACAGCCACCACAATCAAACTATTAGTATAGTATTTACCTAAATTGAAGGCTGAGCCGAATACGGTTCGAAAGTTATCTAACGTTGCCTGAAAGAATATGCTTGCCGTGTAAACTTCTGACTCCGGCTTAAAGGCCGTTATCGCAATCCAGAATATTGGTAAAAAGAGAAAAATGACGATCAACAAGACGCATGATATTTCCAAAACAGCCACCCATTTTATGGAGTTTTCATTTTTTATATTCGTTTTTTGCTTCTGGGGTATTGCAACTACCTCATTCATTAGTTCCAATCATCTCCCTTCACCAATTTTCTCATATAGATGATCACAAATACGATCGTTATAAGAGCTAAAATGTAGCCCAAAGCTGAGGAATAACCCATATCGAAATAGCGGAATCCCGTTTTATAAATGAAAAAGTTCAATACTTCGGTTGAATCTCCAGGGCCCCCTCGTGTCATCGTAACGACAGGGTCGAACGCTTTAAGTGTGAACATCGTCATCAATATGGATGCAATCAGTATGATGGGTTTTAACATTGGCAGTGTGACATGGATAAGTGTTTTAAATGAAGACGCTCCATCCATCTTAGCCGCTTCGAATACCTCGCTTGGCATTCCCATAAGTCCGCTTATGAACATCAAGCTCATGAACGGCAGCCATATCCAAACCACTACAGAAATGAGAGCCGCCATTGCTGTAGTGCTCGTACCTAGCCATACAACATCAGAAAGCGGCGGAAAGAGGAAACCAATGATTTTGTCAAATAATCCATAATCAGGATTTAGCATGAATCTCCACGAATACCCGATAAGTGCCGGACTCATCGCAAAGGGAATGATCAGTACGGCACGTAAGTAAGAAAGATATTTTTTATCCTTGCTTAATAGAATTGCAACAAAAATGCTTAATATCAAGGTAAGCACTACCGTACTCGCAGCGAAAATCAGCGTTGCCTTTACGCTATTCCAAAATTGGGAATCGGAAAAAGCGCGGATATAATTATCAAAGCCAATAAATGGGCCCATTTCGGCAGACGTCTTTAAATCCCAGTCATGTAAGCTAATCCAGAATGACTTCATCAAGGGATAAAAGGTGGTAGCTGCAATAAGGATAAATGCCGGAGCGATTAGCCCAAATTTGAATAGTTTTTGGTTCATTATAGCTTCCCCTCACTTAGAACAGGTTGTGAACCCTTTAACATCATTCTTTGCAATTGACCTGTTGCAGTTATCATCACAGTTTACCTTTGAGAAGAAAGCGAACTTCCTTCTCAAGGCAAGGAAGGATTTGTTAGTTGTAGTAGCCCGCTTTATCCAAAAGTCGCTCCACTCGTTTAGCTGCATCATCCAGGCTTGGCTCCACAGGCTCGCCTGTGGCCATCTTTGAAATGGCACCACTTATGATATCCGCAATGCGAGGCCACTCCTTCATTTTTGGAAGCGCTCTAGCATTTTCAAAGTTGTCGGCAGCTACATTGTAGAAACCATCCGTCAATTCGTTCAGTTCCTCGTTTCTCATATTTTCCGTCTGGGTGATGACGGTTGACTGCTCCGCTGATGGACTCTCATTTTTCACTGTTTTCATGACAATATCAAGCTCTTCCTCAGGCTCGGCAATCCACTTAAGCACTTCCCATGCCGCCTCCTTGTTTTTTGATGCTTTCATCATCGCCAGTGGGAAAGTGGCGATGTTCGCTTGTGTTCCTTTTCCTTCCCACCCCGGTACCGATGCAAATCCTACATTTCCGGCAACATCTTTTGCCGAAGCCTCTTTGTCATTGAACTCGGAATAGACCCACCACCAGCCGAGCCACATCGCAGCTTTTCCTTGCTTGAAGAAAGTTCTTGAGTCTTGTTCACCAAACGTGACAGAGCCTGGCGGGGCGACTTTTTCTTTCACAAGGAGATCTATATAACGTTTGGTAGCTTCAATTCCCTCTGGACTGTTAAAAGCAGGCTTCAGTTCATCATCAAAAATATCACCGCCATTGCTCCACAAGTAAGATGTCCACATGGGCAGGTTTTGGGCATTGTTACCGGCACCATAATATGGCACAATGCCAGCAAGATCGGTTTTGTCGGAAATAACCTTACTAACCTCATCAAGCTCCTTCCAAGTGGTCGGTGCGGTCAGCCCTAACTTCTTAAAGATATCTTTCCGATAAAAAAGCATTTGGACGTGTGCCCTGACAGGGAGGCTATATAATTTGCCATCGTGTGTCGAAAGATCCAGTATCGGAGCTGGCCAACGATCCGTATTGAAATGATCACGCGCTACATATTCATCAAGCGGTTCCAAAAATGATGTAATGGAAGACCCCATCGTATCAAGATGCACCACCAGATCATAGGTCCCGCCAGATGCAATACCGTCTGATGTGATGTCTTCCAGCAGGTTATCATATGGCGTTTCAATAAATTCAATGTTAATTCCAGTCTTTTCAGTAAAGGCTTTGCTTCTTGCTTTCCATGCATTGAACTGACCTATTCCTCCAGCAGACAATAATACTTTGACTGTCTTTCCTTTCAAGTTGTCACCCGACGTGCTCTCAGAGCGAGAGTTGCTGCAGCCGCTGACTAGCAGTACCAGTATCAATATGAGCAGCGTAAACGAACGAAATGGGTTTCTTTTTTTCATCATCATTTTCCTCTCTAAAATGGATTAGTAATTGGGTTAATCCTTGCCATCACTTCTCTGTAACGGCCATATGTAAAATCATGAGCTTCCTTCTTCATTTTGAATACGTATTCAAAATAAAGAGGAAAGCCATTGCTTTTTACATCAATCCACATAAACGTATATTTTCGAGAAGAAACCACCCATGATGAATACGCATTCAAAACTACCTGATTTTCTGCTTTTCCAGCTTCAATTTTCGTACGGGAACTCTCGTGAATACGTATTCAAAAAAAGTCCCAATAATATTACCTCATTGGTTACGCATTGCTTGTTGCCAATTAAAACTGCGCTGAATACGAATTCCTTTATATTCACTATCTTAATAGGGCTTAAAAATTCTGTCAATACTAAATATTCAAACAATTTACTTTCATTTCCTTTTTCTCTTCCAATAAATTAGAATTTTAATAATCGTGGCTCTCCAAAAAACCGACTCCCTTACAGGAACCGGTTCCAATCAAAATCAATAAACAATCCAACGCAAAATCATGAAAAAGATGACGCCCGAAAGTACAGTTATCAGTAAACTGCGTGTCTTAATCGCAATGAAAAAAGTCGGAATGGCCGCTAATAGTTGAACATTATCGGTTATGGAGGTAAGCTTTCCATCATGAACCAAAATTTCCTGGCCTATCAATGCAGCCATGACCGAGATGGGAACATAATTCAACCAACGCATCCCCCACTCTGGTAATTCAACACGGCTAAGAACCATCAATGGTACAACCCTTGGAATGAACGTGACAATCGCCGCCCCTAGAATGATCAATACAACTTCCCATCTCATTTCCATTTTTCCACCGCCATCCCTAGTGTCGAAGCTATGATCGTTGCCACAATGATCCCCATGCTGCTGGACAGGAAGAAAGAGCAACCCACAGTGAGGACAACTGCTACCAGAGCTACAGCTATATCTCTTTTGATTTTGCTTCTGCCTATTATGGACAAAACGAGAATCCCGATGAACATGGCTGGCAACGCGAATTCAAGTCCGAATTTTTCGGGGTCTGAAATCCATTGGGCCAAAAGAGCCCCAGCGATATTGGCAATGAACCAATTTAAATAAGCGGTAATATTGAGGCCATGCATCCAACTTTCATTGATTTTCTTCGTTTTCGCCGTTTGGTTAATGGCGACACCAAAAGTCTCATCCGTGAGCAGGGAACCTACAAGGATGTTCCTCAGTGGAGAAAGATGGCGAAAATACGGGGATAGTGCAGCACTAAGTAAAAGGTGACGCAGGTTGACAAATAATATGGTAATAATGATGGCTGTGGGAGAACTGCTTGCCGCAATCATTCCTGCCGCAATGAATTGAGCTGATCCAGCATAGAGAATTAAACTCATGAGCGCAATCTCGGCTATGCTTAATCCAGCTGTCTTTTGGACAACACCAGCAGCTAATCCGATGCTTAAATAACCAAGCAATGTAGGAACGCAATCCTTAATGCCTTCCATAAATCCTTCTTTATTTCGTGGTGATGCTGCTGTCTCCACATGGATGTTCTCTAAACTCACCTTATTCCCTCCTTAGCTAAATTTTTGAAGCCCGGAAGCTATTAATAATGCGTCCAGCTTTTTTCACCAGTCGATTTATCGACGGTCTTTGAAGCCCCGGGAGCCTCCGCTTTCATTCGGGCCCCGGACCATTTGTATAACTGAAACAAGCGCGGGATATTGCCCACGCAGCAAATACTTTATATTAGTAGTTAGTATAATACTTACTCAGCAAACATTCAAACCTTTCTGAATTCAATATTCCCATCGACAAAAACGCCGAACTCCCGATAAAACGGAAGTTTGGCGTTTTTGTCGATAGACTTAATAAATAAATATCCATCCATTTATTTATATCCCGTACTTTTGTAGCCTTGCTGTTTTTCAATAAGGTTCTCCCGGATTTCCGGCCATTCGTCCGTGATGATTGAATAATAAGCTGTATCCCTGATGTTACCATCACTGGCAGGCATATGTGCCCTGCGAACTCCTTCAAAAGTGGCGCCAAGCCGTTGAATGGCCAAACGGGAACGTTCGTTTCGGGCATCGGTCTTCAATGTGACCCTTATCGTTTGCCATAAGTCAAATGCGTGGGCAAGCATCAAAAGCTTGCACTCCGTGTTGACACCTGTGCGCTGGGCAGAGGCTGAATACCAGGTGTTTCCAATCTCGGCAACGGTCGGAGTAATATCACCGGCAGCGATGGTTCCATTCGATGCGCCTCGTTTAGATGACGCCGGCAATGGAAACACTTCAAGATCAAGAAATCTTGTCGATCCGACTATTTTGCCTGTGTCATTGCGGCGAACGGCGAATGGCACTACTCTGCCTTCCGAGTTTGCCGTCAAGGCACTTTCGATATATTGCTTCGTTTCTTCCAATCCATTCGGCACGGTGGTATACATGTAGCTTGACCTATCTTCCGATGCGGCCGCGCAAATTTCATGAACGTGTTCAGCCGCCAATGGCTCAAGGCAGACAAGATGGCCGCGCAGTGTTACTGGCTTTAACATGCTAGCACCTCCTTCTCATTTTTGTTCATTACAAATTGATATCCATTCAAATCCTTTCTTTACTGGAAAGCCCATGTTCATCCAGCTGATTCTTTGGATAAAAAGAAATTCCCCTTTTGAGTCAGTAATTCCTTCATTTGGTCACTGACTTTATAATTTGACTGCCCACACTGTTATGTGAAAAAGAGAATCAGCAAAGGTTGGTTTTTTGCAGCCTTTCCCGATAAAAATGCGTCAAGGCAGATTGTACAGATACAAATCCGGCACGAAACAAGCTGTTTCCCCCATGATGATCGGCATTCGACTGTAAGCGCATCGATACTCCATTTGCCTAATGCAGCGTCTGTTCTTCCGGGATTGTAATGAAGGCATGAAGCTTTAGATTTATCTTTTTTATCCTTTCAATATACGATGTTGTCATTTCAGTAGGGGGGCGTCTGCTTTGATACCCATCCAGCAATTTTCGTTGGAACCATAAACATCCCCTTTCCCAATAATTTTCAAGTTTTCCTCCTTGATTCGCATGCTGTTTTTTTCAAATGGTGAAATCATTGTATGAAAGAACGATTTCATATAATAAGATAATGATTATCGGCATTTTTTTATGCAGTTGATGCTTTTTGGGATATCGAATGAAAGGGGATTAGCCCGATGACATTCCTGCGGTACCTTTTTTTATTTTTTGGATTCATCCTTTTTGGTTTGGGAACCGCGCTGGCAATCAAGGTCAGCTACCTTGGCTTGCATCCATGGGATGTTTTGAATGTCGCATTGCATGAAAGGCATGGTTTGACGATAGGGACCTGGGGCATCGTATGCGGTTTCTTCCTCCTTGCCATTTCTTTTGTGGCAGACCGTAGATATATCAAAATCGGCACATTCTTGAACGCTTTATTGATTGGTCCGATTATCGATTTTTTCTTATGGTTGGATATCCTTCCGGAAGCTTCTCACAGGTGGACGGACTATTTGATCCTCATGGCCGGTATCGTTATTACTGGGATTGGGGGAGGCTTATATGTTGCAGCCGGGATTGGGGCCGGCCCGAGGGATGGGTTCATGCTTTCCCTTGCCGATAAAACACGCTTGTCGGTCAGCCAAAGCCGGGTAATCGTTGTAAGCTTAGTGCTTTTGATCGGTTTCCTCTTGGGCGGCCCGGTTTTTGTCATGACCTTTATCTACACTTTTATCCAAAGCCCGGATTTTCCGCATGAAAAAGAGAGCTGTGATCAGCTCTTTTTCATGTGATTTCGCTTTGTTTTCTGTCATCCTATAATCGTCGAAGGCAGCTTGCCATATTCCTTCAACCCCTTCCCTCTTGCACTCCCATCATCCAATGTCGCCTGCCTGTCCCTTTTCGATCATCCTGAATAAATTCCCATGGAAAAAGCCAGATTATTAGCGTGCATGCCACACGAAAAAATATCAATGATATAAATGAGGGTCATACATGAACCAAGCTGGCGTCAATGAAAAATTTAAAGTTTCACCATTCTATGTATTTTTTTTAGTGCATTCGATGCAAACAGGGATAGGCGTGCTTAGTTTTCAAAGGGTGCTGGCGAAATCTGCCGGGACGGATGGCTGGATCTCGATCCTGCTGGCCGGTTTGATCGTCCATACTTTCATTTGGATCATATACAAGATTTTCAGCATGGTTCCGGGTGATATCATATCCGCCAGTATTGATGCATTTGGAAAATGGGTCGGGAACTTCTTCAGTCTATTGTTCGTGCTTTATTGCTTTTCCTCGGAATGACGATCATTAACAGCTATTTAAATGTCATACATGTCTGGATGTTTCCCGAGGTGCCGTCCTGGGCATTTGCTTTGGTTTTCATGGCATTGATTTATTACATCATTTCCGGAGGGTTCCGTACGATAACCGGCATTGCCTTTTTAACGGTCGGAGTGTCCTATTGGCTTATTTTTGTTCCTTTTTATGGCTTGAAATACTCTGAATTCACCAATATCCTTCCTATTTTCGATCATACTTTCATGGAAATATGGGATGGGACCAGGAGCACTTCACTATCAATGATTGGTTTTGAGATGATCCTGATGTATTATCCATTCATCAAAAGGGCAGAAACATCACAAAAATTCGCCCATGGAGGAGCCTTGCTCTCAACCTTATTGTCATTATTGATTTACATGGTTTCGATCGTCTTTTATTCAGAGAAACAGTTGGTCCTTACTCTATGGCCGACACTTACTATCACGAGCATCATTGAATTCCCCTTCATTCAACGGTTTGAGTATATCATCATTTCCTGGTGGACGATCATCATCATACCGAACATGGTGATTCCGTTGTGGAGTGCCAGCAGGGGTTTGAGACGGATACTTAACATCCAGCAAAAGTATCCGCTTTGGGTGATGTTTTTCCTTATCCTGCTGGTCAATATATTTGTTTTCGATATAGATTCCCTGTATTTCCTGAATAAAATCATCAACCCTTATTGTATATCATTTCTTATCAGCTACTTGCCTCTTCTTTACATTTGTTTGAAAATCAAAAAATCGAAGAAACGCTCGATTAAAGTGAAAGCCCCCTGATGGAATGGTCATGTCACCTCTGGTGATTCCATTTTTTGACTTTCTTTCATTAATGCTTGTCTCATTTCATTCTTTGATCTTGCTCAAGAGTTTGTCCGCCGGCAGTTTTTGCACAATTGAATTTCAATAACATCCGCACTCATGATCAGGGTTGGCCGGTCAAGTATTTTAGCTTCTCATGATCACAAACATGAATCCAAGGAAGGTCTATGTATTCACCATTATTGCCGGGCATGATGATCTGGCTATTCAACAAGTCATGAATACAATCATTCATTAAACGAATATCTTCATCTGATATGTTTCGGTTATAGGGTGCAGCAGTTCCACTAATATGTTCGGTTACCCCGTTAATCAATCCGCGTTGTTTCAAGGAACTGCCAATCACTTCTCTAATGGCCCCTATACTAGTCAAGGGAAATACACTCAGGTGTCTAACGATCATTTTTAAAATTTCCTCTTTAGATAAATCCATTTGGTCATGATAGTGCATGTCAACAACCTCCTTTTGTAAAAATATTCTCCACACAAAAGGTTTTTACCTCCTTTATCCAAAAGAAAAGACAGTCGCAGATTAGGAGAAATCTCCTTTTGAACAAAGCATATGACCATCCTTGATTATCACTATTTTTGACATTCAAAAAAGGAGACAATGAATGAAAACGAACGATGAGGTCATCTAGGATGTTATCAAAAAAATATATTGATCACCGTTAAAACTATCTTTTTTTCAAAAGATAAAAAGTATAAGCTGATGATCGGGTGCTTAAGGAATAGATCATCAAGAATAAAAGTGAGGGAAATTACTACGTGATAAATCGGCATCATTTCAAAGAGTGGTTATATCCAAATCTGGCCCTGCCCTGCATAAGCCTTTGGGAGCCTGACTTAAATACGGTGTGAATAGAATAATTATTGAGGTTGGAGGCGTGTTGCGATGAGTATCGATTTATAAAATGCGGACGAATATTTAAGCCCAGTTTGCCCCATGAACGGTCACATGAAAAAGCATCCAAAATTTCGTTCAGAGGGCACTGGCTTGCCGGCTGCTAGGGATCATAACAGCGAGAAACAATCCACGTTCCTCTACTGGCTTTTTACCAGCTCGATGAGATATCACTTTTTTAACATATAAATTTTACGGGGTCTTCCCCGCGGCGATTGGAGCTCTTCTCCTTTGTACTCGACTAAGCCGCTTTCATTTAAGCTGCTCATGATTCTTTGCGCATTTCGTACGGTCATGGATAGATGGGAAGCTAAGTCCGAGGAAGTGAAGCCATCCCAGTTCATCCGGTCAATCAATGCTTCTATCTTTTTATATGTTTTCACACTGATGTTGGCCTGATTTAATTTATTCAGCAGCTCTTTATCATCGGAACGGAACGTATATGTCAATTGCTCCTCTTGACCTGCGGATTCGATGATTATACCGTCTTCCTGGATGACGACAACGCCTGAACTTTCTTGCTTTTTAGAATGACGGATCGCCTTCCTTGCATTGATTTCTGCTGAGGCCGCCGTCTCGCCAAAACCGATTCCAACTGCTACAGAGACATTCAATTCAAGCGACAAATGCTGCACTGTACTATGCAAGCTGTTGATTTCCCGTTCGATAGCCTTGCGTGAACTAAATATTTGATAACGGCCGTTTCCATTTTCAATGAGTGAGCCATCCAATTTTTCACAAAACGACAGTAAGGTTTGTTTGATTTTCAGCTCTAAATGCTGCAGATGGTAACGAATATTAACCTCATCCACAAACTGATCAAATTGATCGATTTCAATAATCTCTACACCTATCTGACTATCCTTGAAATATGTACTTTTTGCTCTTTCAATCAATATCTTGACCGCTTGTCGAATTTCCATCTTGGTCATATTTATTTTATAGACCGGTACCTCTTCCTTCTTCAGTGCCTCATAGACGGATTGCAGGACGGTCAGGACGCCCTGCACTTCCCCTTTCTTCCACAAATCGAGGTGAAATGCAACGATGTCCTGGAAATTATACTTTTCATCAAAGGTTCTCACATGGATGTGTTCGGTCGAGATCCCCAGCTCCTGCAGGGACTCTTGTAGAAAAAAGTCTTCAAAACGAATCATATCGATCGATATCTTATCGAAAGAATGTTTTTGATCGCTTGACATTTGCAAAAAACATCGATATAAACTGGAGCCGACTGGAGGACAATATGTAAAATTAGCCTCTGAATCCAACATTTCCTTTGCGATCCTATAAGGAACAGGTCCAGAGAAAAACCAGCCATTTACTGCACTTTGATGTTTTTTTATTATATCCGGGACCTCCTGTGCATCCTCATAGGGAAAATCGATGAAATTTATTTCATGCTCAAACTCTTCAGTCACCTCCCGGACTTTCTTTAAAGACGAAGGCGGACCGACAACACCAATTTTATACAACTTCATTCCCCCTCAATCTGCTTTTTGATTTATTATATCAAAATAACCAATTACCCCCAACAGGAGAATATTTATGAATAGTAATTCCCTCACGTTTGTAAAGATGGAGCCGAAAAAAATTTATCATTTTTCTTATGTCGGTTTTTCTTCTTTAAATTAGTGATAGATGTACATTTTTCACCTCTTTTGACTGATTTGGGAACTTCACTTAAACAGAAAAAAGTATTTATTTCTGAAAATTTTATTGAAATAGAATATTCTTGATTATATAATACATTTAACGAAAATAGCGCTAAACATTCGTTAAATAGAAATACATGAAATGCGAATTGATGAGTGACGATTTTAAGCAATGAGAGCTTATCATCGGTTTAACGAAAAAATTCATAAAAGCAATGCTGCAAAAAAGCACAAACTAAAAACGAAAGAAGGTTTAGGAGGAGAATGTAATGGAACAAAAAGTATTAAAAGATACGAATCATCCACAAAAACAAAAAACGGGTGGTTTTTTCAATCAAGTAGAGCGAATAGGAAATAAAATTCCCCACCCGTTCATTTTATTCATTTATATGATTGCGATTTTATTTGTCGTGACTGCCCTGTTATCCATTTTCCATGTTTCTGCAACAGACCCGATCAGCGGAGAAAAGGTAGAAGTTCAAAACCTATTAAGCAGGGAAGGCATTCAATGGATCTTGCCGAACATGATTAAGAACTTTTCCGGATTTTTACCGTTAGGGTCGATTTTAGCACTTATGCTTGGAGTCGGGCTGGCAGAAAAAGTCGGTTTATTGGAAGTATTGATCCGGAAAATGTCATTGAGGGTTTCTGGAAAATATGCCAGTTATTTAGTGGTCTTCGTTGCCTTTTTTAGTCATGTTTCTTCTGATGCTGCACTTGTGATCATGCCGCCTCTTGGAGCTTTAATTTTCCTTGCAGTCGGACGCCACCCTGTTGCTGGGTTGCTTGCAGCGATTGCCGGGGTCGGCTCAGGCTTCACGGCCAATCTACTGATCGTCACGACAGATGTCCTGCTTTCTGGAATCAGCTCGGAAGTGGCTAAAGGCATGAATGCAAATTTGACTGTTAACGTTACCGATAACTGGTTCTTTATGGGGACTTCCGTTCTCCTGCTTACCGTTGTCATTGCCTTGATTACTGACAAATTTGTCGAGCCGCGCTTAGGAAAATATGAAGGCGGCGGTCAACATAAAAAACTGGAGCAATTAACGAAACAACAAAACAAAGCACTTTTTGCTACAGGCATTTCAGCATTGGTTTTCATAGCTGTCATGGCCGTTCTTGTCTTACCAGAAGGGGCACTGTTACGAAATCCTGAAACTGGAGCGATTCTTCCCTCGCCGTTCATGTCTGGAATTGTCGCAATCATCTTACTCTTCTTTTTCACAGTTTCCATTACCTATGGAATTAAAGTGGGCGCGATAAAAAAACAAAACGACATTCCTGAGCTATTGGTCGATCCTATCAAAGGAATGGCCGGATTCATCATCATGGTTTTTCCGCTTTCCCAGTTTGTCGCTTGTTTTAACTGGAGCAATATGGGAAAATTTTTGGCTTTATCGATTACGGACCTTTTAGAACAACTGAACATAGAAGGTGCGCCTGTCCTCATCGGGCTAATGTTCCTGTCTGGGCTCCTGTCCATGTTCATCGCCAGCGGCTCGGCGATTTGGTCAATTTTGGCGCCGGTATTCGTACCGATGTTCATGGTATTGGGCTATCATCCTGCATTCGCCCAAATGCTATTCAGAGTGGCGGATTCATCGGTACTCCCATTGGCACCTGTATCGCCATTTGTCCCACTATTCTTAAGTTTCTTACAAGAGTATAAAAAAGATGCCAAGCTTGGCACTTATTATTCTCTCATCTTACCTTATCCGATTATCATCTTTATCATTTGGACCTTATTGGTAGTCGTTTGGTATTTCCTCGGCCTGCCCATCGGTCCTGGAGTATACCCTAAGCTACCCTAATTAGAAAACATTACATTTGCTTTGAATGGCTCCCCTCCTTCCAGAGGGGCTGTGCCGTTCATCGGACTTCGCCAAAAATAAATGAGGAGTGAAAATAATTGGATATCATCGAGTTAAGACGTGACCTGCATCAGCATCCTGAGGTTGGCTTTACAGAATTCCGTACTGCTTCAAAGGTGGTAGAGATACTGACTGCCCTGAGGTATGACGTGATATTTGGAAAATATGCTTTGGATGGTGATTCCCGCCGTGGCGTGCCATCAAATGAAGTATTACAAGAAGCATACAATCGGGCCTTGCAAGATGGTGCAAATCAAGAGATCCTCCAAGAAATGGAGGGTGGCTACACTGCCGTAATCGGTCTAATAAAAGGAAAAAAGACTGGCCCCACTGTCGCTTTCCGGTTTGATATGGATGCATTGCCCGTTACCGAAAGTAAGGATCCCGACCACTTCCCGCAAGCCAACGGTTTCCGATCCAAATACGAAGGAAATATGCATGCGTGTGCACACGATGGCCATACCGTCATCGGCTTAGGTCTTGCTGAAAAACTAGCGGACCGAAACTTTGCTGGGACAGTTAAACTTATTTTCCAGCCAGCTGAAGAAGGAGTGCGCGGAGCCTATTCAGTTGTACAAAAAGGGATGTTGGACGATGTCGATCATTTATTTTGCCTTCACCTTGGCACGGATGTCCCGCTAGGGGAATTTCATGGCGGGTCTTCCGGCTTCTTGGCCAGCACGAAAATGGCCGCCCATTTTCATGGAGTTTCATCCCATGCGGGCGCTTCACCTGAAAAAGGGAAAAATGCCTTATTGGGGGCAGCCACCGCATTATTGAACATTCATGCCATCCCTAGGTTCAGTTCCGGCTCCACACGCATAAATGTAGGTGTGCTAACTGGCGGGACTGCGGCAAACATCATCCCGGCACATGCAAAGATGATCATCGAGACTCGATCCGTAACCGAAGAAACAAATGAAGAAATCGAAAAACGCGTTCGAAACATCGTCGCTCATAGCGCAGGCATGCATGAGCTTGATCATGAGATTGAAATCATCGGGCAAGCCATAACGATTCGATGTGACCAAGAACTTGTCGAACTAGCCATGGAGGAAGCCCGACATGTAGACGGTTTTTCCACAATAAAAGCATGCAGGGAATCTGGTTCGGCCGGCAGCGAGGACGCAAGCTTCATGATCCGAAGAGTGCAGGATAATGGCGGTAAAGGCACCTATATGATTGTCGGTACCGATATACCGGCTCCCCATCACCATCCTAAATTTGATATCCAGGAAGAGGTTTTACCACGGAGCGTGGAACTTTTGGATCTTATAGCAAGACGGCTTTTAAAATAATTAGCTCAGAAAGGAATGGTTGCATTATGGAACATGTAAAGAGGATATCCGAAATCATTGAACAGAAAAAGGAAACATTCATCGAGATCAGTGACAGTATATGGAATTTTGCAGAAACGCGCTTTGAAGAATATCAATCTGCTGAATTACTATGCACCACGTTAGAAAACGAAGGGTTTACCGTTGAAAGAGAAGTTGGGAACATAGAAACAGCCTTCATTGGCAGCTTCGGTACTGGTAAACCTGTTGTGGCAATCATGGGTGAATTCGATGCGCTGTCAGGCATGAGCCAGAAAAAGGCGACAGCTAGGCAAGAGCCTATCGCACAAGGTGAAAATGGCCATGGATGTGGCCACAATTTACTTGGTACCGGATCTTTAGCTGCTGCTGTGGCGGTAAAACAGTATATGGAAGAGAATTCCCTATCAGGTACGGTTCGTTATTATGGCTGTCCTGGAGAAGAAGGCGGATCGGGAAAAACCTTCATGGTCAGGGAAGGTTTATTCGATGATGCCGATTTTGCCTTTTGCTGGCATCCTTTGGATGTTAACGGCATTATGGCCATGGACTCGCTTTCTAATTTCCAAGTGTATTTCAAGTTTAAAGGCAAAAGCTCCCACGCAGCAGCTTCCCCCCATTTGGGACGAAGCGCATTAGATGCCGTAGAGCTTATGAATGTTGGCGTGAACTATTTAAGAGAGCATATCATCCAAGAAGCCAGAGTTCATTATGCGATAACGAATTCAGGCGGGGCTTCACCGAATGTTGTCCAGCAAGATGCAGAAGTTCTTTATTTAGTTCGAGCTCCGGAGGTTTCGCAAGTTCAGGATATCTACTTAAGAGTTTGTAATATTGCCAGAGGAGCTGCCCTCATGACAGGGACTGAAGTAGAAATCGTATTTGATAAAGCCTGCTCGAATGTCATTCAAAACAATGTGCTGGAATCCGTCATGTATAAGAATTTCGAAGAATTAGGAATACCGCAGCATGATGACAATGAAAAAAATCTTGCCAGCGAAGTTCGTGCCACTTTAAGCGAGCAGGAAAGGAACAGTACCGTCATTCCAGATAAAAATGGTCAGAATGAAGCGATGGCCAATTGGTTGGAGCCTATCGAAAGCCTCCAATCGCCATTAACAGGTTCCTCCGATGTAGGGGATGTCAGCTGGATCGTGCCTACCGCACAATGCACAACGGCATGTTTTGTTCTGGGATCCCCATTGCATAGCTGGCAGTGGGTCACACTTGGTTCAACCTCCATCGCCCATAAAGGCATGCTTCATGCCGGCAAGGTCATCGCAGCAACTGCTGTGGAAGTACTCCAAAATCCAGCATTGATCGACCAAGCAAAATCCGAGCTAGACGAACGCCTGCAAGGAAAAGTCTATGTCTCCCCCATTCCACAAGATGTTAGTCCATCCGTTAAAAAATGATGAACGGAATGAACGGAATGATGTAAACCCATTTCGCAGAAACCGCATAGTATGTCAAAAGACGATTCCTGAAAGTCAGGAGTCGTCTTTTTTCATGATCATCTATAGAATGTTACTTCTTCAGCCATTTTCCTCTGCACCTTCTCCTATGCTGAAAATCAGGAATTTTCTCGGTCTTTACACTTTCATCTCCCCACCTCTCACCAAATCTGGTATAATTGACCTGTAAAAAAATAAAGGAAGTGTAGAAATGACTAATTTACAAAAAATAAAAGACGTTCTAATTCAGCTCAAAGCGGAAGCTCAAACAATTCATCCTGATGCTTCATGGGGAAACACGATTAAAAAACACGATTTGGTTTTAATAGGCGAGAATTCGAACAAAATCGACAGCATAGAATTTTGTCATAGTTTAATAGACATTCATGATATTGACATTACTTATCCAGATTTACTAAATATCATTCCCCTTGTATGCGATTCCCTCGATATGAAAAATGAACCCGCATTTTTTGGTGAAGATCCAAGCAAATTGGCTGGCTACTATATTGAGCTGTTTTAAACCTCCGCTCAATTGGGCCGACTGAGACGGCACTTGTTTTAAATAATGTTAGGGCCATATGCTTCTCACTCGATTCTCTCCAGCCACTTCAATTGCCCTTCTTTCGTATGTTTCAGCTTGGACCAAAACAAAGGCTTATGAAGCGAAAAAGCCCATAAGCCTCTATTTTTGCACAGGAAGTTCAACGATAAAATTTATCCAATTCTCATTATATTCCGCGTGAATCTCTCCTTCATGGAGTTGGACGATCCTTTTTGAAATAGCAAGTCCAAGACCTGTCCCTCTATCCCCCGGCCTTTCCTCATCATCAATGAATAAGCGATCGAACAACTTATTTGCATCATCTGCAGGTCGGACGGCAATCTTGTTCGATACCTTCAATGCCGCTTTTGTTCCATCAGATTTCAAAGTAATGTGGAATGGAGATGGCTTCATGCTGTATTTAATGGCATTCATAATGAGATTTTCATAAACACGAACCATTTTTTCAACATCTATCAAGACAGGGATCTCTTCTTCGGTTATTGATTCCTTAATAATCAAACGTTCACTTTCTAACATTGGTATGTACTCCCCAAACATTTGCCTTATTAAACGAGCCAAATCAACCGTCCTAAGGTTCAGCCGAACATCAGGACTTGATAAACGGGTATATTCGAAAAGTTCATTGATCAGATTTTTGAGCCTTTGTGATTTTCCATATATGGTATCTACATATTCCTGTAATTGCTCACCATTACCATATTGACCTTTTCTTAATAAATCCAGATATCCGATGATGGAGGTTAATGGTGTACGCAAATCATGAGACACATTTGTTATAAGATCATTCTTCGAACTTTCTAAACGCCTTTCATTTTCAAATTTGCTTTTCAATTCTTCCGACATGGAATTGATGTTCATGACCAGCTGAGCTATTTCATCCCTGCCTTGTACCTCAATCGTTAACCCAAGCTTTCCATTGGCGATTTGTTCGATATTTTCCGTAATATGCTTTAAATAGATCAATTTTTTTCGTACCAGGATTAATGAACACACGAGGAACGTTAGGATCCCCAAAGAGATCAGCATCAAATTATATTTTTTCAGATTGATCTCGGTTGGCTCCTTCAGGTACATCGGTAAGGTAAAATAACTAATGAGCATCATCATCCCAATTGCAAACAGGAAGCTAATCGCTATTACGACATAGAGCTTTATGATCAACTTATCATTAAATTTGATAGCATTCATATTTTATAGCCCACCCCCCAAACCGTTTTAATATAAATGGGATGTTTGGGATCTTCTTCAATCTTGTCCCTGATTTTGGTGATATGGACCATTACCGTATTGTCAGATTTAAAAAAGCCCTCCTTCCAGACTGCTTCATATATCTTACTGACACTTAATACAATCCCCTTGTTGCGAGCTAACAATTCCAGTATATCGAATTCCTTTGGAGTTAACCTTACCTCCTTTTTCCCGATCATGATTTGCCTGGTATCGGAATTAATGGCTAAATCACCGATTTCAATGAGATGTTTACCATGATGACCTTGGATATCATGGTTGTATTTTTTATATCTTCTTAACTGTGACTTCACTCTAGCCATTAACTCCAAGGCGTTAAAGGGTTTTGTCAAATAATCATCTGCCCCCATTGCAAGCCCTTGGATTTTATCCATATCTTCTGATTTTGCAGAAAGCATGATTATTGGCATACTCCGCTCTTGCCTGATTTTCAAACATACTTCCATCCCATCCATTTTCGGCATCATTATATCTAAAATAACGAGGTCAAAATTGATGGTCTCCAATAATTCCAAGGCTTCAAACGCATCCTCTGCCCGCTTGGTGCGGAACCCTTCATTTTCCAAATACACAGAAATGAGATTTCGGATTTCTTTATCATCATCAACAATTAGAATTGTGGACTCCATTATGTCCCTCCATATGCCGGTTTGGAATCGTACAGCTAAAAACATACGCTGGCGGCAAATTACGATACTCCCTTTTTATATCTATTTCATTAAAGAACCTTTTTATGAAAGCCTTCTTACATTTAGTGTATTGGAAGGTAATGAATTGTCCATCATTTTTTAAGACCTTGATGGTATTCACTAGGATTCCACTTGAAATCTTTTGCGGCAAACTTGCAAATGGCAACCCTGAAACTACATAATCCACATAAGGGATTCCGAATTCCTTTATATGCTGTTCAATATTCAAAGCAGATCCATGAACGATGAATACATTTTCTTCTTGTTTGAACTTTTCTTGTAATAATAGAGCAAACGCCTTATTATTTTCCACCAATAAAACAACGGTCTTGCGTTTTCTTTTTTTCAACAACTTTTCTGTGAATGCACCTGTTCCCGCTCCATATTCAACGATGTATTTCGCTTTGTTGAAATCAATACCTTCAATCATTTTGTCTCCAAGGAATCCAGAACTGGGCAGGACTGCACCTATCGTTTTTGGATTCATCATAAATTGAAATAAAAAAGTGGACTGTTTGATATCCCTTCACCCCAGTGGTTTGACTTTATCCATTACTTTACTAGCCAAACCTGAAGAAAAGGGGGTATAATTCCTTAAGAATTCTTAAGTTTTGCATAAGATCTTAAAAACAGTTTGTCCTAAGACGAGAAGTCCATTCCAGCCTATATCTGGACAGGGAGAAGCGAGATTTAAGCGTCTAAGATCAAAAAAAAGACACAAACCTTTGGGTTCATGTCGTTCATTTTGCTCCTGAAGATCGATAAATCTCTTCGATTGTCTGTCCCTTTGCCCGTGCGAGGATTTCAATTCTTACCATCAGCTGCTTTTCAGAGTATTTCCTGATTTCGGATTTGTACTGGTTTAATTTTTCTCCCTCCCCGATTACTCCTTCGCCATTTAAGGAAACGGAAAGCGGTGCCAATTCTTCGAGCTTTTTAACGACCCGATCGAATAAATGTGGATGCTCACAAATCAAGCGCTGAAGCAGGAAGGTCCCGTACGCAATATGCCTTGATTCATCTTTTTTCAAATGGTCGATGCCCTCTAATAACCCAGGCATTTTACCTATGGTTTTCAGTCCATCGTAAAATGATTTATAACCAGTTTCAGCCAGCACTCCTTCCACAAACATATTGTACACGGTAGCTG
This sequence comes from Peribacillus folii, assembly GCF_030271255.1. Classification (GTDB taxonomy): domain Bacteria; phylum Bacillota; class Bacilli; order Bacillales; family DSM-1321; genus Peribacillus. The sequence goes on from NZ_JASJOM010000004.1 coordinate 387,816, forward strand.
CATCAGCTATTGCCTCAGGGGTTTGTTCATGCCATAGACGCTCCATCGTTTCGGGGAGAATATCATAAAATATCTTCCGATAGCTATTGGAATGCAAGTGGGAAAGGTCACCTTTTTCATCAATCGCATTCAATACAAGCCGAAAGAATTCAGTATGCTTGGCTTCGTCGTATAAAAATGTCGTAAGGAACATTTCTTCCTCCAGCCTGCCTTCTCCAGCAATTACCCTAAGCAGTGGAAGCAAGTCAAGCGTTACCGCCTCTTCCCCTCCCTGAAATTGAGCGAGAAGTCTAATTATCCAATCTTTTTCTTTAGCGGATAAGGTTTTCCAGTCTTCTTGATCCTGTGAAAAATCAATATGCTGAGGATTCCAAATTCCAAACTTCTTTGCTTTTTGATACAACTGGTATGGAAATGAATCTTCCATCAAACCTTCCGAGCTCGTCGTCAAAAGTTTCTTCCTCACGTATATTCCTCCTTATATATATGTATCAGTTTATGCAAAGGAGAAAATATCCGCTTGGACAAATTATTTTCCAGAAAAAAAATAACAAAAGTAAACAGGCTTCAAACTGGATGGCTGGAGGGGTAATGAGTTTCGCGCAATGGATGATATCTGAACATTCCGGCTACCCCTACATTTGTGCTTGTATCATCCTGCACGATCAGAGATAATCCTTGCCGTTTTCTCCCCTCCACTCTATTCCACATATGTTACTAACCTCTTATATTTTTGGAATCTTTTACATAAATATTATTCATAATACCCATTTTCCGGTTTAATCTAGCAGAAAATAAGGTAAGTAATCTGTACAAACTCCCGAAATGAGGAAAAAGCAATGCATAACAAGGATGAAATCATCACTCACATTTTAAATAGAGATAAAATCTATTTTTCTAATCTCTATTCCATATTTGAGCATGCCTTATTCAATGTTGCTTTTAGGCTAACTCGATGTGAAGTAAAATCCGAAACGTTATTATCGTGTACATTCAAGCAATTATGGGATACTCCGAGCCATTTTCAACGTTCCGATGATAAATCCATTTTCATTTTTTTAACGAAACGGCTATTGCAGCAATACCAGGAACGTGATGGATTCAAGTAACACAGTGCTTATTATCGGTACTGTCATTCGGGACAGTGGCGTTTTTTCCTTTAACCTGCTTCAATGTTGCGACTATCAGAAAGCTGACAATCACCAATAAAAGCCACGAACTCACCTTTCCTAAATGAACGAGACTCCACGCATCGGTTTGGTTCGGATATTCCCATGCACTAAAAAACGTTGCAATATTTTCGGCTACCCAGATGAAAAATCCGATGAGCACGAAAGAAAGTGCGAGCGGCATACGATAACGAGTCCCATTGATTTCATATTTGACCCAAGAGCGCCAAAAGACGACAAGGACAAGTCCGGATAGCCACCAACGTATATCCACCCAAAAATGGTGTACAAAAAAATTGAGATAAATGGCGGCTGCAAGAGGTACAACCACAATAAGGGGTGGCCACTTTACCAATTCGACATTTAGCCTTCTCCACGCCTGGCAAAGATAACTCGCTACACTTGCGTACATGAAACCGCTATATAAAGGAACACCGAAAATCTTGAAATACCCTTCTTCCGGATAAGACCAGGAGCCCATATGTACCTTGAAAAGCTCCAGCGCCAGGCCAATAAGGTGAAACAGCGTGATGACCTTCAATTCGTCACGTGTTTCGAGGCCGGAACGCACCATTAGCCACTGCATCAAAAGGCAGATGATGAGCAGCCAATCATACCGCGGCAATAAGGGAAGCGGCAGGAATTTCGTCAGAGCCAAGGAGGCAAAGATGACAGCAGGAAACAAGCATGATAAGCTCTGTTCCCAACCAAAACGAATGAGCTGCTTAGATCCCGACACGATTTGCGACTCCGCTTCTTTTATGGTTACATGCATGTACTCTTCCCTCTTTTCTTTACTGCATTCCTTCTTCTTTCCGGTATTCCAGAATATCTCCCGGCTGACATTCCAAAGCCTTACAAATTGCCTCTAACGTTGATAATCGAATCGCTTTTGCCTTTCCATTTTTCAAGATCGAAAGGTTAGCCATCGTTATCCCGACCCTTTCCGAAAGTTCCGTTACGCTCATTTTCCTTTTAGCCAGCATCACATCAATATTAATTATAATTGCCATGTTATTCACCTCAGACCGTTAAATCATTTTCCGATTTTATATCTATCGCATTTTTCAATAGCCGTTGAAGCACCGCAGCAAAAACCGCAATCACCGTGGAGGCAAAGATAATGATTAAACCAATTACTATGATACCTGGAGCATCATCCAGTTCCGCCATGAAATAAAAGAATGGCAAACCTAACACATACAAGATACTGATCGTCAGCGCACAATATTTTATATTTTTCAAAGCCCTTACAGACAATTCCGAGAATGCCTTATTTCTGTCAATATAGCTTAAAAGCTTAAACGCTTGAAACAAGGCAACGTAAAAAGGGATTGCCGTAACATACATATAAATAAAAACAAGAACATTCAAATAAGGAATATTCGGGAATAATTCAACGGCAAACTTCGCTATTTCAGGCACCAAAAAGATGCACAAAGCAAGGACCGGCAGCCCAATGAGAATAACAGCAATCTTTAAAAAGAACGTCGACACTCGATTCATGAAAACACACCTCACTAATTTATTGTCAAATTGATTCTAATACAGAATTTATTGTTTTACAATAAATAAATGTTGTTTTTGTTTAATTTTTTATTGAAACCTTCTACTAAACCATTTGAATAGGCGGCACTCAGATTATAACCAATCCAGGAACATTCCTGTTTTGCTGTTTATGACGATTTTCAAGTGATTTTTTTGGTATAATATACCTAAAATAGGAGGTGTTCAGATGGTCAACCAACAAAAGCTAACTGAGGTATTAATTAAACTGAGGCAAGCCGCTTTAACAATCGATTCCAAAGAATCCTGGAAGGAGGTCATGGGAAAGTACGATATGATCATAGTTGGTGAAAAATTCAATAAAATCAGTACGATTGAATTGGAACATGCCTTAAAATCGACATTCCATGTCGAAATGGCTAGTGATGAAATACTTGAGTTAATTCCCCAAGCATGTCAAGCACTTGGAATGAAAACAAAACCGCTGGAATTATTAAATGACCCCCTAAAAATAGATGCATACACCATCGATTTATTTTAATTGGTGTAGTAATCCTTCTAGTCACCCCTGTATTCAAAAACACCCTTCCCCTTTGGCCCTTTAATCTTTACATTCTGATGGTTAGTTTGTGCCGTGCTTCATTCTTCCGCATCCTTCCCAGTAGCCAGTACCCAAGGTTCATGCAGCTTAAGGAACTTATTTTAATTGATAAGATTCCAAATAAAAAGAGCGTTGCCTTCATCGGCAAACGCTCTTTTTGTTGATATGGAGCCATACGACTAAATCGACACTGTCCTTCTTAATCTTCGTCCTCTTCTTCATGAAAATCATGTCCGCCAATATATATTGGGCCGTTTGCATGATCGATTCTAATTGGCCATTCATACGGAACAGAGATACGATTAGCCACGCTTCTCCAAAATTTGCACGAATCGGCTTCGAATTCTTGGAATTCTTTCAATAGTTCTTTATAAGACGAACCGTCAAATTGGATATTCATATCCTGCAGCCTCATCAAAGCATAATGTTTAATTTCAAGCTCTGCTGCCTTTTCCATTTCCTCATCAGTCGCTTCATCGATAATGGTCCCTGGCGGAGGCAGGATAGAATAGATATTATCCACTTCTTCACCTGTTTCCTGTTCGGGATTAAATCCATTTTTTATTTTGCTAAGCATAAAGTCATCTCCCTTATGTTTTTTATAGTATATAATACCCATCGTTTATAGTAAACTAAATACTCTTAATTTTGTATTAATTTACCTTACCATAACGGTCTTCCTCCATCTGTATTTACGTCCTGATGAACGACTTGATGAATCTTTGCTGCTTTGGATGCTTCCCCATAAGGTCACACAAGATTAATTCTAGCTTTAGCTCCCCCATTTTCATGCAATCAGTAGAATCACCCCCTTTCATCAAGGACGGCTTATCCTGCATGGTGGTAAGAAATATCGAGATGGCAGGAATTTCAAACGAAAAAAAAGCGGTGAAAGTCTTGGATTAAACTTTCACCGCCTTTTTTATGTATGACATTTCACTGCTAGACCCCAATACTTATAGCAGCTTTTAGTCCTCAAGCATGCCTTCCACTCGCTTTACTTTGTCTTCCATCTTACGCTCTTTATCACGACGATCATCAATTCGGATATTCGTACAAACTCTGGCAAGACCCTTTTCAAAAGGTACTTCGTGCATCGCTTGGATCACTTCAAACAACTTGGGCAGGTCGCCTTCAATGATTGTATTCATGGGAGTCAGTTGAAACCGAATCTCCCCCTTATTTTCATATCGCTTTAATACCCTTTGGATATCTGCCACATAACTGCTCACACTTGGGGTTTCTGTACCGACAGGAATAACCGTTACATCAACTATGGCCATACTTGTTCACCCATCCTTTTTATGTATTTCAATCAAGAAGCTCCATTACTCTCCTATAATACCGCATTATAACTCAAATTACACACCAACGGTAAGCAAACATGACTCTCCATTCATCGAAAAAATAACTTGTTGTACCAGTTCTTTGAATCTCCCTCTCAAAAGCGGAGGAATCAGAGCAGGAGGACGCAATTGTGGAATGACCTAATATACATATTCGATCAATTAATTTTAATCCACCTTAATAAGTAAATTTCCCTATTCAAATGAGATATTAGATTTTTGGAACTTATCATATTTTTCACCTTATCAATAATAAAATAAAAGTTTACGATTACTCGTCATGTCATTAAACAAAAAGAAGTTCACTTGAATTTGACAAATAGATGTCATGGAGAGGAACCGTTCTTATTCCCAAACAAGGATATGGCGTCCTAATTCACACTCCACCTTACTGAGTGGTGGGGTAAAAAAGGAGGGGCATCCCTCCAACTACTCACTATTACTTTTCACCCCACAACAAAAAAAAACCCTGACACCAGAGGTGCCAAGGGTTTGAAAGATTAATACATGGACATATATTGTTCGCGTTCCCATGGGTGGACTTGCGTGCGGAACATATTTCTTAGCATAATCAAGCATCATAAAACATCACAAATGCCTGTTTAACAGCGTTTTCGAAAACTGATTCTGCATTAACTAGAGTAAAATATTATGAGCTGGTGGGCAAAATAAACTGACTTATTTTGAGCAACTTGATATAAAATATATGTGTCCTAAAATAAAACGAAGTGAGCAAATTGAATGAACATAAACATAAGGGTTTACTTACATTCAAATGGACTAATTTCATGCAGAGTGGAAGCTTCCCTGTTCTAAATACAGATTTCAAGAAAGACCCTGATTGGACTGCTGCAGTTACTGCATATAAATGGATTCAAAATATTAAAATTGATTTTGCTGCTAGTGAGGACTTTCGCATTGATCAGGTGATTTATAACGGAGATATTGAAATTACTGAGTTGGTTAATGCAGTATAGCCTTTACTTTAGAGTGTATTTCCATTTGAAAATAAAATATTTATTATCGTATAAATAGAAAAAATCGAGTGGTACCACATCCTATTGGTACTGTATTGATTAAAAACGAGAATATTGACTATGAGGACATTGGATTTTCACCTGATTTTAAAGTAGATAGCTTTGATGAATTGACCATCTTAGAACAAAGAACAGGCTACTTTTCTGAAGTGTGTTCTACAATTCTATCAAATGGAAGAAATTATTCCTCATCAGGAATGTTCTATTTTTTTGAAATGAATAGGAATAATACAAAAATTGATATCATTGCAGGAGGCAGATATTTCAATTCTAAACATGAATGTTTTAACTCACATCAACTATCTCACAGAATAAATAAAAGCAAACGGGATCAAACTCAAAATAACATTTTTTCAGGAATATACAGCCCCATCATTAATAAAGAATTATATAGAATTAGGTAATGATTTGTTATTCTAATAACGAAAAAGCCTGTTCATAAAATGAGTAGGCTTTTTCGTTGTATATACTCTAAGGATTACGTATTTAACAGTTTAGTGAAAGAAGCTTTTCCAGCCTTCTTATCAACCCTTATCTTTAACATAGCTTAAGAAGGAGAAACCACTCCGATAATCTGTTTTATTTAGCTAACCTATTATATGGAAAGAATTGAGATAGAGATCTTGAAAGATAAAAACACGCCTTTTAAAGCGTGTTTTTGGTAGTTTTATGAGTGTAAAATAGGTTTCGAATCCTTAATAAAAGAACATTCCTAATTTAATTTGATTCTCCTAAAAAAGAATATTCAACATTATCTATCCACTTGATCAAATTATCTTCAGTAGTAATTATTTTTAGTGTTGGTCCCGTTTCTGTTCCCATATGGCTATTTACAAGTCCACTATCTATAGTTACATAGAGAGACAATTTTTTGTTTTCTTCTTCGTAATTCTTGATATAGGTAAAGGTTAGATCAGGTTCAAGTAATGCGATAGTTCCAACTGTTGATTCAGAAGGTATAGCATAGATTTGTTCTTTTAGTAAATCAATATCCTCTTTAGTCCAAACAATATCACTTTTTACTACAGAAAATTCATATTCAAAAGATACTTGTATATCCATTCGAATAATTTCTTCAACATTTTTTTTATCTTTTAGCATCAATCCCATTTTCGCTTTACTATCTTCATAATATAGATCCAATAATGTAATCACGTTAAAACTCCTTTAAATCTTACCAGTTTTGTTTTTTCCATACGCTTTTTGGACTGTTTTGTTTGTATGTCGTTACGACTGTTTTTCCTGCATTATCTAATACCAAAGCAACCTTATTACCTGGATGATACAGTATTTTAGCTCCTGTATTCTTATCTACATATTTCGTGCCATGTGCCATTGCTGTTGCAAATGCAGATGAAGAAATGCCTCTTTGTGCAGCACGTTCGGCTGCATGTTTAGTAATAGTTTTTACAGCTTTTTTTCCTACCCACTGTGTTACTAATCTTACTACAACTGCAATAACAATTGGAACTAATGGCGCAAGCATTGGTTGTATAGCTAAATAATTATTTTCTTCTACTTCAACATACGAATTATCATCAAATAAATAAGCTTCCTCTGGAGACACCGTTGAATCTTCTACTAAATACTCTGAGTAATCAATTTGTTCTTCTGCTTGTTCCTCAGCAAAAGTAGTTAAACCAGGTGTTAAAACAGTTAAAAACATAGAAAAAACAATAGCACAAATTAAATTCATTTTTAGATTTTTTTTCATCTTTTTCTCCCTTATATTTCATTTTAATAGTCTGATTGTACCACACTCCCGCAAATAACAGTATTATTATACCATTTATTTTAATAATTGGTACATTAACTGTTGGATGTGTTCAATTGTCGTAAAAGAGAATATGGGTGTTATTATATGTCTTCAAACAAAAAAAGTCCTTACTCAAACGAGTAAGGACTTTTAGCGTGGTTGGTGATTTTGTACGCGCTTATTAGTAGTTTACACCAAAAAATATTTTCCATTCATCTCACACGCATTTTTTTTCCAATCTGCAAAGCTTTAGGATTCACTCTAGGATTTAGTGAGTTAATATTGAATGTTTACTTGCATGTCATTTCCTCCTTAAGCCGCATTAAGGCGAGCTTCTAATTGTGATACCTTTTGTTTCAGATACTGGTTTTCAAGCTTTGGCCAATTGATTTTATCAATGGTGACGCCTGAGCTATCCTGCATGAAGATTGGCAGGTGTTCAAAGTTGTCATAAGTCATATCAACAAGCTTTTGTTCTTTCTGATTTAAGTTTTTCATTTTGATTCTTCGGAAAGGGATGCCTGTTTCTGCAGATATCATCCGATTTTTTAAAGAATCTCTTTTCATTTCTTGACTCCAAACCAGGACGACACCCTCTTTTTGCATAGCAACCCCATTAATTCTTTGCAAAACCAAAGCCGTTTTTCCAACTGAAGATCTGCCAGCACTGATAAAAAGCCACCCTCTCCATAATCCTTGTGCCCACTTGTCATATTCGGTAAATCCCGTCTTAAGGAACCTGCGGGTGTGTAAAGGTGTGTGTAATACTCTCATCCCTTGTTTCTGAAAAACGCAGCATCTTGGGGTTATCCATGGGTCTTAATTCGGTCACCAGCTGCTCCACATTTGAGGAAAATTCTTCGTCCGGTTCATAATCATCCCGGGATATACCTTCAATGATTTGAGCTGTATTTTTAATCCTGCGTTCCATGGCCTTTGAACGGATCATTTCAGCATAGTATTTAACATTTGCTGTGGTTGGGCAGGATGCTGTTAATTCAAATAAATACTGAATATCACCGATATTTTCTTCATGCCTCATGATTATCAGATGATCGAAAAGGATACTATGGATAACTTCGAAAACTATACAAAAGACATATTAAGATGAATAGGGGGGAAAAAGGGGGAAAACCCTAAGCTCTACTCTCTTTAGCTTTTCACCCCACAACAAAAAACCCCTGACACCAGAGGGGCCAAGGGTTTGAATGATTAATACATGGACATATATTGTTCGCGTTCCCATGGGTGGACTTGCGTTCTAAACATATCCCATTCGATTTCTTTTGCTTCGATGAAGTGTTCAAGCAGGTGCTCGCCTAGCGCCTCTTTGATGACCGGATCGGCTTTCAATGTTTCCAATGCGGCATATAGAGTGGCTGGAAGGTCAACGATTCCCACTTCTTCACGTTCTTCTTTGTTCATGACATAGATGTTGCGGTCAACTGGAGCTGGAGGAGTCAGGTCGTTCTTGATTCCATCAAGACCAGCTTTCAGCAGGACGGCAAGTGCCAAGTATGGGTTGGCTGCTGGGTCGACACTGCGCACTTCTACGCGTGTGCTCACTCCGCGTGAAGCCGGAATACGGATCAATGGGCTGCGGTTTTTAGCAGACCATGCAACATAACAAGGTGCTTCGTAGCCAGGTACAAGGCGTTTGTATGAGTTGACGGTTGGATTCGTTACCGCTGTGAAGCTTGGAGCATGCTTGATGATCCCTGCGATAAATTGTTCAGCCGTTTTGCTTAATTCCAATTTGCCTGCTTTATCATAAAATGCGTTTTCACTGCCTTTAAATAAGGAAACGTTGCAGTGCATTCCCGATCCATTGACACCGAATAATGGTTTCGGCATGAATGTTGCGTGCAAGCCATGTTTGCGGGCAATCGTTTTAACAACCAGTTTGAATGTTTGGATGTTATCACAAGCTGAAATGGCATCGGCATATTTAAAGTCGATTTCATGTTGTCCTGGGGCTACTTCATGGTGGGAAGCTTCGATTTCAAATCCCATTTCTTCAAGCTCAAGAACGATATCACGACGGCAGTTTTCCCCTAAGTCCGTAGGCGCAAGGTCAAAGTATCCGCCTTTATCATTCAACTCTAGAGTAGGCTCTCCGTTTGCGTCCAGTTTGAATAGGAAGAATTCCGGTTCAGGTCCAAGATTGAAATCAGTGAAGCCCATTTCCCTTGCTTCAGCAAGGACACGTTTCAAGTTGGCACGCGGGTCCCCATCGAATGGCGTTCCATCTGTATTGTAAATGTCGCAAATCAAGCGTGCCACTTTACCTTTTTCAGAAGTCCAAGGGAAGATGACCCATGTATTCAAGTCAGGATACAGATACATATCCGATTCTTCAATACGTACGAATCCTTCAATGGAAGATCCGTCAAACATCATTTTATTATCAAGCGCTTTTTCCAATTGACTGACTGGGATTTCAACGTTCTTGATTGTTCCTAAGATGTCAGTGAACTGTAAACGGATGTACTTAACATTTTCTTCTTTCGCTAAACGAGTGATGTCTTCACGTGTGAACTTTGCCAATTTCTATTCCCCCTAATATTCATTCAAAATCATATTTTTATTGAAAAAAACGTGACATGTCACCTTGACGAAGAGACGTTCTGTGCTTGCTTCCTTGTAAAAGCTCGGCACGAAGAAGCTTACGCAGCTCCTCGTCACTGAGGTCATGTCTTATTTTTTCCGCTTGTTCTAAATCTTGTGTTTTAGGTACATTCTGTTCCTTTACAGTGAAAATCTTTTTGATGCCGGCCAGATTGACTCCTTGTTCGATCAAGTCCTTGATTTCAAGCAATCGATCGATATCATTCAAAGAGAAAACGCGACGATTTCCATCTGTTCTCATAGGAGTAATTAATTGATGCTCTTCATAATACCGAATTTGGCGTGCAGACAACTCAGTTAGCTGCATGACGATTCCGATGGAAAAAAGAGGCATCGAACGCCGAATGTTGTTGCCGCTCATTCTTAGCATCCTCCTTTAGCTTATCTTAATCTTATTTTATACTATGTTATTAAACATGTCAAGATGATGTTACATTTCATGACATGTTTTAAACGAAAATTGAATCAATTTTTAAAACTGCACAAATATTATGACTATTGCTTTTTATAGGAATCCAACTTATTGGATTCCTGATAACCCTATTTATAATTGAATTAGTTTTTTGTCCATTAATGCATTAACAGCAGTCAATACAGCAATTTTTACATGGGCATACGTCAATCCGCCCTGGATATAGGCAACATATGGAGCCCTTGTCGGCCCATCCGCTGTAAGCTCGATGCTGGCACCCTGAATGAAGGTCCCTGCAGCCATGATGACATCATCTTCATAGCCCGGCATATAGGCAGGATATGGCGTCACATGTGAGTTGATCGGTGATGCATATTGGATGGCCTGGCAAAAGGCAACCATTTTATCTCGATCATCAAACTGCACGGATTGAATCAAATCGGTGCGCTTTGCATCCCATTTCGGATGGGTATTCATCCCGATTTTCTCTAAAAATGCCGATGTGAACATGGCCCCTTTAACGGCTTGCCCAACGACATGAGGCGCAAGAAAGAAGCCTTGGTACATCTCCTGCAGGCTGTAAAGCGATGCACCCGCTTCGGCACCTATTCCTGGAGACGTCAATCGATAGGAACAAGCTTCAACCAATTCTTTTTTGCCTACAATGTAACCGCCGGTCTTCACGATCCCGCCGCCTGGGTTCTTGATCAATGACCCTGCCATCAAATCCGCTCCGACATGACATGGCTCCTGCGTTTCCACAAACTCCCCGTAGCAATTGTCAACGAACACCACAATTTCCGGATTGATTCCTTTAACAAACGCAATCATTTCCTTGATTTCCGCAATCGTGAACGAAGGACGAGTCGCATATCCCTTTGAGCGCTGAATGCCAATCATCTTCGTATGCGGTTGGATGGCTTGTTTGACTGCTTCGAAATCAACGCTTCCAGATCGAGCCAATGGAACGGAGTTATAGCTTATTTGAAAATCACGCAATGAACCGGTACCGGTTCCCCTAATTCCGACAATCTCTTCCAAAGTGTCATATGGCTTTCCAGTTATGTATAATAATTCGTCCCCGGGACGGAGGATGCCGAACAGGGCCGTGGAAATGGCATGAGTGCCAGAAATGATTTGGGAACGCACCAATCCTGCTTCGGCGCCGAATACTTCCGCATAAATCAATTCCAGCGTATCCCGGCCTATATCATCGTATCCATAACCCGTCGTTGGGATGAAATGAGAATCACTTACTTTATGTGCTTGGTAACTTTGTAATACACGAAATTGATTTTCTTCAATTCGTTCATCCACTTGCTTATGCAATGGAGAAATCATTGCTTCCACTTCTTTTGCAATGTTTTGCAACACTTCTCCATTCGTTAACTGCTGATACATCAAAATTCCCCTTTATAACGAATATTTCTCCAGCTGCCCTGTCAATGGATGATCAGCCAGACAAAAACCTTTGCATTCATATCTTTCCGATTCTTCATTAAAGGAGAGAGTGCGCAAAATGGTTTCATTTTTCAGCTGTGATAATAGTTTACCCTCACTGGAAGGAAGAAAAACATAATAAGGAACCATTTCCTCAATCACGTACTTTTCAATTTCTTCCATGATTTGATTTAAATCCGATTGTTCATAAGCACTGACCAATAAGGATGGGTGGCTTGATGTCCTTACAAAATCGGCGTGGATCCTGTCTTTCTTATTATACAATGTTAACTGTGGAATGGAAGGGACTTCTAAGTCATTTAATAAGTCCTGGACCGTTTTCTGATGGTTAAAATAATCCGAACTTGAGGAATCGACCACATGCAGCAATAGATCCGCTTCTTTCACTTCTTCCAGCGTCGAGCGGAACGCTGCGATTAGTGAGGTCGGCAAATCCTGGATGAATCCCACCGTATCCGTCAATAGCACAGTGAACCCGCTCGGCAGGATCGCTTTTCTCGTCATGGGATCAAGAGTCGCGAACAGCTGGTTTTCTTCGTAGGAATCCGCCTCCGTCAAGCGGTTGAACAGTGTTGATTTCCCTGCATTCGTATAGCCGACAAGTGCAATTTGAAACGTCTTGTTCCTTTTTCTTCTGTCGCGATAACGTTCACGATGCTTCACTATGCCGCTTAATTGCTGCTTGATTTCATCGATTTTCCCGCGGATATGGCGACGGTCGCTTTCCAGCTTCGTTTCGCCCGGCCCCCTCGTGCCGATTCCGCCTCCAAGCCTGGACAATGCCGTCCCCTGCCCTATCAAACGCGGCAACAAGTATTGAAGCTGGGCCAATTCAACTTGTAGCTTCCCTTCCCGGGAACGTGCCCGTTGAGCAAATATATCGAGGATGAGCTGTGTCCGATCAATGATTCTTGCCTCTAGCTGTTTGGAAAGGTTACGGATCTGACTTGGCGATAATTCATCATTGAAAATGAATAAATCCGGCTCCAGCTCTTCTTCGAGGTTCCGAAGCTCCTCTACTTTTCCTTTCCCTATATATGTAGCCGCATCGATGTTAGCCCTTTTTTGGGTCACGGTCATCAATACGTCACCATTCGCCGTCTTGGCCAAGGATGCCAATTCATCAAGCGAATATTGGAAGCGTTCATTTTCCTCCGTTGTTTGACAACCTATCAATATGGCCTTTTCCTTCCTGGTTTCTTCCAAAAAGCCCACCACCTTTAATGAGAATTCAGTTAATCATAACAAAAAAAATGAACAGATAAAACTTTCCGGAAAACAAAGCGAATACCCGTTTTAAAAATTCCTATAACATGCTAAAATCAAGTTTGAATTTACCATCAAAAATAGAAAAGACATAGAGGGAACATTCATATGACATGGGAAGTATTAAGTTTCATAGGTACGATCGCATTCGCCATTAGCGGCACCATCATTGCCATGGAAGAAGAGTATGATATTTTAGGAGTGTACATTTTAGGCATCATTACCGCGTTTGGCGGAGGTGCGATCAGGAACCTGCTGATAGGCGTCCCCGTTTCAACTTTGTGGGATCAAAGCTTCTATTTCATCATCGCTTTACTATCCATCACCATCGTTTTTGTATTTCCAACCATCCTCTCAAAACATTGGGACAGATGGGGGAACTTCAGTGACGCCATTGGGCTTTCAGCCTTCGCCATCCAAGGGGCGATGTATGCGGTAGAATTAAACCACCCAATAAGCGCCATCATTGTTTCAGCTGCGTTAACCGGATGCGGCGGCGGAATAGTCCGTGACGTATTGGCCGGCCGGAAACCATTAGTCTTCAGGAAAGAAATTTACGTAGTGTGGGCCATCATAGCAGGCATGGCATTAGGCAGCGGTGTATTGTCCCAAGCATGGCAGCTATATACACTCTTTGCCATCATTACCATTTTACGAGTCCTTTCTTACACCTACAATTGGCACCTTCCAAATAAAAAATGGGTGCCGAAAACATAAATTTGGAAAGCCCGCTAAAAAAGGCGGGCTTTCCCTATGCCATTCATTCCTTCTCGTCATCCTCAAAAATCAAGTCCTGGCAGGTAAGGGTCAATAAATCCGTTTTTTCGAAGGAATCCTCAAGCAAAAGCCTCATCGCCTGCGCCCTGATCGACTTTTCAATCACATTTCGTATATAGCGGCCGTTAGAAAATGAAATAGACCCGCGATATGACCTCAAAATGATTAAATGTTCCTTTAATTTCCTTTCAGCCTCGCGATTCATGATATATTCACGTTCCTGAAGCATTCGGTCCGCTATTTCCATCAATTGACCAATCGTATAGTCCGGAAAATCAACAACTAGCGGAAACCTGGAATGAAGACCTGGGTTCAGGCTAAGGAAATAATCCATTTCCCGGGAATACCCTGCAAGGATCAAAATGAATTCGTGCTGGCGATCCTCCATATGTTTAACAAGCGTATCGATGGCCTCTTTCCCAAAATCCTTTTCACCGCCTCTGCCCAAGGAATAGGCCTCATCGATGAATAAGATCCCACCAATCGCCTTCTTGATCAAATCCCTTGTTTTTTGGGCAGTATGACCGATATATTCACCAACTAGATCCGCCCTCTCCGCTTCGATCAAATGCCCTTTTGAAAGGACATTCATTTTTTGAAACAACTTCCCGATTAAACGCGCGACCGTGGTTTTCCCTGTACCGGGATTTCCTTTGAACATCATATGCAATGCTTGACGGCCAGTCTTCAGCCCTTTTGCCTCACGCTGTTTGTTGATGTAGATCCATGCATATATTTCTTTGATCATTCGCTTCATTTCTTCCATCCCGACCAGCGCTTTCAGCTCCTCTTCTATTTCCCTCAAGGCTGCATGCTGGCTAGGTATTTCCTGCACCAAAATTTCTTTTATCGGCAGTTCCTTTTGTAGCGTTTTTCTATTTTCCGCATTAAACACGATATTGATTTGCCCGTTATTTTTCATACGGATCGGTTGTTCCAATGCATTCACCTCTCCATCTTGGACCCCTGGCTCCACAATCCATTATATTTCCGATTTATGATGGGAATGCTTATGTAACATAAGCCGAACCTTTCCCCATCGGGAAATTCCCTTATTTCTTTTCGTGAATGGTGAAAATTCCAGTGTAAAATGCCTTCTTTCTTTTCAAACGACGCCTTATCACGACAAATTGTTTTCCGTTGAGCTGAAATTCCGACAAACTCCATCCCAATTCATCAAACAATGCGGGGAATTGTCATTTCCTGCGGTTTCCCGGAAAATAATTCGTCTCTTGATATATATTCAACGCAGATACGTAAAATTATCGAATCTTTGAAAAAACGAACTGTGGATAAAAAAAAAAAAACAGGCCGCCATAGCGAAGCCCGTTTTTCACATTCTTATATATGACTATTCCTTCACTTCGTAATCAATTTGAACATTACGTTGTGGAGCGAATGTAGAAATGGCATGTTTATAGACCAATTGCTGCTTGCCTTCCGATTCAAATAATACGGTAAAATTATCAAATCCTTTAACTTGCCCCCTGATTTGGAATCCATTCAATAAAAATACCGTTACATACGTACCGTCTTTTCGTAATTGGTTAAGAAATTGATCCTGGATATTTACTGATTGTTTCATGTATTAGTCCTCCTCTTTTCTCTCTAAATTTATGTATTCGCCTTCGTTGAAAAGCTTTCCTGCTATAAATCCAGATATTTCATGTATTTTTTTCTGAAATCCATCTAGATTGGTCATATTAAACCAAATGACATCCATTTTATTCCGAAACCAAGTCAATTGCCTTTTGGCATATCGACGGGAATTTTGCTTTAATGTTTCGACAGCCTCATCCAACGAGGCCCTTCCATCCAGATAATCATATATTTCCTTATACCCTATAGCCTGAATGGATTGGCAATCCTTAAGCCCTTGATCATAAAATGACTGAACCTCTTGAACCAGCCCTTCCTCCACCATACCATCAACTCGTTGATCGATCCGTTGATATAATTTTTCACGCTCCATTGTTAAACCGATGATGCACGTCTCGTATTTCAAGTCCGTGGGCTGTTCATTCAGCTGCTCGCTCATCGTCTTACCAGTGCAATGAAAAATCTCAAGGGCCCTGATCACCCGCCTTGCATTATTAGGGTGGATTCGCTTCGCACTTTCAGGATCCACCTTACGTAATTGATCAAAAACCGGATCGATCCCTGACTCTCTTATTTGCTTTTCCAACCCTTCTCTATAATCAGGGTCGGATGGTGCTTCAGAAAATTGATAATCATAAATCACTGATTGTATGTATAACCCTGTTCCGCCAACGATGATCGGGAGTTTCCCCCTGTTATGGATATCCTCAATGCAAGCATTTGCACGCTCCTGAAACTCTGCCGCACTGAAAGGTTCATGCGGTTCCTTTATATCCAGTACATAATGAGGAATGCCTTCCATTTCCTCCACCTTGATCTTTGCAGTTCCTATATCCATTCCTTTGTATATCTGCATGGAATCGCCGCTGATAATTTCACCGTTAAATAACTTAGCCATCTCGATGCTCATTTTTGTCTTGCCAACAGCAGTCGGCCCAATGATTACGAGAAGCTTACCTTTTTTTTGTTCCACATTCTCACTGCCTTATTTGATTTTTTCCCTATCTTAACATAATCTAGTTGAAAGCAGCTAAACATCTACCCATTATCTCCATTTCCCCTAGTTTTATTCATTTCACTTCCGGAAAATCAAGGGAACTCCGTTCAAAAAGCATTTATAAAATAGGGCTTTTCCATATAGCTGGAGCCTAGTCAGGAGCATGAGGGATTCATCGAATGAAGATCAGAAACCCCTAAACCTTACAAAAAAAAAGGATGATTCCGCTGCATGAGCAATCACCCTTTTTCGTCATGGTACATCCCTGCCAGTCCAATCAGATCGGTCTCCCATTCACTGGTATCATCATCCATACAGATGTTTCCTTCTCATTAGAT
Organism: Peribacillus folii; assembly: GCF_030271255.1. Lineage (GTDB taxonomy): Bacteria > Bacillota > Bacilli > Bacillales > DSM-1321 > Peribacillus. Next base: position 404,709 of record NZ_JASJOM010000004.1, read on the forward strand.
TGTACCTGGATCTCTCCATCATATCTGTTCACCAAATCTTTTACGATGAACAATCCTTGACCGCGCGTCTTTCCCTTTTGCGGCTTTTTGGTTGAAAACCCGCTGATGAATATATTTTCCTGATCAAATGCCTCTATCTTGGGTCCTGTGTTCGTGACCCTAAATATATATTTTTCATCATCGGCTTTGCAGGTGATATTCATTCGGCGCTCCTGCTCTGGCAATTCAACTGTCGCTTCAACAGCATTATCGATAACATTTGACAATAGCTTGATTAAATCGGTCGTTTTCACCCTGTCAAACGAGTTAGGTGAAACATCGATTTTAATATCGATGTTATAATTTTGGGCTGAGAGCTTTTTTGTCTCTAATAGGACAGATAAGCCAGGATGGCTGACATCCAGCTTCATCGATTCGATGGAGTGCACCTCTTTTGAAAGACCTGTTAAATATTCGAGGGCTTTATCATTCTCCTTCAATTTAAGTAGGCCATGTATAACCTGAATATGATTGGAAAAATCATGCCTTAATGAACGGACGGAAGCTATGAGCGATTGAAATTCCGAATGGTACGTATCCTCAGTATCTCCGACTTCACGTGTCAGTTCTTTTTGATACCATTTTTGAACGACAAAAAAGGTAACCAGCAACATGATGACAAATCCTCCGTTATATACGAGGATGGCAATGCTGCTTCTTAATACCTTTCCATTAATGGAGTTTATATTCTCTGCGCTTACATCAATTCCTAAAAAGCCTATAGTGGAGCCATCTCGATTTTTGATTGGCACTCCGACAGTCAAATAATCGCCATACTCCGGATCATCCAATATCCCGGTTATAAAGCTTTTGCCTTGATAAGCCTGTCTAACCTGCTTTGGGGGAACGGTACAGACACCGCCAATAGGAAAATCCCCTTTATGATCTTTGGAGAATCCTGTAATCATCGCTCTTGACACTTTCGGATTATCCACCATGATCGTGTATACATACAAAGCCCCGATTTTTTCTCTTGCATCTTCTAGGTACGCTTTAATATCCTTATATTCCTGGTTCTTTACTTGGTTATTAAGAAATCGTTCATAAGCCTCTACATCCATAGAGTCGGCAATGGACCGGGCAGCTACCAAGTTTTGATTTGCAACGGATTTTTGAACAGAATTTTTAATGCTTAAATAAGTAGAAAACATATTCAAAAGAATGAAAGCAATTAACAAAAGGATGGTCAAATAAAGAAATGCCCTTAACTTTTTATTTTTCATAAAATTAAGCTTACCTCGTCTCTAGCAGTTAAAAGTTAACGAACCTATTCTGAGTTTACGATAAAAGGGAAAAAAACAAATAAAGAAATATACACACCACGCTTACCGCAGGTAAATGAAACTATAATAAATGAAATAACTTACAATCGATTACATTTTTTTGATTATCTAGCTTCCTCAAAGCCTTTATTAATAATTTCCATTAAACTATTATATTTCCAAACGATTATTATTTTACTATATATTTATATAAAAAAGGAAAAAAGAAGAGAAATATATTTTTTGTTTTTCATATTAAATATATAATTTTACCCTTTGCATGAAAATTTTTCAATATTTTTTCCTTTTATCCGTAAACCTTCCATTCAATTTCCAAACCTGTTCGTCCAAGCTGGTTTATCAAATGAATACAGGACCTTATGCCCAACATTCCTTAACTCGCACCGAACACATGATTGGCAGCTACAGAGGCACGTTTTCTCCCGCACTGCTATTCTTCGACCTACGCCACAACATTACTTGTAAATTATAATAAAAAACCTTGAAAGGTCTGAGCCATTCAAGGGAGTTCAATTTCATATTTCTTCCGGAATCTTTAATCCTTCAATAAAGGATTGAAAACTCTCTGCAACTTTATAAATATTTTCATCCTGACTTGAGGGGTCCGAATACCAACCTTGATCCCAGAAATAAATGCCCTTTTCCTCTTCGTTATTCATCAGCAAGATCTTCCCTGCACATGTATCATTACCGATGATGATGCAATTCTTATGTAAATCATTTTTATTTTCTTCGTGCCATTTACGTAGATCAAGTCCCTTATCTTCAAGATCTAAACCATAGAGGACATTCAGACAAACGAGGGTATCCAATGTATCTACATAAAACTTACTGTTTTGCACCTCAGATATGCCGCCATTATACGTAAGAAGAAACTGTTTATAGTCTGCGGGGATTTCAAAACCGACAAAATCCTGAAAACCATTCACTGCTTCTTGATTTGCTTTTCCATATCCAGTAATATTCACCATTCTACCAACTCCATTTCATTTATAGTAGCAACTTTCAACCTGACAATCTCATTCCCGATTCCATTTTCACCCAAACCTGTAGAACCATCGTTCTCTCCATATCTGGGGAACTGGATGTTCTTTTGGCGATGCCGCTCCTTGAAGAATACAATATTCATTAGAATCTTAAACATACCACTTTTTTAAAATATCCTAACATAATTTTACCATTTTTTCTGTATTTTCAGATATATTTTTTTAACAAAGGTATTCATTAATGGAGAAAAATTACCTTTCACTCACTCTTATCGACCGCTAAAATTATATTCATATCAGAGAAAATTACATTTGAAATTACGAGGTTAGAGTCGTATGATTAGTAGTATCGGCGGAAAAATATAGTTAACAATTAAAATTAAATTAAAGGGGAATTTAGATATGGTAGATGTAATGTCAAAAACAAAACCTGAACATGAAGCACTTAGTATTTCTGCAAATCAAGAAAAGTTGGATATCCTGGATCAGCTTTTAAAGCCCGAGGTTCAGGAATCCCTCAATACTTTGGTCGATCAGCTTCCAAAG
>NZ_JASJOM010000040.1 GCF_030271255.1 Peribacillus folii
GAATCATTCAATTAAATAGCAATCCCGCGATAAGCTTGGGAAGCAGAAGCTTATTATTTATGTGAATGGGCCTATAGCTCAGCTGGTTAGAGCGCACGCCTGATAAGCGTGAGGTCGATGGTTCGAGTCCATTTAGGCCCACCATTCCATTTACGGGGCCTTAGCTCAGCTGGGAGAGCGCCTGCCTTGCACGCAGGAGGTCAGCGGTTCGATCCCGCTAGGCTCCACCAATGAATCAATCACGATGTGATTGGGACAGCTTGTTCCTTGAAAACTAGATAATAGATTGAAGGCAATTAATTTTT
>NZ_JASJOM010000041.1 GCF_030271255.1 Peribacillus folii
AAACGCAAAGAAACGATTGAGCGTGTATTCGCAGATGCAAAAGAAAAGCATGGTATGCGTTGGACTACTTTAAGGGGACTTAAAAAATTGTCGATGCAGGCGATGCTTACTTTCGCTGCCATGAATGTAAAGAAGATGGCCACTTGGACATGGCAAGGTCCTAAAACGGCTTAACATAGCGGCTCGAAGAGCCCAAATCTCGTAACCTTTGGTCAAAA
>NZ_JASJOM010000042.1 GCF_030271255.1 Peribacillus folii
GCTTGGCGACGTCCTACTCTCACAGGGGGAGACCCCCAACTACCATCGGCGCTGAAGAGCTTAACTGCCGTGTTCGGAATGGGAACGGGTGTGACCTCTTCGCTATCGTCACCAAACATGGTTTGCATTTTTTCAAGACATATATTATTATAACGTCTTTCCGGAAAAATGCAAGAAGAAATTTTCATTCCTTCAAAACTAGATAATAA
>NZ_JASJOM010000043.1 GCF_030271255.1 Peribacillus folii
TTTGCTGACTGCTTCTTTCGCTTCGTCTATCGCTCCTTGATCGGTACTTCCCTTCAATGTGTCGAATTCTTTATCCGTGAACAGATCTTCCACTTTGTTCTTCGCATCGTTCAAGTCCTTTTCAGCTTGTTCGTTCTTATCCAATAAATCTTGCGCGTTATTCAGGAGCTCTTCCAGGCGCTCTTTTTCCGGTCCGGCTGGCAA
>NZ_JASJOM010000005.1 GCF_030271255.1 Peribacillus folii
GAATTAAACGATTCATCAAAAAAAAAAGAGGATATACCGTGAAGCTTTACGCGGCAATCCCCTTTTGGTTGTTTATGTAGCACCTCTGTTCTCAAAAACCCGTAAAACCGCCGAATACTCGGTTTGTCAGGAAAGACGTAATGTTCGTCATCCAATCAAAAAACAAGAAAATCCCCATAACGATCGTGAGATATCCCCCAATTTTAGTTAATCTATGACTATACTTCCTGATCCAGCTTGATTTGCCGATAAAAAAGGACATGATGAAGAAAGGGATTGAAAATCCAAGAATATAAGCAATCATATAAAGCAGACCTTGTCCGGTATATAAACCGAGAGCCATGACAGCACCCAAAATCGGACCGACACATGGAGTCCAGCCAGCGGCATAGCCAATCCCGATCAAAATCGACCCGATATAGCCCGATGGACGGTTTTTAAAGGTGACTTTCCGATCCTTCATCAGGAATTTCGGCTGGAAAAATCCGACGAGGATCAGACCGAACATGACAATCAACACAGCCCCTGCTTGCCTGATCAAATCAATATAATCATAAAAAAGCTCGTAAAAAAGCGTGGTCGAAAGCCCGAGTACTACAAATATGATGGAAAACCCGACCAAAAAGAAAAAGGTATGAAGCAGTGCCTTTCGATTGAAGGCGGTGCTCCCTTCTTTTAGTTCACTAACCGATAAGCCTGTAATATAAGATAAAAAAGCAGGATATAACGGTAAACAACATGGAGATATAAACGATAGTATTCCTGCACTAAATGCTAAAAAGATAGATAAATCCATCTCTCAAATCCCCCTCGGCTATTCTATTTCCGGGACTCTCGTCACCTATTAAATATCCAGACCCAACCATGATGCCATAAGCATCAGCCCCCCGATCGCGACGACTGCCACGGGACCCACAATAAATAGGCCAAATAGCAAAGAAACCACTGCGTCCAAGAAAGTTCGAACGACTCCCGGCTTTTCCATTTTATTCGACTGAGCCGTCAATAAGTCTTCCAGATGACTGACTTTTTGCTTCAGCTCCTGCAACTCTTGAACCACTTTTGTGTCCTGATCTGTCACGCCCAAACATCCTCCCGCGCTAACATTTAGTGTTAATTTTATCATCTTCATCCAGATTTAAAAAGGTAAAGGAACCATTATCCAGAAGAAATCCAATTTTAGCTGTCAGGACCATCAAAACCTTTTTTTCAAAATCTGTCAACAATGTTACAATAGCAAGGTTGAACCAATCGAATCTATAGAACAGGCGAGGTATCATTTTTTATATGAAAGCTTTACGATTATTAAAAAGTTTTAACTTTTTATATTTTGGACTGCTTGCCATTTTCATTCCATTTCTGCCAGTTTATCTGGCTGATCAAGGTTTGCGTCCAGCCCAAATCGGCTTCATCATTGGTACAGGAGGATTTGTTACCCTGATTACCCAGCCATTATGGGGGATGATCAGCGACAAAACGCGGACAATCCGCAAAGTCTTGCTGTTACTCATTTTTTTCTCAAGTGTAATCGGTTATTTTCTATATGACTCAAGCAGCTATCTTCAGCTGATCCTGTTTGCCATGCTGCTTTATTTCTTTTTGATGCCGATCGATCCCCTGACGGAAAGCCTCAATTTTACGATTGCGGAGAAATCAGGGATCAGCTACGGCTCGATCCGGACATATGGCGCCTTGGGGTATGCGGTGATATCGCTGGTCACCGGCTATGTGATGTCCTACTTCGGGGCAAACAGTCTGGCCTTCCTGTTCGCCGGGATCGGGCTGATCAGCTTCATCATTAGCTGGATGATGCCGGATGCACCGGTGTCGGGGAAGCCTGTCACCTTAAAGAGCCTGAAGCATTTTTTCAGCAATAAGGAGACGCTGCTTTTCCTATTATTGGTGTTTATCTGTGCTGTTCCTGCAAGGATGAATGATACGTTCCTAGGTGTGTATATCCGCGAGCTTGGCGGAAGCGCCAAGCTTGTCGGCTTGACCTGGTTCCTGGCCGCAGGAAGCGAAATCGTCGTATTCGCCCTAAGCTTCTGGTGGCTGCGCAAAGGCAAGGAAATCATCATCATCTCGTTTGCAGCGGCGTTTTTCTTTATCCGCTATTTCGTCTCAGCCTGGATTACCGATCCGCATCTGCTGGCATATTTGCAGGTCTTGCAGCTATTGACGTTCCCGATTTTCTATTCCGCGGCGATTCAGTACCTATACCGCATCGTCCCGGTGGAATGGCGCGCCACAGGCCAAACTGTCCTGGCCCTCTTATTCTTCGGGGTGTCGGGAATCATCGCTTCTTATGTTGGCGGAGCCATCTATCAAACCTTCGGTGGCAAGACGCTATACTTGTTCATCTCCTCGATATCCTTTATCGGTATGGTTTTCGCCTTGGTGCTTTATCGCATATATGGCACAAGGCTCGATACGGCAGAGGAAGGTTGATAGAACTGAAAAGCATTCTGCGGTATCTCCTAAATATGGAATAGAGTCATTGTAAAAAACACTGAATCGTCTACACTAACTGAAGATAAGTGTAGACGATTCAACTCATCCAACAAATAAGTTAGCACCTCAAAACTGAAACGCCCCATTTCAAAACTGGAATTTCATTCCTCTTACTTTGTATTACTATAAAGGGATGAATTAAGTCCCTTTTACTAAAAGAGGTGTTTTAATGTCGAAATATCGTTTATACCACACTCTTATCGTTGTCATGTTCTTAGGATGCTTTCTATATAGTGTCTACACCAGAACACCCGAAGGCTTCATAGTGACCATTATTGTTGGGATCGTTGGCATAGGTTTAATATTGGTTAATCATAAGTTGAACAAAAAGAGTGAAACATAAGGACTGGGGCTACAAGACTTCAACATCATCTCCCGGTCACAGACGTTGTACGGAGATTTCCCGCCTTCTCTAGTACTGCCCGGAAGCATAAAAAAAGGGGGCTGTCTCATAAGTCCAATTTAGACTTATTGACACCCCATCATTAAAATCAAGATGCTGATTTAACAGCATTCTTGATTTTTTTATTTGCTTCTTTTTGGCTGATTTTCTCCTTTTGGGACAGTCCCTTTTCCTGCCTCATCGTTCATCATCGACAAGTGAATGTTTAAATGCGTAAATCACCGCTTGGGTGCGGTCCTGCACGTCAAGCTTACTTAATATGTTGCTAACATGCACCTTGGCCGTTTTCAGGGCAATGTAGAGCTCATCAGCTATTTCCTGATTCGTTTTCCCTTGTGTCATTAAAAGCAGAATTTCCATTTCCCGATTTGTCAACTGATCGTGAAGCTGTGTCACCTTTGGATGGCGCAGCTTTGCCATCATTTTTCCAGTCACCTCAGGTTCAAGCACGCTTTGTCCTTGATAGGTGGACCGGACGGCTCTGGCGATCTCGCTTGCTTTCGAGGTTTTCAGCATATAGCTCGTCGCCCCAGCCTCCAATGCCGGATACACTTTTTCATCATCCAGGAAGCTTGTCACGATGATGATCTTGGCTTCGGGCCATTTTTCGATAATTCGCTTCGTCGCTTCTATGCCATCCATTTCAGGCATGACCAAATCCATCAAAATGATATCCGGACGCAATTGGAGGGCAAGTTCGACTGCCTTCACACCATTGTCCGCTTCCCCGATCACTTCGATGTCCGCCTGCGCCGTTAAATAGGCCGATACCCCGATCCTTACCATTTCATGGTCATCGACAAATAATACTTTAATCATCATGATCACCTCCTGTATGTATCAATGGAATTTTCACCTCGAGCTTCGTTCCTTTATTCGGTACGCTTACAAGCTGCATCGTTCCGCCTAATTCAACAGCCCGTTCATGCATGTTTTGCAGTCCGTAAGATCCGGCTTTTGCATCCTCGGCGTTAAAGCCGATGCCATCATCCGTTATCCGGAAAATGATCAAGCCATCACGGACGATCAATAGCACTTCAAGCGAGCTTGCCTTGGCATGCCTGAGCGTATTGGAAACAGATTCCTGTAAAATGCGGAACAGATGGTCTTCAATCCCTTTATCGAGGATGACCGGCTCCGCCTTCCAATGTATGTCCATCGTCACTTTTTGCGCCAATTCTTCGAGGAGCTCCTTCATTCCCGCTTGTAATGATTTTCCCTTCAACGCAACGGGTCTTAAGTGAAGCAGGAGCGCCCTCATCTCGAGCTGAGATTGATGGATCATCTCTTCCACGACCTTGAATTGTTTCATTTCGGTTGTATCCATATCAGCTTGTGACTCTGTAATGGCCGACATGAACATCGAAGCCGCGAACAATTGCTGGCTCACCGAATCATGCAGCTCCCGCGCCAGGCGGTTCCGCTCCTGGGAAACGATTTCCTGAATCTGCTTCTCCTGATCGATGGCCTTTTCATTGGCCATCTTTTGCGATAATTTTGTTTGTTCATTGATTTGCTTATGAATGTGGTTCATCCGTTCAGCCATGGCCGCCAGCTCGGCAATCGGATAGGGTTCCTGCCGTGAAGGCAAACGGCCCTGTTCAAGCAAGTAAAGGCCTTCATCCACCCTTTGCAGCTGCCTTTTGAGAAACATCCCCGAGATGGCTCCATAAATCAGCCCTGCCGTAATGACCAGACTTGGCAGGAAAATGACGAAGGGCAGCCCCATGACCACTTTCTCCCATAGGACGCTCCAGTCGGGCAGCGGGAAAATGAAGAAAACCACCGCCGGCAAAAGCAGCGAAAGAACGAAGGAAACACCAAGGGCATTCAAGATCTGCCGTGTCATGATGCTCATATCCGCTTCACCTCTAAATCCCCGACCAGGATGGACGTGATGATATGAACCTTATGATCCGCTTCATCGAAGCCCTCCGTTTGAAACGAATGGATTTGATTGAAGACCCTTGATTCCTCCGGCTTATTTTCAAAGATCCGCGCTCTCCCTGCCACGACGGAATGATGAACCCTTATTTCGATGCCATACGGGATGAGGACCGTGATATTGCCGACAATATTCCTAAGGGAAATGACGGCATCCCCTTTCGGCAGAATCGTCCGGCTCAAATCAATGACCGTATCACCGACCCCGCTTTGAACATTCACGGAATGCCATTCGTATACCTGCTCACCCGTCTGTTGGTGGCCGAACAGCTTATTGTGAAAAAGATGCCCAGTTTTCAACAACGCCTCTTTATGGACCCGCTCTTCGTCGAGCCCTTCATTGGTGATGATCGGATTGATCCAATCAGGATTCTTTTTCGACTGATAATACAGAACCAAGAAATATATGAGTATGGCGATCAGGAAAAATTTAAAAACGAACATATTCAAAACCGTGATGATAAGAAAGATCAGTCCAGAAAAAAAGAAAATCGTCCCAATTGTCCGCTTCGTGAATTTCCTGCCCAAATAGATTAAGACAATCGAAAAAGCAAGGGCAAACAGCAAACCTCCACCTTTGAACGAAATTTCTAAAAAAAGCAGGACGATTCCGATGAGGAAGATCCAACCCATATAATCCGTTTTCATTTTGCTCAACATCGGCCCGCCTCCTTTGCATATGCTCATGATATTCTTAACAGGCGCAGTGATCCGCGCCTGTTAAGAATACCACGAAACCAACACGTTCTAACAGGGCGTTTTCCCCCATCCATCACTTTCCCGCGGATGAGGGATCAAAGCCATGCATGAATGATGTTTACGCTTCTTTCTGTTCCAATTCCTTTTCAAGCTGAGCGATTCTTGCATCGATGGTATGACGGTTATAATCGGAATCGACATTATGCTCGATCCGGTCGATATAGTGCTCCATCTCTTCGAACATCGCAACCGGCTTGGCCTCGGTGCGGCCGGCATCCAGCACTCGATTGATCCGGTGGTTTGCCCGGGCAATATTCTCCCTGCCCATCAATTCCATCCGTTTTAAGTGCATATCCTTGAGCTTATGCTTCATTTCTTCATATTTACGCTCAAGCTCAGCCAACTGATCCTCCGCACTCTTATGCGCCTCCTTCAAGCTTTGCGCACGATCTTCATAATGCAGGCTTTCCTTAAGGGCGAACTCCATTAAATCCGTTTCACCGGACTGCTTCGCAACCTCCGCTTGATGTTTGCGCTTTTCAGCTAGATTTTGCGCTTGATTATACTCACGCGTAAACTCTTCTTTCAGAAGATATTGACGCTCAAGCAGCTTGCCCACCTTCTCCGTCTCCTGCTCACATTGACGCAAATATTGATTCAACATGCCGATTGGATTCTTTTGCTCCTTCTTATCAAGCAAATCATGAAAGTCCGCTGAAATCGTTTGTTTCATCCTAGTAAATAAATTACCCATTACATTTCCATCCCTTCTATTAGTTCTTATTCAACTCTTTCCACTCTCTTTCAAAATTGGAGAATGGATCGTTGTCAGCTGATGTGTGTTCTCCATTGTCATTCCATTTTTTATAAACGAGGTAAAGCACATAAGCGGCCACCAATCCCAATATCGCCGGGATATGGGAAACAGCAATGATCAGAACGATAACGCATAGTGCTCCCCAAGCAATCTTGGCTCCTGTCGACTCCGACTTCATGAACTGCTTGAACCCAAAGTATAAAATCGCCAAACAAATCGCCAAACCGATCAATGGACCCACATTCGCCAGCAGCACGAACAAGGCAATCAAACCTACAATAAACAAACCAAATTTCTTCATTGTTTTCGTCCTCCTTTCCATGTTTCTATCTTATCTACTTTTCCAAAATCGTATAATGAGCCTTAGCTATATTTTCAAGTAAGACCTAAGGCTTAGCCGATATAAGTCCCCCAACCTTGAGAAGCAAAATTAAGCTTGGTTACTCGCGAGTTTGGACGGTTTACTCGCCATTTTGAGCAGTTTACTCGCCAATTGAGCTGATTTACTCGCCAATTTGGACGGTTTACTCGCCAATTCGGGCGCTTTACTCGCCAATTTAGGCGCTTTACTCGACAATTGGGCATGCGCCTCTTTTTTCAGCCTTTTGCGATGGAGGTTGAGTGCGGTAATCGACAATTTGGGCACTTTACTCGCCAATTTGGGCACTTTACTCGCCAATTTGGGCACTTTACTCGCCAATTTGGGCACTTTACTCGCCAATTTGGCTGATTTACTCGCTAATTCGGGCATGCGCCTCTTTTTTCAGCCTTTTGCGATGGAGGTTGAGTGCGGTACTCGCCAATTTGGACGGTTTACTCGCTAATTTGAGCAGTTTACTCGCCAATTTGAGCAGTTTACTCGCCAATTTGGACGGTTTACTCGCTAATTTGGACGGTTTACTCGCTAATTCGGGCACTTTACTCAATTTAGGCGCTTTACTCGCCAAATTGAGCACTTTACTCGCCAATTTAGGCGCTTTACTCGCCAATTTGGGCACTTTTCTCGCCAATTTAGGCGCTTTACTCGCCAATTTGGACAGTTTACTCGCCAATTCGGGCGCTTTACTCGCCAATTGGATTCGATCCACTTCTGCTGAGCTATTGATTTTCATTCGGCATTAAAGACAAAAAATCTTCCGAGTTGTATTAAACCGGAAGATTTCTTGGTATATCAATTATAGGTATAGGCCTTCGACATATACGGAGGTGATGGTTTGGGCGATTTCTTCGACCGTGCTTTGGTGTTCGTTCCTGACGATTTCCCATAGGTACATTTCATTTGTGAAGAACCAGCCTTTTGCTACGAGCTCATGGTTTAGGTCAGCTCTTGCCAGGCCTTTTTGCTGTGCATAGGCGATGTCCTTTGATATGCGCTGGGTGAATTTCAGGCGGATAGCTTTCCATTTATCCGAGATGACGGTCGATATGCCGATAGCCTGTTCGAAAACCTGGAGCATGTTGCGTTCAGCTTCCGCCATTAATAAAAATGACTTGGCTTGGTTGTTTATGATTTGCCTTGCTTCATTTTTGGAGTTTGGAAAGAAAGAGGTTTCGGCAATTTCATAGAATTGCTCCATCACATTTTCCATCAATACAATCAATAGATCCTCTTTTCCTTTAAAGTGAACATAGGCAGTTCCATATCCGATATTTGCCCTTTTGATTATTTGGGAAATAACTGCAGCCTGATAACCTTCTTCAAGAAAGATTTCCTTTGCAGCTTCCATTAGCTTTTGCCGTGTCATAATCGAACGTAAATGTCGTTTATCCCCTGCTTGGCCATCAATCATGCCTCATCCCCCCTTATGTCTAGCATAAAGGATTTCCTTTCATATAAAAACATTTGTCGCAAAACGAGAAGTATTTTAAATTTTCTGAAATGTGTTATTGACATGATGTCATATTCTTTGATACGATTTTCCTAGAAGTACTATAATTCGAATAGAGGAGGTCATTATGGTTTCAACATACACGTTGGATTACGCGAAGCAGCAGGATGAACAAGATACGCTTCATGGTTTTCGTGATGAGTTTTATTTAAAGCCTGATTCCATTTATATGGACGGGAACTCCTTGGGACTGCTTTCAAAAAGGGCAGAGCGCACTCTTTTGGAATCATTGGCGGATTGGAAGGAGCATGGGATCGACGGATGGACACAAGGAACACATCCATGGTTTTTCATGGCTGAGGAACTGGGGGCGAAAATGGCCCATTTGGTCGGGGCGTCCTCCGATGAGGTGATCGTAACCGGCTCCACCACTGTGAATCTGCATCAGCTCGCGGCTACCTTTTATAAGCCTGAAGGCACCCGCACAAAAATCCTGGCGGATGAGCTTACCTTTCCGTCGGATATTTATGCACTGCAAAGCCAGCTGTACAATCATGGGCTCGATCCGCAAACCCATCTCATCCGTGTGAAGAGTCGGGACGGCCGCTTTCTTGAAGAAGATGATATCATCGAGGCCATGACTGATGATATCGCTTTAATCATGTTGCCGACGGTTTTGTACCGCAGCGGCCAAATCCTGGATATGAAGCGCTTGACCGAGGAAGCTCATAAAAGGGGGATCAAGATCGGATTCGATGGGTGCCATTCGGTTGGTGCCATCCCGCATTCGTTCAGTGAATGGGATGTTGATTTTGCTTATTGGTGCAATTATAAGCATCTGAATGGCGGTCCTGGTGCCGTTGGCGGCTTATATGTAAACCGGAAACACTTTGGGACGATGCCTGGATTGGCGGGATGGTTCGGTTCAAGCAAGGAAAAACAATTCGATATGGAACATACGTTAACACAAGCTGATTCCGCTGGGGCCTACCAAATCGGAACGCCAAATGTTTTAAGCTGTGCGCCTTTAATCGGATCTTTGGATATTTTTATCGAGGCCGGAATTGAGAACATCCGGGGAAAGTCGCTTAAGATCAATCAATATTTAATCGACTTGGTCGAACATGAGTTGAAGGACATGGGTTTTTTCATCGGGACACCGAGAGAAGACGCCCGGCGCGGCGGCCATGTCAGCTTAGAGCATAAAGAGGCTGCCCGCATTTGCAAGGCCTTGAAGGATAACGGCGTGATACCGGATTTCCGGGCTCCTAACATCATTCGCCTTGCTCCGGTTGCGCTCTATACCTCCTATGCTGAAGTTTGGGAAGTCGTCCAGATCCTCAAGAAGATCATGACTGAAAAACAATATGAGCAATATAAGAATGAACGTGAAGTCGTTGCATGATCATACTGCCCTGGGGGACACCATCCCCCAGCAGTTTAATTGATTCAAGTCTTTACAGAAAGAAAGGGGATGAAATATGGAGAACAACGATATACAATTGAATAGGAAAGATGATCCAGAAAAAGGATTGAAGCGATCATTAAAAACGAGTCAGCTTTCGATGATTGCGATGGGCTGTGCCATCGGGACGGGTTTATTCCTCGGAAGCGGACTTGCCATTCAAGCCGCAGGCCCGAGCGTTTTGCTCAGTTATGCACTCGGGGCTTTCATTGTGCTGCTATTGATGGGCTGCTTGGCTGAAATGACAGTGGCGCATCCCACTTCAGGTTCTTTTGGGGCGATTGCCGAAAAGTATATGTCTCCCATGGCAGGCTACCTTGTTCGCTATTCTTATTGGATCGGGAATGTGCTGGCGGTCGGCGTTGAAGTAAGTGCAATCAGCGTGTATATGAAATATTGGTTTCCGACCGTGCCGGGGATCATATGGATTTTGTTGTTTGCCGGGGCACTTATTTATGTCAACGCCACTAGCGTCAACACATTCGCTACCTTCGAGTATTGGTTCTCCTTCATAAAAATAAGTGCCATCGTCGGGTTTATCCTGCTTGGGTCGTATGTACTGATCGGTTCGTCAACCCCTTCAGGCAGCGGGACGGAAAACTTGGTCAACGAAGGCGGTTTTTTCCCATTTGGTTGGTGGGGAATGTGGGTCGCTGTATTCATTTCTTTATTCAGCTTCATCGGGACCGAAATGATAGCGGTTACATCAGGGGAAGCAAAAGACCCGGATGTCGCTGTGCCCAAAGCATTAAAAGCGACCGTTTTTCGTTTATCCACTTTCTATGTGCTGACCATTGGGATCATGTTGATGATCGTTCCGTGGAAAACAGCTGGAATCGAGGAAAGCCCCTTCGTAAAGGTGATGGATATCTTGAATATACCCGGTGCCTCCGGAATCATGAACTTCATCATCTTAATCGCTGCTTTGTCTGCAATGAATGCGCAGCTCTATGCTTCAACACGGATGATGTTTTCGTTGGCACGACGGGAAAATGCACCTAGCATTCTGGGAAAACTAAATAAAAGGAACATTCCGGCAAATGCACTGGCTGTTTCGACAGCTGGAATATTCATTGCTGCAGCCGTTCATGCGTTGCTTCCAGGCTCCTCCTACGCATTCATGATGGGCATTTCCATGTTCGGTGCCATTTTCACTTGGCTGATGGTCTTTATATCCCACTTGTTTTTCAGGGTGGAATGGGAGAAGGCAGGCGGCCGGAAGTTACCAGTAAGAATGATCGGTTTTCCTTATTTAACGTTATTAGGAGCCGTTCTTCTATTCAGCTTGATGATTACGACTTGGTTCACGGATTTCAGAATCATGCTCCAATTCGGGGTTCCTTGGCTGTTATTTTTATCTGTTGCATATCTCGTTTCGAAGAAGAGAAATTCGATTCAGCATTCCGAAAAGGAATATCCAAACAAGAAAATAGATTAGATTGGTATGAACATCTTTGTGAATGAAAAGTGAGGGGAATGGCGAAATGAAGAATACGAATGGCAAGGAACAAATTGGGTCTGATCTGGAGAAGAATATCCAAACCGATTTCCAAAAGTCGATGTCTTACGGAGATTACCTCCACCTTGATCAAATTTTATCCAGTCAGCATAGATGCTCTGATCATCATGATGAAATGCTTTTTATCATCATCCATCAAACGAGCGAGTTATGGATGAAGCTCATTTTACATGAATTGAAAGCGGCCGCAACGTGCATCCGCCAAAACAATTTGGAACCCTCATTTAAAATGCTGTCACGGGTTTCAAGGATCCAGCAGCAGCTGATTCAGTCATGGAATGTCCTGGCCACCTTGACCCCGGCGGAGTACTTGGAATTCAGGGATAAGCTGGGACAATCATCAGGATTCCAATCCTATCAAAACCGTCTGATTGAATTTGCGCTGGGCAACAAAAATGTCCATACGTTATCAGTCTATCAGCACGATGCCGGCTTATATGAGCAAATGAAGCAGGCACTTCACGAGCCGAGCATCTATGACGAGGCAATCACCGCTCTTGTCGCGCGCGGATTGCCCGTTAATCAAGATGCCCTCAGCCGCGATTGGTCGCAAAAGTATGAACCGAATGCCAGTGTCGAGGCTGCGTGGCTGACCGTTTACCGCGATGTCGAGCAATATTGGGACTTATATGAGCTAGCTGAGAAGTTAGTGGATATCGGCCACCAGCAGCAATTATGGCGCTTCAATCATATGAGTACGGTGGAAAGGATCATCGGCAACAAAACCGGTACCGGTGGATCATCAGGCGTGATGTATTTAAAAAGGGCTCTGGATCAACACTTTTTCCCAGAGCTCTGGAGCTTAAGAACGAAGCTATAAGAAGAAAAGGGCTGGAGGTAACGCATGAGTACATGGATTGATGTTTCACAGCGTCTCGATGAATCGGTTCCAACCTGGCCGGGTGATGCTCCCTTCTCCTACAAAGTCAATTGGAGCAAGGAAGAAAGCGGCTCGGTCAATGTAGGAAAAATCAGCATGAGTGTCCATACCGGCACGCATATTGATGCACCGTTTCATTTTGATAACGAGGGAAAACGAGTGATTGAATTGGATCTCGATTTATATATCGGATGTTCCCGTGTCATCCACTTGCCAAACAAGACGAGCATCGGGGTCGCTGATTTGGCCAATCACGACTTACAAGGCATGACGCGGCTGTTGATCCGGACGGATGCTTGGCAGGATAGACGCGCATTTCCGCAAAGCATTCCCCCTATCCAGCCGGAATTGGCCGCTTACCTGTCAAGTCTTGGCATTCGGCTCCTTGGTCTTGATTTGCCTTCGGTCGATCCATTGGATAGTAAGGGACTCCCTGCCCATCATGAACTGGCCAGCCATGGAATTCACATTCTCGAGGGTCTTGTATTGGACAGTATAGTTCCCGGGAATTATGAATTGGCTGCCCTTCCCCTTCCATTGGCTCATGCCGATGGAAGTCCGGTACGGGCCGTTTTGAAAAAAATCCCCTAAATGGGGTCAGCCTAAAAAAACGAGAACGGCTCCCGGATTAAGGGAGCCGTTCTTTTTAGCGAGGGGATCATGTACATACATTCTTTTGAAAATCCAGCCTGTGATTATCTCGTCTTCGCGTGTATAGTTAAACTACTAAAATATTTTAAGGAGTGTATCGAATGTTTATAAAGCTAACAAAAGAACAACAAGCATTAATGATATCCGACATCCAATATTTCTTTTCACAAGAAAGAGATGAGGAAATAACAGAATTCGCAGCCGAACGAGTATTGGACTTCGTCAAGGAATCACTCGCCCCCCATTTCTATAACGCTGCCGTCCATGATGTTAAACATGTCGTCGAACAGCAATACTCTTCCCTTGAGGATGAAATATTGACCCTCGAACGCCCGATTAAACGATAAGCGACTGCCCAAGCACTGATTAACATGCGGGGGTAACGCCGAACTCGCGAGTAATAACGCAGACATGCGCGAGTTCCGGCATCATCCTGTTGAATCATTCACGATTTTCGGGCGTAATTTCATTCCGCAACTGCGGATGTTTATGTTATAATCTTCTGAATTCAGCATCCAGAATGGAGGTCCGTATATGGATAACTTTTATTTTTTCGTGCTTATGTGCGTTCTTCTCATCCTTTTGCCTGGACCGGATACGGCAATAGCCACTAGGAATACGGTGACCGATGGGACGAAGGGCGGTTTCAAGACGATGCTCGGGACTTGCTGCGCCCTGCTTATTCATACTTCAGCAGCCGTGTTCGGGCTTTCGGCGATCATCGTGAAGTCGGCTTTAGTATTTTCCGTCTTCAAATACGTCGGTGCCGTCTATCTGGTCTATCTGGGCATAAAAACATTATGGGGATTAAAGCATACTAAAGGCGCCAGTGACACGGTGGCAACGGGGGAAAGCAGGTATGAGAGTCATTCATGCTTCAAGCAGGGGTTTCTGACCAATTTACTCAATCCTAAAGTGGCCGTGTTCTTCTTGACGTTTTTGCCTCAGTTCGTCGATCCGGGCAATCAGACATTTTTGCCGTTCCTGATCATGGGGGTCACGTATACCGTTTTGACGGCGTTGTGGTTCATTTTTTATATTTATCTGTTGAACCAGATTAGTGCTTTCATGAAAAAACCTAGGACACAAGCGATTTTTGAGGGGTTGACCGGGACCGTGCTGATTGGCTTTGGAATAAAGCTGGCCCTGGAAAAAGCTCATAATTAAATGAAACTGCACACCTTTTAGTCAATCGGTGTGCAGTTTCATTCACACTATTTTTTTTGCTCCGCTCTTCCTCTTCTTACTCAGTATCCATTCACAAAAAATCCGATCGTTTCGAGTTCATGTTCCGTTAATTCCCGGTTTGCCTCTTTCGCCAATTCCTGCTCGATTTTGGCTTTATTTCCACGATGTTCGACGACGGCATTGGCACATTGCTTCATTAAGGTGAATTCGGCTTCCATTTCCTGCTTCGTGCACGGCTTATCATGATGGGAAAGGATATAGGTATCGGCATCATAGGCTTCAAGTTTCTTGACGAGCAGTGATGCCTGTTCAGCCGTGTAGTTCCACTTTTCCGCATATAGATTGGCATAAAAGCAGTCTCCGAGAAATAATGTTTTTTCCTCCGGAACATAAATGATGCAGGAATCCTTTGCATGGTCACCGCCGATGTGCTCGATGACGCAGGTGATATCGCCAAGGTCGATCGTCAGTTTTTCATCAAACAGGATGTCGGGCAGCGGCAGGGTGATTTCCCGATTCTTTCCTAGTTCCAGCTTGATTGCGTCTGCACAGAATGGTATCTCCGTTCCTTCTTCAACCCGCTGATCAAGGGCAGGATCTTCCCATGAGAGCGGCTGCATGGCTTTGATATGGTGATAGGTTTTTTCGTGACAAATGACCGGAATTCCGATATGCTCCAGCCCGAATACATGGTCCCAGTGGGAATGGGTCAAGGCCAGGAGATCGCCGGTAATGTCATGTTTATGTAATTCGGCCTGAAAAAGCCGCGCATGCTGGACGGAGTTTCCGGCATCGATGATGAGCGTTTTCTTGTTCCCGATGACGGCGCCAAGAATGGGCCGGTCCGTTTCTTGGACTGGTGTCAGGTAGACAATATGTTTCGAAAGGTGCTGTAAAGTTTGCATGTGTCTTTCTCCTTCGGATGGTTTATGGCTTTAAGTATAACAAATATATTCACCTTCGCGGTCGTTATCTTACCGCTCTTATCAGATGAACCGGTTGCAATAGACGGTTATTTTCGAGAGGACGTTTAAAAAGGTCGCTTTGAAAAAGGATTGGTCCTTTTGTTTATCTTCAGGCGGCTGGATATATTTTTTCTCATCTGCCACGAGTGTACTATCCGCAATTTTCGAATCGATGGCCCCGATTAGCTGTGAGGCGAAGGCTTCACTATCAATGATCACCATCGACTCCGTGTTTAAAAACGCAGACCGCGAATCCAAATTGAAGGAACCGACTGCACTTAATCGTTCATCATATACAACGGATTTTCCATGCAATGAATACAGCTTCGAATATTCATAAAGCTTTGCCCCTGTCTCAACGATACGATCCCTGAGCCCCAAATAACCGGAAAAAGCGATCACATTCGGAGTCGATGTTACCGAATTGGTCAGGATTGTCCATTCGGCCTTATCATCCAGCCGCTTTGGCACATATTCCTCCAACATATCGGCAGGAACGATATAAGGGCTCTGAATGTAAACCGATTGTTGGGCATCCGCTGCAATGTCCACTAACGATTTCCACACAAACGGGTATTTGAAGAAACGCTCGATCGGGTTATGAAGAAAAGAAACCTTATGCGTCGCGGCTGTTGATGTGGTCCAATCGATGGATGGATGAACGAATTCGGCTTTCGCAAACTGGGCATCGCTATATTGATTGGATAACTTGGCCCGCATCCTTTTCCCTTTTTCCGTTTGTTTCTTTGAAAGATCGGAAAAAGCCTCGCTCGTGTACGGATGATTCCATAATTCATTCAAATAACGCTTCATTTCAACGATAACGCTATCTTTTTCTTGCTTCGCATTGAAAATCACGACATCGCGGTCGTAGACGAAGTCCTTGGGCGGCTGGCTGGCCAAATACTTATCGGCAATGTTCCTGCCCCCGATGATCGCTAACTTGCCATCCACGGTCATGATTTTGTCATGGAGCCGATTGTGCCAGGTCCATGGCTTGAATGGCTTGAACGTTTCATAGTACCTTAATTCGATATTCTCATGTGATGCCAATGCAAAGCGGGCATTCCTCAATTCCCCCCTCAGGCCATGGCAAATTCCGTCCAGATTTATACGGACCTTGACACCGCGATCGGCAGCCTCGATCAATGCACCTAAAAGGAGTTCGCTTGTTTCGCCTTTTGCGATGGAGTAATAGGCAACATCAATGGACTGCTTCGCTTCCTGAATCATTTGCATGCGTGCCAATCCCGATTCATACCCGTCTTCAAGAAGCAGGACACGATCGACGGTGGATTCCTTCGCTCCCATATACGTATCAATGTGATTCGTCATCCTGCCCGCTTCTTTTTCCTTCGGGAAGCAGAAAATGACCACTGCCGTGACCGCTACATAAAGAAAATATACACACAAAATGAGTAAAAGCCCCTTCGATGCCGTTTTGCCAGCCATAAGCCCATCCCCCCCTAACCCGATATGTTACTACTATTCGTCATTAGCAAGGCGGCTATTCAGTTAAACTGAATAACCGGTCTTGACGGCTGAAAGGCTGGGAACTTAGGATATTTATTTTTTTCTTTTAAATGTGACAAAGTCGTGAACACGGAAGCGGTTGCATACTATTATATAGAAGGAGGGATTTTATGAATAAACAAGTGGACAAAATAAGCATCTTCAATTATTGCTTCCCATTGGGTGTGTCAGAGGTGTTCTTCTTATCCAGCTTTTATCTTTCCATTCTTGACGTTTCTTTATTTGCGCTGGCTTTGCCGTTTTCTGCCCTGTTCCTGCTGATCTCCGTATACCTATTCCTTCGGACGAATAAAGCGGCAAAGGCCTTATCCAATCAAGAAGAACGAAGAAGGGAAATTCATGCATTTCATCATCAGTCCTTCGGGATTTTTACGATCATTTTTGCCGCGTTGCTTTTCGCCTTTTTAGCTTATCTGCCGATAATGGAAAACGGCGGGCACTACTACCTGCTTTATTGTTTGCCGATGGCGCTATGCTGCTTGATTCCTGCGGTCGCTTCTTATAAAGGGATGAAACGATACAAACTGGAAATCGACCGGAATGCAACGACGAAAATCTAGTTTTGTTCCGCGTTTATATACCGGGATAAAACCCATATATGTAAAGTGAAACAATGGTGAGCAACAAAGCATGCCAAAAAAAGACACTGGTTTCACCAGCGCCTTTGCTATTCGATCAGAACGGTGACCCATTTCCTACAAACATCTTGCCGGATGGTGGTGTAGGGGGTTACTTTTTTTATTGCTCCACGACACGGCCATCTTTATAGATGTTGAACCAGCCGATCGTACCTGTACCGCCTTGATCGATCCAATCCTGGTTGGCGGCTTTATAAAGGTAATGGGCTTTTCCTTTGCCATCTTTCAGCAATCTGCCGTCACCGCTGAATACGATTTTGCTCCCTAGCTTTTTTTTGCCTAGCGCAATCGCATCCTTCTCCGGAAACTGTTTTCTTTCCACTTTATTTTCATCTAAAGCTGCCCATGTCTTCGGTCCGACGATACCGTCGGAGCTCAGATTGTGCTCCACTTGAAATTCCCTTACGACATTTTGTGTTTGCGTACCAAACATGCCATCAACGCCCACATTATATTTAACATCCTTCAGGCTTTGCTGTAAATCTGTTACATAGCTTGAGCGCGAGCCTTTGCGGAGGGTCGGACGCGTTTCCGCCTTCGTTTCGATTTTCTGGACTTGACTATCCTTTGAAGCTGCGTGGGTTACGGAATCTGCCCCCGTACCAAGCGGCGCCGCCACTAATGCAACCGCGGGAATCATGACCAATAATATCTTCTTCATTGACCTATTACCTCCATTCATATAATCATCCTGTGTTTCTGACTATCTTTCTATGGAGCACATTCATTATAACGTATGTGATTGAATGATTGGCTTTTGAACCCTTCACTTTTGCAAAATGGTAAAAATTGTTCACGAGTGATGAAGGTCTTCTGACCGATAATCAAGCATTGACCTCGACTACCAATGTATCGAATAACTGGCCATCGATATAGACCAATTTCGTCCATTTACCTGCCTTCGGCAATGTAACATGAGCGGGCAGGCTTGCATCCGCTCCATTGATTTTACCGCCGCCAATACCGTTACTTGACCAAACCCCTTCACTGAAAACAGGACTGATTTCTTTTGATCGTTCATGATAGCCGGCAAGTGATAATTGCCCCTTATCGATCCCCCAAAAGTGCCACAGCCATTTTTCGATTTGGTTTGTCTTTAATTCGGGTCCAATTATGGCGACTTTTTTCTCATTTCCTGTCCAGCCGCTGCTTGTATCTGTTTGAAACGCAGCAGCCTGCCGGTCCCAATCAACCTCTTCCACATCCTCCTCCGTTACAAACGCGGGAGGATCATAGACAGGATTTTGCTTGGGCGATGGCAGGGACTCTTGATTATTGACTGCGGTACAGCCGCTTCCACACATTAAACATAATGCGAATAAAACCAGGCTTTTTTGGGTGATCAAAATTACATGGCCCCCTTCGCTTTCATCGATTCAATCGTACTAATTATGGAAAATTATAACATAATTAAATATAAAAAAACCGAAATCAACGCTTGATTCCGGTTTCAACATAAATTCATGAATGCACTTGCTTCGTTTTCTTGATTTCAACGACGGCTTTCTGATCGATTTTTGTATAAATGCGCTCGACCTCCCTTTTATCGTGCAACAGATGCTCGCGGTTTTCATTTAGCAGTTCTTTATAAGATTTTCTTCTCCTAGACATTCTTTCATTCACCTCTCATGTGATTGAATTCTCTCTGCAGGACCACAATCGGGAGCTCGTAAAGCTGTTTATTATATTTCTTGAAGATCCCGAATTTCAGTAGTTCTTGGATTAGTTCCTCTTTCTTCGCTTCTCCCTTTTTATTTAATGGGGTAATCATCGAGGGCCCTCCTTAATAAATAGGCAGTCCTTTGATATTTAGGGTTATTTTGCATCCGATTCCATATGAAAAACCGCCACTTTTTCCTTTTGCTTCCCCAACTAAGAGCCCGATCCGCAAAGTCTTCACATTGACGGATTCGATCAGGGGCAGGTGCTTCCTGATCAATTTTCAAGACGCGATCATAAACGGCAAACCCACATGACTTCATCTTGTTGGAGACGATATCGATTGCACCGCAAGGCCTGGGCTGGCTCCAGTCACCTGCCCCGAATAATGCGACCTTCACTCCTTGGGGATCCGCTTGAACGAGCTCTTCATAAAATTCATTGGCCTCATATGGCAACTCTTCTTGATCCCATGTATATAAACCGATAAAGGACAAATCAAAATCCTTCAAGGTATCCACTTCTACCGTATCCAATCTTTCCATATATACTTCACAGCCGACAGCCATCATCCGATTCTTTATGTTTACAGCCATTTTCTCGGTATTACCGGATAAACTGACGTAACCAATGAATACCCTCATCCCTGCCACCCTCCTAATTGAGAATAACTTTCATTATACCTCCACTATAAATGAAAATGATTCTCATTGTCAATTATATAACGCCACTAATTTAATATATAGTCATCATGACTTTTAAACATGACGATAAAGGAGGGATTGGAGCTATTGACTCATACCCCCTTCTGTTATTTCCGTCGTTACTTCTGTTTGATATATTACTTTTGGAAATGTTTGTCTCCACACTTCCCCTGACCATGTCCCTTTATGTGCTTTACGAAAGGCTTCGCCCATTCCTATGGCATCGACTTCTTCTTTTTGCAGGCCGGCAATCAACTGATTCACTTCATCTTTAAAGTATTGGCTAATTCGTTTTTCCGATGTACCGGGCGGCCCGAGATTGACGGATAAACCATCCACTTGAATATCAAGCCTAATCGTAACCTGCGGATGACTTAAGTCTCCATTACTGATATACCTCACCTTACTTTTCATGGTTCGTGTGTACACTGGTTTGTGTTCTCTTAAATCCATTTTCATACTGAATAATTTCCCTTTTCTTTCCTTAAGCAACTGTAGGATATTGCTTTGATTTGCACTTAGGGTTTGGTGCATTTTAAAATCCCGGAATAACACATTCCCTTTAAAGGACAATTTCTGATTTTCTTTTCTAAGTAAAGGAAGTGTCGGGTCTGAGGCACCGCTGGACGCTCTATAATCCACTTCATGGAGATTTGCGAAAGCAGCGAATGATTTATTGAACCTTGGTGTCAGTAAACTAATGATATAAACGTTGGTTTTAGGCTCATCCATATATTTTCCTTTAATGATATTTACTGCATCTTCTTCAGTAACTGCCATCTTCATATTCATGGATAAACGTGGATTATACCTAAAGTATTCGGCTAATTCCTTTAATCCTTTTTCTTTTGCATACTTTTGGCTGACTAAGCCAACTTGTAATTGGGAAGGAACGATCATCTTATCCATTTTCATCGATAGTTTATTGATGGCACCTGCGATCGAAGCATCCGTAACTTCATAGACTTTATTCGATTCTTTATCTCTTGTAATCACTTGGGGGGTCAGCACGGAGACTTTCGTTTCCTTTGTTGATTCAATATAGTCAAAAGAAACAATTTGGACCAAGGCATAGTCTTCAATAGCCGGCTGCTGAAATTGTGTGCAGCCTGATAATTGAACAAGACATATCATCAAGACGGGGATAACCAGTGTATATTTCAAGTCTTGAGCCTCCTTATTGCAAGTAATAGTAGCGGAAAAATAACCAAGACAAAATTAAAATAGATGATCAAATTTGCTATTTTCTCCAATACAACACTCAAAATTCCAGGGAGAAAAAAAAGGATAAAAACCAAACCTAAAGCAGCTAGCACTTTAGTGGTTTCATTCTTTTCATTTCCGCTTATTTGATTTAAGGCATTTTTTGCAATCCAAATATACGTGGCAGCCGTTCCTATCACAAGAAGCAGCCAAAGGTTTACAAAGAAATTGTCAATTCGGGCGACAAAAGATAATTGTACCTCCTGCATCAAATTGACTACCGGGTATTCAATATGCTGTAACTGCCACTCAGAGAATTGAACGACAGATGCAATCGTTACAAAGCTATACATGAAAACCACAATCCATAAAGCGATACTGGCCTGTTTACATGCACTTTTTTGGTTGTCCATGAATGGATAAAAGAAAAGGATGAACTCAAATCCAATAAATGAAAAGTACCCTTCAGGGAATGCAGGAAGCAAATCAGAAGCCTTGAAATTCAGTAGCGGCAACAAATGTGTGATATCTCCTTTGTTAAACCCCATACTTAGAAAAAGGATGATCCAAATGGATAAAAAGAATGAAAGGAAATGATATTGAGCAAGTGAAATCAGATTCCCTCTGTTAATGATGAAGAATGTGACAAAAAGCAGAGCGGTGATGATCCAAAATGTATGGTTAGATTGAAAAGACAGGAGGTTCACAATTTGGGCGTAAGAAACGATTACCCGGTATACAACAAGAACTGCATAGATAAAGATCAGGAAATTGACGAGATTACCAAGCACTCTTCCCAGTAACAAATGATTGATCTCAAATAAAGTGTTTTTTGGATAGTATTTGAGCAGCTTGAAAAATAAGAAAAAAAGGAGCTGCATCACGATTCCATAAACAAGCGGCATGACCCACATCCCATAGCCCATTTGGCTTACATCATGAGGAAACGTAATCATTCCGACCCCTGTGGCGGTATTAATGAGTAAAAAAATAACATGAAGAGGATTTAATCGTTTTAGATTTTGCATGTCCAGTTTCTCCTATGATCCCAAAGCTACTTTTTGATGAATCCCCGCTCTGGGACTCTGAGTACCCCTTTGTTTGAATAGCCTCTCCCTTTTTTGAAGCCTATAGAAAGAAGGGGTGCTCCCAATGATTTTAATTTGACTAGATGTGATAATAAAAAAGCAAACGCAACCATCTGTCCAAACAAACCCATCAACCCAGCTAAAAGGATGAATGCATATTTAATGACCTGAAAGCCATTTCTTAATAAGACATTGGTTGGTAAATAAGAGAGGAGTGTTGAGACAGCGACCAGGATAATAATGATATTGCTAACTAACCCGGCTTCCACAGCTGCTGTCCCGATGACAATTCCTCCTACTACCCCAATCGTTTGTCCCACTTTTAAGGACATGCGTGCAGCAGCTTCTCTCAATATTTCAATCATGATTTCCAATATCAGCACTTCCAGTACGGGAGGGAAGGGAACCTTTGCCCGAGATGTAGCAATTAAACTAAAAAGCTGCGGCGGAAGCATCTCCGGATGGAAGGTTAAAAATGAAACATATGATGACGTAATGAAAAGTGTAATGAAGAAGCCAAAAAGGGATAAATGGCGTAGTAATGTCGCTGTCAATGAACGATTGTATTCATCATCTGCGGCGTTCACCAAATCCATGAAGTTAATGGGACCGATCAGGGCCTGAGGTGCTCCGTCGAGCAATACCACTATCTTCCCTTCCAGTAAGGAACTCATCGATGCATCGACTCTTACCGTATTAAGCAGCTGTGGAAAGGGTGACCAAGGTACCTCTTCAATCATTTGCTGCAAAACGGATGCCGTGGTTATCCCTGGTACGTCGATCCGTTCCAATGCGCGCAACAAACACTCCAGGTTGTAATTAGATACTTTATTGTCCATATATAAAATGGCATACTGTGTTTGTGTCTCTTCACCGATACTGCCCATAATGGTCTTTAGGGCGATACTTTTTATTTTCCTTTTAATTAATGATAAATTCGTTTGTAATGATTCATTAAAAGAATCATGGGGCCCGAGGATAGACGATTCGATAGCCGACCCTTCAACAGCGCGCTGAGAAACCGTGTACGTTTTAAGTTTAATCAACTCTTCACGATCAGTAACCAGAGTGAATCCTTCCAATACAGCTTGAACTGCATCGTTTATCGATTCAACCGGTTCTCCACCGATATAGACATGCCGCAAACCCTTCCATTCCCCATCAGTCTGAAAGTAGAGGGGGCGAATTACCAATTCCTCCAATGTATGTTCTTCTGTCAGAGAGTTCATATAGAATAAATATAATGATTTTTCATTTATAACGATTTCTTTATATTTAATATCATCGTTTCCGCGAAAAGCACTCATTAAAAGATCCATTTTTACCACAATTAGCCACCTCCATATGAGTATAACCATGCACAATCAGTTTGATACGACGATCGTCGGCTGCCAGAAGTGAATTCGAGGAAAGGCGTTTTATACCTCTGATACAAAAAAAGCTTGCAGAAAAAGAGTCTCTTTTCCTGCAAGCCTTTCGTTTTTACATCTCGGCGCTCTCGCTAACGGGTTCATCCAATTTCTTTCTTTGTTTCTTGGATTTTTTGAAGTACAGCAATTCATAGATACATGGAATGACGATGAGTGTAAGCAGTGTCGAAACCGCCAGCCCGCCGATGACGACGATGGCCAAGCTTTGGGAAACGAGGCTTCCCGTTTCCGCCTTTTTATATAAAAGCGGCAGCATGGCACAAATCGTGGCGACGGCCGTCATGATGATCGGGCGGAATCGTGTCGCTGTCGCTTCAATGATCGCATCCCGAATAATCATTTTTTCTTCATTTTGCCTGACTCGATCGAGGAGCACGATGGCGTTAGTCACGACGATGCCAATCAGCATGAGCGCACCAAGCAACGCTGTAATATCCACCGGAATCCGGCTGATGACCAATCCCAGCACTGCGCCGATGGCAGCAAACGGCAAGGAAAAAAGAATCGCGATCGGGGCCTTCATCGACTTGAATGTAATCACCATGATCAGAAAAACAATTCCTATCGATAGTAGCATCGTCAGGAACAAATCGGAAAAATCATCCGTCTGCTGGGCACTTGCACCCCCGACAAATATATCTACATCCTTCGGAATCTTGAGGGCTTTGGTTTGTTTGTCGCCAAATATCGCTGCATTCACTTTGCTTGAAATTTCAGACAGCTTAGCCGGATCTACCGTTGCCGTCAATCGGAGATAGGCTTCTCCATCTTTATGGAACTGTGTCGTGGCGCTCTCTTCGCTCGTTAAGGAAGCGACTTGCGACACAGGGACTGGACCGCCATCAGTCATGATGGGGATATTCTTTAAATCATTGGGTTGTTTCGGATCTAGGATAGGTTCAAGGACGACCGGAGTCTGCTTATCAGCAAGCGTCATATTGCCGATTGGGGTCCGGTTGAGCATGACCCCAAGCTGTTGAGCGATTTGTTCTGCGTTTCCTTTAGCCGGATCGACCTTGAATGAATAAATCGTTTTCTTTTCGTCCTGATTCGTCGTAACCTCTTCAATCCCTTTGATATCTTGAATGCTTCCTTTGATCTTATCGGCTGTCCGCTCCAAATCGCCGACATTCTTGCCAATCACATCAATCGTGATGTTCGTCTTGGAAGCCCCCATCATGAAGGAAGAAGCGCTGGTCGCAATCGACGCACCAGGATAGTTTTCTTTTTCCTTATCGATTTCCGCCAGCATTCCATCAATATTCGCTTCATCTTTCACTAAAATGCCGAAAGTCGCTTCGGTTGGCGAGGTGACGGCGCCATACTGCGCCGATTCGGCAGAGTTTCCTAATTGCATGAACACATTTTCGGCTTCATCCAAATCCTGCAATTTTTCTTCGAGCTCGATCGCCTTCTCTTTTACATGAGCAAAAGGCGCATCATTTGGATAAGTGAGCGTCACGGAGACATAATCAGCTGAAGAATGATCAATCGCCCCTTTTGGCATCGCAAAATATGTACCAATCGAACCGACGAACAAGAGCAGCGCAATGCTCAAGACCACCCATTTATGGTTTAATGACCATGTGACAAGCTTGGTAAACCGCTGCGCCGGACGATGTTTCGGCAGCTGCGCCCGTTTCAGCAATCCCGCACTCATCAATGGGACGACCGTCAATGCGACGATTAATGACGCCAGCAAAGAATACGTGACGGTTAAAGCGAAGGGAAGCAGGAATTCCTGAAGCCCGCCATTCAATAAAGCGACCGGCAGGAAAACGGCTACCGTCGTAAGCGTTGAAGCCGTGATCGCCACTCCGACCTCTTTTGTCGCATCCATTACCAATGAAACCGAAATCTTTTCCTGCTGCATTTTCCGGAAAATATTTTCAATCACGACAATGCTGTCGTCCACCAAGCGCCCGATCGCTACCGCAACACCGCCCAGCGTCAAGATGTTCAGCGTCACCCCTGACAATGAAAGCAAAAACAGGGTAAAGCCAATTGATAACGGGATCGATACGATCGTAATGAATGTAGAACGCACATTTCGTAAAAAGACCATGATGACGATGGTGGCGAACAAAGCACCAAGCAGCACTTCTTTCACCATCGAATGGACGGAAGTCTCCACCATATCCGCTGTCGATAAATAAATGGTCGATTTCTGGTCACCGTACTTTTTGTTGATTTCTTTTGCTACCTTTTCCACTTCTTTACTGATTGTGACAGCATTGGATTGACTGTCCTTGATGATGCTGATATCAATGCTTTCCTTTCCGTTGAAACGGCTGATGAGGTTGCCATCCTTCGCTGCAGTAACTTTTGCTACGTCGCCAAGCGTGACATCTGACGCGACCTTCAGCGCTTTTACTTTTTCGATGCTCGTTAGATCACCGATGACCTTAATATTACTTGTCTTCCCATCAATCACCCTTTCACCAACGGCTAGAGCTGCATCCTGGCCTTTCAGGACGCCCATGATATCTTGAACCGATACTTTCTTTTCAGCCAACCGTTCATTATCGACCTTGACAGAAAGAATAGATTGGGAGATTCCAAAGGTCTGTACATCCGCGACTCCTTTAATATCTTTATATAAAGGCTCCAGTTCCTTCTTTGTGAAATCGATGTTTTCAGCTGATAACCCATCCTTGAACGTCACGGCTATGAAAGAAATCGGGATCATCGATGTATTCAATTGCGCAATGGCAGGCTTCGCCATACTCTGCGGCAATGCCACTTTGCTCAAGGCCTCCTGAACATCCAGTTTTGCCTGTTTCATATCCGAGCCTGATTCAAAAAATAAATCAATCTTTGAAAATCCATCACCGGTGGTTGAGTATATGGAGCTCTTTCCCTTTACTCCCGTAACCGCCCGTTCAATCGGTTCCGTAACCTGTGTTTCCATCGTTTTTGAATCCGTGCCCTGCCCCATCGTGATAATCGTAACTTGTGGATTATCGGCAGACGGTAAAAATTCCATCGGCAGTTTAAAATAACTGATGATGCCGATCATCAAAATAAAAATGGTGACCAATGAAACGGCAGACTTGTTCTTGAACGACCATTTTGTAAAAAACTCCACGTTCCCATCTCCCCTGACATCATAATCAACTACATATTTTCCGTTTAAATATTACCATATATTACTAATATCAAATAAGGTATTTTATAACATTTTACCTAAAATTTAATATTCCCTAATAAAAGCATGCCTACTTTACACCTGATTTGTGACTCGCATATCTCACAATCTCAAGAATTGAAGGGAGACATTTGATCAATCACATCGCCCAGGATTTTCACATATAAAATATAATCACCGTGTGTTAAGGAGGAGATCGAACATGAATCCTGGCTTTGTGCCCGATAACAAAAACCTAAAGAAATCAAGCGGTACCCCGAATCTCTTTTTTGACTCTAGAGCTAATGTTTTCTTCGAGCGCGATCGTGATAATATCGCTTATGAAGTCACCTCGACCCAGTTACCGGCAATGGTCGGCGGGGCATTTGTGGACCTGTATCTGACCAAGGGACACATACGGGAGCCTCATTGGCATCCGAATGCCTGGGAGCTGGATGTGGTGGTATCCGGCGAGGCCCTTGTCTCCATCGTTGATTCAGATACGAAGAAATTGCATAACTATGTAGCCAAGCCTGGTCAGGTCGTCTTCATTCCGATGGCTTGGTGGCATTGGATCAGACCCGTTTCACAAGAGCTGCATCTCCATCTCTTTTTTAACAATGATCAATTCGAAACGGCTGAAGGTTCCGACATGTTACGTCTGACGCCGCCAGAGGTTTTCCAGCTTTCCTATGGCGTCGATGCAGAGAAAATCGCCGATACATTGGCACCCATTAATGAGTCTGTCGTCATCGGGCCACCTGGAACCGATACGAAAAACCATGCTCCGCACGATCCGAACCGTATCGAACCAGCAAACTGGGAATGGCCGCATGGAAAAGGGGATGGAATAACGATCACCATCAATGATAAACCGATCGATTACTAATGGAAGATATTCGGTATGGCTGCCCATGCCTTTTTCTTATGGTTGTTGTTGGGTATTTTACTCCACAGAAAAAAAGGCTGCCGCAGCAGCCCTCACCTTTTCGTCTCTCACCTGAATCCTCTGAAGAAAAGCAAAATGATGACCGAGATGATCAACCCGATAAATAATAAAGGCCCGATGCCTGAACTGTACACGAAGTATACCGTAATATGGCGAAAGGCCATCACAACAAGGTATAGAAATAACAGGATGCACAAAATAATGACCAGAGCGGTGTTTTTATTCCGATACAACATAACCAGCCCCAATTTACGCGCTTTATTTACAAGAAGGCCAACAGCAGCATTCCGTTAAGAAATAATATGCCGCCACCATTTTGTACTATTCTGTAAGATTTCGCACGCTCGCCGAAAAACTCCTTGCTGCTTCAAAAAGAACACGGGCTCCCGCAGCAGCCCGTGTCCATCCATTACAATCTAGGGTCTACAGGGTCCGACTCCATGGCCAGCGTCCCCAAGACACATTCGTGTACCCGCTCTTTTAC
This sequence comes from Peribacillus folii, assembly GCF_030271255.1. Lineage (GTDB taxonomy): Bacteria > Bacillota > Bacilli > Bacillales > DSM-1321 > Peribacillus. The sequence continues at coordinate 27,687 of NZ_JASJOM010000005.1, forward strand.
ATATGAAGTCAGAGATTATCTAGAGTCGTTACTCTTCACATGTATCAATTCAAACCGCTCACAAACAAGGAGCATATCTTCTTTAAAGGTGTGGCCGATTTTGTGCAGTTCTTCTTTAAAAAATTGTTCATGTGCATTCCACCAGTAGGTATACGTACCATCGCCTTCGCCTTCTGCAATCGCGAACTCCTCGCTCACTTCATTCATCGGTACTACTTCGACATTCACTGTTCGTATGATCGCTAAAGGAATGTCCTCGCTGCTTAAAATAATGCTGTAATCGCCTGCGGACGGCAATGGTTCATTTTCTTCTTCATAAAAAACATGACCGGAGCACGTGGCCGTTTTTATCCCATCGATCACCAATTGTGCCAGCTGATCGGGATCAGCGCCGAATGGCCACGCACTGACTGATTTTGGCATTTCCGTGCCTTTCCCTTCCCAAAATTCATGCCAATATCGTTTCGCTTGCGAATTCATGTGATGATTCCCTCCTCGTGCAGCTTATCCTTCCTGCATTCGTTCCCATTCACTTAAATACATCCGTGTCATGATCTTTTTGCGGTTTTCCAGCTTGCAAATGAGCTCCAAGCTATTGCCGTCCGGGTCATTGAAGTGGATTTTTGCATGTGCATAGTCCCCATGTGGCATCACGAAGGGCTCGACCGGCTCAAATCCAAAAGCCTCCCTTGGCTGATAGCCCTTGCCTTCCAGCCATGCGACAGACCGCTTCAAATCTTCCAAGGAAACTTGAAAAGCAATGTGACGCAACGAAGGATGATACTCCACCTCCGCTTTTTCCGTTTCCCAAAGACCGAGCCAGCTTTTATCTTTTTCAATCCATAAAAAGGCCAAATTGTCTTCCACCTTGTGATCCAGCTGCAAGCCAAGTGCTTCATAAAATGCTATCGAACGATTCAAATCACGCACGGGTAAATGGGCTTCATATAATCCTTTTATCATGCAAACACCTCCTCCTTAAAGCTTCAGCTTCAGCTTCAGCCCTTCATGAGTGGCCGTGAATCCTAAGCGTTCATAAAAACGCAGCGTATTCGCGCGCTTTTTATCTGTCGTCAGCTGGATGATGTGGCATCCGCGCTCTTTGGCACGCTCGATTGCATATTGGATCAGCTTGCTTCCAATCCCCTTCCCCCGCTCGGAAGCTGCCGTCCGAACGCCTTCGATCGTAGCCCGCCAGCCGCCTTGATGCGTAAGATGAGGGGTGAAGGTGATCTGTTGCACCCCAACGATTCGCCCATCGAGGCAGGCCACGATCAATTCATTGTTTTTGTCGGAATCGATGGATCGAAAGGCTTCGAGATAGCTATCCGGAAGCGGGTGCTCATATCGCTCCCGCTCCCTGCCCAATACATCGTCCGCAAGCAGCTGCACGATTTCGTTTAAGTCCTTCGCTTCTGCATTCCTGAATGTGACCATATGATCCCTCCGTTCCGTTATAACTTCTCCTAATCCTTCGCCGTTCCCTCTTTTTCTGTTAAGCTTCCATAAAAAAAGACATCTGCAAACAGCCATTTGCAGATGTCTTACTCTTTTAATAGGCGCTCCATCCTGCATCCGCCGTGATGACGGTGCCATTGACGAAGCTTGCATCCTCCGAAGCCAGGAATAAAGCGATTTTCGCGATTTCCTCAGGTTTTCCATTGCGGGGGTTGATGGCCATTCCCAATTGCTGACGAGATGCACCGAAGCCATTGATATTCGTCATGCTTGAGCCGATATTGGTTTCAACTCCGCCCGGCGCTATCGCATTGCAGCGTATGCCCTTGTCCGCATACATGAAGCCCGTGTTTTTCGTGAAGCCCACGACTGCGTGCTTCGATGCCGTGTAAGCCCCGCCGGCACGTGCGCCATGCAGACCGCCGGCGGAAGCGATATTGATGATGACGCCTGCTTGCTTTTCCAAAAAGATCGGCAGCACTTTTCGAGTCGAACGCATCACGCTTGTCGTATTGATGGCAAAAATCCGCTCCCATTTAGCATCTTCAATATCCCCTGCCGGTTCCATGCCATCCATGATGCCTGCGTTATTCACAAGAATATCCACCGTGCCGTACTTAGCAACCGCCGTATCGATCAAATGCTGAATATCTTCTTCCAATGCGACATTCGTCTTAATTGCAAAAGCAACCCCGCCTGCCGCTTTTATTTCTTCAGCCGTTTCATTCGCACCATCCAGATTCACATCCGATACGACGACTTTGGCACCTTCTCCAGCATAAAGGATTGCAATTTGTTTACCCATGCCTGAAGCCGCACCAGTCACGACGGCAACCTTGTCCTGTAGTTTCATCCAATCTCCCCCATTCAGTCAATTTCCAAATACGAAATTTAGTGTACAGATGTTCATTAACTTCTTACCTATATAGTATAATTAGTTTCAATAAGGTTATACAATCAGCAAATGCAGCCCATGATGTTGAACAATCAACACGAAAGCGGCATTTTGCTCATTATCGCAGCAAGGGGTGAGGAAAATGGCTACGTCTAACTCGGGAATTGATAGAAGGATCAGGAAATCCAAAAAGACTTTAAAGGATTCCCTCATCGCGCTGATGAAGAGTAAGGATTTCAGGGAAATAACAATCACTGACATCGTGGAGCTCGCAGACCTGAATCGCGGTACCTTCTATAAACACTACCAATACAAAGAAGAGCTGCTTGAAGAGGTGATGGAGGATGTCATCGCCGATTTGATCATCTCCTACCGGGAGCCTTATAAACATGTCGATGTATTCACCATCAATGAGCTCTCGGTTTCCGTGATCAAAATCTTTGAACATGTCGCTAACTTTGCCGACATCTACACACTCGTACTAAAGTCGAATGCCTTGCCGACATTACATGATCGGATTTGTGAGGAATTGAAGAAGCTCCCATTGGAGGATCTGGAGGATTACCGGCCGAACCCTAAGATCAATAAAGAACTTGCCTCCAGCTATCAGGCTTATGCCATTTTGGGCATGATCATCGAATGGGTCAACACGGATTTTAAATATAGCGCAGAATATATGGCGGAGCAATTACTTGAAATCATCACGAACAAGCCTGTTAATGCTGTTTATAAAATAAGCAAAACATGTAAAGCGGGCCCACAGGAATAAGAGGCATGCAACGAGCAACGAGCACCCCTCTTATTCCGACCAAAACTAGACGCGCACCTTTTTCCCGATCATGAACGATATAAAAGCGAAGATGATGAGAAAAAAGGATAGGAACCCATACGCTGCCCCTTCGAATCCCCTAATGTGAACATATCCGATATAAAATAAGGTGAAAGCAGCCATCATCGTCAGGATCCCTGGCAGCTTTTTCAAGAAGGGAGATACGCCTCTTTTACAAAGCCACGAAGTAAGGGTCAATATGATCATCCCGGGTATGAGGGCCAGCAGCAACGGCACGAACATCATCATCCTATCCACCCCTTTCTCTTATTTTAGCACATTTTACCAGCAAACAACCATCAATAGCCGATTGGAGCCAACCACTCATATCCGCATTTAGTGGTGGTTTTTCACGAAGATGGAGTACATAACAGGCTCCCCGAATCCCAACCGATCTGCCAGCTTCATCGATGCAAGGTTTTCAACATCGCAATCCCAGCGAGGAAGCATTCCATTCCTCAAGCAATGATCAATGAAGGCTTGTGCCGCCTTTTTGGCTACCCCCATTCCCCTGTATTCAGCATTGGTGTAAATATCGATTTCGGCGTATACCTTGCCCCTAAAAATCGCCGTACACTCGCTCGCCACTTCCGTTTCTCCTTTCATCACGGAATAGCCAAAACCTTTATCCAAAAAATGTCCTGCCGACTGCCAAAATCGCTCATAGTATTCATGATCGAACTCCTGGCTTCTTTTTATCGCGGCTCCATCCAGCCTCCGTACAGTGAAGGAATTTTGCAGATGGATGTCTGCGCCATCATATCTTTCAGGCTGAAAGGTGAAGGAATAGCGGCTGCTTTGTTTCAGTTCTTTCCTGAAGCAATCAGAGATCAGCTCATCCCAACCGCCATTTCCCGAAAATAACGTGAATCTCTTCCCTTCTATTAGGTTGGTTCTGCAAACCTTCAGAAAGAGCCCATTGAATGCATCGTTTGAATTCGCACCGCCAACGAAAGATAAACCTGAATCCGTTCCCACAAAAATCGTTTTGGGCGAATTGAAATCATCTGCAAAAACGAATCCCGGAATGAACCGTTCCAGGACCGAGAAAGCAAATGTCGGGCACGGCTCCTTCCTGTCATATAGATAAGGCAACAGCTTTCCAAATTGATTTTTTTCTACTTCCGGCAATCTTCTTCCCCCTCCTTCATACTGCAGCCCCTTTGCTTGACAAGCTACGTCCTACGGTTCATTTCGGTCTGCTTCAGCCTGGCGGTGTTGACCGCAGAGAAGTAGTCGATGACAAATAGGCGGAATTGCTGGGCTGCTGGTGTGAAGTAGCGTTTCTCCGACCAGCCCAGTCCAATCGTCCTTTGGCACATCGGCTCGGAAATCCGGATTTTATGTGATGATGAGTCCGTTTGGTGCAGCCATGTCAATTCGGATACGAAGGCGACGCCCAGTCCTTTTCTGACAAGATCGGAGATGACAGCTGGTTCGTCACCTTCAAACGCGATGTGCTGGACAAAGCCGGCCTCGAGGCAAAATTGGTCGGTTAGGCTGCGGAAGCCGAAGCCTGTATTCATGCTGATGAACGGTTCATCCTTCACTTCTTTCAATTCGATGCTTTCCCTGCCTGCCAGGCGGTGATTCGGCGGCACGATCAAATATATTTCTTCGGTGATCAGCGGCTCCCACTTGATGTCGGGTCCTTCAATCGGGACGGAAGAGATGCAATAATCGATTTCGCTTTCGATGAGCAGCTGCTTCATGGATTCTATCGATTTCAGGAACTGCTGAAAGCGGACATCCGGGTATTGGGTTAAGAAGGTGCTCAATAAATCCGGGAGGACCCTGGGAATGGTGACGGCAAGCGTAACGTTCCTTTGGTCTCGAGCAGTCAATGCCTCGATTTCCCGCCTTCCTTCATTCAGCTCGGCAAAAGCCCGTTCGACCCGGTTCAGGAATTGTCTCCCGGCAGCATTGAGCCTGATTCTCCGGTGCTCCCTGTCGAATAAGGCGATTCCCAAATCCTCTTCCAGTCGCGATATCGTTTTACTGAGGGAGGGCTGGGCTATTTGAAGCTTTTCGGCGGCCTTCGTCATATGTTCTAGACGCGCTACGGTTTGAAAATACTGAAGCTGCAATAATTCCACTCTTCCCACTCTTTTCATATAGTTTAAAATCTATTATTACATAACTAATTATGTATTATACAGCATCTAAAAAAGCCCTTATGATGAAATAATCTCATTTAGTTGGAAAGGGCAGGCTCAATAATGAAAGGTATACAACTTGTATTACATGATATTAAAGCAATGTGGATGCACAAACACGGGAGAATCGCATTGATTTTCCTATTGGTCGTTCCTTTGATTTACGCAGGCTTCTTCCTCGCAGGCTATTGGAATCCTTATGGTCAACTCGATCAGCTTCCCGTAGCTGTGGTCAACCAGGACAAAGGCGCGACAATGGACGATAAACCAATTGAAGCGGGCGATGATTTCGTTAAGGAATTGAAAAAGCAAAAAGAGTTGGACTTCCATTTCATCTCGCAAAAGGCGGCGGATACCGGGATTAAAGCAGGGACCTATTATATGGTCGTAACGATTCCGAAGGATTTTTCCAAAAACGTCACGACATTGATGGATGAAAAACCAAAAACGGCCAAGCTTTTATATACAGTCAATCCTGGCAAGAACTTCGTTGCCTCACAGATCAGCACGACAGCCGTTGAAAAGATGACGGCAAAAATCAATGCAAGCATAACGAAAGTGTATTCAGAGGGCATTCTCTCGAAGTTCAAAGATGTTTCAAAAGGCTTGGCGGACGCCGGGAACGGGGCGGAAAAGCTTCACCAGGGAACCGCGGATGCCAAACGCGGAAGTGTCAAGCTGGCGGAGGGCATACAAGGTTTGAATGATGGTGCACAGAAGCTGAAATCAGGAAGCACCAAGCTTGAGGATGGCCAAGAAGCCTTAACCGATGGGGCCGCCGCCATAACTGATGGCTCGCAACACTTGTATTCCGGAATGAAGCAGCTTTCGGATGGACATCAATCATTGGAACATGGCATGAACGATCTTAACCAAGGGGTCAAGAACTGGTCAGCCGCACAGGCAACAGTAAGCAAAGGCCAGGAGCAGGCAGCCGAAACGGCGAATGCGCTAAAATCACAATTGGATGATTATAGCAAGAGTCATCCCGAAGCCATGAAGGATCAAAACTTCAAGCAGATTCTTGCCCTATCGGAAGGATTATCCAAAGGAGCCGCCACGATGCAGGCCGGTCAAAAGCAATTGGGCGAGGGTGCTGCCAAAGTGGCGGATGGTCAAGATGCCGTGCAGGCAGGGATGAAAACCTTTGGCGATAAAATGACGCTGGCCTTATCCGGCGCCAAGCAATTAAACGACGGGTCCGTTGATTTGGCCCATGGATTATCCACCTGGTCAAACGGCTTCTCCAGCTTGCAGGGCGGCATCGACTCACTTGCCAGCGGCAGCAGCAGCCTGGCAAGCGGCTCGAAGGACCTTCAAAACGGACTAACTTCATTGGAAACAGGCTCGAATCAGTTAGCCATGAAGCTTAATGATGCTGCAGACAAAACATCCAGTCTTCAGTATGATGATTCGACCACGTCGATGTTCTCTGAGCCGGTGGAATTGGTCCAATCGAATCTTTCCGAGGTTCCTAACTATGGAACGGGGATTGCCCCCTACTTCCTGTCTTTAGCCTTTTATGTAGGCGGCATCATGGCTTCCAATATCCTGCCGCTTGGCCGCAGACAAAATCTCCAGGTTACCGGAACGGTCCATTTCACGAATAAGCTGGGGCTTGTCTATCTAATCGGCCTGGTTCAGGCATTGCTGCTGGATGCAGTCGTCCTGCTTGGCTTCCACTTGCAAGTCGCAAGTGTCCCTGTATTCATTTTATCAAGCATCATCGTGTCCTTTACCTTCATGACGTTCATTCTCATGCTGGTCACCGTATTCGGAGTGGTCGGGAAATTCGCGGCCGTCACCCTCCTTGTCTTCCAATTGGCTACCTGCGGCGGGACATTTCCGGGTGAGCTGGGAATGTCCGTGTTGTCGACAATCGGTCAATTTTTACCGATGGCCCACTCCCTGCAGGAGCTTCAAGAAGTCATTTCATTAGGAGGCTGGGAAAACCTGCAAACACAGATCGCGATCTTGCTTGCCTATCTTGTTGCTGCGGCCATCATCGGCTGGATAACCAGTCATATCCAGCATGCAAAAGTGGCTTCCGACAAAGCGATCTCATAATGAAAGGAGCCGTGTCATTGAAATGGCACGGCTCTTCGCTTTTTTGTATAATGGCAATAAAGTCAGGATGGAGGGCAAATGGAGATGCTTGTACCGCAATATGAAGTGAAATCATTGAATATGGGGAAAACGGAAACATACCAATTCGGAAAAAAAGTATATCGATCCGCGATTAAAAAGGAGCCGGTGGACGGGCCAGTATTTTTAAGCAAAGTCGGTTTGGCTGGCGATGAACAGGCGTATGAACATCACGGCGGGGAAAATAAAGCCTTATGTTTATATCCGTTCGACCATTATGAACACTGGAGACCCGCTTTTCAGAATATGGTCGATACCGCCCTTTTTGGCGAAAATCTCACGGTCGGGGGCCTGACGGAGGATAAAGCCCATATCGGGGATATTTTTTCGATGGGCGATGCCATCATCCAAATCTCCGAGCCGCGGAATCCCTGCTATAAACTTGCGGCCAAATATGAGGTGCCCAGCTTGATCGTCCAAGTCAGGAATACGGGCTACACAGGATTCCTGTTAAGGGTGCTGAAGGAAGGGATGATTTCCCCGCATGACCCGATGAGATTGATCGAGCCCCATCCACAGCGGGTTTCAGTCGCGTTAGTCAATGACGTCAAATTCCATGACCGCTTTAATCATGATAAAGTGAACAAGGTGTTAGCGGTCAAGGCGTTATCGGAAAGCCTTCGCCATTCCATCAAGGAACAGTTCGATTCCGGGCGGAAAAATGGCTGGGGATGAGGGACACGTAATTTTTTTCAATCATGGAAAAAGCCCCGATATGGCTGCCGGAGCAGGTCATATCGGGGCTCTTTCACATTAAGCGCTTTGCTCTTTTTTCGCTGCTGGTTTTTCTTCAGCCGGCCAGGCACGCTTGATGAATAGGGCTAAAATCAGCGCCACGCCTGCAATGAAGGTAGAGACAAGGAAGGAAAAGTTAATTCCATCCAGCATCGCCTGCATGCCGATTTGGGCTTTCATTTGTGCCATCACCTCAGCAGAGGGCTGGCTTGTTAATTTGCTCATTGCTTTCGTCATTAGTTCCTCACCCGTTGAAGCGGCACGGTTGGACATGACCGTTACAAGCAATGCGGTACCGATCGCGCCGGAAATTTGGTTCAGGGTGTTGTTCATCGCCGTACCGTGAGGGTTCATACGGGCTGGCAGCGAGTTCAATCCATTTGTCATGATCGGCATCATGGACATCGACATCCCGAAGGAACGAATGGAAAACAGGATCACAATTTCCGTATAAGTTGTTTCCATGGATAACTTACTTAAGAAATACGTAGTACCTACAGTGATTAACAATCCGATTGAAGCAAGGATCCTTGCGCCGAATTTATCGAAGAGTTTACCGGTAACAGGTGACATCAAGGCCATTAATAAGGCACCTGGAAGCATCAGCAGCCCCGAATCAAATGGTGAAATGCCACGTACGGTTTGAGTATACATCGGAATTAAGATCATTCCCGAGAACATCGCCATATTCAGCACGATTGAAATCGTTGCAGAAAGGGCGAACATCGGATGCCTGAAGATCCTGAATTCAAGCATTGGCGTTTCCATTTTAAGCTGGCGTGTAATGAAAAGAACAAGGGAAATCGCACCGACTATGAGCGTTCCATAGACCCATGGGCTATCCCAGCCCTTGCTGCCTGCGGAACTGAATCCGTAAAGCAAGCCGCCGAACCCTAAGCTTGAAAGGATGACCGATATTTTATCAATGTAAATATCGACTTTTTCCTTATGATCTTTTAGTTTAAAGAAACCAAAAACGAGCACAAGTAACGCAAGCGGAGTAATGAAATGGAACAGCATTCTCCAATCATAATGTTCAATGATCCAGCCTGATAGCGTCGGCCCGATTGCTGGGGCAAACATCATGACCAAGCCGAATAATCCCATGGCCGATCCCCGTTTTTCGACAGGGAAAGAAGTTAACAGCACGTTCATCAATAGCGGCATCATGATTGCCGACCCTGCAGCCTGAACCATACGTGCCCCTAATAATAACGGGAAGACTTCCGCTACACCGGCAACGATCGTCCCGATGGAGAAAAGCAGCATCGCGGTCAGGAAGAGATTACGTACCGAATATTTCCTTATCAAGAAGGCTGTAGTCGGAATCATGATTCCATTCACGAGCATATAGCCCGTTGTCAGCCATTGGACTGTGGAAGTCTCGATTCCCAAGTCCGTTTTTATCGAAGGCAGTGCAATATTTAAAAGGGTCGAATTAAGTATCGCTATGAACGCACCGACCATAAGGATGATCAAAATGCCATAAGAGCCCTTTTTTTCTGTTTGTGCAGTACTCACTTTTTATCTATTCCTCCATTCAAACTATTGGTTCATTTAATTATACGAGGGGTACACCCCAATCTCATAAAATCTATAATATACCTCTGGTCTATTTTTTGCAATAAAAATTTTCATGCTTTAAATAAGGGTTTGTGCTGTAATGAAAAATGGAGTACGATTACATTTATACAAGCAGTATAATGAAAATAAGGTGATACGATGAAGAATCGAAGGCAGAATGTCATCGATACGGCTCATAAGCTATTTATTGAAAAAGGCTATCAAGCCACGTCCATACAAGATATTTTGGACGGCAGCGGCATTTCAAAAGGTACATTTTATAATTATTTCCCTTCGAAGGGTGAATTATTTATCGCCATTTTCCGATCCTTTTACAAAAGGATTCGCCATGATCGGGAAAAATTGCTGGAAGGTCAGGATTCAGCCGATATTGAAATTTTCATTAAGCAGCTCGAACTGCAAATGATGGGCAACAAACAAAGTAAATTGCTGATCCTGATCGAAGAAGTCCGCGTTTCCAATGATGAGGAATTAAAACAATTCATCAACCAGATCCTTTTGTTGAGCATACGCTGGATGCATGGCCGTTTCCTCGATATATTCGGGGAAGGCAACAAACCCTATCTTTTGGATTGCGTCATCATTTTCCACTCGATGATGACACATATGAACCACTTCAATCATCGCGCCAATGCGGTCACAAAGCCGGAAATTGAAATCATTCGCTACTGCATGAATCGAATCATCCAGACAGTTGATGAGGTGGCAAAAAGCAAGGAACAAATTCTTGATCCAGAACTAATCCATACGTGGTTTCCCCAGTTCGAAAACAATCTTTACCCGTGCCATAACAATTTATTGAAGGCGACCGCGGAGTTGAAAACGGCGATCCATACAACTTTTCCCTGCGGTGAACATCGGACAAGGGCCATTGAGCTTGTCGACTTCATCCAAGATGAGCTGATGCAGTCCGACACTCCGAGAAGATTTTTGATCGAAAGCTTGCTGCTTTCCCTAAAGAACCACTATTCGGAGCAGGTTCAAACGTATATGGAGAACTTTGAAGAAAGCATTAACGCTTGTCTCGTCCAATAAAAAAAGCAGGCAGCCAATTCGGCTGCCTTTTCCAGGTGTCAGTAAGACCATTTTTCTTCATCCATGACCCAAGCATTTTTCTTTAAATCGAACGATTCAGTATCATCCTGGACGGAAAAGCAAGCGGGCAGCGGCACCGATTTCCCTTGTGCTTTTTCCCAGCAAGCTGCGAACCAATTTGCAAATGCCCGCTTCTCTTCTTCCTCGATTTCTTCACGATTCGCATCGTAAAATCCCCAGAACTCATCCGATTGGCCGCCAAAGCGTTCCCCATAATTCCCAGATGCTCACACTCCCCCCGAATAAGGCAGGATCTTTCCCGTCATAAAACACTTCATTCGATCCATCGAGAACATGGTAATGGACAGCTCAGAGAATTCTGGAAAGGAGACGACATCCAATAATTCCACCTCTGAATAAAAGGTGTGTATGTATGCACTTTCTGATGGTTGTGGATCAAGGCTTCGGATTGCAATTCCAGATTCGAATTCACCTCGGCTATATAAGTAGAGTGAGCCGTTTCTTTCACGGTTCAACCTTGTCGCCTTCGCATGTTTCTTTTTCAGGAAGCTTGTCCGTCTCAACCTGACTCACGGGTGCACATCCCATCAGTCCCACCGCGAACATCGTAAGTTTTTTCAATCGCTATCTCTCTTGTTACTATTTTAGGGCCCCTATACTTACGTTCCTTGCGCCAAAGGGTTTGTATGAAAGAATGGACCCCGACTGCTGTTGCACCCGGGGTCCCGTCCATCAATCCAATTCCGATTTCCTCATTTTAGCCGTCATCGCCTTGTTCTTGTTCCAAACCTTGAACTTCATGAAAATGGCCGCAAGTCCTATCATCACCACGAATAAGAGGCTTATGAAAAACCCGGGTCGGATCTCCTTTTCGAGCAAGGTGCCGCTGACAGCAGCTACAATCAACAGCATGCCAAAGACTCCCGTTGCCTTGCTCCACGCTTTACTTTCCAGGATTTTGAAAGAAGAAAGAATGATGAAGGCCCAGTTATATAAAAGCAGGATACCGGCAGCTGTAGTGATGTATTCATAGATCTTGCCTGGCAAAAGCAGGGCCGTGATGATTGACCCTAAAAGCCCCAGCACCCCAAGAATGAGTGAAGGCAGTGGCAGATCTTTCAGTTTTTTGATTTTTTGCATGAATATTGAAGGCGCATTCCCATCATCGGCAATCGTAACCAATAAATTGGTCACACCGAATAATGATGCCGTCATCGTCGAAAATCCAGCAACGATAATGGCCCCGTTAAAAACATGCGGAAAAAAAGTAAGGTGATAACTATCCAAAGCCGTAACAAAAGGGCTTTCCTTCTCACTGAATGCCCCGAGCGAAACCATTGTGACCGCTAAACCCAGTGAGGCTACATAAATGATCGTCAGTCCGAGCAGCATGATCGTCCCTGCCTTAGGCGCATCTTCTTTCTTTTTAAGCTGCATGGCCATCAGCCCGATCACTTCAATGCCGCCAAATGCATAAAAAGCATAGATGAGCGATGTCCAAAATCCTTTCAGCCCTTTTGGAAATAACTCGTTATAGGTGTTGGGAAATGAAGGAGGCTTATCTCCATCAAGACCAAACCAGCCAAGAACGGCACATACTGCAAGGATGATGAACATGACGATTGCAGCCGTTTTTATGATGGCAAGCAGGTTTTCAATCCTATCGAACCCCTTCGTCCCCAGTAATACCACAACGATTGAAACAAAAGCGAAACCGGCGGAAAACAGCCATAGCGGTACACGCGGGAACCAAAATTGCGATAAAAGCGACAGTGCGGTCAGCTGGCTGCCCATGATCAAAATATTCGAGGACCAATAATTCCAGCCGCAGCTAAACCCCGCCCACCGTCCGAATGCTTTATCGGCATAATAACAAAATGATCCTTCCTGCGGATCTTCAGCCGTCATCTTGGCAAGCAGATTATACACGATATACGTACCAAGGGCCGCCAAAACAAATGAAAACACGATGGATGGACCCGTTGTGATAATCCCGATCGTCGATCCCAGAAAATATCCCGTCCCGATCGTACATCCTACACCGACCAATGACAGCTGCCACCACTTCATATGGCCACTTTGTTCGCCTGAATCAGAAGCATCCATGCCTTTCTTCCCTTTAGCTGCAGTACAATTGGCTTTTACCATGCCACTCCCTCTTTCATCATTCTTCATGTTGATATAGCAAGATGCCATTTTAAAGAAAAGCCTTGGATATCATGCGACATGCTTTTCATTGTTCAATCATTTTTATGGTTAATGGGCCGCTTCTTTTTTATCCGAACTAATGAATTTCAACACGATCAATACGAGGCAGATGCCCATGATGCCCGAGATGATGTAGCTCATATTGATGTAATCCCTCATGACAAGCGACATGACCGGAGGGCCCGCCGCGACTCCGATGAACCTTGAGGACATATAAAAGGAGGTAATCGTCCCCCTCTGTTCCTTTTCGATATTTTGCGTAATGATGGCATCAAGCGTCGGCAATAAGGCACCGATTGCGATGCCAGCAAGGCTCGTGACGAGCAGAAGCAGGATTACCCGATCCTTGGTGTATCCTACAAAAACCAAGCTGAGCGAAAGGATCGCCAAGCTGATGATGATGATCCTCTTCATGATCGGCAATTCGCCTTTGATTTTCTTTCCCGTAATATAGGACGATACACAAAGGAAAAACAGCGGGATCGCTATCACTAAACCTTTTTTGACCCCATGAAAATCATGGATTTTTTCCAGATTGTCAGACAAAAAGAAAAGAACACCGAATAAAACAAGCATGACAAATACACCAATCAGGAAAACGGTATACAGCCATTTCCCCTCCTTCTTGAAAATTTGTTTCGTATCATGCCAAAATTCCTTTAATTTCTTCGGCTCGTCCTTTTCCTTTGGTACCTTAATAAAGAAAAAAACCAAGACAATTGATATTAAACTGAAGAATGAAATCGAGAAGAATGGTAAAAACCAGATAAATGCGGCAAAAAGGGAACCCAATATGGGGCTCAGCACTTTTCCAAAGGTATTCGATGTTTCGATGATGCCCAAGCATGAACTCGTTTTTTCATCGTCATCCTTGTATAAGTCCCCCACTAATGGCAAGATGATTGGCGAAGCTCCGGCCGCACCAATCCCCTGTAAAACCCTACCAATGATGATCCACGTATAAGGGTTTTCCATCTTCCATGATGCATATCCTGCGATCAAGCCTCCGATAAGGGCTAGGATCAAGCTTGGCAAAATAACCATTTTTCGTCCAAATCGATCTGATAAATAACCAGCTATGGGAATTAAAAAAATGGAAGCTACCGAATAGCTTGTTATCACCATGCTTGATTGAAATGAAGATATCCCCACCTTCTCCTCAAAAATAGGCAGTACCGGAATAAGCATTGAATTTCCAAGTGTCATAACCATTGGAATCGATGCCATGCTGATCAGGCACCATATGCTGACTTTATTTTTCTCATGACCTTCCATACCTACACTCCTCATCCATGATAAACACGACTTCAAGCATACAAAGGCCAAAAAAATCGATCGCTCATTCGTCCTTCATTGAATTTTGATGTCTTTATTTAATATGCAGTAGGGCAGATGGATTTATTCAACGGCACGTATGAAATTGAATGGCTCGGCTTCCAAGGTAAAAAAAGTGGTACAAGTCCCCGTTTATGAATACATTCAATTAAGCAGATGTATTCCATGATGAGGTGATGATGTATTGGGCGTTTTTTTTAGCTATGTTTTACTCGGATTATCCCTTGCGGCTCCGATCGGACCCATTAACGCCGGTCAATTGGACAAAGGAATCAAGAAAGGTTTTTGGCACGCCTGGATTTTTGGCTGGGGTGCCATATTGGCGGATGCTGTTTATTTAGTCCTCGTTTATTACGGGGTCAGCCACTTTTTGGAAAACTCCTTCATGCAAACCTTTTTATGGCTTTTTGGCTTTTTCGTCCTAACCTATACCGGCTTCGAAAGCCTTTTTAGTGCAGGTAAGATAGAAGTGAATGCACGGAATGCAAAAGAATCACACTTCTCTTCTTTTGCATCAGGATTCATCATGGCCATCTCGAACCCTTTATCGATTTTATTCTGGCTCGGCATCTACGGATCGATCCTTGCTAACACCACATCCAAATACGATTTTCATCACATCCTTCTCTACAGCTCAGGCATCCTTCTCGGCCTCTTGGCCTGGGATACCACAATGGCCATCATCTCCAGCAGCTTCAGGCGCTTTTTATCCAGACCCATTCTTATGGGCATATCCATCATCTCCGGACTATCCCTAATAGGAATTGGCATATATTTTGCCATCCAGGCCGCAAAGGTTCTATTTACATAACCGAACCACTCTCACGACAAAAAAAGCCTCAAGCAGAGGCTTTTGCTGCGTATACAAACGATTTGGAGCTTTTCCTGGCAAGTCCTGGCCATCTTCTCATGAAGTTGATGCCTTATCTCGCGAGTTTGGTTGGTTTGCACGGGAGTTTGGCGGTTTACTCGCCAATTTCGATGCTTTACTCGCGAATTCAGGCGGTTTACTCGCCAATTTCAGCGATTTACTCGCCAATTCCGGCGGTTTACTCGCCAATTTCAGCGATTTACTCGCCAATTTCGATGCTTTACTCGCCAATTTCAGCGATTTACTCGCCAATTTCGATGCTTTACTCGCCAATTCAGGCGATTTACTCGCGGTTGGGTTAGTTGCTGCGTGCTTTTATTTGGTGGAGCAGGTTGTTGATGAAAGCATCTATTGGATGAGATTCATTCGTTTGCTCGCCGTATTTGCGGACGTTGACTTCCTTTTTTCGCTCTTCTTTATCGCCAAGGACAAGCATATATGGGATCTTCTTCATTTGGGCATCCCTGATTTTATATCCGAGCTTTTCGTTGCGTTCGTCCATAGTCACCCTTATGCCAAGCTTTTTCAGTTGTTTTTGGAGTTTTTGGCTGTACGGAATATGGACGTTCGAGACAGGGATGATTTGTACCTGGATTGGGGCAAGCCATACCGGAAAAGCCCCTGCATAATGCTCAATCAGGATCCCCAAAAAACGATCGACCGAGCCATAAATCGCACGATGGATGACGACGGGGCGGACTTTTTGATTTTGTTCATCCATGTAAGTCAATTCGAATTTTTCCGGCATTTGAAAATCAAGTTGAATCGTTGCACATTGATGGCTGCGCTTTAATGCATCCTTAATATGAAAATCAATTTTCGGTCCGTAAAAGGCTCCGTCCCCCTCATTGAGTTGATAAGCGACGCCGATGCGTTCCAGCACATTTTTCAAGGCTGCTTCAGACGCATCCCAAAGGGAGTCATCTCCCAATGAATCCTTGGGCCGAGTCGAGAGCTCCACGGCGTACTCGAATCCGAATGTCCGATACACTTGGTCAATCAGTTGAAACACCTGCTTGATCTCCTCCTCGATTTGCTCCTGCCGTACGAATAGGTGGGCATCATCCTGGCAAAATGTGCGGACCCGAAGCATTCCGTTCAATGCTCCACTATATTCATGGCGATGGACTTGACCGAATTCAGCCATCCTGATGGGTAAGTCCCTGTAGGAATAACGATTATTTTTGAAGAGAAGCATATGGCCCGGACAGTTCATTGGCTTCATCGCGAATTTCGTATCATCGACCTCCGTAAAGTACATATTCTCATGATAATGATCCCAATGGCCCGATCGTTCCCATAAGCGCTGATTCATCATGAACGGCGTACGAACCTCGTCGTAATCCGCTTCAGCCTGAAGCTCACGCGAGAACTTCTCCAATTCATTCCTGATGATTTGTCCTTTCGGTAAATAAAACGGCATTCCAGGAGCTTCCTCGGAAAACATGAATAGCTCGAGCTGCTTCCCTAATTTCCGGTGATCGCGCTTGGCTGCTTCTTCCATGAAACGGAAGTGTTCCTGCAAATCCTTTTTACTTGCGAAGGCCACGCCGGACACCCGTTGAAGCACTTCATACCGTTTATCTCCCCGCCAATAAGCACCTGAAACACGTGTGAGCTTGAATGCTTTTACAAAAGCTGTCGCAGGAAGGTGCGGTCCGCGGCAAAGGTCGATAAATTCCCCTTGTTGGTAAAGCGTAAGTTTTTCACCGTTCGGAATGTTGTTCACAATATCGAGCTTGAATGGCTCCCCTTGTTTTTCAAAAAGCTGCACCGCTTCTTCATAACTAACCTCGATCCTTTTTATTTCCAGATTTTCGTTTATGATTTTTTCCATCTCTTTTTCAATGGCTTGCAGACTCTCTGAGCTCAAGGGATGCTCCAGCTTAAAATCATAATAAAAACCATCCTCGATGACCGGACCCATGCCCAATTGCGCCGTACCATGAAGTCTCTTCACCGCCTGTGCCAAAATATGCGCCGAAGTGTGCCGCAAAACGTGCAGTCCTTCTTCCGAATCAAGCGTTATAATCGAAAGTTCCCCCGCTTCATTCAACTGGTAACTTAGATCAACCAGTTGCTTATCGAACTTTCCTGCAACTGCCTTTTTCCTTAAGCTTGAACTGATGGAGCCTGCCACGCTTTCCACTGTCGTACCCATCAGATATTGCTTTTGCTTCCCATCCGGGAAACGAATGTTGATCATTTTTCCCTCCATCACATGAACACCCCTTTTGTATAATAAAAAAACGCATTCATCCCTAAGCAAGGGACGAGTGCGTTTACCCGTGGTTCCACCCAATTTCCCATAAGCAAGCAACACTCATGGCTCTGGAGCTTGTAACGCAGCTTAGGCGATATCAGCTACTAAAGGTTCACTGATATAACTCAAAGGCGGTAAATCATTTTCCTAAGCCAGGAAGTTCGCAGCTGCCCTTCCCTCTCTTAAGACCGTAAAAATGATTGTTGTCCTTTTCATCGCGATTTTTTTATAAACAAAAAACGCACCCATCCCTCTATAAGGGACGAGCGCGTTTACCCGTGATTCCACCCAATTTCCCATAACACTTTCACTTATGGCTCTGGAGCTGTAACGCAGCTTAGGCGCTATCGGTTACTATCATTCACCGATAAAAGCTCAAAGGCGGTAAATCATTTTCCTAAGCCAGGAAGTTCGCAGCTGCCCTTCCCTCTCTTGAGACCGTAAAAATGATTGTTGTCCTCATCATGGCTTCTGATTTATTGATTGTTATACATATTACAATTAATCCCCGAAAGTTACAACAATTTATTCCAAAAAAAATTTATTTTTACAAATAAACAAATCCTATCCTTCCAATCCTTTAATTGGTATAATCAGTAAAAAAAGGGCGGTTTCTATGAAAAATTTAAGCAGGTGGTCAATCGGATTCGCGATGATGGGTGCCGCAGCAGTTGGCCTTTCTTTTGCCAGCAAAGAAGCCTTCGATCTTTTAATGGTTTTCGGATTCGGGGCATTATTGCTCGGTATGCTAGTAAGCTTCGGGGCCTTGTTCAAAAATGAAAAAGGCAAGGAGAAATTCTTGGCTGTCGGGGCGTTCTTTCTATTAAGCTTCATCCTCGTTTGGAATGAACCCCTTCAAATCATCAGGTTTTTAACGTGGATGAGGAATTAACATGTGCTTTAGCGACTGGGAGGCGATACAGAGATGGATATTTGTTTCATTGGCAGCGGCAGTCACGCGAATAACGACTTAGATGAGGTGTACCTCGAACTTTCAAGCAGGATGAATCGTGATGCAAAGATCTTGATAATTCCTTTTGCCACCGACGCTTCCAGGTACGAAGGCTGGCTTTCAACCATCAAAGCGGCTTTTTCAGAAATGGAACATGCACGTGTTGACATATTGAATGAAAACCTTACAGAAGAGGAAATGAAGCAAGCTATAAACGAACATGATGTTCTTTATTTTATTGGCGGCAGTCCAGAAAGATTGATCACTTTAATGGAGAAAAAAAGACTTACACCGATCTTGAAAAGCTTCAAGGGCTTACTGATCGGATATAGTGCTGGCTCACTAGCCTTCTGCACCGATTGCATCATAACGAAAGATAAAGACTATCCAGAAACGATTGTGGTCGATGGCTTGGCATTGGTTACGTTTAGCGTCGAGGTCCATTACGAGAATCAGATAGATGCAGAATTGCTTCCCCTTTCAAGTGAACGAAAGATCTATGCCCTTCCAGATGGAAGTGCCCTTTTCACTAAGAACGGCGAACCCTCTAAAGTGGTTAAGGCTATTTATTGCTTTCAAAATGGTACACGCTTGGAGAAGGTCCTGTGAAGTTATTCAGCTTGGATGGTCTTTAGAGTGGACAACCGCTCGCTTAGCATTCTTCACACGGAGCCATAAGGTAAGTCCAGTGGTCCAAAGGGTTAGTGCGCAGCCAAATCCTAACAGTGATAATTTTGCCGTAATTTCGTGATCACCAAGCATGATGGTGCTTGGAGCGACAAGTAAAGTCATAAGTGCCAGAAAGCAGAGGATCACTCCAGTAAAATAATATAGTTTGATTTGAAAAAGCGATGCCAGGGGTAAGAAATGGATGCCCACGATAATGGCGATGACACCAGGTATAAGCTCGGTTTGATTGGCCGCGTTACAGATGGCAATGGCAGCCCCGATCAGTAAACCTTCGGCGATGAAGACGATGTTGAACCAGAATCGGATTCGCTTCAGGTTCCCTGTAATTTGCTGCGGCATTTCATGTGCCGCATGCAATAGTGAAATGCCTCCAATAAGCAGCATCAATCCAACTAAAATGGCAGCGAGTTCCACGTATGGAAACCCCCATTCCTGCAATCCCATGACACCGATCCCTGCCCAGAGCGTACCGAAGAATGCCATGAATATGACACCGATTCCAGTACCGCGATATGCTTCTCTCGTTTGCATCATCCATATCCTTTCATCTTCAGTGATATCTTCCATACTCCATCATACTGCGGATGGTCACCCATTATTCATGAACGATTCGATTCTCCTTTTCGGAGATAAAATTGCCGGTTTCGTCGATATATTTCTTTTTTCGGAGATATATTCGCCGGTTTCGTCGATATGTTTCTTTTTTCGGAGATATATTCGCCGGTTTCGTCGATATATTTCTTTTTTCGGAGATATCTTCGCTGGTTTCGTCGATATGTTTCTTTTTTCGGAGATATTTTCGCCGGTTTCGCCGATATGTTTCTTTTTTCGGAGATATCTTCGCCGGTTTCGTCGATATATTTCTTTTTTCGGAGATATCTTCGCTGGTTTCGTCGATATGTTTCTTTTTTCGGAGATATCTTCGCCGGTTTCGTCGATATGTTTCTTTTTTCGGAGATATTTTTGCAGTTTCCGTGGTTTTGTTCTATTTTCTGGATCATGCTTCTCCTTACACGTTGCGGGAGAAGGGATGACGATCATCCGCTTCTCCCGTGATTTCATTTCCAATTGAATAGTTGCTTGACTGGCGCCGCAAGAAGCTGAGCATAGGTGAACTCGTCAGGATATTCACTCAGGTCGTAAATGGATAAGGCCTCATCCACCTTTTGGTTCATATGGTCAGACACATAAATTCCGCATTCAGGACAGTTAATGGCTGGAACCTGCAGGAGCTTTATCGATCGTTTTCCATCCGGCATGATCCAGTAGCAATCCTTCTTTTCACTTTCTTCAACGTTTGGGGCATTGCACCACAAGCAATCCATCGTCATCCCTCCTTGCCTTCCGGTTTCACCGGTTCACCTTTGGATATGGCCTGTTTTTTTTCTTGGGCCTTCCTCAGTTTTTCCTTCATTTCATCGCGTTTATCGCGGCGGTCCTTTAATGAGGCATGCTCTGCGGCATTTTCATATGCCTTTCTCTTATCAAGGCGGCGCAACCCTTCTGGTACCAAGTTGAATTTTTCGTCCGTCATGAGTGCGGATATCCCCACGGCCGCTTTTCGTTCTTCCGTGCCATACACTTCATCAAAGTACGCGTCCGCACTGCCGGAAACATAATTCTTCGGCTCCGGATAGCTTGTGATGACTCCTTCAAAGTTCCGCAATACGACCTTATCCGGACTTTGGGATAGCAGGTAATTCGGGGTCAAGGCGATTTTTCCGCCGCCGCCTGGGGCATCGACAACAAAGGTCGGCACCGCATATCCCGATGTATGGCCGCGCAGTGCTTCAATGATTTCCAATCCTTTTGAAACCGGCGCCCGGAAATGGCCAATCCCTTCGGATAAATCGCATTGATAAATGTAATAAGGCCTTACCCTCGCCATGACACAGTCATGCATCAGTTTTTTCATGATATGGACACTATCGTTGATGCCAGCGAGTATGACCGCCTGATTACCAAGCGGGACGCCTGCCATCGACAGCATGTCGCAAGCCTTCTTCGCTTCGTCGGTCAGTTCAAGTGAATGATTGAAATGGGTGTTTAACCAAATTGGATGGTATTTTTTCAGAATATTACATAAATTTTCCGTAATCCGCTGCGGGAAAACGACTGGTGCCCGTGTGCCGATCCGGATGATTTCCACATGCGGGATGGCGCGTAAGTTGCTCAATACGTATTCGAGGATCTTATCATTGATCAGCAAGCCGTCCCCGCCGGAAATCAGCACGTCCCTCACTTCCGGTGTATTTCTTATATATTCGATCGCCCCGTCCAATTGTTTCTTTGGAACGCCCATGCCGACCTGGCCTGAAAAACGGCGGCGCGTGCAATATCGGCAGTACATCGAGCACTGGTTCGTAACAAGGAACAGAACTCTGTCTGGGTATCGATGCGTCAAGCCTGGAACCGGTGAATCCTCATCCTCATGGAGCGGATCCTCTAAATCATACCTCGTCTTGTTCATTTCGGCCGAGAGCGGCACCGATTGTAAACGAATCGGGCAGCGAGGATCATCAGGATTCATTAAAGAGGCATAATAGGGCGTTATGTTCAAAGGAATCGTTTGTGTCGAGATCCGGACGCCTTCCTCTTCCTCCGGTGTCAGGTTGACGACCTTTTTCAAATCATCCAAGGTTTTGATCGTATTGGTCAATTGCCAAATCCAATCGTTCCACTGCTCTTCCTTGACGTCCTTCCAAAGCTCGATCTCATTATAGTGCCTGCGTCCGCCAAGGTATTCTTTATGTTTTATTTCCATTCCCATCATGTTCATTAAAAATTTCCCTCCCCTTATTCTAAGAACTTATTGATATACTCTCGCAAGAATGATGCCAACACCCTTGACGAGGATAAATAAGGGGCTGTGAGGAATCTGTTCTTGACGGCCGCAAAAATCCTTTCTAATCGCCCAATATTTTGCAGCCAGATTCTTTGCAGGCGGGGACCTATGATACACTGAAATTATCTGTATATTCTAAATAATGGCAAGAGGGAGTAAGATTTGTTGGTACATATAATTGATGAAGAAGTATCTTTAAGGCTGTTCAATAAGGATGATGCTGAAGAATTTTATACGTTAACCATGCGTTCTAAGGCCTATTTGAAAGAATGGCTCGGCTGGCTCGATTACGTCGAAAGGGTACAGGATACGGCCGAATATATTAAAGCAAGACTGTTGGAAGTAGTGGATAATGGAGGATATCCCAAATCATTTGCGATTATATATAAAGGGGAAATGGCAGGGACAATCGGATTTAATGAAATTAATAAATCGAATAAAATCGGGGTTGTCGGGTATTGGCTGGGAGAAGAATTTCAAGGGAAGGGAATCATGACCAAGGCTTTCAAAAGCTTAATCGATTACGGGTTTAACGACCTCGGCTTAGGCAGGATTGAAGTGAGAGTGGCTGTTGAAAATAAAAAAAGCCGTGCCCTTCCTGAACGATTGGGGTTTAGAAAAGAAGGTGAAGTAAGGAATGCAGAGTGGTTATATGACCATTTTGTAGACCATGTTATCTATGGGCTCTTGGCTGAAGAATGGACGTAACGTGCACGTAGTAAAAAAGGAAACTCCTAAAAAAAACAGGAGTTTCCTTTTTTCATGAATCTCTCGTTTCCGCGGTATACACCTTTTCAATTTTGTACTTGCTTAACTTATATTGTAATCCTTGCCTCGTAATAGTGAGGGCCTCGGCCGTCTTACTGATATTCCCGTTATATTTCTCGAACATCTTGATGATCATTTCCTTTTCCAGTTCCTCAAGGACGACAGGTAAATCAATCGTGTCCGTTAATGTGGGAGGCAGGGTCTGGGCATTGGAGGGAGTGTATTTGCCTGACGGGAAAAGATAGGCCGGAAGGTGATGTTCATCAATCATATCCTCCCCTGCATCCATGACGTTAAAGGCCAATTCGATGGCATGACCCAGTTCACGAATGTTTCCTGGCCATGGATACTGAAGAAGCCGATTCATCGCCTTTTGAGTGATGCCGCGAACGTCCGAAAAAAATGAATTGTTGAACTTCTGAATAAAGTGATCGGCAATGAACGGTATATCCGCTTTGCGCTCCAGCAGGGACGGCATTTGAATCGTCACGACATTCAGGCGAAAAAATAAATCGGAGCGAATGATCCCCCTTTCCAACGCCTCATCGGGAGAAATGTTCATCGCCGCAATGATCTTCACGTTAATTTTTTGCTCCTTTGCCCCTCCCACGCGACGCACCTCGCCCTCTTGCAGCACCCGCAGCAATTTCGCCTGCAATCCAAGGTCGAGGCTATTCAATTCATCAAGAAACAGCGTACCGCCATTGGCCTGTTCAAAAATCCCCAGCCGATCCACCGCCCCGGTGAAGGCCCCCTTCGTCGTGCCAAAAAGCAGACCCTCCATCAATTCCCTTGGAACCGCCGCACAATTTTGCGCAATGAACGGCTGATGGCGATGGGCACTTACATTATGTATACTTTGGGCAACCAATTCCTTCCCTGTTCCCGTCGGTCCATAAATCATGACCGGGGAATGCGTTCGGGCCGCTTTCTTTGCCAACGATATCGCTTCTTGAAAAGCGGGACTGCTCCCGATCAGATCGCTGAAATGATACGTCGCCGTCCCTTCCAAAAATTTATTTTTCTTATAGGTTTTCGCAAGCTGGGAACGTAAATCAACAATTTGGTCATACATATTCATGACCTTGGTAATGTCCTTGGCAATCTCCACTGCCCCGATGATTTCGCCATCTTCATATAAAGGATATGTGCTATTGATCGACGTTATCTTTTTCTCCTTAACATTGACATAGGTCTGGATCGACTCATTCGTTTCAATTCCTTTGTCCAAGGCCGCCTGCAGCGTACTTGATTCATCCGTCAAGGAAGGGTATAGCTGAAAGATATTCTCCCCAAGCACCTGTTCACGAGCCAGCCCATCGATATGTGCCATCATTTCATTATAAAAAACCGTATCTCCATCTTTATTCACGATATGAACACCCACATTGATTACATTCAATATCCATTCAAATTGAGTGGAAAACTGATTGACTGAAGATTTCATTTCTTCCTCTCCGTTCTCGCATTTGATAGAACACCTGTAAATTATATCATTTAATGGGAATAGTTTGATAGGACCGACAAAGCTTCCGGAGATAAAAAAGGAGTTTCCCTTTCTGCAGGGAAATGTATAGGAGAGGGGTGATTGTGATTTCAAAACGAAGGGATGAAACCATATTGGAAATTAAGACTTGGGTGGAAAAGGACCTTGCTTTACTTTTTCAACTCAATGAACCCGAAATGATGAAGCACCTTGGCGGTCCCGAGAGTGCGGAACAAATCGAAAGACGCCACAAACGATACCTTGAGATCGGCAACAAGGGATGCATGTTCAGCATGGTCCTTCCGGAAGCAGGAGCTGTCGGCTCCGTCGGCTACTGGCAAACCGTCCGCAACGATGAAGTCTATGAAATCGGCTGGAGTGTCCTCTCCTCCTTTCAGGGAAGAGGTCTTGCCTCACAAGCCGTTAGGGCCCTCATCGCAATCATTAAGGACGAACGCAAATATAGCTCCATCCATGCCTTTCCATCCGTCCATAACGCCGCATCCAATGCCATTTGCCGGAAGCTGGACTTCAAGCTCCTCGGCGAATGTGAATTCGAATATCCGCCAGGGAGCTTCATGTTATGCAATGATTGGTGCATGAAGCTTGATTGAATCGATAGCGGCTGTTTTTAAGTGGGAAAAGTCGAATGATGTTGGATTCAGGAAATTTATTTCCCGGGAAAGTCGAATTATCCCCAAGTATTCCTTAAGAGGGACGAATTAGCCTTCCGGCGGGCAGAAAGGGTGAATATCCTTTCCGCCAAGAACATCCTCTATCAAGCAAGCAATGTATGCCAGGTTTCTTTGCCGGCCTGCTTATCTGCAGAAAGGCTGCTTGCTTTTTGAAATTTGGATAATGCCGCTATGGTTTTGCTGCCGAATCGTGCATCAAGCGGCCCGGGATCGAATCCTTTCATATAAAGGGCGGCTTGCAGAATCCATGTGATGGGGCCAGCAGCTCCTTTTCTTAAGGTGACCATCGCCGCCTTGGTTCTTGGCCCCCATTTTCCATCGACTGCAAGTCTATGATTATATTGCTTATTAAGCTCCGTTTGTAACCCCGTTAAAAGGGCTGATCGCGTTTTGGGACCGGAAAAACCATCGACCGCCAGATTCGTTTTATATCGGCTGTTGACTGTTTTTTGGATGAACATGATTTGGCGATTTCCTTCGGTCTTTGGTGTTCCCGTTTTTTTGAATAGGTTGGTAAGGTGCGGTTTCTTCCCTGCTTGTAACTGTGTATAGGTTAATCCGCCCGTCATTTCCAAATGGGGATAATCCTTGAATGTGCGCCAATTTCCGCCCCAATCGAATCCCAACTTTTTTCCTATCGCAGCTACACGCCGCCACCTTGAATCCACCGTCCAGATTGCTTTCCTGCCATCATCACTTACAATGAAGAAATCGATGGCCAGTCCAAAATTATGATAAGATTGGCCTGGCTTAGCGTTCGTCACAACAGGCTTACCCGGATCACTATAATTTTTTCCATTGTAGCTGTAGATTCGTCCTTGACCATATAGCGCGGCTTGTTCTTCCAAAGAGCGATAACCTGCGCTTATCTGTACAGCGATCCCTTCTGTATAAGCCCGTTCGATCAGCTCCAATGCTGATGCCTGCACCACAGCCTCCATCCCTTTGCCCATCTTCTTCACTGATCGCTCCACTAATGTTCGTAATTCCACTTTCAATGCAGTCCCTCCTTTTACATCCCTAGCACCCTTTATATAAGGCTTTTCAACGAAAAAGTAGCACCTGAATCATGAAACCCCAAAAAAAAAATAGACCACTTCCATTCGCTTGTTTACGAATGGAAATAGTCTACTGGGAGCTTATCTTATCAATCTCTATAGCTTATGCCCGAATTTCAATAGAGGGGCTTATGGTGAAGTCAGCCTCGGTTTTGCTTTTCACTTCATCAAGTGTTACGCCATTTTGCAATTCTATCAATTCCATGCCAGCATCGGTAAAGTGAAAAACAGCCAATTCGGTAATCAGGCAATGGACGACTTTTTCTCCAGTCAATGGCAGTGTACAGGACTTTTTCACTTTGGATTCTCCATGCTTGTTCACATGGTCCATGATGACAACGATCCGTTTCGCTCCTTGGACAAGGTCCATCGCGCCTCCCATTCCTTTCACCATCTTGCCTGGAATCATCCAGTTGGCCAAATCCCCTGTTTCGGAAACCTCCATCCCGCCTAATATCGCTAGGTCGATATGGCCGCCGCGGATCATCGCGAATGATTCGGCGCTATCAAAAAAGGATGCTCCCGCCTTTGCCGTTACCGTTTCTTTCCCTGCATTGATCAAATCTGGATCGACTTCGTCCTTTTGCGGGTAAGGGCCGATTCCCAGTAAGCCATTCTCCGACTGAAGCATGACATTAAAGTCATCGGGAATCATGTTGGCGATCAAGGTCGGCATTCCGATCCCTAAATTCACGCACATACCATCTTGGATTTCTTTAACGGCCCGTTCTAAAATCAGTTGTCTTGTCATGTGAATTCTCCTCCTTTTATGCGTTAGCAGTTGTAAGTTTTTCAATTCTTTTTACATAGTCCGTTCCTACAAGCACTTTTTGTACATAAACTCCTGAAGTATGAATTTCATCCGGATCAAGCTCCCCTATGCCCACAACCTCTTCCACTTCGACAATCGTGACTTTCCCCGCTGTGGCAACGACAGGATTGAAATTCCTTGCTGTTTTCCGGTATACGAGATTTCCGAAATGATCCGCTTTCCAAGCTTTGACAAAGGCAAAGTCCCCGATAATCCCTTTTTCCATGATGTATGTGCGGCCGTCGAACTCTTTATGTTCCTTCCCTTTGGCGACTTCCGTGCCAACCCCGGTAGCCGTATAAAAGGCAGGAATGCCCGCCCCGCCCGCTCTTAAACGCTCTGCAAGCGTTCCTTGGGGAACTAGCTCGACCTCCAGCTCGCCGCTTAGGAATTGCTGCTCGAACAACTTATTTTCCCCTACATATGAAGCTATCATTTTTTTGATTTGTTTATTTTCCAGTAAAAGCCCCAGACCCCAATCGTCGACTCCGCAATTGTTGCTGACTACCGTCAAATCCTTTACACCCTTGTTACGCAAAGCAATGATTAGTTTTTCCGGAATACCGCTTAATCCGAACCCGCCAACGATAATGGTAGCTCCATCCTCGATTTGTTCAATAGCGCTGTCAAAAGATGATAACAATTTACTCATTTTTCCATCTCCATTCCTAATCTATTCTTTTAAATAAACAATGATGTGCCAAAAGCGATGATGAAGACGGTCACTGTTTTCAAAACCGTAATCGCAAAAATATCCTTGTATGATTGGCGATGTGTCAGTCCCGTAATGGCAAGTAAGGTGATGACGGCGCCATTATGCGGCAGCGTATCCATCCCGCCGGATGCCATGGATGCAATTCGATGAAGCATCTCCGGGGTGATCCCGACATTTTGTGCCACCTGCAAATAGTGACCTCCCATCACTTCCAACGCAATCGAAAGTCCGCCTGATGCAGATCCGGTGATCCCTGCCAGGACATTGACGGCAACAGCCTCGGATACAAGTGGATTGCCGCTTGCGTTGAACACCCAGCTTTGGATGACCGAAAATCCAGGAAGCGTTTTGACGACATTCCCAAAACCGACTTCAGATGCGGTATTGAATATGGCAAGCAAAGATCCCATGGCAGCGGCTGTCAATCCTGTTGCCAATTTGACCTTTATCCGTCCAACATTGAGGAGCATGGCGGCTATGATACCGATTGACAAGGCTACGATCAGGGACCATGATGATGTAACCGTGCTTACATCGGCAATGTTGAACGTTTCCTTCAACATCGATCCGTCATACCAGTGCTTGACTGAAATCGCACTGCGGCTGAATGCGAAGTTGAACGCGACAACAAGGATGAGCGGTACGAGAGACAGCCAAAAGTTAGGCAGGTTTTGCTGTTCTGCACTCTCCGGCTCATTAATATGGCCTTCCCCGTACCCTTCGCCATTTGCCATCGCTTGTTTACGACGGCGTTCCAGCCAAAGCATTCCTCCTGTGAATACAATGATTGCCCCGATGATCCCCATGATTGGAGCGGCATAAGTATCTGTTCCGAAATAATTTGTCGGAATGATATTTTGGATCTGAGGTGTTCCAGGAAGAGCATCCATCGTATAAGTGAAAGCACCTAAAGCAATTGTTCCCGGCAATAACCTCTTCGGAATGTCCGCTTCTTTAAAGATGGCTGCTGCAAATGGATATACGGCGAATGCCACGACGAACAGGGAAACCCCGCCATATGTCAGTGCCGAACAGGCAAGCACCACTGCCAGGATAGCCTGCTTCGAGCCCAGTGATTTTACAATGGTTTTGGCGATGGATGCGGCTGCACCGCTCATCTCCATGACCTTTCCGAATACGGCCCCTAATAGGAATATCGGAAAAAACGCTTTAATATAGTTAGCGGCGAACGTCATGTATGTCTCTGTATAACTCGGCAGCAAGTGACCGCCGGATAAAATGACCGCCAACAAAGTAACGAGCGGCGCTATGATAATGACCGGATAGCCCCGGTAGGCTAAAAAGATTAAAAGTCCCAGCGCCACAACGATGGCTAAAATTTGTATCACCAATCCAATTCCCCCTTTTCTTTTTTTCTCCCCTTGTCCCCATAAGCTCTTAGCGGAAACTATCAATCTCCCTAAATTCCAATATTTTTTCCCTTGTACCATCCAAGCCTGCCTTCCCCAAGTCAAGCTGAATGATTCCCTAAGTGCTTCTCATTCATTGAGAACGCTTTCAACATTTTGGTGAATGACGGAATTCATTTTTTAGTTTACGTGCACACACCATATAAAATGACAGATTGACCATTCGTTAAAGTAATTATGCAATTATCGTGCCAACTTACATACATGGTTATAATGCTGCGTTTTCATAAAATTAGCCAGCTGGAACCCTTTAAAACTGTCAGGTTTTCCTTACACATGATCAGATTCCGTTAAAAAGTGTGCGGATTCCCTTACAATCATTACAACCACCTTCGATTTATGTACGGATATCCTGACATAACAGCATGAACGTCCACGTGTAAGATTCGCTTTCGGGCGGACAGTCCGCCCTAGGCGCCTCCCAATAGTTTGGCAAAAAGATCGTTTCCTATTTTCATAAACCATATTTATTCATTTTTTCGTAAAGCGTTGTTCGGCTGACTCCGAGTTTCTTTGCCGTTTCTGATTTATTGCCGGAAGTCATCTCCAGGCATGAAAGGATGGCAGTCCGTTCGGTCTCATCCATCAGTTCGGCCAGGGTGCGGATCGTGATGGTTTCCTTCTGACCCGTGATTTCCTTCGGGAGATGCTTGGAACGGATCATTTCCCCTGCTTCAACCATATTCATGGCCCGTTCAATGATATTCTCCAGCTCACGAATATTGCCTGGCCACTCATAGTGGCGAAGCAGCCGTAATGCTTGGTCACTCAACCCAAGTACATGTTTTTTCATGAGGCTCTGGTATTTTTCGACAAAATGTTTCGCCAATATTTCCATGTCCTCTGGACGTTCCCTTAAGGAAGGGACCTGGAATTGCATCACCTTCAGCCGGTAATACATATCAAGCCGGAATTCCCCTTTAGACACCATATCCTCCAGATTGCGGTTCGTTGCAGCGATCACGCGCACATCAATCGGAATGCTTCCTGTCGAACCGACCCTCTCGATCTCTTTTTCCTGCAGCACACGAAGCAGCTTCACCTGCATATGCAGCGGCAGCTCGCCGATCTCATCAAGAAAGATCGTTCCCCCTTCAGCCGCTTCGAACTTCCCTGCTTTTCCGCCTTTTTTGGCACCCGTGAAGGAACCTTCTTCATAGCCGAACAGCTCGGATTCCAGCAGCTCTGCCGGAATGGCGGCACAGTTCACCTTGACGAACACACCCATCGCCCGTCTGCTATCATTGTGGATGGAGTGGGCAAACAGCTCCTTACCCGTTCCGCTTTCGCCCAAGATCAATACATTCGAATCGCTTTTTGCGGCAATTTTGGCCTGGCCCTTCACTTCCATGAAAGCAGGACTTCTCCCCATCAAATGATCAAAGGTATAGGAGGCTTTATTTCTCTCGCGAAAATCGCCTTTATACTTTTTCAGCTCCACCTCAAGCGAGTTTATCCGTTTGGAGAGGGCCGTGAACTGCCCGACATTCTTAAACAATATCTTCCCGACCGCTCCTATCAATTTACCCTGCTTGCGTATGGGGGAGCGTGTTGCAATGATATAATTATCTTTTATTTTCTGTAATTCAGCGACCTCTTGCTTGCCCGTTTTCGAGACCACATGCATACGCGTATTTTCAATGACCTCCGTGACATGTTTCCCTATGGAGCTTTCCTGATCGACCCCAAGAAAATCCGCATACGCGTGGCTCAGCATTTGGACATAGCCTTCCGTATCGACCATCACTAATCCGTCATAGGCAAATTCGATGATATCCTTGAAAAGAACCTCTTCGTGATTATCGATAGTAAGAAAATCACTTTTATTATTGGTAAACAGCAGGAGATATATTTGATACTTCACATCACCCATTTGAATGATGGTTTTCCTGACAATCCCATTATGTTCGTTCAAACGGATTGGCGTATTGACAGCCGGCAAAAGGTTTTTTTCGATCAGCTTATTGATTTGCACGTCGAATTGATTATCGGCAAATGCCTCTGATAATACGCGATTGGATAAAACGATTTCTTTTTCGTTTTTCGTAACCAAAACGCCAACAGGCAATTCTTCCAATATCGCTTTCACTAAATCCATTTGAACCGTTTCATGATCGCTCGCCATACGTATTCTCCTTAACCAGTCTGAATTTTCCCTCATTATATCATAGGAAAATGAGGCCAAGGCATTATCGCTCCACAATCAGTGCCGTTCCTTGTCCGCCGCCGATACATAAGGTGGCAAGGCCCGTTTTTGCTTCCCTGCGCTTCATTTCATACATTAAAGTCACTAAGATGCGGGCACCAGATGCACCTACCGGATGACCCAAGGCAATTGCCCCGCCATTCACATTCACTTTCTCCGAATTCAGGTCAAGGTCATTAAGGACGGCGAGTGACTGCGCCGCAAAGGCTTCATTCACTTCCAGCAAATCAAGATCATCGATTGTCATTCCCGCTTTCGCTAGAGCTTTTTTTGTCGCAGGAACTGGACCGTAGCCCATGATTTTCGGATCGAGCGCGGCGTTTGCATAGGATTTGATGGTTGCCAGTGTTTCCAGGCCAAGCTCGTCTGCTTTTTCTTTGGACATCAGGACCAGCATCGCTCCCCCATCATTGATTCCCGATGCATTGCCGGCCGTCACCGTTCCATTTTCCTTAAAGGCAGGGCGCAGCTTCGTTAGCTGATCGATTGTCAGCCCATGCCGTGGATGTTCATCCTGATCCACCAAGATCGTCTTTCCGCGGCGTTTATATTCAACAGGGGCGATTTCATCTGCAAACCGGCCTTCAAGCTGGGCCTTTTCAGCCTTCATTTGGCTATTTAACGCGAATTCGTCCTGCTTTTCCCGGCTGATTTCCCACTGCTCGGCAATATTTTCCGCAGTCACGCCCATATGATACTGATTGAAAACATCCGTTAAGGCGTCATACGTCATGGAATCCACCGCTTCGGCATTCCCCATTTTCTGGCCAAAACGATAATTTGGAAGCAAGTATGGGGCATTGCTCATACTCTCTATCCCTCCTGCAAGGATCACATCCGCATCACCGAGGGCAATGAATTGTGCGCCCATGATGACCGTCCGGAGTCCAGACCCGCAAAGTTTATTAACGGCCATTGCCGGCGTCGTTTCCGGAATGCCTGCATGAATCGCAACCTGACGTGCCACGTTTTGCCCTAATCCGGCAGATAGGATATTCCCGACCAATACCTCATCGATCAAATCAGCCGGGATTTTCGCCCGCTTGATCGCTTCCTTCGCTGCCACAACCCCCAATTCAACAGCCGAAACATTGGCAAGGCTTCCTCCAAACGTACCGACCGGTGTCCTCGCTGCCCCTACTATCACTACTTCTCTCATCTTACTTCCTCCTTTTCCCGTTTTAATTTTCCTAGTTTAATGAAATTACGATCCCGCTGATTGATTTTCTCGGAAGCGGAACTTGCTTCATACGTAAAGATCCCTTCTCCAGACTTCGCCCCAAGCTTCCCTTCCTCCACCAACTCACGGATCAATACAGGCGCTTGCTTACTTTGGTCCAGCACGGGAGAAACGTTATCAAACACCCGCTGCCATGTATCCAACCCGCCAAAATCTGCAATCTCGATCGGCCCGGTAAATGCCCATCGAAAGCCTGGTCCCGCCGTTATCGCCGTATCGATATCCGCAGCACTGGCAACCCCTTCTTTTAATAGGTAAAACGCTTCGCGCATCAAGGCAGTCTGGAGGCGATTGGCAATGAAGCCTGGTATTTCTTTGTTCAAGAGAATCGGAGACTTGCCGATTTTGCGCATCAAATCAAGGGTGACCTGGACGATTTCCGGCTTTGTTTCTCCATGCTGCACAATTTCCACCAATGGAACCAAGTGCCCGGGATTGAAGAAATGGGTGATGACCATCCGGTCGGCAAACGTCGCCTTCTCCATCAATTGGGATATCGGAAACGTCGATGTATTGGAAGCTACAATGGCATCCGGTTTGATGATGGTCTCCATTTCCTGATATAAATTCCACTTCAACTCGATGACTTCCGGAATCGCCTCGATGATAAAATCGGCGTCCCTTATGGCCGTTTCCAAATCTACCTGATATGTGATGTTACCCATGGCGCGTTGCTTATCCTGATCGGTCAGCACACCTTCCTCCATCAGCAGTGATAGATTGTCAGCCATTCGATTTTCGGCATGTGATAACAGCTCTTCCTTTATATCGTTAATCGTGACCGCGTATCCGCTGACGGCAAAAGACTGAGCGATGCTACTTCCCATGACACCCGACCCGATGATCGCTATTTTTTTTATCATCTTTATTCCCCTTCCGTTTATGTCCTCCCCTTTTATACATGCAACATTCGTGCCACCTCTAAAAAGAAAACAAAATTCTTTTGTTCTGGGGCAAACCATGATAGACTCTTACTCATTAACCTAAACCATATTTTTATACCTTCCCTATTCATTTCCAGCAGTACTTAGAGAAATTAAATCGACAGATTGAACCATTACATTTTTTTTGGAGGAATGTAAAATGGTTAACAATAAAGTGGCGGTCATTACCGGAGCTGCCAGAGGTATCGGGTTTGAGATCGGTAAGATTTTTGCCGAAAATGGCGCAAAGGTCGTTTTGTCCGATCTTGATCAAAGCACCGTTGAAAAGGCTGCTGCGGATTTAAGGAACAAAGGCTTGGACGTTACCGGCTTGAAAGCGGATGTAACGGTCGAGGAGGATATCATCCAGCTGATCAAGCAAACTAAAGATAAATATGGACGAATTGATATTTTCATTAATAACGCGGGCCTTCAGCATGTTGCACCGATTGAAGAGTTTCCAACCGAAAAGTTCGAGCTGATGATCAAAATCATGCTGACCGCCCCATTCATCGCAATCAAGAATGTCTTGCCCATCATGAAAGAACAAGGCTTCGGCCGAATCATCAACATCTCGTCCATCAACGGTCTCATTGGCTTTGCCAACAAAGCGGCGTACAATAGCGCAAAACACGGGGTGATTGGATTAACGAAGGTCGCTGCCTTGGAAAGCGCCTCATTCGGCATAACCGTCAATGCCCTCTGCCCTGGTTACGTCGACACCCCTCTCGTCCGCGGTCAGATGGCAGACTTGGCGAAAACACGCAACGTGCCGCTCGAGGATGTATTGGCAGAAGTCCTTCTTCCGTTAGTGCCTCAAAAACGCCTTTTGGATGTAAGTGAAATAGCCGACTATGCCATCTTCCTCGCCAGCGACAAAGCACGGGGTGTCACTGGGCAGGCAGTCGTATTGGACGGCGGATATACAGCTCAATAACAGAAAAATACCTCTGCAAAAGGCCCGTATGAATGGCACCATTGGTGTCTTCAGACGGGCCTTTCTCTATCCAGGCTCCTCATAAACGAGGTAATATGTGGAAAATTTTAGTGGCACCAAGAACTCTCCCATGTTACAGTAATATGGGAAGCATCCCTTCTACAAAAAAAGGAGGCCTCGTCATGATGATTAAGTGGGTTGGACTGAAATGATTAAAGGGCAGGCCCATCATGCTCCGGACAGAATGTATTGATTTGCGCAATAGAATCTTTCATACGGGGGTAAAAATATGAGTGAACAGATCCTGAAAATAAATAAAGTCGATATATGTACGGAAAGTTTCGGAAACGCCAAAGACCCAGCCGTGCTTTTGATCATGGGAGCGATGTCTTCTTTAGATTGGTGGGATGAGGACTTTTGCATTCGCCTCGCCGACCAGGGGAGGTTTGTCATTCGGTACGATCATCGGGATTTGGGACGATCGACCGTTTATGAACCCGGTACTTCCAACTATACGATAACGGACATGGCTGACGATGCCGCGGGTGTCCTGGACGCTTATTCCATCGAGCAAGCTCATATCGTCGGCATGTCCTTAGGCGGACTGATCGGCCAAATCCTTGCTTTGAGATATCCGGAACGCGTCACTACGCTTACGCTGATCGCATCAAGCGTGTTCGGGACTGTAATGGAAGAACTGCCGCCAATGGACCAACGCATATTGGATCACCACGCGAAAAGCGCTTCCGTTGATTGGGCAAACAAGGAGTCGGCCATCACCTTTCTTGCGGATGGATGGAAAACGCTGGCCGGCTCCAAATCTTATGAGCAGGAACGAATGTATAAACTGGCTAAAAGAGAAGCGGAACGCGCCAAACAGCTGCCGAGCAGATTCAATCATGCCATGCTTGCCGGCGGGGACGAATATTACGATAGGATGGGTGAGATCACAGCGCCTGTCCTCATCATCCACGGCACAGAAGATCCAGCCTTGCCATACGAACATGGACTTGCGCTTGCAAAAGCCATCCCGCAAGCTCAATTGGTGACTCTTGAAGGGTCAGGGCATGAAATTCACCGTGAAGACTGGGATGAAATGATCGATTCCGTTGTAACGCTCACGTCACGATAGAGGTAAAACATAAAAGAAGCCGACCCGTAAAAGGTCGGCTTTTCTTCATTCTTTAGCAGTACCCGCCATACCCCTGAACGTTGCCATAACCGCCACCGTTATCTCCACCGCCGCCGAAGCAAGCCGCCCCGACAATGATTAATAAGATGAACAATACGACTATAAAAGCGAAACCGCCACCAAAACCTCCAACACCGTTATCGCAACCGCAATTTGAATCATGACCACAATTAGACAATAGAAACATCTCCTTCATGTTTTAAAAGTAAAATAATTAAAAGGGTTACTTCACCTTATGTTCTAATCAAGATAATGACACAATAATAAATTGAAACTTTTTGGGAACCTCCTTTCAGGCGAGCCCACTTGACGTTCCTGGCTTCGGGGTCGATCATTGTAATTCCCATTCCTGCAAATTTCGGCTTCGTGTAAAATGAAGCTAAAAAGGTTCAAGGTATCCATGATAAAAGGGAACTCTTATATTCTTGTATTCTCCATCATGCTTTTATTGCTCATCGGTGATTCATTTTGGTTTTGGACTGCATATTTGCCAGCTACCTGACTTCTGCCATCCTGCCAATTTGCAGGGTGACAAAATGAAAAGGATAAAAGAAATTTTCTTTTATCCTGCCGTTCACTTAACATTGAATATTTTTTCAAAAAAATGTAATATTTTTTCCTAAACACTGGAACATTTGTTCTGATTGTGTTATTCTTAGATCAAATAATAAAAGATCGGATTGATGCCAAGCGATTCGATCGTAACGATAATCAAAGGTCGGTTGTATCCGCGGGCCTAAAACAAGGTTGTACCGCTGAGCCGAGCCAATTGCTGACAACAAGGGTGCTGTGATAAAAACAGCTTCGATCTCCAGCTAAGCACCTGATTGTTCTTTAAGAGAGTTACCCCCTGTGAACTAGGTCCACTGTACAGTGTTGATACCCCTATCTCAAAGCTCCCAAAAAGGTTCCCTGGATGCAGCCGAGGAAACCTATAATTGAAAGTATTGTATTATTTACTATTCTAAATGAAGTCCACCACTCGTCAAATTATAGACAACATCACTTTGATCAGCTACCAATTGACTATGCGTTGCCAATATAATCGTTGTTCCATTCGATTTTGCCTCTTGGAAGAAGTTCAATATGATTGAAGTTGTTTCGTCATCCAGCGAACCCGTTGGTTCATCAGCTACGATTAACGCAGGATTGCTTATTATTGAACGAATAATTCCCACTCTCTGGATCTCTCCCCCAGATAATTTTTTGATTTTTTCATTTAATAAATGATGGACTTGAAACAACTTACTTAACTCCACAATCTTCTTCATGTTCGCTACTTCTAATTTCCCATTTTTCTTTTTAAAGATTAGTGGAATACAAATATTTTCGTAAGCCGTTAACTTAGCTATCATCGGACTGAATTGCGAAATATAACCTATGCGATCTCCTCTTACTTTAGCTAGTTGATTTAAATTCTTTTTTTCCATATCCATGTCATCCAATCGATATGATCCAGAGGTAGCTGTCTCCAGCCCTGCAATAATATTAAGCAGCGTGCTTTTTCCCACTCCACTTTTCCCCTTAATTGCAATCATGTTTCCTGGTTCTACCATTACATTCACATTATGAAATATAGCTTTGTTTTTATACGATTTTGATAGGTTATTTAACATGATTTTAGACATTGACTCACCTCTTTAACTGTTGAACGATATCAACTTTAGCATATACTTTTTTAACGGCTATTCGAATGATTATCAACATGATGATTAAAAAGATTACGCTAACAAAAAGATAATTAATTAAAAATGAGAATGACCCACTTAGCAATAAAGCAAACGGGATTACTGGAAAGATGATGCCAATCATACTACTCAACAAAAATTCTGCTATTATGGAATTTCTTATAGAATCCATATCGGCACCGCTAATGAGTAAAACAGAATAAGTATCTATATTGCTCTTTACTTTCAAATAATGAATATACGTATATGCACAAAGCGCTATAAAAAAAGTGATCGCAATGGCCAGATAAATAAGTGTAAGATTTGCTTTTGTCATACTGAATAAAGTGTCGATAGCGATACCACTTGCACCAATGATCTGAAACTCTTTGAACCCTGAAGATTTAGCGATATATTCCATATCTTTTCTAATTTCTAAAGGTGAAGCTTCTGTAATTAATAGACTATTAGCTGTAGCATATAATGTAGCACTAAAGAACATTTGCGCATCAGGATCTTTCGGTAAATAATTCGAAACCTCTGTTTTGAAAGTTAACGCTGGCAATATTATATATTTATCTAATATCACTTCAGGCTCGTTTGCGGTCATTATTTTTTGTGAAGATCCAAAGAAACCTATGATATGGCCTTTAAATTCTTCTCCATAAATTAAAATATTCAAATCGTCACCGAGCTTATACATACGGGAATAATCATGACCAAGAATGACTGGTATTGTTTTTGTATCGCTGTTATATATGTACTCTTTCTTGGTGAACTTTCTTCCTTTCAATACTTGCAGGGCGTTAAGATCGAATACAGAATCATTAATCTGTAAGGAGAGAACACTCGTATAGACATGGCCATTTTGCTTGATAGGGGGGGTCTGTTCATCTCCATCCTGATAATAAGGATCAAATGAACGATCTCCCTTAAAATCCGCCAATTCGATCGGCTGCCAGTTGTCTGTGTAGATAATAAACTTTGAAGAAGTTGTTAGTTCATTGTTGAACTTACTTAAGGTGTCATAACCATCGACACTAGAAAAAAATTGTGTTTCCTTGCTCTCAATTAAATCATCAGATAGCTGATAGACATTCTTGCCTTCAAAGTTTGAAACAGTCCGTGTTTCAATGCTAGCCTGATTCAAATTTACGACTAACATTAAAACTAAGAAAAAAAACAAGATAGCGATCAGCAGTATTAATACATTAAAAAAACGATTTTGTTTAAATAATATCCAAAACACCGTCAAAACCTGTTTCCACCTTTTCTTTGTGTAGAGTAAATGATTACAAACAAGCTAAGACCAATTAAGTAGAGCATACAGCCAATTAAGAGGTACCTTATAGAGATTAACCACATATCAGACCAAAAGACATGAACATATTTGTTAAATAAATAATCTAACGTAACAAATGCTACTGTTAAACAAATGTATGGCGCTAATTTATATTGTAAAACAGTAAAAAACACAGAAAAATCTTTACCTGATAGATACAGGACCCTGAAAATAGATTGATCTTTCATCACCCAATTAGAACCAACAAAAATAAAGATAACCGTTAGAAAGATCAGTGCTATTTGTAACGCAAGAATGATCGTTTTATTTGAACTTACGGAATATGTTCCGTAATCATCAAGATTTATTTCTCGAAAAGAACTTATCATTACATTCCGTTTTAAAATTTTATCAACATCCTTTTCGGGACTGCTGAACGTAAAAAATCCGCCGTTTTTCGTATCTATATGATTAACATTGGATATTAGCCAAATATCATGGTTCAGTTTGTAGGAATTTGAATAAGCAAAGTTTCCAATAACCTGATAATCACTTGGCACATTCTTCATTGACACATTTTCTCCGATAATCGCTACCTTCTTTTTAGCAGAAAATACATCATATTTCTCAGAATAATGAATGGGAGGTAAAGGAACGTTTCCACTCAATACAACATGTTTCAGATTAGGAGATTCAGGATGTGATTGATATAACAAATAATTATCTTGATCCACTACAATAGGAAATAGCGGCTTTTGCGTTGTAAACGATATGGACTTGCTATTCACATAACCATTGTTAACCATATTGACTTTATCAATATAAGATAAGAAGTAACCGATAGCCATACAGCACAAATGTAATAGAAGCAAATAAATCATATACTCGGGAGTAAAAAAATGATGTTTTTTCATAATATATAATATTGGATATAGAGTAAGAAATGGTAAAAAGACCATCTCCTACTCTATATCATTTATTTCCCCCAGTAAGTCTTCGCAACTGCTCCGACTGGATCAATATATTTACTTTTAGCTACCGTTGAACCTGTGCCGTATACTCTATAACTATCTCCTTGAACTCCAAACATTCCCTCAAATCTCGCTCTTGAATAATGCTTAACTCCTTTCCAGCTCGTACGCGCGACAACACGCTTAGCTACGTATGTACTTTTCGTTTGCGTCTCGATGGTGGCTTTGTGACTTTGCGGCTTAGAAGCTGCTGCGAACGTTGAAACTTGTTGGGAATTCGTTGAAATCCAACTGCCTTCCCCTTCTGTCCAGCCACCCTCTGCGGCAAACGATGAATTCGGAACTGTACATAATACAGCTGCAGCGAAAACACAAGTCGCGGTGATTTTAAATAATTTACTTTTCCTTTTGATTTTAATTTCCATTATCTTAACTTCTTCCCAATATTTACTATAATACATGAATCAAAGTACTATATTATCAGACTTTTGATTAAAAACAACTAAAAATCTCCTAAAACAGGGTAATATTACTTATTTATTTAAATTTTGTATATCATTATTTTATACAGAGTAGCAAGTTTTCGTATTTTTATTACGTATAGAATTTGTTGTAAAGTCCGATAAAAATGGATGAACTTGCTGTACTTCAGGTATGATACTTAAAGTTTTCATCAACCCCCATACGTTTTCGCTTTCCCAAAACGGGTAGTGTATGATATAGGCAGGAAAGGAATAAACGTCTCTCTTTAGGAGGAATGTTCATGAATCCGGTGATATTGTTTGATGGGGATTGCAACTTTTGTGATGCGAGCGTGCAGTTCATTATAAAGCGGGATCCGAAGGGGCTTTTTCATTTTGCTTCGCTTCAAAGCGAGGCAGGGCAGGAGCTGCTGAAAAAGTACGATGTTCCTGTGGACATTGATAGCATGGTGCTGATCGAGAAGGATCGGGCCTATTATCAATCGTCTGCAGCCTTGAGGATTTCCCGCAGGTTACAAGGGGCATGGAAGCTGTGTTACGGTTTCATCGTCGTTCCAAGCTTCATCCGGAATATGGTTTATGACTTCATTGCCAAAAACCGGTACAAATGGTTTGGGAAGAAGGAAGAAAGCTGTATGCTGCCATCGCCTAGTGTTCGGAAGCGCTTTTTATAAGAAATGAAGAAGGACGGGGAACCATTTTCGGCTCCCCGTCCTTTTCATTGTGTAAAAGTGGAATATCTCCATAGGTGATTGGCCGTCGGGCGGGCCATCATTTCAAGGCCTTTGCTCTTCGCTTGATGCAGGGGCTCCCATTGTGGCTCATCCGTTTCTTTTAGGTACACTTCATGATGGGGGGCCTGATCATGATAGCCGGCAATATTGATTTCCCCATTTCTGTAAAAGGTCCCGATCACTTTATAATCCACGGCAGGAGAAAGGATGATCGGATTGCCTACAGAGTGTGTCAGCTGAATCGTCGTTTTTTCCTGATTGGCTAAAAGGTGCTTCACTTGGATGTCTTCGTCAGATGCCACACCTTCTTCCATGAAAACACGATTCTTGTCGTACGCCTCACTTTTCCCCACCGCTTTGGAAAACTCGATTTCTGCATCCTTCTCCTTCTCATGAATCGCCACATCGACCCTGGTTCTATAGCGGAGTGAATCGGGATCGAAATCCCGGTTGTCTCCTTTAAAATATGGAACCTTGGAAGCAACGTTGGGGTTCTTCAGCCACTCCTCCGGTAAAAAGGTGGAATAGCGAAGCTGCCAATGCCTTAGTTTTTGGCCACCCGCCTTATTTTCTTTCCCCGACTGCAATAGCTGCTTCACGGGTGCTACCTTCTTCGTATTCGTTATCTCCTCAATCGCCGCCTGTGCTTGGGAAGAGCCTTTTTTAAAGACTCCGACCATACTCGCCAAGAATGATTTAACGGCATATGTTTCCTGCTCCGAACGCGGGAGGGGCCGCCTTGCCTTGATGGTGTACGTATATTCTTGGTCTTCACGAATACTCCGATCACTGAAGGAGCAGCCATTCACCATTCCGACCAGCACGTTGTTCCGGTAAATTTTATAGGCTTTTATCCCTTTGATGGGCTCCCATTCAAGACTGGTTTGACCCTTCGCGACTATCGTCGTAAAGACAAGATCCAAAAGGATATTATCTTCTTTCTTGTTCTCGGGCGTCGTCGATGTCTGTACCTTCATCCTGTTTTTGACCTGCTTTTCCTCGGTCAGGCTTTCAATCATATACGAATAAATGGTTCCTGCATCCAGCCTTTGGTCCGCTACATAAGGGTCGGTTCCGCTGTAGATGAGCTGCGGACCTCTAAACACCCGGTAGGACTGCCCTTCATCTGGCCAGACAAGCTTTATGGCATCCATTTTCCTTTCAATCCTGCACATCAACGACGTCGTCTCGATTTTCGCCCGATGCAGCCTCTTATGTGAAGCAAGATAAGCGATGCCTGCAATACCGAGTGCAAGCAGTGATTGCCTGGTCCTGATTTTACCTCCAAGCTGTTTTAAGCACGGAAAAGAAAAATGAGTCATCAACATTTTCAACACCTCTTCCTTTGATAGG
Organism: Peribacillus folii; assembly: GCF_030271255.1. Lineage (GTDB taxonomy): Bacteria > Bacillota > Bacilli > Bacillales > DSM-1321 > Peribacillus. The sequence continues at coordinate 69,659 of NZ_JASJOM010000005.1, forward strand.
TGTATCTTTTTTTTTTACTTTACCCATTTTGAACATCGAACACACTTTACGATGTGCTGGCAGGTGGGAACTGCTGACATGAAAAAACCGAGGGAATCGATTTCCCCTCGGTCATTTATGCGTTTCACTGATATTTTCTGCTATATTTAACGGCGGCTTTTCTCCCCGCCCTTGCGTCCTGCTTCTTCACGGCTCATCTTCCCATTACTGGATCCGTCAGAGCTGCCGTTGCCATCTCGTTGATGGGCCCGTGCCTCTCCGCCTTTTTCGCCGATTTCCTGATAGAATTCCTTGCCATGGCTGTCGGATGTCGCTTCTCCGCCCTTTTGGCCGATTTCCTGATAGAATGCCTTATCATGATTCTTCGCTGTTGCTTCTCCGCCTTTACGTCCTGCTTCTTCACGGCTCATTTTTTCATTGTTGTTAGTCATTAAAAATTCCTCCTTATTATGTGGATTTTCCATGGACTAGCTACAGTTTTATGTATACCCGATCGTTTTGAGTTAAAACTAGAATCTATTAAAACGGTTATTTTTCAACGGTATTACACTTGCAAGAGCACCATGAATGCTATCATCCATGGTGCTCCGGCCTTCTCCTTAATCCGATTTGGGAATCCCTTCTCGCAGGCGAATCGGCAGTTCAACAAGCGTTTCGTTCAAGGTATCCAGTTTTGTTTCAATTCGATGAAGCAAATAAAGGGTAACAATGATCGGAAACCCAATTTCACTGACAAATGGCAGGATTTGATCCACTTTCTTCTTCACCTCTCCTTCAGGGTGAACGGTCAATTGAGTCAGTCAAGCTCCAAATCCTCGACATTCCGCTCTACAAGCCGTGCTCCCTTCACGCCAACGAAACCACCTGAGGCGGAAAGAAAGACATTGCCGGCAATCACTTGTTCCATAGCCTGTTTGACCGTATTTACCTGAACCGGATTCTTCGGATTCTCTACGGCAATCGTCGCCGCTTTTCCTTCTTCCGTCTCGAATATCATCTCCAGCATTTTAGCCATTTGACATCACCTCCTTTTAAACCATTTCAAGCAATCAGCCAATCAATGAAAAGGTATCGACCCTCGTCACTTCGCCCAATGGAAAATTCTGCACGCTTGCGATCGCGGCAGCTGCTGAAAATAGCTGATCAGCGGTTGCTTCGGTCTTGATGTTCGTGAAGGATCTGCGTTTGAAGGCAATGGTCCCTTTTTCATTTAGCCCTGTTTCAAAATCCATCCGGAGCGTACTGGATACTGGAATTTGTTTGGCCATGTCTCTCACCCCCTTTCGCACTCTATATAAACTTTTCCGGGCTGAAAGTAGCATGAGCTGATCAAAAAGTTGGGATTTGGCTTTAACTGGAACGATATGTTCTCCTTTTAATGGGAAATAATAATCGAGAAAGGAAGTGGATCAGTCATGTCATTAGAATGGTTCGATAGAATAAGCGGGGAATTGCAGGATCATCTTACTTCAATTTGCGAGGAATACGGCCGCAATGGCAGCATGGTCGTGGAGCGGGGATCCAAGCATCCACGCATCGAATTTTATTCGGAGCTGGATGATCATGAACGGGATTATTTTGCTTCGGTGTTTTTCGATCCTCATAATGAAGAATTTTATCTTGAATCCTTCGATCAGGAATTAGGACAGGTCAGCAAGTTGGTTTTAGCGGACATCGAAGATATCGTGGATGCTGTCCACGAAAGCCTCCATCTCTATTTGGGGGATGAAGCTGATGTATTGGAAAATGAAGATGCCGAAATTTACGAAATTGATGTCGATTGGGAAACTCCAGAAGTGACCGCTTATATCAAGGAAAATGAAGTGGAGGTCACCTATCAATTCGGAATCGTTCAGGAAACCGGTGATGGCGTCCTAAAGCGAATCAATCGAATTCGAACCGTGGATGATGATTTGTTAAAAGATGAAACCAACTTTATCTTCAGCAAGGAAGAAGCAAGCACCATTATCGCCATGATCGCAAGCCACATGGATAAACTAAGCGAAATGGAATAAAAAATAACCTTGTCCATGCATACCATGGACAAGGTTTTATTACATCAAAATCAATTCATATACCTCCGATAATTGAGTGACCCGCTCCGAATCACTACAATCTTTGGCATGCTTGATTTCCTGAGGCAGAATATGATTCAGGAAGCTGGCTTCTTTACCGGTAAGCTCATTGATGAGACCTTCTTCGGAATGAAGATGTCCATCTTTGATTTTATTATATATTCCCTGCGCTGCAGGATATTGGTCCGTATAGTTAGACAAAATCTCACGTAAGTATCCAAGCGTACGATCCATACTACCATCCCTCTCCGCCGTTTAAATGTAAAGCTTATATTTACCTTCCCCCATTTTGTGTGGAAGCATTCGTTGCCTTACTTTGCAGGGGCAAATTCTGCGTTTTACTCCTCTGTTTGGATGCTTTACTCGCGAGTTCAAGCGCTTTACTCGCCAATTTCGCACCTTTACTCGCCAATTCATGTTTTAGTCTAATTAGGGCGTTTTTCTCTTCCGTTCCTACGTTTTTACTGGGCATTTAAGCGTTTTATCGCTAATTTGGGTCCTTTAATCGCGAGTTTAAGTGCATTACACGCCAGTTTGAGTGTTTTTCTCGCGAGTTTCGGCGCTTTACTAGCCATTTCGGGCGTTTTTCTCGCCAGTTTAAGCGCTTTACTCGCGAATTTCGGAGCTTTACTCGCGAGTTTAAGCGCTTTACTCGCCAATTTGGGACTTTTACTCGCCAATTCGGGCGTTTTTCTCGCCAAATTGGCACTTTTACTCGCGAGTTCGTGCTGTTTCATCCTTACACGAGGCCAAACCAGGTGTAGAGGGCGATGATGACGAAGACAGCGAGTGATTTGATGACGGTGATGATGAAGATGCTGCCGTATGATTGGCGGTGCGTTAGTCCGGTGACGGCAAGCAGGGTGATGACGGCTCCGTTATGCGGAAGGGTGTCCATGCCGCCTGATGCCATGGCGACGACGCGGTGCATCACTTCGGGTGAGATGTTTGCCGCGGCGATGGCTTGGTTGTATTTGTCGGCCATGGCGCTTAGTGCAATTCCCATCCCTCCTGATGCGGATCCGGTTATGCCAGCGAGTGCGCTGGTGGAGACAGCGCCATTGACGAGCGGATTGGAGAATACGCCGGAGATGCCGTCGCTGATTTTGGCGAATCCAGGGAGGGCGGCAATGACTCCGCCGAAGCCGTACTCGGAGCCTGTGTTCATCACGGCAAGCAAGGAGCCGCCAATACTGGTGTTCAGGCCTTCCTTCATGTTTTTCGTCACTCGCTTCCAATCATAGGCAAGGGCGGTGATGATGCCGACGACCAAGGCGATTTCTACCGCCCAGATGGCAGCGGTGGCGGTTACATCAACGGAGTAGGCGTCGAGTCCGATGGCCGAAAAATCAAATCCATTCGGGTACCATTCCGGTATCGCTTTGGTCAGATAATTGTTCATGAGCGCTACTAAACCAAGCGGGACGAAAGCTAAAATCTGCCGGATTGCAGATTGGCTCGTTTGCAAATCCGCAGACGGCTCGCCTTTTTCCGATACAGCGGCTGCCTTCTTTTGCTCTGGCATGCCGTAATAGCCTTCTCCGGCTTTCTTGGCGCGCCTTTTACTGCTTTCCAAATAAGTTAAACCAACCGCTAGGACGACAATGGCCCCGATGATGCCAAGGATCGGCGCGGCATAAATGTCCGTTCCAAAGAAGGCCGTTGGAATGACATTCTGGATTTGCGGCGTACCTGGCAAAGCATCCATCGTGAAGGTGAATGCACCAAGTGCGATGGTGGCAGGCATCAGCCTTTTCGGGATGTCGGCTTGCTTGAACAATTGAACGGCAAAAGGATAAATCGCGAATACCGCAACGAATAAGCTCACGCCGCTATAGGTTAGGATCGCCCCTAAAAGGACAATCGTCAGCATCGCTTGTTTGGCCCCGATCAAGCGTACGATCGTCTTCGCAATCGATTCGGCGATTCCCGACATTTCAATGATTTTCCCAAAGATGGCGCCTAATAAGAAGACAGGAAAATAGTTTTTTATGAAAATGACCATCTTTTCCATGAATACACCCGAATAGAACGGTAGGATGTTGCCCGGATCGATGAAAAAGACCGGTAATAGTGCAAAGATGGGTGCAAATAATATGACGGAATACCCGCGATAGGCTGCAAACATCAGCAGTCCCAGCGACAGCAGTATAATCAGTAAGTCCATGTAAATCCCCCTTTAATCCAACTTTGAAAAATTCCCCCAACTTATCCATATATACGCCGAAAGTGAACCTCTCCATCACATTCTTTTTTTGACGGAAAGGTTCACCTTCAGTTTTGTTATACGTTACTTCAAATTATTGAGCTGTGTAGCCGCCATCGATGACAACAGCTTGCCCTGTGACACTTTTCGCTTTATCGCTTGCCAAGAACAAGGCATAGTCAGCAATTTCACTAACATCCAGCAAACGTTTTTGAGGCACTAATGGAAGAAGGACTTCTGCCAAAACATCCTCAAGCGGAACATTGCGTGTTTTCGCGAGGTCTGCCATTTGTCCGCGAACAAGTGGTGTATCCACATAGCCAGGGCATAAAGCGTTGACCGTGATTCCGTGCTCTGCACCTTCCAGGGCAGCAACCTTCGTTAGGCCGATGACTCCGTGTTTCGCACTGTTGTACGCCGCTTTACCTGCGAAGCCTATGACTCCGTTAATGGAAGAGACGTTAATGATGCGGCCGAAGCCTTGTTCCTTCATGATCGGGAATACGGCTTTCGTTAGCATGAACGGTGCAGTCAGCATGATTTTGATCATCAATTCGTATTTTTCTGTCGGGAATTCCTCGATTGGCGATACGTGCTGTAAGCCGGCATTGTTGATGACGATGTCTACCGAACCGAATGTTTCTTTCGCTTCCTTCACCATGTTTACGATATCTTCTTCTTTCGTTACATCAGCTTTAATACCGATCGATTCGAAGCCTTCTGCTTTAAGGGACGCAGCCGCTTCCTTTACCATTTCTTCATTAATGTCGGAAAGAACCACTTTCGCACCGCTTTGAGCGAAATGTTTCCCGATTTCAAATCCAATCCCGCGAGCAGAACCTGTAATGATGACGACTTTGTTTTCAACCATGATAAATTTCCTCCTAGTGTATAATGATTAGACAATACCGATGGCACCCATGATGATACCGACGATCATCGCAATGGTCGGGATGATGAAGGCTACCATGAATACATCCTTATATGTTTCTTTATGTGTCAGACCTGTAACGGCCAAAAGGGTCAAAAGCGCGCCGTTGTTAGGGAAAATGGATGCTCCTGAGGCAACTGCGGCCATTCTGTGGAATACGTCCGGACTGATGCCCGTCGATTGCGACAAGCTGTAGAACGTGTCGCCAAGCGCATTAAGCGCAATCCCCATACCGCCTGAAGCAGAACCTGTAATGATCGCCATGATCTGGACGGCAAGTGATTCGGCAACGAGCGGATTGCTGGAAATATTGAGCAGCCAGGATGTGATGTTATCGAATGCCGGTATGACCGCAATGACCGCACCGAATCCAACCGCAGCACTTGTATTCAGGATCGCCATCACCGATCCTTTGGCTCCTTCGTTCACAGAGAAAATGAACTTCTTATAATCCTTGATATTAATGAGCATAATGCTCAGGACCCCTAATAATAAGGCATAAATCGGCTCTAATTTTACAACGTTAAGTAATAGGACAACAATCAGCAGCGGTACCAGGGACAAGATCCAGTTCGGGATTTTTTCGTCCTCAGCAGAAGCTGAAACGGAATCGTCCGTTGCGATGAACCCTTCTCCCTTGGCCGATAGTGATTTTTCCCTGTAGGATAACCAGAAGTACCCGCCAACTGCCATGATCAATGAAGTGACGATACCGATGATCATCCCTGAAGTAGGGGTCGTGTGAAAATAATCCATCGGGATCAGGTTTTGAATTTGCGGTGTACCCGGTATCGCCGTCATCGTGAACGTGAACGCTCCTAGCGCGAAAGTCGGTACAAGCAGCCTTCTCGTAACGTTGGCCTCTTTAAATAGAGCCAGCGCAATCGGATACACGGCAAACACGACGACAAATAAGCTAACGCCGCCATATGTCAATAAAGCGGAAGCGATCAGTACCCCAAGGATTGCCCTCTTTTTACCGATGATCTGCGTTACTTTTTTGGCAACGGATTTCGCTGCCCCCGTTTCTTCCATCAGCTTCCCGAAAATCGCTCCGAGCAAGAAAATCGGGAACCATTTCTGTACGAAGCCGACCAGGCCGGTCATATACGTGCCTGTATACGTATCGAATACATTCAATCCGCTCATTAAAGCGACTACCCCAGCAACCAATGGCGCTACCCAAATAATGGACCATCCCAAATAGGCTAAAGCCATCAGCAATACTAAGCCAACAATGATACTTAACACGCGTAACCACCTCTATTCATGGTGATATCGATCGTTTTGCTTTCCATCCCAGTTCCCCCTTGATGTGTGAATCTCTTTTGGCTGAAACATCAGCCTCTACCCTTGAACCATTAAAAATGTGAAAATCAGAACAATCTCTTTTATTATGCCAAGATAATTTAGAGTCATTCCCTGACCGTATTCCGAGAAACATGAATAAGCCGGGCAATAAGTAAGGAATATATCTATTAACACTGAGTGCGATCTTGTTTGGATAAAGAGAATGTTTTTTTGATTTAGGGTAATATATACTTGCTTTTTTTATCTTCATATAGTTTACATCCACTTAATTTATAAGTAAAATGAATAAAAAGAATAGAATCAATTCGAACAGAGAATAAATGGGAGCGAGCGATATATGGAATTTCGAGATTTAAAATCCTTCATGGAGGTAGCCCTTCATAAGAGCTTTACAAATGCTGCGGCCCATTCTTATTTAACCCAGCCATCGTTGAGTAAAGCCGTCAAAAAACTCGAGGAAGAACTGCGCGTCGAGCTATTCGACCGCTCCACGAGACACCTGCGGCTTACCGATGCCGGGCAAATCGTCTACCAGCAAAGCCAAAAAGCCTTCGCGGCCTTATCGGAATTGAACGTGCTCCTCGATGATCTCAGGGATATTACGACAGGCGAGGTGAAAATTGGCATTCCGCCGCTGATTGGCACCCTATTCTTTCCAGAAATTGCCCGCAGCTTCCAGGAACGTTATCCGAAGGTTTCGCTTCAATTGGTGGAGCTTGGAGCCAAGCTGATCGGCAAGCTTGTCGAAGAGGGCGAAATCGATCTCGGCATCGTCGTGTTGCCAGCCAGTGAGGCAACCTTCCATATTACCCCCTTCATTGAAGACGAATTCGTGTTATTCCTTCACGAAGATCACAGGCTTGCACAGCAAACCGCCGTCTCCTTAGCTGAACTGAAAGAAGAGAAATTCATCCTTTTCTCTGAAGATTTCACCCTGCATGACTACATCATCCAGGCATGTGAAAAGGACGGATTCACCCCGGACATCTCATACCAAAGCTCACAATGGGATTTGATCATCGAGCTCGTCTCATCCAAGCTCGGCATCACCCTCCTGCCCAGATCGATCTATCGTAAGCAAAACAATGAAAATGTGAAGATCAAGCCGCTTAAACACTCGGAGCTTTATTGGAAGCTCGGGATCATCACCAAAAAAGACGCCTACCAATCCTACGCCTTAAAAGAATTATTGAAGATGCTGGAGGAAGGAATTCATTTCGTGCAATGCGACGATCAACCGAAATGAAAAGGAAAGCCGTGAATTCCTCAGGGAATATTCACGGCTTTTTTGCATGTATGAAGACTCCCATCATAAGATGAACAGATTGATTCGTTTACGAAGGAGACTCGCATATGAAGGCAATGGTATGCACCCAATATGGTTCACCCGATGTACTGAAGCTAAAGGAAGTGGCAAAACCAAGACCCAAGCACAATGAAATCCTCGTAAAGATACATGCCGCAACAGTTGCCTCAGGAGACATAAGAGTCCGCCGTTTCGATAGCCCTTTCTTGCTCTGGCTCCCGATGCGGATCTTCCTGGGCCTTACCAAACCGCGCAAAGCCATACTGGGCGTGGAGCTGGCAGGGGAAGTGGTTGAAACAGGAGCGAAGGTAGAAAAATTCAACATCGGCGACGAGGTTTTTGCGATGACAGGCATGAATTTCGGCGCTAATGCCGAATACACATGCTTGCCTGAAAATGGAGCCGTGGCCTTGAAACCGGCCAGCCTTTCCTATCAGGAGGCGGCCGTCCTCTCATTTGGAGGCACGACGGCGCTGCATTTTTTTCGAAAAGGAAAAATCGGGATTGGGCAAAAGGTTCTCGTCTACGGCGCTTCCGGGGCTGTGGGGACCTCCGCGGTTCAGCTGGCAAAATGCTTAGGCACTGAAGTTACTGGCGTATGCAGTGCCGCTAATTTTGAATTGGTCAAATCGCTAGGAGCCGATAAACTTATCGATTATAAAAAAGGGGATTTCACCAAGCGCCAGGAGCGTTACGATATCATCTTTGATGCCGTCGGAAAAAGCTCCAAAACCAGCTGCAAAAAGCTCTTGACTCCGCATGGACGCTACGTGTCAGTGGAAGGCCAGGGAATAGCCAAGATCCTTCCCGAAGATTTACTTTATCTTAAAGAGCTCATCGAAACAGGAAAGCTAAAACCCGTCATCGATAAATGCTACCCGTTCGAGCAAATCCCCGAAGCCCATCGATATGTGGAACAAGGACATAAAAAGGGAAATGTCGTGATAACGATAGAACATGACAAACTGTGACAGAGCACGTTTTCAAAACTAGATTAGGAAGGACTACAATGGTCCTTTCTAATGATAGGATTTGTACTCTTTATATAAGCTTTGCACTTTTGCGGCTACTTCTTTTGGCCGTACATCCAACGTGGAAAGGTCCTCTATTTTTACCCATAAAGGCTGATAGGTTCCTCTTTCTCCGTTTTCCTCCGTGAACTCTTCTCCTTTTCCCGTTCCGAGTACCCCATCGATGATATCGCCTAAGAAAAAGTATTGCATTCCATGATACGGGATCACTGCGATGCATTCTTTTACCTTCACCACAAGGCCCAGTTCCTCTAATGCTTCCCTTTTTGCCGCTTGTGCAGGCGTTTCATCTTTTTCAATGCCGCCGCCCGGGAAGACATAGTAGAAATTCCCGTCTCTATATCTTCGGATCAAGGCTACTTCATTTTTTTCCATTAAGATCATTGCTCCTCTATTCCTCATCATTTCCCTTCCTTTTCTCTCATCCTTAAAAAAACTCTAGAAAAAAATACACAAAACACGAACATTATAAAACCAAAATAAAAAAATGTTCACTTTTTTATTGATTTCCCCTCCATCCTTTGATATATTAGCAAAAGAATAATAGTACATATCATTACTCGTATAAGCTTGGAAATATGGTCCGAGCGTTTCTACCTGGTTCCCGTCTGAAAGAACTGGACTACGAGTTAAAGTATGTTCCTGCACCACATATTTGGGCAGGAACTTCGCAATGCTTTGACTTTCGCAGCTCCAGGAGGCAGAATCAGTCTGCCGTTCTGGGGCTTTTTTCTTTCAGATAAACCTGCGAGTGCATCAAGAGGGGGAGATCGAAATGAAAAACAACTTGTTGAAAAAATACTCGATACTAGGAATCCTTATATTACTGCTCGTCACGATGGCTTCCGCTTGCAGTTCGGCTCCCAACGATGAAGCGACAGAAACAAAGGCACAAAGGCCGATCATGGTTCAAGGTCCGATGCCAATCGAAGCGGAGCATTTTGCCGAAAAATTGGAGGATGTGAAAGAAGAAAAATCAGGGGATTTCGTTTTTTACATCGGAACGTTAGATGATTACCCGGTCATCGTCGCCAAAACGGGTAAAGGGATGGAAAATACCGCTGCCGCAACAGCCGTGGCGATTGAACGATATAACCCGATTGCGATCATCAATCAAGGAACATCCGGCGGACATGACCCAAGCTTAAACGTTTTTGATATTGTTTTGGGCAAAAAAACGGTAAACCTAGGGTCATTGAAAACGGCAGATAAAGCTGAAAACGAAGGCATCGATCCAACCAGCTGGAAGCCGATGGACCTGATGGCGTCCGAAGGCAGTGCAGGGGAAGATCCTAATGCGGAAAAGCCGCGCTTCTACGAAGGTGATAAGGATTTGCTTGCCGCCGCGCATGCCGTTAAGGAAACGTACACGAAAGGCAAGATTGTCGATGGGACGATCGGTTCGGCGGATGTTTGGAATAATGAAGTCGATCGGATTAAATGGTTCCATACGAAATACGGTTCATCTGTAGAAGAGATGGAAGGCGCCGCCGCAGCCCAGATTGCCAAAGCGTATGATGTTCCCTTCTTGGGAATACGGGTGTTGTCGAACAATAAAGTGAATGGCGGAAAATATGACCCGAATACAGCAGCCGCCAATCAAGGATATGTGTATGAAGTGGTCAAGCAATATATCTCCACGGTATCGAGCAAATAAGCTATATCTAAAAGAGGCGCAGGATGTCACATGCGCCTCTTTCCCTTGCAAGGCCTCATTCCTCCTTGCAAAATAACAAGCTCAGGCTGTTCAATGTGTGCAGCCTGGCGGTGAAAATGAATAAATCCTCGTAGTGGTTTCCTACGTATTCATCAATGATGATATACCCTTTCCTGAATCTATCAATCAATAAAAGAGTGTAGTTTTCATCCCAGGTGAATCGATTGATCCGTTTCAGCTCATCTGCCAGCACCTGAAATCTGAACTCCTCGACAAGCAGCTTCAATTGAAGCAATTTATCTCTATGTAAACAAAAGATATTGTTTTTATCTCGATGGTGTTTTTGGACGAATTCAATAAAGCCCTTGAGTTGATCTGCCAGCATATTCGCGATTTGCATCTCGAAGTTCATCTCTCCATCTCCCCAATGTCTAAAATCTAATATATCGCATTAGTTGAATATATGTTTTGAAATGGTATTTTAACACCAGCAATTTTTCGCGGCGCTGATAGATTTATTAGGGTGATCCGGTACATAAAAAAAGCCCCCAGCTTACCAAGGGGAACTTTCCATGCTTCACATCGAATCAAGAATCAAGGAGATGAGCAGGCCGGCAGCGGTGAATATCCCGGTGATCGGTCCTCCGTCCTCAAAGGCTTCCGGCATCATCGTGGACGCAATCATGGCGATGATCCCGCCTCCTGCAAAGGCTGCCATCGCTGCCATCGCATAATCCGGGGCATGGTCGAGGAATAGATAACCGCCCATCGAGGATAGAGATGAAATGACCAGTACGGAAAACCACAGCAGCATGATTTTCTTTTTGGAATAGTTACTATTGAGCAAGCCCGTCGTACTTGAGAGCCCTTCTGGAATGTTACTGATGAAGATGGCGATGACCAACAGCCAGCTGACCGAGCCGCCGCTTAAGAGACTCGCGCCAATCATGATCGACTCCGGGATGGCATCCATCACCGTTCCGATGAAAATCGCCAGACCCGCCTCCTTCGACGAGCTATTATTGGAGCGTTTCCGTTGATCGGCACCTTTTTTGGAAACAAGGAAATCCAGGACCGTAAACACGATGGCCCCGGCTATGAATCCGATCGCCGTTGACCAGAGTCCGCCATCTTCCACCGAATCGGCAAGCAGCTCATAGGCAGCTGCCCCGATCAATACCCCCGTACCGAATGCCATGATATAGCCAATGATGTTTTTCTTGATCGGGATGAAAATGGCCGCAAGTGCGCCAAGCAGGACGGCAGAACCCGAAACTCCTCCCCAAAAGACCGCATTCCACATCATATACCCTCATTTCCTCTTTTTTAGCATGATACCCAGGTTGATGCCGTATGTAAACAAGGACAAGACAAAGCAGCGCCGCGGGGATAAGGGCGCCCACTTAGATAAGAGAGGCCTGCGGCTTTCCTTCCTCTTTTTCACTGACCTTCGCAATCTTATCCGCGAACATGTGGAAAACCTTTCTCTTTTCCTCCAGCTCCTTGATCGATCCCTTCAACTCGTTCAGCTTCTGTTCAAAGGGCTTATGATACAGCTCACGGATGTTGCGGATAATTTCATCATTGATTGTCGATTGGACAACCTGCTTGGTGATATTGAATTTGTAGGAATAAACCTGAAGCTCACGTTTCACGTCCTCATATTCCTTTTCAATCCCGTTCAGCACGTCGCTGATTTCCTCATTCCATTCAACCAAAGCCTTTTTCACATGCTCCTCCACCTGCATTCCTCCTCTTTCACGTTAAAATCCGACTCGATAAAAAATGGATTGTATCAAACAATCATGTCGGTTTCTTTTCGGCTTATTTACTGGAACACTACGTTTTATTAAAAACAGATAACAGCCTGCCTGCGTGATCGTCACGAAACACTTTACCGCCTTCACATACAATATAGGGTGAATACGATACCCGATGGAGGTGATTAGATGATCCATACAGTCAAGCAGGGGGAAACGCTGGGGCAGATTTCCAAAGACTACCGGACGCCGCTGGCAGCGATCATCCTAGCCAACCCGAACCTGAACCCGAACGTCATTTACCCTGGCCAGGCAATCGTGATTCCCGGCTTTCCTCCCCCAGACTCCCTTCCCTATCAAATCGACGTCTCGATCAACAACCGCACACTGCGGCTGCTGAAGGATGGCGCCGTGCAAAAGCAATACCCGATCGCCGTTGGCAGGATACTGTACGGGACCCCGACAGGCCAATTCATCATCGTCAATAAAGACCCCAACCCCGGCGGTCCATTCGGAACGATGTGGATGAGTTTATCCAAGGAACACTACGGGATTCATGGAACGAATGATCCAAGCTCGATCGGGCGAGCCGTATCCAAGGGCTGCATCCGCATGCACAACCACGATGTCGAGGAATTATCAAAAATCGTACCGATCGGGACATTGGTGACGATTCATCCGTAAGTGTTCAGGGAAACTGGACACTTTTTTTATTCTTTGGATTCCTCATCCAATATTCTGGAAGATGGTGAAAAAATTTGTGTACTGCTAAGGGGAGTATGATGAAATGCTTCAAAGAGCTCCGAAGAAGTTAAGATTGTAAAAACTGGATAAGCGCTTTGTTAAAATCTTCTGCTTGTTCAATCATGGCTCCGTGTCCACTATTATTGAGAGGGTATAGTTGAGACCCCTTAATTTGTTTTTGGGTCAGTTGACCGCTTTGGAACGGGATTAGTTGATCATGAACGCCATGAAAAATGGCCGTTGGAACATTAATTTGGGCTAAATCTTTTGTGACATCTTCATTTGCTGCTGCTTGTAATATTTTAATGAGAGCGTATGAAGCGGATTCAAGTCCAAGACCAACAAACCAATCCAACATATCAGGTCCTAAGTTTCGGTTGAAAAACATTAACGACACATCTTGCAGGAACTTAGGTCTATTTATATACATTGAATGAGTAAGCGCATCCGCTTGTTCCTTAGAAACTCCATAGGGAGACTGCGTGTTTTTTACAAAAGATGGTGAAACAGCATCTACCAATACTAATTTTGAAAAATGGCGGCCACCATATCGGGTCATATACCGAATTGATATAGCGCCGCCTACAGAAAAACCAAGTAATGTCGCATTCTCTATTTGAAGAGCACCTAACACTTTAGCAATATCATCCGCTAAGCGATTATATGTATACCCTCCCCATGGCTTATCAGAATGTCCATTTCCTCGAATATCCATACTGATGCAGCGGAAACCGTATTCTGGTAATATGTTAAATTGATATTCAAACATTTTATGATTTAAAGGCCAACCATGAACGAAAAAAACGGGCTTACTACCAGGGCCAGGGTCAATATCATGCACATAAATATCTACATCTTTTTCTACCTCAACAAACATCGGATATACCTCCTTTTAAAAATATAGATTCCTCCATTTTATATATGGGATGAAACGGATGATTATGTACTTTATTCATTCCATAACCTTCTCTCTGTTCATGAACAGCACGATTCCGATAGGATAGGATTTTTTGCTTTGGTGAGATAGGAAATGATACATATTTGGGTGTTTTAAAAAAGTAGGTCAACTCGTTGAGACACTTGAAGAAGAGTGTTCACAATCCGGGGACTAGAAGACATCATGAGTAAAATAACATTTTCAACTAAGGAGATAAAAGCACTTAAAAAGAAGTCAGTGAGAAATCAATTCTTACTTACTATAACAATTACCGTCATCAGTGGAATCTAAAAAAGATGACCCTATTCAATATAGGAATCATCTTCAAGCAGCTTAACCTCTTTTATTATTAGTGTCTTTGACACGGATACTAGTTTGGTAAAATTATCCATCTATAGTAAATATTATATAACATTACAATTATACACATATTTTCTCAAAAAGTAAGTCCTATTATTAAAAGTGAGAACATGAGAACATTGAACTATAAAATAAATAAAAGGAGAGAAAAAAATGAAAAGAATTACCTACTTAATTCTAGCGCTAATATTAATCCTTTCCATACTTTTACCAGTGAAATCAGCAAATGCACAAGAAAGAGTTCTTGATACAAATATAGAATTTGCTAATTATCTAGATGAAATCAAAGATAAAAATGCACTTCTTGAATATCAAGATTTAGTTAATGAGAGTAAATTAAAAATTAAACCTAGAAGCTTATCTATTACACAAAATGATAATTTAAAAGGAGATTTCTCTGTACTAAATCTAGTTGATGTAGATAATAATGATATAATATACCAAGAAGAGTCAGAAGAATCAATTAGCGTTATACAACATGATATAAATCAAGATATATATACATTCATTGAAGCTAATCAAGAAACTGGTGATGTAATTTTTATAATAGATGGAATACCATTTAAAATTAAACTAGAAGAAGGTGAAAATGTTAACTTGTATTCAGAAAGTGGTCAAATATTACCTTTGTTGATTACAGAATATGTAGATTTTAATCCCTATTCCGAGGATATTACCCAATCACCAATGGCAAGAGCAGCTTATGGTAAAGAAAGAGGTCCGTTTAAAAAAACGAACAAAGCACTAGTTGAAATATTAACAGTTGTTTCTGCTGGAACAGCTGCAGCTTCTTTCAAATTAAAACATCCTGTACTCGGAACAATAAGTGGAATAACTGGAATTGTTGGTTTTATAGGAGATAAAGTTTATAAAACATTCTATATTAAATTCTGGCAATCAAATAAAATAGGTGATTCTACTTATGTTAAAGAAAGAAGAAATTATTATCAATATAATAACTATAGCTCAGGATTTGTTAAAAGCTATACTACTTACTTTTATTCCTCACAACCTTACTAAAGGAGTAATTAAACATGGATGCTGGTACTTGGAGTATTTTAGCAAGCTTCTGCGGATTATTAAGTCTTCTGCGGTACGTTAATTATAAATCGAAAGAAAGAGATACAGAATTAAAGGAACGAATTGAGCAATTAGAAAAAAAGATAAGAAATGCTGATTAATTAACCTGGTACCTGTAGTTAGGACACTTGAAAGAGAGTGTTTTATCTACAGGTATATTTTATATACTTACATTCTTAAATAACATTTTCAGCTAAAGAGATTAAAGCTGAAACACACAAACATGATAGGAATAGCAAGTTCCCATCCTTGTGAAATATAAAATAGCATTCCATGAATTTCCCTTAAGCCTATGCTAAATCTTGAAAACTTCCAGCAGTGTATGTCACAATCAAAAAGAGAGACGCAGATTTACGTGTGACGTGAAGAGAGTCATGGTGACTCTGTACTTCATGACAAATAAGGGGGATTTCATTCATGAGGACAATGAAGCTTGGAAGCAGTACATTAGAGGTGCCGGTCGTTTCCGTCGGCTGCATGCGCATCAATTCGCTGGACAAGACCGAGGCGGAGCAGTTTGTGCAAACGGCGCTGGAATTGGGCGCAAACTTCTTCGACCATGCCGATATTTATGGCAGCGGCGAGTGTGAGGAAATATTCGCCGACGCGATCGGGATGAACGCAAGCATTCGGGAAAAGATCATCGTGCAATCGAAGTGCGGCATCCGCAAGGGGATGTTCGACTTTTCCAAAGAACATATCCTCGAATCGGTGGACGCAAGCCTGAAGCGCTTAAAAACGGACTATCTGGATACGTTTCTTCTTCACCGCCCGGATACGTTAATGGAGCCGGAAGAAGTGGCAGAAGCCTTCGATATTCTGGAAACCTCGGGAAAAGTGCGCCACTTCGGCGTTTCCAACCAAAATCCGATGCAAATCCAGCTGCTGAAAAAATCGGTGAAGCAGCCGATCGTCGCCAACCAGCTGCAATTAAGCATCACCAACGCCAACATGATTTCCAATGGCTTCAATGTGAATATGGAAAATGAACAAGCCGTGAACCGCGACGGCAGTGTGCTTGATTTTTGCAGACTGAACGATATCACGATTCAGCCTTGGTCACCCTTCCAATACGGATTCTTTGAAGGCGTTTTCCTCGGAAACGACAAGTTCCCTGAATTGAACAAACAGATTGATGAAGTCGCTCGCAAATATGACGTCAGCAACACGACGATTGCCATCGCATGGATCCTGCGCCATCCCGCGCATATGCAGCCGGTTATCGGAACGATGAATGTAGGCCGCTTAAAGGATTGCTGCCAGGCAACCGAAATCAAGCTAACACGCGAAGAATGGTATAGCATCTATCGCGCGGCAGGCAATGTACTGCCATAAATGATGAAGTGAACCCAAAAGGGGCATGAATCCGGAAACCAACCGGGCTCATGCCTTTTAAGGTCACTCTTCATACGCTACAGACACTTTACTCCCATCTTAATTCAATAACCGAAGCATCGTTTTATGCTTCATGTGAAAACCCCGATTGCACACACCGATAGCCATATTAAAACTGCCCCTCCCATTGTTAGCTGTGGCAAACAATGGGAGGGGCAGCTCTATTTAAGAAGGCTTTTTTATCTATTTTTCGTTACGCCTTGAAGCGAGAAATCATCTCCTGTAATTCCTCTGCCAATTTGTTCAACGAAACGGTCGCATTTGAAACCTCCTCAATTGAGGCCAATTGCTGTTCACTGGCAGCTGCTGCTGTTTCAGTACCGGAGAGTGTTTCCTGTGACCCTTCAGCAATGATTTCTATCGTTAGCTGCAGTTCTTCAAAGCCATTTTTTATAAACTGGGTAGAAGCTGCCACTTCTTGAATTTGAGATGTCACCTGCTCAATAAAAATTAATATTTCCTCAAAGTTTGTTACCGTTTCTTCAGAATGCTTGATTCCAGAGTCTACGTTATCTCTTACAATTTGAATATTGGTAACAGTGTCGTTTGATTCATTTTGGATCGTTGAAACGAGCTGATGGATGTCATTAGCAGATTGGTTCGTTTGATCGGCTAATTTTCTAACCTCTTCTGCAACAACGGCGAATCCTTTTCCATGCTCCCCGGCTCTAGCAGCCTCAATTGCAGCATTTAATGCAAGTAGATTCGTCTGACCTGAAATATCGGTAATCAGCGTGGAGATTTCTTTGATTTTTGTCGCGCTGAATACCAATGAGGTGACTCCCTTATCGGCCATGTCAACTGACAGATTGATCGTTTTCATTTGCTCGAGCATTTCTTTTACTGAGCTTGAACCACTCTCAGCTTGCTCTCTCATAGTTGATGATACTTCCGCTACCTTTGATGTATTCGAAGCAACCGAAACGATGCTGTTAAGTGAATCATTCACCGACTTTAAGCTTTTACCTGTCAACTGGCTTTGTTCGCGATTTTTCTCCGTTATCTCTTGCATCGTTTCCGTAATGTGATCCGATGTTACGATGGACTGCTCGGTACTGGCCGAGAGCTCTTCAGAAGCAGCTGCCACTTGTTCAGATGACATGCCAATTTGAGAAATCATTTGTCTAAGCGAGTCCACGAAACTATTAAACGATTTAGCAAGTTGACCAAATTCGTTAGTGCCTGTAACCTCCATATGCTTGGTTAAATCAGCATCACCTGTAGCTATTTCTTCTAATTGACGATTTAACCTTCCAAGTGGTTGCAGGATGGACCTTAACAGCAAAATACATAACGTCATTCCAACTATTGATGAAGCAATAGCGAGGAAGAGAAAGGCATCTCTACTCAACTGAGAATAACGGTCATTTAAAGCTTGGATATTGCTAACATCCGTATTAAGAGTTTCCACCAATTCATCCACTGAAGGATCCAGCTCTTCTTTCCTAAGCGTTCTTTCTTCCCCAAAGTGCAGGTTTTTGGCTCCTTCATGATCTTCTTTATACAGGCTAATCACCTGCTGGTTCATTTCCCAAAAGTCATTAAACTTCTCTTCCAGCTCATTTATATTCTCCCCGTGTTCCTTTTCCTTATTAAGCGCCTTAATTGTTTCGATTTTCTTAAATACATCATTTGCTTTTTCTTCCATCCCTTCGGTGAATTGTTTATCCCCCGTTATGATAAATGCCCGTTCATCATTTGATAAACCCGCAAGGCGATATTGAATTCCAATCACACTCTTCTGAATTTCCAACTTATCCTGAAGGACGGAATTCCTTTCAGAGGATGCCTTTATTACAGAAACAGCAAAGCTACCCAATATTAGAATGGTCCCAATAAGAATGGATACTGTAGTGATCAATCTCGTTTTAATTTTCAACTCGTTACATCTCCTAAAATGCAATATATGTTCAACATTCAATCATCCTATATATCGGAACCCCAGCTCTCTTTATTAAGATAAAAACCTTTAGCCGCAATAAAAATAATCCCGGCTCCATGGCAGCCCACTGATCGGAGCTACAACAAAAAAAACCTGCCAATGTAAACAGCCCCCCATTGTTAGACACGGCTAACAATCGGAGGTGAAGTTCACATTTTGGCGGGCTTCTACTTTTATCCGCACTTACCCTAGATTGGCAAAAAGTTGGTCGGCGTTCCATGATGTTTCCTGCTGTCAAGGATTGCAATGCACTCAGCCAGCAGCTTGATCCCCGGGAGAATTTGGCTCTCATTCACCTGGGAGATACTCAATCGGATCAGGTTTTCTTTTTTATATGGAGGTAAAAACATCCTCGAGGCATCATCCACATAGACATGCTGCTCGTGCAGCCGCTGGACGACCTGCTTCGCCTTCACATTCCCAGGCAAGCTGATCGAAAGATAAAACCCTGAAGCTGGTTTCGAAAAACTGGTGCTAGCCGGCAGCCATGCTTCACAGGCTTCTTGCACGATGCGCATCTTGGTCCGGTACACCTCTTTTACTTTTTTTAGGTGACTATTGAACATTCCGCTTTTCAAATAGATCTCCAGCGCACCTTGGGAAAGGGCCGAGCTCGTAAAATCCATACAGAATTTAGCCTGCAAAAAAGCGCGCATCATGATTGCTGGCAGAACGACCGTACCGATCCTTAACCCCGGGAGAAAAATTTTCGAAAGGCTTTTAATATAAATCACCCGCCCCGAAGGATCAAAGGAAAATAGCGGATCTGCTTTCGTATCCGGATCAAGGTCTCCTAATATATCATCCTCGACGATATAGACATCGTATTTTTCCGCCAGCTCGACGATTTTTTTCTTTTCACGATTCGTATAACCATGACCAAGCGGATTGTGAAACCTCGGGACGATATAGAAGAATTTAATATCATTATTCCGGAACATATATTCCAGCCGCTCAAGATCAATTCCTTCCATCGTTAATTCTATTCCAAACACGGTCGCCTGCTGCAGATGGAGGGACTCGATGAAGCCGAAATACGTAGGCTGTTCGATCAAAATATTGTTTTTCCCATTCGGAAACGGCAAAGATACCAATAAATGAAGGGCTTGCTGCGAGCCAGATACAACGACCAAGCTTTCCGGCTCGGTGAACACCTGCAGATTTTGCAGATAGTTCACCAATTGCACGCGCAGCGAGTACAGCCCTTGTGGATCGGAATAGGCAAAAAGCTCTTCTTTATATTGGTCAATCGCTTGATTCAAACAATGCTGAAACTCGACGTAAGGCATGATATTTTTATCCGGACCGGCAGACAAAAAATCAATTACCTCCCGCTCCTCCCTCGCTTGTTGAAAGTCATTGACCACATAATATCCGCTTTTCGGGACCGAATAAATGACATGCTCTTTTTCAAGCTCATCATAAGCTTTCATGACCGTGTTCTTGCTGCAGCGATAATCCTCGGACACCTGCCGAACAGAAGGAAGCTTACTCCCTGCCGTAAGCGAACCCTCCTCCAGCCGGCGCTTCATGTCCGCCATGATTTTTTCATATTTCGAGCTCATCAAATCGTCCTCCCCCTGATCTGTACCAGGACAGATTGATAAAACACTGGTTTATTTATCTTATGTGTACTCATATTATAGTAATTATAGCAGAACATTTTTTATCAATGGTACAGATTTGAAACAACTATCAGAATGGGAGCTGGATAGGATGCAAGGAGAAAATAGAGAAAAAATGGGTTTATTAGTGGGATTGATCGGGGTGATTTGCTTTAGTCTGACGCTCCCTGCCACGAGGATTGCCGTCGAGCATTTCGGCACGACGGTCGTCGGCTTAGGCAGAACGGTCGTTGCGGCCATGTTAGTCGCGGTCGTATTGGTCATACGCAAGGAAAAGCGGCCTTCACTCAAACAATTCAAAAGCCTCCTGATCGTTGCGCTCGGCGCCGTTTTAGGCTTTCCGCTCCTCACCTCGTGGGCCATGGAAGACCTGCCCGTTTCCCATGGCGCAGTGGAAGTGGCGCTATTGCCATTAGCGACAGCCGGATTTGCCATGCTTCGGGCCGGCGAAATCCCCTCGCTCAAATTCTGGATCTCAAGCGCCATCGGCTCCTTGGCCGTCATCGTCTATGCCCTCCACCTTGGATTCGGTTCCCTGCAATATGCCGACCTAGCCCTGCTGACAGCCGTGATCATCCTCGGCCTTAGCTACGCGGAAGGAGGAAAATTAGCGAAGGAACTAGGCAGCTGGCAGGTGATCGCCTGGGCAATCATCATCGGCGCCCCCTTCTTCATCATTCCGGTCGCCCTAAGCGTGACAACCGAAATGCTCCACGCCCCCATCCAAGCCTGGATCAGCTTCATCTATCTCGCCATCGTCAGCCAATTCCTCGCCTACGTCGCCTGGTACAGCGGCATGGCCATGGGCGGAATAGCCAAAGTCAGCCAAATCCAATACCTCCAGCCCTTTTTGATGATCCTATTCGCCACCCTATTCCTAAAAGAATCGATCACCTATTTTACAATTGTAATCGCTGTGATTGTGGTGTTTTCCGTTATTTTTGGGAAGGGTGCAGGTGTAGGGAAGAAGGTGGGGGTTGCTGGGGAGGGGTGATTGGTTAGGTATGCTAGGGGTTGATTGCATTGACAACTGTTAAGTAATTACCCGGCTATTCTCCCAACAAAAGGAACGTGTAGAGGGAAAGAGACATTCCCATCTGGTGATGTCTCTTTTTTAGTATTGATTTTTTTACTTCGCCTTCCGCTCAAAGTGATACTGAAGCCGATACTCACATATATCCTTAGTCATATTATACAGAACCCGCTGATCCTCTGATCTGACATCAAAGTTTAGTTTAAAACTATCATCCTCGTAAGAAATTAGCCCTTTAGAGCTTCCACTCCATTTAGACATAGGCATTGTTGAAATTAGCTTACTAACTCCTGCTTCATCGTAATCCCATAGCTTTTTAGAGGATTTGTCACTAAAGTCGATTTGTTTTCGATACTCTACTTCTGTTAAGTAGCTATGAAACAATGGTGCTGCTTCCTTAGAAGTGATGGGCTTGAACCAGCTATCCTCTCCTCGCTCTAGCATTGCTAACAAAACAACCATCTTATAGCTCTTCGCCATACCTGTTTTCTCTACCTCCACTAGCCATTGCTTATAGCGGTGAAAGATGTCTGATTCTTGCTCTGAATGCTCTTTAGCATACTCCAGGAAACCATAGTATGAAGAAAATTCCTGCCGATACTGCGGAGATTCAGAGGCACCTTTTAAATGTAATTCTAAATAAGATGGCCTTCTTCCTAACTCCTGCTTTAATAGGAAATAATCATTTACTAATGTATCTCGTCTAGGCTGCTTCTTTTTTGCCATTTCCTTTAAGAGATTAATAACTTGGATATCTAATTGTATCTCGCATAACTCCGGAACAACCGGTTCAATGGCTTTAGCCTTCCTATTCGGATCTGTATCAAACAAGCTTAATTTAACATCTGCATTTCGATAATTACCGATTAAATCAATAATAACGCAATGATTCTTGGAGTCATGTAGCCGTAGCCCTCTGCCAATCTGCTGGGTAAAGACCGTTAAAGATTCTGTTGGCCTAACAAATAACAGCGTATCAACCGCCGGAATATCGACTCCCTCATTGAATAAATTGACCGTAAAAATAACATCAAGAACTCCATCTGCGAGCTGATTGATTGCTTCATCTCGATTGATGTCTTTTTGCTTTGAATGCAGACTAATTGCGCTAAATCCGTTTTGATTAAAAAAGGTAGAAAGAAAGTCTGCTTGCTTAATGGATGAACAAAAACCAATTGTACGAGTCTTTCTTTTGTCCTTCCACGCATTCAATACCTTTTCAGCCATCTCATCTCTTAGTTGAAGCTGTAACAACTCCTGCTCATCATATCGATTTCCTAGCCAAGTAATCTGACTATAATCTGTATGATCATACACACCAAAATACTTAAATGGTGCTAACCAGTTCCGTTGAATAGCCTCAAGAAAATCGATTCGGAATGCAACATTTCCACCACAGATAGCGTATACGTCCTTGTTATCATTTCGATCTGGTGTGGCCGTAATTCCAAGCAAAAATTTCGGTTTGAAGTAATCGAGTACCCGTTGATAAGATTCAGCCGCTGCATGATGAAACTCATCGACGATAATCAAGTCAAATTCTTCAGGATCAAAAACTTGCAAATGCCGCTGCATGCTTAACGTGTAAATCGAAGCAAAGATGGTATGTCCGTCACTTTCCTTCACCTTGCCATTATAAATTGAAAAGCGCTCCTCGGGCATAACCGTTTGGAAAGACTTCTTCGCCTGATATAAAATCTCTTCAAGATGAGCGATAAACAGCACTCGTTTAAAACTGCGCGCAAAGAATCCGGCTAAATATGTCTTTCCTAACCCTGTCGCCATTACGACTAATGCCTTATCATAATCTTCTTCCATCGTTTTATTTAATTCCTCTAATGCTTCTATTTGCGCAAATCGAGGAGATATCTTCCCGTATGGCACAGTTGGTTCATGAATGATCTCCGTTGTTGGAATAGACTCATCACCCTCACTCGGAAGCATCAAATCCACTTCCTCTGTTTCTGTCCATTTTTTTGGCAGATTTGGATTAGTGATGTGAAACTTGTCATAGCTTTCTTTATAATTTTTCAACGTTTCTTGATTTAAAGGAATCGTTTGGTCACTATAAAACGTTTCTAAAAATAGATGCAGCCCTTGCGAAAAGACCACTTCATCCTCACTAACGGAAAGACTCCATTCCACTCCATTACTTAAGGCTGAACGCGAAAGATTAGATGATCCAACGAACAGGCTATCTTGATTTTCTTTTTGAAATAAATAAGCTTTAGGATGAAAGGAGACCCCATTACTCCTCCATAACCTGACCTCAATTCTTGCATCAATCTCTAGCAGCAGCCTTAATGCTTCTGGCTGGGTCACAAACAAATAATCGCCCGTACACACTTTAATTTCCGCTCCACGCTGCGCAGCTGCTTTTAATGCTTCCTTCAAATATTGAACACCAGATTTCATTACAAAAGAGGTTAAAATACAAATAGAAGAAGCAGAATCAATCTGCTTCAATAGATGTGATCCTAATTGACTGGTAATTAATTGGACCTTACTCATCTTCAACCTCAATTAGATAGATCTTCTCCTTAAATCCCCCGCGTTTATCCGCTTTACTTTTTCGTACTTCCTCCACTTCCTCGATAGAAGCCCCATGATATTCAGCAAGCGCATGAAGAATTTCTAACACATCGGCCAGCTCTTCAATCGCATCCTCTTTACTTTCAGTCTCTACATATTCCTGCAGCTCTTCAAAGCTCTTCTTTTTCAATTCTTTTATGTATTCTTTATCATCTAACACACGTGTTGTAAACTTCTTTCCTGTAGCTTCAATTACTTCAGGAATCCGATCACGAACTAATTTATTATGGACTGGCATACATATGCCTCCTTAAAGGTTTTCATACAATTATATCACGTACCCAGATTTTGTATTTATCACAAACATCACTTAATCATGATATGATCTAATCATAGCAAACCTATAGGAGGATAACATGAAAAAGCAAGTTAAGGTAGTTGCAGCCATCATTGAAAATGAAAAAGAAGAAATACTATGTGCGTTACGTTCTCCCGATATGAGCATCCCGAACATGTGGGAATTCCCAGGTGGGAAAGTAGAAAAAGGCGAGGATCTCTTTACTGCTCTAAAAAGAGAGATAGATGAGGAATTACAATGCAAGGTTGAAACAGAAACTTCAGTCTTTAATGATACTACACATGAATATGAAGGCTTTATCATTAACCTACTGTCAATAAAATGTAGAATCATTGGAGGTACCCCAACAGCCAATGAGCATTCTAAACTGATATGGTTAAAGCGAGAAAATTTAAGCTCCCTAAAATGGGCTCCTGCTGATATTCCAGCTGTGGAGCAATTAATAAATGAAAAAAATAGTCTTCTCAAATGAGAAGACTATACTCTTTTCGTGAACTCCGTATATAAACCAGCTGGGATTTCATTCTCTAATTCCATCTTAACGGTAATTGGCTTTTCTCCTTCATATTCTACGGTGTTACCCTTCCCGATATAAATATAAGGTTCTGTCTTTCCATCTATTTCTTTATACTTTCTAATAAATAAATGTAAATGGATCCCTCTATCCTGGTTGAATACAATATTCTTTCCTCTCTCAGAACTTGGGGCAGTACTATTCGGAGTCTGCCATTGAAACATCCGCTCGTTTATAAATTCATCGTGGTAATTAATGCTTTCTTTTATATCCTCTTCCTTGTGTAAATCAATAAACAAGAAATAGTCATTTCCATTCGAAAGTAAACCTGAACCCCTAAAGGCACTATGACTTTTGCGATAATTTGATAATAATGCAGCATCAGCCATTTGGTATTGTTCATACAGCTTTAAATGTGGCACACCATAGTAATCTTCTTTGAATTCCTTTTCATATCTAAAGATTCCATAAAAAATCAGATCCTCGATATATGCTCTATATTCATCATTCTCTAGAACCTTCTCATAAGTTGCTGTTTTAGAAAAATGACCATTTTCAAAAGCAAATAACTTTAAGTTCCTCTTTTTCTGACCAGGATCATAAAAATCCTGATTTAGACATTGAAAGGCATGCAATACGCTATCTTCATCTACCTCTTTAACTAACTTCAATATCTCATGTTTTGCGGTTTCTAAAGAAATCTCAGCATGATCCAATAGATATTTAGCAATCGCAAACTCATATACTCGCTTTATAGGTAGCTTACTTGATAACTCCCTTAATACACCTTCAAAAGCTTCGTCTAGTAATAGCCTTTTCAAGGAATCGTTTTTTTCTACCTTAGCTACAAATTGCAAATACGTTTTTTCGCGATTAATAAACTTAATAGGATCCGGAGCACCATCAAATTTCATATAATCCATTAATAATAAAGGCATTTTACCTTGATTCATTTTCTTAAATTCAAAGTACTCTTCCTTCAAATACTTCAAAGAATTAAAGTTTTCCTTATCAATTTGAGCTAATATCCGTTCTTCCGAGATTTTATCCATTTGGATATGTGTACAGCCTGGAATATTGGCAAAGCCAGTCGCAATTGCAACCTTCAAACTTTCTTTATCATAATAACGGCTTCCATTTAATGCGATGGCAATTAAGAACGTTTTACTATGGTTCCCAATGAAATCAAGGACTGTTAGGAAAGTCTTGTCTTTATGCTTACGAAGTCCTCGTCCTAGCTGTTGAATAAACACGATCGGAGAATTAGTAGGTCTAAGCATTAAAACAGTATTAACAGAAGGAATATCAACACCTTCATTAAAAATATCAACGGTGAAAATAAATTCTAAATCATCATGGTCATCTTCTAATCTACTTATATAATGTGCTCTCAGCTCAACTGAGTCATTTCCAGATAAACAGATACTTTGTATCCCTCTATTATTAAATTCCTGTGCCATATATTGTGCGTGTTCAACGGTTACGCAAAACCCTAGACCTTTTCTTTTGTCCCCGTCATGACCATAGAAGTTCATATTCTTAATAATAAAATCGACTCTCTCGTTAACCTTTAATCGCTTCGTGATCTCCGCTACATCGTCAATATCTACATCACTTAAATCAATTCCCTCAATGTCAGTAATACCAAAATAATGAAAGGGAATTACCAGTTCATCCTCTAAAGCCTCATGTAAACGAACCTCCAGGGCAACATTATTATCAAATAGGTTAAAAACATTTTGTTGATCGCTTCTCTCTGGCGTAGCTGTCATCCCTAATGTGAACTGAGGGATGACATATTCTAGCACGGCTTGATAGCTAGGGCTTGTCGCATGGTGAGCCTCGTCAAAAATAATATAATCAAATTCGTCTCGTTTAAATTCCTCGTAGCATTTAGACAAGGTTTGAATGGTGGAGAAAATATAATCAGCATGTTTTTGCTTTTGATTTCCAGTCAGTAATCCAAACGTCCGTTTTTCATTTGGTAGGAGCTTTTCAAAGGTATCTTTTGCCTTCTTTAATATTTCTTCTCTATGTACAATGAACAATAACCTTTTAGGCTTAAATCCCTTTACGTCAAAAGCAGACATATACGTTTTACCCGTACCTGTTGCTGCGATAACTAGGGCCTTCTTTTCCCCAAACGATCTAATTCTTTCAAGGTTTTCAACCGCACGTTTTTGCATGTTATTAGGAACAATATATTCAGAGCTTTCATAAATAAATTGCTGCGTATTCGTATAGCCCTTTAATTTACTCAAAAACTCTTCATACTTACTTATGAAATTGTCATCCGCTACGACACTACTATTCCACAAGCCATCATATTCCTTTAGTACATCTTTCAAAAATTGAGCATCCTCTTTAGCAATAATCTCGACATTCCACTCAATATTACTCTTAAGAGCACTTTGCGTAATATTTGATGAACCAATAATCACCTTGTAACGATCCTTAAATTCAAAAATATACGCCTTCGTATGAAAACCAATCGCCTTATCCGTTTCAAAAATCTTCAAATGAATATTACTAAACTCATTTACCTTCTTTAAAGCCTTCGCTTCAGTAAAATTCAGATAAGTAGAAGTAATAATCTTCCCCATTACTCCCCTTTTCTCCGCGTTCTTGAAAGTATCCAACAACAGCTGAAGACCACTGTAATTAATAAAGGCCACACTGAAATAAAACCTTTCACACTCATTTATAGAAGAAATTAATTCATTTAATAAATTACCCTTGTCCGAATTGACAATTAGCTTTTTCTCGATGATCATGGGGGTTGGCTCCTGACTGTGGTTGTATGAGAGAGTGCTTCAAACATAAAAATACATAGTTTAATACCTGAACCTTAATACCTAGATAATGATAGCATGGAATTTACCATAAAAAAACAGCTAACCAGAGGGGGCAGCTGCATAATCTTCATTTATTTCATATAATGTCTTATGTTACTAGTAATAAAATTAATGTCATTTACGATACGGTTCACCTTAACTAATCTAAATGAGGTTTACAAGGTCAAAAATCCCCCGAACCATAGTCCGAGAGAACATTTAAACACACTTCATATTTAAACCTATTGCCACAAAGCTATTTCAACTCTATCAACGCCACACACTCCACATGTGTTGTGAATAGGTCGCGGAAACTTTAGCTTAAATTGATGTAGCAGTGTTTACCGACAAGGACTGCAATGTTAGTTAACAGAAATCATTAATAATTGGCATTGCATTTCAACACTTTTTTATTTACTTCACATTTACTTATTATGTAAAAGTAAAATATCCAACTTGCGCTGAATGCATATAATATACATAACTTCTTATATAATTATTTGAAGAATTGAATAGTGTATGCAAACAAATCTGCTTTAATACCATTAAAATCTTGATTCAAATCGAGAGATAATACGAAAATTTCATTTCCCTTAATGTTGTACATATGGTTTGGTTGGTTTAATGCTGTTGTTCTACCATAAAGTAACATGCCACCTACTATTTCAGTAGATTTCTTGTTCCAATTATTTACGTAAGTAAAAATTTGATAGAGATTACCTGATTTTTGTTTTGACGCCCCTCCCTCAAATCTTGCGACCATATTCTCTGAATAGAACTTCGTATCCACAATCAGTGTTTTATTACCTTTTTGAAGCACAATATCAGTTTGCATGATTGGCAATGCTTCGATAAATCCATCATCAACGTTCCACTGAATTTGAGGACGTGATACAAGATAATCCGTTTCACGTTTAAAAAATGAATAGATGAATTTTTCGTATAAAGCCGAAAGCCTTTGTTCATCCTGTATTTGCTTCATAAATTGATATGTCGAATTTTCATCAAGTAATAGCTCTTCAAAAAGATATCTGCATACATCAATGATAAATTGATAGCGAATGTTTTGCCGATTATACTGGACATTATTCCAAAGCTGCAGGTTCATCTCTATGTCTGATACCTCAGCAAAATAAGGGAGAAAACCATAAAATAATCTACGAGTTTTTTGTTTTATTTTTGCTGAATGAGATAAGAAAACAAGAGTAGCTTTAATAATTTGATTCAACAATATATCTTCAGAAAACTCATCGTATATCACCACGAGCTTCTTATCTACCAACGCATTTTTCTTTATTGAAGAATTAATATCAATTTTCCCCTTGATAACACTGGAACTCTCCTCAACACATATGTAATCCTTAATTAATCCACCACGAATTAATACAGGTATTCCAATAGATAAAATTTCTGCATAAAGGTCTTTGACGTTTTCAAACTTTTCTGTTCCAATATGTTTATATTCTGAAAGATTCAAGGTTTGATATGCATATGAAAGCATATAATAGATATTACGAATTGGAATATTGCTATTTCTCTCCATCGCAACAACCCCTTAGTCGTTCTGCCCAATCCTTAGCCTTCTGTTCATCGTCAAACCAATACTCGAATAGCTGAGGAATAATTTCATATTCAACAACTTCTTCTACCCGATTTACAGAATCAACTTTATAAGCACTCCCTACAAAATAACTATGACCAATTTGAAATCCCGTACCAAGCTCTTCAACAATTTGATTATTTAAACTCTTGATTTCATCTATTACACGAATCAAAACTTCTGGATTATTTAATTTATCAACATACGACTTAAAGGTATCATTTTCAAATGCCGGTTTAATTTCGACGAATGAAAACCTTCTTCTAAGTGCATAGTCTAACAGCGCTAAACTTCTGTCGGCTGTATTCATCATACCTATGATATATAAGTTGGATGGAACTGAAAATTTATCGTTAGAGTATAGGAGATTGATTTGTTCCCCTCGCTTATCTGTTTCAATAAGCATCATCAATTCTCCAAATATTTTACTCATATTTCCTCGATTAATTTCATCAATAATGAAGAAATAATCACGCTCAGGATCACGTGCTGCTTTTCTTGCAAACTTCACAAATGGACCTTGTTTAAGTTCAAAACCATCACCCTCAGCTTTCGGACGGTAACCTTCAATAAAATCTTCATAACTGTAACTTTGGTGGAACTGAACCATTTGGACACGAGTCTCATCCTTTTCTTCCATCATCACATAAGCCAGACGTTTTACAATATACGTTTTTCCTACTCCGGGGGCACCCTTCATGATGAGATTCTTCTTATTTTCAAGTACAGAAATTAGTCGGGTCAGCTCCTTTTTTTCGATAAAAACATCGCAAAGAAAGTCATCAGTAGTAAAAGGTTCATTTTCTTGAACAGTAGGTTTAGATTCAATAAAACGAATGTAATAATCAATCGCACTCCCAGATACTCCTATATATTTTCTGTAGGATTCATCTGATACAACTACATCTTTCAATTGCTTCAATTGCTCAGTATCTGTTTCTCCAAATATTGAAGTATTAAAGTAGCTCTCTATATCCTTTAATGCGTTCACCTTTTGAGTAACCGTTTTATCGTTCAAACTGGTTCCATTGTCTGTGACTTGATTTGATAACCAAGTACGAAATTCATTTACTTCCGCAATTGTTGGATCAATGATGTCGTCATTTATCACCTGCTCAATTTCTTGAATCAGATCTGGGTAAGGACTCAGATATGTCATAGTCTTTTGCGCAAAAGTCTGACGCAGTTCCCACTTACCAACTTGCAGCCACTCCACTTTTCTTCTATGTTTGTACTCAGTTTTTTCACTATCGAAGTAATAATCTCCAGTAACGACTCCACGAGCGATGATTTTCTTAATTCCTTCTTTAGCATAAACAACGTCGCCTATCTGAATTTCACTATAAAAATCCCACACGGCTTTTGTATCGTTGATGGGACGCTTTCCATCAGCTCTCTGCTCTGATATTTCTCGTTCAATGGCTTCCTTAGAATCGTAGTTATTTAAATCACCTAGATAATCCCAACCAAGCCCAATCACACTTTCTGAATGAAAATTATCCCATAATCTTGAATGTTCCCCCGCCGAAATAACCCAATAGTTGATGCTATTATCAATTTCACCTTCTTGATTCGCAATTTTCTTTTCCTTTTTAGGATAAATTAAAGAAGGATTTTCATGGTAGTATAGAAATATTAGATAGGATCTAAGTAAAACACCCCAGTCGGGTATCCCCCCTAAATTGTCTGGCTTACTTCTTTTGCCACGATTAAATTCATCTTCGGCATATTTCTGTCTGAATTGTATTCTTCTAGTTCCAAACTCTTCTGGATATCGAGGTATTCCCTTACCAGTCACTAATTTTTCTATATCTTCATCACTTTGTTTTGTCATCTGTTGATAGACATTTTTAAATTCTGAATACAACTGGTAATCAAAGAAATTTTTCTTATATCCAGTACCAAGTTCAAACTTATCTAGTAGATAACCAAGTTGTTCAAGATAGGGAGAATACCAAATTCCGGTTTTTTCGCCAAGATTTTCAGTGACCCAAACTTTATATTTTTCTTTTTGAGAATTACCAAAATCATTCATAGTTTACCTCCAAAAAGTAAATTCTTTACTTAAATTATATCATTCTACAATTCAAAAAAACCGCTAGTTTCTACTAGCGGTCCCATCCTTATCAAAGCATATTATCTTTTACACGAAAAGTATCTTTCAATACTTCAGCTGCTTTGGTTCAATAAGTTTTATCTTATTTTAGAAAGCATCTATTAAATAAACAGTCTAAATAAAGCCGTCGAAACCATATTAGTTTCGACCGGCTTTATTTTCTTCAACTCACTCTCTATCAAACTTCAAAGCTCTTATACATTAACTATCTCAGTTATTGTTCGAAATGCATTGAAGCTGACCTAACTTCTGGAAGCTTGTGGGTTTGGATAAAACTTCTCCATTCCTCAAAAGACCCTCCTATCTCCTCTGGTTTATATTTCACCAATACGGCTACCAATTTTGCATAACTACCTAATAACTTAAAATCTTGCTGAGTGACAATAAGTGACTCATCATTTTTCAAGGTATATAAATATCTATTTAAATTGCTTATTAACACCGGTACTAATTCGTCGTCAATTAGTTTTGAATCAATTACCACTATTTCTATTAAAACTTGAATTGCCTCATTTAAATTTTCACCATATCCATACTTCAAAATATGAAGAAGTTCCTCTTTTATTAGATTGAAATCTCCATCTATTTCTTTTTTATTAATAAAGATTGAATAGTCATATAGAGACATTACCGAATATTTACTTTTCTCTATATTTCTATCTGACAAACTCTCAATAGTGTAATTAAGATTGTATTGATGCTCGATACCCATTCTCTCTAATACAGGAATTAAAAGCATTGCTTTCTCAGGCTCTTTCGCAAAGATTTCAGTTAATATGGTAAGCGCTCTACTCTTATCTTCTTCTCTTAAATAATCCAAAGGTATTGATCCCCATATATTGTTCTTCATAGCGATTATGAGATTTAGTAAAATTTCGTCAATTGGTATCATAGGATGAACATATTCTACATCTCTTAATAAGGCCTCTTTTTGGCTTTCCCACCATAGGTAAAATTTTTCAAGCCACTGAATATAATATGACTTATCTGGTTTCTTTGTATCATCTAATTCAGTAAGACCTTTGAAAAGATATTGAATCGATCTAAAATACTGAATTACCCCATAACCATCGGACATAGACTTATCTCTATAAAATATCGGAATCTCGTCTTTTATAAACACATCCAATTCAGTATTAGGCATTACATCAGTTCCATCTATAAAGTTATCGATATCTTTCACTATAATAAAATCACTAATTCCCACCCGTTTATCTTTGTCCATTTTTTTTAGTATTTCTCTAAATCTTTCGCGATAAGAATCGTCTAAACTCTCGGCTAAAGATAAAAAAGACAGTCTTATAAATGCAGCTTCTACAATTGAATAATCATTATCATTTTCAAGAACATCTAACAACCTTTCTAACTGGGCTACAGAGACTTTCATTCCTTTAACTTTTTCGGTGTAATTGTAAATCACCAAAATTGGTTCAAAAAAAGAATGCTCGTATAAATCATTACTTCTATAATTTTGACTTCTTAAATTTAATGCGATAACTTTTTCTACAAATTCTTTCGCTTCATCTGAATTCTTCGCATAGAATATCCGATAAATAGTATCTTTTAAAACCTTTAATGTTGGTATGTCCCAATATTTAATGGCCTCTATATAATTTATAATTTTATCGTCAATTTCCAATTTGGTTTCGGCATCAAGAATCATGTATATTCTTGAATAAATCTCTAATGCTATTGAGTTTGGTATTGCAGAATTTGTTCCGTTTAATAAAGAATTCTTAAGAATTTTAATCAAAACGGCTTTTTCATTATTGCCCATACTGTATACATATTCTCGGGTAAAAAGATTTTTAATACCTTTTTGGTTTGCTTTTTGTATTCTCTTTATAAGTGAATATTCTGGGTAAAGTACTTGAATATTCTTCAAAGCCATTTCGTGCTGTTCTCCATCAATTACGTATAAATTAAATTCTTCTATAATTTGTATTAAAGCAAAAGATTCATTAAAAATCGGGTTGAATGAAGTGCCACCTATAAATTTGGTAGAAATCATTTCTTTACCCGGATCAAAAAGAAGTGATTTTTTTGTACCATAACTATAATTTAATTCTTTAATTGACCTTAATAGACTTGTAAATTCTTTTCCTGAATCACAGTACTTCATACTAAGAACCCGTAATCGATCATCATAAAATTCGACCTTAATCTGACTTAATTTATGGAGTATAATGCTTTCCAAAGAAAGTAGACGATAATCATCCATTTTTATTGCCAATAGGCGTCTTACTGTCTGGAGGTATTCTTCAAATAAAACTTCTGCTTTATCTGGTTGATTTATCCGTGTGTATATACAGGCTTTTCTTATTACCCAATCCAATTCCTGTATGCCAACGTCCCATAGTTCAAGTGTATCAATTACCTCTTTGATGCTATTTACATCTAAGTAGAAAAGAATTTTTTCGTAAGTTAACTTATGAGAATCTTCGTCACTTAAGTTTAGTTTACTAAGAATTTTTTCATACTTCCGGAAAATTTCTAAATCATATTTTAATCTAGCCTCTTTTAGTAGTCTCAGAGCTATTGGAATTAAATCAGTTTTTCCATTTTTATAATTTTCCACTATATCATTGAGTCTTTTATATAAAACAGCTTCTAGAGGAATAAGAAACTTATCGTAATACCAAATTAAGTCGTTAATTTTATTTATATCTACTTTTCCGACTTTATTTACATCAATTTTCATTAAAAAATCCGATGAGCTTCTTACAAATCGTAAGGAGTTTTTCTTCCTAATTTCATCTGGCATAACAACCCATCCAGGATATGTTTCCCGATTATAACCGTACTCGTCGCTAAGAATTCTGGCACCTGGTTTATGTGGCCATTTAATTTTTTCGATTCTTTTTTTGTACGATAAAAAATCAAATAAATCTTCGAACATCGATTTGTATGGATTGGAATCTCCTTTATATAACTCTTTAAAATCAATTAATGTAATTCCTTTTTCTTGTAGTTCATCTTTTTGTGATTCTTCATTATATCCTATCATGTATATTTTGGGCATCTGGTCTTTTAGATTACTTCTAACCCAAGATGTCCACTTTGTAAAATTAGGGTCATCGCCAGAGAAACCTATTAAAACGAATGTTGTTTCCATTATTGATTGTTGAACCATATTTACGAAGGGACTAAACTTCGCTGGATAATTATCATAGTCATTTTTCGTGAAAATAAACGGTCTGTTTGCTGGAAAACTACCATGAAGTTTCACTATCCGTGGTTGAACAGAGCTTGGTATATCATTAATCTCGTATACTACTTGATAGCTGATTTCATAAACATTTCTTTTGGCTCTTTCAAGTAAACTATCATAATTAGTTGTAAAAACATCTGTCCAAGGCAACCTTAATAAATCAGTATGTAGTGAACCTGGTTCAAAATTGTCATCTGGAATTGCAGCTTTTAACAACTCATCTAGTGCAGATCTTCCGTATTCATCCGAATAAATTTGTGCTATATCTAGCACGTCCTTCTTTTCGATTTTATGATGATGTGACAAATCTTTAATCAGTTGAGCTTTTAAATCTCGCCACAAAGCCATACCCTCAAATGACGGTTCTATCTTTGATGCATTTCTGCTGAATCCTGCACCAACCATAACCGATACTCTACTTTTTGAATCGTTACTCCATAATTTATCTCTTATTTTCTTTAAATGGGTATACATTTTCAAATCACTTTTATAAAGATCTTCAGGTAATTTTTTCATATGTCAACCTTTCCTCTCGTTCATCATAAATTATACAACTTTTGAAAAACATGGTTACTAAAAGTGTAAGTTATCTACTCATTTAATTCAGCTATGTTTTCTTCTATAATCCGATCATCTATATTTCCGAACCTTGCAGAATGAGTTAAAGAAAGACCAAAACAGTCATGTAGTAAAAAGTATAGATATCTCATAAAAGAAAAAAACACATGTTGCCTAAAAAGCAATCAAGTGCTTTATGGTTAGCTATTTAAAGTAGTCTATTACTAATCACATCTTTAAACTAACGAGCCTGTTAATTTCGTAATTTTTTAGGCTTATTTCCTGTAACACTTTTTTATTCTTTTTCATCCGTTTTCTCCTTTAAATAATCAGCAATTTCCGTTTGTCCTCTTTCAATGGCAAATGCATAAGCATCCATATCTCTCATGTTGTCACCAGAGTATTTTATAGATATATCTATATTATAATTAACTAGCAATTTAACAATTTCAAAATGACCACCATATATTGCAGCAAACAGAGGATTCCTATCTGGTTCACTAGTATCAATCTCAACATTCTGGTTAATGAGATATTCGACAATATCTAAATGGCCTTTTGTAGCTGCTCTTTCAAGGGCATTTGTAGAAAAAGTTCCGCCCTGTGCATTAGCATCTATCCCGGCATTAATAAGATATTTTATCATTTCTAAATGCCCATGAGCTGCTGCTATATGTAACCATGTACCAAAGGGTGTTACCCATGTTAACATTTCTGGTTCTTTCTCAAGTAAATCTTTCCAAGTCAGCACCTGCCTCTGTTCCTTTCTTTCGGCCTTTAGGAGGGAATATGGGCGTACATTAAGATATAATATATTCTTCAAATTAAAAAGTTGATAGAACCACTTACCTCGGTTTTATCAACTTCTACTGTCTATATAAGATTATCTTTTTAACCTTAGTTTAGAAACCAATGCTTCAATACTTTCTGAAATAACCTCAAATGAATTCCTTTCGAAATCCTCTAAC
Organism: Peribacillus folii; assembly: GCF_030271255.1. Taxonomy (GTDB): domain Bacteria; phylum Bacillota; class Bacilli; order Bacillales; family DSM-1321; genus Peribacillus. The sequence continues at coordinate 105,743 of NZ_JASJOM010000005.1, forward strand.
TTTACTTTACCGTTCTCGTTATCAATTACCACTAACAAACCATTACCTTCAGTACCTAAAGGTATATTTTCTAGTCTATTATTATGATTGCTTTTATATCCCTCTAAGGTCCCCCGGAATGAATCAAATTCAAAGTTTGGCAATACCGCCTCTAATTTGATATAGAAATCATTTATAAACCCGTCTAAATCAGCGAACCAATATGAATTAAAATATTCAATAATTGATTTATGGAAAACCACTTCTAAGTTCTCTTCTAACTGTTTTAAGTCATGTGAAGTAGTTTTTTCTACAGGTTTCCATGTAATATAATCTTCTTCGTCAACTTCACCTTCATAAATTATTGAATTAACATCTTCAGTCACTGGAGTCTTAAATAAGAAGTCCATTCCTTCATCCGCAAGCTCTTGTCTCAATTTAAAGTATTGACCAATTGATTTCTTTATAGACATAAAATCCTCCTTTTCGTTTACTTATTTAAAAATTTTTCAAGCAATTCAGCATAAGTAGAATCACTTCCCCAAACTTCCGCTGCCTTTTCAGCATTATGAATTCCACCTGATCCCGGATGTAATTTTGCTGGTACTGCTACAGCTTGACCTCCTCCACCAATATGATGGTGAATAAGTGTGTCATTGTACAATTCCTTTATATCATATTGTGGGAAGTGTTCTCTAAATTTTTTATCATTAACTGGAGAAAATCCCAATTCTATTTTTTGGATATTCATTTTGCTTAAATATTCAGGGTTTTTATTCATTACTTCTTTCCAATAGTAATCTTTATCTCGTAACCACCCTTCCGAATTTGTACTTCTTTGCCCCTTTCCAACATAAGGCATTTCAATGGTAAGTCTAGGGTCTGCGGTATACTTTTTCTCTAATCTTTTTAAATCTGCATTACGATAAGTTCTAATTTTATGGTCAGGATTACTTCTAACATTATCATTAATCTCCGACTCCACCCTAGCCATCGAAACCAACCGTTCCTTCAACCCAACCCCATCAACCACATTATAAGGGACCCCACCTGCCATCGACAGCTGGTTCTTCGGGTTGTAGGGCAAGAGGTTAGGGATAGAGAGTTCTTTTGCCTTCGTAACGCCGTTTATTGCAGCTGCCTTTGTTGTAGCAACACCAGTCTTCGCTACAGCACCCGCTCCTTTTGTCCCCACCACTGTCGTGACGACGGTTCCGAGGGCGTATGTGACCCAGTGAGAGCGGGAGTAGGCGTCGCCATTTATCATGTCTCGTTCGTATGAATCCGAGATGGCTTTGGAGATGTATGTATAGGTTTGAATTGGGTGCAGGATCGAGTTTGCTACGCCTTCGACCGCTTGCATTGGATCTGTGACGAGGTCATAAATGCCTGTGACGAAGTCTTTTCCGACGTCGAACAGGCCAACGCCGATTCCTTTGGCGATGTCTGCGGTTTGTCTGGCGTTTTCTAGCTGCATCACATATTGCTGCTGGGCGGGCGCTAGGTTTTCGTAGCCGATTTGCTTGGCGATTTGGAGGAATTCATCAGGATCTGTGACCTGGTCAAGCTGGGCCTTGAGTTCTTTGATCCGGCGCTTCTCGGCTTCCGCTTGCTTCACCTGGAGATATTGGGCGGTGTCTTTTTTCCTTACCTCCAGGTTTTTATAGGCTTCGCTATTTTTGTAGGCTGTTGCGTTAAAATAGAGCGGGGATACTTGTCCTCCCCTTGTGCTGGATGCTTTCAGTTGCTCCATGAGTGCCGTTAATGCGGCTTGGTCTTGTTCGGATGTGGCGTATTCAGAGGTCCACTTATGGTCGATTTCGTTTACTTTGTGGATCGTTTCGGTCCGTTTATTTTCGGCTTTTTCGATGTTGTCAAAGAACGTGTCATCGGAGAAGGGCTGCAGCTGAATGATATCATCAATTTCGGCAAAGATTTTTTTCAAGTCGTTTTTCTGGGCTGTGACCATTTCCTTGGCATTACGATTGGCGTTTTCGAGCTCTCCTTCTAAAAAAGGGACCGTGACCACGGTTTCATTCAGGTTCGCTTCGATTGCATCGCCTTGAATGACGTTAAAGAAGGCAATATGCCGCTCAATCAGGCGCAGCCAGGCATCGACGACATCGATCTGCGCCGTGTAAAAGCCTTTGATGGCCTCGGCGCCCTGACCCTGCAGCTCATCATCCAAATGGACGATACCCGCAAATCCTTTTTTCAATTCGGTGAGCTGTTCTTCTAAGTGCTTGTATTGTTCGACACGCGTTTGCATGGCAGATAAAAGTGTTTGAGATTCGTAAATCAATGACATAATGGAAAGTCCTTTCAACTGCTTTTCTAATAAAATCTTAGAGGTTACCAGATTTCCTTTTTATGTATTAACTTTATTTACTGTAAAATTATGGACTGATTATATTTTAGAAGAGTTTCTATATTTATTCAAGAATTGAGGGTACTTTTTACTAAACGGATTTATTAATATAAAGAAGGTAGGAGGATAATAGAGTATTTCCTTAAGCTTTGTAATATCGAACAAAGATATGATGTCCAGGAGCCACAAAATTGGCAAAGTTAAAAACACGTAAAAAAGGGCTATTCCTGTTGAATGACTACCCATTCTTTGTATCAAAATTAAAAGGCCTGTATGGCCGTTTCACTATATTTCTCTTCTAAAAATTTGCGTATCTCTGGGCTTGTCATAGCCTTGGCCAACTTTTGGTTTGGCTCAGAATCCAAATATTCACAAGTAAATTTAAAATCAAGAAAGCCAACGCATTTTCAAGCAAATGCCCCTTCCAAGAAAGAAATAGCAAGGTCCCGACAGGCAAACACTTGCGGGTTAAATGCTTACAATGACTTTATAAGTTATTCTATCAAGAACCGGATGAAAGGGTTTCAATCCACCTAAGTGTTAGAAATTGATACTCAGGAGTAGAGTTAAAATATTAAACGGTTCACTGGGAAGCACTACAAAAACGGGAACCTTGAAAGGCAATTTGCCAATCATGGATAAGTTTTTATTACTCCATCATATCAAAAAAGTATTCATTTTCTTTATCAACTTTTTTTATAAAACTCTCTAATGAATCAGCTATTTTATTGTCAAAGAAGTGTACAGAGTTCCTTTGAGTATCATTTAAATCAAGGGTTAAATATACACCCTCGTTTACTTCATAAAAAACAAGTTTGTCTGCTTCTTCATATATCCTCTCTAGGGCAGGGTCATACTCAAAGATACCTTCCCTTAGTGTTATATCTGTAATAGTATCAGGATCCATTAATCTACTTATTGAATTCTCATTATTGCCTTTTAAAAAACCATAACCAACTTCTAAGTAAAACTCCCTTAATTCAGGGGGAAATTTAAATTTGAGTCTTTCCTCCGCTTTAATAAGGTCTTTTTCTTTTAATGGAATAAACTTATGATTACTATTTTTAATATAATCAAATTTAGCCAATATCAATTACCTCCTTGAAAACAATTTATCTGATGGAGATCCTTTACCATGAATGCCTGCCTGATGCTTTATGAATTTTTAAACCTGTTGTTATATCTACATTTCTATAAATCTAAATTCATCCGTTATTAGATAACATTAAATTTGTAAGTTTTATAGTAACAGTATGATCTCTTTATTCTTTTTCATCCATCTTTTGCTTTAAATATTCAGCAATTTCTGTTTGGCCAAATTCTCTAGCATATTCATAAGCATTCATATTCTTAATATTTTCTCCAATGTATTTAATTGAAATATCTATACCGTTTTCAACTAAGAGCTCAACTACTTCTTTATGGCCGCCATAAATTGCTCCAAATAATGGGTTTCTTTTCGCTAAGCTCTCATCTAATTCTGCGCCTGCCTCTATTAAATACTGTACTATCTCCAAATGCCCCGCTCCTGCAGCCAATCTTAGAGGAGAAGCATCAAAGATATCACCTTTTTTATTAATATTGATTCCTTTATGGGTCAGATATTCTACTATTCCAAAATGTCCTTTCTTTGCTGCAACATGTAACCACGTACCAAATGGTGTCATTGTATGTAAAGAATCTGGATTATCGGCTATTAAACGCTTTACTTCATTAATATCACCGAGCTTAATAGCATTTCTTATAGTTTTATTTAGACTTTTTACATCCATAACATTACCTCCTATATTTCTACTATTTTGAACTAGGTCTCCCAATGTTCAAGAGCTTCAACAGTCCTTAACCAATTCACTACGTTCTCTAAACAAACAAGGTTATGTTGTCCTATTACGGCATTGGGCGCCCAAATAAGTCTAAATGAATAAAAAAATGGATAGGCCCTTTGATTTTCGAAAGGCTATATCCACTTCTTCTTTATATGAAAATATTTCTTACTTTATAACAAAACATGATACCTCAGCTTTTACCAATCTTCCTCATCTTCATCCCAATTATCTTTAGCCTCCTCAAGGCGGTCAATAAAATAGTCTAAAAAATTATCAGCAAGCTTTCGACCATAGCCTTCTTGATTATCCCACATTATAACTGGACATTCTCCATTTTTCATTTTATTAGTATCGAGGCAATAGGCAAATTCATCAATATCTTCTATTACCACAATTCCATCGATTAAACCATAATACCTTTGATGATCTTTGGTAGCAGTTACTACTGACCCGTAAAACCATATCCAATTATTCTCACTCCAAAAAGTCCACCGTAACCATAATTTCTTAAAAACCACTTATAACTATCCGGTAATGAGACTTGTAATTTTAGTTCAGTTTCTTTTACTTTGTCTTCACTTACTCCACCAGTAAAATCATCACCTTGACCATATTCCTTTATAAATTCTTGTAACTTAGAATAATTCAACCAAATCACCCTTCTAATCTTAGATATTGTATTGCAAGGCTCTCCACCTCTAATACTTTGAAATCCTTGAGATGATGATATTTATACTGTTTCTTTCATTCCTTTCGGGCAACTTTACAACTCTATATAAGTTATAAAAAATCCTCGACTGACTTTATCAATCGAGGTACGTAAAATTTATTATCGTAATACAAATCCTTGATGCTACAACATCATGATTAATTGATTTTCGTTAGTCCCATCTATAAATTGTATCTAGTGATTTATTTTAAAAATCTTCTTCCCATGCATCTTTTGCATCCAATAATCTTTGTGATAAAAACTCATAAAAGTTCTTTGCTGTATTGTAGTCATCAAGTCCCCTTTATCTATTCCATGCTATTACTGGGCACTCATTATTCTCCATTATGCTTGTATATAAACAATATACATATTCTCCAGCATTTTCAATAACTACTAAATCCTTTTCCAATCCTAAATCTCTATAACTCTTCGTGTTAACAACAACAGGAGCCCTATTTGACTTAGCTACTCCTAAAACATCGACACCAAATGATCCACCAGAACCATAGGTAGTTAAAAACCACTTATAACCTTCTGGTAATTCCACTCCTAGCTCATTTTGGACAATATTAATTTGACTTTCATCTACTCCACCTGTAAAGTCATCTGATTCCTTATGTTCATTAATAAAATTTGTTAATTCCTCTTTATTCATTCAGTATTCCCCCTGCCAACAACGTTCAACTTTTCACCCTCCCGCCATTAACTTTACTTTTACATTAAACCAAAAACCTTGAATAGCGTTTAGCCAATCAAGGTTTTCGTACATCTGAAAATATTCTTCTGTATCTATAATATTAAATGTAATACTATTTCATCTTATATATTTTATTCACTAAAGCTGACAAGTTCTTCTTCCCAGAACCCACCTTGAATTAAAGAAACAGCGTCAATTTGATGAAGGCTCTTGGAAATCCAGTCTAACAATTCTTTAGTTGCATTTTTTTCAAGATATGCTCTTCTTCCATTAACAGCTTTTACCTTTTTTATAAATTCTACATAGAAAAGCAAAGACTCTGCAAACTTTGCTATTGTAGAATTTATTAATACACTATTATCTTCATTATCATAATCAATATATACGACCTCAGAGTTAGATTCATTAATACATACTGGATTTCCGCTACCAGTATACCCTAAATATATAAACCTATCATACATTTTTCCTAAACTATTATTTTTTTCAGTTAGTCTAATCCCCCCACCATTGGTTGAAGATTCGAAAGTTAGAAAAGGTGGAGCAGACTCAGGTAATCCTGCTTTAATTAAAAAATTTTTGGTTTCATTAGTTAAGGAAAATGAATTAATATTAGATTCATCATAATTAACCAATCCATAAGTGTCACTATTCCATTTGTTCAAAAACTCCTGTGGCGAAATCATATTTTATACCTCCACTATTTATAAATAATTTATTTCAGTTGATTGTTTGTAATAATGTTATGGTTTCTTTTCTGAAGTAAATACTTCTCCAATTTCAGTCAACGGGTCGTTCCCCCGAATATTGTGTTCTTTCTCAAAATTGTGTATTCCTCCAAAGCCTTTATGCAATGATTGTGGAACTGCAGCTGCTTGACCTCCGCCACCGATATGGTGATGTATTAGTTTATCACCCTTAGTATTATTATACTGAGGAAAATGTTTAATAAAATCATCATCTACTATAGGGACTAGTCCATTCTCAATTCTTTCAACGTTTGCTTCGCTGAAAAATTCAGGATGATTATCTAGTAATTCATTAAAGTGTTTCGAAGCACTTCTTTCCCATCCTGCTGCGTTAGTTCCGCTTTTTTTCTTTCCCTTATAATTCATTTCGGTGACGAGTCTATGGTCAGCCCTGTATTCTATTGGTATTTTTTCAATTTCAATATCACGGTAAGCTCTAATATCATCACTATAATTAACTTTCAATTTATTTTTCACAGCATTACCCGTACTCCTACCACCAACCTCCGACTCCACTTTCGCCATCGAAACCAACCGATCCTTCAACCCAACCCCATCAACCACATTATAAGGTACTCCACCTGCCATCGACAGCTGGTTCTTCGGATTATAAGGCAACAAATTAGGAATCGAGGCTAGTTCTTTTACTTTCGCTGCACCTTTAACTGCAGCCGCTTTTGTAGTCGCTACCCCTGTCTTCGTTATGGCTCCTGCGCCTTTTGTCCCCACCACTGTCGTGACGACGGTTCCGAGGGCGTAGGTGACCCAGTGGGAGCGGGAGTAGGCGTCGCCGTTTACCATGTCTCGTTCGTATGAATCCGAGATGGCTTTGGAGATGTATGTATAGGTTTGAATCGGGTGCAGGATCGAGTTTGCTACGCCTTCGACCGCTTCCCCTGGGTCAGTGACGAGGTCCCAAATTCCTGTGACGAAGTCTTTTCCGACGTCGAACAGGCCAACGCCAATTCCTTTGGCGATGTCTGTGGTTTGCTTGGTGTTTTCTAGCTGCATGACCAGCTGTTGCTGGGTGGGCGCTAGGTTTTCGTAGCCGATTTGCTTGGCGATTTGGAGGAATTCGTCTGGATCTGTGACACGATCGAGTTGGGCCTTGAGGTTTTTGATCCGGCGCTTCTCGGCCTCCGCTTGCTTCACCTTGAGATATTGGGCGGTGTCTTTTTTCCTTACGTCCAGGTTTTTATAGGCTTCGCTATTTTTGTAGGCTGCTGCATTAAAATAAAGTGGAGATACTTGTCCTCCCCTTGTGCTGGATGCTTCCAGTTGTTCCATAAGTCCCGTTAATGCTGCTTGTTCTTGTTCGGATGTGGCGTATTCAGCTGTCCACTTATGGTCGATTTCGTTTACTTTGTGGATCGTTTCGGTCCGTGTCGTTTCGGCTTTTTCGATGTTGTCAAAGAACGTGTCATCGGAGAAGGGCTGCAGCTGAATGATATCATCAATTTCGGCAAAGATTTTTTTCAAGTCGTTTTTCTGGGCTGTGACCATTTCCTTGGCATTACGATTGGCGTTTTCGAGCTCTCCTTCTAAAAAAGGGACGGTGACCAAGGTTTCATTCAGGTTCGCTTCGATTGCATCGCCTTGAATGCCGTTAAAGAAGGCAATTTGCCGCTCGATCAGGCGCAGCCAGGCATCGACGACATCGATTTGCGCTTGGTAAAAGCCTTTGATGGCCTCCGCGCCCTGCCCCTGCAGCTCATCATCCAAATGGACGATACCAGCAAATTCTTTTTTCAATTCCGTGAGCTGTTCTTTCATGTCCTTATATTGTCCGGCACGCTTCTGCATGGCAGATACAAGTGTTTGAGATTCGTATATCAGCGACATAATGGAAAGTCCTTTCAACTGCTTTTCTACTACCTTGCTTTCGTTCGTATGTATGACTTACATCTTTTGTTAAATTGTGGATTATCTATAGTTTAGAAGAGTTTCTTCATTTATTCAAGAAATGAAGGGGATTTCAAAAAGGTTTTTACCCTAATAGGTCAACCGCATCCAGAAATAACCAACGGAAATCAAGCAAGTTTTTCCCTCGTGAAAATGTTTTGTGGTATGATAGGTAAATTGTTTATCTGCTCTGTGACACACATTTATATTCAGCTAAGAAAAGAGGTTTTTATGCACACCACAGAATTAACGAAGCGACATTGGTTGCTCATCTTAACACTTACTTTATTAACCTTCGTTCTCGGGACAAGCGAATTTGTCATCGTCGGGATTTTAACCGATATTTCCTCGAGTCTTCATATCACCAATGCTAAAGCTGGCACACTCGTTTCTGCGTTTGCGCTTACGTTTGCCGTTGCCACACCGCTCGTGATGTCAGCAACGAGCCATTTGCCGAAGCGTAAATGGATGTTGTTTCTAATTGGTTCGTTCATCGTCCTGAATGCGCTGTGCGTGCTTTCGTCGAGCTACATCATGCTTCTTACACTACGGATGCTGACGGCGATTGTAACAGGCGTGTTGATTTCACTTGCGATGGTCGTGGCAAGTGAAACCATGCCAATCGCCAAACGCGGACTTGCGATATCATTCGTTTTCGGCGGCTTTACACTGGCAAACGTGATTGGTGTACCGATAGGCACGGTCATCGCCGAGTGGTATAACTGGAATGCATCCTTCCTGTTAACGACTTTTCTCGGAGCCATTGCGTTTTTGGCATCCTTCTTCGTGCTGCCTGTCATGCCCAGTTCCGTTCGCAGCTCGATGCGTGATCAATTTTCCTTGCTGACGCACCCGCGAATCTTGATGGCCTTTTTCATTCCATCTCTTGGCTTTGGCGCGACATATGCCGTTTATACGTATCTTGTTCCGATCCTGAAAGGGATGGACGCACCAAGCAGTTCGATCAGTTTGATTTTGTTCGGCTACGGATTCATTTCGATTTTCAGCAACATACTTGCAGGGAAAATTGCCAGCCATAATGCGATTGGACGCCTTCGGTTCGTGTTCCTTTTGCAGGCAATCGTTCTGATCGGTTTATATTGGACAACGAATAGCTTTACCTTTGGCTTGATTAACATTGGGTTGATGTCACTGATGGCCATCCTTTTGACCACCTCCACCCAGCTTTATTTGATAGATCTTGCCGGCATTTATCAGCCAAAGGCTACGGGGCTGGCGGCTTCACTGATGCCAGTCGCAAGCAATGTCGGCATCGCCTTCGGCTCCGCACTCGGCGGCGTCGTCTATCATCAGGGAAATTTGCTGAATGTGACATGGGTCGGCGGACTGGTTGCCATTTGTGCAAGTCTGCTAACCTTCTTAAGTTTTCGCTTGGACCAAAACCAACAACAACAAAAGAAAGCAGCATAAGACAGAACTGCGAATGCCATGAACAAGAAAAAGAAGTATCAAGAACGTTGAGTCGTTCTTCAATACTTCTTTTATTTATCAGGATTTCATTACTCGCCTTTTTTACCAAGCACCACCGCCAAGGTAAGAAATATATAAGGATAGGTTCATACAGTAAGCTCTAAACAACCGATACTTCCAAAAACCAATATATCTGGAGAATGACCATCTAAATAATATCCTTTTCCAGTCATATACAAGCCAACAAGAAGATACGTTAGGATCGATATCCCCATTAAACCATAGCCTATGATCGTAAATGTAACTTCTGTGAAGCTATATACTAAAATACCGATATATAATAATCCAAGCAGCAATAAAATCGGTATGTAAAACGGCTCATATAAATAGTCACTCATACTTTCAATTAGCATCTTCTTAAACCTCCTGTTCTGGCATAATGATAGCAAAATAATCTGGCCGGTTCGTTCCAAAAATGAAACAAAGTATTTCACATTTGGAATTTTCAGCTCGTTTTCTGAGATCATCCCAAAATGAAAAACCCCTGACAAAAGTCAGGGGTTTGATTTATTATACCCATTGAAATTGTGCTTGATGAAGTTTGCTGTACTTTCCGCCGACTTCAATCAGCTCATGATGGGTTCCTTGTTCGGTTATTCCCTCTTCGGTGATGACGAGGATTCGATCGGCATTTTTGATCGTCGCCAATCGATGGGCGATGACGAGTGTGGTTCTCCCTTTGGATAGTTCGTTCAGGGCTTTTTGGATTGCTGCTTCCGTTTCCGAATCCAAGGCTGATGTGGCTTCATCAAGGATGAGGATCGGCGGGTTTTTCAAGAACATGCGGGCGATGGAGACCCTTTGTTTTTGACCTCCTGATAGTTTGACGCCGCGTTCCCCGATCAATGTGTCCAAGCCATCCGGCATATTGTGAATGATCTCTTCTAGCTGGGCGCGTCTTACTGTATCCCAGATTTCCTCGTCGGTTGCATCCAGTTTTCCATAGGTAAGGTTGTCCCTGACCGTTCCATCAAAAAGAAAGACATCTTGCTGGACGATTCCGATATGATGACGCAGGGATTCCATGGTCATGCTTTTGATGTTGATGCCATCGATTGCGATCTCTCCTGAATGAATATCATAAAATCGCGGAAGCAAGCTGCAAATTGTCGTTTTTCCAGCTCCGGACGGGCCGACCAGGGCGATGGTTTCGCCGTTGTTTACGCTGAAAGTGATATGGCTGAGGACGTTTCCTTTTCCCTCATAACCAAATGTGACGTCTTTGTATGTGATGTCTCCTTTTACCTGCTTCACCTCAATGGCATCCGGGGCATCGAGCTCATCCGGTACCGTGTTCAGCAATTCCTGATAACGGCGGAAGCCGGCGATCCCTTTTGGATAGGTTTCGATGACGGAGTTGATTTGGTTGATCGGTGTCAGGAATACATTGGAGAGCAGCACGAAGGCGATGAATTCACCAAATGTCATGTGTCCATAAATGACGAACCATGTGCCGCACCCTAGGACGAATAATGAAATGATCTTCATCAGCATATGGCTGATCGAGAAATTCCAGGCCATGACCTTATAGGCAACAAGCTTCGTTTTACGGAAACGGCCATTGTTCACAGCGAATTTTTCCATTTCGTGGGTTTCGTTCGTAAAGGCCTTGACGACACGAATGCCGCTGACATTATTTTCGACTCTTGCATTGAAGTCTGCAATATCCGCAAACATTTGATTAAAAGCATGTGACATTTTTTTACTAAAGTAGATGGATAGGCTAATCAGGAAGGGAATGATGATGAACGTCAATAAAGCAAGCTTCCAGTTGATGGAGAGCATTAACCCAAAGGCGCCAAACAGTGTCATCACGGCAATGAACAAGTCCTCGGGACCATGGTGGGCAATTTCCCCAATGTCCATTAAATCATTGGTCATCCGTGAAACGAGGTGTCCTGTCTTCGTATTGTCAAAAAAGCGATTGGACAGCTTCTGCACATGATTGAATAGCTTTTTGCGCATATCTGTCTCGATATTGATCCCGAGCATATGCCCCCAATATGTAACGACATAATGCAGAAAGGCCGTCACTACATAAATGCCTAATAACGCAATGCACGCCCAGATGATGAAGGTCCAGTTACCTGTAGGCAATAAATCATCGATGACCTTATTGAAGGCCAAAGGAAAGGCGAGCTCCAGCAAGGCCGCCAAAATTGCACAAGAAAAATCCATGATGAATAACCATTTATACGGCTTATAGTAAGCAAAAAAGTCTTTTAACATGATAGCCAGGAGTTCCCCCTTTACAGTAAGAAAGGAGATGCTCGTGAAAGTAACTTATTTTCAACGAAGATCTCCCTCTTTGATTCCATATCATACTCTTAAACTAGCTTGTTTAGGAAAGGATCATTTAAACAAATCTGGATGCATTTCCTTCGCTAGCATTTCCATTCCTTCTATCGTGCTGTAGCTATAGCTGAACATATAGTTGTAATCGACTGCATAGATTTGTTTGTTTTTGATTGCTTTCATGCTCGATAGCTTTTCATTCGCATAAAGTGCTGCTTTAATCTTATCTGCGCTTACTCCATCAGTGGTGCTCCAATCTGGAATGATCAATACATCGGGATCAGCCTCGATCAGCCTTTCCACACTTACTTCACCAGTTTCATCTTTAAAAATATTATTGAGTTTCACCATAGAGAATGAGTCATTAAAGAAGGTTTCGTCATGAGCTGCATATACATAAACTTCTTTTGGATCACTCATATGTAAATAAGCAAACGTTCTTTCTTCTTTAATGCTTGATAATTTCGAAGTGATCGAATCTTGTTTAGTCTTTAGTTCTTTAATGAAGCCATCTGCCTTGTCTTGTACATTAAACAGATTGCCGAGGTTTTCGATATCTTTATAAATCGAGTTATACGTTCCGCCCGTGACCGATGAATTCAAGACGTACGTTTTCACACCCATTTCATTTAATGTATCGACTGTTCCTACTCCCCAATCAGCGTTGTCAAATAGACCGCCACGGCCGTAGACTAAATCTGGATTCGTTCCTAATGTAACTTCTTTTCCTACATACTCGTCGCTCAATATGTTGAGTTTTTTGTATTCTTTTTCAACCGCTTTATCCGGTGCACCGAAGTTTGCGCCGACGCCGACAATTTTATCAGCCAATCCTAGGTGCAATAACAGTTCCGCTGCCGGTCTTGTATTGGCCATGACACGTTCGGGTGCTTTATCGAAGACTTGATCCTTTTTCTCCCACTTTGTTCCGCCTTCAGCTTTCGTGAAGTTTTCAATGGTTAATGGATATTGGCTTTTTGGCTCCTGTTTCTCTTCAGAACTGGTTTTGGTAGAATTTCCGCAGGCTGATAGCGTTAACATGGCCGCCAACCCGACTCCTAGTAATAATCTCTTTTTCAACTGTATTCCTCCTATTTTATACGCCATACGCAAAACCTAATCCATTCGTAACGGGATTGATAAACGTTTGGCACTTGATTTTATATAATGCCTCGACCGTTTCCGGTGTCAGTACCTCTTCCGGTGTACCTTGAGCATAGACCTCGCCGTCCTTTATTGCATAAAGATAGTCGCAATAATGGGCAGCCATTTCCAGGTCATGAAGGGCAGCGAGCACCCCAATCTGTAAATTCCTTACACATGATAAAATTTCGATCTGATAGCGGATATCCAAGTGATTCGTCGGTTCATCCAGTATCATGAATTTCGGTTGCTGGGCAATCGTCCTCGCTAAAATGACCCTTTGCTTCTCACCGCCGGAAAGGGATAGGAAACTCCGCTCCTTGTAGTCCAGCAGATTGGTTCGCTCCAGCGCTTCCTCAACAATCAGGAAATCTTCTTGTTTATCGGACTCCAGCATTTTCTTGTGGGGGGTCCTGCCCAGCATCACCATCTGGTGCACGGTCAGATCGAAATTCACTTCATTGAATTGGCCGACGACACCCAATTGCTGTGAAACCTTCTTTTCAGAGGTTTTCAGAACATCCATATCGTCCAGTAGAACGGTTCCCTTAGTAGGGGCCAGGCTTTTATAAATGCTTTTTAATAGCGTCGATTTCCCGCAGCCATTCGGACCGATCAAACCAACAAATTGCTGTTTCTTCACTAAAATCGAAATGTCTTTGACAATTTCCTTCTTGCCGATTTTTATTCCCATGTCTTTCGCGATTAATTGCATGTCTCACCCTCCGAAATTGTAGCCTTTTTTCACAATCATGTAGATGAATAGCGGCGAACCAATGACAGATGTAATGATCCCGATGGGCAATTCCACATTGGTGATCAGCGTTCTTGACAAGATGTCTGCCCAAATCAGGAACAGTCCGCCCAGCAGGATGGTTCCCAACATTAACCGTTTATGATCCGCACCGAATATTCCCCGGGTTATATGAGGGACAATCAACCCTACAAAACCGATCATTCCTGCATAGGCCACCATCGTTCCCGTAATAAGGGCGGTGACGATCATATAAAATTTACGGTAGACACTTAAGTTAATGCCGAGTGTGATAGCGGATTCATCGCCTAGCAGCATCGTATTCAGCACTCGATGCTGGAAAAGGAACAACGCGCATCCGAGCAAAACGATGATTGCCAGGATCGGTGTTTTCGCCCAGCTGGATGATGCCAAGCTTCCCATCGACCAGAACGTGACGGTTTTGATGCCCTCCGCATTGTTGGCGAAATAAATGATCAGGCTCGAAAAGGAACTGCATAATGCGCCGATGACTACGCCTGATAAGACGAGCTTGACGGATGTTGCTTTACCGCCGATACTCGATAAAACCAGTACCGCTATCGACGTCAGCATCGCCCCCGTAAAAGCACCGAATGCCACCCCAAATTGCGATAGGATCGCGCCGCTTCCAAGTCCGACAAGGATGGCAAAGGTTGCCCCCAGGGAAGCTCCTGATGAAATGCCCAGGATATATGGATCAGCCAGCGGATTTTGCACGACGGCCTGCATTACCGCTCCGCACAATGAAAGCCCCATGCCGATCAGCAGGGCAAAAATAACGCGAGGCATTCGAACCTGTAAAATAATATTTAAATAGGATTCATTTTCGACATTCAGTGTACCCCATCTGCCATTCGTCAATGTATGAAGCATGATCTCCATCGATTGCTTAAAAGGGATATGCACCTGCCCGATCGATACCGAGTAGACGGCGGATACCATGATCAACCCTATTAAAAATAAAATAATAAGATAATAGTAATTACTTTTACTTACTCTGTTTGTAGCCATTCCCTGCTACATTCACCTCCTGTATGATGAATAAATTGGACTAGATATATTTGATAATGATTATCATTCTCGAAAATCATCATAATATGTAACTTGAAATAATACAACATAATTTTTTTAAAAGTCGATTATTTTTTCTTTAATAGAACACGAAAAAAGGGCCATTCCCAGTGGAATGGCCCTTTCGCTGCCTACCATTTAAAAGGCTGGTATGGCCGTTTCGCTATACTTTTCTTCTAAGAATTTGCGTACCTCAGGGCTTGTCATCGCCTTTGCCAGCTTTTGGACCGGTTCGGAGTCGACATTATCCTTGCGCGCCACCAATGTAATCGCAAAGTCATTCTCAACACCCTCGGTGAGCAGGGCATCGTTCTTTGGTGTCAGCCCAAGCGGTGCTGCGTATGCAGGTGTGATCACGATCGCATCCGCTTCATCATACGTTCTTGCCAGCATTAATAAATCCACTTCTTTGAATTTATAGTTTTTCGGGTTTTCCTTAATATCGGCCATCGTATAGTATGGTCCCTTTTTTTCCTTCAACGTGATCACTTTATGCTGTGCCAGCAAGGATAATGACCGATCGATGTTCGACACGTCGTTTGCAATTGCAATGACGGCACCCTCCGGCATTTTATCCATGGAGTCGTATTCCTTGGAATATACGCCATAATTGGCGAAATAGATCGGTTTCACTGGAACAAGCTCGGCATTTTTGTTGCGGTTGAATTCCTCCATATACGGAACATGCTGGAAGAAGTTCACATCGACTTCTTTTGCCGCCAGTGCCGTGTTCGGCTGCACATTATCACTTAATATGACTATATCGAGGTTAATGCCTTCCTTGGCTAGCTTTGGTTTAACCAACTCTAGTATTTCCGTCATCGGGGGAATGAGCGAGGCCACTTTCAATGTTACCTCTTCCTTCTCCTCTTTTTGCGCATGTTCTTTCTCTTTTCCTTCATTCGCCTTGCCGCACCCTGCTAAAAACAGCATCATTGCTGCCATGAGAAGGAGTAATTTTTTCATGATGGTTTCCTCCATTATCTTTTGTCGATCATTCTGGCTGTAGCTGTACCTATGAACTGGATTAGCTGTACCAGGATGATCATAATGATGATCATATAAATCATTAATTCTGTTTGAAACTGCTGATAGCCGTACCTGATGGCAAAATCGCCGATGCCGCCGCCTCCGACCACTCCCATGATCGTTGAATAGGAAATGAAGCTGATGATCGAAGTCGTTAGTCCGAGGACCAGTCCGGAACGAGCCTCCACGTAAAGAAATTTAAAGATGACATCCTTCACCGAAGCCCCCATCGAAATCGCTGCTTCGATCACACCCTTCGGCACGTCCAATAAGGATTGCTCGACCAAGCGCGAATAATGGGCAATCGCAATGATCGCCAATGGAACGCAGGCCGCTGCTGTACCGATCGCCGTGCCGATCAAGAGTCTCGTAAAGGGGATCAAAAAAACGACCAATAACAAGAATGGAAAAGAACGAATAATATTGACCAATAAATTCAAGATCGAGAAAACCGAGCGATTATCAAGCAGCTGGCCCTTCCGGCAAAGAAACAGCAACGTCCCGACTGGCAAGCCAATCACGATGGCAGCTAAAATGGACACACCAACCATCGTAATGGTTGCGGCAATCGACTGCCAGATTTCTGCCTCATATTGCACCAAAATCTCAGGCATGACCGATCCCACCATTCCCTGTTAATTGTTCGATGAAGTATTCTGGACGATCATCGCTTTTTTCGATCCCTGTGGGTTCAATCGTGACCGTGTCATGAATCTCTCCAGCTGCCATGACCGTTACACGCTTGCATATACTTTTGATGACCTCCAGCTCATGACTGACGATCACAATCGTTACTCCGAAGCGCTCGTTTATACTCGCCAGCACCTCCAAGATTTCAGCCGTTGTATGAGGATCAAGGGAAGAGGTCGGCTCATCGCATAGCAGCACCTGCGGGTTATTTGCCAGTGCCCTGGCAATGGCAACACGCTGCTTTTGCCCCCCGCTCAATTGTGCAGGATATTTCCCCATCTCCCCCTCCAATCCGACGAAACGAAGACACTCTGCCACACGGCTCCGACGCTCTTTTTTTGGGTAACCTGCCAGCTCCAACGAAGCGGCCACATTGTCATGAACCGTTTTGTTTGCGACAAGATTAAAATGCTGAAAGATCATCCCGATCGACTTCCGTGCCTCTCGAAGTGCTTGATTGTTCAAGGCTGTCAATCTTTGTCCGTTGACCTCCACTTCGCCCACATCCGGGTTCTCGAGCAAATTCATCAGCCGCAGCAGCGTTGATTTCCCTGCTCCGCTTGCCCCGATTATTCCATGGATTTCACCTTTTGGTATGGTCAAAGTGACAGACTTAATGGCCTGAAACTGTGAAAACTTCTTGCTCACTTGATGCAGGTTGATCATAAAATCCCACTTCCTACTTGTTGAAAGTAATATATTGCCCAAAGAAACACAACGGATACATCATTTTATCAATTAATGAGGGCCAATTGCAAAGACACAAATTAACAGGTGAATACTTCCAGAACCCATTCAGCTCCTCCTTTCCATTTTAAAAAAAAGCCGACGATACACATCTTGGCTTTTCTTAGAGACGATTTAGATAAGAATGATTATTATTAAACTTGCATGATGAATTTTTCTCTCCATGAGTTCAATCACGTCTTTCAAAATGATGACACGTGTATTATAATCATAGTTGATAATGGTTATCATTATCAACTATTTCACTCAAGTAAACGGAGGCAACTGCATGGTTCGATACGTTACGAATAAAATTGCCGACTATGAGGTATGTGTCATTCTGCCCTCTAGTTACGATCACACAAAGAAATACCGGACGATTTATATGCATGACGGGGGAGAAACGGCCAAGCAGGCTGTCAATCATATCGACCATTTGATTCTTTCCGGTCAAATTGAACCACTGATCGTCATTGGGATTGATTCGATCAATCGCAATGATGACTATACGCCTTGGGCAGCCCCTTCGCTCGCTCCGCATCGCGGTGGCTTTGGAGGTCACGCAGCTGCTTATTTACATACGGTCGTAACCGAAATAAAGCCTTATATCGATGTCCATTATGCAACGAATCCCGCACCTTCCCATACAGCCATTTCCGGCTGCTCCTTGGGTGGACTCGTTTCGATTTTCGCTTCATACTATTATCCGGAGGTATTCCATCAATATATCTCGTTATCCCCTTCCTTTTGGTACGAGGATGTGCTTCGCTACCTTCAAGGCGAGAAGATTGAACGACAAGGAAAAAGCTATACCAAACCAACGGTGAATCGCCAAAATCATCAGCTCTATTTATATGTGGGCGAACTAGAGGGCATCTATAAACAAACGGCACAAAAGCATATGGTCGACTATACAAAGAAGGCCCACCTTGAATTCATCAAGGAAGGCTATTCGGAAGATCATCTATCATTCGAATCTGATCCAGAAGGAACGCATGACGATCTTTTCTTTTCCACCTACTTCGTTCATGCACTTCGCCGGTTATTTGCGATAAAAGCTTGAACAATCCCCAAAACAAAAGCCGCCAAGTCTTGGCGGCTAAAAGCTTTATTTAGTGGAGAAGCGAAGACCATACTCATGTGTCCGGCACTACTACCCTTATTAATTCACTAAACCAGTTAATACTTGAGCAATATCCATCAGTTGGCGGACAACATCACTTATTGCTTTTGTCATAAATATTTGAACCACGATTAAAATGCTTAGTAATAGTAAAAGAATTATCTTAAAAGTCGTTGAATTCATGTATATATCTCTCTTTTTAAAGTTGCTTTTTTATTTGCATTTTGTTTGAAGCTGGCTAGTTAATTGAATTACCTCTAATTCATTGTAATCGAGCTAGATCCGTTTTACCAGTATCTTCGTTTTTTTAAGATAAGGGATTTGATCATGCACCAAATGCTTTTTTCCAATTGTCAAAAAAACATTAAAACTTCTGTAAATACATTAAAAGGAATAGTATAATTTTAATTTTTATTAAGTTTCTGAATACCAATGTGCAGAATCAAACCCACTGCAGTGGTAATATTAAGAATCACTGCAATTATTATCAATAACCAGTGTAACGGTTCTGGCAATGTAGTTTGACTTATTGTTAAAGTACCAAGACGAGCCACCTCCTTTTTAACTTTTTATACCATAATAGTATTATACTTTCTTTTTCCAAAACACAAAAGCTTACGAAAACAGCCCTTATAAAAAAACTTATTGTTCAGCATCAAATTCAGATTCTGAACGGTCTCTATCAGTAGGTATTTCATTTTCATAGGCATTTTCATACTCTGAAACTACCTCTATAGCTTCCTCATTCAGTGAAGCTTTACCTTTTACCATTTTTTCACTAGTCACATCTTGCTTAATCCCTTCAACGTATTCATTTGAATTGGGACCTAATACTAATAAAGATTCATCATCTTGTGCATACGCTAAAAAAACATATGATTTTCCTTCTTTAGGTAGTGAATCATCTTGATACAGTACAACAGAAGAACCATCTTGATTTATCCCTCCAGCCTTTTGAATAGATATTGAGGTATCTGTAACTAAATCTCCCTTTATATTTTGCAGCACAGTAACTTTGTAATTGGTATACGGTGTTGAAACCTCTTTAGTACCTTCTCTAGTTTCAATGGTTACATGATCTTTGTATATAGTATCGATATCTTCATCAACTCGGCCTATAAAAACGTAATCTGCATCACCTACAGTTTCTTTTGGATTATTCACATCTACCGCAAAACTACCATCCATTCGAATGACCTTTAGATTTTTTTTATCCTCTGGACTTATATTACTTACATCTTTCTGGGTATTTGAACAAGCTGAAACGATCAAAGAAAAACTAACCATAAATAACAGTGAAGCAAGTATCTGAACTTTTTTCTTACCCATCGTTTTCATTTCTCCTTTTTTGTTAGTATTTCTTATAAGCAGAGGCATAAGAAGCTTTATCATTTGCACTTAATGATGTCTTTGTAGAAACATCTCTAATGGCATAATAGCCGAAGATTCAAATTTTTAGGTTCCAATTTTGAAATGAAGAACTCCAAAATTGGAACACCTCTCCTTCGTTTCTTTGATTCACTCGCAAATTATGAATGATATCTTTTTAAATTTCTTCTTTGAACCAATAAAAGATATAAGGGTTAATTCTACAAAAATAATTACTAATATTTTAAAAAATAAAATTAGTACACTTCTTAGTGACACCTTTTCCCTACAAATAAAAGAATCCATCTTGAAAAATACAATCAAGATGGATTCTTTTTCAGCAAATTTTCAAAAAAACAGAAGAAGATAAGTTATTTTATTTTGTTATTATAGAACCTCTCTATTACTTAAATGGCTATCCTTCAACATCTTCATATTATTTTCCTGAAAAATCACTACTAGCATTACTGGAAAATTTATATTGCTAATAGCATCGGGGTTTTCTGATTTTTTGTTCATGAACCCATAAGTAAATTCAGAAAGCTCTACAAGGATCATAAAATTACGACTACCCACTATAGTTTCGTTTTCGTGATCCCCTTATTGATTCAATAAACCAGGTAATGTTTGAGATATATTTTTCAGTTGGTCAATAACATCAAATACTGCTTTTGTCATAAATATTTGAACCACGATTAAAATGCTTAGTAATAGTAAAAGAATTATATTAAAAGTTGTATTATTCATGAAAACTTATACCTCTCTTTAGTAAGTGGCCTTTTTATAATCATAACTTACATCAGATTTAGTCGTTAGTGTTATATAATTATCTCAAATTTACCTACAACCGTTAATCCAGCTCTAGCATAAGTTCCTGTGGAAGCCTACCCAGCAGCAGGGTTAAAGGTTTTTCCACTTATATTTCTATTTAAATCCATGGCTCCATCGTTTAACTGCCATCTAGCATAATCATATGCCAAACTAGATCGATCATCAATTTGTAGATTTTCCCCGAAGTCCATGGAAATCCCTACTGAAAACGGATATCCTAGTGACATGCTAACAGAAGACGTCCCTTGGTCACCCATAGGGCCCCAATCGTCTAAATGATCTGTATCTGCAGGTATATCTATATCCGTATAAATAGATCTAGCCCATAACCCTTTATAACTTGTGACTTGAGTTATAGGTTTTAAAGTGAAATAATCATATTTTTTACTCTTTTCGCTATTTTGCTTGTACAAATGCCAATCTGTATCCATTCTAGCAACCAAAAGTCCAAGACGATAGCCTTTTTCAACAATATTATATTTGTTTTTAACTCTTACATTTGCTGCTTGTACTTTATTAGTAGTAATAAAAGTAGAAGCAGCAGTCGTATTATTTTCTTGATTAGGTTCATTTTCACTATCAATAATCTCTGTTTGAGTATTTAACACCTCTTGTAACACCATTCCTTTTGTGTTGGGAATTGAATTACCATTTTCATCAAAATTATTAATAGATACATCTACATACTGAAGTTTTTGATTGTTATCTATTGTATACCCTATTACATGACTTGTATATTTAGATTCAGCAGCATCAAGTGAACCTTTTTCATTCCCTTCATCGTCTGTAAGTTTTTCGTCAACAACTTCTTTACCATTTTCAATTGCTTTTTTATTCAGTTCTTCTTCACTCAAACCAAATTCTAACTGTCCATTATTCTCTTTAACTGCAAGTTCATCTAATTCAAAGATCTCTTTATATTCCTCGGCTTGAACATCACCGTAAAGGAATACTCTTTTACCACCTTCTAATTCCGCTTTCAGAAAATCTTTATATAAATCATTACCTTCAACAACAGCGACATCAGCAGCAATAGTACTTGATTTCTCTAAATCTCTTTTATTTTCGGGGGAAACAACGCTAACGTTCAATTCGGTGTTATCGACTTTATCTTGAATATCTTTAAACTCCGGATCAATATTTTCTTCAACAACAGTATTAACGGTTTCTTCTGTGCTTGTTTCATTATCAGTAATAATAACTATATTCTTTTCTTCCGATAAATCATTTATGGTTTCTTTCCTATCATTAGCTTTGGCAAAGAAATTAACTGAATAACTACTAAAGAAAAAAAGCAAAGACAAAGTTACAACTAAACTACCTTTTAATATTTTTTTTGTTTTACTCAAAATATACCCTCTCTATTCTAATAAACATACATGTTATGTATAAAGTTACACATATTATATTATTTGCATATTTGGTCAATACGAGGTGTTAATAACCTCAAGTACCCTCGATAAATTAATAGGCGAATCATACATATTTTCATATACTTCTATTCTCTTAACAAAACACATAAATTACATACCATCATTTACTGTTTTTACATTCTCTTATCCTCCTTTAATAATTTTTGCTTCCATATTCACATAATAACCAAGAACTAGATTTTTTAGGATCCAATCTTGAAATGCAAAACTCCAAAATTGGAACACCCCTCCTTCAATTTTGTGATTCACTCACAAAAACCGAAAAAGAATAATAATTACTGTATACTCATCTGATACATTTCCCCCACAAACAAAAAATCCCCTGACACTAGAAGTGCCAAGGGTTTGAAATGTTAAATAGTTTTTATTACCTACATTTCACAACTTGATCAAATTCTTACCTACAGTTTTTTTAGTAAACTTAAATCATTCCCCACCCGTTTCCGCTTCAGCTACCTTCTTGAAACGTTCCAAAAACTCAACGACCACTTTATCGGTAGCAAATATCAATAGTAACTTCAGGTACCATTTTAACGGGCGGCTGGTGACGGTGTATGTAAAGGAAGTTTGGCTGTCGTTGATTTTATTCAATTCATACAATGCTGTTATCTCAAACATTTTGGCCAGGATGAAGCCCACTTTTAGCTTTTTCTCATCAGGTTCATTGGTATACGCGAGTGTTTCGATATCATATTCCTCTGTTCGTTTGCCTTCTCTATATTTCTGGCGATATATACTCCCGACCACTTCCTCCGTTATTTTGATCGGCTTTTGTTCAATCACTTGGGGCATGATTTTTTGCATATTTTCTAAAGAACCGTCAAGATACTTCCATACATGCTCGATTGGTGCATTTATTTCGATTTCTTTTTTCCACGATTTCACTGAATATCACCTCTGTCTTAATTATATTTACTTTTATAGGAAATTCCAAACAGTTTATTTTACATCAAAAAAATCGTAAAAGTGCACCTTTTACGATTTGACAGGAGGCATAAGACATTCCTAACCTTCTTATGCCAGTGTACGCTGCGCTTCAACTGCAAGCGCAAGCGATGCTTCTTTGATTGAGGGGATACCTCGGTCCCCATTTTCATGTGTCTTGGACGTTGTGGCGCGCTTCTACAAACTGCGATTGCTCCGCTGTTGCAACGAAAGAGTGGGTAATCAGCTTATTGTTCCTTTTTCTGCGGACACCTTTTAATAAAGGGCCGTCTGTGATCCCGGTTGCGACGAAGAAACAATCATTGGTTTTCACGATGTCATCGATCGTCAATAGGGCATGGGGGTTGGATATCCCCATCTTCTTACACCGCATCAGTTCCTTTTCAGATTTGGGAACAAGTCGACCTTGAAAATCACCGCCAAGGCATTTCAATGCAACTGCAGCAATCACACCCTCGGGGGCACCGCCCGTTCCGACAAGGATATCAACATCCAATTCGTCAACCGCTGTAGCAACAGCTCCTGTAATATCAACATCTGAAAATAATCGAACTTTTGCGCCGAGATGAAATACTTGCTTCATTAAATGATTGTGACGCGTTCGTTCCTGCATCATGACGGTCAATTCCCTCACATCCTTGCCCAGCGCCTTTGCGACGGACTTCATGTTTTCTGTAAGCGAAGCTTCGATATCGATACTGCCCTTCGCACCCGGGCCGACTGCAAGTTTTTCCATGTACATATCAGGGGCATGCAAGAGGGCACCGCGTTTAGCCACAGCAATCACTGCCAGCGAATTATCCTGTCCTTTTGAAACGAGGGTCGTTCCTTCTATCGGATCAACCGCAATATCTACTTGAGGTTCAGTGCCAGTACCAAGCTTTTCACCAATATACAGCATCGGCGCTTCATCCATTTCCCCTTCGCCAATGACGATTGTTGCATTCATATTTATGCGGTTCATCTCTTCACGCATGGCTGTTGTTCCGGCCTTGTCCGTACCGATTTTGTCGCCTTTCCCAATCAAGGGATATGCTGCGATCGCCGCTTTTTGAGCAACGACCAGAAAGTCACCGGCCAGTGATTGAACATTTTCAGTTTGCTTGATGTTCACAATAGACAACACGAATCAGCTCCTTCCTTTTTCATGAATATGTATTTTTATCCACACACAAGCGAAATTCAGCTGCATATTTCCATTAACTTTAATCGGAATAATCTAATTATTTTTGATATGTGATTGAATGTCGTGCATCATACTGTTTGAGCCGATGTAATGGTTGTTAAAAATGTGTGGAGAATCATGTAAGAGGATGCGGCACCAGGATCCTTCGTTCCAAGGGAGCGTTCCCCAAGACGGCTTGAACGTCCGCGCTTAGATAGCATTCCTGTTGTTGACTCCATTCCTAGCTCTGCCGCTTTCACCGCTTCCGTAAAGGATGCAACGAAGTCATTCGTATGGGCAAATTTCGTTTGCAAACTCTCAGCTGCTGGCTGCAGGGTATCTATCATCGTTTTTTCGCCAACTTCCGCTTTGCCGCGTTCCTTAATCCCATCCACAAAAGCGACCCAGAAATCCCTTAATTCTTGATCACCAAGTTCCAATTTTCCTTGAATTGCTTTCGCGCCCCTCATAAAACCAGTTGCATAAAGAGGACCAACCGATGAACCGACGGCACTTAAAAACGTACGACCTGCTAACATGCTAATTTTTGCGCAATCCTGCTCGTCTTTGAGTTCGCCATCCAGTTTTTCGTTAACAGCCTGCCAGCCAATGGACATCGTGACCCCATGATCGCCGTCACCCAGCTTCCGGTCCAATTCACACAAATAATCTTTTTGTTCTTCCATCATCGTGACAACGTTTTTTAAAAAGGTCTTGAATTCTGCCGCTGTTATCTTCATCGTTAATTCCTCCTTATTTTTGGACATACAATGGGCAGTCTGCAGGATGATCGATGAACGCTGCCAATTCTTCATCTAATCTTGTAATCGTGACAGACGCACCGCCCATTTCAAGAGATGTGCTGTAGCTTCCTACATATGAACGGTGAATGATAATGCCTTTGTCACGTAAAATGTGTTCAACACGTCTAAACATGATATAAAGTTCCATATTCGTTGTGGAGCCTAATCCGTTTACAAGAACGGCTACTTTTTCGCCTGATTCTACTGGCATGTCTATCAAAATATCATGCATAAGGCGATCGACCACCTGATCAGCCGGCAGCAAGTCACCTTTTTCGATGCCAGGTTCACCGTGGTGGCCAAGGCCGATTTCCATCTCGTTATCAGCAAGTTCAAAGCTGGGCTTTCCTGTCTGTGGCAGTGAGCAAGGTGTTAAACCGACGCCCATTGTCCGCGTGTAATCGTTTGCTTTTTGAGCCACTCGTACAACATCCTCCAAGTTATACCCTTTATCCGCTGCAGCCCCTGCTGCCTTCGTGACGAAAAATTCCCCTGCAATCCCTCTGCGTTTTTGTTTTTCTTCTTTTGGCGCGGAAGCTACATCATCCGTTACAAGCACGGATCCAACACGGATATCGCTTTCAAGATCAGCCAGTTCTGCCGCCATGCCGAAGTTCATTACGTCCCCGGCATAGTTGCCATATATATAAATAACGCCCTTTCCTTTATCGATGGCTTTCGTCGCTTCCAAAATCGGATCTGGAGGAGGAGAAGCAAAAATATTCCCTACGGCAACGCCATCAGCCATGCCAGCACCCACATATCCAATAAATGCTGGTTCGTGGCCCGATCCGCCGCCAATGAGGACGCCTACTTTTCCGTTTCTTGTTTCCTTCGCGGTAACAAGTGCCCGATCGTTTTCAGCTAATTGCCTTACATGTTTCGGGTAGGCTTTTATATATCCTTCAATCATTTCTTCCACGACTCTTGTTGGATCATTAATGAGCTTTTTCATGTTTTGCTGCAGCTCCTTTCAAAAAATCCTGCTCTTTATCCATTATTTGCTGAACTTTTCTTGCTGAGTTACCACCCGGAAAATCAGACGCTAAATACACCTTCACTATATTTTTGGCCGTTTCGATCCCAATCACCTTTGCTCCCATGGTTAACACTTGAGCGTCGTTACTTTTTTGTGAACGCTCCGCTGAGTAGGTGTCATGGCAAAGTGCTGCACGAATGCCCGGGACCTTTCCTGCCGCAATTGCCATTCCGATACCTGTACCGCAAACTAAAATGGCACGATCCAATTTTTGTTCATTAATGTCATTAGCTACTTGAAAAGCCACTCCTGGATAATCAATCTCCGTACATGAATCTTCCGAACCGTAATCGATAACTTCGTGTCCCAATTCTTGAATATACTCTTTCAAACTATCTTTCATATCAAAAGCATTATGATCGGAACCTAACCCAATTTTCATTATACAACGCCCTTTCAGTTTTTTTTCGCTTAATATTCATCATTATCAGCTTCATTTTTTCATTATTAACTTCATTATCAACGTTCAACAATGAGATTCATTGCACTACTTGAACGTTAGGAGACGTATCCACTTTTTCTGCTTCCATTTTCTTAGGTAATGTAACAAATTTCATCATGAACGCACTGATCAAATACAATCCTGTATAAATCCAAATTATTCCTGCCGTTCCGACACTGCCAATGAAAAGACCGACAAGAGCCGGACCAACGAATGTACTCAGGCCGGCACCCAGGTTCAGAATGGACATGGCAGCCCCGCGGTTTTCCGGGGCAAGTGATGGAATTAATGCAGAAAGGGGCACGTATGCAGCAAGGCAAGCACCGAAACAAATGGCAACGAGTGTTGTCGCCATGTAATTCGCTCCAAGGAAGAAAGGAGTATAATAGAGTGCCGCTGTGAATACAGCACACCCTACACCGCCAAACCACATCACCGTGTTACGCCAGCCGAATTTATCGCCGATAATGCCCCATATCAGATTAAAAATTACATTGCTGGACCATAATGCGCCATAAATCTGCAACCATTCAGTTCGGATAAATCCAATTTCCATCATATAAGCTGGCAGAAACACAACAAATCCATATGCACCTGCCGTGTTGATCGTACGAACGATACCCCCAAGCCCGACTTTCGGACGCTCAAAAGCTATCGTGATTCCCTTGGAAATATATTTAAATGCTTCCGCTTTAGAAGCGAATTTCCTTCTATTACTTCCGTCATCTTTGTTTAAGGAAATGGCAATTATGGCTCCAAGTGTCACAAATACAAGGGCACTCCAAAGCGTCTTCCATTCTCCTAGATAAGAAAGGGCAAAGCTGGAGTAATAGGCTCCAAGAACATTCAACCCTCCGGCAAACGAGACCCAGAACCAGCCGACAGCCGTTCCCAGCCTTTCTGCCGGTGCGTAATATGTCAGCCAAACGAGGAAAGAGTAGGCAAACAAAGGGTAACCAAGTCCCCGAAGTGAATAGGTAGGGATCATGATTGCTAGATTCATGGTAGGAAGGCCGACGGTTAAAAAAACGAGCGTTCCCGCTATGAATAGGGCTACCCCTAAGGACATGGCTTTGCGGGGGCCCAATACTTCAGCTAGTACGCCGGAAAGCCAGGCTGCGATGGCAACCGCGAACCCATATACACTGAATAGAAGGGCAGATTGCTGAACAGTTAATCCATTATCGATTAAATAGGAAGATAGCCAGCCTAATTCCAACCCGTCACCCATCATGAACAGCAGTACACCAAGATACCCCATGGCCATTTTGGAATCCATCCCCAGCTTTCCTAATAGTCCCTGATTCATCGTTTTTCCTCCTCTTCTTCTCTTTTCATCTACAGGTTCCGAAACAAAGAAGGAACCCATTTGCCTATGATCGTGTTATAGATTTGGGTTCAAGATGACCTTTAATGACTCTTTGCCGCTTTTCACTAGTTGGAATCCTTTCTCGAATTCTTCAAGTGGAAGTTCATGTGTGACAACACCTTCTGTAGGAAGATCGCCATTGGCAATCCCTTTGATAACAGGCTCGTAGCAGTATGGACCAAGATGGGAACCGAGTACATCCAGTTCTTTCCGATCACTGATAATGCTCCAATCCACTGTTACCGGTTCTTTGAATACGCTGAATTCGACGAAACGCCCCAGTTTACGAATCAAGTTCAACCCTTGCTCAACGGATTTTTGCGCTCCAGTCGCTTCAATATAGATGTCACAGCCGTAACCGTCCGTCAGCTCTTTGACAATTGCGTTTACATCATCTCTTGCTGGGTTCAATACCATATCCGCCCCGAATTGCTTCGCCATTTCTAACCGCTCTTCAAACAGATCGAGTACAATCAATTTACCAGGTCCTGATTTCTTGATTGCACCTATCATCCCCAGTCCAAGTGTTCCGGCCCCTGCCAGTACAACAACATCTCCCAATTGAATTTGTGCACGCTCTACAGCATGATAGGAACACGCATATGGTTCTATCAAAATAGCTTTTTCGATTGGAAGGTTTTCCGGCACGCTATAATTAATTGCTTCTTTTGTAAATTTCATATATTCAGCCATACCGCCGTTTACATTGTTCTGGAACCCATACAAATCATGTTTTTCACACATCCAATATTGTCCTCGATTACAGAAGCGACAGTCCCAGCAAGGAACAATCTGTTCGGATATAATACGGTCACCAATCTTGAAATCGCCTTTGACTCCCTCACCAAGTGCGACAACATGACCGATGAATTCATGGCCCGGGATCATCGGGGCTTTTATGTAGGCTGGCTGCTGATCGTCACCCCAAAAGCTTGGCGCCCCATCGAACGCTTTCAAATCTCCGGCACAAATGCCGCATGCTTCGACTTTAACTAAAATTTCTCCATCCTCGATTTGCGGGACAGGTACTTCTTCAAGGCGGTAATCACCTGGGGAA
This sequence comes from Peribacillus folii, assembly GCF_030271255.1. Taxonomy (GTDB): domain Bacteria; phylum Bacillota; class Bacilli; order Bacillales; family DSM-1321; genus Peribacillus. The sequence goes on from NZ_JASJOM010000005.1 coordinate 134,771, forward strand.
TAGGCCACAACTGCTTTCATCGTCGCAGGGATGGATACACTCTTTTCATTTTCCTGTACTGCTGTTTCATGACTTTGAACCATTCTACATCTCTCCTCGAATATTTTTTCTTGGATAACGCTTACATAATCGGTGTAAAATGAAATTTTTCAATCATACCTCATGTTTTTTACAGTTTTTCTCTTTTTTCTATTTTCAGTATATTACATTTATTGTTGGATGGTCAATAAATACTTTCGTTTATTTTCATTATATTTTTCATTTGTTTTCGTTTTCTAATTACTTTAGATAAATTCACAAAAATGATGTATGATGATAATGAAAAGAAAATTCAATCAATCGTTTCCATTCCGCCTCTTTTGAATCTTAAAGACTTCTCTTATATGTATTTCAGTAAGCCCCTTTCGCAAGTAAGGATAAAATAATTCAGGTATATAGGTGATAAAATGAAAAAAATGTTTGCGTCAGAACGAAGGAAAATCATACTTGAAAAACTAACAGATCAGCATCGCGTGACCATCAAAGAACTTTCAGAAGACATTAAAGTATCTGAAGCGACATTACGCACGGATTTATCGAAAATGGAGGAGGAAGGTCTTCTAAAAAGGACACATGGAGGAGCCATACTATCGGATAAGCAAGATAGCGATACAAGCTTCACTACACGAGAATTAAAGAACCGCCATGAAAAGGCTGCCATAGCCAAGAAAGCAGCTGAACTTCTTTCAAACGGGCAATGCATCATGCTCGATTCAAGCTCGACCGCTCTTGAACTTGCACGCACCATCAAAGACATGCCGATCAGGCTGACCGTTGTAACGAGTGGCATCAATACTGCCCTGGAATTAAATGAAAATCCCCATATTACTGTCATATTATTGGGAGGCATCATCAAAAAAGGGTCCTTCTCCCTCGAAGGCAGCTTAGGGATTAATATTCTAAATCAAATTAATATCGATCTGATGTTTACGTCCGCTAATGGGTTTTCTTTTGAATCAGGATTAACGGATTTCAGTGTATATGAGGTCGAACTGAAAAAAGCCATGGTCAGCGCCTCCAACAAGGTGGTTGCCTTGCTTGACCATACCAAAATCAATAAAAATTCAATAGCCTCCTTTGCTTCAGTCAAACAAATCGATACGATAATAACGGATGATGATGTGACAGGAAGTTACATAAATAATCTCAAGGAACAAAATGTCAAGGTCTTGATGGTATCAACAGATGAACATCTTAATTAACCGCTTCTTAGCCTATTTGAAGTGACTTTCTCTAGTTGGCATGATTATCGACATCAAAAGTAAAGGCTTTGGAATGAGGAATTCCAAAGCCTTTTTCAATTGATTCGCGATCGTTGACTTACACTGCGAATCAATCATTCTTTTTCAAAATATCGTTCTTACAATAAATTACTTTATTCAAATTCTCCTTTTTAGTGTTATTCTTGTAGGTAGACCAAATTGTAATTTTTCAGGAGAATCCGATGAATTTCACTTATATGAATCAACACATTTTAGATAACCTCTTTTATATCCTGGTAAGTATTTTAATTTATTCCACATTATTAGATCACGGCAAGAAGTTAAGTCAGTATGGCAAGGTCCTGATCACTACATGCATGAGCATTCCCATTCTTTTATGTATGAAGTTTCCTATTTATATCGATGAATATTGTGTTCATGATCTCAGGCAAATCCCTTTTATCATCGGGACACTTTATGGCGGTTGGCCTGTCGGTGCTGTCTTATTGGTCATTCTCTTGACTGGCAGGTTTGTTATGAATGGCTTCAATCTCCTTACTTTACTTGTTTATCTTGTTATATTCGTCATTACGGCACTATTTTCTGCTAAATTCAATGCATTTAACAGAAAAAGTAAGCTGAATAGCTCGATCGTATTGATCGTGTTCCTGGGTATCCTATCCAGTTTCCTTGCACTCGCTATGTCTGATTCATTCCAAATAACCGAGGCGTATATCTTTTATTTCATCATCCTTCCGCCTTTCATTATCGGTTTAGCTGTGTATATCATAGAAATTTTAAAGGATGCGATTTTAATCCGAACACAAATGGTGCGGCTTGAAAAGATGGAAGTCGTCAGTCAGCTTGCGGCCAGCATCTCTCACGAGGTCAGAAACCCTTTAACGGTAGTGAAAGGATTCGTTCAGCTGCTAAAAGCACCCGATCTTACCCAAACCGAAAAAGAGCAATATATCCAGCATGTCGTTCGGGAGCTTAATAGTGCGGAATCGATCATTAGTGAATACTTGGCATTCGCCAAACCTGCCCACGAAAAGGTCGATACCATTTCCATCGACCGTGAAATAGGCTATTTGATTGAAATGATTAAACCTTTAGCTAACATGAATGTGGTTACAATATCCGAACAGCTGACCCCAGGTATCACCCGCGGCAATATTCAGCATTTTAAGCAATGCTTCCTCAATCTGATTAAAAATGGGATCGAGGCCATGCCGAGCGGCGGGGAGCTTCGCATTATCTCCTATGTAAATGATGATGACATCATTATCGAAATCAGGGACGATGGCATCGGCATGAACAAAGAACAAATCCATCGTTTTGGCGAGCCGTATTATAGCTCCAAAGAGAAAGGGACAGGGCTAGGTTCGATGGTCGCTGTCAAAACGATCCAAACGATGAATGGCACGCTTCATATAAATAGTGCCTCTCATAAAGGGACGACGATTACGGTAACGCTTCCTGTTTATCATGCAGTTTCCTCCATATAAGGAGAAGCTGCTGCTCCATTTAAAAAGTCCGCCATTTCCGGCGGACTTTTTTCATTGAAGTGCTGTCATATTTATCTTTACCGCTCCAGGCATGCATGAACCGCCATCATATCACGTTTGTTCAATTCACGAATGCGGGCGAAGATCGGAATATCGGCAACGGCTTCGGTACGCTCACCTTCACCCACGACATCGCTCACTTTCCCTGTCAGCCAGGTTTCCACATTGATGCCTTCGACGATCGCTTTACGTCCTTCATCATCAATGCCACTGGCATGACAGCTCACACAAGGTATCGTTAATTTATGGACCCCGTCATGAAGGCCATCTTCGGAAATCACTTTCTTCCCATTACAAAATGGGCATTTATGACTTGCTTTGATTTTATTGATTTGGGTGACGATTTTCTTGTAGCCAAACACTTCATAGACATAGGTAAGTTTTTTGTATGTCCCATTGGTGAAATATTTATCAATGATCGTTTCCCTAGTTTCATTAATATCGCCAAAATCACAGATGGTGATTTGATTTTTTCTGCTGATGGCTTCAAGACTGCCTGTTATGCTGCTCCAGAAAGGCCGTGCATTTTGCAGGACCACTTCATATCCTTGGAAGCTTGCCAGTTCAAGCTCGAGCATTTTCAAGGCAGCTTGTGTTTCCCGTGGAAGGAATGAGACATCAGCCGTCAGTGTGATATCGCCGCCTACAATCGCTTTTAGTTTTTCCAGTACTGGCATGTTTCCTGCTATTTTGATGACTTCATCAATTGGCTGTTGGATGATCTCGCGAATGTCCGTACCAGCAAATGTCAGTTTTTTATGATGATTCAACACTGTTCCAAGACAGACCGGACAGGTGATCGTCTCCTTTGATGCCTTCATTTGCTCTTTAATGATCGATTTCGATATGAACATATAGCGCGAGATGATGAGGTTGAAGCCTTCCCATGTCCGAGAGGCCTTGCCGACTTTATCATAAAAGGACTTTTCCCAATATCCATATAAGAACGTCCGCTTCTCAGCATCGGTCATCTCCTTATAGCTTTTACTCAAATCGTGACCGAGTTCATGCTTGATTTCATCAAATAAAAATTGCAGTTTTGGATATTGGTAATATTTCAATACTTCCATCACGTCCGGATGTAATAAACCATCCCAGAAGGGGACGTTTTGATCTTGAATGACGACATCGATATCAAACTTTTCGATGACACGGCGGCCCGAACAGCTTGGACAATGATTATCCTTAGAATAAAAGTCGAAGCTTCTTGTATCTTTATTGGTCGGATGTGCCGCAACCAGATGATTGATCATACCGCCCACTTCATATAAAAACGTATATTGACTGTATAAGTGCCGCTCAAGATCAATCGCGATAACAGGTGCAATCGTGTCCGATTCGTATTCCCCATAAATCAACCGGGCCATCGAAGACAAGCTTTTGAGGATACCTCCCTTATAGATATTCTCTGCCCGCTTGAAATAGGCCAATTGGTTTTCCTGCAAATAATCGATGCCGCTTCTTGACTGGAGAGCGGAGGATATATGCAGCGGTTCCATTCGCTTTTCACTGTTGTTATCTTGAAAGTATGCATCATGACTGACGACGTCAAGATGCTTGACTGGCGCAGGCTGTCTTTTACCAAAATCGACGATATAATCCGAGCTTTCCAGCATATACCGATTATGTTCGATCATGATGATCGAGACCGATTCATCCTTGAGGATGACCCTGATGCTATCAATAAATTGGTTTAATATGTTTTGCGATAACCCTTTTGAAGGCTCATCGAAAATGAACAGGGTGTGCGGGTTCCTTGTCTTCGCGAACAGCTCGGAAACTAAGTGGACACATTGGAATTCCCCCGTCGATAGCGATTGTGTTCTCCGCGCTAACGTCAAGTACCCAAGCCCAAGCTTGATCAATAAGCTCAAGCGTTTATGGGCGATGTCCTCATTAGGCAATTCATCGATGATATCCTCGATCGAGCGCTGAAAGATATCATCAATTTCCTCACTGTACTTGGTGAGCTTCTTCTTGATATCAAGGAACGTCGCAACGGTCGAACGGCTGGTGATCGACTTATTGCGATCCTGACCGACCATGACCAGTTTATCCTTTGGATAGCGGTTCTGAAAATCTTTGGCGATACATTCATTGACCAGTGTGGATTTACCGCAGCCTGACTCGCCCGTAAAGGTAACGAGGCGATTCTTCGGAATCTGAATTTGTTCGATTTGGATAGTACGGCAGTGAAGATCGTGAAATTGATAGGATTCCGTTGGTGCTGCCGCATTTCGCTCCCAGCTGATCGGCTTCGGACGCGGTGATTCCGTCACGATTTTACCGCCATACTTCCCGCTGCCAGGTCCAAAGAATAATGGCTGGTCCGTGCTATCCAACACCGTGTCTGAATGATCAATGAGCCATATTTGATTTTTGCCGCCTAATTGCTTCACCTGCTCCAATATCTTCAACAACGTTCGATGATCGAGACCGACGGAGATTTCATCAATAATGATCACGGTATTTTCGCTTGTCGCCATGAATTCGGCTAAGTAAAGCCGCGTCAATTCTCCCCCTGACACCGTCCCCATGATCCGGTCCATGCTTAAATAACCACTATTCATATTGATTATATTTTGGAGGATATGCTGTTTAGCTTCACTAATATGTAATGTTTCTGCAAGTGAAAGAATCGTTTCGATGCTTAACTCATTGATATCCGATATGGTATGCGGACGCTCGAATAATTCAATCGTATATTGCTCGACTTCTTGATTGTAGCGCTTCCCCTTACACTTCGGACATTCGACGTTCTTCGTCGTCCCGCGTCCTTTGCAAGCGGGGCACCAGCCTAAGGCGTTATTAAAGGAAAAAACCTCTGGAGAAAGATTGAATTTTTCAGCAAGGCAAACTCGAATCTCTTTATACACCCCAGTATGGGTGCCAATGGTCGAACGGGGATTGGAAGATATGGACGATTTGCCGAGGAAAAGGACCAGCGGCATTTCCTCCATCTTGATGGCACTGAAATTGGTTTCCATAATATCAGGAAATAAATATTGATACTCCGCCTTCGGCAATAAGGAGACGAGACGCTTCTTCGATTCCTCCCCTATGGTCTGACAAAAGGTCGTTTTCCCTGAACCGGACAACCCCGCTATCCCTAACGATCGATCGCCTGGCAGCACTGTATCCAGTTCATTAATATTGTTCGCTATCAATTGGTTTATTTTCATAAGTAACTCCTCTCCATTTGTTTTTTCACCCGGTCTTTCATGTTAGCATAGCGATAGATATAATTGGTATGTTTTTTAGCTAGCTTCATTCTGTTATTCTTTCATATTTCCATGCTTCGAAAACGTAGAGTTCCTCGACAAATACCGAGAATGAGACCGAATCAATGAGCGTTGATTTCAGCTCCCCTATCAAAAACCCCTCTCAAAGAAGAGAAGGGCTGCTTTTACTACGTACCGTTATTTCGTATTGGACTTTTTTGCCTTGTTTTCAAGCTCGCTTTTGGGCTCTGTGGAGAATTCCACATCTTTTCCTTGTCCTTGAGGATTAACACTTGGTGCGATCCTGCCTCTACCTGCTGATTTTTTGCTCATTTCCTTCACCTCCACGATTATTATGTCCGACCGGTTGACAAATTAATTTTCTTTCTGTGACGGTCCGGCTCCATCCATGAAAAACCTGCATAGAACGTGTGTCCATGCAGGCTTCGGATATTCTTGAAAGCAGGCAGCGGCTTGGTTAATGGGTGCTCTGAAGGAAGCTGTCCGCTCTTGTGTTGAGCAAGAATGGGCTCGGCTCGCCGACCGTATAGATCTGCAGGTCATGCATGGCCCTCGTACATGCCGTGTAGAACAATCTGCGCAGACTTTCATCGCCGTATGTTTCCGCCGATGCATCATAGATGATGACCGCATCAAATTCGATGCCCTTGGCCAGGTAAGCGGGAATAACGACAACGCCTTGCTCATATTCATTCGTGCCTTTCTGTACGAGTTTCAATTCGTCGATGGCATGTAATGCTTTGTATGCAGCGGCACTTTCCGCAGCCGATTTACATATGATCGCGATGGTATTATACTGACGGCTTTGCCACTCTTTCACTTTAGCCATGATTTCCCCGTGCAATTCTTGCTGGCTGGACACTCTTGTCAGTAAAGGTTTTTCTCCTTCTCGGTCGATCGCTTTAATGCGATCGCCTTCCGGAATGAGTTCCCGGGTGAATTCAATAATCTGCTTTGTCGATCTGTAGCTTTGATCCAAGGTAATCGTCTCTGTTTTATCGGTTCCATACAAACTTGTAAGCGTATCGAAATTCACTTGTTCGCTGGCATGAGCAAATATTGCCTGATTAAAGTCACCGAGCACGGTCATCCTTGCCGAAGGAAACAAGCGTTTTAGGAATTCAAATTGAAATGGGGAATAATCCTGTGCCTCGTCTACTAGTACATATTTAATGGAGCTGTTCGTCTGAAATCCTTGAATGAGCTCCTGCAGCAGCAAGAATGGCGTCGCGTCTTCGTAATACAGCTTACCTTCCTCAAGCATTTTTTGCGTTACGGAGCATATTTCCCTTTCAGCAGGTGTGTTGCTGCCATGCCATAATTCGATCCTTGTTTTTTCATCAAAAAGCTGCTTGTAGATGCCCTTGATATTGATAAATTGAAGTGCTTTGATCCGTTTCCGCAGCGTCTTCAGCTTCTTGCGAACGATCATACGCGCGAGCAATTCATTCTCTTGTTCATAATCATCAAAGGAGTCCTCCGTATCGCCGCGTTTTTTCTGTATTTGGCTGTATACCTTTTGATAGTCTTCCTTGCCAAGATACTCGATTTCCTCCTCGACCCACGATTTTTTCAGTTCAAGCTTTTCCGTTTCATCAAGTACCTCGCCTAACCACTCTTTTAGTTTATCAATCCGATTGTGAAAGTTTAGTCCAGTGTCTCTGGTATAAAATCTTTCTGAGATTTGTTTGGCGGAGACAAGCGTTTCCCCCCTGAATCTTATCCCTCTAAAGAGCATTCCAGATAGCTCCAGTGATCGGCTGTACGTTTTGATTATCTCGAAAAAGCGAAGCGATGCCTTGAATGTAATGCTCGCTGATCTCGTGTTATAGGAAGGATCATCCGCTTCAGTCAGCAAAAACTCCAATTGCTCATACGGATCCTCCACTTGAAACGAGTCAGCCAGACGATGGTCCAAGTACTCCTGGAAGGTTACTTGCTGCATATTTTCTTCACCAAGCTCTGGTAGCACATTGGATACGTAGCTATTGAACATGGAGTTTGGGGAGAACAAGATGATTTGATCGGCTTTTAGTTTTTCTCGATTTTTATAGAGAAGGTACGCGATCCGTTGGAGGGCGGCCGATGTCTTGCCGCTGCCAGCCGCCCCTTGAACGATGAGCAGCCGTCCGCGATCGTTGCGGATGATTTTATTTTGGTCTCGCTGGATCGTGGAGACAATGCTGCGCATATGCTTATCCGTACCCTTGCCCAGCACCTGCTGCAGGATCTCATCTCCAATCGTGAGACTCGTATCGAACATGGATTCGACTGCGCCTCCCTTGATGATAAATTGCCACTTTTTCTCCAGATCTCCCCTAATGACGCCTCCGGGAGTGGAGTATTCCATTGGGCCGGGGGGATAGTCATAATACACGCTCGAAATCGGAGCTCTCCAGTCGTATATCAGGAAGTTTTCACCTGCTGGATCAGTAAGCGTCGAGGTTCCAATATAAATAGGTTCCGTAATCGAAGACCCTTCTTCCGTGACATCAATTCGGCCGAAATAAGGCGATTCCTTCATGCGGCGCAAGGCTGCCAGTCGCTTTGAAGTATATTTATGTTCACCCTCGCTTACAGACAGGGCTTGGGCCTGTTGCCTTAAACCAATGATGGTCTCCAGGTAGTCATCAAACGTATCCACATTCACCTTGAGGTCATCCCAAAAGTGTTTACGGATATTGACCACTTCTTTTTTACGCTGTAACGTCTCTCCTTCTATTTTGTCCATCTGTTGCGTAATCGTTTCGAGTACCTCATCCAAACGCTCTTGCTCCTGCCGAATTTCATCGTTCATATCAGACACTCCTTAAAAAATAATAATAGGGGTTGACTAGAGGTGAGCTTTACCTTATACTTATAGTAAGGGATAAAATGCATATATATTAATAAAATGTGTTTCTATCCTAATTTATCACAAATCATGATATATATCAATGGATTTTACCCATTTCTTTTTACATGTTCATTTACATTCAGTAACCAGTCGAGCTACGCTTGACTGGTTTTTTTATGGCCGTCTACCTCCTTGTTACGGTATGGACGAAATAAAAAAATGGATAGCCCTAAGGCTATCCATTGACGTTCATATAGATTTTCTACAAATTCACTTTGCCTTTACACCGGTTTTGATCAAGGTTGGCGGAACCTCACCCTTTAGACCGGCTACAAGATTGGTTGCCGCCAGCATCGCCATTTTCCTTCTAGTTTCGGCTGTTGCGGAACCGATATGCGGCAAGGTGACGACGTTCTTCATGGAAAGCAATGGATTGTCTGCCCCGACAGGCTCCTGCACGAAGACGTCCAATCCTGCCGCGTGGATTTCACCTGTTTTGAGTGCAGTGACCAAGGCAGCCTCATCCACCGTTCCTCCTCTTGAGCCGTTGATGAAAATGGCGCTTTTTTTCATCAGCTTGAATTCTTTCTCCCCCATCATCTTTTCGGTTTGAGGAGTAAGAGGTGTCATTAAGCAGACAAAGTCCGACCGCTTTAATAAATCCTCCAATGTACAGTATGTAGCTCCAAACGTTTGCTCCGCTTCTTCATTTCTAGATCTGTTGTGATATAAGATATCCATATCGAATCCGAAACGAGCCCTTTTCACAACGGCAGAGCCTACTCCGCCCATACCGATGACCCCCAAGACTTTATGGTGGACATCCAATCCAAATAAATCTTCCCCCATCGAAGCTGTCCATTGCCCTGACTTAACCAGTCGATCCAGCTCAGGCAATCTTCTTGCTGCCGATAACATCAAGCCCATAATCGTATCTGCGACTGTTTCGTTCAAGACCTCTGGCGTATTCGTAGCCATGATTCCCCGATTCGACAGCTCCGCTACATCAAAATTATCGTAACCAACCGAAGCATTACAAACGATCTTCAATTCCGGCGCTTGGTCCAGTAATGCTTTATCCACTTTCAAACCAGACCCTACTATCCCCTGTGCATTCTTCAAGGCTTGAAGAAATACAGGATAGTTCCGTGCATCAAGATCCTCGAAATAGGTGACATCACAAGTATGTTGAATATACTCCAACACTTCTTGATCTACTTTCTTATATACGATCACTTTCGGCTTAACCATGATCCCTCACCTCCAATAAAGTGGGGGAAATCCCCCTTCCTTTAATTTACCATTCTTTTTAAGCAAGGGTATAACGAACAGCTTCAAACCCCAGCCAAGTAAAACACAGCTCGCTATAGCCATAAAACAAAAAAGCATGATTTCAAAAGAAATCATGCTTTTTCTTTATAGGCAATTAGATTCCGCCTGCTACACCGATTTCTTCGCCTGTGATGGCAGCGGCGCCGTCTGAGGCTAGGAATACGGCTGTTGCGCCGATTTCGGATGGTTCGAGTAAGCGTTTAATCCATTGTTTGCCTAGGATGTGATGGTTTAGCGCTTCTTCTACGGTTGTTCCGTCTTGTTCTGCAAGGATTGGCAGTTGCTTTTCGATTAGTTCCGTGCGAACGGGCCCTGGCATGATCGTGTTGCAGGTGATGCCGTTCAAGGCATTTTCCAGTGCCGTTACTTTCGTGAAGCCAACTTGCCCGAATTTAGCGGCGCAATAGGCGGATTTGTAAGCATCAGGAATTCTGCCATGAGCTGAGGAGATATTGATGATGCGTCCTTTTTTCTGTTTTTGCATGGCTGGGAGCGCATGCTTGGTCAATAAGAACGTTCCTTTTAGAATAACATCATTTACAAGATCCCATTTTTCCACAGGGAAGTCCTCCACTGGTGAAATGAATTGAAGTCCTGCATTATTGACGAGTACATCGACCGTGCCGCGTTCAGCGATGACTTGTTGAACAGCCGCTTGTACGTTTGGTTCGTCAGCTACGTTCACTTTGTAGCCTTTTGCATTGCCTAGTTTTTCAGCGGCACTTATCGCTGCCGTTTCATTTAAATCGAAAATGGCTACAAAATCCCCGTTATTGATGAAGGATTCTGCAATAGCGTATCCAATCCCTTGTGCTGCCCCTGTTACGATTACTGTGCGTTCGTTTGTCATGATTTCAATCTCCCTTTGTGTTAAATTCGTTTCAAACTTAATGTTTCGTTACACGTTTCCAGATCAGCTTGTCATCCGGATGAAGGCCATTGTAAATAACCACATGATCACCCTCAATCTTCGCAAGCCGCGGCTGCGCTTGATCGAGCCAGGTTGGATTCATGCTGACATCCATATGATGGGTCAGCTCCTGTTTTTCTTCATCCACTTCGAACGGGCCTGAATAGGCCAGGTACCCATGTGCCGCTTCTGCCATTTCTTCCGGTGTTCCTGTGTGCAGGTCCCCGGATTTGTATGCAGGGCGTCCGTCCGCCATCAGTTGGGCAGACATATAGCCATCTGGATTATACATAATGAAGCCTTTGGCATCTTTACCTAAAGGATAAACCTTGTTTCCATCCACATCTTTCGTTTCGTATGATACCAATGACCATGTACCGACGACTTGTTCACGCATTGACTTTGCCATTCTTCATCACCTCCTTCAATGGACCCTCCGCTTGTTCCTAATAAAACATGATTCCTAGCAGCAAAGCGGCTATGAGCGCAAATAGATTCGGCAATGTCGTGCTATAGAATGAGTATTTATAAGCGTTTTTATGATTCAGGCCCGTTAAGGCAAACATCGATAGGATAGCTCCTGCATGCGGCAGGGCCGTGAATACGGAGGAAGCTATGGCCGAGATGCGGTGCATCGCTTCCGGATTGACTCCGAGAGCCAAGTAAGACTTGGCAAATGCCTCCATCGCAATACCCAGGCCGCCCGATGAAGAACCTGTAATCGCGCCGAGGGCCGCGGAGGCGACTGATAAGCTAATCAAAGGGTTCCCCGGAATTCCTAATATGAAATCGGAAATCACCTTGAAGCCTGGTGCAATGGTGATGACGACGCCAAAGGCCACGGCTGCGGCCGTGAAGAATATCGGCGTGATCGATCCATTCGCTCCTAAGCTGAGTGCCGCTTTGTGTGACGGAATGTATTTATGGAATAATGCAGCGGCTACCACGATTGCGGCCGCCAAGCCAATCAATACGATGTTGGCAACCTTCATGGCACTGCCTGTAAAGATAATGATGATGAGTACAAGGATGGGTAAAATACTGATAAAGAAGGAAGGGATCTTTTCTTTTAATACAATTTTTTCTTCCTCTTCTTCTGCATATGGTGCAAAGGTTTCACCGTTAGCCAAGCTTTTTTTCAGTGTATACCTTAAATAAATGACCCCGATTACAATCGAAATCAAGGTTGCGACGATTCCCATGAATGGCGCTGCCGTTAAAGTCGTGCCAAGGTACGTCGTCGGGACAACGTTTTGAATCGAAGGTGTCCCGGGAAGCATCGTCATCGTGAATGTTCCAATCCCCATAAATACGGGAATCACAACTAAATTCCAGCCGATATTCAGTTGCTTGAATAATGGCTTCGCCAAAGGAATGACCACGAACAATACGACGAATAAACTGATGCCCCCGAATGTCAATATCGCACTGATCGCATAAATCGCAAGTAATACGGAAAAGGGATTTTCCGTACCAGTAATGGACAGGACCTTTTGCGCAATGGCCTGTGCCGCACCGCTTTTCTCTATATATTGTGCCAATATCGCACCTAATAAAAATACGCCAAAATAGTTGATTAAAAATCCTGTCAGCCCTGTCATGAATGATGTTTCCGTTCCGATTAAAGAAGGAAAGAAATCCATGCCATTCGTCACGATGACGATAATCGAGGCCAGCGGGGCAATAAATACGATGCTAAAACCCTTCATGGCCAGAATGACGATCAAAGCAATCGCAATCAAAATTCCGATTGTACCCATATAATAATTCCCCCTTTTTTGCAAATAAATAGTAACAAGCCATCATAAAAAAACGACGAATGAACGTGTTCATCCGGTTGTCGGTTATTTTTGATTTCCCCTTTTACTGTTCCCAACCTTTAACGAATATAATTACAAGTTGGGTCACGCACTCACTACTATTCAAATATAATATTCCCATACATATAAGTGAAATATATAATAATGATATATTCTATAAATGCCAGTAATAAATGAGGGTGTGTTTTAGTTGGATTTCAAACAAATACAGTACTTTACCGAAGTCGTTAAACAAGGCAGCTTTTCCAAAGCGGCTGAACATTTATTCTTGTCGCAGCCGAACATCAGTAAATCGATTAAAGATCTTGAAAAAGAATTGGATGCCAAGCTATTGACCCGTACGACCAGGAAGATCGAACTGACCGATACAGGAAAATTGCTTTATCAATATGGCCAGCGCATTTCCCAATCGATCGAGCATTTTTATGACGAATTGGACGATATGAAGAATAGTAAAAAGGGGAATATAAAAATGGGCATTTTTTCAACGCTTGGAACGGATATTTTCTCTGAGCTGATGGCCCAATTCCATAAAGAATATCCCTTCATCACCGTCCGTTTTGTGGAGGATGGCGCCCTGCATCTAAAAAACACCTTACTTCAAGGTGACCTGGATTTAGTGGTGATGCCCCTGCCCATCGATGATACGTTCGAGAGCATTCCGTTCATGAAAGGCGATCTGCGTCTTGTCGTTCATCATCATCATCAACTGGCCAATCAAGAACATGTCTCCTGGGACCGTTTAAAGGATGAAAGCTTCATCATCTTCCGCGAAGGCTATCAGGTTCATGAATTGATCATGCAGGCTTGCAAGCTGAATGGCTTTGAACCGAATATCATTTGTGAAACTTCACAGTGGAAGTTCATCATGGAGATGGTCTCCTTCAACCAGGGAATAACGGTTCTCCCCAAAAGTGACCTGGAAGAGATGGATATAAGTAACGAGGAGATCGTCACGCTCCCCTTAATCCCTCATATCAAGTGGCAAGTAGGAATCGCTTGGAAAAAAGATAGCTATATCTCCTACGCAACGCGAACGTGGATCGAATTCATTAAAGCGAAGCTTGAAGAAAACAGGGATGACAAAGAAAGGTAGATAAAAACAAAAGACCGCCCATACGTTGGCGGTCTTTCTCACAGCATTTTTTCATGATTCCTTCCGCTTTACCCTGTAATGGAGCTCCCCGGGTTCCTTGCAAAAGGTGATTCCGCTTCCTGGCTCATAATGGAAGGTTTTTTTACCTAGCGAGCGTTCATGGAAGGTGGTATGCAGATAGGATGCTTGGTCCCTTTTGAAGATGAGTTGATTTTTGCTTAAGGATACAGAGAGGCAATGACCATAGTCTGTGTGGACCAACGTTTCTTTTTCGTTCACTTCCTCGAAGTCATCGATGTGAATATAGGAAAACCAGACACCTCCGCCTAAGCGGAAGGAGCGGGAGGAGAACCAGACCATGCCGAGCTGGGCGCTGACGCAGACTGGCAGCCTATATCTGCCGCCAAGCACCGACTTCGCTCCTGCAAGTCCGCCATCAAGATTCAGTCCAAAGTGATTGAGCGACTGATTGAGGATATCAAGGCGCGGCTGTGCAACAAGGAAGGTGCTCTCCCCTTCAACCACCATCGCCAGCTCCTCGCCATGTGCATCATAGTGCTCCATCATTGCTATGGTTTCCCTGTTCATTACATATTTCTTTCGTATCATCATTCCGTTCACTCCTCATTCCCATAATGATTTTTTAGGAGTATACTAAGACATAGAGCCAGGTATACTCCTGCTCGATCCCCTTAGGTGACGGTCTGCCAGGACAAATTCACCTAGGGGGTTTTTGCTGTTTCCCTCACATATTTCTCACCTCCCTTAAAGGGTATACAGCCACCGGACCATTGCCTTGATATTGTGTTTATCGTTGCTGAGCTGAAATACGGACGGGCGGCCTTTATATGTGCCGCTAAATTCCCTCCAGATCGGATTCGCCGGGCTCCAATCGACCGCCTTCAATTTTGACATCCTTGTTGTAATCAGCTGTTTTCTATGGTCGATCGGCTGGTTTTCCATCTGATCATTCGCATACAAGGCAACCGCTACGAAAAGCGGATAGCAGGCGAGCATGCACTTGGTGCAATCGCCCATTCGCTCCGGCGGGAACATCTCGAATAATTCATTCAGATATAAATGAATCAAGGTGATATATTCGCTGCTCGCTAGCGGGCAAGAGGATACTTTCTCTTCAATGTTTACATATACCCTGCCAGTCATGAAGATGCCGATGACCTGCCTTAGCTGCGATAGGGAAAGCAGGTTCTTGTTGGCCGGACGGTTAATCGATCGTTTTTCGAGTTCGACACCGGCTGTCCTTAATGCTTGGTGGGTATGAAGCACCTGATTGGTGATGACATTAAGGTTGTTTCGCGAGTCGAATGAAATTCGTTTTGATAGGGGCACTTTCTTGCCTCTAAGATTGATATCCAAGTATAGCTGGGATTCCTCCGCCTCTGTAAGTCCCTCGAATACCTGGACGGCAATTGCGCTGTCCTTCATGAGCGAATCGAGTTTGTATGCCTGTTTCACCTTCTCCTCATCCTTCTTCAATGCTTTCAGGATACTGTCCTCCAATTGGGCAAAGGCCACAATCCGTTGGGTTCCATCGATGATCGATAGCTGAGCAGCTTCTTTTACGGAGAAGGTCCCTTCCCTGCAGCTGGCAACGAGCGGAGGCAGATAGATTTGATTCGTTAAGGCATTTTCCAAAAGATAATTCTTGATCGATCGGACGCGCAGCTGATTTATTTCCCTTGTGGCGATTTGACCATTGCGATACATATCGACCAGTTCCATGATGGAATAAGAGACAATCGATCTTCGCTTCCGGTCCAATTCACTTAGTATCATGCATCCATCCTCCTTCAATTTCCCGTTTGAACTGGAGAGCCGTTTTCTGGATGGCGTTCGTGGTGGAATGATTCTTGATTCGTTTTTTTACAGGGTCGTAGATGTGCGAAAAGAGCTCATCATCGTGCTTCCATGTACAGGCTGTCTTCAGCCTCAGCATATGGCCAATCGCTTCTTCATAGGGGATTTCATGATGTTTGTGGAGCTGCTGGATGGTTTGGGCGAGGGCTATTTGAATGCCGGAATAGCCTGAAGTAAATGTCTTCCGATCTGTCATCTTCTTCGGAAAAATTTCCAGCCACGCTTCGAAAAATGCAGATGCGACCGTGAAAATCTCTTCCTTTGTTAGCTCTCCAAGTTTCGGTTTGCCGGTTTTATCGGTAATCTTTCCTTCGAATAAAGCAATGAGGCAGCGCCTCATGATCGTCAGCGAGGTCACGGCCGAGCTTGTGATGGATATTCTGGACAGTGTGGTCTCTATCTCCATCTTGCTTTCCAATTGATCTCCAATGATTCTTGTTAGTTCAGCATATTCATCACGCTGATCATATTTCATCACCAAACCGACATGGGGTTCTTTCCGCTTTGTATTAATATCATTGAATAGCTGTCTTTCTTCTTTCGTTTCGAGGTTTAAATAAATTTGAATCGTGACGGGGTACGCCTTTAGCTTATCAATTTGGCTTTGAAGCTTTTTTGCTTCGGAGAAATGACCGATTTCTTCCTCCATTTCCTTTCGTGCCCTTAAATGACTGATGGCTGAAATGAGGGCATACGTTCTGTGCTGGCCATCCAGTATATAAATTTTACTTCCCGGGGGCAGCTCCCCGCCTTCGGGCACTTCTTTTATCGCCCCCCTGCTTGAGAAGATGAACGGCGAAAAGTAAAAGTCCCCCTCAGCAACGGCGTTCATGATGAACTCCCTGATATCCGCCCTCCGCTTGTGATCGAGCTTTCTTTGAACTGCCTCATCGATCTCAAAAATGGCCTCCAAAGTCGAAAATTGGATTTGCGAGATCAATATTCTCTTCCCGAATTGGGTAATACTGTTTCCTGAAATCGACACTTTCATTTCCTGATATGTCATGTTTTTCACCTCTCTGCGACCATTATCCTATTTTAAGCATTTTTTGTAAAATAGCTCTCATTTTCACTCTTCCAAAATACATGCCCCTTTACGAGTCGATTATCCATTAGTTTTACTTACTCTTTACAAGTTTGCTTTAAAGGGCTATAATTTTTGATTTCTTTTTCTGAACTGGTGAATATCTTCCTTTTTTTTGGAGCAGTTCGTGTCCATTTTGTGAACGAATGGTGAATAACATGATATAAAGTGGTGAAAAATGACGTTTTTATGAAAAAATTATCACACCAAAAAAAGTTCAGCTGAAGTAGGCTGAATCTTCGTCATCCCCCAGCCCTTCATGAAGTACTACCTTCCTCCCATCATGCTAGTCATGTGCAGATGAAGGCATGCGTGTTCTTTTTCCAGGAGGACTGCGTATGATATTTAGGTGGTTCATCAATTTCAATTGCAGAAAGGGTGTTCAAGCTTGAAACACAAAAGTGGTTATATCCGTTGCTTCACCATGCTCCTCCTTGTTGCACTCATGTTTAGCGGCGGAAGTGTTCATGCAGCATCGGCGAAGTCCTCGTCTGATCGCTTGATTGGCAAAATCATGAGGGTAGCCTCGGAATCTCAGCAATCCATTAATAGCAGGCCTTTTTCTGTTGGTGATTCGTTAAAGAAAGTGGAAAAATCATGGGGTGAACCGGAGGACTTGAGCACAGTCGCCGCCAACTACTGGAGCCATCATGTTCGTTTCCTCTATGACGAGTCAACCCCCAGGAAAACGATCACTGCGATTGATGAATTCAGTCCGCAGCTGCAAACGATTCATTTATTACAGGTAAAGAATTTGCTCGGGGAGCCGGCTAGTGCCAAGGAGCAAGAGGGGATGTACTATGTCACCTATACGGACAACGAAAGCTATAAGATCGTTTTTGTGTTCGAAAGCGCCTGGAACAACCCTGATCCTGCATTGAGTATGTATACGGTCGGACCGGCAGAGAAATCCTGTAAATGATGAGAGGTCCAAGCAAATAGACGAAAGGCTGCCCGAAGAATCATGGCAGCCTTTCGTCTATTTTCATTCGGCGAGCTTCTTTTCCATGGCCAAATTGCGTAGATAATCCAATAGTGGCCGTACCCTCTCTGGCGCTGTGACATCCGTGAATGAGAAGTTTTGCTTCTTCGTTTCCCCTGCGATATCCAGCTGATATGAAAACGCATCCGCTCCTTGTGCTTTAGCCCCTGCCATTTTACTTGAGGATAGGTTGGACAGATCGGCTGTTTGCATGAGTTGCTGAAGCTCCTCATGCTTCCCCTGTGGTAATTCTTCTGTATCTATCACCACATTCAAATCGAGGTTGGCCATTCCGCCGACACAGCTAAACTGGATGAGCATGTTCGTTTTTGCCTCCCATTCGTTTCAATTTACCTTCTCAGGCAGCCCAACAGCTTTAAAAGCATCTTCGATCGTTTTGATCGCTGTGTCAGGAACTTTTCCGCCATCCGCAAGCCTTTGGGCAGATTTGGTGACAACTTGTACGAATTGATTGAAATTCGCTGTCGCAAATAAACTCTGCATCGCATCGAACCAAATCAAGGCCGCTTTATCCGTTCCAATTTCCATCGATACAAGGTAAAAGGCTTTGTTTGGTATCCCGCTGTTGATGTGGACACCATGATTATCGCGCTCGCCTTTATAGAAGTTCCTCATATGATCCGGCTGTAAATCCTTTCCCATCAATTTATTGTCAAACGCCGTACCTGGTGCTTTCATCGAACGCAGCGCCTGTCCCTTCAGTGTAGGCCCCATTATATCGGCGCCAATCAGCCAATCGGCATCTCCAGCCGTTTGCTTCAAATAGTATTGCTTAATGGTAACCCCGAACACATCTGACAGATGTTCATTCAAGGCACCTGACTGACCGACATACTCCAATCCGCTTGTGAACTGCGTTACCCCATGTGTGAGTTCATGTCCAATGACATCCAGTGAATTGGCAAAGTTGCTAAAGATGACACCATCACCGTCACCAAAGACCATTTCATCGCCATCCCAGTAAGCATTCGTGAATTTATCCCCATAATGGACATTCAGGATGAGATCAAGGCCTTCGTTGTCCATCGAATTACGGTGCAGGACATCCTTGAAATAATCACGGACGACGCCGCTATAATCATATGCTTGGTTAACGACGGGGTCCCCGCTTGACCGGTCTCCCTCTTTCCTTGCTTCATTCACTCTGAGCTTCGTGCCGCCCTTGCAATCATACACATGCCGGGCCGACTCACCGTGCCGCACCAAACCAGCATCGGTCAAAGCAATGACACCATTGATATCATATTCCTTGAAAATCCTGCGCCTGCGCATTTGCCGGCTTTTCGCTAAACTGACCCGCGCCGCTTCCACTTCATTCAGGGCCAAGTTCTCTAAAATATAGTTAGGTACGATGAAACACTGGCACATTGATTTGGAACCATCTTTTTTGTGCATACGAGACACTCCTTCATGAATTTTTTTCAAACGGATCCGTTTCGTTTTCAAGAGTGCAGCTTCTCTTAACGCGCCCAGCCTTCAACATGATTCCATCAAGTTTGTTGAAACCTCTAGTCCGGATGCTCGGTGCTTGTGCAGCACACGTCTATAGTTTACTTTCGCCAAACTTACGCCATATCCCTCCCCATCCAGCTTATTCCTGCGGCAGAGCCTTATCGCAAACAAAAAAAGCCTCAATCCCTAAAAAGGAATCAAGACCTTATCTGATATATTTACGGTTAAATGATGCGGGTCGTAACGACACCTGTGATTTGCTTGATCTTTTCCTCCAGCCCAGGAATGAGATCGCCATTCACTTCACCGTCAAGGTCGATGATCGTATACGCATATCCGCCCCGGCTTCTGTTAACCATGTCAGCGATATTTAGGTTCAAGCTTGAGACAGCCAGTGTGATTTGCCCAACCATGTTAGGAACGTTTTCGTGGAATACAGCCACACGTCGCTTACCTGTATAAGGAAGGGAGGTGTTAGGAAAATTCACGGAGTTTTTGATGTTCCCTGTTTCTAAAAAGCTCTTCACCTGACGGGCGGCCATTATGGCACAGTTTTCCTCCGATTCCTGTGTCGAAGCGCCAAGATGGGGGATCGGCACGACATTTTTCATGTTCAGCACATTTTCATTCGGGAAGTCTGTAATGAACTGACCGACTTGCCCTCCTTCAAGAGCCGCTTGCATATCGGTTTCATTCACAAGCTCACCGCGTGAGAAGTTCAAAATATGAACGCCCGGCTTCATGATGCTAAATGTTTCTTGGTTGAACATCCCTCTAGTGTCATCCGTCAATGGAACATGGACAGTTATGTAATCCGACTCGGCAAACAACTGCTCAAGCGTCATCGCGCGCTGTACATTGCGTGATAGATTCCAGGCTGTATCGACAGATATGAACGGGTCAAACCCGATGACATCCATGTCCAAATCAAGCGCATCATTCGCTACGAGCGCACCAATCGCGCCCAAGCCGATGACACCTAACGTTTTACCTTTGATTTCTTTACCGACAAATTGCTTCTTTCCTGCTTCCACAAGCTTTGGAATTTGCTGTCCTTCACCTTCGAGCGTCTTTGTCCAAGCAACACCGGCAAAGAGATTACGAGATGAAGCCATCAATGAAGTCAATACCATTTCTTTGACTGCGTTGGCGTTCGCTCCAGGCGTATTGAACACAACGATTCCCTGCTCCGTGCATTTGCCGACCGGAATATTGTTGACTCCCGCTCCTGCCCTTGCGATCGCTTTTAGATCGGAACCTAATTCCATCGCATGCATATTAAAGCTGCGAACAACGATTGCATCGGGATTTTCGCTGTCATTATCAATTGTAAAGCCATCCTTATTGAATACATTTAACCCGCTTTGTGCAATGTTATTTAACGTTTTGATCGTTTTCGCTTTTTCTAAAGTGATTGTACTCATGTCGTATGCTCCTCTTTTCAAATATGATAGTTTTCCAAATGCTAACAGTATCTAAAGCCTAGCTGCCATCCAAATTCATGAAAATCTGTATTCCTGCAGACTTCACTATTGTCTGATCATAAACAGAAAGAGGCAAGGGATATAATCCCTTACCTCTGCCCAGGCGAACGGCTACGACACTATGTGTTCCCTCACGGTTATCCGCGTTTCGCCAGTTGCACATAGTCTTTTCATTTATTTCATTTTATCAAATTATTCAGCATTCTTCAATTTAAAGTTTAAATTATTTTCGTTCCATCAATCATGTCCCGATGAACGCCCCTGCGCATCCTCCTAAAACTGAAGAACCCCTTCAACCGTTCCTTCATTTGGACTGCCAGGTTTACCGTCGAAAGATATTTGAATTTCTCCTGACTAGCAAAGTAGAATAAAAACTCTTAATATCTAGTACGGTTCCATTTTTTTATTACGAGTACCATAAGAAAAATGACAAAAACCATGATTAATAGTAGTATGATGGGCACTGTCGTTGTTAGAACGGTGACCCACTCGCTTACCTCGATATCAGACGGTATCACCACGATTTGTTTTATATCATGCTCTTCCGCAGCTCGATTGATCGTATCCATCGCGAATTCACTGTTCGGGACAAGTACGCTAAAATTCTCCCCATGATCCTTCAGCCGACCGCTTATTTGATATACACTTTTTTTCGGTTCCAATTTCAAGGAAGTCACCTTCCCCTTTCCCAACGCTGCATAAAATTCCGCATCGGTCATTGTCTCCTTTTTTTCGGCATCATCGGATTGCATATAGGCAAAGCCAAGGGCGAGCAATACGATCACAATACTTACATAAAAAATTTTAGTTCGGAAAATTGCTTTCATTCCATACCTTCTTCCATGTTCAAACAAACTAAAGGTAATAGTATCATATATAGTTAATTATTAACAATTAAATAAAATATAAAAGACACAGCCCCAATTGAAGGGCTGTGTCTTGCTTTACCATTAACCTTGACTGAATGAGCTCTCATCCATGTAGAATACTTCCCAAAGATGTCCGTCAAGATCCTTGAAGCTCCAGCCATACATGAATCCGTGATCGATGGCATCATTGTAGGGCTGTGCACCGGCTTTCAATGCCCTATGGACGATTTCGTCGACTTCTTGCTTACTGTTAACCGAGAGGGCGACAATCGCTTCCGCACTCGTCTCTGAATTCGGGATTTCCTTTTTCGTAAACGTCTTGAAGTACTCCTCGACCAATAGCATGACGTAAATCGATTCGCTGATGACCATGCACGCTGCGTTTTCATTGGTCATTTGCTCGTTAAAGACAAAGCCTACCTTGGTGAAGAATTCCATCGACGCATCCAAATCTTTAACAGGAAGGTTAACGAATATCTTCTCTGCTTGAACTCCCATCACATTCACCCTCACTTGATCAGTTTTTCGTTCAAGACCTACTATTCGCCGTTCATTTCGGTAATCCTGCAAACAACTTCATGAAGCCTATGTAATCCGAAGTGACCCGTAACCAAAGCTGTTACTTCAAAAAGATACTCATGATTTCCGTTTGGTTCATGATTGCTTCGGCGCTAGTTGTTTTTTCCACTTTTTCAACCAGCTCGCCATTCGTGATGACGATCGGAGTTATGATGCTGGGTGCATTCGATTTAAGGAATTCGATATCGAATGTAACAAGCTTGTCCCCCGCTTTTACACGCTGCCCTTCTGCAACATGCACTTCAAATCCTTCACCTTTCAGGTTCACCGTTTCTAACCCGATATGCATCAACAATTCAATCCCATTTTTTGTCCGAAGTCCTATAGCATGCTTCGTATGAAATACCTGGACCACTTCTGCATCGATCGGAGCCACGACAAGACCCTCTTCCGGAAGGATCGCGATACCATCCCCCATTAGCTTTCCTGAGAATACGGGATCCGGAACATCCTCCATCTTGATAACCTGTCCGCTGATCGGTGCAAGCAGTTGCTCCACACTATCTTTCTTTCCGAATAATTTCTTGAACATAATAGCCACCTTCCTCTTTCCAGTTATATTTATCGTATCAACAAGCTGTATGAATCCCGCACTGAAAAGAATTCTGCCTTACCCTTTATGTTGTGCAAATCATTCGATTTAATAAACCTTTGTATCTGTATTTATGGTTTCCACTTTCATGAATTCGAATGCTGCTTCATATCCTTTTCCTTGCGGGCTGCAGGCATAAATGCCGACTTTCATCGTATCCGCCCCTTCAACGAGATGGGTCATTCTGATTTGGCTCCACGTGCTGCCATCCAAGGAATAATCAACATAATAATTGTTGTCCCTTCTCGTTATCCGATAAAAAAGTGAAGCCCCGGCTTGGGTAATTTCCTGACTCGACCAATCAGAATAACCTTGGTTTGTGGCAACCACTCCTAATTTACTTTTGCCATCAGGGATATATTCAACCGACGTCTTCAGCCATGTCTCACTTGAAAAACGCACCATCAAGCCCGCCTGGTCATATCGATTCACCGGCTTGGATTTCACTTTAGTCGTTAAACGAAAATCGCCTTTGACCTCATGGAATAAAAAATGCCCATTATCGGCCGCAAAGCCATAATGCGTTTTTTGCCAAAAGTCGGTCCGATCATCCGTTTCGATGACTAAAGTCGAATCCTCAGCATTCACCCTCCACGCTTTGGGCTCGGAGTGCCACGTTAAAGTTGTTGCAAATTCAGCAGCATTGAACTCCTCCATCAATATAGCAGTTATGATCGTTCCCACCTTTCTTCCATTTGATGCGTGCACATTCACCAACGAAACCATTAATATTTTGTTAATTCCGATAAATACAAGCTTATCATAAGTCGACCCCATTTGAGAATCATCAGGTTCCGGAACGCGCAGGGCAGGGACGTTGCAGCGTAAAAAAGCGATTCTCCTTATGGAAGAATCGCCCCTTTCCCCCCGATCACTGGGTGGTCTTATTTCTTTTTCGATTTGGCTGCCGCTTTTTTACAGTTCTCCTCCACTCTGAAGGTAACGATCTCACTGATTACATCATAAGGAATCGGCTTGTTAAGCGGAAACTGAACGGCCCCTTTCGACCGTTTAAATTCGGATAAAGCATCTTCAAAGGCTGTAATTCCGCTAGATGTCGGATAAAACCCGATATGGTTTTTATAAGCCGCGAAATGGACCAGGTTTCCACGCAAGGCAAAGGTCGGCATTTGATAACTGATCTTTTCACTGGCATCCGGTGCCGCTTCGTTTATCACCTTCCTTATTTTCGTTAAGATTTCCTGTACCTCAGCGGGGAATTGCAGGATATATTCATCGATTGAATGAAAAGTTTTGGCTCCTTCCATCATTTCTCCTTTCAACATTTGAATGTCATTGTGCCATATTATAGCATGTTAATTCCTTATAATCCCTCGCTGTTCGGATAAACGCACCCCTCTGTTATTTACTAACCGCTTACATATTATCCTACATCACTGTCCATCTTAAAGAGGTATGCTAAAAAATTTGGGAGGTAATACTTTTGCAAAATCAGCCGAACATGTCCAATACCCAGCAACCGCAAGGCATGGTGCCGAACATGAATCATGGCGGCCATGAATTATTCGATGCACACGAGGTTCTTTCAGGATTTATCAATGTGTTGGATCAGTACCAACTCTTTGACCAGCATATTAAGGATCAGGAGCTGAAAGCGATCCTTCAGCATCAATATACTTTCGTGACAGATGTATATAACATTGCTGTAGAAGCCTTCACTACAGGAAAGAAACCATCGCACGTATCCCAGCCCTACGAGATGCACCAAAACAATGATGTCGTTTATGGCCTCACGCCATCTCAGCCTAAAAAACCGAATCAATCCGTAAACGAGATGAATGAAAAGGGTGTTTCCGGTCACATGCTGGGACTGATCAAATCAACAGGATCCCTGCTTGCAATGACTGCAGTCGAAATCACCAATCCTGTGCTGAGAAGGGTCATCGCAGACAGTGTACCGAACTTTGTTGAAATGGCCTATGAAATCTTCTTGTATCAAAACAAGCATCGCTATTACCAAGTGCCGCAATTGGCGCCACAGGATATGACACAAATGATAAAAGGCTTTGCTCCTGCTACGAAAAATATCATCAATTAATAAAAAGCCCAGTTTTTCACTTGCTTCAAGGAAAAACTGGGCTTTTTCATCGAATGCACCCGATCAGGAGCCATCCCGGAAGGTTAACCCCTTCTCCGCAAGGGCTCGCTTAAGCTGCCCCAATGCTTTCGGCCCCATTCCATGCAGCTTGAGGACCTCCCCTTCAGTCAGTTTGGCTAATTGTTCCAATTGCACATATCCTGCCCCCTGCAATGCCCGCTGTGCAGGCTTCGCCAACTCTGGCGGCAGCTCGCTTCCCTTACTCATTGACCCACCCTCCTCGTAATATCCTTTCATCCACATTTCTAGAATGCCATTTACTCCATACATTCATCAGCTGAAGACTAAATCCCTGCTTTGTTGCCATGATTAATGGTTTCGTTTCCCTACCATAATACGTATAATTTAGTTGTTGTCCTATTTATTGGAAAAATACCATTCCAACCTTAAAGGAGAGTGTGCAATGAAAATCAAATCGTTATGTTTCATTCTGGTCCTGCTCGTCTCAGCTTCCGTGGGCACAATTCATGCAAGTGCAAACGGTCATAAGGTGAAGGAGCTGAAAATTGGGGAATCTTTCGGCGGTGTGGATGGAACGGTCGTCATCCAAAACGTAACAACGGATAAAGAATATATTTATAACAAAAAAAGAAGTGTCATTCGTTATACTCCGGAGTCGACGTTCAAAGTGGCGAATGCTTTGATTGGCCTGCAGACAAAGGCGATAAGCGATGAATATGAGGTGAAGCGATGGGATGGGGTCGTCCGCGAATTCGAAGATTGGAATAGGGACCATTCGCTTGCTTCAGGCATGAGATATTCGGTGATCTGGTTTTATCAAGCGATGGCCCGCGATATCGGAGCAGAAAACATGCAGCAATATGTGGACAAGCTCAATTACGGCAACCGTGATCTGTCTGGCGGCATCGATCACTTCTGGCTGGATAGCAGCCTGAACATCTCTGCAAAGGAGCAGGTCCGATTCATTGAGAACCTGGTGGATGAAAAACTGCCAATTGATAAGCAGCATATGAGAACGGTTAAGAGGATCATGATCAACGAAGAAGCCGATGATTATGTCCTTCACGGAAAAACAGGGACGCGGCTCTCTGATATGGGCTTGGGCTGGTATGTCGGTTATATTGAAACGGATAAAGGAACATGGGCTTTCGCCACGAACTTGGACGGCAGCGGAAGTACGGCAAAGGCCATTACACTGGATGCCCTGAAAAAGTTGGAAATCATAAAGCAATGACGCTCACGCATGCCCTCCATCCGGGCATGCGTTTTACAATATTCCAATATTTTTCAAATACAGGTTTCATTTTACGCAAAAGAAGGTACTTATTACCTATAATCATGGAACGGAGATAAAGGGATGATGAATAAACCAGAAATAATCGACCGCCTATTAAAAAGGGACCAGCTTTACTTTTCAAAGCTTTACACCCAATATGAAGACATGTTAAAAAACACGGCCATCAAATTGACGGGTTCTGAAATCAATGCCGAGAACCTGCTGTTCGTCACATTCAAGAAATTGTGGGAATCGCCCCATTCATTTGCGGCTTCCAACGATCAATTAATTTCCACCTATCTGATGAAACAGATCGTCTACAATCATTTATATGATCAACGGAAGCAGAAAGCGAGATAACTCAAAAGCAAGCCCCTCATTCCAACATCATAGAATATCTTCGAATTTACACGGGACTCCCAAAAGATTCAGCTTTCCTCCTTCAGCATTCATTTTCCATTCAATTCCTTGGTCAGCGCCGCTAGTGCATGCAGCACTTCCTTACTATTTTTCTCATCGTTCATATGCTTCCTCGCATGCAAAAGGATGGGTCTTACGGATTCGACCGAACGGCCGAATTCGTCCATCCAATCGTATCGCGGAACCATCCACGTGTGGAAATGGTGCGACGTATCTTCATTGTAAAAATAATACACATGCTTGATGTTCAATACGGTTCTTTGAGCCTGCCTGATTTTGGTCAACAAATGGATATAATCGATTTTTTCAGCTTCATTCAGCTCATCAAAGCCCTTAATATGGCGTTTTGATGCTAAAATGATTAACCCTTTGATCGGGTAAGCCACATCCTGGTGGGCGTGAAAATGCTCCGTTTCTATGATGGCACCGCCTTCCGGCTCGATTACGCCGCTTGTTAGGGCACAGCTCAAACAGTCCACCTCGATATTTTTTCCATTTGACAATAAAACTCCCACAGAAACAACTCCCTCCTTGCATTCTTAACGAACATCACAGCGGTTTTCCCCTGCCTTCTACGATAGAGTTTTCCCAAGCATCATGCCACCATTTTTTGCAATTATTGCGTCAGGAACAAAGGCCGCGTGAGCTGATCATTCATACGATCGAACCAGCTTGTCGCCTTGAAATTCGCCGCCAGGAACCCTTTAGCAAATGACTGGGATGATCACAAATAAAAGGCCCATCCAGAAAAAAAGCCATTGTTGTCGGTTACGATATAAATGATAATGGCAATAACGCCATTTCCTTTCGATGCTGCGAACGTCGACCAGACGTACAATAATTGATTCCACTGAGGTGGCTATGGCGTTTTCATTGGTCCAGTCAGGGAATAGGGTACAATAAACGTCACTTTCAAAAAAGGAGCTAAAAGATGGAGAAGAAACGAGCGATCGTAACGGGGGCCAATTCAGGAATGGGCCTGGCAACCGTAATAGCCCTAGCCAAGAAGAATATGCACGTCATCATGCTATGCCGTAATGAAGAAAAGGGAAGGAAAGCGCTTGAATGGGCCAAGGAAGAAAGCCATTCCAACAGCATCGAATTAATGATAGGTGATTTAGCATCCATCGAAAGCATTCACCAGTTTGCGGAGGAGTTTAAGGAGAATCATGATTCACTTGATTTATTGATCAATAATGCAGGTGTCGTTACATTGAAGCGGCAGGAAACGAAGGACGGGTTCGAATCGATGCTGGGCGTCAATCATCTTGGCCATTTTTTACTGACCCATCTTCTCATAGATGAGTTAAAGCGGTCGGAGGATGGGCGGGTCGTGATCGTATCGTCGGGAGCGCATAAATGGGGGAATTTCGATTTCGCTGATCCGCACTTTCACAAAGGCTTCAATGTTGTTAAAGGATATGGCCGCTCCAAACTAGCCAATGTTTGGTTCATGAAAGGATTGGCCAAAAGACTGGCCGGCACATCCGTCAGCGTTAATGCCCTGCATCCCGGTGCGGTTGCAACGAATATAGGCGTCGATCGCGACACCGGATTCGGCAAGCGCTTCATCAAGCTGCTCGTCCCCTTTTTCCGAACCCCTGAAAGAGGGGCACAAACCGCCGTATTTCTAGCAACAAGCGAACACCTCAAAGGTATTTCCGGCACTTATTTTTACGATGAAAAAGAAGCCCCCCTTTCAAAGCTTGCCCAAGATGACGAGCTTGCCGAACGATTCTGGCATTGGAGTGAACAACAGGTGGGCTTGGAATGAGAGGAAGCCTGCTGACCACCCTGATTCAAGGGGTGGTTTGCCTCGCATTACACTAACATGGTCTCCGTTACATTTTCTCGCGACACTCATATCAGCAAATAGTAAACGTTCAGATGAAGTAATCGATATAATAAAAAAACATAAGGATGAACAATAGATTAGCAAGTGTTAACATATATTCTTTGTTTTTCAGGTATAGTCTCTCCATAGCTAACTGAAATCCCATTAGGACTATGAAATAGCAACATATGAACATCTTCATGTGCTGTGAATCCTCTATAACAAAAGGTAAAATGCACAAATAAAGGACTAAAATGCTCCCCCTCCCCCAACGATCGATATTCTTCCCAGGGGTTTCCGATATTTTTTTCTTTTTCACGCCAAGCCATTTCCTTAAAACTTTATCGATAA
Source organism: Peribacillus folii (assembly GCF_030271255.1). Lineage (GTDB taxonomy): Bacteria > Bacillota > Bacilli > Bacillales > DSM-1321 > Peribacillus. The sequence goes on from NZ_JASJOM010000005.1 coordinate 163,718, forward strand.
AGAACATGACACTTATTAATATCACGAACATCCAGACTAATTCCATCCAAAAACCTCCCTCCCCTTATAGACTCCGCATCACCCGAAAAAACCTAGGATCGAGACTAAAAAAAGAAAGACCGAGATAACAAGGAATATATACCATGATCTCTTCCGATCCCTTCGACGATCGACAAATCCCATCACCAGCACCATGGCGCCCAGACACAGCATCATATACGGCATCAGTTCAGTTTCTCCCGTCATGAGCTGATAAAGTGATAAAGCGACGACGATCACCGCTAAGATATATTTCATGACATGCATGATTGCACCTCCTGCATGATCCATTTCAAAAATGGAACACTTAAACAATTATACCAGTTTACTATAGTGGCATATGAGATTTTTCCAATATAGCCGTTTGCGTCTTTCTTAGGCTAAAAAGATTACGAAAGATAGGTTTGACCATTTTCATGCAGGAAAGAGTAAGTACCTTCTTCCTTCAATAAAACCGGCAAATACTCCCGGACCATTGCCGCAATCCCAAGGTTTTCGGGTGCGATGATCCAATCAATCGTTTTCCAATCAAGAATTCCTTCTCGCGTTTTTTTGGGAGTTTCATAGGTTAAATCATCATTCGCTTCATACAAATAAACATGAATTCCATCCCGCTCACCCGCTGCATTCTCCCACATCACCGTTCCGCTAGAATAATAGCGCCCGACACGGATGCCCGTTTCCTCGAACACCTCACGCATCGCCCCCTCATCAGGGGTTTCCCCTTGCTCTATCTTGCCGCCGACCCCGTTCCAGACCCCCATGATGGGAGCCTTCTCCCGATTAAGCATCAAGATTGCATCCATCCTCTTTACAAAACAAACCGTATACTTAAACATAACTTATCCCCTCTATCATTCACTCATCATATCAGCAGGACATCTCACCGCTTTAACGAATCATTTCGACTTGAATATATTTTTACATCATTGTACCTTTTTATGTCCATTTTGAGGATACTTCCGCTCGAAACTTCAAGCAGCGAAAACCTAAAAACAGATTTTCGTCATGAGTTTGTCTGAATTTTGCGCTAGTTTTGAGCTTGTTATCCGCGTATTAAGCGATTTTCTATCAGGTTTAGGCGATTTACTCGCCAATTTAGGCGGTTTACTCGCCAATTTGAGTACTTTACTCGCCAATTCCAGCTCTTTACTCGCGAGTTTCCGCTTTGCTCTATCATTTCGAGGATTTCTCGTAAATTTAGTACTTTCCACGCTAGATTGGGCTTGTTATCCGCATATTGAGCGATTTTCTATCAAGTTTGGGCGGTTTACTCGCCAATTTAGGCGGTTTACTCGCCAATTCGGGCGGTTTACTCGCCAATTTAGGCGGTTTACTCGCCAATTTTGGCGGTTTACTCGCCAATTCCAGCTCTTTACTCGCGAGTTTCCGCTTTCGCCGCTATATAAAAACAAGCAGCGAGTTCCAACAGGAACTTGCTGCTTTCAGGTTGATTTATGCGCCTGCCCAGACATCTTTTGCATATCTGCCGGTTTGTTCTAGGGATAGCAGCCAGGATGTGGCTTCTTGTTTGGTTGTTTGTTGGATTTGTCTATAGCTTTCGATTAAGGTTCGTTCAACATCTGGGGCCATTTTGCTTCCGTCTCCGCAGATGTATAGGTGTCCGCCTTCATTTAATAAAGGGAGAATGTTTGAAGCGTTCTCCGCAAGGCGGTTTTGGACGTATGTTTTTTCTTGGCCCTCGCATCGTGAAAAGGCGGTGTGCAAGGTTACGAGACCGTCTTGTTCCGCTTGCACGAGTTCATCTTGATAGAGGAAGTCGTGTTCCGGGTTGCGGCAGCCAAAGTATAGGTGGGCGGCGCCCAGTGTTTCGCCTTTTTCCTTCAGGGCGCGGCGGGCTTGGATGAAGCCTCTGAACGGTGCAATCCCCGTTCCAGGTCCGATCATGATGATTGGTTTTCCAGGTTGATCCGGAAGCTGGAAGTTGGATTGCGGTGTATGAATGAAGCAGGCTACTTTATCGCCTTCCGCGCGTCCTGCCAAGTAATGGGAGGCAATGCCTTTATATTCGCTGTTGCCGCTCCATGCTTCGCCGCGGACGACGCTGACCGTGATGCTCGCTTCTCCCTCCTTGTGAAGCGGGGAGCTTGAAATCGAGTAATATCTTGCTTTCAATGGCGGAAGCAATGCCAGGAAGCCTGCAAATGGGATTTCACACGCAGGATATTCTTCAACTAAATTTAGCATGGTCATGCGCTTGCTCAGGATTTCCCGTTTATAGGTGTCTTCATCCAGCAGCGCTTCTAGCTCGTTTACATGTGGTGGGCATACAGTATGAGCGGCAAGCGCCCGGATTTGCGCCCTAGTCGCGGGTTCCTGGAATTCGACATGGTTTGATAGAACTTCCGCTAGTTTTACCGGAATTTCCGTAGGCAGATGGGCGGCTTTACCCGAATCACCTGTAAGCTTGATATAATCTTCCCCGTTCAAACCAAATCGACTGAGCACTCGCTCGACAAGTTCCGCTGGATTTTGGGGAAGGACCCCCATATGGTCGCCTTCCTGATACTTCATTCCAGCTGGCAGCTCCAGTTCTATATGTCGTGTACTTCTTCCGCTAGCTGCATGTTGTAATTCGACATTCGTTTTGACAACGGATGTAAAGGCATGGTGGCTGCGGGCGAGCGGTGTGCCGCTTACATCACTGACGAAGTTCATCGTAATCAAGCTTGTTTCCCGATCATCCGGATTGAGTTCGATGTTAAAGGCTCTGGCAAGATTCGGCCAAAGGGCGTCCGTCCATTTCTCGTAATCTCCTTCTAGATCATCACTTGCATCTCCATAGCCCGTTTCTGACAATCTAGCGGCACCAGATTCCTCCAGCCGATCATCGATGTAGGATGGAATGCGTTGGTACGTAGTGGCCCAGTTGCGGTCACCGCATCCAAAAATCGCATAGCGGACTCCATCCAAGCTGCCCTCCTTACTTTCCTTCAGCGCTGAAACGAAGTCGTCCGCATTATCTGGGGGATTTCCATTGTAAGACGCCGAGACAATCAGGACAGCTCCTGCGCGTGGAAGTCGATGGACATAATCATTCAAGGAAGCAACCTCCGTATGGTATCCTTGTTGTTTCCCTATCTCGGCGAGATCACGGGCCATTCCCTCCGCTGTTCCCATGTTGGATCCGAACAGGACGAGCAACGGTGTGCCATGAGCCGCTTCGGTGGCTGGGGCAGAGGCTTCTTCATTCGCTGAAACCGATTCTGAGGAATCAACGGCAAGCGACAGCATGGGCTTCCTTGGCGAAACGCGCATCGTTAATCCGTCCGGTTTAAGCGTCAACGTTTCTTTCACGTCCAATTGATACTCGTTATGATCAATCAACTCAAAGTGCTGTAATATCATTCCGAGCACAAGCGTCGCTTCATGAAGCGCAAACTGCTGTCCGATACAGGCGCGCTGCCCGTTTCCAAACGGTTTATACGCATGATAAGGAATGGAGCTTGGATCTTCGAAGCGTTCCGGAAGAAACGATTCGACATCATCGCCCCAAACGGATCGATCACGATGAAGCTCAGGTATGAGAAGTGAGAACACATCGCCTTCGTTCACCTCGTATATTCCGTCAAGCACGGTGTCTTCCTTCGCGTAAACGGTGAATGCCGGAGCTGTCGGCCAAAGGCGAAGCACTTCATTGAGCACCATCCGGACATATTTCAGTTTCTTGACTTGCTTGTAATCCGGGATCCCGTCACCGAGCACTTCATCGACTTCCTGCTGCGCTTTTTTTAATTTGTCCCTGTTATTCATCAGGAAATAGATGGCGAACGAGAGGAGACCGCTCGTCGTTTCATGTCCCGCAATCAAGAAGGTAATAATTTGATACCTGATGTTTTCGTCATCCAGTGTCTCTCCCGTTTCAGGATCGACTCCCTTGAGCATATGGGAAAGGAGATCATCCTCGCCTTGATCGCCGGTTTGCTTTCGTTCAGCAATCAATTCATCTACAAGGGAAAACATGTATTGAATGTCTTCGCGGAATTGTTTTTTTGATTTCAGCATCAGTTTATCCTGGATGCCGAGCCGCTGGGTTTGGCTCATCGCTTCATCGAGCGACCGGACCATGCTGGCGACGAATGGATGAGTGGTATCGCGATAAAAACTGTTAAAGCGGTAATTGAACCCGCACAGTCCAATCGTATCCAGGGTCAAGCGGGTCATGTCCTCGGGCACATCAACCTCATCCGCTGGATTCAAGCGGGCCCATTTTTGAATCAGCTGGGCCGCAATGTCCACCATTTTAGCATGATAGCCCTTCATTGCCTGCTGGCTGAAGCTAGGCAGCAATATGTTATGCGCCTTTTTCCAATTCGGCTCCGCCGTTTCACTTGTGAAGAGACCGTCCCCGCCGAATGCCCTCACTTTTTGCAGTGCCGGACCAACCTTTTTATCAAACCTTGTTTCATCGCAAATTTCTTTTGCTAGTGCTGCACTTGAAACGAACGTACCAATCCGGCCCGGATATTGGAATTGAAAAATCGGTCCAAGCTCACGTGCCAGCTTCATATAAGACTGAAGCGGTTTATCCTTATCGATGACAGGCAGGCTTCCTAATGGCCCATATGTCTTTGGCTGTGGTATTTCAGTGGTCTTTGTCATGCTTAGCACCTCTATTACAAAAATTTCGGAATGAACGTTCATTCCGCCCAATGGCTAATCATTCGAATCTGTCTCCGTGCAGACGGACAGCATCCCAAAAGCTTTCTTCCACATCTTCCAAAAGCTTCGCTTCAGGTTCCAGCTCCCCGATAAGGACAAGCCGCTGCAGTTCAAGAAATGCTCCATATATGATGGCGATCAAAGCGGAAGAAGGAAGCAGCTTGATTTCATTTCTTTCCTTTCCTGAATCAAAGAAGCTTTTAAATATGTTCAAAAGTCCTTGAAAGCTAGTGTGGCTATCCTCATTTAAGAAATGGGCCCCGCTATGGGTTTTAATGAAATACAGCGCCTGGTCCTGCTCGATCGTAAAATCGACCATTGACTTGAAAATATGATGAAATTGCTTGCGAATCGAAGCCTCATGCGGAAATCCATGCTTGATGGTCGCCGTGAAAATATCCACGTATTCTTGAAAGAGCTTGTTCCCCAGTACTTCCTTATTTTCAAAGTAACGATAAATCGTACCCGCTCCAACTCCTGCCTTTGTTGCAATCATCGGAATCGTCGTCGCATCATATCCCCGTTCCGAGAATAGTTCCAAGGCGCTGGATACGATGCTGTCTCGTTTATTAACTGCCGTTATCATATGAATCAGCCTTTCATCCAGAAAATGCGGAATGAACGTTCATTCCTATCCCTGCAAGTGTATACCCAATAAAACCCAATCTCAATCGAGCGTAATACCCAAAATTTGTGAATGATTCATAAAGAAAAGAGGGTCAAAAGATTGATTTATTTTCCGAAAAACAAGAAAAACGAACGACTAATCATCCGTTTGCCCCATAAAAATAGACAAGCTGATTGTCACAGCTCTTCCACTCGTCATGCATGTCCACAGCATCCAGATACTTTCCTTGTATGATCATTCCTCCCAAGGAATATCGCACGTATTGGCAATGACGATCACGTTTCCCAGCACATCACCACCCCTTCGGTTAGCTCTTGTTTGTTCTCTTCATGCGAACCAATGACTTCAAGGGAGCGAATCGCTCATGCAACGTCATCGCTTTCTTCTGCCGAAAAGCCCATGCCAATGAAAAGATCCAGTTCCGACCCGCGCTTCATAATAACTTTTTACACATTTTAAAATACAGTGATGTTCAAAGTTCATCTCCTTTCATTAACAAATCCCTCTTTGTTTTGTATGATAAGAAAGAAAGATTACGAAATGGGAGATGTGATATGTTGAAAAGTCTGGCTGTATTTTGTGGATCGAGCAAAGGTGCATCTGCTGTCTATGTTGAAGAGGCCAAAAAGCTGGGTAAGGAGCTGGCGAAACGGAGGATTACTCTTGTCTATGGAGGCTCAAGTGTAGGAATCATGGGTGCAGTTGCCGATTCCGTTTTGGAAGCAGGCGGTAAAGTGATTGGCGTAATGCCCGATTTTCTAGAAAAGAAAGAAATCGCACATAAGAGCTTGACCGAACTGATCGTCGTGGAATCGATGCATGAACGAAAAGCGAAAATGGCCGAGCTTTCAGACGGGTTCATGGCCTTGCCAGGCGGACCTGGAACATTGGAGGAATTCTTCGAGATTTTCACTTGGGCCCAGCTTGGCCTTCATCAAAAGCCTTGCGGACTCTTGAATATCAATCACTATTATGATCCGTTGGTCGCTTTATTCAATCATATGTCCGACGAGCAGTTCCTCCATGAAAAATTCCGTTCCATGGCGCTGGTAGATGTTGAACCAAAGGGACTTCTTGATCAATTCAATACATATGAGCCGCCAACCGTAAAAACTTTCATTACCGAAAATCAAACCTGATCATAAAGAACAAGCGGCCAAGATCCATGATGATCTTGGCCGCTTGTCATAAACACTGATGAGTTAGTTGAATATCAGGTTTAAATAATCTCCATGCCCTTTAATAAGTTCGACCTCATGCTGAGATGAAATCCAGAAGAAATGAAGGGTCAGCCCATCTTCTTCTCCGCCGCCCGTTGGCTGATGGCCCCATTGATCCGGAACGTCCGATACGCTGATATGATAAAAAAATCTATTGTGCATGGTCCCATCTGCATTCTCCCAAAAATCTTCGGCAATCAATTTCTCCACCTGAAATGATGCAAGTCCTGTTTCTTCTTTTATCTCCCGAATCACTGCTTCGTACGCATTTTCATGGAGCTCCACTGTCCCCTTTGGTATCTGGATCCCAGCCTCCCTGATGGGATGTCGGAAAACCAACACCTCCGTCCTCCCATTTCTGATTCTGGTCACATAGCCATAGGCTTTTTTTATGGGCATCATGATCATTCCTCCTGTCCCTGCTTCTTACACTGGATATATGGAAAATGTTGTTACTCCCTAACTCATTTATCACCCGAAATAAATTTATCTTCCACTCTGTAAGACTCCTTTCCTGCCCTTTTTCTTCTTTTCTTTAGGCAGGTTTTGCTTCGCCCTATTCGAGCGTTTTGATGTCATTTGTCCAAATTTATGGGAACGAGAGCTAGTTTTTCGTCATTCAGGAAAGAGGGCGCTTATCGTCATTTTAGGGAGGAGGCAGGTTTCACTGATGCCCCGAACATGGAAATCTGTGCAGGTGAAACTGTGGCCTGGATGGGCTGTGAGGAAGAATGGGTGGATGGGTTCGTTGGATTCGTTGGATTTTACGGCTCTCGTATCAGGTATTATCGAATGGGTGCCACTGCTCCCTGTACTGCTATTCTTGCTCAAAAAGAACGAGCTGTTGACGTGGATGAATTGATGCGATTTTGCAATCAAAGTCTTTCGATTACCATACTTTCAATGGACAGCAAGGCTTCAGTGGCTCCAACGATAATCGAGAATCATCAAGTCTGATTTTACGAAGCATGAGGTGCTAACGTTTTGCATGAATCCAATGGATCGAACCCGAGTCACTGTGAGGATGACAGTCCGTCTGCATCCGTTTGTACTCTGTTTCCAATTCAGGTAAAGATAGCTTCAAAAGCTGCTCCTCGCTTTTGGTTAACTGATGGATTTTTAGTTTATAGATTAATTCCCGTTGCCTTTCTTTCGCATCTCGCTTCATATCATCCGCTCCTATTCTTTAATGGATTGCCCAATGCTGTTCAATCAAACAGGGAGGGAGGTCCTCTGGATCGGCGACATCCTGCTTCGCTTTACTTAATTTCCTATATTCCTGCTCCAAATCAGTCAAGGTCCATTCAAACAGATGGGCATCATTCTTTTTATAAATTCCCTCGTTAATGAGCTGGTTGATCAAAAAGTTCCGTTTCGTTTCAATTGCCTTGCGCAGTCTCATCCCCATAATAAAACCCTCCTTCATGATAAATCGCGACGGTTCCAGCTTGACCTTACAAAAAAACCGGAGACATCTCTTTATCCAAAAGAAAAGGTCTCCGGTTTTCCGGTCAATCATCTATAATTCCTATTAGTTTACTAAGTATTATTGACTCTTATATTACAAACTCTCTGCTTCATAGTCAACAACTTTTTTCTTTTTTTTCCAACGTTCATTCAGCCTTTTGCTTCGCTTCCTGAAATGCCGCTCGCACCTGATCCAACAGGTTTTTATCCGTTAGCAATCGATAACCTGTAAGCGCAAGGGCCTTTGCGCCAGTGAGGATGGCTTGGTCCCCAGCAGGAGATTTGGCACAATCGCGGAATTCATTCGTATGGGCAATCAGCTCATCGGGTCCAATCTTAATGTAAGGATGGGCTGTCGGGACCACATGGCTTACATTGCCTGCATCCGTCGAGCCAAAACCGCTCTCTTTTTTAGGTGCGACACTTTCCCCTAATTGAGTCAGCTCTTCTTTTAGCACCTCATCGAGAACCGGATTAATGATGAAATCGAGCACTTCATTCTGGAAGCGGTCGACCTTGACCGTGCTTCCTGTGGCAAGTGCTGCACCTTTTGCGATATCACGGATTTTTCCGGATACTTCCTGGCATAGTTTCCAGGTTGTGGCCCTGATGTAGAACCTGGCGGAAGCATATTCAGGAATGATATTAGGTGCTTCCCCGCCATGGGTGATGATTCCGTGAATCTTGACTTCTGCTGGAAGCTGCTGGCGCAAAGCATTAATGCCCGTGAACAGCTGGATTACCGCGTCCAATGCATTCACGCCTTGTTCCGGTGCAGCTGCTGCATGTGCCGCCTTGCCGTAAAAGTGAAAATCAAGCGGATCGACAGCCAAGAATGGACTTGATACACCCGTTTTGCCGGCTGGATGGATGATGATCGCAGCATCCACCTCATCGAACAGTCCGTGCTTCACAAAGCTCCCCTTCGCACTTCCATTGGGACCTCCCTCTTCGGCAGGCGTTCCGAATACAATCACCTCACCGCCTGTTTCCTCCAGCACTTGAGCGAGGGAAATCCCTGCCGCCGCGCTTGTTGTGCCAATGATATTATGGCCGCAGGCATGACCCAGGCCAGGAAGTGCATCGTATTCAGCCAAAAAGGCAATGGTGGGCCCTGTCTTGGAAGAGGTTTTTCTGGCGATGAAGCCTGTTTCGTGTCCAGCTATATTGCGGGTCACTTCAAAGCCTGCCTCCTGAAGCAATTTCGTCAGCGTATCCGATGCGAAGAACTCTTGATTGCCGATTTCCGGTTTTGCATGGATGGCCTGACTCGTTTCTGCATATAATTTGCAATGATCATCAATGTGATCGGAGATGATTTGCTGAGGCGACTTCACTAATTCTATTCCCATATTCCTCTCTCCCTTTTTCGCTTTTGAATGAAAAGGCCGGATAGCTGACGATGTTCCATCCGGCGCTCCCCACCTATTTCTTCCCTGCTTATTTTTCCGTAGCCGGTTTTGTCCAGGCATCTTGGTAATTCAACAATTCATCTACCGTTACATATGCCGGAATCGTGTTTCCTTTGAACGTTTTCTTAATGAATGCTTCCACTTCTTTTGATTGATAAAGGTCGACTAATTTCTGCAGCTCAGGACGATCGGCATCTCCCTTTTTGACGGCAATGATATTGATATACGGCTTGGCCGTTTTACTTTCATGGAATAACGCATCCTTTAACGTGAGTCCTGCTTCGACGGCAAAGTTATTATTAATCGCGGAAGCATCGGCATCATCCAACAGGCGCGGCGTATTGCCAGCCGCAACAGGTTTGATTTTCAATTTTTTCGGATTGTCTTTAATGATCTCCAATGAACCCGATCCATTGAATTCGTCTTTCAATGTAATCAATCCCGCTTCCTGAAGAAGGAGTAGGGCACGTCCAAAGTTCGTTGCTTCATTCGGAACGGCGATCGTTGCTCCATCCGGCAGACTTTTCAAGCTTTTATGCTTTTTCGAATAAAGACCCATTGGCGCAATGACAGTCGCCCCGATGGCCTCCAATTTCAGGTTTTGATCTTTGACGAATTCATCGAAGTAGGCTACCGTTTGGAACGAGTTCGCATCGATTTCGCCTTCGCTTAAGGCAAGGTTTGGTTGAATATAATCGTTAAACGTAACAAGCTCGATATTCAGATTCTTCTTTTTGGCTATTTCGACAATATATTCCCATGTTCTCGTATCCCCGCTGCTGACACCGACTTTCACTGTTTTCACTTCACCTGAACCGCCTGATGCTTCCTTTCCATTTCCACATGCGGCCGTTACGAACGCAAATGCCAATACCATGATCGTTACTAAAATTCTCTTCATGTCTCCTACCTCCTGATATGTTTATCTTCTTCTGATTTTTCTGGAAACGTAGTTCCCTGTCGATTGCAGTAATTGAACGATGATCACGAGCGCCGCTACGGTGACGATCATCGTCATCGTATCGAATCTTTGATATCCGTAAGCCAAGGCCAAGTCACCTACACCGCCAGCACCGACCGCACCTGCCATTGCCGTGGCTCCGACAAGCCCGATCGTCGCTGTCGTAAAGGTAAGGATCAGCGAACTAAGTCCCTCAGGAATCAAGAAACGATGGATGATCTGCCATGTCGTTGCCCCCATAGCCTGCGCTGCTTCGATGATTCCCTTGTCCACCTCCAGCAGGGAGTTTTCCACGAGGCGGGCAATATAAGGAGCCGCGTAAAAAACGAGCGGAACAATTGCCGCATTCGTTCCGATTGCGCTGCCTACAATCAATCTAGTTAAAGGAATGACTGCCACAAGCAATATGATGAACGGGACAGAACGCAAAATATTGATGACAGGGTTCAAGATATTAAAGACCCATTTATTATCAAGGATATGCCCCTTCCTTGTTATGACGAGCAGGATGCCTAGCGGAAGCCCGATCAGCCCGGAAAAAATCAATGAAATGGCCACCATATAAAGAGTATCCCCGAAAGCGGTCGACAGCTGTTCTGCCGTTATTTCCATCCCCCAAAGTGTATTACCCATTTACCTGCACCTCCTGGACGAGAATTCCCTCATCTTTAATATATTGATAAGCCTTGTCGACCTCTTGCTTGTCACCCGTCACTTCGATGATCAAATTCCCGAACGGCGTTTCTTGAATTTCGGAAATATTGGCGGAAAGTACACTTAAGTGAACATCATATTTTTTCGAGATCGTAGAAAGCAGCGGCGTACCCGAAGTAGTCCCAATAAAGTTAATTTTCCAAATAATCGGAATGTGCGTCCCTATGCCTTTGAGGAAGCTTTGCGGGATCTCATCATGGATCACCGTTCTCACGAAGTTTTTGGCGGTAGCGGTTTGGGGCTTGGCAAATACCTCGAACACCGACCCTTGTTCAACCACGCAGCCGTCCTCCATCACTGCCACCTTGTTGCAAATCTCCCTGATCACCGACATTTCATGAGTGATGAGCAGGATCGTGATATGGTATTCTTGATTGATTTTCTTCAAGAGCTGCAGCACCGCACTCGTTGTTTGCGGGTCCAATGCGGATGTCGCTTCATCACACAAAAGGATCGAAGGGTTGGTGGCCAATGCCCGCGCGATCCCGATCCGCTGCTTCTGACCGCCGGATAATTGTTCCGGATAGCTCCTGGCTTTGCTTGATAAGCCGACGAACTCAAGCAGCTCGCCCACCCGCTCTTTGATTTCCCTGCTCGGTGTGCCTGATAAAACCAGCGGCATCGCAATATTATCAAATACGGTCTTTGAATCAAGCAGGTTGAAATGCTGAAAGATCATCCCGATTTTCTTCTTTTCTGCCCGTAATTCCTTCGGGTTCAGTGAAGTAAGGTCCTTCCCGCCAACGATCACCTGACCTTCCGAAGGATGCTCCAGCAGGTTGACAAGCCGGATCAACGTACTTTTTCCGGCCCCGCTATAACCGACTACACCGAATATATCTCCCTTCTCGACGGTCAAATCGATTCCTTTCAAAGCTTCGACGGTCTGTTTCTTTGTTTGGTACACCTTTTTAACGCGCTGAAACTCAATCATCCTGTCTCCCCCCAAGTTGTTCTTTTTTTCGATTTCATTATCTAGAGAAGAGCTTTGGAATGAATAAACAAAAGAGGCCCCCTCCGTCATCAGACAGAAGAGGCCTCTTTTAGAAATAAAAAAGAGTAAACTCTTAATTTAATTATCTAAGAAAAGCTCCTTCTTATCTTTCAAACTTTCGTCCGTTGGAATTAGCACAGTATTTTTACAAAAGTAAAAACCCGCTGCCGAGGTATCATAGGGCCAAGTCCCTCCACATCTCTTGATAAGAAATAACGGTATATTTAATTATGTCCTTCACTATATCTTCAAATCCCGCTAAAGTCAACCACCATTTTCATCATTCTAAATATTTTAACAAGATAATAAACGAACTACTCTTTTATTATATTAAAATAATTTTTTACAAGGATTTCTTCATTCTCCATACAAGATGCCTTTCGTTTTCTTCCCTTAGCTTCACCATTCCTGACTTCGTATAAAACCGAACCGCCTGCTGATTATCCGGAGACACCCTTAACTGATATTCGGATACCCCGAACTTCCTGAAAAAGGTTTCTGCATAGCCGACCAATTCCTTGCCAAGCCCTTGGCTCCGGTATTCGGGAATGAGATAAAAAAGATTCACATAGCCTATTTCAGTCCCTTCATGCTCCCGAATTTGAAGCTCCAGCTGTCCGATTGGCCGCCGGTCCAGCTCCATGATCACCTGTCCCTCCGGAAACTGGTGCACCCTTTCCCGCATGCGTTGCAGATAGGCCTCTTCGTCACCAAAACCATCTTCCGACCCAAAGCTTACCACATACGAATCCTTCCGGAATGCAACGATTGTTTCCTTATCCTTGTCGATATCTATGGTTCGAAAGATCATTCCATCCCCCTCTTTCGTTTTGTTGGAATAATAATGACAGGTACTTGCACTCTTTATTGTTAAATAAGAGGACAATTTGTTTTCGTCCCTTGGTGAAAAAACATTTGCCATCTGCATTTAACATATTGCAAGATTGAACTTCTTAATTCTCTAAGTTTAGATACTTAATCTAAATGCGATTGTTTTTCTATTCTTATTTTGAATTTAACAACTTGGATTTCATCATTTGAAAAATGGAGAACAAAAGGAGAAAGAACATAATTGTTATTACGAGCAGATACAACATGCCCTCTGACGCCTCTAAATTGAAGCTTGCGGGATCCTTTGTAATTTCCAGCCTATAGAAATCACCTATGCTAAATGATTGAAAAGTAAAAAGAGAGTATAGCGTAATGCTAGTAAAGAATATGGTTATTATTATGAGTGAAACCATTACAGCAGAGAGTAAAGTTTTTTTATATATTTGCATATCCCATTCCTCCGTTCATATAGCAGTATGTTTTTTTATAAAATTACTTCCCTTCACTTCTTCAGTTTTCATTATATATTGCTTATATCACCCTACCAGTATTGCCCATATTTTTCTACCGTTTCCTAAATAAAAAACTTTCCCGCAAAGATAAGGATGTAAAACGAAACCATTTGCCCAATTACAAACTACTAATTCACTTGAATTTTACCCCAAATTTTTACGGTGAAATTTTCGATTTCGCTAAAAATAACATCTCTCCTTAAATATTGGTAATATAAGGATATTTAATAGTGCTTATTATTTATTTTCCTCTCTTATCAAAGAACTTAAAAACTACTAGTGTTTCACCACACTTTTTCCGCCATACGATTATTTATTCCGACCAAACCTCCCTTGCATCATTCAGTCCATTAAAAAAGAAGCTGCAAAACGCAGCTTCTTTTTTATCGTGAAAGGGTGCCTTGGAGGCGATTGGCTTCAGCAATGACTTTTTCTTCGTCGATGGTGAGGGAGACGCGGTCTTTGACGACCATTTTGCCATCGATGTATACATCACTGACATCATTTCCGCGTGCGGCATAGAGCAAGTGTGAGTAGGCTTCGCTCAGCGGCTGCAGATGTTCTTTGTCGTGAGGGTAAATCGTGATGAAGTCTGCTTTTTTACCTGCTTCGAGTGATCCGGTGTGACTCATGCCGATCGCTTCGGCGCCCATTCTGGTGGCCATGGCGAGTGCGGTTTGGGCTGGGAATTTGGTGGCGTCCTTGTAGATGCCTTTTTGCAGCAAGGCCGCGGTCCTCATTTCCTCGAACATGTCAAAGTTGTTATTGGAGGCGACGCCATCGGTTGCCACGCCCACTTTGATGCCCGCATCCAGAAGGCTGACCACATCGGCAATCCCCGAGCCGAGCTTGAGGTTGCTGATGGGGTTATGGGCCACACGGACGTCATGCTGTTTCAAGATCGACCGTTCTTCATCGTTGAGGACGACACCATGGGCCATCACGGTTGGCTGGTCGAACAGGCCTAGACGGCGAAGGTGCTCGACAGGACGGAAGCCGTAGCGTTTTTCGATGTCGAGGATTTCAAAGTCCGTTTCCGAAACGTGAATGTGCACCATCAGGTCATTTTCCTTTGCGATCCGTGCACTCTCCGAAATCGCTTCAGGGGTACAGGCATATGGGCTATGCGGGGCGACCATGGCGGTCAGGCGGCCATCGGCAAAATGCTTATACGCTTTCGAGAACTGCTCCGCTCCGCTGAGGTTCGCTTGTTGGTCCGCTTCGGTGCCCAAGCTGAAAATCGTGTAGGAGAAGGCTCCGCGCATGCCTGTTTCGCCTATTGTTTCCATGACAGCCCCTGCATCTATTCCATTGGGGTTGAACATATCCGAGAAGGTCGTCGTGCCTGATTTCATCATTTCCAGAAGGCCAAGCTGCGTGCTTACAGAGGCTATTTCTGTCGTGAATTGGGCTTCGATCGGCCAGATTTTCGTTTCTAGCCATGGCTTCAGCAGCATATCATCACCGATTCCGCGCAATAGCGTCATCACGATGTGGGAATGGGCATTCACAAGGCCTGGCATCACCCATTTCCCGCCTAGGTCGACCACTTGATCTGCATCCTTCAATTGTTCGTTTGCATGCGGACCGATGGAGGAGATCATTTGGTCCTGTACAACCATCATGCCATTTTCAAAGATTTGATTTTCCTTATCCATGGTAAAAAAAGTAGCATTCATATATATCGTTTTCATTCGTATCTCCTCCAAAGTCATATCATTGCTCAACATTCTAAACTAGTACCTTACCTGTAATCAAGTACTTCCATATTATCAGGGGTGATTGCCTTTTACCTTAGGAACCTCATTCCAAAAAAATCTTCCCTCTATTGCTGGCGGGAGTTTCGGCGACAGTGATGGCTTCCTGCACATCGCGAAGATCGTAGTGGGAATGTGGCAGCATGAGTTTCAGGCGATGATCGGCAATGAAGCCGAGCAGGCGGTCAAACGTTTCCTGCCAAGTCCGAACGGACGCCTGATGATTCCAATGCCGCAGATGGAACATCTTCACTTGAACCTTTGTTTGCTGTGAAATTTTCGCCCAATTGACGGATTGACCTGATAGCAGACCGATCGTCAGCAGAATGCCCGCAGGCTGAACACAAAATGCAAGCTCCGAGCCAGCAATGCCGCCCACCGAATCGATCGCCGCCTTCGCTCCGCGCCCATTCGTCACCTCCATCACGGCCTCGATCATGGAGGTCTTGGACGTGTCGACCACATGATCCGCACCAAGCTTCAGCAGTTCATCGGTGTAGGTATCGTTTCTCGTTACGGCAATCAGCTTGAAGCCAAGGATGTTCGCTAGCTGGGTGAAGATACGGCCAATCGAAGATCCGCAGGCATTCACGAGCAATACATCATCCGGCTTCAACGCTAACGTTTCTGTGCAGATCAACCAGGCCGTCAATGGATTGATATATAATTGTGCCGCAACATAATCCTCGATCGAATCGGGAATGACGATGGCAAGTTCGGCAGAGGTTCGTACATATTCCTGCCACGTACCTTCGCCGCGTAAAGGCAAAACTCGCTTGCCGATGAGGTCTTTCGAGACAAACGGGCCCACCTCTTCCACCACGCCGACACCTTCATAACCCGGAATTGCAGGCAAGGGAATTCTGTGGGAATAGGCGCCTCTGATGGGCAGCAGGTCAGACGGATTAATCGGACGGGTGGTCATCCGAACGAGGACTTCCCCGCCTAAAGGTTTTTGTATAGATGTATGTTCCACTTTTATCACGTTTTGCGGATTTCCGAACTCATAGAATTTTGCGCATGTGGCTTCCAATATCGTAAGTCTCCTTCACTATCAAGTTCCTTCTATTTTATCATGATGAAAAAAAATCAGGGAGATGGATATCCCCCTGATTGTGCCACACGTTTTATGGATTTTGTGCCAGCCCAATCGGAATGCATAACGGCGTTTGGTCGACAGGATTTTCGATGATGCAGCATTCCAGTCTAAAGACGTCCTTGATCATTTCTTTGGTAAACACCGTTTCAGGCGGCCCCTCTTTATAGATTTTCCCCTTCACGATGCTAATCAGATGATCGGCATATTGTGCTGCTTGATTTAAATCATGTAAAACCATGACAATCGTGCGTCCGTAGGTTTGGTTTAGATCGCGCAGTAATTCCAATATTTCGATTTGGTGTGCTAGATCAAGATACGTTGTCGGCTCGTCCAATAGTAAAAGGTCCGTTTCTTGTACCAAGGCCATCGAAATCCACGCTCTTTGCCGTTGTCCTCCAGACAAGGCATCCAGAGTCCGATCAGCGAACTCCGTCATTTTAGTTGCGGATAACGCCCGGTCGACAATGGCCTCATCCTCCGGGGTTCGTCTGGAAAATAGCCCCTTATGCGGATGCCTGCCATAATGACACAGTTCCTTAACGGTTATATCCTCAGGAGCCTCCGGAGCTTGGGGCAGGATGGCCAATTTCCTTGCCACTTCCTTGGAAGATTGAAGGGCGATCGCTTTTCCATCTAAATAGATCGTCCCTTCCTGAGGCATCAATAATCGAGCCAGGGACCGCAGGATGGTGGACTTGCCGCATCCATTGGCTCCTATGATTATACTTATTTTGCCTTCCGGGATATCTAAATCGATATCGTCGATGATTCGATTGTATCCGTAAGAGAGAGTAAGATGCTCTGCTGATAATGTTGTCATAATCGCCAGCCTTCCTTATGTTATTTTTCGTTCACGACGTAATAAATATAGAAAATACGGCACGCCGATCACCGCTGTGATAATTCCGGCGGGTATTTCGATTGGCGGGAATAATCCCCTTCCCAGGCTATCGGCAACAAGCAGAAAAATCGAACCGAAAAGAGCGGATGCAGGAAGTAATACCTTAAATTTCGATCCTACCAGTCTTCGGGCAATATGGGGGGCAATCAAACCAATGAAGCCGATGGAGCCGACTGCCGCTACACATACTCCGATCAAAATGACCGATACACCCAGTAATAGATAGCGCAGGGATTTTGATTTTTCACCGAGACCTGTAGCTATATCGTCGCCAAGGCTCAGCACATCCAATTTCGACGTCAAGGGAATCAATATCGGGACCAGAAGAAGGCATGGCAGCAAAAGGAATACTTGATCCCACCCTCTTCCCCATAAACTGCCGGTCAACCACAGCAGTGTCGTATTGACATCATCCGGGAATTTGACCATGAAATACTCTATGCCCGCTTGACATATGGAACCTAAAGCAATTCCCACCAAAGCTAACGTATTCGGCTGAGCTCCTTTTTTATAAACGAATAGCATTAAAATGGCCGCCGTGATCGCCGCTCCGATGAAGGCTGAGAGAGGCAGGATGATGATGGGTGATTGCGGAAATAACACGATTACGATAACGGCCGCCAATCCGGCCCCTTTCGTTACCCCGATCACATCGGGAGAAGCCAATGGATTCCGCAGGACTCCCTGCAAGATGGCCCCAGCCGCTGCCAATCCCGCTCCCACTATCACTGCAATTAAAATGCGTGGTATCCGGTAGTTGTGAAGAATGAATGCCTGGCTTTGCATCCCCTCTCCAAGGAGGTTTTGGATGATTTTTAAAGGGGAAATATAGATCGCCCCCAACCCGAGGCTTAGCAACGAGAGCAACAACGTGATCAAGGCAAGCAACAGGAGAATGGTACGTGGGCGCACTCTTGCTTTCACATTCCGTTTTAAAGTCATTGCTTAATATTCCTCCCTCTTCTCGCTAAATAAAGGAAGAACGGTGCACCGATAATAGCTGTTACGATTCCTACCGGCGACTCGAACGGATAGGCGATAAAACGGGCGAGAACATCTGCATATACTAACAATAAAGCCCCGAATAAGGCAGAAAAGGGAATGATCCTTCGATAGTCCCCACCCACCAGCTTTCTGGCGATATGGGGAACGATCAGTCCAACAAAGCCGACGGGTCCTGCGACGGCAACCGAGGAACCTGCCAGGATGATTACCAGGAGCCCTGCAAGAATCCGGATTCGGTGAACCTTCTGCCCAAGCCCTTGGGCCATATTTTCTCCTAAGACAAGGATGGAAACAGAGCGGGAGAGCACGGCAGCAAGACATAGCCCTAACAAGGACCATGGGAGAATCAGGTTTACATGCGTCCAGGTCTTTCCATTTATCGATCCGACTAGCCAATAGAGCACGTCTTTCGCTTGCTCATTGAAGATGATCATGCCTTGCGTCAAAGAAGATAAAAAAAAGTGAACAGCCATCCCAGCCAATGCCAGCTTCACTTGTGTCATTCCTCCTCCCGAGGCAAACGAATAAACCAACATGCCACCCACTGCTGCCCCGGCAAATGCAAGACAAACGAGCGAGGCGGATGATAGGTTGGGAAAGAAGACAAAAGCGGACACGATGAAAAATGAGGCTCCGGCGTTCACGCCAAACACCTGTGGCGAGGCTAATGAATTTCGGGTGATTGCCTGCATGAGGGCACCAGCCACCGCTAGATTTGCCCCGACGAGGGCCCCGACCAAGGCCCGGGGTAAGCGTATGGTCCTGATGATGGTTTGTTCCTTGGACGAATCCATTTCAAAAAAGGATTTCAGCACCATTGATGCATCAATATCCGCTGCCCCCACCGCAATACTGGATAAAATTCCTGATATCAACAAAACCACTCCAGCTATAGCTGTAGCATATACTTTCACTTTACCTTTACCTATAATTTCCATTTAGAGACAACACACTTCCTAACGAAATTTAAAACGATTGGAAAAAAGAAGTAAGAAACATGTTTCTTACTTCTCTGTTATTCCTTTATTTTTCATCAAGCATTTTGATCGTGTCCTTGGCGATGGCTTCTGCTGATACAACACCACGGTATCTTGTCCATAAATCACGATCGACGCTATAAACTTGCCCGTTTTTTACGGCCTTCAGATTTTTCCAAAGAGGATTATCCTTCCACTCATCAGTCAGTAGCTTGCCCTCATTGTTCGCCAGCAGCAAGACATCTGGATCAATTTCGACAAGCTGCTCCAAATTCATCTCGGCATGCGGCTGATCCTGCTGAATGGCATTCTTCAATCCAAGCCGTTCAAGTAATTCTCCATCATATGAAGAAGAAGTATGGGCTTGGAAGGAAGTATCGCGTACAACGGCTGGCAGAACCGTCATATTGGTATTGACCGTAAGCTTTGCCTTCAGGTCCTCAATCGTTTTTTCATGTTCTGTCAATCGTTTTGCAGCGGCAGCTTCCTGGTTGACTGCCTTTGCGATCGTTTTAAACGAATCCAGGTTTTCTTGATAAGTAGACTCCCGGCTTTTCAGGATAATCGTAGGGGCAATTTTTTGCAGATCTTTATAAATCCCTTTATGACGCTCGGCATCTGCAATGATTAAATCCGGCTGTAAAGAACTGATCACCTCTAAATTTGGCTGTTCACGCGTTCCTACAGAGGTATAATCGATTTCTTTTCCTACAAGTTTTGTAATCATATCTTTTTTGTTATCATCCGAAATCCCAATCGGCTCCATGCCTAAGCCATTTAAAGAATCCACGAAAGATAACTCAAGGGTAACGATTTTTTTGGGCGTATTCTTGATTTCCGTTTCCCCCATTTCGTGCTTGATGGTTCTAATGTTTTGATTCTTTGCTTCTGCAGATGTTTGATCTGCTTCTGTCGTTTTTTGGGAGGTATTGCATCCTGACAATATCATCATCATCGTGAACAACAGGATGAATATTCCTCCGCCTACTGTTCTTGCTTTCTTGGATTCCCGCATTGTTTGCACCCTTTCTGTTTTAGCAATGAAGTTATAATTGAAAATGATTATCATTATCTTGTTGTTATGATAAAGTCATGCATTACTACCGTCAACATTTCTGAAATTTTGTGAATAAAAATCATTATGGCCATTAACAACGACTGCATGCATTTAATTGCTCAGCGGCTCAAAATTAAAAAGGCAAACCCCAAGGGCTTGCCTTTTCATCGACGATGTATGCGTTATCATTTCAGCGGACGGTGATTTTCTTTTTATCAGGATCTGCTATAAAAGGATGGACCTCAGGGGAAGATTTCCCTTTTGCTGGTTTGACCTTTCCTCTGATCAGGAGCGTGGACACGATCGACAGGATGCCAATGATGAGGAAGCCAGTCGTCCTTGAAAACATTTCTATCAATATCCCGATCAGGACAGGGCCCAAAAACATCCCCCCGGAATAGAGACTTTGGAATAAGCCCAGTCTCGTGGATTGCTTGATCTCCGGTATGTTTTCAACGGCCCAGGAAGTGACGACCGTAAAGATCAAGCCGTATCCAAAGCCTTGAATGGCTTGCAGGAGGAAAAGCATTGACAGGTTTTGGGCATAAGGAATCGCTATCACGATCACCCCTTGCACTACCGCCCCTATGAATGCCGTTTTCGTTAACCCGATTCTTTTATAAAAAAAGCTGCCGCATAATGCTGCCGCTGCCCCATATATGACCAGATGCGTGTTTGCGAGCATTCCGATTATCAAGGGATTTGCGCCAAGGTCCGTTGCAACCAAAGGAGTGAACGTATCCCTCGTCGCGATGGTCACCATCAAGGCAACCGTTGCCAAGGCGGAAATGATCCAGATTTTTTTATCGGTGATTTGCTCCACCAGTATTTTCTTGTCGTATTTCGCTTTGATATCCTTTACGCTCAAATCCTTCGTGAAGCAGGTTAGTATCAACGCAAGGATCGCTGCGGCAACAGCGACCAGGAAACTGTAACGATAGCCATAGCTATTGGCCACCAACGCACCGGTCGTCGTACCCAGGATCGAGCCAATCGGCGATGCGACGCTCAATATGGCGACAGCCTTCGCAGCTTCCTTCACGCCATAATAGGAAGCGAACATGACGTTGTAAATCACCCACGTCGAGCCTGTCAGTCCATCTGAAATCTTCCCGAGGTACAGGGTTGTTGCATTCGGTATGAAAAAGGCTAACGTCCACAAGACGATCGTGACCAGCAGCCCCACCTGGATGAACAATCTCCGTTTATGCATCATGTCAGAAAGCACACCCAATGGTAGTCTGGTCAGTAAGGCGACTATCCCCGATATTCCGATTATGCTGCCGATCACCACGGAGTCGAATCCAAGTTCCTTGGCATAAGAGGAGATAAATGGGTCAAAGGCCGTAATGGTGACAAAGAACAATAAGCTAATGATAAAGAATAAAATCGTTTCTTTTCGATTGTTCAATTTATTGGTGCGGTTCATATTTTCCACCCTCTCATTCCCCTTTCATCCCTGTAGTCAGAAAAAGGCTATGTCATTAATGTTTACACATATTCCTCATATACTTTCCAAGGCGAAACTCTGCAGGGACAGCTTGTCTTGATCGTTTTGAGCCTCACTTTTTCATATGACTCATCTCTTCCATTCTTCTTTTTGTACCGTCCAGATTTTTTCTGGATGAACTGGCTAAACGATTGCTTCATTTAATTCAATTGAAGGTGCCGTTCAGAGTAAAAATTAGTCAAGGCATATTGCTCATAGGCATATCCAGCACGAAATAAGAGATCCTCCCTATTGTGATTGGCGACTAACTGTAATCCGAGTGGAATGCCCGTACCCGTAAGACCAGCAGGTATTGAGAGTACGGGGTGCCCCGTGATGTTAAATGGACTCGTGTACCGAATCAGACAATCCCCGATAGATTCGTTTACCCCGTCAATCGTCACTTCTTCTGCCTGTACGTCAGGTGTCACTATAGGCATCGCCGGGGTGATCATCACATCAATATCCGTAAAGATTCCTGAAAATCTGCGAGTCCATTCTGCTCTTATTTGCATAGCAGTCAAATAGTCAAACGCCGAAATGAGCCGACTTTTTTCGAATGTTTTTTGTGCACCTTCACTGTAAAGGTGGAAAGCAGTCTGGATTCGTTCTTGGTGAACCACTCCCACTTCAGACGTCCCAAATGTCGTTGCTATTCTTACTACATCCGTTAAAAAAGAGGTATCTACTTCTACTACGTCAGCTCCTAGATCGGTCATATTCCGGATTGCCTTTTCGTACATGCTGCGGACTTCATGATCCATCGTTTCATTGAAATAATGTGTCGGGAGACCGATCCTCAATCCTGCCAGCCCATTCAGGCATGCCCTTGTGTACGGGATGTTTGTTAGGGCTTGCATAATGATCGCTGTATCCTCAACGTTTCCTGAAATAGGCCCTGCGTGATCCAAGGTCCGCGATAGCGGGGTCATTCCCTTCATGCTAACCAAATCATAGGTGGGCTTCATGCCTACAACCCCACAACAAGCTGCTGGCACACGAATCGAGCCTGCAGTATCGGTACCGATTGAACCTAAGCAAAGGTTCGCTGCTACAGCTGCTGCTGAACCGCCACTTGATCCGCCCGCAGTCTTATCCCGATTCCATGGATTTATGACATCACCAAAAAATGGATTATGGGAGGTGATGCCAAATGCATACTCATACATGTTCGTTTTACCAAGTGAAATACTGCCCTCTTGCTCAAGCTTTGTCACGACTTCAGCATCTTCAGCCGGGATTCGCTTCCCATCGATTATTGAGCCGCTGGTTGTTAAGATCCCTTCAGTATCAATAGAATCTTTATACGAAATAGGCACGCCCAACAGGCCACTCGCTTCTCCTGCGCTCAGCTTCACTTCCGCCTTTTTTGCCTGATCTAAAGCCTTTTCTTCCGTTAGTGTAATGTAGGCATGCATGTCTGGATTTAATTCTCTTATTCTTTTTACATACCATTTTGTGATTTCCGTAGGGGAAAACTGTTTCGTTTTATATCCTTCCATTAGTTCTTTTATCGTTACGATCAATTTGCACCACCCCTTCCATTTGTATTAACCAACTTGATCGATTTCGGATACTGAGCTTTCGTCTCCGATTGTTTTCGTTTTAATGAAAAGCTTTATTACGATACCTGAAATCGCTGACAGGATTCCTATTATTATGAAACTGAAACTTCTTGAGAAAGCCTCCGTCAATATCCCCATCAAAACAGGGCCAAAAAACATTCCAAACGAAAACAAGCTTTGGAAAAAGCCCATCCTTGTAGATTGCTTATGTTCAGGAATATTCATAATGCTTAAAGACATCAATACAGTGAAATTCAATGCAAAAGCGATACCAGAAAACGCTTGCAAGCCAAAGAGCAAAAGTAAACTTGGTGCAAATGGCGTTAGAATGGCAACAGCGCATTGTAACGTTGCCCCTAGGACCGCCGTGTTCACTAAACCTGCCTTTTTATAAAAAAGGCCTCCGCATAATGCGGCAGCAATTCCTCCTGCAATTAAAAATGTATTGGATAACCAGCTTAGAGCAATCGCATCAGCACCTAAATCTCTTGCGACAAGAGGTGTAAAGGTAACTCTCATCCCAAAAGAAGCCATAAGGGCTATGATCGCCAGCAGGGATAAAAGCCATAAGTTTTTATCGGTCATTTGCTCCTTAACGATTTGCTTTATATCATGCTTTTTCTTTTTCACGAACGCCTTTTTCTCATTTAAAAGGAACGTTAAAACAAAGGCGATGGCCGCAGCAACCACGGCAACAAGAAAGGAATAGGAATATCCGTAACTTTTCGCGACAATCCCGCCGATTATCGAACCTGCCAAAGCGCCAATGTAATCTGCCAAAGTCAAGAAAGCGACAGCTTTTGCGGAATTATGAACGCCGAAATAAGAAGCAAACATCACAGTATAAAGAACCCATGTAGCTCCCGTTACACCATCCAAAAATTTCGCGAGATATAAAGTGGCAGCGTTCGGTTCCATAAAAGCGATTAACCAACCAATGATCGTAATTAAAAGCCCCACTTGAATAATCAATCTTCTTTTGTTCAATATATCCGAGAATATCCCAAGCGGAAAACGGAAAAACATGGATGCAAGCCCCGTTACTCCCATCACACTGCCTATCACTGCAGGTGAAATGCCTAAATCTTTGGCATATGATGAAATGAATGGATCGAAGGCGGAAATACTAATAAAGAAGAGTACCGTTATGATAAAAAATAATATAATATTCGATTGGAATTGGACTTTGTTCATTAGGTCACCTCATTGTTATTTTCTCCCTTTTATTTACCAAAAAAAACGAGCAGTTGCATTAGCTCGTAATTTTCGTGATGCTGATGACCTTCATTGAATGCTTTAATTAATCCCTGTCCCCTAATGAATGTCGCCGAAGAAATAGATCACCCTAGGTGGGTATCATAGACATTTGTATATTCAGGCGAAGATTGCAGACATTGCCGATTTGAATCGAGCTTGTCTACAATCCTTTTTTCATAGGTTCATATTCTTTATTTTATCCTGACCGTGGCCGATAGCTTATGCCCTTCCAATCCTTCGATTTGGGATTGGTCTTCCGCATGGGAGGCAAGGAATTGAATGCCGCGGCCTGTAATCTCCTGATGTGTCATGACCTTCACATAGCTTCCTGCCCATAATCCGCCCGTGTACCTTGCTGCCTTTTGCGTCGGCAAGGTATGGTTCGTCCCCGAGACTTTGTCCGAGAAGACGACGGAGCTGCCTTCATCGAGGAACAATGATCCATAATTATATAACCTGTCCATCAATTCACGGCTATTTTGAATATGCAGATGTAAATGCTCGATCGCATAGTCATTGCAAATATCGAGACCTTCCTGCAGGGAATCCGCCAAAATGATTTCGCCTCTTTTTTCCCATGATTCGTGAGCGGGCGATGAAGGTGAAAAGGATTTCAAAATCCGTGCGACTTCGGTTTCCGTTCCCTTGCCCACCGCCCGGGAAGTCGTGACAAGAATTGCTCGTGCATACGGATCGTGTTCTGCCTGGGCAAGCAGATCAGCCGCGATTTTAGTCGGTGATGCGGAATCGTCGGCAAATACCATGACCTCGCTCGGTCCTGCAATGAGGTCGATGCCGACCTTGCCGAATACTTGGCGCTTCGCTTCTGCGACGAAGCGGTTTCCTGGTCCAGCGATGATATCCACTTCGGGAATCGATTCCGTTCCATACGCCATCGCAGCAATTGCCTGGGCACCGCCAATGGCAAAAATGTCTGTCGCACCGGAGCGGATCAGCCCATATAAAACAGCAGGATGGATGCCGCCTTCATAATTGGCCGGACTGCAGGCAACGATTCTTTTTGCTCCGGCTACCTTGGCCGGGGCAACGACCATGGGGCCTGATGACAATAAAGGGAATCTCCCCCCTGGTACGTAAGCACCTACCTTTTCAATCGGGACGATTCGATGTCCCATCTTGATCCCTTCGCCAAAATCCTGTTCGAATGGTGTCAGACAGCTCAGCTGCGCTTTGGCGAAGTCTGAAACCCGATCCACGACCCGGTCGATCAGTACTTTCACTTCATCCGGAAGCGTTCTTATGCAGCGCTCCTGTTCCTCTTCACTTACCCGGACCGGTCGATCGGACTGTCCGAATTTCCTTTCGTATTCCTGTACGGCCGCATCTCCGCCCGCTTTTACATGCTCAATAATGGACGTTACCGTTTGTTCTACATCATGGGAAGACGTCTGCTCCAACGTCTCCGCTTGCTTCATATACTCCATCTTGTTTTCCTCCTAATCTTGTAATTGAAAGGCGGCTGCCGCACAGCCGCTAAAACCGCTAAATCACGATACGCCGGTAAAGTTCCCATCTTCCACTGCTGCTTCGGCGCTTTGCTCCGAATCCTGTTCCTTCGGCAAATGGATTTGGCGCAAAACTTCCATCCCATCAAACAATAACCATTCCTCAAGGATTTTTTCATTGCGGATTTTATAATGGCTGATCCCCGCAATATCGATGGCTTTTCCGCTTGGAGCCCCAAAATAACCTGTTCCTTCGTGCATCCCTTGGATCCTCCAGCGCACCGCTACGTCCCAGTCACCTTCCGATCCGCGTTTATTGCATGTCACCCTTTCCACAATCACTTTGCCATTCGGAACGGAGGCGAACAAACTCATGAACATTCCTTGAATTTCACTTGCCCCAATGACATCCTTATTGCAGACATAATGAACAACGGCATTTTCCTCATAATAGTCACGAACGAAGTTAAAGGAGCGCCGTGCCCAGATGCGGTTGAATACAAGCTGCATGAACTCCCCGATTTCGAATTCATCGGAGGATGGGGTGAAGACCTTTGGCGGAAGCCCCATTTCTGCTGTCTCATTAAAGCCGAATTGAATCGCTGGAGCAAGCTTCTGCGTGCTTTTGGCCATTTTTTTAGCGAACTCGACAGGATCCAGGCCAAGCTGCAAAACAAGGTGGTAGGTATCCATCACAAGCCATTCTTCATGAATCTTATTATTCAAGATCATACAGTCGGCACTTGTTCTGAACATCACTTTCTTTCCTGTTGCCGGACCGTATAAGCTATCTCCCAGATTCGTTGCGACCGAACGTCCCCGGTGCGAGGTGAAAAATCCTTCTTCATCATTCCCGGACCAGATTACACTCCAACCCAATCCTTTCCGATCGGGGAACGCATGCAAGGTTTGCAGCGTGCCTGAAATGACTTCGTTCACCCCATGACTGTTGATCAGCCCTTTATGAACGGAGACACTTGTGCTATACGTATCGTATATCAGGCCGATGTCTTTTTCCTTCCAGATTTGACGCGTGATTTTCACGATATAATCGACGATGTTATTGTATTCCGGGTCAAAACCGTTCATCCGCTGTTTCTTTTGATACATTTCTTCTATATTTATGTAATCGGAGTCATCCTTCGTATCCAGCATATTCACTTCATCAGCGTCTGCATAGAAGATGTAGTTGGGCGATCTCTTGATTGGCAGACTCGTTTTACTGGCTGCCTTTCCGTCCTTTGGTGCCACATTGACTGAACCTGCTTTTTCCTCTTTTACCGCCATTTCGATTGAACCTGAATTTTTTTCTGCCATAGTAGATAACCATCCTTTTTTGAATAGAGTAATAGTTTCCTTTCATTGAAACGTAAAATATCTAGACTTTATAAAGACTTTATTTTGCTCCACTTTCAAGCTCTCGGTGATTTCCTTACAAGTTCATCTGGTTTTTCAATTCAGTACGTCATCACAAAAATGTGATATCACCTGTTCAACCATTTTGCCCCATCAGGAATATTGCTTTGAATACGTATTCAAAATGATTGATATTATCGAATATAAACAATTTTCTAACTAATGTAAATAAAAAATTTCAAAAGTGGAAACCTCCATTACTCTCCCCCTAAAAGTAACAGAAGGCTCCTTTTCGCAGGATGATAATTTGGCGTCTGAAAGCTGCTTTAAATATGAAATCGGGAGACATGCAGCAATTAGATAATTTCATCTTCCGTATCTAAAAAGGTTTGCCGTAATACATCTATCCCATCAAATACGATCCATTCTTCAACAATTTTTTCATTGCGAACCTTTAGATGAGTGATGCCAAGGACTTCAACAGGCTTTCCGCTTGGCAAACCAAAGGTCCCGATTCCCTCATGAATACCCTGCAATCTCCATCTTACAGCAACATCCCACTCTTTATTACCTTCATTTTGGTTGCACGTAACTCTTTCCAAGATTACTTTCGCCGTTGGGAACGATGCAAATAAACTAACAAGCAATCCTTGGATTCTGTTATGCCCTACGATATCTTGATCACAAATGTAATGGACCACTGCATGATCTGCGTAAAAATCCTTTACATGATTAAATAATCGCATTTCCCAAATTTTATTGTACATATCCAAAACGAAATCTCCAATTTCGAAAAATTCATGCTTTTTAGTATATACTTCTGGCATGAATTGACCTTCCATCGGTTCAGGTCTCCCGAAACTTGCCTGTTTTTGAGATCTGGTTGCAAGTTTTTTAGCAATCTCAATCGGATTATGTCCTAATTGTTTCACTATATGAAGATAATCCCTTACAAGCCATTCTTCTACGATTCTGTTAGAATGAACAACACAATCTGCAATCACCCTGAAAGATGCCCTTTTACCTGTCGCTGGTCCAAAGCTTGTTGCTCCTAGGTTTGTCCCCAATGACATACTGCGGTGCGAGGTATAAAATGAATCTTGATCATTGCCTGACCAAATGACTTGTTCCCCCACCACCTTTCGATCTGGAAAGGAATGTTGCATTTGGATGGAACTGGACAGGACATGATTGATTCCATAATGGTTAAGTGATCCTGCATGTAAAATCGATTCATTATGGTAGTGGGAATAAATCAAGCCAAAACCATTTTCTTCCCAAATGCGGTGTGTGCATTTCACAATATAATCCACAATGTCTACATAGGTTTCCTCGAAGCCTCTCATGCTTTGTTTTCTTATTGTTTTCTTCGAATAATCGTTATAATCTGCGTAGCCTAAACGATTTACTTCCGCATTATCTCCGTAAAAAACCTTGTCATGAAGAACGATATCATTGTGTGTGCTGTTAAGCTCCCGTGATTCTTTCTTTTCCATCACCACTTTACTATCATCCACTTTTGTCAATATTCCACACATCCCCTGCATTTTTCATGCCTCTGTTTCTTGATCGGCATGGATTTGTTTTATCATTTCCAGCCCATACAGCTTTCTCATCCTTATTGTACCTTTAGATAAATTCTTAGATTAAAGAGGGGATATCCCCAAATCATCATCTGTGTTCAAGTAAATCTGTTTGAGGACATCCAATCCATCGAATGTGATCCACTCTTCGACTACTTTGCCATGCATTACTCGCAGCTGGGTGATCCCAAGAATCTCGACCGATTTCCAACTAGGTTGACCGAAATAGCCTATTCCTTCATGTAATCCTTGGACACGCCATCTTACAGATACATCCCAAGCATCAAGATCATCTATCGGATTGCAAGTCACACGGTCTATCAAGAACTTAGCATTCGGAAAGGATGCAAATAGGCTAACGAGCATCCCTTGAATTTGATCGTAGCCAACGAGATCTTTATCACAAATATAATGGACAACTGCTTGATCGGCGTAATAGTCATGTAGTTGATTAAACAAACGCCATTCCCAAATCTTATTGTACATATCCAAAATGAACTCCCCGATATCGAATTGAGAGGATTTTGGTTCATACAAGGCCGGCATCAATTGGCCATTCATCGTCTCGCTTAAACCATAGTTCAGTTGCAAGGAAGATGAGATGCCCTTTGAATTCCTTGCCAGGCTTTTTGCTATCTCATGAGGGTCGAGACCAAGTTGCTCCACAATATGAAGATTATCCCTCACTAACCACTCCTCATAGATCCGGTTCGAGTGTACGGCACAATCGACAGTGGTCCTAAAATTCACCCTTTTAGCTGTCGCAGCTCCAAAAGTCGAGTCTCCTAAATTCGTTGCAGTCGAATTAATTCGGTGGGAGGAATAAAAGCCCTCTTTATCGTTTCCAGACCAAACAACGTTTCCTCCTATTAATCTCCTGTCTGGGAAAGCATGTAATGTTTGCAGGGTATTGGAGATGACGGCATTCAATCCTTGAAGATTTACAGACCCGCAGTGCATGGTGACATTATTATGGTACGTTTTATAAATAACACCAATGCCCCGTTCTTCCCAAATTTGGTGCGTGATTTTCATGATGTAATCGACTATGTCCAAATACTGTGGATCAAAACCTTCCATGCTTTGCTTTCGATTCAGGTTTTTCCTATACTCATTGAAATCATGAAAGCCCAACCTATTAACTTCTTCACTATTTCCATAATGGATTTTCCCGTTTTTGGAATTTGCTATCTTCCTTGTTACAGCTGATTGTACTGAATCTTTTCCCTCGTTCACATCGATGGTTTCAATAGATTTAGTCATCTTATTGACTCCTCTTGAGTTTCATTTAATAGATTGTACTGGCTTGACGGCA
Organism: Peribacillus folii; assembly: GCF_030271255.1. GTDB lineage: Bacteria > Bacillota > Bacilli > Bacillales > DSM-1321 > Peribacillus. The sequence continues at coordinate 194,006 of NZ_JASJOM010000005.1, forward strand.
GAGATTACATCGGATAACGCAGCGGTAATCACATTATTCAATATCACCCCAACATATTGTGCACCTTTGGCGAATGCCGCATTAGCCGCAGCGCCGGTTCCAGCAACGGTACCGATCGGCACATCCAGCTCCTTCGCTTTTTCGTAAAGTCCATTAATGACCTGCTGCACCTCGGGATGACTTGCCCCCTCCAAGGAATGGCCCATGCTTACGGAGAGGTCGGTGGAGCCGATGAAGGCCAAATCGATTCCCGGAACCGTGGCAATATCTTCGAAGTTGCTGGCCGCAGCTTTCGTTTCAATGTGCACAATTATCATAACATTTTCATTACTTTCATCTAAATATCGTTTTCCACTTTCTTTTCCGTAGCGTGCAGGCCTCGTCGAATATGATACCCCCCTATTTCCATCTGGAGGGAATTTGGCTTTGCTTACGACATCGAGCGCCGCTTCCTTAGTATTGACCATCGGGACCTGTATTCCCTTCGCTCCGCGATCCAAGGCCTTTTGAATGCTCGAGGGGTCATAGGAAACCCGGACGATCGGGACAAGCCCGCATGAATCTGCCGTACGGATGATATTCTCAAGCTCGGTCGGACTGAAGGCGCCATGCTCATCATCAATTACGATAAAATCAAAGCCGGCATAGCCGAGCATTTCGACCAATGGCGGTGAATGAATGCCAAGGAATGCTCCAAGGACCTGCTCGCCATTTGTTATTTTTTCCTTTACGGCGTTCTTCATCATCTTCCCGCTCCTTTCGCAATACGAATTACTTCATTAACCAATCCCTCAATAGGGAGCTAACTTTTCCTGGCTGTTCCAACGTAATTAAATGACCTGAATGGTTTACGATTTCCAGACTTGCTTCGGGGATATTTTTTTGCAGGAATTCAGACATATGAACAGGACATACCGCGTCTTCCCTGCCTACTAAAATCACGGTCGGGCACTGAATGTCGGAAAGGATGGGACGTTGATCAGAGCGCGTCATCACCGCTTTCAGCTGATTGATGTACCCTTTAGGCCCGACTTTATTTGCCATATCGATAATTTTTGAAACCAATGCTTCATCACTTCTCCGGTCTGGATGGATTAACACCGGCAGCAGATGGTTTCGTGTAATATCAAGGAATTGGCCATTATTGGCCATCTCGATGAACCTCCCCCAACCTGAGATTTGTTCAGGCTGGGGAGGGCTTGGATTCGTATCAAGCAGCGCCAGCTTTATGACCCGCTCGGGTGCAAGGCGCATGATTTCTAGAGAGATGATGCCGCCCAATGATAGACCTGCCAGGGCAAACCGGTCAGGTGCTTCTTTCAATACCGACTTTGCCAGGCCCTCGATCGTATCTGCTTTTGTCACATCACATACCCTCACATCTGCCATGTCCGAAAGGTTCACTGATTCCCATAAACGTTCATCACAAAGCGTGCCCGGAAGCAGCATGAGCGGTACTTTTTTCATGTTTATTTCTCACCCATTTTCAATTTATCTGCGATTTCCTTTTCAAGATCCTTGAAGTTATCCGGTTTAATCATTTTTCCTAACTCATTGGCGTGGAAGCCATGTTTAGCTGCCTCTTTAATCACCTTTGGCGACCAGTATGGATCTTTCCCATCAAATACTTCATGCTGCTCCAAGACAGCAAAGATCCAGGCATCTTCTTCACTGATGTTTTCGAAGCCTCTCCATAAACCTGGCGGCAATGAAATCAAGTCCCACTGCTCAATGATCGTTTCGCCATCAATTTCATCCGGTCCCTTTCCCCAGTAAAAACGCCATTTGCCTGATAGAGGAAGGAAGGATTCAATGTAATCATGCGTATGGTATGCCGGGCCATTGCCTTTTTGCGCTTTGACCATACCGATTTGAAACCCGTGCGGCTCGGTGATTTCCGGTGTGAAGCTATCATTTTCACTTGCTGTATCGCCAATCAATGTATAGTTGATGCGCTGATGTCCTGGAATGATGCTGTCAATGAACATGAGCGGAATGCCTTTTGCCTTCATTTGATCGAACCGGACGATCCAGTTGTTTTCCATTTCCTCATTCGTTACCGCTTTTTTCACTCTTGGTTCTTGTACTGTCATGTTAATTTCCCCTTCCATATTCGTTATTTTTTTATTCGTTTATAAGGTAAATACGGCAAGCTTCAATTCCGTCATTTCTTCAACGGAATACTTGACCCCTTCCTTGCCCGTGCCGCTGTTCTTCACACCGCCATATGGCATATGGTCAACCCTGAAGGATGGGATGTCATTCACGATGACACCGCCGACTTCAAGCCGTTCAACGGCATCGAAGGCTTTTGGCATGGAGGTCGTATACACCCCTGCCTGGAGGCCGTATAATGAATCATTCACAAGGCCGATGGCTTCATCCCAAGTTTTGTAGGCGTTCACTGACACGATCGGTGCAAAGGCTTCTTGGCAGCTCAATGCTTGTTCCGGCTTGGCATTCTTGATGATGGTGGGGTGAAGGACTGCGCCTGTCCTTGTTCCGCCATAGATGATTTCAGTTCCTTCCGCCCTGGCCGTTTCAATCCACCCCTCGACGCGTTTTGCTTCATTGATATGGATCAAAGCGGATAGGTCGGTAGCTTCAGACTCCGGATCGCCAAATGTAAGCTTCTTTGTTCTTTCGATAAACTTTTGCAAAAATGCTTCATGTAAATCTTCTTGAACGTAAATTCGCTGAACCGAGATGCATACCTGACCTGAATAAGCAAAGGATCCTTCCACACAGCGCGCGGCAACGGCATCCAGGTCTTCGACACTGTCAATGATGACGCTTGAGTTGGAGCCAAGTTCCAGTGTCACCTTCTTCAAGCCGGCCTTTTCTTTGATGCCTAAACCGACATCCACACTCCCTGTAAACGTAACCATTTTGATTCTTGGGTCAGTGACCAACACATCACCGATGATGCTCCCTTTACCCGTGACGACATTGAGCGCCCCTTTCGGCAGGCCTGCTTTTTCAAAGATTTCCGCTGCCATGATCGCACTTAGCGGCGTTTGTGACGCCGGCTTCAATATGACCGCATTACCTGCGGCAAACGCAGGGCCAAGTTTATGTGCAGCCAAATTGAACGGAAAATTAAAGGGTGTGATGGCAGCAATGACACCAAGCGGCTCACGTTTCGTATAAGCAAAACGACCTTTCCCGTTTTTGGCGGCATCCATCGGGATCGTTTCACCGTGAAGCCGTTTTGCCTCTTCCGCCGCGAACTTATAGGTCTCGATCGTGCGAAGAATTTCCCCTCTTGCAGCCTTTAAAGGCTTGGCATTCTCTCGTGTAAGGATTAGTGCGCATTCCTCAAGCCTCTCCTGGAATAGTGCTGCTGCTCTCTCCAAAATGGCTGAACGCTCAAGGGCAGTTAGCCTTCTCATTTCCTTGGCACCGCGTTCGGCACATGCTATCGCGCTTAAAACGGCTTCTTTTCCTGCCAAAGGGATTTGGGCAATCACCTTTCCGGAATAAGGAGACAGTAAATTGTAATGATCCTTCCCGTCCTTCCACTCGCCGCCGATGAATAATTTCTTTTTCGTATCGGTACCAATCAACTTACTTTGCCTCCCGTCCTTTAAACGCGCTTTGATAGATTCCGAGAATCTTTTGTTCATTCAAATGATAAGGGGTGTTCGATAGCAGGCGATCGATTTTTGCTGCCTGCTTTGCCATCAACGGCAATGAATCCTCTTCTATGCCAAGCTCCGCTAACGTATGCGGCAGATCAAGGTCGTCCAGAAGCTGATGCATATAATCGACCACTGCCTTTAATGCTTGATTTGGTTGTGTCTTGAAATCGCCCAGCTGTAAAAAGGACGCGACCTCCACCATTTCCCTTGTGCATGTCTTGCCGATCACTTCGAACACATAAGGCATTAGGAGGGCGTTCGAGACTCCATGCTCAATATGGAATGTACCGCCTAACGGATAGGCGAGTGCATGAACCGCCCCAACCCCCGCGTTGGCAAGGGCCACACCGGCAAGCGAGCTTACCCAGCTCATCCCAATCCGTGCCTCCAAGTCCCTTCCATTGTGAACAGCTTTTGCGATGTTCGAGTTGAATAGCTTCATGGCCCTTTCCGAATAAACCTTGGTGAGCGGCGTCGCTTTGATGGCGATATACGATTCAATCGCATGTGTGAATGCATCCACCCCTGATGCCGCGGTTACCCGTGGCGGGCAGGAAATGGTCAGCTCCGGATCGATGATGGCTGCATCCGGAAGGAATACCGGACTGACGATCCCTCTTTTGACCTGTTGCTCTTCATCGCCAAAAATGGCATTCATCGTCACTTCCGAACCTGTTCCTGAGGTTGTCGGCAGAAGGATGCATCTCACCGTTCGCGATTCGATCGTTTCCTCGCCACTTAAATATGGGGCCAAATTGACTTTTCCGCATAATGCCGCTGTTGCTTTGGCCACATCCAGCGCACTGCCCCCGCCAATCCCGATGATCAAGTCGCAATTTTCGGCTTGAAGCGTTTCTACGGCATCCTGCAATAGCTGAAACGTTGGCTCGCCGGCAATGTTCGTATATGTGACGCTTGGCACGGATAGCGGTTCGATAAGATCGACCACACGTTGGACGACTCCCACCCTTTCAAGCCCTTTGTCACTAACGATCGCCACCTTCTTGGCCCCTAACGTTTCAATTTCTTTCACTAACGTCGCAAATGCCCCGGCACCGAACCGGAAAACGGCAGGCATTCGAAAATCGCGGATACTATGATGTCCATTTTGATTAACTGACATGTCTCATCCTCCTTTGAATACGTATTCAAAAAACTCACCAGACCGTCCAACCTCCATCAATCACCAAGGTTTGGCCTGTCATCATATCGGAGCTTTGCGATGCCAGGTAAAGCACGCCGCCGAAAAGGTCTTCCGTTTTGGCAAGCCTGCCTAGAGGGATCCTGCCCAATACTTCGCGTTTGAAGGCTTCATCCTCAAACATCTGCTTGGTCATCGGTGTCTCTATGAAGGTTGGCGCTATGGCATTGACATTGATTTGATGCGGCGCCCACTCTATTGCCAGCGCTTTCGTAAGCTGGGTGATCCCTCCCTTGCTGGAGGAATAAGCTGCCCGCTTGTAATAGCCGACAAATGCCATTTGCGAGGACATATTGATGATTTTCCCTTTTTTCTGGTCGATCATATACTTTCCTGCTGCCTGGCTCGTGAAGAACACACTTTTTAAATTGATGTCCAGCACCTTATCCCAATCTTCGGGTATCAGCTCTTCTGCTGGCTTTGCCACGTTGATGCCGGCATTGTTTATTAAAATGTCCATCTTGCCGAAATGCCTGTATATTCCTTCCATTACCTGTGCGGTGTCCTCGACCTCCGTTAAATCAAAAGGAACGGGTAACACCTTCACACCGATTCGTTCAATTTCATGTGCAGCTTGTTCGAGCTGCTCTTTATTGCGGGCAATTAGAGCGATATGTGCTCCCGCATGCGCCAGGGTTTTTGCCAAGTCTTTGCCGATTCCCTTGCTTGCACCTGTAATGACCGCTACTTTACCATGTAAATTAAATAATTGATTGATTTCCAATCTATCACCCATCTTCACCTCATGGAGGCGTATTTTGCGAATTCCGGAATAAAGCGATTGCTTTTGAATACGTATTCAAAAATGGGATGTCATGTTTTTTTGATTACAAATAAAAATATATACAACTTTCTGACTTTTGTAAATAGTAAAATTATTATTTTTTAAATGATGGAGGCCCGCCCCAAAACCGGTCATTACACTCCAGCTTGTTTCGGGGCTGGCCCTGTTGTACGGCGGACCATCAATTCAGGCTCCAGGAAAATTTGGACCGATTCAACTGCTTCTTTCTTATGTTCAATCAAATAAATCAGTTTTTCCAAAGCCGCCAGCGACATTTGATCCATTTTTTGCGAGATGGTGGTCAGCCCGATGAATTCATTGGAGGCGAGCCTTATATCATCAAACCCGACAACGGACAAATCATCCGGTATTTTCAAATCAAGGCTGGAGGCTGCCCCCAATACGGCGAGGGCCATTTGATCGGATGCGGCTATGATTGCGGTTGGCCTGTCCTTTTTCATCAACACTTTCTTCGTAAATGAATAAATCTCATCATAGGAAAAATTACTATTGAAAATCAAATCCTCATCGATTTCAAATCCATTGTCCTTCAGCTCCTGTTTATAGCCCATCGTTCGCTCATAGGTCGCTAAGTACTTGGAAGGCCCGGATATTTTCGCGATTTTTTCATGTCCCAATTCCAGCAGGTGCTGGACCGCGAGCCTCGCGCCTTTATTATTGTCCAGGACGATGAAGTTCACATCTTCAATATCCAGGGAGCTATTATATAATAATACTGGAAATCCATTATTATGTAATTTCTTGATTTTTTCAGTATAGTTTTTACTTACGCTGGTAAGGATGATTCCGTCCACTCGCTTGCCGATCAGCAAATTGATCGCCTGCTCCAGATTCTCATCTTTGTGCCCGGTATTGTATACGATGACATCGTATTTCAATTCCTGGGCCCTCTCGATGATGACCTCGGCCGTTTCGGCAAAGAATGGGTTGGAAATACTCCCCAATATCAGCCCAATGGACTTCGTCCTTTTTTCAACAAGGCTCCGGGCAATTTCGTCCCTTGTGAACCCCAGTTCCTCGATGACAGCAAGGACCTTTTCACGGGTATGCTTCTTGATGTACGGATAATCATTCAGCACCCTTGAAACCGTTGATTGTGATACACCGGCAATTCTTGCCACATCTTCCGTCGTCAATCTCTTCATACTTATTTAATCCTTTCTACGCATAGGATTTGTTATCCTAGAAAACTAAAACAATGGGAAGATTCCAAATAAACGGTAATGGATTTCCATCCCTTATAATATATCATAATATTGCAAATTTTTCTTACGGATTGACCAATAAAAAAAAGGGCCCCCGCTAAACGAGCCCTTTCCTTCCTGCACATCATTGGAATTTTTTCTTCAAAAAGCGATGGAGCCCATCCTCCCTATATGAATACTCCGTCACTTCATCTGCCTGTTCCTTGACGAGATCCGTCGCGTTCTTCATGGCGACGCAGCGTCCGGCGAATGTAAATAGCGGAAGGTCATTTTCTCCATCGCCCACAGCGAGGATATTTTTCGGGTCCACCCCGAAGTGTTTCAGCAAGATTTGAACGCCTGTTGCTTTCGATACGCCCTCCACGGTCACTTCCACATTATGATGGGTTGAGGATGCAGTGGTGAAGGCATGCTCCTCCTTGATCAGTTCCAGCTCAGCAATCCATTTCTCCATGATAGGGATTTCATTGCTGAAGAAGTAGATTTTGGCGATGCTGACAGGATCGATTTGTTGCACCCATCTTATTTTTCCTTCCATCGCATCCTGCCTTGAAAGCCATTCATTTTCTTCGACTGCAGCCGGCTTTTGTCTCATACCTTGTTCGACCATGTAGCCTTTGTCTTTTTTTAACGTCATCCGTGCACCGTCATTCGGATGTACCTCATAATACATCTTTTCCGCTCCCGCTTTTGCGACCAACCGCTCCACAAGTTCTGGAGGCAGGGCGTGTTCAACGATCTGTTTCCCTCCGATGAATGCGGACATGCCATTCGCGGTCACCATGGCATCGACGAGCATATGCGGCGGCACAACGTCCTTCACTTCTTCCAGCGTCCTTCCCGTTGCAATGAAAACAAGTTTACCGCTTTCCCTTAGTTCGCTTATGTACTGGATCAGGGTTTCGTTCACTGTATTGACTTCGTTCAATGTCGTGCCGTCCAAGTCCAGCACAATGGCTTCAATCGTCATGTACATCACCTCAGCATGGAATGAAAATGCCAACAGCCCACTCTCGAATCGATCATAGGCTGCTGGTTTCGTTCATTTATTTTTCTTCATGTAACAGTATAACATGTCAGGATAATCCTAAAAGCTTCATGACACTTAGGATCAGGAGACCGACAACACCGAAATCCGAATCACCGAATGTCGTCCCTTCGAATCCTACATCCCCCAAGAAGACGAGGAGTATGGCCGGCAGGAAGCTAATGATGAGGCCGTTGGCAAACGATCCGAGCATCGCCCCTCGTCTGCCGCCTGTCGCATTTCCGAATACACCCGCTGCCGCCCCAGTGAAGAAATGGGGAACGAGTCCTGGAACGATGACCTTCAATCCGATAACTGGCAGAAGGAACATCGACAATAGTCCAGCTATAAAGCTGAATAAGAACCCAATGATCACGGCGTTTGGTGCGAATGGAAAGATCGTCGGGCAATCCAGCGCGGGTTTCGTGTTTGGCGCGACTTTATCCGCGATCCCCTTGAAGGCGGGGACGATTTCGGCGATCAGCATCCGTACCCCCGCAAGAATGATGTAAACGCCGGCAGCAAATGTGATTGCCTGGATAAAGGAAAATACGATGAAGTTCGAACCGCCGGATAATTTCGTTTCGATATAATCCTGGCCGGCAAACAGGGCGACGATCACGAAGAACAGCGTCATCGTTAGGGAAACAGCGACCGATGTGTCCCTCAAGAATCCCAGCGATTTTGGCACCTTGATTTGCTCTGTCGTCTTTTCCTTATTGCCAAACCATTTTCCGACGGTTGCAGAAACGAAATATCCGACCGTCCCGAAGTGGCCGATGGCGAAATCATCGCTTCCGGTGATCTTCCGTACGTATGGCTGAAGGAGCGCAGGAAACAGCACCATGCATGCTCCCAGCAAAATGGAACCGACCAAGATGAGCGCAACGCCGTCAAGCCCTCCGACAGACAGGGTGACCGCAAGTAAACAAGCCATGAATAAGGTATGATGTCCTGTCAGGAATATATATTTAAATGGCGTGAATCGAGCCAATAAAATATTGACCACCATTCCAAAAACCATGATCAAGGCAGTGGAAGTCCCAAATTCACTTTGTGCCGCTGCGACAATGGCTTCATTATTCGGGATGACGCCTTGAACATTGAAGGCATGATCGAACATTTTACTGAATATATCCAGGGCGCCAATGAGTACTGCCGCTCCCGCTCCAATGATGATGAAGCCCATAACGGTTTTTAGCGTTCCAGATACAACATCTGCCGCCGCTTTCCGTTGTAACAGCAGGCCGACCAGCGCAAACAGCCCGACCAGTATCGATGGTGTACCCAAGATGTCATTCATGATAAGCTCCAGCATTGCCTCTCCCCCTTATCTTTATCTTTTCTGCTTATAGATGTGAAGTTAATTTCGATGTAATTTCAGGAATGCTCATCATGTTCTCCAATGTGACGATTGTCCGCGACCCATCATCGAGCTGCCCGACGATATCCGCGGCCCCGAGGAAAATATCCGCCTGAACCGTTTTTGCCGATGCCAGATCCGTATGATCGACCTCCGCCGTTTTTTCCATTTCCGTCAAGGCCTTCTTCACATTCATTTCCATGATGAAGCTGCTGCCCAATCCATTCCCGCATACTACCATGATTTTTTTCATATCAATCTCTCCTTTTATCCGAAGTGGACTTCCAATTTAGATTTGATTTCAGGAATGCTCATCATATTTTCAAGCGTGACGATCGTACGCGATCCATCATCGAGCTGCCCGACGATATCCGCCGCTCCCAGGTAAATATCCGCCTGAACCGTTTTTGCCGATGCCAGATCCGTATGATCGACCTCCGCCGTTTTTCCCATTTCCGTCAATGCCTTCTTCACATTCATTTCCATGATGAAGCTGCTGCCCAATCCATTCCCGCATACTACCATGATTTTTTTCATTCCGCTTCCTCCTTTGAATATGTATGAACGTACTCCATAAGAACCTCTTTGTCAGAAGTTCGCAGCATTTCTTCTATATTGGCTGGATCATTCAATAATTGAGTCAGCTGGATCAATGCACGCAAATGCGAATCGTTATCCACCGCAGCCAAAATGATGATCAAGCGCACCGGTTTATCCGACGCAAAGTCCACGGCTTCATCCAGCTTCAATAAGCTCATCGATAAGGACCGGACGCCCTGCTCCGGCCGTGCATGGGGGATCGCCACCCCGGGAGTGATGACTACATAAGGGCCATTCGTTTCGATCGCCTCGATCATGGCATCCACATATCGTGTTTCGACGGTTCCTAAGTCCACGAGGGGCTTGGCCGCTACTCGAATGCCCTCCTTCCAATCAGAAACGTGCGGCTGTATTTGAATCGTTTGCATATTGAGCAGTTCTTCCAACACAGGCTTCTCTGCCTCCTTTAAAGAAAATTGGGTTACTTTTGGCGTATGTTCATACACCCTCGACTGCAGTGCTTTTTCAAGCTGATCATGTTCATGGATCGTAGCATACTTGGAAATGATCTTTAATAACGCGGCAACATCCACACGATCCGTCGTATATCCGTACAATTGCTGCATAACCTGCTGGCGCAATGTATGCTTATCCTGCAATTCCAGGATCGGCGGGACGACGAATAATGTCGCGTCTGTCCGCATATGCACGGTTGAAAAGATAAGATCGTACGAGAGTGTGTAATCGGACGCAGCTCGAACCGACAGGACATCCAGGAACAAAATGTCGGGAAACAGCTCCCTCAATGTATAAATGAGGATATTGCTGATTCCGATTCCGTTCGGGCAAACGACAATTGCTCTTTTTCGATCATCCAACGTCGTTCCTTGTCTGCGCAGCCAGCCGCCAAAATAGATCGTGAAGTAAGCCACTTCCTCCTCCGACACTGGACAGTCCAGCTCCTTCTCCAGGAGCCACATCGACTTTTTCGTCAAATGATGCAGTTCAGGATAAACCTTCTGGACACGTCCCGTCATCGGATTCATTTGCGGCAACCCGTATCTGAGGCGGTGGTAGGCCGGTTTGAAATGAACATACAATTGCTGGCATAACTGCTCTTTATCCTGGAGGTGGACAAAAGCGAGCCTTTCGAATTCTTCCACGATTCCCTCCAATAACCGCTGTATGATTTCATCATCCTTTAGCGGCGAGATGTCCTTCGTGCGATTCACACTCAAGACATGTAAGGTTGCATAAAGGTTTTCCGTTTCACTCCATGTCGAGTGAAACGCTTCCGTCTTGGTCATTTCCTCGACCATCTTGTATTCCTCAGTCGTAACAAATGGCTCCCAGCTCGGCTCTGCCGATAATGCCTCCCCTTTACCAATGAGCTGATCGGTGCATAAGAACAAATAAGTCAGCTCATGAAGACGATCATCGGTAATGGTGATGCCCAATTCACGCTCGATTTTTTCAAGCTGCGACCGAATGGCGCTGATCCGGCTTTCGTATCGCCCCCAAATGCACTCCATGACCGGCTCGCTATTCGGGCTGTTCAGCACATCATGCACCAGATGCTCAATGACATATCTCTTACCCCGGCTTTCTCCCTTCACCACATAACCATCTTGTTTTGAATACTGGATCTTCAGTTCCATGTTCCTGTGCTTTTCCTTAAGCCGCTTTAAATCCTTCAACACGGTATTGCGTGATATACCTGTGAGTGATTGGAAATGGTAGACGGACAATTCTTCCCCACTCAACAAAATCATCAGATAAAAAACTCTTTCTCTATCCGCCTCTGAAAATATATAATTACGTTTTGTCAGCTTAACCTTCAACTCTTCGTCCTTGATTGTTCCAGAAAAGGAATAGCCCGTATCACGACTATATTGAATTGGCTCATAACCTTGAAATTCAAGCCAATCATTCGCTTTACTAAGCGCATATTGGATTTGCCTTCTCGTCAAACCTGTTTGCGCTTCAAGCTCTTTCATCTTCGAAAGCGGCGAATGCTGCAATAGCTTTAATAAATTGGCGCTTCTTTCATCTAAAAACATGCTCATTCCCTCTCCCTGCCTCTACCATATCTCACTTCTCAGCAGAAATGAACGGTTTCTGAGTTCGTTTGTTGTCACTTCGACTGCACAATATTATACTCTATTCATTTTTGTGCACAATAAAGCAGCGCTGCTTAACGGAAGAAGGGCATGAATTCGAGCTCTGTGAAAGGACGGGAATCCAGCTTCCAAATGAGGTCGCGCAAACGCAAGATGGAAAGGGCTTCCAGTTCCCGCAACAACAAAAAAGTTTCTGGAATGAAAACTTTTGAAACTTTTTTATAAAACAGCCAATCTTTCGGGCAAATTATCCGAGATTTAAGGCTTTTTTCTCACGAGATCAGAGCTTACTCGCGAATTTGGTCACTTTACTCGCGAATTTGAGGCTTTTACTCGCGAATTCGAGCACTTTACTCGCCAATTTGGGGCTTTTACTCGCCAATTCGAGCATTTTACTCGCCAATTTGAAGCTTTTACTCGCGAATTGGGGTTCACGCATAATTTGGCGTGATTTATTGAGCGATTGCTTGCGTCACTATCGGATTTGGGGTAAAATTCCCGAAGTTTAGGGCTTTCTTTCACTGGATCGGAGCTTTACTCGCCAATTCGAGCACTTTACTCGCCAATTTGGGGCTTTTACTCGCCAATTGGGGCTGACGCATAATTTGGCATGATTTATTGAGCGATTGATTGCGTTACTATCGGATTTGGGGCAAAATTCCCGAAGTTTAGGGCTTTCTTTCACTGGATCGGTGCTTTACTCGCCAATTCGAGCACTTTACTCGCCAATTTGGGGCTTTTACTCGCCAATTTGGGGCTTTTACTCGCGAATTGGGGCTGACGCATAATTTGGCGTGATTTATTGAGCGATTGATTGCGTTACTATCGGATTTGGGGCAAAATTCCCGAAGTTTAGGGCTTTCTTTCACTGGATCGGTGCTTTACTCGCCAATTCGAGCACTTTACTCGCCAATTTGGGGCTTTTACTCGCGAATTCGAGCACTTTACTCGCCAATTTGGGGCTTTTACTCGCGAATTGGGGTTGACGCATAATTTGGCGTGATTTATTGAGCGATTGATTGCGTTACTATCGGACTTGGGGTAAAATTCCCGAAGTTTAGGGCTTTCTTTCACTGGATCGGAGCTTTACTCGCCAATTTGGGGCTTTAACTCGCGAATTTGAGGCCTTTTCCGGGAATTTGAATTTCACGCCAAATTCGTCATGCTGTCTATTTCAGATTTATATCGCTCCAACTCAGGTTTATCAGTCAAATTCATGCAGAGATGTAGAAAAATAAAAGGAATTTCAATTTTCGTGAATGAAAATGATTTTTATTATCAATAATAAAAAAGAAGAAGGGCAACCAGTTGATGGTTACCCTCCTCCATTGTTTTAAACTCCTGGATCAAATGTTTTGCAATCCGTTTCTTTACTATTTGATGCATGATTCCCTTTATGACTCACTACATAAATAGCTTCAGCATTACATTTGTTTCCAGAATGCCAATGTACACAGTTGTTTACCTCACATAGAACATCTTTAGCCATCGTATTACACCTCCTCATTTGTTATCATTAACAAATTTGGGGGTATTGATACTTTCCTTTTTTAGGTTCCTCCATTTTAGGTGATACAACTCTTGTACTGAGGATTTGTCGATCAAACTAGAGTTTATATCAATCAAATGTTAGGCTGATTGTTTCAGTAGTTCGGCTTGCGGGATTTTCCAGAGCTCGCGCCACTTTTTCAAGGCTGTGATGAGAATGATCAAGCCAAGGCATAGCATGATGATCGACAATACTCCGTTAAGGATGCTGAAGCCTGCGGCGTCCGGGTTCAAGTATACGTTTTTCACCATCCAGTATCCTGCTACATTAACCGTTACATACAGGTATGCTAGAGGGACGAGGCATGTCCACATATACCAGCGCTTGTCGGCGATTTTCAAGACGACGGTCGCCCCGATGATGAGGCCGATCGACGCCATGAGCTGGTTGGATACGCCAAAGAGTGCCCAGATCGAGCCGATGTCCCCGGAGTAAAGCAGATAGCCCCAGATGAAGCAGGCTAACGCGCTGGCGAAAATGTTGCCGGGCAGCCAATCTACTTTCTTCAAAGGTTTATAGAACTCGCCGAAGAAGTCCTGGATCAAGTAGCGGGCGACACGTGTTCCCGAGTCGATTGCGGTTAATATGAACACCGCTTCGAACATGATGACGAATTGGAAGAAAAACGAAGCCAATTTTTCAAAGAAAGGAATTTCCGTGAAGATATAGGTCATTCCGACAGCAAGGGTTACGGCCCCGCCTGTCCGTCCTTCAAGGTTAATGCCGATTTCATCACTTAGCGCATCAAGGTGCACTTTTTCCATGCCTAATGTCTGGAAGACTTCAGGCGATGAGTTAATGGCAAAGTAATCACCTGGCTGCAGCGATACTGCCGCGATCAAGGCCATGATGGCAACGACACACTCCACCAGCATCGCTCCGAAACCGACGGATTTGATATCGCTCCAGCGGTTCAGCATTTTAGGCGTTGTTCCGGAGCCGACGAATGCATGGAATCCTGAAATCGCCCCACAGGCGATCGTGATTGAAATGAATGGCCATACAGGGCCGGCGACAATCGGTCCGCCGCCATTGACGAATTCGGTGAACGCTGGAAATTGGATCTCTGGATTCACCACGAACACGCCGATGATCAATGCGGCAAAGACGCCGATTTTCATGAATGTGCTTAAGTAATCTCGCGGTGCCAGCAGCAGCCACACGGGCAATGCCGCTGCGAAGAAAGCATAAATCGGCAAAATAAGGGCAAGCGTGCTTGCATCAAGTGTCAGCAGTTCACCTAGCGCCGTTCCTTGAATGTTCGGACCAAGCAAGATTCCAGCCATGATGAGGGCGAAGCCGACAATGGTCGCGCCTTTTAAATTGCCCGTTTTTTTATGGTACAGCCCGACTCCCATGGCGATGGGAATCGTGATCCCGACAGCGAACGTTCCCCATGGGTTATTTTCCAAGGCATGCAGGACGACCATAGAAAGTCCTGCCATCGTAATGGTGATGATGAAAAGCATGGCAAGTCCTGTACAGAAGCCTGCGACTGGGCCAAGTTCTTCCTTGGCAACTTCCGATAGCGATTTTCCATCTTTGCGCATGGAAGCGAAAAGCACGACGGCGTCATGGACCGCCCCGCCGATGACAGCTCCGATCAATAGCCATAACAAACTTGGCAAATAACCGAATTGTGCAGCTAGGATCGGACCGACGAGCGGACCTGCCGCTGCGATGGCGGCAAAGTGGTGGCCGAATGCCACCCATTTATTGGTTGGAACGTAATCTTTTCCATCCTCCAAGGCATGAGCCGGTGTTGGCTTGGTATCATCCAGCTTCAGTACTTTCCGTGCTATGAATGTCCCGTATAAACGGTAAGCGATCATTAATATACAAATCGAGCCGATGACGATTGAAACCGCATTCATTTTGAAAACCCCCTCTATTTCTTACATCGTAGACTGATGATATCACGATGTAAGCGGATGCAAAGGGTTTTCAAGCTATAATGCAGATAATGGGGCTTGGATTGCAATATAAAGATACTAAAATGCAGAATTATGAAAATTTTAAAAACCAATAAGCTGCTTTAGCTCTTTTACATAGGTGCGGCTCACGGGTATGTTCGATCCGTCGCTCATAATGAGGTTATACGTCGAATTGAACCAGGGCTGAATCTCGGCTATATGGATGACATTGACGATAAACCCGCGATGCACCCGTAAAAACGAGCGTGGGTCAAGCTTCCGTTCAAACACGATGAGCGGGTCGCCCATTTTATATTCATTTTCTTCCGTTTTAATGATCGTCTTTCCATCGATGAGTCCGATGAATAATATCGAATCCCGATCGATCAAAACGATCCGGTCATCGATTTCAACAGCCAGTTTGCCTGTCTGCTCCGCCACACTGCGAAGCGGCGGCTTTGTCCTGGTGTCACGCTCCCCTGCTTTGCGCACTTTATCGAGCCTGTCCAATGTTTGACGTATTCGCTTTTCATCAAAGGGCTTCAATAAATAATCAAATGCATACGACTCAAAGGCCTGTAGGGCAAATTCGTCATAAGCCGTGGCAAAAATGAGCGTCGGTGCAGGGTCAAGCCCAGCCAATTGTTTCGCCAATTGCAGGCCTGTGCCGTCAGCCAGCTCAATATCCATAAAAACAAGATCTGGCTTTAAGCTGGGAATATCCCTGATGGCTCCTTCTATCCCTTCAGCCTCACCGATGACTTCAGCTTGCCTGCTTCTCTTCAGAAGGTATTTCAATTCATCCCTTGCGAGGGGTTCATCTTCTACGATAAATGCTTTCAACATCGCTGTCATATGCTCCTTTTTCGTTGAGTGGTATGGTTATTTTCACTTGTGTTCCAACATTCGCTGCACTTTCTATCGAGAGGCTGGCCTGGCCCTTATAGATGCCCTCCAGCCGTTCACTGATATTATGAAGGGCCGTTCCTGTACCTTTCGGCGATTTTACAGTACGCTTCCCCAATTCAGCCAATTTCCCGCTTGGGATCCCTTTGCCGTTATCCTTCACAGCAATGCACATCGCCCCTTCTTCCAAAAATACATCAATGAGGATTTCCCCTTTGTGTTTCATTTGCAAAAAAGCATGGTGTATCGCATTTTCAACCAGCGGCTGCAGTGTGAACGGAGGCAGCGGGACCTCCTTAAGACTTGGTTCAATGTTTTGAACGATATGGTATTTATCCGGGAATCGGGCCTGCTCCAGCGATAGATATGCCTGGACATGCTCCAATTCCTTTTCTAGCGGCACCAATATTTGCCTGGCCCCTTGCAGGTTGCTGCGAAAGAAAGCACTCAGCTCCATTAACAGGCTTCTTGCCTTCTCCACATCCGTCCGGCATAAAACGGAAATCGTATTGATTGCATTGAACAAAAAATGCGGGTGCACTTGTGCCTGCAGGGCCTTGATTTCAGCATCTTTCAATAACTCCGTCTGCATTTCCGCTTTGGCCAGCTCCAGCTGGGTGGAGAAAAGCTTCGCCAGCCCTTCAGCCAGCTCCTGTTCCACCTGGCTTAATTTATCGGGATGCTTGAAGTACATCTTCAACGTCCCGACCGTTTTCCGTTGGACCTGGAGCGGCAGCACGACCGCTGCTTGCAAAGGACATTGATCATGAAAGCAATAAATATCCTTTGTTGTTTTCGCGACGATGATATTGCCCTGTTCGAGTGCCTTTTTCGTTAAGCCCGTCGCGATGCCTTCCCTCGGAACATGATGATCCGAGGCAGCGCCCACATGAGCCAGTACGCTATGTTCATTGGTTATGGCCACGGCATCGGCTTCCGTCAGCCCAAGGATGATTTCGGCGATTTTTTTACAAGAGGCTTGATTCAAGCCTTGACGGAAATAAGGCAACGTCTGATCGGCAATCAGGAATGCCAAATTCGTCTGCACGGCCCGCGTCCGTGCCTCATCCCTCGTAATCGATTGAATGATGAGCATGAATAATAACGTCCCAAAGCCGTTGATGAAAATCATCGGGAGGCCGATTACCTGTACAAGCTCCCAAGCCCGATCAAATGGCTTGGCCGTTGCCAGGATGATGACCATTTGGATCGCTTCCAGGGCCATGCATATCGGGAGGGCAAACCAAGGGGTGATCAGCCCATGCCTTTGCCGCCTTTCCCCTAAAAAACCTGACAAGATGCCAGCCAAAATCGCCGCGATGGCACAAGCCCCTGCTGTAAAACCGCCGAGAGTATAGCGATGAATCCCTGCAATCAACCCGACTCCCAAGCCGACAAATGGCCCCCCAAGCAAGCCGCCGATTGCGACACCCATGATCCTGGTGTTGGCAATCGCATTTTCCGGAGCGATTTCTGTATGCCAATCACCTATGGGCATCTCATGATTTCCGATTTCGATCCCGGTATAATTACTAATGATGCCGAATGTGCCAAAAAGGACGATGAGCATGATTTTCTTTGACATTTGATGCTCATGGCCGATCATTTGCCGAAACGGCTTCATATAAGAAAGCAGGAACGCAGCAATCACGATGATCCCCACTTTTTCAAACAGCGACGGTAATAAATGAACCAACTCATCCCCCCCCATTACTGGCTTTTTCATTCATCTTACAACAGCCTTGAAATCTTTGTCGAATTTTGTTTTTGCGGGTGGACCAGCCCATCATCAGGGAAGGCGTCCCACTTCTGAAACTGTACGGATCATTTTAGGAACCCAGCAAATTGAAAAAACATGTAAAGTGGAGTCAGCAAAGCTAGTACTTATTAGGAGGAATCATGATCAGTAAGGTCCTGACATTTTATACGCTGGGGGGAATATCATTAGTTGGTGCAGGATTATTTCCGCTCGGATATATAAAGTCTTTCAATCTATTTATTTGCTTGTTTATAATAGGTTTGGTATTTATCTTAATCGGTCAAACTCACAAGAGAAAGAAAAATGAGGAAAAAAAATGTAGTGATTGTTATAAAGGATGATTGATTATTCATGAGAAAATTAACCAAATATATGATCCTATTTCTCTGGGTGGTCTTATTTTTATATTTCTTTGAAATGTACATGCCCAAAGGTATTTATTATTTTATTGTAGGAATTCCAGTCCTTTTTCTACGTGCCGCTTTTATTTTAAAGATGTTTGATCATTCAAAAAGCTAAAGATTCCGGTGATACAATCAACCTTTTCGGAGGCTGTTTGCATCACCTTTCTTATTTCACCGTTCATTTCCATCAAATTTAATAGTCAGTAAATTTGCCTTTTACTAATACTTCTTCCACAAATTTAATATTTGTTTGATACCTTTCCTATCTACGCCCAATCCCTATTTTAGGTTTTCACTTGATTTCCCAGTCTTTTCTCGCTACACCGTAACGGGTAACAATATACACGACGAAATCAAAGGGCATGAATCCATAAAGAACCCATGCCCCAACGTTGTTTATTCGTTTAGCTTCTTCCGCATATCCGCCGCGACATTCCTTAATGCTTTCTTCGATCCCCGCTTTAGGTCATGATCCAGCTTCCTTTCTTCGTAGCTGACAAATAGGGCGTTCAGATCATAGCCTTCCGGATATAAGTCGACAGCTTTTATTTCAAGCTCCAGCCTGTTGGCATGAACCTCCTTGAATTCCTCTTCAAAAAGGACGACGACATGATTGTATGAATCCTTCTCTTTATAGACAATTGCACTTCCGTCAAGTCCGCTTACCTTCACCTTGTCACCGACCGTAAATGGGGGCAAGGCTCTCTTTGGCGACTCGACTTTCGCTTTTTTGATTTTCCCCTCCCTGACACGTTGCAGGTCATAGTCTTTGTTGTCGATATAACGCTTTGCCTTTTGCAATACCTGCTGGCGAAGGTCCATTTTTTTCGCGATCCACAGGGCATTGCTTTCGCCGGATTGGCCAATCAGCAGCTTATACTTCGGCTCCAATGTTTCACTGTTAAACTGCATCGCCGCATTCATGAAGTCGCTGTGAATTTCGGAATAGCGCTTGATTTCCCCATAATGGGTCGTCGCAACGGTGATGCAGCCCTTTTGATAAAATTCCTCCAGTATCGCAATCGCCAACGCCGCGCCTTCATTCGGTTCCGTTCCGCTGCCGATTTCATCGAAAAGCAGCAGCGAGTCATTCGTTGCCGCAAGCATGATTTCCGAAATGTTTTTCATATGCGACGAAAACGTACTCAGCGCATTTTCCAGGCTTTGGTTATCGCCAATGTCGACAAATACGTGATCGAAGACGGCCAGCTCCGTCCCCTCCTTTCCGGCAATATGAAGTCCGGACATCGCGGCCAGCGTAAGGATGCCGATCGTCTTCAGGACGACCGTTTTCCCGCCGGCGTTGGGTCCCGTGATGATCAAGCTGCGATAATCCTGGCCGATTTCGAAATCCAAGGGAACACTGTCGGCGGGCAATAGCGGATGCTTGCAGCCTGCTAATCGGATATACCCATGATCATTGATTTTCGGTTCGATTCCGTCCATGCTTTTACTGAACTTGGCTTTTGCGAAGATCATATCATATTGACTGATCAGCTCGATATTGATCTTGATCGGCTTTAGCTGCTCGAAAACCATGCCTGATAATGAGGCCAATAGCTGATACTCCTCCATCGCTTCCTCTGCTTTGAAGCTGGCCAATTCTGTATTCAGCTTCGTCACGTTGGCTGGCTCGATGAACACGGTGGCTCCTTTGGCCGAAACCTCCACGATCGTTCCGGCCACCTGGTTTTTGTAAGAGGCTTTGATCGGGATGGTGTAGCGATCATCTTTTTTGCTGATGTAGGATTCCTGAATGAACTCTTTATTGGCCCCGCTTTTGAGGAACTTATTCAAACGCTCCTCTATTTTTCCTTCCGTTTTGCTGATTTGATTACGAATGCGCTTCAAGTCCTTGCTGGCTTCCGAAGCAACCGCATTCCCATTTATCGTGAATTGGATTTCTTCTTCCATGCTCCTGAATTCGGTCATCGAATGCGCGTACGAATGCAGGGCAGGAGCAAAGAACTCTTTATCGGTCATGAATTTCTTGATATTCCGGCAGCCCCTCAAGAAGTCGGCTATCGCCACAAGCTCACTCGGCTCCAAGATCATTCCCTTTTCCAGCTTTTCGATATGGAAGCCGATATGGGAAATGCCCTTTAAGGGAATATGGCTTTCCGCGTTCAATAAGTTTCTTGCTTCCGTCGTCTCCTTCAAACGATTCTTGACCACATTCAATATGCTGCTTGGCTGCAGCCGATCCAATAATTCCTTTCCTAAGCCGCTTACACAATGGTTTTTCACCATGTCCTTCAGTTGAATATATTGTAGTTTTTCATATGTCATCGTATTCATAGCATGATCCTCCTTGAATGAGTGTGATATTCTCCATAAATCCAAAAAAATGCCCGCAAAAGTCCTCCCTACCTTTACAAATGAACAAGCCATTTGAGTAGAAAGCTCCTGCGGGCATCGGCCTCATCAATGATAAGAACCTAAAATCGATAACAAAATAGGCAGGTCAAATAAACCTGGCAGACAACAAAAAAGCATGATAGGACAAATCCCACCATGCTTTTCGCCGTAACACCTACATGTTACACGAATTATGGAAAAGGAAGCAGTCTTAAGGTAGGTATCCACAATGCGTGAATGCACCGTGAAAAAAGGCATACATTAATCACTGATCCATCAGTGATTAAATACCTTATTCAACTAAATTAGTTGATACCTACTCCCGACATAAAACACCACACCTTTTCTAAGAATTGGAACTAATATACCATATTAGCAAGAAAGAGTCAATTCGTTTTTTTCGTTTTCTGCTCGCTGCCAAGCCCTTTTTCTTGCCGGGATTTTGCTTTTTCAATAAAGGAATTAAAACTCTTTTACCTTTGTTCACCTTATTGTGTTGAATGATGGTTCATTAAGGAGTTACTATCTTCTCATTTAACTTCTAATACGTTTCACTTAGATGATAGGCTAGGAGCAGCTTAAGCCAAACATTAGAATCGTTTAGATCAACTGCAAGAGCGTCCTCGATTTTTCTTATTCGATGATAGAGTGTATTTTGGTGAATATGAAGACGTTCTGCCGTATCGGATATAGATCGGTTAGCGGCAATGTATGATTTCAGTGTCAATTCCAGATCACTCGACTTAGCCTTGGGAGATTGGAGCGGTGCAAACACCTCTTGAATGAACTGTTCGATATCCTCGGTCTGCTGATTTAGAAATAATCGGTTGATGCCAATACTTTGATAACTGATTACGCCAGGAGTACCGCGACTTAAGAGATAAGCTAACGACTTATTCGCTTCTTCAGAGCTTCTGGCAACATGCTCTAAACCTGTGTAAGATCTGCCTATACCTCCCCTAAGGATTGGGACATCCTTATTTGTCCATAACGTTACCACTTTGTTCAATTTTTCGATCAACACTTCCTGTAGGGACTCGGTACTAGCGTTCATGATGATCGTCACTTTGTCATGAAAACCGAATAGAAGGTAATCTAAAGACCCCAGCTCTTTATGCAGAGCGGCAATGAGCATTCTCTGGTGTGTTTCCCTTTTCTTGTGGACTTGTGCCTTCCCACTAAGTTGCAATACTGTAACGAAGAGTGGGATGTCTGGAGAAAGACCAAAATCCCGTGATTTAGAAGCAAGCTGATTGGGCTCCCTATATTGGAGAAGTTCATTAAAAAATTCATAGCATTGTTTATAGTACATATCCGTCATTGAATAGGTATTGACCATTTTTAATGCAACTAAAGCACTGCCCTGCTCCAACACTACAGTATCAAGGGGGAGGAGCGATCGGTGAAGCTCGACGACAAAGTAACCGATTGGAACTCCATCATTCACAATCGGATACAAATGAATGGATGTTTCGTTAGTAGTAACTGTCAATGCTTCCACACATTCTTCCCATTTTTTTAGAAAATCCGTATCCATTAGCTTCCTTGAAAGAGGCGTGTAATGGGGATACCACTCATTTTTAGTCAGATCAAAAAGAGAAACAGGAAGGTTGGTCATCTGTTCAACGGTTTTAGCAACCATTATCAAATCAGAATCCTTAAAAGAGAGTCTAGTAAAAACATCATGAATATGGTTCCGTTTAACCAAATAATCGTTTGTTTCCCTTAAATCCGAGAAAAGTCTCGCATTGGTAATGGCAATCGCTGCCTGATCGGCAAAACCCTGCAACCTTCTTAAATCATCGGTAGTCAGCTTTTGCTTTTTATTATTCTGGTGGACAATCATCACGCCAAGCTTAGCTTTGTTCATCCTGACAGGAACAGCCATCACCATTAGGTTGGGATTTTCCTCAGTATGTTCCATCGAAACCATTAAACTTTTCATGTTGTTAGCCTGAATATTAGATATAGCTGCAAATGCTTGCTCCCTATTGTAGATACGGCCGATCCCGCCTTGGAATACCTTCCCTCCAACACCTTCCCCTAAATTGGTCTTGAAGTCATAGATGGAAGCTCCCATTCCAATGCTTGCTTTAGGGACAAGCTTTTGTGTTTCCGCGTCATAAAGCATTAAAAATCCACTGTCTACGGCTGGAATGGCAATCAATGCATTTTCCATGATGTTGTGTAACAGTTCATTCAACTCAAGCATGGAAGTCAGTGAATGCAAGCCTTCGAGCCATGCATCGTTCTCTTGCCAATGCCGCTTAATTGTTTGTTCAAGCAGCATATAACGGACTTGTAACACAAAATGCTCGGACTCCAATTCAGTTAACGTCCTACCAGAATGAACACACGCACGAACTGAAGTTGGATCAGGAGCTTCCGTTACAAACAAAAATAGTTGGTTACCGGTTTGAGCATGGTAGTAAGTAACATAATCATTACTTTCCATGCATGATGAATTCGGCCATGTATCTTCATTTGAAAAAGTGTTTTTATCATTATCGGTTAGGGGCTCCCCACACAGGTGGACCCAATCCTCCGTGGAATCCAAGATCCAAACATGGTATGTTAAGGTGCCATCAGATCGACACATTAAACTTCCTCGTTGTTCCATAGCGTTCCCCCTTACCCCACTCTTTTGTTATTAATTGTACAATTCTCCATACATTATCTTACACATTGTAGAGATTTACAATCGAATTCTGAATACATTGTTTATTCTGACAATGACAACCGTCAGCCAGTTTTATTAATATTTAACTTGTAATCATTAAAAAGGGAGGTTTTATATGGGGGCCAATCTCAATTCTTCAAAAAACAAAATGATTTTATTAGTTCTCTATTTCGGCTGGATTGTATCGTATATTGACAGAACTGTTGTAAGTCTTTCCATATTAAAAATCGGAGAAGATTTATCACTTGATGCGTCAAAATTGGGGATTGTATTAAGTGCCTTCTTCATGGGCTATGCGATCATGCAAATTCCAGGCGGATGGCTCGCAGACCGTTTTGGATCAAGAAAGGTCATCGTTATAGCTGTTTTGTTCTGGTCCGCATTTACTGCCTTGACTGGACTTGCCTGGTCCCTCACTTCGCTACTTCTCATTCGTTTTCTGTTCGGAATCGGGGAAGGAGGATATCCTTCAGCAAGTACTAAAGCCATATCCGATTATTTTCCGGCTGATAAAAGGACGAAAGCCCAATCCACAATGATGTCCTCAAATGCACTTGGCGGGGCTCTTGCACCGATTATCTGTGCTCCTCTACTTGTATGGCTAGGGTGGCGTCATGTATTTTGGGTGATCTCCCTACTAGGTATCATCTTTGTAATCTGGTTCCTCCTATCCACAAGACAAGCAGGTGTATACTCCAATTCCTTGGATAAAGCACATAAGCCTAAGCGGGAAGAGTATAAGCAGCTACTTTTAAATACCTACTTATGGAAGGTTCTTCTAGTTTTCTTTTTTATTAATATAACAAGCTGGGGTCTCTCTTCATGGATGCCTTCATACTTGATGCAGGTTCTTGGAATCAATCTTAAATCAATTGGAATAATCAGTGCCATCCCCGCCTTGTTCTTGGCAGCAGGCATGATCATTAGCGGTCGAATCATTAATAAGATTGGATCTAATGCAAAGTATGGAGTCATCACGGGAATCTTCATTATGGGGATCTCACTTTATCTGATGACGCTTTCCACCAGCATTACCCAAGTGATTATATACCAGTGCATGGCTTTTACCTTTATGTCATTTGTCATGAGCTTTATCTTCACGTTGCCCCATCGGGTTATGGAACAGAAGGTAGTGGGTACCGCATTCGGTATATTAAATTTCGGAGGTCAAGCTGCAGGAATTTTTTCCCCGATGATCATGGGTGCTCTTATCGCTTCGTCAGGGGGATCTTACAAAAGTGCGTTCTTATTCTTAACTGCATGCTGCTTAATCGCTGGTGTCATTGCCTGTTTTTTACCGTCAGCTAAAAGAAATCAAGAGGTTGCGGATGCAACTGTAAAAACAGTAGGTTGAAGGACCTTTTGCCGTTAATCACAATACAAACGAGAGGTGTGATAAGAATGGGAAAGTCGAAGATTACAAAATGGATTGATGAAAACGAGGCCAAATTCACAGGCATTGCCAAACGGATTTGGGACCAGCCTGAAGTAGGGTATACGGAAACCTTTGCATCTACCTTGCAAATCAAGACATTAAAAGAAGCGGGGTTTACGATTACTTCCGGGATAGGGGATGTGCCGACTGCATTTGTAGCAGAATATGGAAAAGGAAAACCAGTCATAGGTATTCTTGGTGAATTTGATGCCCTGCCAGGATTATCCCAAAAAGCCACTCCAAAATATGAACCGGTAGTTCAGCATGGACCAGGACATGGTTGTGGGCACAACTTGCTCGGAACAGCAGGGGTAGAAGCTGTGATTTCGCTTAAGGAAAGAATCGATGCGGAAATGCTGCCGGGTACCATTCGATATTATGGCTGTCCCGCTGAAGAACTGCTCTCTGGAAAAACATTCATGGCGAGGGTTGGCATTTTCGATGATTTAGACTGCGCCTTTACTTGGCATCCGGGAACGTCCAATATGACCGCCAATTTTCGTTCTCAGGCATTGACCGCAATCGAATTTCATTTTTCCGGAAGAACTTCCCATGCTGGGGCGGCTCCGCATCTTGGACGCAGTGCACTGGACGCGGTCGAGTTAATGAATGTAGGGGCTAACTATTTACGGGAGCATGTGCCAGATGGTTCCCGAATCCACTATCAGATTACAAACGGAGGGATGGCACCGAATATCGTGCCAGATACTGCAAGCGTTTATTATTTCTTGCGCAGTGCAGACCGTAGGCAGGTGGAAGAATTGAAAGAACGATTGATAAAAGTGGCGCAAGGGGCAGCTATGATGACAGAAACGTCGGTACTCTGGGAAATCAAATCTGGGTGCTACGATACATTGCCTAATCGAACGTTAAATGAGCTGATGTATACGCAAGCGGAAGCAGCAGGATCAATGGTTTTTTCCCAAGAAGAAGAGAAATTCTCTGAGGAATTGTGCCAAACGGTTGATCCATCCGTGCTGGCCGCGGCTAAGCAGCAAGTCATAAGTGATGTTAACAAGTTACTCGATACAGGTTTCTATCACAACCGTAAGCATTTCGATATCACCATGGGCGGATCAACGGATGTAGGCGATGTCTCTTGGATCACGCCGGTCGGACAAATCATGACCACCTGCGCACCGCTCGGAATTCAGTTCCATACCTGGCAGGCTACGGCCTCATTTGGTTCATCGATCGGAATGAAGGGAATGCATTACGCAGCGAAAGTAATGGCGTTATCTGCATATGATTTGCTGCTAGATCAAAGTGGCATTCTTGAAAAAGCAAAAGCCGAGTTCATAGCAAGCACAAAAGGATTGACCTACAAATCTGGTATTCCATCTGATGTGAAACCACCTGTGCAAAATAGTGACGCTGTTCCGGTATCATCAACCTGAGTCATTTTTAACGTCACCTTTATATAGGTTCAGGGTACCTGACAGTATGAACTTTACGAGTAGCTTATATTAAGAACCTTCGCTTTAATGGAGGAAAATTATAGAACCCTTCAATCGAATATATTAAGAGCATGTTTTGATCAATTTTTTCAAAGCACGCTCTTTCTTTTGTTAGTTAATCAATGCTTTAGCATTCATTTTCTCATGCTGCTTGCGTAATTCCCTTCAATGTCTGAATATTTACTTTAAAATCCGGGTATGTTATCCTTATATTATCATAAACTAAAAACAGCCCCATGCGCTAACATGAGGCTGACAACTAGCAAGAGTGGTTGGTCACAACTAACTTAAATTAATCGTCAGAAGAAGAACCATTGCCATCTTGGGAGGATGAGTGGTTCTTTTTCCGTTTCTTGCCGAACATAGACAGGATAAGACTGGTTGCTACTGCAACAACTATCTCTTTCCCCATATCTATCATTACGTTCAATAAGAAATGAATCATGCAGTCACCTCCTTCCCATCCATAAGTAGATGGAAAAGTATGTGACCTACCACTCTGTCCTCAGTTGTCCCTTTATTTTATCACAACTTTCCATTTTTTTGAAATTTCACATAAGATAAATACGAAAAGGGGATCATCCATAGGATGGTCCCCTTCTTTGCCGTTTAGGCTTCTGTGTTCATTATGAGCGGGACTACTTTCCCTTCATTTACGTTGATCAATCCATGGTCCGTTATTTTCAGGGCCGGGCTGACTGGCAGCGATAAGGTGCTTAATGACATGATGACATTGTAATGCTCATAGCCTAATGATTTAAGCGCGTCAGTCAGTTGCTCGACCTGTTCCGATACGATGTCCATCGGTTCTTCGGAAAGGATTCCTCCCACCGGAAGATGGATCATCGAAAGCTTCTTGCCGTCGTGGACACAGCAGACACCGCCTTGGTTCCTGATGACTTCGTTGGCGGCCATCACCATATCCTGCTTGTTGCGGCCGATCACCAAGAGATTATGGTTATCATGCGAATAGGTGGTGGCAACCGCCCCGCGCTTCAGAACATCGCCGGTGATCAGGCCGTGCGCCCGGTTGCCGTTTTTCCCATACCGCTCGAAGGTGGCAATCAATCCGTAGGGGCTTTCTTCCCAACATAATTGATGATTCTCCATCGTCAGCCAATCATGTGTTTCGCTGGTAAACGTGGAACCGTTCTGGACATTGATGATCCGGCATTTCGCTTGTCCCTGCTCATTCGGTACAGATATGTTAAAATCGGCTGCGCTTAGTTCCGCAAGCTTCACACTTTGATAGAAGTGTTCCGGAAATTGTTTCTCGCTTGCTTGCTGCACATAGGGCTGTGACGAATCATATACGAGCTCACCGTTTTTATACACCTGATCGATGTCAAAGCTTTGCAAGTCCGAGATAAGCAGGAAGTCAGCCACTTTTCCAGGTGCAACGGCGCCGCGATCATACATCCTCATCCGCTGTGCCGGTGTATACGTACAGGCATATATCGCTTTTTCAGGGGACATGCCCATTTCGACCGCTTTCTTTAGCAGGACGTTCAAATGTCCTCTTTGTTGGAATGAGTCGGTCATGACATCATCGGTAACGAAGCAGAAGTGCTCATCCACCTGCTTGTTCTTCAAGAACTCCATCACTTCTTCCGTCATCGATTTCTCTTGAATTTCAAGAAACATCCCGGCAGCGATCCTCGCTTCCATTCCCTCCACGGTTTGGTGGGTATGATCAGAGTTCACTCCGGCCTGAATGATCTTTTGCAAGTCCATGCTCAGCAGCTTTGGAACGTGGCCCTCTATGATCAGATTTGGATAGCGGGTACGGATATGGGACAAGATCTTATTCGTTTTGCAATCCGGGTCGGAAATGACTTCATGGTAGTTCATGATTTCGCCGAGGCAGATGATTTCCTCGGTTTGCATCAATTCGTCCATGTCTGATATTTCGATGGAACCTCCCGTCGTTTCCATCGAGGTTGCAGGAACGGAGCTTGGGATGGCATAAAACATATCTGCGACACACTCTTTACTCGCTTTGATCATTTCCTTCACACCGGAAATCCCGAAGACGTTGGCCATTTCATGCGGTTCCGGCACGATTGTGGTCACGCCATTCTTGATGAGCCCATAAGAAAATGTGGCCGGTGTCACCATCGTGCTTTCAATGTGCAGATGGATATCGATCAGTCCCGGAACCATATACCTTCCCCTTCCATCGATGATTCGTTCGGAAGGGAAGGCATCCAGCTCGCTTTCGCCAATATAATGGAATTTGCCGTCCTTGATGGCCGCATTGCCTTTCATGAATTTTTTAAAATAACTGTTGAAAATATTGATATCTTTTATGAGCATATCCATTCGCATAATTCCCCCTCTACCTTAATCGACGAGTACCATCTGGTTTCTTGGAATTTCAAGGATGATCTCCTGGCCCATCCGATAGGATTCCGTCATTTCCTTGTTGACGATGAAATCCCCTATCGGCGTTTCCACGACATATTGATAGCTTCTTCCAAGATACGTACTCACCTTCACACGGCCCGATAAGCTATTTTCCTGAACGGCTCCGGCGTCTCCTTTTTCCCTGATCAACAGATCGTCCGGTCTGATCGCGCCTATTTTCCCAGCATGATTGAACATCCGGGCATCCTTATCCAATACGAAGGAGTATCCTGACTTACTCAGTTCAATCTTACCGCCAGTATCCGTCCGCTCATCAAAGTCAATGAAGTTCTTGAAGCCAATGAAATCGGCGACGAATTTGGTTTCAGGATATTTGTAAATGGTCGCGGGATCACTAAGCTGCTCGATGACCCCTTTATTCATGATCGCCACTTGGTCGGAAATGGAGAAGCATTCTTCCTGGTCATGGGAAACATACACCGTCGTAATTCCCAATTCCTGTTGGATCCGGCGTATTTCAACCCGCATATTCACCCTTAAATTCGCATCAAGATTGCTCAGCGGTTCGTCGAATAAAAGGATATCGGGTTCGATCACGAGCGCCCTTGCAATCGCAACCCGCTGCTTTTGCCCTCCGGAAAGCTCTTGGGGATAGCGTTTTTCAAATCCTTTCAAATTTACGATTTCCAGCACATTCATTACCTTTTTTTCGATTTCCGCCTTAGAATTCTTTCTCAGGCGCAGACCGAAGGCAATATTATCGAAAATCGACAAATGCGGGAATAATGCATAGTTTTGGAACACAAAGCCGAAATTCCGCTTGTTGACGGGAACCTTCGTATAATCCTTATCCTTGAATAAAAATTTCCCTTCATTCGCTTTTAAAAATCCGGCAATCAAACGCAGGGTCGTCGTTTTCCCGCAGCCGCTCGGGCCAAGGAGGGAGACCAATTTCCCTTTTTCAATCTCAAGGTTGAAGTCCTTTAAAATATTCTGTTTGTTATAGGCTACAGATATATCTTGTAAAGTGAATAAAGCCATCCTTCATTACCTCCTTTATCGTTTTGTGAAATAAGACAAGCCCATGAGCCGTTCTACCATGAACATGAAGAAAGCCGTTATGAACATGAGCAATACGGATATGGCCGAAATGGTTGGATCAAAGTAGTTCTCTACATACGTCAGCATCTGGATCGGGAACGTGCTGACACCCGGTCCCGTCATATATACGGAAATGTCTACATTATTGAAGGATTCCAAGAAGGCAATCATCACGGCTGCCAGGATTCCTGATTTTATATTCGGGAGGACGACCGTGAAGAATGTCCCCAGCTTACTTGCCCCGAGACTCTCGGCCGCTTCTTCAATGGAAAAGTCGAAGTTCGACAAACTAGAAGAAATCACGCGGATGATGAACGGCAGCATGATGACTGTATGTCCGACAAACAGGGCCGCATAAATCGGAAGCTGATACGTTCCTACAATATAGCGCAAAAACGCAAAGCCAAGCACGATGCCCGGAACCAAGATCGGCGAAACGAAAACCGCATTGATGACGGATTTCCCTTTGAACTCGACCCTGCTTAATGCATAGGCAGCCGGCACTCCAAGTAACAGCGCCAAAAGGTTGCCTCCCAATGAAACAAGGATGGACGTTTTAAACGCGACCAAAAACATTTCGACATGGAAAATATTTTCATACCATCTTAAAGAAAGCTCTTCTGGCGGGAACTTCAAAATATTTCCGCCTTCGAATGATGTAACCGATATGATCAGCAAAGGCCCTAGTAAAAAAAGAAACACCAGGAGAGTAAACAGGCCCAAGCCTCGATTTTTTTCCTGCATACACCTCTACCCCTTCGGATTTAATTTTTTCGCCAAACCATTCATGATCGAGATGATAAGGACGGTTACGGCAATCATGATCGTCGCGACGATCGATGCCACCTGCCATTCATTCAACGTAATGGCATTTTGATAAAGAAATGTTGAAATCACGCGCTGCTTGCCGCCTAATAAAGCCGGCGTCGTATAAGCCGTGAAGCTTCCTACAAAAACCAGGATGCTGCCGATGACCAAGCCTGGAACGGATAGCGGGATGACCACCTTTGAAAATACGGCCAGCCGTGAAGCTCCAAGGCTCTCCGCCGCCTTCAATAAATCGGTCTCGATGTTTTCCATCACACCCACCAGCGTCACGATGATCAAAGGCAGGAATAAATGGACCAATCCGATGATGATTGCCGTCGGCGTGTATAATATGTCCAGCGGCTTTTCGATCAGGCCGATACTCAAGAGCACTTTATTCACCACGCCGTTTTTACCGATGATCACCATCCAGCTGAATGAGCGGACGACCGGGCTCGTCAAGAGCGGAAAAATCGTCAGCAAGAGCATGATCGCTTTTTTTCTTTGTTTCAGTTTCGAAATATAATAGGCTGCTGGAAAACCTAAGAGAATGCAAAGGATCGTCGTGAACAGACTCACCCTAAGTGTCGTGAGCAGGATTTCGACAAAGTATCGATCTTTGAAAAAGTCGAGATATCCTTGTATCGAAAAACCGTGGTCATTGATGAATGTCGTTCCGATCGTCAGAAAGATGGGAATGATCATGAAAACCGTCAAAAAAAGTAATCCTGGCAACAGCAGCAGGTATAGATAGCGTTTTTTCACCTCGGAGCCCCCTGTTCGTTTGATTTATGAATTGATGATGCGAATGAACAGGTCGAAAAACGCTTCTGCATTGACATCCAGACAGACATGCGCATTCGCTGGCTTCATCAGCCGGTTCTGAAAATCGCAAATCATCTGTCCATCACAAATCTCACTTTTTGTTTCTATATCCACATAATATTCTTTGGTCATGACAAGATCTTTTTGCAAGGCGACGCCAACCGCCAAAGGGTCATGCATCGCACAGGCCCAAACACCATTACGTTCAAAATACCTTTTGCGATAGTCTGTGGTGCTTTCACTTATATAGCCGGCAAGTGCTTCGTCTTGAAGCGATTGGATATGCTCCTCGCCCAGCAGCACCTTTCTTGTGACATCAAGACCGACCTGTGTGATCGATCGGAACCCGGCATGCAGGACGATCTTGGCTGCTTCCGGATCGACGAATGCGTTATATTCGGAGGTCGGCGTGACATTGCCGCCCCCTTGTACAACTCCGCCCATGAAAATGACTTCTTTCACAAGCTGGGTGATTTGCGGACATTTTTTCACCGCTAGTGCCAAATTCGTAAGCGGTCCTGTCATGATCAGCGTCACGTCTTCAGGAAAGTTCAAAATGGAATTGATGATGAAATCGGCTGCAAACCCCTCATCCGGCTGTTTTGTAACCGGGACATTGGCGAGCGCGCCACCAATCCCATCCTCCCCATGGATCCTATGTTCAAAAAAGGAAGGCCTGATAAGGGGGGCATCCGCGCCCTTTATGACGGAAATGTCTTGCTCGCCGAGCATATCGAGTATTTTACATGTGTTGAGTGTCGCGGTATCAAGCGATACATTGCCGTTAACGGTGGTGATTGCCAATATGTCGAATTGACGGCTTTTGACAGCAAGAATGATCCCGATTGCGTCATCTATCCCAGTATCTACATCGAGAATCAATTTTTTCTTCATCGATCCAACCTCTTTCCATTGTTAGTGTGCAAGCTCACGATTCCAGCGATCGATCCATTGCTTCGAGCTTTCATTGACGAACTTCATGTCCAGGACACGCAGGCTGTTAATGACGTCATCCCCATACGTTAAGCCTGTCGCCTCTTTTTCGGACAGCTTCACTTCCGTATTGACAGGAGAATCGATTTTCGCCTTGGCTGATTTTTCCTGTACTTCCTTGCTTAAGATGTAGTTCATGAACTCTGCGGCCAATTCTTTTTGGTCGCTGGCTTTTACGATATTGACCGTATTCATGACTGCGTATCCGCCTTCTTTCGGAGCGATGAACTTCGCATTCGGCACGGCTTCCTTCAAATCACCGAAATACATTTCCATGATCGGTCCAGCCGCAATCTCCCCTTGTGAGAACATGTTGACGAATTCTGATGTTTGGCCGTACTCTTTTACGGCATTCGGCATGATCTTTTTCATTTGGGCAAAGGCTTTATCTTCATTGAATTCCTTACTTCCGCTTACATTCGAAGCGGCATCCAAAAACATCGGGCCAGTCGTTGAAGTGATTGATGGAATCGTGATTTTCCCTTTTAAATCCTTGCTCCAAAGATCTTTCCAGGAAGAAATCGGTGCAGACACTTCATCGGGATTATAGGCAATGCCGAATTGGGCAATCGTATAGGCCGGACCATAGTCGGCGCCATTCGGAGCCTTCGCTTGGTCGTAGATATGCTTCATGTTCGGAACCTTTGCAGCATCGATTTTCTCGAATAGGCCTTCATCGATGCCCTGCTGTGCATAATAATCGGATAAGTAGATGACATCCACGTCACTATTTGCCTGGCGAACCTTGTTCAGGCGATCTGCATTGTTTCCTGAATCGACGACGATCTTAACATTATGTTCCTTTTCAAAAGGCGCGTAGACCTCAGGACGGAAGAAATCATCGGCAAATCCCCACGTGGAGACGACTAGTTTGGCCGGTTTCCCCTTTCCTTCCTCCTTCGAGGAGCATGCGGCTAAAACGAGTGTGAACACTGAAATCATCATGAATAAGCTAATTATTTTTTTCATCTTCGAAACCTCCAATTTGATATTGTATAAAATTCCCTTTTTACTGCTTTACATGTAAAAAAAGACAATCTTAAATAGAATTTACATTCTACCCAAGATTGTCTTTTCTTTGTAAACAAAGATAAAACTTATCATTCGGT
The DNA here is from genome assembly GCF_030271255.1 of Peribacillus folii. GTDB lineage: Bacteria > Bacillota > Bacilli > Bacillales > DSM-1321 > Peribacillus. Next base: position 227,571 of record NZ_JASJOM010000005.1, read on the forward strand.
GCATTCGCGGCGTTCGCTCCAGATGAATCCGGAGCGAAATCCAACTATGGGATTATATTTTTTCCTTCAATACAATATTGGTGAATGCCAGCTGCGTCGCCGAGTCATAATCCCTCAGGACCGCTTCAATTTCCCAATCCGTTTGTATTTCCAGCTTTTGTCTCAATTTCTTTTTATAAAGCAGTGACATATGAAAATCAACCTCCTGCTTCAGATTGGGAACTTCCCCCTCCAAAGCTTGAGAGCGTGGTGCACGGCGATGTTTGGCCTGAAATGTGATTACATTCAGTTCAACGGTAACCTTGAGCACCGTCGTACCAAAACCGAACAATTCCTTCGATACCTCATTATACATATGAGAAAGCAATTTCTTCGTTTCATTAGAGTTTATCGGTAAGATGACTATCACCTGCCAAACTTTGATTTGAGGTAATTATATATACTTTTTTTGAATTGCACAAGATAATATTCGGTTTTGATATAAAAAAATGTTCAATTTTATTAAAAACGCCCATTTAACAACCAATAACCGAATTATACCAGGGAGTTGGTGACGATCCTTCACTATATTCATATAACTTTATAGTGAGGCATCCATTCATTTCGCGCAATTTTTCCTCCGTTTGTTTCCGGGCGCGTAGTGGCGTTGAAAATTTTTTCAGAGAAATCTATCTCTTATTGAAAACAATTGATATCTCTTTGCCGCTTATTGAAAACGCTTTTATCGGGAATTAATATACAAGTATAGCTCAGCTAAAAATAAAGAAGGGCATGGGCCCCATTGAATAAGGGAGGAATGTTTTATGAAGAAAGCTTTTGAGAAAGCGCAGCAGTTCGGTAAGTCTTTTATGCTCCCGATTGCCGTTTTACCGGCGGCCGGATTATTGCTGGGAATTGGCGGTGCTCTTTCCAATCCTAATACAGTTGAGGCGTATCCATTTTTGGATTTTGCCTGGCTCCAAGCCATATTCACGATCATGAGCTCTGCAGGAAGCATCGTTTTTGCCAACCTGCCTGTCATTTTTGCCGTAGGTGTCGCTGTAGGGCTGGCGCGCTCGGATAAAGGAACCGCTGCCTTGGCAGCCATGATCGGCTACTTCGTAATGAACAGTTCGATCAATGCTTTGCTTCAAATAACCGGGGAGCTTGCCAAGGACAATTTGGCAGGTGCCGGACAGGGGATGGCTGTTGGGATCCAAACACTGGAGACTGGCGTTTTCGGCGGGATCATAGTCGGGATCACCGCGGCATTATTGCATAATAAATATAATAAAATCCAGCTTCCTCAAGTATTGGGATTCTTCGGCGGTTCACGTTTCATCCCGATCGTCGTTTCCTTCGCATCGATCCTGGTCGGCGCCGTATTGTTTGTCGTATGGCCTTACTTCCAGCTTTTCATTAATCAGCTTGGCGCACTCGTAACAAGCACAGGGACGATCGGAACCTTCTTTTATGGGTTCATTTTACGGATGCTCGGACCATTGGGGCTGCACCATATATTCTATCTGCCTTTCTGGCAAACAGCTTTAGGCGGAACGATGGAGATCAAAGGCCAGATTGTAAGCGGTACGCAGAATATCTTCTTCGCCCAATTGGCCGATCCAACCACGACCAAGTACTATGAAGGTGTTTCCCGGTTCATGTCCGGGCGTTTCATCACGATGATGTTTGGTTTGCCGGGAGCGGCATTGGCCATCTATCATTGTGCTAAGCCTAAAAACAAGAAGGTAGTGGCCGGTTTGCTTCTTTCAGCAGCCTTGACATCCTTCTTAACAGGGATTACCGAGCCGCTTGAATTCAGTTTCTTATTCGTCGCTCCTATCCTTTATGTTATTCATGCTATATTCGATGGCTTGGCTTTCATGATGGCGGATATTTTCAATATCACAATCGGCCAAACCTTCTCTGGGGGATTCATCGATTTCACCTTATTCGGGATCCTGCAAGGAATCAGTAAAACAAATTGGGTGTATGTCCTTCTGGTAGGTATCCCTTGGTTCTTCCTTTACTACTTCACGTTCAAGTTTTTGATCAGGAAAAAGAACTTAAAGGTCGTTGGCCGTGAAGATGAGGAACAAGCCCCGTCACAGCAAGTAGCTGCTTCAGAAAGAACCGAGACCATCGTCGCGGGCTTGGGCGGACAGGAAAACATCGAAATCGTCGATTGCTGTGCAACTCGTTTGCGTGTCACGGTAAAGGACGAATCATTGGTAAAAGAAGACGTCATCAAGCAGACCGGTTCAAAGGGTGTCGTCAAACAAGGTAAAGGGATTCAAATCGTTTACGGACCGCAAGTTACGATCATCAAAAATGAAGTCGAAGAGTACTTGGGTAACTAAGGCGTACAGATAGACAAATGATAAAGGAGTGTTACACATGCAAAATGTGCTGGATACCATTCACAAAGGATTGATTGTATCATGTCAGGCATTGGAGAATGAGCCTCTGCACAGCTCGTTCATCATGGGGCGCATGGCCATTGCCGCCAAGGAGGGCGGGGCGAAATGCATTCGCGCTAACTCTGTAGCGGATATCATCGAGATTAAGAAAAATGTCGACCTGCCAGTGATAGGAATCATTAAACAGGTATATGGACAAAACGATGTCTATATCACCCCTACAATGGCGGAAATCGATGCATTGATGGAAACGAAAGCAGAAATCATCGCGACCGATGCGACAGCGCGTGTACGGCCGGATGGCAAAACGTTAAAACAGTTTTACGAGGAAATCCGGGCAAAATATCCAGATGTCCTGCTCATGGCTGATGTATCCTCCAAAGAGGAGGCCATTTACGCCAACCAGTTAGGATTCGATATTGTCGCGCCAACCTTATATGGCTATACGGATGAAACGAGCGGTGAGAAAATCTATCACGATGATTATGCCGTGCTGAAAGAAATCGTAAATGCCGTGAAAAAGGCAAAGGTGATTGCTGAAGGAAATGTCATCACCCCGGAAATCGCGCGTTCAGTATTGGATATGAACGTACATGCAGTAGTAGTCGGGGGCGCCATTACCCGTCCGCAGCAAATCACGAAAAGATTCGTCGATGCGATTCAATGATTTTAGCTTCATGGCACACTTTTAACTTAAAAAACGCTCAACAAAGAGATGGTATGATTCACACTCATACCATCTCTTTTTTGCATGCAACCATTTCCTGCCTAACAAGACAGTTGATGATGGCTGCACCAGCAAAAGCGCACTGCCAGCTTCCCAGGGGCTTTGCTAGAAAAAAAAAGAACTATGCCTCTAACTCGAAAGGCATAGTTCTTATAGAAAATCGGTTTATTCGCGATCGAAAAGAGAAGCACCCGCTATCCCAGGCTTCGTCATCTCGTATGGATTCAGGATCAGATCCAATTCTTCTGCCGTCAGTACATCATACTGCAGGCAAAGCTCGCGCACGGATTTGCCTTTTAAGATCGCTTCACGGGCGATCCGAGAAACGACTTCATATCCGAGATGCGGATTGACAGCCGTGATCACTCCCACGCTTTTTTCGACATATTCTTTCAAATGTTCCTCATTCGCTTCGATGCCTGCCAAGCAATAATCGGTGAATACATTGAAGGCATTGTTCATGATTGAGATCGATTGCAATAAATTGAATACGAGTACAGGCTCCATTACGTTCAATTCCAATTGCCCTGCTTCTGATGCCAGGCAGATCGTATTATCATTGCCGATGACCTGGAAGGCCACTTGGTTGATCAATTCGGGCATGACCGGATTCACTTTACCAGGCATGATCGAAGAACCGGGCTGACGTGCCGGAAGCGTGATTTCGGCTAACCCCGCTCTTGGTCCTGAAGCCATCAAACGCAAGTCGTTCGCGATTTTTGACATGTTCATCATACATACCTTCAACGCGGCTGACACTTCCGTATATGCATCCGTGTTTTGTGTGCCATCCACTAAATGCTCGGCCCCGACAAGCGGCATGTCACTGATTTCAGCCAAATACTTGACAACATTTTCGATATAGCGCGGATCTGCATTCAAACCAGTTCCAACTGCTGTTGCTCCCATATTCACTTCATATAAATGCTGACGCGATTGGCTGATCCTTTTTATATCCCGTTCCAGCACGCGGCTGTATGCCTCGAATTCTTGGCCGAGACGGATAGGCACGGCATCCTGAAGGTGGGTACGGCCCATTTTGATAACATGATCGAATTGCTTCGCTTTCGCCTTAAAGACGGATCCCATCTTCGCCATCGTTTCCAGTAATTGCTCCAATAAGCGCAATGTCGAAATATGAATGGCCGTCGGGAAGACGTCATTGGTCGACTGTGACATGTTCACATGGCTGTTCGGACTGACTTTGCTATAATCGCCTTTATCGTGTCCCATCAATTCGATGGCCCGATTGGCAACGATTTCATTTATGTTCATATTCATCGATGTTCCGGCGCCGCCCTGAATTGGATCGACGATGAAATATTCATGCCATTTACCTTCGATCACTTCATCGGAAGCTTTAACGATATTGTTCCCAATGCCCTCATACAAACGTTTTGTATCCATGTTGGCTAATGCGGCCGCTTTTTTTATCATCGCCAAGGCACGAATCATTTCTTCATTGACCTTGTATCCTGTAATCGGAAAATTTTCTACAGCGCGTAAAGTTTGAATTCCATAATACACATTTGCTGGAATGGCCTTTTCACCAAGAAAGTCTTTCTCAATTCGGATTGTTTTCTCATCTATCATCATTACACTTGATCCCCCATGTTTTAACAAAGTAATTTTTTTACTTTCACCATTTTTGTGTATCACATCAGTTTTGGAACGATTGGCCCCAATGTCATCTAACCAGGAACGAGCCGTAGTTTCTGTCGCTCCCGATCCCCTACCATCCTGTAGTTTGGACAACAGATATGCAACACTCCCCTTACTTCATCCATTTCACAAAATGTTTTCCATGGAATAATATAACACCCCTTCATTCACTTTGAAATCAATCTTTTCCCATGATCGTAAAGCAAAGGAATCTTGACTCCATCAACGGGGTGAACCTTACCAATCCAACATTTGCCCACTCCCATCGATGGATTCTTGGAGGAATGGACAATCCCATTATACTAGATTTTTTAATTTTATATAGGAATAGTTTTTTTCTCTCGGAAGCGGCACTGAAAATTATGTATTTCCGAGTTTCTTTTCATTCCCGGCCACTGGATTGGCTGATTTCCATTAGAATATCTTCCTACAACTTCATTGTTTTGTCCAGTCCAATAAAAACGCTTCCAAGAGATACGGCAAATTTACTTGTCAATCTCCGGCATTTAAGGATATCGGTTATTGACGTCCTTAATGGATACATTAAACTATACATAACATTATATTTTGCCTAAAAGCGGGTGGTCATTTGGAATATTTAGCAGAAAACCTCATATACGGCATTGAGTGCAGTATGAGTAAGTTCACCAAAACGGAAGAAGAGCTAGCCAACTATATTCTGCAGCATCCTGAGGAAATGAGTCAGTTAACCATTAGTCAAATTGCCAAAAAGCTGCATATTTCCCCGGCAACGATAACTCGTTTTTGCCAAAAGCTATCTTTTTCCGGGTTCAATCAGTTTAAGCATGAGTTAAAACGATTCGTCGACCTCCGGAATACGCCAAAACATATGAAGGATTTGAAGCAGGTCGATTATTTCGCGAAATTATATCAGGACCATATGAACATCATCGATCATACCTTCCATATAACCTCTTATGAGGACATCCAAAAAGCGGTATCTTTCCTTACCAAGGCAAAAAAGATACATGTCTATGGAATAGGCAGTTCAGGTATAGCTGCTCATGAATTCAAATCGAAGTTTTTCAGGATCGGCCTGTTTGTCGAGGCGATAACCGATCCCCATCAGGCGATGATGGATGCAGCCTTAAGCAACCCGGAAAGTGTGGTCATTGGCATTTCGATCAGCGGCGCAACGAAGGAGGTCATTCGCGCAGTGAAAATCGCCAAAAAGCAAGGCTCGCATATCTTGGTTTTTACAGGCGATAAACATTCCGAGCTTTCACAGCTGAGTGATCTCACGCTTTTGGTCACGAGCAAAAACAGCATGCATATGGGACAGAACATTTCTCCCTTGCTGCCGCTCTTATTGCTTTTTGACTTACTTTATACCGAATTGGTTTCAAAGGATTATAAGAACAGGATAAGCATCAGGGAAAAAACCTTGCAGGTATTAACGGACACACACTAATTACTAATGAACGAAGGCCGCCATTTCCATAAAGGGATGGCGGCCTTCGTTTGTTCAGCAATGCAGTCCCCCCTTTAGCCACGGGCGATTGCGATACGCTCCGATGGGGACTTGGATCAAACTCGTCTTCCCTTGGGACCCTCCTATTTTATAAAGCTCATCACACATATTGACGTCGAACCCGAGAAGCGGGTGCCCATTCATTCCCAGGGCAGCTGCCGCAAGCAATATACGCTGGACAAGCATTCCTGCCTCCATTTGCTGGATTCGGTATCCCCTATATCCAAGCTGCGGTTTGAAGTAATGGCGATCACCCGCCACATGGATGCAGATCGGCACCTGCTGGAAATTCAAGACATCCAAGGACATTCCGCACTGTAATCGAAGCCGATGATCTCCTGGCCGTATCAGCCTTAATGAATGTGTCGTCCCTTCATACAGGTAGGCGCCATCCTCCAAGTCTTCCACATTATATAAGCTGGCATAGATGGTGACCCTGTGTTCGCCGTCTTCATTCAGGTCATTTTGATAAGTGAACGAAGCCGTTGCCTCTTGAAGGAGAAGGGCCAGCCGCTCTTGACTTACCTTTCCTAAAGTGAAGTCCATTTCAGGAGAAAATCGCTTTTTGCAAACCGATGCCAAATCATAGGACAATCTCTTCACGATAGGGAGGTCGATCACCTGTCCCTCGCCCCCTGCTTCCTCCCTTGCTTCAAGCGGGCGAATCGCTCCACTCGATTCGATCATCGACGCTCGATTCATTTTCGTTAACAATGGGAATTCCTTGATCACAAGCGATCGAACATAGTGCTCCGGCTTTATTTTTGGCAATTCCAGGCATAAGCTTGCCGCTGTGGCATCCCTCCCTGACTTGTCATCTGTCAGGTTTGCTGGTTGCTTCGATAAGGCGATCATCGCATAGGTGCTTTCTTCCTCCTCCGATAGTCCAAGAAGCTGATTGAGGGCACGATCCAGGAATTGAAAGCACACTCTCGTGTTCATGCCGAACCGTTTGGCCACCTCCAGCAGCTGGCCGATGAGCACGCCGGCGTCGAGACCTTGGAGCCGGTATGAGAAATTATTATACTTATAGAAATTTTTCCAGAACATCGTCGAGACAAATACGGCGCCAAAACAAGCGGAGATGTTGCAGTGATCACCGAGGGCCTTGCTTAAAAAGGAATCAAAATTCCCTTCCCGCAACAGCACCAAACGATGGTGAGCTGCATCATAATGGTAGACGCCGGCCGGGAAATCCCCCGTCTTCAAGTACACGTACAGCTCACTTGGATACAGCGCCCCGCCTGAAGGCGGAAAACGGCGGAAGGACTGCATCAGGTCATCAGGTCCAGAGGCTCTCTGTGTTTGACTGATTTGGGTAAGGCCATAGGCATACCAGAGCAAATGACCGATTTTGCTTTCGTGAAACTTCGAAAATCTGGCGGAACCATCCAAGGCGAGCGGAACCTCCAGCGATAATGGGTATTGCGGCAAGCCACGGTAGAGCTTGAATGTTAGCGGTGCATCCTCCCAATCCACTTCCCAATCTGGCGGACTTGCCTTTTCAATATCAACATGCAAATTATGCAGAAATGCATCTAAACTCATCGCCCTGCCTCCTTGGTCACCCATTATGGGAACGGATGCGGATGCGGGTTGAGCTGTTCGAATTCAAGCGGCCGTTTTATATATCCAAGTTCCATTGGAACCCTGAGTACCCGCTCAAGTCCTGTCACCCGTGTAAGATGATGGCCGAATGTCATCGGCAGCATTCCCGGAATCAGCACCTTCACGCAATGTAATCCATTCTGCCGAATTTCAGGCGTCGTCTGATCGATTACGATCACCTCGAGATTCAAGCGGCGAAGCTCCTGGAGGATGCCCAGCAGATCATCAGTCAAGTCCTGATGCTTCTCCTTTTGCGGGAATTCTTCAGCAAACGTCCGCATCGGGCGATCCTGTTTCAATAAAAAATCCAATCGCGATTCCGCTTGCGGCAGACCGTACAGGATGCTGTGGTCATCCATCTTCCGTACGAGGGAGGAGTCCCGGAACATTTTCTCGAGTTCCTCCTTGTCTTGCTCCAGCTTCTCGTCAAGGGTCAGCATCATGCCGGCCAGCTCGAAAATCGCGCTTTTCACCGCCCGGACCGGGTCAAGGTGGGCCCCTGCAGCACATATGAGATTCAGCCCTTTTTCCTTCCTGTTTTTAGCCAGTGCCCACACACTTGGAATACCATGCTCCATCGTCGAATTGAACAGGTGGATATCATATCCGGCCGCCGCCCTTGCCCGGTCGATCATCAATTCCAGCTCTTTATCGTTTGCCGAATATGGATCGATCCGGTTCAGCGGCAGCTGTGCATACCATGTCATCAGGAACGAATCCCGTTCCGCCACCTCCATGATCCCGTAAAAAATCGCTTCCTCCAAACTGCCGCCAAGGGCGCACCCATTGGAGGTTTCATAGACGAAGCCATTGCCACAGCCCAGACTGTAATAGGAAAGCAGCTCCGGAACCAAAATCGGCTGCTCTTGAAGGAACGAATATCCCCATACCCAATCCATCGAGCGGTCAGGATCGAATGGTTGAAACGGAAAATCTGGCTGTGCATAATTCTCCTGCTCGTGTACGCCTACCTTGACCGGATCTAGCGCTCGATCTTTCAAATTGTTGTAGCTGTCATGCACCACGGTCCTCTTGCCGTGCGGCTCCATTCCGCAATACCGCTCAAGTCCCTCCAATATGGCCGTCATCTCGCTTGCCGCATAGGAAAGCGTCCGCCCAGCCGTCCCCTCATCGCCGATGAACAAAGGCAAATTAACACTCACATCGGCAAAGGGCGGAATGAGGTCGATCATTTTACTATTGAGGAAACCCATGCGAGTCCCCAAATAATCCCGGGCCAGCACTTTTCCCAAGTCCTCCATGGAACGGGTACGGTAGCTATCGGGACTGATTTTCGGGCTTGACTGCAAAGATATCCTTGCCTGATTCATCGAGTCATCCGGCAATGGGCTGCAGACTGGGCACAATGGGTCTGGCAAAAACGAATGCCACGAGCCATTGAGCGTTTTCAGATTGATGAATGCCGCATGCCCCTCTGAACGGGGCTCATTGCCGCTCATCACCTTCCTTACTTCTTCCCCGATCAAATGCGACATCTGCAACAAACCTAAGCGTGACGCCGCGGCATCCCGGCCGATCCCTCCATTTTCCTGGAGCTGCTTTTTGATGCCCCACATTTCCTTGCGGTCACGCCCTGCCATGAGCTGCCTTAGATCTGCACATTGGGAGCAGCCGGGAATGCCCGCTCGCACCAGCGGGCCGACCACACCCTCTCCAAATGATACGAACCCCCGCAGCCACGGTATGTTACGTGAGTTTAACAGCTCTTCCGCCCTCAGATGCACCGAGGGATCCCAGGCATCCTGCAGGACCAGGACCAAAGCGGTCGCTTGCGGTATTTCTGCCGCGAAATCGGCTTGGCGCTTGACCTTGAATGTACCGGATAGGTCGCGATGTACATGGTCCGCCAATAGGCCCTCCCCGACAACCACTACGTCAGCATTCACCCTGATCCCCCCTCTCGCAAAAACACCCCAAACACGCCTGCCAAATCTTCCTTCATGACAGGCTCGGTTTCCACTTCAAAAACGAAAATCCGCTTACCTCCCTTTTCGGCGACTTGCCGTGCGGCGCGTATCAGCTCGGAAGTCGCTGCCGCGGCACACGAAGGAATCACCAGGTCCTCCGCTTCGCTTTGTGGATCGGATGATGAAGCGCTATCCGAGGCTGTAAGGCAAGTGGTTTGGTTTTGAACCTTCATGACGGCCTTTTTCAACGCCTCCCGCAATCCGAGCGTGATATTCAAACCGACAGCACCCGACCAGCCATCGCCCGTTCCTACCCAAACCGCCGGAAAACCGGACACATCACTGCCAAGCCCGATGATCGGCTCACCCTGCAAACGGGTCAGTGCTTGTAAATAATATGTGCAGCGCTCATCCTTCACCTCAGCCAGCCGCACCGGAACCACTGCTTCACGGTTGAACTTCCGGTTCGCAAATTCCGCATCCAAACAGTTTTGCAATCCTCGGCACACACATTCGGCAAACGTTTCCCCTGTCCCCACTCCTATCGGTTCCTTTATGTCACCAAAGCCATTCAAGCGGGGGAGCGTCTGAAGGTGCTGGCTGAGCGTTCGAGTCACATAAGCCTCAATTCCCGAAAGTCCTGTCTCCCGCCTCGCTTCCTCATGGGTCAGTTCAGAACGAATGATATCCGGCAAAAGCGGTGCCGGGCCGGCGGACAACGGATCGGCAACCTGGACGCGGCATTGGGCGAGCGGTAGCTGTTTGAGGTCCCCCTCCTCCCAACTATGGAAAATCCCTGATTGCTTGGAGGTCAGCCTGCCAAAAAGCATGAACAGTTGACCTGGCTTCCCCTCGCTTGCTGCTTGGCCGAGGCGCCTTTCGAAATCCGGTACCCATTTGGCGTCCCCCTGACCCGTCACCCCTGGATGCGGCAGGAACGGATGCCATCCTCCTTCCAATGTTTCCATATCCAACAGGTAGAATTGGTTATCTTGTTCTGCTGTCGTCACACCTGCGGTCTTTTTGAACCACTCGAATACCATTACATTTGCCAGCATCGCCCCGGCTGTGGAGGAAGAAGAAGCGGATTCGCCCTTCCCATCGAACACCGTTTGATGCAGGCGTTGCCATGCCGACTCCCAGCAGCCCGTGGATTGCGGACTGACTAGCGGACCTGCCAGGCCCACTTGATCGAGGACCACTGCCGGGAATAGCACCTTCCCTTCCTTCCTGCAAATCGAATGGAGCTCCCTCAATTCCTCTATATCGCCCTCCTGTGATACATATAATACCGAATCGAATGGCTGGATCACTTCCTGCCATCCCTTTTCAGCAGGCACTACCTCCTCTATCGCCACTTCATCATCGATGCTGCGCGCATGTGCTATTACTTCCTCTAAACGCTGCTTATTCGTTCGTACCGTATCCGTGATGAAAATGTGAAATTTCGGCAGACCGGATTCCAACAGCGCAGCTACTAATGAAAGGAAGAGCGGTCCGGAGCCGATGGCCAGCGCTTTTTCTTTTCGGTAAGCTTGAAAGCGGCTGGCTCCCGAGTCACCGAAACTTTCGAGAAACTCGATTTGGGAGGCATAGGCAATCAATACCTGATCGCTCAATTGATGGGGGCGGTCCTGACTTACATCCCGAACGAATCCATTCCTGTACAAAACCTCGGCAATTTCCATGACGCGGCTCCGGTATGGTCCGGGTAATCCATCCGTCAGCTCACGTAACGAATGGTCCCCGTTGAACATCGGCAACAGCTTTTCGATCCACTGGACAATTGTGCTTCCTTCCATACGGAATGAACTGGTATTATTCCTGAAATATACACCTTTGTTTGGTTCAGGGAAGAAAAACGTGTCCCTTTTCACTTTCAATCGCATAGAAGGGGTCAACTTGACCATTTTGCACCTCCTGACCCGAAGCTCTTTCAAGTTCTGCTTCTAATCACTTCCCTTTCATCCTATGTATGACAATTTGTCTCTTATGTCTAAACCACAAAGAAAAGTCCCTGCCATGACCCGGCAGAGACCCTTACCATACCTGGACGATTAACGTCCGCCACAACCGCCGCAACGCCCGCCGCAGCCACCGCAGCCACCGCACCGTCCGCCGCAGCCGCCACAGCGTCCCCCGCAGCCGCCGCAGCCAAAGCAGCCAAAGCACAAGAAACAGCCGAAGCAGCCAACGCCAATTAGTCGGGAATCCTCCATGGAATACTGTGGCTGACTTTGTTCCCACGGAACTGGCTGGCTAACTTGGAAATCGTCAACGTTCAGCATTTGAAGCTGATTTTGAAACTCATTCATTTATATAACCTCCATATTTTTCATTAATAAGGTAATGATCGGTAAGGGAAAGAAATAGGCTGGGAATCTGACCACGTCAAGTACTCCCTCCAACAAAATATGTAAAGGGAGTTGGTATTGCCACTGATTCAAACGCCTATTTTCACCACATCGCCGGGCCTGAAAAAACAAAAAACCAGAAGGCTGGAATCCTTCTGGTTTCTCCAATTAATTCTGCAATTGTTCAAAACGCTTCCAGTTCACCGATTTCTCCAGCACGATCGAAATCAATACACCCATGATAAGCCCATTCGTTAAAAAGGGCTGCAAGAGCGTCGGAACATTCGCGAAGGCACCGGGCAGGACATTCATCAAGCTAACACCGATCAACACGGGAACGGCAAGCCTGAAAATCGTGTCAGAAGTGAAATACTGGCCCTTGACGCTGTTAAAGGCCGTGCCGAACAATTGAAGGTATGCAACGAACAAGACGGCGTTCCCGACGGTGATTGGCATCGTGGCCAGGAAAGATATAAAAGGAGGAATCAGTCCAATTATCGTCAACAGCACTCCTCCAAGCAAAAACGGTCTCCGCTCATAAATCTGGGTGCTTTGCAGGAATCCGATCGACGAGGTGAAAGGCGTATAAGGAACAAGACCAAGCAAAGGCGATAAAATGGTGAAACCGCCCGTCATGAATATCGATTTCCGATATTGATTATCCGTTCCTTCCTCTCCCAATAGCTCTGAAGCAGCTTGGATCGAAGCGAAGGTATTGCACAAATTCAGTAATCCGGCAAAAAAAGCAATCGCTATGATACCGAGTTCCAGGTTTGGCATACCTAACGGGAATAATGAAAATGAGGCAACAGCCGAGGCCGATTCCGCCCCTGTCGATGGAAATAGCAGTGCATGAAAAATCCAACCGACAATGATCCCGATCAATATCGAGAAATTACTAATCGTCCTTGGTCCTTTTATCTTCAATATACTGACCAACAAGACAATCCCCAAGGAAAGGAAACTGACCGGGATGTTAACCTGCCCTGCATCCGTAATTCCAAGCATCCCTTTAAAGAAGACAAAGATGAGCTGGAAGGTCAGGAGAAAGAGGTAAACGGTCATCACCATGGGGGTGAAAATCTTCTGAACGTATGAGATCAGGTTGAAGGCTGCAAGGAGCATGGTCACGACGCCAGCCGCAAGGAGACCAGTCGCTATCCCCCCTCCTACCTCAGCAAACCCGAGACCGATGGATGGCGCAGATAACCCGAGGTTGAGCATCACGCCCCACAACAGGCCGGAATGCCCCTCCATGATCGGGTATTTATGCCCCTTCCAGCCTTGGATCACGCAGGCAATCCCCGTGAAAACGAGCGAGCTCCTCATCGTCATCTCCGTAATGTCGGAAGGAAGATCAAAAGCCGCCCCAATTGATATGGGCACAACCACCGTATTGGCAAAAATAAAAAACAACCATTGAAAAGAAGAAAATAAGGTCACGGAAGAAACCCAACTTTTCATAGCTTCCATCTCCTTTTTGAACATGATACTTTTCAAGCTTATGGTTCATACATGGACCCTTCCATGTCGCTTCCCCCAAAAATGGGCGACCAGAAACCCATGCTACTAAACGTAAACACAAGTGCTTCTGCACATGCAAAAACTGTGGGCAATGGCATCCAAGCCCCTTTAGTTTGGAATATAAGGAGCATGGTTAACCGGTCCTTTTAGTGAAATCATCTTCCATTTCATTTCGTTTACAGCTATAGGGTCATGATGGTCGAAACTGCTTAACCATGAAAGCAAAGAAAATATTACTTTTCAAGCATATAACACAAGTACGTAAAAGTACACGAGATTGAAACGGATGACAAACACGCCCGCTGAGTGTTTCCAGACACAAAATGAAAAAGGAAATCCGGACGTATCCAGAAATCCTTTTTGGGGTCAGCCCTTTATATCATTGGGCAATTTTTGTTCGTTTAGTGAACCGGAAACGATGCTTCCATTATATATGACCGCTCTCCGCTCAGATCTTCTGGCTATTGCCTCGGCAGTACAGCTGGCATCAACGAGCACCAGGCTTGCCGCATCCCCAACCTTCGGCCATACTTGTTCCCCTTGTTCATTTAACGGTGTTTTTCCGCCGGTTATGTACCCCAATGTTCGGGACAAGGCCACTTCATCCACCCATTTGAAGCGTTCGGCGAGCCTGCCAGCTCTCTCCAGGATGTCCCCATTCCCAAGCGGTGACCATACATCGAAGATATTATCATTCCCGACAGATACCTCAACGCCTCTTTCATGCAATACATCGACGGGCGGCATTTGTCTATTGATGGGCACGCTTGTGACAATCGAAACCCCTGCATCCCTCAGGGTGTCAGCCAGGTCATACGCTTCAGCCTTTGACACGTCTCCAATGCCGAATGCATGGCTGACGGCTACCCTGTCCTCCCAGCCTGCTTGCTTAGTCAAAGCTGCCAAACGTTTCATCGTGAACGTACCAAGGTGGCCGGGATCATGTAAATGCAAGTCAACATCGGCATTCGCCTCCACCGCTAAATCCATCATTTGCACGAGTGATGCTTCAATATCCTGATCGATCGTGGCCGGATCGACTGCCCCCACGATTCCCGCTCCATTGCGCAAAGCCTCCCTGACAAGCTGGACGGAATTCGATCGCAGCAGGCCATGCTGGGCAAAGGCGACGATTTCCGAGCTGAGGCGGTTGGAATAGGTTTCCAAGGCCTGCTGCACTTGCTTAAGGTTTTGCAGTCCTACTTCAGGATAAATATCGACATGGGTCCGTATATGGGTCGACCCGGAAGCTAAAAGCACTCCCAACAATGATTCAGCCCGCTTTCGTGTGCTTGTTTCAATGGTAGGCAGCACTTTTTTTTCATTTTCAAAGCGCTCGATGACACTTGAAGAAGGCGTGCACGCTCTCCATACATCCCCCATCAAGGTCTTATCAAGATGTACATGCTTTTCAATGAACGAGGGGAGCACAAGCAATCCTTTTGCATCCTCCGCCGGCACATCATTTGGGGTCGGCTCTCCATCCTTGACAATCCTCATGATTTTCCCGTCATCGATCAACAGATGAAATAGGCCGGTTATGGTTCCTGTCACTATGCCTTTCTCTTTTTGGTACCCGCATTCCAGCCGTGCATTCTTCAACCAAAAGATATGTTCCATCCTTCTCATCCTTTCTTAACCTTCCATTCTATACCAACGTCGTTTCCCTGTTCAAACCACCGTAAATCAGGCTCCCGCCGGAAATGACCGCTGCCCTTCTCGATCTTCTTGCCACTGCCTCGGCGGAGCATGATGCCTCCACCAATACCATGCTTGCCTCATCGCCAATCTTCGGCCAGGAACGATTTCCTTCACGATCCAGAGTCTTGATGCCTCCTGTGATGTATTGGAGCGATTGAGACAATGAATATTCATCCTTCCATTTGTACCTCTCGGCTAACCGGCCTGCCTTTTCCAGCATATCGCCTGTGCCGAATGGAGACCAGGAGTCATAAAACCCATCACAGCCAAGAGCCACCTGAACACCTTTTTCATGCAGAACATCGATTCGCGGCATGACCCGGTTGATCGGCACCGTAGACATGATCGAAATTCCCAGGCTTGCCAATTCATCGGCCATATCAGCAGATTCTTCAACCGAAACATCACCAAGTGCAAAAGCATGGCTGATGGCCGCCCGATTTTTCCATCCCGCTTCATCGATCAAGGAGGCAAATTTCTTGATCGTATAAAACCCAAGGTGCCCCGGATCATGCAGATGCATATCAATATCTGCATCAAATTCCACAGCTATGTTCATCATTTCATCTAGCGAGGCTTCAATATTCTGATCGATTCCGCCCGGATCTAAGCCGCCCACAATCGATGCCCCCGCTTTCATCGCTTGCCTCATCAACCCGGCCGAATTTGTCCGGAGCAGACCGTGCTGGGGAAAAGCCACGATTTCATGTGTCATTTTGCCTTTGAAGCGGTCTAATGCTTTTTGCACTTCTTCCAAGTTCTCCAACCCAATATAAGGATCGACATTCACATGAGTCCGGACATGTGTCGCGCCCCCTTGCAGCAAAAGCTGGAGCATTTGTTCCGCACGATGCTGCCCGGTCCGTGCCAAGTCGGCAAGCTCCGCCGCTTCCAGGCTCAATCGTTCCGTTAAATTCTGCACAGGTGTGCATGATTTCCATGGAAGTCCTAAATAGGTTTTGTCCAGATGGTTATGCATCTCTTTAAAAGGAGGAAGAGCAAGCAGCTTGTTGGCATCTTGTACGGGCAAATCCGTCTGCAAAGGCACGCCTTGAGCCACTTGCAATTCTGCAATCACCCCATCGCTGATCCGGATATGGTATACAGCCGTCTCCGTTCCCTCGATTCGTCCATCCTCATAAACATATCCGCCCTCAAGCGTAACGTTGGCTAGCCAGTATCCTTTATCCATTACATCACTCTCTTTAATAGAAGATTAAACATTCGTCGCCTCAAAAGCTGAAATCGACCCGCTGACGACATTGCCCCTGAAGATGACAGCGGCCCGCTTCGCTCTTCTAGCCACTGCTTCTGCCGAACAGCTTGCTTTTAGCAGGACGATGTTCGCCTCATCGCCAACATTAGGCCAGGTTCTGACGCCTTCCCCGTTCAATGCGGTCGTTCCCCCTGTTATGTGCTGCAGGCTGCTTGCCAAGGACCGTTCTTCAATCATGCGGAACCGCTCGGCAAGGCGGCCGACCTTTTCCAGATTGTCACCGATCCCGAATGGCGTCCAATGATCCGTGATGCTGTCATTGCCCAGTTCGACCTTCACTCCTTTTTCACGGAGCAGCGGGATCGGGATCGTTCTGAAGATCGGCACCGTGGAGGTAATCGAAATGCCGAGTTCCGAAAATCTCTCCGCTATTCCCGTCGCCTCCGGAACCGAAAGATCTGCCAACCCGCTGGCGTGGCTCACTGTCACCCTGCCCTGCCATCCCGCCTCTTCCGTCATCGAAGCTAGCCGCTGCATGGTGAATAGTCCAAGCTGATCCGGATCATGAAGGTGAACATCAATATCGGAATTCGATTCGACCGCAATATCCATGATCGTATCAAGCGATTTCTCGATATTTTCGTCAATGGTCGCAGGGTCGACACCGCCTACAAGGTTGGCCCCATTTTTCATGGCCTCCCTTATCAGCCCGACGGAATTGGAGCGTAAAAGGCCGTGCTGAGGAAAGGCGACGATTTCGTACGTCAATTTGTCTTTGTATCCTTCCAGCGCTTGAATGGTCGCCTCCAAGTTTTTCAGTCCAATTACGGGATCTACATTACAGTGGGTGCGAATATGCGTAGAACCGAAACCGAGTAATAAATCGAGCATTTTTTCCGCTCTTGCCTTGGCGGTAGGCAACAGCTGAGGAAGTAACGCCTGCTCTTCCTCTATCCGCGTTTTCACCCCGTTTACGGCAGGTATGCAAGCCTTCCACGGCCCGCCGTAGTACGTTTTATCGATATGGATATGCATTTCCTTAAACGAAGGAGCCATCAGCAGGCCCCCGGCATCATGCTGGGAATCTTGATCTGGTATAGACTCATTAGCCGATAAAATCGCTGATATCCTCCCATTTTCAATTTTAACGTGATAATTCCTCGCTTCAGTACCGGTGATCACTTCATTTTCATTGTACGTAAAGCCTTCTTCCAACCGAACATTCGTCAACCAATACGATTGTGACAATAAAACTCACCCTTCCCTTACAGATTGAACAAGCATCCCTTTCATTATAAGCATAATGCCTTTAGGATAATTTCAGAATTTTTACTCATTTTTACGTTATTTTTACCTATTCAGTAAATGAAAAAGACTACCCCATTTCGGAGCATTACTCGCGAATTTGGCACTTTTACTCGCCAATTCATCCACTTTACTCGCGAGTTTTGTGCTTTTACTCGCGAATTTAAGCATTGCATCGAATTGGAGGCAGGTGAAAAAAAATGGGCGCGTAACCGCAATTCCATCTTCGTTTTCACACAAAACGGGGACAAGCTAACGTATGCAAGCAAAACAAAAAGGCTTCTGAAGACGGTCTCAGAAGCCTTTTCATCAACAAACCGAGTCCAGCCTATATGGGGGCGGGCCGATTGCTTTCATCACTTTATCGTCACTTCATTAATTTCGAGATAGCCTGATGGGCTGATCGAGAAGCCTTTTACGTCCTTCGCGACAGCAGCCATATTTTCAATGACCCTTACCGGAATATATGGGGTATCCGCCATCTCGATTTCCTGTGCCTCTGCATATAGTTCCTTGCGCTTTTCTTCTACTTTTTCTTTTCTGGCTGCATCTATCAAGTTGTCAACCTTTTGGTTGCTATAAAAGAATGTATTTCCGGCCGCTCCCTGTGAATTCGTATGGAATAGATTGTATTGATTATAATCGGCATCACCTGTCGCATTTCTCCAGCTGATGATGAACATTTCCGATTGCCCTTTATTCACTTGTTCCACGAACGAACCGTACTCCATGACCTGTACCTTCAAGTTGATTCCGATTCCTTTTAGCTGCGATTGCAGGACCTCGGCCAAGTTGACTCTTTCTTTGCTGTCCATCGTGAGGATCGTAGCATTCAAGCCTTTTGAATATCCCGCTTCGGCCATCAGCTTTTTGGCTTCCTTGAGATTATAATCATAGGCTTCCAAGCTTGCATCATAGCCAAACACTTTAGAGCCCATCAAGGAGTTCGCCTTAACTCCGACATTATTGAAGACACCTTTAATGATTGAATCCATTTCAGTGGCATGGGCAATCGCTTTACGGACGCGGACATCATTAAATGGTTCATTCTTGACATTGAACCCCAAATATTCGGTGCCATATCCTTCACTGCGGTAAACATCCATTGCCGCTGATGACTCCACTTGATCCATGACCGCTATCGGAAGCGGCTCCGCGATCTGTGCTTCACCGGTTTCGATCATCGATATCCGGGTCGAATCTTCAGGGACGACCTTGAAAATGACCTTGTCCACTTTTGGCTCATTTCCCCAATAAGCTTTGTTCTTCACCAAGGTGATTTCCTGCCCCGGGGACCATGTATCAAACACGAAAGGACCTGTTCCGCTCGGCTCCTGAATGATCTTCTTGCCATACTTCTCGATCGTTTTCGGGCTGATGATCCCTCCTTCGTGATTCGCCAGGATCGAAAGCAGCGGGGAAAAAGGCTCCTTGAGTTTGAATTGCACCGTATATTCATCAACCGGCTTCACTTCTTGAACCATTTCGAACACGAACGCTCTGGGAGAGGCAACCGCCGGATCCAATAATCGATCGAACGTCTTTTTTACCGCATCTGCATTGAATGGTGTACCATCATGAAACGTTACGTCCTCCCTCAGCTTGAATTCCCAGGTCGTATCATCTATTTGCTTCCACGATTTTGCGAGCATAGGCTGGATGTCGCCATTTTTATCCCTTTGCACAAGTCCTTCATAAATCTTATGGTGCGTGACACTGGCAGCATTGATCGTCGACATGAACTGCTGATCCAGATTCTCGGCATCCGATAAGCGGGCAATGACCAACGTGCCCCCTTCCTTTGCTGCACTGCTTGAATCACTCGCTGTTTTGCTAACGTCATTGTTGGATGAACAGCCTGTCATGAGAATTGCGAAGAATAAAACTAGAATAAGCCTGCCAATGCCAAGATTTACCGCCATGGACCATGACCTCCCGCTTTCATTATTTTAATTATTTATCTAATTATAAGAAATATTCTGACTATTTAGCGTGAATATATTTACGATGTTTTGCAATTTCTTTACTTATTTTGAATGGATCGATTCCACCCTCTTAAATGACGGCTTAAACAGCTGATGCTCGGGAAGCTTCTGATAATCCCTTGCCATATATCCGCTTCTCATCCTATTAAAATATCGTTGTCCCCTAGTTTTGATCTCGTTCAAATCAAGATCAGGAATCCGTTGATCTTTCATGACGGTCCTTCCATTTATGATCGATAAGGTAACGTCCCTCCCGGACCCGCTTACGAACATGGTTCGGATCGGGTCATCGGTCACACCCATATGAAGGCTGTCGAGGCTGATTGCAATGATATCGGCCTTTGCCCCAGGTGCAAGCCGCCCTAAATCACCCCTGCCAAGAAAAGCCGCTGCATCAAGAGTCGCGGACCGAAACAAATCAGCATACGCAGATCCATCCACTTCGTTTTCCGCGATTCGGGAAAGCATGCTGCCTACCCTTACGTTCTGGAACATATCTGGAGGGAATGTATCCGTTCCCAAAGCGATATTGATGCCTGCCCTTTTATATGTAGCGAAGGATTCCAGCGCCTCGCCATGCCTTGCGATGATCAGCGGGCAATGGATCACCGTTGCCTTCGTTTCCTTGAGAAGCGCCAGGTCATCACCCTGGTCATATTTCGCCCGGCTGTATCCTGAAATATAATGGGCGTGAGGAATTCCCGTACTGGGACCAAGGAAACCAAGATCGTACAAATATTGAATCGGTGTCACCTGATGTGCTTTCCATATCGTCTCGAATTCAAAGCTCCCCTGGGCCGCATGAAGCTTGATCGGTATTCCCAATTTATCGCTGTAAGATTTGGTCTGTTTTAAACTAGTTGTTGTTTGGCACTCTATACGTTCCGGGGCAAGCATCCCTCTGACCAGGCCATCATAGGCGCCATCGAATGTTTCGACAAACTCGACCGCCCTGCGCAATCCGGCTTCACCGGCCTTTTCATCCCAATGGAGTTTTACCTTGCCGTTAGGCTGGACGGCCCTGATTCCGGATTGGTAGCTTGATCCCAAGTAAATCCTTAACCCCAGTCCAGCTGCATGCTCCGCCGCAGCTGCCAACTCCTCATAGGTTTCCGCCCAGCTTTTATAAAAAACGGAGGTAATCGGCATCGCCGTCGTAACGCCATGAAGGATGAGCTGGGAATAGGCATACAGGGATTTGAAGGCCTCATCTTCTTTGGACATCCATTCGGGATGGCCGCTTTTGACATACTCCTCCGACCAAAGCAGATTTTTCTGCCTATCGGAGCCAGCCTCGAAATGCAATAAATCATGGTCAATGTCCCCTAAGGCATTCAAGTCGATGAAGCCGGGGCTAAGGATCGCGTTGCCGGCATCCAGCACCTCATCCACTTCTTGCGGATACTTTTTTCCTACATACAAAATCGTATCCCCTTCGTATACGATCTCCGCGTTTTCCAAAATGACATGATCGCAGCCATCATAGCCAATCACATATCTTCCTTTAAGCTTCGTTTTCATTCGCTTCCCCTCCCCGCATTGCCGCAGCGTTTTCCCGTTCGTTATATCTCCTTTCATCGACATAGGCCCTGGCATGTCCCCAGAAATATTTCGTTGGCTTCATATACTTTTCAAGCCCCGCGCGCTTAATCGTCGAAAAGGCTTCTTCATTCGCTTCGTCGAGCACGGTACTTTCATGAACGGTTTGGACCTTCCTCCCCTCCATGATTAATTTCCCATCGACGATGACATGCTCGACATCATTCGCCACTGCTTGGAAAACAAGCCGATGAACATGCATGAATTCAGGAGCCAGATGCGGCTGATGCAAGTTGACCGTGATCACATCCGCTTTCTTCCCCACCTCAAGCGAGCCGAGTTCATCATCCCAGCCAATGCATTTTGCCGCATCGATCGTAATCATTTCCAGCAGTTTTCCTGGCGGCAGATAGTAATAATCCCTAAGGGCCGCCTGGTGAACGAATTGGGTTTTCCTCATCGCCTGGAACATATCAAAGCTAGTCGAAGGCGAGGTCCCATCCGTAGAAATGGCGACCGTTGCACCCATTTCCAATAATTCCGTGATCGGCGTCCGGGCATGGACCTGCCCAAATCCGGGTGAAGCACTGACATTGGTGCCCGTTTCTGCGAGTATCCTTGCCTCATCGAAGGAAATGCCGCGGCAATGCTGTAAATGGACATCCGGACCCAACAGGGCATTCTCTCTATCTTGTACCGCTAAATGAATCATCCCGCCAAAAGCATCGGAATGAATCCTCGTCTCATATTTACGGGCTATTTCCCTGATCCTTTTTGCTTGATGAAGGTCATGATCACTTAGCCCATAAAGTCTGTCAGGAGCTGTAGGGTTGGAAGGGTCAACCGACGTGACGATGACAAATGGGGTAATGAAGGCCCTCGTTCGGTCTTCATTAGCATGATTCAGTGCTTCGATCACCGCTTCCGCTCCCTTTAATACCTCTTCATAGATAACCTCCTTCACGACTCTTTTCCCGTCGACCCACCGGCTGAATGAATGTGGCCATGGCGGGTTGCATGGCCCCGTGCAGACAACCTCCCTCACCCCCACCTCGGCGTAAGCCTTTGCATGATTGATCGCGAAAATCGGGTCATCGGATCGCGGCATCGAGCCTAACACACTCACACCTGTCGTCACGCCCGCCTTCAATCTCTCAAGGGCGGAGAGCTTTCCTTCGTAGTACCAAAAATCATCGGTTACAAAATGCTTATACGTATTCGTCATGATCGGCATCCAAAAATCGATATTCTCCATCGCGATGGTCTTGAACATGGAATGTCCCCCATGCCCATGAACATCGATCAATCCTGGCAAGATGCATTGATGGCTGCAATCAATGACCTTTATTGCTTCATATTTCGATAACAGTTTCTCAGTTACACCCACGTCCAAAATCCGTCCTTCGTTGATGGCGATGGCGCCGTCCGAAAGGATACGTCTGTTGAGATCCATGGTAATCACAGTCCCATGAATGAGCAGCATATCGATCATATTTCCCCTCCTAATCGAGAAGGCAGCATATCCGCTGTATGCCGCCTTCTCATTTGCTCCATTCCTTACTGAACGGTTATGTCATCGAGCATTAAATAATTTGCCGGGTTCAGCCACAGCCCTTTAACCGTTTCGCCATAAACAGCGAGATGCTCATAGTTACGGATCGGAACGTACGGCACCTCTTCCCGTTCGATTTCCTGTGCCTTCGAATAAAGCTCCTTACGCTTGTCGCCGCTTGATTCCTGACGCGCCGCTTCGATCAGCTTATCCACCTCAGGATTGCTGTAAAATGAGCTATTGCCGGCAGCACCCTGCGATTTGCTGTCAAACAGATTGAATTGATTATAATCCCCGTCGCCCGTCGCATTGCCCCAGCCGCCTATGGAAACCTGATGCTCACCCTTGGCTGTCGCGTCAATGTAAGCCCCATACTCCAGAACTTGTATGTTCACCTTGATTCCAATACCTTTTAACTGGGACTGGATCACCTCTGCCATGTTGATTCGTTCCTTACGGTCACTTGTTGTTAACGTAATCTCCATACCTTCCTTGATTCTGGCTTCCTTCAATAGCTTTTTGGATTCATTTATATCATAATCGTATCCTTTTATATTCGGGTCATAGCCGAAAACCTTAGGGCTCATCGTTGAATTGGCCTTCGTGCCCACATCGTTGTATACCCCTTTGATAATGGAATCGACCTCGATCGCATGCGCGACCGCTTTTCGGACACGCACATCATCGAACGGCTTTTTCTTGACATTGAAGCTTAAATACTCCACGGCAAGTCCTTCGGTGCGATACAGCCCCATCGTGTCCGAGGCCTCGATACGCTCGATTTCCGTCACGGGCACTTGGTCGGTCACATGTGCTTCACCCGTTTCGATCATCGCGATTCTCGTTGCATCTTCAGGAACGACCTTGAATACGACGCCATCGATCTTCGGTTTTTCTCCCCAATAGTCTTCATTCTTTGCCAGTTCGATCGCTTCTCCCGATTTCCACGATTTGAAAACGAATGGTCCTGTCCCAACCGGCTTTTGGCCAAGTTCATAACTATGCTCTTTTATCGCCTTAGGACTCAGGATGCTTCCTTCATTACTGACCAATATCGATAGCAGCGGAGCATACGGATATTTCAGTTTGAACTGTACCGTCGTATCATCCACTACCTTGATTTCCTTGATCATTTCCAATTTACCGGCCTGCGGTGAAGAGGTTTTCGGGTCCAGTAACCTGTCGAAATTCATTTTTACCGCTTCAGCATTGAATGGTGCCCCATCATGGAACTTCACGCCCTCACGCAGCTTGAACTCCCATGTCAGATCATCAAGCTGCTTCCATTCCTTCGCGAGCAATGGCTGTGGTTTCATGTCCTTGTCCTGAACGACCAAGGTTTCATATACCTTCTCATAAACGACGTTTGCCGAAGGAATGTCCGTAATGAAATGCGGATCAAGCGTCGTCGCATCTGAGAGGCGGGCAACGACCAATGTCCCGCCTTCTTTCGCTTCCCTTTCCGGTTTCTTGCTGCTGGTTTGATCGGATGATGTACATCCGGATAAAACCGCCGAGATACATAATAACGCTGCAAATAGTAATCCAGTCATACCTTTTCTCATGATTGCTGTTCCTCCCTTTCATACTTCCCTTTGTTATCCATGAAGCTTTTTACAATGAGTACATCGGGCATAATCAAATTATAAGAAAAAACAAAATTTTATATTTTCAGAATCTTTACTCATTTTTTTATTATCTTTACTGCTTTCCGGCATCATATTTACTTCAATACCTATTTTGAATAAATTAAATGAAAGAAAAGGAGGAACTGCCATGAAGCCAGAGGTTGTAATCAAGAATCCCGGAATGAAGCTAAACAAAAACAAATCTGCAAAACTACAAAACTGGAAAGCATTTTATAAAAAGTTCAAAAGAAATAAATTGGCATTGGTAGGCGGATACATTGTACTTTTTTATATTTTATTGGCCATTTTTGCACCTGTCGTTTCACCGCAGGACCCGTATGAAATCGATTTGGTGAATAAACTTCAGCCTCCGACAACAGAGCATTGGATGGGGACGGATGATAAGGGAAGAGATATTTTGAGCAGGTTATTATACGGGACCCGCCTTTCCTTGACGGTGGGATTCGTTTCCGTTTTCTTCGGCGCCATCATCGGCATCCTGTTGGGGCTGACGGCCGGTTATTATGGAAAATGGATCGATACGGTCATCATGAGGATCGTCGATGTCCTGCTCGCCTTCCCGGGAATATTGCTGGCCCTTGCGATCATAAGCGCCCTTGGACCAAGCTTGATCAATGTAATGGTGGCGGTCGGGGTGTTTTCAATTCCGATGTTCGCCCGGATCGTAAGGGGCTCCACACTTTCGGTCAGGAAGCTTGAGTACATTGACGCCGTTCGTGCATTGGGAGCCACCGACCTCACGATCATATTCAAGCACATTTTCCCTAATATCCTTTCACCTGTCATCGTTCAAGCGACCTTGCGCCTGGCAACGGCCATTCTATCGGCAGCCGGCTTGTCGTTCCTCGGACTGGGAGCGCAGCCCCCTTCACCGGAATGGGGAGCGATGTTAAGCAGCGGACGGGACTATTTGTTCAGCGCTCCGCATATTGCATTATTTCCGGGGATCGCCATATCCACACTTGTACTTGGCTTCAATGTCTTCGGGGATGGATTGAGGGACGCACTGGACCCAAGAATGAAAAAATAAGGAGGAGAGAACATGTTCGTATTCATCGTCCGGCGCATTTTGCAAACGATACCGGTATTGTTAGGAGTTAGTTTAGTCGTCTTCCTCATCATGCAGATGGTTCCCGGTGACCCGGCAACCCTGCTTGCAGGTGAAGGTGCGACCAAAGAAACGATAGAAATGATCAGGCACCAGCTTGGATTGGACCGCCCCATCCTCTATCAATATATTGATTATGTGATTCATGCCGTACAAGGCGATTTCGGTGAATCCCTCCGCAGCAGCCGTCCAGTTCTTGACGAAATCATGGTCCGCTTGCCCGTTACCCTTGAACTCGCACTTGCCAGTATTTTCATCACCGTCGTGCTTGGAATGGTGGCCGGCATCATTTCGGCGACCAAGCAATACTCTGCCGCTGACATTTCCATCATGATCGTTGCTTTATTAGGAATCTCCCTGCCTAGCTTTTGGTTAGGGCTGATGCTCATCTACTTTTTTTCCGTCAACCTTCAGTGGTTTCCCGTATCAGGCTGGGGAACCTTCAGGCACATGATCCTGCCTGCGATTACACTCGGCGCGGGAGGAGCGGCGATCGTCGCCAGGATGACCAGGTCAAGCATGCTTGAGGTCGTTCGTCAGGACTATATACGTACCGCGAAAGCCAAAGGCTTGAAGGAGCATGTCATCATTTATAAGCACGGGCTGAAAAATGCGCTGATCCCCGTCATTACGGTCGTTGGCCTCCAGTTCGGCGCACTCCTTGGCGGCACCGTGCTGACCGAATCCGTATTTGCCATCAACGGACTTGGGCGATTGATCGTCGATGCCATCAGGACGAGGGATTTGCCGATGGTCCAAGGCGGCGTCCTGATTGCCTCCGTCATCTTCGTATTCATGAACTTGGCCGTGGATGTCCTCTATCGATACTTTAACAAGCGAATAGACTTAAACTAGGGAGGTACGTGATGAAACAGGTTGATGAAACAATACTCGAGGTGAAAAATTTACACACCCACTTTTTCACGGACGAAGGAACGAGTAAAGCGGTGAATGGCATCAGCTTCACCCTGAACAAAGGGGAAACGCTTGGAATCGTGGGGGAATCAGGAAGCGGAAAAAGCATCACCTCCTTATCTCTGTTAAGGTTGATTCCATCCCCTCCCGGTAAAATCACCGGCGGCAGCATCCTTTTCAAAGGCGAGGATCTGCTGGCCAAGACGGAAAAACAAATGCGGGCGATTCGCGGGAACGAAATTTCGATGATCTTTCAGGAGCCGATGACCTCATTGAATCCGGTATATTCAGCAGGGGAGCAGATTGCAGAAGCGATCCGGCTCCACCAAAAGCTCGGGAAAAAGGAAGCGTGGAACAAGGCGGTCGACATGCTGCGGCTTGTCGGGATTCCTTCTCCTGAAAAAAGGGCCAAGCAGGAGCCGCATGAACTGAGCGGCGGAATGAGGCAAAGGGTCATGATCGCCATGGCACTCGCCTGCCACCCTGAGGTATTGATCGCGGATGAGCCGACGACGGCGCTTGACGTGACGATTCAGGCCCAAATCCTGGAACTGATCAAAACGCTGCAAAAGGATTTCGGCACGGCGGTGATTTTAATCACGCATGATTTAGGTGTCGTCTATGAAACATGTGACAGGGTAGCGGTGATGTATGCCGGTAAAATGGTTGAATACACCCTGGCGAAAGAGATTTTCACGAACCCTAAACATCCTTACACCATCGGATTATTGAACTCCCTTCCCCGCCTCGACCTGGATCAGGAGGAATTGACCACCATCCCTGGGACCGTGCCAAGTCCGTACGATATGCCCAAGGGCTGCAGCTTTGCACCACGCTGTGCACATGCGAGGCGCATTTGCGAACAAGCCGTACCGGATCTCGAATCAATCGGCCCCGATACGAAGGTCAGCTGCTGGATGTATACCCCGCAATGGGAAAAAGAATATGAAGCGGAAAAGAAAGTGGGGGTTCAATGATGGGCGCAGCAGTGGAAGGCAAGAAGGTTTTGCTAAAGGTAGATCAATTGAAGCAATATTTCCCGATCAAGGGCGGTTTTTTCGGCAGGACCGTTAATCATGTAAAGGCCGTCGACGACATCAGCTTCCATATTTATCAGGGGGAAACACTGAGTATTGTCGGTGAATCCGGCTGTGGCAAATCGACGACCGGACGGGCCATCCTTCGATTGGATGAGCCGACAAGCGGGCACATACATTTCCAGGGCAAGGACCTGCTCAGTTTGGGAAGAAAGGAAATGAGGAGTACGAGGAAGGATTTGCAGGTCATCTTTCAGGATCCCTTCGCCTCCCTTAATCCCAGGCAGACGATCGGGCAAATTCTCGGAGAAGCCTTGGCGATACAAAATGTAGTGCCTAAAGGACATCGCAGGAGCAGGATTGAGGAATTATTGGGCCATGTCGGCCTGAGACCGGAAGCATTGGACAGATATCCGCATGAATTCAGCGGCGGTCAAAGGCAGCGGATCGGGATCGCCCGGGCACTTGCCGTCGATCCGAAGTTGATCATCTGCGATGAAGCGGTCTCTGCACTCGATGTCTCCATTCAGGCACAAGTGCTGAATCTCTTGAAAACATTGCAGCGGCAATTCGAGCTCACCTTTCTATTCATATCGCATGACCTAGGTGTCGTTCGTCACATTTCGGATCGCGTCATGGTGATGTATCTAGGTAAGATCGTCGAAATCGCCGACAAGAAATCGATATTCGAACAGCCGCAGCACCCATATACCCGGGCTCTGCTGTCCGCGATCCCTGTACCGAATCCTGTGCAGGAAAGGGAACGGATCCTCTTGACGGGGGATGTCCCCTCACCGATCGACCCGCCGGGCGGCTGCCGCTTTCATACACGTTGCCCGTTTGTGATGGACATCTGCAAAACGAAGGCACCGGAACTGAAACGATCAACACAAAATCATCAAGTCGCGTGTCACATTGTGTCATAAGCTGTAGATTTCCGCGAAAGTCTTTAGTAAGATACACATAGACAAATGGCTTCTAAAAATATAACCAGCAGAGGTTCTCCATGCTAAGTTACGAGGGTTTCACCATCATCATCATGCTCTTCATTTTAGCTCCCATCATGGGGGCTATCGCGCTTTTATTTCTATTCATCTTCGAGAAGAGGATTGACCTGCTTGAAAATAAAAACAAAGAGATCCGGCTGGAGCAAGCACTGCAGGAGGCACAATATAATAAGCTGAACCAGCAGATCCAGCCGCACTTTTTGTTCAATACGCTGAATGTCATTTTAGGCTTGGCCCGCCTGGACAGGAAGGCCGAATTGATCCGGGCCCTGGAGGCATTTTCGCAATTCCTTAAATTCAAATACAAAGCATCCGAGCCATTGATTCCCCTTGCCCAGGAAATTCAGTACACGCAGCATTATCTCGACATCCAAAGCCTTCGCTTTGGCGACCGGCTTAAGATCGGTATGTCGTGTCCCGATCACTTGACGATCGCACTGGTCCCCCCTTTCATTCTCCAGACATTGGTGGAGAATTCATTCAAGCACGGTCTGGAAAAAAAGGTGGGCGAAGCCCTTCTTCATATCCAATTCCATCTGGAATCGGAGACGGTGTATCTGTTGGTGAAGGATAATGGGTTCAGCGGGAATGACACTTCCGCTGCAGAGGAAGGCGGACATGGCCTCGACAATATCAAAAAACGTTTATACTTGTATTTCAGCACCCGTGCACAATTAACGATCGCTTCTGATGAATGCGGCACAAAGGTGGAGGTTTCATGGCCACTCGTTTTTGATACGAAATCGGAGGAGGCAGCACCGGAATGAATGTATTATTAGTCGATGATGAACCATTGGTGCTTGAACAAATGGAATATATGATCCAGTCGATTTTCCCTTTTTGGAAGTTCCATAAAGCCGCTGATGCTGTTCAAGCACTTACACTCAACCAGAATCATAAAATCAACCTCGCTTTCCTGGACATCAACCTTCCAGGGCGATCGGGCCTTGAATTTGGTGAAGATTTGCGCACGCTCAATAAGGATGTGGAAATCATCATGGTCACCGCCCATCAAAGCTTCGATTATGCCCAGCAATCCATCAGGATCGGGGTCGTTGATTACTTGACGAAACCGGTCATCGAAAGTGAATTGCATAAAGTGCTATCCAAGTATCAAGAAAGCGGCGCTACCCAGAACTATTCAACCCTGATCCAACATTCGCTATCATTCATTCATGAAAATTATGCGGACAAAATCTCGCTTTCGGACATCGCCCGTGAAGTGCATACGAACCCGACATATTTAAGCCGGAAATTCCATGAAGAGGTCGGCACCTCCTTTTCCGAATATTTAATGCACTATCGAATAAAAGCCGCTAAAAGGGCGTTAACCGCCAACACGAACTGGAGCATTTCGGATGTCGCCGAAAACTCCGGTTTCAACAGTCAGCATTATTTCAGCACGTTATTCCGCAAAATAGAGGGAATTACACCAAAGGAGTTCCGCGAGAAAGGAAAATGACCATTGCGATCACGGACATTTCAAGAATACGTACAAGGCCCGATCCAAATCGGTATGGGCTTGGGCATCATTTCCCTCCTGGCACGCTGGGTGACGGGAACCACCATTTTATCTTCTCCTGAATCGATGGTGAAGTACGGCGTGTTCGGAGGAATTGGCTACGCGATCATGGGGGCCGTCGCCCTGTTCATGTTCAGCTTCATCGGCAAGCGCGTCCGCCAGGACTTCCCGGATGGGCTGACGATGGGGGATTATTTGAAAACAAGGCTGCATCCATTGGGATATTGGATCATGCTTACGATTCTGGTCATCACCAGCTTGCACATTTTATTCATCCAGGGAATGGCCGCTTCCACCCTATGTCTGTTCCTGTTCGATACACCGCTCTATGTCGGTTTATTTTTCTTTTTCGCTTTTTGTATCTTTTTTGCAGGCTTCGGCGGGCTGAAGCTCATTCATGGCTTCGCAGCTTTTCAAGTCGTTTTCATGTTTGCCGCCGTCATCTTGATTCCTTTATATTTTTTCGTCAAAGAGGGCATCCAGCCCGTTTATGATGGCATCCGCCTTTACCATCCCTATATGCTGGTGATCAATAAGTATGATTTATGGAGCTTCATTTTTGCCGGTCTTCTTGTCGGCTTCGGCCAATTCTTTTTAGACCTGACGTCATGGCAGCGTTTGTTCATGATTGAACTGAAAAAGGTGCCCTTAACCTTTTCCCTGTCAGGCCTGATCTGGCTCATATTCCCGCTCTCGTTTTCTTCCTTGTTCATCATGGTGATCTTTACAGGCGGCTTCACGGATATTCACTCCATTTTAGAAGGACTGGCAAACAAGATTACGACGCCATTCTTTTTCATCTTGTTTGTCCTTTGTGCTTTCAGTGCCATCACCTCTACATTCGGGGCCTGCCTGCATGCATTGGTCAGCTTGATTGTGGCCAATATGATCGAGCCCTGCTTGAACCAGGCGAACGACCAGCAAAAAATCAGGATGGCCTATCTTTTATCCATCGCTGTCGGCATCCTGATTTTCCTGGCCACACTCTTTTATTCCCCAAACCTGCTGGAGCTTTTATTTTATTCCGGGAATATCTATTCGGCCCTGCTGGCACCCATTCTCGTAATCGTATTCAGCAAAGGGAAGGTCGCAAATTTCATTCCGATAAGTGCAGTCCTGGCCATCGCCTCCTCCTACATCATCCAGCCTTATGCAAGTGAATTTCAAAGCATATGGTTCAGCGGCTTGGCATCATTCGCGATTATCGTCGTATGCATGATCATCAGCTTCATCAGGAATTCAGGGGAGCTTCGCAAAGACTAAAAAAAAGCTGCCGACATCATGTCGGCAGCTTTTTTCCTTCCCTGGAATGCTATTTTTTTGTGAAATTCACCTTATTCAAGCCGGAAATATTAATGCGATCTCCATTTTTCAGCGTGGTCGTTACACTTGTTACCATGTAATCATCACGTTCATTGGAGAGGATTTCATTTACAAGTAAATAGTCTCCCCTGTAAATGAATAAATTCCCTGCTGAACTTGGTGTCGTTATTTTATATCTTCCCGCTGCTATATCTTTGCCGACTGTCCAGTATCCAGCATGCAGTGTATTCGATTTAACATGGGATACTTTGGTGAACTGTACACTGTCCAGTCCGGCTATTTCAATACTGTCCCCCGATTTAATATCCGTAGTAACAGCCGTTACACTATAACCATCATCTTCATTTGATAGAATTTCATTTACATAGCGATCGTAGCTATTATCCGCGATAAATAAATTGCCGCTGCCCGATTTTGTCGTGATTTTATAACGTCCTGCCGGCAAATTTTTGCCTGCCTTCCATTTTCCTGCACTTAAACTTTTACTATACGGCACATAAATCGTGGTGACGCTTGATTTTCCATTTACAGTAGTCGCCGTTATTTTGGCCGTCCCAACTCCCATAGCGGTCACTTTCCCTTTACTATCGACCTTCGCTATTTTTGTATGGGACGATTTCCACTTCACCGTTTTATTCGTTGTATTGCTCGGACTAACAGTTGCGGATAAGGCCAAGGTTTTACCTTTTAACACAGTCGCGGAAGTTTTGTTCACTTTAATTGATTTTGCCATGACCGGGGCTGTAACGGTGACCTTCACCTTTGCATCCTTTGCCCCTTTAACGGTTGCCGTAACGGTAGTTGTCCCTTTTTGTTTGCCAGTGACCTTCCCTTTGCTATCGACGGTGGCAATTTTGGTATTAGCGGACTTCCACTTCACCGTCTTGTCTGTGCTATCAGAGGGTGTCACCGACGCAGTCAGGATTCCTGTCTTGCCTGCCATGATGGACAAGCTTGATTTATTCACCTTCACCGTTTTCGTCGAAACCTTCACGGCAACGGTTTTCATGACCTTCGTGTTTGCTTTGGCAGTCGCCGTTATGGTTGCCGAACCGTTTGCCAATCCTTTTATATTGCCTTTTGAATCGACTTTAGCGACTTTGGCATTCGAGCTTTTCCATAAAATCGTTTTATTCGCAGCATTGCCTGGAGCTACGGTAGCCGTTACTTGAAAAGTTTGGTTATTCGAGATGTTCAAAGCTGTTTTACTTAGCTTCAAACTAGTCGGTACAATATCCGTCACCGTCACTTCGATGCTTTTCTTAATGGAAGCATCACCCTTTGCAGTAGCTGTGATGGTTGTCCTGCCGGCTTTAACTGCTTTGACATTTCCTTTTCCATCCACTGTCGCAATTCTGGAATCACCCGCAGTCCAGCTCACATTTTTATTAATGGCACTGCTCGGGTACACCGTGGCCTTTACTTGTGCGGCTTGGTTCACCACCAGGGTCAGACTAGGCTTACTTAACGTGATACTTTTAGGAACAAGGATTTTTTCTTTAAAACTCATCGTACCGATCAATGAAGAGATGTAGATTTTATCCCCTGTTAAAGCCTTGTACTCATAAGGCTCTTCATAACCATAGAGGCTAAAGGAACCTTTTCGGTCATATTGGCCATCTAAAATATCAATATACGCCATATCATAGTATTCCGCAGGATGGTCAATCTCCAATGCATAAGTACCTGCAGGAATATCGGTGCCTATCTCATAATAACCGGCGGATATATTTCTCAAATCCACTTTCGAGATTTGCCTGACGTCCATAGTGGACGCCCCATCGTATAAATTGATTTCTATTTTATCTCCAGCCTTTAAGCGCACCGTAAAGCGGGTAGGTGTATACCCCTCATCACTAAGCGTTTCATTCACCACTTCGTTCGTATCCCTCGTAATGGTAATGATTGCAGTCCCTCTTGCAATACTGAATTCAGCCAAGCCAGCGGATATTCCCTCACCTGCTGTATACATCCCTTCACTTATTGAATCAGTATCTGCAGCTTGTACCGCACTACTGCCCCACCCAAGCGAAAGCGATAGCATCATCACGAAAATCATCTTGAACCATACGTTTCTCTTCATAAAAAATAGACCATCCTTCTTTAATATTTTTCTTCAAGCCGTCCTATAAGTTTATCGACAGCAAATCCGATAATTTCATTATGTATTAATTCGCTGGAATTGTATGGATAATCAAGAGAATAGTTCAGAAGAATGCTCTGCGTGTTTGTGTCGTATCTACTGCATGCTCTTTATAACAGCTTCATGGGTAAATTATGAGTTTAGAGCATTTTCTCGAAAGTTTTGTGCTCAATTTCAGAGTTTCAGAGCTTTTACTCGCGAGTTTGGCGGCTGGCTCTAAATTTTGGTGCCTTACTCGCCAATTTCGCACTCTTACTCGCCAATTTCAGCGATTTTCTCGCCAATTTCGGCGTTTTACTCGCGAGTTTGGCGGCTGGCTCTAAATTCTGTGCCTTACTCGCCAATTCCGGTGCCTTACTCGCCAATTTCGGCGTTTTACTCGCGAGTTTCAGCGATTTACTCGCCAATTTCGCACTTTTACTCGCCAATTTCAGCGATTTACTCGCCAATTCCGGCGCTTTTCTCGCGAGTTTGCTTTACCGGTCGATTCAGGATGCTTCCTTTACAAGATGTGAAAGATTTCGTTAGAATGGAGGCATATAAGATATACAGCTAAAGGAGGGTTCACTTTTGTCGAACCAGCATCAAGGCACAGCGACAGATTCGCAGCAAGATTTCGTCTCGGCAATGCGGGGGCTGGGGACGCGGACGATCCTTTATCAGCAAAAGGTCGCCACCTCGCTCGGTTTATACAATCATGATTTCATCGCCGTTGATATCCTGCGTGAAACCGGTCCGATTACTGCTGGAGAACTTGCCAAAAAAACAGGCCTCACCACCGGCAGCATTACGGCTTTGGTCGATCGGCTTGAAAAATTCGGATACGTCCGCAGGCAGAATGATCCCAATGACAGGCGCAGGGTGATCATCGTTCCTGATTATGAAGATAAGGAAGAAGTTTACAACACATATTTGCCGCTGCAAAATGAAATGATTACTCTCGTTTCAACCTACACACCAGAAGAGCTTGAGCTCATCACACGGTTTATGGAGAAAGCCAGCTCCGTCCTCGATGGGCAGATTCGGGAGCTCACTTCGAATAAACAAGGAACTAAATGATGGGCAGCCATATGAAAAGACGGTATCCTGCAACTTCGGGATACCGTCTTTCTTCATCTTCTATCATGTTCCGCAATAGGTCCGGTAAGGCGTTGTTGATACAGGGAGTGTGGTGTATTCGGCTTGCTTGGCGGAGTGCTCATAAGGGGTTGAAAGAGCCTCCATAAGCCGATCCATCACACTGTAATCTCCATTTTCCACGGCAGCGGCGAGGGCCTCTTCGACCCGGTGATTCCGCGGGATCACCGCCGGGTTGCTGCTTTGCATCAGCTGGATTGCCGAGTCTTTCGATTCCTGCTGCCTGCCCAGTCTCGCCTTCCATAGCTCATGCCACTGAACGAATTCCGGTGCACCGAAAAGGACCGTTTCCTCCATTGTATCAAACGTTAAAGCGCGGAATGTATTCGTATAATCAGCGCCATGCTTCTTCATCATGCTGAGGAGCCCATTGATTAAGGCTTCATCCTGTGTTTCTTCATTGTACAGCCCCAGTTTCGCTCGCATCCCAGCCAGCCAATGGGTGTGATGTCGCTCATTGAAAGCTGAAAGCTTCTCCTGGGCGAGCTTGACAGCCTCGTCCAGATCCTCATGCAGCAACGGCAATAGGGATTCTGCGAACCGCGCAAGATTCCAGCCGCCAATCACCGGCTGATTGCCATAGGCGTAGCGGCCTTGGGTGTCGATCGAGCTGAAAACGGTAGCAGGGTCATATGCATCCATGAAGGCGCATGGGCCATAATCGATCGTCTCACCGCTGATCGTCATGTTGTCGGTGTTCATCACCCCATGAATGAAGCCTACCAGCTGCCATTGGGCAATAAGCTTAGCCTGACGGCCGACCACTTCCTCGAACAGTGAAAGATACCGGTTCTCCGCTGCTTCAATGTCTGGATAATGACGCTCAATCGCATAATCAGCAAGCGCCCGAAGTTCCTCGACCGTGCCCCATTTCGCGGCGAACTGAAAGGTCCCGACACGGAGATGACTCGCAGCGACACGGGTCATGATGGCCCCGGGCAGCCTAGTTTCCCGAATGATCGATTCACCGGTCGTCACCACTGCCAGACTTCGGGTCGTCGGAATGCCAAGTGCATGCATCGCCTCGCTGATGATATACTCCCGCAGCATCGGCCCCAGTGCCGCACGCCCATCTCCCCCGCGCGAATACGGCGTTCTTCCCGGACCCTTCAGCTGGATATCGACCCTCCCGCCTTGAGGAGGGATCTGCTCGCCTAGCAGTATGGCCCGGCCGTCACCCAACATGTTAAAATGCCCGAACTGGTGCCCCGCATACGCTTGAGCAAGAGGCGATCCGCCTTCAGGTGCCTCGTTTCCGGCAAACACCGCCACGCCAGCTTCGCTTTTCAATGCTTCCACGTCCAACCCAAGCGATAACGCCAACGGTTCATTGAGGATGACCAACTCGGGTGAGCTTACAGGAGTCGAATTCGTGCTCGTGAAAAACTTTTCCGGAAGACGGGCATAGCTATTGTCTAAATTCCATCCTGCTTCATTACTCTTAGTCATGGCTTCTCCTTTTCTCGTTTTGTCATTTTGTATGAATGCTCGTTCTCTCATCATTTCAGCTATATACCATACTTAAAACCAAAGAATGCAGTCATTTTTAATGTCTGCTTCTGCCAATTTATTATACCGTTTCCATATGAAAATGGCTCTTTTTAAGTATGGGTGAATGTCGTTGGCCACTCTCTGCGGTTCAGCAAATTCATTTAGTTTACTATTATTTGATTTAATTTAGGTTTCTTCTTGAAATTCCAGACAAAAGTATGTAAATTTAACACAGTTGGATTTATATTTAAAAAGACACTCTATTAGACCTTATCTAAAACCAAAAAGTGAAATCACCATTCGCTGATTTCACTTTTTAATGCAAGATTTCTCCCATTATAGGTGCCCAAATAATTAACTAGGTATTGAACATTTCTTTATATACTGATAAGCAATAAAAAGAATAGCACCAATACAACCTAATTGAAAAAAGATGCTCCAAGTTAATGAAGGGTAATTTAAATCTGGGACAATGATATAACTTCCTTCAACTAAGTTTGAAAAGGTTATCGCTAAAACACCCTTTTGATTAAAGACAATAAAATATTTAAGTAAACCTTCATTAACGTGACTATATATTGCGGGTTCAAAAAAACTAAGAAAGAATACCATCAATACGCTATACATAACATTTTTAGTTATAAGAGAAAGAACAAACGCTAGTTCTCCCCAAAAAAAACAAATTAGACTAACTACGAAAATTTGTGTAATAATCTGAACACTAAATATTTGTCCAGGCGCTCCTACATAAAGGTGCACTACTATACTAAGAAAAGTAGTCAAAACTGTTATGAGAAAACTGAATAGTAAAATGTATAACGATTTATAGTATAAAAACTTAACTCTACTATAAAAACCTATAAGCAAATGTAAAGTATTCCATGAGTACTCCTGATAACTAAGAAATGCTCCTAAAATAACAAACGATATTGTACCAAAAACTGTAAGTGACAATAAAAAAACTGAACTGAGATAACTAGATATCTTTAATTCAACATATGGAAATGGATCAAAAACGATATAAATCATAAATAAAAAGGTTAGACCTAGACTAATCCAAAGCAGAATATTATTCTTTATTTTTATGGATTCTGCTTTTAACCAGTTATTCATTATTAAGCTCATCCCCATTAATAATAATCCTAGTATTTTGTTGTCCACTATTTAAAACTAATTTAATGTTTCCTTCTCCTGACAAAGATTGAA
Source organism: Peribacillus folii (assembly GCF_030271255.1). Lineage (GTDB taxonomy): Bacteria > Bacillota > Bacilli > Bacillales > DSM-1321 > Peribacillus. Next base: position 265,101 of record NZ_JASJOM010000005.1, read on the forward strand.
ATGCACGAATTGCATTTCCTTTTATTTTTTCAGAGAATACCTTTTTTCCGTTTGAGTTAATTACTATACATTCTATTTCACTCCTAGATTGATTGTTCTTTATTGAAATAGTATTTTTTTCTTTTAATAAAGTTTTTATATCAAGCGTTTTCTCTTTACGAAGATTACCAGAGATACTCAAATCCGCTACTAAATATTCAGAGTCTTTTAAATATGTTGTATTAATTTCAATCCCATCCGTAGTCATATTTCCCATATCTTCAGATAAAATATTTATCAAGATTAGACCAATTAGCAAGATACCACCTATTACTATTATTATTTTTTTCATATTAATATCCCCTATGCCTTAAAGTCTCTTTTTACAACAATTATTATATGAATAATTAACATGGATAAGATTATGGCCGTAATTATTAACACACTACTTCCATAAGAAATCCAAGTTGAATGACTAAATTGGACTTGAGGATCACTTGTCATATTCTTAAATGAATAACCTATTAAGGACGCATAATATTCATTCAAAGTAAAATATTTCAGAATCGGTATATAGATGGATATTCTTTCGAGCAATATAGGAAAGACTATTGCAATTAGAATACCACCATATACTCTTTTAGTTAATGTAGCTCCTAAAAAACCTACCATGGATGAACACAAAAGAATACTATAACAGCAAATCAGTTGCAGAAAAAGCGTTTTCCAATCCATATAAAAAGCCCGCTGATTACCTACAAATAATCCCTCCAACACTCCAAGGAAGGTCATAAATAATACTAAGCACATTGTACCTAAAAACAATGTTTTTATTTTAATAAATACAGATTGGATTCTGCCCACATTTACAATCACATAAACATTTGTATTGTGCTTATAATCAATTCCTGAGATACAAGCACCTAAAACTGCCCCAGGAATAAAACCTACCAATGATAAAAGTAATAAATTAAACGAAGTCATATATTGTATAGACAATAACTCTGGTGTGTAATATCCCGATTCACTATTAAATGCTTTCTGGAAAAACATAAGTAAGAAAAAAACAACAAATACACAAATGATAAAGAGGGGTTCTGTTGCTCTTTTCAGTTTTAAAATTTCACCTTTTACTTTCTTACTAATCACCATTATCACCACCAGCATACTGATGGAATCTATCTACTAGTGATTTCTTTTTTAAATTGTACGAACTAGGATATATGCCTTCTTCATTTAGTACTAATAAGTAATGCATATAATCTACTTTCACCGGAATCACTAACAAATTACCATGTTGGTTATACAAATAGCCTTTTTTTTCGAGTGCATTTTTTCCTTTTTCAATATCTTCAACCCTTATTTCAATATTAAGTATCCCTTCATTTAGAGTTGCCATTTCTCCACTGTCAGCAAGTATCCCCTTTTTTAGAATAATATAGTCAGTTAAAACATCCTCCATTTGAAGAATCGAATGACTGGAAAGTAAAATGGTTTTCCCTTGATTTTTTAATTCTAGGATCATATTTTTCAACCATAAAACTCCATCTAAATCTAATCCATTTGTTGGTTCATCTAGTATAAGAAGCTCTCTATCATTAGCTAATACAGTCATGGCTACCTGTAATCTTCTCTTCATACCTAAAGAAAAATCATTAGCTTTCTTTCTTGTATCTTGAATTGAAACAGTTTTTAATATTTTTGAAATTTGATCATATTTAGGGGATTTACCTTCTTGTAATATGGAGATTTCCAAGTTTTCTCTAGCACTTAGATTTGGATATAGGGCAATATTTTCTGATAAAAAGCCGATTTTCTTTTGCCCACCTTTTGGAACTTCACCTAAAACTTTAATTGATCCAGCTGAAGGGAAAATAAGTCCAGTAATTAGTTTATTTAGTGTTGTTTTACCGGCACCATTTTTTCCTAATAATCCTACAATCCTTCCTTTGTTTATTTCCAAGTTTATATCATTTAATGCCCTAGTATTTTTATATTCTTTACTTAAATTTATTAATTCTATTGTCTTCATAATCATCCTCTTTTTTAATATTAATAGGACAACTTATGTAGATTAATGATTTTAATCTAACAAAAATTGTCCATAGAGTTTAACTAAATTCATTATGGTTTTCCAGTAGCAGTTATACCTTTTGTCGTACTCTGAAGTCCAATCGAGAAACTACTAGAAGATATCCCCAGAACAAACTTTGCCTGAGAATAAGCTTTAGCTTGTGTGGTATTAATTGTGGAAGTCCAATATGACTGAGTATTACTAAATGACCAGGCTACACCTGTACTGTGCTGTTGAGATACTTTATTATGCTTAGTAACTTTTTTTCCATTAGAATCATACCACCCTAAGACTCCGGTTTTAAAAATCTTCACTCCAACCCAAGAATAATACTGTTGGTAATTACTTGTAGATTTCGTTGCTGCGGAGGCTTGATTAATGTTTCCTGAAATAAAATTACTAGACAAGAAAATAGCAACCGCAAGCATACTATATGCCGATATCCTTACAATATATCTCACTTTTATCACTCCCTACCATTTTATGATAATTATACCATATTAACCTCAATATTAGGTATATTATATTAAATTTAAATAAATTTAATTAAAAAACATATATTTTAAGTGATAATAGTACTAGTTAAGGGTGAGTTAAAAGACAGAAATTTTGTTTAACTAAAAAGTAATTACCATAAAAAAACCCACCGTTGATCCGGTAGGCCTGAACTTATTATTTTTAACCGATGTCACTTCCGGCATTAATTTCAACGTCATCCCCTGCTATCCTCAATTCAGAATAGCCAAGGTGATGAAGGCAATGCCAAATATGCAGTACAGACTGAGGGTAAGGGGCTGGGGGTAAATGATGTAAACCATCATGCTTGCGATCATCAGCAGGATGCTGTAGGCATTGATTTTATCTCTCCACATACTCATCTTTGGTCAACTCCTTTTTGTTTGCGTTTTGGACGCAGAACCATCCTCACGGCTGCCTGAATGAAACAAGTCGCTGTTTCACTTTTCATGGGGCAAATCGTTCTTTCCCGCTTCAACAGCGTTTATTTACTGGGGTGCCTTCGTGCCTAATTTTACTTTTCATCAATTTTTCGTTAGGATGTATGCGTCTGATAATTTATAATTATAGGATTGCCGCCATGAATTAGCCATGTAGCCAAAATGATAAGTTCATGAAAATAAAATGAATATTCAGTTTTTTAAGGGGAAATGAAGGAAATGTTCAATAAAACGTTCAAGGTTGTCCTGAGAGCCTTGCATAAAGGTCAAACCGAGGAATTCGCCTATGTATATGAAGGGAAAAGCTTGTTGATTGGACGTGCAAGCCAGCACTCCAAAGCTGATTTCAGGCTTTATAATGACTTCGTTTCCAGGGAGCATTGCCGGATTTATCTATTGGAGGGAAAGCTTTTCATCGAGGATTTGGCAAGCAAGCACGGAACCTCCGTGAACCAGGTGCGGCTAGTCCCTGGTCAGCCCTGCCCCATTGAACCGGGCGATGTCATCACTTTGATTAACGGCTTAATTGAATTCATGATTTCGATCGACAACGATTTAACAAGGGATTTCACGCCATTGAATCCAGAAATGCAGCGAACGGTCATCATCAATGAACATCTTCAAACCGTGACCATCAATGAGGAAGCGCCCATTAAAATGCCGACGAAGGAGTTCAATTGCTTTAAGCTGCTTCATGAGAACTTGGACAACCTCATTTCAAAGGAAATGATCGTCCTGCATGTATGGCCCGAAAGAGACGGCGATCCCGAGCAAATGGTATCAGCTGAAGAAATCGCCTCACTCCTCTACAGGGTGCGGAAGCGGATCAACGGCCATTTTACGATCAAAGCCGTCATACAAAAAGGATATTATATGGAATCGATCCTATCCATCAACCTCTCGGACCTTTAAGGGTTCAATCATGAAATGAAAAGCATCCATCCAGTGGATGCTTTTCATTTTGGAGGAAATTATCTCCTTTTGTTGAATATATATTCTTAAAACAGGAGGTGAGTACGTGGAGGTTAAAAATAGAACGTTATACGTTTTGGAAATCATGGAAAATGGGGAACATCATTCTTTTGATTATGAAACCGAAAATGAAGCCTATCATGCATTTGAGTTCCTTGTGAAAACATACAAGGATAACAGGATCCTTGATAAGGGACCTGTCATTACCGCGGATGATATCACCCAATTGAGCATTTGCAAAACTCCATCAGATTCTGAACCAACATGCGCAATCGCAAACTACTCGCCTTTTGAATGGTTCAAGGATATACCTGAAGAAATCATGCTCTCCGCTAAAATTTACCACGAAAATCTAAAATGATCACGAAGTTAGGCATCCACTTGAGTGGGTGCTTTTTTATTGGAATGAGATGCATGCTTTTACTTGTTTTTCAGACCATAAAAAAAGGCCGCATCTGCAGCCCCTCCTCAATAGGGAGACAGAACAACCGTGAACTGTTCTGTATTTTTTATTTGTTTAATCCGCTCAGTCCCTTATATTGAAGAAGGCGATTGAGGGCACTTATGAAATAATGCAGAAAAAAGTAACCGAATAATATGATCGAAGGCAAGGGATTGGTGAAGATCGTGATAAAAACAAGACCAAAAACAAGAAAAAGGAAGGAAATCATAAAGTCAGATTTGTAACGTTTTTGACCTTTCAACATCATCACCTCTCACTTATTTTACCATTAGTCATTATAACCGGAAATGCCTCAGTCTCAATAATTTACAAATAAATTCTTGACCAAACGAATGATCATTTTTGGAATGAAGGTCAAGATCGAAAAAACCCTTTTTTTCCTTTCTCTTCCCTCTTGCCACTTTACGATCCTCTTTATCTTTCATGATTTTGTTGAACGACGATTCCTCCATAAACCTGCTTATATGCGATAAGAAAAAGAACAGCCAAATCATTGACGATTTTTTTACTTTTTCACATACATGTTGTTTATAAAGGGCTCAACAGAAGAAATGGTAACATCCTGGTAATAATGATGGACGATATCCTGATAATTCTTGCCCTCTTGTGCCAATCCGTTAGCACCATATTGACTCATACCTACCCCATGACCATTGCCCTTCGTATGGATAATAACCTGTTCCCCTTCCCTTTTAAAGGTAAAATCTGAAGAATTAAGGTTCAGCTTATCTCTGATCGTTTTTCCGCTATATTTCTTATCGTTGATTTCAATAAGCTTGATTCGATTTCCTTCAGATTTTGCAAGAACATTCCCGATATCAACATCATCATTCAATGTTGTGCCCAGCAACTCTTCAAATTTTGCTACCTGGATGATCGTCTGATGTTGAAATTTAGGAGATTGCAGATCCCAAGGACTATCAACGCTTTTCAAATAGGGCGTTTTGTTTCCCCAATAATCCTCGGAATTCTCGGTAAATCCATTACTGGTTGAAAAGAAGGAAGCATCAATTGGTTTCTCATCATAGGTAATAATTTGCCCTTTTGTGGCTGCGACGGCTTTCTGAACTTTAGATAGATTTGATTGATATTCCTTTCCCCATTCAGCAGCCAGCTCTTTCTTGTTTTTAAAGACTTGGTGGAATTGAAAATTATCGGTTATATCCGAACCTTTTGGTACATTAATGTTGGAATTAGAAAGCATTTGTTTTACCAGAAAAGTCCTTGCTACTAAAGATTGAGCCTTTAAAGCCTCCATATCAAACGAAACGGGCATTTCGGATGCCACAACACCTGCAACGTATTCTTCCAAAGGAATATGCTCAATTTCTTTAGTCATTGTCCTATAAACGGCAACGTCGATGGATGGTTCAGCCGATTTTTTATCAGGACGATCTTTCCTGTTCGTTGCTTGGGCATAATCCTGCTTGGTTGATGCATCAATATGCTTTTTGGGGCTGGTTGAAAATGAAAGCACTAAGATAGATGGCACTACTAACGTTATAATGATGGTTGTTAGCACGATCCACATCAATGGTCGGAATTTATTCATCTTACCTCCTTATGATTCAATCATTTTAGAAAGGGTATGAATAAAATTGACCTTATATGACCAATCGTCTCATCCTAGCTAAAGGCATTCTCCTTTTAAAAGCGTTTCTTTAATTTTTTTGCCTTTAAGATTACAAATAACAGCGGCAGGTATACAACAATGAAGCTGACGCTGTATGGATTGATTATTTTGTTTAGTACATACAATAAATCGATATCGTAATAAAGGATATTGACGATGATGATGATGATGGACATGATCCACAAAGGATATTTTTGCTGGACATTGAAGACGCGCTTGAAGCCCCTGCTGGCAGCCCACAGCGGAATGACCATGTTGGGGATGAGAATGATGGCCCACCAAGAGATGGTTATGTACTCGAACCGCTGAATGAAGGGCAATTCAATGATGCTGGTCAGGGTTAAGGTTGGCCATAGGGTAAGCGTCAGCAGCTTGAGCGGATAAAAGGCGATCGAAACGAAATAGACCAATAAAGCCAGTATGGTAGTGGTCAATGCCCCTCCATGAGCAAACTTCTGCGAGGTTTCAGCTTTTTTTATGAACGGATAATACATCAATAGCATTTCAAAACCAAGCAGCGTCAAGGAGATGCTTCTGGTTCCTTTCAAGATGTCCAGGAAGGAATGATCGAATATAGGAAGCACTCCCGTGAAGTCCGAATATCTAATCCCATAGAAAGGAAAGAATAAAAGCCAATAGGAAACGATCACTGTAATAAAGGTGATGCCTGTAACCGTTCGGAATCCGCCGGAAATTACGTAATAAATGAGGATGAGGAACACCGAAGCCAATGCCCACGAAGGAACATCATCAAACATCCACACATGGATGACACGTATATATCCGACGATGATTGTCATTCCCAGAATAAAAAAGTACAGTATGAACAACAAACTGAAGAAATTGCCGATCCACTTGCCAAACACATGATGGTTGGCGTATACAATATCACCCGGAACCATTTCGAAAATCTTATAAATGAGCCAAATCAATAGATGAATGAGCAGCCCTGCGAGAAGTATGGAGATCCAGCCATCGGTTCCTGTGAACTTCGCCAATTCCCTTTGAAAGCTCAACGCTCCTAATCCCGTTTGCATGCCATGCATAATGAAAAACACATAAAACGGCGATACCTTATACTTAACATTGATAGTAGCTTGGTTCATATAAGACCCTCATTTGTATCACTGTATTCTAATGTTCTTAATTTGGCTGTTAGTCTAGCTGCTTATTCAGGAAATTGATATATGACTTATGATCTGGCGGAAAGGAGGATAAAAAAACTGCCAAAATGGCAGCGTCAGTTGCTTGCTTTTATGATCTCCAGGGACGTTTGATTTCTTGAATGGTCGCTTTAGTACAGACAGGCAACTCCCTTTTGTGTGTATCCTTATAGATTTCGAGAATTCGGCATGTTTTCACCTATGTAAGCATGATCGATGATCTTAAAGTAAGGGTGGAGCAGTCCCAGCAAAGATACCGCACTAATCATGAAGCCTATTACCATGTATAGAGGCCGTATCCCCCAAGTTTCACTCAAAAAACTGCCTGCAAGCACTCCCAATGGCATTACACCCCGGATAATGAAAAGACGGACAGAGGAAACCTTGCCCATTAATTGATTTGGCACGGTTTGTTGAAAAATGGTCCTGTTATGGACACCAAAAAACGCCATTGCCACCCCGGCAATTGTTTCGGTGATTAACGCAAAAGCAATGCTTTGGTTAAACCCTAACGAAATGAATGTTAAGCCCCCTATGACCAAGGCTCCCAGCATTACACCCCTGCGACTTTTATGATTGATTTTCCCGACAACCATCGAACCGATTACATAGCCTAATGGGAAGCTTGCCATAAAATATCCATACTCTGCATAACTGCCCGATAATTCCTTTGTGATATAAGGAAGATTCACTACCATTGTCACCCCCACTCCCAATTGAACAAAGGCCAAAAAGATTCCTAACCAAACCATAACCGGTTGTTTAAAGAAATAAGATATTCCTTCACTAAATTGTTCCAGCCAGGACTTCCGTACATGCTGAAGCGTCCTTACCTCGTGGATAAAAAGCAACAGAATTCCGCTTACGATAAGCACCGTACAAACAAAAATCAGTGTTGGCATAACACCTGCTTGCTCTATGACGACCCCGCCTAAAATTGGCGCGGAGAATGTCATTAGCCTGACTGTGCCTTCGATATAAGCATTAGCAGCCCTTAATTGGTCTTTAGGGATGATCGTGGGTGTAATGGCTTGATTGGCAGGTGTATAGATAGGGGTGATTAAGCCTGTTATGATTTGGACAGCGAAAATATGCCAAGGCTCGAGGCTTCCCATCGCTAAGGAAACAAGCGGAATCAGGAAAATCACCCCCCTAGTCCATTGAGAAACGATCATTAACCACTTCCGGCTCCATTTATCAATAAATGGACCAATGAGCAATTGCAGGATAAGGGATGGCAAGAAATACAAAAGCCACATGCTCCCCAGTGCCATCGTCGAATTTGTAAGCTGATAGATCAGAATCGAGTTACAAAAAGTGCCGAAAGCACCTCCTAATTCAGAAATAACATTCCCCAGCCAAACAATAAGAAACTGCCGGTTCGTGAATAATTTGTCATTCATCATCCCACCCCTTTGCCATACATCCACGTTCAGCTAAACTGTTTTGTTAATCATAAAGAAAGGAGCTGCCGATCAGCTCCCATTAAAGAAGGTAAGCGCCCGTTCATGTTAAGAACGGAAGCCATTTATGTTTTGGTTCGTGCAATTTGATGGCATGCCAAGATAATCAGCGTTGTGGAAAAGCAGTTCGCCTTCCCCTTCATAATGAAGAAAATCAGGATATTTAAGTGCTTTAATTTTTATACTATTATTCAATTTAAACATCCTTAAAGGTATTCTTATCCTAACTACTTCGCTCGATCATCTGCAATTTCCTTCTTTAGTCGGTCTTGATCGTTCTAATAGAAAAAACTGCCAAAATGGCAGCCTTGAAATCAATGCCTCGAATTTGTTTTAAACTCAATCTTCTTTGCTTGATACATTTTCTCTTTATATTCATAGGTAATTTCAATCGTACCAATAAACATGGCAGGAGTAATTTGACCACCTACAGAAGCCACCAAATGACCATCAGCCACATCAAATTTAACAATGCTTCCAAAAGCAAGCGCATCAAACAAATGGTCTTGGGGGATATGAAGGTTTTCAATATTCATTACCGTTTTCGTATCGCCAATCGACACTACAGCTTCATGTTGGGTTAGTTTTGTTTTAACATTTTTAAAAATAATCGCCACGGGATTGTCTACTAGAACCTCTTCATAAATCTCACCTTTACTGGTTTGGGTTTTATTTAACACATGGACTTCATTATCCAGTACCTCTGTGCCATAACCCTTTGTTAATACAATAATTAAATCCTTCCTGTTATCTTGATTTAAGTCCTTGTATAAGATTCTTGGGGCATATGAAGGATTGGTTACATTCACCCAATAAGGAAAATATCTTGTTTCCCCATCAATCTTCATATCAAAACCTCTGTACATGCCATATTTTCTATCTATACTATTAGCATATAAAAAAACGTTGGCTTCTTGGGATGTTGAAATAATCAATTTGGAATCAGCAAATACTGTTGTCTCACTTGACCCGTCATTAATAAAATGAACCATGACCAGCATTAATAGAATGATGTACCTCATACATTCCACCTCATGATTAATATGCAGCTTGTATACTTTTGATATACTGCCTCTTTAGGTTCCATAAGCATAAGCTTCATTCTTATGGAAAATTCATGCTGTAGCTATTCACACAAAAAACCCCAGAGACTGGGCACTATTTTCGGTGTGCCCGCCATCCGGGGGTTGGTTCATGATATTTTGATTATTGATTTCCTTTTTTGACCCATTCCGCAACGGTGACTGTACGTTTGGCTTGATGTTTTACAGCGTCTGTAACGTCTTCGATCATTTTGCCATCTTGTCCGACCGTTACGCTTGTTCCATATGGGTTTCCCCCTGCACCAAATAGGACGGGATCGGTGTAACCAGGAGGGACAATGATAGCACCCCAGTGCATCATGGAGGTGTATAGCGATAGCAAGGTAGCTTCTTGCCCACCATGCGGGTTTTGTGCTGAAGTCATGGCACTGACGACTTTATTCACTGTCTTGCCGCTTGCCCAAAGTCCGCCTTGGGTATCAAGGAACTGCTTCATTTGTGATGCCATATTCCCGAACCGCGTCGGGACACTGAAGATGATCGCATCTGCCCATTCAATATCTGCCGAGGACGCTACCGGTATATCTTTTGTTGCTTCGACAGTAGCCTTCCAAGCTTCATTCCCTTCGATAGCCGATTGAGGGGCTAATTCCTGTACTTTGAATACCTTCACTTCAGCTCCGGCTTCTTTTGCTCCTTCTTCAGCCCACTTTGCTAATTGGAAATTGGTTCCGCCCATACTGTAAAAGATCACTGCTACTTTAACGTTTGACATTGATTCCATCTCCTTTTCTATTAGCCTGCATCCAACTGTATTTCCCTTTTCCCTGCACTCATTAACTTGTACTATATACCTATACCCACCCTTTCCCCCTTCTACTCTCATCACACATGTTATGACTGCAGGTGAAGGGACTTTTGCAAGTACATGATCTCATTCTGTATGCTTGAAAACGATTCTATTTCGGGAACATGCTTAATCGACGGCGATTGTTTTCGTCCGGCAGTATTGGCCATCGTTTCAAAAACATAAAGGATTCGGGCAAGCGTTTCCTCTGAAAGGATTGGACGCTTTTCGACCTTGGAGCAATTCTCCAATAAATACCCTAATCGCTCGATTGAAAAAACCACCGGCCAATAATAATCCAATGCCTTTTGGTTGACTGGGATCTCCCCTGCTGCGGTAGTATAAAGTGTTTTTAAATGAATGATGTTTGTTTGCATTTTTTTTATTTCACTCTTATCGTCAACAATAACTCCTGTCCCGTTGTCAGAAAAAAGGAGCAGTATAAATTGCGCTTGACTACGGATGGTTTTAGTGAGCAAATGAGGCAGGCGGCTGGATGCAGATTTTCTCCCGATCAGCCATACGCCGATTAAGCCAATGGCACTTCCGATCAGGACATCCATTAATCTAGCTGATGCAAAATAAGAAAAACTGAAGCCTCCCTGACTTGTGCTTTCAGCCATGAGTAACGCATTCGGTGTGAAGAATAGTGTGGCCAGCCCGTAATTTTTCACAATAAAAAGCTCCGTTATAAACGTCAGCAGCAGAATGAACAAAGCTATGATGTATCCATATGGCTGCGCGGCAAGAATGAGGCTGGCAATTAAAATGCCTGCAATCGTACCCAGTCCTCTTTGAATGGACCGGTGATAGGTTGTCACAATGGTCGATCCGGACATCACTGCTACACATGATAATGGCACCCAATAGGAACGGGCTAAATGAAACTGATAGGCAATGATCGCGGCAATGATCGTTACGGCACAGAATCGCAATGCAGAAACGAATACAATCGAATTTTTGTCAAATGCCCCGCCAATAACCATCTTCAGTGATGGCTTGGAGACTTGTATCACTTTATTTTTTAATGTTGCTTCAAGCATGATTGCGTCAGCATCATATATTTTTACGAATAACGCTGCAACCTTATCATTCATTTCTTCTGGCTGAAGAATTTTTTTATAAACCTGCTTACCCTTATCATCGAGCTTAAACGCCAGTTCCCGAATCGTTTGCCCCAGTTCTGCTGGTAATTTCGGATGGTCCTCTGAAAAATTTTCGAGTATATATAAGAATATCCTGTTTGCATGGTCATTATATACATACAGTCGTTTAAATAATTCCGTTTCCCGCCAAGGAATATACCCTGCTGCAAGTGTTTCTTCCGCCTCTTTTAAAACGGACATGACGCAATTCTTAGACTCGTTGAATTTCTCCGTACCAACAGAATCAACAAATGTTGCAAGTTCTGCATACGCTCTTTTCACTACACCTGCTTCTGGCCCATGAGGATGAAATATCCAACCGCTCATTGCAATGAGCCAGGATAATGCACCGCCTAAAAAAACGAGACCGGCCCGCAATGGGGCAAGTTCTGGATGAACGGGCATACCCGTTGTCATGGCGAAGACTAAAACGAAAAAAATGGCCGATGGACCTGGAATTCGGAATGCTCCAAAAATAAAAATGGCGGCAGCCCCTATCAATCCCATCAAGATGGCCGTTGCAAGCGGGTAAGGTGCAGCAAGCGTTCCAAGAGCTGAAACAAAAGTCATGCCAAGGACAACGAAAAATAGCTTTTTAGCGTTTTGAGCATAGGGGATATTGAAAACGTAAAGATAGGTGAATCCCCCCATCCCAGCTAACAACCCATATTCGAAATGGCCAAACCATAATCCGATAAAAACCGGCAAGGCTGAAGCCAGCCCCGCACAGAATGCTTTTACCCAAGGAAATGGCTTTCTATTGACACTCATTGCCTGTTTAAAAAGAGATGGCAATGTTGCATGTACTTCTCTCATACGATGGCTCCTTTTGATGACTTTCAGTAAATGAAGTACCTAACAATTTATAGTGTACCGTTATACTATCATTATACTCCCGGCAGACTATGCAAGCTAATTGTCTTTTTTATGGATTCCATGCATGATTGTAATACCAGTTGTTTTAGGAGGATACTTGTTTATGGATTTTCAACAATTAAAATATTTTCAGACATTGGCTGCTGTTAAAAACTTTTCAAGGGCATCCGTTACATTAGATCTTTCCCAGCCAGCCTTGAGTCGTTCGATCTCTCGGCTTGAACAAGAAATCGGCGTTCCGCTTTTTGAACGAAAAAGTCATGGAGTGGAATTGAACAAATACGGAAAAATATTTCTTCAACATACAAATCAAGCCTTGTTAGAAATACATGCAGCAACACAGGAAATCAACGACTTGAACAATCCGCTGAATGGGACGGTTTCATTGGCGTTCATTCAAACGCTTGGATCCAGCTTCGTACCAGAATTGATTAGTGACTTTCGTCAAGAAGCGCCAAAAATGGCATTTCAATTGTATCAGCACACAACAAGTGAGATTTTGGATCGATTAGCATCCACTGAAATTGACATCGGCTTTTGCTCCCCGCAGGAACCCCTTGAAAATGTTAGCTCACTGCCAATTGTGAGGGATGAATTATTTTTAATAGTCCCCCATGACCATCGACTTGCTGGGAGGAAAGAAGTCGATTTAAGCGAGGTAGCCCATGATTCATTTGTGCTGTTCAAGCCTGAAACGGCTATTCGTGATGTCATTGAGGAGATTTGCCACAAAGCCGGGTTTCACCCAAAGAAAGCGTTTGAGGGATTGGAAGAGAGAACGGTGGCAGGACTTGTCGGGGCCAAGTTCGGCGTTGCCATCATACCATTCATTCCTGGCTTGGATAAGGAAAAAATTTCAATGATCCGGATAAAGAATCCACAAAGTGTAAGGGTAATCAGCATGGTCTGGAGATCGACTGGATATATGTCACCTGCCGTTTTGAAGTTCAAGACCTTTGTTGAAACAACCATGGCCTTATCACATTGTGATGGCTGAAGCTTGAAAATCGATACTATAAAAAAAGAAAATCAGCCTTTGCACGCTAAAAAACACCCCCGGATCACATGGAAAGTGCGGTTCAGGGATGTTTTTGTTTCCGTAAGCAACCATTCATTCAAATAAAGGAATAGAACCATCCAAGATAGGATTTAGCTAATGCATACTAAAGAAAATAGGCAAATCCAAACAAAATATTTAAACGGGAATTGGGTTCCTTTCTTCTTGAAAGCACCTGTTTTGATATCGGAACTTAACACAAAAAGAAACACCAACATTAGAAAAAAAGAGGCTGCTTCTCTCATCGGAAAAAGCCTACTGGATATCCCTATCATGAGCAATATCCCTTCCAAGCACCCTACCAACATTGGAATATATTCTGCCTTATACAGCATATTTCTCATAACTGATTCCTCGCTTTGACTTTTGAAATGTATTCTGGCTATCAACGTTAGAAATGGATCTAATCAATCATTCAAACACCAACTATCATTGTTCCTAACATCATATATGCAAAAGGAAATAGGAATAAGCATACATTTACAATAATAGAACCAAACGTCATAACATCCTTGTGAATATTTGTGCTTTTAAGGCGAAGAAAAGACCGATGGGACAAATCACCAAAGGAAAAAATATAGGCAGCCCATGCACCTTTTCGAGTGGAACTATATCAAACAGAAAATTCACTATGAATAGCAGTGGAACGAGGAAGAGCAAATAAGAAACAATAAGAAATGTCTTTCGCACGACAAGCTCCTTTTACAAGTTGGTTTCTTAAATTCTAGCACAAATCAACATTTTTTGGATAATTAACCCATCATTGCACTACAAAAGACTTCACATTGCATAAAGAAACGGTAGCTAACACACTGATGTCATCCACCTAAATGAAAACAAACCCGCAGTAACCTGCCGGAAATTTGTTATACACCATATAGAACAACAATGTGTTATACTATGATTAGAACAGTCAGGAGGTACTTATGCTTATCCAAATCGAAACCTCATCCGATATCCCCATTTATACGCAGCTTTCCAATCAGCTGATTGAACTGATTGCACGTGGCCAACTAAAAGGGGGCGATGTATTGCCTTCCGTCAGATCGTTGGCGTCTGACCTTGGAGTTAATATGCACACGGTCAACAAGTCTTACCATGAGCTTGAAAGCAAAGGCATCATCCGCATCGTACCGAAGTCCGGAGCCGTAATTAACCCCTCCATTCGAGATGGCATTTCCGATGAACATCGTCTGAGGATCGTCGAGGAACTGAAGCCGATTATTGCCGAGGCAATCGTACTGGGCATGACTGCGAAGGAAATCCAGCACCTTGCTTCATCCATACTTTCTGATATGAAGGAGGAATAAGACCTATGTCATTATCGATTTTTCTTATTACACTGGCTTTCATCATCTTGCTGCAAGCCGCCATTCCATTCTTATTGAAGCGTTCGATTGCATTTGGCGTGACAATTCCGGAACAACATATGAAGGAACGAGCGCTTTCTTCTTATAAACGCTTCTATTCAGCAACGATACTTATTACCGGTACCCTTGCATTGACTGTCTATTTGCTCTGGGCAAAGAACCGGACACTTTCCGAGGATCAAGTCGTTTTTGCCGGTTTAGCCATCCAGTTTGGCGTCCTTTTTCTAAGCATGATCATGTATCTTTATTTCCATGTAAAAACAACGAAATTGAAACGCACCCATAAGTGGGGTGCAGGATTAAAACAAGTTCGGATAGCTGATCTCGCAAGCCATGCAAAAGATGAAATGCTTCCGTCCTATATGTTTGCCCTCCCCGCGCTCATTACAGCGGGCCTGCTCGTTTATACAGCAAGCCAATACAGTCAGCTGCCCGCCATGATTCCCACTCATTGGGATATAGCTGGCCAACCGGACGCGTTCAGTCGAAAAACGCCTTTTTCCACCATCTCCCTTTTGCTCATTCTATTGGTCATCCAGGGAATGATGTTCGGAATAAATGTGATGACCAAACGCTCGGGCATCAAGCTGACTTCTGCCAAAAAGAAAGCTTCGCAAATCCAGCAACTGGCATTCCGTAAATATTCAAGCTGGTTTTTGTTTTTGACGACTGTCCTGATCACCATTCTGTTCGGCTTCATACAACTGGTGATTATTCAAGGCGGAATGGGGAATGCCGCTTTTATGGCAGCAATGCCGCTCGGCTTCCTTTTAATCATGCTAATCGTGACCGCCATCTATGCCTTCAGGGTCGGTCAAGGCGGCTCTCGGATTAAGGTAACGGTCGAAGACGAGGAAGCGATGGAAACCGCCTTTGTCGACGACGACCAGTACTGGAAGGCAGGGATCTTTTACGTGAACAAAAATGACCCTTCCATCTTCGTCGAAAAACGGTTCGGGGTAGGCTGGTCCATAAACTTCGGAAACCCAATCGGTTATATATTCTTACTTGTCTCCATCCTGCTGATAGTGCTCATTTCATTCTTTTCATGAATTCTTCAATACTGAAAAAGGGAAGAATATAACCTTGACTGAAGGCTATTTCTTCCCTTGTTCTACAAAAACACTAATGCTTTTAAAGGATCAGCGTTAAATATATTAACATCAGCATCTAAAATAATTTTTCGTTTTACATATGTTATCAAATTCCTATCCCTACTCGTTATCTTCCATGACACGAAATGATATCATTTACATTATCATTGGGATACTATTAATAAATTTATATAAAAAATAACAACCGAATCCGATTAAAACCAGTCCAGCAACGATGGACGCCCGTTTAATGTATGTTGGTTTCAAGAATTTTCTAGCACCTGTAACAATCGCCATTAACCCTATATCATGTATGAGAATACCTATGATAATACCTACACTTACAATGAAGAAATTAAAAATATTTGACGAATCAAATGAGTTTGACAGGATTGTTCCAAAAATACTTACCCAAAAAACTAAGTTCGCAGGAGATATGGCCACAAGCAGTCCATTTTTGTACGAAGATTTTAATGATTTTGCCGATTTTTCACCTACCAGTGTGATTTCGTGATCGGCGTTTTTGATGCTGTCATATCCGATATGAAATAAGACAATGGCACCTATTATCCACAAAGGCACTTGAATAAATGGAATAGTTAAAATTGGTGCTAATCCAACGAACAATAAAATAATCAAGATTAAATCAATGGTCATACCTCCAAGACCTACACTCCAGCCGTGCATAAAACCATTTTTCAAACCTTGTTTAATCATTTCAATTGAAATAGTTCCAATCGGCAATGCAATCGAAAGACCTAGTAAAATACTAGAAAACAGCAACACAAACATCCCTCAACCCCCTATGTATTTTTCATTAAAATCTTTTAATATTATAGTACATCTACATATGAATATAGCAGCGTTACACTTGATATGAATCAGATGTAGTTTCATTATTCTGATATTTACACTTATTCGTATATGAAAAAATCGCCTTTAGCTAAACAAACTTTCACCTACCTTCTTGGGCTTAGATTGCTTTTAAACGTTTACAGGCTTATTTATAGAGGTCAGTTCTCCCAATTCCATAAGCCTTTGCACTATGTGGTCTTCTGTATCTCCACATAATGACAGTTTTTCAGAGGAAAAGGGGGTAAGTTGCATATTCTCACCAATCATGACTGAGTACATGGCATGCTGAAACATTGCAATAGCATTCGCATCATTGCCGAATGCTATATACTCCCCTTGTTCTACACCCAATTGTTGCAGCCCGCTCCATTTAATATGAATAGATTTCTCAGGGAAGATGGGTATTCACCCTACTCTTTTCTCCCACTGAAAATATGCAGATCATAAAAAACTACTAACTTATTATATCTAATTATATCTAGTTATATCTATTTACATTTAGATAGGAATGATATATAATTCTTTATGTAAGACATATGCTTACGAATACAGATAAATTTACAAGCCTCGAGGATGAGCTGTATGAGTGAATCTTTACAAAAACTTGAACAGAATTTCGCCAATTTGATTCGAGCTTATCGAAAGAAACAGATTGGAAAAGGTCCTGAGAAGATCAAGGTAACCTTCACCAGAAATTGGGTTGTCGCTCATATGAGTGGATGCCTAAGTCCGGTAGAAAGTTTTATCACACGGTCTGAAGAAGGACGGAATATGATTTTACATGCTCGTACACACATGATAAAAGAACTGTACAGTGAGTTAACCCCCACTGATATGGAACAACTGGTAGGAGCAAAATTCATTAAACTTATTACAGATGTAGATTTAGAGAAAGATGAAGTCGTATCTATATTTGTTTTTGAACAACCCATAGATGGAACACAAGATATGTTTTCAATATGACAGGCGGATGGAATACGGTACGTATGTGCTTAGTAACTAACCACCATCATTTTGGATAAAAGGATTGGCCCAGGCTATCCTCTTAACCAAAATGTGGTGGTTTTTTATTTGTAACTTTTCAACAAAATCAAACTAACATTATTCCTAGGAGGAACACATGATGAAAATTGTAGCAGTATTACCACCAGTAGTAGAATTGCCAGAACCATCTCCAGGCTATTTGTTTAACGTTGAGAAAGCTTATAATCTTCATGAATATTTTGCAAGCAAAGGTCATGAATTCATTACACTAAGTGATGCAAATGAATCCTTGGAGCCGCATTTGGCGGATATGTCCATCTTCATTTGCAGCCCTTTCTACCCTGCTTACCTGACAAAAGAGAAAATTGATCGTGCTCCAAACCTAAAAATGGCTCTTACGGCTGGCGTAGGTTCCGACCACTTTGACCTGGAAGCTTGTGCAGCACGGAATATCACGGTTGCTGAAGTAACGGGAAGTAACGTTGTCAGTGTTGCTGAACATGCTGTCATGCAAATCCTGATCTTGCTCCGTAACTTTGTTGGCGGCCACGAACAAGCCGTAAACGGTGAGTGGAACCTGCCTAAGGTTGGTGCTTATGCCCATGACTTAGAAGGGAAAACAGTCGGCATCTTTGGATTCGGACGCATTGGACAGCGTGTCGCAGCCCGTCTGCGCCCCTTTGATGTGAAATTGGTCTACAACGATCCCTACCGTCGTGAGGATTTGGAAGCTGAATTGGGTGTGGAATATGTACCTTTCGATGAATTGGTTGAAACAAGTGATGCCATCACGATCCACGCTCCTTTGACCGAGCAAACGGATACATTGTTCAACCGCGATGTCTTGAGTCGTACCAAAAAAGGCGCCTATATCGTCAATACGGCACGCGGAAAAATCATCGAAACGGAGGCGCTTGTAGATTCCTTGAAATCCGGACATTTGGCTGGCTACGCTGGTGACACTTGGTACCCACAACCAGCTCCTGCCGATCATCCTTGGAGACACATGCCAAAACAAGCCATGACTGTCCACTACTCCGGCATGACCCTGGAAGCTCAGCACCGTATCGAAATCGGTACAAAAGCGATTCTGGACAACTTCTTTGAAGGAAAAGCACAAAAACAAGAAGATTTGATCGTCGAAGGCGGAGAAATCGTCAGCCCAAGCTACAAAATCAAGTAAGCTGCAATATGCAGTGACACCCTCCTGTACAGGAGGGTGTCTTTTTTTTATTTCTACTGTTTTAGAAAGGATATCGACCTTCCTCTTAATGAAGAACATGATTCTACTAGAGCTTCCCTAAAAGAGAGCTCCACTCTGTTAATTAAAGTAATTTTTTATTTCGTCCTTATTTGTCACAACCAATATCTTATCATCGTACATTCCAAATTGATTATAGAAATTTGGTTTCCCCACTTCTTCAAAGTATCTATTCCACTTAAACATTTTAAAGAATATCTTTAATGTGGGTGTATAATTTGACCTTTCTAATCCTAGCTTTTGTAAGATGAATCTTTTTATTATTCGATAGGTCCTCACTGAATAATCTGTGTCTAAGAAAATGATCAATTCTGCATTTCGAAAACCATCTGACACCCACTTTTCATTGTGAACCCCTTCTATAATCCATGTTTCGGAACGAATGAGGGTCTTGAAATATTCTTCTCTTTCTTCTTCCGTTCTTCTAATATCTCCAGATTCACACCTTTTCCAAATGACATTATCCAATTCGTAAAGCGGGATATTTAACTTTGAGGATAGCTCTCTAGCTAGAGTTGTTTTTCCACTGCCAACTGAACCGATAATATGTATTTTATTTGGAATGTTTTCTTTCAAAAAAGACCACCCCCTTATTGCAACTTCCACAGCCTGCCCCGAATGACAGCATAAGAAAAAGCTGCCTTAAAGACAGCTCCACTATTCAGCTAACCCGCCTGTCAGCTGAAAAAGCCGGTCACTTTCCAGAGTTTTCATCAGCAGGCTTTCGTTTATGCCTTTCAGTGATTATTTTTTTATTGAATATCTTAACGTCTCCAACCATCAGCAACCTCATATCCTCGACAATATACTGGGCCAACTCTTGGTCTGTGATGTCATCTCCTTCAATATCGAGGCGGAATTCCTGCCCTTGAAGCCCGCCGCCATTCGTAAACACGATTTCAAAGTCAAATTGAACCCTTTTATCCATATGAACCCTCCTAGAGTAAAGTTCTCTATAGGAATATTCTAGACGAAGAAAATATTCCCTTCTTCAGACTTGATGCAAGAAAAAAAGCTGCTTTAAAGGCAGTTCGATCAGTTCAATAAAAACCCCTGTATGGAAACGAAGAAAAGGAAGAATGAGACGACAACACAGCCATAAAAACCGCCTTTTCTATTTTTTTGAAGCTCGACTATTCCTGTTACCAGCATAAATGCCCCCACGATCAACATAAAGGACGGCATAACAAATGTTTCAGTCAGTAGCTGATAAGCTGATATAGCAAGGATGACGATCGCCAACATCATTTTAATCTTGTTCAAGACGATAATTCCTCCCATAAGTGTAATTTGCCCGTTTGCTGCAAAAGAAAAGGAGCTGCCCATCAGCTCCTGATCATGATTCATTCTGATTTTTTAATCGACGAACCTCTTCTTCTAGCTTATCCACTTTGTTCTGGAGTTCTTTTTTCGGTAATACTAGCTTTCTTATAAAAAACAAAACGACTAGTACGAAAAGGAATGTCAGAATTATGCCTGGAATGCCTATATTGCTCACAATACACACCGCCCTATCATTACATTACCCAAATTCTAGTTTTAATCTTAAAATTTGTCAATGCCTCAAAGGGATATCATGAATACAACAGGTGCTTTCTTGTGAATAATAAGACGGTTAAGCGATGAGGAGGATTTTTATGAAACAAAATCAACAAGCAAACAAGATTATGAAACCGGAATTTTCCGGAACGGATGCACAAAAAGTGAAGCAACAAATCCAAAAAGATGTACGCGAAGGACAAGGGGCAATGACCTCCCGTGAAGCCGGAGCCATGCGCGATTAAAAAACCACGTGCAGTGGTTTATATTTTTCATCATTTCTTATTTATTTGACCCAATGGCACAACGTAATGATGTATCATATTCCGCAATGATACAGATAGCATTCCCCTTTGGCCAAAGCTTCTGACATTGATATCATCTTATCCAATTGTGCAATCACTTCATCCCGGCTGAAGACGAGCTTCTCATAGTTCCCTTCCTGTTTGTCGCCATAAACATACGCACCAGGGAGTACGAAGCTCGCCGGTGCGTTCTTGAATAGGTTTTTCCATGACATAAAAATACCCATTAGGGTTTTGGATGCCTGCCTATCAAAAAGGGTGACTCCATGATAATTAATACCTCTGCCGCTTGGATTCCCTCGCTTGGCTGGGTTCTGACTCGGGATCCATTCCAATGAGTCCATTATGTATAGAATTAAATCATCATCTATAACAGCACTGTCCATGACACCATTGCCGCTTTCCTTATACATCCAAAAATCTTTTGTGTCAGTTGTCCTAGCAATAAGATAAAACTCATGAACCGACCCCATTGGTTTCCTCCTTAGAATAAGTATCTGCCCCCATTCTAGAGCATTAGAGAATTAATCTCGGTATCTCTCCGATCATTTACTCATCATTATCCAAATCATCATCCAGAAATGACCTTTTATCTTTTTTCATATCATACTTTTCTTCGACAATTTGACCAATGATTGAACGGTTGATTCCCTTTCTTACTGCTGCTTCAATAACTGTATATAGAATGAATAACCCAACAATCACAAGAACGAAAGGAATGAGGATCTCCACAAAAAAACCTCCAAACAAATTTCTTTTTTATCCTCCATTCTAAAAAAAGCGCAGCCGTACACCCGCTATTCATTCAGCTTCATCCATCTAAGCTTGCGAGACAATAAATTCCTTTACGTTAGCGGCCAATTCCTCCATTTCTGCGGTTTCGTGATACCAAATATACACTTTGCCATCGATTGCTTTATCAACAATGCGGAAGCATATCTTGTTTCCTGTACCATCTTCACCAATAGTTAGTACATCCGCAGCCATGCCTTCCTCTCTCTCATCTTGATTTTGCCTTACAATATCATCCCATGTTTTCTTTACATTTTTGTTATCTTTTATCGGATACAAGGTCCATTCAGCAATCTGAGCATTATTGGTTTGTTTAAAAAGCTCTTTGTATTGTTTTGGAAAACAAACGCCCAATCGTACTTCTGCGGATTTTATATCTGAATCTGTTACTCCAGGTTTACTTGAGTCAATCAAATCGATTACATCATTCAATTCGTACATCCCATCCCCTCATAAGTTTTATTTTGGGCCATCTTCATAATCTCATGTGCAACGACTACTTCCGTGCCAGAAAGTCCGACGGAACAGAACACTGTAACATCATTCATTGACGTTCTGCCTGGTTTGTTTCCAGCTATGATGTCCGAAAGCTGTACAATATCCTGTGCATAAGGAGTATTCGCCAAAAAGTGAGGGGTTGAGTAGGCACTTAACTGTTCAAGGGAATCGGTAGAAAGGACGGAGCTTTTACGAGCTGCTTCCATGGGCAGCTCATGTCCATTCATTGATTTTGGCCCTACAGTATTGATATGTACTCCTGGTTTTATCCAATCCGCATCAATCACTGGTGAACGGCTATTTGTAGCACAAATGATGATGTCCGCCTTCTCGACACATTTTTTGGCTGAATCCGCAGGTATTACATCCAAATCGAATTTTTCAGACATTTCTTCCGTAAACTTTATTCGATTTTCATCATGGCGACTGTAAACCAGAACCTGTTCAATATCCCGGACAGCGATGGCTGCTTCCAGCTGAGTTCGGGCTTGCATTCCTGTTCCTATTATCGCTAGCTGTTTGGCATCCGGGCGAGACATTGCCTGAATGGCAGCTCCTCCGATTGCTCCCGTACGAATTGCACCAAGTAAATTGCCAATGACAACGCCTTTGAATACGCCCGTCATTGAATCAAATACAGATACCAATTGTTCGTGGCCCAAGTGTTCGTTTGAGTAAGTATCATATACTCGGAAGCCTATAACGTTTTCAGTCGTTGCCGCACCGGCAGTGAAAACCAAGCTTCCATTCTCCGTCTTCAATTGAAATCTTGGCGGTGAAACAAGGGTTGCGTTTGCTTGTTCAAGAAAAACGCGCTCAATTGCTTCAATAATGGGTTTCATTCTAGTCAATCTTAAAACGTCCGTATCTGTCAGAACTTGATATGACATGGGTAACAAGCCCACCTTTCTATTAATCTATTGTACTTTTCAATAAGGTACAGGCAGCGGCGATATAGCCCGCTTAAAAGCTGCGCTCCGCTGCCCAAGCTCCTTGCATGTTGCTTAAGAATACAATATGCCCAATATGAAGAAGCAGTATAGGTCATTCAACCGTAAAATCAAGAGCCGCTTGATGAGTTAATAAGCCTTTTTCAACTATTGCATAAAGCAGATTGTTCAAATCGGAGAAGATATTCCCGATGAAAAGCTACCCAGCACAACACCCTTACACCGTAACTAACGCTTAAATAGGATAAAACGCTTCCACCCTATCCAGCCATTCATTTATGAGCGTATGAAAGAGTTGCGGTTGTTCAATTTGCAGATTATGGCCTGCAGTATCCAAGACAGCGAAGGTTCCTCGCGGATACTTGGTGATTAAATCAAGGGCATCCTTAAATCCTACCGTAGCGTCTTGTCTTCCTAACAGGAAAACGCTAGGTTTATGGAAATCGGCCTGATCAATCTTAAAAGAAAACCCATATTTCTGTTCAACCTTGTTTAGAAACTTTTCATCATTCATTTTACATCCACTTAGAATTTCTTCGTTGTACCGTAACCAGGTGTACTCATTCAATACAATGTTATGATTCTTAAAGTCTTCCCATTCATCCTTCGTTAAACTGTCGATAAGCCTTTGATCTGTCTTGATTATTTCATGTTTCTCCACTGTTCTGTTTTCTGGAAGCGGCAGGATGACCGGACATATGAAGGCCGCACCAAGTATTTGTTTTTGCTGCTTTTCAATGAGCCCCCTAGCAAGATAGCCCCCGTACGACTCCCCAGCAATGACGTATGCTTGGTCAGGAATTACAGCTTGAATGAAATCCGTAACAGCATCCAGCATTTCATCGGTGCTGCTTATTCCGTCATACCCTTTTGTTAATCCCATCCCAGGAAGGTCCATATAAATTCGGCGCCAGCCCTGCCTCTCAGTGAATATCGGTTCCATACACCCGCTCATCAATCGATGATCCGGAGAATAACCATGTATCATTAAAATGGGCGTACCTTCCCCGAAATCTTCATAATAAATTTCAGCTTGGCGAACTTTGCAATAGGCCATTTCAATCCTTCTTTCTATAAAAATCATGTGAATGAAGTGAAGCTATATCAATAGGGCCGCTTCCTTATTATTCAATAATAGTCCATGGTATTCCTTTGTTCAAAAGCGGCAAACCTAGCCCTGACGCAATCTTTTATGCGTTTTTTTTGTTTTCAGAACAGCAGCACGCAAAAAAAGCGTCCTTAGACGCAGTTATGGCTTACCCGTGTAGTAGACAATGTGTTGATAGCGGATATGGTGATTTACATTTCCAACCGTAAGTTGAATGTGGTCAATGGCCACTCCCGTTAGTTTCCCTTCTAATGGTCCAATCGTTGTTGCGACGACAATTGTTTTTTCTACATTCATAAGGAGATGATCTAAAAACACAGGTTCGGCAGCTATCGTATAAGTCGGCGATAGATTTTTCATCATGGCGGGAAAACCACTTGAATAGGCATATTGCCCAGGCGGCAATATCTCACGATAAGAATCATGCGGGAAACCTTGCATGTTTAACACACTCCTTTCATTCAACATATGCCAATCTTATGTGCTTAATAACTCAGAAAGCCTTTTTCGATGGAGCTATCCTTTCGCTCCATCGAAAAAGCTGCCTTAACGACAGCTCGAACCGTTAGCAGAAGCACCTCATACCTGCATGTTTATTCCTTTGATAGCTCCCATAACCCTATCGAAAACACAAGGACCAATAGAAGACATACCATACTATATAACACCTTCCTTACCTTGAATGGCAGGAAGTGTATCAAAAGATAAGCCAAATTACCGAAGATTCCTGCTCCGATTATCACTTCGGTCTTCTCTTTATCTTGATCTTCAGTATATCTGATGGAAACTATCAATCCTGCTATCGATAGGAAAATAAGAAAGAGAAACCCTATATCCATGTTCATGTTGATTTTTCCTCATCTGTTTTGAAATGATCAGAGGTCACCGAATGTATACAGCAAGCTAATCACCTATCGCAAATACATGTTTTTTTCGCTGTAAGGCTTCCATGCAGAGCGATTTCAAGTCTCTAGCAAAACGCCGAATATCTTGCTCTTTGTCCTCTTTACTGTATATATCAATTATGCCCTCACATATCCCTATCATTTCATGAATTTCATCTTTATATAATATGGTTTCCCCATACATATCAAGATTTAGAAGCAAGCCAAAATCATTCGTAGAATCCTTTTCCTTCGTTAAAAGGTAGGAGTGCATTCCCTCCTCAAACTCCACATATGCTTCTTCCTTACTCGCTTCATCATAGGTATTGGCTAAGATGAATTGGATTCCACACATTTTCCTTCACTCTTCCCTTCATGTTTTTAACATTTTAACAGAGTCTATCTCCTTAAGTGGGTCTTTTGCTTAATAGCCAATTGGTTTGTATAATGCCACATTCGGAGGCTGTATATTAACTAAAAAAGGCTACTTACTTATTGACCTGAAGGACCTTCATCACTTCTTTTGTGGCCTCCGCGATAAGCTTGTCGTTGTACGCAGCATCTTTTTCATCACGACTTGAAAGGATGGCAAGAACGATCGGGTCTCCTTTTGCCGGCCAAATGATGGCGATGTCATTTCGCGTACCATATGATCCTGCCCCGGTCTTATCCGCCACTTGCCAGCCCTTCGGCACTCCAGCACGAATCAGCGCATCTCCCGTCGTATTTCGCTTCATCCAATCTATGAAAAGTTCACGCTTCTCTCTCTCGAGTGTATCGCCCAGTGTATAAGCATGAAGACTGGCAGCAAGTGCCCTTGGTGTACTCGTATCATGCGTTTCACCAGGATTCACTTCATTTAGGTCTGGCTCGATCCGCTCAGGGCTGGTGACATCATCACCCAGTTCCTTCAGTGCTTTTTTAAATCCAGCCGGTCCCCCCAGTTGTTTCAGGATGAGGTTTCCAGCAGTATTGTCACTGTAACGAAGCGAAGCATCCGACAGCTCCTTAAGCGTCATCCCCGTATCAACATGCTTTTCGGTGATCGGATTATAATTGACCAGATCCTCACGTGTATAGGTAATCCTTAGATTCAGGTCTTCCATGGATTTTTGTTGTAAAAGTGCTCCTACGGCAAGAGCCTTATGAGTAGATGTATAAGCAAAACGCTCATCTGGATGGTAGGTTACCGTTTGGTTTGTACCGGTATCCAACGCAAAGACGCCAAGCTTAGCATCGAATTTGTCTTCAAGCTTGGCAAAGTCATGAATCGTGGCCGTTTCTTTTTTTGCGGGCTCTGTTAACTCATCATGGACGTTTTCATTTGAACAGCCTACAAGCGCTGCACATGAAAGGAATAGTGCAGGCACCATTTTTCTGAATCGGGAAGTCCCCAAAATAGCGTTCGATGATTTCATTGAAATTCAACCTCTTTCTAGACACGTTTAGTATGTATGCTCCTACAGGAATCACAGCTATTGTATCAACGATCCGCAACAATGAACATGTAGTGCTTATGATACCTCCATGATAAAAAGATCAATATTTCAACTATTCAACTTTCAAGAAAACCGATTGTTTCATCATAACCCTCTATTGTTTAAATGGAATCCGTGGACTTTCGTTTTGATAGATAGAGTACGTCCAGCCTTGATTTTCCATGTCTGAGCATTGGTCATTATTGCAAGAAAAGAGATAGGTCTGCTTGTCAGTACGGACACTTACGCCAAAATAGTAGGGAAATGCTCCGCCTTCATTTTTATCCAGACTAGTATCTATCGCAATTATTTTCTCTTTTTCTGCAATCTTTTCATAATCTTGACTCTCAACCGTTTTTTGAACCATTTCACTTAAAATAACCTGTTCACTTTTGGAAGGTTCATACGCATGTTCAAAAATAAACCATCTTCCAAATAACAACAAATTAAACCCGATACTGATCATCAATACTGTAATGAAAATCTTATTCTTCATATCCTCTCCCTTTCTCCACCTCGATTGTGTGTAACTCGTGCAGTTCAATCAAGCGGCTTATACTCTCTTCTTTAGCAAAAGAACTATGCCAGCGATAATCGTATTGATCCAATATACGGTAATGGTTACTAATCAAGTTTTGTTGCAATCGAAAATCCCCTCTATAATCGATTTCCTTCCACCATATCTTACCGCCCATTGTTTTTTCCTTTGGCGTCCCGCCATTTTTGCTTGCGATTAGCCGGACAAAATCAACCGGATCATCACCAATCGTCGATATCAACAATTGGCTATGATTAAACAACGCACAA
This sequence comes from Peribacillus folii, assembly GCF_030271255.1. Classification (GTDB taxonomy): domain Bacteria; phylum Bacillota; class Bacilli; order Bacillales; family DSM-1321; genus Peribacillus. Next base: position 292,697 of record NZ_JASJOM010000005.1, read on the forward strand.
AATGCCACAACGGTTGTCCAATTGGCTTCCATTCTTCTTTTTTCAATTTGCACTAACGTTTTTTTCGAAATCCCCAGAATTTCCGACATCTTATCTTGAGAAAAATTTTGCTCTGTTCGAACAAGCTTCATTTTTTCTGAAATTAAACGGATGAACTCTCCTCTTTCCATTTATACCTAAACACTCCTTTTAAGTGTAATTTTACACTAAACGTATATTTTTTCAACAATAAAAAATTTATTTGAAAGGAGATATAAGCTTATTAGTAGAAACAGCCCCGCTCGCTGCATAATAAAAAGCTGCCTTACTGGCAGCTCTGTTCGTTGGTATGAGCGGAAATGAATGCCGCTTTTCAAAAATGTTTTCCTATTGTTTTGGTCATAATAAAGTCGGTTTGTTCTTCATCACCCATATAAAAAGAGTGGGCGCCAGTTTGGATGAACCCCAGCTTCTTATAAAAAGCGATCGCATTTTCATTTTTCTCCCAGACCCCTAGCCAGATCTTCTCTTTATTACCTTCCAGCGCAACTTCCAGCGCTTTGTTTAGAAGATCTCTGCCAAGACCATGTTTTTGAAATTTTTTCTTTATGTAAATCCGCTCAATTTCAAGTGATTCGTCACCCATTTTTTCAGACTGAGCCTCATTAATATTAACCTTCAAATACCCAGCGACCTCATTATCCACATTAACAAAGAAGAATTGCGAAGACAGATCGGATAATTCTTTTTCTAATTGGTCTAAATTAAATGCCTTTTCCAAATAAGCATTCATATTTTCCGGTGAATTCTGATGCTTAAATGTCTCATTGAAGGTTTCATAGCTAATGTCTTGAAGCGTGTGTAAATCTTCGCATGTACATTTTTTTATATGGATCGTCATTGATATAGGTTGCCCCTTCCATGGTTGCCCTTTTTTACTTAGGGCTTGCATCTAGTTTTTTTGTTGCAAATGCAATAAAAAGTCATATATAAAATGTACCGTACCTTTGTTGTGTTTGCAATAAAAAATATAGTCAATTTCATCGAGTTTGTCTATACTATTGGAACCAAAAAAGCTGCCTTAAGGCAGCTCCACTCTTCAACTAGCACAACCATATTTAGTGATATCATGACACGTCTCTCTCTCACTGACTTAATTCAGTTTGACCAGTATGAAGCATTGGTCATCTTTATATGAATCATTATTTTCTTCCACTCTAAGAGAGTTTATGATTTCCTGTTTAAGTGTCGATAATGGTGCTGTCGAATGGTTCTTGATTAAAGTACATAATTGGTCTGGACCTATAGGTTCTTCCACTCCATCTGTATAAAGGAACAGGAAACTGTCTTTATTGTATGTAATGGCATTTGTTTTAAAGCTTATCCCCTCGAACATCCCGAGTGGCGGACGATTGGATTGCAGGTGATATTGCTTTCCGTTCATATCCTGTAAGATCACGGGAGGATGGCCTGCATTAATATAACTGATTTCTTTCTTATCCGTATCGATTAAAAGGTAAACACCTGTGCAATAATAAGAAGTTTCACTTGTGTTTCTGAATAGAGAATGAAGAATATCATCTAATTCCTTCATAACGGTCTCGACTTCGGAACCTTTTAAAATTAACCGTTGAAATATGGAATGAAGCGACATGGTTATCAAAGCCGACGAAAGCCCATGCCCCATCACATCGAGCAGGATAAGCCCAAACCGGCGATCGTCAATTTGGTAGTATCCATAAAGGTCACCTGATAGTTGATTGGCGCCTTTATAATAGGCTTGAATGTCAAGATGTTCATTACTGATGGGAACAGGTAATAGCGCCTCTTGGATTTTTTTTGCGAGTTCCATTTCTCGTTCTGTTTCCATTTTGTATTTTTCGTTTTTCCCATTCACTTCAATAAGTTCTTCTTTTTGCATTTTTACCATTTCATGAGCTTTCTCCAAATCAGAATAAGCCTCATTCTTAGCATGAAGAGCTGTCATGGCCTCTTTTTTCGCCAATAAAAGCTCATTTTCCAATTCGTTTCTTTTTCGCATGGGAATCACCACACACTCGATGACGGAGCTTCCCACGCGCACTCTTCGGACAGCGTTGAGCAACACGGGGATCTCTTCACCATCTGCCGCCTTTAAGGAAATATATATTTCCTCTATGTGATTTTCCAGCTTAATCAGAGGAACCAGATATAGCTGATGAAAAAGTATAGCCGAAGCTGAAAGGATGAAGTTAAAATGCTTTCCTTCCAATTGTTCGTGATCATACCCCAATATTTTAAGTAAGGTTCGGTTAATGGATAAAATAGCATCTTCTTCTGACAAGGTCAAAAATCCGCAAGGTGCATCATTCAATTGTTCATTCACAAAACTTCACACCTATCCTTTTCTATACATCAATTGCCGAAGAATCATCCAAATACTGACGGATCAGGAAAATCGTCTCCTCGGGATGACTCATATGCGGACAGTGTCCTGTTGCTTTCATCATGTTCAATGTACTATCTGGAAGATGTTTATGAATATATTCACCTACGGCTGCCGGAGCAATAACATCTTCTGAACATTGCAAGATAAGGGAGGGTACTTTCACTTTCGCTAAGTCCTTACGGTTGTCTGCGAAAAAGGTAGCCTCTGCAAATTGGCGAGCGATAAGGGGATCAGTAGAACAAAAACGCTTCTCTAGCTCCTGTTTCAGCTCTGGCCGATCGGGATTGGACATAACCGTTCCCGCAAAGGCGGTTGCCCAGCCTATATAATTTTTTTCCATCATATCAATCAATCCAAGAAGCTGTTCTTTCTCGAATCCTCCGTAATATTCATCAGGAAGGTTGAGATAGCAAGGCGAAGGCCCTACAAGGACAAGCTTGGAAAAGTATTCAGGATGTTTAATGGATGCCAGCATGCCGATGACACATCCAACAGAGTGTCCAACAAATATAGCATCCTTAAGGTCTAATGCGGAACAAACATCAAGTACATCTTGTGCATACCCTTCAAGAGAGCTGTATCTTTCCACGTTGTATGCCTGTAAGTCGGAATTACCTGACCCAACATAGTCAAATAGGATAATTTGGTATTCGTCTTCGAAGTCTTTGGCAACAGATTGCCAGACATTTTGATCACAACCGAAGCCTGGCGCAAAAATCATTGGTCGTGTACCATTTCCTTTCAACTTTACATTATTACGCAATAGTATATTGGGATTCATAATTGGCTCCTTCATGTAGAAGATCTACTCACTATATGTTAACACTAACCTTTGCTGAATTAAAGAATTACCCTTCCTTCCTGAAGCCTTCCATGTATTCCAATTTGGGGAGATGTCAAACGACTCTGTAATCGATAGGTATGTTGAAACCTTGGTTAAATCTCCAAAAATCAGGATATATATGAGAAAATCGAACAAAGGGCTGTTTCCCTTGAGTCGGCAAATTGCAATTTCACGTGTAACGGGAGCTATGGAGCGATCCATTGACCGTCGGTTTATGTGTTTGGACTTCAAATGTTTCATCAATAACCTTGAAAATAGAAATGGCATGTTTTGAATAAAAATCACTCAAAACATGCCAGCCATTAACTATCTTAAAAAACGCTAGAGTATGCAGGTTGAGGAGGTTTAATGATTGCCATATCCTTCACCTTAGACCGTTAAATCATTTTCTGATTTAATCTGGATCGCTTCTTGTAAAAGCCGTTGAAGAACAGCAGCAAAAACGGCGATGACCATAGAGGCAAAAATGATCATCGAACCGATTGGCATGAAGCTTGGAGGGTCAATTTTTTCCGCCATGAGATAGTAGAGTGGCATACCTAGCAGGTACAAGGCACTGATCGTGATGGCACAGTATTTTATCTTCTTTAAAGCCTTCACCGAGAGGTCCGAGAACGCTTGGTTCTTATCAATATAGCGTAAAAGCGTAAAAGCTTGAAACAGAGCAACGTAAAAAGGGATTGCTGCCGCATACATATCGATTAACACAAGGGGTTTCAGATAAGAGAGATTTGGATACAATTCTCCAGCAAAATTCCCGATCTTAGGCACCAAAAATAGGCACAAGGCAAGAACAGGAATGCCGATAAAAATGATAGCTAACTTTAAAAAGAGTGTCGTAACTTGTTTCATAACAGTACCTCACTTGTGTATCTTTACATTTTTGATTTAAGTTTAATGGATTTTTTATTGATTTACAATAAATTTTTATCGATTATACTCAAATTACAATTATCACCTTTTACATATTCATACAAAAAAAGGCATGTCCCATACCTAACATGCTTCCTGCTTTTAATTTTTTTCTCCGATCCTTACTCCTCACATCAATGGCCAAGAACCCCTTCACTGCATCAAATGGACAAATGGTTAGAAAGGTAATGCACCTGTTAGCAGTCCATTTACTTACGTTATCATTTAATCCTCATCACCAGAAACATCACCAACAAGAAAACGATATGAATCCATACCGTACATTTTATGAAAAGTACCGCCCAGTATTTCTTTCGCAAACCATAGTGAAATATAAAGACTGCAAATAACAGACTGACTATTCCATTAAGAAAATGACCATTCGCGAAATCTAAAGCTATATTTACCAAGCAAGAAATGATATATAAAGTGTGATATACCCTATCAATCTTTTCTTTTCTTTGGACCTCGTGTTGAAATTGATACATTCCTTTCCACCTCTTGGTTCTGATTATCCTGTTTTTCACAAACCTGTCTTAAAGACAATTTCGAACGTATCTATCGCGTCCGTTTTTAAATATAAGTTCAGGAAAATATTCCTAGTCCCCTTTTTCTCCCATCTTAACCATGAGGGGTAGAATTATTTTTCCGGATTTTGTAAACAATTAATCAGTTCTTCATAATCGTATGTTTTTAATACCAAGTCATCTTTATTGAACACAATGAATGCAGGTTCTTTCTTTAAGGAAAGTTTAGGATATTGCTCATTCAATGACTCATAAGATGATGTGTTTATAATAGGTCCCACATTGGTTAGGTTATTGTCCTCTAATACATCCACTGTAATTTCATTCCCAACAGCAAGCAATGAATACCTGTGACTTTCACTAGGTATGATTCGAGCGATCAACTCCCTAATCATCATGTTTCGTCCATAATTTTATTTCCCTACTGAATAAACATTAAAATTTGTAAATTATTGTAATTATAATTTATCATAGGCTGTTTCTGTTGAGAACAAGCAATCAGCATCCATGATACATACCGCTGCATCATCATTTCGATGCCCGATACGGTTGTTCAACCATTCTGCCCCATTCGTTCCATAAAGAAAGAGCCGTCTCAAAGACAGCTCCAATCATCGGCACCTGCACCCGCTAGTTCGAGTATACAAACTGAGTGCAGGCTTCTTCCATTATCCCTTTATTGAGGGACCACGATTCCATGTTTGAATTGCATCTGCGGAAAACTGCCACCGGCAATCGCACTTACTGGAATGGCTTCTTCTATTCTTTTGACATCACTTTCTGATAGATGAACAGCCAGCGACTTCATCGATTCCTGAAGCTGGTTTACTTTTCTTGCACCAATTAACGGCATGATATCTTTGCCTTTGGTTAAAACCCACGCTAGCGCAAGCTGGGCTACCGTCATTTGTTTTTCTGCCGCTAGCTCGCGTAAGCCTTCAACAAGGGAAAGGTTTTTGTCGATATTTCCTTTATGGAATAATGGGATATAGCTATTGCCATGGTCCACCTTGTCTTTAGACATCGTACCGCCAAGCAGTCCGTGAGCAAGTGTCCCAAATGCCACAACATCAATCCCCAATTCCCTTGCAGCCGGCACGATATCCTTCTCGATGCCGCGATTAAACAGCGAATATTGGTATTCAGCCAAACTGATGGGATGAACGGAATGCGCCTTTTTTAGAGTAGCGGCATCCACCTGTGTCATCCCGATATGCTTGACGTACCCAGCCTTGACCATGTCGGAAATCGCGCCTATCGTCTCTTCGACAGGAATCGCCAGGTCGATTCTTGCCGGCTGATATAGGTCGATATAATCCACGCCTAACCGTTTAAGTGAATACGTTAAGTAATTTTTAATATGCTGAGGTCTAACATCCAGACCATACATCCTGCCATCAGGAGCCACTAAAGCTCCAAATTTCACGGATAAAAAAGCCTTTTCTCTATTTCGGCCCTTGAGTACTTCACCAATCAGCATTTCGTTATGGCCACTGGTATAGAAATCTGCCGTGTTAAGATGAGTGATACCCGCATCCAGGGCAGCATGAATGGTGGCTATGCTTTCATTTCTGTCGGAATTGGCATTGGACATACGGCCACAGCCAAGTCCCACTCTCGATATAGCTCTTTCGTTTGCTTGAATGTTCAAATCAATCCCCCCTACATTCTTCATAATGAAATCCATCCCAGAGTCCTTTACCTGCGCTTTTACCTTTGCCGCCAAATCTCACGAAGTCGCGAAACTGCATAACGCTGAAGCCTGGCTTCGCCTAACACATCTGATTCCCGCGCACTTCTGCCACCCTGTACTTATCATCCTTTAATCGTAAAAACATTACGTAATACGTTAACGTTATGTTTTGCTCAAGAAAAGGTCATTCACCTTCTCTTTTTTCGAACCAGCGCTCAAAGTGGCCGATAAGCGACTGAATTTCCCCGCGGAATTGCCCCAACTCACTGAGTTTCTGATCCGTTTCAGCTAGATGCTGACGAAGGAGGGCAAGAGCTTTCCGCTTTGATTGCACCCCGCTAGGATCGATAAAATATAGCTGAACGACTTCACGCATTTCATCGAGGCTCAGTCCTAATTTCTTTAATTGATCGATTTTCCGGAGACGTTCAAGGGATTCCTCCGTATAATAATGCTGTCCGGTTCCTTCACGCTCACCCGGAGGCATGAGTCCTATGCTCTCATAGTGCCGAACAGTACGTTGCGTTACCCCTGCGCGCCTTGCCAGCTCGCCAATTCGCATGCGTTTATCCATCACCTATCGCTCCTCAAAACATAACGTTTACGTCATGTTCATCAGTATATATTCCACTGATAGGGTTGTCAACTTCGTATCGAAGGATCCTTTTGGCATGTAAAAACGAAAACTAAGGAGTCGTGTTTGTCCCTTGGTGAAAAAGCATTTTCCAGCTTCCATCGGTGAATTTCCAAATCGAACTCCGCAATGAATATCGTTCATTAACTTCATTAAATACTAGATAGGTAGCTAACACGATCTCTTCCGACAATGGATGCGTTTCAAAATCACTCAAGGTCATCTTTACCTCACCTATTCCTGCTTCCCCAATGCCCCCATCTTTGTACAAGACTTTACCGGAACTGCCAAATTCAAAAAAATCATCTGCAAGTAACTGCTCAAGCTCGGTTTGAGATGTACGGATTTCCGGTTGTAACAACTTCTCTTCCAATTGAAGTAAATGTTTATATAACGAACCTTCACTTGCCATCTTCCACTCCCCCTTTTCACTTCAAGCTATCCACGATAAACATACCTGCCGTCTATCATTCTATCTGGATGACAATTTCGGAACCCGTCGGATATTCTCCGTATTGGTAAAATGTTACACATTATCCACAACCAAATCATACCATATTCTTTATAGGCAATAAAAAAACCGCCAAACAAAATGGCGGCTAACGTTTATTCAGGCAACATCATCATGAACATAACCCCGAAGGGAACATTATTTTCCTTAAGTTAGATGGGGAAGCCCCTTCACACTCTCTCCTTTTTCTCTTGCAGGAACCAAGCCTCCAGCAGCTCTTGCTCTCTTTCTTTTGATATCCCTGTTTTTCGGTCTGTATCCTGTCTCGCCTTCTCCCATTGATACACATCATGAACCGTATCTTCTAGAGGGCGGAAGGTAAGACCAGCGCTAAGAGATTTTGCGATATTGATGAGAAAGGATCCTTTCCACGGTTCAGCTTCTCCTTCTAACGGGAAGTTTTCAGGAATCCAAAAAGGCATTTCCGTCCACGGCTGTACTTTGTGCTCGACTATAAACGGTTCATCTGCCCACACAAATTCGGCATCGCTGTTTGTGACCGCTTTACAAGTGTTCAAGAGCTCTTTCATTGTCAATGTATCATGGGGACCTGTTACATTAAACGCGCCTTTTTTTCTGCTTTCCGCCATATTGAACACCCATGTGGCTGCATCCTTTACGTCAATCAATTGAACAGGACGATCTGAACGTCCCGGCACCAATACTTTTCCACCTTGTGCCACACGCTGAACCCAGTACGGGAGCCGGTCCGTATAGTCAAACGCTCCCACAAGCAGCCCTGCTCTTACATGCAAAACGCGCCCTGGCCAATGCTTTTCTGCTTCTGCTTCACACAATGCTTTCAACGCACCGTAATACTCATAGGGAGAAATCTTCCCCTCCTCAACATCCTTCAACTTATCCTCCGGCATGGATTGTACCTGATAGTCTTCCGTAATATTGACGGGAATCCAATCCTTATAAAGAGAGATGCTTGAGATATACGTATAATGTTCGATGCTATCCCCAAGTACAGTCGCTATTTTTTTTATGTGATGCGGAGCAAAGCCGCACGTATCCAGTACAATATCCCATTTCCGATTTTCTAGACTGGACACATCATTGTCTCGATCGCCAATCAGCTGCTCAACCTCAGGAAACATTTCTTTATTGGTACCGCGATTGAATAACGTAATTTCGTGCCCTCTTTTCAAGCCTTCTTTTACCAAAGCTTTTCCTAAAAAACGAGTACCTCCCAATATTAGGACTCTCATAGTTTTCCCCCATTCATTTTAATGGAACATAAAAAAACCTTTCATAGTATTAACGGATTTCCTTCTTAAAAAGATACGGGGAGGATAAAAAAATTATTCCCTTTTATTAAAGGAGGCGTCCTATTTGAATGCGGAAGGTATAATCAGGGACATATCATTATAATGAAGGCTTCTTTGGTAAAAGCTAATTTTTGCCTTGATGAACTAACCTTCCTCTAAATTCCCATAAAAAAAACTGCCAGTGAAGGCAGCTAAATCTTAAATAACGTATTCGTTAGGATCAAAAAATCCAGTTTAAAAGAGCGTAAACTCCGACCAATGCAAAGAGAATGGTTAGTATCAGGATTGAGAAACACCCAAAAACAAACAACTTATCTTTCCATGCCTCTTCAGGCTGTTCGATCAAATTCTCTATCACTTTACTTTGTATAAGTGAACTTGCCTGATCCAATTCCAGTCTTTTTAAAAATTCTCTATCACCTTTATATTTTAGAGCTTGTGAAATATTGAAAGCATCGTTTCCCATAGACTTTTCAAACAAAATACAGGCCTTTTCCATTTCTGATGTCTTATTCTTTTCTAAATACCAGTAACGACCAGCCATTGAAGGATCTTTTAATGCAAAATAGATATCCCCCAACCTTCTGCGGAGTTCTAACTCATGAGGATAGGTTGAAATTAACCCGTGCAGTCTATCCCTAGCTTTTCCTAAATCATTTTTTTCAATATCCTCTTCTATCTTCTTAATCGTTTTAACAGGTATCTTTTCTATAAAAAACACCTCATTTACCTTTTTTCTTTACAGTCTTTCTTTCTAGATTGCTCAGAATTGTTCCTTCTTCCATTAACGGCCCGCTAGTTCTCAAAGCAACTCTCTTATTGATGTGAAACACCAGTCAGTTCGTCAAACAAGTCATTACAGTATTACCAAACTCTCGGACATCAGCTAAATATTCAAACCCCTGAGGAGAACCAAAACTATTGAATGCGCGCACTGCCACAAGGTTATGTTGAGGTATAACCAAAAGAGTTACTCCTGTATAGCCAAGAATTTGAAAGGAGCCTTTAGATACAAGTTCACCCATTTCTGATTTTCTTGCAGGCAACCCTTTTACGAACCACAAGAAACCATTTTGTGGGAGCTTCACATCCAATGAACTTGGGCTTTGGATGCTTGTAGCCATATCGATAATTTCTTTTGATACCAATTGTTTTCCGCCTATGTATCCTTTTTTAAGATGGAAGTATCCCCACTTAGCCAACTCTCTTGATGATACATACATATTCGCCTGATCACCTTTTGTACTCTTACTTGTTGTCCAGTTTGGATCATTAGGCTTCCGTATGACAGCAACAAGTTTATCATGTATATCTCCATACCAACCAGTCTCCGTAAAATTCAGAGGGTTACATACATTATTCACAACTATCTCAGCAACCGATTTACCAGTCGCATTTTTAACAATGTGCGTCAACAATTCAATTCCAATACCGCGATATGACCAATCTGCTCCAGGTGGAAATTCCCGCTGTATCTCCCCGTTACTACTCGTTAAACCATGCGTATGTGTTAGTAAGTGTCTTATCGTGGTCCCATTAAATATTGGCATACTATACTGGGGAAGATATTTCACTAATAGATCGTCGATTGAATCTAAGTATCCTTCATGAACCGCATAAGCAACGGCAAAGCCTATGTAACTTTTTCTAACGGACGCAACATGAAATTGGGTATCCTCTTGGATTCGCCTCGAATTAGGTTCTTTCGAATGGTTTCCCCAATATTCCTCTGTAACAATAGTATCGTCATGAATGATAAAAACAGACCCACCTGAACAGTCAACTAAATCAGAGGTCTTTCTAACATTCGCTACAACAGGATTGAACTGTGTGTTTAGTTTTTTATTAATTTCCATTATTTCACTTCCCCCCTTTATTCTATCCCTATCTATTCGATAAAATAAAGAAGAACCCCTTGCTTCTTAGATAACCCGTCCCGGTAATTTCAAAAAGCTGCCTGAAAGGCAGCTTTGATTTTCAGCTGACGTATCCGTTAGTTGATGAATAAACTCTTTACCCCTTTATTATCCAACACGCTTAAAATCTTTGCTTAATGATGATCGTTTTAATTTCTTAGTTTTTATTAAATATTTAATGTCAGATACATTATCATAAGACAACTGCAAGTAGAAGTAATTAATGAATTCGAGAACAGCAAAAATAAATATAAATCCACTAATTAACAATCCCTTAATTGGTAGACTGGGATAATTAACAAGTACGTCTATAACAAATAAAATCATAGAAAAAAATATCAGAACTAAGTTTATTGTTCGCATTTTCACCAATAGTTTAACAGTTTTGATTGGAGTTATAGATTTATTTTCAGTAATGAGGCACTTCCATTTGGAATGCCAATAATAAGCTCCTTGAATAAGGATAAACTCTAATAAGAAAAAGGAAATCCAAAAAGAAAGCAGAGAATATAATTGCAGATGAGGGTATGTGTAATTAACTAAGAAACTAAGAGGTATGAACACGATTATTGCAAAACTTTCCCCTGTATATAAATAATTTAACCTTCTTTCCAATATACTCTTCATAGTCGGCTCCTTACTAGTAAGTTTCTCCTTCCCAATCTCATAATATATGTTTTAACGACCTTTCTTCTCCAGTTAAACAGTCCCTATAAGAAAAGGAGCTGCTGATGAGCTCAAGCTAATGAAGAAAAGCACTGTTACTTCATTAAACAAAATAAATAATTATGCCTTCTCTTTTTTTATTTTACCTTTAACTAATTCCCCCCAATCTTCAAAGGACAGCTTATCATTAACATGTTTTAAAGCATTAGGAACTTCAACAGAACACCTTTATGTTGAATAAACCATTTAAAATCCATTACCTTGGAATATTATTCTCATTAATTCGAACGCTGTAAGGTAAAATAAACCAACTAATATACTAAGTCCTAAAGCTAATTTCCTCCAAAGTCCTTTCTCACTGAGAATAGAAAAAGCTAATGATAAAACGACCCCGCCTATCATCAGCACGCGAAAGGTAAGTACTCCAGTATCAATGACCCGTGTTATATGTGCAACCAAGAAACAAGTAACCAAGATAATTAAACCAAATGAAATTCCCCCTAAATATTTTTTCACGATTTCCCCTCTCCTTCTAAAATAATTTAGCACCCGTTAGTTCTATAAAACTTATCGCAGAGTTGACACAAACAATGCGGTAAAGCTAATTTATTTCAACCAATGATCAGGTTTTTTTAAGAAATTTGGTATTTTCGTATGGGCATTTCCTTTAGCTGAATTTATTTGCGATTGTGTTAGAAAGATAGCACCTGTTAAGTTCGCATTACTTAGGTCTGCATCTCTGAGATCAGCACCTATAAAATCAGCTTTTCTCAAATCAGCATGACTTAAATTGGCTGCTATCATTAGTGTTCCTCGCAAACTAACCCCTTGTAAATCTGCCCCTATTAGATTTGCTCCTAAGTAATCTAACCTTTTCTTTGTTCCTTTGTTTTTCCTTTTTTTAATTACATCCTCACGAAATACTTCACTTGTTTTCAGTAACAAAATATTAACTTTACTTCTATGTGCGACAATGTCTAACTTTAAAATTTCTTTAGGCGCTTTCTCCGTCAATGTTAACGTTTCTTCATAAATGTTTTGCAAACTTGAATGAAATGACTGTGTTTCCTTCAAGCTTAGAGCTTGATTGAGATACCACAGCATTTCATGAAGTTGTTGAACGAGAGGAAATAGCGCAAACATTTCTATGGAACGTTCTGAGTTATCTCTCCAATCGCCACCGTCATAAATAGTCTGTGATACATGTTGTCCGGCTCCAAAGCATTCATAAGAAACACAACCCCGAAACCCTTTTTCTCTCAATTGGTCATGTATATTGCAACTATTATCTGAACATAAATTTCGGCATGGCTCTCCACCGTCCTTATTGAATGAAAAATCTGCTGATTTGGCATAAGGTAAGGCTACACAACATAACCCTAAACAATTATTACAATCTGATTTTAAATAATCATTCATTAATAAGACACTTCCATATTCCCTTAGATTTATATCAAGTATAAATGAAAGACCTCTTATTTAACAAAGAAAATTGCGGTTTACTACCACATAGTCCGAGTAAACTACGCTTATACAAGAAATACTCTTTGAGAATTCCCCCTTTTTATAATTCCTTTTTCACGCATTGTACTTCGGAAAGGATGCCTAAAAGGGGGCGTTTTTGGTATGGAAAATAAAAAATTGGTGTTAATTTTTCTGGTTTCTAAAATGTAAGGATTCGTTATTATAAAGGTATCAAAAAATGGAAAAGAGGAGTCAAAATGACAAAAAATCAATTTCAAGCTTTTAAAAAGCTACATGATCAAGAGGATGTGTTGTACCTCTTTAATTGTTGGGATGTAATGTCTGCAAAAATTATTGAGGGTAAAGGCGTCAAAGCATTAGCGACTAGCAGTTATGCAATTGCTGATGCCTGGGGATACGCAGATGGAGAAAAATTACCTTTTGAAAATCTAATATGGTTTTCTCAGCAGCTAATCCATAATTCTAATGTACCTGTTTCCGTTGATGCAGAAGGGTTTTATGCAGATTCTCTAGAAACACTCTATAATAATGCTCAATCTCTTTTTACTACAGGTATCTCAGGAATTAATTTTGAAGATAAAAAAAATGGCTCCGATACTTATGAGTTATGGAATGTTAATGAACAAGCAGACAGGATTCAAACCCTAAAGCATGTTGCTACATCTTTAAACACCCATATATTTGTTAATGCAAGAACAGACGTATTTTTTAAAGAAGAGAAGCACTCTATTGATTTAGTAAAGGAAGCGCTACATAGAGCTGATGTCTATGCTGATGCTGGTGCGGACGGTATATTTATCCCAGGGCTGACCAATATAGAGCTGATCGAGGAATTTTCTAAAAATTCTCCTTTACCAGTTAACATTATGCTGAATTCATCTACTAATATCGAGAGTATTAACTGGAAAAATGTTGGTGTAAGCAGGGTAAGCTATGGACCACATTCTTATTTCCAAGCACAAAATATCTTAGCAAATCAGCTCACATTTAGGATTTAGGAGGCAAAGCGAAAATTATGATTACTGACCAAAGGACAATAGATACATTTTATACAATGCTAGTAGAGAGAAACTCAAACTATGAAGGCACTTTTTATGTAGGGGTTCGAACGACGGGTGTATTTTGCAGACCAACTTGCCCTGCCAAAAAGCCTAAAAAAGAAAACTGCGAGTTTTTTAAAACGGCAAAAGAAGCTACATTGGCTTCCTACAGGCCTTGTAAAAGGTGTCAGCCATTAAATACACCTAGTTCTTTATCCCCTGAAGTAAAAAAATTAGTTGTAGCTATAGAAGAGAATCCTCAAAAAAAATGGACGGATAAGGATTTTGATGACTTATCCATTAGCGCGAACACCGCAAGAAGACAATTTAAAAAACAATTTGGGATGACTTTTATTGAATACGCTCGAGCCCGCCGTCTTGGTGTGGCATTTAATCATATTCGCAATGGTAAACCTTTCATTTACACTCAGCTTGATAGCGGATTTGAATCCAGTAATGGATTTCGTGATGCTTTTACGCGCATCATGGGGGCCGTTCCGAAGAGAAATAAACAAGTAAAACTCTTAACGGCAAAGTGGATTGAAACAAAATTAGGTTCGATGATTGCAATAGCCGATGATACCGCTCTATTTCTTTTAGAATTTGTTGATAGAAGGGGATTAGAAAAGGAAATTGAGAAAATGCGGACAAAATTTTCTGCAGCTATCATACCTGGAACAAATCAAATTCTCCAGCATCTTGAAATGGAACTGCAGGAATATTTTGAAGGTACTCGCTTTTCCTTTCAAACACCCATTACAGACGAAATTGGATCAAGCTTCCAAATAGAGGTTTGGAGGATACTGAGAGGGATACGCCCGGGAAGTACCATTAGTTACAAAGATTTAGCAAGAGAAATAGGAAATCCTAAAGCTTATCGTGCTGTCGCTGGAGCAAATGGAGCCAATCAAATTTCAATTCTTATTCCTTGTCATAGAGTGATCAATACAAATGGCGATCTTGGCGGGTATGGCGGGGGCATTCAAAGAAAGTCTTGGCTGCTTGAGTTAGAGAAAAAATATAACGATATTTTATAAAGGGAGATAGATGGCACGTGGGAGCTTAATATATACTGTCATGAACACTCTCCACAACCTTTCATCTCTAATTTTTTGAACGTTCTCAAAGGAGACAGATAGGAAGTAAGTTGGTGCGCAGTGTGAATATACTGCGCTTGCAGAACGATCGTGCACCAATTTTTCGTATAAAGAAAAAGCTGCCTGTAAGAGAACTCCGATCTTCTGCTAATGCACCCGTTAGTGAAGCAGAAAATTCATTTTTTTAACCTAACTAACGTTTTTTCGGGAATTTCAAACACGTCCATATCAAAGGTATTGATTTGGAGGGTAATCTCACCATCTCGCTTTTCAGCTTCTTCCCCTACCCAACAACTATACAGTTCAAAAAAATCACCGATCTCAATGAACCTGTCCATAATTTTACATAATTCTATCAGCTTCATTTTCGATTCGGCACACGATTTTGGGTTCATATATTTTGAAATCTCAATTCCCCAATGACTTGATACCTCATAAACGAAAGGAGTAGTAAACTGATATTTCTTTACATTTAGCAAGTCACACTCACTGGCAAAACAACTGCCAATATAAAAAAATCATCTGAATCATCAGCATTAATCGGTATTTCTTGATTACACCCCATATAGGAAGCCAAACTCATTTCCACTCACTCCTTATTATTCCATCTTCAACTAATCTGCCCTGTTAGTTCATTACCTTTTCATACGATAAAATTACAATTCCGCATATTA
The DNA here is from genome assembly GCF_030271255.1 of Peribacillus folii. GTDB lineage: Bacteria > Bacillota > Bacilli > Bacillales > DSM-1321 > Peribacillus. Next base: position 308,377 of record NZ_JASJOM010000005.1, read on the forward strand.
CAAATACTACCAAAAATGATAATGCATAAAAATAAGGAGGCGTAACACTCACAAACTCTACCTCGTTTTGCAGGGTTGCTGCTTTATCCCATGCACTCTCAATATCTGGTTTATAATTTTTTGTTTTCATATAACCGACTAACATCATAACGACTGCATAGATTACATGAATTGAAAAGGAACCTATAATTGCTTGAAGAACCACCTTCATATCGCCCCTCCTTTTTTACTCATTTTACCATATTTAACAACACGTGCAGTTACACTAACCTGCCCCTTTAACAAACTACATTCCTTCACAATGTAGTTTGTTAAAGGATAAAGAAGTATCATTCATAAAATCAATTACACTTCATTTTACATACATCAATTTTTTCGTATATATCTTCAGAAACAGTTTCAACATAAGTTCATCCTCTATTATATTGAATGGACCTTGTTCAAAGGGCGATACATATTAATATGTATCGCCCTTTGACTTCATAAGAAAACTTCTTATTCAAATACAACCATTTCTCCGACATCTATAAACCCAAAGCGCTTATAGATATTTTCCCCATCCTCTGATGCTTGTAAGACAACGGGTTTTTGTTTATCTTTTGTTTGAGTAAGAAGGTATTGAAACATTTCACTGCCATATCCTTTACCTCTAAATGTTTCTTTTGTCATAACATCATAAATACCATAACTTTCTTTGCTATCTATTAGTAAAGCAGTAGATACAGTTAATTCGCCGACGCGTCCAATAAACATTTGAATTTCCGAACCCAAATTTCCTTCAGAAAACTTATTAAAATAATGTTCTAACGCAGCTTTTTCTGGTGTACCTTCAAATAGGCTCATAAAAACCTCTTTATATTCCTTAAGTTCTTCAAAATTTCTCACATGAGTAATCATAAGCTGATGGGACTTTCTTTGACCAACATTAAGAGTATTTTCAAGTTTCATCATTACATTACGTTCTGCTTCTTTTAGGCCGTATTCTTGCATCAGGTCTTGCCAGCCAGCGTTCAAATACCGGGAGTCAATCCATGTACTAAAGGGATATTCTTTAAGAGACATGTTTTCGATGCTACTTCTAATCTTAAAAGCATTTTTTATATGTGAAGATTTCGGCAAAAGTACATTGAATGTATCAGTGGGTATTTCTGTATTCGCCAAAACGAAATCTTCTTCTTTGATAAGCTTTCCATTAACCGCATGAGTGAATATTCTTATTTTTTCTTCAAGATTATTTATAACTAATTGCTGATTTGCAATCATTTCTTTGCTCCTTCAAATTAAATTCAGCGCGCGCTCTTTTTTATTATAGGAGCAATTCAATGATAATAAAACAATGTTCACAGTTTCTATATCCTCCCATAATTTTCAGAAAACTTAAAGCGCACTTGTTTATTTACTCCACAATCTGGCCGATTGTTGAAAGAATGACTCGCATTCGTTCAACAACTTTATTGTAAATTAAACACCTTGATACAAAAATAGTCATAATCAGGGTTCGAATAAGTTACGCTTCTAGAACTATCCTGCCCCTTCAGTTCCATAAGAAAAGGGCTGCCTTAAAGAGAGCCCCGATCTTCAGCTAACGCACCCGTTTGTTCTATAAGAATTAAACAACTTTATTATCACTAAACACTTTCATCTGGCCACTTTCCATCGATCGGACAGCCATACCTGCCGATTTTAGATTCCAAGCATCCTCATGGCCACAGACCAACTAAGTGTTGCTTACACTCAATTATTGGAAGGAAAGTTTTATCCTTTCGCGAATTCATTATACATGCCGAAATTACGAAATTCGCAAAAAAATCTCGGTAGAGCATCGGAAAGAGCATTTTAATTTTCTATAACTCCATAAAGAGGTGATTACGCATGAATCAAAGACCGTCAGAAGAAGAATATGCCGGGGACTTCGGAAAGTATATCCGGTTGGTGCCGGATGGCAACATCATCGACATTCTGCTCGCCCAGGAAAAGCAAATGACCGGGTTGCTGGCATCGTTGACCGAAAGCCAAGGCGCTTATCGGTATGCGGAAGGAAAATGGACGCTGAAAGAAGTCGTGGGCCACATCGCAGACGGAGAACGCGTCATGACCTACCGCCTGCTCCGGTTCGCAAGAGGGGACCAGACGCCTCTGTCCGGATTCGACCAGGAATTGTTCATGCCTCCTTTCGGGAGCTGGACAACCGCGCTATTGGCCGAAGACTACCGGGCCGTACGGCAATCGACGATCACACTGCTGCGCGGGTTACCGGCGGAGGCGTGGTCCCGCAAAGGCACAGCCAACAACGCAAGCATTACGGCGCGTGCCCTTGCATACGGCATCGCAGGACACGAGATTCACCACATGGGGGTCATCCGAAATCGGTATTTAAGTTAGTTGTCCGGAAGATCGGGGCGGAAGCTGCGCGGAAAACGCGGCTTCCGTCCTTCCTTTATGGCAGCCTTCCCGCCCCGTTCATAGACTGATAGGCCCAATTAATAAATATTAGGAGGAACTATTCATAAAAATTATTACATTGGAAGAAAATATTGAAAAAATAAAAAAATATACAACATGTCAGATGATGTAATAAATAAGATTTTATATACTAATCACAAAATGTATCACACTCATCCAATAGAAATGAGTGCCTTTTTAACAGCTATTGATTTTGATGAAGAACAAAGATTGTGTGTCATTATAGAAGGATTGCATAGAGACATAGGATTAAGGTATGAGACGTTGGCTGCTTATTGTGACATAACTACGGAAGAGTTGGAATAATTTTTGAGAAATCAAGAATCCTTAACCGATAAGAAAAAGTTTATTATAGCTATTAGAATCATGTTTCTGCATCATGTTTTGAAAGAAAAATATCCGACTGAGGGTACTGTCGATGTGTAAATATTGTTATTTCTACAGGTGTACCCTAAGCAGTTAGAAAAGAATCATAAAAGTTATCCAGATTATCCATTGCCCCGTCGGTTCCATAAAAAAAAGCCGATTTCCCATCTCGGGAAATCGACTTTTTATCTATTTATTCAATTAGGCTGTGCTTCCATTTTTACATTTCTAAGTCTGTGAATGCGTAAGGCAGCAATTCCTTTAAGGTCAATTCCAAGATAGCTTTCTTCTCGTTCGTTAAATAAACGGGCATATCAGGTAAACAAAATTCTGCTAATACTTGTCTGCAAATGCTGCAAGGCGGCAGAAAATCTACCGTGTCTCCTGCGACGGCAATAGCCTGAAACTCACCTTTTTTATAACCATTTGATATTGCGGTAAAAATGGCTGTTCTCTCCGCACAATTTGTGGCGCCTAGTGAAACATTTTCTACGTTTACTCCATTAATTACCGTACCATCTTTTAATAGTAGTGCTGCTCCGACTGGAAATTTGGAATAAGGTACATAGGCATTCGCTTTCATCTGACGTGCACTTTCCATTAATAGCTCTTTATTCATATTATCCACCCTTGTTCTAAGAATGAACTTTTCAAAGTTCCCTATACGTCAACATATTGTTGACAGGACTATTAATATTATGTGAGAAAGGGATATTTGTCAATCGAACTATTCGTAAAATTCACTTCAATTAACCTGCACCTTTAGTTTACCTGAGTTAAAGACAGCTTAATCTCCAGCTAACCCACCCCGTTTTTCCATAAGCGCTATCTGTTTTTAATCCCAAAAATTATAGATGACCTCTCCAACACTTTTGGGTTTCCAATACGCTATTTGCTCCAATTCAGCACTGTTCAATTCATTATCATTTGCTAAAATAATCTTGCCTGGATCCTCTTTCATATATAATGGTTCGTTAAGTTCCTTCATACTCAACACCCTATAAAAAGGGCTAAACTGTCTCAACAATTCCGGTTCATTAATAAAATGAATATTTTCAAAATCAACAGCGGAAGCAAAGGCTAAAATAGGGTAATGATCATTAAGCAATATATGTATATGTTGATTGAAAACGTTAACTTCGACATCAAAAAAGTTCATCGTCATCTGTGGTTCTAAAAAACGTAATACTTTTCCATGATTCCTTCTCAGAATACTAAAACATTGCTGTTTAAATTTTTCCCCATCCATTGTTGGTGGCCTATCATGTCTTGCATGATAAAAGCCAGTTATCCCATTAAGAAGCATCAATGAACATCAACCCGCCATCATCATTTTATAGTTATCTGCTTCATTCCTTAGGCAACTATCCCGCCTCGTTAGTTCCATAATAAAAAGCTGCCATATAGACAGCCCCGATCTTAGCAAACGTAACCGATTCAAGCTAGTGCCTAAAGGCATGCGGTGCTCATATTCCTTCGCATTCATCTATTTCCCATTTTACATCAATCTTCCCTTTCAAATTATGCCCAGTGATGATGACTCTATATGTACCTGTATTTTCAGCATGAAACTGGATTACATTGGTTTCATTGACTCCATATTCCCCATGCGTATCTTCTAGCTCGTTCATCTCCACTAACTTCCCGCCATCATCTAAAATATGATACCCATACCCTCCCTCATTCATTTGGTCAAAGGATATATAACTCGTCACTGCATCTCCCTTTTTTAAAGATAAGGGAATCTCATTTTTTCCATTAAAACGCTCAAACTCTGCGGAAAATGATGATTTTGTTTTTTCTTCGGTCCACCTTTCTTTTATCGTAAAATCGAATAATCTTATCGATAGCAGGAGTGGGAAGACTAAAAGAGCAATCCATACTACATGCTTTTTTTTCACTAAAAAATAGCAGCTAAAAGCATAGATGAAGCCACATAAAGCACCAACACTTCCAGCAATCAATGAAAACAAATTAAAGCCCATAAATGGGAAAAACACAATAAAACCTGCCAGACAGTGCAGCAGAATACCCGTATGGTTCGTGACCTCACTCCATTTATACCTGATTAAATCGATCAGAACGGTCATCACGAGTGCGTACCCGCAAATTAATCCCCACACCTTTGTATTCGATAAAGCTTCTGAGAACTCATATAAATCAAATCCGCTTCCCAAAATGATATAAATACACATAACAAGTACTAATAAACCAAGCCCTGCCAGTTTCTTAAGTATGTACGCCATTACATTGTTATGAAACATTATTCCCAACCCCATAAATCCCCCAAATGAAATGTTTAATCTGATATACCTAATAGTAGCAGACATTCCCAATTTATTACACCAAGGATTGACAGATTGATTGCCCGGATAGCCTATCTTTCGTACTTTTAAGCCATTCCAGGTCAGTTGATCAGTAATGAAAGACCTTAAGGAAGGGACGAATTGCTTTTGGCTCTGAGAGCACGAGATCCATGAGAGCAGAAGAAGCAATGAGTGAACATCAAAGGCAGCCAATCAAAACAAGGATTACTTTCGCATGAAGTTCGGATAAGCGGTGTTACTTGCCTCCCATGAAATATTTGGGTGGGAATATATAAATTAGTCCCTCTCGATTAAGAGAAGGGCTTTTTGATGATTCTGGAGAATATGGACCATGCTTGAATAATGTCTATACGAGCCCCGTTATGCTATAGATGGCGATAACGAAGAAGACCGCTAGTGTTTTGATGATGGTGACTGCAAAAATATCTCCATATGATTGTTTATGTGTTAGGCCTGTAACCGCAAGTAAGGTAATAACCGCACCGTTATGAGGTAACGAATCCATTCCGCCTGATGCCATCGCTATGACACGGTGCATGACTTCCGGAGGAATATTATATTGATTGATAGCTTGTATATACTTATCTCCCATCGCACTAAGTGCAATTCCCATTCCGCCAGACGAAGAACCCGTGATACCGGATAAGACGTTTGTTGTAACGGCCCCATTTACAAGGGGATTCGTAAAAGTATGAGAAATACCATCACGTACAGTGGCGAATCCTGGTAATGCAGCGATGACCCCGCCAAATCCATATTCAGAAGCAGTATTCATGGCTGCTAGTAACGCTCCGCCAATACTGGCATTAATGCCTTGTTGAAACCCTGTTTTAACACGTGACCAATCGTAAGCAACCGTTGCAATGATACCCAGTACTAGAGCTAGCTCGACAGACCAAATACCTGTTACTGTCGCAAGCTCCACCTTCCCGAACACATCCAATCCTATCTTTGAAAAGTCAAATCCCTCTGGATACCAGTTCGGAATGGAAATAGTAAAAAATTTATTGGCCACACCCACTAAAACTAGCGGTATGAATGCAAGAATTTGCCGGCCACCACTTGTATTTACAGCTAAGGGAGCCGGTAATGGATTGACTGTTTCTGCAGCGACAGCCGTTTCTCCTCCATCTCCATTAAACCCCAAATACCCTTCATCCGCTTTTTGAGCTTTTTTTCGCCGTCTTTCCAAGTAAATCATCCCCATCGATAAAACGAAAATCGAGCCAATGATTCCCAATACGGGTGCTGCATATATATCTGTCTTAAAATAAGAAGTAGGGATTACATTTTGGATTTGCGGTGTTCCCGGCAGCGCATCCATTGTAAAGGATAGTGCTCCCAAAGCAATTGTCCCTGGTATAAGCCGTTTAGGTATATTGGCTTCCCGGAAAAGGTTCGCAGCAAATGGATATACGGCAAATGCAACGACGAACAAACTCACTCCACTGTAAGTTAATATGGCACACATTAGGACAACTGCTAGAATGGCTCTTTTCTTGCCGACTAGTTTCACTATCGTCTTGGCGATGGACTCGGCAATTCCTGACATTTCAACTAACTTTCCAAAAACGGCTCCTAATAAAAAGACAGGAAAGTAATTTTTAATGAAGCCGACCATTTTCTCCATGAAAATATTGGAGAAGAACGGCAAAACATAGCTGGGCTCTGTTAGAATGACAGCAAGCAACGCACAAAGTGGCGCAAAAAGAATGACAGAAAAGCCACGGTAAGCAATAAACATTAATAGCCCTAAAGCAAGTATGATGATGATTAAATCCATTATTTCCAGCCTCCTATATCGCTAGCAATCCAGATGTGTTTTCCTTTTTTCCACATGATAATCTTTGAATGCTTCTTTTTTGTTGTAATATGACTCACTTACAAATTCCTTCTACTGTTTTTGGTAAGCAAATGGTCACTTGTAAGCGTTTGCTGTTCTTGGTGAAAGCCAGGATTGCTTTGGATGCGATTTCCCTCATTAAAGCCCTTTTCGGCGAAATCGAATGCAAGAATGAAGACCGTCCATATTTTGAAAAGAGAGGATGCATAAGAAACTTATGTATCCTCTTTCACTAGTCCATTTATCCAGCTATTTTACTTGTTATTAACGGCCACTTTACCATAACGGCGCACACGGAGAAGGGCTTGTTCAGCATGTCCGGCAAAATTCTCCAATTCGCAAAGGCGCGCAGCATATTCCCCAATCATGGCGCTCGCTTCTTCCGCTACCTTTTGATAGGTAACCGTCTTCAAGAATTTACCGACCCATAAACCACCGGTATAACGTGCAGCACCTTTTGTTGGCAATGTATGATTGGTACCGATGACTTTATCCCCGTATGCTACGTTTGTTTCAGGTCCCAAGAATAAGCAGCCGTAATTTGTCATGTTTTCAAGGAAGTAGTCCGGATTTTCCGTAAGGATCTCAACATGTTCAAATGCCAGTCGGTTTGCTTCAAGTACGGCTTCATCTATGGTATCGACCAGGATGATAACGCCATAATCCTCCCAAGAAACACGGGCCACATCTGCTGTCTTGAGAACGCCCAACTGCCGCTCAATTTCAACAAGAGTTTCTTCTGCTAGTTTACGAGAAGTAGTGATCAATGCCCCCGGAGACGTTGGTCCGTGCTCCCCTTGCCCTAGAATATCCGTAGCAATCATTTCTGCATCTGCCGTTTCATCAGCAACGACTAGCGTTTCAGTAGGACCGGCGAAAAGATCGATCCCGACACGGCCGTATAGTTGCCGTTTAGCTTCAGCAACGAATGCATTACCCGGCCCGACAATCATATCGACGGATTTTATGGTATCCGTTCCGACAGCCATTGCCGCCATTGCTTGAATGCCACCGAGAATATAAATCTCATCGGCTCCCGCCATATGCATGGCGGCTACGGTAGCGGCTGGGATTTCCCCATTTATAGGGGGTGTGCACGCAATGACTCGTTTAACTCCTGCCACTTTAGCCGTTAGTACACTCATGTGCGCGGATGCTACCATTGGGTATCGTCCGCCAGGAATATAGCAGCCAACGCTATCGACCGGGATATTTTTATGACCAAGGATCACACCTGGAAGTGTTTCCACCTCAATGTCAATCATGGACTTCCTTTGCTCTTCTGCAAATCTTTTCACATTACTTTGGGCAAACTTTATATCTTCAATGGTCTGTTCAGGAACCTGACTAATGATTTCTTCAATTTGTTCACCAGTTAATCGGAAGCTTTCTGGAGACCACTTATCGAATTTTTCAGATAATTCCCTGACGGCTGCGTCTCCTTCTTGCTCAACTTTTAGTATCGTTTGACGTACCGTATCAGATACTTGGGCGTCGTTCTGGGCAATTTCTTCCTGTGCTTTACCTTGCTTTAAATAAGTTGCCATTGAAATCCTCCTTGTTTTAAAAAAACTATGATTGAAATTCCCCAAAATGCATACGTATGCATTTTGACGTTAACTTTCTCCCCCATAGAAATGCATACGTATGCATTTCTATGGGGGAGAGTTTAGAATTTAATAAATCTTCTAAACACAGAATAAATAAATCGCTTTCATCTGTCAAGTTTTTTATAATCGTCTAGGATTTTGTTGTATTTCTTTCGATCAATCTCCCTGATACTAGGGTCGGTTTGGAATCGGAGCCTTTTTGGTCCATTTCGATTAATAGGGTATTGATGGTTAATTCAATCATTTCATCGACAGGCTGTTCCCATGTAGTGAGCGAATAAGATGGCCATGAAGCCATTTGAATGTTATCAAATCCCACGATGGCAATATCCTCAGGAATGGATAAATTTAATGTTTTCGCTGCATCGATTGCGCCTAAAGCCGTTATATCATTTGCTCCGAAAATGACCTCAGGCCGATCTTCCCGTGTCAATAACTTTAATGCGGCTTCATAGGCCCCATCATACGTATAATCCCCTTCTTCAATGACCGGATTAATCCCTTTAGACTGTAATAATTCACAAAATCCCCTTTGCCGATCTTGACTGGTCGATGTATTTTTCCGCCCGGTAATGAAGGCTAATTTACTGTAACCTTGATCAAGCAGGAATTCACCAATCCGCTTACCGGCCTTATAATTATCACAGCTTACTGAGTGGCACGGAATATCCTTACTGTATCGGTTAAACAAAATAACAGGTATGTTGTTTTCATGGAGATGGGAAACCACATTGGAGGACAAAAAGGCATCCGTTACAATAACACCTTCTACATTATATTCAAGAAATTGGGCAATTTCATCTTGTTGAATCTCATCATTTTCGGTATAAACAAACAATACATGATATCCCTTTTCGCGAAGACCCTTGGAGAATTTTCCTAAAACTTCATGATAAAACGGATTTTGGATATCCTTCATGGCCAATCCAATCATATTTGATTTATTCATGATCAATCCTCTGGCAAATGCATTCGGCCGATAACCTAAAGTTGTTGCGGCTTCCTTCACTTTTCTTTTGGTCTTTTCAGACACATTCGATCCTGGAGTAAATACTCGCGAAACCGTTGACTGCGAAACGTTGGCTAATTTCGCAACCTCCATCGCATTGACCGACTTTTTCTTCAAGAATCTTCCCTCCAAATATACATGGATTATGAATTTTATCATCATTCTTTTATTATATAACTTTACCGCTAACAGCGCCAATGACTGCAATCAGCCATGAAATCAAAAAGGGGAAACAAGTCAATCAAACTACTTGTTCCCCCTTTTTCGACATCTTGTATTCTATGCAAGGATGCATTCGCTGAACTTCATCTTTATTTTTTTCCATTCACCATAGCTAAAGGCCCATCCTTACAAACCGCCGCAAATGTGAGTTTCTATTTTAGTCTTGCAGTAAATACTTTTGACTCCCCGGCTTTTACTTGTCCTGAATTTTCCCATTCGAACTTGAATTTCCCTTCCATGCTATTCGTCACGATCATCGGAATGATTGTATTACATCCTCTTTTTTCAATGAGGGCAAGATCTGCTTCAATAATGGTTTGTCCCTTTGTTACCCGGTCTCCCATTTTCACTCGCACATTGAATCCTTCACCCTTAAGCCCGACGGTTTCTAATCCGATATGCACAAGAATTTCTTCACCCAGCTCTGTCTTAATGCCAAAAGCATGTTTCGTATCCGCCAGTAAAGTAATTTCACCATCTATAGGTGCGACAATCCTTCCATCGGAAGGGCTGATTGCTATGCCTTCCCCCATCACTTTTTGACCAAAAACAGGATCTGGAACATCTTCTAAACGAACTAATTTCCCAGAAGCATATGCAAACATTTCTTCTTTCTTTGTATCCTTATTAAATAGCTTCTTAAACACAGGTATACCCTCCCATATAAATATTCAACTAGTTTAGAATCATCTTTTCGATAGCCTGACTTGCATGTATCGCCTTAAGGGAGAACTCCTCAGCTATTTGTGCCGAAAGACCGATATAATTTTTAGGGTCAAGCATTTCTTTCAGTTGTTTGTCTGTAAAGTTCCCTGCTATTATTGGATTTTCAATTAACACGTCCAAGTAATTCCTTTCCTCTAGATAGGATTGCATGACTAATCCGTATACTAAGGAGTGTGCTTCATCTTTCCCTAATTTCTTGGCGATTTCCATCATCACAAATTCACTATTATCAAGACCCTTATTTAGCTGTGCATTCTTCGACATCCGTTCCTTATTAATCGTTAACGTCCTGGTCAATTCTTCTCCTCTTAACAGGATCTCCGTGGTTAATGAGAGCGCTTCTTCCAATGTTCCATCAAATAACATATACGACGTACTATCTCCTTCAAAGGGTCTTGGACATGAATAGAGGCCCATCGAAACTAGGGAATATAATTTTTGGGAGTTTGCTATGATGCCTTTAGATAGTTTTGGATTAATCTTATGAGGCATTGTACTGCTTCCTACAGTGCCCTGCTGGAAACCTTCCGACACTTCACCGAACTCTTCGATCGACGTATAATAAACTTCTTCCGCTATTTTGTGACAGGTACTTGCCAGTAAAGAGAGGTTCATTATGTATTCCACTTTATGAGTGCTCATATTTCTAGATGGAATATCCATGGAATGCATCCCCAATAATCCTGCAACCCGATCTTGTACCTTTCTTCCTGTCTCTCCTGATGAATTAAAGGCTCCTACAGCTCCGCCCATCATTACAGTAAAGACCCTTTTTTCTACTTCCTCCATTCTTTCCAAAGAAGCAATTAACTCACTTATCCAGACGGATACCTTATACCCATATGTTATAGGGATAGCATGTTTTCCATGGGTTCTTCCTGGCAGAATGGTATCCTTGTTGTCCTTCGCCAATATAGCCAAATTCCTTAACATATCGCCAACCACTTTTATAAACCTATCATGAATTCTTTTCATGATAAGCAGCTGCCCCGACTGTTGGATATTTTGGGTGGTTACTCCATAGTGCACATATTTACCACTCTCTTGATCACATACTTGTACCAAAACCTTTAAAAAAGGAACAAAGCCGTGACCGATTTTTTGCTGAATTATATCCATTTGCTTTAAATCGATATTTTCCAGCTTACATGCTGATTCTATATTCTTTGCTGCCTCACTTGGGATAATGCCAAATTCAGCCTGTGCCTTTGCTAGAGCCGCTTCTACATCAAGCCATGCTTGGTATTTTGCTTCATTGGTCAACAGATATTTTATCCCTCTGTCGTTCATCGTTTTACTTTTTGAATCATATAGCGCTCTCATATTTTTCACTCCCAGAAAGGTTCCTTATTGTTTAATTATCCCTGTCGCCTTCAAGCAGTAATGGATAAAACTAGCTTGCCACTTCCCCTATAGCATTTTTCACAAATTCCACGTGTGGGCCAAAAACGATATGAATATGATTTTTTTGAGGGAAAAATACTCCTGAGGCCCCTGAATCCTTTATTTTCTCCATATCCACTACATCTTGGTTATTTAAATCAATTCGTAATCTAGTTATGCAGTTATCCACGTTCTTTAAATTGGCTGTTCCCCCTAAAGCATCCACAAGAATCACAGCGATTTCTTTATATTTCTTCTCTTTTAATAAAGTGGAATTTTTCACTTCTTCTTCTCTTCCAGGAGTTCGCAAATTGAATTTAACAATGATAAATTTAAAAACGAAATAGAACACAATGAAGTTAATCAAACCCAATATGATTAAATGAATCCAATTGGTCTTGTCATAGAGCAGGCCAAAGATTCCAAAATCAAAAACGGTCCCTCTTATGTAACTTGTCGTGATATCCAGCAAATTAAGGGGTAAGGCTGTAAGGCCAGAAAGTAATGCATATACAAAGTATAATTGCGGAGCAATGAACAAGAATGAGAACTCCATCGGCTCGGTTACATTTCCTAAGAAGGCCGTCAAAACTAGGGTTAAAATCGTTCCTTTAGCGATTTGTTTATTGGTCTTATACGCTGTATGATACATAGCCAAACCAATGGCAGGGATCCTGAATAGCGTACCCAGCATTTGCCCAGTCCCCAAATAGCTCGTAAGGGTAGGCATCAAACTCCAGCTTTCATGGTTCGGTCCCAGTTGGAACAATATTTTATTGACAGCATTCAATATGCCAGTATATTCTTGACCATCTATTGTATACGTTCCGCCCGCAGCTGTAAGTCTAAGCAATTCATTTAATACGTGATGTAACCCAAATGGGATACAGAGTTTTTCAACGAACCAGTATACCCCCACCCCGTAATACGGATTCATGAATATAGCGGAAATGCTAATTAAGAATTTAGTTAACGCTTCCCATATAAATGGTATAAATAAACCAATGGGAATGACCGCTAAAAATGTAAGGATAGGCACTGATTTTTTTCCACTGAAGAAAGCGAATGCTAACGGAAGTTCCAACTTATAAAAGCGATCTGTTACCTTGGCAGCCACGAGTCCTGCGATTATGCCCGCTACAGCCTGTGTATCCAGACTTTGAATTCCAAGGGTAACGATTTGTCCCACTTTAGCTATATCTTCCGTAGCCAGATTACCGGTTACCGTAAGCCAGACGTTCATGACGATCAATAAAGTTAAATACCCTATGACAGAGGAAAAAACGGCGATCCCTTTCTCTTTTTTAGACATGCCATATGCCACGCCCATTGCAAAAAGCAATGGAATGTTAGTGAAAATGACTTCCGTTATAGCACGTAAATTCTTGATGATAGTTTGCAGTATCTCATTACCTAAGAAAGGCATTTTATCAATCATATATTCTTGTGCTAAAGCACCCGATAAGCCTAATATCAATCCTATTGGAGCCAAAAGCGCAATGGGAAGCAACAACGACCTGCCAAAGGTCTGTACTTCATCTTTCATTTTTGTTAACAATGTAAACCCTCCTCTTTTAGCTTCTTTGCAGTTCATTGGGTTTCTTTCTGGAAATTTTTAAAGATACATGTATCATTGCTTATTTCTTTCATCTTGATTTTATTTCTGTTAAGCGCTTTCTTCAAGGTAACTTTGTAACCTGAAAATGATTCAAAAAGTTACCCTCAAAAAAATATAATATTATGTTAAAATAATACATTTTTCAATAAGCACCCATTTTTACATCTTTTAAATTCGAAGGTTCGGTATATAATGAAAGGACGTTTCCTCTCTATACTAAAAAGGGCTGATTGGATGAGTATTAATAAACTTGATTTAGAAATAATAAGTTACTTACAAGAAAAAGGCACATTGGATCTTAGTGATTCCTATAAGCGTTTTAATAGGAGTACGAATAGTTTAAAAAGGCATATAGCCAACATTAACCTTTATTTACCAAATGAAAATCAAATCAAAATAGTCGGAACCACTGTTTCAAGTCATTTAAAATACAATGATTATATTAACTTTGTCAGCAAACTCTCTCTAGATGAGTATGTTTCTTCTCAAAAAGAACGGAACTTTGCAATTATTATTTTGTCCTTTTTCAATAAGTACTTGAATACGACTAAACTGTACGAGGAAATCGGTATTAGCTTGACTACAAAGAAAAAAGATACGAAAGCCTTGAATGAATATTTAAAAGGAAAGAATCTAAGCATGGAAATCATCCCTAAAAAGGGGATGGAAATTGTAGGCCATGAAAGGTCCTATCGCATTCTGACTACATCCATTTTAGCTTCTCTTCTGGAAATAGATTCATCCGGGAATATTATTAATCGAAGAGCTAATAATCCTTTACAAAAAATGATCATTCAAATATTTTCTGAAAAGGCCAAAGCGCAAATATGCCAGGCGAAGGAATTATTGGAGAGACTTATTGAAGAAAATGAAATGAGGATGTCTTATCTATCTAAGAAGTTTTGTTTTATCTATCTAGTTCTAACCCTCTATAGGATTCAGGAAGGAGATAGCATAGAACGTGTGACAAAGCTTACATTCAAGGTTCGCAAATATCGATTATTACAAACAAAAAACCAAGATGAAAATGTATTCATGGATTATTTGATCTCATCGCTCGATTATACGTTCTATGAATCACCACCTCTAGATCAACAGCTGCAGGAGGTCATTATCGCTTTTATTAATGAAATCCAAAAGAATATCATTACAATTTTTCATAATTATGACCTGCTTTTTGATGAGGTTTATAAGTATGTTTATAAAAGCATCATTCGCAATAAGTATGATTATCATTTTTATGATGATAAGCTAGATCATACCCACACAGAGTTACCTAACCTATTTGGGGTTGTCAGTAACGCTATGCCCGTTCTTGAAAATAAAATAGATATTCATTTTTCCAGCATACAGATTTCTACCTTGACCTTGATATTCAGGAAATTCATCATGGAAAATAAAGTAATTGGAAGGAATAGCAAAAAAATCGTTATTGTAACGAACTCAGCCATTGAGAAGACTCATTTCTTTGTTGAAAATTTAAGGCACTACATCGATTTAAAGGTTGTCGGGACCATTAATATTAATGAGCTACATCAACTTAAAGATCTAGAATATGACTTGATCATTACCTTTTCCAATCGAATTGCTGCTTTACTTGAAGATGAAAACCACTCCTGCATGAAGTTGAATTTTTATATACATCAAAGTGATATCCAAAAACTATTGGCACTTGGATTCTCTAGCAGTTCAAGAAGAAAGATTTTATCTGATGTCTTTATCGAGGAAATAACAAATAAATCTGCAGATGACATTAAAGCGTTATTGCTTGAGAAATATTCCTCTCATTTTTTGTAGGCCATTATATGAAAAGCCCTTCCTGTAAAGGAAGGGTCAGACTGTAGACAAACTCGATAAGAGTCGAGTTTGTCTATTTTTATGGGGTATACAATGTGGCCGTTGGTTTCCTCTCCAGGCACTCGCTTTCCGCGGGCGGTCCGGAAGCCATTGCCGCAAATGCCGCTTATAAAACACCAGCGATTACAAGCTTCCTATTTAACAAAGAAATCATATCGGCTTCACCCTATACACGTCCTCGCACAAAAGACTTTCAAAAATTGGTGACACGGCATATCTGGCAAACACATGTGGAAGAAGCAGATCATCTGCGTCATCATCAAGATGTAAAACCTATCTATATGAAGCGTAAAGAAACGATTGAGCGTGTATTCGCAGATGCAAAAGAAAAGCATGGTATGCGTTGGACTACGTTAAGGTGACTTAAAAAATTGTCGATGCAGGCGATGCTTACTTTCGCTGCCATGAATGTAAAGAAGATGGCCAATTGGACATGGCAAGGTCCAAAAAAGCCTAATAGTGGGCTCGTACAGCCCCAATCTTTTACCTATAGGAGAAAATTCAAAGGGAATTTCAAAAGGGGCTCGGAATTTTTTAATTCCGAACCCCTTTTGTCTACAAACTGGATAAATAGCCTTTTACCAATTCACTAAATTCATCTATCCTGAGCTTGCCCCTTCAGTTTCATAAGAAAAAGCTGTCATAAAGACAGCTCCGATGATCAGCTAACACATAGCACACCTGTTAGTTTACGTATATTTTGCCGTTTTCGATCCATCATGACTTTGTATAAAATCGTTCCGTACGTTTCCAAGGAGAATGCCCATAATAAGAGATAATATAGTGCCTACAATCAAGTAACAGAATGCGATGTAATAAGAACCATTGAATAGCTGAATCAATACACCCATCACTGCTGGAGTGATAAAGGCGGCTAGATTGGCTCCAGTATTTATCATTCCAAATGCGCTTCCCATAATCGAAGAGGGCAACAATTTCAATGGCACGGCCAAAATGCCCATGTAGGCGATTTGAAGGAAGAAGGCCGCCAGGTTTTGGAAGATGATGGTCATTGTCAGATATTCAACATTGAACATGACAAAAATGCAAATGGCAGATAGTAGATTGCCATAAATGATCAATTGTCTCTCATGGTTCACTAAGACTTTGTCAACCAGCCACCCGCCAACCAAGTACCCAATCATCCCTGCAATCGCTGGAAGGGAGGAATAAATCCCCGTATCAAGCAAATCCAGTTTACGGACATTCATGAGATAGGATGGAACCCAGCTATTCAGCCCCCAAATCGCCGTATACAACCCGAAAAGAGAGATCATTATTTTCCACATGGAGGGTGATTTCAGCAGTGAAGCAATGGAGGCTTGCCCATCTTTCTGCTTGATTTCACTAAGGCCGGTTTTGTCTGACCGGAGAAATAGGGTGTACAGCAGAGCGACAATTCCACCCAAAATCCCAAGGTATATATACACGTTTCTCCAACCTAGTTGGGTAATAAAGTAGGCTCCGGCTATACTTGCCACGAACCCACCCAATACAATTGCGACAAGCAATACTGACTGTGCACTGGATCTTTTTTCCGGACTGACATGCTCACTCATTAATTTGGTAGCTGCTCCTGGAAACGCTCCTTCTCCCAATCCAAAGAAAAAACGGATTACCAAGAGAGAAGTGACCGACCAAGCCACACCCGACAAACCAGCAAACAAGGAGAACACGAGGATGGTTACTATGATGGCATACTTGGACCCGTATCGGTCCGCCAACATACCTCCGGGAATTTGCATAAGTGTATAGCCCAAATAAAATATGCTAAGCACGATCCCAAAAGTTGCCGCATCCATATTCAATTCTTTTCCTATAGGCAATATTGCTATGTTGATGAACATCCGATCAATGGAAGAAACAAACCAGCCTAAGAAGAGCAGTGCAATGATCCCCTTTTGCCGTGACAGTCTTGTATTCAAACCCTTCCCCCCCTTTTTATATACTCCCGGTATAAGCTTTCATGAAAGCAGCCGCCAGAACCCCCTTTATGGTGTCTTGCTTGCTTTCAATACAGCTCCACCCCAATTATTTATGGGCAATAGGATCAAAAATTAATTCTTCAATGGAGTTCGGGCAATCCGTCAGCATCTCATATCCACTTTTTGTAACGAGGATCGTGTCGGAATGACGGAAGCCCCCTATTCCTGGGACATAAATACCGGGTTCGACCGTAAATGTCATTCCCTCTTTTAATATCGAGCTATCATCAAAACGGAAGAACGGAGCCTCATGGACAGCAAGACCGATACTATGTCCGGTGCGATGAATGGCATTTTCCCCATATCCCGCTTCTTGAATAATTGAGCGTGCTGCGCCATCCACATCATTTGCCTGCACACCAGCTTTGATTGTTTCAAGCGCTGCTTTCCGTGCATTCATCATCACATCGAACAATTCCCTTTGCTTCGCATTCGGCTCCCCAACGAAGCAAGTTCGTTCACACTCTCCCTTATATCCATCAAGAGAAGTGATTCTTGTAATGATCAATCCATCCCCTAGTTCTATTTTTCTCAAATTTGAAAACACATGCGGCAGAATGGTACGTTCAATTCCAGATGGACTCATTCCTCTCGAAATAAAGCTTGAGTCGGGATAAAGGCAAGAGGCTTCTTGATAGCTTGCTCTCGCTGCAGCATCTTCAATTTCCATCTCAGTGGTTCCTGCTTTGAGAGCACGAAATGCTGCTTGTACAGAACCTACGGCCAATGAGCAGACTTGACGCATTTTTTCTAGTTCATTCACACCTTTTATCGCTCGCATTTTAACCAGCTCGGAAGTAATAACAGCCAATCCCCAGTTTTCCCTCTGGAGGACCCTTGCTAATTCGAATGGTAAGGAGCGGGACTCAATTCCGAGCCTCCTTTCCCCTTTTTGAGCTTGTAAACTTTTTATGATTAACTCCACAGGGTTAATTTGCCCTGCTTTTTCAGGATGCTCATAATACACAAATATCCGATCATACTCCGCATGTAATTTGGCGTGCTCTTCCTCTAATCCTGGTACAATCAACATGCATTCATCCTTCGTTATTACTGTGAAAATTGGTCGGGAATAAGTAATTATTTCAAATCCAGTCATGTAGCACTGGTTAAGTGGATCAGTCAATAATACTGCTGTAAGGTTTTCATTTTCCATGTAACCCCGTAACTTGTCTAACCGTTTGTTAAAATTCATTTGATTGGCTCCTCACTTAATAATGCTTACATTCTTACAAAACGGTCCTCCTTAAATACGTTTCCCGCCTCACACCTATACAGAAAACGCTTTCAATGTTCTGGTCAATTTATGCAGCTTTGCCCAAACCCGGTTGTGTACCAAGCGTTACGTGCAATCCTCATGGGCAGACTTATATTGGGAGACAAAATATTGCCTGAAACTAAATTGCAGAATTATACTTTAAGAATATAATCATCTTCGTTTTCCCATTCATCGACTTACATTTTCGGAACATGTTCCTTACCAAAGCGGCTTTAGAGTTATTATAGATAAAAAGAAAGAATTGTAGAAATACTTAAAAAAATCTATAATTATACCTAATAAGTATCATTCAATGAACAGGAGGAGCAAGAGTGGAGCTGAGGCATATTCGATATTTCGTGGCACTTGCTGAAGAGCTTAACTTTAGTCGTGCATCCGAGCGCTTACATATTGCCCAACCCCCGCTTAGCAGACAAATCCAGCAATTGGAAGGGGAGGTTGGCGTCCTCCTGTTTCATCGCACCAATCGCCGTGTTGAATTGACCAATGCAGGGAAAGCTTTTCTGGAAAAGGCTTATCAAATGCTTGATTTGGTTGAGGATGCATTTGATACAGCACGAATGACAGCAAGGGCAGAACACGGGAAGCTGGTGATTGCGTTCACCGGGACCGGAGAAAACATCCTTCCCATCGTGCAGAAGTATCGGGCAAAGTATCCTTCCGTCAACTTGAATCTGCAGCAAATGGGCACGACCGCCCAAATACAGGCATTACAGGGGAAACAGATAGATGTCGGGCTCCTCACCCCGCCTGTTAATAGCGAACAGCTAATCGTAAAAAATTATATGCATCTTCCTTTAAAAGCCATGCTGCCTGAGAACCATCCCTTGGCCATGAAAGGGGTTCCCCTATCCATAGCAGACCTGTCAGACGAATCATTTGTTATTACCCCAAGGATAATTGGACCAGGCTTCTACGATGTGATTACAAAAGTCTGCCTTCAAGCCGGATTTTCCCCCAATATAACGGTCGAGACGCATGACCTCCAAACGGTAATGTCTCTCGTATCGCTGGGGATGGGCGTCTCGCTTACAGCTGGAAATGCCCAAACCTCTGGAGTTGTCCTAAGGGAACTGGCGGATACGTCAGTTACGCTGGATATTGCCATAGCATACCGCCGTGATGAGAAATCAGAGGTGTTCCATTCGTTTCTGGATATGTTTTTCGATCATTATTCCATGTAAAATGGGGAGAGCCGCCTAACGGATTTTAGTGCCGGCTTGGTTTTGAGGGACTGCTTCTGATGAATAACTAGGTATCACTTTCAGTTATCGCAAAAAGCTAACCCCATTATGGAAGCAGATTACGCGCCCTATGGTGAAAGCAAATCGAGACGGAGGCTACTTAAAGGAGAAGTATCTATCGTTAGCTTTTAATGATGAGGCTATACCCTGCCCCCGATAAATACCAAAAAGAGCTGCCTGAAAGACAGCTCCAATCTGCAGCTAACATACCCGTTAGTGTATGCACACTATTCCAAAAACAATTTGTAAAAAAACCATCCAGGGCTAGGTTAGCTTGATGGAAATGCATTCGATGTTTTCCCAGTGCATATTCAACGTCTGCCATGGAGTTGGCTTATAACGAAGAATAATAATTAGTTATTGTATTTAAATTCCCTTTCCAGTGCTCCTAATCTGCCTTTGAGTTGTTTCTCTAACGCTTAAAACCACACCGAGAATGACAATTACTCCGCCAAAAACTTGGCTTATTCGCACAACTTCATGAAGAATAATTACGGAAAATAGCACACCAAAGATAGGCACAAGGTTCATTAACGTAACGGCAGAGCTGGAAGATAATTTGCGTAATCCGAAGTTATATAATAAAAAGGCTATGACAGAACAGAATACTCCTAAATATAGCAACATGAGAAAGGATCCCATACTTGGCATTCTCCAACTGGATTTCTCTATAAATGCTACCGGAATAAACGTAATCGCCCCTGCTACAGTTTGATAAAAAGATAAAGTAATCATAGAATAATTATTTACGAGTTTACGGGTTGTAAAGTTATAAAAAGCAAAAACAAATCCTGCAATTATTAATATGATATTACCAATTAGCTGTTGATCGCCTTCTTGGCTTTGAGGGTTATACGAAATTTGAAACACACCAATCATGGCTATTATAATTCCAAGACCCTTTATCCAAGAAATTTTTATTTTATAAAAAAGAAATTCGATTAGCGCTGTTATAGCAGGATATGATGCTACAATAATTGCAGCAATAGATGCTGTAGTAAGGTTCACTCCTATGTTTTCTAAACCAAAGTAAATGGTAGTACCTAATATTCCACTAACTGACATTAATGCTACATCTTTAATTGGAGGTTTCGCTTTATTTTTTTTAAATAAAAGAATGATACCTAAAATAATAGCAGCTATAACAAAACGGGCTGCACCTAGTGTAAGCGGTGAAAAAGAAGCATATGCCATTTTTGTAGCAACAAACGATGTACTCCATAAAAGTACGGCAATTATAGAAGCAATTAGATATATACTGCTTCCTTTTTTCGTTTTTGCCTTCTGTTGATATTTCCCTTGGATTGTATTCACTTCAAGCCTCCTGAACCTCAGTATTAGTCCCTTCTTACATAGCAATGAAACTTTACAAGACTTAAAACTACCATCCTGCCCCGATAGTCCCAGTAGAAAAAGCTGCCTGAAAGACAGCTCCGAGCTCAAGCTAACGCACCCGTTCGTTTATGATAAAACTCGATTCTTAGTAAGAAATCGCGTCCTTTAATGAGAGATCGCACTGGATCATTGCTTCGTGAAAATGATTAATCATTCTGTAACTTCAGTTCCCAAAGTTCCTCCACAAGGTCTTGCCCCCACATGAGCTGCTCATTTGCTTCAGTCAGCTCAAATCCGAATTTACTATATAATCTTCTAGCTGTTTTCAGTTGACTTACCGTTTCTAAAGATAATTTTTCATATTGCGTTTTTTGGCAGTAGTTAATTATTGTTTGTAGTAATTTCATTCCTACACCTTTTCCACGGGCAGACGGATCAACAATGAACCATCTTAATTGAGCTGTTTGATCATCTTTTTTGACCAAACCGATGCATCCAGCAAAAGCCCGATCCACTTCTGCAATCCATATCTTTTCGATTTCTGCTTCAAAGGTGTTGCGGAGATAGTCTAAAAATTCATCATCAAATCCACAGTTGTCTATATAAAATTCTCTTTGTTTCTCAATCATTATTTCCTTATCATCATCTGTATAATGATCTCGTATTGTTACAGCCGATTCATCTTCAGTATGTTGCTTGGTTAATATCTTTTCAATTGTCACCATTGATTCCAGAAGTTTTTGTTGATCGCTCAAACTAGTATCTTCGAAAAGCTTCATTACTTGTTGATTAGCTTTATTTTCTAAACCCTGATAAATATCTTTTCCTTCTGATGTCAAATGGAGGAAGAAAACACGACTATCCTGTTCGCATTTTACCTTATAAATAATATTTTCATTTTCAAAACGCTTTAATACTTTACTGACATATCCCTTGTCTAATTTTAATTGTTCTTGTAATACTCTTGCTGTACAAGTATTTATTTTATTAATTTCATATAACATCCTTATCTCTACTAGAGATAAGGATTCATCATATACATACTGGTTGAATAAAGATTGGTAGTTAAAATAAAAACGATTGAAATTCCTGATTCCTTCGATTATAGAAAGATTAGGTTGCGCCATGATAAAAAACTCCTGCAAATTAAATTAGTTGAAAAAAACAACTTGTTGAAATTATAGGTGAATTAGTTGATAAAAACAACTATTTTCTAAACGTTTTTACATTCTTCTCGCTTTCCTTACCTGATATTGCACATACTCGCAATAATACAAGCCATATTGTTTCCATAAGGAACGGTAGGAATTCACTGATTAACAACAAAAATGAAATCCACCTACTCAACCATATGGCCCGATTGTGAAGCACAGATCAACCACCACGCTTGAATATCCCGCCCCGAAAATTGAAACGGAGCTGCCGATCAGCACCTTTTCATTTTTACCTATCGCATCCCTATTAATAGGGAGCAAGCAATGGATTCCTAGGATTTCCGCCTTCAACACACTCTAAAACGGCATGTAATTTTGCGTCTCTCGTATATGCAGTTCAAAGCTACCCTCTCGTTGTCGTAGATCTCCCTTTATATCAAAAGACTGTGAAGGTGAACCCTACTCATAATCATATACATCCATTATCAGCTCGACCTTTTCCGGTATCATTTGTTGAAGGGATTCTTTTGTTGCAAAGCGTTCATCGTTGGAAAGCGCGGTTATATAGTCACCATCATACCCTACCCAAAATAGAGTGGAGCCCTCAGTTAAAGTTACTATCGGGGTATTGGCCATCCACTTTAATTTGAATAGTCTGGTTCGGTTTTTTTTAGTCCTTTTGACCGGATATGGTGACTCGTATTCCCTTTGCTCCATTCCGAACACATCGTGTTTTAGGGACCACAAGGACAAGTTCAACATGCCTCCATTTCCGTACAAATAAGGATAATATTCGTTGAATTGCTGCGGGCTGCGGATGGTCGCCTTTACATAAAGCCTGTCTTTGCGATTCACCTGCATATAATGGAACGCTATATTTTGCCTCTTAAACAGCTCTTCGTACTCTGCTTGCTGAAAATCATGGATTTCCGCAAGTGAATATATGGGGTAATGATTTAGGCTATCCATCCAACTACAAAAGAAAT
The DNA here is from genome assembly GCF_030271255.1 of Peribacillus folii. GTDB lineage: Bacteria > Bacillota > Bacilli > Bacillales > DSM-1321 > Peribacillus. The sequence goes on from NZ_JASJOM010000005.1 coordinate 331,784, forward strand.
TTTCATGAAAATATGGATGATCGCTATCACGATCACAAAAAAAATCTACGATATATGGGAACTCCCCGTTGATCTCAAAAGGATAAGTGGCTTCCTCCACCGGCACAGTTATTACTTTTTCGCGAGGGAAGAAACTTATTTCCACCTTCAATTGAATCACCCCTCTTCATAGGTTTTACAGGTTTGAACCCATTATTTAATGATCACCTGATGAATATTGGAAAATTTCTTTTGAAAAATCAATCAAAATAGACAGGTTCTTGTGGATTGTGTAAATGCTTAAAAGCCAATTGAATTTGCGATTCCGTATTTCTAGCGATTGATAATGATGGCAGTTCAGTTTCAGCAAAAAAACCGACTGCACTCGTTTCGATTCCTTCTTTAGGTTGTCCGCCCATTATTTCACATAGGATAAACATTTTATAAACGTGATAAAGGGAAGGCGGGTGCGGATGACACTTCTTATCAAGGACACCTATCAATTTAATGGCTTTGACGTCAAACCCTGATTCTTCCTTTACCTCTTTGACTGCAACTTCACTCGGAGTTAATCCTATGTCGCCCCAACCTCCAGGTAAAGACCAAGCTCCATCAGTGTTTTCTCGCACCATTAAAATCTTTTGATCTCTAAAGACAACTGACCTAATATCGACCTTAGGTGTCGCATAACCGGTTTCATTGGCAAACAGATCTTTTATTACGGTCTGGTTCGTATCTGTTTGATGCGCCAAGATTTCAACGCTTATATTTCTTACCGCTTCAAATCTTTCCAGATCATAAACATCCTTCGAATACGTTAATCCCGCCTGTGCAATGGATTGGAGTTGTTTCGCCCATTCAAGCCATTTAGGTTCCATTTATTTCACCGCCATTTTAATACTACCTAAATATTACCACGATTCCTTTGGAGTGGATAATACCCCTATCGCGACAGTTGCATGAAAAAAAGCCGTCATAATGACAGCTTCGACCTTCTGCTAACACATCCGTCAATGAGAGGCAGACGATTCGTTTAATCATGATCATCGGGATATCTATGTTCACTGTTAACCAATGTTTCTAAGTCACCCCTGTATAAAGAGTCTTTTATTTCTTTCACTCTAAAAGGAATGAGCGGAGAAAGGTATGGGACTCCAACGGATTTTAAACTGATCATATGCAGTAATATAAGGGTAGCACCGATAATGATCCCGGCGTAACCGCAGTAATAAGCCAATATAATGATGATAAATCGCAGGGTACTAAATGCTGCTGTGAGTCCTGAATTGCCAAACAGGGTTCCCGTAATGAACGTTAACCCGACAATGGCATTTTCCGAAAAGCCAAAAACCATTCCATTAGGCATTCTTTCTCCCGAAGACTCTTCGAGTGCCCTCTCTTTCCATTGGCCAGTGTCTGCAATGATCACTTCTAAAAACCCGTCAAATATCATTATGGTTTTACCCTGGATTAGGGCATCACGTACATCTTGATAAGTCTTGGTGATTTCAATGCTAGCTGTGGAAAGAATATGATTGGCTAGATGATGTATGAACTCCCGATTGATGGAAGGTTTAGTTAAGTAAAAGGTCTCTATAATTCGAAGGATTATTGAATTCTGAAGCAATTCCGTATCGACCAAACCATCCAAATACATTTAACGTCATAGCTGGATTGGTTCCAAGCTTGATTTCTCTAATGCTTAAATCGGATGTATTGTGGAAGTTCTTTTTTATATGGTTACTATTCTTCTCTTGATCCTCCTGCAAAGGATGACACATAGTTCCCAACCACATAAAAATTTTTTATGCTTTTAGTATGTTCAAAAAGGAAACAATGTAATTCAGTCCATGTATGCGATAAAAGGTTGTTATACATGGAATTGTATATACCATCATTAGGAGATACTTTGCTGTTTGTATGTCCATAAAAAAGGAAGGAAAATGGGGAGTTCCCTTCGCCTTCCTTAATGGATGTTTTCCTTATTCACTGTACCAATTCAGTCAAATCCGGCTGCAATTTAGTCCGCAGAACATACAGCATGGCGGCCCCGACAAGAAATGCCACGGCATCCGCAATGACCAGCGACCAGACCACCCCATGGAAGCCGTTCAGCTGATTGGCGATGAACAATACAGGAATCAGCGTGATGCCTTGGATGATTGACATGATGAACGCGGCAGTTCCTTGTGCCGTCGCCTGGAAGATCCCGGTAAACAATGTGGTCATTCCTGTAATGAACAAGGATAAAAATGTCACATGCAGAATGTAGCTTCCCATTTCAATTAACTGCGGGTCATTCGTAAATAAACCAATTAAATGATCGGAAATCAAATAGACGATGATGCCGAACACGACCGCTAACGCCACGATCGCTTTAATCGTAAATCCTATCGTATGCTTCATCCGTAATTTATTCGCTGTGAAAGAAAAGGCTATCAACGGCACCACTCCCTCGCATAAGCCCATCAGAATGAACTCAGGAAATTGCAGTAAACGTGATGAAATCCCGAATGCCGCTACGGCCTGATCGCCATATTCGACAAGAAACTGGTTAAAGATGAGCGACATGGCCCCCATGAACACACTCATAATAAAGACGGGAATGCCGATTTTCAAGACGTTGCCCAGTATTTCCTTTGTAGCCTTGAACCATGTGAGCGAGACAGTTAGGAATTGGCTCTTATATCCCATATGGAAGGCATAGAATGCACTCCCGACCAAGTTGGAAATGACCGTCGCAGACGCAACGCCGATTACATCCCAATGAAATACGAAGATGACGAACGCATCGAGAAGGATATTGACGACAACACTGAGAATCATTCCGATCATCGACGTGATTGCCGCACCCTCCGAGCGCACGATATTCTCCAGGGTGAAGAATAATACGACGAATGGTGAACCTATAAGCATGACGGTGACATAGTCCTTCGTGAATCCAAAGGAATCAGGCGTTGCCCCCAGGCCATGAACGATTGGGCCGATCAACGGGAGACAGACGGCCATCAAGATAAGACCGAGAACTAAACTGCTGTAAAAGGCGAAGGAAGATACATGCTTTACCTCCCTATATTTTTTCTCTCCAAGCAAACGGGAGATGAATGCGCCGCCGCCCACGCCAATCAAGTTGCCTAGCGCCATGATGACGGCGAATAATGGCAAGGTTAGTGCCAGTGCGGTTAACATGGCCGTATCGTGAAGTGTACCAAGGAAATAGGCATTCAAGATCGAATAGATGACACTCATTGACGTTCCTAGCATCATGGGTACAGCGAAGTGGGCTACGGCCTTTGCTACCGGTGCTTTTTCAAAGTAATGGAGGTTTTCTGAATCCATGCGGGTCACCACTTTCCTTATTTTTCAGGCTTTTAATCTAACGCTGTTAGATTGCCCCTTACAGTGTTAGATGATATCATAAACCTATGACCATGTAAATCATAAACTTACACTGTTAGTTTTAAGGAGGCAGACCAATGAAAAAGCAACAGCCCCAGATTTCGGAGGATAAGATCTTAGAAGCTTCATGGGAGCTTCTCGGGGAAGACGGCATCGAGAAATTCAGCTTGAGACGATTGGCCACCCGGCTTGGAATTCAGGCTCCCTCTCTGTACTGGTACTTCAAGAGCAAGCAGCATCTCTACCAGCGACTGGCCAATCATGTATCCATCATGATCCTGAAGGAGTTTCACTCCGACGGGGACTGGAAGGAGCAACTGACGGAACTTGCAATCACGGTACGGAGTGTGCTCAGCCGATATCCTTGCTCGACACAGCTGATGATGATGACGCTGCCCCACGAACCCGACATCATCCGGTTCACCAACCGTATGCTGCTTTGCGTGGAATCGACAACGCTTGAGCAAGAGCAGAAAATGCAAGTGGTCACCACGCTTGTCAATTATGTCTATTACTTCGTTCTGGACGATTACCAGCATGAACGGAATGTTGCTGCCATCATGAAGGACCAGGAAACGGAGCCTGGCGAGGAGGTGACTCGCCTTCTGGACTCCATGAGCGAGTCGGACGCCGGACTGTTCCGGAGGATGTTCACAGATGGCCTGTTCAACCTGATGGGATCGGATCGATCGTTTGAGTTCGGATTGACGGTGATCCTGGCCGGGGTGGAGCAAATCATGAAGGATCCAAAGAAGTAGCTGAATGGAGACATACTGTTAAGTTCCAAGGGAATCCATTTCATCAAAACCCACTACCCGTACATAAAAGGAGCAATCAAGCTGTAATGGGAAAATGCTCCATTCCATTGAAGAATCCCTCCTTTCCTGCTCGTTAATAAACTTGCCTGAAGATCACGTAATAATGGGCTGGTAGCCAAGTTACCAAAATCAGCTTTGGGCAATAAGCTACCTATATAGGCGAGGGGGGGCGAGAAAATGGGCAGACGCATAAAACATAATGAACGAGACGTAGAAGAGTTAGCGAGGCTCATGAAGGCGGAAGCGAGCGGTGAGGGAGTCCAAGGCATGAACATGGTGGGAACGGTTGTCGCCAATCGGGTCGAGGCCGATTGTGCGCCTGACTTCAGAGGGCTGCGCAATATCAGGCATGCGATTTACCAAACCATACCCGGAACTGAAACTCCCCACTTCGAGCCCGTCTTGAATGGAACATTGTATACACAACGCCCCAATGAAGCTGATCTTCAGAGGGCCAGGGATGTGCTGCATGGTTATCGGGACCCAAGGGCCAGGAATAGCTTGTGGTTCTTCAATCCAAGTCCGGGGAAAAGATACCGGGCACCTTGTACTGCCACGATGCCAAGGTCCCCCATGACGCAGTTCGATTTTGCGCACAAGAATCATTGCTTTTATATCGGTGTTCCGGGCTATTGTCCAGAGTTTTATAGTTGAATGAAAAAGGAGCTATCTTCTCATGACTTGCGGAGACTCTAATTATTATCCAATGAATGATCATCCTGGTTTTTATCAGGCTTCCACGATGAATGGCATCGGCGGCTGCCGGGAAACCATGCCTTCCGGACCTTCGTATGCCGCCCCAGTCGTACCGATGGGGACGGGACAGCAGCTTCCGGCAGGCGCGATCGAAGAATCTTTTATGGAAAACATCCTGCGCTTCAACAAAGGTAAGATCGGTACCTTCTACTTCACTTACCAAGGCAGCAGCAAATGGAATTCAATGATTTACCGCGGACGCGTGGAAACGGCTGGTCGAGACCACATCATCATCAGCGACCCGGCCAGCGACAAACGCTACCTGCTGCTGATGGCAAATCTCGACTGGGTCGAATTCGAGGAACGCATCAACTATCCTCAGGCCCCTATCAGTCCTAATGTCCAGGCATCCATGACGACATCCGATTGAGCTTGCCGAACGCTAAAAAAGGTAATTCAGCCGAATTACCTTTTTTCACGTGGAAGAAATGCCTGATAGTGGCTGGTTCCTTCACTCCTTTTCCGAAGGATCGAGCACGGAAGCCTCACTGAACTTTTTCCAAAAAGCTGCTTGAAAGACAGCTCCGATCTTCTGCTAAAGTACCTGTTAGCTCAATAAGGGTTATTATAGAGTTCATACGTACGGGGAAGCTGTGAAATGAAAAGCACTTTACTTATATAAAGTAAAGTGCACATAAGTTTATGGTTGTTTTCCAAGAACATGTTCAAAATCAAAGCCTAATCAAACAAACCCAGTAGCTTCAGGAAGCTTGTTAATAGACTACTTTTGACCGTCTACCCCGTAACTCCCCCATTTAAAATAATGAAAATAATCGTTCGATGTTCTCTTCAAAGTTTTGTTGAATATTTGCTTTTTTCGGTGCAATTCCATTATTCATGAGTTGCAGATGCCCGAGTACATAACTCAGAAATATTTGTACATTTTGCTCAATCATTGAATCATCTTTTGTGATTGGTTTAATAATTTCAACTAAAATGGTATGCAGCTTTTCCATTTGCTGTGAAACTGCATCGGTATCACTGAATTCAGCAAGTCCACCAACCATATCTGGAAATGTGAGTCTGGATTGTGAATAGGAAATCACGCAGAACGCAAATTTACGTAATGCGTCTTTACCTGAGTACGCTAATAATTCATGGTAAATCAATTCGACCAACCCTTTTAGGTAGATGGCTACTACTCCACTTTTTAAATCCTCCAGATTACTTACATATCGATACATCGACTGCGGCTGTATCGATAATGAACGGGCTAACCCGTTGTAGGTCAGTTTATTGAATCCCTTTTCACTGCTGATTTTCAAACCCTCTTCTAGCACAATTTCTCTTGATAAACTAATTCGCTTTGTCATGGTTCCATCCTTCTTTAATTTTGTGGCTTGACTAACTCATATCATGAGTTTATAGTTGGTGACATGAGTTAGCAAGGCGTTTTAAATATTTTTTAAAAGGAGCGATTTGCAATGAGTCATCTACAGGTTAATGGTGCCCATATATATTATGAAAAAGTTGGTCAAGGTCCTGTTATCATCTTGATTCCAGGAGCTAACGGCACTGGAGATATTTATGGCAAAACAGCTGATTTTTTACAAGACCAGTATACGGTTGTAACGTATGACCGCCGCGGCTATGGACAGAGTAAATTAACTGCACCATTGCCGAAAGATGCCGAGAATCCACACAGTACGTACCGTCTTGAAACCGACGCTAATGATGTAGCTGCATTGGCAAAACACCTTACTGATGACCCCATATTTATTTTGGGCAGCAGTTCCGGCGCAATTGTCGCGATGGAAACCTTGCAAGACTATCCTGGGATTGTACAAAAAGTTGCTTTCCACGAACCGCCGATCAATACATTTTTGTCTGATTCATCAGATTGGGCAGCAATGAATGAAAAAATAGTTGAAACGTCCCAGACAGAGGGAATGGCTGCAGCCATGAAACTATTTGGCGAGGCTCTGCATATCGCTCCTATGGATGCCAAAATGATGGCTAAACCAGCTGTTTCACTTGAAAATATTGATAATCCCGTTGTTAAAGGAATGGCCGATTGGTTCAAATATGAAATTCTCCAATATACTAGTCGTAAAATTGATTTAAACAAGCTTGCAGAGCAAAAGGAAAAAATCATCTTATTTAATGGAACAGATTCAGTGGGTTCATTCCCTCAAGATGTTGTCAGAGACTTGTCCGAGAAGCTTGATTTACCTATTCACTCCATTGCCGGCGCTCATCTAGGCTATGCACAGAAGCCCCAGGAATTTGCTCAAGCTGTAAAGGATGTATTGGTATAACGGCTAAGTGAATTTTATTATGATAATTTTTTCCACAACATATAGGAGTCCGTCGCATTCCATTCCTGACGTTACCACCTTATTTAGTTAGAAAACGTAAACATGATATACATGCACAATGTACAGATAAAAAAAGACATATAGTTCTTATGGTAATCACTATGAGGATAAGCAGAGAAAGGGCGAGTTACTTTCAATGGTAGTGCATCACCCTTCTTTGCTATTCTTAAAATTATTATAGTCCGAATTGAAGAAGCAGTACGACAAAATAAATGACGAATATAGCTTTAAATCCTGCTGATGAGCGCGTTGATTTAATAGCCATCAATTTCTAAAAGCCTTATTGAGAAATACAGCTGAGATATTTCGGTTACATCCTTTAAATTAATGCCAGTCATGTCTTTTATTTTATTAATTCGATAAAACAGGGTATTTCTATGGATACATAGCACTTTAGCCGCCTCATTTGGTGAACTCATAAAGTGAAGATAATTCTTTAATGTAGGCAATAAATCAGTATGGTTACATTGGTCATAATTCAAAAGTTCCATCACTGCAGGATGGCAAAAATCCACAAAGTTGTAGTTGCTTGTGATTAATTCATAAATGATCTCTAGTGCAGATTCCTTGAAAAAGGATAGTGTGCTATTTTGTTTCCTTCCAATTTCCAGTGCTTTTTTAGCTTGTGTGTAATACCTCTTACATGCAGAAACTTCAGAGAATTCCAGGCTGATTCCAGCCCGTAATGCATTCGTTTGTAAAAAATCCTCAAATACGGAGTTGCTTTCAGAACACAATTTTGTATAAAGCTTTTTGGAGATGAACGCCGTAATATTTGATTGAAAGATAATGCAATTTTCAAGTGGAATAAATTCTTTTAGTACCTGAACCACTGCTGGGATCTTCATATCCAATGCCTTATGGTCTGCATCGGATAACACCATAACATAAAAGGCCTCTTCATGTATCCAATGTAAATAATGCAGCTTGTCTCTAACAGCATCCTCCGTCATTATTTTCCCGTCTAATAAATCAGTAACTACATAATTCGGTATAAGACTATTGTCAATTTGGAATGCGTTGCTTTTTTGAAGTTCAACGGATAAAAGCTGGGTGATTTTATCAATGAGCTTAAAATCAAATTCTTCAAACTTAATAGCTGCCTCATATACGGCGAACTGTGCAATTTCAATGTCATTGATTTTAATGATAGAAAGCAATGTTCCGTTTAAAGGCTCCAACTTTTCGATGTATTCAGAAGTTCCTTTTTTTCGAACTTTACCGGCAACATTATTGGAACGAATAAATTCAATCGTATCTTCATTAATATATTTATTTCCATGGTCGTCATGTATAAAATTCACAACCTCATGTGCATCATAGGAAGCTGCCAGCACCTTAAATCCCATATCATGAAGAACCATGGGGTGGCCTAGTATTTCTCTGGATCTGTCCATTAGCTGTTGCAAACCTAAGTTAAGACTGAGTACCTCTACTAATTCTTGAATGTATAAGGCTATTTGTATTTCAGGAATATCTGATTTCAAAATAGCTTGTTTTGATTTATCCATATTCCTAACATCTCCATAATAAAATCATTGTATTACAGTACAATAATTTACTTAATATAAACCAAATTATCAAATCCTAGTACATGGAATAGCGCATGGTTACAGAGTAAAATATATGGTATAGAGCAAGGTAATATGTAATGTCAATTGTTCTACCGTCTATACATCATCTTGAAATTGGAGGGTTCACATATGATATTAAAAAGGCCAGTTGTAAATACACAGCAGGATATTATTAATAAGGCAAGCGTAAAAGAATTAATTGAATTTGAGCGTTTTTGCAGAGATAACGCTTTATGGGGTGAAATGGAAAAATGCTTTGCGCCTGAATCAAGGATTACGATTTCCTGGTTTCAAGGAACCGGGCATGAATTCGTGGAAGCTTCCAAGAAGATGCCAGGTCGTGCACCACATAAAATTTATAATACTGAAATTTGGCTGAATGGTGATAAGGCAGTAGCCATCATGCTAGCTACCATACAAAAACGTATGGATATGAATGGGTACCCGGTAGAATTAAACTCCGATGCAAAATTGGTATTCTGTGTACAAAAAATAGATGGACAATGGTTTATTGTTTCAATGGAAGGGATATACGAACAAGATTCTCTTGTCCCTGTATTTCCAACTACCAATATGAATGTTCCCATGGAAGAAATATCTAAATTCAGGGAAAGCTATGCCTGTCTTTCTTATGTTCTTAGTCAAGACGGGTATGATATAGCCGGTGATTTGCCTGGAATTGACAGACCTGACTTGGTAGAAGCCTTTTATAAGAAAACTGACGAATGGTTAAGCAAATAGGATGGATACAGGATAAGAATAAAGAAATGAAAAATTTGTTAGGATGGATACTAACCGTAGATTGCCGCTGCCGCCTTTAGGGTCAGCGGTTTTTGGTAGGTAAAGGATTACGGCAATCATAAAATTACGATAATCCTGTTATAATGGCCAATTACCCGAAAGAGACGTTAAATGATGCCCTCCATGTAACCAACCGTTAACACCTATAGCGAAGGCTATTATCCACATTACAGGATTATTCTTCAACTAACTGCTGCGATGGCGGCATAAAAAAACGCTGCCCTGAAGACAGCTCTGATTTTCAGTGAATGCACAAATACTTTTTGCTCCCCAAAACAGCCCCGTCTGTAAACGATAAAGGCGATGCCCCTTTAGAGCATCGCCTCCATAATGAGCTGAAACGGAATAAATTTTTTTTAGAATGAGAGGAAAGGCCCCGTCCGATAAGGTTGGCAGTAACAGGCTTTCTTCCCAATTCTCTTGCCCAAATTGATAGTTGTTCTATATGGTGAATTTCGTGAACAATAGTAGTCTCATAACTCGCCCCAAGTATCCGTTACAATTCATCCATCTGGCAGGGGATCGTAAAATGATTGATATCCTTAGTTCCTAACACATCCGTATTGGGAGGTTCATAGCCCATCTGACGTGCCATAGCCATAATCTGCCCCTTGTGATGGAACTCATGAGTGATCGTATGCATCAGCAATTTACTTGGTGTCATTGAAATCGGCTCTCCTCCTTCTCGCCACGGAATCTGCCTATGGATCGGATCATCCATTTGATGCTTCAGCACTTCAAATACTTCATTTACATACAAATCCACTTGTTCAAAACGTACTTTTATTTCATCCAAACCGAGTACCGATATGTCTTCCTTTGAAGTGATCGGTTTCTTCGTCTTCAATAAAACAAATGAACCAAGCCAAGCATGATAACAGTCCGCAATATGGACCAGCGTGTCTCTAACGCTTTGAAAACCAAATCCATTTTGACGAGTAAAATCAACTGAATCCAGTTCACTGCAAAAATCAAGCAATACTCCCCGAGTCTGTCTGACCCATTCATATTCGTTTTTATTCACGATCTTCACCTCTCGTATTTGCAGGATTTAACTCATTATTTCCAAGCCATAATTCATTTATTTTAACATAACCATGATTATTCTAAAAATTCAGACGACACAAACCGCAATTCAACCCTTTCAGTTCATAAAGAAGCCGAAGATAATGTATTATGGCATCTTTTGCTGAACTTTCCTGCCCCGTTAGTTCCAGAAGAAAAAAAGCTGCCTTAAAGACAGCTCCGATCTTCAGCTAATGCACCTGTTACTTTAAGTACAATCTTTCACAAACACTAGACTAGCATTACTATTAAGTTCCATATTTCTTTAAATTCTTCCTCCGTTAGATGGACCTTTCGGGCAAAAAGGACGCTTTTCCTATTCAGGAAATGCGTCCCTTTATGGAATAATTAAAATCTGGATCAGCCATGAAAACACTCAATTCTACTTAAACAATACCAGCTTATAGGTTATCAATATCTTTCTATAAACCTTTTTTATAGTTATTTTATAGTTATACTTTTTACAGAACTCCAAGAGCCATAATATTTTGTTCCTGACAATGTTTTATACGTTTTTATACGAACATAATATTTTTCGCCCTTTTTTAAAGAGGTTATTATTTTAGAAACGGTATTTTTGTTTGTGATTGTCACATTCTTTGTTGTACTACTAGTAAATTTGCTGCTGGTAGAATACTGAATTTGGTACCCTGTAGAAGTAGAGATCTCCTTCCAGTTCACTTTCATACTTGTTGAGCTACTCTTTTTAACACTCGATAATGTAACAGTAGCTGGATTTGTTGTAGAAGTGAGAACACTGCTATAGGATCCGTAATAATTTGTTTTCCCTACGGTTTTATATGAACCAACTTTATATTGATACGTTGTTCCGGCACTTAGTTTGCTAATTGTATAGCTGTTCGCGTTACTTGTAATGGTCTTTAACAGTTTGCCCTTACTATCATACTGATAGATTTTATAGCCTGTGACACCACTTTGCTTTGTCCATATCAGTTTTAAAGAGTTTGTCCCTCTGCTAGATACTTTCAAGCTTTTAACTTGAGCAGGGTTTACCGTTACATGTCTTACTATATTTACAGTGTTTCCATCACTGTCCATTACCTTGTACGTTAAGGTGTAGCTACCCACCTTCGTCGAGTTCACACTTCCGGCAACTTCTATACTTGATGTCAGTTCCCCATCTTCTGTATCTGTTGCAGTCACACCATTTTTACTATCAAAGCTATCTCCTAATTTGATTGTTGCAGCTTTGGTCCCTTTGATCATAGGCTTATCATTACTTCTTACTCTCACTTGTCTTTTAGCCTCTGTTGTATATCCATCACTATCCGTCACCTTGTACGTTAAGGTGTAGCTGCCCACTTTCATTGGGTCCACACTACCGGCAACTTCTATACTAGATGTTAATTCTCCATCATGCATATCTGTTGCAATCACGCCTTTTGTAGCATCAAAGCTATCTCCTCGTTTAATTGTTACAGCTTCTACCCCTTCCAATACAGGTGGAGACAACCATTTAGCATATATCGTTACACCTGTTGTAGATTGATCCCAAACTGTTGTGTACTTTCTGTCTAAATACCAGACAAATAAGTGGTTTTCCTCAGTACGTCCAAAAGGAGCTCTCCCCATACTCGTTAGACTTTTCGGGATGGTCACACTTTTTAATTGATTATCCTTAAATGCTCCATCCCCTATACTTGTCACGCCTTCCGGGATCGTTACATTTGTTAGTTGATTTCTACTAAATGCATAATATCCTATTTTTGTCACACTATTTGGGAAGGTTACTGTTGTTAGTTGATTATCTCTAAATGCTCCATCCCCTATACTTGTCACGCCTTCCGAGATCGTTACATTTGTTAAATGATTTCTACTAAATGTATCAGATTCAATACTAGTCACACTGTTCGGAATGGTAACACTTTTTAGTTGATTATCTTCAAATGCAGATGCCCCTATCTTAGTCACTCTTTCCGGGATGGTTACTCTTGTTAGTTGATTATCCTTAAATGCATAAGTCCCTACACTTGTCACACTGCTTGGAATGGTTACACTTGTTAGGTGATTTGAATCAAATGCCATCCCCCCTATACTTGTGACGCCTTCCGGGATCGTTACTCTCGTTAATTGATTTTCACTAAATGTATGAGATTCAATCCGAGTCACACTGTTTGGAATGGTTACACTTGTTAGGTGATTTTCCTTAAATGCATAAGACCCTATTCTTGTCACACTGTTCGGAATGGTTACACTTGTTAGGTGATTCGAATGAAATGCATGATCTCCAATACTCATTACACTGTTCGGAATGGTGATACTTGTTAGTTGATTCCAATGAAATGAATGATCGCCGATACTCGTTACGCTATTCGGGAGAGTTACATTCGTTAATTGGTTCAAAGCAAATGCATAATCCTCGATACTCGTTACACTCTTCGGAATGGTTATACTTGTTAATTTATTTGAAAAAAATGCATATTTTCCTATCTTAGTCACATTTTCTGGGATGGTTACATTTTTTATTTGATTAGAATGAAATGCACTGTCACCTATACTTAACACGCTATTGGGAATGGTTGCACTCGTTAATTGATTACCGCGAAATGCATCACTCCCTATCTTGTTCACACTATTTGGAATGGTTACACTTGCTAATTTATTAGAACGAAATGCACGATCTCCTATACTTGTTACGCTATTTGGAATGGTTACACTTGTTAATTGATTACCACTAAATACATCATTCCCTATACTTGTCATACTATTTGGGATGGTTACACTTGTTAGATTATTATCACTAAATGCAGATGACCCTAAACTAGTTACACTTTTCGGGATAATTACACTTGTTAGGTGATTATTGCTAAATACATAATTTCCTATACTAGTTACACCTTCTGGGATGTTCACGCTTGTTAGTTGATTTCTACTAAATGCCCAGTCTCCTATATTTGTCACACTTTTTGGGATGGTTACACTTGTTAATTGATTCCAAATAAATGCAGAGGCCCCTATACTGGTCACATTATCCGGGATGGCTACACTCGTTAGTTTGTTACTATTAAATGCACCTTCTCCTATTTTAGTCACACTTTCTGGGATGGTTACACTTGTTAATTGATTAGCACTAAATGCTTCATTCCCTATCTTAGTGATACTTTTTGGAATGGTTATATTGGTTAATTCATTATAGCGAAATGCACCATTCCCTATACTTGTCACACTATTTGGGATGATTACACTTTTTAATTGTTTACTACTAAAAGCATAATTTCCAATACTTGTTACTGGCATTTCATTCAGTTCACTTGGAATTTCCACGTTTTTAGCGTCTCCAACGTAATCTACAATTTCAACTGTTCCATTTAAAACACTATATTTGAAATCACCTTCATGTAGTGTTTCCCCAGATGCCTGAACCATTGAAATCGGTATAAAACTCAATAACAATGTTGATAATACTATTATCTTAAATATAAGTTTCATTGAATCTTCTCCTTTTTTGATATCAATACTAAATCCTTTAAAACGAACTATACTACTATACAAAATAGGGATACACATAACTAGGTTCAATTGCAAAAATTCCAAACTATCTGCAAGTAATCTTCTAGCTTTTCCATACTAATATGATTCTCTATACAAAGGGCGTGAACAGTATGGAAAAGCAAACTCTATTCAGGTGAAACAAGCATTGTATGAACTAATAATATTGTCATAGGCTTTAGTCTTTTTTATAATGACCTTCTTGTGAACCTATTCCATATTCAATACAAGCCTTTATATATTCTTGTAAACCTTTTTTTAGAACTACTTACTTCATACCTTTGTCAAATCTAACGCCTTTGTGTTCTTGTTGAGCTAACCTGCCCCGTTAGTGACAAAAGAAAAGGAGCTGCTGATCAGCTCCTAGAAGCAAAGCACCCGTTTAGCTTAAGAAGAATAATCTTCGTTATTTACTATTGTTTAAAAAATATGATGGGATAATCTCTCCCTAATTCCTCCTTAACTTTTGCAGTTAAGTCGGTACCCATTTTATTATGCTCATCAATAGGTATTTCTTTATAATTTTGAACCCAGTTAAATAGTTCTTCTTTTAGTTCTTCAGATAAAGGGAAGTCATCCATGTCTAAGTTAAAACCACAAACATTGCACCATATAGGGTCCGCACTAAAATCAGCTTCCACTTTCAATGAGGGATGCTCACATTTCCCCTTTAATGCAAAGTTTTGTAGTGATTTTAGAAAGTAGATTACAGCTACTGATATGAAAAATATTACCGCAGAGCTTAAACCAGAAGTAGGGAAATGAGAATTATACAACTCTGTTAGCAACAGGTATACTAAAAAACCCATAAAAAGGAATAGAGAAATTTTCATTTGATGGGTATTTCCTTTCAAATTTTATTAACATTACTATAATGATTGTTTATATTTTTAATAATTTAACCCGTTACCTTTAATTTTCTTATCGGGTCCCGATACTGATGCATTGGTTTATTCGATCATAAAAAATATGTAACCCATAATTGAGATAATATGATTAGTGAAAATGTCACACCTAGCCCAATTAGTTCCTTTTTTGTTGCCTTTTCCAGTAAATAACGTTCAATTAATATTAAAAACAGCCCAATGAATATGAGGATATAAGCCATAGACCGATAATCATTATAAACACCGTAATACAAGGTGGAAACAAAGTGAATAATTCCTGCTGTTATCCATAAAAGTAACGCTGGAATAAATAAGGGCTTTATTCTATTTTTTAAAATTTCCATTGTCATATCACTTCTCCATAAAGACATCTTACCAAAAATCGTCCTTTATAACTTAAGAAATCATCTTACGATTCTAGAAAAAGAATGAATGATCGGTGCAACAATTTACGTAAGATGAAACAATATTGGATGCCGATGATTAGATAGATAATTCTATTAGCAACAATAATTAAACCTATAAATGCAGTTCCAAATCCTGCCCCTTCTCCAGCACCACCACTATTATGATCAATCTTCACAAAAAAATAACCTGCTATAAACGCTATTATAGGCCCTAAACTTCCAATAACTATACCGGATAACCACAATGGGATTTTATTTCTCTTGTATAAAGAAATAGCCAAGGCATACAAAAATAAAAGATACAACTAAAACAATCCAAATTAACCCATCACCACTCATATAAACAACTCTTAATTAATTTAGGGATTTCAGATTGAAATAAATCGGCCCCAGTATAAATAAAACAATGAAAATAGTAAGGACAAACACTTTTTTACTGTTATTTTCATCCGCTTCTTTCTTTTCCTTAATTTTCTTTCTATATTTCATTCGTATCCTTTTTCTAGTTGTTAGCTAATATGTTAGTTTACCTCCTTAATGAAAAATTCACTAAACCAATTTCACCACATTAACCCATTTCACTTAATAAACTATCCTTCCCCGTAGTTTCATAAGAATAGAGCTGCCTTAAAACAGCTCCGATTATAAACTGTTGCATGTTAGTTTAGAAAAAAACTCTGACATATTTTACAACAAGATCATGAACCAATAAAAATATCAACCAGCCACATACTTCTAAACCATTGGATTTAAATAATCGAACGGAGTTTTGTAAGGCTATATAAACCATCACGAACAAAACAGCAGTAGCAGGAAATCCCCAAAGTCCTAATGCAAACTTGCTTAATATGGCTGTTTGTTCACCTTGGATATGCAGCCATACTATGCTAAGTAAGCTAACTAAAGGAAGAGCAGCTATAATCCCTTTTAGGTAATTCCACTTTGATTCTGGATATTCCTTGCCCCTTTAGTCCATTTAAAAAGGCCACCTAATGGCAGCCCCGGTTCTCAACTAACGCACCCATTAGTTCATTAATTTTTCATACGATAAAATTACAACTCCACATATTACAGATACTCCCAAAAATGATAATACATATAAATAAGGAGGCGTAACACTCACAAACTCCATCTCGTTTTGCAGGGTTGCTGCTTTATCCCATGCACTCTCAATATCTGGTTTATAGTTTTTTGTTTTTATATAACCGACTAACATCATAATGACTACATAGATTACATGAATTGAAATGGAACCTATAATTAGCGACACGTGCAGTTGAACTATCATGCCCTTTAGTTCCATAAGAAGGTATGAAAAATATTTTATTAACTTCAATAAAAACCGATTTTGATGATTCTGCATTTTCAGTTTGATTAAGTTTTAAGTCGTTTTGGGATAAATGGTTTAAAGATGGAGAGGATTAGGTAATACATAGCTAGTGTTCCAGAGGACTTGTTGGAAAACAAGCTCCATGCTTTTGATTTTTTACTGAAAGGAGATAGATGAAGTTGGG
Organism: Peribacillus folii; assembly: GCF_030271255.1. Lineage (GTDB taxonomy): Bacteria > Bacillota > Bacilli > Bacillales > DSM-1321 > Peribacillus. Next base: position 348,812 of record NZ_JASJOM010000005.1, read on the forward strand.
TATAATTAATTCTTTTGATAAGATAAAGAAATTTAGAAGGATGTCACATAGGGAATTATCTCATATTATTCAATCCTATTTGTGGTATACGCCTGTTATTTATGTATTTTTATCCTTTCTTTTAGTAGGTGTTTCATTAACAGCAGATTTTCAATATGATTTAGGGAAAAATATGAGTCCTATTTTTGCGGTAGATTATGGTCTTACTCAAGCACTTGTCGGTACGCTTACAGCAGCCACTTTGACATTGACTACGTTTACTTTTAACTTGGTTCTGGTCGTTTTCACGACATTTTCCGGACAATTTTCACCACGTATGTTGAAAAATTTTATTGCAAGTAAAGCCACCCAACGTGTGCTCGGGATTTTCACAGCCAGTTTCTTCTATATGCTATCATGTTATTTATTCCTGAATAAGGAAATTGCACACTATTATTTTGCAGTTCCTGTTTTAGCCACAATAATAGCCGCATTATCTATAGGAACGTTTGTCTTTTTCATTCATCATGCGGTTAATTGGCTGCAAGTTAATCAAATGACTTATGACATGAAAAATGAAGCGTTAAGCATTGTAAAAAGTATGTTAGAAGATGAACTAGATCCATATAAAGTAAAAGATATAAGTACTATTAAGGGCCAACTATCCGAGAGTAAGGAATTCACTATTACTGCAAGGAAATCTGGTTATATTCAACTCGTGGATTATATTACTATGGTTAAGGAAGCTCAAAAAGATGGCATTGTTATTCGGTTGGAATATACAATTGGAAGTTATGTTTTTGAATCAACGCCTATCGTAACATATTGGAAAAAAAACGATAAAGAAATAGACCAGCTAAAGTATCTTTCGCTTTTTAGTATAAAAAGGAGGCAATCTGAAGTTCAAGATATTGAATTCAGTATCAACAAGCTGGTAGAAGTTGCGATTAGGTCCATAGGAAATTATGACCCTAAAACAGCTACTAATGCTATTTATCAAATTGGAGAGGTACTTACTTCCATTTCACGCAAATCCATATTCTCCAATTATTTAATAGATGAAAATAATAATCTGCGAGTGATTTTACAGGAAAGGGATTTTAATCATTATCTTTATCATGGTTTTGGATATATCAGACATTATGCTAAAGAAAATGTAATTGTGGCTACTGAAATTTTAAATGTGTTAGCTTTAATGGCTAAATCCCTTAATACACGTGACTATAAAGCCATTTGGGAGTTTGGAGTGTTTACGGCAAGTGGATTCGAAAATTCTTTTTTATTTAAACTGGACTACCAGCAATTTCACCATGCGCTATCTAATCTGGCTGTTTCGACAAAGCATGAAAAAGAGTATGAAGACTTCTTGAAACAAAGGAAAAAATTTGATTAATATACCAATTTAACAAAACCGGAGTGATGTCTACCCTTAACCCAAAATTGGGCTACGCGACCGGATTTATAGTTGGTAAAGCTCAATAGGTAAGGATTATGTGGTAAGTTTATAAACACCAGCAGGAAACACCACCAGTGCACTCAGCTTGGTGGTATTTTTAATTTATATATAATTATATAAGATTCCCATTGGCGCTAACGCACCCGTTAAGTTCATTAAGGATTATCGCTGAGTTGACACAAACTGTGCAGTAAATAAAGAGTAAACAAAAGTGTCCAGCCATTCATTTCCCTTAAGATTATTGCAGACAGTTTAGAATCACTTTGAAATTTATTACTTCCCAAAAGAAATTTTGTTAAAATATGCTAAAAAAAGGGTAAACATAACTTTATATATTAAAGGAGGTAATCCGGCTGTGAAATTTTATAAACATATTCTAGTCCCCTTTTTAAGTGTACTTCTCTGCTTCATAGGTTATTGTATTTACAGCTATACCTTAAAAAAATACCATTTTTTTACACAAGAAGCTATAATTGTTGCAATTGGTGCCTTTACTTTCTCAATACCACTTTCATATTTAACGGAATATCAAAAGAAGAAAAATAAAAATAAGTTTAATAGGTAAGTGCTTCTAATTTGTTTCCTTCATTTAATTTTGTTTTTAAAGAAAAATTATCGCATCACAATACGACGACACTATGCTTCTTTATGCAACTATCCTGCCCCGTTCGTTCATAAAGAAAAAGGCTGCCATAGGAACCCCGATTGAGGTAGGGACAGCGACGATGGTATTCCCCATAATGCTCTTGTGGAGCAGTTCCCCACGTTACTTTTTGTAAATTTTTTTAATAAAAATCTAATTTTATTGCAATAATATTATTTTCATCATCGATATATAAACAAAGGTTTTTGCATGTATGTGCAAGATATCGAATCGCTAAGTTTTCTTTTAATGACTCTTTGAAGGTCCAACTCGATAAACTGAGTGTCGTTGTTGGTCCAGGTGATGTATGTTTCAAGCACTCTAATACCTTATCGAACTCCGGATCATCATATTGTGCGATATATTCAGGTAATACCTTATACAATTTGACAGGTTTCCAGACATATTCCTTGTTACTGCTTCCAAATAGGCCCTTTATAATTGGATTTGTTTTTTTTGTTCGGATCCAAGTAAGTGATTCTTGATTGGGCTTACGCAACATAATTTCAGTTGGTAATCCATTTTCAAGCACTACCTTCGTATCGTAAAAATGCATCATGATTTCTTCAACGACCTGTTTATCTATTTTATTGGGTACATATAACGAAGTAACTGCGTCACAATGCTGCGCGCCCAGCAATAAAAAGAATTCAGTTAGTATCGAATATTTCTTTGCAACCTTTGCTTCGGGAATAAATTTCTTTATGTTGAAATTTACTGAACCGTCAAGATTGTCTTCAAATTGATCATCGTCTTCGTAAGGTTTTACCCATTCCAATCTACAAAACCACCTAATTTGTATGATTTAACCTCAAAATTCCTTGTTTCCTTTGCATGATAGCTATAAGCGTCCCAACCCTTGTAAAGCACCCGTTAGTTTTTGAATTCATTCAGGTCAAATCTTGCAATTTCTTGATTTTCGATCGTTACAACGAGGAAAGCATCCCATGCATGCTCTTTCAGTTCAGCTAATTTTTCTTTTGAAGGTACAAGCAGCCCAACTTGGGAGGTTTCTTCACTTACACCTAAATCGTAGGTACAGGTATACTTCCCCTTTTGGTCAGCGTCCATACTGGATGAAAGGGATTGCCCGAACCCTACACCGCTCCCGTTATAATCGTCAGGATTGTATATATTGAAACCTATCACATCTTCTGACACCCTTTTTAATTGGTCCTTAGGCTCAATCTTTAGTTTGATTCCTTTATCAGCTTCCTCGATGCTTCCCACTGGTTCCTTGCCTTTATTTTCAATGGTGAATCGGTAATATAAAGCGGTCGGTACCAGCTCATCACCCTTTCTTTCCCCCTCGGTTATCCCAATCGCACCAACTAAGCTTTTATCTTTCACAATATCAACATCCGCTTCCACTAGCGCCAGCGACGGCTTGGCTGAACAACCTGGTAAAAAGAATAAAACGATAAATAAGCTCATCAAAAGAACAAGCGATTTCCTCAAGTAATCACCCCTATTTTACACTACCATATTTTTCCTTATATTCATATGAAATTCTGCTGGATTCACTGCATCTTTTGGCCCTGTTAGTTCGCAAATTTCACAATTATAATTAATATTCCATTGATCTATTTTACTATTATGGATTTTTTCACTATTGGGGCCGTTAAATGGAAAAGGCTTGATCCTGCAGGCATTCTTTCGCCCTTTGGGGTCATTTGAAAACAAGGACAACCTGGTGATAATAATCAGGAAGAAAACCCCTTGAACGAAAGGGGCATCAGTGGCGCAAAGCAGACAGTAAATCAGCAGCAATGTTTAAGGACAGAACCTTATCATTTACAGAATATAGAAATGTGTAAACCACATTTGGGGGAATGAAAATGAAAATAGAGATGCCTTTAGTGGTGGATGGAAAATTGGTAGTAAGCAGGAAAGACAAACATGGGAATCATAAAGAAGTTAAAATCAACGCTAAAGAAATCACGCCCGTATTCACTACAAGAATGGAAACCCGCCAATATAATAAAGCAACCAATAATCTGGATATCAGAAATGTTTTAGATATAAAAGCTTTCTTGAGAAATATCACACGAGATTGGAGAACCCATGTATCCAATGTAAGGAAATGGGTGAAAATGAGTCCGGCCAAAACAATCATCGTATCGGGAATTTTCACGATTCTATTAACGCTATCGGCACAAACCGCTTCTGCGTGTATAGATGAATATACGTATGTGGTGAAGGATACGGATACGATTGAAACGATTTCTAACAAACACGGTGTTACACCGGAACAAATCAAAGAGGCAAACGGCATCGCTTCGATTAAAAGTCACCAAAAATTACTTTTACCCAGTGTTAAAGATGCGTATGTTACAGCCACTTCCTTGAATGTTCGTTCTTCACCAAGTACAAGCAGCTCCATTGTCGGCAGCTATAAAAAAGGGGATACAGTAAAACTTATCCATGTGAAAAACGGATGGGCAGAAATAATAATTGAAGGCAGAGTCGTGTTTGTGAATGCCGCTTACATTTCAGAATCTAAATCAACGGATCAAGCTGACCCAGCCCCATCCGTTCAAGCTAAGACCATGTATGTACATGCAAGCTCGTTACGTGTTAGGGCAGCTGCCTCTGCAACTGGTTCAATATTGGGTTCATTGAAACAAAATAGTAAAGTGACGGTGGTTTCAACTACGAATGGTTGGGCTCAAATCACGTACCACGGAAAAAAAGCATATGTGAGCGAGAGTTATTTAACTGCAAAACCGCAAACAAGCAAACAAGAGAACCCTTCCCATGCTTCTGAGTACGTTATTAAAAGCGGGGATACATTTACTAAGATTTCTAAACGTTTAGGCATTCCTGTAGCGGTAATTCAAGAAGCAAACCCTAAAGTGGACTCAACAAAATTAACAATCGGACAAACGATAAAAATCCCAGTCGTGTCTCCCCCTACTCAAACCAATACGACGATTAACGTTAAAGGGATGGTAACAGGAGTCGACTCAACGGGCGTTTTCCGATTCATCGCGAATGATGGTGTTACTTATTCAGCAAGAGCCACTTCCGATTCACTGAAAAATGAGCTGTTTTCAGTACAAGGCACTGAAGTGGAGTTAACATTGGACAGTAAACGAGGCAAACAAATGACGCTGATTGCCATCCGTTCAATCAATTGACATACAACAAGCAAGCATCCAGTTGGATGCTTTTTTTCATCGGTAACCTGCCTCGTTAGTTTTATAACCTATTGTTTTAGTTGACACAATGTGCGGCAAATAGTTTTATTGTTAAAGCTCGCACTTGTTGAACGTGGCCTTTTGTACATGTTAGTTTTTCTTGAGTAATTCAACAATCCTAACTAAAAAGGAAATCATTATAGATAACAACAAAATAAAAATACACGAGAATGAAATCAGTACATCTTCTAAGAAAGGAAGGAAGGCCAATAACAAGATAAAGCAGCCGATACATATTAAACATGCGATCGAAATATATTTCACCATGAAAAGCCTCCTGGCAATATTAAGAACACTTCATTAGCATCAAACCTGACACTGTCCGAACACACTGCGCTTGTAAAAATAACCTGTCCCCTATTCCCATAAGAAAAGGAGCTGCTGATCAGCTCCTGCTAAAGAAGTAAAGCACCCCAGTTCAACCGCCTTCCGTTTCCTCAAGCTGTTTACTATCAATAAGTCCAGCCCCAGATCATGCATAGGATAGTACCGACGACCGTAATTATAGCGAGGAAGATCGCGCAGTATAGCGTCATGAATATCGATTTGCTATCATCCGTTTCACGGGCATGCATGAACACGACAAGCTGGACAGCCGCTTGTATGAATGCTGTTAATATAAAGATCGTCATCCCCATCGCTTTTGACATATTGAAGAAGTAAACGGTAAGAGCCGCGAGCGTCAAAATCAATGAGAATACAAAGCCCCATACTTGTTTGGCCGGGAATAATTCCTTCATGCTCATGTCATTCCTTTCATGTAGATAAAGGTGAAGATGAAAATCCAAACGATATCAAGGAAATGCCAATAAAGAGAGAAAATGAAGGATTTATTGGCCGTTTCAGGTGTAAGACCGCGTTTTTTCACTTGCAGGACAATAAACGTTCCCCAGAACAGTCCTAAGGTAACATGTGCTCCATGTGTCCCTAATGTTGTAAAGAGCACCGATGTAAATGCACTGGTTTGCAGCGTGGCTCCTTCGTGATAATAGGTAATGAACTCCGTGATTTCAAATCCCAAGAAGCCTAATCCAAGAAGAAGCGTGATTACGAAGAAGGTCAACATGGCTTTCTTGTGGCCAAGCCGCATGGCATGAATGCCAAGACCGATGACAAAACTGCTTGTCAAAAGCAGGAATGTTTCAGCCAGTACAGGAGTGATTTCGAAAATCCTCGCCCCAGCCGGGCCGTCACCCGTACGATCCACCAATGTAAAATAGGATGCAAAGAGTGTAGCAAAGAGCATGATTTCGGCTCCAAGGAAAATCCAGAAGCCCAAAATATTCAGCCGATTTTGTTCGGTACTATATTCAAGAGGCTGCGAGTGGTCGATCTTCATTTGTTGACACCCCCATATTTTGCTTCTGTTTCTTTAATTTCTTCTACAGAAATGTAACGCCCGTGATCTATTTCGAATGAACGAAGGGCCATGCAGACGAAGATGCCGATCAGCCCCATGATCGCAAGGAACCAGATGCTGAATACTAACGCAAACCCAAAGACGAAGAAGATGCAGGACATGATGAACGGTCCGCCGCTGTTATTCGGCATATGAATTTTTTCATAATCACCCTTGAACAATTCATGCCCTTTATATTTGGCATCCCAAAACGCTTCCCTTGAGCTCACTTGCGGAATGATCGCAAAGTTATATTCCGGGACTGGATTATGGGTGGCCCATTCAAGCGAACGAGCATCCCACGGATCATCGCCAACATCCTTCGGCGCATGGCGAATGCTATAGTAAACCGTATACACGATTAAAAAGAAGCTGATGGCCATAAGTACTGTACCGATGAACGTAACCATATTCCATGGCCCAAAACCAGTCGATTCAGAGTATGTGTATATCCGGCGTGCTTGTCCATCCAACCCTGTGATATACATCGGGAAGAAGGCCAAGCAAAAACCGATGGTCAAAAACCAGAATGCCCATTTCCCAAGTCTCTCGTTCAGCATGAAACCAAACATTTTCGGCCAGTAGTAAGTTGCCGCACCAAGCACGGCGAATACTACACCAGGGATGATGACATTATGGAAGTGAGCCACTAAGAACATAGTATTATGATATTGATAATCCGCCGCTGACATCGCCAGCATGACCCCGGTAACGCCGCCGATTGTGAAAAGCGGGATGAAGCCGATCGAATAAAGCATCGGTACGGTAAATCTGATCCTCCCCCTCCACATCGTGAATAGCCAGTTAAAGATCTTGATTCCAGTCGGAATGGCAATGACCATCGTCGTGATCGAGAATATGCTATTGACATAGGCTGCCTGCCCCATTGTAAAGAAATGGTGCGTCCAAACGAAGAATGAATAGATGGAGATGAACACCATCGAAGCCACCATTGATCGATAGCCATAAAGATTACGTCGGGAAAAGGTTGGAATGATCTCGCTAAATAGACCAAATGCCGGCAAAATCAAGATGTATACTTCAGGATGTCCCCAAACCCAGAACAAGTTAGCCCAAAGCATATCCATTCCGCCGTCGGTCATCGCGAAAAACTTGGTTGCGAATAGCCGATCCATCGTCCCCATGATCAGCGCCACCGTTAAGACAGGGAAGGCGAAAATGATGATGACGCTTGTGACTAAGGACGCCCATGTAAACATTGGCATCCGCATCAATTTCATACCGGGGGCTCTCATTTTGAGAATCGTCGTCATAAAGTTAATCCCGGTCATTAACGTCCCTATTCCGGCAATTTGGATGGCAATCATATAATAATTCGTCCCGACATGCGGACTGAATTCATTGCCTGCAAGCGGGAAATAAGAGGACCACCCTGCATCCGGTGAGCCGCCAATGACAAATGAGATGTTGAATAGCATCGCCCCCATGAAAAACAACCAGAAGCTTATCGCATTAAGGCGAGGGAATGCTACATCCCGTGCCCCAATTTGCAAGGGCACCACGAAATTCATTAAAGCCATGATGTACGGCATCGCCATAAAGAGAATCATCACAACCCCGTGCGTGGAAAAAATTTCATTATAGTGCTGTGAATCCAATAATTTGTTATCCGGTATGGCAAGCTGTGCCCGCATCATCACGGCATCAACACCGCCACGAAATAGCATCAGCAAAGCAGCGATTAAATACATGATGCCTATTCTTTTATGATCGACCGTCGTCAGCCAGCCACTCCATAAATAAAACCATTTCTTAAAGTGGGTTAAACCAAAAACGATCAAGAGAATCGTAATACCAATCGCTACCATTGATGTGTAGATGACCGGACTCGGATTAGGTATAAGAAATCTAGTGAAGAACCCCATACTGTTATGTTTCCTTTCTAACCATATTTTTCTTGAGAGGAACCATGAAATCATTCATGATTGTGTTCTGAACTTTCATTACCATCATTTGTTTTATGATCATGTTCCATATGGCCGCCTTTTGAATCGGCATTAGTGTCACTTGAACCATGATGATGTCCAGCATTTTCACCCTCTGGAGCTGGTGAGAACTTCAAATGAGTTCCAGTGAATGTCAACTGCCCGACATGACCCGGTTTCAATAATTCATTGAATTTTTCTGGAGTAATCGGCTTCGCAGTTGCCTTCACTTCCTTCACCCAATCATCAAACTTAACTTGAGACATCGCTTCGACATGGAACATATTTTCAGCGAATCCCTTTCCGCTAAAGTTTGCATTTCGTCCCATCATTTCCCCCGCCTCATCAGCGGCTAGGTGCAAGGTGGTCACCATGTTGGACATGGCATATTTTTGGCCGCCAAGCTGCGGAACCCAGAAACTCGTAATTGGCCCGAACGAATATAGCTTGAATTCAAGCGGTCGATTTGTCGGTATATACAAATAGTTCACTGTCTCGATTCCGTTTTCGGGATAACTGAAATGCCACTTCCAATCAGATGTCGAAGCGTAAATGACCAATGGATCCTGACCCTTGTACTCTTCAGGTGTGGCTTCCACCTTATTGTTGGAAATGACAGAAACGATGGAGAAGAAAACGACGATGATAATCGGCACCCCAACAATAATCGATTCAACGACATGGTTCCCTTCAATGTAAGGCGGTTCATAGTCCTTAGGGAGCTTAGAGTCCCGGTATTTCATTAACACATAAACCAAAATGGCACAAACCACGATCACGATAACCGCCATGATTGCGATCGACAGCCAAATCACATTGGCCTGCGTTTGGGCTTGTGGCCCTTTCGGATCCAAAACGGCCAATGATTTACAGCCAGAAAGCACACTGCCTATCGAAGAAAGAATAGCTAATAAAACCCATTTTTTTTTCATAAATGTATCCTTTCATTTAAGATTTCATTTCTAAGTTATCCACAAAAAATGAACTTATCCTAAATAATGTTTATCTGTAATGGTAATTACTAACAAGAAGTCGGGATGTACGTATGAATCCTTTTGGGGAAAGTTAAGGGAAAACCTTGAACCTGTGAGAGAGCACTTATCTGAGGTCTTCCATAGGGGGTGAACGGCACGAACTCCAAGTCGTGCCATAAGAAAAAAGCTGCCTGAAGGACAGCTTTGATTTTCAATGGATGCACCGTTATTCTCGAAGGGGGGGATATAAACTATACGGAAAAAAGGACACCGAGTTAGTGCCCATCATCTTAGCCGTCTTTGGGCGGAGCGTTATGTTGAAAACTCAAAAACTTAACAACAGGTTCCTTCTTCGGATTGAATTCTTTGTTATTTAATATGGGATCTATGCCAAGAGTTATGGTATCTGTTCCCAAGCATGATTGCTCTTTTGGCCCATTTGAAGAGTAGGTTAATATAGTGAATTTCAAGATATAGGCATTACTGTATACTTCTCCTTTTTGAGACTGCAGCATTTCAACAACATCATATTTCTTGTCTATCCAATTAAAATTAATGCTGACTGAATCGTCCTTGTAATAATCCTTCGCTGCATTAATAATTTCATCCTGGTAAAGCTCAAGTAAAAAATTATCTATAACTTGTTCCTGCCCCTGGGAATTATGATGATGATTTTTTTCCGCCTGTACGGGCAAGGTATGAATGCACAAAGCAAGAAAAGGTGCCACTGCATATATAAATTTTCTCATATATTAATTCCTCCTCATTCAAATTATTGGTTATTATCCGTATTAGGAGAAATTTTAGTAATGAAAAAAATGGGCATGAGAAAGTTCGATCACACAGAGCTTGTAAAACTACACCATCCAAACCATTGCAAAAGAAAAAGCTGCCTTCAATTAAAGAACCTCGAAAAAAAAAACATAGAAAGACTTTCGTCTGCCTATGTTCTCATTCAAATCATTTATCTGTTTGTTTTTGCTTCTTTTTCAAATACTCCGCACGTATTTTTTCAAGTTGCTGCTTTTTATCAAATTTGGCAGGCTTCTGCTTTTCATGATACTTTGCCACAGCTACCTTACCTTTGGTATCCAATTGATATTTTCCCATTTTGTTCACCTACTTTTCTTGTCGTTAAACAGAATCTATTCAACAAATATAATATACCTTATATGACGACGATCTCACAATAGTAGGGAATTGCCCTTCCATAAGCATCTAAATTTTTTAGGCTAGTGAGAGTCAAAACTAACAAGAATCCACCTAATATTAATGCAGGAAGACCTTGCTACGTTAAGTAGCCCGCTCTATTATTTGTAATTTATTATCACTTTCTTTTACTAAATCTATGTCACTCTTTTCATTTCCCCCTAAATCTGTGTACATATTTACTTTGAAATTAGGGTACGTTACGTTTCCTCTTGTTGAAAACATACTTGAACGTTACATCTGTGTTATACCGATTATGAACAAAGCGAAAACAAAGCTAATGAAAGTAAAGCCGGCAAGGGGAACCGCAAAGGCTTTGTTGTTCTTAAACTCGAATATTGTAAATAAGGCACCTAAGGCACACACAAAAAACCAGATTGGGATAAAAATTAAGTCTGCAATTTTAATAGGTAGCAATGTATAAAAACCTGTACTATATAATAGCCAATTGATTATTAATAAACCGAATACAAAGTAAGACCACTTATAAGGTGATGGACCTTTCCCATATTTTCTAACCATTATTAACGGATAAACGAAGATTATAACTAATATGGCTCCAAAAATTCCGATTAAAAACGACGTTATTCCCACAAAAGACACTCCTTTCACATTGAATTATTCGATTACACTGTCGCGTTAACGGTATGGTGACCTCCCTTTTTTTAGATAGGCAGCAGCCCATGCAGAAGCTCCCACTTCCATCAATTATTTTTATTATAGAACAATTATTTATTGTTTTACAATAAATAATTGTTCTTTTTTGATATATATCATTCGAATTATATTCTCTCCTTGTTTACTGAATATAAAAGCAATCTCATACTAGATGAAATACTTTAAAAAATTTAATAAATCTTGCCTCATTAATAATGCATTGACCTGCCCCGATCGTTCAATAAGAAAAAGCTGCCTTAAAGGCAGCTCGCGAAAGAAGCAATGAACTTAATAGTAATTGATCGAGATTGAAAAATCGAGCAAGCAAGAAAAAAGGCTGGGCACTACCTTGCATCAGCCTTGAATCACAGTACGGGAAAACGATTAAATGTATTTATTAATCATTGTAATGGCGATAAAGAACAAAGTAATTACTCCATAAATAGTGAAAGTCCAAATGAGGCCACTACCTTGAGTTTTAGAAAACCTGTAAATCAAATATGCTAAAGTTATAAAAAATAAGACAATTAAAATTCCATATATCCATGGAAAATTACTTTGCACATAGATCACTCCTTTGGAAGATGAAATCTTATTATGTCATTTCCTTAAGTGATTTATTCTTAGCATGAATAAACAGCGCGGTTCCGGCACGCTATTCAGTAATATTAAACTCATCATACAGGCAAATATCTTTAGTGCCTTTCTTTTCAATGATTAGACGGTATATTGAAAGAGGAGGTTGCTTTAAAAGAACAAACTTCCATATTGACATACTTGACTTATCATTAAAATAAATGACTAAGAAATTCGGGTAATGAATTGAATTAAAACACCTGAGTTTAAAGAGAAGCAGTCATTATCTTTACCTTTTCAGTAAAAATCTTGGCGGTGATCCTGCCTCTTGTTCTGCTTCAAAGTATGCAAGTGAACCTTCTATACACGATACAATAGAAGGCATTCCATAGCCAACTACTTTCTTTAAGGCTTCATTTAAGGATAATTTTTTACCATCAACTTCTTTGTTCCATGAAATTACATAACACTCGTTGGGTGCACCTTGTTTTTTAAGTAAAGTAGAAATTTCTTGATAATCAGAATTAGGAGTTGGTATTTCAATCATATATTCCGGAAGAAGGGTTTTGCCATAATCATGGCAAAGTCTATTCAATGCTTCTACTCTTTTCTTTTCTGATGATAGTTCAAATAGAACTCTATCTTGTATTCTTTTAGCAAAGAACTTTTTTACAATTCTTTTTTCTTGTTCGATATCCATTATGACCTCCCGTATCCTGCTTGTTTTTACTAATCATATCAAAATGCTCATTGAATGAACCTGCCCCTTTATAAATTTAAGCCAAAAAGACCACCAAATGGCAGCTCTAAATCCTTATTGAGACAAATGTTTGTAATCTAAAATTTCTATCTTGAAACCATGATTACATGTCAGTTGATTAAGCTTTTCACTATCACATGTTGGGGATATTCTTACTTTAACTTGGTCGTCTACATAATCCAATGGTTCATTACGTTCGGAAGAGACTAGAATTCTTATATCGACATCGTAAGAATGATTATTATTGTAACTTATGCCAACAATTCTTTGCCATTGCCAACTTAATAGGTATGTCTTAGTAAACTAACCTCCCCCATAAGTTCCACCAGGATTTTTCGCTTCATTTCCTTAATGTATGATAATTTAAAGGATTGCACATTTAAAAGGCCGCCAATTGGCGGCCTTTTGAGCTAACGCAAGGATGATCACTCGGGTTTTTTAGCTAATTCCGTCATGTAATCGAAGAAAGCATCGCGATTCACGTCATAAACTACCTTCACTGGTCGCCCATCAGGTGTTTCAACTGTACGCCCTTGGCTTGGTCCATCTGTGATGACAACACTATTAATGGTTTGCACCTTAACAAGATCATGATTGCCAATAAATGCAGTCGTTAACACATCCCATAAATAGTAGGTTGAATTAGTCGAAAAATGAACAAGCGGCGGCACCATGGCATAACATTGGCCGAGGAAATCAACCCCAATATATTTACGCTCTTTTGCCCAGCGTTCACGTACATCCAAGGTTAAAGGTACTTGATTTGTGCTTTCAAGCGCAACTAAATCAATCTCTATATTCGTTTCCCATACTCGACCAGCGGCTTCCGGATCCCAAAACACATTCCATTCGGCCGTTCCATCATGTTCAGGCTCGTGAACATTTCCAGCCTCTCGAAAAGTGCCGCCCATCCAAACAAGTCTTTCGATTTTCTCTTCAATATCTGGAGCTTCATCCAATGCACGAGCAAGGTCAGTAAGCGGTCCTGTGAATAATAAGGTCGTTTTATCAGCGGTATTCCGGATAGCATCAATCATATGCAGATGTGCCGGCTTTTCAGCTACTGGTGTCATCATTTTTCCAGATTCATTTAAAATCGGTAAGGCATCTACATAAAAAGCGTGCATACGCCAGTCTTTAGGAAAAGGGTTTTTTCCGCGTGAATTTGACTCCGCCACTTCGATATTTCCGTTTCCAAAGCGATCAATAATTTTCCGGCTGGAAAATACCGCTGGCTCTAAATAACAATCAGCCGGAACAACCGATACACCTGTCAATTCAATATTTTCCATTTGGAGTAATAAAAATAATGAAACAAAATCATCGACTCCGCCATCATGATTAAAATAGATATGTTTTTTCTCCATTCCATTTTCGCTTCCTTTTCATTAAAAATTATTAAAGGGCCAGTTCACTTCCATGTACTTGATTTAAAACCTTGTATGGCAATCAATGAGCTTAGAGTGCTCCCTTTTTACTGTTCGCTAGTCCATTTTCCCAGTGCTAATGATACTATGAGTTTCCTCCATCTCTAATGTATTTATAAAGGCCCCGAGTCCAGAAACTTCCGCTTCCCTCATATGGTTCGGGTGAAATGCCAAAAAACCGGATAGGTACCTATCCAGGTTCGGATTTACATGTAGAAATAGTGGAGTAGAAATTAAAGAAATTTTAAGATTCCAGCCATTCTTTCATGTAGTCCGGTGATTTGCGGTTACCAGGTAGAAACGCTTAAGCCATATTCCTAAGCATATACATTCAATAAGCTTTTATTTGTATTTTTCATCCTCGTTATAGCATAAAAGTCTTGAACTGGTCAATGCAATCTATAATTATTTTATTATTATGAAAATGGAACCCTCGTATTTTCCGGCATGTAAACAGCTAAATAACGGCTCCATTGATCACGATTTGTATTGGACTCCACTATGTATGTATTCTTTATTGATGAGGTGTATCTCCCCAGAGGTTTGACACTCTGTTCATTCACTTTACAGCAATCCATTTTGATCTCTTATTGAAGACATTCAAAAACCAAAAACATTCCCCCATCATTTCAATGAAAATTGTATAAAAATAAACCGAGTAAGTATAGAATAGAACAGGTAGTATATTGAAATAGTAAGGTGGTATATATGTTAAAAGCTTATACTTGGCTAACCTTTTGTGTAGTGATATGGGGAAGTAATTTTGTAATCGGAAAGATTTTAGTTGAAGATTTCCCCCCTACTCTGTTAACCATGCTCAGACTTTTTTTTATTGTGCTTTTCTTAAGCGGAATAGCCCTATCCAAAAAGCGATTCCAACGTGTGCTTCATTCGGATTTATTAGCCATTATTTTTCTAGGGGTGACTGGTGTATTTTTAAACCAATGGTCTTTTTTTGTAGGATTACAAACAGCTGATCCAACAACCTCTGCTTTAATTTTAGCCACTACCCCCATTTTCACTAGCATATTAGCAGCTATTTTTTTAAAAGAAAAACTAACCATTCGCATGTTGGCAGGGTCATTTGTGGCAATCATAGGGATTTACTTTGTTGTAGTAAGCGGCCATTCATCTTCTTTGCATATGGAAAAAGGATTATTGTGGATCGTTGTCACGATGATCACCTTTGCCATTATGATTATCATGACAAGGAGTCTCTCCCAAAGAATTGATCCCATTACCATTACTTTGTATTCGAATATAGTAGGCTTTATTGTGTCCATCCCTTTTGTTTTTTTACTAAAAAGTCCATTACTAATAAGCACTAAGGTGTCTGATTGGACTTTACTGATCGGATCTGCCGTGGTTGTACACGGTATTGCTACCCTGATTTGGAATAACAATATCAGATATGTTGATGCTTCAAAAGCTTCCATCCTATCCAACTTAGAGCCTTTTGTGGCAATGATCATGGGGTTAATCTTGCTATATAAACCAATAACGAGTGCAGAAATTTTAGGATCGCTATTTATAGTGGGTGGAGTCATACTATCCACGTCGCAACGTGAATAGCTACGGAAAGATACATCCTGTGCATATACAATTAAATATCTCCATTAAACAAATCGCTTTTATTCGGCTCTCTCCAAAAACTCTTTTGATGCTGCCCTTCTATCAAGTTCAATGTTGCATATCTTTTTCGTTTTTTACATCCTTAGGTCTAATTTGTACTTGTTTACTATTTTTCATGAGCCTAGCAGGGTGCATAACGCACCCCTTCGTTCATAAAGAAATGAGCGTTGATGTATGTTTCTTAGATGGCTTGCCAAAACCTATCCGTGCATTTTTTTGTCTCTGCTTAAGGTACAGTTTAAAAGAGTCCTCACCTTTTTCATCCCATTCCTACAAAGATTTATCGAACGAACAATCCTTTAATGAGATTACTTTGGTTTTGTAATAAAGCTTGTATCCTGCCCATGTCGCTATAAATAGGGGGAGACCAATATAGGAGACGGCAATCCCGTACCAGTCAATACTGCCGCTAAGAAACGCTTCGTAATTCTGCCCTGCAATGACAATCAGGCAAAGGCTGAAGGAGAGAATCGGACCGACTGGAAACCATTTCGCTTTGTATGTCAGCTTGTTTACGTCCCCGCCCTGTGCTACATAGGCACGTCTAAACCGATAATGGCTGACAGCAATGCCGATCCAAGCGATGAAGCCCACTAGTCCTGAGGCATTTAATAGCCATGTAAATACGTGATCTCCAAAAATGGATGTCAAAAAAGCTAGTCCGCCGATTATCGTCGTGAGAACCAAGGCATTCATCGGGATTCCCCGGCGATTAATTCGGGCTAGGAACTTCGGAGCCTGTCCTTCCTTTGCCATCGACCATAACATTCGAGTAGATGCATAGAGCCCCGAGTTCCCTGCAGAAAGTAATGATGTCAACACAACCGCATTCATGACCGAGGCAGCGAACGCAAATCCTGCCCGTTCAAACACGAGCGTGAATGGGCTTACAGAAATATCTTCAACATCCCCGCCCAATAAACTTGGACTCGTATATGGAATTAACAGCCCGAGTATCAAAATCGCTCCGATGTAAAACAAGAGGATGCGCCAAAATACTTGCCGAATTGCATTCGGCAAGTTTTTATCGGGATTTTCACTTTCGCCAGCAGCAATGCCAACCAGTTCCGTCCCTTGAAAAGAAAAGCCGGCGATAAGAAAAATACTGATGATCGATAAAAACCCGCCCTTGAATGGGGCCTCACCCTGGGTGAAGTGTTCAAAGCCAATCAGCTTTCCTCCAAACACCCCTAAAATGGTCAAGATCCCAATCAAGATAAAGAAAATAATGGCGACGACTTTTATTAAGGCAAACCAATATTCCGATTCACCAAAGCTTTTAATCGATAAAGCGTTCAGCGTAAAAACGAGTCCAAGAAACAAGGCACTCCATAGTAAGCCTGGTACTTCAGGCAGCCAGAATTTCATGATGATGGATGACGCAGCTACTTCTACAGCAAGGGTGACCGCCCAATTGAACCAATAATTCCAGCCAAGCGCAAAACCGAACGCTGGATCTACAAAGCGTGTGGCATAAGAAGAAAATGATCCCGATACAGGCATGAATGTCGCCATTTCCCCCAAGCTTGTCATAAGGAAATACACCATGATTCCAATGCATGCATATGCAGCGAGAGCACCGCCAGGTCCTGCCATTTGGATTGTTGTACCACTTGCCAAAAATAAGCCAGTTCCGATGGAACCTCCAATTGCGATCATGGTCATATGCCTTGCTTTTAAGCTTCTTTTTACTGATGGTTCTTGATTTTCAATGAGCTTCATCTGCATTGGTTACTACCTCATTTTCTATTAAAGTCAACACTTCAATAAATATTGATGGAGATCAGTCTTAACAGCCTTCATGATCGGTATTGGCAGAGGGGGTTATCCCTTTTCAAACTGAAGGCAGGAATTAGCAAGGTTCCTGCCCCAAAGCAAACAAGCTTAGACATCGATTCATCGTGCCATCACACTTTCTCTTTATCCTTCAATAGTCGTTCGATTTCATTTGTCTTCATTACGTGCCAAGGCCGCATACGGCTCCTCCTGCAATGGCTCCATTCCACACCATTGAATTAAAGCGAGGGCAATGATTTCCGCTGTCGTAAACACATGGTCCAGTAAGATGTATTCATTTGGATAATGAGCAACCTCCGTTGCTCCTGGGCCAAAGACGATCGCAGGCGTTTCGCCGACATGTGTCAGCAATCCACCATCAGTCCCCCATGGAGAGGCTTCGATGACCGGGTCCTGTCCAGCAACCTCCCGAAATTGATGGACGAGCGTATTCATTAGCTCGTGCTCCACATCAATCGCCCCGGGGACCCAGCGCGCTCCGAACCACTCTAAAACGGGGGGATGATCCTTGAACCATTCATCTGCTTCTTTGATTTGCAATAGCCACTCGGCCATTTCGGTTTTGGCCTGCTCCATCGATTCCTCTGGCGCAACACCCATCCTCCCTTCCATTTTCACGAGATCGGGAACGGAGGATGGCCAATTACCGCCTTCAATGACGCCTAAATTGATGGGTATCGGAATGGGCGTGTTCCGATACAGCGGATCACGGATACGTGCATTTCGCTTTTCCTCCAGAGCACGAATATGTTTTATGACAGACATGCTCTTTTCAATGGCACTAACGCCTTCATACCTGGTTCCGCCGTGAGCTGACCGGCCTTTTACCAGAACTCGGAACCACATCGATCCTTGCTGCTTGGGGAAAATCCTCATATTCGTTGGTTCAGGGATAAGGGCAGCATCGGCTTTGTAGCCCCTCAGGACGGCTGCCAACGTTCCGGCACCGCCGCTTTCTTCTTCAATCACACTTTGAAAGATGACATCTCCTTTTAACTGGATGCCATTTTCCTTTATTGCCTGAATGGCAAGGATCAGGGATACATTGCCTCCCTTCATATCTGTTACCCCGCGTCCAAACATTTTCCCATCCTTAATGGCTCCACTATATGGATCGTCATCCCACTGATTTCGATCACCATCGGGTACCACATCGATGTGTCCATTCAGGATGATGGAACGGCCCCCTCCAGTCCCCTTCATGACCCCTACCACATTATGGCTATTGGAGAATTCGCTGCGAGGAGAATAGAAATAGGGATGCTTTTTCAGCTCCCCGCCATCAGGCTCCCAAATATCGACCTCCAGGCCCATTTCCCGTATTTTCCGGGCAACGATCGCCTGTGCCTCCGCTTCATTTCCTTGGGTACTCGGGGCTTGCACCAATCTTTGCAATAAGTCCGTTCCTTCTTCCCGATGATCCTTGATCCATTGGTTGATTCGTTCTTTTACATTCGCCACGTTTTTCCTCCTTATATGCACATATTCTCATCGATCACTGACCATTCCGGAGTGATTTTCAGAATGGATCCCGCTGCCGTTCGCGCCAGCAACGATATTCTTCATTCCCTTGCCTATTCAATGCTGTGGACTGTAGCCCCGATTTTCAACGTTGCCTCTGTATGCGCCATCACATCTTCCACTGTATAAGGTGCCATAACCTCCTTCAATATCAATCCCTCTTTTGTGACCTCCATGACAGCCATTTCCGTGATGATCATATCTACACTTTGCTTTGCCGTTAACGGCAAACTGCATGTCTTCACTATCTTCGATTCGCCCTTTTTGTTCACATGATTCATCAAGACAATCACCTTTTTCGCTTTTTGGGCAAGCTCCATTGCTCCGCCCATCCCCGGCACCCGTTTGCCCGGGACGATCCAGTTGGCCAAATCCCCTGTTTCACTCACTTCCAATGCCCCAAGGATGGTTATGTCGATGTATCCTCGACGAATCATGCCAAATGCCGCAGCACTGTCAAAGTAGGAAGCTCCCATTACAGTCGTGATCGGCAGTCCTCCTGCGTTACAGAGAGCAGGATCCTCTTCCCCCTGATTTGGACTGGGACCTGTTCCAAGAACACCATTTTCCGCATGAAACAGCACATGGATATCTGGAGGTACATGATCGGCGACCAAGGTAGGGATGCCAATACCTAAGTTAACGATCAATCCGTCATGGATTTCCTTGGCAGCGCGTTTGGCGATGCGATTCCGTACTGCTACTCCCATGCCCATTTCCAATTCACCCCTTTTGTTGGAATTACCATATCTACATAAATGCCTGGCGTGGCAATGCACTCCGGATCCAATGCGCCGACCGGAACAATCTCTTCTACTTCAGCTATCGTAATCGCTCCTGCCATCGCTACCAGCGGGTTGAAGTTACGGGCAGTCTTGTCATATACCAAATTCCCTAACGGATCAGCCTTTTTGGCATAGACGATGCTCACTTCCGCGGTCAAAGCGGTTTCGGCCAGATACGCCTTTCCATCGATGATAATGTTGTTTTTGCCTTCTTCAGCAATAGTCCCTATCCCGACATCAACAAAAATCCCGCCCAAGCCCACTCCTCCTGCACGTACCCTTTCAGCTAATGTCCCTTGCGGCGAAAATTCCACTTCCAGCCTTCCTTCCGTCATGAGCCGGCCGGCATTCGGATTAGATCCGATATGGGAGGCGATGACCTTTCTGGCCCTTTCGAGAGTCACCAGCCTGCCAATTCCAATATCGGGGAATCCTGTATCATTGCCAATCAAAGTTAAATCCTTAACGCCCTTGTCCAGGATGCCCTGTATGAGCGTTGGCGGCGTTCCCACTCCCCCAAACCCGCCATACATGAGCGTACATCCATCCGTTATATACTCGATTGCTTCCTCCAGAGTCACCACTTTGTTCTTTTTGGAAATGACCTGCCTCATATGTCGTTCCTCCTAAATGGCATGCTCGTTGTTCTCTATCAGACCTTCCGAGCCTCCAGTTTCTTCATTTGAAACACTCACTTGCGGAAGATAAGTCTTTCGCCCAAATATTCATGTCCTCATACTTGTCCCAAATATTGCAATTCTTCGTTAATCTTCCGCCATATTCATACCCGAGCTGGTGAAAGACGGCGTTCATGCCCATTGACAAAGATCGTGCTAAAGAGTAGGAACAATAAATATTTTTCCTGATAAGTTCACCCTCCAATGCGGAGATCAATACCTTCATAAAACCATGTTTTCGTTGCTGGGGGATCGTGGCACAGTCTGTCATTTCAGCATGATGATACCTTTCACATACTTCCGCGGAGGCAGCACTGACTATCGATCCTTCATATTGAATAACACTAAAGATCGTACCTTCCTCCATCACTTTTTTGATATACCCCTCATCATTCATCGGTGTGGGATAGGTTTCAAAAATGGCACCATACAAGCTGGCCAGCTCATGTGCATCGTCAACTCCAGCAAATCGAAGCGAATACCCTTCAGGCAATGGCTGCTTTTCCATCACTCTAGGAAGGTCCATAACAGCTTGGATCATTTGGTCTTCCTTCATCCAATCGTCACTTGTTCGCCTTTCATCGGTAAAATACAAGGCCAGGCAATAGGCATCATTTCCATTAAAATACTTGCTTAAAAGTCCTTCGAGCACAAACCCGCGAGCCAATATCGCAGGTAAATCCTCCTGTCTGGCTTTAAGGATCACTTTTGTAAAGCCGTGCTCCTGAGCGATGGCGAGGGACCGCGTTATCACTGTTTTGATATTTCCCCGATAATCATCAATGCGCAATCGTTGATTGGCATGATCGAGATAGAGCTCCATCGTATACCTTTCCCCCGTCTCGATTCGGGTGAAAAAAGGCAGATTTTGAATGGACATCATGTATCCTCCTTGACTAAAATGCTGGAGAAGTGCTGAACCGGCTGCTTCTCCAGGCGTATTTTATGTTTACAAACACCTCAGGATAGCCGCTCACGTCATATAACGATAAGGCTTTCCCTCCTCACTCATCCTTGTTTAAAGTGGGACAGCAGGATCTGCCTCCCCCTCCAGACGGAGTTCGCATTGCACCTCGGAAATGGCCGCTTCTAACTTATCCACTAAACGATCCAGTTCATCTTTCGTAATGACCAAGGGAGGAGAAATGATAATAGCATCGCCCAACCCATCATTGGCTCCGGAAGCTGGATAAACAAGTAACCCTTTTGCAAAAGCCTGCTCGATTACCCGGTTCGTTACATCTGATTCAGGCGGATAAGGATTTTTACTTTCCCGGTTTGCGACAAACTCCATTCCAATCAAAAGACCCTTTCCCCTTATGTCCCCGATCATTTCATACGACGATTGGAGCGCTTTCAGTTTATTCATCAGATAGGTACCTTGCTCTTCTGCTTTTTCTGCCAATTGATGTTTCTCCACGTATTCAATCACCTTTAGTGCAACTGCTGCAGATTGCGGATTGGCACTATAAGTATGGCCTCCCATAATGGACTTGGAACCAGTCAGTATAGGTTCCATGACTTTATCACTGACGAGTGTAGCTGCCATCGGGGTATATCCTGAACTCATTCCTTTTCCTAGGGTCATAAGGTCCGGCGTAACGTCCCAATGCTCGATGGCGAACATTTTCCCCGTACGGCCCATTCCGGTCATTACCTCATCGGCAATAAATAAGACGTTATGACGCTCGCAAATTTGTTTGATTTGTTGATAATAATTAGCAGGCGGCATGATGGCCCCCCCAGCGGCGCCTATAATGGGCTCTGCAATAAAAGCGGCAACTCGCTCTTCCCCGATGCGATTGATTTCCGCTTCCAGTTCTTGGGCACAAAGCAGCCCCCATTCCTCCTCCGTTACGTGTTCGGGCCGGCGATATGTGTATGGGGCAGACACTGAAGGATAATCCGCTAACATCGCGGAAAATCTCTGTCTTCTTTGTACATGCCCTGACATGGATAAGGCCCCCATGGTGATGCCATGATAACTCGACCACCTGGATATGATGCGTTCTTTTTGCGGTTGACCCTTCTCTTGCCAATATTGGATTGCAATCTTCATCGCTGTCTCGGTCGCTTCCGAGCCGCTATTGACAAAGAATGACCAATTAAGATCTCCAGGAGCCAATTGACTCAATTTTTCCGCTAGTTTTTCAGCCGGTTCATTGGTAAATTGCGATCGATAAGAAAATGAAATCTTTTCTGCCTGTGCAAGCGTTTCATCGATCACCTCCTGTACACCATGTCCAATGCTTACGGTGACGGCTCCTGACGACCCATCGATATATTTCCTGCCAGCCTGATCATAGATATATATGCCTTTGGCAGCTGCAGCCATTGGATATTTCTTACCTAATACCGGTTTAATTAAATAATCTCGTTCCTTCATCCGTTACAGCTCCCTTGAATTATAAGAGTACCTTAAACTTTATAGAAATTTCTGACAAATAACAATTTGACAAACGGATGAAAAAATGGAGGTTCCATTATACACCGTGTATAATCGAAGATAGAATAATTGATGATGACTAACTGGGGGGCTGTCAATGGCGATTCGGATGTATGAAGCGCTGCAACTACCGATCATGAAACAAACACAATTACTGGCTGGAAAAAAGGGCCTGCAAAATTGGATCAAATGGGTAACCATCGTGGAGGTAATCGAAGATATCCATCGTCTGCAAGATGGGGAGTTCTTGATTACAACAGGATTCGGACTAGGAGAAAATACGGAAAAACGCAAGGAATTCGAAAAGCTTTTATCCAGCAGGAAACTATCTGGTATAGCTATTTATACAGGTTTTTATCTGAAGGAAATCCCGGAATCATTCCTTGCCATCGCCGACGAATTTGCCCTGCCTTTCATTGAAATTCCTCAAGACATCAATTTTTCCATGATTACAAAAGAACTGCTCGTACAAGTTGTAAACAAGCAAAGCCAAACATTGGAGTATTCGCTGCGAATCCATCAGGATTTTACACGGCTGGTACTGGAACAACACGGATTCGATCCGATCACCAAAACCCTCCATGACATATTGGATGCAAGTATCATCCTGATGGCACAGGATGACATCATAAGTTCCTGCATAAAACATGACTTTATTGATATCAACGATGTAAAACATCTATATGAAAAACAACTGGATAACTTCGAGATGATCAGTCAGCCCATTATCGCTAATCAACATACCTACGGACATGTACTCATCATAAAGGAAAAACGGTTATCGGAAGAATTGGATTCAATCGCAATCGAGCATGCGACTACTGTATATGCGATTGAATTTTTGCGAAGAAGGGCAATAGAGGAGACTCATTTGCGGCTCACCAGTGACTTCCTGGATGAAGCGGTACATCCGATCATTCCCGATCATAAAGATTTGATCGAGAGGGGACGTAAACTAGGCGTGGACCTTTCAAACCCACAAAGCATCCTGTTCATTTATTTTCCATCCGTGAAAGAGGAAAACATGAAGGAAAACTACAGTCAGTTAACCGAAATGATCCAGTACACGATGGGCAAGTCGAAAATCCCCTACCTGATGAGGACAAAATCCGATAGTGTGATGGTTTTGGCGGAAGCACAGACTGGATTCAATAGCAGGGAGCTAGCGGAGAATCTCTTACATCAGTGGAATGCAGCCTTGTTACACGAACCGATCGCTATAGGCATCGGTAAAACGGCTGCAAGCATTCATGAATTACATAAACGTGCTGCTGAATCCGAGCAAGCAGCCCGCTTTTCCCAAGTTCTATTCAAACCAAAATCCATCGTCCGTTATGATGAGCTTGGCTTATATCCATTACTGATTGAAATGAAACAATCAGGGATGGATTTAGAGGCGTACTACCAAAAACACCTTGAAACTCTAATAGATTCAAAAGGTACAGACCTCATCACAACGCTTGAAGCCTATCTTTTTTTCAACCAAAGTATTAAAAAAACAGCAAGTGAGCTATATATTCATCGCCACACATTGAAGTATAGATTAGATCAAATCCAGAGAAAAACCGGACTGGACCTGGATGATTATGATAATGGCATCAAGCTATACTTAGCTATCCTGGCCTATAAACTAGTAAAACACATGTAATAATGATTAGTCCGGTTACCAAAGTGTATGTTGAAGCGATCCTGGCCCGTCAGTTCCAAAAAAATAAGCTGCCTTAAAGGCAGCTCCGATTCATTTCTCCCAAAGCTCGATCAAGCGGCCTTCAGGATCTTTAATCCAAACGAATTTCCCATACTCACTGACCTCTTCTTTCTTGGCGAGCGGGACACCAACCTGTTCAAGATGCTTCATGGTCTCGTCCAGATTATGTACTTGGAAATTCAGCATCACTTGTTGTTCCGCTGGAAAATAATTGTCCTCATCGCTAAAGAGAGAAAAGATGGTCTCATTTCCTGATTGGGGCTTGATCACTGTCCCGTTCCAATCATCGATATCAAGCTTCAACGCTTCGCTGTACCATCTTTTCACTTCGTCCAGATTTTTCGTTCTCCAGAATATTCCGCCAAACCCTTTTATCATTGTACCTAGCTCCTGTCTCATTTGAATTTTTCAACTAACTTAGATATTCGCGATTCACCCTATAGTTCCTTCTTCCACGATCGGCGCAAAGGAAGCTGTTTGGACCTTACGTATATAAAAGAACTGCTCCCAAAAAAGCAGGAGCAGAAAAGCAGATGTTACTTTACAACTTTAAGCGGAACAAGCACTTTATTAAAAAAAGTCCTTTCGAGCCGGGCTAACCAACCGTTCCCGTTTTCTCCATTAGCTATTTGACGAGCGTGTTTTTTATGGAATTCCGATACGCGTTGATTATGCTCTTTATGCCGTTGGTGCAAAGACCTATGTTTCATTCTCATTACCTCCTATCCCTTTCATTATATTTCTAGAAAATTTGTTTAGAAAGTACTTATTTACCTTATATAAGAGAGGAAATCTACAGATGCACAATCAGTTAAAGAAGAAACGTGCTGCACCCCCGCTTAAACCGACGCTGCTGAGGAGGCAGCTGCTTGATCGGCCTTCACACAATCTATGGCCACGACGAGTGCGATGATGATGGTTTCCATCGCTTCATCCATGATTTGCACCTTGTAGCTATCGCCCCAAGTGAACCACTCCTTGCCCACTTCGCCAACGATTTCACCATGCTGCAAAACTTGAAAATTCATATCCCACCAATTCCCATGTACTTCAATGCCAGCCGCATCCATTGTATACCGCGCTTTAAAGAGGGACCATTCCTTCTTTATTGTCAATACCTCTCGACCATTCACCTCGACAAAGAACTTTGGCAAGAAGCTGAACACCTTTTTCGTAATCAATGCGACTTCATCTCTTGCTGTATTCCTAATGGAGAAAGTCTTTGGGACTTGCATGAAACTTCCCTCCACGTAATAGACATCCTCCTCCTGCTGATCCTTCACTGTAAATTGCCCGCCAAGACTGAATACCTTCTGTTTTATATAAAGCTGCTTCATATTTATGCCTCCCACTCCTTAGGTCGTTTACATTACTTACGTTTGGAATGGAGATAAGTTCCAACCTCTTTTCGGCTCATCCCTTCTTACCCTGATGAACTCCGATCGTTTGGAGTTGAGGATTAACGGTAGTCATTATGAATAGGTGTAAATAATTCTTCATGAGCCTTTCTTACGATGGAAAAATGGTCGACGTTATAGTGACCGTGAAGGATTTCATTATGATGCAGGATGATTTGCTTGGCCGATAGGCTTTTGGAATCTGAAGTGGAATGTCCATCACCTACTAATGTTACGTCAAAAGAATGGATGGTTGCGGTTCTGACCGCTGAATCGATACAATGTTCCGTCTTACATCCCATCATGACGATATGCTCTATATTGCTTTCACTTAGATGTTCGAGTAAGGGCGTGCCATAAAAAGAATTCGTCGCCGCTTTATCGAATATGATCGCTGTTGATGGTACCTGAATATCCCTATGAATCTGAAATCCAGGTCCTTCTCCTTTGGAAACATCCAAATCTCTTATAAAAACAACGGAAATCCCCTCATTTATCGCCTTTTCAATTACGGCATTCATGTTGGTAACAAGCCTTTCTTTCTCATGGACACCTTGTTCTTCTCCATTGCCTTCTATCAATTCCTGTTGAGCATCAATGATCAATAATGCTTGTTTCAATACTATTCCCCCTAAAGTAAACAGTATTTGGTTTTTTCTATATTTTCGCCAAAACACTCACTGATACCTTCTTGAACGAATCTAAGCTTTCAGGCCGAGGTTTGGCAAAGAAAAAACACCCGCTAGCATGGGGTGTTTACGATGAATTTTTGAATGGTTTCGACCGCAACATCCATCTCATTGATCAGTTCAACTCTGCCGCTGCTTGAATAGGCCAATTCAAAAGTATGTTGTGTATTGGCGGTTAAGCATCTTACTTTTAGAAATTGTGTTTGATTAATGGAGAAAGTATGAGTAATTCTAACCTTATGGTAATAGCAGAGCTCGGAGAGTAATTTTTTTATATGTTCAATCGTCATGATCTTACCCATTCCATCAGTTTGGATTGACTGGACTCTGACTAGCCAGACCCAACTATTCATAAATGCCTTACTGAATGAAACGTTATCAGCCAAAGGGTTGAAAGTACAGAAATAGTGTGCTGCAAAAACAGACAAAATCTACTAAGGTGGGAAGTTTAAATGGGAGAAAATATGGGTGGGATGATTACGATTTCAGATTGATGGACCAATTCCATCTTGTATTTGTTCGCTGCATCTTGAATTTCTACATATCCTGATTGGTATTCGTAAATGATGATGTACTTTTTTTCTTTATACCAAGCCATTTGTACCACTACCTCACCTCCCCTTCTCATTTATTTCTTTTTACCGTCAAATTATGAAGAATAAACGCCCTTTAGCACATTGTATGAACTGTAGGCCGGATTTATGTCGAAAACTAAGGGACAAAATAAACGGCTAAAATAGGTAGGATTACATATATAATGATAGATATGACAGGTAAAAGAATAGATAATGATGTGGAACGAACAACAACAGTTTATTAGCTTTCAACAAAGATGAGGAGTGATGCTGCATGAATGATTTCAGGAAAATGGAAATTGCACAAAGCCAGTTGTTCGAGGAAGGCGCGCTCAACATTTTGAATGGTCAGGCTATGTATGAGGATTTTAGGGAAAATAAACGAATGGGAAATTCCGATTACGCTCCATTTAATGAAGCGATGTGCATAAACGCGACAGCGACACAGGTTTTTGATTCAGCGTTTGTAAAAACACGGGCGGCGGGGCATCATGAGCCGGTGGAACATTATATAAAAAAGGTGATCGAGCCATTACACGGCCTTTTCCATAAAAAGTACGCCTCTATCGTTTTGTGGTTTGGTGAAGACATGTTTTGTCAGATGAACCTCCTTACGCTCCTTTCTTATCTTGAACAGTCCGGATATGACGGCAAGGTTTTCTTAAACAGCTTCAAGGAAGATGAATGGAAGGTAAATCAAACTGAACTCACTTTAGGAACCTACCAATCTGTCTATCAAGAGGTATTGGTGAACCATGAAAAACCAGCAACCTATACAGGGCCGATCATGGACCAGGCTATCAGCCTATATTTGGATATGCTAAAAGAGGATAATGCAGTAGTGACCTATATTTCTAAAAACCCACATTTATCAACAGCACAATTAGTTAAGCGCTTATTCGATCAATTCCCGGAAATGGGATATGGAGATTCACAATATATCGAGCTTATCAATGTAGTGAGAGCATAACGGATTCATTGTTATATCGGCGCTATGTTAAAAATACGAGGAACCATAAAAACGCAAACCCAAGAGCCAGGAACACCTGCTTCTTATTTTCCTTGTTACAATAACTTTCGATGGCATCTATGATTGATCCAATTCCTAATAGCAACAAAATAAAATGTATCTTAACATCTGTAATGAATGATAAAATCAAAACCAAGCCCATCGCTGTCACCATTATGTACCTGATCTGGACAAATGGTTTCGTACTTTTCCTATCTTCAAAGAACAAGCTGAAGACATCTTTCAATCTGTTCGACATATAAACCTCCTTAATAAGTTAAAAATACAAGAAATAGGTAAATAAAAAAAGTAAAACTAACGTGACACTCACTCTGATCACAGTCAATCTTTTACAGATTCCCGCTTTTTTCTCTAAGTAGCTGATATAGCTAATCGTTAAAATGAAGCCAAGAAATATGTTGATATATCCGGTGGAATCACCTTTTGCAAGATATTTCAATGCAGCTAAAGCAATAATCATGGGCCCGATGGTCCCCAAAATCATATTCATATATAGAGCTTGTTTATTTTCTTTCAATTTCCTCACTCCTCATGTCATTTCAGGGCTTTATATGTAAAGGACCAAGTCCGGCGTTAGACCGAACTTAATCCTGAGGCTGTTGGTTATTTCTTTGGCAGGTCGAGGTTTGTGAATTGATCGACTGGTACGATATCCTCGTCCATGTCGAGCACCTTCAGGACAACCCGGTCTCCTGCTTTCGTCAAGACGATATCGGAGAGAGCGTTGATGCCGGGGTCGACCGAGAACCTTTTCCCATTTCCCTCCACTAGCAGATAGTAGACGTAGCCGTTTGCGAGATTAGCATCGTTGATCCTCGATACCTTCCCCTTGATTTCCTTCATCTCGAATCCTTTTTGCGGGGTGACCCCGCTGACTTTCCCTAGAGAGACGATCAGCTTTTTGTAGTTGCGGAAAGCTTCGTCCTTCGTTTTCCCGAAGACCACCTGGGGATTGTCGCTATTGGCATATACGATGGCCACGCCTTGGAATTTGCTGCCCTTCGTTACTGGAATGACATAGGTAGGTGCACCGTATATCGTATAGAAAATGCCATTGGTAGCTTTCCAGCCTGGATATTTGGACAAAAACTCACTCGCATTGGCGTTGGATTTCGCTTCCTTTCCAGTCAGGACCGAGGTGACTCCCTTGTAGTACGTCATCTCGCCGGTCTTGGCGTTGAAAACCCCATAGCCTACAAGCGTTTTTGAATTCCCTTTTGATTTCGCCCTGGTGAAGTCAACGACATAAATCAATTCGCCCTTGTCGTTGAATGTAACCTGCATGTTGTCCTCATTGGGGATCAAGACATCCTTTTTTGCCCCAATTAACGATTGGTTCTTCCAGCCGTGAACATATTTCCCCCAGTACGTCCAATATTCCAGCGCCGTTTCCAAGGTGTATGTCCGATCCACCCATTTCGGTTCTTTTCCTAACGGATAGTATTTCGTGCCGCCCGTTTCGGGATCGACCAAGACCACCCCGTCGACGACGGAGCCGCTGCGGTATTTCAAATAATGCCCCACAGAGGCAACAAAGAAAGGCTTGCCAGCTTCATTCGGCTCCAAATAAGAATCATAGATGATTTTATCCGGATAGGCCTTCCGGATCGTCCTTTCCAAATCATGATCCATGTATTGTGAAGGCGCATAGAGCATTTTCCCTTTTACGGTGCCCGCGCCTTTATCCGTCGAAACCGCGGAAATCAAGTTGTAGCCTGGTGTATACTCCGCTTTTCCCGCTTTAAAAAAACCGTCCATTTCAATCGGCGAAGTATACGTCAAGTCACCATTTATATTGGTCAGACGGTATTCTCCTTCCGTGAAATAGGAGGCATTTTCTATTTTATTAATCGCTGCATCCCCTTTTGCATCTGCCATCTTCTCTGTAACGAGCGGCATCGTTTTTATATCTTGCACTTCTTCGAGTTCATCCTTCTTTTCAACCTTCGCTAAACCGTGGAGGTCTCCCGCCACAGTGAGCGGATAAAACAGCATGATCACCCAAGCTATGATCAGGATGCCCCCGATCACGCTGTTGAAATGAACGTTCCAAGGAGTCTTGGCTCGTTTATTTCCATCATTTTTCCTTCGGTTACTGCGAGGTAGGGACGACTCCCTGACACCAAGCACGTACATTCCCGAATCAATGATGAGGATGAGGCCAAGTATGAAGGCAAAGGCCGAAAAGAATGCGGCTGCCGTAAGGTCTAATAAACTAATATCGAATATAAAAAATAATAGGAAAGCAGCAAGCAGCCATCTCATCGCCTGCACGATGAAAAAAGGTAGATCTTTTTTTGCGATTGCCTGCATCCACCTTTGCGGGATCAACGAAAGCCCCAATAGAGCAAAGGGCATTTTCATGAGCATCCCTTTTAGTATGAAGACGATAAGTGATAGTATCATGGTTTTTAAAAATCTCTCCTTGTCATGTATGTTCCTTTTTACCTATATTATCACTTTTCCCCCTCTTTTTTACTAGTTTTATAATATTTTGGAATCTTGCGTTTTTATTTTCCCTAATGGCTGCTACTTTTTGTTATGGAAGGTTTATATAAAAGGTGGATAAAAAAGGGGAGGAAGCCGGATGATTTATGAAGAAACCTACCGTTACCTATTAAGAAATGTATCTTCCACCGAGTTCGATACGTGCTTATATGCCTTGCTTCATAGTGATTGGGATGGAGTGATCCAGAGCCCGCTGCATCGGATGGCACGCGGAGTCGGAACAACAGAAAAGTACTTAAAGCAGATCATCAAGAAATTCACTGCCTCTCAAGGGGTACATCAAAAGGTGTTCGTGCCTGTTCAACAAGACGGGGAACTTCTCTATAAGTTCAACCTGGGACCTGCGGGTATACTCGGCTTTGACAGGAAGATTGACCGCTATTGCAAGAAGTACCGTTTTTTTTACAGCGATGCGTTTAAAGGCTTAAGCATACATGGCAAACGGCTGCTGCTGATGGCCGCTTTCCGGATGTCCGTTTCGAAGTCCGAGGAGGTATTGTTCGATTATAGTGAAATCGTTCCTGACGGCCGCTCACTCTTTACAAGAAAGCGTTTATTGGGGGCAATCGATGCAGTCCATGCTGCACTCGGACATGTGGTGACGATTGCGTTCGCTTGCCAGGCTTTTTCAAAGAAGGAGGTTCTTGTGTTCACATTCAACGAAGGGACATTGAAGCAGTATCTGGAAAACCGGGCGGAACGCACTTGGCTGCGAAAAACGATTTTCAACTCCGGCTTTCTTGGGGATATCAGTGATTCTGTATGCATGGAGCTGGAGAGGGTCGGCAAATATATTTACCGCTCCTTTCTGCAGGAGGCGGCATCATCAGGCATTTCCGCCGATATTCAACAGGAGCTGCTAACGCTGGCCCGTTTTGTCTATTCGCACTCGTTAAAGAAATTCGCCTATGCCCTCCCTGCCAATAAGCATTTACTGCTGGCCCCAAAACAAGCATCTGCCTATTTAAGTAAGATCATTTATAACGAAACCTTGGAGCAGATGGCCAAGTATGCCCATCAGGCGGAGTCGATCAAGAGCTTGCTTGATCGCGGACCTTTTCATAGGGAAATCTCGGAGAAGGCTCTCGGCCGCAGGGTGAATGATCGGGAAGTGACAGACCATATCGAACCGATTCTTCATAAGCACCGCCAAGCGGATTTCATCCGCCGCGTGTTGAACGACTGGAGCGAGAAATGGCTCATTGCCCGTGTAAAGAAAGTGCCCGAAGCAGGAAAGGTCGCGGCGATCGCCGATAAGCAGCCCGCTTCGGACTATATGACAAGCATTAGAAACGATACATATAGCGAGTTGGACAAGCTAATGGCCCTAATCCGCAAGTACGGCAGCCACGCCATTGCCCCGGCTGTCCGATATGCGCCACTTGCAAATAAAAAGAAATCGCTTCAAGCTTTTTTCGCCATACAAAAAGAACGTCTCCCTTCTCACACCATACAGACAAGCTGACACGCACTAAAATTGCCATGAGCCAGCTTAATCGCGTGTTTGATCGATATATTCTGTTTTTCGCCGATATAATCGGGCATTTGATCGATATATTCTGTTTTTCGCAGATATAATGGCGAGTTTGGGCGATATATTCTTTTTTTCGCAGATATAATGCCGAGTTTGCGCGATATATTCTATTTTTCGCAGATATAATGCCGAGTTTGAGCGATATATTCTGTTTTTCGCAGATATAATCGGGAGTTTGATCGATATATTTTACTTTCGCAGATATAACTCGGCTTTTGGGCGATATATTCTTTTTTTCGCAGATATAATGCCGAGTTTGCGCGATATATTCTATTTTTCGCAGATATAATGCCGAGTTTGCGTGATATATTCTTTTTTTCGCAGATATAATGCCGAGTTTGGGCGATTTATTCTGTTTTTCGCAGATATAATGCCGAGTTTGCGCGATATATTCTATTTTTCGCAGATATAATGGCGAGTTTGATCGATATATGCTTTTTTTCGCAGATATAACTCGGCATTTGGGCGATATATTCTGTTTTTCGCAGATATAATCGGGTGTTTGATCGATATATTCTATTTTTCGCAGATATAATGCCGAGTTTGCGTGATATATTCTGTTTTTCGCAGATATAATGCCGAGTTTGAGCGATATATTCTGTTTTTCGCAGATATAATGCCGAGTTTGGGCGATATATTCTTTTTTTCGCAGATATAATGCCGAGTTTGCGCGATATATTCTATTTTTCGCAGATATAATGCCGAGTTTGCGTGATATATTCTGTTTTTCGCAGATATAATGCCGAGTTTGCGCGATATATGCTTTATATTCGCGACTCTCATCTATATTTTTTTCTCAGATAGAATCGCGACTAGCGTCTCTTTTTTTTTGCCTTTTTTATGGTCTGTGGATAGCGGAGGTGTGCGTGTGGAATGGTGATGGTTCTCTGTGATTTCAGTCAGTGGATCGGTTCGTTGCGTGGATGTCTTTGTGGATTGTGCAATCGGGTTCCTGACAGACGCTGAAGGCAAGCTTCAAAACGTGATATAGCAATGGGATGGATGCCCGGGTTATCCAAGGGTCTAAAGAAAAAGTCTATACGAACGATCTAAAAAAGGGCTTGATCATCAGTATCACTAAGGAAATGAAGCAGTGAAAAAGGCCACCCTCAATATGGATAGCCTTCTACACATTATGGTATCAATAATATTTTGCCCGTGCTTTTCCGGCTTTCCAGCAGTGTATGTGCTTCCGCCCCATTTTCCAATGGAAAAAGAGTCGGCTCATCCACGAGGATTTGCCCGGACATGATCCATTCAAACAGCTCTGCCGTTCTTCTTTTCCGTTCTTCATGGGTAGTCAATACATTCCAAAGATCGCCGCCTATCAGGGCTTTGGAGGTATCCATCAGCATCCTCGGATCGATTTTTTCGGGATCGCCGCCTGCCATTCCAAAGAAAACGACCGTTCCGCCGGTCTTCGTGGCCTCGAAACTATTCAGCAAGGTTTGACCGACAGATTCGTATACGACATCCACACCCGCGCCAGCGGTTGCCTCCTTAACCGATTTCACCCAGTCCGAGCCGTAGAGGAATACATGATTCGCACCTGCTTTTTTGGCGACAGCCGCTTTATCATCCGATGATGTCAAGCCAATGACCTGACCGCCCTTCATCCTGATCATTTGCGTCAATAATTGACCGACCCCGCCTGCAGCAGCGTGGACCAATACGGTTTCACCCTGTTTTACCGGATGGCTGTCATCGGTTAAATATTGGGCCGTCAAGCCTTGCAGTAAAACCGCTGCTGCCGTTTCGAAGGAAATGCCATCTGGCAGCGGCAGCAATTTGTCGGCTGTAACGGATACCAGCTCAGCATTCGCATGGGGAACATCCGCAAACCCGACACGATCGCCCACCTTCACATGCTGGACATCCTCCCCAACATATTCGACGACACCCGCGCCCTCATAACCTAAAATGAAGGGAGGCTCACCAACCAAATGGTAATTGCCTTTCCTTCTATATACATCGGCAAAATTCAAGCCGATTGCTTTCATTCGAACGATCACTGTCGATTTGGCACGTGCAGGCTCCTCGATTTCCCTAACGGAAAGGACTTCCGGGCCGCCAAATTCGTCAAAAACAAGTGCTTTCATCAATCTGTCTCCCTTCTAAGGTTCTTCATTCTTTAAGATATAGGAAGCACCCTTTAATGGCAAGAAGGATGATACTGATTTCTTCTTTTCCTCTGGCATGCTCATCGATATCCCATCTCACAGGCATAGCCATCCGTTTTCACTTTTTATAGTTCCTTGTATGTTCCACTATGATATTCACGTCAATCTTGTCAATTGACTCAAGTGAGAGTTCTTTAAGCTCGTGTATATCCCAGTCATCGTTACTGAAGCGATACGCTTTTTCAGCTAAATTATATGGATCGGTGTTTATCTCCAGTCCTTTTTTGAATGTATTCTTCACCTCTTCCTTCACTTGATGTGCTAGGATTTTTTTTACTTTTTCCACAGATACATGTTTGTAATTTTCTTCTATGGTCATCGGCACATCCACCGTGATCCGGTATCTGGGGAATGAGCCACTTACGACATCGATATGAAAGCTCGGCTGCGTTACTTGAACGGACACTTTATTAGCTCCCGAAGAAAGATATAGTTTCTTCACATCACGATTAACCCAATTTAAACCTTTAAGTTCCTCGATGTTCATCCACCCTTTTATCTGTTTGCCCGTTAAGAAAAAACCTCCGTTTATATCTACGATTTTCTTCGGTTTCTTCCCTTCCTTCCAGACTTTTTCGTTTACGTGCAAGGTAGGGATCAAAATCGTGCCAACTGGCTCCTTATATCTCTGGATCAAATTCTGGTAGGTAATAACGGGAATGTAGGAGTTATTAGCCAATACTTCCTTCGGATCGAAAACTAACGTATAGATAGGAGATTTATTGAAAAATCCGTTTACGGTCATGGCTTGTCTGAGATTTTCCTTTACACCGAATATCCAGGTATTGTACCTGATCAGCTCAGTACGTCCTGCATAATCCAAAAATTCACCAAGGTGGTTCTCCAATATCGCGGGGGTAATGTAAATGGAGCTAATTTGCCCAAAAAATAAAGGGCTAAATGATGCTTTCTGGATATCATCAAACGCTTCATCTATGGTCTCACCCGTTCCCTTTCCCAATAACACGGGAGGTGCCTCGGGCAAAAGCGCATTTCCTTCCTGCTTGGCTATATTCGAAAAGCTTAACGCTTGAAAAAAAATGATATATTTCCCTTCTTGAAAATCTATTCCCAGTGCTGCAATATACACTTGGTCTTGTATCTCTTTTATCCCCCAACATCCAGATAAGGGTGCTACGAATAAACACAATGCAAGAATCATGATTTTCCTCATCCTATCTACTCCTTTTTCCGATCTGAATCAGTAGGGGAATAGGCTTGAAAACGGGTTTTAATATATTTGTACGGTATTTTCAAAATCGTTTTAAGTAAATCTCCTCGATTTAGCTCCTGTAAGGTGCTTAAATATGGATGTCCGAAGCTTTCCAATCTCGCCAAGGCAATGAAGATGGTAAACAACCCTATAAAGAACCCGAATATCCCGAGTATTGATGATAGCAATAATATGTAAAACCGGATCAGCAATGCATTTCCCGATAAGCTTTGATTGACTAAGGTATAACTGGAAATAACGGTAATGGCCCCGACCACGAGGGTGGATGGAGAAGTCAGGCCGGCCCGAATGGCGGCATCCCCGATGATCAACCCGCCCAGCACGGCGACGGTTTGCCCAACGGATTTAGGTAAGCGAATCCCAGCTTCCTTAAACAGCTCGAAGAAAACCAGCATGATGAATAATTCTATGGGCCCCGCAATAGGCAATCCATTCCTGGAGATAGACACCGTCGCCATCAAGGGAAATGGCAGGTAATCAAACTGATATGAGGTAAGCGCTGTCCAAAAGCCCGGTAGGAAAATGGTAGTAAGCAAGGCTAAGATCCTTAATATCCGCTCAGTGCTCACGTACCAAAAACTCGCTTGATTATCCTCAGGTGATTTCAGGAGATAGGTTAGATTGACCGGTCCGATTAAGCAACTTGGACTCCCATCCACTAAAATCGCAAATCGGCCCTGATTAAGTGATTGAACGACATGATCAGGTCTTCCGGTATAATCGATCAAAGGAAATAGAGAGAATCTTTGATCATATAGAAGCTCCTCTATTTGATAACTGCTTGAAACGAGATCAACTTGTATGGAACTTAGCCTGGATTGAATGTTGCTCAAAATATCCGGATTGATTACATCCTCCATATAAAGAAGGGTCACATCCGTATTGCTTCGAGTCCCCATCGTCATGCTCTGGCTCACTAACGCCGTCGTTTTCAACCGTTGCCGGATAAGTGCCATGTTTATTTCGCTGCTTTCTACAAATCCATCCCGGGGCCCTCTAATCGAAACTTCCATATTTGACTCATCGACGGCTCTCTGGGGCATTTTGGCTACATTAATGGAAAACAGCTTCTCCGTTCGACAAACAAATAAAAGAAGTTGACCGGAAAAAAGGTCCGTAGCCAGATCTTCCTTTATACGTGGAGATCGGTTGATTTCACTAACGTCCAGTAACTGATGAAGATTTTTCAGTTCAAGCAATTTTCCTTCCTTTAAAAGCCCGCCCACGGCCGGTAATACGAAGTCATATATTAATAAGCTATCGACCATTCCACTAGCGTATATCAGTAATACCTCTTGACTCATCACATCCTCATAGTCAAAAGCTTTGCAATTGATTTGAACGTCAGCATGTGCTTCGAAATGTTGATACAATCCTTCTTTTGTCAGCAAGTTATGAGGGGCAGGTTCATTTGCCATATGATAAGTTTCACCTACTTTTTAGTTTTACTAGAAGAAGACTTACAACGAGAAAGGTAAGTAACAATAGGCTCACTAGCGGATAGTAGATATTATATAAGAAAGAAAAAAAC
Source organism: Peribacillus folii (assembly GCF_030271255.1). Lineage (GTDB taxonomy): Bacteria > Bacillota > Bacilli > Bacillales > DSM-1321 > Peribacillus. The sequence goes on from NZ_JASJOM010000005.1 coordinate 386,282, forward strand.
TGATCGGATTGCCAATTAATGAGGACGCCTATCCCCAATAGGCTATATATGATGAGTAATGACCATTTTTTTTTTCCGATTCCATTGATTTCGTTAGCTATGATTACCAACAAGCTGATCCGAATCATAGCACCGGCCGACCATTGGAAAATGGAAATGTAATCCACACGGGTAATATACCTCCCGATCGTTAAAAGCTTCCACTCTTCATAGGCTGGATTGTTCATCATTGAAGCTTCTTCCGGTCCAAACTCAGCTATGGCTGCAGCCAGGGGACCTAATGTGAGTATTAATAAGGAAACTAGTGTTAGCGTAATCCCCTTAAACGAAAAAGGACGCTTTGTATACCCTTGGAGAAGCAGCAGATATAGACTTTCACCAAACGCTGCGCACACATAGATCATTCCTTTCAATGAAGGTTTGATCCCTTGCTCGAATACTGGAAATAACAAGGTATAATCTTTCTTTGGTGTATTGGTGACGCCTATAAAAATGCCAAACAAACAGACTAACAGAAAAAGCAGCGGGCCTAGGTAGGCGATCGATTTCACTCCTTTAAACGAAGCATAACAACACATACCCGTGAAGGTGAAGATAATCACGAAATTAGGCACCTCGGATGCATAATTATCTTTTGCCCAAAATAATGTATATTTCATGGTGACAAACGCCTCGGAGAACATGATCAGTCCCAATAAGGCAGCTGAAATTTTCACTACTGGCGGTGAATAGTGATTATGTAAAAACGTCAATAAAGACTTTTGTTTAAGTGAGCGGGAGATATAATAAAGAATGATTCCTATTAGAACGATAGGGATTATACTGAACAGGACACTGACCCAGGCGTCCCTCCCGGCTGCCGTTAGAATATTCGGCAAGATCAATACATGTAACATGAAGCCCGTCGACATGATCATCAGTATATAGACATGGGCAGATTTAAGCTTTACGTTTGTCATAAGCATCCTCAAGAGTTTTTATTTATTTTGCTTTTTTCTTAAGATTCTATACTTCAGCTACTAAAAAATACCGCCATGCCTGAAGCTAGGCAAAGGCGGTAAAAAGATGATCCAATCAATCGGTATGGTGGCCGGGGCCGTTCTTCCGTTTATTCGCCGTATATTCCTTGCCGTGAGCCTCGTGCTCAGCAATGATGCCCTCTTCCGGAATGTGGTTATTTTTTTTCGGTGAATTGACGCGGTTACGATGTTTTTTTCCCATGATGCATCCCCCCTTCATCCAGCTTTTTGATTCATCGCCATCTTGCTTAGCTTGTCCGATAAACATTAAAAATACCTCTGAAATGGGCATTTCATAATAAAGGAAAAACCTTGGCCGAAGCCGAATATGATAAGCATGGCTGCATGATGGAGGGATTGGATGTTTCCGGTATTGAACACAGAAAGGTTACGGTTAAGGGAAATTCATATAGGGGACGCGGAGGCCCTTTTCCGGTTTTTATCGAATGACGAGGTCACCCGTTTTTATGGTCAAGATTCATTGCTTGATGTCCAGGAGGCAAAGGATATCGTGGCGGCGTTTGCGCAGGGCTACCTTGAAAACCGGGCCATCCGTTGGGGAATTGAGCGAAGTGATACGAAGGAATTGATCGGTACCATCGGCTTTCACGCATATAGCCCGAAATATAGGCGCGCTGAGATCGGCTATGAACTCGATCCGGCACATTGGCACATGGGATTTGCTTCGGAAGCACTCAAGGAAGTCATGGCATATGGTTTCAGAAATTTAGCTTTAACCCGTATTGGCGCGGTCGTTTTTCTGGAAAACCGGCCATCATCCGAATTATTGATCAAGCACGGCTTCATCCAGGAAGGAATTTTACGGAGCTATATTTATCAGAACGGCATCCCTCATGACACCTTTGTCTATTCCTTGCTGAATTCATGAGTCCCTGCCTTGTGCCGGTGGGGCCTTTTTCCTTCGATTCGGTAAAAAAATAACGACAAAAAAAGCCACCAACTCTTGGCGGCTCGAAACCTACTCATTAGCTTACTACAAGATAGTCCTTCAATGCCTGCTGCAGCGTCAGCTTTGTCTCTGCTTTACTCTCCAGATCCAACCCTGCACGGACCATTTTGACAACCACCTCGGGGCGCAGTCCGGTCATCACCGCTTTACAGCCCATCATCGCCGTTCCTTCGAGAATATTCAATAAACGGTTCATGATCTCGACATCCAGCTCGATGATACCCGATAAGTCCAGAATTAATGTTTGTAAGCTTGAATTACTTATTTCCATCAGTACTTTTTCTTCGATTGTCCGGATGCGCGAATCATCGATTGCACCGATTAATGGAAGGACACAGGTGATCGCCGTAACGGGAATGATCGGTACGGAAAGATTCTCCACGAGATTTCGCTGCGCCTGGATCAATTTGTCTTTATAATCGGAATAACTGACGAAGAAGGATTTCAGGAAGACGTCCACCTTTTCGTTCACTTTCTTCTCCAATTCAAAAAACGTGAACGCATCGCTTACAACATCTTTCGTGTGCTCATATTTATAAAAGAAGGTCCAAAGCGTCCTCCTGATGGCCTGGATCCATTCCAGCTTGAATGAAAGCGTCAAGGAGTGGGTGGCCCACAGTTTCCCTTCTTGTTCTGCAAAGGCAATCAATTCCGCTTCATTCTGCTCCACGATGAAGCGGATGAGCTTATGGGCATTATTCACCAGATCAACATTTCCCACCAGCAGGATTTCTTCGATTTTCTCCCTGACATTGACCGCTTTTGACAAAAGATAGTTATCAAATTCACTTTTGTTCTGTAAAAGGAATTCCATAATTTCTTCTTCCTTATACACAAAACTCACGATTCTCCACTCCCTTTTGTTGTGACCCTTGTTTGTGATTTTTGTTACTGTTTACATTCTCTATTGGCGGCGCTTATTCCTGCCCTTTGCGCAGGTGAGATTCATCTTGTGGAAAAATATCCTTTACCGTCGATGAGAAAATCAAATGTGTAGACGATTTCCCATATTTAATCGCCTCATCGACAAACGCCTCCAGCGTTTCCATGGAGTAGGTACTGATTTTGACGAGGTAACTATATTGACCGGCTAACCGGTGACATTCCAACACATCTTCATGCCGCAAGCTGAAATCATAAAAATCCTTACATCTGTCGGTTTCAAACAGGACGAACGCCGTTAAGCCCCGATCAAGCTTTTCAAGGGCTATTTCCGTTTTATACCCCTTGATTACGCCGCTATCCTCCAGTTTATTCACCCGCTCTTTAGCGGCCGGGGCGGTTAAAGACACCTTCTGGGCCAGCTCCTTCATTGCCATTCTCCCGTTGGACTCCAGCAGGGAAAGTATTTTTTTATCGGTGCGATCCACTTCAATCACCTTGACCTTTCATTAATAAGTGTAATTCTATACATACATTATAAAATAAAGGAAATGGGATTGAATGCATCATTTAACATATGTATGGACGAAGATGCTTTTTATATAATGAATACAAATATATGGTATGGGGGATGTCGCTATGAAAAAAGTATTGCTGCTGTTGGCTAACGGGTTCGAAGCGGTTGAAGCGAGCGTATTTACGGATGTATTGGGCTGGAATGAATGGGAGGGAGATGGCACAACTGAAGTGGTTACCGCTGGGCTGCATGAGCAATTAACCTGCACCTGGAACTTCATCGTGAAGCCTGAATTCACCATCGAGCAATTGGATCTTGATGACTTTGATGCTTTAGCCATCCCCGGGGGATTTGAAGAAGCCGGCTTCTACGAGGATGCTTATGATCGCCGGTTTCTTGATGTAATTACACATTTTCATGATAAAAAGAAAATCATCGCAACGATTTGCGTAGGGGCCCTTCCGTTAGGAAAAAGCGGGATCTTGAAAGGACAAAAAGCGACCACCTATAATCACCCAACCAGTCATAGGCAGGCCCAGCTCAAGGAGTTTGGGGCGCTTGTCGTCAATGAACCGATTGTCGTCACAGATAACATCATTACCTCCTATAATCCTTCTACGGCATTCGGGGTAGCTTTCACCCTTTTGGAAATGCTCACCACCAAAGAAAACTGCAAGCATGTGAAGGAATTGATGGGCTTCGATTAAGTTTTTCCCACCACCCCAACAAGGCATTTGTTGGGGTGAATGACGTTGGGATTATCCTTCCGTATTTTCCCCCATGCCTGCTTCAAGGTTTTTGAGGTAGACGTCGGAAATTCCATTCATGCCTTCCATAACTTGTGCTTGTGTATATTCCATACTGCCGACCAGTTCAGCATGCTTCTTATCATCACTTTCTTTTGTACGCTTGGATTTTGGTTCAGTCACATTTATCACCTCCATCATTTAGGGTGGCTAACCAAGGGGGAAATATGCAGGAGAGGCTGCGCGGATGGAGTGCATCAGCTGCTATATTAAGGAAATATCCTTTCTGTTTTGCTGGAAAAGATTATATTATGGAGATTTTTTAAAAAATGGGCTGTTTTCATGGAGCGAAAGGGATATACTATAGGATAGCTTTTATTACATTTTTAAAAGTATCACATTTAATACTTTGTGTAATGTTTTACATTTTTTTCTAACCAAATCAACAAAATGCTTATTGCAAAGGAGAATTGGATATGTCAGAAACGATTACCCAATCACAGACTGAACAATTAAATGCACGTCAAGATGTACTGGATCAGCTTTTAAAGCCAGAGGTTCAGGAATCCCTCAATACTTTAGTCGACCAGCTTCCAAAA
>NZ_JASJOM010000006.1 GCF_030271255.1 Peribacillus folii
CTTGTTGTACTAACGCCCCTGTAGCCCGAAATAGCGTCTTCTAGTTAACACTAATTAATCTGACTATATTGTAATTATTAATAAGGGATGTGAAACCGGCTTAGCTATCCAAAGCTCTAAATGGTTATAGCTCTAGTATATTTCTTCTCTCCTCTTCTATTGTGCTCATATATATGGACTTCTGGAAGCATAGATTTATTGATGGTACGTCCTAGTTCAACTGCAAGTCCAGCCGGTCCATAATAGAATAAATGAATGTCCTTATAATGATGGAGGTCTTGTAGGTCATATACATATTTGCGGAATGCCTCTTTAATGATTTTTATGTCATGATTATATATTACGGCATCTATACCCGGTTTTTCTATTCGGATATCCAAGTGTTGATAAGGTGACTCGATTACCTCTCTTACTTCTTTCTCAGCAATCATTCCACTTACTTGAACGGTCACAACAAGAGAATCATGTACGTCCTTGGATATATTAACGTTTATTTTTTGTTCCTCTGCCTTCTCGCTTGAATTCTCTAAAGCCCATTTTTGAATTTTTCTGTCGTATTGGTATACTACTACAGGCACGGTGTCTGAAATTAATTGCCCAAAATGAATCAGGAGTGGAATAGGTGACAAGGTAAAAATAAAAAGCTTAGTCCCGGAAAATTCTTTCTTCGCTTTTACTATGCGTTTAAAAAATTCTTCATTATGTTTCTTGGCTTCTTCCCATCCCGCTTTGGAAAAATCAATGAATTCCTCTTGGAAGGAAACAGCATCTAAGAATAGGGTATCAATTTCTTCATTAAGAAGAATGGAATCAAACGGCATGCTGTTTTTCCTTTTATGCAATACCGCTATCGCTTTTTTCTCTTGTTTTAAACGCTCATCTACCCAAGATTCATGCTTCTCTTTCATATCAAACAACATCACTGGTGGGTAGTTTTTAACGTTTGTATCGATGGTATGATGACAAGGGCTGCATAACAACATCAGGTTTTCTATAGAATCGATGTTTTCTTCATTGATTCCAAATTCCTCACCAAATTCGCGTCGTGGTGCCTTTTTTCCCGTGCCCTTTCCGATAATATGAGCTTTCTCTCCGATATTAACTTTCTTATCGATATCATCAAAGATTAATGTCCTTTTACATTTCGCACACCTTCCACCAGAACGTACCCATAAATCCCTGTCATCTATTGTAGAAAATACAAAAGCATCTCTAGCCATACATTTAACACCTCATCAGTTTTTTTACTTCTAATCTTTTTCTATTTCCTGTCCATACACCAATTGATTCCGTGCCGACTATGATGAAAAACAGTTCATCGGAGTCACAAATGGTATCTTTCAAGACTCTTTTCCATTCTTTGATATCGTGAGCGGAAGGGGTAGGATGTGGCTCTGGATGAGTGTGCCACTCTCCTAGGTAATTGCATGTCTCCATACTTTCTTCCCAAATGGATTGGACGATTTCTTGGTGGTCATCCCGGTGTTTTTTAAAAAAATATCGCTTTCGAATATCCCTTTTCATCGGGGCTGTTCCCCGGTCGACCACCACATCTAATGAAGACTGAATAAACCTACCTAACAACACGCCCCCAGCTTCCCTATCCTTATTTCCGATTTGCCGGTATTCATGAAATAAGGCATTTACTCTATCGCTTATTTTAATGACTCTCTGGGTATCAATGTTAAATTTCATCCGTCTCACCCATTCCCACAAACTGGACAGTTGTGAACCTTATACAAATATTTCGTTTGCGAAAGCTGCTCGCTGCTTAATTCATATCTATTACTGACCCTTTTCCCTTGAGAAACCATCTCATCACCTTCTCCCTTCCATGAAAGCAAGGGATTGCCAGGTTCTTCTCCTTGTAATGTTTTGATGGCTAATCTGCTTGTTAGAATAGCCGTTTGCAGCGCATCAAGCGAACCATATGGCGTGAAAACTGATTCACAACCTGTCAAAGTCTTCCCAAAGAACTGGTCAGGGGCGGCAAAAGATGCCCTGTTGGAGACTAAGATACTGCTATCCTCCGGGTCTGTAAATAGGCATTGAAAACAACCATCTTTGTTTGGATTGTTTGTAAGAAGAGAATGCCCCCCGATTCCTAAAGGGTCTAACCAGGTATAGATAATAGGTGGACTGTCCGTCATATGATGAAACTGCTTATTTAATTCCAATTCGACTGTTGGTGTTCCTAATGCCAGTATAATTAAATCAGCATTCATTATCTGGTTCTGTTCTTCTTCCATTAAATCCAGAACATCCATTGCTTCATAATCAATTTCTAAAAATGGATATTGCTGAAGGAGTTTCATTTTTAATGCTTCCGCTTTTGAAATTATTGAATACTGATTGTCCACGCTTTTCCAATATAAACTATCAGCTCCAAGTTCATGACGATAAATGTTATCTACATCCAACCCGTCTTTGTCTATCAGCATCATGGTTGTAACCCCTGCTCTAGCTAATTCAAAGGCTATTCTACTTCCAAGAGAACCAAGACCAATTAATGTAACCTTCTTTCCTATTAACCGATTATGCCCCAACGTACGATTTAGAAGGAAGTGCTTATCATGACGTTTAATGGACAATGCTGTCATAGAGAAAGAAGACTCTACTTTCTTTAATGGATGAGGGAAAGGATAACAGGTTTTTACTTTTCCGTGTTTCTTTTGGGCAGCAGACTTTTTGTGTTCCATTTTTTTGAAGTCATTCAGTAATACACCGAAGAAAATTCGTTGTCCTTCTTCAACAGGGATAGAAATGTAGATATATTCCTTTCCCTGTAAATTAAATGTGGTTTTCTTCAAATAGGAATGGAGCAGCTTCTTAGTAGAACTACTAATATTATCAAACACAATCTTTCTTAATAGTTTAGCAGTCCAAGATTCCCAATATGCAGGTGGTTTAATCTTGGTACCTTTTCTAAGAGGGATATGAATGCTGATTTGTGAGGTAAAATCTTTTGTCACATCACATTTATACAGTGTTTTCAAATAGCGTAAGGTCTCTTCATCCAGTTTCTCCACGATTATGGTTTTACCGCTCTTTTCATCAAAGAATGTGATTATTTTCCCGAAAGTATCACCTGGAGAAAATAAAGAATCCACTCGTATCATTTTTTCTTGTCTAATCCAAAGTGTTTCGAATTCTTTTAGGTAATCTTCCTCGTTTCGACCAGTAATTCCATTTCTTAAGGTATTTTCTGCTCTTAAAAAAGCTTCTTTTACAAGACCAGAGGGATTGCTCTGGTCTAAAAGCAACCCCTCATCATGGGCATAACAAATGTATCCATCTCTCTCGATATGCGGTAAAAATCCAAGGACTTTCGGGTCCTTTAAAAACAACATGGGTTTTTCCACCGGAAATCGTTTAGGTAAGGCAACCTGTAATGTTATTTCTTTGCCTTCAATAGTATATTGCCCTTCAAAAGCAGCTTGAAAGGGTCCTCTTTGATTGCTGAAGTCCGTTATTTTCCTAACAGATGATAATAAATCATGTAAACCAAAGTTTACTATTCCTTGTTGCTCTGTCATCATGATTTCACCTCAAGCGGAAGAATTATCCGTAATAAATGTTCTCCCGCTTTTTACAGCTGTATCAGATTCTTCTGGAACGGGGAAATCATCTCCAAATTCCCCTCTTAGTAGTTTGCACGCTTCCACTGGGTCTGTTTCGGTAGAGGCGTCTTTTAATGCATCCAATAAGCATTGGAGTTTTCCTTTGAAATCAATCATTTGTTTCGCACTCATTTTTTCATAGATGTCGTTATACGTAGGTGTTGGAAGGTAAATATGCAGTCTATCTTCCCACTCTAACGTTTCACTATTCCAAACGGATTGAAAAGCATTTAACATGTTCTGAACAAAGGATTCAAGCGCATCTAAATCCTTATAGGTTTTTGGTGTATTCATAAATTGGTCGGCAGGTGTGTACTGGGTCTGAAAATGTGTCAACCCTGCCACGGTTAATCCGATACCAGATGGACGATTAACCTGTCCTTTGAATTTAACATCCTTCCACCGTTTCATATAACGAATGACTCTTCTGAATTGCTTCCTATCTTCAATATCCGAAAGATGGTTCTTAATGGTACTTACTAGTGTTTTGGGTTCTGCCTCGTCCCAACAACGTTGTTCAACCGTGCTGTGCAATTTGCCTTTAGCATGGTACGTGTTATTATCACCATCGGAATATATTGCGAAATCCACATGGTAATTCCTTTCATCTTCCCCATCAGATTCGAACTTAACCGTCACACATGGTTTTTTCATTTCAACATTGTCATACTCTTTAATAAGAGCATCGTATACCCATTTTTTTACGGTTACGGGATTCGGAAAATCATCTTTGGAAACATCAAACAGAAGTCCTACATCAATATCATAGTCTCCTCCGTCCAATGATTTAATTCCAGTGTGCATGGCGTAACTTCCTTGGTGAAATACAGAAAAACGACCGGAATCATCTGGCATATTTTCATCTAACTTATCCAGAAGCTCGTCTCTTTTTTCTCGAAGTTCTTTGTTGTCGTCGTAATCAAGCTTAATTGAATCATGAAAACTTTTGAAATAAGATTGCACGTTAGCCATAAAATGCCTCTTTTCCCTATGAAATTAGTAAAACAGATTATACCCGCAAACAAAAACATACATTCGCATTATATTGATATTATTATACAATTTTACCAATTTATAAGTCAACTTACCTACTCGCTATTTCATCATGAAAGGAAATACTGGTAATAACTAATCACTCCTTTAGTTGGACTAGAAACTTTTCAACTCCTTAATAAGAAATATGGTATTATTTTACAGATGGACTTCAAAGTGGTGTTTTAAATTTATGTAGTAGAACTATTTTTCAAATAACAATAAAGCATTTGAATTGATGGCTTTGGTGTGAAGGAGAGGAGGACAAAAAATGCCCTTAATAATAAGGACAGAATTCTATTGTAGAAAAAAATTGTAACAGCCAAACTTTTGGCGCTTCAATCGAGTATGGATTATTTAAGGTGCCAAGAGCAGGATTCTCATACTCTTGACTTGCCCAGGTCTCACTTTACCAAGCACTCTACTACGAGTACACCTTATTCTGCCTAGCTTTCGCTATGAGGACGGTTGACTTCTGGGGAAGTGTATTTCCTTTTAACGGAAGACACTACGAGAGTAAATCGTAGCCGGGGCAGACGGGTTACCCAACGGAAAGCTTTTACGTCATATTACAACAGCATATTTGCCTTTCAAACATACTGAGGAGCACTTCGCCACATCTATAATTGGGATTAAAATAGTTCAAAATGGATTGTTTTATCTATGTTCATCATTTTAAAGTAATTTTACTAAATCCTTTTTATCTATAGAATTTACTTATATATCTACTGAAAGAAAATATAATCGTTTCGGCTGTTCATATATATTCCAATTAAATTTATACGAGTTATTAAAAATAAGTTCTACATCTTTCCCAATCTTTGTATGTACTGTCTTATAGATTTTTCTAGGTTCAATTTCATAGCCTTTGTATGTTGGAAAGTCCTCTCCAGAAGTATTGGGTGGACTAACATTGGTATAAGCTACTCGATTAGCAAGCATATAGAATTTACAAACTGAAAATCCCTCATGCTTTAATTCTTTTAGTTTCTCTAATCTATAAATGTCTTGATAAGAACCTATTCTCCCTATATCTGTTGCATCTCCTGATTTAATAGTATGTTTTAACTCAATTGCCGCTTTAGCACTATCTTTATTTTCAAAATTAATTAATTCACAAACTATATCAACTTCAGCTTTTCTCTCAAAACCAACTTGTTTCTGAATTGTATATTCTAAATCAACATGAAATGTCTCTTGTTTAGAAAAGCAGTATAGTGTACCAACCTGCTGTATGATATTTGCAAAATGGTGTTGGAATGATGCTTCTTTGTGAAGAATAGCCCTACCTTGTATACAATGAGCAATAAATATGTTCCAAGCGGAACATAATATCTGATTCATTCTTGCTTCGATAGACCCATTAATTAGCTCTTGAAATTCCATTTTTTATCTCCAATAATAATTGAAATTTATAAGTTTGCCTTATCAAGGAACTGTATGACATTCTTCATATGGTTATTTAAGTTTTCATCATTCAAATCCTTAATATCCCAAATCAATGCAACTTTTTTAGCAATCTCAATTTTATTAAAACTGCTTCCTACATTTTTTATTATTGAGTTTTTAAGATGTTGATTTTCCAATTCCGATTCATGTACATACATCTGGGCAAAAAACTCATCGAATGAAAAGGACTCGATAAAATCCATCTCACTAATTATTTTTGGATTAGGTTCATCAAATTGATGGACTATTGTTTCTTTATTCTCATTGACATATGTAAATCGACTTCGATGTTTTATCTCATTACAAATCACCTGTGTCAGTTTATCCTTTGGAATGTAGTTTTCAATCTCTCTTCCATCTGTTATCCATAAATAAACATATGGACTAGCAGCATTCGTCTCATCAAGTCGGTCTTTTAACCTTTGCAATCTACCCTTGTATTCTGTTCTTGTACCGCCAATATCACTATCACAAACAACAATTGAGTATCTACTTGTATTTAAAAAATCAATAAAGTCCGATAAATTTGATTCATTTTCTTTTAAAATTGTATAGTGGTCTAACAAGGAACCGCCATAAAATACAAAACTATAATTCTTTCCTTCGCTGTAATTCTTACTATGAATTGTATTATATAATTCTATCCATTTATTTATATAGATTCGGTCACTTGGACCCTCAACCCAAATAACCAGATTAGACAACAATAGTTGTGAAGGTTGAATCCCTAATAGGTCCAGAATTGCAAAATTATCTACTTTATTTAGGCAGCTTGTTACACTAGTTGCACCCATATTGTCCTGTTCAAATCTATGGACAGAGTAATTTTCATTAATCAAATTCAATATCACATTTGAGTGGGTAATAAGAAAATACTGATGTTTCTTAAATACACTATCGGTTTCTAAAATGCGAATTAAATCAGAAATTGATTTTGCATGAAGATTCATTTCAGGTTCTTCAATAAAAATAATACATTCCTCATCTTTACATTGATAAATAGCTGTTAATAGCAGGATGAATTGTAGAACTCCCACCCCTAAATCTATCGGTTCATGTATTAAATTATTTCCTTCTTTGTTGAAGAATAGTTGATACTCTGCTTTTTCTAACGGTTGGTCTTCCATCATTGGGATAGCTTTACGGTTATCTCTTACATAAGGGGATTGACCATAATTAGGATTAATGAGCTTTGTCTCTAGAGTCACATCGGCATTTAATAGCGCAGATAGCCATCTAGACATATCCAGTTGGTACTGCTCATACCATTTATAATCATGGATTCCCTTAGTAAAAACAAAATCAGCTGTTCGTATTCCATCCACTCTATGTTCTGGTTTCCCTTGTGAATTAATAAAGAATCCTCGAATATCAGTGAATATTTTTATTTTTTTAGTCATTATGTTTTTCCAAAAATAAAAGCTATCATCATTTGTTACGCCATTTATTTTAAAGATTTCTTTCTTCTGCACCTTTGTACGAATTACTTCGCATATATATGTCCGGTCCTGAGTTTCAACGGTTAATTCACAAGTAACATCCTCACATTTTTTTATCCATGTATCTTCTTCTTCAAGAAAGCACGTTAGTATTAAATTGGGAGCACCATGATTACTAAATAATGTTTTAAGGCTACTGAAAAATCTAATTAAATTTGATTTACCAGAATTATTTGGACCAATTATTAGATTTATTCTTTTTAAATTACTTAGTGTGATGCCTTTATCTGAAAATGACCGCCAGCCATTAACCTTTAATTCTTTTATTTTCATTTGTCTCTCCTTAATTAATCAACTTAGTTAATGTTTATAAATGGAACTCGGGACAGTAAAAATAATCTTTTAGAGGATTTTGCTCACATTTTTTTGAAAATTCCCACAAATAAATCTTAGCAAAGATTGGAAAAAAATTATATATTAATAATTTTTATTTTAGTTCAAATAGTGATTTTATTTATAAAACCGGAAAACGCTGGAGTAGAACCCCAGCGTTTTTTTAAATCATTTAATAATCATCAGTTAGCAACTTTCTCTATACCCATTTCCTCCAACTTATTCCATAAATTTTCAAGTGACTTAGTTTTGTTATAATAAAATTCTCGACCTCTAACTCTCCAAAACTTCCAACCTGCTCGTTCTAAATCAGATTGACGTTGCATATCCTCTTCCCATTTTTCAGGACCGTGCCATCTCTCACCATCACATTCAACAGCAAGACGGTCTCTGATTCCTTCAATAACCAAATCAATACGGTAATTTCCTACTTTAACTTGAGGTTGTACTTTATATCCTTTTGCTACAATCATACGTAATACTTCAATCTCAAATACAGAATCACATTTTTCTTCTAAATTCTCAACAATTTCATTTACCCTTGTTGGATTTTTACAATAGCTTAATAACTGATATCGGTAACAGTCTTTCTTCAATTCATCTAACTCGACTGAATGATACAGTCTCATTTGATTTTTCGCTCTGCTTGCAGCTACATTAAAGGTTTGTTGTTGGTCTTTCTTTGTCATCTTAACAAATTTTCTGTTACCAGCGATAACCATTGATAAGAATATAATATCTCTTTCATCTCCTTGGAGGCTGTATGCATTTCCACAGATTATTTTTCTCTTCACAAACTCACTTTCAGATATTCTCTCACGTATTTTATTTTCAATAAGAGATGCTTGTTTATTTCCTTGTAATGCAATTACACCTATTGTTTGTTTTCCATACTGTGGGTCTGCAATTATACTTTCAATATCTTCAACGATTTTATCAGCTTCCGGAACATTTACAATAGAACTTCCTTCAGTGGCATAACCGTCTTCAACTTTAATCGCAACTACTGGCGGCTCTATTTTTTCGTTTTCAAATGGAAGTCTTAAAGGAACCATTTGTCCCCCATAACTGAGGTCATTCGAAAATTGTATGATTTCAGGTACACATCTAAAGTGTTCTTTTAACATTAATCTGCCACTCTTAGGGAAGATTTGGTCAGCAATTTCGTAAAGAGATATTTTATGGTCAAACAACCGCTTGTTTGGTACCCCTTCTAGATAGCGTTGTATCAATTCTTCAATTTCAGCGTCTTTCGTTCCAATTCCATACGGGCTTATTTGTTCATCATCACCTACAACCACAATTTTTTCACCTCGTAATAGCACAGGAACCGACATGATATCGCATTGACTACTTTCATCAAAAATAATGACATCAAACTTATCGTTATAAATTGGAAAGTTTTCAATCACTTGATTGACCGGCATAATCCATACAGGAATCGCTGATTGAGCCTTTTCCATTTCTTTACGCGCATCAGCTAAATATCGTTTGTTATTACCAGTCCCTTTACCATAACGCTTTATAAAGTTTTTCCAAGCTACAAGAGCTCTCTTTTGTGATTCAGTTATTCCATTAATTTGATTTAACCAAGTAGAACTTGACACTATTGATGTAATTAATTTCTTTTGATAATCTTGTTCAGATTTGATGTTGTTTTCTATTCGTTCCGCTTCAAAGTTTTGATTTTCTGTCATCCAATCATGTAAAGATTTTAGTTCCCAAGACTTATGAACTTCTTGAGGAATCGGTACATACTTAGAGAGGAAATCAACCATCATAGCTGCTGTTTTAGGCGCAATTACCTCAAGTCGTGTAAACAAAGCAAAGTATTTTGTAACTTTTTCTTTCTTATTCATTAGATACGTTAATTCTTCAAGTACAGACTCCCATCTAGAATCATCTTTGTCATTTAATACATCAAGGAATGATTGTACAATAGGGTGTATTTCTTTTTCTTTCAATAGTTGCTTTAATGTATCTCTATATAAATTGTAGTTCCTTTCCCACTCTTGGAAGTTAAGAACATCAAACAGGTAATTAGTTATTGATTTAAGCTCTACATAAAAATTGTAATTTAGCCAATTGGAATTATTCAGTAATAGACGATTTGAAGTTTGTATAAAACCTTCTACTAAGGCTCCTAAACGCATAGTTTTCTCATAGGGTTCGATTACTTTGTCAATCGTGCTAAAAAGACGCTTATCTTTGATATCAATTGGAGTTCCACTTATTTCATCGATGTTTGAGTTCCAAATGCGAACTACTTCCTCTTTTTTCTTTTTTAAAATAAGGTGTTGTTGCAGTATGTCAATTTCTTCAAGAGTTCTTACAGGCTGACCATTAATGATTGATTCTTGCCATAAATATTTCGCATTCTTCCCCTTAGTTAAGGTAAATATCGTATTAGGTTTTTTGTTTGCTCTTAATCGTTCCCCATAAATATAAATATCTGATTCTAATTCAAAATCTGGTTTGTTAGGGAGAGTAATGTCATGACTAATAATAGTTTTATGAATAGATACCATTTCTTTATTCATTTCTTTTATTCCACTAAAGAAAGAGGTCCATCGTTCTTTTCGGGAATCACCAGCTAGACAGTCATCTAGTATCTTCTGATTCGCAGTTCCTTCTTTAAAGCAGTCTTTGTATTCTAAAATTCTTGAAAGCTCTATGTTTAATTTTTCAGCATATGGCTTATCATGAGGAAATTGAATTTTATTAGTATTTATAATTGCCTTATCATGTTTATGTTTTAATTCCTGACCGTTAAAAAGCCATTTCTTCATTTCTTCTGGGCTTTTTAATAAATGGATATCTGGAAGAACTGTACCTTTTAAATAAAGGTCTTTTTCTTCTAATGAACCGTTTAGTTCCCAAAGAGTCTTAAATTCTTCTTCTGATAACGGAAATGCAGAATTCAATTCCACTTTATCTAAAATCCAATGATAATCTAATGATTCTTCAGTCAACATTTGGGCAGTATCTGCTTTGGTGATGGAATTACCTTTGTACTCAACTTCTGTTTTTTCACTTTTGCTGTACTCCAGTAACTGATGTTTAAATTTTGCTTCATTTCTTCGACTACTATCTAATTGGTCTTTATTTCTTGCTATTTCTGCTTCTAACTTTTCAATTGATGTATTCCCAAGTTTATCTGAAATTGTCCGTATGGATTTTTCAATTTCTCTTAGAGAATCTCTACCTCCACCGAGGACGGGTACACACAAATCACGTATTTCTTCAGGGATTTTCGCTTTTAGAACTTTTAGAGGATTTTCCTTTTGGCTAGTAATAAGTATTTTCTTTCCATGCGCAAGTAAATGAGAAACAATATTGGCTATTGTATGAGTTTTACCAGTCCCCGGAGGTCCTTGTACGGTCAATCCGTAGTTACTTGACAGCCTTCTGGCAATTTCTTTTTGTTCCTCATTTGCAGCAAGAGGGAAGTATAATTCTGTACCTACTTTATCCCATTTATAGCTATTCAATTCTTTATCTATTTGCACTTCATTTCCGACAATAGACTCAATTGTTGCAGGTACCTCAAAGCCTTCGTCTTGCATAGACTCAATGATTTGTTCTAAATCTTTTTGTATAACTTGATTGTCTTTTCGTCTTAGAATAATTACATATTCATCTAAATGACCTATAGCATCTTTTGACGGATGGATAGGTTCACCATTTAAAGCAGCACGACCACTCGCATCAATTACCTGCATAAATTGGCTAGATAAGTCCCGCACATCTTCTTCAAATACATCTCTATATCGCGCTATTCTTCCTATATTCTGAATTTCCTCCATATTAGGAAGTGGGATGCCACTAAGTATATTCAGTTCGAGCTTGTATCCTTGATTAGTTGGTTTGACAGTAATAATACCTTTATCAGTATCAAGTTCTATATCCAGTTTCGTCGTAAATAAAGGATGTAGGATAGAATCAACTTCATGTTTCCACGTAAAAATCGTCTCTCCTAGCAGTAATTCAAGACCTTCACCTTCAACTTGGAAATCTTGATTAATTCTGAAAAATAGTTCATACAAAGTTTGAACCTTTTTCATTCGAGAAATTTCCGCCGCCCAGTCACTCCACAATGCTTTCCAATCATTGAATAACTTTAACCGACTTGAATCCTCTTCAAAACGTATTTCCACCTCATCTTTTCCTTGGATTACTACTTTCGGGGCAGGGATTTTTGGAGGTTGTATTTCTTTATTATACGAATATGTAATCCACTCTCTAATGGACTTGTCAGGATGTGGAGGAGTCAAAATCGCTTCAGTGAACTTTTGTCTATGAATCTCAATAATTGCTTCCTCATCTTCTCCTTCTCCCATTAAATATACTCCATCACCGTAATCTTCTAGAGAAGCACTAGTCCAATTTTTATCATATTCCTTAAAATCACGGATAACCTTAAATCGCAAGTTATTAATTGCTAACAAATATTCAAACAGTTGCCTAGCTTTGTCGCTCAATTAAAAGCACCTCTTTATTATTTCATATAGTAAATATAACACATTGTATGTATGGGAATAAAAGTTAATTCTTTAGGTCGATTGATAAAATTTATAAGCAAACTTGTGTAATTGCTGAATTTATATATATGAGTCTTTTGTTGGAGTTATCCATCTTATTTTTTTCCCAATCTCATTAATATTTCTCACAAAATCGCTAGTATAAATAATAAAACAGGTAATATCAAAACGCTTCCGGAAGGGGGTGAAACAAAATCACTTTAGGAATTACACTATATTCTCAAAAATAATGATTATATATTGTGCTTTAAAATTGTACAAAATATCGATACTCTACTGCCTCTACAGTAAGAGTTTCTTTAGACCTATACGTAATCGGATTTGGATACTCTAGGTATCAAAATCTTATTGAGCTTGATTTATAATACTTTTACAAACGAAAAAATCTTTACTTGTCTAACATTTATTGAAGGTCAGAAATCTCCATTTATCTAAATAAATATTATGACGGTTTTAGGAGTAAATACTAAAGGTTTAAAAAGGCATGTTCTAAATGAAATTTGTTTTTTTATTGGGAAACAATCGTTTAATTCAATGAATGGGTATAATGTACATGAAGGGTTTAATGATGGCGGAAGATATGCTGCCTATGGTGATGTTCTTTTGAGGCTGAACGGAGAAACTTACGATGACGAAGATAAGGGTAATGAGTTAATTAGAAAATGGAGCAAACATTATAAAAATGGATACAGAACAGGAGCAAAGCATCTGGATGACTCTTTAAAGAGAGAGAATTTATTACACATGAATTATCTCTATAGAAAAAAGACTAGGTGTTCCTCTTTGTTTTTTTATTGATTAATTAATCACTTCCTTTTACTCTTATTAAGTCACTAAATCTAATCCACTGAATTTCTTGGTTAACTTCCAGCATACTCATCTTTTTAATAGGTACTCACGATAATGAACAAGTCCAGTACAGTTTCAATTTGCCCATCTATGTAATATGTTATCTCAATTTCTTTCGCGTACTCCATATGTTCACAAATAGTTTGTTTGCTTCTTGCAGTTGCTGTTCATCTATAATAGGTTTATCTACTTTGTTCTTATATTTTTTCCTTCTTTGTCGTCAATATTTAGACTTTTAAACTTTTAAAAAAACATGAAGAACCCTGTTGGTTCTTTATGTAACCAAAATGAGAATTTGAAGTTGGTATTATTTTAGAACTGAATCACTTTACATGTATGAATTTATGTAATGTGAAAAAAGCTGATTTGAAGTATGAACATTTCTGAGGGAGAGTAGTAAAGTATTCGGTGTAAAGTAGTGGTTTTTATAGCTACTAAGGGAGCCTTGATTAAAATATAAAGCTCCCTATGTGTTACTATATATTATTTATGTAATCCCTTTTCTTTAAACTCTTTCCATATTTCTTCTATGAAAAAGATTGGATGTGAGTAACCAGCATGACGTAAAAATTCTTGGTATTCAGGATGGGACTGGAAAAATCGAGCAGTATAGGCTTTTCTAAAACGCAGATTTGTGGAGGTTTTAAATGTTGAATCTGCAAAAATGAGTTCTTTTAACTCTTGCTTTTGTTTATCCTTCTCAGCCTGAGTTTTCTCACTAATTTCTTTTAACCTCTCTTCCGGAATTTCACGTACTACTTTTTTAACGATTATTTCCACCATTTCTTCATATTCACTAAGTTCAAAAACATGTTCCCATACGGTATAGTTATAAAACAAGAAACCCTCTTTTATATAGTACATTAATAGAAGTGATGGCTTCTGAAAATCAATTTCCTTTATCATTTTATTATATTCATGAATCTCCATGTTTAGCCGCTCTTGTATAGTCTCTTCATATCCTTGATTGTATTCATTTGGGATTAAATAGTCCTCCTCATAAGCGTATAAATAATTATAAAATAACAATTTATTTTCTACATGTACATGAAAATCTAAAAACTCCTTCTGATTTGGTATTTTTATTTGATTCTCACTTTCTCTGTCTATTTCAATTGTTCCATTAACAAGAGAAAAACCCCTCGTTTTAGCAAGACTTTCCAAGTCTTCTTTAAGCGGTATTTGATATTCCATAACATACCCTCCTGAATAAATTCAAAGCTAAAAATTTGTATCCTCTATTAATAATAGTCTAATAGTCCTTTTGACTAATCACAAACAAAAATTCCAAGTATTTGAAGGCTTTTTCTAAAAGGTATACCTTTTAAAAGTGGTTTTTTAAAGCCGTAGAATCAATAGTCAAGAGGTCTAAAAGGTTATTGTAAAATAGATAGAAATAAGGGGTTGTTTTCAATGATGGTAGGTTACGCAAGAGTTTCAACGATTACGATATAATAAGGATATAAGCAAGTTGAAGTAAAATCAATCAGGACATAAATACTTAGTGGAATAACTAGGATAATCTGAATTCCCATTATCTCTAGGAGGTACATATTTGAAACAAACTAAATCGAATAAAGGTTGGTTAAGTCTTGGGGCAATCGGTTTATTTATTATTGGGAAAATGAAATGGTTGTTTGCATTATTAAAAATAGCAAAGTAGGTTCGTTGAGTGTCCCCTTTCATGATAATTTACGAAAATGTTCAAAACTTGGGTCATCTGCATTTAGGACAGCATATTTTTCATCTTTAGATTTAAATGTAATTCCGAACCTAGAAAAGCCCTTTTGTATTCCTATATTGTTCAATTATGTCATGATAATCCATGTGGTCTTGAGTAAGGTTTGTAAATAAAGCTGTTCCAATTCGATTTGTGCAGGTGACACAAAAAAACATTTATGAAACAAGAAAAATATGAAATAATATTATTAGTTAAGCTGTCTCATACTCATACTACAGTAATCAAATGCTCAATGTATTATTAAACAATTAAACCTGTTGACATTTATACGAAAAGGTGAAACCTTTACGATTTCACCTTTCTAGTATTAATCAATAGATTAAACCATTTAAACTATTATTTTTATATAAGCTATATATACTCTAATTTTATATAAAATCCCTTGATTTCTTTTTGATTATTCCTTATAAAACATATCTTTATCATCTTGTGTATAAAGATAGCCACTCAATTTACAGTTCCAGGCTTCTTGACTATAAGAACTTTGTTTCTTATTAAAAAAACCGAAATTCTCTTCTCCCTGTCTAACTATTCTAAACGTAAATCCCTGGTTCAATAATAGAGGGTTAATGGTGTTTATTCTAATTATACCAAAATCACTAATATTTCTCATTACTTGTGAAGTAATTTCAGTTTCGTTAAGTTCAATCACCAATTCTAAATGAGCTTCAAATATCAATCTCTTCATAAAGCCAAATACAGATGAAATTAATTCATTTGAAATAAGCAAATTAAATTCTTCATTGCTCCTTGCTAATTGATGAATTAACAGTCGATTTTTTTTATCGAAGGGATAATTACTTCTTTTTGATTCATAATCCGAAAAAATATTAATAGAATTTTGATTTTGAGCAAATTCCCTTAAAAAATATTTAACAATCCCTGTCCTTTGTACAGATACATGTAAATCTTGAATTTTCCTTTTTAGCTTGGGTTTTGCTACAGTTCCAGCGAATTTTTTTGGTATTGTTGGAGCTATAATGTCTTTGTGCAGTTCTTCAATTGCATTACCAAAGTAAATCCCCAATTCCACAAGCTTTTTATATTCGGGAATTGATAAAATTTCTTCAATCTCCTTTTTTAATGATTCATTTTTCTGATTTTCTTTATTCGCCTCTAATAAATAATATGCATTTGGTATTCCATAATAATGTCCAAGACCTTCTCTAGCATTAGATATAACTAATTTAAAGAAGTTATACCAAGCTTCAGGGGAAGTTTTTTCTTTTGTAATTTTAATTACGTCTAGAAGTTCTTTCCCCTCGTCAATTTTTTTAATAACTTTTCCTAACTTATATGAAGTCTCAGCTATATTCATTTATTTCCCACCCTTATGCTTCATCTTATAAGCAATAATCATCCCTATAATTGTGTTCGATTTCCAAACATCCATCATCTCAATATTTTCTGTTGCACGACCATGAACTAAATCATTTCTTTTTTTTCTAATAAGGTTTAGGGAGTTTTCATCTGTTTTTGTGATTGGAATTTCCAATGTTGCTATTAAATTACGTAACTTTGCAAATAAAGGAGCATTAGTTAATGAACTAGAAAACTTACCCTTAATATCTTCAGATAACTTATCTTTTTCTTCTTTGGAGCCGTCAAAAACTGAATTAAATTCATTTAGTGCAGCTGCGACTACCTTTTTTCTGATTCCCTTATTCACTAATGGAGACACCTTTTCATCTGATAATAAAAATTCTATTGATATGTTACTGAATATAATTTGGTCTTCTAAATTAGTAGAATCCCAACTCCGTTTGAGCCATTTTAAAGCATTTAATAAATTTTTCATCTCTTCAGAAACGTCATTATCCATATTGGCAGCTATCAAATCTTCATACCAATCTAAATTTTCTATTTTTTCATTAAAAGATTCATCTAGTGTAAGTATGTTTGGTTCCACTATCTTTTCCATATCAGAAACAACTAGGCCATTTGTAACTAGATTACGAACATACACTAGAGAGCCCACTTTGGGTTTTGGTACGAAAACGTCTCTCTTCCACTCTGTTATATAGTCCTGAGTAGAGTACAATTCAAATAATGAATCTTGTTTAACAATATGGTTTATCGCGTTTAGTGCATCTTCAATTTGCTTTTTGGCTTGAGAATAGGCTGCATAAGGAGACTGACTATCTACATTGACTTTAGCTAATGTATAATGTCCAAATTTATCCTTTAATTTCTCTTTCATCAATGCAATATCATAGTTATCAGAATCACTTGCAAGTAATTCTACATTACCAATCCCTATGGACTCAGTTTCAACCAATATGTTATGTACTGGTATCAACACTATATAAGGTTGAATATGCTCCTCAATTCCTTCTATGTCAGCTTTCCATCCATTACTTCTAACCATGAAATCAATAAGGTAACGGGGGTCGGTATTTTCAGAGATAAGTAAACCTAAAGTAGATTTCTTGAGATTGTAAACATTGGTATTGAAATTCAACGTAACTGTTGAATTATTTTCTTTCCGAACGGATATTATCAAAGCTAAATAATATTTTTGCATCCCTTCCCCATAATCAACATAAATAGGAATTTCATTAATTAAATGAAAGGTTTTAAGGTTCATCTCAAAAACATCTTTAAGAACAATTTCCCCATAATCATCGCTACCTGAATATCCTACAAAATTAAATCGTAAGGGTGTTATAAAATCTTCTTCGGAAACCTGTATTTGCATTTTTAATGATGTTTTTTCATCTTCATTTATATCTATTAATCCATAAAAATGGTTGCCAAGTTTAATTAAGTTGTCTCCATTTTCTAGTATTTCATCTGAAATTTGTTCTAATAATTTTATTGCTACATTGATATCATCGACACTGATTTTTTCATTTTGATTTTTATATGTAGTCAATCTATTTAATATTTGATTCAAAACTTGGATTGCAGTATATTTATTAATCCCAAATAAATCTCCTGTAATCGTTGATACACCTATAAGCAAATATGCTGGAACTTCAGATTTCTTACTTTTGAGAAGAAACGCTTTTATCATTTCTTCATCCTGATACATAATAATTTCATAACAAACAACTGAATTTTTAAACGGTTCAAAGGGCAAATTTATTGGTATATGCTTAGCTGCTGCTGTAAATAGTTCAGTCATTATATTACTCCTTTGTAAACTTAATTTTATTAATATAAAAGTAAAGCAAGCAATAATTAAGGACAACCATTCTGTTTTTTGCTACGCCAAACTACAGAAACTGAAAAAGAAGAACCACTTCTTTAATCCCTCATAAGGGTCACAAGAAGGATGTGGTTCTTCTTCTAATACTAAACTAGATTGTTACCAGCCACTCTATAGATTAATCTTACTTAAGCGTTAATTTTTTATAGTAAAAAATATCGTTACTCTTTTAAACTAAAATTTTGTTTTCCCCTGCGCATTATCTAATTTTGAAACTTAAATATATTAAAAATCTACCATTTCACTTTGGAAATCTTCTGGAAAATTCTTCATATCTTCTAATTGTTGAAGAAAATAGAGCTTTATGGTTACATCTTTATACATTGCTCTAAATTCATCTTTCATCATATTTAAGCAATACATACAAGGTTCAAGTTTTGTGTATATCCTTATTGTTACTCCACCACTTGTAAGGTCATTCTTATATCTACGCACAATCTCATTAAAAATTTTGCGTTCACAACAATACTGCCTTTGACCGATGTAGTCTCTGTTGTAATAATTTTGGGGCATGTAAAATTTCAAGTTTGGAGTTAGTCTATGTGCTACAGGAAATTGCCCTAGAGGTCTCATACAAAGCACAGGTGGTGGCATGTCTGGTAACCTTTCAAAAGCAGGAATATCAATATCTTCCTTTGCTGAAAGATTAATCTTGCTATGAGCAAAAAAGTAAGGAATATCTTTTGCTGACTTGCTAGGTAATATTACTTCCGCAATTGCGATGTTACCATTAATATTCCATCCCTCTATTATCTTTTCAAGGTCTTGTTTTAGCTTTTTTCCAATTTGAAGTTCCTGCTCTACTTCTTCTTTATTCATCTAAACCTCCCATGGTTAAAATGTAATCCAACTAGAATAGATTATCATAATTACTTGATTATGGTAAAGGAAGAAGGGGGCTATATAAATCACCCTCAATATAACAAGAGAACTCTACAATATATTGGAACTCACCGGTTATCTCAAAAGGATAAGTGGCTTCTGGGCCAGGTACAGTTATTATTTTTTCTGGATGGAAGTAGCTTATTTCTACCTTCATGTTATTCGCCTCTCTTAAAAGGTTCGGATAGTTATATTTTTATTATATACCACTTGAAACTGTTGTTTTCACTGGCCTATTAGAGTTATCAGCTTGTTGAACTAAACTGCCCCGTTAGCCATCCATGAATCGCAAAAATCAGCGATTCACCACAAAGAATGAAAATGGTTAGGAAGTGTCAATACTGATACTGACCGTAATCCATCGGCTAATTAATTAACGCTCTCCTCTTTTTTTTTAACGATTGAGCAGAGTCTTCTTAAGTATTGTCATTTTTCATTTTTAAAGAGACTTATTTTCATGGTAGTTCATCAAGAAAATCAACAACATCCTTTAACTGAGCCTACAAATTAAAAAAGTTGCAATATAGAGGGGATTCCTCTCGAATATTCACTGGGAGCATCCGGTTTTATACATGTCAATTATTATTATTTCTTATTGTCGTATACGCATAAGATTATCAACGGTTAGTAAGGTTTTCAATATCAAAAATGGTGGTTTCATTACGATTTATGGTGTTGTCCTACATACATTTTGTAACATCAACTTTTCAGCATTGGAGAATCTTGTACTTCTCTTCCAGTTAAAACGCGAGCATAAGCACCACTCTAAACATTTAACACCCCTTTTTCTAAAATATTATCTTTATTCATGTGTATTCTATTTACAAACCCATCACCTTT
The DNA here is from genome assembly GCF_030271255.1 of Peribacillus folii. Lineage (GTDB taxonomy): Bacteria > Bacillota > Bacilli > Bacillales > DSM-1321 > Peribacillus. The sequence goes on from NZ_JASJOM010000006.1 coordinate 19,998, forward strand.
CGAGTTAAACATCTCCTCAAAATATTCACCATAATTTGGACGAAAGGTTCCTATATTGTATTCCCCCCCTTTTCATATGTTTATAAGTTCGATTTTCTGTCCATACTAATCTTATAAGTTTCGATAATATATCCATTAAACTATACTTTATAGGATTGAATATCGAACTAATAATAAGAAAAAGCTTATAACATATAGCATTTAAAGCCATTTGTTTATAAGCTAGTTCTGTTCAAAAAATCCGGTTCGGTTTTTCATACAAGTGTCCGGTAGAAAGTTCGATTTTCTATCCCATTATATTTTCGAGTAGTACAACTGGGTTAACTTTGAAAAGCACATTAAATTTCAAATCTGTTCCCATTCTATCGTTAATCCTTATACTTTCAATAAAGTAAAGGAATACTAATCTCTGTTCTGTATGTGATAATTCGTTTAAATCCAGCTGCTCAAAATTGTGTAAAAAGATATTTATATTATCTGGTTCTAAGAGATTTTCGATATCTTGTATTGTTTGATTAACATTATGAATTTGCTTTTGTATCCTCTTTTCGACATTTCGAAATACGCTGTCCAATTTTAGCCCTTTTTCAATTTGAATCTTTTTATTTTCCTGAAGAAGCTTTTCTTGAGCGTTTAGTTGTAAAAGAAAACCTTTTAAAGAATCAGAGTAATTTAATAATGAACTAGTTACTGTGGAAGAGTTAATTTTAAAAGAAACTGCCAATTGTTTTTGAATATAATCAATTAAAAGTTGGTTTAAACTTTCAGCTTCAATTTCAAACGGACAATTAGTGCAGTAATATTTCAAATAGGCATATTTAATACCATTCTTTTTTGTAGAGCTATTCCGATGTTTAAGCTGATAATCACAATTTTCACAATACAATAGGTTGCCGAATAAAAATGGTGTTTCAAATTTATTGTACCTTTTTTTCAATGAACGATTAATTTCAATTAATCGACTTAATGAATTTGGCACGATTGGTTCATGTATGTGCTCTCTATAAAATTTCTTTTCAAAGTTTTGTTCTCCTTTGATATTCCAGTCTAAGTGACCTAGATAAACTGGATTTTTCAACATATTGTCTATTGTACTTGCTTGCCATTTTTTTTTGGAAGGTGAAGGGATTTCAGCTTCATTTAAAATATCCGCAACCTTTTGTACAGAATGACCCCAAGATGCTAAATAAAAGATGAATAATACAATTGCTTCATCTTTATTAGGTACTAATTGCTTTTGTTCTTTAATATGCTCATACCCAAATGGACTAGTAGAACCAGGTCTTTTAACAACTTCTAAATTCAAATCAGTCTTTTGACTGTCTACTGCTCTTCTTGATTTTTCGATAGACTCTGCATTAGCTATAATCAGTTGCAACTTAACGTCCAAATCGGCAGGTGTCCAGGCTTCTTCTTTCGTTGTAGTGAAAAACTCAAGATTTGGTTTTTTATTAATTACATCATAATAAAACTCAGAAACAAATGAATAAATTTTTCTATCAATTCTTGAGAAGTCATAAAAAATAACAGCTCCTATATCTTCTGTTAATATTATTCTTTTCATTTTATTTAATCCATCCCGTTTGCTAGCCTTTATTTTAAAAGCACTCACTGCATCATCATAAAAAATAAACTCATCAGGTAATATATAACCCTTTTTATTAGCTAAATCTTGGATTGCTAACTTTTGAACTTCAAATGAGTTATTACCTTTTTGATTAGTGGATGAACGTCTAATTGAAGCGACAGCCAACTTTTTAGATGTTAATGTTAACAATACTACTCATCCTCTCTATGTAGTCCTTATCTAGGTATTCATTAAAAAAGAAATGATAGGTTAAATATTTTTCATCAACGAAACATTTTTTAACAATAAGATTTACGAAGTTCTTGATTTCATTTTCCGTTAAAGAACTGCCAACATTTATTTTTTCAATCAACACTTCCAAATTTTTTTTATAGTTATTACATATTAAAATCTGTTCTTTCACTTCTTTTCTTGCAGCTTTTAATTGCTTTAATTTTCTGATATCTTTATCAAGATTACTGTTATAAAATTGCTCTTTAGGTGATGTAGCGATTTTTAGTTCTTTATCTTCAATCTCTTTTTCAGTTGAGTAATGCTCTCTTTTCTTATTTTCTATAATTTTTTCAAGAATCACTAAAGCCTGTTTCTCCAAGGCATTTTTATTCAACGAGCTAAATACTATGGAAAGGTTACTGATTAATGATTTGTTAAATTCACTTACCTTAATCGATATCTTCATGTGTTTCCTTGAACAAGTGTATAATCCTGAATCACCCATTTTATTCTTTCTATATACCATTTTGTTTTGACACATTTTACAAAAGGGTATAAAAAAACTTTCTGAGGAACGTTCGTCCAGATTCCCCTCTAGCTTACTAATAAAGGGCTCAACTTTATTTTGAACTTCAGAAAAAACCTCAATTGTTATTGCTGGTTCAACATATGATAGTAAAGCGTAACGTTTTCCAATTTTTTCATGACCTGCATAAAAACAATCTGTTAATATCTTTACGATTTTCATCGGTGGTCTATTGAATACCCCTGAAAAAACTGTAATTAATTCTATGAATTCTTTAGTATTCTTAATTCCATTTGCTTTTTCGAAAAGGTTCATTAATTGAGTTTTATATTCTGAATCCAAAGCGTATTTTTTTATGATATCCTTCTTATTAACTATAAAGCCGAATTTCCTATTGGGTAGCTTTCGATTATTATCCGCTACCCTGCGTGCAATGCCTTTCCCTTCTTCTTCTATCAAAATCCCGTTAAACCCCTCTACCAAGTAATTAGAACTAAAATTTGAATAGCTCGCATCAGTTGTAGTGAAATTTATTTCAATATTATTAGCAATAAACAAATCTACTAATTCAATGTATTCATAGAAGTTTCTAGTCAACCGGCTTCTGTCATAAACATATATCTTAGCAATTTCCCCTTGTTTAATTAATCTAATGACCTCCACCATTTTCTCTCTGTTCTTAATGCTAATTTTGTTTGCTGAAACTCCCAGTTCATTGATTTCTAGATACTCATCTTCATCCAATACATCTCTGTACTTTTTATCAGCCGCTACTTGCATTTCTAAACTCTGGTTTTCTGTACTAACTCTCCGAAGAAATAGTATCAACTTGTCTTTTTTTACTAATTTATTCAATTTTATCTTCCTTTCCTTGGTACCGCTTATTAATTATTTGAATTTGCTCTGTGACGGAAAATCCAATTTCTTGAAAAAGTAATTTTTCAATAAGTCGCTCAATCCACATTGTTCCCAACTCGTTTTGCTCTTGTGTTATAACAAATTGAGTTTTAATGTCCTTCATATAATCGTCTCCTAATCTAGTCTTATATACATAATTGACAGAAAGCGTTTTTTATATACCTACGAGTTTTTTAAGCTGTCAAAATCGAATTCTAGTTGGTATGTATCTTCTAAATCCTCTGATACTTCTAAAATATCTTTTCTTTTGCTGACAGCCTTATATGTATTTGAGCCTGGCAACTTAAGTTGCTCGAATATACTTTTCATTATTTATTCCTTCTGCTCATAATCAGAGCTATATATTTAATAACAATGGTTGAAGAAACATTATGTTTTTTACATGCTTTCTCAAGACTTTCCAATAGATTTTCAGGGCTATGCTCATTCATAATATGTTTCTTCTCCAATTTTGTTTGTAAATACATTTATTTTTTGCTGGGTAATTGTTCTTATCCTTCGATTAGGTTTCCTTACTTGAATTTTCATTTTCCTATTCCTCTCTTTCATCCATTTAGTAAGCATCATTTCAGTAAGGTCATAGTAGCAAATTAAAAAATCGAATGGATGGAAAATCGAAATTTTTTTTCTAATTCAAGATTTATTTTTTTAAAAAAAAATCTAATTAGAAAAAACAACAAATAGGAGATTTAATTTGCTATACTAGATAGTTTTTAAAAAAATGATATTCAAAATGGGATATAAAAAATATGTAGATGGGTTAAAGGAGGATGGATTAAAGGCTGTATAACATTGCTTATTTTGAACGGACAATACATAAGAAAAGGACCATGCAAGGGTCCTTTTTACTTGATAAAAAATTAATTATGGTTAAATAACCAACAGCTAATACCTCTTATTTCGCGCACTTAGGTAATTTAATAAATTCTTATGACCGGTTTCCTTTGTCACCGGTATCCCGAATTATTTGTTTTATTTCTTCTTTTTTCATTATTTTCAACACCTCTAATTAAAATCTTACGATTAATTATATTACTTCAAATCTTCAATAGAACAAATAAACTTAAAAACCAAACCAGTGCAAACAGCCAATTTTTAAGTAAATGGTATCGATTTATTTTTCGCCATATTCTTTTCTTAAAAGGAATTAACAATTGGCTAAGCGAATATAGGTATTTAAGTTTATTAGAAGGGTTGATTCAAGTGAGTATTAACATGGCTGAACACAGACTTGTCAAAAAAATAGCGATTTCAATCATCTCTACCCGTTTAGAAAAAATCTTGGATGAAATAGAAAACTTATTTGGTGTTATTCTCGATACAGAACCGGCAGATGTACTGGCTACAAAAGCGAAACAGTTAGCCTCTGCAACAACTGTAGAACAATGCATTGATATTTTTATATAGAAGATTGAAACATAAAAGGCATAACAAAAAAAGGTACTCACCATTGTTGTGAGTACCTTTTTGCCTAAGATTTTTGCTTCAAAAAATGAACATGAATACGATTATTTCACTTCCATAATCCATTTTGCTTTGCTACCCGTAATATAATCTGTGTAGAAGATTTCATAAGGTGCATTACCGGTTACTCCGAAAGCAGCAGGTCCGTTAACATGCTTACCTGCTTGAACACTCTCGGTTAATGTATCGAGAGCATATACCTCCATCTTTTCACCTTTGCTGTCATACACTTCAAAATCTCCCGCGCTAACTACTTGTTCTTCTTTTGTCCCATTTTGGTATTCAATATCAAATCCCATTACTTCTTTGGGCTGTGTTTCTTCAAATTCGTTTCTTTCCTTTGTATAATGTGCATTTGTTAATGTAATGATATGACCTTCCACATTTACCTTTTCACCTAGTTTGAAGGTTCCAAGTTCTTTAGGTTTTTGTTCGGAATCCTCACCATCTTCTTCGAATTCAATAGGCTTCTTGTTTTCCGCAATAACTGTGTTACTCAAATCAACGGTACGGATAGTTGGTTCTTTTTTATCATCATAGAGCTCAGAGTGTTTATATAGTTCTCGTATGTAGGCATCCATAATTGCTGCTTGCATGCTGTTCTCAAAGCTTCCACCATCTGAGTTGTTCACTTTCATTTCTATCGTCTTAGAGTCTTTTAATTCAATGCTTTTATAAGTGATAGTGCCGTCATCATCAGGACCAGACATCTGTTTTAAAATTGTTTTGAAATCTTTTTTTGGCATATAAATTTTAGCCCATGCCTCTTTATCTGGATTCTCAAAATCTATTTTAGAGAAATCTTCCAATGTTGAGAATTCTTTTTGCTCTTTCTTCGGTTCTTCAACCTTTTTTACATCTCCGTTTGAACTGTCTGAACATGCCGATAAAAGAATGACAGACAATAAACCTATTATTAATACTTTTAACAACTTCATTATTCATTTTCCCCCTGTATGGTGTCTCTTTTAGCACGGTTTATTATCTCTTGTAACAATATTTTAATCAATAGTTGTTTTACAAAAGGTAACAGGAAAGTTAAATAAAAGTGGGAAGTCCAGATATCAAGAATCAAATAGTAGATTATTTGGTGGAGTATTTAATTTAAATATAGACAATGCAAGAAAAACGATATATGGTTCAGAAATTGAAAAGAAAATCGATGGCGATATTTTTGGTCACAACACATGGGACCCGCTTTTTGGGCGGAAGAAATAATAAAAAATAATTATATTTATCAAATGGAAGAATAGGTGTCGGTCTATTTTCGCTGTCTTTGTGATGAATGTTTCGACTTATAAACAGCAGCTTCTTTTTGTGTTAAGCGTTGAAGCAGTTCTATTTAGGCTAATGTACCAACATTATTGTTTAATAGAATATACAAAAAAGAAACGGTAATACTTTGAGAAGTATTACCGTTGTTGATATTGTCTTTGGTTAATATTAGCTTACCTTTATTGTTTTACTTTTACTCTTGTTACCTGATTTATCTTGAGCGTATACCTTTATAGTAGAACCCTTCTTTTGTGCCTTGATTTTCACTTTATAATTTCCTCGGCTATCTACTATACCTTGTCCGATTTTCTTGCTTCCATTGTAAATAAAAATGGATGCGCCTTTTTCACTCTTACCAGTAACGGTTACGGTCTTGCTCGTTATTTTATTAACGGTTGGAACAGGTGGAGCTGTTTTATCAATGACCTTAACGGCTCTGCTGGAGCTCTTATTTCCTGAAGCATCTTTCGCATAAACAACAATGGATGTGCCGGCTTTTTGCTTCGAAATCTTCATGGTATACGAACCGCTTTTTGATGTGGCTTCTCCAATTGTCTTGGTTCCAACCACCGCATATACTTTTGCATTGGTTTCGGCTTTACCAGCTATAGCCGTCGAATAATCATAGACTGTATTGACACTTGGGGCAGATGGAGCCGTTTTGTCTATTACCTTAACTGTTTTGCTGGAGCTTTTATTCCCTGAAGTATCTATCGCAAACACACCAATGTTTGTTCCGGCTTTTTGCTTCGAAATCTTCATGCTATACGAACCGCTTTTTGATGTAGCTTCTCCGATTTTAGTGCTACCGACCATGGCATAAACTTTTGCGTTGGTTTCAGCTTTACCAGAAATAGCAGTCGAATAATCATAGACTGTATTGACGCTTGGGACAGATGGAGCTGTTTTGTCGATAACTTTTACAGAATTGCTTCCGCTCTTATTTCCTGCTGCATCAACCGCATGCACAACAATGGATGTGCCAGCTTTTTGTTTAGCAATCCTAATGGAATAGCCACCGTTATTCGCTCTGGCTTCACCGATTTTCTTGCTTCCCACCATGGCATATACGTTTGCATTAGATTCCGCTTTACCCGTAATAACGGTAGCATTATCATAGACGGCATTTACAGTAGGCGTAGATGGTGCTGTAACATCTTTAATTGTTATCTCTTTTGCTGCACTGATGTTTCCTGCTTTGTCTGTAGCCGTAATGGTTAGTTTTTTTCCTGCTTTTTGTTTAGATATTTGGACGGTAAATTTACCATCGGTATTTGCTGTAGCAGTTCCTATTACTGTTGTACCGTCTTTTACTCGTATTATGGAATCTGCTTCGGCGGTTCCTGATATGCTCGAAGAGGTATCCTTTACTTCATTTACTGTTGGCACGGTAGGTGCTGTTACATCTTTAACTGTTATCTCTATTTCTGCGCTAGGGTTTCCTGCTTTATCCGTAGCCGTGACCGCTAGTTTTGTTCCAGCTTTTTGTTTAGATATTTGGACGGTAAATCTACCGTCTATACTTGTTGTAACTGTTCCTATTACAGCTGTTCCTGATTTTACTTTAATCAAGGAACCTGATTCAGCTGTACCTGATACGCTTGTAGATGTTTCTGTTACTTCGTCAACTGTTGGAGCAGTCGGTGGTGTTACATCCATAATGATTGTTTCTTTAACTTTTACTTCTTTTGCTACGCTGGAGTTTCCAGCATCGTCAGTAGCCGTGATGGTTAATTTTGTTCCAGCTTTTTGTTTAGGTATAGAAACCGAAAATTTGCCTTCGTTAGTTATCGTTGTACCTAATACGGTCGAACCGATTTTTACTACTATCGATGAATTTGTTTCTGCTGTTCCTGAAACACTTGTAGACAAGTCTGTTACCTCATCCACGTGTGGAGCTGTAGGTGCTATTACATCTTTTACAATAACTGTCTTGGCTTCGCTTTTATTTCCTGCATTATCAGTAGCGGTAACGGAAAGTTTTGTACCTTCTTTTTGTGCATCAATCTTTACTGAAAACGTTTCATTGTCTAAGGCTACTCCTGTTCCCAACTCTTTTTCACCAGCCTTAATGGTGATAGTTGAGCCTGCTTCCGCTTCCCCAGTCACACTTGTACTCGTATTATCTACATTGTTAACTTTTGGTACGGGTGGTGATTTCACATCTATTTGAGGTAATCTTTCTAAATGAATATAGTAATCATCAACTAGAACCCGCACAGCATGGAGGTTTTCTTCTGTCCATTCAATATGATTAAATGTTAGATTGATTGCATTACCTGTACGGAACCCGCCATTTTTACAATTAGTAACCAATGGACTAATGTCCGTAATTTGATTGGTCATTAGATTGAGATTATATAATCCTGTCATATTACTTATAGGTGTAATATCTTTAATCTTATTATTTTGAAGACTCAGAATTCCTAATTGTTTCAAGTTCTTTAAAGGAGAAATATCCACTATTTCATTTCCAGCAAGGATTATTGAACTTGCATTAATTGCATATTCTAAACCAGTTAAATCCTTTATCCCCAGATTCTGCGCATTTAAATTTGATAGGTTCGCCATATCCTCCTTTGTTATATTGTCAGTTACGCTGATTGTTTTTCTTAATTCCTTAAGAACCTCTTTTTTTAGATTTTCATCTACAAAATCCACTATATTAGATTCCTTCACAGTAACCTTGGTTACTTCGCTGACGTTTTCTGTTTTATCCGTTGCAGTAACTTCCAACAATGTTTCTACTGGCTGTAACTTTATGGGTACAGAGAACGTTCCGTCTTCTTTAGCGACTGTTGTTCCAAGTAGTTTGTTTGCCGTTTTAACAGTTACCGTTGAGCCAGCTTCGGCTTTTCCTGTAACACTTGATGATTTGTTCGTCACTTCATTTACATTTGGTGCTCCTGGAGGAATTACATCATCTGCTACTTTAAATGTTTTATATAAAGTGTCCCCCAATTTGGGAAAGGAATAGAAACTATTACCCACTTTATTTTCGATGCTAATGTAATTTATTGACCATGTACCGTTCATTGCATCAATTGGTATCGTATACAAGGCTTCATATTTTTTTGTAGCAGGGTTATAGGTCAAATATAGATTCCCTGTTACATTTGCGTTTCCTGGTTTTCTTAATTGAATAACCGTATCTCCTTTATTTTCTCCTATTCCGGACTCTAAATCTTCTGCTTCAACTTGGATAAGTACCTTCTCTCCTGGCTTTACGACCGCTTTGTCGAAACTGATACTTTTTACCGTCGGAGGAGTTTTGTCGTTACTTCCATTGACTACTTCAAATGTTTTATATAAAGTGTCTCCGAATTTGGGAAAGGAATAAAAACTATTACCCACTTTATTTTCGATGTTAATGTAATTTATTGACCATGTACCGTTCATTGCATCAATTGGTATCGTATACAAGGCTTCGTATTTTTTTGTAGAAGGGTTATAGGTCAAATATAGATTCCCTGTTACATTTGCGTTTCCTGGTTTTCTTAATTGAATAACCGTATCTCCTTTATTTTCTCCTATTCCGGATTCTAAATCTTCTGCTTCAACTTGGATAAGTACCTTCTCTCCTGGCTTTACGACCGCTTTGTCGAAACTGATACTATTTACCGTCGGAGGAGTTTTGTCGTTACTTCCATTGACTAATTCAAATGTTTTATATAAAGTGTCTCCGAATTTGGGAAAGGAATAAAAACTATTACCCACTTTATTTTCGATGCTAATGTAATTTATTGACCATGTACCCGTTATTGAATCAATTGGTATCGTATACAAGGCTTCATATTTTTTTGTAGCAGGGTTATAGGTCAAATACAGATTCCCTGTTACATTTGCGTTTCCTGGTTTTCTTAGTTGAATGACCGTATCTCCTTTGTTTTCTCCTATCCCCGATTCTAAATCTTCTGCTTCAACTTGGATAAGTACCTTCTCTCCTGGATGTACGACCTCTTTGTCAAAGCTAATGCTTTTTACGGTCGGAGGGGTAGTATCCGTTGCTGCTAAAATCGGCAGCGAGTTGCCTAATGAAAAAGCAAAAAATATAGCAAAAACTAATAAAATCTTTATTGAACGTTTGTACATGTAAAATCTCCTTCATACACTTTTTTATTTTTTATACATGATTCTTGTGAACTATTTAATTGTACTATTTACCCATATGAACCAACAATATATATTTACCACATTGTCAATAAATTGGTATTTCACAAAAAATATCTATGCCGTCCTTCCATAACCTATTACATAGCCAGAATTAATTTCTATTATTATATGAGACTGTTAATTAGATAATAAATTCCTAAATTGTGACATCAACTATATCCTAACTGAAATCCAAAATCAAAAGTAGTTACAAAGAACTATTTTTTATCTTTTCAAAAATAAAACTGATATTTTCACATTTTATAAAATCAATTTGTTAATATCAGCGTGTAGAGTTTTGAAAGGAGGAAAATAAACGTGATAACAACCGAATACCCTTCTATATTGAAAGTTAAGGATATACAAAATATATTAAGAATCGGACAAAGACAAACGTATGATTTAGTTAAAACTGAGGATTTCAAGACAATACGACTTGGGAATAGACATCTCTATTCTAAAGAGCACTTTATTAAATGGTTAGAAGGAAAGGGGAAATAGACATGACAAATATAAGTACGCTTGATTCATATCCAGATGTTATAACTGTTAACGAATTACAAAATATCCTTGGTATAGGGCGTGAACAAGCTTATATACTAGCTAACAGCAATTCTTTTCCTGTTAGAAGAGTTGGGAAGAGAATAATAATATATAAACCAACTTTTATAGAATGGTTAAAAAGTTAACTAAACAGATGTATAAGATATTAAAAAAATAAACATACTGTATCTATAAGACTATTAACGATAAAGGAGAGTTTAATATGAGAGGCAGCGTAAAGAAAGAGGGAAGAACTTGGTGTTATACAGTTGACATTGGTAAAACACCTGATGGTCGGAGAATTAAAAAGAAAAAAAGAGGGTTCAAAACTCAGAAAGAAGCACAAAATTCCTTGAATGAAGTGTTAAATGATATCAATAAAGGGAAATTTATTCAGGCTGCAAAGTATACTTATTGTGACTTTTTAGACATTTGGATGAAACAGATTGAACATTCAGTTGCTAGTTCTACTTTTTCTACATATTCTAGTATTGTAAGTAATTATTTAAAACCGGTGATTGGTCATTATTTAATCGAAAATTTAAATATTAGACTACTAAATAATTTTAAAACCGGTTTACATGATAAAAAATTGTCCAATAACTCCATTAGTAAGATTATTTCTGTGCTAAAAAACAGTTTAAATTATGCTGTAGAACAAGAATATCTTTCAGTTAACCCTGCTAGTAAGATTAAAAAACCACCTGAAATTCTTAAAACTACTATTGAATGGACAGAAGATGATATCAGGAGATTTTTAGATGTCGCAAAAGGTACAGTATACTACCCCGCATATCTTTTAGGAATTTTTTGTGGTCTTAGGCGCGGTGAGATTCTTGGTATAACTTGGAATGAAATTGACTTTACCAAAAAGAAACTAGTTGTTCTGAAAGTTTTAAGTACGGATGGAAAAACAATCATTATGAAACCAAAGACAAAAGGCTCTCGAAGGAATGTTGATATTCCTACTGAAATTTTAATGGAACTTAATAGAATAAAAAATGAGCAAGAGAAAAAAGACCATATATTCAGAGAACATAACTTGGTTGTACCTAATGAAATTGGTACAACTGTTAACCCTAGGAACCTTCTACGTAATATGAAAATTTTAATAAAAAAAGCAGAAGTTCCTAATATAACATTTCATGACTTGCGTCATATTCATGCTTCTCTTCTTCTTCAACAAAACATTCACATGAAAGTTGTTTCTGAAAGATTAGGACATACAAAAATATCTACTACTATGGATAGATATTCTCACTTAATTCCTTCACTACAATCGGAAGCAGCGGAATCATTAAATTATTTATGGGGTAAATAGACAGCAGATTGCTGTCTATTTTAATGTGATTATTGGTATGAAACTTCTATCCTTTTTAGATAAGGCTATGTTAATCGAGAATGCCGGCATCAGTATACAGTACCCAATTCTGGTCCAGTTTTAAGAGTATTTTAAACTAACAAAGGTAAGATGAGTTTGTTTTATAAACAGGCTTTGTTAAACATTAGTGTTGATTCTTTAACAAATACAAGAGACCACGCATTGTGCACTCATACTTAACTGCTTTAAAGACTCTTCTTTAAAATTGCTAAGTGCGATGCAGTATTCAAGAGTCCAACTATCAGATACATAACACTTAACGTCTCTATTACTATATATAGCTTATTTTCGCTGTTTATTATATGTTTTGTCTTTTCTGTATTTGGCAATTTAAAAATGCTATAAATGGCAGTATCTTTTATAAATGTAATAAGAGCCAAAATACGCAAGTAGTGCATAAAAACTTGCATATTTTAGGCTCTTTAATTTTATTCCTTATTGTGTTAAAGCACTCTAAAGTTTAAGTACATATATTCACAAACTTGTTTATTAAATAGTAAAACGATGTCATTAATACCATCTCTTTTTGAAGGTATGGTAAATTTTATTTAGGTTAATTAGGAAAATGTATCTTCGTTTTTTGGAGTCATATATTTCTTTATATTGAATTTAGAAATATCACCTTTAAGTATCTCATTTTGAGAACTGATATAAAAGGATTTCCCTAGTTCACCATGAAATTTTGAGTACAATTTATAATCATAAAAAATATCCCAGGTCACTCCAAAGTCAACAGAGCAATATACTTTATTATAGGACCATACAAACAGTAATCCATCGTTACTTTCATAAATCCATTGTATATTATCCCATGTTTTATCTTCATGAAGAACAGCCCAAGATTCTCCATTATCCTCAGATAATAACAACTTACAAACATTATCAAAGTCTTCTGTTGTTCCTCCACCTGTGGTACCAGCTAATATTCTGCCGTTGCTTATGGTCGTAATTACTGTAATCTCCTTTATAGGTTTATTTACATTAAAATTAAAGGAAGCCCTAATCCAGTTAAATCCATTATCAGAATAAAAAATACCTGCTGCACTTTCTCTTTTACTATTTGTACTAGTACCAAGAACTACTCTTTCTTTCGTTACTTGTTTAATTGTTTTTATAACCATTTTTTCTTCTATTCTTGATTTAATCCATGTTCGTCCATCATCTTGAGAAATTAAAATTAAATTCTTATCTCCATATTTAGGACCGTCATCAGCTACAAGTATCCAATTACCATTTTCCATGATAAATCCATCTCTAACATACCAGACATCTGTGGGAACCACTAGCTGTTGCCATGTTTCACCCCCATCATAGGTTATTATTGCTCCACGATATGATGTTCCTAAAATTAAACATTGTTTATTTATTTCTATAAACTTAGTTACTGCAACTGCACCTTCTAGCTGGGGAATTCTTATTTCATTCCACTCTTCTTTACCTATTTTACGTTTGTAAAGTAGGTATTTACTTTCCTTCTGACCTCCAAGCCAATCATATCCGTTAAAGTTTAGAATAAGGTCACTAATATATATATTTGGAGCCTTTTCTTTTACAAATAAATTATCATATAAAAAATTCAGTGGTATTTCCCCTATATCAGTAATTGTTTTTTTATTTATTTCTACATTTCTTACAACAGTATTTAAAAATTCCCCTTGTATTTCAAGGGAATATTTCCCAGGATTTAGATTAGTAAGTTTAAAATTTTCATCAACATAATTATTCAATCTTTTTTCTTTTTTGTTTCCAAAGAGCTCCTTTAAATTTATGGTAATTTTATAATCAATGGGTAACTGGGGATAGTTTAATTTTCCTTTTAAGGAACCCGATTCTCTTCTATCTTTATATCTATCCCATCCCAACGCAAAAACTATTGCCCCTAAAACTGTTAACACAATTGATAAAAATGTCAAGCCAACAGAAGAAGCATAAACTCCTCCAATTGTTAGACATAAAAAGATAATTAAGCAAATCATCCATGCAACCAATATATACCTCTCCTCAAAAATACAAAAAAATTATCAAACATTGGAAATATTTATACTCAGTTTATCATAATATTTCTGTTCTCGTATTTAATTTCTTTTCAAATTCTCCACTAAATGCCTTATATGATTTTTCATGAATGTCTCCTTTAAAACTTTTAGAAAACTAATTCAACAAAAAAGCGCACTAATCCTTCTTAGATTAATGCTCCAATTATTATTAATCTAAACTGCTTCGTTAGTGGAACAAGAAAAGGGATTGCCGCAGCAGTCACAAATAATTGTCCTGTAATACGTTTAAATACTTCTCTATCCGCCACCAATACGCCACCAATTGAGTAAATAATACATAATGAACTATATCTTTAAAAACAAAAAAAGACCCAAACCCCTGTGATATCAAGGATTTGAGCCTTTGTTAGTTGATGACCTGTGAGGGATTCGAACCCACGACCCCTTCCCTGTCAAGGAAGTGCTCTCCCACTGAGCTAACAAGTCGTATGTATATGTTAGGTTTCTAAAGGTTTTTACATTTATTAAAAAACACCTGACCACTAACCTTCTAGCGTTTCCACTTTATATTGTAAAGTGGTCACTTAAATTCGTCAAGAGAGAATATCGTTACTTTACAGCCTGATTATTCAAAATTATACCGTTTACAAGCTTAGAAGGGAGTTTCTGAGATAAAATCACTAATAAATATCAGATAATCTATGGGAATTATATGCCTTCTCAAAACAATAAAAGGTATTGATTTTATTACCAATACCTTTACATAATCTATTTTAACAATTCTCTTAACTGTTGTATAGTTAGCCACGGTCTTCTTCTATGAAGCATCCGATGACAATTTGAACAAACTAAAGCAATATCCTCCACTCTGGTTATTTGACCTTCCTCTAACTCAGAAACTGGAATAGTATGATGACCTTCGATAAAATTCTCTCCAATTTCCCCATACTTTTTATAAAAATCAAATGAACATATCTCGCAAAAAACCTTTCCGTATTTTTCCTTATAATATTGTTTTGCAAGTTTAATTACTTTAGGATTTCTTTCTCTTTCAATATGACGTTTTAACTGTTTTTTCCCTTCTGGAAATCCAATATCACCATCTGTGTCGTCAACATTATTTTCATCTAAAGTGAAATTATTGTATGTTTCCATAATATTTTTTGATGTTATAAATCCTTTTAAGTCATGATAAGAATTAATATTAAATTTATCCGCAATTATCTTTAAGTCAACCGATGAAACCTCGTCATCAATCATATCTTTATATGCTGTGTATAACATACCACTATGTTTAATCAATTTTTCATCTAACTTTTTCAATCCACAAATCTTTGCAATTTTAGTTATTCGACCAGAAATATATGGTTTATTTACTGCATTATCAGCATTAACTTTATCAGTTTTTAATGCTTTAATTATAAATTCATTATCCACTAATTCTGTAGAATGTATAATATTTTCTATAAGTTCTTCTCCATATACTTTTTCATCTATGGCACCATTAATAATTTCTAAAGTTCTATCAGAAACATCAATATATCTATCTATTGAAGATAAAGGATTACCATTTTTATCTTCTCTTAAAGAATTAATAAGCCTTAATTGTTTTTTTTGAAAATTCACATCCTCTTTCTTGAGGTTGCGAATTTCAGACATTTGCTTACCACCCACACCTATAAATAACAATCTAAGAATTACAGAATCTTGGTAATTTGTACAATAATCTTCATATCTTTCTAAATCTTTATCTGTAAAGTATAATTCGTTATTAGTTACGTATTTTATAAAATCGTCAGGTTTAAAATCTGCAATTGGATTTTTCTTAATGATACCTTCTTTTACACCCCAATTTAAATATCCACTAATACTGCGAGCATAGTGTTCAATTGTATTTTTACTACTTGATTTATAACTATGAAGGATAGTTTCAATTTCCTCAAGATTAAAATACATAAGTTCTTTATCGACATCACGTTCATATTCACTTATTTTTGAAAAATGATTAGCATAATATTTAGCAGTATTTTCTGATATTTTATTCTGGTTTAACATTGTTGAAAGATATTTTTTCTTTAGATTATTTATGTCTTTCAATATTCACTCCTCCTTCTAGAAATTGTACGTTTGAATATAAAAGTGAGAATAGTTACTATATGTAGTTACTTAAGCAATGACATATTAACTATTTTAGCTTGACAATACTCTCATACTGTCTTCTACATACTTTTGAGTATTTCCTTTAAAGAAGTGCCAATATATACTGTTGGTAGAAGTCGGTTCTTATTCATATTCATTAATTACCTTATAAATGTTTCCTCAAATGTAACGAAGGCATTAAAAATCTATGGTGTGTGTGTTTACCAACTCCCCCTCTACTTAATAGGAAGGTGACTAAAAAATGTGGAAATACTCCCCCGTTTATTCTAAGCTTCTTCTTGAAGAAGCCTGCCATCTAAATTTACAAACTATTGTTCTAATCCATAACTCCCTATTAAATAGGAAGTTTCTTAATATATACCATTAACAATAAGCCCATAATAAAAAGACAGTGAAATACATTTCTAACTGTCTTTTTATTATGCATGCGATACTCTTTTTATTGCAATGTTATTTTAATACTCACGTTTGGTTCTAATTCTTCAGTTTTATATTCGGCCTTAACACCCTTTAAAGTTTCTTCGACATAATAAACAATTTCATCAACAAAAATTTCTTCTGTTTTTTCAATGATTACTGCACCTTCATCTTGTAATACTATTAATGCTTTCCCAATCTCTCCTAAAATACCATTCATTTGTATCATCCCTTTAAAGTTAATTTTTTCTTACTATAAGCCATTAATTTTATAACTTCAACTCACTCGCACTGGAATATTATTCACCATGGTCCAATCGTAATTGAAGCACCTAACATAATTCACATTATTGTCCTTTTCTGCTTATATTGCTCTTTTTTTACTTCTTTCAACCTATGTAACTTCAATCATTGCTTATATGTAATGTAATCTAATTCAATCCAGTCACAATTACTTTAGTTGATACTGTAATACTAGTATAAGTCCTATATGTACCATGCCTTCAAAAATATAAGAAAAACTCAATCAGCTTCGTATTCTTTCACCTTTCGATAGAAAGTTGCCTTAGCCATACCCAAGGATTCCATGAACTGTACAGCTGTAATCTCCTTTGCTTTCCACTGTTTATAATACTTCTCCCAGTCCTTCGGCATCGCTAACGACGGACGCCCAAACTTGACCCCTCTCTTTTTTGCAACTGCAATGCCCTCTGCTTGCCTTGTCCTGATTTCATCACGTTCCTTTTCAGCAAATGCAGTAAGCAATGTAAGAATGATTTTTTGAATCGCCTGCTTCATTATGTCTTCCTGCTCATTGCCCGTATTAATCATTGGTTCTTTTATGAAACGGAGAAACACTGCATTTTTAACAAACCATTCATATTCGCTCATTGTCTCATTCATACTGCGACCCATGCGTGTGATGGAATCAAAAACAACTATGTCACCTTCACGAACCATCTGCTTAAGCAATTGGTACTTAGGACGGTCAAAGTCTTTACCGCTCGCCTTATCGATGAAAATATCAAGTTCGCCAATACCCTCTGCCTTCATTGTCTCAATTTGCCTTGCCACGTTTTGCTCTTTGGAGGATACACGAACATATCCGAATGTTTTCACCGTCTCACAACTCCCTTTTCACTTTAGATACACTCATTGTATAAAAACAGTATCAAAATGTCAATGAAAATTTCGATACGAACCAAAAGTAAAAACTATAAGTTTAGAGACTAATAAAATGTTTATTTTATCATGTTTCAAATTCCGTCCCGTATTGTGTACTTTTCAAGACAAAAATAACACTCAATTGTGAGTGCTATTTTGTAGTTTTATATAAATGTTTATGTGTAGTTTTGGTTAACCTCTTCCACAAACTATTTAAGAATGAATATCACTTTTCAATCTCAAAAGCATATCTCTATTAAATCCTACCTACTTGTGGGTATCTTTGATGTCTAATATCTTGCATTCATAGCCACTTATCTACATAGATACTACAGTTTTCGAACCCGCGTCCAATATTCTAATACTCAAACTTCTATCCATGTTACTATCTATTTAAAACATCCATTAGTATTATGCCGACATTGACTGCCACAAAGGATTGGAGTCTTTATCATACATTATATTCAACAATATTTTCACTAGAGAATATTACAAGTTTTGAACTTGGTTAGTAGACCTCAAGATTATTATATTTTTTGATTTTTAATTTAGGCCTAGATTTATTCTTAGGCATATAAATGCACTACTGGAAATTATAGGGGTTCTTCGATTATTCTCCTAAACTTCCTATGTAAGTAGTAGATTATAATCACAATTTCTTTTATTCAATAAACGGCTGTTCGTGTAATAATGCTACTAAAACGCTCCCCTTCACCCAAACGTATTGACGATACATCGCAATGTTATTTATCGTCTCCGGCTTAATAGTTGAATCTTTTCCTGAGCCTCGAATAAATATGTCGTAATCTGCTGATTTTGGAAAGTTAACAGACGTTTTCAATGTACCCGATTTATTTTTTTTGGGTTTTCCATCCTTTCCGTAATCATGTCCTTCTCGTAACTCTTTGTCCCGAATTAAACGTCTCACTTCAAGCCATACTTGCTGCAATTCTTGTTCAATTATTGATTCTGGAAAAATAAATCTTTTAAATCCTTGAAATTTGTTATCTAAAAGCTTCGCATCTGAGGAAGGCTGCTCAAATAAAATAAATAATAATTGCTGCAATTTAAACGCTTGATACACCACGGATTGTTCAAAAGTTGTATTTACTTCTGTCCACTCCTTAAAGTCGATAGGAAATAGTTTCGTATCTTCTGTACGTGTACCATTTTTCGTCATCGTCAAGGTTTTCGGTAAAAGCCCAATTTTATGAAACAACTCAATTTTACTTAGTTTTTTTGCTTTTCCTCCAAACATGCGCACTATAATTTGCTCCGCGATAGATTTTGATACATCATTATTTTTATTAAGTTTTATCGGGATTTGTAACTCATTCATTAGCTCACGAATCGTTTTCCCACGATGCGACTTAGTTAATTGCTTTAACTTTTCATCAATTTGCGCAAACGATGTATAACTTTCCGTTAATCGCTCTAGCTTCTGACCGAAATGATTTTGCACAATCGTTGAAACCGTACTACGCTTTAAACGGAAACGTGGTCGGTTCGGCCATTTCGGTGCGATATCAATTAGCATTAATTGCTTGCGTAATTCAGATGAAATGCTGTGATATAGCACCTCCGGCTTGGGGTAATTTTTCTGTAAGACTTCAATAAATGAACGAACAAGTTCCCAGTCGTTTTGAAGCGTTTTTCTATCCTCTTCTGAAAAAGTATGGAAATGATAATCCTCAATAATGAAGTTGGCATATTCAAGAGCCGGTACTGTTTGTCCTGGTGAGTAATGATAATAAACCAGCAATAAATTCTGAAGCTTATGCCAAAAATTCGAGTTTTCAAAGTACTCCTCAACAATTCGTTCTGGAGAAACAGCCGTAATCGACATCGGCTCCTTCGCCTCAAATTCATGTTCACTTTTCTTTTTGGGTTTACGAATACCAGTTGTTTTCAGCTCAACAGGGACTCCATCTACAAGTAAATCAGCCTCTTGTTTCGAATCTGCAGGATAACCTAGCACAGATTGTTCAATGACATCACCTGCAATTCCTGTAATTTTAGGTGAAATACGCGCACGGTCAAAAACTCGATTTTTATCAACTTCTCCCAACGATTTCCCCACAACATTATCCAAGATTTGAAGCAACTGAGACTTTTTAAAAACATGTCCAGCCATTAAACTCACTCCTTTTTAGTCAAGATATCTTATCAAAAAGAAAGACATAACGTTTTGTTCTCGCTATTTTATTTTCGATATAATATTTCTTCATAAACCATATGATATACACTTGATTAACTATAGCTGTATTCTCTTTTAAGTAGTCCAATATTTCCCTATAGTCCGATTCAGAAGGTGAATAATGAAAAAAATTAATCGATTCATTCCGCGTTCTTTTTTATCTAAAACAATTCCTAGAACAAACTCATCTAACCCTCGATTTCTAGTGATTTCATTTGTTTGATAGCTGGTATTCTTATACCTCCTATGAAGTCCGACTTTTCAATTGTAACAATTAACCATCCAAACCGATAGGTATTTTGTTCTATTTTTCATCAAATAATCCCTTTATCAGATATCTTAATTAAATAGGATATAAATGTTATATACACATACCTCCGTAAACAAAATCACACACAATAAAACCCCATCTTTTTTAAAGATGAGGACTTTATATATCTCTATTAGTTTGATTACCGTTCACTGTTAATCTTGTATCAAACTGCGGAAGTAGCATTCCGCTTTTTAAGATTGGTTCATTAATCCTGAGATTGTTTGTTATTGCACGGAAAAACCATGTTTACTAAGGTGATTTAAGAGCATTTTTTTCACATTCATACGTGTAGCTATTTAAGCACGATTTTGCGGATGTATCACTCTTAATGAGTGTTTAAAATATTTCTTTTATTCAGCCTAGCTATCTAGTTATACAAATAGCTAATAAAAGGAGGTAATACTTAGTTATTATTACAACCTGTTTTATAATAACCTTTATTGTTTCGCTTGTACTTTTATTTCCCACATCTTGTTGCATTTATTTTCAACTTCCTACCAACTGTTGGCTTATCTAATTCCTTATCTTTAAATACTTATAACAATAGATATCCATAATGAAAATAATAAGTAGTATTCTAGTTTCTAAAAATAAGGGGGATATTTGACTATACTGCTGAGGTTTCTCCATTTATCCTTGGATTCATGGTTCATATTACAAATCACACGTAAAAATCATGTCTATTGACACTATTGTCCCCCTTTTCACACGGTCATAAAACTTAACATGAATAGGGCCGTAGGATAGTGCAACAATACCTATAATTCGACTCTCACTTGTTTTAGACCACTATCTAATAGTGAAATACTCTCATTCCTGTATTTAGTCAGTCACATAATTTGGAAAAATATGATAAAATAACAAAAAAGGGGGTTTGACAATGCAACGAATATACTCTAAAAAACTTATTTTCGAAAAAGGTGATTCCGCTCCACTGAATGAATTGCGTTTATTGACATTGCAAGAAAGCGATATAGTTCAAAAAATTAGAGAGTATTTCCCCATAAATCAATATGGCAATTTAGACGACCTTCTATTGATTAAAGGAAGTAAAATGTTATTAACAGAACTTGAAAATATTAATAACTTAAGCAAAAAAATGGACATATCTATGCCTTTATCTGATATTGAATATATTGGACTTTCTGATAATAATGAACTTATCCTAAGATTTATATCAGATGACATAACTGCAACAGGCACTTATAAGTTTAAAGAAGATTTTTTAGAGATATTCAAGCTGAGTTCATTTGGTAATTATTGTATCAGGAATGGTCATAGAGATATTCTTCAGGAAAATCTCGCTAAACTATTAACTAGGTTAGGAAAAGAAAAGAAACAATTCCGTCTGCTTTTCCATAATGAAAAGTTCATATTACGTGGTCTTACATCAGAACATTATAACAACTATGATAATAACCTTCTATTATATACTGTCTTTCTTGAACTTCACAAATTCTCAAAAGAAGAAAATGTAAATTTTTATATTGATAAAGCATATATTAGTGACTCAGATATTAATATAAGTTTGGAACAAGAACAAGTTATCCCCCTTGATAATATTGGTAATGTACAGTTAGGAATACAATTAATTAACAATGAAATTCGAGATTCAGCTGTTAGTATACAATTAAGATATAAAGTTTCTGATAATGAAGGTAATGCATTCATTGGTGTTTCAACTCTTAAAGATTCTTTAATAAATTTTAATCATATTGCAAAATTCGATACAGCTATATCAAAAATAAAGAGTATATCGAATCTTAAAGAAGCAGAATTTGAGGTTTTGG
This sequence comes from Peribacillus folii, assembly GCF_030271255.1. Classification (GTDB taxonomy): domain Bacteria; phylum Bacillota; class Bacilli; order Bacillales; family DSM-1321; genus Peribacillus. Next base: position 42,096 of record NZ_JASJOM010000006.1, read on the forward strand.
AATTTATCAGGAATATACATGATACTCCTGAACTTACTATTAATTCTCTTTATGAAGTTATGAAAAAAGTAGTAAATAGCAAGAAAACTTTTTCTACGGAAACTAGAACTCAAGCTGAAAAAGTTTATAATGATTTAAGAGATAATACGGTTTCACTTATAAAGGCATTCGGAAGAATGGGTGAAATAAGTGATAATGTTGATGAAACTACAATTATTGAAAGAATATTGCATGAGGTACTTTGGGAACAAACTAAAAGTAATAAAGTTATAACTAACTCTAACTTCCAATAATAAAAAAAGTGCAATTTTATCTCTAAAAACCCCATCCTGAAATAGATGGGGTTTAATAATTTCTTGTAGCAACTAAATACAAAAATCCGCTAGCTTTGAAATACATTTATTATTTTTCCTTCTGCTGAATATAATCCTAAGCAATTTTGATTACTTCTATTTCTTGTTGACTTAAATCTTTATCTAATGATTTTTAATTTTCACTTTCGAACCTAACTGGTACTTTTTTTGCATTCTTGATACTTTCAAAATGCTCTTGTGTTAGGTCTTGGTAAACCGTATTCATATTCTTATACCTACATAAATTCTCTCGATAAGTTCACAATCTGCTCTCGGACGTATACTATTTAAGAACAGCCACTCATCTTGTATTATGCCCAACATAAAATAAATAGATTTACCCTATACGCCCTCTTCTATAATATGGTAACACATTTTATTTTACTGACTTCAGTCTACTTGCTCTCATCTGCCTTGAATAATACTTTTCATTCTAAAAAAGAAACCAAAAAAGGATGCTTACACGCATCCTAAGTTTTAAGTATAAAAAATAATAACTTTCCACATATCATCAAATATTATGGATAGATTGTCTAGCTTTCACCATATTAGACTGTGCAGTTTCAAGGTGTAAATGAGCCTTATTTAGATACTGATTCACTAGTTCTGGAGGATGTTCCACAATCTCTCCTTTTTCTAGGAACTCAATTACACCGTTTTTTATCGTCTCATCACGTTTAATATGAAATTCCAAATTTAATAGATATTGCTCTTTTGATGCTTTTATATACTGCTGAACTGGTTTAGGAACTTCATATACATCTGGTAATAATTCTACCCTATCAAAAAGGTTATTTGTCAAAAGGATTCCAGTATCAAAATTTTCAAGAAATGCATCTAACTCCCCCTCAATATCTATGCTTTCCCTTAATTCTTCATTATTGTTGTATGCATCTCCCCATTCATTATATAGTTTTGTCAAATTAATAAAATATTCGTCAACGAGCTTTTCTTGAATATTAATTTTATTCTGTTTTTCCTGTAATTTCTTTTGTCTGTCAATTTCATTAAACCTTTGCTTATCCATTTCCTTAGCTGTTTTAAAAATCATACTGAATAGTCCCATGAAGATTCTCCCTTCTCCTTCAACTACTTCACTAAACGTTTATATTCTTCAAGAACTTGGAAAATCCTTTATACAAGAAATCTTTTTAACACACGTAAGAAATATGTCTATGGACATCGTTTTCAATCTTTTCATTAATAATAAGTATTAAAGATGTTTGTGGGAGCCTAACACTTCCATGAGAAAAACTGGTCAAAAATAATTGTCTTAATCTATTGTCAAAAGATAGATAATAGCACATAATTTGACAAAATATAATAATTGTGATATAATAATATTAATAGGAAGTATTCACTAATAACAGTATTTACAAACTAATCCACGCAACATAAACACGAGTAACAACCCATTTCCAGATTATCAGTTTTATCTATTCTACAATAACAATATTCCAAAAACATAATATACGTGTGAATGTAGTCTATTGACATGATTTAAAGCATCTTAATGCACTTTCACACGACAATATATATTTTAATAGATTGCACGGACAGAAGTGCATATATCTTTTTTTTGAGATAATTTTAAAGTTGGTGAATAGCATCCACCCCATTTAATAAACATCAAAGAGTATGAAGAAGCAACAACCAACACATGTTGAAATGATGTTAAAGGACTGATGTGCGAAGTCAATGATTGTTAATTATGTACCTTTTTACACAAGCACTTTAAAACCTGCTTGTACCTCGTAGGATTTCAAAGTGTTGCGATGCAAAAAGGTACGCCAAAAACATCGCCGTCAACACTTGTTAGATGATAATGGATGATGAGATAAATCACCTCAACATAGCCAAATAAGGGCCTATTTCGCCCTTTGCGTACTTTGGGCGAGGTCTGACGAATGCGTCTGCATTTGACAGAGATGGTAGCAAAGTACATAACCAACAGGATTCAAAGTAATTAAAATAAAGGGCAACAACATCACTTTGTATATATTATATAATTATATTCATAGTGATGTTGTTGCCCTATTAATTAAAACTATAAAAGGAGAACGATATATTTATGACAATTATCACCAAAAAGGAAGCGGTAATGAAGTATGGTAATAAGGAGCAAATTACACACTTTGTAAAGTATAACAAGTTTAAAAGCAAAACAGTTGAAGATGCTGTAATTAAAACAATGGAACAATACTTTGAGTATGTTAAAACAATTAAGAATACTAATGGTCGTGGGCATGTCTATGAACTCGGAGTAGAAAAGGAAGAAAAATCCATTCGCGAAGATGGTCGTATTTCCAATGGTACTTGGAAAATTCCTTACACTAAGAATTTAGATATTGTAGTAGTAAGTCTCCTAGAACAAGGTTTAGAAACTAAAACTGCACAAACACTTGCTAATTGGGCTATTGATTTTGGAGTAATCACAAAGGAATTAAAAGAGGTACTTCAAACTAGGTATCATGAAGGTTTAAGAAAATCACATGTTGAGGATTTGAAGGAAAATAAAATTATTTCCTTTGGCGAGGAAAGAATTATTGATGACTTTGCACAAATTACAAAAGAATTGATAAATCAAATTGCAGGTACATTGAATCGTATGGCAAAGGCAGGAATCATTGAATTTTATCCTATACATAAAGGTCATATTAAAGAAACAGTTGAAAACGTTAATCTTCATGAAGATATACATAAGGAAGTTACAACTTTAAGGCGTAATTTGATGGAAAAATATGATATAGATGATTGGTATATGGGTAAATATAAAAACGCTAAGAAAACAGTTGAGTTTCAGAAGGAATATAGCGAAAAACTTGCACTTGTAAAGGATGAGAACGGTAAAGTGCTTGGACTTGACTATTGCTTTACAGAATATGTAATAATCTTAAAGGCAAGAAAGAAAAAGATTATCAGATATCTGGAAAAATACAACAATGAAGCCATTGAATTATTTAAACAAGATGAGCAGAAGTTTCTAGATGAAAATAAGCAACAATTCCATGACAAACGTAAAGAACGTGTACTTGATGAAGCACAAAAGAACGTGGATAAATTCTTTAAGCCAAGAGAAGTTGAAAATCCTTTAAATGCTGAATTAGGAGGTAAGAAGAAAAAATGTCTGCCAGAGGTTGAAGGGTACACATACGATGCAGAATACTACAAATTGTACTTTGAAGGTTTATATGTTAAACGTATTGTGCAATTACAAGATTACTATGGATACAACGTGTTTACTAATGTTGGAGTAAGCTAATTTAAATAGGAAAAATTACATCGTACAGACGTCAATAAATACAAAGACAACTTTAAAACTAATCGAGAAAAGAAGAAATAACATAATACATATATAGGCGTTGCAGTCATTTCATTAACGAGCGATAGAGGTAGATAGCATCAAAACCATCAAAACCCTTTCTTAATGTGAAAGGGTTTTGATGTTCCATTTTTAGAACATCTAGGAAGGAGCGGGGAAACGGAGTTTCAACCTCAAGTGAATAAAACTCTAATACTCTTATCTGTTCAAATTGCATTCCGAGTGTAGGGGTGGAAGTGCTACTCATTGAATCTGAAGACAAAACCATGGTTTTGGTGATAAGTACCCCACCAAGAAGTCTTAACATGATTTGAGAGAGACTTTCCTTATCGACAGCCACGATTACGTTAACCATAGAGATTTCTTACATTAAGATTTTATTTTTTGACTTTCCGATATTCATTAACGGACTTGGCGAGGTAGCCTTGTCCAATAGTTGTTGATTGTTCATGGATGATAAATATCTTTGTGTAGTTGATATATCAGAATGACCAAGAAGTAAACTTAGCGAGTGCAAGTCTATCTTTCTACTAAGAAGGCTCTGAACGCTATAAAAGTGTCTAAATGTATGTGGAGATACTCTCTTATCTTCTATTCCTGCACGCTTCCCAGCTTGCTTTATGACTTTATACAATGGCTTTCTAACAAAAAAGAGCAGCCACTATGACTGCCCTATTTTATATCTATAAATTATATTGTCGCTAGCTAAACTAGAATCATTTCCCTAATGTCACTTAATTAAGTGAAAAATTTGGATTTTTTTTAAGTTCTACTATTTCCAATAACAAAGCATCTTTTTCTTCTTCTAATTCACTTACCCTAAAATTATATTTCTCTTCTATTGAAGTTACTTCATCGACATATAATTCTTTAATTTTTTTTCCCATTTTTTCAATTAAGCCTACTACTAAAGCATTTCCCATACAAAAATACCTTGCTTTGTCAGGCATTCCCTCTGTCCAATTTGCAGGGAAATCATTAATCAGTTCACATTCAACAGGAGTCAAAATTCTTAATCTGTTTGTATCTAGGTCTCTAACTATATGTGTACTTCTGTTTTTAGTACCTTCACTAGTTAGCATTGTTCTTGCAGGGCTACTCAAATCATCTGGAAAATTCATCCCACCTTCAGCATACGTATATACATGGCCCGTATTAGAAGTTCGTGGAACTTTCTTTGGACCTTTCATGTATTCATACATTTCAAGCGTTGTTTTCCCGTTTTTACCAACTTCTTCTTCATTCAAATAATATTTCTCATCTACAGTTTGATACTGCCTTGCTTCCTCTAATACAGTACCTAAAGTTTTTGCTGGTACCATTTCTGGAATTATTTGCTCAGTATAATATTTGCCTTTTTTCATAACTCCAGCATTCATGAAATTGGCACTATAATTATCAGATATATCAACAATATCCAAAGGTAAAACTTCACTAGAAGCAGGATGTTTAATTGATGTACCTTTAATGGGAAATTCAGATACAAAAAATCCCTCGTCATGAAGTATTTCTAATGATGAATAGTTTTCAAGTTTCCTAGCATAATTAGAGACTTCTCTGTAAGCGAATATAAATACTCTTCTACGTTTTTGTGCAAAACCATAATCAGCTGCATTTATAACTCTCCATTCCACTGTATAACCAGCATCTCTAAAACTAGCTAGCATGATTGCGAAATCTCTTCCTCGTTGTTTTGCTGGAGACTTCAAAAGTCTGTCTACATTTTCCAAAAGTACAAATGTTGGGTTTCTCAAATTAACTATGTCCATTATTTCCCAAAAGAGAACCCCTTTTTTTCCTTCTATTCCCGTTTCACCTGATATAGACCTAGCTACTGAATAGTCTTGGCACGGGAATCCCCCAACCAATAAATCATGGTTTGGGACTGTATTTTTTACCTTTGCTATATCTTCATTTGAATGAGTACCAGATTTAAATCGCTCTGCATAACAATCAAAAGCATATTGAACTTTTTTTGAAGGTTCCCACTGGTTACCCCAAACAATATTAAAACCTTCGTTTCTTTCTAGACCGAGTCTAAAACCGCCTACTCCGGCAAATAATTCTACTACATCTATCATATATATTGTACTTCCTTTCATTGTCGGAACATGTATTCTAATTATAATGTATTTTTACAATTAAATTAAGTAATTGAGGCTAACATCTATATGTTATTATTTACAAGAAGGGAGATAAGCTATGAAAATAAGATTACATTCACACAGAAATGCTCTTGCTATTCTCCAAAATGAACCAGAATACTAAGAAGGTTGGGCTGAGATACACCACATCCTAAACAACCCAAATGATGATAGAATTATTTTATTATAAGAAAAAAAACAAGAGTCTTTCAACAAGTATAAATAAATTATTGAAAGATGATTTTAGCACTTTTGGTTGGCATACGGAAAGTGCAATTTTTAAGAACCTCAATATCAGGATATAAAAGGTTACTATTGGAGACTAGATATGGCTAAAGACAATATATCAATCGAGGTTACTTTTAATTACTCTACTGTTATTTCATGGGCATGGAACCTTTTAAAACCAGTACTACAAGTGAGCATAACCGTATTCAGAAAGCAATTCAAACAAAACTTGGTGTTATTATTTGTGCTACTCATGTTTTGAGTCAAGTGTAGTAACACGTGGCTACTTCTGTCTTCTTGATTTGTTTAGTATTTTAAATTACTGAGCGGGTTGAATTTTTCATTCTGTTCCCTTAATGCAGTACCCCAAATAGCAAGGTACTTCTCTGTCATCTTTAGATTGCTGTGACGCAACATTTTTTGAAGCGTAAATACGTCGCCGCCATTCATTAAGAACCTGTGTGCAAATGTGTGTCTAAAAGTGTGGGCTGATAATCTAACATCTTTGAAATTCATTATTTTCTTCAAACGTTTAAAGACATTCTTAACTGCATCTGTTGTCATAGGTTTGTTTTCCCTGTTTATAAAAACATTCTCAGAAGGTTCTGGAAAGTGTTGCTGACAAAACACCTTGTATTCTGCAAGTTCCTTCACCAACTTATCTGTAATTGGAATACTTGCTTGCGTTCGATTTTTACCAAAAACTATGATTGTGCCTGTAACCAAGTCAACCTCTTTCCATTTAAGATTACATAACTCACCTAAACGCATTCCACTACCAAGCAAGGTAAGAATTAGAGTGTAATCTCTATAGGCGTAAAACGAGTGTTCCCTGCCTTTTAATCTTCTGTAATAGTTCAACATCTGTTTAATGTGATTGTCACTAAAAACATCGATTTTAGTGTCCGTCTTAGCCTTCTCAATCTTAGACAATGGATTTCTTTTCTCCACAATTATGTCACTTTCAACCATGAAATTGAAGAATGCTTTTAGGTTCTTAATTTTCGTGTTTACTGTTACTGGGTTATTCTTTTTTAGTTTCATACAGTAAAGGAAATAAGACTTAACTATATTTGCAGTTACATCTTCCACATTAAGGATTTCCTTATCAACACAAAATCCTTGAAACTCATTTAACTGAATCATATAATTTTTAATTGTTTGTTCAGACAGGTTTTTGAACTCCCTGTCATCTTTAAAATCTTGAATAGCAAATTTCAACAACATAAAAAGACCACTTCCTTCTCGTTTTCCATAAGAAGGTTAGTGGTCTTAAATGTAAGAATAGGGTCTGGTAACGACCACTTTCTTACTCAGGTTGTATAATACTTGCAAAACCCTTGATACGCCTCAGTTGATGACCTGTGAGGGATTCGAACCCACGACCCCTTCCCTGTCAAGGAAGTGCTCTCCCACTGAGCTAACAAGTCGTATGTATGAGCTTGCGTGTGAATTACTTAAGTACATAATTTATTATAAGTTTTTTTGGCGAAAAGTCAACGCATTATATTAAAAAAGTTTTAATTTTATTTCATTTTTTGCAAAAGCGAACAATTGTTCCTTTTTCACTTGCATAAAAAACGTACGTTCGCATATAATGTTAACAACCAAGTAAGTTAGCAAAGGGGCGATCGGGAATGAAATATATACTTCGCAAGCATATGGAAGAAAAGGTTCCTCTGGAAATCATTTACCTCTCGGAGCAAGGAAAGATTACGCAGCGGAAAATCCAGGTGCTTGAGGTATATCCAGGCCATATCCATGCTTTCTGTTTTCTGAGGCAGACGAAACGGACGTTTAAAATGAATAATATCCTTTCTGCCCGCCTCATCAAGGCAAAATATGATCGTTCCGGGTGAGTCAGCCATGCTCACTAGACTATCAACCGATTAACTCTTCTTCCTCCTGGATGTCCTTTTCCCGTTCTGTCAATGATTCTTCCTCATCCCTCAGGCGATGGGCCAATCTTGAGGCGGCACTCGCGGCTATGCTTGCCACGATATCATCCAGGAAGGTATGGACGACCCCTTCCTGCTTCTTATCAAGCTCGTGGATGACGCCAATTTTATTTTTATCCAGATGGCCGAAGGTCGTGACAGCAATGCTTCCATATCCAAGGACTGCACCGAAGGCGATGGTTTCATCGACTCCGAACAAGCCTTCATCGGATTCGACGATGGATTGGAGAGGTTCGGAGAGCTTTTTTTGCTCTGCCAGTTTATCAAGCTCCACACCGACAAGTATGGCATGCTGAATTTCCCTTTTCAGCAGAACACGCTCGACGCTGCGGATGCATTCCTCCAATTTCAGGTCAGCCTTGTATGGGATCTGCAGTTGGTAAACGATTTTTGCGATATCCTCCACACTGACTCCGCGCTCCAACAAAAGCCGCTTAGCCGCTTTTGTTACTTCCCTGCTGTGTACGTGTACTTCTGCCATTTAATTCGCCACCTTTTTTATAGTATGATGGATATATATCCTTGTATTATACCATTAAATTTTCTAAATTTTTAGAAAATACAACGAAAATTTTCTATTCCAAATTCTTGGGACAGGAAAAACTCGCAAGGCTATGCTAAAATATTTAAGTAATAAATATTTCATTATAAATGATCATCGAGGTGCGGGAAATGAGTTTACGCAAAGGTACAATTAAAGAGTATATGTTCAAAAGTGAAGCACTGGCGGAGGATTTGGAGCTGCTTGTTTACTTGCCTGCTAATTATTCTCCATTGTACAAGTATTCGCTTGTTATTGCTCAGGACGGGCGTGATTATTTTCAGATGGGCCGAATCGGTCGCGTAGTGGATGAACTGCTGGGTAATGAAGAAATCGAGAATATAATCGTTGTAGGCATTCCCTATAAAGATCGTTTTGACCGCAAAAGCAAGTATCATCCAGATGGGGAACAACACCTTGCATACATACGTTTCCTTGCCCATGAACTTGTCCCGTTTCTGGATGAAGAATTTCCGACCTATCAAATGGGACATGGCCGCGCCCTGATAGGCGACTCTCTTGGCGGAACCGTTTCATTATTGGCCGCCCTGAAGTATCCGCACACATTCGGGAAGTGCATCATGCAGTCGCCACTTACCAATGAAGCAGTGATGGATGCTGTACGTAATTTTGAGGATCCTCATCTCCTGGAACTTTACCATGTAATCGGGACTGATGAAACCGACGTACCAACCACTGATGGGGATCGGGCAAATTTCATAGAGCCCAACAGGAAATTGCATCAATTATTGAACCAAAAAGGATTTCCGTGCTTCTATGAAGAATTTGAAGGTAATCATACCTGGAAATATTGGCAGGCAGATTTAAAAAGAGCACTACTGGAAATGTTCTGACCTATAAAAAGGTTTCTCCACAACAGATCCAGCCACCATACAACCATTATAAATTTCAGGAGGTTTTATTTATGAAATACGGTGTTGCCATTTTCCCTACGAAGAAACTTCAAGATTTAGCTAACTCCTATCGAAAGAGATATGATACGAAGTATGCGTTCATTCCACCGCACCTGACTCTTAAGTCAACGTTTGAAGCGACGGATATGGAAATTTCGGCGATTGCTGACCAAATAAAAGCCGTTGCCCAAAAGTGCAGGCCTTTTACGATGAATGTGACGAAAGCTAAGTCCTTCCAACCGGTAAGCAATACGATCTATTTCAAGGTGGAGCTATCCGAAGGGCTGCAGGAGCTGCATGATGCGCTGAATGGTGAAGGCTTCATAAAAAGTGAAAATGATTATGCTTTCGTGCCGCACATCACCATCGCCCAAGATTTATCGGATAATGAGCATTCCGATGTTTTAGGTCAGCTAAGCATGCTTGATGTCAGCCATGAAGAAGAAGTTAAGCGGATTCATCTGTTGTATCAGCTAGAGGACGGTGCCTGGACGGTATACGAAACATTTAGGTTAGGAGCTGAATAAATTCGTGTTTGTAAAAATTGCCGAAAACAGCCAAGAGCGTGAAGAAGCCTATATGATTCGAAGGCAAGTATTCGTTTTGGAACAAAATGTACCGATGGAAGAAGAAATCGATCAATACGAAGACGTTTCCACACATTTCGTCTTATATAATGAGCAGGAACAGCCCGTCGGTGCAGGCCGTTTCCGGGTCATCGACAATATCGGTAAGGTCCAGCGCATTTGTGTCCTGGCAGCTGGCCGTAAAAATGGTGCCGGGGCCATGATCATGAATGCAATCGAGGAATACGCCATCCAGCAGGAAATCCCTCAGTTGAAGCTTGATGCTCAGGTTCATGCCATTCCGTTTTATTCTAAATTAGGATATGAAATCGCGTCCGATGAATTCATGGATGCGGGCATTCCTCATAAAACGATGATTAAAACTTTATCATGACTTAAAAACGCTGTCTCTTCCGTCTTCTGATGGGACAGCGTTTTTTCGTTCGTTCACGCCCGCCGCTTATCGTTTTATAAAAAACCCTTTCCGTTCAATGGCAATATTCTCATAAATACATAGTCTATATATAGAAAGCAAGAAGGAGGGATAATTTTATGGGTAACAATGAATTTAACCTGGAGGAGTCGCAAAAAAGATTAATGGAGTTGTTGGTTTCAAGAACAATGAGAAAACATGGTTTCAAAAAGGAGCATGTCGATCTTACTGAAAAAGAGAGAAACAACCTGAGGGAAACCATTCGCTATTTACAGGAGCAATCACAAATCCTCATAAACCAGGGAAAAAACATCACGGAACATGATGTTAATCCAATTACGAATTCCATTCATAATAAATTCACGGATCCCAAAGATAAATGATTCACCATATCAGCCAAACAACCTTACTTGCTGGCGAAAATTGAATGAACCAAGACATAGCAGCACTTCCATTCCAATCCTGAAACTCCAGCTTCTTTATCATTCATCCCCACACATCGATCCTTTTCAAAAGTATTTAAAAAAATAGACGAATGAATTGATTTATTCGTCCAACCAGAATAATCATCGAAGCATATTTTAATAGGGAATAAAACCTAAGGAGGAAAAAACGACATGAACCAAAATGTATACCGTAGCAACTGTAACACACATGAAAGCTGTGACAGAACTTGGTCAGCTCTGGACTCCGCTTCTAACCATCCCCTGACAGGATTCTGTAACGGCAACAATGACACACGGATTGACCAAGAGGCTAGACAGGATAATTCCCAGGTTCAGCTTTCTGAGGAACTTATTTACATTAAAGATTCTTGTAATGTGAATATCACTTCTACTGATGTTAAAGCTGCTCTTTCTCTTCAAGCTGCTCTTCAAGCTGCAATTGCGGTCATCGTAAGCATTTCCATTGCAGATGCTGATAATGCTGAAAGAATCACTCAAGAATTAATCCAATCCTCTAATGTCAAACAAATTACGCGTCAAAAAACAATTGTTGAGAATAGCCGGGATATCGACATTACGACAACTGATGCACAAATCGCTCTAAACATCCAACTATTGCTGCAACTATTGTTAGCTTTAATCGTTGAAATAGACATCCTCTAAGAAATCAACACAAAAAGGACACTCACGTGTCCTCTTTTGTATTTCGGGGCATTTTTATGCCATTTCGTTGAAAAGCACTCCCTTTCCCGTCATTGCAGCAGTCAGTTGGTCACTGGCCCTCATGGCCATTCGCATTTTATGCGTGTCTGATCCAGTTGCCCTTTCCCGGGTACGTTGATGAATCTTATCAAATTCATCAAAACTCCCCATCTTCTCTTCCAATACTTGATCGAAACGGATAGGTTGAATGGGTGTCGTTCCTTTAACAATTCTTACTTTCCCAGCAGCTTCGACCGTCCTGTTGGCATATTGAATATAATCGAATTGTGTTACCGGCGCTATGTATCCCATGTTTACCCCACCTTTTTTATGTTCGTATGCTTCCATTTAATACCCGCACAGGAATATAGGTAAACACCATTTCCGCATTCTTTTTTCTTCATCTTCTGGTATGATGGGTATTGCCGATATTTTTAATAGATTAGAGGGATCCATTTATATGAATCAAGCAAAATCTGGCAATGAAATTGTGCATATACATACCGTTTCAGCTGGTGCGCTGCAGACACTATTTGAAAAAGGGAAACGTGATCAGCTTTCCTGTGTGGTTTGTCAAAAGCCAGTGAAATTATATATTGGTATCCATGAAACTCCCTATTTTCATCATAGTGACCCCACGCAGGCACCCTGTGCTATGCCGCATTCCGAGCCATTGAATCAGGACACGCCACTGGAATATATGGAACAGGGTGGCTTTAAGATTCCCAAGTCTAGAACCATTACTGAAAGCAAACCCATTACGGAGCCTTTCCTTAAAAGCCGACAGGTAACGGGAAATCCGCAATATACAGACAAACACACCTCCTTGATACAATTGGAGGAGCCTTACTTGCAGGAGTTATCCTCTTGCGGGGTCGTGCTTGATGCAGAGCAGCTGAAAGCAGTAAAGACGATCGATGGGCCGGTTCTCGTCCTATCCGGGGCAGGCAGCGGCAAAACCCGGGTATTAACGGTCCGCACTGCCTATATGCTTATGGTGAATAAAATTGATCCGAGAAGCATCATGCTCGTAACCTTCACCGCAAAATCAGCTAAGGAAATGCAGCAGCGCCTGCTCGGTTATCCTGGTATGACCCCTTCCCTCGTTTCCCAAATTGTGAGCGGGACCTTTCATAGCATTTTTTATAAAATCCTGATCTTTCACGAACCGTCAAAATGGCAGCGCGATTTGCTGTTGAAATGGGAATGGGAAAAAGAAAAGATCCTAAAACAAGCCGGCCGGGAATTGGAACTTGATGATAAGGAATTTGCCTATGACCAAGCACTCCAGCAAATCGGACTCTGGAAAAACTCATTGGCTTTCCCCGAAGATATCCAACCTGATGACGAGTGGGAGAAATCCTGTTTATTCTTATACAAGAAATATGAAGAGTATAAAAAGCAAACAGGAAAATATGATTTTGATGATATGCTTGTCGGCTGCTATGTTTTCTTAAAAAATCATCCTGATCTTTTAAAGAAATACCAACAAAGGTTTCAATATTTTTTGGTTGATGAATTTCAGGATATCAATAAAGTTCAATACGAATTGATCAACCTCCTTTCTTATGAATCAAAAAATGTCTGTGCGGTTGGTGATGATGATCAAGCGATTTATTCATTCAGGGGAAGCGATCCTAAATACATCTTGAATTTCAATCATGACTTCCCTCAAGCACAAGTCGTCAAGCTAACCGAAAATTACCGTTCTACTCATGAAATCGTCGCTACTGCAAATCGATTGATCAAGCGCAATCAAAATCGGATGGAAAAGAAAATGCGGGCCCAGCATGATTCAGGAAATCCGCCTGTATTATTTTATCCATATGATGAGGAATTGGAAGCAACGATGATCGTAGCCGATATTCAAGAAAAAATCTCCAAAGGAGCCAATCCCGGGGACTTTGCCATATTATACAGAACACACACAATGTCCAGGGCCATATTTGAGAGGCTGGCCGCTTCCAACCTGCCATTTGTAATTGAGAAAGACGCAGATTCCTTTTATCAGCGCAGGGTCATTCGCGGCATGCTCGCCTTCATGCGCTTAAGTTTGTATCCTCATGACAGCAAGGCTGCTGCGGATGTTCTTTCTTCATTATTTTTAAGGCAAAGCATTTTGCAGGAATTGAAAGCACAAACCATATTGCAGGACTGTGATTTCATCGAAGCATTCGCCTACATCAAGACTGGTCATGCTTTTCAGGAAAAAAAATTAAAGACGATCCCCGGGCAGATCCGCTCTTTGAGGAACATGTCGCCGCTGGTCGCATTGGAAATCATCGAGAAAGACCTGGGATACCAGGATTATGTAAAGAAACGCGGGAACGAAGCCAATTTGGAAAAAGGCTCCGATGACATCCGCGACCTGAAGGTAGCAGCCAACCGTTTTCCTAACGTTGCCGCTTTCCTTGATCATGTCGATCATATGACGGCCATGGTCCAAGAGATAAAGCAGCTTTCGAAGCATTTTAAGGATGCCATACAGCTTACCACCATACACCGTTCCAAGGGACTTGAATACGAAACCGTCTATGTACTTGCTGCAGTCGACGGCAGCCTTCCGCATGATTTTGCGCTCGAATCCTATCGAAAAGGTGAACTTGCACCTCTAGAAGAGGAACGACGATTGCTTTATGTTGCGGCAACAAGGGCTAAAAGTAATCTTTACCTTTCGATCCTGCAAACAAGACGCGGACGCACCGCTCACCCATCACGCTTCCTTAAGCTTTGATTTGGCGCTATTGCAGATCATATGGAAAAGGCCTGCAGCTAGAGCAGGCCTTGGTTCAAATTATTTTTTATTTATCATATTGGAAATCGTCCCAAAATCGAGTTTATTCCCTTCAGCTACGATGGAATGGACGATTTTATCTTCCGTTTCCTTATTGACCGGTTTGTTCGCTATTTTTGATACGCGTTTAATGACATTTCTGACAGTAGTTTCATCTTTGAAATTGGCTCCTTGAAGAGAGTTTGCCAATTCCAATACATCTTTCATATTCACGCCCGTTTTACCTTCTATGTTTTTAAAAAAGTTATTATCCATACCTAAGCCCCTCCCTTTTCTGTACCTATCCTATGGCTTAAACAGAAAAATGGTGCAAGGCCGATAAATAAAAATAAATGGAATAGGCTTCTCTGCCTATTCCATTTACTTTAGCAGAAAGAAGCCCCTACAATGATCAATAGGATGAACAACACAACGATAATCGCGAAAGTAGAACCGCCACCGCCGTAGCCTCCGCCATAGCTGCCTCCATACCCATAACCGCTGTTGCCGCAGCAACCGTAGCCACCGAAACCAAACATACATATCACCTCGCTTTCGCTAAAAGCTTACTGATAACATATGTCAGGCTGGACAAATATGTATAGGCCATGTCCTAGTCCAGGCTGCCTATTTCCGCCGATCCCTATCCTTTTGGCCTGAAAACCAAAGCCCCGATGAACCCAAAGATAATGGCTGCCGAGATACCCGAGCTCGTAATTTCGAACATGCCAGTCAGCACGCCAACTATACCATGTTTTTCCGATTCCATCATGGCACCATTCACTAGCGAGTTCCCAAATGAGACGATTGGTATCGTTGCTCCTGCACCGGCAAAGTCAACAAGCGGTTCATATAAATCAAAACCGCCAAGTACCGCGCCTATCACAACGAACAAGCTTAACGTATGTGCTGGTGTCAGCTTAGCAACATCGAAAAGAAGCTGGCCGACTACACAAATCAAGCCGCCGATGACAAAGGCCCAAAAAAACATTGCTAACATCCAAATCTCTCCTTTTTCATGAATTCACCCCATACTCGATGGATACCGCATGAGCAATGCACGGGATCGTTTCCTTTTGCTGGACCGATAATGGCGACAATAATGCCCCAGTTGCAACCAGCAGGATTTTTTTATAATGACCTGAAATCATTTGATTGAGGATATGTCCATATAAAACCACTGCTGAACATCCTGCGCCGCTGCCGCCCGCTAAAACGGGCTGGTCCTTTTTAAAAATCATCAAGCCGCAATCTTTGAATTTCTCCTGATTGATTTTACATCCTTTTTGCTTTAACAAATCCATGGCGGTTTCCCTGCCTATTTGCCCTAAATCACCCGTAATGATCAAATCATAATCCTCCGGGCCGAGTCCCGTATCATTGAAATGGGCAAGGATCGTATCGACGGCAGCCGGGGCCATCGCTCCTCCCATATTGAACGGATCCTTCAGCCCCATGTCAATGACCTTGCCGATCGTGGCAGAAACGACATGGGGGTACTCACCTTGCCTGCTTCCATGCGGGGCGACCAACGCCACACCTGCCCCCGTTATCGTCCACTGTGCGGTAGGAGGCTTTTGACCCCCGTACTCAGTTGGATAGCGGAATTGCTTTTCAACAGCTGCATTGTGGCTCGAGGCACCTGTCAGTACGTAATTCGCCCCGCCATAATTGGTGATGAAGGCAGCCAGTGCAAGCCCCTCCATTGATGTCGAGCACGCCCCGAACAACCCGATATAAGGAATGCCATTTGTTCTTGCCGCAAAACTTGTCGGGGTAATCTGATTGATCAAATCACCAGCCAGGAAAAATTGCACCTGCTCCTTTTCGATTTCGCCTTTCTCCAATGCCAGCTCCACAGCCTTCTCCATCAAAAGGCGGTGGGCCTTCTCATACGAATCCTTCTCCATCCACAAATCTTTGTACAAAATATCGAAGTCGCCCGCAATTTGTCCATTGGCTTCAAACGGTCCGCCTGTTACCCCTGTTCCCAATATGACTGGCTTATTGGCAAATATCCAAGTTTGGTTACCTGTTAACATCGCTTAGCCCCCAGCCATTAAATAAATCGTTTTGATCAACGCCACCACAAAGGCTGAAAAAACACCAAATAAAATGACTGAACCAGCCAATTTGAACATATTCGAACCGACCCCTAGCACAAACCCCTCGGTCCGATGTTCGATGGCCGCTGATATGACTGCATTACCAAATCCGGTAACCGGCACGGCGCTCCCCGCCCCGGCGAACTGGCCAATACGATCGTAGAAACCGAAGCCCGTCATCAATAGTGCCAGGAATACCATGGTCGCAGTTGTTGGACTTCCGGCTGTCTGTTCCGTAAAGTTGAAAAAGTAAATGTAAAAGTAAGAAATCGCCTGTCCCACTATGCAGAAAATCCCGCCAACGATAAAAGCCTTCAAGCAATTCTTCACGATCGGCCTTTTAATTTCATGCTTTCCTTGAAGCTGTTTATACGCATCCTGCTGGGGGGTCGTTTTCTCCTTGCCGCTCATAATTCTGTACCTCCATCTCTAAATCAATTCTTTTTGAAGCTCTTCAATTTCCTTGAATTTCTTCCGTGCCTTTTTTTCCGGAACGTCCTTTTTCTTGAGGAATTCACTCAACCTTAAAGATTCCAAAAAGATTTTATAATCACTTGAAACAATGAAATTATACTTAGGGTACCTTTCTTCCAGGTGCTGCGTCACGTTCTTTTCAATCTTCTTCATATGGAAACGTTGTAAATGCTTGACCTTATAAGCGACGATAATCTTTTTTCCATTCTTCACCACGATTACGTCATAAATCGTATCTTCACCAGCAACTGTTTCCTTGACCTTTGAAATCAAGCCTTTTTCATCTTCCTCATCCATCCCATTGATAATATCCATCGGCTTGGGATTGGTACGTTTAATCAGAGCCATATTCTCCGTTTTCCCGTCTCCTTGGCTGCTGCAGGCCGCAAGCACACACAAAGCAATCACAAGAAGGATCCATTTGCGATACACATAATTTCTTTTCCTGAACAAAAGAATCACATCCTAATTAATCGTTCTATTAGTATTTTCTTATTTAATGGTTTTTTTATGAATGGTAGGATTAGGAAATTAAAAAACCTTCCCTGGACGGAAAGGTTTTTTCTACTCAATAATAGCCTTTATTTTTATTATTATTATTACAGCCACAGTCTTTCTTGATTTTAATCGGCTGATCCTTTTTCATCGGTTTGGCATAAGTCCATGGGCTCTGTTTCTTATTCAATTCATGACGCCTCCTTTACTGTTCTATAACTTACTATATGAAATAAGAGACAAGTTGTTTCCAATCAAATGTCCATAATTTTACTGATTATCACCTCAATGATCGCACCAAGCGCTGCTACTGCAAGGATCAACACCACCGCGTCCCCTATGAACCACTGTTGCAGATGCAGGAAAACCAAAAAAAGGCTCACCCAGACTCCTACGCACCAATAACAGCTAAGTAATTGCCCTCCCCAGCCTAGCAATCCCCTTTCTTTGGGCAACAAATATATTTCCACCTCTCCTTTTTCATTCTTTTCCTCAATCTCTTTAAAAAAAGGACGCCGCAGCGGCTCCGTGATTTTATCGAACACAATCAATCGAGTCAGCCTGAACGAGGCCAAACCTAATAGTACAAACAAGGTGAACTCATTTTGCGGGAGAAACATTCCCTATTCCCCCTTCACTTGGGTTGTTCGATTATTTTGGCATTGAAGATTTCGGGGAGAGCGACAAAATGAATTCGGTTGCCCCTTTTAATCTTCACCGATTCCCCCTTCATTCCCAATATGTGGAACCGAAGCGTTTCTCCATTAATTACTGCCTCACACAATGGCTTTGGAAAACCTTGATGCTGGGATAACCGTGTTACGATATCGCGGGAAGATTCTTTTTTCTCGATTTTTTTGCGCTTTTTCTTTGCGGGCGGCTTTATCATTTCCTTTTCTGCTTGTTCAGGTGGTTCCGTTTGCTCGGCTGGGGTTTGCTCAGGAACATATTGATCGGTTATTTGCCTGATGGCGGTCATTTCCGTTTCAATCTCCTTCATGACATCGTATACACCAAATTCACGTTTGACTTCTTCTATTTTTTCTTCCTTTTGCTCTTCCTGCTTATGTTTTTCTTCCTTCTGCTCAGGCTCGGCTGCTGCTTCAGGAGCTGTACTTTTTTTCGACTGGAAATCCGTTTGCATATTCCCCCTTTGATCGGATACCTTCGATGAATCGACATATAAAAGTGGTTTCGGTTCTTTATCGTCATTCCTCTCTGCCATGATGATTCCTCCTTAATATTTCAGAATATCGACTGACTGCAGCTGCTCCATATCGTATTGGACAACCTTTTTCCCGAATCTATGCCTTATATACAAATTGGATTTCTTTTTATATTCCAATTTCCCAAATAATGTTCGGCCGTTGATGATGAATTTACAAACGGGCTTGGGTGCAAAGGCTGGAAGTCGGGACAATAGCTCCACCAATTCCACTGCACTATATGACGTGCTGGTTTTTGTATGACCCTTCAAGTCATATACGGTTCGTTTCCCAACAGGAAGATCGACTTTCTTCACGTCCATATGATGCCCCTCCTCCTATTTCATTGCCCGAAATGGGCCGAAAACAGGCTTAAGCTGATATTGTCTATTTAATGGAATATTTGCTCTATGTATCATTTATATGAATATAAGCGTTTTTTATGCAGGAGATGTGGTTCGTAAAAAAAGCGATTTTAAATTTTCAATATTGACTTAATTGGACAATAAGACTAAAATTTAATTGTTATTGATTATCATTATCATTTACCTACACTTCAAAGAAAGGAAATTTAACCATTTAAACTGCTCAAAACACTTTAATTTTAAGGAGAACATCATTTTGAAAAAAATACTTTTACCAATCGTCTTCATCTTTACGCTTTTAGTCAGCGCCTGCGGCAATGCAGCCACTGAAAAAACAACGAGCGAAAAAAATAAAAAAGATACGATTACCTATCAGTCGGAAAATGGTGCGGTTGAGGTCCCCGCAAATCCAAAAAGGGTCATCGTTTTGGCATCTTATGCAGGAGATGTCTTGTCACTTGGAGTAAATTTAGTCGGTGTGGAGCCTTGGTCTAAAAAGAATCCCAGATTCGAAAAGAAATTAAAAGATGTACAATCGGTTTCAGAAGATGAATTGGAAAAAATAATCGAATTGGATCCGGACTTGATCATCGGGGCAAGCACTACCAAGAATTTGGATAAGTTGAAGGAAATTGCACCTACTGTAACATATACATATGGTAAAGTAGATTATTTAACTCAGCATTTGGAAATCGGGAAGCTGCTGAACAAGGAAAAAAAAGCACAAGCTTGGATTGATGACTATAAATCACGTGCAGCGGAAGCCGGAATGCAAATTAAGGAAAAGATCGGTGAAGATGCTACTGTTACAGTGGTGGAAAGCTATGATAAGCAGCTAGCTGTGTTTGGAGATAATTGGGGCAGGGGCACCGAGGTCCTCTATCAAGAAATGGGATTGAAAATGCCTGATAAAGTCAAGGAAATGGTTCATAAGGAAGGCTATTATTCACTTTCCTTGGAAGTACTGCCTCAATATGTTGGGGACTATTTAGTCATTAGCAAATATAGAGATCAAGATAACTCTTTCCAAAACACCGATGTTTACAAACAAATGCCTGCGGTGAAAGAAGATCATGTTTTCGAAGCTAATGGTAACGAGTTCATATTCAATGACCCGCTAACATTGGATTATCAATTGGAATTTTTCAAATCACATTTCTTGAATTAAATCGAACGCATTAGCGGGGAACTCCTCTTCCCTGCTTTTTTATGTCCTCCCTTTCTATTAGCATCTCATGTAAAATGCAAAAAGGTTCGGAATGCAACCATTCCGAACCCCTCAGGCAGTATGTCGTTGTTATCCTATAATATGATATCCAGAATCGACATGGATATTTTCACCAGTGATCCCGCGGGACATATCGCTCAATAAGAAGAGTGCCGTATCGCCGACTTCTTCTGGAGTCGTTGTACGGCGCAAAGGTGCCTCTTCCTCGATCTTCTTCAGGATGGAATTGAAATCACGCACCCCTTTGGCCGATAACGTACGTATCGGACCGGCTGAAATTGCATTCACACGAATGTTATCTTTGCCAAGATCGCTTGACAGATAACGGACACTTGCTTCAAGTGAAGCCTTTGCCACTCCCATCACGTTATAATTAGGCATGACGCGTTCACCGCCAAGGTACGTCATCGTGACGATGCTGCCGCCTTCAGGCATGAGTTCCTTCGCCGCTTTGGCTACAGCCGTTAAAGAGAATGAACTGATATTATGGGCCAGCAAGAACCCTTCACGGCTTGTGTTGACGAATTCCCCGTCAAGTTCTTCTTTATTTGCAAAAGCTACGGAGTGTGCGACACCGTGGATGATTCCCACCTTTTCCTTAATGGTCGCAAAGCACGCCTCGATAGACTCGTCCTTCGTCACATCGCATTGTAATATGATCGAAGGCTCGCCTTCCAATGTGGAAGATAGTTCGTTCACGCTTTTTTCCGTACGCTCTTTTCCATATGTGAATATCAGCTTTGCACCAGCTTTATGTAAGGAACGGGCAACGCCCCAAGCTATGCTTCTTTTATTCGCTACACCCATTATGACAAACGTTTTTCCTTCTAATGAAAAAGTCATCTTGTGACCTCCTAATTTTTAATACAAGTTATTAGTACCTGCTACTAATTACAGTATATCAAATTTTCTTTGATAAAAACACCGTTTTCTCACCGAGGCTTGCATCACTCAGGTTACAGTAAATATCCCATGAACAATGTCGCCAGTCCAAAATAGATCAGGATGCTTATAAGGTCGTTGATCGTCGTGATGAACGGACCGGAAGCTACCGCTGGGTCGATCTTCATTTTATGCATGAGAAGCGGGACGATCGAACCTGCTAGCGTTGCTACAATCAGCGTAATGAAAATTGAAATGCCCACCAATAGCCCGAGCATTAAGTCATGCTGCCAAAAATAGACGATGAAAATGATGGAAATACCGCATGTAAGGCCAATGATGAGTCCGGTTCCAGCCTCTCGGAGCACCAGCTTCCATTTGCTTTCCTGTTCCAAATCCCCTGTTGCAATCCCTCTGACCGCAACTGCCAGCGCTTGCGTTCCAGTATTGCCGGCCATACCGCCAATCAAAGGAATGAATACGGCCAAAATCGCTTTTTGGCTGAGCGTCTCTTCGAATCTGCCGATCAAGCTTGCAGTCAACAAACCTAAAAACAATAAAATCACGAGCCACGGCAGCCGTTTTTTCGCAGCGGAGAATGGACTTTTATCAACATGATCGAGATCTGATATACCTGCCAATTTAGAATAATCATCTGATGCTTCTTCATCCATAACATCAATGATGTCATCTACCGTAATGATTCCCAACAGGTGATTTTGAAAATCGACGACAGGGACGGCGAGGAAATCATAATCCCGAATTTTACGTGCCACCTCTTCCTGGTCCTCCGACACCGGTACGGATACGACCCGGTCATCCATCAAATCGCTGATCAAGGCTTCCTCATCAGCAATGATCAATGTACGGAGCGATAGCACCCCCAGCAGTCTCTTTTCTTCATCTATTACGAATACATAATAAATCGTTTCCGCTTGCGGGGCTTCCCTTTTTAAAATCTGCAATGCCGAACGGGCCGTTTCGTTCGCCTCTATGGCGATGAACTCCGTCGTCATTATGCTTCCTGCCGTGGATTCCTCATAATTGAGAAGCTCCTGGATTTCACTGGCCGCTTCATCATCCATGATCGTCAAATAGCTGACGGCCTGTTCATCATTGATCTCATTCAAAACATCTGCAGCGTCATCTGCATACATATGCGAAAGCATATCGGCTACATAGGAAGGATTCATTTCTGCAAGCAGGCTTTCGTAATCCTCTTCTTCTATTTCAATATTTTCAAAAAGGTCCGCCATTTCTTCCGGTGACAAATACCTGTAAACGACAGATCTTGATTCGTCCGATAAGCTTGTATAAAATTGAGCCTGATCATATGGATGCATGTCAAGGAACTCCGTACGGAACTGATCCAAATTCTCCGTTTCAAGAGCTTCATGCAAAAGATCATAATTCGTTTGTTTACTTTCTTTTTCCAGTTCCTTCATCTCCTCCATATCCATACACCTCCTAAAACGCAGTTTTTTATTTCTTCGTTCTTCGTTTATATTTTATTTTTTTAAATAATACTATACTAATACCATAAACATATACAAAACAAACAAAGGGTGTGACTAATGAACATCGATATCATCGGGGACATTCACGGATGTTTCCCCGAATTCAAGCAGCTTACAAAAAATATGGGCTATACTTGGGAAACCGGGATCCCGATCCATCCATCTGGCAGGATCCTTGGCTTTGTTGGGGATTTGACCGACCGCGGCCCAAATTCCCTTGAGGTGATCGAGGTAGTCCATGAATTGGTCATCAATCAAAAACTGGCAAAATATGCTCCAGGGAATCATTGCAATAAGCTGTACCGATATTTTTCAGGCAATAAAGTCCAAGTATCGCATGGATTGGAAACCACTGTAGCTGAATATGACTCACGAAGCATACGGGACCAGAAGAAAATCCGTAAAAAGTTCATGGAATTATACGAACGCTCCCCTCTGTATCAACACCTGGATGATGGCCGCTTAATCATTGCACATGCAGGCATCCGCAGGGAATATATTGGCCAAGATAGCCATAAGGTAAAAACCTTTGTCTTATACGGGGATATCAATGGCTCGAAACATCCGGACGGTTCTCCAATCAGAAAGGATTGGGCCCGATCTTATGAAGGTGATGCCTGGATCGTATATGGACATACACCAGTCCCGGATGCCAGGCAGGTAAACCGTACATACAACATTGATACCGGCTGTGTCTTCGGCGGCAAATTGACAGCCATCCGCTATCCTGAAATGGAACTTCAAGATGTCCCTTCGTCCATGCCCTACCTAGCAGAAAAATTCAGGACTTCTTTCGATTAATCAAAAAAACTCGCCGACTTGGTGAGTTTTTTGCTTCCATGGATGGTTTCATTTGTTTGTTTTCAATTCTTTCCAAAATCCCACATTGGTCTGTATGTAAAGGATCCATATTCTTACTGCCCGTTGAGCAAATCCTTCATATCTTGAGGCAGCTCTTCCTGAAACAGCATCATCTTCTTCGTGAAAGGATGCAGGAATCTCAATTCAAAGCAATGAAGGGCTTGGCGATCGATTTCCGCCCTGCTGCCTCCATATAGATCATCACCTGCAAGGGGATGTCCGATATGAGCCATATGGACCCTGATTTGGTGCGTCCTGCCCGTTTGTAGCTCCAGCTTGAGGAATGTATGGGAGCGAGTGTGTGCCAATACCTCATATAAAGTGCGGGCGTGCCTGCCATCGTCGCGGACCTCCCGCTCAATAATGCTGGTGGATTTCCTGCCGATAGGTGCGTCGATCACACTTTCAGGACCGGCAACAATTCCCTCGGCAATGGCCTGGTATCGCCGTTTCACCTGTCTCATTTTTTGCTGTTCACTCAAAAGATGATGGATATGCCGGTGCTTAGCGATCAGGACCAGTCCCGACGTATCCCTATCCAGCCTTGTAACGATATGGATCGTTGCCTGTATCCCCTTTTTTTTATAATAACCTGCCAAGCCATTGGCAAGGCTGCCGTTTGGGTGCTCCCGGGAGGGGATGGTATTCATCGATGGCGGCTTGACCACGACCAATACGAATTCATCTTCATACTTGACATCCAGAAAGATCGGCTCTGGCAAAAGCCCCCCGCTTGCCTGCTCTGGCGGAAAAATGACCGTTACGACATCCCCAGCTTCAATCCGTTCCCTGACCGTGACGCTGCTGCCATTCACCAAGATGGATCCACCTTTAAACTTAATATCCGTTAATGCCCGTTTTGAAATATCGCATTTGTTGAGAAATTCCCGTAGCAAAGAACCGGAATCCTCTTCAAAAACCGACCAAGTCAAAGAAAAGTTTTGATTTGACATGAGGTAAGTTTATCTCCTTAATTAGCAATGAATGAATCATGCACTCTCTTCCAAAAAGGAAAAGGGCGGAATCTGGCAAAGCGGATCTTTTCATCAGCGACTCGGCACTGAATCGACTTTACGTCCTCTTGAAGAAGGGTTAAATGATCGATCGTAATTTGAAAATTGACCGCATTTACAGGCCGGAACATGCATGTATGGTGCGCCGGCAGCAATAGCGGCGAACCGACCGTCCTGAACACCCTATTATTGATCGAAGCCAGTTCCGTTATCTGAATTGCATCGATGGATGGGTGAACGATGGCCCCTCCAAGAGCCTTATTATAGGCTGTGCTGCCCGAAGGCGTCGCAATGCATAGCCCATCACCGCGAAATGTTTCGAAATGCTGGCCGCGTATCTCGACATCCATGACGAGCGTTCCTTCAACGCTTTTGACTGTCGATTCATTCAAAGCCAAAAACCTGGCCTCCCGCCCCCCATGCTGATAGCGGACGATCGTTTCCAGCAAAGGATATTCCACGATTTGAAAGGGGGTTTTTGCCAACGCTATCACCAATTTCTCGATTTCATCAGGGGTCCAATCCGCATAAAAACCAAGGTGTCCGGTATGCACACCAACAAAAGCGGTTTTGTCCAGACGATTTTTATAACGGTGGAAAGCATATAATAATGTGCCGTCACCGCCGACCGAAATGACGATATCCGGCTGGTCCTCGTCATATTCCAACTGAAAGTCCTGGAGATACGTTCGCATCCTTTGCATCAAGGTATTCGATTTTGCATCTCCTTTTGACGTAATCGCAAATTTCATGTAATCCCACCTTACCAATAAATTATTCTTATTTACCCAACATGCGTTCAAGAATCTTTCTTCCGTGAAAAAAGGCGCTGTGCCTCCTGGATTTCCGTCCGAATCTGCGACATCTCCGCATCAAGCAGAAAAGCCGCTTCAGCCGCTCGTTTCAGCCGCAGCTGGATATCCTCCGGGAAAATGCCTTTATATTTATAATTTAACGAATGTTCAATCGTCGCCCAAAAGTTCATGGCCAGCGTCCTGATCTGGATTTCGGCAAGGATATTTTTTTCGCCATGGATCGTTTGGACCGGGTACCGGATGACTACATGATAAGAACGGTATCCGCTTGCCTTTTTATGAGAAATATAATTCCTTTCCTCAACGATCTCAAAATCATTGCGCCCGCGTAAAAGTCCGACCACTTGCTCAATATCATCCACGAACTGGCACATCATCCGGAGGCCGGCAATATCCTGGATCTCCGTCCCTAATTTATCAATCGGTATGCCCTTTTGACTTGCCTTGGCCAAAATGCTGACGATCGGCTTTACCCTGCCCGTAACAAACTCGATGGGGGAGTGAATATTCTCTCTCTCAAACTGTTTCCTTAATCCCTTTAGCTTTACCTTCAATTCTTCGACAGCCTGCGTATACGGCGCCAAGAAATCATCCCAACTGTCCATTGCCACACCACCTATATCTATCTAAAAAGCGCCTGTTCAACTCTGGTATGGGCAGAGCGCTCTCTCTATCCAGCGATCCTATGACACACTGCTTTAACCCCTGAATCCGATAAAGCCATTTACTTATAAAAAATATGTATGATTTCTCTTTTTATGGAATGCAATCATATGTTCAACGTTTATATTTTATCATAACCTGCAAATGATTCCTAAATATTCAAGTACTATAGCAAAAATTTATTGGCTTCGATTTGACAGCAGAACTGGTTTCTATAATGATTGATTTAAATTAAGGCTCTCAGCGCATATTTTGTTGCTGGCAAGCAAATAAAACGGTGTGGTTAATTTCCCCTGTCATGCGCGCTTTTTTGCTCCAACAATCATATATAGTTCCTGCCCTTATGAAATGAGCCTGAATTAAAGACCAGAAAGGGAGAAATACATGGACCAGCATATTGAAATCGAGTTTAAAAATCTTTTGGACAAAAGAGAATTCGTGCAGCTGATCGATCATTTCAAGATCGATGCCTCGGGTTTTACATCACAGCTTAATCATTACTTCGACACTTCCGGATTCGAATTGAAAACACGCAGTTCCGCTCTCCGGATTCGCGCGAAAAATGAACGCTTTGAATTGACCTTGAAACAGCCCGCTTCAGAGGGGTTATTGGAAACGAACCAAGCCATCACCGACGAAGAGGCGACTGCATTTTTGAAGCATGGCACTTTTCCGAAAGGAGTGATTTTACGGCTTCTCACCGAAGAGGGATTCGATACGGATGCCTTTACTTGCTTCGGGACGCTGGAGACGAACAGATTTGAATTTTCTTACAAGGAGGGATTGCTTGTCTTGGATCATAGTTCTTATCTCGATCAAGAGGATTATGAGCTTGAATATGAAGTCACGGACGCAAAGGCAGGGAAAAATATTTTTCTTAGCCTGCTTGAATCCCTTCACATTCCTGAAAGAAAAACCGAAAATAAAGTTAAGCGGTTTTATCGTGCCAAATTCAAGGATTAATCCTGCATGAACCAATTTCGGAGGTGGAAAGTTTGAAAATCCAGGATTTCAAAACATTTATGCAATTGCAGGCCATCCAGCAATTTACAAATAGAAACAATGCAAACACGGCTTCATCGCAAGCAATTTTTCAGGACATGCTCTCAGAGTTGGTTTCGGGAGATTCGCTGGACGGCTCGTCGCAAAAATTGGGCTCCTTATTATCGACTGTGGAAACGGAGGCGAACGCCATCCTCCAATCAAGGAACGCGTCAACGATGGCTTCGAGCCCACCTATCTCCCCTGCCCCGGCTGAACGTAAGGAGAGTGGAACGGGAACGAATTACGATGAAATCATCAGTCAGGCAGCCACACTATATAAGCTGCCGGAAAAGCTGATTAAGTCTGTCATTAAGCAGGAGTCGAACTTTGATCCTAAAGCGGTCAGCTATGCGGGCGCGGCAGGTCTTATGCAATTAATGCCAGCAACGGCCAGGAGCCTTGGAGTGAATGATCCCACAGATCCGGAGCAGAACATCATGGGCGGCAGTAAATATTTAAGCCAGATGATGGACAGATATGGCGGAAATATCGAACTCGCCCTCGCGGCTTATAATGCAGGACCGGGCAACGTGGACAAATATAATGGCATTCCGCCATTCAAAGAAACAAAGAATTATGTTCAAAGCGTTTACGGAACATTTTTAAGTTAATGATAACTGACCCTTATATAATCGGGTCAGTTTTTTCATGTTCAATTTCTCCTGCAACGACGTTTCCCAGATCCGGCTTTCCCCCTTCTTCGGCTGTGTCATACTACAGATGTAAAATTTTCTTCAAGCTATATATTTGTTATATCATGACGTCATTGATAAAATATGAATACATATCAACCATTTTTCTTTTAAAAGGAGTAATCAACATGATGCAAGGGAACCCTACACCATATGAATTAATTGGAGAAGGGCAATTACACAGGTTAATTGATGTGTTTTACTCCAACGTTAGCCAGCATCCTGATCTGAAGCCGATTTTCCCTGACGATTTATCGGAAACGGTCCGTAAACAAAAACAATTCATGACTCAATATTTGGGCGGTCCGTCTTTATATACAGAAGAACATGGCCATCCCATGTTGCGGGCACGGCATATACCTTTTGAAATTACACCAGAACGTGCAAAGGCATGGTTATCATGCATGTACCATGCCATGGACGAAGTGGGACTTGATGGTGAACTTAGGGAATTTTTCTATCACCGCCTCTATTTGACGGCACAGCATATGATCAATACATCCGGTATGGACGGGAAAGGAGAAGGCAGTTGAGCGCACATAAACCAGTTTTCAATATTTCCGATTGGATTAAAACACAGCATTGCTATGATATAGGAAAAAAGCCAATTGAAATTTATGTTTTTGTTGATCCGCTATGTCCCGAATGTTGGGGCTTAGAACCAATTATTAGAAAATTACAGATAGAATATGGTCAGTTATTCAGTTTACGCCATGTTTTAAGCGGTAAAATTGATTCTCTTAATATGGGGAAAAATAAAAATTATGAAAACCTTGCTCAAGTTTGGGAAAAGACAGCCAGCCGATCGGGAATGTCCTGTGACGGAAGCCTCTGGTCCGAAAACCCAATCTCTTCTCCATATACGGCTTCCATTGCAATAAAAGCAGCTGAATTGCAGGGCCGAAAATTGGCCATCCGCTTTTTAAGGCAGCTCCAGGAATATGTATTCATCGGGAAAAAGGATATTTCCCATATCGATGTGCTGACGGAGTGCGCCGAGACCGTTGGTTTGGATGTCGAGGAATTTTTATACGACATCAATTCTTCAAGTGCAGCAAAGGGCTTTCAATGCGATATGAAAATTACGAATGAAATGGAAGTGACGGAAATACCCTCACTTGTCTTCTTCAATCAAAATATCGAGGAAGAAGGAATTAAGGTTGCGGGTGTCTATTCTTACGAGGTATATGTTCAAATTCTGGAAGATATGCTGAATGGCCTTCCCGCACCTGCCAAACCACCCTCTCTTGAAGATTTCTTAAGCTGCTTCAAACTGGTAGCGACCAAGGAAATCGAAACGGTTTATAATATGAACAAAACTAACGTTGAACTGGAAATGAAGAAGCTTGTATTAAAACAGCTGGCCGAGAAAATCCCAGCTAAATATGGGACCTTTTGGAGATATACAAAAAAGCAGTCATGAGTATGACTGCTTTTTTTTTCATAAAAAGGGGAAAGCCATGCAATTAAACGATTGCATGGCTTCCATATAAGAAATAAGGGGATGGGAGAAATTTTTCACGATCAAACAAAGGGGTATAAGTTTGTATGTGATTCACTTCACAATAATAACTATAACAGATAATCCATTCATGTTTCAACTCTTTGTGTAACATTTCACAATTTGTTCACAAAATAATCTTGTCCCTTACAACACCATAATCGACCGTTCTTTTAGTTCCATTCTCCTTCTCGTACGTAAAAGACAAGATTTGTGAAAACAATCACATATTTATGTACATGGATAATTTCATTTACAAGCGTGAAGGATTATTTAAGCAAGGAAAAGAAAAACCCTGACAAATCGCAAACTATTTGTCAGGGTTTTTCCTATTTATACGAACAAAGGGGATGGGAGAAATTTCACGACTTTCAAACAAAGGGGTATAAGTTTGGGATGTGAAAACTTCTATATCTGTACTATAGCAGATTGTGCACGATAATTGCAAGAACTTTGTGCGATGTTTCACATTTTTGTCATATTCTTAGAATACTGCCTATACCACGACATAAAATCTATTAAGAAGCAGAAGGACTTGTTTCTGCATTAGGACGGAGGTGCCAAATTGAAAGGCGTGATTTTATTGATCCTCTTGATAGGTTCCCTTTTTATCCAGTTACTCGGAATCATGGACCTTATTCCCCTTTATTTCTCTTCCCCCATTTTATTTTTCGTTTTTTTTATCATCCTGCACAGCAGGAACCAGAGGAATCGGTTTAAAGGGTTATAACCGCCATCCCCTTAAAAAAAAGGACCCGGAGCTTTCCGGGTCCCTTCTCTATCCTATTTACTCAATAGCTCTTCCAATTCATTTAACTTCTCCTCGAATACATTCATGGCTTCTTGGACTGGCTCGGCCTTTGTCATATCGACTCCAGCCTTTTTGAGTACTTCGATTGGGTAATCGGAACTTCCCGATTTCAAGAATTCCAAGTATCTTTTGACGGCAGGTTCGCCTTCTTCAAGGATTTGCTTGCTTAGGGCTGTTGCCGCGCTGATTCCGGTCGCATATTGATAAACATAATAATTATAGTAGAAGTGAGGGATCCGTGCCCATTCCAGGCCGATTTCCTCATCGATTGTCACGTTCTCGCCAAAGTATTTCTTGTTTAGCTCATAATATTCCTTAGTGAGCATATCGGCTGTCAGCGCTTCCCCATCCTGCGCTTTTAAGTGGATGGAATGTTCAAACTCGGCAAACATCGTTTGACGGAACAATGTTCCGCGAAAGCCTTCCAGATAATGATTTAATAAATAAATACGTTTCTTTTCATCATCGATTGTATTTAGTAAATAATCATTCAATAGGTTTTCATTACAAGTCGAGGCAACCTCGGCTACAAATATCGAGTAGTCGCCATAAGGATATGGCTGGCATTTACGTGTATAGTAACTGTGGACGGAGTGACCAAACTCGTGAACGAGCGTGAATAGATTATTTACATTATTTTGCCAATTCATCAAAATATATGGATTTGTGCCGTATGTACCGGAGGAATAGGCGCCGCTTCGTTTCCCCTTATTCTCATGCACATCGACCCAACGGTTTTCAAATCCTTCTTTCAACACATTTGAATAGTCCTCTCCAAGTGGCGCAAGACCCTTTAGGACATAATCCTTTGCCTCCTCATATGTTACTTCCATCTTCACTTCTTTCACGAGCGGAGTGAACAGGTCATACATGTGAAGTTCATCCAAAGCCAGCACCCTTTTACGCAATTCAAGGTAGCGATGCAGCAAAGGCAAGTTGTCATTGACCGTTTTGACGAGATTATCGTACACGGTCTCGGGAATGTTATTGCTGCTCAAAGCTGCATGTCTTGCTGAATCATATTTCCTTACCGTCGCATTGAAATTATGTTTCTTGACCTCTCCAGACAATGTGGAAGCAAAGGTATTGCGAAACTCTCCATACTTGCTGTATACCCCTTTGAACGCTTCCTCACGTACACGGCGGTCCTCACTTTCAAGAAAACGGATATAGCGGCCGTGCGTGATTTCTACATCATTACCATCTTCATCCTTAATGGTCGGGAATTTCAGATCGGCATTGTTAAGCATGCCGAACGTGTTGCCTGATGCATCCAGCACCTCTGAAGCCTGTGCCAATAATGCTTCCTGCTCTGCCGTAAGGATATGCGGCCTCTGCAGGTTGATTTCCTCTAATGAATGTTTATAAAGTTTCAATTCCTCTTTTTCTTCCAAAAAGCCGGACACTTTACTTTCATCGATACTCAATAGTTCCGGAACCAAATAGGAAAATGCCGCTGCTGCCTGAGCATATAATGCTTTCGCCCGATCTTCCATTCCTTGGTAAAAAGGATTGGTTGTATCTTGATCATTGCGCATATGTGAATAAGAATACACTTTGCTTAGGTTTTCGAAAACCTCATCTTGAAGTTGCAGTGCTGCAAATAATTTTTCTGCACTATCACCTAGTGTCCCTTTGTGTGCATCCGCTTTTTTGAGATCCTCTTTCACTGCTTTGAAGGCAGCTTCCCAATCTTCCTCGGTAGCGAAGATATCTTCCAGTCTCCAAGTATCTTCAGCAGCTATTTCGTCCCTTGCCGGTAAAGTATTCACTTTCGTTTCCTGTACCATATAAAAATCCCTCTCCATTCTATAGAAAACTTGCCATTCAACCTAGCGAATTAAATTAAATCACGCACTTCAATCTACCAGGGCCATCATGTCAAATAAAACCCCAGTCTTATTACTATTTCTCCATTAACAAAAATAATCCTGCCCTTTCTCCTTAAAACAAGGCCAAAAGAGTTTCACTGTTCATTAAACTGGATATTCCCTTTTTCGATCGTCAACTTATGCTCATGGTAAAATTTTCTTTCGAGCATCAGATTTTCTTCTCCGGAGAAGGGAACGGACATATGTTTTTCCATGGTGAATTCCCCTTCTGCCAGCTCAGAGATATAGCCCATCTTCTCCAATAGTCGAAGATATTGCAGTAATGGATAATCCAATGGCCTTTCCTGTAGCAATGGCAACGCCCTATATTTTATTTGGCCATTTTTTGCACGCTTCCGGAAATGACGGGTAACATCCTTCAAGTAAACCCTTTCCCCAAGTTTTTTCTTTCCAAACACGTCCATGTAAAGCCAAGCCTGCCATTCAATCGAAGCGGTCTTAATCAACAACATACCCTTAACGGGGATCCCCAATTCAACTGGAATGGTTGCAGCTGCCATACGATGTAAATAGAGCGCTTCAAAAAAAGGATCGCCTCTACGCGCCGTTTTCACTACATGCTGGCACCAGCTCTTTCGTTTGTATCTCCAAGCAGGGAGAAAAGGGAAACTGGAGCATTTTCGCGGTAATAATTTATGGGGGGGGAGGAATTTCAGAGAAGCGGTCGTCATTTCGGCAAAGACGGTTCTGGGGGAAAAAGGTGTGAGGTTCTTCAATACGGATAATTGGTTGGATTCCGGACAGAACATCCATAGGAAGGGGTGACGGCAGCTGCCGGTGACAAAGAGCCATTGAAAATCGGATAACAGGAATTCATGCTTATTCTTCCTTTTCAAGCGTTTTGCAGCAAGAATCCAAATCGTCCTGATGCCCATGCTTCGATAAGCTTTCGTTCTTTCAATGAATTCACCCTCAGAAATGGTCGAGCATTGAAATTCGACAGCATAGCGGTCATCTCCGATCGTTGCCAAGATATCGGGCCTTTTCTTGATTTCAGGAAGGTAAGCTTCCAGTTCGACTTGATAATCATGGGCCAAAAACCACTGATACAGTTTTCTTTTTCCACTTAAATGATAGGCGGATTCCGGTTCAGAGGAAGCACGGCATGAATGATTATTCTTATGGGCGAAATGGGGAATCCTGACTCTTCCAGCTTTTATCGACATTTCCGTCCTGCAGCTTGGGCAGTAATATTTCCCTGACCTTCTCAATCGCAGCAGCAAAGCAGCTGGCAGCTTTTCAGGGAGGGTTATCCATGTGCCATCTTTTTTTATCGCAGTAAGCATAAATCACCTCCTCCTTGATAACATTCGCCTGCAGCGCCAGCAATCCCTTTCGATTTGCAAAAAAAAATGCCTCTTCGGCATATAATGATTGATTTACTCTTTAAAGAAGCGGTGATAGTAACCGGCAGGTGGATTCAAGGACCTTCAACCAAATGTTCCGCTTGGAAAATGCAGCAATCTCCACCTCTTGAGAAACCTTTAAGTCTTCCACAAAATCATTCACAAGCTGTTGGGTGCTTTTTGTTCCATAAAGAAAGGCATTGACCTCGAAATTCAAATGAAAGCTTCTCATATCCATATTGGTTGTCCCTATCGAGGCTAACTGACCATCAACAATGATGATTTTGCTATGCATGAAGCCCTCGTTATATTGGAATATGCGAACACCCGAAGCAAGCATTTCGGGAAAATAGGTTCTCGAAGCATGGTATACAATCCGTTTGTCAGGGTTCTTGGGCACGAGCAGTCTGACATCCAGACCGCTTAACGCGGCCACCTTCAGTGCCTGAAGGATATCATCATCAGGTACGAAATATGGAGAAGCAATCCAGACAGACTTTTCTGCCGAAGTGATCATCTTGAAAAAAATGCTCTTAATGACCGTCCACTCACTGTCCGGACCTCCGGCAATCAACTGGACTCCTCCATGAGCATCATGCTGCGGCATATCAGTCATAAGATATTCGTCCGTTAAAAAGCTTTGATCGGTGCTGTAATACCAATCCTGCAAAAAAATGAGCTGTAACGTCCTGACAGCTTCTCCTTTTACGATAAGATGTGTATCACGCCAATAACCGAATTTTGAATCATGGCCCAAATATTCATCTCCAATATTGATACCTCCCACAAATCCCACAGAACCATCGATTACAATGATTTTTCGGTGGTTACGAAAATTGAAGGTATTGTTTAAAAAAGGAAGCTTCAAAGGACCAAAAGCGGCCATTTCTACTCCAGCCTGCTTCAGGTCATCGATATAGGAACGAGCCAGCTTCCAGGAACCGACTGCATCATAGAGAAAACGGATCTTCACCCCTTCACTCGCCTTCTCCATCAAGAGATTCTTTAACGCGCAGCCAATGCGGTCATCCCTAACGATATAATATTCCAAGTGGATATGATGTCTCGCCTTTTTTAATTGTTCGATGATATTGAAAAAGGTTTCTTGGCCATTCCTTAGTATCCGCGATTCAGTCGAAAAAGAAATCGGACTATTCCCCAGCCTGTTTGCAAGGGTAATTAATTGTTTTGAACTTTCCCCCATTTCTTTTAATCGTTCGTGATGTTCCGCCTCACCGCTTATTCTCACGAATGATTGCTTATCCAAAAAATACTTCTTGCGAAATATCCTTTCTTTTCTGTAATTACGGCCGAACAAAAAGTAAAAAATGCAGCCGATCAACGGGAAAGCTCCAAAAACTACAAGCCATGTAATCGTTTGGACGGGATTCCTATTTTCAAGGAAGATGACAAATCCGATTATCGTCAAGAATGTAGTAAGAATGAGGCTTGAATAAAAAACAAATCCGCCCTTGGCTTCATTTATAAGGAAAAACCAAATGCCGATTAACAAGAGAAAAAGCAGGCTGACGCCGACTATATTCTTCACATAAGCTACCTCCATTTAATTAACACAGGCACAAGGTCGAAAAGGCCGATTTCTACTGAAATCGGCCCCAACATTTATGCGAAATATTTATCGACCGTTGAGAATACATCATTTTCAATGACTATTTTCCCGTACTCTTCAAGCATGTGCACCGTTATTGGTGACTCCTGGCTGTATTCCAATAAAAGGCTAAGAACATTATCAATTTCTTCCTCGTCGATTTCAGACTCGGAGAACTCGATATAAAGGTAATATTTATTTTGATATACATAAAGTTTCGTTGTCCAGTCATCCAAGCCATGACGCTTGCTTAAAGATATGACATCTTCAAAATCTTCGAAAGTTGTAATGAACTCGATCATACCGTCTTCGAATGTCATGCCGCTTTCTTCATCCTTACCATGAAAATGTTGATCAAGAAGCGTATCCATCTTATCCGATACATTCAAATCCTTTAACTTATCATCTGAAAGAGGCAGCTCGAGTTTCTGACCATCCTTGGCAAGCTGGGCTTTTGTGACCAATACCTCCAAGCCTTTTTCAAGGGCTTGAACCTGAATCCATAAAGGTCCTTCAATCATGAATTCTTCTTCTTGATGCACTTCATCCATCATTTCCCAAAAAAGTTCCTCACTTCTCTCACGGCTGTACCAAATTTCTTCGCGATCGAAGCCTCTTTCCTCAATATCTATATAGGAAATATAAAATTTAACTGTATCGTCATTAATGCGTTCGATTTCCATGATTCCCCTCTCCCTTCCTTTCTCATTTTGAAGGGATAATAACCCCCAAGCGAAAATTGCCCTTAAAGCTCTTTACCCGTAAGTGAATACTGTAAATCATGTTAGTCAGTGGAACAGACTATTTTACATCATTTTATGACAAAACCTTGAAGAAGGGAAATAAAAAACATTACTTATCTAAAAAACAATTGTTTGCCTAATATTCCATTCATTCTATATAAAAATTCATCTGCATGCAAATTTCACCGTGCGCCCTGTCAATTTCCCCGCACCATCTTAATGAGGTGCCCCACGTTCATCCTTTAGCTTGAAATGAAGTCTGAATATAGGATATGCCCGGAAACACCAAACATCCACTCTTGGCAAAGAATCGATAAATGTACCCGATATTATAGAAAAAAAGCGATTAAATATGTGTTATGTATAAAGAAAAAGCCCTGCACAATTCCTGGCAGAGCTTGAAAAACCTTTTATTAATTAACCATGCGTTGCGCTTCACGCAGCTGGAACGTACGAACCTTACGCGGTAAAAAGCGTCTTATCTCATCTTCGTTGTAACCAACTTGAAGCCTTTTTTCATCAAGGATAATCGGGCGTCTAAGCAATCCGGGATTTTCCTTGATCAATTTATATAATTCTTGAAGAGGCAAGCTCTCCAAATTCACATTTAACTTTTGGAAAGTTTTAGACCGTGTTGAAATGATTTCGTCAGTGCCATCTTCAGTCATTCGAAGTATTTCCTTTATCTCATCAATCGTTAACGGTTCTGAAAAGATATTTCTTTCTTTATATCCAATCTCATGTTCCTCTAACCATGCTTTTGCTTTCCTGCATGAAGTACAACTAGGTGATGTATATAATGTTACCATGTTTACTCACACTCCCTAAATATAGAATCGGTGATCTATGAGGGGAAATCTACTATTAGTATTCATAAGTACCACTCTAATTTGAAATAATTTTAAATAAGTATTTCTTAAACCATATTATACACTAATTTATTTAAAATGAATACCCTTTTTGATATTTGAGAAAATCCTTTTAAACTTCTTGTTTTACCTGTACTATAGCTTTTTCTAAATTTTATGTAATACATTATCAATCAAAATTCCTAATTGAAAATACCTGGCTGTCATTCTCATTTAACTCTCAATTCGTCCCTCATGATTCCTTTGATTTGCACGTTACTTTTATTTACCCCCTTTCACTTTCACTAAACAAAAGCTTTAAATATATTTTCTTTAATGTTAACCGAATTCCTGCCTTCACCTAAAAAACGCTTCTTTTAGCATATGCCATCAAAAAAGTTAAATAAAGGAAACTAAAAGTCCCATTAGGCAAGCAAATTACACCTTCTGCTCATTTATTTCGTCGTTCAAGCTGTTTTTTATCCTCTCACTTATTTTATTCGAGCGGCGCTTTTTTTTGACAAACAAAAGGGCCGGCGATGGGCCGGCCCTTTTGCTTCAAACATCCATCTGTTTAAAAATATCCGTTTCCTGGTTCGCATCCAAACTCAGGACGTCATCGACATCTTGATAGGACTTACCGTAAAGATCGTCATCTTTGTAGGTATGGATTTCCGAGTAAATTTCTTTCATGAAATCGAAAACGTCTTCCTCTCCAACAGAGGGAGCTGACGGCCAATATAGGATTTCCATCGGGGTCTTCTCCTTGGTGGCAAGCGATTTCCTGCTGTAGGTGATCGAAGAAGCGTGCTTGAAGCCTTCCCTTTTATAAAACCGCAGCCTTTTTAAGGAATCGTCATCATTTTCTTGGATAGGCTCTACTTCCAATAAGATCGTTTTTTGTTTCTTTTGCAGTTTTTGAATCAATTTCCTTCCCAGTCCCTGCCCCCGTGAATTCTTGGATACAAATAAATAATCGATGAATATAAACTCTTTTCCTTCAACATATAATAAAACATGGTCAGGCCCTTCATCTTTTATATATATTTCTTTCTTATCCTCCAATAGGACGTCTATATGCTCTTTGGACTTCATTTCTTCAATCGGGAAATATTGATTAAGCTTTTCATACCAATTCATGATACCATCTCCTTTTCACAGTTTTTCACTTTCCATACTCTCTTTTATCCACTACAATAGAACCAACAGTAACTTGAAAATATTAGGAGGGGTTTATAATGATCAGTTACTTTATGGACTTCATTCTGGTCGCCGCTTGCGTAATAGGCATTACAGCCGTGAATGGCGTTGTGACGAACGCCATCGGCGAAAAATGGTTTGGCGGGAAACGTCACTCTCATATTTTCGATCAATCGAAACGAATTCAGTCAGGGTGGAATAAAGTTGGCGGGAATAAAAAGCAGTAATTCAGAGAGAAAAAGGATGACCGAAATGATTATTTTCCCTTTCGGTCATCCTTTTTTTCACGGGGTATAGTCGACTCCCTTAGTATAGCGGTTCGCTGCATTCCACAATAGGTATTCATTAATTCCATTGTCGTTTAACGCTTTTATTTGGGCTTCCACCTGTTTTTTGCCATACTTTTGATAATTCCCCTCTCCTAAATACGAAGCGGTGAAATCTTGCAGCCATGGCCTGGAAGTCGGTGGGGTTTTTAATTCCTCCAGCTTACCTTTCTCCAGTTTCGCATATTCCTTAACGAGATCATAAGGCTCCAAATCAGGTTTATCGATGCCAAAATAAGAGGTCCAATGACTTGGATAGATCATTGAGGAAATGACATCGACATTCTCAGAGATTTTCGTGAAGTTTTGGCCAATACCAGGTGCTTCAGGCAAAGTGGCCGTATAACCGAAAATATCCACCGATACCTTCACTCCATAAGGCTCCAGGCGCTCCTTCGCATACCTTACGAAATCGGTCACTGCCTGGACACGTTTTTTTGTATGACTCACTTTGGCTTCATCATATTCACCCATATCATATTTTAAATCGTCTTCTTTATTCTCGAACCCTTCAGGGAAGCGGACATAGTCGAATTGGATTTCCTTAAAGCCCATTTTTGCCGCTTCAATGGCTATGCCGACATTATAATCCCATACCTCTTTTAAGAAGGGATTGACAAAGGCTTCCCCCCGGCCGTTCTTCCAGACCTCTTCACCATCTTGAAAGGACCATTCGGGCTTTTCTTTGGCCAGAAGGGAATCCTTGAATACAACAACCCTTGCAATCGGATAGATTTTTTTATCCTCGAATTTCTTCAGCATTGCCTTTGGATTTTTTATGTAGTCCTTACCAATTCCTGCATATGGAGAATCGGAATCTTTGGCCTTATACGTAATGTTACCCCAGTCATCCTTAATATCGACAACCATCGCATTCAAATCGGTCTCATCCACATAATTGATCAATTCATTCAATTTATTGCCGCCCGCTGCGGGCCCCGTTACATATATACCGCGTACTGCATCGGGATAATCGAATTTCAAACCCGAATCAAAAACAAAACGCGGTGCATTCACAGGCAGTTCCTTTGTTTCCAATGCCACCTGCCTCGTTTCATTCATGCTTTGTGCATGAACGGGCTGCTGAACCAGGAAAACGCAAACTCCTGTCATCAACCATTTACTCATTGATTTCATATCCTCCACCTCACTCGCCATCAGTCATCAATTTGTTACAAAAACGGAAATCCCCTTTCTTTAATACCACAATGAATCAACATTACTCCTATATATTAAAAAAGTTAATAAAACCTGCCATACAAAACTTATCATGAAATACGTTCTCTTGTCTGTAGCCTTCCCTAAAAACATCCGGGCATCGTGAAAAATCGAAAACGGTTTGATTTTCCTTTATTTCTGCATTTTATCAAGAAAACGATATATGAGAAGAATGAAGGACATTAAAATCATATGGCGAAAAGCTTCTTGCCGATTGGATTATACATTTAATATGAATAAATGCTAAAATACAGGTATAGTGGACATTTCGTATTCTCTGAAATAGCATCGATACAGGCCAAATGGCCCTCCACGAGATTTAAATGAACGTTTACCTCCGTAGACGGGCATTTCTTTCAAAGAAAAGTGGATTCATTTTCTATTTATCCTTACAATAATGAAGAGCGAATTTCCATTTATCAATAAACGCAATTAGAGGAGTGACTAGCAGTTGAAAAGGATTTTCTCCGGCATACAGCCATCAGGTTCAGTAACGTTAGGTAACTACATCGGAGCCATGAAACAATTCGTGAAATTACAAAATGAGTATGAGTGTTTCTTTTGTATAGTTGACCAACATGCCATAACCGTACCGCAAGATCGCCTTAAATTAAGGCAAAACATTAAAACCTTAGCTGCCCTATACTTGGCCATTGGCCTCGATCCTGAAAAGAATACGATCTTCATTCAATCAGAGGTGCCGGCGCATGCCCAGGCAGGCTGGATTTTACAAAGCATTTCCTATATCGGCGAACTGGAGAGAATGACACAATTTAAAGATAAATCCTCTGGTAAGGAAGGGGTATCGGCTGCACTGCTTACATACCCGCCGCTGATGGCTGCCGACATTCTCCTTTATGGTACCGACGTTGTTCCTGTCGGAGAGGATCAAAGACAGCATCTTGAATTGACAAGGGATTTGGCTGAAAGGTTCAACAAAAAGCACAACGACATTTTCAAAATCCCTGAAATTAGCCTTCCTACAGAAGGGGCGCGAATCATGTCGCTTCAAGAGCCAACAAAGAAAATGAGCAAATCCGATACCAATAAAAAGGCGACGATCGCCTTATTGGATGATCCGAAACAAATTGAAAAAAATATCAAGAGCGCAGTGACCGACTCTGAAGGCATTGTCCGCTATGATAAAGAAAACAAGGCAGGGGTTTCCAACCTGATGTCCATCTACTCCATCTTCAGCGGGAAAAACTATGCAGAGATCGAAGAGATGTACGAAGGGAAAGGGTATGGCGACTTCAAAAGCGATTTAGCTGAAGTGGTTCTCGCTGAGATCCTTCCTATCCAAGAACGCTTTAATGAATTGATCGATTCACCTGAATTGGATGAAATCCTGGATCGCGGTGCAGAAAAAGCAAATAAGGAAGCCAATAAAATGATCAGGAAAATGTATAACGGCATGGGACTTGGCAGAAAAAGATAAAATAAAACGACGATCTTCATCGGATCGTCACGTTTTGCAGACAAAAGGGTTCGGGAATGATATCATTCCCGAACCCTTTTTGATGAAAGCGATGGAAAATGCCAATCCCCTCTCCAAGGAGAAGATGGAACGTCCGGCCAGCCTGGAAAAATGACTTGGTGCCTGCAGAATCGAAACATGGTTCCAAACCAAAAAAACGATCACAACAGATCGTTTTTTTGATAGTCTTTCTATAAAATCGACGGGCTGTCGCCTGCCTCAACTTGCCAGAGCTTTTCAAAAAAAGGCTGCCCCTTCACCAAGTTCTCACAAAGTTGAAGGTGCTTTTCTGACCAGCCTTCCTTCATTTCTTCATATAACTCAAGCCACGCTACTTGAAAATCCATGTCCTGTATGCTCTCATATTTTTCCGGGGCCCATTCTGTATACCAATAACGGATTTCTGCGGTGTTTTTCGCCGTGAACAATTGATCCATTGCCATGAAGAGTAATTGTTTCAGCTGCCTTTCCTTTCTAGTCAAACCATTCATGAATAAGGGCGACGGCGATAAAATGTGATATTCTTTTTCAGATGTAGGTTTTTCAGTAAATGTGTAATCCAGGACATCGTGATTTTCAATCATGTCATAAACAATTTGCTCCTGGCGGGGAATAATTCTGCTTTTCCTGATGGGAATATGATAGCCTATCGTATCTACAGCCAGGATTCCATTTCCATCAGTTACGATAAAACAATAGTCAAGCTGAATTCGTTCATGATTTTTCCTAGCGTACGCTTTTTGATACACATCATTCAGCAGCGGCTTAGGCAATTCCGACAAGTCATTCTCTATGTAGTCGAACAATGTTGCAGACACTTTCAATAATGGGACTTGATCTAACAATTCGATCCCATCATCCTTCCTCCATTCGTGAAAATGGCAAATGTTATAGCCGTTTTCTTCTCCTTCAAACCAGTTAACCCATACATCATGAAGATATAGCATCATTCATCCCTCACTTAAACAAATTTCTGTTTGTCAATCAGTATAGGCAGGAACCATACAATTTATTCCTATTCCAAAAAACAGATTAATAAAAAAAGAACGTATGAATTCGTTCTTTATAAGAATTCTTCAGATCGGATGATGAAGGATTTTTTCACGGATAGTTTTTTGGATTTCCCCGCTAAATGAAAGCCACTGCAGTAACCAAGCATATGCGGATATCCTTTTTGGCCAAGCAGAAGGACATCATGAAGGGGGTCTGTGCGCTTTATCGAGTGCTTTTCTTCCAGATGCTTGCTCCAGAACTCTTGCAGTTTATCTTTCTGATATAACTTGGTCCATCCAGCTAAATATTTTGAACCTAAATATCTCTCGACCGTTCGTTCAGCGAGCCCTTCCATGATCATCGTATCAAGAAGCGTAAATTCCTTCTGATCCTTATCTAAATGATGCAACCGGCAGACATGATGATATTCATGAATCAGCACGGCCTCCATTTCCTTGTCATTTATGTCCATGTCATAAAAAAGAAACAGTTTATCTTCAAATGCCACCCCTGATTTCTTTTCATTCTTCTTTTTCCACATCACCGAAGACATCAGCGGAAAAATATAGATGGGTACATCCGGGCCTCCCCACATTTTCCTGTAAGCTGTAAAAAGATTTTGAGTTTTTTCCCACGCATCGTTTTCTTGTAAAAATTCCCAAGTGGCTTTCGTCCTTTGATTCGGAGAATACATGCCGTGCTTCAATAAATGCTGATAAATCACATCTCCATCAACCGTATTGCGGAACGTACCTTTTAGTCTTTCCATCATCTGGACCGGGCGGTTGAAATCCTTCTTCAGCCATTCGTCAGTCGAAATAATCCCCATTTTCCTGCACCCCGCTTTTTGACTATCTTATGATTCCAATAAGCGGTTGCCACATGTTCCCCCTTACATTTACGGCTGAATGAAAAAAGGGCAGATCTTAAAAGATCTGCCCTTCCAAACTTATTGATATTTCTTGAAAAGAATCGTTGCGTTATGTCCACCGAATCCAAGGGAATTACTGATGGCAGCATTTATTTCACCTTTCCTTGCTTCATTCGGGATATAGTCCAAATCACATTCAGGATCTGGCGTTACAATATTGATGGTTGGCGGCAGAATGCTGTCCCTGATCGCTTGAATCGTGAATATCGCCTCTACCCCGCCTGCTGCCCCTAGCATATGCCCCGTCATGGACTTAGTTGAGCTAAT
The DNA here is from genome assembly GCF_030271255.1 of Peribacillus folii. Lineage (GTDB taxonomy): Bacteria > Bacillota > Bacilli > Bacillales > DSM-1321 > Peribacillus. The sequence continues at coordinate 84,997 of NZ_JASJOM010000006.1, forward strand.
CGCAAGTTTATAGGCATGGTCGCCAAAGACTTCCTTGACTGCCATGGTTTCATATTTATCATTATATGGCGTACTTGTTCCGTGGGCATTCACATACTGAATGTCTTCCGGATTCAAGCCGGCATCATCAATCGCAATTTTCATCGCTCTTGCCCCGCCTTCCCCGCCAGGTGCCGGAGCCGTAATATGGTAGGCATCTCCTGTTGACCCATATCCCGCTATCTCGGCATAGATTTTTGCCCCTCTATTCAAGGCATGTTCCAGATCTTCCAGAACGATGATTCCGGCTCCTTCACCGATTACGAATCCATCTCGATTTGCATCGAATGGGCGGCTTGCCGTTTGAGGATCCGGATTAGTAGATAACGCTGTGTTTGCACAGAAGCCGGCAACCGACATCTTCGTGATTGGCGCTTCCGCCCCGCCTGTGATCATGACATCGGCGTCTCCCCGCTGGATGGCCTTAAATGCGTCACCAATGGAGTTCGTTCCGGTTGCACAGGCTGTTACTGTACATGAATTAATCCCTTTAGCTCCAAGCAGGATAGATACCTGGCCTGCTGCCATATCCGGTATCATCATTGGTACGAAGAATGGGCTGACACGCTTGTATCCTCTATTCAAGAAGTTTTCATGCTGTGTTTCCAAGGTCTCCAGCCCGCCGATGCCAGAACCGATCCAAACCCCTACACGTGCAGCATTTTCATCCGTTATTTCCAGCTTACTATCATTATAAGCCATTACGGATGCTGCAATAGCATAGTGCGTGAACCGATCCATTTTGCGCGCTTCTTTACGGTTAATATATGTCTCGATATCAAAGTCCTTAATTTCCGCGGCCACTTTAACGGGGTACTCATCAGCATTCAAGCGTGTTAACGGCCCTATACCCGATTTCCCCTCGACAATATTCTTCCAGCCTGTTTCTGCATCATTACCAACTGGAGAAATGGCTCCAATACCTGTTACTACTACACGACGATTAGTCATTCGAAATGGCTCCTTCCACTATTAAAAAGTTCGTTCGTTTACTTGTTCTTTCATTTACCCCATCTAAGGGCGATCGCTCCCCAAGTGAGTCCTCCGCCAAAACCGACCATGATGATCAGGTCATTGTCCTTGATTCTTCCTGCTTCCATTTCTTCCACAAGGGCAATCGGAATGGATGCCGAAGATGTATTTCCATATTTATGAACCGTTTTTGTCATTTTTTCAACCGGAAGCCCCAAGCGTTCCCTTGAAGCTTCCATAATGCGGATATTCGCTTGATGCGGCACAAGTAAGTCGACATCCTCTTTTGTCAAACCGGCTTTATCAAGTACATTCAGGCTGGATTCCCCCATTTGGCGCACGGCGAATTTGAACACTTCACGGCCATTCATGCTAAGGAATTCCCCTTCCTGCATTAAGTACTTCCCGCCAGATCCATCTGCCCCTAATTCAAAGGAAAGGATCCCTTTACCTTCTGATACCGGTCCAACCACAGCTGCGCCTGCACCATCACCAAAGAGAACGGCCGTATTACGGTCTTCCCAGTCGGTGATTTTCGAAAGCTTCTCGACCCCTACGATCAGCACATGCTTATATGCACCTGTTTGAATGAATTGCTGTGCCGTAATCATTGCATACATAAAGCCCGCACATGCAGCGCTTAGGTCCATGGCAGCTGCCTTTTTCGCACCTAATTTCTCTTGGATCATACAAGCGACGGTAGGGAACGATTGATCCGGCGTCACTGTAGCTACAAGAATCAAATCTATGTCTTCAGCCGAAATTTCTGCATTTTCCAATGCAGCCTTTGCCGCTTCGTAAGCCATATCAGAAGTATTTATATCATCATTGGCAATTCTTCTTTCCTCGATACCCGTTCTTGTCCGTATCCACTCGTCAGAAGTGTCCACCATTTTTTCCAGATCCGCATTTGTTAAGATTTTTTCGGGTAAGTAGCGGCCAAGCCCTAATATCCCAGCGTTCATATTGCCATCCCCTTATATTTAATGAGTTATTATAAGCATCTATTATTACCTGGTACTAATTTTATATAAAAAATCACTTCCTTGCAAGAGCTAACAGTTTGAAAGTATAAAAGAAACTGTTTACGCGCTCGGTAATGAGCCTATTCCAAGGCGATTCGGGGACATACATTATTAATGGCTCTTTTCGCAACAATTGTTGTGTTTTTAAAAAGAAAACCATTTCAGGTTGATTGAAGCACAAGCGCGGGACTCTGCGGGAGCAGTTGGATTAGCGAGGAGAAACCAATCTTACCGCGTTACATGGTGAACACCAACAAAGAAGGCGAAGCCAGACTTAATAATAAAAGCGGAAAGGGGGTAATGATCATGGATATCTTCAACCGCAGCAACCGCAAAACCGACAATGATCTTTTTTCGGATCTGATGTTCGGCACAAGGAAAGCAGAAGCGGATAATCAAGAAGGCGAATCCAGTATCGATTACATGAAGTTGATGGAGAACGTCGAAACTTTGATGGGCTTATACGGGCAATATAAGCCAGTCATCGAGAAACTGAATTTTAGTCCAATGATCGAAAAGTTCTTGAAAAAGGAATAAAAAAAGGCAGGCTGCCCGCATACGGACAGCCTGCCTTTTAATTAACGTTGGGCATCTTGCTTGCCAAGCTCATAGGCTTCTTGCATGACGCTTTTGAAAAGCTCCATGAAAGGCTCAGCCATCTCCATCGAGAAGGGGATACCGCTTGCTTCAAGTTTTGCTTTTGCCTCTGGGAAGTACTTCATTGCAATTCCCATGAATTCCAGTGTTTTGTCTGAACTCATTTCATTTCCTCCTCCCCATTGAAGATTCACCATTATTATCATAAATCGCCATGTCCCTTTCGTAAAGGGCGTAAATTGACTATCCGGAAGAAAAGTTCATGATAAGCTGTCCATCGACTTCCATGGTACTAAACAAAAAGGCGTGAAGCAAATTTACAGGCAGATCCTTTCCGGATTCGGAAATTTGTTTTTGCACTTCGTTACGCTTTTCTCCACTTTTTAAGTAAGCTTAATCGTTTATTATGTTTTCTTTGTAAGGCCACGCCTTCCTGCGGATCTGTTTTACATTCCACCTCAACGATGCTCCCTTTCTTGATTGAAAGCGTTGATGGGGCAAATGATGAAGCAATTTCTCCATCAAAAACATGCTTGGCACATTCATTCCAGTGATCGGCTATATTGCTCGATAATTGAATGCTCCTTTCGGAAGAAGAATTAAGTACCCCCTCCAAAGCATTCACGAAATCGGTAACGTAAAGGGCATCTCCCCTATATTCATTTGTGATGGCCGCTTCAATAACAGACGGTCCTCTTTGATTGATTCCAGCTTCAAAGCTCATTCCTTCCGATTGCCAAGGTCCATAAACCGTTGGTAAATATAGAATTTTCGCAGAATCTATGCCTTCAATCGAGGATATTATGGATTGAAACACCCTCTCTTCTTCGACTGGCATGAAAAGAACGATATTTGGCGTTTCACTCAAGCCATTCTTTTTGCATTTCTCAATGAACGAAACGATTTCACTTAACAGCCATTCAGTTTTATCTGATTTCCCGTTATGAATATCGTAACAAGATATGAACACGGTGTCCTGACGTGAAATATCCAATATCTTAAGTTTTTTAACCGGAAAATAAATGTAGTTGGCACTTCTGCCTATTTCAAGTTCCTTTTCTTCCATAATATATGGGCTATCCTCTTTATCAGCCCAATCTATCCCGATAACCTCTTCACCTTGGTTCAAAAAATATTGGGTCACATAGAAACCTATGAATTGATAAGCGCCTATCACAATGTATGTTTGCATCAATACAGCCTCCTCTTATGCCATCAAGCCTGCTTCATCCGGCACTCCTGGTTTTTTTAGATGCTGTATCGTATGCAAACCATTGTGGAAATATATCCAAACTCATAAAGACTCTTCATTTTCATTAAAAAATTTTTGGATTTGATAAGGGATTTTATAACGTTTTTCAGGCAGTAAATATGTCAACTGCAGATCAGCCTTCCTGGCCAGCTGAATTTGTCTGTAAAGGGAAGCTTGCTCTTTCCGCATGCTGCCGAAAACTTGAATCACCTTCATTGGTATTTTCTCCGCAATTACCGGCTCTTCGGATTCCAAAATATAGTTCTCACATTCTGCTGGTTCGAGCTCATATGCAGCCGCCACCTCAGCCAGCCATTTTTTATAAAAAAATTTATTTTCCTTCTCCTTCCCAAGCTGGGCTTTCAAGGAGAAAATCGGATCGATCAATACGACAGATCGGATATTGCTGCCAAGTTCATTCATTAGCTTCAGGGCGAGGAGAGTGCCTGCCCCCTCTGCCAATACATGAATCCTTTTATTGGCTATTTCCTTTTTCATGAAGAGAATATATAAGTTAAGGGAAAGGTCCGTTGCTTTTGGGCTGCCCCAGTTGGCTCCATATAAATTGGATGAAAATAACGTGTACCCATAACTCTTGAGGTATTCCAAAATTTGCAGCCTGCCTGGATGCTGAAGCCAAAAGCTGCTGTCTTTTTCGACAAAATGACTGCGGTCTCCAATTACCAGTACGGAAAAACCACTGGGCCGCTCTGGATAATAGATGATATTCCATTGATCGTCAATTTGAAAAGTTCGTTGTTCCATCGGTCAAACTCCTTTAAGGAATATTACTACTACAATATTAATTTATGACGAAATATAGAAAGGGTCAGTGGAAACGCCTAACTTCCTAGCTTAAATTAAACAAGCAGGGATGATTTTTCACCCATGGACCGTAATGATTTCCGTGCTGGCCTTTAATATCGCCTCTTTTGGGCTGGGACGTCCCTCTCGGTGAATGGATTCAATTATTTGAAGGGTATTATTAAAAACCCGTTTTAACTGCATATTAATTATGGTAAGATAAAAAATGAATGTAGTGGAATGAGGTGAAATTCGATGCGTTATGCTTGGACAATTTTTTGGACATTCTTATTAGTGCATATGACTGTATATGTTGTTTCTTCCATGATGGGAGTTTCATACGATGCTGCACAGGGATCGATTTTAGGAATAGCAGCTTCCATCCTGATTTTGATCATCCCTTCTATTTTGCCTGCTGGGCCAACTGAAGACTCCCAACAGCATTAAGAAGCAAAAGAGGACATCCTTTTTCGATGTCCTTTTTGTTATACCGTCTTTTTCTTTCCATTAAACTGAATTTCCTATATTTCAGGGAGAACCAATTCATCATCATCGAAATCGACTGTAATCCCAGCTGTTTGACCGTCAATCCCGGCTATGATTTTTCGGGCGATTTTTGTTTCCAGATGCTTTTGGATGAATCGTTTCAACGGCCTTGCACCATATACGGGATCATAGCCTTGTTCAGCTATGAATTCCTTGGCGGCTTCAGTGACAGTCAGCTGAATATTTTGCTCCGTTAACCTCACTTGTAATTGCTGAACCATTTTTTCAACGATTTCAACGATTTCCTGTTTTGTAAGAGGTTTGAATAAAACGATGTCATCTACGCGATTCAAAAATTCCGGCCGGAAATGTCCTCTTAATTCTTTGAACACTTGATCTTTTATTTCTTCTTCGATGCCGCCATCATCCCTGTTGGATTGCAACAAGAAATGGGACCCGATATTTGAAGTCATGATGATCACCGTATTTTTACAGTTGATGGTTCTGCCTTGGGAGTCGGTAATCCTTCCATCATCGAGCAGTTGCAGCAAAATATTGAAGACCTCTGGGTGTGCCTTTTCAATTTCGTCCAATAAGACTACAGAGTACGGATTTCTCCTGATAGCCTCCGTTAACTGACCACCTTCCTCAAAGCCGACATACCCAGGAGGGGCGCCGACGAGACGGGAAACGGAATGTTTCTCCATATATTCCGACATATCGATTCGAATCATATGTTCTTCACTATCAAATAATGTTTCTGCAAGTGCTTTCACCAGTTCGGTTTTTCCCACACCGGTCGGTCCGAGGAAAATGAACGAACCAATCGGCCTGTTTGGATCCTTGATCCCAGCCCTTGCCCTTAGAACTGCGTCAGAAACTAGGTCAACCGCTTCCCCTTGGCCAATGACACGTTCATGGAGGATATCGGATAGACGAAGCAACTTCTCCCGTTCACTTTCCACCAGCTTGCTAATAGGAATTCCAGTCCATCTCGCCACGATCGAAGCAATTTCTTCTTCCGTCACCTCTTGGCGAAGCAATCGAGAATCCTGTTTTTCTTGTTCCAGCTCATTTTCCATCGCTTCCAATTCTTTTTGAAGCTCGGGAATCCTTCCGTGCCGGAGCTCTGCCGCCCGATTAAGGTCATAGTCATTCTCTGCCTGCTCCAACTCATGACGCAGCTTCTCAAGCTCTTCACGTTGGTCCTGCACCTTTTGCAGTGCCGACTTCTCCATCTGCCACTTGGATTTCATTCCATTGGCCCGATCCTGAAGTTCTGAAAGTTCTTTTTGCAGCACCTCCAGCCTTGCTTTACTCTGAGGATCCTCTTCATTCTTCAAGGCCGCTTCTTCAATCTCAAGCTGCATGATCTTTCTCGTGATTTCATCCAACTCCGATGGCATTGAATCGATTTCCATCCGGATCATTGCACAAGCTTCATCCACAAGATCAATCGCCTTGTCCGGCAAGAATCGCTCCGTTATATATCGGTTTGAAAGGACTGAGGCTGCGACGATCGCCCGATCATGAATCCTGACGCCGTGGTGAATTTCAAACCGTTCCTTCAGCCCCCGCAAGATTGAAATCGTATCTTCCACATCTGGCTCTGGCACAAGTACCTGCTGGAAACGCCGCTCCAGAGCTGGGTCCTTTTCGATATATTTTCGATATTCATCCAGCGTTGTTGCCCCGATGCAATGAAGCTCTCCCCTGGCAAGCATGGGCTTAAGCATATTCCCGGCATCCAATGCCCCATCCGTTCTGCCTGCGCCGACGATCGTATGCAATTCATCAATGAACAACAAGATTTTACCGTCACTTTTCTTAATCTCATTCAATACGGCTTTTAAACGTTCCTCAAATTCACCGCGGAATTTTGCACCGGCGACAAGCGCACTCATGTCCAGTGAAAAAACGGTCTTGTCCTTCAATCCTTCAGGTACATCCTTCCTGACAATTCTTTGGGCCAGCCCTTCGACAATCGCGGTTTTCCCTACCCCTGGTTCACCAATCAATACGGGATTGTTTTTTGTTTTACGTGAAAGGATCCGGATGACGTTCCGGATTTCCGAATCACGTCCGATGACAGGATCGACCTTCCCCGTTTTAACTTCGGCGACGAGATCTCTGCCGTATTTTTTTAATACTTCATATGTGCTTTCAGGATTTTGACTAGTCACTCGCTGATTCCCCCTTACATCCTGTATGATCCTTTTTGCTTTATCGTAATCCATTCCAAATGATGAAAAAAGCTTGTTTACATTCGCGTTCCTGCCTTTCAATGATGCAAGCAGAATATGTTCGACAGATAAATATTCATCCTCCCACACCTTCATTTCCTTTTCAGCGGCTGTCACAATTTGCTGCAGTGAAGGTGACATGTAAATCTGGGAACCACCCCCGCTCACTTCCGGCAAACGATTGAGTTCCTTATCCAGCTCCAACTCAAATTGATCCAGCGATTTATCGGATTCAGATAAAATCCTGACCAATAAGCTATCATCCTGCTCCAGTAGATTCTTCAATAAATGCAGCTCCGTCAGCTCCGGATTCCCCATTTGGCTTGCTAGCTCTTGTCCGCCGATGAATGCTTGCTGGGTTCTTTCGGTCATTCTATTCATATCCATCCTAATAACCTCCCCCTTTTACATGAACGATTTTAGTTTGACCAACTTTGACCTTTATATTTTTATTATACTTCTAATTTTCCCCATGTAAAGAAAAGTTAACTTGAATCTACAATGTACGTTAAGAAAAAGGCAAAAACCTTTCCTCATGACGAAGAAAGGTCAAACTGTTGACAAACTTGACGATCGAGTTTGGTTACTATTTTATGGCTTGTACAATTTGGACGTTGCCTTCCTCTCCGGGCACTCGCATTTCCCCAGTAGTCTCGTACCCTCCGTTCCAATCAACTTTGTTTTACCTTCCAGATAGAACTTTTTTGACTAAATACATTTTTTTCAAAATAGACGTAGTCAAACTTGTTGTGATGAGGATACTTTCTAAACATGATTTTATTCCGCGAGACCATTTGAGATGTTGAATTCCAGCGTGAACATCGCAAGTTGTCTACCGAATTTCTTAATAACCAATCCTATTCCCTTCAACAACACGCCTTACGCGGTTTTCAAGGTAACCGATTTTATCGATTTCTATCTTGACCACATCACCATCTTTCAGGAACACTTGCGGGCTGCGTGCAAATCCCACTCCTCCGGGTGTTCCAGTTAGCACGATGTCCCCTGGCTCGAGTGTCATTAAGTTGGATAAAAATTCAACCAAATACTTCACATTGAACACGAAGTTGGAGGTATTGGTATTTTGCCGTTCTTCTCCATTCACTGTCAATCGAACATTTAGGCCGGATGGATTGGGCAGCTCGTCGGAAGTGACTAACCAAGGGCCCATCGGAGCGCTTCCTTCCACCGTTTTCCCTTGAAGCCATTCAATTGTACGGCGCTGGATGTCGCGATACGTAACATCATTGGCAATGGTATAACCCGCTACATAATCAAGAGCATCTTCTTGTGACACATGACGTGTCCTTTGTCCGACGACAAAAGCGAATTCGGCTTCATAATCAAGCTGTTCCGAGATTGGGAAGAAGGGAATGTCGTCTTGTGGCCCGATCACTGCATTGGTGAACTTGGCGAATATAACCGGGAACTGCGGCAATTCGCGACCCATTTCAGCAATATGCTCACGATAGTTTTGACCTACACATATGATTTTTCCTGGATTTTGGACAGGTGCCTCAAGCTTTACATCCTCAATGGCATGTATCAATGTATGTCTGAACGACTTACGATTATCGATAGCATAGTCAGCAGCCTTCTTGGCTAAGACGAGGCTTTCCTTCCCACCCTGTAAAAAATCGACCATCACTGCGGGGACATACGCGTTTGCAATTTGTTCACTGCGCAGTTTTCCTTCACTTTCAAGAAGTGCTTGATAAGCATAGTTCAAGTCCACTATTTCATCATTCGGGTAAAGTGCTCCAATCCGCTTATATCCTTCCTTACTGAAAGTCACTAATTTCATATTCTCTTCTCCTTTACTAATCTACTTTTATCAGAAACATTCCGCTCCGCTCTTTATGTATAAAAGATGAAATATTCGAACATTCAAACATTTTCTATTTCATTATAAAACTCCCATAATCACATGGCAAATGGATGAGGCGAGAATCTTAAGTCTATCAATCTTTTCAATCAATATTAAAGGTGGTCAGGGAAACACGCACTTGTAAAACAAGGAAAAGGAGATTTACAGCTCCTTTTCCTTGTTTTGGTTTTTTTTAAGGCTTGCGCTGATAAGTCCATATCCGGTTATGGTTGGAATTTTCAGGGAATTCATCTCCTGCCTCAAGCTTTACCATTCGGATTAACGACCGTACTGCCCGTTTCGCCGATCTCTACGTAGGTCCCATTATTAGGTGCCTTCTGCCCTGGCTTGAATTGACGATTTTGCCCCATAGATTTCACCCCTTTACATGCTTTCCTTGTTATTATTGCCAAGTTCTTTTCTTTCATGTCAAAAAAAAGAAGGAATGAAGGACATGAAGGTGATCCGTATAAAAAAAGGCGTCCTCTTGTGAGCGGACGCCTCCTTAATTAAGACAATAAATCCACTAAAACCGCCTTCTGGGCATGGAGACGATTTCCAGCCTGATGGAAAACGACGGAATTAGGTCCATCAATGACTTCACCCGTTACTTCCTCTCCCCTATGGGCAGGAAGGCAATGCATGAATAAATAATCCTCCTTAGCGTGTTTGACCAGTTCATTGTTGATTTGATATTCCTTGAACGCTTCCAAGCGAATTCCATTTTCGATTTCCTGTCCCATGGAAGTCCATACATCGGAATAGACAATGTCCGCATCCTGAATCGCTTCCTGTGCTGATGTTGTCACAACAATGGTGCTTCCTGTAATTTTCGCTACTTTTTGGGCATAGGCAACCACTTTTTCATCAGGCTTGTAGTCATCTGGACATCCTAAGGAAAAGTCCACCCCCATTTTTGCACAGCCGACCATCAAGGAATTGGCGACGTTATTGCCATCTCCGATATAACTCATCTTCAAGCCTTTTAGCTCCCCTTTAATCTCGATGATCGTCAAGAAATCAGCCAGCACCTGACACGGATGGGCAAGGTCCGTCAGTCCATTGATGACTGGAATTGAAGCATTCTCAGCCAATTCGAGGATTTTTTCATGCTCGAAGGTACGAATCATTATGCCATCAATATATTCCGAAAGGACCTTTGCCGTATCGGAAATGGACTCACCACGGCCTATCTGCAGATCATTCCCGCTTAAAAACAAAGCATGCCCGCCTAGCTGCATCATGCCCACTTCGAAAGATACACGGGTTCTGGTCGACGATTTTTCGAAAATCATCCCAAGTGTCTTTCCTTTTAAAGGAGTATATTCCTCTCCAGCCAGTAACTTCCTCTTAATCTCCTGAGCCAGCTTTAACAGATCCGCTATGGCTGAGGGTGCAGATTCTTTCATTGACAAAAAATCTTTTCCATTTAAAATCTTCTTCTGTTCCGTCACGATAATTGAACTCATACATGCGACACCCCTTTCGAATATGTTATTAGCCATTCCTGAAGTGAGGTAACCTCCAGCTCCGCATTACCTGCTGATTTCAGATATGCCTTGAAGGTCTCTTCTTCCGTAAATGCAAGCAACCGGTATTTTGCGGCCAGCAGTCTTAGCCTTTTATCTTCTGCTGTTGTTCCATATGCCAAAACAATCGCGGCATTCCCATCTTTCAGCCATTTTTCAAATTCCGAATCACATAAGGTCAAACCTGCCTCTTGAATGTGCGTACGTATTTCTTCACTTAGCTGGACTGATTGAGATTGGTAAACTCCTGTAGCAGGTTGGGCCTTTTGAGCATGAAATACTTTTGCCAAAGCTTCTTTTACTGTTTTACCGACCGCAATACCCTCACCTGTCGACTTCATTTCCGGCCCTACCTTGGAATCAAGTCCGCTTAAGGCAAATGTTGAGAAAACTGGGTATTTGACGACTTTGTACGGAATGTCTTCCATTAATCCCGTCTTTTCGAACACATCCGACAATAAATATTTCCCGAGCAATATTTTTGTCGCGACTTGCACTAAGGATACATCAGTGACTTTACTGATGATCGGAATTGTCCTGCTGGCGCGTGGATTTACTTCCAATACATATACGCTTTTTCCTTCAATCAAAAATTGGATGTTCATGAGTCCTTTATAACCTAGCTCTGTTACCAGCCTTTGAGCATAAAGGGCCATCTTAGCTTTCATATCATCACTTAAGGTTTGGGCCGGCAATAATGCCATGCTATCTCCTGAATGGACGCCTGCCTTTTCTACATGTTCGGCAATGATTGGAATATATAGGTCCACCCCGTCCGCAATCAAATCGATTTCCGCTTCTTTACCTGGAATATAGGAATCGATCAGCACTGGGTAAACGAGTGCTGCCCCATTTTCCAGTCTTTGAATCAACCCCTCCCTCGTACGAATGATTTCCATGCCCTGACCGCCAATGACATAGGACGGACGCAGAAGGATTGGAAAGCCGATTGCCTCGGAACACTCGAGTAACTGCCGTTCATCATTCGCCATAGCTCCTGGTACATGCGGAATCTCCAATTTTTGCAGGAGTTGATAAAAGCGATCGCGATCCTCCAATTGATCAAGGGTATCGAAGGTGGTGCCCAACAAATTCACACCGTAATCCTCAAGGCCCTTCGCCAAATTTATCGCGGTCTGCCCGCCGAATTGGACGATGACGTCTTCGATATCTTCCGATTCAATTACGTTCAATACATACTCCAATGTTAAGGGCTCGAAGTAGAGGCGATCTGCGGTGGCAAAGTCGGTACTTACCGTTTCCGGATTATTATTGATCATGATTGTTTCAACATTTTCATCCTGGAGTGCGTAAACTCCATGCACGGAACAATAATCGAATTCAATTCCCTGTCCGATCCGGATAGGGCCGCTGCCAATCATCAATACCTTCCTTTTATTCGTTTTCTTCTGCTCATTTTCACCGAAATATGTCGAATAATGATAGTTCGTATGTGAGCTGAACTCTGCTGCACAAGTATCTACCGTTTTGTATACAGCAATAATGCCCAGCGCTTTTCGGTGGGCCCTCACTTCGATCTCACTTACATTCCAGGCGGACGCTAGGTAACGATCGGAGAATCCCTTTTCCTTCCATAGCTGCAGTTCTTCTTTAGTAACCGATTGAATTGATTTGGACGTGATTTCAGTTTCCTTTTCGATAAGCGAAGCGAAGGAATGAAGGAAAAAATAATCAATGATCGTCGCTTCGTGGATTTCTTCAACTGTCACACCTTTACGAAGCATCTCGAATATGACGAAAATTCGTTCGTCGGATTTTTCGGCAAGTTTTTTCCACAGTTCTGGAACGGATTTATCCCTCAACGATAAAAGCTGCAGGCCATTCGTTTTTAATTCCAATGAATCGATGGCTTTTTGAACCCCGGCCTCAAAGCTGCGGTGCAAAGCCATCACTTCACCAGTTGCTTTCATTTGTGTTCCCAATTTTCGGTTTGCGGAGGCGAATTTATCAAATGGCCACCTTGGGAACTTCACAGCTACATAGTCAAGGGCAGGCTCAAAGCTTGAATATGTACTTTTCGTTACAGGATTGATCAATTCAGATAAATGATAACCGACGGCGAGCTTTGCGGCGATGCGGGCAATGGGATATCCCGTTGCCTTGGAAGCCAGTGCCGAGGAACGGCTGACGCGCGGATTCACTTCTATTAAATAATATTGTTTGCTATTGGGATCAAGCGCAAATTGAATGTTACAGCCACCGATGATGCCTAATGCAGAAATGATCTTGATGGACGCGGCACGCAGCATTTGAAACTCATCATCCGATAAAGTTTGAGAAGGTGCCACGACGATGGAATCGCCTGTATGGATACCGACCGGATCGATATTTTCCATATTACAGATGGTGATGCACGTATTGTTGCCATCACGCATCACCTCATATTCGATTTCTTTATATCCGGCTATGCTTCTTTCAATCAAGCACTGTGTAATCGGGCTTTCTTGGAGTCCGCCCCGAACAAGTTCCTTGAATGATTCCAGGGAATCAGCAATCCCGCCACCTGTCCCGCCAAGTGTATAGGCAGGCCGAACGATAATCGGGAAACCGATTTTGCCTGCGAAGGCTAATGCTTCTTCCATCGTATGAACGATTGTACTATCCGGGACCGGCTCATCGATTTCGAGCATCAGCTCACGGAACAATTCACGATCTTCTCCCTTTTTGATCGAGTCAATCGGTGTACCCAATAGTTTCACATCATACTTCTTAAGCACACCTGCATCATCCAATTGATAGGCAAGGTTCAATCCTGTTTGCCCTCCTAATGTAGCGAGCAGGCCATCAGGCTTTTCCTTGGCAATGATTTTTTCAAGCACATCTACTGTCAAAGGTTCAAAGTAAACGGCATCGGCATTCATATCATCCGTCATGATCGTTGCCGGATTATTGTTCACAAGAATGACCTTATATCCTTCTTCTTTTAAGGCAAGGCAGGCTTGAGTACCCGCATAATCGAATTCGGCGGCCTGCCCGATGACAATCGGACCCGAACCGATCACTAAAATGGTCTGTATCATGTTGTCCTTAGGCATAGGCTTTTTCTCTCCCGCTATAGTCATTTATCATCTGTAAAAAATCTTTGAATAGTTCTGAGCTCTCGATTGGTCCTGGATTTGCCTCTGGATGGTACTGAGTAGTGAAAATCGGCAAATCTTCATGTATCAGGCCTTCGACTGTGCTATCATTCACATTCCTGAAGCGAACTTGGAGTTTTGAACCCTGCAAGCTTGGCTCATCCACTTCGTAGCTATGATTTTGAGAACTCATATACACCCTTTTCGTTTTCAAATCGACCACGGGCTGATTCGCACCGCGATGCCCGAACAGCATTTTTTTTGTATTACCCCCAAAAGCAAGGGCGGTTAATTGATGACCAAGGCAGATGCCCATTGTTGGAAATTGCGTAATGATCTTCTTTAAGTTCCCTAAAAGATATTCCAGCTGTTTTGGATCCCCAGGCCCATTTGAAAGCAAAATGCCGTCCGGCTGCAGTTCCTTGATTTGTTCGAAACCAGTATCGAAGGGTACGATTGAGACCCTGCAGCCTTGCTCAACCAATGAATTCAAAATGGATTTCTTATACCCGAAGTCCATCATCACTACATGCTTGTCACCTTCTCCAAAGCTTTTTACCACCTTTGTCGATACTCCGGCGACATGGGCTGTAATAACATCAGCACATGGTTTGACCGCGAATCCTTCTTTCGAGGTGATGACGGCCTGCATCGAGCCTTCCTGCCTGATATTTTTTACGACCGCCCTTGTATCAACATGGCTTAACAAAGGAATATCCCACTTGTCTAAATAATCACTAAGCGAATATTTTGCCTGGTAATGAGAATGGCTCATATTTCCTTCATAAACTATGACGCCGGCAACATGCGGCTTTTTGCTTTCAAAATCATGTTCATTGATCCCATAATTTCCAATGAGGGGATAGGTGAAAATGACAATTTGGTCCTTATAAGAAGGATCGGTCAAAACTTCTTGATATCCGGTCATTCCTGTAAAAAAGACGATTTCTCCGTTGGTCGTTTTTTCAGTCGGCTTAGTCAGCAGCTCCCCTTCAAAAACGGAACCATTCTCTAAATATAGATAGTTTTTCATATTCTTCACCTCTGTAGTAGACAATGTATATTTATATATAGAATAGCATAATTATTCATTTTGTTCTATAAAAATTCAAGCAATTCAGACAGTTTGCTTGATTGCCAGTACTTTTTCTATTTTCTTAACCGCGATATCGATTTCTGTTTCTGTGACTGTAAGCGAAGGGAGCAGCCGAAGCACCTTAGGGCCTGCACTCAGTACAAGTAAGCCTTCTTCTTGAAGCTCAGCCAGGAATTCCTGTACATCTTGTTCGCACTCAATCCCTATCATCATTCCAAGCCCGCGAATTTCCTTCACTTCTGCAGCGTCCTTTAATGCGTTTGCCAATGCGCTCTTAAGATATTCAGCCTTATGCACCGTTTCCTTTAAAAACCCTTGTTTGAAAATTCCCTTCAGGACAGCTTCCGCTGCGGAAACACTAACAGGATTGCCGCCAAAAGTCGAGCCATGACTTCCAGGATTGAAATGCTCCGCAAGCTTTTCACGTCCGATCATTGCCCCGATCGGCAATCCGTTTCCCAGTCCCTTTGCGGAGGTAATGATATCTGGTTGGACATTATAGTGCTGGAAGGCAAATGGTTTCCCCGTACGTCCTATCCCGGTTTGGATTTCATCAATGATTAGCAAAGCACCATGTTTTTGGCAGTGCAGTTGGATCGTGTCCAAATAGGTTTGATTTATCACATGGATGCCGCCCTCTCCTTGAACGATTTCAATCATGACTGCGGCCGTATCTCCATCAATCGCTGCAATCATGGCATCATTGTCATTAAACGGAACATATTTGAAGCACTCCAGCATCGGTCCAAATCCTGTCTTGATTTTTTCCTGTCCCGTTGCTGCCATCGTTGCAAATGTCCGTCCGTGGAAAGACTGCTGACATGTGACGATCTTGCTTTTCCCGGTAGCTTTACGTGCCAGCTTGATAGCAGCCTCATTCGCTTCCGCACCGCTGTTGGCAAAAAACACCGAGCCTAAACCTGAGGCATCCGACAGCATTTTTGCTGTCCGCTCCTGAATCGAACTATGAAACATATTTGATACATGCCAATATTTATTTAGCTGCTCCATGACGGCCATTTTCACCGACTCATGTCCATGGCCAAGATTCAAGACCCCTATTCCCGATGTAAAGTCCAGGTACTCTTTTCCTGCTGTGCTTATTATCTTCATTCCTATGGCTGTATCCGGCTCAATATTCCACCTTGCATATGTAGGAAATAAATTGCTCACTGTATGACCCCTTCTTCCTGAAGAAATTTCGTTCCAATGAATTGTTCAGCTGCATAAAAATCATCTTTCCCGCTAATGATCATCACTTCCCCAACCCCTTTATTGAGCACCGATAGTGCTGTATTGACCTTTGGAATCATTCCGCCATGGATGCTTCCATCCATAATCAAGCCCAATGTTTCCGTTTCTGTCAATTTTTCAATGATTTGCCCATCCTTGAGGACCCCTTTAACATCGGTCACAAACAGACACATTTCAGCCGACATAGCTTTGGCCACAGATCCTGCAGCCATATCAGCATTCACATTCAATTTCGAGCCCGATTTGGTTGTCGAAATTGGTGTCAGTACCGGACAATATCCCTTTTCCAATAAAACCCCCAGCAATTCCGTATTGACTTGCTGTATCTCCCCAACAGCTCCAAGTTTGTGTTCATCGATGAACTCGCCTGTAAGAATTCCGCCATCAGATCCATTCAAGCCGACTGCCTTGATTCCGTGCGCTTCCAATTTATGAACGAGACTGCGGTTCGATTTGCCAGCCAGCATGAGCTCGACGATTTCCAACACTTCAGCAGTCGTCTTTCTTAATCCGTCTTCGAAAATAGGTTCGATTTCAAATTTCTCCATCATCGAATTGATGTCAGGACCGCCGCCATGGACAAAAACAATATGATAGCCCCGATTCTGCAACTGATTCACACTATGGAAAAAAGACTCGGATAACTCATTGATGATGCTGCCGCCACACTTGATGACCAATATATTCATCCTGTTCAACACCCCTTAAGAACGATAGCTTCCGTTTATTTTCACGTAGTCATAAGTTAAATCACAGCCCCATGCCGTTCCTGTTTCCTGCCCATCCTTTAAAAAGACATGAATGATGATGCTTTCATTTTCAAGGTAGGCTTTTGCTTCTTCCTCAGAAAATTGGACCGGTTCACCATTCTCAAGTACGACGATATCCCCAAATGCAATCGTTGTTTGATCAGGCTGGAATGTCACTCCGCTTCTTCCCATCGCCGCTATGATTCGTCCCCAGTTCGCATCCGCACCAAAAGCAGCCGTTTTCACTAGATTCGAACCCACGATCGTCTTCGCCATCATCTGGGAATCTTGCTTCGTTTGCATGCCATGGACATTCACTTCAATCAGTTTCGTGGCCCCTTCCCCGTCTTTGGCGATTTGTTTGGCCAAATTTTCGGACGTTTGTTTCAATAATTCCAGGAAAATGGACCATTGGTTATGTGCAGGCGTCAGAGGCTCATTATTCGCCTTTCCATTCGCCAGCACCAATACCATGTCATTCGTAGAACAATCGCCATCGACCGTGATTTGATTGAATGTATCATTGGTAATCGACGATAAGGCAAGCTGTAAATCCCCAGGCTCAATGGCAGCATCCGTTGTAATGAAGCCGAGCATCGTGGCCATGTTTGGATGGATCATTCCCGACCCTTTCGCTGCTCCGCCCATTTTCACTGTCTTGCCGTCAATGAGCGTTTCATAACCACAACTCTTCGTTACGATATCCGTTGTTAATATGGAGCTACCAAAAGCTTCAGCAGCCTCTGGTGTATTCTCCGGCAGCAATGCCTCAATGCCCTCTTTGACTTTTTCCATTTTCATATATTCGCCGATCACACCGGTAGAAGCGACTGCAAATGCATGATCCTCCAAACCGAATTTTTTCGCGGCAAGCTTTCTCATTTCATTTGCATCATTCATGCCCTGTTCGCCCGTACAAGCATTCGCACAAGCACTGTTAACAACGATGCCGTGAAGTTTCCCTGTTGCAGCTATGCTTTCCTTTGTTACATCGATTGGAGCAGCTTGAACTAAATTCCGGGTATAAACCGCGGCGGCTGAAGCCGGTGTTTCTGTAAAAATGATTCCAACGTCTTTTTTCGAGTAACGCAATCCAGCATGTACGCCTGACGCTTTGAAGCCCTGAGGCATTAGGATGGTGCCGTCTTTAATCAGTTTGATGTCTTCGACTATCTGTAATGTATTCATTTTTCCCCTCCAAATTTTAAGGATAAAGCGGACTGTTCCAAAGACCTGCCGTTTCTTCCAGTCCCATTAATAGATTGGCATTTTGAATGGCCTGGCCCGCAGCGCCCTTCATTAAATTATCGATGACCGAAACCACCGTTACTTTACCTGTTCTTTCATCTTGGGCGACGCCTATATCGCAAAAATTCGATCCGTACACTTGCTTTGTGGATGGAAATTGATCAAGTGGCTGTACCCTGACAAATGGATGATTCTCGTAAACCATTTTGTATAAATCGACCAATTCTGAAGATGAGGTTTGACGATTAGGCTGTATATACATCGTTGCCATTATCCCCCGGGTCATCGGTACCAAATGCGTATTGAAGGTAACAGGCTGTATCCGCTCCATGGCCTGCGACCAGCGTCCGAGCTGCTGCTCGATTTCCGGTATATGTTGATGTTGATTCACTTTATATATCTTGAAATTCTCGTTCATTTCACTAAAATGTGTAACAGCTGAAGGTGATTTTCCCGCCCCGGAAACTCCGGATTTCGCATCGATGATCACATCCGAATTGGCTCCGGCCAGCCCTGTCGTGTACAAAGGGGCAAGACCCAGAAGTGATGCCGTCGGATAACACCCTGGATTGGCAACAATGATCGATTCCTTTATCGAACCTGCATTCCATTCAGGCAACCCATACACGGCTTTTTCAATGATGGCCTGAGGCGCTGCCGGTTTCCTATACCAGTACTCATATTCACCAGGGGTTTGAAGCCTAAGATCCCCGGATAAATCGATCACCTTAATATCGAGGTCTGAAAATTCCGATATCAATTGCGATGAAACACCTGAAGGGGTCGCGAGAAATACGATATCCGAGCTTTTTGCAATCGACTCAGGATCAATTTCATCCAATTTATCCTTCATATGCATTAAATGTGCATTTTCTTCATATAAACTCCGGCCAAATCGGGAGGAAGTATGTAAGGATTTTATTTTTAAATGCGGGTGATTATTCAAAATCCTGATTAATTCCAGTCCCCCATAACCTGTTGCTCCTACAATCGATACGAACAAATTTACCATCTCCTGTATTTTTTAGTTCCTGTCAATCTTTGATTCTATTATTATATGACTGAATAAAAATAAAATCAAATGTATTTTTATAAAATTTCAGACTTTAATTTCCTCAAAATAATCCAGGTTATAAAGTTTCTACATTTATCCAAATGTGTTGACCATTAGTTATTTTTCCGCTTAAATCAAAGGTAGTAATTGGATATTCCTATACGTAAAAGGTGGTAATAACATGAATGGATTTTCATTAGCAAATCGAATGCACGCCCTTTTAGATCATAAACGCAACATTAAACATATGGAAAAGGGGAGCTTCCTATTTCACGAAAGCACCCCTGCAGATGATATATATTACATATTAAATGGCAAAGTGGAGCTGAGCAAGGCTGTTCCAGACGGCCGAGATTTAACTTTGCGCATTTGTTCGGAGAATGACTTGGTGGGAGAAACCATCCTTTTTTCCAAAAATCCCAAATATATGATGAATGCCAAAATGTTGGAGGACGGCCATGTTGCAGTAATTTCAAAAGAAACATTGGAGAAGAAAATCTCCTCCGACAGCAGCCTGGCAATCGATACGATAACCTGGCTATCCGCTCAAAATCGCAGGAATCAGGCAAAATTCCGCGATATGCTCCTGCATGGTAAAAAAGGGGCATTTTACTCCACTCTCATCCGCTTATCCAATAGCTATGGTAAGGATACCGAAGATGGAAAAGTCATCAATTTCTCTTTTACCAACCAAGAACTCGCCAATTTTTGCGGCACATCACGAGAGGTGGTCAATCGAATGCTCGCTCATTTAAGGAAAAATGAGGTGGTCTCAATTAAAAAAGGACTCATTACGATCCTTGACATAGATTATTTAAAACAAGAAATCGATTGCGAAAACTGTCCAATCGAAATCTGTACGATTCATTGAACCCCCCACGTTTTGAACAATGAATACGGACTGATCCCCCATACTTTTCAACCAGGAACATTGCATCATTTTACTGACGGGAATTATACACCATGTGATTCATGACAAGTAAAATGATGCATAAAAATCGTATAAAAAAAAGATGAATGCTGTTGGCAATCATCCTCGTTCACTTACCGTATACAATTTAAATTCGGGATGGCGCCCGATTAACCGCCAATGAATGACATCTCGATTTTTTCCTGCCCTTTCACCGTTCCCGTTACCCGCTCATCCGAATATCGGTCATCTCTATCGTTCCACAATGAAATGATGTAATCGGTCAATTCCTCATCCGCCATGCCGGAACGGAGCAGCGACTTCAAATCATGGCCCTTGCCGTTGAACAAGCATGTATAAAGGCTTCCATTGGCTGATAGACGGGCCCTTGTGCAGCTGGAACAAAAAGACTCGGAGACGGATGTGATGAAGCCAACTTCCGTAGTCGTCCCTTTATATCGGAAGCGTTTTGCGACTTCTCCATAATACTCTTCTTCCACAGGCTCAACGTCGAATTCAGTTTGAAGCATATCAAGCAATTCCTTTTTCGTTATCACATTCTTCAGCTGCCAGCCATTTGTATGGCCAACATCCATGAATTCTATGAATCGCAATGTCATGTTCCGCTCTTTACAAAAGCGGGCCATAGGAAGAATCTGCGATTCATTGGTTCCTTTTTTCACTACCATATTCACTTTAACGCCAAGACCAGCGTCTTTGGCAGCTCTTATGCCGCGAATTACCGGTCCTATCCCGATACCCCTGCCATTCATTTTCTTAAAAAGGTCATCATCGAGACTGTCCAAGCTGATATTCACTCTCTGCAAGCCAGCCGCCTTCAGTTTTTCGGCGTGTTTTTCCAGATACACGCCATTCGTGGTCAATCCTATATCTTCTATCCCGTCAATAGCTACGAGCTCAGCTACCAGTGTGGCAAGTTCCTTCCGTAACAGTGGTTCCCCGCCCGTCAATCTAAGCTTTTTTACTCCCAATTCAGCAAATATCTTCGAAACCCTCACGATTTCTTCATAAGATAAAAGTTCACTTTTTGGCAGGAATGGAAACTTATCGTCAAAAATTTCTGCTGGCATACAATATTGACAGCGGAAGTTACACCGATCGATGACGGATATTCTCAAATCCCTCAGTGGCCTGCTTAAGGAATCCTTTATATGTCTATTCAATTAACCACTCCTCACCCGGGCGTATCAGAAAAAACCAGACCATAAAAGCTTCACCCTTATGAAGGATTCACTATCATGAGACTGGTTCCCCATTTTATTCGTTGACGATCACTTGATTCCCAGTGCGATCTTGGCATATCGGGACATTTTGTCTCTGGTCCATGGCGGACTCCAGACAATCTTCACATCCGTTTCCTTGACCTCCGGTATATCTTCAAGGACCAACTTCACTTGATCGACAATTGTCCCGGCTAGCGGACAGCCCATAGCGGTCAACGTCATCGTAACAGTTGTCAGACCGGCTTCATCCATGTCCACATCGTACACCAAGCCTAAATTCACGATATCTATACCAAGCTCAGGGTCAATGACCTGCTCCAAAGCTCCAAGAATAACGTCTTTTGTATCTTGATCCACATCAATCACTCCTTCTCTTAAAAATCTCTACAGTTTAAAATGAATCGGTTTCATGTAATTTGCCCCGATTTAGACTTTACACTATGTCTGTATTAGAATCATAACAGATTTCGCGCAAGTACTTAAGCTTTTTGCACAGTTGGCAGCAAATGTTTCTGGAACCAGCCTGCTGTCTTAAGCACTCCTTCCCTGCTGACCTTATGGCCTGCCTTTGGATCGAGGATGAACTCGATTTTCCCGACTGCCTCACCATACCCAGATTTGACACCTTCATAAAATTGATACGCATGGTGATAAGGTACGACCGGATCTTTAGCTCCATGCCAAAAAAGAAGCGGGCGATTGGCTAGCCTATCTTGATTGAGACTCAAATCATATGGTTTGAGATATTCAATCACTTTGCCGACTTCCTCATCGGTTATCGGGAATGGCAATTTCCTTTTCTTGATCTCTTCGATTTGGAGTTCTGCATACGCGACATATGATGGATTGCCCATTAGACTGACCCCGGCCGTTATCCATTCATAAGCGGCAAGTGCCCCGTTCGTCACGATGCCCCCCATTGATGTACCCGCTACGCCAATCCGTTCAGGATCAATTAATTTTCTCGATAATAAATCATCCTTAAGCAGTGATAATTCTTTTATCGTCTGTAAAACCATTTCCCAGAAAAGGGGCATCATTTCGGAATCGCTTAAACCAGACTCCCTTTCCCCATGATGAATCACATCAGGAAGTAGCACTCGGAACCCCTTTTCGGCCAATAGATAGGCATAATGAAGATTATGTTCTTTCGCACTTTGAAAGCCATGTATGAAGATGATAAGCGGCAATTCCTGATGGAATGCCGCCTGTTCACTCAAATGCAAAGCAGGAATTTGTCCTATTTTTTCTTTTTCAATTATGATCAAGTTAACCCCTCCGAATATTTTCACCCTAAAATGTTTCCCATATCACTCCATGAAACCTGTCCTTCGCTCTACGTATTATAATCCTCGATATAGTAATATCATACAGGAATGCATAAAGAATGAAAAAGATTTACATTTACTTTAAAATAGGCATAACGATATTGGCATATAATGAAATCAAAAAGAATAGAAGGTGTGTTCATGGCTGAGAAGCATTTGATCGTATTGGATCTTGATGGTACTTTACTTACCGATAGCAAAACCATTTCTACAAGAACTAAACAAACTTTACTTAAATTAAAAGAAGATGGACATGAAATCATGATTGCCACCGGTCGTCCGTTTCGTTCAAGCGAACTATATTACCGCGAATTGGGCTTGACTACACCCATCGTCAATTTCAATGGAGCTTTCGTCCATCATCCATTACAGACAAGCTGGGGGGTATATCATTCTCCGCTTGATATAAGCGTTGCGAAGGATATCGTGGAGGCCTGCGATCAATTTAAATATCATAACATCATCGCTGAAGTCCGTGATGACGTCTACGTCCATCATCATGACCAAAAATTGATGGACATGTTCAATGTAGGCAATCCAACCATGAAGACGGGGGACTTGCGCAATTTCCTTCAGGACTCCCCTACATCGATGCTCATCCATACAGACAGTGAATATGTTGGATCGATTCGTCAGCATTTATCCGATGTCCATGCCGAATTGGTCGATCATCGCCGTTGGGCAGAGCCTTTCCATATCATTGAAATCATTAAAAGCGGGTTAAGCAAGGTAGTCGGTCTAAAACGCATTTCTAAATATCTGGAAATCCCCCAAGACCGGATCATCGCATTCGGGGACGAGGACAATGACTTGGAAATGCTCGATTATGCAGGAACGGGCGTTGCCATGGGAAATGCCATTTCACCTGTAAAGACGGTCGCAAATTTGACGACATTGTCGAATGAAGAAGATGGAATAGCCGTCTTCCTTGAAGATAAATTCAACTTAAAGTTCTGATGCGGCATTTTTTACCTTCATAAAATATGCTGGCGAAGCCAAACTAATATCGACAACAGATTTGTTACTGTTGTTACAACGCTCAGAATCGGAGGAGATAAGTATGGGTAGTAAATCTAAACGATTTGTACAGCAAGGCAAGGAAAGTGTTGCCAAGCATGCCGAAAGAATCCCTTATCACACCACGTTTGAACAAGCTGAAAAAGACAGGTTGAGAATCATGTCTGAACAAAGCTACGGTGGCTTCTAATGGCAAATAAACTATTCCAGAAAGCTAAAGAATTTGTTGAAGAAGCCCTTCACTCTGAGCATGAGCATGACGGTGACCAGCGTAATACCGAGGATATCGCCAAAAACGCTCTTTCCTCCGCCTTCGCCAACTCGACCGAGGCTGAGAAAGAACAACTTCGGGAATTCCAGGAAGATCTGGAAAACCACTCGAAATAAGTGAAAGCCTCCAGTTTCCTGGAGGCTTTCATCGTTGTTTTAATTTTTGCCGCTTCGTGCCTTTCCTCCCTTTTCCCCAATTTCCTTATAAAAGTCCTTGCCATGTGAATCGGAAGTCGCCTCTCCGCCCTTCTGGCCTATTTCCTGATAAAAGTCCTTATCATGATTATTGGATGTCGCTTTGCCGCCCTTTTGTCCAATTTCCCTGAAAAAATCCTTGTCGTGATTTTTTGATGTGGCTTCCCCGCCTTTACGTCCTGCTTCCTGTCTGCTCATTTTTTCATCGTTAGCCATTTCCATCACTCCTTCGGTAGTTTTTTGAATTGGCGCTACACTATAAAACTTAACCGCTTTGAACAAGCCATAAACTATGAACGTCCGTAAATACCGATTTGTAACGAAAGTGTAATGGTCTTAATTGGCCCGTTACTATTCCCTCCTGAATGTGCCGACAATGCCCGAGGTTTCGATAATATTCGTGAAAGCATGAGGGTCAACTTCTTTAATAATCCGTTCAAGGTCATACAGTTCATATCTTGTTATGACAATCATTAGCATTTCTTTGTTTTCATTGGTAAATCCTCCTTTTGCCGGCACCCTTGTAATTCCCCGCACAAGCTTGGCATGGATAGCCTGTTTGAGTTCTTCGCTTTGCTTTGTAATGATCATGGCTGTAAGCTTTTCATGGCGTGTATGTATTGCGTCCACAACACGAGTCGATGTGTAAAGGGTAACGAGAGTATACAAAGCTTTTTCAGGTCCATAGACAGCTCCAGCCGTCACGATGATCACTCCGTTGAGCAAGAATAAGTAAGTCCCAACAGGTTTATCTTTTTTCCGCGACAATAGCATGGCAATAATATCCATCCCCCCTGTCGATGCGCCATACTTCAAGGTGATTCCGACACCGACCGCTGCAATGACTCCGCCAAAAACGGCATTCAGCAATATGTCAGGAGACCAGCGTGTAATGGGGATCACTTCCATGAAAAGTGACATTAAGGCAACGCTAAGAAAACTGTAAAACGTAAACGACTTTCCAACTTTTCTCCACGCGATGATCGTCACGGGGATATTCAATAACAGCAATAAAATCCCTGTCGATACATTAAAGGGAGCAAAGGACCCTATCATTCGGGATAGAAGCTGCGCCACTCCCGTAAAGCCGCTCGCATAAACATTTGCCGGTATAAGAAAAAAGTTCATCGCGACAGCATTCAGGAATGCCCCGACCACAACTATGAGGATTTTCTTCATTTCGCCACTGTACATCCTAATAACCTCCATTTCACCCTTATCCTATTATCTTTTTACCCATAATTATTTATTCTACTTACGCAGAGATTGAATTTTTGCGTTTACATGCTACACTATAAGGTGGAATGAAGTCTCATTTTCTAAAAACTGTAAAAAGAAAGCAGGTGTATTATGGCTATCACAATTCTTGCAGATAGTGCATGTGATTTGCCATTGTCTTTCTATAAGGAAAACAATGTATCCTTGATCCCTTTACAAGTCCACCTTGATGGGAAAAACTATGAAGATTTGCTTACCATTCATTCTAAAGAAGTCTATCAAGCGATGATTGACGGAAAAGCTCCAAAAACATCGCAAGCTTCCCCGGAATACTTAATAGAACTTTTCAGACAATTTGCCAAGGACCAAAAGCAGGGGATTTATATTGCCTTTTCCTCTGAGCTGTCAGGAACCTACCAAACAGCTGTGATGATTCTTAATCAGGTGAAGGAAGAATATCCTGATGTCGATATTGAAATCATCAACACGAAATGCGCTTCGATGGGTGTCGGCTTGATCGTCAAGAAAGCGGCAGAACTTGCGGCAAGCGGTGCATCCAAAGAAGAAATTCTAGCCGATATCGAATTTCGGACAAGCCATATGGAGCATTTGTTCACGGTGGATAATCTTGAATATTTAGCACGCGGAGGCCGCATCTCCAAAACATCTGCCCTTGTTGGCGGATTATTAAACATTAAACCGTTATTACACGTGGAAGACGGGAAGCTGGTTCCACTGGAAAAGATTCGCGGCAAAAAGAAATTGCTTAAACGTGTCATCGAATTAATGCATGAAAGAGGTAAAAACTTAACGACCCAAACGATCGCCATCAGTCATGGGGATGACGAAGAAACGGCATTGGAATGGAAAGAAGCCATCCAAAATGAATTCGGGACGAGCGACTTCATGATCCACACCATCGGCTCCGTCATTGGCGCTCATGCAGGTCCTGGGACAATTGCCCTCTTCTTCTTAAACGATACCCCTGAGAATTCATAAACATACATACTTCCTTCTATCATTGTGAACCATAATATTGATCATGATTATAGAAGGGAGTTTTCATTATGTCCAAAACGACTGATAACAATAAAAGACCGAAAGACAATCAAGCGATCAATGCCGAAAAAAACGTCGCTTATCAGGAAAACCTCACGGCGGGTAAACACTCCTATTCGAAGAAAACGGATCATAAATGAAGCATGGGGCTGTTCCCCCGCTTTTTTTAACCATGTACTCACCGATTCAGCATACGGTTAATATGGTTGTCTTCCTTCCCCAATTTCTCTATAATGAAGGAAATAAAACCTGCTGGAGGTAAGTGATGGCAAAGGAAAATTCATTTGATATTGTATCCAAAGTAGACTTTTCAGAAGTAACGAATGCAGTGACCATGGCGATGAAGGAAATTCAGACTCGCTATGATTTTAAAGGAAGTGTCAGCAGCATCACCCTTGAAAAGGAAGACCTCGTTTTAGTGTCTGACGATGAATATAAGCTTGAACAATTAAAGGATGTCCTTATCGGCAAACTCGTCAAACGGGACGTACCCATCAAGAACCTGGACTATGGCAAATTAGAAGGTGCTTCTGGCGGTACCGTTCGCCAACGGGCCAAGCTAATCCAAGGCATCGATAAGGAACAAGCAAAAAAAATAAACACGATCATCAAAAATAGCGGTCTTAAGGTAAAAAGCCAAATACAAGATGACCAAATTCGCGTTACCGGAAAAAACAGGGACGATTTGCAAGGAATCATTTCCGCGATCAGAGGCGCCGATCTCTCGATTGACGTCCAATTCTTGAATTACCGTTAATCATGAAAGATCTTACCCGAACGGGCAGGGTCTTTTTTTTTGCCCTTGTTTTTATAGGCCAAAACCTTCTTCCCTCAGGATGCATCTGCTTCCAAGATCATGGTAAGAATAAGGATGTTGCATTTTTAGGAATTACCAAAACGTTACTTGCGTTTTGATTTGGTTCATTTTACCATGTTTTCTTTTTCCAAGAACAAGGAATAAAAATAGTGTAAATCTTTAACCGGGAGGCATTTAACATTGACTAAACAAAACGAGAGCAAACAAGGATTTCCCCCTCAACATCAGCAGCACCAACCTGGCTTGGAAACAAAAATGGAACCAAACCCAGAATCGATCAGATCCTCCTATAAAGGAAGCGGCAAATTGAACGGAAAAACCGCCATCATTACCGGAGGGGATAGTGGAATCGGGAAATCAGTGGCCATCTATTATGCTAAAGAAGGTGCCAATGTAACTGTGGCGTACTTGGATGAACACGAGGATGCCAAACAAACAAAAGAATTGATTGAAAGTGAAGGACAGAAATGCTTGCTCATTTCAGGTGATATCGGTGATGAAGCCTTCTGCCAGGAGGTCGTCCAAAAAACGGTGGATGAATTCGGCGGATTGGATATCCTGGTGAACAATGCCGGGGAACAGCATGTACAAACAAGTATCCTTGATATTTCCGCAGAGCAATTGGAAAAAACGTTCCGAACCAATATCTTTTCAATGTTTCACTTAACAAAGGCTGCATTAAAGCATCTAAAAAAAGGCAGCAGCATCATTAATACAACCTCTATCACCGCGTATCAGGGCAATCCAAAGCTAATCGATTACTCTTCTACGAAAGGTGCCATCTTAGCCTTTACGCGGGCCCTTTCAAACTCCATTTCAAAAGATGGCATCAGGGTGAACGGTGTGGCACCAGGTCCAATCTGGACGCCATTGATTCCTGCGTCATTTGGCGAAGAGGATGTTGCCAAATTCGGACAGAATACACCGATGGGACGCGCTGGTCAGCCCGAGGAATTAGCGCCAGCCTACGTATATTTGGCCAGTGACGATTCATCCTATGTCAGCGGTCAAGTCATTCATGTAAACGGCGGGACTGTTGTAAACGGATAATCATGAACTTCAGACGCAGTGGATTTCCTTTTTGAAATCCACTGTTTTTATTTTTCAGGCAGGATATTGCCGGCCTCAACAGGAAATTTAAGAAATATAAGGACACAAAGGAGTGATAGGCATGAAATACATGCCCCCCCCCTGGTTCACCGTTCAGGCATTGGATGACATGACATTTGCGATAAGTGAATATGGCCATTGGGAGAAAGTGCATTCCTTTTTAGTAATCGGCGACAAACGGGCCGCATTAATTGATACAGGGCTTGGCATCGATTCAATCAAGCGAATTACGGACAGGCTTACTAATCTTCCGATCATCGTATTAACCACACATGTGCATGCGGATCATATCGGAGGACATGGGGAATTCGATAGGATCTACGTACATAGAGATGATGCCGATTGGCTCATCAATGGCATCCAGGGATTGTCTTTGAAACAAATAAGGAAAGATATTTCCAGGGATATAACAAGACCCTTGCCTGGATCATTCGACCCCTCAACTTACAGACCCTACCAAGGAACCCCTGCAAGACTTCTTACAGACGGAGATACCATCGACATCGGGAATCGACGTTTAGACGTCTATCATACCCCTGGACATTCACCTGGGCATATTTCCATATTGGATCAGGCTAGAGGGTATTTATTTACCGGTGATTTGCTTTACTCTGGCACTCCCATATACGCATTCTATCCTTCAACAAATCCCGAAGACCTTGTTAATTCATTAGAAAGAATCGCCAAAATCCAGCAAGTTTCCAAAATATATGGGAGTCATAATCAACTGGGACTGGAACCTGACATGTTTATGGAAGTGCTGGCGGCCACCCAGTACCTCAAGGGCAATGATTTGGTCAAGCATGGGACAGGCATACACACGTTCAAGGGCTTCAGCATACAATTCTAACAAAAAGGACATTGCATGTAAGCAATGCCCCCCTTCTTCAATAACCGATGGCCGCCATTGCACCTTGTTTGATTGACCTGCAAGAATGCCTTTCCACAAAATGATGCGGGATGATCGCACCTGCTGGGGTATCACCAGTTTGCAGCACCTGAATGATCCCCTTGGCCGCCTGATAGCCTAAATCGGATATATTGATATCCACTGACGTCAGGGCAGGTAAAGATAATTCTGAGAAAAGCACATTATTGAAGCTGACAATGGACATTTCTTCAGGCGTTCGAATCCCCATCTCACGAAGAGCTTGGACGACGCCAAGTGCCATAAGGTCATCACTGACAACCAACGCTGTTGGCGGCTCGTCGATGGATAGCAGCATTTTCGCCGCTGCTTGTCCACCTTCTTGCAGAAAGTCTTTGTGTAAGGTATATTCACCTCTTGGAGTGATGCCAGCCCTTTTCAGCGCCCTTTCAAACCCGGTTAAGCGATCGAGGGTCATCACCAGGGTTTCGTCCCCTCCGATGAAGCCGATCCTTTCGTGTCCGAGCTTTATGAGGTAATCCGTTGCCTGTTCCGCAGCGAGGACATTATCATTATCTACATATGTGATCTCCTCGATAAAATCATATGGTTTCCCAATGATGACGAAGGGAAAGCCCCTTGCTCGCAAATAAGTAAGAATATGGTCGTTCAACCTTGAATACATCAAGATGATACCATCGACCATCCCGCCCTGGACCATATTTACGACTCCATTATATATTTCTTCTTCCGTTTTCCCCGTACTAAGCAATAATGAATAGTGGTTTTCCTGAGCTCCTTCACTAAGACCTTGCAGTATCTTCGGAAAAAATGGGTTTTGATAAAATTCAATGGATGAACTCGGCAGCACCAATCCAATGATCCTCGTTGACTGATTAGCAAGGCTGCGTGCAATGAAGTTTGGATGATAACCTAGTTTTTTCATTGCTTTTCGCACCCTCACTTTCGTTTTTTCACTTATCCGAGGATTATTTGCGATCACCCGGGAGACTGTTGAAGGTGCAACTTCCGCAAGCTGTGCCACATCTTTTATCGTGATGGCCATGTAGTTTTCCTCTCCTTTCTTTAGCCTTAATTGACTTCATTGATAAATGCCAATGAACAGTTAATAATTTTTATATTTATACATTTATATGTATTAATAATACACTCTTCCCAATAGTGATTTCCATACTTTTTTATCGTTTTACTGTTTTTTTCAGAAAATACCAACTATTCTTTTTTCCTTTTTATTATATAAAAAAGAAGCTGATTTTTGGATCAGCCTCTAAAATCAAACAAAAGGACATGGAAGGAAGGTGAGGTCAGACGACTAACCTTATGTCGTCCCATTGCTGCATTCAATGATTTTCCTTTTTGTTCATTAACGATAAACCCTTGTTTCATATGGCCGTAATTCAATGATCGGCCCATCAGGACACTCATCATAATTTGCAAGCAATAGCTCCATCGCCCCCCAAAAGGATAGGTCGATTTGATGGTGATTCGTACTGAAATTACATACTACCTTGACTGAATCGCCATTCATGGTTCTTGTATAAATATAAAGTTCAGGGTGATCCTCCCATAACAACTCGTATTCTCCGTAAACAAGGACCTCATGTTTTTTTCTAAGCTGAATCATCTTCTTATAAAAATGGTAAATGGATGTAGGATCATTTCTCTGCTGCTCTACATTGATCGCACGGTAATTAGGATTAACCCTCATCCAAGGCGTCCCATTAGTGAATCCACCATTTTCCCGCTCACTCCATTGCATCGGGGTTCTTGAATTATCACGTCCGCTGTGCCATATGATGTGCATGATTTCGTCATGCGGGCGGCCTTTGGAGGTCTCGATACGATAGAAATTTTTCATTCCGACATCATCATAATCATCAATCGAGTCAAATTGGACATTCGTCATGCCTATTTCCTGACCTTGATAAATGAAAGGGGTCCCTTGCATGAAAAAGTATAAGGCCGCAATCATTTTTGCACTCTCGAGCCAATATTGATGTTCATTTCCCCATGTCGATACGCTTCGCGGCTGATCATGGTTCTCAAAAAACAAGGCATTCCAGCCTTTTCCCTTTAAGCCCTTTTGCCACTTGGTCATGGTGTGTTTCAGTCCGATTACATCAACATGCTGGTTTTGTCCTCGATTCCATAGCCCAAGATGCTCGAATTGAAAAATCATATTAAATTTCCCATGGGTTTCCCCAACCCAGTCTTCAGCCTGCTCGATCCTGACACCATTGGCTTCCCCGACCGTCATGATGTCAAATTTAGAGAAAGTTTCCTGTTTCAGCTCTTGCAGATATTCCAGGATCCCATCCTGGTTCGTATGCATTTCGAACGCAGGCACATACTGATGCCAATAAGGGTTTGGCATATCCGGGAGACCTTCCCGCTTATGGATATGCGTGATCGCATCGATCCGGAAGCCGTCAATCCCTTTATCGAGCCACCAATTGACCATCTGATACAGCGCCTTCCGCACATCAGCATTTTTCCAATTTAAGTCTGGCTGCTTTTCGGCAAATAGATGTAAATAGTATTGATGTGTACGTTCATCGAATTTCCATGCACTTCCCGAAAAGATGCTTTCCCAATTATTCGGCTCGCGGCCGTCATGTCCATCCCTCCATATATACCAATCGCGTTTAGGATTATCTCGGGACGACCGTGACTCCATGAACCAGGGGTGCTCATCACTCGTATGGTTCAGCACAAGATCGAGGATCACCTTCATTCCGCGCTCGTGAGCATTTTTCAATAATAGCTCGATATCATCGATTGATCCGAACTCTTCTGAAACTGCCCGATAATCGCTAATGTCATAACCATTATCAGCATTGGGAGACTTGTAAAATGGGCAAATCCAAATAACATCGATTCCTAAATCCTGGAGATAATCGAGTTTGGATATCACCCCTTTTAAATCCCCTATTCCATCACCATTACTATCCATGAAGCTGCGCGGATAAATTTGATAACAAACGGCTTCTTTCCACCAAATTTTATTCATGATGAACCCCCCGATCCTGTTTTCACAAAAGCCTTGGGACGTTATTCCTCAGTCACAGAAAGATGTGTTCAGTTTGGTTGGTTCCTTTTGGACCGTTTCATGATTAATGCGATGAATAGGAAAAAAATGAGAAGAACCAAACCGATTACGAACAGGTAAGGAATATTGATGGTCGACTTAGGGGACAGTGTGTAGACCTCCGTCGTTTCCCTATCGATTACGATTGTGTAACTGTTGTCCTTACTGCGGACCAGATCGCCATTCAGCATGCCCCTCAGCTCTTTATTTTGACCAAGTTCCTTATCGGCAATTTTTATCGTTTGGGTTTCAGACGTATTGTTCATGGTAACAACCATCGTCTCCTTGCCATAAACCCTTTTAAATACCGAGGTTCCCCCCCGTTCATATAAAAGTTCCATATCCCCCTTTGTCAAAGCAGGATGCATGACTCTAAGATCGGTGAGCTTCGTGATGTATTCCACCAGCTCCTGTTCTGTCTTGAAGTTCATCAATTTATGATTATCAGGGGCCTTATTGCCATTCAAGGCAATTTCGGAGCCATAAAATACGATGGGCACTCCCGGCATCGTATAAAGATAGGATAATGCCATTTTCCACCTCGAACCTGGGTTTTCATTGTTGTCGGCTGCATCCTTCGTAAAACGGGGCATCGCCTGCGTATCCATGAACAACGCTTGGGAAGCCTTACCGCCAAACTTCGCTTCACTCTCCTTGAACGCATCAAAAACCGGCTTCAACTCTTTGTCAGGAGAGGCAAACGCTTCCCTTAATTCAATATTCTGCGGATAAGCCATAAAGGCATCGATACCCGTTTCCTTGTAGCTTGAAATCGTATTAGCGTCACCTTGTACATCCCCGATCGTATAGAAATTTGATTTTTCAGATTTGACCGAATCCACAAATTCCTTCCAAAAATCCTTTGCCACATATTGGACTTTAGTTAAACGATACCCATCAATATCCGTTTCCGTTATCCACCACTTTGCAGCATCAAGTAAATATTCCCTTGTTTCGGCATTGTCTTGATTCAAATCGGGAAGACCGTCAAGCCAGGCGGTTTCCTTCTGCTTCTGATCGCTGTCGTTTGAAGCTTCCTTTTCTTCATGGAACCAATCTTGTTTATCTGCATCTTCCAGCCAGGATGAATGCGGTCCCACATTATTGACCTGAAAATCAAGGATCACTTTCATGTCAAGATTATGTGCCTCATTCACAAGCTTTTTGAAATCTTCAATTGTCCCATAGTGTTGATCCGTTTTATAAAAATCGGTCACCCAATCCCCATGGTAGCCCTTATCTTCATTAGAAAAAATCGGTGAAAGGATGATAGCGGTATAACCCATGTCCTTCAGATAATTCAGTTTCTTCGTGACGCCTTCGAAATCCCCGCCATTAAACGCAGAAGGGTCATTTACATCCGCATCACCATTATTTTTGGTGTTTCCATCGAAAAATCGGTCCACCATTAATGAATATACGATTTCATCCGTCCAAGTTCGTTGTTCTTTTTCAGCTGCTCCTACTGGAATGGCGTAAAAAAGAAGCAACGGAATCAAAGCGAGTGCCAACACTCCATTTCTCATATCCGCTCTCCTCCTAGCTATCTCTTTACGCCTTTAAGATTAGCCTTTTGACCACATCTCGTCAAATCCAAATTATAAAAATCTTTACACTAAAGGGACAAATTGGGCATTGATCTGAAGTGCAGTGAAATTGAAGAGTGAAAATGAGGAAATCATTGTTTTTTTATCGCCTTAACCGCTTCATCCAAGGTCCGTTTGGGTTTAGCCCTTTCCATCGTTATCCGATTCATCGCAGAATCCATCGGTCCCCAAACTTTATTCATTTCAGGAATATTAGGCACAGGTTCAGCGTATTGTAATTGTATGCTTAAGGCTTGTGCCTTTTCCTTATCTTTAATCGATTCAGCATGCCCGATCGATTTGTTCGGTGGGAAATCCCCTGTCGCCTCATAGCGGTGCCATGCTTGTTCGTCGTTTGTCAAATACTCGACTAATTTTGTCGACCAATATGGATGTTTCGTGAATGCCGTTACATGCCAGCCTTTGACTTCCAAGAACGGTTTCACCGGCTTGCCGTTTGGCAACTCAGGCAAATGCGCCATTCCTGTTTCCTCATTCCCGGAAATTGAGTTAGCGTCACCTAAGAATGAAGCCAATTTCCCTTGCCTAAACAAATTCTGGATTGCAGCCTTATCACCGTTAGGAATCAAATCGGCTTTATACCATTTTTGGATATAGGCAGCTGCTTTTATGGCATGCTTATCATTCAGACCGACATCCGATGAGATGAAATGCCCTTTTTTATCCTTGAATACATAGCTTCCCATCCCGGCCATCACACCATACGCATCATGAAAGCCATTCCATTCGGCGTGGTAGCCATATACGTTTTTTTTCCTATATTCCTTTGAGATTTTATATAAGTCATTCATCGTTTCGGGTGCCTTGGACAGCATTTTTTTATTGTAAATCAAAACGGAAGTGTTGACGGATTTCGGCAAGCCAAAAACTTTATCTTGGTACATTTCGGCCCTGATTGTTGATTCATGGAAGGCGTTCAATACTTCCTTCTCCACCTTCACTTCCTGAATCAGGCCTTCCTTCACCAGCTGTCCGATTTGTTGATGGGAAAATGTTACGACATCCGGAGTTTTCCCGTTTCCGATCGGGCCATCACGGCGAAGTCTGTCATGCATTTCACGTGCAATTTCCAGCTCTTCATGTACAATCTCGATCCCATATTCTTTTTCGAATTTTTCAATCATTGGCTTTAGGGCCTCTGCTTTACCTTTTTCCTCCCAAATGACCATTTTTTCCGGTTTCGCTTCATCGGTGGCTTCTTCCACAGGTTTCTCATCATCTAAAATCTTCCTATTATCCTTAGCTGAATCAATACCACAAGCACTTGCCACCATGATCAAGAATATGGACATAATCAAATGAAAAATCTGCTTCTTCAATTTCATTCTCCTTTTTAAAATGTTTCTTCTATCATGTCCAATTGCGCCAAATTGTTTACAATGCTTGTTTGTGGGTTCAATCATTGAGAAGGTTCAATCATTGAGAAGCTCCCATAGGAATGTAAGCGATATCACCCCTGTTGTTATCATTATATGAACCGGTTTTATTTTTACAACATTTTCCTTGAGGTTATAATTTTCTTGTCGTGATACTTAATTTTTGTTATTTTTTAGTTAATCCCCGCTTTGTTCAATGATTATCGGGTATATATTCATATTGAAAATACGAATGACGGCTGAGCTCAACTTATAAAATTCCCACATTCACAGCCTACAGTTTCAATTTTCAATTCACCTCCTCAAATACGCTTATAGAATTGGAGTGATTATTATTGGAATTTTCATCCATACATCATAGACCTACGGACAATTTCGCCTATACCATCGACAAAGAAACCCTGCATATCCGTCTGCGTACGAAAAGACAAGATATCTCCACGGTGGAATTGATTTTTGGAGATCCATACATATCGAATGAAGGACAATGGCTATACGAAGAGAAGGTGATGAGCCTATCCGGCCGTGATGCCCATCATGATTATTGGGAAGTGTATGTGTCGCCCCCTTACCGCAGAATCCGCTATGGCTTCAGGGTCAGCTCAGGAAATGAAACGTTCTTTTACACGGAAAAGGGTTTTTTCCATGAAGCTCCAAAGGATCCCGGTAGTTATTTCGCCATTCCATATTTGCATCAAAATGAAATATTCGGTGCTCCTGAATGGGTAAAAGATACGATTTGGTACCAGATTTTCCCGGAACGATTCGCGAATGGCAACCATGATAACGACCCAGAAGGTGTAAAGCCCTGGGGGAGCGAAGAACCGACAGTGGATAATTTTTTTGGAGGTGATTTTGAAGGGATCATCGAGCATTTAAATTATTTAGAAGAACTTGGCATCAATGGTATCTATTTCACACCAATCTTCGAAGCCCACTCTAATCATAAGTACGATACGATCGATTACCGGAGAATAGATCCTCAATTCGGAACGAAGGAAACATTGAAAACACTCATACAGGAGTGCCACAAGCGGGGAATCCGCGTCATGCTGGATGCCGTTTTCAACCATAGCGGCTACTACTTCCCACCTTTTCAGGATTTACTCGAGAAGGGAGAGGGATCAAAGTATAAGGAATGGTTCCACCCACATGATTTCCCCCTTCATGGAGGGGAAAGGCCCAATTACGAAACATTCGGTTTTTTCGAATCGATGCCGAAATTGAATACAGCGAATCCGGAGGTAAAGGAATATTTGCTGGAGGTTTCGACCTATTGGATCAAGGAATTCGATATAGACGCCTGGAGACTGGATGTGGCCAATGAAGTTGACCAACCCTTTTGGCGTGATTTCCGTAAAGCGGTCAAGGAAATAAAGCCGGATCTTTATATCCTAGGAGAAATTTGGCATGACTCCTTGCCTTGGCTGCGCGGGGACCAGTTTGATGCGGTGATGAACTATCCGTTCACCAACCAAGTGTTTAGCCTGGTGGCTTCGCAAACCATCAATGCTCGCGAGTTCATCGAGGAAATGACAGCCATCTATCAGAGCTATCCAACCAATGTTTTTGACGTCACGTTCAATCTGCTCGGAAGTCATGATACACCGCGGATCTTCACCGATTGCGACGAGGACTTGGCCCGGGCCAAACTTATCCATGCCATCCTGCTGACCTTCAATGGCAGCCCCTGTATCTATTATGGAGATGAAATCGGCTTGACCGGCGGCATGGATCCTGGATGCCGTAAATGCATGGTCTGGGAGGAAGAAAAGCAAAATGGCGAGCTTTTGGATGAAATCAGGGAATTGATTTCATTACGAAAGGAGGAACGGTTACTTGCCAATGAAGGGATGTTCAAATTCCTGGATACTAGCGGAAATGAAAATATCGTGGCCTACTTAAAATATAATCAAGATCGTTCCGTGGTGGTCATCATTAATCCGACCGAATCGTTACAATCCTTCACCCTGCCTTTCGACTTGAAGGGACAGAGCGTAACCGATGTAAGGACGAAAGCTGCCGTTAAGGATCCGCAAATTCAATTGGGCGGCTATCAATATAAAATCCTGACAATCAATCATTAGGCAAAGGGAAAGGGGCATGGATAATATCCTGCCCCTTCTTATCATTCAATGATTTGAATATCGTATTCTTTGAACCATACATGTGTCTGGGCAAGATGGGCAAGTAACTGCGGACCCGACATCAATTGGCCGAACCATGGCACCTTAAATGCTGCACCTTTGGAATCGACAATGTCATGTAACTTCTGTTTATCGAAAAACTCGTGCAGAACCGAATTTTTGTCCTTCAGCAGCTCTTTCAGCCATCCCTGCACTCGATCTGTATAGTAAGGATTATGCGTTTTTGGGTATGGACTTTTTTTACGATACAATACCTCATCAGGCAACAGCCCTTCCAGCGCCTTCCTCAGTATCCCCTTTTCGCGGTTACCCTCCATCTTCATGTCCCAGGGGATGTTCCACGCATATTCGACAAGGCGATGATCGGCAAATGGCACCCTGACCTCCAGGCTCGCTCCCATGCTCATCCGGTCCTTGCGGTCAAGAAGTGTCGTCATGAACCATAATAAATTCACATAAAACAGCTCCCGGCGCTTTGCCGCTATCCCGTTTTCACCATCCAGTCTAGGCGTTTCGGCAAGGGTGGTCAAATATGCTTCCTGTGCGTATTCCTCCAGCTTCAGTTTTTCACGCCAGCCCCCCTTCAATAATGACACTCGCTCATCCGTTGACCTCATCCAAGGAAACCCAGCCCGATTCAAGTCATCCTCGCGATGAAACCATGGATAACCGCCGAAGATTTCGTCCGCACATTCACCTGATAGGCCTACGACAAAATCCTGCTTGATTTCCTTGCAAAACCAAAGTAAGGAAGAGTCTACGTCCGCCATCCCTGGGAGATCCCTTACAAGCACCGCTTCCGTCAAATGATCGGTTAACTGTTCCTGGGTGATGATGGAGGAATGGTGAACCGTATTGAAGGTATCTGACATTTTTTTAATCCAATACCCATCGGAGTTTGGCTGAAAATCATTCGCCTTGAAATAGCGTTCATTGTCTTCATAATCGATCGAATACGTATGAAGCTGTCCTTTTCCTTCTTTTTGATAGGAATTGGCTGCAATGGCCGTAATCGCACTGGAATCAAGTCCTCCGGAGAGGAAGGTGCAGAGCGGAACATCGGATACGAGCTGCCTCGTCACTGCATCCTCGACTAGGAAGCGAACCTTCTCTGCCGTCTCATCCAGGGAATCCCGATGCTCTTCGCTTTTCACATTCCAGTAGCGCCATATCCGAAGACCCTGCCTTGATAATGTAAGCGCATGGGCGGGTCTTAATTCGTGAATATTACGAAACACACCAGAGCCTGGCTTTCGGGATGGACCGACACCAAAAACTTCAGACAGTCCTTCCCGGTCTATCTCTGTTTTTACATCCGGATGGGCCAAAATCGCCTTCAGTTCCGAACCAAAAATGAACCCGCCGTCCTTTTCCGTGTAAAATAAAGGTTTCACCCCCATCCGATCTCTTGCAACGAATAATTTTTGCTCCTTTTCATCCCATATTGCAAACGCAAAAATTCCATTGAACAAGTCAATGCATTTTTCTTTCCACTCAATATAAGAAGTTAGTAAAACTTCTGTATCAGAATGACCCTTGAAGGAATATCCTTTTAATAATAGCTGTTTGCGAAGATCTTCGGTGTTATATAGCTCCCCATTGTAGCTCAGCGTATATCTGCCGTCCTGTTGATTTTTCGTCATCGGCTGTTTTCCGCCTTCCGCATCAACAACCGTCAACCGTTTATGGCCAAAGGCAACATGGGCTTCGCTCCAGACATTATCCTCGTCCGGCCCCCGTTTTGCCAATGTTTTCGTCATGCTTTCCAGTGTTTTCGTTTCAGTTCGTAAATCTTTTCGAAAATGCACCCAGCCTGTTATCCCACACATTTTACACTTCATCCTTTCCATCGGGACTACTACAGAATATTGGCTCCTGTCTTAAAAAAGATTTACCGTCCCTTATTTCCTAATTCGAAGACATGCACAACAAAGTTTAAGTATCGATCAGCATCATTCGTAGGATTTCTGCCCCCAGATCGCCCCCTGTAGTGATTACGAATTGGTGAGCAAAGCATCCCGTGTTTAAACATAGCCTATGCAAAGACGGAAAGATGGTTATTTGTCCATAATATTTTAAAATATACCGTTATATTTTCATTGGATTTTGACTAAAAAGTAGGTGAGGATTCCACTATTGGAGGTATATGTATGAGTCAGCAACAACGAACCAAACTAATGAACAGGCAAACGAGAGCTTTTACCGAAGGAACAGTGGAAAATATCAATCAACAATGGATTTTCTTCGATGATGAAACAGATGAGGCCTGCTCCATCGAAGACCATGTTGATAGCGTCATTGAAGTATACAGGGGTGGGCGTTGGCAGCAAGGAGTTATTGAGGAAGAGGGAAAAATCCTGCTTCACCGGGAAATCACCTTCCTAAGGGAAAACGAACCCATCCGGATCCGCAAAAAGCTGCTCTACTCTTTCGAGCGTTTATTGGAAGAATTGAACGACGATTCGTTTTTCCAATTTGTAACGACCTTGAATTCTCTTGATTTTTCCATTTATGATTGCATATATAGCTATAACCAGCTCACGTTTTTAAGGACCGTCCCGAACCAGTCCGGCGTGAATTTCTTCACCTTCGATAACGAGAATCAAATATGTCTCGTCCAACACCATTTCTCGTATGGAAAAAAGGATCATGATCGCTTCGAATTCACCTTGAACACGGGGAAAAGGATCGTGATTGAGAAAGTGAATTCCCAATAGCAGAAAAAAAGCGGGTAAATGAGATCAGCTCATTTACCCGCTTTTTCCATTCCTATTTAAAGA
This sequence comes from Peribacillus folii, assembly GCF_030271255.1. Taxonomy (GTDB): domain Bacteria; phylum Bacillota; class Bacilli; order Bacillales; family DSM-1321; genus Peribacillus. The sequence goes on from NZ_JASJOM010000006.1 coordinate 125,365, forward strand.
GGTAAAGTCCTTGCGGCAGGGATAGCCCCAAATACACGACGAATACTAATGCAACGGCGAATAAGATCCACATTGCACTTGTGCTTTTCCTTTTCTTCGTGCGTACCAGCACCATTTCCATCGCAGCAATCACGATGATGCCGACGATCATTTTAACGGCATATGCACCAAAATCAGTAATCAGCATTCCGCCAGTCAAAATAATCAATAGATAGAATAACCTTGTAATCATATGTAGCATTTTCGCTTTCGGATTTCCACTTTTATACATCGAATATGTGACAAAGAAAAGGATGATTCCGATTACCCATGCTGTAATATGCATATGAGTCATTTTATTGCCCCCTCGTTCAGTTTCTCTCTCATCATATCATAGGCTTTTATAGAAAAACAAAACTAAGATGCCGCCCGGATGGGAAAAACCAACAATTTCATGAACATCCCCTACCTTTTCCCTTCACTGGTCTTTCCTTGCGCATAACCGGCTTTTTGCCATATGTAACACAACGCCAGATATATTCCACCGGGCCGTATTGATACAGGCTCATCCATAAGTGGGATAGCAGGATTTGCAGGCAAAATATCCCTAGCAGCAGGACGAACCCTGTCGTGTACGAAATCGATCCATATAGGCCTAAGCCATATGAATAAAAAATCCAGGTACAGACAAGCGATTGGAATAAATAGTTGCTCATCGACATCCTGCCAACATGGGCAAGGAGCATCAACAGCCGGGAAACTCCATTTTTTTCCGCAAGAAGCGTGATGGCTGTGATATAAAATATCGTCAATAACGGCCCGCCAAAATAATCCTGTACGAAAATCGTGCCAAAATCGTATATGGTCACATATGGAAGAATTTTGATAGTCAGACCCAGTAGCAGGCTTACGATCATGATTGCTTTCAATTTCCTCCTAGAATGCATCGGGTTTAGCAAATAGCCTCGCTTGGCAACACCTGCCCCGATCAAGAAAAACGGAAAAATGGATAAAAAAAGGATGCCGGCATTAGCGAGATTATTCACCATATACCAATCTTGCACCCTCTGATTGATGATTTCCGTAAATGTGCCAGATTGATAATTTTCCAAAGATCGCTTCATCATCGTCGAATCTGTCGGTATCGTCAGCCCCTCGCTATCGATGCTGCCCATAACCAGGAGAAGTGCACCCAATATGGCAAAGGGCAGAACATAACACACCGTGCCCACTAAAATTAACGTCTTTGCCTTCATTTGATAAAAAAACAATAATGCAAACCCGAACACAGCATAATTTATAAGGATATCGCCATGCCAGATGAAAAAAGCATGGATGCACCCAAGAAGCAGCAGGAAGGATAGCCTTCTCATAAACAGGGCAGGAAAGGATATCCCCTTCGCTTCACTCCTGATGGCCAGGATAATCGCACCGAAACCGAATAAAAACGCAAATAATGGATAAAAACTGGCCTGTGCCATGACATCACTGAGCCTGTATAAAATCCCATCCCAGCCCTCGGGCCATTGCCTTTCACCATCAATGTACAAGAGCGGGGAATGGAAAGCAGGCATATTCACTAAAAAAATCCCTAAAATGGCCAAGCCCCGTAATATATCGATGCTAGCGATCCGTTTATTTTCCTGCAACGACCCCATCGTTCCGTTCAAGAATGTCACCCCTTTCCACTACAGAATTTCTTTCTTCTATAGCCTCACTGCACCATTTCCACAGTGGATACCGCTTGCCTCTTTATCATTATGACGAACAAGCTTCCTAATAAACAGAAGATCCCCGCAAGGAAAAATGCCCAGGTATAGGAGTTGAAAACCTTGAAAATCAGCCCTCCGCCGTATGCCGCCACTGCAGCACCGGCCTGGTGGGAAGCGAATATCCACCCGTAGACAATCCCGCTTTTCTCCACCCCAAATACTTGCCTTGAAATGCTGATGGTCGGGGGAACTGTCGCAATCCAATCCAAGCCATAAAATACGGAGAAGATGATCAACAGGGTGATCGTCCCCTCTTTGAGTGCAAAAGGAAGCAATACGAGGGAAGCTCCCCTTAACCCGTAATACCAAAACAGCAGCCAGCGGTTATCAAAACGGTCCGATAACCACCCCGACAAAGTCGTCCCAATCAGATCGAAGATGCCCATGAAAGATAGCAATGATGCTGCCGTAACGACCGGCAAACCAAAACTGATGCAGTAAGAAATGAAATGTGTGCCGATCAACCCGCTAGTTGACAGTCCGCATATAAAAAAGCTACCTGCCAATAACCAGAATTCCTTGACCCGCACCGCTTCATTTAATGATCGAAAAGCCATGCCAATAGGATTCTTCTTGTGAACCGCAGCTTCCTCCTTGATTTCTTCTTTTGCCCCATACGGAAGGACGCCAACTTCCTTCGGCGTATTTTTCATGAAAAATAGGATGATAGCAGCATGATTATGCTCAGGAAAACAATTAATCCAAGCGCCCATTTAAAAGAGTGGTTCTCAATGATGATGGCTAAAACCGGCAGCAAAATGAGCTGACCTGTAGCCGTGCTGGCTGTTAAAACCCCAACTGCGAGACCCCGCCGCTTTTCGAACCAACGGTTCGCCACATATGGGCTCAATACCGTCAAAAACACGCCAGAACCCAGTCCTATGATCATCCCCCAGATAAGCATTAGCTGCCACTCATGCTCCATGAAAAATGTGAGGCATATACCTGCCAATAAAGTCGACATGCCAAGTACCATCATTTTCTTTAATCCAAGCACTTCAATCAAGGCTGCCATGAAGGGTCCCGATAATCCATAAAGAAATAGACTTATCGCAAATGACAAGGAAATGATGGAACGGTCCCACCCATATTCATTTTCAAATGGTACGATGAATACGCCGGATGAGGATCTGATGATCCCTGCTACAATAATTGAAAAAAACGTAATGATTAAGATGACCCAGCTATAATGAAGTCGTTTCAATGTCCTCCCCCTCAATCCAAAACTCTTAGAATTAACATGACGAAAAGATGAAAAATCATAATAATTCGAAATATTTTATAATCGTAACACTTTATCGTTAATCGGGAAGCTTTTTTTCGAAACAACTTCCTTTGCTCTGGATGACCCATCCATTTTTAACAATGGCATGAGTGCCCCTTCACAGCTTAATATGAAACTCGAATGAAATGGACATAAAAAAAACGCTGTTCAGTTCTGAACAGCGTTAGCGGTGGTTCAATTAACGAATCTGCCGGATTTTCCGTTAGCTTCCCAGTAATCATTGCGGAGATGGATTTTTTGTATTTTCCCCGAGCCTGTTTTTGGAAGCTCATCAACGAACGACACACTAGAAACTGATTTGAAATGAGCTAGTTTTTCCCGTGTGAAGGTTCTTATGTCATCCTCCGTCAATTTCACGCCCCTTTTTGGCACAACGAAGGCATGCGGCGTCTCACCCCACTTTTCATGCGGAACGGCAATGACTGCCGCTTCAAGAATATCCGGATGTTCGTAGAGTACTCCTTCCACTTCTATCGAAGAGATGTTCTCTCCGCCACTGATGATTATATCCTTTTTGCGGTCAACGATATCAACATTTCCATTTTCATCGATTGTGGCCATGTCCCCTGTATGCAGCCATCCATTTATCAGTGTCTGGCTGGTCGCTTCTTCATTTTTCCAATAGCCTAACATCACTCCATGACTGCGGACGATGAGCTCTCCCATATCCAAGCCATCACGAGCAACTTCCTCACCATTTTCGTGGATAACCTTTATCTCACTGCCTATGATGGGATATCCGGCTTTTGCCTTCATCCTGTATTTTTCTTTATCGGAGAGATCATCGAATTCGGAACGAATCTGTGATATCAGACTAATCGGGGTTGATTCAGTCATTCCGTAAATTTGAATGAATTCCCAGCCCAACTCTTTTTCCACCCTTGTAACGAATGCAGGAGGAGGAGCGGAACCCGCGACAACGATTCGGATATCCTGCTCGATATCCGGAACATTCCGTTCATAATATTGAAACAGTGAATTCAGGACCGTCGGTGCCATATGCATGATGGAAACCTTGTGCTTTTGTAGTGCATCAAATATCATTTCTGGGCTGGTTTTCCTCAAACAAATTTGAGTAGAACCATTTGCCGTGTAATAAAATGGAGCACCCCACCCATTCACGTGGAACATGGGCAGTACATGCAAATATGTATCGCGGTCATTGACCCTGAAATGATGCATAGCACCCAGAGCATGTAAATAATTGTTGCGGTGGGTCAGCATCACCCCTTTGGGATTGCCTGTAGTCCCGCTAGTATAAAGGAGGCTCGCAACATCCTCTTCATCAATTGACTCCCGGTTAATATACTTATTATCATAACGTTCCAGCCAATGGTTATAATCGGTTTCATTAATCTCTCCATCTTTATAATGAACGATAATGTGCTCCACCGATTCAAGTTGATTCTTGACAGGGGCTATTAAATGATACAATTCCTGATCTACAAAAAGGATCTTTGATTCGCTATGGTTCAAGATGAATACATAATCGGCGGGCTTCAAGCGGATATTCAAGGGAACGATTATGGCCCCAAGTTGACATACCCCATAAAAACCTTCAAGCATTTCAACTGAGTTAGGTGCCAAATATGCCACCTTATCGCCCTTATGGACTCCAAGCTCTCTTAAACCATTTGCAAGCTGATTTACACGGCCGTTCAGCTCTAAATATGTTAAAACCTTGTCATCTCCTATGATGGCTTTCTTATCCCCATATAGTAAGGCTGCTCTGTCTAAGAAATGCGATAATACTAATGGTACTTTCACTTCATCACCTCTAATTTTATATGATACCCAAAAACAAGGATTATTTTTCCATATATGTCAACACCCTTCAGCAAATCTGGTATTATATTACCATATATGTAAACTGTTTTCAATTAAATTAGTATTATATCACTATTTTTTGTTATCAATCTTTCTCCCATAAGAAACATTGTTTTACGACAGTATATTGGTAGGCAAATGAATCACATCAATCATTAGCGAACATACAATACATGGAAACTCCCTTCATGATGGGCCCGTAGCCTGGGATTTAGGGGAAAACCGAATGAAAAAAGGGTGATTTTCTTGCCGGCCATTGTAGGAGTCGTTCAAGTCATTAACGTCGGGAGCAGTGGGGTCGTCCACATTGGAGACGTCTTTAAAATAAATCCATACTCCGCTTCAAAAACATTTGCAGGTGCTGGTTCGTTCAATACAGGTGAATCCATTTCACTTTATAATGCCTATAGCACCACAAACACAAATGATACAGATGGTGTCGACCAGCCAATGGTCTTAAATCTCTAATGGTTGTATAGAAAGGAGCCATCATGATTTTCAATATTCACCAAACCATCCAAATCAATATGATAAAAATTGAAAGCATCGCCAATTCCTCCGTTTTTCAAATTGGAAGTGCAGGGGTGATCAAACCTTATTCCACATTAGCCAATACTGGCGGTTTCACTGAGCCTGCTCCGGCAATTGAAGCTGATATAACACCATTGACCAGCTTCGTCCCATTCACACCTCCTAGTTCATAGGCATTCACCTACCACAAACTTTTTCATATACTGTCATATATGAAAATATATCTTGGTGAAGGTGAGGTGTTGAATCGTGAATCAGGATCTTTATTCGTACTCCATACAAATGCAGCGTTTTCTAGAAGCCCAGGATAAACGGATCATGAAACTTGAACACGAGCTCAAACGCCTGACGGATGAACTTGCCGAGCTTAAAAATAGACCGCCTATCCATGTTGATAGAATCGAATATAAATTCGATCAGTTAAAAGTCGAATCGTTGGACGGCACGTTGAACATCGGTTTAAATCCCAATGATTTAAACAACATCGATGAATTCGCCGTTAATAACCAACCGGTTCAGCCTGCTCCAAATTTATTTCCTGGCCGGGAGCTCGTCGTCCAGGAAATCCATAACGATATCCTTTCAGACTTGGAAGATTTGATTCATGATACGGAAAGCCAGTTGAAGATATCATTGGAGCCTTCCTATCATGATTTCATTAAACAAGACGTCGAACGTCAGCTCCATCAGCGGATCAATATGTATTACGATAATCTGTCTCACCCCGAACGTGCACCGCAGCAACGTGATAACGTCAAGGAAAAGATCAGGGAAAAGGTAAAATCCGATATTCAAGCGGCATTGTTTCAATTCATCACACATTCACAAGCCGAAACAGGAGGAAATGTAAATGGAGTTTAACGTAACCAATCATCAGCTTTGTGTCGGTGATATACAAATCACGGGTGTAGCCAGTTCAGCTTTATTTCTTATCGGGGATGTCCAAACGGTCCAACTATCTTCCGCATTCGATACTCCGCCTGAATCCCTAATCATCGGACCATTCGTACCGGTTTCCCCGGAAGGATAACCAACATGTTCTCTCGAATATCAAAAGTGAAATCCATATTATCCGATACGGTTTCATTTTGTTCCACCATGCAAATCGGGGATACCTCCTATATTGACGGAAATGCCCTTGCTTTAGCGGTTCAAAAGAAAAGTGAAACGTTCGGTTCAGTGGACATTCAATTCAAAGATTATGACATTTTCAAGAGACCCATTTATATCCCGAGATTATATGAACCCGTCAACACCAGATTTTCAAATTCAAATCCCTTCATACGTGTCGGCAACATCAATATCATCGGGATATCATCCTCATCCGTGGTTGGTGTCGGCAATGTCGGCCATATCCGTATGGAATCCAGGGTGAAGCACATACGGCAAGTTCCTAAGAAGGTAGAAGAAACACAAATTGAGAATTCAAGCAATGATTGATTTTTTAATAAGGAGGGGTTCATATGCCAGCCATAGTCGGCCCAATTCAAATATTCAATGTAGGCGAAGGAAATCTATTATTCGGTGATGCTGCGGTCATCTCCCCAAAATCATCCTCCAAATCGGTCACAGGATCAGGTTCAGCTAACACTGGTGCCATCGTCTTTACCGCCAATGGATTGAATGGAAGCAATGTACTTGATATCAACGGAATCGACCAGCCCATTGCAGGGAATAATTAAAGAAAGAAGCCTACAGCTTCCAATCCCCTATAGTGTAGACATATTCATCTAAAGTCTACCCTGTAGGGTACATTTTGTTAGTAACAAGACAAATGCCCTCAGCTTCCGATATTTTCTTATCGATCTGCATCATTAGATAGCGGTCATCCTTCATGAAAGACGCTTATGTTTATTTCTGATAAAGGAAACCACTGTTCCGCTCCGTGTTTGATTGAGGACAATCATGACATGCCAGAAAAAAGATTGGTATCCTGCTACACGAGGCCTGAAGAAAATATTAGATAGTCTATTGAACGCTTTCGAGGACATTTGAGGCTTAAAAAAAAAATGCCGCCTGCAAAATCCAGACAGCATCTTCTTTGAGTTCCCTATTTTTATAGGATCACTTTATTCCAGAAAGGCTTTCATGTTTGTCGGCTTTCCCGATTGTTCCTTCCCGCTTCTCCTAAACTATACTTCCATTAAATGCGACCCATCAAAGAAAAACAGGTAACGGTTGGTAACCTTCTTATTCAATATCCCTTCGACAGCCCTCGTATAAAGCTGGAGCTGCATCCGGTATCGATCGGCAAGGATTTCTTTGGCCCCTTCAAACCCGCTGGCAAACCGGCCTGATATCGTATCCGTTTTATAATCCAGGAGGACAAGGCCCTGTTCATCCTCAAAAATGCAATCAATTACACCTTGAATGAGGATTTCCTCTTCGCCAGAAGTCCATTCAGCGTATGCTTCCTTTGCCGGCAACGACATCGTGAATGGCACTTCCCGGCGAATATTCAGCGACCTTTGCATTCTTTGCCCGATTTCACTCTCAAAGAAAACGACAATCGTCTCAGGCTCCACCGCTTCTTTCTGCTCCTCTGTCAACAATTCACGTTCAATCAAGTCATCCATCAAGTTTTCGACCGCCTGAACGGTAATCTCCTTTGATAAATCGATATGCTGCATCACTAAATGGGTAATCGTCCCCCTTTCCGCAGGTGTAAGCGACTTTTCCTGCATGAAAGTAGGACGCTTCGTGATCGGACGCTTAAATTTGCGCAATAATTCCGTGGAACCCGCCTCGTCCCTCAATTCGTATTGACGCTTCAGCTCAGAAACAGATTGCTTCGAGCGGTGCACGGACGCTTCAGATTCCGGGTACTTCCATCCAAGCTGCGCCTTGATATCTTCATAAAACTCGGAAACGATCCCGACCTTTTCCGATTTCTGGACATGCTCAAGTAATTGCTCCTGTGCAAGCGCCTCTTCCTGATCAAGAACGGCAAGCTCCTCACTTGGAACGATCGTAATCGACCAGTTTGATGGATGCGACTCCATTTCGAATCCTTGACCTTCAACAAGCGAATCGCGATGGCGGACTAAGGCTGGGCCGATCCAGTCAAGATAGCTTTTTGCACCTGCCCGCACATAGTCCTTCAATAGCCATTCCCCATGCGCCGCATTGCTTGCCCAGTCTTGCTGCGTTTTCTCGGCATCACTGATGCTTGCTATCAAATAAAGCTTTTCCTTAGCCCTTGTAAGTGCCACGTAGAGGACCCGCATCTCCTCGGCAATCGATTCAAGCTGCTTCTTCTTCTTAAATGCCATCTGGGGCAAGGATGGATAAGTGATCCGTAATTCTGGATTAACATACTTGGCTGCGAATCCATAATCCTTATCGAGCAGATAAGATTTGCGGATATCCATCAAATTGAATGGTTTGGACAGTCCGGCAATAAACACGATCGGGAATTCCAAGCCCTTTGAGGAGTGAATCGTCATCAGGCGGACTACATCTTCCTGTTCCCCTAACGCCCGAGCCGCCCCTAAATCATCTCCGCGCTCCTGCATCCTTTCGATGAAACGCAGGAAACGGAACAATCCGCGGAATGAGCTTGCCTCATATTGCCGCGCCCTGTCATACAAAGCCCTTAAATTGGCCTGACGCTGTTTGCCGCCAGGCATCCCCCCTGCAAAATCGTAGAACTGGGTGTCGCGGTACAATAGCCAAATTAAATCTGACAAAGCTTCCTGCCTGGCAAGCTTCCTCCAACTGATCAGTTTTTTATAAAAAGCCGAGGCCTTTTCATAAAGCACCGGATACTCCTCCCGATCACTCTTCCTGTAAAAATCGGCTAAGGCCTCGTAATAGCTCCCGGTATGGAATAAACGTATCTGTGACAGTTGTTCTTCATCCAATCCGACAATGGGGGAACGAAGAACGGATGCCAAGGGAATATCCTGTTGCGGATTATCGATCACCTTCAATAAGGAAATCATAATCGCAACTTCTGTCGCTTCAAAATACCCTGTCGATAAGTTGGCATAGACTGGAATCCCCTGCTTCTTCAATTCTTCCATGATTTGCGGTGCCCATGGCATCGAACGCAGCAGGATGACCATATCACGATAAGTGGCCGATCGGTACTGTTTGGTTTTCGTATCATATATCGGATGTTTTTCGCTAATAGCCTTTTTAATGAGCCTTGCCATCTGCCTTGCTTCGAGCTGAGCTTTTTCAAGCTCTTCTGCCTCAAATCCATCCTCTTCCGCCGGTTCCGCATGAGCATTCGGTTCAGCTGCTCCATCAATCAAATGAAGTTCAATGGGGTTGGGAGCGTCTTCGGGATAAGGCGCACCTTTTTTCAATTGAGCATCCTCATCATAATCAATCTCCCCGACTGTGATGCCCATCAACTGCTGAAACAAGAAATTCGTTCCATCAAGAACCTCTTTACGGCTCCGGAAATTGCGGTTCAAATCAATTTTCAGGCCAGAATCAATTCCATCACGGGTGAACCGATTGTACTTTCCAAGGAAAAGATTCGGTTCGGCAAGCCTGAACCGGTAAATGGACTGTTTGACATCACCCACCATGAAAAGGTTTCCGTCATATTCACCATCGGCCGTTACCAGTTTTAGAATCGATTCCTGAACAAGGTTCGTATCTTGATACTCATCGACAAGCACCTCTTTGAACTGGTTTCTGTATTCGATGGCCGCCGCCGAAGGTTTACGCTCACCCGCCACGGTTTCACCAGTAAGGATTTGCAGGCAATAATGCTCCAAATCAGCAAAATCGACCAAGTTCTTTTCTGCTTTGGCCGCGAAGAATCGAGCCTCGAATCGTTTCACCAGCATGATGAGTGTGTCCACATATCCCTTGAGCTCCCTTATATCGCGCAGATAGCTTTCCGGCTTACGGGAAAACAGCTCCTCCTGTAACGCTTTGATGATTTTTTTCGCCTTATCACGATATTTCGTGGCCTCATCCGTTATTTCCTTGACGAAATCAGCACCAGTGCAGCGTTTTGCCGTTCCAAATTTCACGTTTTGGATTTCTTCATAGAGCTCATCCCAGGATTCCTCCTTCGCTTCAGACAGCCTGGCCACCAAGGCCAGGTCAGCCAAATAGTTTTCAGCCCTTGGCGCCGGTCCCCCTGGTACCTTTGTCAGCGTGAGCGAGCGCTCCAATAAATCCCTTGCGGTGTCCAATTGTAAACCAATATCGAATTTCAATGAAGTGATGAACGAAAGGTCGTCGATCCCCTCATCCTCAGCCAGCTCATACATGCTGGCGGCCCCATCGAGCCATTGATCGGGATCAGGGTTCGATTGCGAAAAATCATGGAGGGCCCCTACGATATCCTGAAGTGCATCATCGTTTCGATCGCTCGTAAATGCATCAACCAATTGAAAGAACGTTTCATTATCATTTTGTCCGTACTGCTCCTCGAAAAGCTCTTCCATTACTTCATCGCGAAGCAGCTGGACCTCTGTGGAATCCGCAATCCTGAAAGCTGGGTCGATATCCGTCATGTAATAATACTTCCGGATCACCTCTAAACAAAAAGAATGCAGTGTCGATATCGAGGCCCGATTGATCAAGCTCAGCTGCTTACGCAGATGCTGTGACTGCGGATTATCCTGGATCGCTTTTTCCAATGCTTCCCCTACCCTGTGCCGCATTTCGGCGGCCGAAGCATTGGTGAATGTCACGACGAGCAGTTCATCAACATCGATCGGCTCTTCTTCCGATATCACCTTTTGAATGATCCGATTGACAAGCACCGCCGTTTTCCCGGAACCGGCAGCGGCCGCAACCAAAATGTCCTGATCCTTGGCCCATATCGCCTTCCATTGATCTTCAGTCCAGGTCACATCTTCTGGCAGAGCAGGTATTTTCGTTTTACTCATTACTCTCACCCTCCCCTCTCAATAGATCAAGTACATCATTTTGTTTCTTTTGCGCTAAATTCCTAAACTGATTTTCCTCCAGGGACTGGTCGAATTGACATACAGATTTGAAGGAACAGAAGGTACAGGGCGTTTTTTCCTTTAATTTATATGGCGTTATATTCACGTCACCATCAACCATTCGATCACCAGCCTCCTGATAAACGCGGCGAACATGGCGATTCAGCAGTGAAAACTCTTCCCTGCTGGCAACTTTGGAAGCGGCGAGAAGCGATCCATCCTTTTTGAATCCTGCCGGAATGATATCCGACTTACCCGAACTTTCGATATCGAGCGATTGGTCCATCATCTGGATGACATTGGAATGATTCAAAATAAGGCCATTCATTTTAAAGCTTTTATATATCTCTTCCTCAATTTTATCCAAGCTGAGCATACCTTTTGATTTGACGACGGGGTTATGCACATGAAAATATAAAACGCCGGCAGGGATCGCTTCCTTGCCGATCAGCGAATTCGAATGTGTAACGACAATATCGAGATACGTCAGCATTTGCAGGGCAAGTCCATAATATACTTCACTCATGTTCAATTCCTTTTCACTCGACTTATAATCGAGCACACGCAAATAGACCCCTTCCCCTTCTTCCGCTTTATCGACGCGGTCGATCCTGCCGATCAATTCCATCTTCGTACCATTTTTCAATGTGAAAGTCAGCGGCGGCAGCTCCCCATTTTTCCCAAACCCAAGCTCCAAACCAACCGGAGCAAAACCGCTCACCTTAGCATGCTCGCTCAATACCATCGAGGCACGTCCGATGACATTCTCCAATTTCCTGCGTAAATAGTGATGACGGTTCGTACTTAATAGAATTTGGTTTTGCAGTTTAGGCGCGAGTTTCTCCACGGCAAGCCTGGCAAGTTCCAAGCATTGTTCATTCGTTAATGCGGACCAAGGAATATCATGCTCCCTTAAATAATCCGAAATCATTTTCAATGCTCCGTGGAACATCTCTCCGATATCCGGTGCATCCAAACGGAAAATTTGCCTTTCCCTTAATTTCAAGCCATGGGCTGCATAGTGGGAAAACGGGCAGCTATTGAACATTTCCATTCGCGACACACTTGTAAGTATGCTTTCCCCATATAATTGCTTACTCGTTTCTTCGGATAATTTCTTCGTTTTGTTCTGGTAAAATAGGCTCGATAACACCTTGGTTGCAAAAGGGCCAACCACTTCATCCTCTATAATGACGTTATAAACATCCCACCATAATGAATGGATTGGATAGTTCCTTTTTTTAAGCTGTAATTGGGCAGCCAGATACGATAGGGCCACCTCGTGATTCGCGGCATATTTAAGTTGTTCCGCAGCAGGCAGGTCGGATGGATCATTCATGTAATGCACATCGGAGACGTTAGGCAGCACATCCCTCACCCTCTTTAAGTAGGAAGATGGCAACAGTGCTTTTCCTTCCTCATCGGCAAGCGGATATGATAAATGGAGGGACTCTGCAGGCGTCGTGAATGCTTTATACGCGGTGAACTCCTCATCAAGGAGGCGCACCTTGGAGCTTGGGGCGACATCAAGTCCACCTGACACGAGCACCTCGCGATCACTATCGGAAAAAACTCCGTCAGAAACAGCCTTGCCCGGCAGGACCCCTTCATTCAGGCCGATGACAAAAGCCGTCTTCACATCGTCCAGACGGGATAAATCGAGATTGGCGACTAGGACTTGGTCAATGGCAGGAGGAACCAAAGAGAATTCAAGCGATTCCAGTCCGGCTTCGATGATTGCCGCAAATTGCTTCATGGAAAGCTGCTCCCCGCTTAAAAGCTCAACGAATTGGTCCAATAGATCGACAATCGCATTCCATGTTTGTTCATGCTCTCTAGCCGAAACCAAATCCCCGGCTCCTTCGGCGTCCTGTTTCAGTTTTTCCAATTTTTCCGGCACATGCAATTCTTCAAGATATAAATAAAGGGCTTCGCATAATTCCCTTCCATTATCAGCCTTCTTGACACGTTTTGAAAGCTTAAGGATGGGTTCGGTAAATAGTTGCTTCATTTCATTCAGCTCTTGCTCGAGCAGCATTTCCTTGTCCGTCTGGTTCCGGTCCTCCAGCTCCAGTCCCCGGAAGCGCCTGTATGACCAACGATCCTTTGCAGTCCATCTGCTCCCTTTAATTCCACGGGACAGCACATAGTTCTCCAGCTTATCCACCTGCTCGCGCATCCTGTCATGATTATTTTGCAGCGGAAAGAGAAGCTCCGTCTTGATGGCCCGAAACACCGGCTCATATCGCCAGTGACCATTGATTACCTCCAAAGTGGATCGAATCAATTCGATTAAAGGATGATTCAGCATCGTCCGTTTCGAATCGACGAATAACGGAATCTGATAATCGCGAAAAACAGTTTGTAAAATATCCGAGTACATTTCCCCATTCCGAACTAAAATTGCGATATCACGGAAACGATGTTCCTTTTTCCGGACGAGCGTCAAGATATCCCGGGCAACGCCTTCAATTTCTGCCCTGCGGTTAACGGCCTGTGCTATCGTTACATCAGGTGAGCGATCAAACGCCCGTATAGGACGAATGGCAAAATACGTTTCGAGATGATCCAGTCCTGGACTATTACGGAACCTTTCCGTTCCCGTTAAAACCCGATCGGCTGAAATTGGGATGTTATTCCTCAATCCCGCTTGATAAAGGTGATGATACAGGTTTCCCGTTTGCCTGAACAATTGCAGGTCATCCGGGGCATATTGCTTATAGGGCTGATCCAACGTCAATGAAACCGTCACATTTTTGCACAGCTTCATCATTTCTTCGACAATCAATAATTCCTGTGGCGTCAAGCTATAAAAGCCATCGATGTAGATTTCCGCATTCCTTATATATGAAGACTCGGCCATTTTCTCGATCAGTAAAGTGAAATAGTCTTCGGAGTCGAGATATTTGCCGGTCATTTCATCCTCAAACGCCTGATAGATCAATTCAAGGTCATGCAGTTTATCCTGGATGCCGCTTGCCTCCTTTAGTGGTTCAGTCAAGAAGTTTTGAATGTCCCGCGGCTCGATGCAATACTGCTTGAATTCAGCCAGCATTTGCTCCATCTGGCCGATGAATCCCTGCTTATCCGCCGAACGGCGAAACAGCTTGAATTCCTCTTTTTTATCATCCATGATTTTCCGGATCAGCATATTGACGCCAACGCTGTCCAAATGGAGGCGGCTCATTCCCCCGGTTTCCTGAAGAACCCGCCAAGCCAGCCTGCTAAAACTGAAAACCTGTGTCCGAATCATTCCGGCAAGGCCTGGCGTTTTAATTAATTTATATTCAGATAGAAACGTCATCTGATCAGGAACGAGGTAGATGATTGGATTGCCTTCGGGATCTTCTGCCAGCTTGGAGCGGATTTCGTCCAATATGTTCGAGGTTTTCCCTGCACCCGATCTTCCCAGTAAAAAACGGAGTGACATCTCTTTTTCCCCCTTATATAACAACATTTTGTCTAAATCTATCATACCAGAAAACCCTTCATCGTTTTGGCTGGGTTCTGTTTCCAATCAAGATTCACTTTCTATCATTTTACCGTTTCCGGACCCCGAATACCAATCATACGTTCGCGTATCTCCAAAAGAAAAAGCCCTCTGCTTTATCGGGCCTTCGCAAAATTATTCACCTGTAAATCTATAATTGAATTCTTTGAGGGGCCAATACCGAACATCCACCTTACCGACGACATTTTCCACTGGTATGAAGCCAAAGTGGCGGCTGTCCGCACTCTCCAAACGGTTGTCACCCATGACAAACAGTTTTCCTTTCGGAACGGTGGTCTCATCCGTCAATTCCTTCAATGTGAAATCCCCCGTAAAATCTTGATCTGGGAATCCTTCCTTCCACTTCTCGAGATAGGGCTCATCCACCTTCCTGCCATTTACATAAAGCCAATCATCCTTATAACGGATGCGGTCACCTGCAATTCCAATCACTCGCTTAACATAATCTTCTTGTGAATTCGCATGAAAAACGATAATGTCAAACCGGTGAATATCATGAATTTGATAATTGATTTTATTCACGACAAGTTTGTTGCCATCTTCAAGGGTCGGCTGCATCGACTTGCCTTCAACATCATAGCTTGAAAAGAAAAATGTACGGATCAAGATGTAAATAACAAAAGCTATCATGGCTGCTTTTATCCAATCGGATAAAGAATTCTTGTTTGTTTTTCCCATCTCGTCAACCCCTACTACATTTATATTCTAACTTATTGTCCATCTTCCCTCTTCATGCTTTTATTTAATCGGGCTTCGAGTCTTTTTCCGACATACCACAGGATGAATATGACGACCCCGATAATGATCGTGCGTATCGGCTTATGTATCAATGATACTAAATCATAACCTACGAAGCTAATCGTGAAAATCATTACCGCTTTCCCGCCTACGACCGCAAGCCCATATTGCAACGGACTCACCTTTGACAGTCCAGCCACGATATTCACGATGGCCGAGGGTGTAAAAGGGAAGCAGAGCAGGATGAACAAAGGTCCGAATCCATGGCTTTCCACCCAAACCATCAACCGCTTAACCTGCTTATGTTTTTGTAAAAATCGAAAAAACCTCATTTGACCATATCTTCTGATGACTAAAAAGATCAAAAATGACCCTGCAACCGCCCCAATCCAGGAAAATAAAAATCCCCACCAAAGACCAAAAGCGGTTGCATTAGCCAATACGAACACCACTAATGGTAAAAAAGGCAAAAACGCTTCCAGCATCGGCAGTAAAATTCCGGGAATTGGACCGAATGAGCGATATTGCTGAATAAGCTGTGATATATGATCAAGTGTAAACCACTCACGTATTGTCTCCAAGTCCATAATTATCTCCCTCGACATGCTGCTGTCAAAGCAGCATAAACTTATTAAAAAGCTGTTTATTTTAGATATATCACTTTCCTCTGAAATTGCAAGAATTATTATCCATATATCTTCATACTTTCCCTATCTCAGGAAAACATAATCTTGTTAATGAACATTTCATCATTTTTCAAAACAACTTGCAAATCGATTGAAGGTACAGTAGGATAATTGAATAAGAACAAACGTTCTTATTATTACAAAAGGTACATATCCATAGTAAAAAGCGCTTTGTCAGAAAGGGGCGGTCATGATGACCCGCATTCCAGAAGTTGACCGGGACATGATTGAAAAAGCCATCTACCTCCCGATGGTGATTACAATCTTAAACCGGGATCTCAAAGTCATCGAAATCAGTCCATTTAAATTAAAAAGGCCTTATTCCCAACTGGTCGAGCATATCCTCAAAATCGTTCAGGACGATTTTGCCGAGGTTCGACGCTATCTTCGCAAGGAAAATATCAAGGTGAGTGAAATCAAACGCGATGAATCCTTCACCATGTATTGTTTTCTATACAAAGGATACGAGGAACATCATAATTATTTCAATCCACGCCTTCGCAACAAAACCGAAGACCTTTTATGTTATTACTTTTTCGAAAGAAGCCATGGTTCAAGGAAATAGCCGGGTTATAGCCATATCCTTTCTGCAGAGATGTTAGTGCGAAGAATAACAAAAGTCCTTGAATGTTCAGGATGCATTACCATAAACAACTCCCTTATCTTTATTGATAAGGGAGTTCATTTTGATGAGGTTCATTTAATCCACACACCTCGATTCGCCGGTTTAACGATGAGCCTTGAAAAGAGCCTTGAACAGTACAAAACTGGATTAGCCAAACTCGGTCGAATCTTCCAACATACGCATATAACCTTTCCTTACATTAATTTCCCTTCTCTAACGCGGAATATACTTTGACATTACCTCTGAAGCCTTGGTTCCATTGGCATCGGTGAATAAATAGAAAGACTTTCTCTTGGTTTCCTCAATCCTCTGAAGCAGTTTCGTTTTTAAAAAGGAGGTACGGTGCAGTTGATTTTCGAACGAGCTGAATGATACCTCTATGTCGATCGTTTGTTTGTTCCGGAATGTGACGGTTGTATGTTTGGAATCCAGGCGATCATAGGCCACCACATGCTCATGTGATAACCAGATGCATGGAGGACGCAGCGGAGATGTAGTCGGAAAGAAGAATATCGAACTGGTCGGATCAATCGCGATAGGTGCTTTATGTGTGATGTTTATAAGCTGCTTGGTCCCTTGTCGACGTCCTTCATAGCTGGAACCAAAGAATTCGCAGCTTTTCTTGATGATTTCCAAAGGCTTGTAGGGGGATATGAACTCGTCCTCCATTTCAATGATACGGGTATAAATTTTACTGCCGTAGTTGAGCGGTGCAACCATAAGTGTATGTGGCGATATTTCATATTCCTCAATAATTCCCTGATTTTGTTGCATCAATTTTAACCCACCTCTTCCTCATTGCATTAGAATTCAATATTTTACTATAGGCATTTGTCCCCCTTTCACCGACATTTGGTGAAAAGAATTAGTCCATATAAGTAAATTTACTCATTATGATAGCACAATAAATTATCAAAGATGTAAAGTTCACAAAAAATTTAGAATTATATAAAATAACCACTTGTCCGCCATCTATACGACACATTTATTATTAATATTAGAATTTTTTAAATTTTCAGTTGATTTTATCTCCGCAAATCCATATACTAATAAAAAGGGTCAGGGGTGGTAACTTTGAAAAATGAAAAATCTTATTCAGAGTCAGTGAAGTCCTTATCAATGAACGAAATGAAAAACGATGCCGTGGTTCAGGAAATGTTGATTGATATGATTATTCTGGAAGCCGTCCTTACTACCAAAAGAAATATCCTTGCGAAGCAAATTGATGATGCCTTGGATATGAAAAACAAGCCTTTATTCCTGAAACTTAGTTCTGAAATGAACGTTTTACTAAAACAGTTTGGAAATTAAGTGCCTCGATAGAAATTAAAAATGAATCAAACAAAAAGCCTCCCATATTAAGGGAGGCTTCAGTTTGTAGGCAAAAGGGATTGAAAATCATAAAACACCGGACCCCTTTTGAAAATTCCCCATTGATTTTCACCTAAAGTTATAAGATTGCAGCACCCACCATGATATAACTAAGCTGAGAAGGAGGTTCCATTCCCAATGCTTCGGATTAGTATTGGGGTTTCACCTACTCTCACTCCTTATGAAACATTCCCATGACTTCGGCTGTTTCGGTTATATTGACGAAGGCATGCGGATCCACTTCTTTTATCATCGCTTTGACGTCGGTTAATTGGTAACGGGTGATGACAGTCATCATCACTTTACTTTTTTCCCCGGAGTATGCACCTTCTCCATCCATAACTGTAATCCCTCGATATAAGTTGGTGAGCAGCTTCGTTTTCAACTCGTCACTCTTTTTCGTAACGATCATCAAGGTTAACTTAATGTGGTTGGAGTGAATCGTATCGATCACTTTTCCTGCTGCATAGATGGAAATCAATGTATAAAGTGCAGCATCCCAGCCAAAAATGAAGCCTGAAATGACCACCACGACTGCATTCATCCCAGATAGTAATGAACCAAGCGGGAAGTCGCTCTTCTTAGCCAAAAGCATGGCAATGATATCAAACCCGCCGGAAGAGCCTGAAGCACGAAAGATAATCCCGATGCCGAATCCGGAAATGATCCCGCCGAATAAAGAAGACAAAATCGGTTCAGTGGATATGCCATGGATTGGAATCAGGTATAAACTGATGGAAATTACAACAACTGACAATATCGTATAGGTAATGAACCGCCTTCCCAATTTTAAGTAGCCAAGGATCAACAAGGGCAGGTTCAACAGAAAATTCAAGATTCCAGTATTCACCGGAGTAATGATTCCCAGCATGATCGCTATTCCGCTGAGTCCGCTGCTTAAAATTAAATGAGGTATCAAAAATAAGTTATAGGCAACTGCAACCAGCACCGAGCCTATGGTGATGAAAAGTACATTATACATAACTGATCTCCTTAAACGAGCTGAGAATTTAATTAATTATAGTGGAGATCATCGGCATTTATAAAATAAAAGTTTTTTCTGATAAATCCCCGACAAACCTTACTCCCAACTAACGGATAAGAAAAAAACCAGCTGTTCATCAGCCGGCTTTCAATCACCCTTTGTATCTGCCTTTTCAATCGTCGAGATTCGTTCGAGCATGGTTGGATGTGAATACCGCAGCCATTTCACCAGAAGTGGAGGGTTCACTTGACTTAACCCAGCCCTTGTAAGTTCCTGAAATGTGGTGATCGCCGATTCTTTATCCCCGGTCATTTCGATTGCATATCGGTCAGCCCTTGTTTCTTCGTATCTGGACACAACATTAGAAAGCGGACTGGAGGCGAATAGCAGCATGGCCGTGATCAAAAGGAATAATGGCAATGAGGAGATGCTGGCTACCGAATCCACCTTTAACAGATGGCCCCAGCGCTTAATGATATAATTCATGATTTTCGATGTCAGCCACAGCCCGATCAAGGTCATACCTAAATAGCCTGCAATGCCAAAATAGATATGTTTTTCGACATAATGTGCCATTTCATGTGCCATGATAAAAAGGATTTCATCTTCCTTCAGCTTGTTCAATGTGGTATCCCAGAGGACGATCCTTGAATTGGAGCCTATGCCTGTCACATAAGCGTTCAACGAATTCGTTTTTTCTGCCATATTAACTTCATATACGTGTTCAGCAGGAATTTCTGCCTGCGTGGCAAGTGACAATATTTCCGTTTCCAGCTCTTTGTTTTTGAGTGGATAAAATTCATTATACAGCGGATCGATCAATACCGGCTGAACGAACATCAAGAACAGCGTAAAGGGAATCGACAGCATCCAAGCATAAAGCCACCACTTTTTTACACTTTTCCTCATCAACCAGTATAGAACGGATACAATGATGAACATCATCCCGAAATTCACCCAGAAGTCGATGATTCCATCCTTCATCCATGATGTGAAGCTTTGTGTACTGATATGGTAGTTCTTACTAAGCCGGTAGCCAATGAAGCTTATTGGAAACAGGACCAAATAAGATATGATGGAAAGCCAGAATAAGTAAATGCCGGTTTGAATCACTTTTCGCCTGGAAACGGCCAATGCCGAATTTTCAAAGACCCTGGATATGCCAAATAATAAAATGAAAAAGTACAGCAGCCATTCAAATGGTGTGGAAACGAAAAATATGAAATTCCGCAATCCCGAATACTCTTCGCTAAGCTTCATTTCCCTTGCATTCAAGAATGTAGCGGGGTCTGCCGCAGTGCCTCGCAATGCCTCGGGAATGGCGGTATCAGCCCCATGAAAAATATACCAATACATCACTGCCACATAAAGGATATAGACTAAAAAAGCTCTCCCAGCCCATTTTCTAACCATGATGCCCCCTCCTTCGAATCTCCCTCATAATAGTTTAATCCAAAATGGACAGGTTAGAACCGCATTTCCATCTAATATCCTTCAAATCAACAGGGTCTTTTTACTGCTGTACCTCTGTGCAGAAAGTATATCCTTCAAGGACAATACTTTTGATTGCAAGCAACGATTGTCAGCTAGGCAAGGATCGTCCCTCCCTTGCTTATTGAGGAGGCTCAAGTTCTATTTTGGAACTTATACAAAAGTGCCAAAAGCTCGGGGCGATTGCTTACATTCATTTTTTTGTAAAGCTGGCTGATATAATTTTTGACTGTACCTATGGATAAATATAGATTTTCGGAAATCTGCTGATTCGTTTGCCCTTCAGTGAGGAGAAAAAGCAGTTCATACTCACGCTTGGAAAAGGATCCTAAATTTTTTATTGCCTTTTCAAAGGCCCCATTCTCCTGCCCCATCCCACTCTGCTGTAGTTTTCTCATCAAAAAGGATTTAACGGAGGCAGGATAGACAATTTGCCCATTAGCGCATTGACGGATTGCCGCCACGACTTGTTCAATTCCGCCGTTCTGTAACACACAACCTGCTGCTCCATGTGCTATCGCATCTATAAGATAGTGATCCTCTGGATAAGCTGTACGTATGACTATTGGAATGGAAGGATGTTTTTCCTTCAGCAGCAGCATCATTTCCTGTCCATGTTTCCATGATGAGCGTACATCAAAAAGAATGACATCGGCCATGGCGGCCGCTGAAAAAACATCCAGGCTGCGCAATTCCCTTTCACTTTCTGTGGCACCAATGATGGAAATATCCTGTTCCTTATCAATGATTTCCTTAAGCCCCCCTTGTTTACTGACTATCAATAGCTTAATCGGCTTCATATCTTCACCTGTTCTTCTCTTTATTGATAATAATTTTCTTCATTCCTCCACATAATTCATTTGAACTATATTCCGCTTTTTATTCACTTGATACCAATATAAGTGAAATATATGTAAAATCAAAATTTAAACTGCAAGAACACCTTAAAAAATGAAAGGTCCTGAATGTAAAAAATGCTATCAACCCTTTTTCCTTCAGGATGATAGCCTTTTTCTTTGTTCTTCATCAATGAGTTCATCAAGGTTCATGATACTTTCCTTTGCCCGGATGAAATCAATTTTACGATAATGGTGCTTACCGCCTTCTTCTTCATCTTTTTCGTCAGCCCATTTAACGACCTGCTGCAGCGGGGTCCGGATAATATCATTTGAAGGTAAAAATGAATCGGTGTGAAATAAAATGGCGAGGGAAATGGTCTTTGCCTTAATTGGATTTTCGCCTAGGCGGATTAACAATTTATGAGCTCTTTCCGCTCCTTTGATCGGATGAATATCATTTTGCTTGTACAGGTCATAGTCCCATTTTCCATTGCGATACCAAGTGAAGTGACCCATATCATGCAAGAGACCGGCTTTGGCCGCTATATCCGGATCGATGTTATATTCAATGGCTAGGTGAAACGAATGGTATGCCACCGCAATCGCATGGGCAAGGCCAGAGCGGTTCAAGTATTTTTGAGCAATGGGATGTGTGAAAACATCCAACAACTTTACATCTCTCATGTAACCCCTCCTTACAATTATGTGGAAATTTTTAAAATCAATCATAACTCTTTTAGAATAAACAATCAAGTCTTACAGCTTACCTCATATACATTTTATGCAGCGCATGATTCTTTGTTTGTACAAAAAAAAGGCCATCGCCGATATCTGGCAATGGTCTTCCTCGATTTATCATTTAGTTTTGGATTACTTGAGTTTTTAACGAACGTCTTAAAATTTTTCCTGTTGCATTTTTTGGAAGTTCATCCAAAAAGTCAATTTTCGCCGGAACCTTATATTTAGCCAAGTGCTCCAAGCAATAGTCCAGGAGATCTTCCTCGGTCAATGCTTCGTTTTTCTTGACCACGAAGCATTGAACCACCTCTCCCTGATTTGGATCGGGCACTCCTATCGCTGCTGCCTCAACCACTTCAGGGTGGGCATAAAGGATTTCTTCGACTTCCCGCGGATATACGTTATAACCACCGACGATGATTAGCTCCTTTTTGCGATCTACGATGAAAAAGTACCCTTCATCATCCATCCGCGCCAAATCTCCGGTATATAACCAGCCATCTTTTAACACGGCTGCCGACTCTTCAGGCATCTTATAATACCCCTTCATGACATTAGGACCCCTGACGATCAATTCTCCCACACCATTCACAGGAACCTCTTCACCAAGCTCATTGACGACCTTGTTTTCCACCCTTAGGATGGATGTCCCGATAGATCCCGCCTTCCTTGGGCGATCAAGAGGATTGAAGCATGTAACAGGAGATGCTTCTGAGAGGCCATACCCCTCCGAAACCGTAACATTGAATTTTTGCTCGAATGATTCAAGCAATGATATTGGCATGGCGGATCCGCCTGATATGCAGATACGCAATGAACTTAAATCGTCTTTTTGTCCACCCGGATATTGGAGCAGGAAATTGTACATGGTCGGCACGCCAGCAAAAACGGTCGCATCATATTTTTTGATTTGCCTGAATATTTCCTTCGGGCTGAATTGCGGAACAATTAAAAGCGTACCTCCTTGCAGCAACGGTGCGTTCACGACGACGGTCAGACTGAAAACATGGAACATGGGCAAAGTGGTAATGACACGATCATTTTCCGTGATTTTCAAATATTCGCCAACATCCTGTGCATTGGAGAATATATTGGTGTGCGTGAGCATCGCCCCCTTTGGTTTACCTGTTGTACCGGAAGTATAAAGGATGATGGCCGTATCATCGGGATCCAATTCTGGACCTTGAAAACTGGCATTCCCCATTTTAATCATTTTTGTAAACGATTTCATTTTTTCATAAATGCTTAATTCAGCACTATTCCCGTTATCGGGCTCTGTTTCACAAATAACATAATAAGCTACATTTGAAAGAATGGGGTTCATTTTCTCAAATAAGGGCAACAGCTTATCCAATGCCACGACAACCTTTACATCTCCGTTATTCAGGATGTATCCAATCTCATCAGGTGTGTAAATTGGATTTACGGGTATTACGGTTGCTCCTGCACGGATGGCTCCATACAGCGAAATAATGAAATGTGGTGAATTCCCTAAAACCAGTGCTACATTATCACCTTTCGAAACACCAAGCTTATGTAGTTCATCAGCGAACTTTGTAACGGCTTGATCCAATTCCCCATATGATGTGGATTGGTCCATAAAATAATAAGCTGGCTTTTCAGCCTGTCTTAAAGCCGTGTGCTGCAGCTTTTCGGATAAATTCATCGTTCTCCCTCCCCAGTAAACCTTATGAATGAATAATCATTCATTTTTATATGAAACTAAACACCTTTTTATTATATTAAAAGAAGTGTATAACAGCAACAATTTTATCCATATTAAAGCAATTACTGTCATTTTTAGACACAAAAGCCGTCCCATCAAGTCAGGACGGCTTTTTCTGGCTTAGTAGATTAATGCCAATATTTCCTCTTTCGTTACATTGCCAAAATAATGCTGAACATCCACCTCATCCAAGGCCTTGCTAATGGTGTCTTTTTCATAGCGAATCCCCGTAAGTTTTCTCTCTATATCCGCAACCTCTCCTACCCCAAAGAAATCACCGTAGATTTTACAATTTTCAATGATCCCCTTGTTCACTTCCAAACGGATATCAACTGACCCCACTGGAAATCTGTGCGAATTCTGCAAATTAAATTTTGGTGATTTTCCATAGTTCCATTCCCAGCTTTGGTACCGCTCTTCAGAAATTTTATGGATCTGCGCCCAATCTTCCTCCGTTAAAACATACTCGGTGACCTTACCGCTATCCTTGAATATGTTTTCTAGCAGGAATGAACGGAATTCCTCAATAGACATCGGTTCTTTCAGGAATTCAGCAATATTGGCGACTCGGCTTCTTATCGATTTAATACCTTTTGACTCAATTTTATCTTTTTTCACTTTTAAAGCGGATACAATATGGTCCATTTCAGATTGGAACAACAATGTTCCATGACTGAACATCCTGCCCTTAGTCGAAAACATTGCGTTACCTGAAATTTTCTTTCCTTCAGCCAGGATGTCATTACGGCCGCTTAGTTCAGCTTGAATTCCCAGTTTCTCGAGCGTTTCCACAACAGGCTGGGTGAATTTCTTGAAATTATGGAAACTGTCGCCATCATCCTTCGTGATGAAGCTGAAGTTGAGGTTTCCCAGATCATGATAAACCGCCCCGCCGCCGGAAAGCCTTCGAACTACCGTAATGCCGTTTCCATCTACATAATCGGCATTGATTTCTTCAATTGTATTTTGGTTTCTCCCGATGATGATTGAAGGGCGGTTAATGTAGAATAGAAGATAGGTTTCATCAATATCCAAATGTTTAAGCGCGTATTCTTCAATGGCAAGATTGATTCTCGGATCCGTAATTCCCTTATTATCAATAAAAAGCACGATTGTTCCTCCTTGAATGCTTCATTCGCATCACTAATTTTCCCATCATAGTTGGAATTCGAGATTGGTTTTCGCCACAGCTATTTCCCTTTTGAATACCTCTGCAGCCTCTTTCTTCAGCTGATTGAGATCTCCGTAATGGGGGAGGTGGGTTAATAGCAAAAGCTGTACGTCTGCCCTATCCGCTAGCATGCCCGCTTCCCTAGCAGTCATATGCCCCGCCTGTGAACCATCCATATCACTGTAAAAATTGCTTTCACACACTAAAACATTTGCATCTTTAGCAAAATCGGCCAGCTCATCCATATAAGAACTATCACCTGTATAAACAATCGAATGATTTTCAGCTTCTATTCTCATAGCAAAACAAGGGACTGGATGCTTCGTTTTCATGAATGTGAATGTACACGGACCAATGGTCAAGGGTTTATCGGCAGAATACGCGATTCCCTTTGTCACGTCTTTATAAGTTAACTTTCCAAATTCGGCTTCATCCAAATCATGGCCATAAATGGGAATGGTCCTTTTTTCGCTGCCCAATATCTGCTGAATGAGTGCAGCATGCTGCAGAACACCGACATCCGCTATGTGATCCGGATGATAGTGGGATAATACGACCGCACCGAGGTCTTCAGGCTTCATATGATTTTGGAGCTGTGATAGTACACCGCTGCCACAATCAAGCAAAATGCGAAAATCTTCATATTCAAGCAAATAGCCAGAGCTTGCCTCATTTTTAGCTGGATATCCTCCCCAGCAGCCAATTACGGTGATTTTCATCCATAGGCACCCCTTTTTTATCTCTCATTGACTTCCCCATTAATATAAACTATTCCAGCCCTTATTTCACCTTTTTTACTTATGTTATAAAACATCATTGACACACATAACCTGTTATAATACAATAAGGATACTAAAAGAAGCCAAAAAAATACAGGAGATGATGTTCATGATTCAAAGCAGTGTCGAGTTCTTCAAAAATCTTCCTCCTAAACAATGTGCCGAATGCGGCAAAAAAATTGATGAGCAGCACGAATGCTATGGAAACCACTGTGACCATTGCCTTTCTGGAGAGTAGGCACCATGTGTGACACAATCGCATATTCTCGCAATTGAAACCCATCCCCACAAAAAAGGAAGAGATACCTTGAATTCACGGTATCTCTTCCTTTTTTGTGATATGGATCGGTCAAAAAAAATAGAATTATCACAAAACGGATAATCCTTTGAACAAATATATCTTGAATAATTCTGCAATTTCTTCTTTCCCTAATGGATCATGGTTCCTCTCCCAATCAAAGATAAGGGCAAGGTACATTTTCAGCATCAGGAACGCTGTTATCTCTGGATCACAAGGCTGAATATATTCCTTGTCGATTGCTATTTTTAGTTTTTCCTTAATGTAGGCGACGATCGCCTCTTCCATTTCATTGACCATTTCCTGAACGGCCGGGGTACCAATCTCCCGCTCTTCCTGAAGAAGCTTCAGCGATAATTGATGTTCCTGCCTGAACTCGAGAATCCGATAAACGGCCCGGTGCAGGTTTTCAAAGAAAGAAAGATTTTCGTCCAAAGATTGTTCAGCCTCATATTTCATTTCCTCGATCAATCGCTGAACAATTTCTTTAAACAACTCTTCCTTGTTCTTATAAAAAGTATAAATGGTCCCTTTACCCACATTGGCAATTTTAGCGACTTGATCCATCGTCGTCGCCTTGTAGCCAAAAAGTGAAAAAGACTTGGTCGCAGCTTCCAAAATTAATTTTTTACGATCAACAGACATCTTCCACCTCAATTCTGACCAAACGGACAAAATAGTCATTTATATATTACCAAAAATATTCAGTTTTTTCAAACATTATCTGCAGAAAAGGTGGCCGTCCCAGATCGGGCAGCCACCTTTTCCAAACCCAGTATTCAATTCAAGCGATCATCAATTTTCCTGCAGTCGGTTCAAGACGATGGTTGCCAACGCATCAATGAATTGCGGCTTTACATTAGGCATATCGGGACGGTAGTATACCGCACCAATATCGTCCGTCACTACCTTGCATTCATAATCATTATCATAAAGGACTTCAAGATGCTCGGCTACAAATCCAACCGGAATATATATGAATGCCTGATAGCCTTTTGCTTGATGAAGGTCCCTCGTTAAATCCTGGACATCTGGTCCTAGCCATGGTTCAGGTGTTTGGCCCGCGCTTTGCCAGCCAACGGCATAATTGGCAACTCCCGCACCCTTGGCAATCATTTCAGCCGTTTCCTTCAATTGATCTGGGTATGGGTCTCCCAGCTGCAATATCTTTTCGGGAAGGCTATGTGCCGACACGATCAAAGCATAATTATCCCGTTCTTCCGAGGTCATCCTCCCGATCACGGCTTTCACTTGATCCACCCAATATTGAATGAATTTCGGCTCATCATACCAGCTCTCGACGGAGGTTATCGTCATATCACCGAATTTAGCGGCCTCGTCCTGTGCACGTCCGTTATAGGACTTGACACTGAAGGTTGAAAAATGCGGAGCCAATACAATACTGACAGCTTCCCTGATGCCGTCATCATGCATCTGTTTCACTGCATCTTCCACAAAAGGTTCAATATGTTTCAATCCTAAATATGCTTTGAATTCTATTTCTTCTTGAATTGTATTCAATTGCTTTTCAAGGGCTTCAGCTTGTCCAGCCGTTATTTTTGCAAGCGGGGACAATCCGCCTATCGCTTCGTAACGCCCTTTCAGATCTGCAATCAATTCGTCACTCGGCCTTCTTCCATGGCGAATGTGTGTATAATACCTTTCAATATCTTCTTCTGTATAAGGAGTGCCATAAGCCATGACCAGAAGGCCCATTTTTTTTCTTGACATGAAATTACACCTCGTTTAAATATTCGTATTGTCCACCATCATTAAAGGTTTATACAAGCAATACCATTCGATTCGTCACTTCATTTTTGATGAATATTCGTGAATGAATGAAGTCAACCTTTTCAGTGTTTCCGGATTTACGGAAGGGAAAACCCCATGTCCAAGATTGAAGATATAGCCATCCTGTTCCATGCCCTGATCAAGAATCTGTTTCGCCCGTTCTTCTATGACATCCCATGATGATAATAGCAAGGCAGGATCAAGATTGCCTTGAACCGTTTTTTGGATGCCCAGCTGTCTAGCTTCTGTAATCGGAAGTCTCCAATCCAAGCCTACAACATCGATCGGCAAATCATTCCATTCAAGCGCCAGATGACTTGCACCGACACCGAACATGATTAATGGCACATTCTCTTCACGCAGAGTGGAAAAAATGCGCTGCATGATTGGCTTGATGAATACCCGATAATCTTCAACGTTCAATGCCCCTACCCATGAATCAAAGATTTGGATGGCCTTGACGCCTGCTTTGATTTGGGACTTAACATAAACAATGATCATATCCGCTAATTTATCCATCAAGGCAAACCATGCCTCAGGCTCTGAGTACATGAAGGCTTTTGTTCGATTGTAATTTTTCGACGGGCCACCTTCAATCATATAGGAAGCGATCGTGAATGGTGCGCCAGAAAACCCGATCAAAGGCACGGACAATTGCTCCGTGGTTAATAATTTGATCGTTTCAAGTACGTATGGAATGTCCTCTTCCGGGTTCAAATCCCCTAATTTCTCAACATCTTTGACTGATTGGATCGGGTTGGAGATGACTGGACCGATCCCCGACTTGATCTCTACATCCACACCAATGGCTGGTAGCGGTGTCATAATATCTTTATATAAAATGGCTGCATCCACATCATATTGCTCTACGGGCAATCTCGTCACATAAGCACATAATTCGGGCTGATGGGTAATTTCAAAAAGGGAGTACTTCTCTTTCAATTTTCGATATTCAGGCTGTGAACGGCCAGCCTGACGCATATACCAAACAGGCACATGATCCGCTTTTTCTCCTCTCGCAGCTTTTAGGAATGTGTCATTCGTAATTTCCTTAGACATTAATATCCACCTTTCAAGCAATCACGTTTCTAATTTCATTCAATACATAGAATATCAGAAGGATGTTTAATTTCAAATTGAATCACCTTCAACTATAGCTTTTTCTAGAATGGAAGTATAGCCAACCTATATATTTGTCAAAAATTCGACGTTTTTATCTCATTTCAGCACAACTTTTCCACCTTTCCTCTATAAAAACGGCTTAAAAATATTAGGCAGAATGAAAATGGTAAAAGCGCTATTCATTGGGTAAAATGGGTATACAGGTACTATCTAAGAAGTTGGAGGGGAATTTTTATGAATGTATACATCACGTCCGGTACTTACGAATTTTTGAAGAACAAGAAAAATGAGCATCCGAATGAAAAAATATTATTGATGCAAAATCTTGATTCTGCCGTCCTTTTACATGAAACAACAGGTAAAACGCTTTTTAGCGCCCCGCGAAAATATGAAGTCGTCGATGGGAAGGGAAGCCTGCAGGATCATGGTTATGTCGTCATGAATAATATCCCTGTCAGTGAGGAAGGACAGCCCGTATTTGAGCATCAGTTTAAAAACCGGGCAGGTCTCATTGAAAATGAATCAGGTTTTGTCGCCCTGCGTATCCTGCGGCCACTCAATTCAGAAACGTATGTCATATTGACGATATGGGAGAAACAGGCTGACTTTACGAATTGGAAGAAGTCCGCTTCCTTCCAGAAAGCGCATGATCACGGCGCTAAAGCGGCCGCTACGAACTCCAGCCAGAAGCTGTTTACGGGTGATGCCTACGTCACACAATATACATTGGTACAAGATTCAGAAAAATAGTTCTTTCGATACAAAATAAGCCCGTCCCATTAAGAACGAGTTTAAACTGTCGACATACTCCTTGAATGGAGTATGTTTATTCATTTTGTTCTGTCTCAATCCGCTTCAATCAGCTTCGTTTTTAATTGTTAGGATGGATTCGTGATGACCATTTCTGGTATCGACTCATGCCGACAAATAATTTCTATATTACCGGGTAAATACACCGATTCGTTACAAATTTTTTATCTTTTACCACCATTCTCAAATGAACCTTCCCAGCAACTTATTTAACTTAAACAAGACAAGAGTGAAGGCGACTCCCAATCCATAACCAGCGATGACGTCTGTTGGAAAATGGACATTCATGGCAATCCGACTGAGCCCGATCAAAAGGATGAGGACAAAGAACCCGATTCCCACCACCCATTTCAATGCGTTTCGCTTTATTTCTTTAATGATGAGATATGCCAAGATACTGAAGAATATTAGGCCAACCATGGCATGCCCGCTTGGAAAGCTGAAGCCGGGTGCCTCCACAAACTGGTTGTCAGGTCGTTCTCTCTGGATTTGATTTTTGATCTTCTTATTTAACAAATCTGCCCCACCCATTCCTATGGAGAATAAGGCCATCAATAGGTAATCCTTCTTTACGATCCATAAATATAGAACAATCAGTATGCTTCCAACTCCGATGACCATGGACTTACCAAGATAAGTGATGCATTTGAAAAACGAGAACGATAAGGCATGTTCATCCACGGCAAAGTCCAGATATGCATCCAGCACAAAGGTCCGCGCACTCGAGACTTCATACGCTAGCAAAAAGAATAGCAATAAGCACAGCACACTTGCTGCTATCCATGAATGTTTTACCATGACTGCACTCTCCTCGACGACTAATTGACTCTGATTATTCAGAATATGATATACTATTTACCATAAAACCAAGCATTGGGAGGTGCAACATGATACATCAATTACACGCTCTTCTGGAAGGCTCTTACGATGAAATGGTTTCCATCAGGAGGTATCTTCATCAACATCCCGAGCTTTCATTTCATGAAACGCAAACAGCTGCCTACATCGCTGATTTTTATGAAAAACTGGGAATTGAACATCAAACCAATATAGGCGGCAACGGTATCATTGCTACGATTACAGGCAGCAAACCTGGTAAAACCGTGGCCTTGCGTGCTGATTTCGATGCCTTGCCCATTCAAGATGAAAAGGAAGTTCCCTATAAGTCTACCGTACCTGGCGTCATGCATGCTTGCGGACACGATGGTCATACAGCCGCTTTACTGGTTCTTGCGAAAAACCTGAATGAGCTGAAGGATGAGCTCGAAGGTCGTTATCTATTCATCCACCAGCATGCCGAGGAATATGCTCCAGGGGGGGCCAAGCCAATGATCGAGGCTGGCTGCCTCAATGGGGTCGATGTAATTTTCGGCACCCATCTATGGGCTACCGTCCCGACCGGAACTGTTCAATATACCTACGGTCCGCTAATGGCTGCTGCTGACCGTTTTGAAATCATCATTCAGGGGCAGGGCGGACATGGAGCACAGCCGCATAAAACCCGTGATGCAATCGTCGTCGGCTCTCAGCTAGTCACGAACCTGCAGCAAATCGTTAGCCGCCGTGTCAATCCGATAGATTCTGCAGTCATCACCATCGGCTCCTTCGTAGCTGATAATGCCTTTAATGTCATTGCTGATAAAGCCAGAATAATTGGGACAGTCCGAACCTTTAAGGAGGATATCCGTTCATTTATTAGCGAAGAAATCGAGCGGGTTGTGAAAGGTACCTGCTTGGCGGCGGACTGTACTTATGATTATCAATACTTCCAAGGCTATCCGGCTGTCATCCCGCATGACGAGGAAACGAAATTCCTTATCGAGAGCACAAAATCGATCAAGGAAGTAATGGTTACGGAGGAAATTGATCCGGATATGACAGGAGAGGATTTTTCTTATTATTTACAAAAGGTGAAAGGAACATTCTTTTTTACGGGTGCCAGGCCAAATAATGAACATGTGTATCCACACCATCATCCTTTATTTGACATCGATGAAAAAGCCATGCTCATTGCAGCAAAAATTTTAGGCACGGCAGCGATAACTTTTCATTCTAAGGAGCAATCCGCACTCAGTGCGAACGAATCTTTATTACGGTAAAGGAAAAAGGGACGGGATGCTCCCGTCCCTTCATTCTTTAAGCAGTCTGATCCGATAACAATTGACGGCCGTCTCCCCAAGCTGTTCCAGTAAATGATGGTTAGCATATGCACCGACAGCGGCACCCAACCCCGGGACGAGCTGGAACAGCTTGATGATATCGATATGATCGCGATATTCCTGCTGAAGCTCCTGCCAATCAATTTCCGGAATATCCCCGAAATCCCATCGTTCCAGCACCATCAATGTCTCCAGCCGTTTTTCTTCGCTCGAGAAGGCCATCTGGAAAATATGGAGGATGAACAAGCGTTCCTCATATTTATTCGGATCAAAACCATACAAACGGGATATTTCAAATAGCAATTTCATCTTGATGCTAAGCAGTAAAGGAAAATCAGCCAGACCAATCAAAAGCCCTGCCGCACCTGTACCTGCCCCCTCTAAGATAGCCGTTTTACGATATGCCGCTATCGTTTCCGTAACCCATTCTTCTTTTTGCTGTAAAGAAAGCAGCATTACATTCTTCTCTTTGGACATATACTTGGACCCTGACAATACTGCTTCAATCATGGCCTTAATGCTATCTGCAATCATTTTATGCACTCGGTCAGGGATGTAACCATTCACTTTCGTTTGCGCCTTTTTTGAAATACGCTCAAACTTGCCTGATTTCTTGGCCATCTTCTTTTTCCATGTCACCAGCTCCGCTATGGCCGTTTGCTCATATTCATTCATGTACCCACCCCCGTTATGTATGTATATACTTCTCTCAAGGTTTTTAGTTTTCCTTTTTTAAACGAAAAAGCTGATTTATGAAAAATCAGCTACCCGTTCAAAAGTTTTTAATTTTCTTTGTTGCGTAACCTCTAAAGCCGACCAAGAAAACAAGACCCAGCGCCAAAGCAGCCAAAGCTGACACCCATTCCCCTTTCACCAGCAGGACGACACAAAAGACGAAGTCCTCAAAGAATAAGAAATAAGAAATAAGCTTGATCACTGCAGATTCTCTCAATTTTGCCGGTAATGGATACAGTGAAACCCACACTTTCCATTCGTGAATCTTCCAGACCGGCAGCAGCTGCAGGGCTGTCATGAATAGGAATAAAAAAGTCACGATCAAATGGGCCCACAAATTCGTGAATGCACTTAAAATGACCGATCCAATGATGGTTAAACGGAAACAAAGACCGACATAATCATTGGATCGCAGCAAGGTACGGGCATATAAGAAGGTATAAGTGGATTTTTCACCATATGGAATGAACGATAAAAACCAATCCATCCATTTCCTTCTTGCCACCTTCCCTTTTAGATGGGGGACATCCGTGAACATATTGGCAATCCTATAGAATGAATTCATCCGCTTATTTTCCAATTCAACTAGCCGGTCCCACTTGAGGACGTAATCCTTTGCTGCGCTTCGGTAATACAAGTAAAGCCCTATCAATAGACACATTGTAATGATGGAATAAAGAATATTTGCCGCTGAACAGACGAAATAAAGCATCACACCATTAAGTATGAAGCGGATAAGTGAATCCCAATGGCTGACTGAAGGATCCTGGTATTTCAATACAATCCAACGGATCGATAAATTCACATACTTCAATATCAACAATACGGCGAGAATGATACCAAAATCACTTCCGCCAGCATCCGTGACTTTCGCATACATCGGCATGAATGCAATGAGGACTATAAGCAGGATAAATCCCTGCATGACCCAGCTCAGCATCAGTGAATTGCTAAAATAATTTTTCAGCTTCGTTTCAAGCGGAAGCAAAAATACGGTATCGGGTTCCTTCAAAAAGGTATTTATCGGACTCCTTGTGATAAGCAGCGATAAAACAACCGCCATGATCCATTCAGCGGGGAAATCACCATCGAGCGTCTTCACCCAATCACTGTAATAATAAGCCAGACCTCCTAAAACTAATACCATCACAAAAACAAGATGCCCATTAAAAATATAACGAAGGTATTTCTGCGTTTCATTTATATAGCCCAAATATCTTTCCTTCCAGAGATTTTGACTATTCATGTCCGATTTCTTCTTTCGTTAATTGAATATACAAATCGTCAAGCGTCGCTCCCGGCATGTCAAATTGCTCGCGAAGCTGCTCAAGATCGCCCTTTGCACGAATTTCCCCATTATGGAGAATGATGAAGGAATCACAATACCTCTCCGCCGTTGCCAGGATGTGGGTGGACATTAAAATCCCCGCCCCGCTTTCCTTCATTTTTCTCATCAAGTCAAGCAATGATTGAATGCCCAATGGATCAAGACCAACGAATGGTTCATCCACGATATACAAAGAGGGCTGCACCAAAAAAGCGCACATGATCATGACCTTTTGTTTCATCCCCTTGGAGAAATGGGCCGGAAACCATTTAAGTCTTTTCTCCATATGGAACTCCTTAAGCAATGCATCCATCCTTTCTTTGTATGTCGCTTCCGCCAATCCGTGCGCCATGGCCGTCAGCTTCAAATGCTCCTCAAGCGTCAGCTCATCATATAAGATGGGTGTTTCAGGAACATATGTAAATTGTTTTCGATATGTATCAGGGTCCTGCGCAAGCGTCTTGCCATGTATCGATACACTTCCGCCCTTTGGCTCCATCAGCCCGATGATATGTTTGATTGTCGTGCTTTTCCCTGCACCATTGAGCCCGATCAGCCCCACCAGTTCATTTGGCTGAATGTCAAAGCTTATCCCTTTTAAAACAGGCGTTTTCGTGTACCCACCTACCAATTGCTTAATTTCCAATAAGGACATATAAACGATCCTTTCTATTATAGAGGTTCTAATTTCCATTTTATCAAATTCTCCTGCATTTATATAGTCGAGTGTCCTCGAGATAAATTTCCATAAATAACTAATTATATTTTCCCGGCTAAGTGGCTATCATAAATAAGGAAGAAGGGGTTAGTCATTACGTGTGATTCACATCATCTTGTAAATGAGGTGTCAGTTAAAGACGTATTACACTGAAATGCCCAAATGTTTTATTACAAATGATTCACATCATATTGTAAATGAGGTGTCAGTTAAAGACGTATAACTGAATTAAACCATAAGCTTCGTAACAAAAATCGTTTCGAGCAAGGAGATGGTTCTCTTGCACGTAAAAGCAGAAAAATCATTCAATGATTATCATTTATGCTTTATAAGTTGATGAGACTTTAAAGATATAGGAGATGGTTGCTTTGAATGGAAAATCTCTAACCAGATAACCATATTTTACTTTATTGTAGATGAGGTGTTTGTCGCAGAGAATTTATGCTAATGCGAATTTTGAAGCAAAACCCCCTTTTTCTAGGCAGGGTGCAACTCAATGTTGCATCCTGTTTTTTGATTTTTCTTTTCGCAACGATTCATGCTATGGTACGATTAATCAAATACACTAATTAACTCTTAAAGGAGCGGTTTCAATGAGTGATTGCATTTTTTGCAAGATAATCGATGGAGAAATTCCCAGCACCAAAGTATTCGAAAATGATCATGTATTGGCCTTTCTTGATATCAGTCAAGTAACGAAAGGACATACGCTTGTAATTCCTAAAATACATAAAGAGAATCTCTATGAGTTGACACCGGAAATTGCAAAAAGTTTATTTGAAGTCGTACCGGAGATTTCCCGCGCGATGAAACAGGAATTCAACCCTACAGGTCTTAACCTCTTGAATAATAACGGGGAAGCAGCAGGTCAATCCGTTTTCCATTTTCATATGCATCTCATTCCGCGACATGGAGAAGGAGACGGCTTTGGGGCAGTCTGGAAAACGAATGCCAGTGCGTATTCCCCTGATGACCTGAAGCAGATTGCCGATTCCATTGCCCAGCATATTAAATGAATCAGCATGCCTGCAATCAAAGGCATCCAAACTTTGGTCCACACTTAAAAGGTGCTGGGCCATTTCTCCATGGTGATTCATTTCGCATTCCGACCATTAAATTCTAAAAATTCTTCCAATTGAATTTCAATTTCTGTTAGGATGGATAAATAGATTAAATGCTTTAACACACTATCGTATAGGAGGAAAAAAATTGAAACGTGCACGCAATTTTAACGCCGGGCCAGCTGCCCTGCCCTTGGAAGTTTTACAAAGGGCCCAAACTGAATGGTTGAATATAGACGATTCCGGCATGTCGGTCATGGAATTAAGCCATCGAAGCGGAGAATTCGAAAAAATCCATAACCATGCCATCCAAACATTAAAAGAGCTTATGGACATTCCGGAAAATTATGAGGTCCTTCTGCTGCAAGGCGGCGCAAGCCTTCAATTCTCCATGATTCCGATGAACCTGTTGCCTAAGGGGGAAAGGGCAGATTATGTCCTAACCGGTTCTTGGTCCGAGAAAGCATTGAAAGAAGCCAAGAAGGTTGGGGAAACGGCAGTAGTAGCTTCATCCAAAGCCGATAAGTATAGATTCATTCCTCAAGTGGAAGATATCGAAATGAATGGGGATGCTGCTTATCTTCATATTACAAGCAACAATACGATTTACGGAACGCAATGGAAAGAGTTCCCTGAAACAGGTGACGTCCCTTTAGTGGCGGATATGTCCAGTGATATACTCAGCAAAAAAATCGATGTAAGTAAATTCGGACTCATATATGCAGGAGCACAAAAAAATCTTGGTCCATCAGGAATCACGGTGGTCATCATCCGTAAAGATTTGATAAAGGATATTGACAGCATTCCATCCATGTTAAACTATTCCATTCATGCAAAAAATAATTCTTTATATAATACGCCCCCTACTTTGGCCATTTATTTATTATCGCTTGTATTGGATTGGGCAAAAGAGCAAGGCGGAGTCGCGAAGATTGCTGAAAACAATGAAGAAAAAGCAAAAGTCATATATGATGCCATCGACAGCAGCGATGGTTTTTATAAAGGGCATGCAGAACCTGGCAGCCGCTCTTTCATGAACATAACGTTTACACTTCCATCTGAAGAAGCTGAAGCTCAATTTCTTAAAGAAGTAAAGCTGGCCGGTTTCGTTGGATTGAACGGCCACCGTTCCATTGGCGGCTGCAGGGCATCCATTTATAATGCCGTGCCCCTGTCCCATTGCCAAGAACTTGCCGCTTTCATGAAAAAATTCCAGGAAGCATATAACGCAAAGGAAGCTCATACCCTATAATCGTGTGAATAAATTTAACTTCTAAAAAAATAGGACTTATGGTATACTATCTTATACTTCTTGCAACAAGCAATAGTGCATTGTTGAAGAAAAGTCGTTAGTTGAGATGAGAATAGGAGAGATGAGTATATGAAAACGAAAACCCTTGTGTCGCTGTCCCTATTAATTGGGATCGGGGCTGCCCTGCATTTTATCGTACCAGGCTTCTTCCTTGGAATGAAACCGGATATGATGCTGTTGATGATGTTTTTGGCGATCACCCTGTTTCCGGAGAAAAAGAATGTATTCATTGTCGCCTTGGCTGCTGGAGCCATCTCTGCCATGACAACTACATTTCCTGGAGGACAGATTCCAAATATCATCGACAAGTTGGCAACAGCCTTTCTGTTTTACCTTTTATTCATCGGTCTTAAAAGGTTTTCGACCTCCATTGTGACGGTAAGTATCTTGACTGCCGTAGGAACAATCGTTTCCGGTGCTGTCTTCCTTGGATCGGCATATTATCTCGTGTCCCTTCCAGGTCCTTTCGTTGCCCTTTTCGGAGCTGTCGTGCTTCCTGCCGTACTGCTCAATACAGTTGCGATGGTCATCATTTATCCAATTGTGAACGGCATCGTCAGAAAATCGAATGTAACCATCAATGCATAAACACCATACTTAAAAAGCGCCGGACTGTAGTCTGGCGCTTTTTTTCACCTATGGATTCGGAGTAAGCAAGCCTCCTGCAATCAATGCATGAACAGCCACATCAACCAAATGAAAAGCAGCAGAACCCCGGGCAGGCCCATGGCGTAGGCCCTGGCCTGGAGCACTCTCTTAGACGGATAGCTGCCTGGATTTTTTGCTTTCCTTAGAAAATACCCCATCCCGCACAGGCCTATCAGGCCCAATAAGAAAATGATTTTCATAATAACCCACCAGTGCCATCAATGATCCGACAGCTTGTTTTTACTATCTATATGCTCCCCATTCCTTTATATGAAGCGTTTTCGCTACAATTTCAAGTTATTTTTAAATATTATATAATTCCTATCTAAGTTTAAGAAAATATTTTTGTGATATAAAGATAAAATGGTAGATACTCTTCCATAGGAATGAAAATTATGGTATTTTGTTATCAATAGTATTTCCATCACTATTCATCAAAATTTCCAATTGAGTTTTTTTTCAGCAGGGAATCAGACCATGTAACGCGAAAACAATATTATTGAATGAGGTGATCCTAATGAAAGCAAAATCATTATTAATTGGCTTTTTAACCGGAACGGTCGTAGCGGGCGCCGCAACTTTGTTTGCAGCACCAAGCTCTGGCAAGGACTTGCGAAATCGCATTAAAACGAATGCGGAAGATATGAAGACTACCATTGAAGAACTGAAGGTAAAAATGCAAAATATTAAAGATGACTCGTTGGAAGCCACTCAAATCAGTAAAGAAACGGTAAAAACCTTCATTTCGGACGTTCAGACGGTCATTGAGAACTGGAAACGGGAAATCGAACCGAACAAGAATGAATTATTGAAAAACGTTCAAGAAATTGAAACTTCATTAAAAGAATTGGAAACGTCCATCCCTGCTTCCAAAAAATAATCGGTAACATCGCTCCAGAAGTTCAATTCTCCATTTTTCCCATAAAATAGCATTTTACACAAAGGGGAAATGGAGAATCTCTTAAAAAAACTAAAATTTTCTAAAAATTTTGCAAATATTTATCTTTATTAATTTTTATTTTATTGTCATAATAAATATACAGAATCTTATAAGTAGGTGAGCCCATAATATGCAGAATAAAAATTATTCTATGAAAGAAGCAATGATTTTTAGTCAAAGAATTGCACAATTAAGCAAAGCATTATGGAAATCGATTGAAAAAGATTGGCAGCAATGGATCAAGCCCTATGATTTAAACATCAATGAGCATCATATTCTTTGGATTGCCTACCATCTTAATGGCTCTTCCATTTCAGACGTTGCAAAATTTGGGGTCATGCATGTTTCTACGGCATTTAACTTTTCAAAAAAGTTAGAGGAACGCGGTTTCTTAACGTTTTCAAAGAAAGAAAATGACAAGAGGAATACGTATATCGAGATCACAGCTGAAGGTGAACAGATCCTGCTTGATTTAATGGAGACTTACGATCCTGGTAAAAATTCTGCTTTCTCAGGTGCACTGCCACTTCGTGAGCTTTATGGTAAGTTCCCCGATATGATAGAAATGATGGCTGTCATCCGTAATATATACGGAGAAGATTTCATGCAAATCTTTGAGCGGTCCTTCGATAATATTGATCAGGAGTTTACTGACACGGAGGGTAAAATCACAAAAAAAAAGATAGAGAAAGAAAC
Source organism: Peribacillus folii (assembly GCF_030271255.1). Lineage (GTDB taxonomy): Bacteria > Bacillota > Bacilli > Bacillales > DSM-1321 > Peribacillus. The sequence goes on from NZ_JASJOM010000006.1 coordinate 164,957, forward strand.
TGAGCCCGTTTAATCTCACACTCTATCCATTTCCCTCATGAAGGATACATATAAACCTTGTGAGAGGCATGCGTCAATGCATTCCTTAGTCGTAATTTTGGAATTGACCTTTCTTTCAAATTGGTTAAAAAGCGGTTGAAAGTTCATGTATCCTTCCGCTTTTTCTATTTCATAGCGTTTGCTCATAATATCACATAGTTCCAATAGTTCTTCCGCCTCCCTCTTCGTGAAATTTTTTTCCACAAATAAAAAGTCCAATCTTGCCTTTGGATTGCGTATCAAGTTCAATAAAAGCCCTTGGTGAAAACGGAGTATATCTATTTCTTCGTTTATATTTCTCATACATCATTAATCCCCAATCAATCATTCATATTCAACATATTTCAGATTAAAAATTTCCGTGATTTCCTGACTAATAATGGAACACCATGATGTTCCATTGCCCTCACTCATAACCTTTTGTCTTTGTCCATTATTTAGTAATGATTATCTTATAACTAAATCCAAGAATTCTATTGCTTTTTCCATCCATTCATCGTAATGTATGTAAGTAAATTCAACGGTCTTTGGAGGGCTGATTTCAAAATGAACTCGTGGAAAACAATTGACATGGCAAAACAATATGGGAATTGCCGTCTGATCTTTTTTTCAGTTTTCACTATATTGATGTCTTTTGTTTTGATCTATACATCATTAAGTGCCGTTTCATCCCAGGTCGTATTGTATGACGATCGAACAATGCAATTTTTCAGCCTATTAGTCTTATTATATCCTGTTCACAAACTATTACACTATTTACCTTTACGAATATTATGCAAAAAAGTAAAAACTTCTTGGACCATCAAGTGGAAACTTGTGCTTACATGCAATGTGAACGTGCATTATCCGATTCGCAAGCATCTCTATCTTTTGACACTTGCCCTGCCTTTCTTCGTTATGTCGGTATTATTAATCGGCTGTGCACTTAGTTTTCCGCATTACATCCATTATTTCACCATTTTACTTTCCCTGCATACCGGATTATGTGTATCTGATTTCATTTATATAAAACACTTGGTTGGTTCGCCAGGACATTCCTTTATCGAAGAACATCGGGAAGGATACGACATCCTGATCCAAAAGTAATATTTTTTCAAGGATGTCCCAAAGATTTTTAGGTATCTTTTTTCATTATAATTTGGTATCGTATTTATACATGACGTTTTGCAAGGAGGGATTTTAGGTTTTGATCTCGTTCTGGTTTATTATTGTTGCCATTTTGATCCTTTATAATATTAATAGAATGACCAACTCTTTATGTATCCAAAAGGAAATTGCGGAAGACCGACAGCCTAAAGTATTCAGGACCATTAATGTATTGATTACTATTATGTTATTATCCTCCTATATTGAAATTTTGTATACGTAGAGATGAGCAGCAAATGATGGAGCATCATTTGTTACATACATTGGTGATACCCGGCACATTTTCGAAGAAAAAGGGCGAAGCGATAAGCTTCGCCTTTTGTTTATGCATTTATAACCAAGAAGCCCCAATGATGACTAACAGGATGAAAAGAACGACAATTAGAGCAAAGCCTCCACCTATTCCTCCAGACATTGATCTTCCTCCTTTCCATTCTTAAGTAATAACAAGTTCATGCACACTCTTATATCCGCCAAAAGGAATCCATCCCTTTCGTAGCTTGATAAACATTTTATTCATTTCTGTTGAGCGGCTACCCTATCCTATTCAACTCCACGGCAAAAGGAGTGGGCACTTTCCATTATTAATTTTGCAATTGTTTAGCAAAAAGCTGCTCCCACAATTATTAATAAAATGAATAACACTACTAACAAGGCGAAACCTCCGTTAAATCCATTACTCATTATGCTACCTCCTTTTGATGTCCTCGACTTATCATATGTAGATGATCATAAACTGGGTAGGCTTCTACCCAGTTTTTTTAAAATTCTTATTGGTACATCAATATATTATTTTTTGTAAAGCAACCAGAATATGTTATAGTTAATTTTGTGGAAATACGAAGAATAGTAAACCAGAAACTTAAAATTAGGAGTTGTTCTCAATGAAGAAATGGGCATTATCGATTGCTGTTACTGCAGGGCTGATTGGACTTACAGCATGCAACAGCGACAAAGAGGCAGTCGTGGAAACTAAAGCGGGGGATATTTCGAAAGAGGAATTTTATAATGTCATGAAGGACCGTTATGGTGATGCCGTTCTTCAGGAACTTGTTTATGAGAAAGTTCTTTCCGAAAAATATACAGTAACGGATAAAGAAGTTAAGGCTAAAACGGCAGAACTTAAAGAGCAAATGGGTGATAATTTCCAAACTGCCCTAGCCTCTTCCGGATATAAGAGCGAAGATGATCTTAAACGTGCACTTAAGATCGGCATGCTTCAAGAAAAAGCAGCAGTTGCGGACATTACAGTCAAAGAAGCTGATGTGAAAAAAGCCTATGAAGACTACAAACCACAAATCAAGGCTAGGCATATTCTTGTAAAAGACCAAAAAACAGCTGACGAAGTGAAAGCTAAATTGGATAAAGGTGAAGACTTCGCCAAACTTGCCAAGGAATATTCAACAGACACCGGGACTGCTGAAAAAGGCGGCGAACTTGGCTGGTTCGGACAAGGTGAAATGGTGCCTGCATTCGAAGAGCAAGCATACAAGATGAAAAAAGATGAAATCAGTAAACCGGTCAAATCGGATTATGGCTACCACATCATCCAACTTGAAGATATGAAAGAAAAGAAACCGTATAAGGATATGAAAAAAGACTTAGAGTATGATTTGAAAGTCGCGCAAATTGACCAAACCAAGGTTCAAGATATCTTGAATAACGAAGTGAAAAAAGCAGACGTGAAAATCAAAGATAAAGACCTTAAAGACGCCATCACTTCCGGTGACGCAACCAAAGCCGAAAAATAATCGGGCAAGCAAAAGCGACAGGACGTTAGCCTGTCGCTTTTTTTTTGCTATGCTCCTTGATTTATATCCTTTTTACGCCTTTCACGCTCTTCTTCCATGCGTTCAATGTACTTCTGCCCTTCCTTCTCTATCCAAGCATCATCTATGAGGCGCTCCTGCCTAGCTGTCCAAATCGCCATCACTGCACTGACAATTATTCCAATAAATACGAACCAGATCCAAATTGGCATGTCCATTCCCTCCCAAAAAATCTACTATTCATTTACTAGAGAATATGCAGGAACAAAAAAAATATGCTTCTTTCTCCATAGGAAAGAAGCATATTTCTGTTAAAATGTAGGTTTATAAAATGAGCGATTATCGAGCGCGAATACTCTTTCCGTGAATTCCCCGGGCTTCACTTTCTCCAGGGCCCGGTCCATCATATTAATCTTGGCATCCATGTTATCGATGTAATGCAGCACTTCCGCTTCCCTCACCATCGGCGGTTTGGGGCTGCCCCACTCCGCTTTGCCATGATGACTTAAGATCAGGTGCTTGAGGACCATGATTTCTTCTGCTTCAATCCCTAACTCCTCTGCTGCTTTTCCGACTTCATTAACCATGATGGTTATATGGCCCAACAAATTCCCTTCCACCGTGTAAACGGTCGACACAGGTCCAGATAGCTCATGTACCTTTCCAAGGTCATGCAGGATGACTCCTGCATACAAGAGGTCACGATCAAGCGAAGGGTAAAGGGTTGATATGGCTTTTGCCAGACCCAGCATCGATACTACGTGGTAAGCGAGACCTGACATATACTCATGATGGTTCTTTGTCGCTGCAGGAAACGTAAGAAATTCATTCTGATACTTCTTGATAAGGTGCCTTGTCACTCTTTGGATATTCGGATTCCTCATTTCAAAAATGAACTGAGTGATCGTTTCCATCATTTCCTCCTGGCTTAAAGGCGCCGTTTGAATCAAATCCGCTTTTGTTACGCCATCAGCTTCGGTTGTGATTCTTATATTGCGAATTTTCAATTGGCTTCTGCCCCTGTAATTCTGGACTTCACCTTGAACCCTCACAGTAGCTTCGGCACTGTACGTTTTCTCATCAGCCTCGGAAACATCCCATAGCTTAGCCTCGATCTCCCCAGTCTTATCACACAAAATCAATGTTAAAAACGGCTTTCCATTACTTGCAACCGCCTTTGTACTCGTTTTTATATACATAAATATATCTACAACTTCACCAATTCCATGATGAATGATCCCATTTCCCATGCGACTGCCCCCGTTCGATTAAATATCAACATTATAACATATGAACCCAATCAGTGCGTTTAGTTTTATCGATAGTACTGGACATATTGCAAGGAAGATAGGCGATGCTGTCACTTTTCACACGAAAAAAAACAGGCTCAATACCAAAGCCTGGCTTTCCATACCTTCTGATTAACTGTTTTTATTCGGACAATACGCACATTTTTCCTGTCCATCGATCCGGTAATATAAACAGCATGTCACTCTTTTATACGGATTCAACGACTCCGGAACCGTTTTATTTCCTATGAATCGCTTAAATGGTGAATGCCTTTCAATATTCCGCCATACTTCATCTGCAAGCAAGCAATTTATATCCGCTTCAACTCGGACCTTTATATCAGGCAGTTTCATTAGCTCGCCATACATCCAAACCGTATAGCTCCATATCGTTTCCCATAGTACAAGTTTCGATATTTTAGTGGTTTTAGAAAGCGGGCCAATGGCCTCCGCACCAAACCTGCTTAATATCGAATGAAGGGCAGCGGACCTTTCCTTTTCCGGAACAGGTCTCCACCGATTGGTTTTCAGCAAAAAATCCGGCAGCCAATTCATGTCTTCCGGATCATCCAAAACCCCAATGTCCCCTAGTGTCCCCTCCCAGGCAAGCCGATGCTTGCTGACCATGAACAATTGTGCCGTAACAAAAAAAGCATATCGCCTGAACCACATCGAAATGGCTATTTGTGGCGTCTTCGCCCCTGACCGTTCTTGTGCATACCAAATCAGCTCTTCGACATCACAAAAGGTCTTGGCAGCTTTGTTTCCCCGAATCGATACGCGAAAGCCTTGCAGCTCTTTTTCAATGGTTGGTGTGAAGCTATCCATTGGCCAGCACTTTTACCCGGCTTTGAGCGTAACGCCCCTTCCCAAACGGGATGCACATGGGACTGCCGAAGATTGGATCGAAGGCAATTTGGCATTCCATCCCGAATACTTGCTGAACCAAACCAGATGTGATGATATCCTCGGGCCGCCCTTCTGCATGTATTTCCCCGTCTTTGACCGCAACCAGATTATCCGCATAACGGCAGGCCAAATTCAAATCATGGAGTACCATGACGATCGTTCGATCCTCAAGCTCATTCAAGTCGAACAATAGATCCAGAATTTCAATTTGATGGGTCATGTCGAGATATGTAGTCGGTTCATCCAGCAAAATGATGTCGGTATCCTGAGCCAGGGTCATCGCGATCCATGCCCGTTGCCTCTGCCCTCCCGATAATTCATCGACGGCACGATCCTTCAATTCCGACAGGTTCGTTGCATCAATCGCCTTCTGAACCTTCTCTTCATCCTCGGTACTCCACTGTCTCAACCAACTTTGATACGGGTACCTTCCTTGCTTCACAAGCTGATAGACGGTAAGACCTTCAGGAGCTGTCGGCGATTGTGGAAGAATCGCCATTTTTCTTGCTATATCCTTGGATGACATGGACGAAATCGCCTTGCCTTCAAGCGCGATCGAACCAGCTTGCGGCTTCAACAAGCGCGCGACCGAACGCAGCAGTGTCGACTTCCCACATCCATTGGCACCGATGAAAACAGTGATTTCCCCTTTTGGTATTTTCAGATTCATATCATTTATTATCAATTTATCCCCATAACCGAGCGATAAAGACTGTGTATTAATAATTGGTCGCATAAAAATACTCCCCTTATCATTTTAATAATACAAGTTTAATGAAAATGATTATCACTGTCAATCTTAATGGGCATATTGAACCGAAACTTCCTGCAATTGATTCACTATTGACGGACATTCCAAGATATCAAGCATTTTAACAAAAAAGTTTTTCATCCTGTTTAAACATTCATCCATGCTTTTGCTATGCTGTTCACATAAATGACCATCATCCGGTTTCATATTACTTTTATTCCAAAGTGGTTGGCTGGGAGGGCGCGGAACTGTGCGGGAAAAAGTTTCATGAGCAAATATGTGCCTGTAGTGGAAAGCAACGGTCTGAATACATACACCGCCACCATAAAATTGCAGGGGAATGGGGATTACGTATTCTTGTTCAGGAAAATTGGAAAGCAGCCAAAAACGATAGACAATTAACTCCATTACTACCGAGCGTTTGTCTACCGTCTGGCTTATCCATTTGCGCGGACATTAACCTACGAGCATGCGTTTTGTACAATATGCCAGAGATTCATCCTTGATGGAAGTAAACAAATCCCGCCCGACAAATGGCATTAATTCACCTGCAATATTCCAGGCATTGAGCTCAATTTGATAAAGGATTTCCGAGCTCCCCGTATTCCATAGCTCCTCACTCAGCACACCCAGCTCTGTATCCAGCGCATGCCCCATTTCATGTGTAAGGATGACCCATGTATATTCCTCTAGCCTATCGAGCGAGCCTAAAGATCGCTCACATTGGAATTCGATATCTTTCTTATATAAAGTGATTACATGATCTTCGACAGAATATTTCCCCCCCACACACCGATTTCCAGGGAACTCGTTCTCGATGATCAACGATAAGGACGCATCATGCCCCCTTACAAACTCATACATATTCAAGGTCTTCACTCTCTTTTTTCATGATATTATTCCTATCATATTTCACGGATGATCCAATCATTCTCTTTTTTCAATATCGGCCTGGATAGCTGGATTATTTGCTTTTCCGTGAAATTCCCCATTACATGTCGATGGCAGGTAAAAAATAAGATTTGCCGCGTTCGCGAAATTCCCTTCAATAATTCAAGCATCCGTGATGTCCTTTTGGCATCAAAGTTAACAAAACCATCATCGATGATGAGGGGAAAAGGATCATTGGAAAAAGTATGATCTGCAAGGGCAAGCCTTAGGGAAACATAAATTTGTTCCGCTGTCCCTCGGCTGACCTCTTCCACCCCGAACCTCAAACCGTCACTGCGCTGGACTGAAATGCCTTCTCCTGAATGATCAAGGATGATATTCGAATAGCATCCTTCCGTTAAAAAGGCGAAGTGTCGCTCCGCATCAGCAATGACCTTCGGCAGGCGCTCCCTTTTATATCGTTCCAAGGTTTTATGCATTAAGCGTTTTGCTATTGCCAATTTTGCCCACTCTTTCGCTTCTTCGTTGAATGCCGCTTTTTCTTCATAAAACCGATGAAGTAATTCGTCATAAACACCGGATGCTTCAAGATGTTTTATCTGATGCTGCGTGTCAGTGAGTTTTTCCAATAATGCTGATTTCACCTTTGCAGCATCTTTTCGTTTCCGCACTATCTCTTCAAATGCATCTGAGCTGATCCGTTGCTTTACGTACGCTTCAATTCGTTCTGGAACCATCCTGGATTGCTCAATTTGGGTGGAAATCAACTCAAGTTGATTTTGCAAGGAGGCTTTCTTTTCTGACAAGACAGCGTGATACCTGAACTCTTCCTCATCTTTGACCTTCGCTAAGTTAAAAAGCTGTTCCATTTCGGTTTCAAGATAGTCTTTCTCAATCGTCAGCTGCTCAATTTCATTCTGCAAAGATACTCGTTCCTGTAACCATTGCGTTTGCTGGACGGAGAACTCCACCGCTTTGTTACATTCCCGTTTTAACAAGCCAAGCGCTTCACGCCAAGTGGCTGGCTCAAAATCAAGGCTGTTAGCAAAATGAAATAAACTCTTCGCCTTGCCATTAAACTCTTCATCTAAAAATAGATGCCGCTTGATCGTTTCATATTTCCTTACGACGGCCTCCTTCCAATTTTCAAGCCCTTCAAAGACAGACTCCAAATTTACTTCCATGCCAGTAAAGGACATGCCCCACACGCTTAGGATGCTTTCCATTTCTTTAGCCAATTTGTCCCTTCCGGCTTCCCAAGCCGTATACGCTTGAATGGTCGATTCAAATTCCCTCTCACGTTCTTCGTATTTGAACCTTTCCGTTTCCAGCTGCCTTTGGAGACGGTCGTCCAATTCTAACAATTGCCCCATCGACTCTCCAGCGCCATCCGGAATGGCTTCTCTGCTAAGATCTTCCCTTTTTCGTTTTAAGTCATCCAATTGCCGGATATGCCCTGATAAAGTATCTTCTCCTTTGAAAAAAAACCTGGAAATCGCAAATAGGGCGGCAACGAGCAAAAGTATGATCGAAAGCTGCCACTGTTCATTGAAAAAACAACTGATTGCACCTAAACATAGCAGCGCCACTATACTGCCATTGATGATTAATGAACGTTTATGATGGTGCGCCTTCTTCTCCTCCTGTAGAGACGATTGTTTCTCAAGTTCAAATATTTGCTCATCAAGAATGAGTTTTTTGACTTTTGTAAATGCACCGTTATGTTGCTTATTGTATAAAGACTCCAGTTTGCTGCGTTTTTCCAGAGGCATTAATTGGGATTCCAGTTCCTTCAAGCGGGCTTCTACCGTCTCCAAGCTGATCTTTTGCAGCTGATATTTCTCATCAAGCTGTTTTTTATAATTGTGGAGTTGATGCTTATCCCTCTCCGTCCGCTTTACCTTTTCCTTCATATATGTACCGATATCGAGTTTGCTGATTTCATCATCAGGGGCATCGAGGAATAGGTCCTTCTTAACCGTTTCGATATACTTTTCTTCCATGAACCTATCATGTTCCGCCCTACGTATGTCAATCTCGAGCTTCTCCAATAAAGTTCCTTGGTCGGCTGCATGTTCGACCTGCTCTTTGTGCTCCCTGATGAACGGGTGAATTTCGATTTCAACAAGATTTTCTTCAAGTTTTTTAAGCTTCCCTGCCAATGCGGCTAATTGGGCCTTCATCGGCGTTCCGACTGCTTGCAGCTGTTCAAGCCTTTTTAATCCATCAACAGGAAAATTTATATCTTTGATTTTGCTAAGCTCATATTCTATTTTCGCCTGCTCCTCGATCAAGGGCTTAATTCTAAGGTAATTACCTACATTCACAAGATTTTCTTCCATTTCTTCGATAGCTGCCGTAATTTCTGCAAGCCTCTTCTTAAGTTCCGTCTCTTCCTGCAAAAATGCCGTATAGGATTGCTGCTCCTGCTCTGATGCCTTCAACTTTTTCTGCAGTTCCTTAAGCTCTTTCATTCTTACATTCAAAAGCGGTTTCTGGCCAGATGGCTTGAATAGCCGATCAAGCTCTCTTTGCAATCTCGTTTCAGCTTCAAGAAGTTTATCGTTCCCGACCAATCCAGCAGACAGTAAATATTTACTTACGGTCCCTTCACTTAGTGTATGTAAGGCTTGAAGTCCTTGCAGGTCGAAAGAAAAAATGGCTTGGTAATAGTTTTTATCAACACCATGAAGAATTTCATTCAGCTCCTCCTCACCCGCGACCCGACCATCTTCGAAGGTGATCGATACATCTCCGGTCGCTTTTCCCTTCACTCGTTCAATAATGATTTCCCCATGTTTTTTTGTTACAAGTGTGAGCCTTCCCCCATATTTGGCATGCAACTTAGGCTCATAGCGCGGTTCGTTTTGCACTCTTGTCGGAAAACCAAATAAAACACTATGCATGAAAGACATGATGGTCGACTTGCCTGATTCATTTTCACCAAAAAACACCTGCAGCTGACCCAGTTCCGGAAAACGCTGGTTTTCTAGTTTGCCATAACCATAAACATGGAGGTCCTTAATCATCACCGCTTTTCCTCCTCCCACAACTATTTGTTTGCTTCAAACACATTCAAAAGCCAGCTTTCGGCTTCATTCAAAAGTGCTTTCTGCTCTTTCGGTTCCATCGAATCGAGAAATCTTCTTGCAATCGGGTGATGATAAAGAGGGGCAAGGGCAGCCTCCATATCCTCGAATTCGGAAGCAAGCTGTGATATCTCGGCCATAAATGGAGACGTCTCGCTTGATCTGATCATATGCATGTCCTCGATGAGCTTGATTTTATACACCCAGACAAACGATTCACCATGCACCTCATCCTGTAAAATCCGGGTCAAATCCTCCAGATATTCCGTAATCTCCGTTGCATATCCCCCGGCATCCAGCTGTATTTCCAACAGATGGTTCCTTCCATCAAGCCATTTTTGTTCGATGAGTGCCTTGCATCGCTTGAAGATCGCATCGAATTCCCCGCCTGCCGTTACTTTGATTGTTTCACGATCCCATATCACCTCAGAGGTTCCTATGAAAGTATGCCGCCTCGTGTCTCCATTGAGTTCGATCAGCAAACATCCTTTTTCTCCCGTTTCCTTCCGGCTCCTGCCTTGGATATTACCTGGATAGATCACAAGCGGGTCCTCTGAAACGATCTGATGCTTATGAATATGACCCAAAGCCCAATAATCGAAATCCCTATCAGCCAGTTCCTTTAGGGAAAAAGGGGCATAGGGGCTATGATCCGCATTGCCTTCCAAATTCCCATGCAGCAGCCCGATATGATAATCCGCCCCTTCTGTCTTCACATACGTTTCAATCATTCTCTCCTTTACATGACGGCGAGGGTAACTGAATCCATAGAGACTGACGCTTGTCCCATCCGCTCTTTCGAATAATTTCATTTCCGTTTGCCCTGAGAATACGTGGACATTATCCGGGGGCGCGACAGTAATCCATGTTCCGCTAAGATGATCATGATTTCCATGAATGATATAGGCAGGTATCTGATTTTGCCGCAGTTTTTCCATTTCGGTCCGAAAGCGAACCTGCGTGCGAAGGCTCCGATTCTCGCCATCAAACAAATCTCCAGAAATCACGATAAAGTCAACTTGATGGAAAATGGCTTCATTAATGATTTTTTGAAAAGCCTTGAATGGACTTTCCCTTAATTGCTTTACTATCGTCGGCGGCAAATCCTTCAATCCTGAATAGGGGCTATCCAAATGAAGATCCGCCGCATGAATGAATTTCACACTGCTCATTGCCTCACCTCGGTATAAGTTTCATTTATTTCACTTTAACATAACCAGAACATACTTTCCCGCCAAATGTCAGAATTGTCAAGCCGATTGATTAAACAGTATCGCCACTTTCCAAACAAAAAAGACCAAACGGCTGGTACATTTTCGCTTGCACCGCGTTCGGCCTTCTACTATTATTGGAAAATATCCATACTTAAATATCGTTCACCATTATCAGGTGCAATGCACAGGACACGTTTACCCGGACCAAGCCGGCGCGCTTCCTTAAGGGCTGCCCAGACAGATGCGCCGCCTGATGGCCCGATCAGAATCCCTTCCTTCGCCGCCATATCCTTCATTGTCGAAATCGCATCCTCATCGGCCGCTTGGACAATTTCATCAAACACATCCGTGTTTAAGATGCTTGGCACAAAACCGGGACTTGTTCCGACCAATTTATGCGGTCCAGGCTTTCCGCCTGAAAGGACCGGCGAACCTTTAGGCTCAACTACCACGACCCTTAAATGCGGCAGCTCACCTTTTAATGCTTCACCCGTTCCTGTAATCGTCCCCCCTGTGCCGGCAGTCGCCACAAACACATCAAGCTTTCGATCCGTCTGCTCAAGAATCTCGATAGCAGTCGTCACTCTATGTATATCAGGATTGGCTTCATTTTCGAACTGCTGGGGAATAAAGCTATTCGGAATCTCTGCAGCTAGCTCTTGAGCCTTGCGAATCGCACCTGGCATCCGTTCCGCAGCCGGGGTGAGGACAACTTCCGAACCATACGCCTTTAGAATATTGATTCTTTCCTTTGACATATTATCCGGCATGACCATGATAGCCCTGTAGCCTTTTGCCGCTGCATTCATCGCCAAGCCGATCCCTGTATTGCCTGATGTCGGCTCGATGATCGTCGAACCCGATTGGATGACTCCATCCAGTTCAGCTTGCTTAATCAAATTAAATGCTGCCCTGTCTTTCACACTTCGGCTCGGATTGAAATATTCAAGTTTTACAAATACTTCCGCATCATCCCTCCCTGTAAGATGATTAATTCTCACAACTGGTGTATCTCCTATCAATTCCGTTATATTATTCACGATTTTCACCGTCATTCCACCTAACTCCCTTCGAACCTTACTTATACTCCAACTACTTTTGTTGCAATCTTCTTGTAATCCATTATATCATTTATGATTTTTATTTTAATATAGGAATTCACCTCGGAAAAATCAGCTTTACTTTGTTCACTTCATGACTCAAGAAATCAGCAGTTAAAGTTTGTTCGATATAATTTTATTCATCATTTTTCATGAAATCTCTGCTATTCCTCAATATCCCAGTCTTTCATATATTTCTTTGAGATAACAATAGTCAAAATTGACTGATAATGATAAAATTTGCTTAACCGTTCATATCTTTTAGCATATAGACAAATTCGTAAGGGAGTTTTTTGAACATGAGCAAAATATATAAACTAACCGTATTTGAGCCTTCAGGGGAAAAACTATTGGATGAATCGTTTACAGCGGAAAATGATCAACAAGCAAAAGAATTGGGTCAAAAGCTTTTGATCGAAAAAAACTACCAAGACCAAACACACCGTTGCATATCACCAGACGGGGCACTCTTGCTTTTTCACCGCTGATAATCATGAAAGCGCGCTCATAATTCAAGAGGCCGTCACAATAGAGTGACGGCCTCTTCTGATTCATGCTTTCATTTACCCGTGAAATTCGGTTTTCTTTTCTCGACAAATGCTTTTATTCCTTCTTGATGATCGGCCGTTTGACGCATTTTCATTTGAGCCGCTTTTTCTATCTCAAGCATCTTAATCAATAAAGGCCGATTTTTTTCACCAAGGATTTTTTTCGTTTTGATCATGGCAGAGATCGGGCTTTGAAGCCAAGCTTGGACTTTTCTCTCCACAGCTTGTTCCAAAGTACCGTCCGCCACTTCATGGATGAGACCTTTTTCTTTAGCCTCGAGCGCTGTAAGCACTTTCCCCTCCCAGATCAATTCTTTTGCTCCCACTTCGCCAAGACGCCGCTCAAGGAAGAAGTGTCCGCCGCCGTCCGGAATCAGTCCGATACCGATAAAGTTCATCGCAATCTTGCTATTCGAGTCGGCAATAAGGTGATCCGTTGCAAGAGCTATACTCAAACCAAGACCCGCTGCAGCTCCATGAATGGCACTAATCGTCAATTTAGGCATGAAATATAAAGTGGTCACCAGATCACTGATGCCGTCCATCAAATCGTCGAAAGCGTTTTCTTTTTCGGGAGAGAGCATCATTTTGATATCCCCGCCCGCGGAAAAGGCCTTGCCATTTCCTTTTAATATGACGACATCCACTTCTTCATTATCACTTACTTCTTTAAGCGCTGCTATTAAATCATGCAGCATTTCTGGATTTAAAGCATTCATCGCCTCTGGGCGGTTCATGGCAACGGTAGCTGTCCGGTCCGAATAAGTGACCAATACAGTGCCTGCAGCTGATGTCGATTCAATATTCAATATTTTCTTCCTCCTTCTCATTCCATGCATCAATTATATATTCCCGAGAATTAAACGATTAGGGCGAAAAGTTATACTTAACGAAACGATCCTACTTTTTGATGTATTTATCCTGAAGCTGATCTCGGAGGGCCCTTTTCAAAAACTTTCCAACCCCCGTTTTCGGAATATCCTCCAAAAATACCACCTCATCAGGCAGCCACCATTTTGCAAACTGCGGCTTTAAGAATTCAATGATGTTTTCCTCGGACACTTGCCCCTTATATGCATCTTTCAAGACAACGCAGGCAACCGGGCGCTCCTGCCATTTTTCGTGTGGAACTGCAATGACTGCCGCCTCAAAAATCCCTTCATGGGCCATTAATGCATTCTCCAGATCCACCGAGGAAATCCACTCACCGCCGCTCTTGATTAAATCCTTGGTGCGGTCGACGATTTTCACGAATCCTTCTCCATCTATCGTGACGACATCGCCAGTATATAGCCATCCGTCCTTGAACGTATCCTTTGTACGTTCATCTTGATAATACTCATCGGCGATCCAAGGTCCCCTTATCAGCAATTCGCCCATTTCTTTTCCATCAGGTGTTACTTCACCGTCCGGACCGACCACTTTTATCTCAATCATGGGCGCAACGAGGCCCTGCTTTGCCTTCAATTCATACAGCTTTTCTTCAGGAAGTCCTTCCTGGTAGCTTTTTGGTTTGGAAATAAAGACGAGCGGGCTTGTTTCCGTCATCCCATAGGCATGCAGAAAAGGGATTCCGTGCTTTTGTTCAAATGCCTTGATCATGCTTTTTGGGGCAGCAGAGCCTCCGCATAACACAGCGCGTATGCTGCTCGTATCATGGTTTGTTTCCTCAAGCTCCTTCAACAGGCCAAGCCAGATCGTCGGTACCCCAGCCGCAATGGTGACCTTCTCCGCTTCTATCAATTCAGCCAATATTTTCGGTGTAAAATACGGTCCAGGCAAAACCATCTTCGTCCCGAACCAAACGCTGGCAAAAGGCATCCCCCAAGCATTGACATGAAACATCGGTACGACGGGAAGGGCGACATCTCTTTCGCTGATAGCGGTGGAATCGGCAAGTCCCAGTGCAATCGCATGCAGCAATATGCCGCGATGTGAATACACCACACCTTTTGGGTTCCCTGTCGTGGCGGAAGTGTAACATATGCCTGCAGGAGCATTTTCATCTAAATTCTGGGCGAATGGCTGTTTTGGATTCCCTTCGGCCAATAATGTTTCATAATGGTAGAGTGGGGTCAAGGATGTTTCGGGAAGCTCGGCATTATCGGTCATGACGATGTAGCCCTCCACCGCCGGCAACTCATCTTTAATCGCCTCCAATAAAGGAATTACATCCGGATCGATCAACAATAACCGATCTTTTGCACTATTGACGATATAAGAAACATGTTGAGGGGAAAGACGCATATTAATGGTATGCAGCACAGCACCAGAGCACGGAATGGCAAAATAAGCCTCCAGGTGCCTATGATGATTCCAGGCAAGCGTCCCGACACGGTCACCCGCTTGGATTCCTAATTTATCCAATACACTTGCGAGCCTTCTTGTTCGCTCTGCAATCTCGGCATATGTAAAAGTATGGATACCACCATCCGTACGCGAAACTACCTCTTTCCTCGAAAAATATTTTTCAGCCCTTTCGATGATTTGAGTCATGATTAATGGAGTATCCATCATTACTATCTCCCCCTTATAATGAAAACGTCTTCATTTTATATATTCGACCATAATAAAAATAATCCTTTTTCCCTAGAGTTGTTTTTCCGTCGAAATTTACATGAATTTCAGGAAATCGACAGGGAAGAACTTTTTGAAACATGTTTTTTTCATGTTTCTTTCCAGAAAAAAGAGGTAATAGTAAAGATACAATCATTTTTAGAGGGAGCTCACTGATGGTAAATAGGATAAACGAAGAATTAGAGGCATATTGTGCGAGTGAATATTCGAAGCTATCACGGGTGATCGTCTGTGAACCGCGTCATATGGCGATTCGTGACATCATTAATGAAACGCAAAAGGAGTTCAAGGATGAAAACATCAATCAAGCACGCGCCTTGGAGCAGCATGCCAATTTCACAAACGCACTTGAACGGGAAGGGATCGAGGTCATAAAACTGCCTCCAGAACTTACATATCCAGAACAAGTCTTTACAAGAGATATCGGATTCACTCTTGGCAACACAGTTTACGTAGCGGAAATGGCTACGAATATCAGGCAAGGCGAAGAACTTATCTTGAAATCCTGGCTTGAAACGAATCATATTCCGTTTGTTAACCTTCACAAAAATCATATTGAAGGCGGCGATGTCATCATTGATGGCAGGATGATCTATATTGGGATCAGCGACCGGACGGACGAAACAGCCATCCAGCACCTCCAGGCCTTATTACCGGAATATGATATTGTGGCGATTCCCTTCATTGAAAAGTTCCTTCACCTAGACTGCGTTTTCAATGTGATTTCACCGACAGAGGCGCTTATTTTCCCCGAAGCCCATGCAAAAAAAGAGTTGGATTTATTAGCATCACGCTATGACATAATTGAAGTGACCAAAGAAGAACAATTCACATTGGGAACCAACGTACTTTCCATCGGAAATAAAAAATTGTTCAGCCTGCCTTGTAACGAACAAGTCAATCGTCAGCTACGTCAACGCGGATACGAAATCATCGAAGTCGATATAAGTGAAATCATCAAGTCAGGAGGCTCTTTCCGCTGCTGTACCATGCCTCTATTGCGGACAATGCAAAAAATGACAGGACTTGCCTAGCCAGAAAAAGCAGCATGGCCGGACATCCCGATGAGGGAGTCCGGTTTTCCTTTTTGTGGTTCAATCATTCATTTAGCAGCCTTAATATGGTTTTTGAATCGTTAGGATTCAATTGAACATGTTTTTTATGCTGATCCCGCGTCAATTCGACTACATGCGTTTCATCATCGACCCAAACATAAAAAACGGGTATATCACCGTCTTTTTTGTCATCATTGAAATAAAAGATGAAATCCGCCTTAGGCTGTTCTTTTGTCCAGATGAATTCATGCCAAGCCGCATTCCTTAATATTTCCTTAGCTTCTTCCGTATCTTTCATGTCTATTTTTTGCTTATAAGCTATGAATTGGTAGGTTTTATGTTCATATTTCTGGATTGAAATATGCTCTTCCTTTGCTGTGCAGCCCGCCGCAAGCGCTATTGGCAGCAAGCTAAGTGCTAGTAGGAATGGTTTTCTTTTCATATAAGTCATCTCCCCATAAGAATGGATTAATTATCCATCTCATTTCCCATTATACTCGTCCCCTCATAAAAGCCAATAGGGCGAGGAGCGGAAAAGGCTCGCGCTTCAGGCTTGAGATTTACCAAGGTCTGCAATTCTATCAAGGTTTTCAGGAGGAAAAAATTGATACGATGGAAATAACCTTGTTATACTTCTATAAGTTACCTAGAAAATAGATTGAAAGGGGAATGTAAAATGAATTATGTAAAAAACCAACTGACAATGATGCGCAAAAGTCTTTTGAAAGAAATCGAGGGAGTCGCTCCAGAGCTTCTGGATGTACAGCCTGAAGGCTTTAATAATACCATCCACTGGCATCTTGGACACGTTCTTACCGCAGCGGAAAAGTTCCTATTGGATGATAGCAGCACTTTGCCCGCCAATTACAGCCAGCTATTCGGATATGGCTCAAAACCTGCCGCCTGGACCGGGGAGGTACCTTCAGTCGATACACTGACACAACAATTACAAGAACAACTTGGCCGCCTGCTTGAAATTCCCGAAGAACGCATGACAGAAAAAGCAGCACAACCTTTCATGGGAATGGAAACCATAGGAGAATTCATTAATTTCGTAGTCCAGCACGAAGTTAATCACATTGGCCAAATTCACGCAATGAAACGCATCATTCAATCAACCCATCAATAATTCTACAGCTGCTGTCACTCCTTTTCTTTATATGGATGACAGCTTTTTTTATTTTTCTCGTGAATTTAGGGCTTTTTCCCGCGAGTTTGGGCTTTCATTCATGAGGTAGGCATTTGCGATGACATTCAAAAGCAGCCCCGGCCATGGAAGCGGGGGCTGCTTTTGGTTGAGTCATTACGTCAACTGATCCTGGTTCTCGATAAAGTCATTATATGCTTGTTCCGCTGCTGCTTCTGAAGTGAATAAAGCATCATCGTCCTCTATCGTATGGAATGTATCATTTAGGAATAAAGCGACGGCATTCGGATCCTTTGGATGGGGAACGATTTCCGCAGCCCTTATATTGGAGACAGTAGGAACATGGGGATTATTATAAATCACAAATACTTCGTCTCCTACTTGTACCTCTTTCGCATTGATAACTCCCATTGAATTCTTCCTTTCCTTAGCTGATTTTCTATAGTTTATGGAAAGTTGCGGGGAATTATTTATGAAATGATGATAAGTCCCAAAAACGTGAGGCTCCTTCAATGATGAAGGGGCCTCACGTTTCATTTAAGCATATTCATTTTTTGCAAAAATTCAATGGGATGCTGCTTGCGGAAAAACTCCTTCAGCATATAGGACACACCGTCTTGGTCATTGGAGCGGGTGACCCATTTGGCCACTTTCTTCACTTCCGCATCCGCGTTTCCCATGGCAACTCCCAGCCCGGAACCGGCAATCATCTCCATATCATCCAAACCATCTCCGATCGAGACGATTTCCGTCCTTTTCACCTCTAAATGGTCAGCTAAATAAAGCAAGCCACTCCATTTCGAAACACCCTTCGGAACAATTGTCATTTTATGGCCTGGATGTAAAACTGCATCCACCTCAGGAAACATTTCCTTAATCAATTTCAGCATATCACTTCGATCACTTTGTTCTGAAAATATAATATCCATTTTCGTTGGGGCCATGGGCTTATCAATCAGTTCTTCACTGATATCATCCACATAATTTTGAGCGTAGATGTTTTGATCATTTAAGTACATGACTGTTTTGCCAAGCAGATTCTCCGGTAGGTTGACGCGATTGCCAAGCGAATATTTTTCATGAATGAGCAAAATCTGGCACACGGTTTTTTCAAGCATTTGCACAAGCTCTGCGGCCAGTTCTTCTGAGATTCTTTTTACCATCATGGGCTTCTCGATGGAAGCTCCCACAAAAGCTCCTTGCTGGGCAACGATCATCGGATTTATTTTTAAGGCTTTGGCCACTTTTTTGGCTGAGTGATAGTTTCTAGACGTCACAAGTGCAACATGGACACCTTTTTGATGCACATAGTCGATTGCTTCTTTACTCGATTTATTTAAACGTCCGTTAGACTGGAGCAATGTCCCGTCGATATTGACCGCAAGTAGACGATATACCATGCTGATCTCCCCCATCTGTAATATCCTCTTTAAAATTTATGACTAAAATTTAGAGAGTAGAACAAATAGTGGTTCCTATAAAAAAAACTCCCAACCCCATATAGAGTTGGAAGTTACCTCAGCTTATTGCTGTTGCTCAGGCAAGCCGTATAAATCTTCAAGCGGCTTCATGATGATTTTATTGAGGTCGGCGATGACCATGCTCATACGTTGCTCAGCCTCCATCAATTGAGAGATGGTTGGGTTTTGTTGGACTAGCTGAACCGTCTTTTGTGCTTGCTCCACTTCTTCAGGAGCGATCTCCTGGCCCATCATTTGTTTTTGCTGCAATGACATTTGCAGATTACGGAAGTTTTCGAACATTCCTTTTGTTGCTTCGTCAGAGTTGACAAGATCATATAATCGTTTCAAGTCAGCATATTCATTACTTGCCCTAATCGCCTTTTCCATTTCATACGCTGCATCATATACGTTACTCATGTGTATTTCCCCTCCCGGTATCATTGTATTCCTACACCTTTTCCACTATAACAAATCCGCTTGCCAATTACACGTCTTCCTTCCCAAACGGTTTGATAATCGTCATTGAACAGTCTCACCTTCTCGTATCCCCCAGGAATTTTTTCTGCGTGAACCGTTCTTTACTTCTGCCTGGACGGAAATTTTCATAGTCTGTAAAGAACGCTAATCATAACCTGGATAGCTCGAATCTTCAATGACTAGCGGACATCAACTGACTGTGACATATGATTTTTTAGCAGTATGAAACGATGGGATCATGACACCTTCTACTTACAAAAACATAGTATGTGTTATCCACTTTTGCCCATCATTTAATTGAAAAAGGATCACAAACTTAGTGCAAACGGGGAATTGATATGAACATTAACCATCAGAAGGTTTTCATTACGGTAAACCCTGCAGGGACGAGGAAGAAGGCGCTCCTGTTTATCGAAGAAAAGCTATTTGGCGAATGGGGCCTTCAATTCGGAGAGCCCGTTACGATTATGGCTGGAAGCCGATCCGTTCCAGTCCTTGTGCAGCCATTCCCTTCATCCGGGCCTACATTGAAGCTTTCGTTTGATATGAACCAATTTTTATCACTGCCTGCTTTTTCGGATCCTATTTCCGTTTCTTTTCATTCGGAAAGGAAAGCGATTCAAATCGGCCCTTTCTTTGCTGCACTGACGAATCAAACTCCGCTGCAAGACGGAACATTCGGGGAGATGGAAAAATTCTATCAGGAAATGACTTCTTATTGTAATCAGCAAGGAATTCCCTTCTATTTAGTGAAGCTGCAGTCCCTTCAAGAAGGGATGACCGAAGGCTTGGTGGCAGGGAAAGATGGCTGGCAGACCTTAGCTCTCCCCATTCCTGATGTTCTATATAACAGGATACATTCGCGAAAGCTTGAAGCATCACCATCATTCGAGCTGTTCAAGACAGAACTAGCGGCAAAGTCAATACCGATGTTCAACGGACGGTTCCTTTCCAAATATGATGTGCATCAGCTTTTGAACCTGGAAAAAGAACTTCTGCCAAGTTTGCCGGATACCATACTTTTTGGCGAAAAGGAAACATTCCAGATCTTCATAGAAAAATATACAATCATTTATTTTAAACCCGCTTCAGGCAGTCAAGGCAAAAATATATGCAGGCTTACGCAAGTATCTGGTAAATGGAAGATCGAGACATCCGGAAAAAAGCAGGAACTTCTATTTGCCGACTCAGATGAGCAGCTCTTCCATACATTAAAAAAACTTTCCAGAAAGCAAACCTTCATCCTGCAACAAGGAATTTCCTTATACGAAACCGACCAAAGAAAGGTCGACTTCCGCATTCTTCTTCACCAAAACGAACAGCTAAACTGGAAGGTTTCATCAATGGTTGCCAGAATTGGGGAACAAGGCGCCATCGTATCCAATCTCGCACAAGGCGGGTTGATGAAGAATGGCTCGGATTTCCTTAAGGAGACATTTAATTATCCTGATGCCGGGCGTTTGTATCAAAAACTGATCCGGCTTGCTAAAAACACGGCAAGGGCAATGGATGAACAACATGAAGAAGTTTTCGGGGAACTGGGAATCGATTTAGCACTTGATATCGATACAAATCCATGGATCATCGAGGTGAATTCCAAACCGTCGAAAAAATTCCAAGGCAATTATGAAACCTTTCGCCCATCAGTTAAATCCATCATAGATTACATGCTGACCCTTAACCGCGAAAAACATCGATGAAAGGAGTTGCAAGCACGTGTTAATCGGATTAATGGCAACATCGGATTCACATGAAAACCAGTACTTCACCGAAATAGCCAAAACGGCAAAATCCTACAATATGAATGTTTGTAAATTCACGCCGGAAAATATTGATAGTGACCTGAAGAAAGTGCGGGGCGAACGGTTTGATGCTGATAAGGAAATGTGGATTGCTGCATCTTTTAATATACCTGATTATATATATGATCGCTGTTTCCACGGGCTATCTCGGCAACCATCGGAAATACGGACAAAAATCAACTGGTTAAAGGATCACTCCACCTTCCTGGGGCTCGGACTTCCTGGTAAGTGGGAAGTTTATCAAACGCTTAAAAAGCACCCCCTTCTTCAAGCTTTTTTTCCAGAAACCGTCCAAGTATCGGCATCTGAAGAAATAATCGGCCATTTGGAATGCCTGGATAAAATCATCATCAAGCCTGAATTCGGTGCAGGCGGTACGGGCATTTACCTCCTTTCCAAAAACGATGACGGGACATTGGTATCCACAACAAAAAAAGGAACCAAATATGACCGCCAATTCACCTCAACATCACAGCTGAACAAATGGCTGCAGCAATTATTGAAACGATATAAATACCTTTGCCAACCATATTTGGAACTTTGCAATCAAGAAAATGAACCATTCGATTTACGCATCCTGCTGCAAAAAAACGAGAAGAACCAATGGGTGGAACGAGGCCGCGGCATTCGCACCGGTCAAAAGGATGGAATCACTTCTAATTTGGCAACTGGCGGTGAAGCCCTGACTTTGGATACCTTCATCAAAAAGAATCCGGAAACCATTTCGATAGCCGTCGAACAAAAGATCCAGCATATACTCCGAACCCTGCCTGCCGAAACCGAAGCCATGTTTGAAAGGCTATTCGAATTGGGCATCGATTTAGGCATCGATAAAAAGGGACAGTTATGGATACTGGACATTAACTCAAAACCTGGAAGGAAAATCATCCAGGCACTGCAGCCAGAGACCATGAAGCATATTCTTGGGGCACCGTTTGAATATAGTCAATATTTAGCCAACCATCTACAGAAGGCAGGTGAATGAGTGTGAGAAAGACATACCCTGTCGAAATCGCCGCCACTCCCGGCAACGTTCTCTTCTACCCTTCAGAGCTTGGAGATCTGAATGACATCGAATTGATTTACTTCGGACAGCATTCATGTCCGGCCAACGTGAAATCAAACCCTGCCATCAACCAATCGATCGTCCTATCGGAGAGTCTCGCGGAATCGCTAAAATTCGAACTGACCGATATCCCCCTCCATTTATTCATATACGGCAGGACCATTCATATCGGCCCTTTAGTTGGCATTTTTTCTTCAGGCTTCACCGGCTTGTCGAACAAACCTTTAGGAGAAAGATCACAATTCTTCTCGAAGCTTCTCTCCCTTAGCCGAACAACAGGCTGCATCCCCTTCATTTTCGGAGAGAATGTCATCAATTGGGATGAAGAGACCATCAAGGGTTATGTGTTCGAAAACGAAAATTGGCACATTCAGGAATTCCCGTTTCCTAACGTCATTTATGACCGGCTTCCCAATCGGATGACCGAAAATCGCGACGGCCCCAAAGAAGTGAAGCAGAAATTCCAGAAAGACTATACGATTCCATGGTTCAACCCGGGTTTTTTCAATAAATGGGACGTTAACGAAAGGTTATGTGCAGATGAGCGAGCACTGCCATTCCTTCCTGAAACATATCCATTTCAATCCATCTCCGTTGTAGAGACGCTTCTTTCCCATTACCGTCAAGTTTATATAAAGCCCATTCATGGCAGCCTAGGCCTCGGCATACACCAAATCCTTTATGATAAGCATGAGAATGTTTACTATTGCCGATATACGAATGAAGCAAGGGAGAAAAAATTACTAAAATTCCCCACACTGGAATCGATCGTTAAACACCTATTTCATGACCGGCCGCTCGACAATCTCATTGTCCAGCAGGGCATCTCGCTCATTCGATCCGAAAAGCGGCCCGTTGATTTCCGCGTGCATACAAACAAGGACAGCAATGGAGTATGGCAAGTAACAGCGATAGCCGCCAAAATCGCCGGAGCAGGAAGTGTCACGACCCATATTAAGGGCGGAGGGGTCATCAAAACGCTTGCCGAGCTGTTTGGGGATGACGATGAGGCAAAAGAAGTGGAACGCAAGCTCTCTGAAGCCGCACTCATATTAAGCGAAAGCATCGAAAACCATCTGGATGGCATCATTGCAGAAATCGGTTTCGATTTTGGCTTGGATAAAAAAGGGCAAGTTTGGATGTTTGAAGCGAATTCCAAGCCAGGACGCTCCATCTTCTCCCATCCGAAACTTAAGGAATTCGAATTATTAACCAGAAAGCTCAGTCTCGATTATGCGATCTATTTGACTGAACAGACGATAACAAACTCCATTAGTGTGCAGCGATGAATATTTTTTATGATAGCGTCTCGGAAACTTGGTTTCATGATCAAAAGGATGCAGTACTTTTTGCAGGAGCTGACGATGAAAAGATAACCTATAAAAAAGAGATACCAGATCAAAGTCTCTACCCGGTCACTGAATTTCCGGGCAGCCGGGTGCTGGTTGTCGCAATACTGACTTCGCTCAATCCCAAGAAGGAAACGGGCTTGGGCGGCAACCTGACCCTTTTTCAGGATTTATCGAGTTATCTTTCCCAACATGGAATTCTATCCTATGCCATCACGGGAAGGGCCCTTGCTTCCGGTTCAATGAAAGGGTATGTATTTTCAACCGATGCAAACAAGTGGATTGAGTATAAGATGCCGCTTCCTGACATTGTCTATAATCGTGTACCCTCCAGGGGCTATGAGGCTTCGGCAGAATTTCATTCGCTCATGAACCACTTCAATGAACGCAATGTGAACATATTCAATCCGAGCTTCCTAGATAAATATGTGATGTACGAATCATTGAAGGAAGCTGGTTCCCTCATCAGGCATCTGCCGGAAACGGCGATCCTGCATACCCGCGAATGCCTGGAGTCATTCCTTGACACGCATCGGCACATCTATTTAAAACCTTGCAAAGGGAGCCAGGGAAAAGGCATCTACACCATTTGCAAAAATCCTGATGGCACGCTTTTGGTAAGCAGCCTGAAAAACAGCGAGACTTTCGACAATTTCACTTCTTTCTGGGAAACAAAAAAAAAGGTTCTGACAAAAAGGAATTACTTGGCTCAGCGCGCGATCGTACCAAAAAAACTTCTTGGTCACCGTTACGATTACAGGATTCTCGTTCATTATGAAAAAGGATTTTATAAAGTGACGGGCAAAGCTGTAAGGATGTCACAAACACAGGAAATCACGACACATACTCCGCGAGGCGGTAAGCTTTATCCTTATCAGAACCTGCAATCAAGACGGCTGAATCTAGCGTTGGCGAAAATCGCCCAAAAATGCGGAGAAATCCTTTCAAAGAAAGTAGGCTTTCTCGGCGAATTTTCCATTGATATCGGTGAAGATGAATCAGGCTCGCTATTCATTTACGAAGTGAATTCCAAGCCCATGCAATTCGACGAAGAAGATATCGAAGCTAATCGGCTTTTACAGTTAAAAGATCTTTTCATTGAATTAACTTTTTCGAACAGGATGATAAAATAACACCTCCTGCTGCCGTTTTCCATTATAATGTAATGTGAGACAGCATATATGGAGGTAATACATATGATCAGTCATTTTCAATGGGCACCGCTGCATAAGAACCTGCCAGGATGGAAGATTTCCTTTTACTTCAACAGACAGTCCATCCAAGCCATCTATCATAAAGATGGAACCATTGAGTGGACAGCCAACCCGCCTGCAACGGAAGATGAACCGAAACTCAAAGCCATGATACATGATCTGATGGTCTATCATGTTTATGAATAAAGCCTCTCGTCCACTTTCTTCTTTGAAGGTCTCAAAAGAATAAAAATCCCTCTATTGCTTATACTAATGAAAAGGCTAGGAGGGATTAATTTTGGACAAAGAAAAAATGACTTTTTTAAAGGATAGTGAGTATGATGGACGGGATTCCGCCTTCCTTGACATCGATCGCTATATCAATGAAGGATTGGCAGGCGGAAATGTGTATGAAGCCGCAGACCTTCGGAACATTGAAGAAGCACATGATTTCTATGACGAGACCGATCCTAACATCAACAAATAGACGATCTAATGGCTAGGGCTCTCTTATTTAGAGAGCTCTTTTTGGAACAGAACTTCCCCTGTTTCCCCGAACATTTCTTGGATCACTTTTTCATAGGCAATTTGCAGGTTGTTCGAAAACGCTTCTTTTTCGGCTGAACTTACTGCTTGCTTGTTAATATCTTTTGTAAGTTTCACCAGATTTTCATTTAAAGAAACCGTATTTGCCCCCGAGAAATTGTACATAACCTGGGTTTTAAGATTATCCGTGAAATATTTAACCGTTCCAAACATTTGGATTCCTCCTTAAAAAATAAAAAACAACTTACCAGAAGGAAGTTGTTAGAATGCTCACGAAGGCATAACAAAAATAAACATGTTTATTCATTTTTTTGAAAAATGATTGCATGCATTTGCCAATATTCGCACTTAACATCCCCTATCCTCGTAGGCATCTGATGATGTGCTAAAAACAGGCAGGTATCCTGGCTCATGATCATCGCTTTTCGAGCCTTCCCATCTCCCATTCAGGAAACAGTGGCATATTTCGAATCGCTCACATATACAGTTGCGGGACAGCCCCGGATTCTAACCGGATTCCCTTTTAAGCGGATAAGTCGTTGGTTTCCATATCCACACCCATTCCTAGACGTATTCAGTTTTCCATTTTAAATGTATCAAATTAATTGTTGAATTACAATCCGCACCTGCGAAGGGTTTCCGCCATTCCCTCCACGAACTCCATACTGTTGAATTTCTCCAAAGAGCATGTACAAAAGAATGTTTGTATATCGTTTATTTCTTTTCAACAGAGCTTGCTTCGCTTGAATCCTCTCATAGACACGCCGGCTCATAATTCCAAAAAAATCCAACTATAACGAACCTTCACACAATGAAAAATGTAGGGCTAAACCATCTTTCATCCAAAACATGGCTTAAGCTGATTGACCGAACTGGTTTTTATGTGCTGCTTCCCTTCAAAACATCTTCATTCAAAATCGATGTAATGATATGCTCCGAATCCCATTCATGCTCCGATATCTCGATAAGGGGATACCGATGGGGTAAAATGAGATGCTGAATTTCTTGTACCGTTCGTCCTTGTTCATGCAAATGTAAAATTTCCCCACGGAGGTTTTCCAAATAATCGAGTTTTTTTCGGAACATTTCCTTTCCATTCGGAACATGCCCGGCATGGCAGCAAAACATCTCCCCAAAATCGTATTGAAGCAAATTTTTTATGGAATCAATGATAACGGGAACGGATTCTTCCCGCAGAACGAGTTTTGTTTTTGGTGTGACGAAAAGATCCCCTGAAAAAAGCATACCCGTACTAAGATTCAAATAGACCATATGATCTTCCGCATGACCAGGGGTGTAAATAGGTTCCCAAGTTTGGCTGCGGGAATGAACGGTCTTTCCAAGCGGCTCAGCTTTGAAGGCATCCCTTCTTCCCCAGAACATTTTACGATAAGCGGGATATTCCGCATCCTTCGCACAAGCCTCAACCGACATCGGATGAATGAATATAGGGACCTTTTTATTTTCCTGAATCCAGGCCGCTCCTCCCGTATGGTCCTCATGATAATGCGTAAGGGCCACTGAATCGAAGTCAGCGGACTGATAAAACGGAATGAGTCCGTCCAGTAATATCTGTGCGCCTGTATCAATCAAGAGACCGTCCGTTAAAAAAACATAAACGCTCATCCCCGACCTGACGCTCCCCGGAGTTCCATGCACACAAACTACATCATTTACCTTCTTAACCTCTATCATGAAGCTGCACACCCTTCATCGTATAAGATAGTCACAATCCTCATTTTTTCTATTTATTGAAATAAATGTATTCCTATCCCTCCCATTTTACAAGGGATAAGCAAAACACGCAAAAAAATTATTCCAAAATTACAGAATTCATTGACAATGGAATGATTAACAAATAGTATAGAATATATTAAAAAACTTGAAATATTCCAAAATAATAATTCACTTATCAAGAGCGACGGAGGGATCAGGCCCTGTGATGTCCGGCAACCGCCCCGATCGGGAACGGTGCCACTTCCTGCAGAATGATTGCATTCTGAAAGATAAGACGAGATATAATTTCGCTGCCTCTTTCTGAATGATGGAGACAGTTTTTTTATGTTTAAGGAGGTTGGGTCATGATTGAAATCCGTTCAGTCAGGAAGGAATACATAACGAAGAAAAACCGAGTTATCGGAGTGGATAACGTATCTTTAACCATTCAAAAAGGGGAGGTATATGGAATTGTCGGCTACAGCGGAGCAGGAAAAAGCTCATTACTTCGCTGCTTGAATTTGCTTGAACGTCCGACAGCAGGAAATATCATCATTGATGGAATTGACTTAACATCTCTATCTAGCAAGGAACTGCGTAAGCAACGTCAAAAAATCGGTATGATCTTTCAGCACTTTTCCCTTGTTAGCTCCAAAACCGTTTTTGAAAATGTCGCTTTTGCCTTGAAGGCAGCACATCAATCCAAAGGCGCCATCAAGGCACGTGTTTTACAACTGCTGGATATTGTAGGGCTCAGTGATAAAAAGGATGTCTACCCGGCACAGCTTAGCGGCGGCCAGAAGCAGCGGGTCGGCATCGCCCGGGCCTTGGCCAATGATCCCACTGTATTGCTTTGTGATGAGGCGACTTCAGCCCTTGATCCGACTACGACTAAGTCCATTCTGCAGCTACTGAAAAGGATCAGCCGCGAGCTTGGCATCACCATCGTCTTGATTACACATGAAATGGAAGTGGTCAAGGAACTATGCCATCGAGTCGCGGTCATGCAGGATGGCCGGGTCATAGAAGAGGGTTCCGTTTATGAAATATTTTCACAACCCAGAGAGGATTTAACGAAGAAATTCATCAGCAGTGTACTGGATTTTGAACTTCCCTCACATTTGATTGAAGCAAGTGGAGGAACGATCATCAAAATCCAATTCGAGGGGCACAAAGCAGGTGAGTCCATTCTCTCTGATACCCTTCAATCTTATTCTGTAAAGGGGAATATTCTGCATGGAAAAATCGAGTATATTCAGGATGTACCTTTAGGAATATTGATCATCGAACTGAATGGCGATGCTGCTGAAATCCATTCAGCATTGACCTATATAAAGAATCGTACCAGCTCTGTGGAGGTGCTAAAACATGTCACTGCTTGAATCCATCATCAATATCCTGCCAGACCTGAATAAAGCATTCATTGAAACGATTTATATGGTCGGTGTTTCACTGGCGGTAGCTCTTCTAGTCGGT
The DNA here is from genome assembly GCF_030271255.1 of Peribacillus folii. Lineage (GTDB taxonomy): Bacteria > Bacillota > Bacilli > Bacillales > DSM-1321 > Peribacillus. The sequence continues at coordinate 193,569 of NZ_JASJOM010000006.1, forward strand.
TTACCGCTTGGCGTATTACTGTTTACGACGACGAGGAACTTGTTCTTCGAAAACGGCGTCGTGAACCGTTCGCTCGGCTTCTTAGTCAATATTGTCCGTTCCATCCCATTCATCATTCTCTTGGTCGCCCTCCTTCCTTTAACGAATTTGCTTACGGGATCGACGATAGGGCCGAAGGCTGCTTCCGTTTCCCTCTCCGTTTCCGCGATACCTTTTTTTGCAAGAATCGTTGAATCGGCATTGCGCGAAATAGACAAAGGAGTGATTGAAGCGGCAATTGCCGTCGGTGCCACGCCTTGGATGATCATCAAGGATGTTCTTCTTCCAGAGGCGAAACCAGGTATCATCCAAGGGCTTACATTAACGACCATCTCACTCATCGGTTATTCGGCAATGGCAGGGACGATCGGGGGCGGCGGAATTGGTGATCTGGCCATCAGGTTCGGATATTACCGCTATGACAATACGGTCATGATTACGACGATCGTCGTATTGATCTGCTTGGTGCAAATCATCCAAATGCTTGGTGACAAAGCTTCATACTTAGTGAATAAACGATAGAATCTTTCATTTACCAATGATTCATACAATAACCCATATTTTTAGGAGGAAGTTCAAATGAAGAAAATAGCTTCGTTATTATCAGTTTGTGCCCTTGCCATAGGCTTGACAGCTTGCGGAAGTGACAATGCATCCCAAAAAACCGAAGACAAAAAAGAATTGAAGATCGGGGCGACCACCGGTCCATACGCCGATATGGTCAATGAAGCCATCAAACCAGGCCTTGAAGATCTTGGCTACAAAGTGGAAATCGTTGAATTCACCGATTATATCCAGCCGAATAAGTCGCTTGGCAACGGCTCGATCGACGCAAACCTATTCCAGCATAAAGTGTATATGGATAATTTCGCCAAAGAAAATAAGCTAAAGCTCTCTGACCTTATCATCGTTCCTACAGCACCAATGGGTATTTACTCGAACAAATATAAATCGTTGAAAGACATTAAAGAAGGCGCATCCTTGGCATTGCCAAATGATCCGGTCAACCTTGCACGTGCACTTAAAGTATTGGTAGATGAAAAGTTGATTGAAGTCGATCCGGATGTCGACCCTTTAAAAATATCTGAAAAAGATGTAACGAAAAACCCTAAAAATATCCAATTCAAACCATTGGAATCCGCCCAATTGCCTCGGGCAACCGAGAGTGTCGACCTATCTGCGGTGCCAGGCAACTTTGCACTTGCAGCAAAAATGAAGCTTGAGGATGCCCTTGTATTGGAAAATATGCCAGATATGTATCGAAACGTCGTCGCCGTGAATACAAAAGATGTAGATGCTCAATTTGCCAAGGATATTAAAGCCGTAGTGGAATCCCCTGATTTTGAAAAAGTGATCGATAGCAATTTCGTGGGCTTCGGAAAACCTGATTGGATGAAGTGATCGACCCGATAAACATAAATTCGAGGCCTGCGTCCCATATGTGGAACAGGCCTTTAAAGAAGGAGAAAAAACGATGAATACCCTACTCGAAGTTCGCAGCGGCCCCTCCTACTATGCCTGCAGGGCTAATGTTCTCGATTCACTGGAAGCAAAACTAAGAAAAGCGAATATAGGTAAAGTGCTTGTTATTCATGGAGACAAATCGTGGGAAGTGACTGAGCCCTTCTTTCCTTCATTTGAAAATGTCGAACTAAGCTTTTTTAAATATAATGGGGAATGCAGTGATCTGGAAATTGAGCGTGTGGTTAAGTTCGCACAGGAACGAAATGCAGATGCCTTGATCGGAATTGGCGGAGGCAAACTGCTCGATCTTGCCAAATCGGCGGGAAACTCCAGCGGATTGGAAATCATCCTCATCCCGACACTTGCTTCCACCTGTGCCGCTTGGACACCTTTAAGTGTCATATATGATGGGAATGGTTCATATGTGCGGTTTGATATTCATGAAAAAAGCGCCTGGATGTTACTTATCGAGCCAGGAATACTTCTGAACTCCCCCATTGCTTATTTACGGGCAGGGATCGGTGATACATTGGCGAAATGGTATGAGGGCAATGCACTCGTCGAGAAAATTGCCTCTAAGTCCGTGTGCATTGAATTGGCACATATAGCCGCAAGGCAATGCCAGGAGGTTTTATTGACACATGGCGAGGAAGCCCTGGCAGATTTAACGAAGAGAAACTGGACAGACGCCCTTCAGCGTGTAATCGAAACGAATATTGTCACGAGTGGTCTCGTCGGTGGCTTTGGTGATCAGTTCCTGAGAATTGCCGGTGCCCACTCCATTCATAATGGCATGACCTCCATTGAACAGACTCATCATTTACTGCATGGGGAAAAAGTGGCATATGGCATTTTAGTGCAGTTAGTGCTGGAAGGGAAGTTTTCGGATATCAAACAGCTGCTTCCAATCTACGAGGCTCTTAGGCTGCCGCGGACATTATCCGACATTGGCCTTACCGTGGAGCATAAAGCGGAGCTACAGCAAATGGCCGCCCTGTCTGTAAAGGAGGGAGAAGCCATCCACCTCCTTTTCCCTGATGTGACCATGGAAAGAGTGGCAGCTGCCATTGAAACCCTTGAAGTCCTTACACCCCCTGCAAGCAAAACCAGGAACTAAAACTCAATGGGTATTCCTCCTATCCAAACCAAACCGAAAAAGCTCTAGAAATAAAGGGATGATCCATATTATTCATGCATAATATGGATCATCCCTTTTCCTTCTTTTTCACGCATTCTTGATGAATATATCGATTAAACGAAGCTCATGCTCGGCGTTGCTTTAGCATTGGCTTGCCATCCCGTATGAATGAACTTAAGGGTTCCTGCTTAATTGGTGATCCACGTATCCAATGCTTTTTTGTAATAAAGCATAAGGGGAAAATCCCTGGGACCCTTTCGAAAAAAGCAAGGAATATCCTATTCTTTTGAACTTTATCCATTTTAGCTATAATGATAGGAAGAAAGAAGGTGAAGAACAGTTGCTTGAAAATCTTAAACAAAAATTCCCGAACGCAATCTCCAACAAAGCCAATGCAAATAACAGCACTGAATATGTTTGGTACGAGGATCCAATGGGAAATGGCATCGGCATTCCCCGCTTTGATATCTCAGCCGAGGAAATCCATTTATTGGAGCTGCTTTTTCCGTCTTCCTTGAACCAAGCCGACCTCACTTCGTTTTCAGGCACATCTTGGAACACTTTTTTGACCGACCCGAATGCACCCTTGCCTTTAACAAGCTGGGAAAACGTTCGCTTCATTCACTTCAAGCTGAGTCATGCTGATTTTTCCCAGACAGATTTTGAAGATGCCTTCCTTGCTTTCGTCCCATCTGACGCAGCCTTGATTTGGGACAATGATACAGAGGGAATCCTGATTGAAACGCACAAGGGGGAGGCTTTATCCTATAACGACCTGCTCGCCATCTCCTCTACATTGGAAAGTGATTTTTATGTTAAGACCCGGATGTTCACCGGGCGCTTTCACCTTGTGAACCAAGAACTTCAGCACCATAGGATTCGGGAGAAAAGGTGTTTCACTTTGGCACAAGCTGAGCTGCCGGATTTGAAGGTGACCGATTTGGCCGATATCATTCCCTACATACTATTGAACCGGAAATCCGATGCGGATATGGAATGGTATATCCAGCAGATTCTTGGCAAGACCAGGCATGATACAGAGCTTATCAAAACGATCAAAACGTATATGGAGTGTAACTCCAATGCCACGCTTGCCGCCAAACGGCTTTATATACACCGAAATAGCCTGCAGTATAGGATAGACAAATTCATCGATAGGACCGGACTGGATATAAGAAACTTTCGTCATGCTTTGACTGCTTACTTGCTTGTTTTATTGAATGATTGATTTTTCAGTTTGCAAGAAAAGGATCTTACCTTTTTTTGTGCAATGTGCCCATACTTTTTTCGAAACTGATAGCTTAGACTATAGTTAATTGGTACAAGTAATCAGTAGTGTAAAAGGGGGATTTTTTGATGGCAGAGTTAGTATTGGATCATATATTCAAAATTTATGATAAAAAGGTGACGGCTGTTAAGGATTTTAACCTTCATGTTGCCGACAAGGAATTCATCGTGTTTGTCGGTCCCTCCGGCTGCGGTAAATCGACGACTTTACGGATGATTGCCGGACTGGAGGACATTTCCCAGGGTGATTTATTTATCGACGGCAGGCGCGTCAATGATGTCCCTCCAAAAGATCGTGATATCGCGATGGTTTTCCAGAACTACGCTTTATACCCCCACATGACCGTATATGACAATATGGCATTTGGATTAAAACTTAGGAAAACCCCAAAAGCGGAAATTAAGCAAAGGGTCACTGAAGCAGCAAGGATTCTCGGCCTTGAAGAATATCTGAACAGAAAACCTAAAGCGCTTTCAGGCGGTCAGCGTCAGCGTGTTGCACTTGGACGTGCCATTGTACGTGACGCCAAGGTCTTCCTGATGGATGAGCCATTGTCGAATCTGGACGCAAAACTCCGGGTCCAAATGCGCGCGGAAATTGCCAAGCTGCATAAACGCCTGGACACAACAACGATTTATGTCACACATGACCAAACGGAAGCGATGACCATGGCGACAAGGCTAGTCGTCATGAAGGACGGAATTATCCAACAGGTCGGTGCGCCAAAAGACGTATATGAAAAACCGATAAACGTTTTCGTTGGCGGCTTCATCGGTTCGCCTGCCATGAACTTCTTCAATGGGACTTTAAAAGAAGGCTCCATCAAAATTGGTGAGCAAACGCTCGAAGTACCTGCAGCGAAAATGAAAATGCTTCGTGATCAAGGCTATGTCGGTAAAGATATCATTCTTGGCATCCGTCCGGAGGATTTTCATAATGAAGGAGAATCCTTCAAGGATTCCCCGAACACCACATTCAAGACCCACATCGATGTAGCCGAACTCATGGGGGCAGAAATCATGCTTTATTCCACGCTTGAAGGACAGGACTTCGTTGCACGGGTAGATGCCAAAAATATCATCCATGCAGGCGAAAAAATCGAGCTCGCCCTCGATATGAATAAAGCCCACTTTTTTGATAAAGATAGCGAACATCGCATCTATGTCGAGGAGGACGAACAGATGCAGGAAGGTTTGAAATTGTCTGCTAACTGAACATAAAAAAATACCCGTTCATGAACGGGTATTTTTTTATGTTCAGACGTGATTCAAGGATTTCCCTTATTCCTGAACCAATACTACTTCATCATGTCCGCATTCAGGGCATTTCATGAGGTGTGGGCATTGGCCCTTCTGTAAGGATTGGGGGTATCCGTCATTTAGCTTAAGTGTATCGATGTCCATATAAGCACTATATTCATCAGCATAATCCATCAATTTACCTTTATCTCCAAGTTCATTGCCGCATTCTGGGCAATTCACGTGGATTTTTCTCAGACCGTTGCAAAGCGGACATAAAGACATTGTGTTTCCTCCATTTCCAGCCTTTGATGCAGCTTAGTATTTGTTGTTTTAATCATTTTAACACATTGAAAACACCCTCCCCAAGGAAACGGCGGGAGGGCATGATGAGGGTATTATTTATTGACCATATTAGCCGGGTCAACCCATGCATTGAATTCATCTTCCGTAAGGAATTCCAATTTCAATGCCGCTTCTTTTAGGGTAGAGTTGTCCTTGAATGCCGTTTTGGCAATCTTGGCCGCTTTTTCATATCCAATGTGCGGATTCAATGCTGTTACCAACATCAGGGAACGATCTACATTTTCCTTGATTTTATCTTCGTTGGCAGTGATGCCGACCGCACAGTTATCGTTGAAGGAATGAATGCCGTCCGTCAATAATTTAACCGTTTGCAGGAAGTTGTAGATGATGACCGGTTTGAATACGTTCAATTCGAAGTTTCCTTGGCTGGCTGCAAAGCCGATCGTGGCATCGTTTCCGACAATTTGTGTTGCAATCATGGTAAGCGCTTCACTTTGGGTTGGATTGACCTTCCCTGGCATGATCGAGCTGCCTGGTTCGTTTTCCGGGATGGCAATTTCACCGATTCCGCTTCTAGGGCCACTTGCCAGCCATCTGACATCGTTGGCAATTTTCATCAAGTCCGCTGCCAATGCTTTCAATGCACCATGGGCGTAAACGATTTCATTATGGCTTGTCAGTGCATGGAACTTATTATCCGATGTGACAAAAGGATGTCCTGTATCCGCAGCGATTTGTTTTGCGGAAAGTCCCGGGAATTCTTTTTTTGTATTGATGCCGGTTCCAACAGCCGTTCCGCCCAGCGCTAGGTTCAATAATTTTTGGCTGCTTTCCTCAATCATCTCCAGGTCTTTATCAAGCATCGCTTTCCAACCGGATATTTCCTGTCCTAAAGTTAACGGTGTTGCATCTTGAAGATGTGTACGGCCAATTTTCACGACATCCCAAAATTCTTTTTCTTTTGCATCGAATGTATCTCTAAGTACTTTGATGGCAGGGACCAGCTTTTCAGCAACTTCCATGAAGGCCGCAATATGCATCGCAGTCGGGAATGTATCATTTGAGCTTTGGGCCTTGTTAACGTCATCATTTGGATGAAGGAATTCAGATTCCCCAATTTCCTTTAACCATTCATTTCCTTTGTTGGCGACCACTTCGTTCACATTCATATTGCTTTGTGTGCCGCTCCCTGTTTGCCAGACCACAAGCGGGAAATGTTCATCAAGCGTACCTTCGAGGATCTCACCGCATATCTTGACGATGGCATTCTTTTTCACTTCCGATAAATCACCAAGATCATAGTTCACCTTGGCTGCAGCCTGCTTAACATATGCAAACGCACGAACCAGTTCAACCGGCATTCTTTCGTTACCGATCTTGAAGTTGTTGCGGCTTCTCTCCGTCTGCGCTCCCCAATATTTATCAGCAGGCACCTTCACTTCACCCATCGTATCTCGTTCGATTCTGTACTCCATGTGTTCTCCTCCTATGGTTCACTATTCATCGAAGATCTTATGTAATAAGAAATGAATAATGTCGTAATATTCTTTCTCTCCATCCATTGTACAAACTTTATTATTTTAAAGCAAAAAAAACCGGTCAAGGCTGCTCTTTTTTCAATAATGACTCCATTGAAGACTATCTCCCAATATTTTCTGACCTTTTTTATCGACGTCAAGTCTTGGCACACTTGGGTTGAATAAGGATGTCCTTCCAAAGCTCCCCCAAATTGCCCTTGACAGTATTTTGTATATATAGTAAATTCAAAAGAAATTGAATAATCTAAACTCTTATCGAGAGAGGTAGAGGGAATGGCCCGATGACACCTCAGCAACCTTCATTTGTTTGGATCAAATGAAAAGGTGCTAATTCCACAAGTTTTGAACTTGGAAGATAAGAAGAATGACTCATCCCCATTTAATCAAAGTCTTCTTCTTAAAGAAGACTTTTTTTATTTTATAAAGAAAAGGAGCAGTGAAAATTATGTACAAAACCGAAACGTATCTTGCTCAGTTAGGAAATCGCAGTGAAACGGCGACAGGAACGGTCAATCCTCCCGTCTACTTCTCGACAGCCTTCCGTCACGAAGGAATTGGCCAATCGACTGGTTTCGATTATACAAGGACAGGTAATCCAACACGCCAACTATTGGAGCGTTCGATCGCCGATCTCGAAAAAGGCGATCAAGGATATGCCTGCAGCTCGGGAATGGCCGCCATCTCCACGATATTGGCGCTATTCAAATCGGGTGATGCATGGATCGTCAGTGAAGATCTTTATGGAGGTACATATCGTCTGCTGGAACAAGGCTTTAAGAAATGGGGGTTGAAGTGTGACTATGTAAACACCTGTTGTCTGGAGGAAATCGAAAATGCCATCACTCCTCATACGAAAGCCATCTTCATCGAAACTCCGACTAATCCCCTTATGCAGGAAACGGATATTGGTGCCGTTGCCGCATTGGCCAAACGATTCAATGTATTGCTTATCGTCGATAATACTTTTTACACGCCTCTCATCCAACAGCCGATCCTGCTTGGAGCCGATATCGTAATTCACAGTGCTACCAAGTATCTCGGCGGCCACAATGATGTCCTCGCCGGTTTGATCGTGGCCAGCGGCGCGGAATTATGCGAATCACTTGCCTTCCACCATAATGGCACGGGAGCCGTGTTGAGCCCCTTTGATTCATGGCTGTTGATGCGCGGGATGAAAACTCTTGCCCTTAGGATGGAGCGTCATGAAAAAAACGCGAAGGTCCTTGTAAAATACTTGTCGGAGCATGATTGTGTAACCGACGTATTGTATCCCGGAAGAGGCGGCATGATTTCTTTCCGAGTCATTGATGAAACTGCGGTCAATCCATTTTTACAATCTCTCTCACTCATTTCATTTGCAGAAAGCCTTGGGGGTGTTGAAAGCTTCATCACGTACCCTGCCACACAAACACATGCCGATATCCCGCTTGAGATCAGGACGGCAAACGGAGTTTGTAATCGCCTGCTCCGCTTCTCCGTGGGCATTGAAGACAGCGAAGACTTGGTCTCAGATTTACAGCAAGCATTCACGCATGTAAAAAGGGAGGCACTAAAATGACGGATCTTGATTTCAGCTTCGAAACCAAATTGCTTCATAATCAACATAAATTCGATAGGACGACTGGCGGGGTGAGCGTACCGATCCAGCACGCCTCCACTTTCCATCAATCCGATATCGATCGCTTCGGCAAATACGATTACAGCCGAAGCGGCAATCCGACTCGCGAGGCATTGGAAGAAATCATTGCCGAACTTGAAGAGGGGACCCATGGCTTCGCCTTTTCATCAGGTATGGCCGCCATTTCAACCGCTTTTCTGCTGTTATCTGCCGGAGATCATATCATCATTTCCGAAGATGTATACGGAGGTACGTTCAGGATGGTGACCACCGTACTGAACCGATTCAACATTGAACATAGTTTTGTTGATATGACGGATCTCGAAAGCATCGAAGCGGCGGTTCAGCCAAATACGAGGGCCATATACATCGAAACCCCTTCAAACCCATTGCTGAAAGTGACCGATATTTCTGCCGTTTGTGACATCGCAAAAAAAATCGGTGCTATAAGCTTTGTTGATAATACCTTCTTGACGCCAGCACTCCAGAAGCCTTTGAACCTTGGGGCAGATGTCGTTCTTCATAGTGCTACGAAGTTCTTATCCGGTCATAGTGATGTAGTGGCAGGTCTCGCAGTGGTGAAGGATCCCGTATTGGCGCAAAGACTCGGCGCCCTCCAAAACTCCTTTGGAGCGGTCCTTGGCGTTCAGGATGCCTGGCTGGTCATGAGAGGCTTGAAAACCTTGTCCGTAAGGATGGAACACTCCCAAAATGGCGCAGAAAAGATTGCTGCTTACTTAAAGAATCATCATTTAGTGAAAAAGGTTTATTACCCGGGGCTTGCGGATCATCCCCAGTATGCCATCCAAAAGGGCCAATCGCTTGGGGCGGGAGCGGTCCTCTCATTCGAATTGGCTAGCGAGGACGTTTTCCGTTCGTTCGTAAACACGGTTGAGCTTCCCGTATTCGCCGTAAGCCTTGGAGCCGTGGAATCGATATTATCGTACCCCGCTAAAATGTCACATGCTGCAATGCCTGCTGTTGAAAGGGAAAAACGGGGCATCACCAACAGCCTGCTTCGTCTATCCGTAGGACTTGAAAATCCGGATGATTTAATCAAGGACTTCGATGCCGCCTTACTTAATATCGTCAAAGGTGAAGCTCTTGCAAAATGATGGAAGGGTTGGCTGCCCCTGTTTTTTCATGGGGCATCCTTTCTTTGATTTCATTAAGACAGTTAAGCATCATCAATAACCAGATATTGACAAAAATGGTTGTGGAGCTAAGGCTCCTGTCTAGTCCCCTTGTACTGCTTCCGCCGGACGAGTCTCGCCCCACCCCCTGCTTTGCATTGGAATCCAATCGTTCCGATATAGATGGAATATGCTGCACAAATGTGTTTGAAATTGAACATTTAAGGAGAAATCAAAGGCAATATTTCAAAAGGGGTTCGGAATTTTTGAATTCCGAACCCCTTACTGCAGGGACCATTGATCGCTCGATGGTCCTGCTATCATTTCTTCATATTATATTTTTCCAGAAAGCGATCCACTCGTCCGCCTTTTTCGGCGAACTTTTGCTTTCCTGTATAAAAAGGATGCGTATCGGAACTTATCTCCACTTTCAATAATGGATATGTTTGACCGTCTTCCCATTCGATGGTTTCGTTAGACTTTTTGGTCGAACCAGTCAAAAATTTGTACCCGCTGTTCGTATCCATAAATACTACTTGTTGATAATCAGGATGAATATTCGGTTTCACTATTATCACCTCATTAGTTAGTATAATACCATATTAAACGTAATGATTACTATTATCAAGTAATATGCTTGAGTGTGCCATATTTGGCACACTCACATCCTTTCCTGTTTATCATCCGGCCAGCCCTTTATGCGGACCAGCCTGCAGTTCATACATTTGATAATACTTTCCTTTCAACTCCATTAATTCCTCGTGTGTCCCTTTCTCGGCAATCCTTCCTTTATCAAGGACGAGGATTTGATCGGCATTTTTGATCGTGGAAAGTCTATGGGCGATGATGAAGGTCGTTCTTCCTTTTTTCAGCACTTCCATCCCCCTCTGGATAATCGCCTCCGTTTCGGTGTCGATGCTCGCCGTCGCCTCATCCAAAATCAATATCGCGGGATTGAATGCCAGCGCTCTGGCGAAGGAGATCAACTGACGCTGCCCGGAAGACAGTGTCCCCCCTTTTTCAATAACCGGTTCATCCAGTCCTAGAGGAAGATGCTTCAACACTTTGTCTCCGCCTACATCCTTTAATGACTTTGCGACCATTTCCCGTGTGATGCTGTCATGATCGAGGCTAATATTGGATGCGATGGTGCCAGTGAACAAATAAGGATCCTGAAGAACGATACCCATATGCTCCCTGAGTGTTTGATGAGGGATATCCAATATATTCTTGCCGTCAATTTTGATTTTCCCTTCACTGCTATCGTAAAATCGAAACAACAAATTCATGATCGAGCTTTTACCTGAACCGGTATGGCCGACCAGCGCGACCGTTTCCCCTTGTTTGGCAGAAAAGGTAATGTCTTTTAACACATATTCATTTTCCTTATAACCAAAAGAAACATGTTCGAAATCCACATTTCCTTTGTATCTCGCTATGTTTTCATCACTGACGGCCAACCCCTGCTCATCCAATAAGCTGAATGCCCGTTCCCCTGCAACGAGTGCCTGTTCGAGGTTGGCGAATTGATTGACAATTCCATGAAGCGGATGAAGCAGGCGGCTGATCAAATCGACAATCGCATACAACATCCCTAAGGAAATCGCTGAGCTTGCTGTCAGGGATATTCCACCGAAATACGAGACGAATGCAATTAACGCCAAAACCTTAATGACCCCGATCAAATTTCCGCCCGTCAATGAATTTAAATGCAGCATCTTATTTTGATAGGAATAATGCTCCCGGTTCAAATTTTCAAACGATTGCTTCGTCTCCTTCTCGCGTCCAAAGGCCTGGATGATGCTCATTCCGGAAATGGATTCATTGATCATGCCATTAATATCACTGATCCGCTCACGAATGATGTGATTATATTTCGAAGCGAATTTACGATAGACCTTCGTCCAGATTGCAATGATAGGAATCAGTAGGAGGCCCATCGCACCAGCACGTGCATCCAGAATGAATAAAGCGATGAGAACACCGATGATGTTGATTGTACTTGAAAAAAAGCTGGCGAGCACCGTTACGTACAATTCCCTGATCGCCTCTGTATCATTTGTAACCCTGGCCACCACTTTTCCTGCTGGCATATTATCGAAATACCGCATTGGCAAACGGGATATATGCGTAAAAATATCGTTCCGCATTCTTTGTATGATCCTGTTAGCCGCTTTCTGCAAATAAAAACTTTGCCCATATTGAAAAATCGAGGAAATGATGACAAGCCCGAAGTAAAAAGCGACCAGCTTCATAATACGCGGAATTTCCGGCTGGTAAAAACCCATCACTTCCTGACTCGTCAATTTCTCTATATGAGCTCGGTGTTCCTGCCCGTCTTTGTTGATGATTAACGTTTGATTTTCCAACGTTCTGCGCCCATCCGTTGGTACAGCTTCATTAACGAAGACAAATTGATTGCCCACCTGGAATATGTGCACTTCCCTGCCTTTTTTCTCCCCTTCTCTTAAGTAATCTGCACGCTTATACCAATTATCTTCATACTTAACAGCATCTTTTCCTTTTTCCGTTTCATACCAGGACGTTTCGATGCCGAGTATATGTGAATCGATGATTTTCTTGGCAACGAATGGCCCCGTTAAATCGGCCGCTACTGAAAGCGCAAGCATGATCAAGGCGCAAATGATCAATTTTTTATAAAGGGCAGCATAATGAAATAGTTTTTTCACGACCGTCATGCCCTCACCTCCGTTCCTTCGTCAACCTGCTGACGCTCGTATTGCTCCCTATACCAGCCATCTTTTTGCAATAAATCTTCGTGGGTCCCTTCTTCGATGATTTCTCCGCTATCCAAGACGATGATCAGATCGGCGTGCTGAACGGCTGATAAACGATGAGTCGTGATGATGGTCGTTTTTCCTGCCCGTTCTTTTTGGATGTTTTCAATGATCGTCGTTTCCGTTTTTGCATCAACGGCAGATAAGGAATCATCCAAGATAAGGATCTCCGGATTTTTGATCAGTGCCCTTGCAATCGAAATTCTCTGCTTTTGTCCCCCTGAAAGAGCGACACCCTTTTCCCCAACGAGGGTCTCAAGCCGGTCGGGCAGCATCTTCAAGTCTTTTTCAAAGTCGGCCAGCCTGATTGCTTCTGCCAATTCGTCTTCAGTTGCATCCATCTTGCCGAATAAGATATTTTCCCGCACGGATCTTGAGAATAAAAAATGGTCCTGGGGAACGTAGCCGATCCACCTGCGGATTTCTTCGAGATTCAATTTCTCCAGTGGCCTCCCGGCAAAAGCGATTTTCCCTTTGCCTAATGGATATTCCCTGAGCAATTGCTTCACAAAGGTCGTTTTTCCACTTCCCGTCTTACCAACGATCCCCAACGTTTGCCCGCGTTCAAGTTGCACGGAAATATTGGATAGATTCCCTACCGGTGAAGATGGATATGTAAAATAAACTTGTTGAAAAGAGATATCTTCCGGGTTCGGAATGCTCTCCAGTCCCATTGGATTTTTCACATCCCGTTCATATGAAAGCGTATCTTGAACGCGGTCAAGCGAAGCATTCCCCCTTTGCATGACATTGATCAATTCACCCACTGCAATCATCGGCCAGATTAACATGCCCAGGTATACATTGAATGAAACGAGCCCGCCGAGAGTTATCGACTGTTGAAAAACAAGATAAGCCCCATATCCCAAACCGATTAAATAGCTGATGCCGATGATGATCGAAATCGTCGGATCAAATAGTGCATCGATTTTTGCCACTGCAAGGTTTTTACGATAGACGTCCTCGGTCATTTCATCGAATCTCTTTTCATCCTCCCGCTCCTGGACATAGGCGCGGATGACGCGGACACCCGAAATCGATTCCAGCACCTTGTCATTCAACGTACCAAAGGCTGCTTGTGCATCCGTAAAGCGCTTATATATTTTCTTCACGTAGACTTGCATCATCACTGCCATGATCGGCAGCGGCAGCACCGCTGCAATCGTCAATTCCCAGCTGATGGTCACGCCCATCATGACCACGACGGTAATGGTGAACAGCACCGCGTCAACAAGGGTCAAAATCCCAAAACCAGCTGTAAGCGATATTGCCTTTAAATCATTGGTAGCCCTGGCCATTAAATCTCCGGTCCGGTTTTTCTTATAAAACGTCGGCGTCATCTTCAGTAAATGGCCCATGAACCCAGACCTTAGTTTTCGTTCCACCAAGTTTCCGCCGCCGAATAACAGGAAACTCCATAAGTAACCAAACATGTAGCTTCCGCACAGCACCAACAGCAAATAAATGACGTATTTCATGATTGCCTCTTGCGTCATGTTGCCATTATTCATATCATCGATGGCGTTCCCGACGAGCTTTGGCGGGATAACCTCCAAAATATTCACCAGGCATAAAAATAAAATGGCCCAGGTGTAGCGCTGCCACTGTTCTTTGAAGAACCAGGACAGCTTCGTAAAAATCGAAAACATGGATTTTCCTCCCTTTTGTTCAGAACTGTGCCTTTTGACTAACCGCTCCCTGGATCTCCCGGCTGCTGGATGATTCCCGAAGAATTTTGTGTCATCATGCTTCCCCCTATCTATTAATTGAAAAGGATACTTATGATCCTCAACTCCCCAATGCCAAAAAGCCCCCGCCGTTTAGCGGAAGCTTTTTTAGATGCGTAAGAACACATATAAAGGCGCAGGCCGCGAAAAATCCACAACCTGCGCTCGTAAATGATCAATGGCTTCATTTTGATCTTTGCCTAGAAAGGCTGATGATCTGTGCAGGCGGACGTATGAAAATTTTCAATTAAAGCTTTTAGTCGCTTAACGGATTTAGTCATGACGTTCGCCTCCTTTTTCGGAAATAATGGTAATTTTTAACTCGTGTTTAAAGATTACTACGTGAGTATATTTTTGTCAATTGTGACTTTTCTAGATTATTGCGGAATAATCCTTTATTCTTATAAGAATGACATAAGGAGGTTTTTGCAATGGATTGGAGAAAATATATACTCCTGGCGGTTCCATTTTTATTTTTATCCATCTTCATCTTATTCGCCGTACCGGTCCAATATAGGCCATTATCTTTTATCCCCGTGTTACTTTTCTGGATAGTTTATTATATTTTATTGAACAGGGAAAAGAAGAAGAAAATTAAAAAATGAAGGAAAAAGTTTCATCTGCAATAAATCTGGGGGCGTTGCATATGCAAAGCCCTTTCTTGACCGTCCTGCATATAATGAATGAAAAACACTCGTGGTGATCGTATGCTCTACCAATTAGTACAGAAGCTATTAGGCACATCCCCAGTAAAATCGCGGCCCATCATCGATCCTGAAAAATTTGGCCTGCTAAAAAATCAATTACAAAAAGAACTATTTCAGCCTGAAACGGAGTCAAAGGCTTTCTTCCCTGAGGAAGCCGCTCTTGTAAAAAGCATCCGAACCGAAACGGCTGCCCTGAACCGAAATAATATGACGAGAACGCAAGCCTATCTTGCCTATTACCGCCGTAACCCGGAGGTTCATTGGGCCTTTTTGGCACATATGGTTTCGAGGAACGGGGGTTACCATATGACCGATTTGAAAAGCTCTTCCATGGATCACCTGCTCAGCCAAGAGGAGCGGCAGAAATTCTTCCTTTTCCTGGAGCGCGCGAATTCAGCCATCTTTGCCGATGCTTTTCCTCAGCTCCTACTATACGAGCACTCTAAGCAAAAGGAGCTTCGATTAAGAAAGTATTTCCCCATTTTCCATATATCAAGATTCATGGCCCCGATTTGGGAATCTTTCATAAAAGAACCCCATTCGCCCCTATTGACGACATCCCTTATCATCAATGAACAAAGAATGATTCAAGAACGTGTGTTGAAACGTACCCGTCATGGTGAAATTCTCCTAAGGCTTGATTTTCAGCTACAGGAATTTTTAGGCTTTACGAATGTAATCTTTCCTTACGTAAATAAACAAGACGGAATCCGTTCATTGACCGGACTTACAGTTGAACGCTTTGCCGATTCTAAACAGAGAATTGAAACGGGAAAATTCCTTTATGAGCTCCTTTTTCAGGATTCGGCTGTTTTTCATGGAGTAGGCGAATTCGCAAACAGCGTTCCACACTCAGGCTCGAGAATGGATTACTGGGAACGCATCTATACCTGCGATGCAGTTGCCAAGGATGATAAAATCTATAGTCCCCTCCTGCAAGATGCATGGGCAGATTATCCCATCTTTTCCCTCCAATCGACTGATTGGTTCACGAAGGAAAGCTTCATTGAGGATTTACAAGAATCTCCGCTTATTAAAAAAGTGGATTTGACCAAAAAAGTGCTTGATAATATCAACCATCTCAAAGCCATCAACGAACTGAAAGCCCTTTTCTAGCTGGACGAAGCCTCTTACGTTGTATAACCCATCCTCCATTTGGCAAGAATGGATAGCAAAAAGAATGGGTGAAGCAAATGAGAGGCATCGTACTACTGAATCGGCACTATACATTCGGAGAGTTACATATGAAGGAAAGCTTTGCAATCCAAGAAATCGTGACAAACAAGTATATGGAAGAAAATAATATTTCCCCGGTGATACTGAATCCTTATCAGCTCCATCTCTATTACACGATACCGCATGAGCTGCTATCCAATTTGCAGCATAAAAAAACCGCCCAACTCGATTGCCTTGTATTGCACTCGATGGAGACGTTGGGACGTTTCATCCATATCTATCCTGAAAAATGGCTCGAATTATCCGGATATTTCAAAGAGATCATCTCCGTTACCGCCCAAATGCCAGTCAAGAGATATGAAGTCAATTAATCATGGAATCCGTAGGAGCGATCGTTCACTTCAATTATCCCCCCCTTGCATGAACCCCTTTTTTCGCATGAACTAGTCCTAAACCTTCCCGCTTAAAGGGTCTGACGCATTTATAGAAATCATCAGACTCCTTTTTTATCTCTCAACATTACAATTATAGTAATTTTCCCAATTATAAGATTACGAGTTATTTTATGACTATCTAACAATTCTTTGGAAATATAGATAAATTTACGGATAAACCATAGAAAAATAAGTTAATTTTATATATCATTAGAGATAGGAATTTTCTTATTTTTTACTTTTACTAGAAAGGAATGCTACTGATGGCCAAAGAAAAAAAGAAAAAAACCCCAATTCCTTTCCGACTGAACTTCATGTTCTTTTTAATATTCATTTTATTTTCAAGCTTAATAATCCGGCTTGGAATCGTCCAAATCGTTTATGGGGATGATTACCTCCGCGAAGTCGACCGGACGGAAAACGATGTGGCCAATACCCCTGTTCCGCGTGGGAAGATGTATGACCGCAACTTCAATCCGGTCGTCGATAACGAGCCGCTCAATGCCATTACTTATACGAAATACCCAAATACAAAAACCGCCGATATGGTGAAGACGGCGGAGATTCTTGCTACCTTGATCGAAAAAGATACGAAAAAGGTAACGATTCCGGATAAAAAGGATTTTTGGATCTTAAAGCATCCGAAAGAAGCCGAGGCATTGATCACCAAGGCCGAGAGACAGAAGGTAACTGAAAAGAAATTGGAGCAAAAGGATTTATACAAGCTTCAGCTGGAGCGTGTCACCGAGGAGAATATCAAGGAATTCACCAATGATGAATTGGAAGTGATAGCCATATTCCGGGAATTCAATAGCGGCTATGCCCTCACACCTTCGATCGTGAAGAACAAAGATGTCTCCACAAAAGAATTCGCGAGGGTTAGTGAGCATTTGGATGAAATGCCAGGCGTGGACGTAACGACGGACTGGGAGAGGACCTATAAGTATGAAGAAACCCTTCGCTCGGTCCTTGGCAAGGTTTCTTCATCCGAAGAAGGAATTCCCAGTGAGAATATCGACTATTACCTGGCACGCGATTACACCAGGAATGACAGGGTCGGAAAAAGTTATATTGAAAAACAATATGAAGATGTCCTGCGTGGTCAAAAGACGCGGGTTGAAAATGTGATGAGCAAAGGGGAGGTCATCCAAACGAATACCCTTACGGAAGGGCAAAGCGGAAAAGACTTGATCCTTTCAATTGATATGGAATTGCAGCAAAAGGTCGAAAAAATCATCGAAGGCGAATTAAGGCGGGCCAAAGCTAGGGGAAATACCTACTTTTTGGATCGCGCCTTCGTCGTCTTGATGGACCCGAACACAGGCGAGGTGCTCACGATGGCCGGCCGGCAATATGGACCTAACAGTAAAACAGGCTTGACCGAAATGAACGATTTCGCCCTTGGGAACATTACCACCTCCTACACGATAGGATCATCCGTTAAAGGGGCGACGGTATACACGGGCTACCAGACGGGAGCCATTTCACCGGGGTCTGCTTTTTTTGACAGAAAACTCCAATTAGCAGGGGCTAAACCGAAAGGCTCTTATAGTGATTTAGGATATGTAACGGATGTCTCCGCGTTAAAGAAATCGTCGAATGTCTATATGTTCATGACCGCCATCAAGATTGCCGGCGGCCATTATATTCCCAAACGTCCGCTCGGGATCAACCGGGAAGCTTATGCGATCATGCGCAACCATTATGCCCAATTCGGATTGGGCGTCCGTACCGGCATCGACCTGCCGAATGAATCGGTCGGATTTAAAGGCGTT
Source organism: Peribacillus folii (assembly GCF_030271255.1). Lineage (GTDB taxonomy): Bacteria > Bacillota > Bacilli > Bacillales > DSM-1321 > Peribacillus. The sequence continues at coordinate 211,948 of NZ_JASJOM010000006.1, forward strand.
GATATGTCAAAAGACGGGTTGCTGCTGGATTTAGCGATCGGGCAGTATGATACGTATACACCAATGCAATTGGCACAGTACGCATCGACGATTGCAAATGGCGGCAAAAGGCTCGAGCCGCGGATGGTCAAGGAAATTAGGAACCCTTCCGACGAACACAATCAGTTGGGCAGCGTTTTTAAATCGATGAGCCCAAAAGTGCTGAACGAATTAGGCGGCAAGGATGTTTGGATTCAGCGTGTCCAGGAAGGATTCAGGCAGGTTGCCCAGGAGCCTGGCGGGACTGCGTATAAGTATTTTGGCGGAAAGTCCTATCGGGCTGCAGCGAAAACGGGAACAGCCGAGGCCTTTTACGACGGTCCGCGGAGGAGTCAATATAGTGCTCCTGTCCCGACCATCAATTTGACGCTTGCAGGATATGCACCTAACAATAATCCGGAAGTGGCATTCTCTGTCGTCGTGCCATGGGTATATCAAGGCAAGCCAGCTGACGATATCAACAAACGGATCGGGGAGCAAGTAATGGACGCCTACTTTAAATTGAAGGAAGATCGAACAAAAGGTAAATCCGGTTCAGACAAGCAAGCGGAAGACACCCATTAATCTAACTAGGCCTGCTCAAAATCGAGCAGGCCATTTCATGCAAATCGCGCTATTCCAGCTTGTGAACGAATTCCTTATATAAAGCCCGCAGTGCATCTCCCCTGCTGATGATGCCGACGACTTTATCATTTTTGTCAACGACCGGGATTTTCTTGAAATGATGCTTGGAAAGCACCTTGATCAATTCATCTAAAGGATCTTCCGGTGATAGCTTGGTGATCCTTTTATTTCTTATGATTTGCGAGGCTTTGTCGTTCATTTTGGATCGGACCTTTTCATCCAGTTCCTCACCTGGAATGACTGTGATGTATGTGAAATATCCCTTGATGGCTTCTTCTGCAGGTGTCAGATAACGAAGGATATCCCCATCCGTGACCATTCCCAATAGCTTATCGTGTTCATCGACGACCGGGACCCCTCCCACTTTATTCTCGATCAAGGTTCGCAAAATTTCCTTTAAGGTATAATCAGGACGGGCAACGTAGACTTCCCGGATCATGAAATCCTTCACTAACATGTAAAACACCCCTTTTTTAAGTTTGTTCCTATCTCCATCTCTTCTTTCTATTAATACCCTAACTTATTCTATTTAAAAACCCTTGCGTTCTGAACTGCCTTTTACCAGCCTTGAGTTGAATTTCATTTATAATCTTGCGGGGAAGCTTGAAAAATATTGGCAGATTGCAAGATTATCTTTTACAATGAAACAAGAATGTTGGGAGGAATGGCCAATGAATAATCATGAAATCGATTTTAAAATATATGGTGATGACATGCAGTTTGTCGAGGTTGAATTGGATCCACAGGAAACGGTGGTGGCCGAGGCTGGAAGCTTGATGATGATGGAAGATCAAATCAAGATGGAAACCATCTTTGGTGATGGATCCCGAAATAGTGACGGCGGGATGATGGGCAAATTATTTGGTGCAGGCAAAAGGCTTCTTACCGGGGAAAGCCTGTTCATGACGGCATTCACGAATGAAGGACGAGAAAAACGACATGCCTCCTTCGCCTCTCCTTACCCAGGAAAAATCATTCCATTGGACTTAAGCGAGCTCGGCGGCAAAGTCATTTGCCAAAAGGATGCCTTTCTGGCGGCAGCCAAAGGAGTTTCAATCGGTATCGAGTTTCAGAGAAAAATAGGTACAGGCTTTTTTGGCGGCGAAGGCTTCATCATGCAAAAGCTCGAAGGTGATGGAATGACCTTCGTCCATGCTGGCGGCACAATCCATAAAAAGGAATTGGCTGCGGGTGAGATCCTGCGAGTGGATACAGGGTGTTTAGTCGCCATGACTGGCGGGGTAGATTATAATATCGAATTCGTAAAAGGCGTGAAAACCGCATTATTCGGGGGGGAAGGTATATTCTTCGCGACATTAAAAGGTCCTGGAACCGTCTGGGTGCAGTCCTTGCCTTTCAGCCGCCTAGCAAGCCGCGTCTTTGCAGCAGCGCCGCAAAACGGGGGATCTTCTGAAGAAGGCAGTGTAGCGAGGGGTTTATTCAATCTATTCAACGATAAATAAGGAGCAAATCAATGGCTGCCATCAAGGCAGCCATTGATTGATTCCGAAAAGGATGGTTCTCTATGCAGCTTGTTAAATGGTCCTATATGAGACGATATAATATCAAGGCAATTTTTGATGTATTCCCGAACTCCCCAGTCATTTTTCGAAAGATAAGAGATTACTATTTTGTTTACACGACTCACTGGACTGCTGCCGATGGCCCGATCGGCGTTGAAGAGCTCGAAGAAATGGAACGGCTGCTCAACAGGGAGCTTGGAACCGAACTGCAATATCTGTATCGGAGAAAATGAACTCACTCTTCATACATCATTTTTCTTGTCATCCCTCCATCGACGATAAGGTTAACACCCGTGACGAAATCATTTTCAGCCGCCGTCAAATAAAGACAAGCCCTTGCGATATCATCCGGTTTACCGACCCGATTGGAAAAATGCTGTTGATGATCCTTCTCCCTAAGTGCATTATAATCGCCCGTTTCGATCCATCCAGGAGAAATCGAATTAACGGTAATTTTCTCTTTGCTTAAAGAGGCGGCAAGAGCATGGGTCAGGGCAACGATCCCCCCTTTCGTCGCAGCATAGGATTCAGAATCAGGCTCTGACATGCTGGCTCTTGTTGAAGCCATATTAACGATTGCCCCTCCCGTTTCATTACCCCGCATCGCTTTTGCCGCTTCCCTGGTGCAAAGGAACACACTGCGTAAATTCGTATCCATCATATCGTCCCATTCAGCAAGCGTCAGTTCATATACTGGTTTGAATAAAGCCTTTCCGGCATTATTGATTAAAATATCAATGGTTTTATAGGCTTTTTGCGTCACATCCATCAAATGACGGATATCCGCCTCATTCCGAACATCGGTTTTTACGAACAGAACTTCATAACCGTTACCTTTAAGCTCCTCTGCATACCGGATGCCCTCCTGCTCATCGATATCCGCCAGGACGACCGATGCACCGCTTTGTGCATATCCCTTTGCCACGCCCCGCCCTATCCCATTTGAAGCGCCTGTGACAATCACAGTTTTATTTGAGAAGCCCATCCTATCATCCTTCCTTCCCCTAGCTTACTTTTCCATATCATACTATCCAATCCCCTTCACTTCAAACACGAGCTTCCGTGGTCATCTGCAATCGGGCGGACCCATTATATTTTTGTCGCGGCCCTCAATGATGTATGATAAAAGGAACAACAAGAAGAAATCAGGGGAAGGTTACCCGCATTGTAAACAATTGATGGAGGGATGGAAAATGGACTTATTAAAAAACGTGTTTTCTTTAGGATTGGGCGCTGCCGCCGCTACGAAGGAACAAATTGAAAAAGCAGTGGACTCGCTTGTGAAAAAAGGCGATATCAGTAAAGAGGAATCCAAGGTCCTGGTTAAGCAATGGGTCGAAAAAGGGGAGCAAGCCCAAAAGCAGCTGGATGAATCCGTCAAGCTTAAAGTCAATCAAGCACTTAATGGGCTGAACTTGGCAACAAAAGAAGAAGTGCGAGAATTAGAGAGGCGAATTGCCATTTTAGAGCAACAAAACCAAAGCACACAATCATGACCTGGAGGTACTTGCATGTTTGGCAGACGACTGAAACACGCACATCGTTACCAAGAAATCATTAATGCCTTTTTGAAAAATGGCTTTGGATACTTCGTCTATCGTCTCGGGCTATCGGAAAGCAAGGCGGCATCGGACCTTCAGCCCGACGAAAACCTGAACCTCCGCTCGATCGGCGAGCGGCTGCAAACGATATTGCAAAGTCTCGGACCCACTTTCATTAAACTGGGCCAGATAGCAAGCACAAGGCGTGATTTCGTTCCGGAAGAAATTATACGCGAACTGGAAAAACTTCAGGACCAGGTCGCCCCCTTTCCGTTTGATAAGGTCCGCAAAATAGTTGAAGCAGAGTTGGGCGACTCTTTGGAAAACCTTTTTCTCGAATTCCAAGAAAAACCGCTGGCAACCGCATCGATTGGACAGGTCCACGCTGCACGCCTTCCATCAAAGGAAGTCGTAGCGATTAAGGTCCAGCGTCCTGATATCATGCCGACTGTGGAAACGGATTTGGAAATTCTCGATGATTTAGCAAGACTGATGGAAGCACGCCTTTCCTGGGCAAGGCGCTATCAAATCAGGAAAATGATTGATGAGTTCGCTAAATCACTTCGCGCAGAGCTCGATTATCATGCAGAGGGCCGCAATGGGGAGAGGATAGCCAAGCAATTCAATCATGATCAGGGCCTGAAGATACCTAGAGTTCATTGGGAGTATTCGACGAAAAGAATCCTGACGATGGATTTCATCCAGGGAATTAAGATCAATCACTATAAACAGCTTGATGAGGAAGGTTATGATCGGCGGATAATCGCTGAAAGATTGGCCAATTCAATGCTTCAGCAAATTTTGATCGATGGTTTTTACCACGGTGATCCCCACCCAGGCAATATCATCATTTTGCCTGGGAATGTCGTCACACTCATGGATTTTGGAATGGTGGGACGATTGGAGGACGATAGGAAGTATCAGTTTGCCTCGCTTGTCATCAATCTGAAACGCGGAAGCACCAATGGATTGATTAAAACGCTTTCCGACATGGGACTTCTGACGGACGAAACCGATATGGCTTCATTGAGGGCTGATATCGATGAACTGCGAAATAAATATTACGATATCCCATTAAGTCAAATCAGCTTAGGCGGGGCGGTCAATGATTTGTTCACTGTTGCCAATCGGCATCATATCCAAATCCCCCCGGAATTCACCATGCTCGGCAAGGCCTTACTTACGATGGAGGCCATAGTCGAGGAGCTGGATCCTCATTTCAGCATCATGAAGGCAGCCGAACCTTTTGGCGAAAGGCTTTTCAAGGAACGCTACAATCCAAAAAACATCGCAAGGAATACGTGGAATCAATTCATCGAATCGACTGAGGCGATCGCTGAACTTCCGAAGGATATTAAGGAAGTAACGGGCATCATCAAAAAAGGGAAATTGCGCTTGGATATCAACATACCTGAGCTTCAAGTATTTTTACATAAGCTTGATCAAATATCGAACCGCCTTTCCTTCAGTATTATCCTGCTTGCCTTCAGCATCATCATGGTCGGTCTCATCATCGGCTCGGCGATAGGCGGGGAAACGCTGCTGCTCTGGAAAATCCCGGTGATCGAAATTGGATTTGTCGTTGCCACCTTGATGTTTTTGCTTATGCTTTACACCATTTTCCGATCGGGGAAAATGTGAAATTCACAAAAAAGAGCAAAATCTTCAAATTGAAGATTTTGCTCTTTTTCATTCATTGGCCATGTGTGCGACGCTCATACGAAACGGCATAAGCGCGATGGCGAAAATGGAGGATCGGATCGTTCGAGCATGCAATTCCTTGAGGGATATTTGTCGGATCAAACAGCAAATGATCCGCAATCGTTTCCACCTGGTCAGTGATCAGCAAATGCCCGACCATGATTACCTGTTTGTCTTCCGACCAAGCGATGGTCGGATCGTCAACCGGATCGTTCTCCCCTCCTATTTGAATGTTCAAATTAAAGCCTACTGGTCCTTGCTTCAGTCTTTCTTCCATTTCATCTTTCAAATAATCCGCAGGGTGCTCGGCTGCCTCCTTCTTCTTCAGCATGCTAATTCCTGAATCCGGCACCCATTCATATTTGATCGCCTGTCGTCTTCCTTGTGCGTTGATGAAGTAGAAAGCATGTATCGAGTAATATTGACACGTTGCGAAACTTGCCGGGGAGCGCATTTCCTTAAGCATTTCCAAGCCTGCCTTGCTCTCCGGATATTTATACAGGATTTTTCCAAGCTCCTTCAGATTGGGAAAACCGTCTTTTGCAGATTTGATGAAATGAGCAATCTCAATGAAAGCCTCAGGTGTTTTCGCAAAGAAGAGCGGAATCGTCACCGTAATGAGGTCTGTTTCTGTACCATCTGGCAATTGAAACTTAACAGCCATGCCCTTTACAGGGGAATGGGCATCCGGATGACTCGGGACCGGTGAGCTATTCGAAAACCGGATGACCGCAGGCACCGCTTCACCCTGAAGATGAGCAGCTGCCGTTAAGGGCTCTCCATTTCCGTTCGGGGTAAAAACCCCCTTATATACATATCCCCTTGCATGTGCCCGACGGTAGCCTGGATACGTTCCAATCACTTTTTCAATAGCATCCACCGCTTCACTGGCTAGTGCCGGCTTTAAGTTGTCATTTCCCTCCATTACATATCCCCCCATCTTTTTACCATTCATTATTACCCCTACCCATCAATTCATAAGCAAATTCAAGGAAAACCTGCATTCCAATGATTCTTCACAGAGTGCAATCCACTATTGACTTCTGGTATATACGGTCACCTGATTGTTGGAAAAAGCGCGTGTAGGGGAGCACCCACGGGCAAAACGCAGAGGAGTCTTCCCGTAGCCTCAGCAAAGATTAGCACCAGCACTGGAATGGAACTGTCTACGTACAAATCCCCCACAACGGTGGGCCATCTGGAATTAACTCATTTTCACGTACAGTGCAATGAATCGGGCAATTTCCATCCTAAAAAGATACCCCATACATGTTAATTTTGTGCCAAACATGTACGGGGTAATTCAATATTTTCTAAAACATATCGAAAAAATATCCAGTTTCAGTTACGTACCAAGGTCTATAGAAGCTTTTCAATATCACTTTCCATTTCGAAAGGCCCTTCGACGGATTCAAAGCGCCCCACGACATTTCCAGCACGATCGATCAAAAATTTAGTGAAGTTCCACTTAATCGAATCGTCGATCAAGAATTCCGGATGTTCCGTTTGCAGCATTGCCTGCAGCATTTTCCCGCCTGGTTTATTGTCAAGTCCTGCAAACGGGGCTTGGTCGGTTAAATATTGGAATAATGGATGTGCTTGGCTTCCCCTTACATCGACTTTATTGAATAATGGGAAGCTAACGCCGTAATTCAACTGACAAAATGTCTCCACTTCTTCATTTTTCCCAGGTTCCTGAGCGCCAAACTGATTGCATGGAAACCCTAAAATGTTTAACCCTTTATCTTTGTAACGGGAATAAAGCTTTTGAAGATCTTCATACTGCGGAGTGAAGCCGCATTCACTTGCCGTATTGACTACAATAAGGACCTCTCCTTTATATTGTTCCAAGGAAACTTCCTTGCCATTGATTCGCTCTGCTGAAAAATCATATATACCCACGCTTCATTCCTCCTTATATCTTGTTCGGAATTATACAATAAACAACAAGAAGAACAAAGAAATATGCTCAAAGAACTAAGACTCATGACCCTGTTATCGACCATTTCATGTCATACCGCCTGAACGCCAGTGCTACAGGAAAGGATTTCACCTCCAGCAAGAATATATTTACCGCTTTCTTAACAAGCCGCAATAAATCTGGGATTCTATACCCTGAAAAGGATTGCATAATTAATATAATCATTGCTTCCGCTCTACTTCCGAAAGGATAACATGTGTTACCGTTGCTGCAAAGGGCATGGTTTGATTGATGAATTCCTCCACCTTTTCCAGACTCTCCGTGCGAATCTTCAGCATAAAGCAAGCTTGGCCGGCAATTCGATAACAAAAATCAATATTCGGAAGCATGGAAATGTACTTTTTGAACTTTTCATATTCGCCATTTTTTATCGTCGCTTCCACGATACACTCAATCGGAAAGCCGATCTTTTTATGGTCAATCTCGGCAACATACCCCTTAATGATGCCGAACGATTCCATTTGCCGAACTCGTTCGGTAACGGTAGGCGCGGAGAGACCTACCTTCTTTGCCAGTTCCCTCATGGAAACCCGACTATCTAACATTAATTCAGCAAGGATATCCCTATCTTTTTCATCAATTTTCATTTGATTAATATTTCCCTTCCACTCTTTGCGTTCAATCCAATATTCACCGGAAACTCCTTACAAACGCAATTAAAAATACGCACTTTTTATATTAAGATTATCACAAAGGAGAGATGAACATGACTAGAATAAAAACCTCGGAGCATGGGTCCAGCCCATTTCAACGATTATTTCATTCGGAAGAGATTTTGCAAAGATGGACAGACCTTGCAGAGTCTGTGTCTGCAAATGGGCAACTTTCGAAGGAATTGAAGGAAAACGTCAGGAGGGTCCTGGCATTCGGCAACGGTTGTTCGTACTGTCAGGCAAAAGGCAGTCCACTAAAAGCAGCTGAAGTTAAAGAAAGCTATGCGATTGGCTTTGCAGAAGTATTCCTAACCCAACGTGAAAAAACAGGGGAACAATTTTTCCTCGTTTTGAAAGAAGTGCTTAGTGATGAAGAAATTTCGGAACTATTGGCCTTCATTTGCTTTACCACCGCCCAGCAATATTTCGGGGCACTGATGGAATTGAAATGACACCAAAAAGGAACAGAGGCCCTGCACTGTTCCTCCTTCCCCCAGGCCCTGCATCATGGCTTGGGACCCTATCATTCACTGACCTTCGGAAGGATGGAACGCGAAGGAACAGGGGAAGTCAAGACTATGGAAGTATTCAAATGCCCATAGGGTATCAATCGATCGATAAGTAATCTCATGCTGTCCATATCAGATAAGGCCGCTTTTAAAAAATATCCCACTGTCCCCGTTACGCGATGGCATTCAATAATATCCAATTCATTTATCACTAATTGCTCGAAGTCGGAAACGGAAACCTTAAGTTCACTCACTTGAATGAAAACGAGCACCCCTCTTCCGATTGCGGTCGGTGAAACCCTTGCACTGAAACCCTCAATGATCCCCCTTTCCTGGAGGCGATACATCCGTTCGGAAATGCTAGGTCGACTTAATGCCAATTTCTTTGATAGTTCACTTATCGTCATGCGTCCATTCATTTGTAGAAGCTCCAGTAAATTGACATCTATATCATCCATGAAACGACCGCCTTTCATAATGAAGGAATATAAGTCTATATTTCTTTAATATGGTGGATGGAAAACCGTAAATACGTTCTTTTTTGTATATGATTTTGACAATTAATATTCTATCATTAATATTACCATTGAAAAAGAAAATTCAGAATTATATAAAAGGAGGAACCTGCATTGACCTTTAGTAAGATCCCGGTACGAAAAAAGATTGAGGAATTAAGTCCTTATGTATCCGGTAAACCGATTGAAGAAGTGCAGCGTGAATTAGGCCTTGAAACAATCGTCAAGTTGGCCTCGAATGAGAATCCTTACGGCTGCTCACCTTTAGCAAAAGAAGCCATGATTTCCGAAATGGCGCAAGCATCCTTTTACCCTGAAGGTATGGCTCCGTCATTAGCTGAAAAACTGGCAAGGAAATTATCCATCAAGCAAGATCAAATCATCCTGGGGAATGGATCGGATGAAGTGATACGGCTGTTAACACGAACATATATCCAACAAAATGACGAGGCCATCATGGCTGATGTCACTTTTCCGCGCTATGAAACGAATGTTTTGATCGACGGCGGTACACCTGTCAAAATCCCGCTCGTGAATGGCGTGCATGACCTTCAGCGGATGCATGAAGCCATAACGGAAAATACGAGAATGATATTTGTCTGTAATCCCAATAATCCGACTGGAACGATCGTTCAAAAGGAAAGGTTAAGAGCCTTCATCGAAAAAGTTCCGAAACATATTTTACTGATTGTTGACGAAGCTTATTATGAGTATGTCAATGATGAAGACTATTTGGAAACTTTGCCCCTTTTACATGGTCATGCAAATCTTGTCATCTTACGTACGTTTTCAAAAATTCATGGCTTGGCTGCATTAAGGATCGGATACGGTATAATGGACGCCACCATCATCCAAGAGCTCATTAAAGTGAAAGAACCCTTCAATACGAACCGGCTTGCCCAGTCTGCAGCATTCGCCTCGTTGGATGACGATGATTTTGTAGAGCAATGCGCGCGCAGGAACGAGGAGGGACGAAACTACTTGGAAAATGAGCTGACAAGGATGGGTTTGTCATTCTTTCCGTCTCACGCCAATTTTTTAATGATCAAGCTGAACCAGCCTGGCAAGGATGTTTTCGAGAAGCTCTTGGCTTCCGGTGTCATCATTCGTCCTGGTCATCTGCTTGGGTATGATGATACGATCCGTGTGACTATCGGCACGCTGCATGAAAACGAGAAATTCATAACGAGCTTGCAAAATGCAATGAATGAAACGGCTAGTGTATAACTCAAAGGAAGGATAAAAAATACGGCATGGACGCTATCGCTCATGCCGTATCTTTTATGTGGATTCATTTGATGGAATCCTTTTTCATGATGGTAGGTTCCTGACCATCCGCCCTTTTAAATTTAAAAATCGAAATGACGGTTAATGCAGCCAGCACCAGAAGACAGGTTACGATACTGATTCGATTTTGTTCACTAAACACGAAACTGAGGCTAATGATGCTTAAAATGATGGCTGCAAATGTCGTTACATATGGAAAACCCCACACTGTAAAGCTCGGGACCTCAGCATATGAACGGCGAAGTTTCAGCTGTGCAAAACAAATGCTGATCCATACTAGTGAAACGACAAAGCCCGGTATCGCCATTAACAAAAGAAATGCTTTGTCCTGTGCAACGTAGGTGATCATCGAACCGACCACCAAAACAACGGCACTAAGCACCAAACTATACATCGGAACGCCATTTTTAGAAACATATGAGAACGATTTTGGAGCTTCCCCTTCGGCAGCCAAAGAATGCAGCATCCGGGTACAACCATATATTCCGGAATTAGCGGCTGATAAAACAGCCGTAATTAGAATGAAGTTCATGATATGGGCAGACCCTTGGAAGCCGGACATTGAGAGAACTTGGACAAACGGACTCGATTGGTCGGTAATCTCGTTCCATGGAATCAGCCCGCAAATGACAAGTATCGGCAAAGTGAAGAATAAAATGATTCTCCAAATATAGCTTTTGATGACCTTTGGCAAGATGCGCTCTGCATCTTTAGCTTCCGTTACCGTTAATCCGATTAACTCGGAGCCGCCATATGAGAACATCACGATCAATAATGCCGAAAAGATGGACATCCAGCCATTAGGGAAGAAACCGCCATGCCCTGTAAAATTGTGCAGATAATTAGATCCGTCGCTTGGGATGATACCAAATAAAATACAAGCTCCCAATACAATGAATAAAATGATCATGGCAATTTTTATGCCTGCAAACCAAAATTCGAATTCACCATAGTTTTTTACATTCATCATATTGACGCCAATGATCAAGGCTGCACATGCCAGGCTTAATAACCATAGCGGGACTGCGGGAAGCCAGTATTGCAAGAAGCTTCCTGCCACCACTATCTCGATGACACAGACGGACAGCCACATGAAACAATACATCCAGCCAATAATGAAGGAACTGCGCTTGCCGAATGCTTTCCGAATGAAACCCTTCATATTCGTATTCGGGTAAGCGATTGCCATCTCGGCAATGGCTCCCATGACGACAAGAAGTAATAGTCCTGCAAAAATATAAGTGAAAATTACGCCCGGTCCTGCTAATGAAATGGTTTCGGCACTTCCTTTAAAAATCCCGGTACCGATTGCCCCTCCCATTGCCATCATGCTAATATGCCGCGGCAGCAATCTCTTTTGAAGTGATCCACCATTTGTTCCCATTTGCATCTGCCTCCTTCATCCATAAGTGTTTACTATAAAAACTAAAAATACCCCATTCAAACCAGTGAATGGCGACTTGATAGGTTAGATTCTCATCAACCGTTATGGAAAAAGCGTGGAAGCCTGCACTGCTTGCTTGAGAAACCACTTCTTCACAAATTAAAAATATATCAATATGCGGGTAGTTTTACAAGAGGAAACATTGTAAGCTCTTACAGTTACTGTATGCCTAAACGTCATTTTTTCGTTGTGATATGACCGGTTATACTGGCCAATATGCTGATACCATTGGCCTTGCACCCAAATCAGGGGACTACATTGGTAATCCCCATGAATTAAGAATATTTTAATTATTCACGATGTGAATCGCATGTCCTAAAGCAGCTTCTGCCGCTTCCATCCATACTTCCGATAAAGTTGGATGCGGATGGATGCTGAGGGCGATATCTTCGACCCGAGCAGCCAATTCAAGTGCGAGAACGCCTTCGCCTATCAGGTTGGAGGCATCAGGACCTACCATATGCATACCAAGCAATATGTGGCTTTTCTCATCCACGACCACTTCAGCGAATCCCTTCATTTCATTCGTAGCAAGAGCCCTGCCATTCGCACTGAATGGGAATCTTCCTGTCTTGACGCTGTAGCCTTTCCGCTCGGCTTCTTCACGAGTGATGCCAACTCCTGCTATTTGCGGATCCGAGAAGATGACGTATGGGACATAAGCTGAATCATTGGCACTTGGCATCCCACAAATCACCTCCGCTGCCACCACCCCCTGTTTTGCCGCCCGATGAGCAAGCGCTGGGCCAGGTGTAATGTCCCCGATGGCAAAAATGCTCGGCACATTCGTTCGGCATTCCATGTCCACGGTAATATGGCCTTTTTCTCCTGTGATAACTCCAGCCCGATTCAGACCTATTTCTTCCGTATTGGGAACTCTTCCGATAGTAACAAGCGATTTTTCGCTGACGATCACTTTTGAACCCAGCTTTTCCGAATGAACATGAAGATGCACCTGACCGTCCACGACAGTCGCCTTTTCTACCCTGGCAGAAGTCAATACATCCATTTCAAGCTTCCTTATATGTTGGCTGACCTCCTTGACCAGGTTTCCGGCAACCTGAGGAAGGATGCGGTCGGCCATCTCGATGATGGTCACTTTAGTGCCTAGCTTTGCATATGCCATGCCCAATTCAATTCCAATATAGCCTCCGCCGATGATCGACAGGCTTTCTGGAACTTGCTTCAGCTGCAAAGAGGCGGTGGAGTCCAGTATATACTCTCCATCCACTTCGATGAATGAAGGAATGAAGGGTCTCGATCCCGTCGCAATGATTGCTTGCTCAAACTTGTAGGTTTCAAAATCTCCATCGGTTTCCACACCAACCCGATCATCCGACAAAAAAGTCGCGTGACCTTTGACCATGGTCACTCCATTTTCTTCACATAAATGGGCTATCCCCTGAGTTAACCGGGAAATGATTCCACCCTTCCAATCCTGCCAAACATTAAGATCCATGCTGATGCTTTCCTGTGGAAGCTTGATTCCCATTTTACTTAAGTCACCAAGCTTTTGGAATTGCTCCGCCGAATGTATCAGAGCCTTCGAAGGGATGCACCCTTTATTGAGGCAAACGCCGCCGAGCCGATCCCTTTCCACCAGGACGACCGTTTTCCCCAACTGTCCGAGACGGATAGCCGCTGCATACCCTCCCGGACCTCCTCCGATGATTACAACATCTGTTTCAACAGCAACTTCCCCTACTACCATTATCTCATCTCCACAACTAAACGAATTGGATTCTCCAGCAGTTCCTTGATCCGATTGGTAAACTGTACAGCTGTGACACCATCAATCAAGCGATGATCGAAGGATAAAGACATATTCATCATCAAACGGATAACACCCTCCAAATCACGAACGACCATGCGCGGTTCCATTTTATGCAGCGCCAGTATTGCAGCTTCCGGGTAGTTGATAATCGGGGTCGCGTGCACACCTCCAATCGGTCCTACATTGCTGATAGTAAATGTACTCCCTGTAATTTGCTCCAGGCTCAGCTTCCCCTCCCTTGCTTCGGTTGCCAGCTGCCTGATTTCATCAGCCAATTGAAAAATCGTTTTTTGATCTGCATGTTTTATGACGGGAACTATCAGACCCTCGCTCGTATTGGTTGCAATCCCGATATGATAATAGTGTTTCAGGATGATTTCATTGGTCGTCTCATCTATGGAAGCGTTTAAGGTCTTGAACTCCTTTAAAGCAATCACGATGGCCTTGACGAAAAACGGTAAAAAAGTTAATTTTATTTCTTTGTCTTCGGAATAGGCCTTTAATTGATCCTTCAATTCCTTCAGTGCTTCCATTTCCAATTCATCTACATGGGTGACGTGGGGAATGGTTGAAACCGACTTCACCATATGTTCAGCGATTTTCTTACGGATCCCCTTTAACCGGATGCGCTCCTCCATCCCAGTTTCCGCACTCGTTGGCTGATTGACCTTCTTTTCCGGCTCCCGCTTGCGAAGGATCCTGTCATTGCTGTGAACGGGATGTTCCCGCAAGTCCGAATTGGATTGTGCAAACTGCAGCAAATCGCTTTCGATTATTCGTCCAGCCGGTCCCGTCCCCATCACCAGCTGGAGGTCAATCTTCATTTCCCTCGCCATTTGGCGCACGAACGGTGTTGCCAATGCGCGCCCTGCCTCAGGTGGCCATGGGCTTGCCAATCGATCCCCTCCTTCTTCATCACACGGCTGCAACTGGGATCTATCACGTTCATCACTGGCCGGTTCCTTTGATGGCAGTTCACCTTCTTCTTGTATGGTGAAGATGGTGGTCCCCACTTCCACAGTATCGCCTGCGGAAAAAAGGATAGTCTTGACCACTCCGGTAATAGGAGCAGTCAATTCGGCATTGACCTTATCCGTTTGCACTTCAACGATGGGCTGATCCTGCGTCACCGCATCTCCTTCTTTAATCAGCCATTGGATGATTTCTCCTTCATGCATTCCTTCCCCTACATCAGGAAGCTTGAATTCAATCATGCCCTTCCTCCCCTTCCTAATCACATTTAGAATGAAATCGTTTCGACTATCCCCTGTTTCACACGTTCGACAGTCGGCAGATAATGATCTTCTATAGAAAACGGTGGGACCGGGACATCGAATCCAGTGACACGCTTAATCGGAGCTTTCAGGTAAATGAGAGCTTCATCATTAATGATGGAGATGATTTCCGCACCTAATCCAGCTGTCTTATGAGCTTCATGGACGATCAGTGCGCGACCCGTTTTTTTGATGGACTGGACAATCGCATCCCGATCCAAAGGGTATAATGTGCGCAAATCTACCACCTCACACTTCCAGCCTTTTTCTTTCTCGATTTTCCTTGCGGCATTCAATGCTTCCCTTAACATGGTCCCCCAGGCAAAAATGGTCAGGTCACTTCCCTCCTGGACCACTTTTGCCTGACCGATTGGAATCCGGTACATTTCTTCCGGTACGTCTTCCTTAAAAGCCCGATATAATTTAGTCGGTTCCAAGAAAATCACCGGATCTGGATCTTCAATGGCGGAAATGAGCAGCCCCTTCGCATCGTGAGGATTGCTTGGTGCCACCACCTTTAAACCAGGGGTATGGGCAAAAAAGGCTTCGACACTTTCAGAATGAAGTTCCGGACCTCTTATTCCCGCTCCATAAGGCGTACGAATCACAAGCGGTACCCCAAATTGCCCGCGGGTCCGATATCTCATACGGGCTGCATGTGAAATGAGCTGTTCGAAACCGGGATAAATAAAGGCTAGGAATTGAATCTCCACTATCGGCAGCATCCCATTAAGCGATAAGCCGATGGCAGAACCGATGATCCCAGACTCAGCCAAAGGAGTATCGACAATGCGATTTTCGCCATACTTTTCATGAAGCCCTTCCGTCGACCTAAAGACCCCTCCGTTCACTCCAATGTCCTCGCCCATTATCATGACACGATCATCATGATCAAGCTTTTGATCCATCGCTTCCGTAATAGCCTGGAGCATCGTTAGGCTTTTGCCCATCATTTCTTCACACCCTTCTTTAGGATTTGCTTCAATTCTTGCCGCTGTTCCTTTAGATGCCATGATTCCCCGGCATATACATGATTGAACATTTCAAGAGGTTCCGATTTCGGATAAGCTTCCGCTTTTTGAAGGTGAAGATCTATCAGTTCATTGAACTGCTTGCTACTCTTTTCTTCTTGTTCCTCATTCCAGAGACCCTCTTTTTCCAAGAACCTTTTTAAGCGGGCAATCGGATCGCGATTTTCCCTCCAAAATGTTGAGATTTCGTTTTGATTACGATATATGTTCGGATTATCTGCCGTAGTATGGGCACCATAGCGAAAGGTAATCGCTTCAATCAGAGTCGGCCCTTCACCCTTAAGTCCCCTTTCGACAGCCTTCCTCACGGCAAGCCAGACGGCGAAAATATCATTTCCATCGACCCTGACCCCGTGAATGTCATATGCGGAGGCTCGCTGGGATATCGTTTTAGAGGCGGATTGCTTCTCAAAAGGCATACTGATCGCATAGCCATTGTTTTGACAGAAAAAGATCGTCGGGGTCTTATAAACTCCTGCAAAATTCAACGCCTCATGAAAATCCCCTTCAGAAGTGGCGCCATCACCAAAATAAGCTATGCTCACATTCTCCTCACCCTTAAGCCTACTTGCCCAAGCCGTACCCACCGCATGAACCAGTTGAGTGGCAATGGGGACACTAGGCGGCAGTATCCTCTTTCCTTCCGGGCAAACCGATCCTTCCAAATGGGCCATCCAGTACAGAAAAACGCGGTATAATTCCTGCCCATGGATGATTGCAGCTCCATGATCACGATATGTGGGAAACATCCAATCCCCTGCCGACAACGCCAAGGCGCTCCCGACCTGGGCGGCCTCCTGCCCTTCGAATGGCGCATACGTCCCCATTCTCCCTTGACGCTGGAGATTAACTGATTTACGGTCAAAAGTCCTGAGTAAAAGCATGCTTTCATACATCTTCACCATCAGTGATTTATCAATTTTCCCATCAATGGTTTCAATGATTTCTCCATCGGGGGTCAATACACGATACATCTCAGGATCGCCTCCGATTGAATGCGCTTTCATTATTTGGTTTTCCATCTTTTCCATTTCTTTTCTCCCCTTAAGTTAGATTTGTTTCGCAACCTTACCAAGGATTTGAACGGTCATGAAATAATAGCCCAACTTGTTTTTCCGGACTATTTCTGCAAAGGATAAATGCTTTTTATAAACTTCATTTGCTTATATAAAAGGATAATACATCAGTGATTTTAATAACATGTAAAATAGAATGAATTTACCGTATTTTACCTTTTTTTAGCATATGTTTTCTAATGCTTCGCCTTCATTTTGAAAATATGCTAAATCAAACGAAAAACTTCAAAAATTTCATAACGACCTTAACTGAGTTTCATGAGAATTTAAGTCCGTACCTTTTTTTAAGACTCAGTTTGTCCAGTGGTTGCTTTAAGCAAATCCCAACCAAAAAGGACCCACCGAATGATGGGTCCTAAAGTGCAAAATAAAATTTGTCCGTGATTGCCGCTCGACCCTTCATGTATCAGTTTTGAATGCACTTGGGAGCCCGAAGCAGCAATTGCAAGCAAGCCACCGCAGTAAAAATAGGAGGCATCTATCTTTCAAATATCCCCTTCACCAATGCCGCTCCATCTTTGACCATGAGTTGCCCCATCGCGATGACCGTATCGATTTTAAATGTGTCCTTGTCCATTATGATCATATCCGCATCTTTCCCCGCCTTAAGCTGGCCCTTGTTGGGGAGTTTCAAAATACTTGCCGGATTTTCCGTCACGACCCGCAAGGCATCATCTGTGGCCACTCCATCCACCAAAATAGCATCGACCACGGATTCATAGAGGGACATGCATGACCCCATCCCCAATCCTCGCAGTTTTCCGTCATCATCAAAGTCGGGGAGGCTTGCTTGCCCATCTGAAGTTAACGTGATCTGCTTGATGCCGACTCCTTCTTCTAGTGCCATTTTTATTGCAGTACTTGCTTTCACTTCTCCTTCTTCCAGGAATTTCTTGACCGTACTCGTCGTAAAATCGATATAGCCTCCTTTTTTGGCATATGATAATCCTGCTTTGAACACGTGCGGATTTCGATTAATATGCGTCGGGTAAAACTGAGTGATCGGAATATCTGTAGTCTCGACAACCTCTTCAATTACCTTTAATTGATTAAGACTGTCGCCCACATGCATATTCACGATTCCGCCTTTCCCTGACAGCAGGCCTCCATTTCGGGCCTGGGAGGCAAGTTTGGCAAGTTCTGCCGCAGTAGGCTGCGAAGAGCGGTGATCCGCAATCGCAATTTCACCGACACCGATTATCTTGTCGACAAGGATCAAGTCGTCCTCGACCTTGCCTGTCAATGTCCTGACAGGGATATGATAGGAACCGGTATGTACGAAGCAGCTAATTCCTTCCTCTTCAAGCGCTCTCGCTTTAGCTATCAGTGCAGGCATCGTCCTTGTCGTTCCATCCGTTCCAATCACCCCGACCAATGTCGTGATTCCAGCAAGCGTAGCATCCGTTAATTGGATTTCAGGAGTCCTCGTCTTGAACCCACCTTCACCGCCTCCGCCAATGATATGTACATGGGCATCGATAAACCCCGGCACCACGATTTTCCCACTCGCATCTATCACTTCCATTTCAACGAAATCGGCAGGAGCATCAATACGATCCTTAAGGAAGCCGATTTGCCTTCCAACCACGAGGATGTCTTTTTGCCCCATATATTCCGGTCCATAAATCTCCCCATTTTTTATAAGTGTCAGCATCAGTCCTTCTCCTTTCAAAAATGTAAATACCAAATAGGTTTCAATTTCTTTCACAAGGGTAAATATACAACATAACTCGCTAACGATTACATAAAAAAGACTGAACTTGCTTGGTCATTTTAAAAAATTGTAGCCAATCGACATCATGATTATGCTTTTTTGAAAGTATAAAAACTAAAGGAGTAAACGACAATGAATAAAGTAATTTCTTCTGACATTAAAACGAATAAAAGATTATCCATGCGTCAAATCATGAATCTTTATCAAGTTACAAAAGAATTTAAAGGAAATATATATTTCATCTGCAACCATAAATTGGTGGATGCCAAAAAGCTTTCTACCTTTGTATCTTTTGTGCTCATCCTTCAGGAATGTGCAAACATGAAAGTCATCCTCGAGGGCGAGAATGTACATGCCATGCTCCAAAAAGTAGAGGATATTTGTCATGAACATGATGAAAATGCACTAAGTTTTCTTTCGAGCCAAACCGTCAATATCTAAATGGGTTCAACTACGCTGCATGAAGAAGAGGGTGTTTTAACAATGAGAACAATCTTAATGGTGATTGGCGCGATCGTCGTGATCGGCCTAATCGTAAATTTCATATTTTAAGGATGAAGAGCCTGAAGGCAAACTCGATTATGATCGAGCTGGCCTTCAGGCTCTTTTTGAACTGTGGCATGGAGAAAATCGTCCATAGGGACAATCCCCCCATGATGTATGATTGATATTACCAGGGCAATTCCCAGTTTCTCCATTTGTTCCAGCCTTCCCTTATCTCTTTGCCTTTATCAATCCAATATTGCTTTCGTTTCTCCTCTTCTTCCTTTTCCTTTTGCTCTACTATGATCGCCTGCTGTTCAGCTATGAGAGGTCCAATGTCATCGGTTTTGAAAGATTGGGAAGCTTGGTTCTGAAGCGCTTTCGCCATAATCTTTTGAAAAATGAGCGCACTTCCCTCGCTGCTATGTGTCGTTAAATAATGCTTTGCATCAGTCTTATCGTATCCAGCCCATACGGCACCGACCAACGAAGGTGTATACCCTATGAACCACTGATCTTTAACCCCTGATACTCCTTCAATCGGGACTTGGGTTGACCCGGTTTTACCTGCAATTTCATAACCTGAAACCGCTGCGTTTTTCGCTGTGCCATACTCCACTGTTCCGAGCAGCATCGAATTCATTTTATCGACAACGTCTTTAGAGGTCACTTTCGTTACTTTCATTCCGTTCTCCTTCAGGGAGGCGACCTCTTTTCCTTCGAAATTTTCTATTTTTGTTATTGCATGCGGCTCGATCCTTTCACCGTTGTTGGCAAAGGCCGAAAAGGCATCAGCCATCTGCAGCGGGGACACGCCCTTCCTCATCCCGCCTAAAGCGAGCGATAAATTCCGGTCATCCTTATCATATGGAATTCCAAACCGTTTGAGTGAATCAAGCCCCTTATCAATGCCGATCTCATTCATTAGCCAAACGGTTGGCACATTCAAGGAGTCCATCACCGCTTCATACATCGGCACCTCCCCTTTATATACTCCGCTTAAGTTTGTTGGCTCATATTCACCGAAGCTCGTTTTTTCATCCTTTAAAGGAGAGGTGATATCATAACCTTCTTCCACAGCGGGCGTGTATACAACAAGGGGCTTTATTGCCGAACCAGGGGACCTCGTCAGCTGGGTCGCCCGGTTGTAGCCCATGAATTGATGCTTTCCTCTCCCGCCGACAAGTGCGTTTATCCCTCCTGTTTTCGGATCCAAAAGCACTGAACCGCTCTGGACCAGCTCATCCGCACTCGTTCCAACAGGGAAATTGGCATCATTCTCATATACGGATTCTGTCGCTTGCTGCATCGATTGATCCAGCGTCGTATATATTTTATAGCCTTTGGTAAGTAAATCCTCCAGCTTAATGTCGTATTTACTGGATGCCTCCGTTAACACCTGATCGACGAAATAAGGGTACTTCCCCTTTAATGGATCCGTTTCCTTCTCCCCCATTACGAGTGTCACGGTATCTCGTTTGGCGGCGGCCTCCTCATCCTTCGTCAAATAACCATGTTCTGCCATTCTGGAAAGAACCAAGTCCCGCCGTTTCATCGCCCCTTCCAAATTTTTATATGGATCAAGTTTGGAAGGCAGATTAATGATGCCTGCCAGTAACGCACTCTCTGTAACGCTCAATTCGGAAACCTCTTTGGAAAAATAAACATTGGCGGCTTTTTTTATGCCCCATGCTCCATGGCCAAAATATACTTGGTTCAAATACATTTCCAGAATCTCATCTTTTGTATATTCATCCTCGACTTCCTGAGCAAGAAAGAATTCCTCTACCTTCCTCTTCAAGGTTCGATTCGACTCGAGCATCGTGATCTTCACAAGTTGCTGCGTGAGCGTACTTCCTCCCTCAACGATGCTGCCTGCCTTCGCGTTTTTCACCAACGCCCGCAAAATCCCTTGGTAGTCTATGCCGTGATGTTCATAAAAACGGTGATCCTCAATGGAAACCACCGCTTGTTTCATATGCTCCGGTATTTCATCTATCGCTACACCCTCAGATTTATTGGCGGTTATCGTGCTGGCCAGGTTTCCATCAAGATCATAAATTCCCGTTGGCTTCTGAAGATGATTTTCAAGATGGCTTATGTCTGCACCCTGTCTGAAATAAATAAGAAAACCGGCACCTGCAACCACCGCTGCCAATATTATTATTATTAAACCTATTTTCACTAACCCTCTCATTTGGACCCCCATTTTCCCGTCTGCGTCATATTCATTAAAAATATTTTACCCTTTTTATGAAAGAAAACTCACTTATTGATTAAATGGCAGAAGCTCATTCGCTTTTTGTAATCCTCGTATCTTTCCTTTACCCACAATTGCCGTTCAATATACCGTTGAAAAGGCTTAATGCTTGTGAAATTGGGTATAAAACCTTAAAGACATTCAAAAAGGGGAGAGATGAATCCATGAAGAACTTCAAGCATATTGTCGTTGCTTTTGATGGAAATGAGGAGAGTAAACGGGCCGTCGAGTATGGGGCAACTTTGAAAAAAGCATTTCCGGAAACGGAGCTCACCGTAGTTCATGTCTTGAATGATAAGGTGGAACAGCGCATCATGGGAAATGCATCGGCGCCAGGTTTCGTACCTGCTGCAGGCTTTTATGTAGATCCCGTCCAAACGCATCCCGTCGTGGAAGTTGAACAACCGGGACACCCTAAAGGAAATGCCCCCCATTCCGCAGTGGAGAATAGTGTCCAGAACGCTGAAAGCAATACTTTGAGGCTTTTAAGCGAATTTCAAGTGAAGGGAAAATTCGAAATATTGGAAGGGCACGCCCCCGATAGCATATGTGACTATGCGGCAAGGACCGGGGCTGACCTAATCGTTGTCGGCAACAGCGATAAAAGCGGGCTGGAAAAATTCTTTCTTGGCAGCACAAGCAGTTCCATCGCAAAACACGCCCCTTGTTCGGTATTCATAGCCAAATGAGGGCAGCTTTAAGATCAATCGATTAACCCATCCTTCGAAAAAGCCGGATTCCGCAAAGGATCCGGCTTTTTCAGCGACCGAATAACGCCATCTTCATTAATCCTAATAAGTCCTCTTTTGGAAGTATTTATTTTGCGGTCCTCGGTTAGAATATACTATTGGTTTGCTAAAAAAATAAAGCCTTCCACGAAGGATAGGCCATCATCCAGCCCAAATTGCCCATTTATGTACAGCTCTTTAAGTATGCATCATGAATTAGCCTATATATCATCGGGAAGGGGGGAAAGACATGGATAAACATTCGATATCGGCTGAAAAAGGTGCCTATATAAGCATTGCCGCTTACATATTCTTGTCCGCTCTTAAATTGTCGTTTGGCTATTTCGGTGATTCCAAAGGACTCTGGGCAGATGGTTTGAATAATACGACCGACATTATCGCCTCGATAGCCGTATTGATTGGCTTGAAAATATCAAAAAGACCGCCAGATGATAATCATTCATACGGCCATTTACGTGCCGAAACCATTGCGTCATTGGTCGCTGCCTTCATCATGATAACCGTGGGACTGCAGGTTGTATTCAGTGCTGTCGAGTCCTTCTTCCAGCCAGATTCAACGTCCTCCCCAAATATGCTGACCGCTTATGTCGCCCTTTTCTCTGCTATCTTCATGTATGGGATCTCTCGTTACAATTTAAAACTAAGTAAGAAGATCAATAGCTCATCCATATATGCTGTTGCACAGGATAACCGTTCCGATGCCCTTGTCAGTGTCGGTGCTTTTGTAGGAATACTAGGTACCAAGCTTGGAATCCATTGGCTGGATGCCATAGCTGCTGCAGTCGTGGGTATCATCATCTGTAAAACGGCATGGGACATCTTCCGTGATGCATCGATTTCTTTAACTGATGGCTTTGATGATCAACTGCTGCAAAAGATCGGTCAAACCATTGTTTTGACAGAAGGTGTCAAAGGCATGAGTGAAATAAAGGCTCGAATGCACGCAAGTGAAATCCTGCTCGAAACCACCGTTCTGGTTGATCCTCAATTGACCGTCATCCAAGGTCACGATATTACGGTTAAAATCGAAGAGAACCTTTTAAAAGAAAATAACATTCAACATGCAATCGTTCACATTGAACCATTTCTGATTCACACAAAAGGGAAGCGTTAGTAATGGCTTCCCTTTTTTTGTTTTCATTGTTGTAATATCTGTAATAAAAACAGCTCAAAAAAAGGTATTCTTTTATTGATTGCCGAATATCTAACCAATTGACACATGTCTAAACACCATTAATCTGTTATTATTAACACAAAATGTTATTATTTTGAAAAAAATAAAATCCAGGGCCGAAAGTAAATTCATTTTCCTACAGTATGGAGGGCAAAATGGTATCTAATCGAGAAATGACCATTCACTTTTTATCTTCTCAAAAGAGCACCATCATTTCAAAATGGAAAGATGAGCTGCTGCATTTACCGGATGGATATATAGGTTACTTCAAGGGGGAAGTAGAAAATATTTTCAATTTATTGGTGGATCAACTTGGGAAATCGGATACTGACATGAAAGATATACTGAAGGTAATCGGTGAAAAAATTGCATCTGACCGAGTTAAAAAGCAGTTGAATATGGAAATTTTCTTTTCCTCCGTAACCATCGGAAGATCAATCGTCATAGAACACGTTTTGAATTCCAAGGTACCTATAGAAGAAGCTTTTGAATTAATCAAGCAAATCAACGTTTACTTCGATCAACTCATTAAGTTCGCATCATCCCATTATACCGAATTAAAAACGAAGGAACTTGACGAACGCTATCAATTCATTAGCCCGAACCATAAAGACCGTTTGACATTATTAGGCCAAATGACCTCAAGCTTTGTACATGAATTTCGAAACCCGCTTACTTCCATCATGGGGTTCATTCAATTGCTCCAGGCGGAGCAACCAGAAACCAAATATCTTGATATCATTTCAAAGGAGTTGGATCAGCTCAACTACAGGATCACCCAATTTCTTAATATGTCAAAAAAGGAAACATCAGGATCGCCATCGGAACTGTTTTCGATTTCCCGCCTGGTTAACGAAGTGATCGAATTTTTATACCCGAGCATTCTGGAAGTTAATGCTTCCATTACATGCAATGTTGCCGATGATGCCGTCATTTCTGGTTCCGAAGAGGAATTCCGCCAAGTATTATTGAATATCATTTTAAACGCCCTTGATGTCGTTACGGCGATGCCTTCCCCTTCCATATATATTTCTGGATCAGAGTCACCCCCCGGCATCCTTACCTTGAATATTTCCAACAATGGTCCGAAAATACCGGATGAAGTCCTGCCGAATATTTTTGAACCGTTCATTACCACCAAAAAAAGGGGAACGGGTTTGGGACTATTCGTATGTAAAGAAATCGTTTTAAAACATAAAGGAACCTTAACATGTCACTCAACCGACTTCCTGACGACCTTTTCCATACAGCTGCAAACTAAATAATGAATAAATATCCTGATTTACTTGGATTTTCAGTGTGAAATTTTTGACTGATTGGCGACAATTTACTTATACTATTAGGAAGGTTCCACTAATGATCGAGGTGAATGACCCTATAAATCTTCATAAAGAATAAACCGATATTCATTTTTCATCTAGCATTTATAAAAGATAATCATTTCATTCATTATTGGTTTTGGGAGGTGACTGGGATAATTCATTCACCCTTGCACTAACGGCGGTTGAATTGAGTCCCACACTAATTGGACATATTAAGTTTATTACTAGTCATTATTTTAATCGCTTTAACTGCCTTTTTTGTAGCTTCCGAATTTTCAATCATAAGGGTTCGCAGCTCCAGGATCGATCAATTGATTGAAGAGGGAAACAAAAAAGCCATGGCAGCAAAGAAAGTTACATCCGATCTTGATGAATACCTTTCCGCAACACAGCTTGGCATTACAGTGACTGCCCTTGGATTGGGGTGGCTGGGACAACCGACCATCCTTGCGTTGGTGGGACCATTGTTCAATGCCTTGCATATTCCACAAGAAGTCACAAGCATTCTGACATTTGTCATTTCATTTTCCCTGATAACATTCCTGAATGTCGTTGTTGGTGAATTGGCTCCAAAGACCGTCGCCATCCAAAAGGCGGAGCAGGTAGCCCTGGCCATTGCCAGTCCGCTGATTTTTTTCCATAAGATTGCCTTTCCCTTCATTTGGCTCTTGAATCATTCCTCTCGCTTCGTTGTCGGATTATTCGGCTTCAAGCCTGCGTCAGAAAGTGAAATTGCCCATACTGAAGAAGAATTGCGCTTCATCCTTTCCGATAGTTATAAAAGCGGAGAAATTAATCAATCGGAATTTAAATATGTGAGCAACATCTTTGATTTCGATGACCGTGTTGCCAAAGAAATCATGGTACCAAGGACAGAAATCATGACCATTTCCAAAGATGAAACGGTACAGGAATTCGTCGATGTGGCAAAGTTGGAGAAATACACACGCTATCCTGTCGTCGAGGGTGATAAAGACCATGTCATCGGCTTGGTGAATTTGAAGGAGGTCTTCTCGGATCTTATTCGGAATCCGGAAATCCAAGTCAAGGCAATTGAAAATTATTCACGTCCGATCATCCGGGTCATGGAAAACATACCCATACATGATCTGCTGTTGAAAATGCAAAAAGAACGTATCCATATGTCCATTCTAATGGATGAATACGGCGGCACCTCCGGCCTTGTCACTGTAGAGGACATACTTGAGGAAATCGTCGGGGAAATCCGTGATGAATTCGATATTGACGAAGTCGCCTCCATCAGGAAGATCAAGGATGGACACTACATTTTAGATTCGAAGCTCCTTGTCAAGGAAGTGAATGATCTGCTCGGCATCCACTTGGAAGAAGACGATGTCGATACCATCGGCGGATGGGTGCTTACGGAAAATTATGATGTGAATGTAGGGGACATCATGGAGAAGGACGGATTTTGCTTTAAGGTGATTGAAATGGAAGATCACGCCATCCGATCCATCGAAGTGACAAAAAAGGTAATTAAGCTTCCTCTCGAGGAAGACCTACCCCAAGCTTAGATGATAAAAACAGCCTCGTGAAAAATACGAGGCTGTTTTTTTGCATTCACTTATCCGGAAACCGACCTACTTTTTTGACCGATACGATCGGCGGAGGGCTCTTCCTTTTCCAGATGATATAAAGCATGATGCACACAAAGGCAAAGCCGGCTGCAGGAATTAAATAAGGAGCAGTAATATTCCTGATTTGCTGCCAATTCTCCCCAAGGACCCTGCCCAAAGATAAAAACAAGATGGTCCAGGGTATGACTGCCGCAATTGTATAGAAGATGAATTTCCATATGGACATCCTGGCTATTCCTGCCGGGATGGAAATGGCATGGCGGACAACAGGAATGAATCGAGCCGTGAAAATGACTCCTACTCCATAACGTTCAAACCAACCTTCGGCCATAGAAATGTGATGTTCCCTGATTAGGATATACTTTCCGTATTTTAACAGAAATGGCCTTCCCCCATAGTAACCTGCCCAATAGAGAAATAATTGTGCCATCGTCCCTCCTGCTACCCCTGCAAGAACAGCGCCCCAAAAACTCATCTTTCCCAGCCCGACCAAATAACCGCCGTATCCGAGAACAAGCTCACTTGGGATGACTTCAACCATCAACCCCAGCAATATCCCCATATATCCCATTTCGGCAAACCAATCCAATATCGACATTATAAGCTGTGATACCATGCAATCGGACTCCCCTTAGCGCCAATTTCAAAATGTTTGTCCTTATATCCTATTCAGCTCATAACGTTCTATTCGATTTTTCATATTCTGCCGCTTCCCGTCGTACCTTCTTTGTTTAATGGGACAAAAAAAAGACCAGCAAATATGTGCTCCGGTCTCTTATTGCATCAGTATTCCTTTAGGGCCCGTTTTTTGGGCAAATTGTGAAAAAGCCGCTGTGGTGAGTAAGGATGAATCTGTTTGCGAAACATTGGCGAAAATCTCCTGGCGTGATTTCGTTTTTTCAATATGAATCCCGAGATCCTTATACTTATTGATGATTCGGTTCTTCATGCTCACCTCACCCTTTCTGCTGTGTATTGTTATTCTTTACCTTCCCATTTTAATGCTCGATAAAACCTAAAAATCGATTTGTGCAAAAAAGGCGTTCATACCGATCCATTTGTCAATTCACTTGAATCGTTTGCAATTGGTGTTCATGTACCTCGTCCTTCTCCACATGGACCTGCACTTTATAAGTGCCTGCTTCAACGAATGATACCTTATTTTGGTATGTACCATTTCCTTCGTCCTCAGCCTTGGTAAAATGACTTTCGTCACTGCCATCCTTCCATACCTCGAAATTCACGTCTGCATTCGTTAACGGCTTCCCATCCAATTCCACTCTCGCTGCAAAAATCGAACGGCTCCCTGCTTTTACAGGGTTGCTTTGGAACTCGATCGATACATCCGTGCTTGGATGCACCGATGCACTCTCATTCTCATGTTCTGGGATGACGACTTCTTTTTCAGGCATCACATGAAGGCCTTTGGCCGTTACATGGGCAATCACTATATACTTCCCCTGCTCGGAAAACGTATGCATCACTTGATACTTGCCGCTTCCTGTATTTTTAGCATCAAGCATTTCCCTTTTATCTCGTCCCGACTTTCTCACTTCAAACAATACCTCATCAGCTTCATTCATTAGTTGGCTTCCTTGTTTCACTGTCGTTTCAAGAATGACTTCCTTTCCTTGATTCAAACTTCCTTTGATGGCGATGGATGCTTCCATCGCTTCCGGTACGGCACTGTTCACCTCTTTATCCTCTTGCATTTCTGCCTGTTGGCAGCCAGCGAGCATGATGAACAAAGCGGAACACATATAGATTTTTTTCATTTGTACTTCCCCTTACCAGTTATTGGACTGAAGATCCGTCCTATTCATATTGCCCATCCTTTCCTTTTTTCAGATTTTTATACGTTAATTAATATCAAACCGTTCGCATCACGGTAACTGAAGTCAGCATGGCTACTGCAATTATCGTTAAAAAGGAATATAAAAAGACGGAAATCCCCACAACCTTCAACCCGAAAAGCAAAACGCACCCATCAATGAAAAAAATCAGCACGCCAACATTAAGTCCGCTCTTCCTTGAAAGGATCTGTGCAAGCATATCCGTACCGCCTGTAGAGGTGCCATACCTAAGCATCAAGCCAATTCCTAGTCCGATCAACGCTCCCCCGATGACTGCACTAACATAAATGGGTAAATTCCATCCAGTGATGGCGTCGGAAAAGATATCAATGCATAAAGAAGAAAATAATAAGCCATGCAAGCTGTTCAGGAATAGTTTTTTCTCAAAGTACCAAGCGTATATATATAATGGAATACTGCACAGAATCACCCCCAACCCTGTTGGCATCCCGATATAGTAATGAAAAATCAGTCCAATCCCGATCATGCCTCCATCCAATAAATGATAGGGTATCAGAAAGAAGTTGATACCCACGCCTACAAGCATGCTGCCGGCAAGAACCGCTGCAATCCTTTCCATCATTTTCATCAATGTCCTCCTTTTATACATCTTATAACCTGTCCTGCTTCCTAAGAATATGATGGGACTGTCAAAAAAATAATGAAAACGGCAATTATTTATGAAACAGCCTATTAATTATCAGAATATTCCATCATATAATACAATAAAGTAGAGAAAACAGTCAAAAACGGCTAATTATTAGCTTAAATTGTCTCTTTACAAGCTATTTACCTGTTTTAAGGAGCCATAAGCAATTTGACTGAAAGGTGATCTCTTTCTATAATGAAAGTATTTAAATTAATTAATTGAGGTGATTTGATGGGGCATTAAAGAATGTTCGTTTTGACGGACGGACGCTGCATTGCGTAACGGACATATGCATACCTTTTATAAATGGATGCAAGCCATTATGCAGGAATTCTTCTATTTCCCGTCTGCGCATCGCTAATCGGCATATACTATAATTCTATTCAACACTAAAAAGGCGGGACTCGAGGCATTGCATTCATTTGAGAGCTATGTTCGGCTTGTTCCCCAATACTTGGCAAGACAAAAAAAATATACTTGTATATTTTAAAAATGTAGGAGGTGGACTCCTTATTCGTCTCGGAGACGATGTAAGGGAGACTATTTGGACATATTAAACTTGGTAATTATTGCCATTTTAATTGCTTTAACAGCATTTTTTGTTGCTACGGAGTTTGCGATCGTTAAAGTGAGAAGCACGAGGATCGATCAGTTAATTGAAGAAGGGAATCCAAATGCCCTTTCAGCGAAAAAGGTCATCTCCAACCTGGATGAGTATCTTTCTACTTGCCAGCTCGGCATTACGGTTACTGCCTTAGGGCTTGGGGTGCTTGGAGAACCTACGGTTGAAAAGATTTTGCGACCGCTTTTAAATCAATTGAACCTTCATTCTGCTTCACATATACTCTCGGTTGCGATAGCCTTTTTTTCGATAACATTCATTCATGTAGTCGTTGGGGAATTGGCACCGAAAACATTGGCGATTCAAAAAGCGGAGCAGGTCACGTTATTGGTTTCAAAACCATTAATAGGCTTTAACAAAATCATGTATCCTTTCATTTGGATACTGAATGGCTCTGCAAGGGCGCTGACAAAAATGCTAGGATTAAAAGCAGTTTCCGAACATGATTTGGCTCATACAGAAGAAGAGCTTCGAATCATTGTTTCGGAAAGCTATAAAAGTGGTGAAATTAACCAATCTGAGTTTAAGTACGTGAATAAAATATTCGAATTCGATGATCGAATTGCTAAAGAAATCATGGTTCCGCGTACTGAAATCGCGACGATATCCAAGGATGATACGATCGAGCAATTTTTCACCGTCATGGCGGAAGACAACTTCACCCGTTATCCTGTCATCGATGGCGATAAAGATCACGTCATCGGAATGGTCAATATTAAGGAATTATTCACTGAAATGATTGACAAGAGCAATCATGCAGCCGCAACCATCAACAGATATGTACGTCCGATCATCCGCGTCATTGACAGCATTCCGATCCACGATTTACTTTTAAGAATGCAAAAGGAACGTATTCACATGGCTATCCTCATGGATGAATATGGCGGTACATCTGGTTTGGTAACCGTTGAGGATATCCTCGAAGAAATCGTTGGCGATATTCGTGATGAATTTGACCTTGATGAAGTGCCTGATGTGCGCAAATTAAAAGAAGATCATTATATTATCGACGCCAAGGTATTGGTCAGTGAAGTGAATGATTTACTTGGTTTAGATATTAATGATGAAGACATCGATACGATGGGCGGATGGATCCTTACCGAGAATTACGAGGCAAAACAAGGCGATGTCCTAAGTTATGGAGCATATAACTTTAGAATAAAAGAAATGGAAGACCACCATATTCGTTATATTGAAATATTTAAGCCAGCAAAGATGGCTGGCGAAGTTAAAGAATTTCCCATGATCTCGCAAACCGAAATCGTTTCATGATAATCCCCCCGTTCCTCATCTGTTGAGGTGCGGGGGGGTTTTTTACTTTCATTTGGTACTTGAATTGATTACCGGCATATTATATACAAAGCACAGCATCATCTTGAATGATTGTTAATGACGAGTATAGTTCAACCTTTATTGTTTCATACTATTAAAAAAGCGATATTTTTGAAGGAGTGAAGACTTATGAAACTCATAACCATATGCCAGCATTGCAAAGGGAAAGGTAAAACCCGCTATCTGCAATTCTTTTCCCGGGACTGCCATTATTGCCATGGCCAAGGAAAAGCGGTAAAAGATATGTCCAATATGAGAAGCCATGCCAAAAACCTCTAATGCACCTCATAGTTTAAAGTTGGATTTGATGACACCTGCCTTCTTTAACGTATCATAAACGATCAGCAGCGACGGACCAAGGAAAAGTCCAATGAAGCCAAGCATTTTAAATCCTAAATAAAGACTGATCAATGAGGCCAAGGGGGACAACCCCATATTTGCCGAATAGATTTTTGGCTCGATCGTCCTCCTGATGATGGTTATGACCAGAAACAAGATTACAAGACCAATCGCTAAATGATGATTTCCTTGTGCCCAAACGATGGCTGCCCAAGGAACGAGGACAGATCCCGTACCCAATATCGGGAGAATGTCCACGACAACGATTAACAGGGCCAGCGGGATTGCGTATTTCACATTCAACAACCATAGACCGCCATATGCCAAGATGAACGTGATGAAGCTCAATAAGACCTGTGCCTTGATGAAGCCAACTGCTGCCATGCTTAAATCTTGATAAACTAGTGATATCTTTTGAAAAGTGGAAGTCTTTAAGTATTGGACGGCCTTTTTCCTTAACTTAGGCAATTCAAGGCTGATCATGAATAAAGCGATTAAATAAATGAGAAAATCAATGAATAACCCCGGTATGAGTGTAACGAACTGGACCATATCCTGAACGAAGCCTTCTGTGAACCCCTCTAGTGCCTTGACACCCTTTTCCATCGTTTGTTCTACGGATTGAATGAGATTGGGCGGCAGTGTTTGGGAATATTGTTCCCATTGCCTTATGACAGGCAATATCGCCGTCAAATACATTTGACGTATCAATTCAGGGAATTCTTCTGAATAAACCATGAATTTTTTAATAAAAACCGAGAAGGAAAAATAGGTGATGCCAAGCAATCCACCTACATATAAAACGAATGTAATCAAGACGGCCCATAAGCGATGCAGCTTTGCCGTTTCAATAATCATCCTGACCGACCGATCCAAAAGGATTGCAGTGAGCAACGCCAAGATCAAAGCCCATGAATAAGGAATAATGATAATTAAGCCCAAGAGGAAAATACCTCTCCAGAACCATCGAAAAAAAACAGCAGCATTCACTGAGCAAACCCTCCCTGCTCTTTCTAGTTCTCTCTATATTTATGAAACGGGATCACATATATTTCGCCCAGACGTTTTATTTTCTTGAATTTAGGGAAAAAGAGTTACAAAGAGATGGAGGGATCGATTATGGATAACAAAGATAAGGAAAAGTATCTTGTAGAGCGTAATGATAAATCCAAAGCGTTTAAGGAAAATCAAGAAAAGCAGCTGGAACGTGACCAAGTCGTCATGCCCATCGAGGATTTACCCATCGATGAAATTAAATATGAACGACAGGAAGAACGAAACAAGAAGGAAACGAAGCATCGCTCCACAAGCGAAAAATTTTAAACCAAAACCAGCCGATCGCCGGCTGGTTTTGGTTTATGTCCATTCTTCCTGACAGCTGTCTCTTCTCGCCGAATTTTATCTCTAATAGAAAAACAGTCCACACTGCCAAAAAATAAATAGTAGCAGCTTTTTTCCATTTCCCCTTCGCATGTTGTCATGATTTTAAAGATTGCCCATCCAACAAATTCAATTATCCCGCCTTTCTCCCCTCCCATTTGTGCCATTATTCCAAAAATAAACATTGACTGAAATGAATGATTCTTTACAATAGACTTTTAAGAATTAAAGAATATAATGGATTGGTCGACCATTATAAAGGAGAATCATATGAACCCTACTCAATTATTTCATCAATATTTACAAGTTTCCCGATCATTAGTCAGCAAAATGAACGAGCAAATCACTGCCCTTGAAATTTATCATAATCAGTGGACAATTTTGAATTACTTGAAGAATTGTGGATATTCCACCATACCCGATATTTGCAATTACTTGGATGTAGATAGTGTCATCATCACCCGTTCAGTCAACAGCATGGAACAAAATAACATGATTAAGCAAGTACCAGGAAAAGATGAACAGGAAAAAAGGATTGAACTGACTTCCCGGGGCAAGGAAGTACATACCAAATGCCTTAAAATTGCAGAAAAGATTGAAGGAAAAGCTTTGGAGGGAATCACAGAGGAAGAACAGGAGATATTTTTTCAAACCGTTCTTAAAATCCTCAATAATATAAGAAATTAATGTCGTGAGCTTGCCCTTTTCCAAGGCCATTCTTTGAATGATTAACGGAAGCAGACCCTCTCCCTCGTCAAGGGAGCCGTTTGTTTGTTCATGTTTCACTGCAGCTTTTGAACATAATCACCAACGATTTGCAAGCTCAATTCAACTTGCATGATAAATTTTTATTCCGATGGCATTCTCTATGTCCATTTCCCATAAAAAGACAGACAGTTCCCAGAATTATTCCGGTAACCGTCTGTTTGTATCCCCTGCAAGGGTGGAATGCATGTTAGCAGCATGGTTTACATTAATGGCGGTATCCTTCCTTATTTTTTCCTCCTCACCATTCAAATGCTTCGCGATAAGCGAATCATATCCCGGCACTGAATCCCATTTTCATAAAATACCTCAGAATAATGCTTTGTAAAAAAATCCCGATCGACGCCAACTATTCGGAATCCGCATTTTTGGTATAAAGCAAGCTGTCCAATACTCGAATTTCCTGTGCCGATTTCCAGCTTTTTATACCCTTGCTCCCTTGCTTGGCCAATCGCATGTTCCATCAAATGTCTCCCGATTCCTTTTCCATGATGGTTTTCATCCACTGCGATATTTTTGATCTCCATCGTGTCGGTTCCTTTTTGCAGCAAAACATATACGCCAAGGAATTGCTTAGCGCGTTCCGCAATGAAGCATATGCCTTTGGCCAAGTAATCCTCAACCATATCCCTTGATGGATCTGCCAAAAGCAGCAGGTGCATAGGGGCTGATTCATTCATGGATAACTCCCTTATCTCCATTCCGGCGAACCTTTCTCCTTTTAATTCTTCCATTAAAAGCTCCACCAATTCAGATGCTGGTTTCTCCCTGCTAAGCTTATGACCCTGTCCTGCCCACAAAGCCATCAATTCAGGGTTTCCCTTTTCACCAGCCGCTTTTCGCATCTGCTTGGTCATGTGATGAACATGTGGATAAGCGGCTGGCGCAGCGTGACCATTCTCAGTGATAAATTCGTTCACGAGCCCGCGTGCCCTCCTGCCGCTGAAAGCCCGGGTAACGGTAGTTTGTACAAAACGCGAATCATTGAGGGCTGCTTTATGGACCGGGCTTGCCCCGCTCTCTGGACAGCGGAGGAATGCCGTTCCCAATTGGGCAGCCATGGCTCCCGCAGCGAGCACCGCAGCAATATCCTTCCCATGCATCAGTCCTCCCGCGGCAATGATCGGCAATTCCAGTTCATTTTTAATCATCCTTATTAATTCTAACAAACCATGATCATCCTCTGACCTGTTTTCAAAGCTGGCTCGATGCCCCCCTGCCTCAATCCCTTGCACACATAAAACGTCGGCACCTGCACCTGCTGCTTTTTTTGCTTCCTCGAGGTTGGTTACGGTCACGGCAATGAGGGCACCTGTGCTTTGTAGTTCCCTTAATACAGAGGATTCGGGACACCCAAAAGTAAAACTGACAAGGTCAACCTTGACCTCTTTCAATACAGTCAATTTATTTACCCAATCATCATCATCAACTACTCCGTTGCCAATGGTGGCGCCCACACTCTTGGCGGCATTTTCAATTTTTGCACGATAGGCGGCTACTGCTGATTCATCAATCACTTCGTTACCCGGTACAAAAACATTCACGCCAAAGGGATACTCCGTCAGGCGACGAGTCTGATTTATCTCTTCTTTCATCTCTGCTGCAGTCTTATATCCAGCTGCAAGAAACCCCAGCCCTCCGGCATTGGATACAGCCGCCGCTAGCTTTGGAGTCGATGCGCCTCCTGCCATCGGTGCTTGAATGATGGGATACCTCAATAAATCTTTGAACATTCCAGACAACTCCTTTTGATTTTTATTCATTCCCTTATCATTTTTACGTTTTCTTGGTATAATGATTGTCTGTAAGAGAAAAGTGTCTAAATGATCACCCTTTATATCTTGCAAATATAAAACACAGGTGGTAAAAAAAAATGGAAACAAAACCATATAGAGTATTGCTTTATTATTTGTATGTACCTATCGAGAATCACGAAGAATTCGCAGCTGAGCATCTTGCGGCCTGTAAAGTTCTTGAATTGAAAGGCAGGATCCTAGTGGCAGCGGAAGGGATCAACGGTACCGTGTCTGGTACGGTCGAACAAACCAATCAATATATGGACATGATGAAAAGCGATGCCCGCTTTGCCGATATCGTCTTTAAAATAGATGAAGCCGATGGCCATGCATTCAAAAAAATGCATGTTCGTCCCCGTAACGAGCTTGTCACCCTTCGCTTGGAAGATGACATCAACCCCAATCAGACGACGGGCCGTTACTTGAGCCCGAAGGAATTTTTCGAGCAAATGCAAGCTGAAGATACGATTATCCTTGATGCCAGGAATGACTATGAATATGATTTAGGGCATTTCAGGGGAGCAATCAAGCCAGATATCACGAACTTCCGTGAACTTCCGGATTGGGTCCGGGAGAATAAGCAAATGTTCGAAGGCAAAAAAATCCTGACGTATTGTACAGGCGGCATCCGCTGTGAAAAATTCTCCGGCTGGCTTGTCGAAGAAGGCTTTGAAGATGTCGGCCAACTGCATGGCGGCATTGCGACATACGGCAAGGATCCTGAAGTGCAAGGTGACCTCTGGGATGGTCAAATGTACGTTTTCGATGAAAGAATCGCCGTTCCCATCAATCAAAAAGAACATGTCATAGTCGGGCGTGATATTTATTCCGGCGAACCGTGTGAGCGATATGTCAATTGCGCCAACCCTGAATGCAATAAGAAAATCCTTTGCAGTGAAGAAAACGAGCACAAGCATATGCGCAGCTGTTCTCACGAATGCAGGGTACACCCGCGTAACCGCTATATAGTCGAGCATGACCTTTCAGAGGAAGAAGTCGCTGAGAGATTACAAAGGATCGAAAACAGCCTCGCTTCAAAATGAGCATACAAACCCGAATCAGTGGACAGCGATCCCGATTCGGGTTCTTTTTATGCGAAAACCTAACTCCGAAAACTATTTCCAAATATCAAACCTACATGTCTTGATCTTCTTTGCTTTAAAGTCTTTCTATTTAGATCACATCTACACTGTCTCTCTTACTTCTATATTGAAATAGGAAAAACCTTCTTTCCACATAAAAGAAAACAAAATGAATAACAAAAAGGCTGCGGAATGGGAGTATACCGCAGCCTTCTTTTCTGCACCGTATTTCAATACGGGTTATTTTTCTTCAGCACTTACAACTATCCCGCAAGCTTGTCTATCACCAGCATCTCCCGTTTTCAACGTATCTTCATCAGGTCCCTTTTGTCCTTTGGCTTCATAGCGGTCTGGAATATTGGCAAAATTGTCTGGGTTCGCATGAACGATGACAGCCAGCTCTTCCTTCTTCAGTTGATCGATCGTCATACTATCCAACGTTGCCGTATATTTAGCTGTTCCATCCTCTTTCACATATAATGGCGGCATATCTCCTGCATGATGGGAGTGCGTTTCATCAGTTGGATTGAAGTGGCCTCCGGCTGTAGTGAATGGCCCCTCCTTGGCTTCTGGTTCACAAATCGCGTTTTCATGAATATGAAAGCCATGATAGCCCGGTTCAAGCCCTTCCAAAGCTGACTGGATCAATACTGCATTCTCTTCTGCGGTAAAGTTTACGGTCCCGAGTGTTTTTCCCTCTACATCCTTAACCTCCGCCTTCACCTGCGGATCCACGTCCGTTTGGGTTCCTTGTCCTGCCGTATGGATATCCTCGACATTTTTGTCACCCTGATCGGAGTCATCCGCCGCATTACAGCCATAAAGTAAAAAGGCTGTACAAATAGGCAGCACAAGCTTTCGTTTAAAGTTCATCGTCAATCCTCCTCTTTCCGTTATGTATCTACCCCTATTACTTTCCACTATTATGGAAGATTAAACAGAAAGAGGATGAAATGGTAAAATAGATTACAAATATCAAAGGAAATGTCTTACTAAATTCTCAGCAAATCCTTTATCAGCCTAGTTTGATGTGCTCATTAATCATAAGGGGATGACACCAAAGGTAATGGCTGCGATTGTCATGACAATCGTGGTCCCAAACGCCCACTTGAACAGGAATTTTTGGTGATCGGAAAAATCCACGCCAACAAGGCCGATCAATATGAAGGTGGCAGGAACCAGCGGTGATAAAGGGAAACCGGTGGTCGAATGGCCCAGCAAAGCCGCCCGGCCTATTTCTACAGGGGCAATGCCGAAGTTCGAGGCAGTTTCACTGATGATGGGCAATATGCCAAAATAATAGGCATCAGGGGAAAAAATGAACCCCATCGGCAGACTTGTAAGTGCGACAACAAGCGGCAAATGCCCCCCTATCCAATCCGGTATGAACGTTACGATGGCAGCGGCCATCGAATCCATCATCTTAGTTTCCGTGAATACTCCCGTGAAAATCCCTGCAGCAAAAATGAGTGTACAAATCATCACGAAACTATTGGCGTGACTTAAGATCCTTTCCTGCTGTTCTTTCGGATCCGGGAAGTTAACGAACAACGCGACAGCAAAAGCTGAGGCAAATAAGATTTGGATCGGCAGCACCTCCATCACCAGCAAGACCATCAGCGTAATCGTCAAAAGCCAGTTAAACCAAAATAACTTGGCTTGTCTTCCGGAAGTGATTTCACCCGCTGCAGCCTGTTCACTCATTCCCGGCGGCATGTCCGCCTTCAGCGCACTGATTCCCAACCTCGCCCTTTCCTTTTTACCCAGGATATATGCCGAGAAAAGCGTCCATAATAATCCGAATATCATGACAGGAATAAGCGGTATGAATAAATCCGAGACTTCAACCTGGAGGCTGGCTGCCGCTCTGACCAAGGGACCTCCCCAAGGTATCATATTCATGACACCCGCCGCCAAGCCGACGACACAGGCCAATACGAGTCTATTCATCCCTAGCTTCATATAAAGCGGCAGCATCGCCGAAACGCTGATCATGAACGTGGAAGAACCGTCTCCATCCAAGCCTACCAATATCGTGATGATGGCCGTTGCCATGACAACCTTTAGCGGATCTCCCTTTACAAAACCTAAAATTTTACCAATCATGGGCTCAAATAATCCAACATCAATCATCAAACCAAAATATAATATGGCAAAGACGATCATCACCGCTGTTGGTGTCACCTTTAAAATCCCTGCCACCATCATATCTCCCATCTCCGAGGCAAACCCGCCTATCACCCCAAAAGCGATTGCCGTGAAGATAAAAGCGACGACTACGGATAAACGTTTTGTGATGACCAGGACGAGGAACGTCAAAATCATGCAAAATCCCAGAATAGTCAACAAGTCAAAAACCCCTTCCAATTGAAAGATCCCATACACGCTTTTATAATTTTCTGAAAAATAAATATTTTCAAATTATACCATCTGTACTTTCATTAAAAAACCTGTTTTATGTACAAAAAGCAAAAACATTTAATTAATTAGTTAAATTCTGTATACTATTATTTAGGAACCCGAAGTACTTTCGGAAGGAAAGAAGTGTTGATTGTAAAATGAAACAACATCAAATAGCGAAAAGAAATTTATCGATCATGTGGTTCGCCAACTTCTTCATCGGCGGAAGCATGACGATGGTTCTTCCATTCATCTCTTTATACATTGGTACATTCGGCAATTATTCGACACAATATATCCAGCATTGGTCCGGGTGGACATTTGGTATCACCTTTGTGACGGCATTTTTATTTTCTCCTGTTTGGGGCCGGATCGGCGATCGTTATGGCAGGAAGAAAATCCTGATTGCCTGCGCCTTCGGAATGGGCCTGTCCATTTTCTTAATGGGATTCGTTGAAAATGTTTGGCAGCTATTCATCTTAAGGATGTTCACAGGGATATTCACCGGTTTCATTTCGATGTCACAAGCGTTCATATCGACCCAGACACCGAAAGAAATTGCTGGCCGCGTACTTGGGACGCTGCAAACGGGAAATATAACCGGTTCGCTCTTCGGACCATTGCTTGGCGGCATCCTTGCCGACACCGTCGGCTACTCTACCGCCTTTAAATTCACCTCGATCACCATTTTCATATCTGGTCTGCTTGTCATTGCAACAAAGGAATACCAAATGGAACGGCAGAAGGGAACAAAATCGAGCTATACCAGCAGGGAGGTTCTTTCCCATATCCTGCAAAACCCCATCTTGATCAATATCATGCTCATTTCTACGCTTGTTCAAGTTGCCCACTTCAGCATCCAGCCAATACTATCTTTATATGTAGGAGAGCTGCATGGGTCTTCCAATCTTGGCTTCTATTCAGGAATTGCCTTTTCCGCAGCAGGGCTTGGAAACTTACTGATGGCACGTCATTGGGGCAAAATAGGCGATAGGCACGGACATGTAAAGATCCTGGTACTGCTTCTTTTTCTGACTGCACTCGTTTACTTGCCCGGAGCTTTCGTCAATCAGTTTTGGCAGCTCGTTTTTGTCCGTTTCTTGCTGGGCATTGCCATAGGCGGCATCATCCCGGTAAGGATCGCCTATATCCGCCAGGAGGCGCCAGTCGCTATGCAGGGGGAAGTACTTGGCTACAATACAAGCCTTCGTTTCTTAGGCAATATCATCGGACCTGCAATGGGCGGAATGGTCGCAGGTTTCTATGGATTTTCCGCCGTTTTCATCACAACCAGCACCTTGCTCCTCATCGCCGGACTGGTCCTTTATTTTGCGATGCACCGTAATCCAGAGCTGGCCCGTTCCCATTGAATATAAAAGCCAGCTTCCCTTCATTTATATTTCCAGGAAAATTACGCAACCAAAAGAAGGTGTTCCCTGTATTTTGCAGGGAGCACCTTCTTTTGGTTCCACACCCTCAATGAACCTTACCGAAAACTTCCTAAGCAAAGATGCAGCAGTCACCCTGCTGATGTGTTGTGCTTTACTCGCCAATTTGAGAACTTTTCTCGCGAGCTTTACTGGTTTACTAGCGAATTGAATGAGCGGCCCGTTTTATTAGTTCAATGGCGCAAATTGCTGGGGAAAGCAACGGGCAAATTATCTTTTTTCCTAAACTGCGGGTTCTTTATTCCAGTTTTCGTTTTCACTCACAGTTGAATTGAAACCATTAATATTAAATCCAGATCGCAAAATGGTTCTCAAGAACCACATGAAGGTAGTATAATATACCTAGTAGTTTATACCCATAACCAAGGAGCTAATCATGTACCCGACTTTCACATTTTATTCAAAAGTGCATATCATCAAAAATCAGCGTTATTGCGAATGTGGCATTATTCATAATTATCGGCGGATATTCGAGAAAAGGGATTTGAAGCGTGTTGTTTTCAAACCGATGGAGGAGATAACCTGCACTCCTTGCAAAGAGAGGTTCAAATGACACTGACCAACGTATTTGTTCATCATTTTATAACCGCATGTCATTTTATGTTAAAATGGTTATAGGCAAATTTTATGAAAATAAAAGACGCAAAGCCACGGGCCTAAATCAACGGACTTAGTTGTCATGGCAGCCGGGCCGCCAAGATTTATCTTGATTAGATCGTTTGAGTTATTTCTTGCCCCTTTTTTAATTTGCCTAAAATTCAAAAAAAGAGGGTTATATATGTTTTTCCCAACCATTTATTCAGCTAATACGGATGAGCGGCACATCGTCAAGGACCAAAATACATGTGCCTGCGGCAAAAGGTATCATGTATTCGCCATTCTGACCAGAAGCGACCTTCGAAAGATTACGTTCAAGCATTATAAGGAAGTGACATGCCCAGTATGTATGTCCAGCATCAAGCATGAGGAATAACCCCCTTGTTCCCCAGACCGTTCCCTTCCTTTCAATAGGGAGGGAATGTTTAGGCTAAACCTAGCCTACTTGTCAAAAATAAGGCAAGCATTATGTTCAATTTTTTACTCCCACTTGATTTTATCCATTCACCCGTTTCACTAATGACCGCAAGACTGAAAGCGTAAGTGATCATCATTTATTTCCACCGTGACTTCCCTTCACATCAATAATGGTTTCATCCTTTCTCGATGATCCAGGATTTACGAATAATTACCCATTAGATTGAAAGAAGGACTCATGCTATAATTTAGAGCGTAAAAAAAAGATAACAAACATTTGTATAGTAAAAGGAGCTTTTCATTGAATATTTCTGCATATAAACAAGAATGGTTCGGCAACGTCCGCGGAGATGTTCTTTCAGGTATTGTCGTTGCCTTGGCATTGATCCCGGAGGCCATTGCTTTTTCAATCATTGCTGGTGTTGACCCAATGGTAGGTCTATACGCCTCATTCTGCATTGCTGTCGTCCTCTCTTTTGCAGGGGGAAGGCCGGGAATGATTTCAGCTGCCACTGGAGCCATGGCACTCGTCATGGCAGATCTGGTAAAAGATCATGGCATAAACTATTTACTTGCTGCAACTATATTGACGGGGTTGCTGCAAATTGCACTAGGCGTATGTAAAATAGGGCAATTAATGAAATTCATCCCCAAGCCAGTCATGACTGGCTTTGTGAACGCTTTAGCCATCTTGATTTTCACTGCGCAGCTCACCCATTTCGCAGGTGAATCTTGGATCATGTATGTCATGACCGCCGTATCTTTAGCAATCATT
Source organism: Peribacillus folii (assembly GCF_030271255.1). Taxonomy (GTDB): domain Bacteria; phylum Bacillota; class Bacilli; order Bacillales; family DSM-1321; genus Peribacillus. The sequence continues at coordinate 253,675 of NZ_JASJOM010000006.1, forward strand.
TATCTTTTTCCGCTGATTACGAAGGCCATTCCTTCTCCCCTCGTTGCCATCGTATTGATGACGATCGCCGCCATTTCCACTGGGGCGACGGTACGTACGGTTGGGGATATGGGGCAATTGACCGAAGCACTCCCGATATTCATGCTTCCGGACATCCCTTTGACATTCGAGACATTAACCATCATTTTCCCTTATTCCGTTGCACTTGCGTTTGTAGGGCTTCTTGAATCATTATTGACTGCCCAAATAGTCGATGAACTGACTGACACGCCCAGTGATAAAAATAGGGAAGCTAAGGGTCAGGGCATAGGCAATATCATTGCCGGTTGTTTTGGCGGGATGGCGGGATGTGCGATGATCGGCCAATCCGGAATCAACATCAGGTCTGGAGGGAGAGGCAGACTTTCCACATTTGTGGCTGGGGCTTTCCTTATGGTATTGATTGTCGCATTGAATGGCGTCCTTATAAAAATCCCCATGGCTGCCCTCGTTGCTGTCATGATCATGGTTTCCATCGGTACATTTGACTGGTCTTCGTTAAAGAGGATCAAGAACACGCCTAAGACGGATTCAGCCGTTATGATTATAACGGTCCTCATCGTCCTTTATACGCATGATTTGTCGAAAGGGGTTTTTGCCGGGGTGCTCTTGAGCATGATTTTCTTTTCGGCCAAAATATCCAAGGTGACGGTTGAAAAAACGAAAGACTTACTGAATAAAAAAATGATTTACGAGGTTCAGGGACAAATCTTTTTCGCTTCGGTGCAGGACTTTGTTTCTAAATTCGATGCCGATGATGAAGCAGAGGCGATCATCATTGATTTTTCCCATTCGAAAATCTGGGATGCTTCTGCGGTCGCTGCTGTCGAAACGGTTGTCCTTAAATATCAGCAACGAGGCACCTCCGTCCATATTCACGGGCTCGATCTGGAAAGCTCCTTATTGCTTGATAAGCTTGCCACTTCAATTCGTAAAATATCCTGACAAAGGGCCTTCCTGCTGAATAGAAACAATCAAAACCGACAAAATATATAACAGGAATATGTCGATTTGGAAGGGAGAGAAGAACATGACATCCAAGCAGGACTATACGGCTGCCGATCTTTCACCAGATTTATTGAATGAATTGAAAAGCTTTGAAAGCAAATTTGGCGAGGAATCGAATAAAGAGCTGATTGTCATCGCCTATGAAAAAGAAAAGGATGCCCTGAATTAAGCAAAAAGCCTCAAACATTATTCAAGATAATGTTTGAGGCTTTTTCACTTGCTTATTTACTGAATACACCCGTTAGTACCGGCACGATTTGTTTTTTGCGCGAGACAACGCCTTCCAAGACGGCGATGTTATTGTTTAAGGTAACGTTATAGGCTGTTTCGACTGCATTCGCCGCTTTTCCAAGAGCCAGGGCTACAGAATCATTTGTCAGGATATCCGTGACGACGAATAAGAACAAGTCCAATTCCTTCACTCCAATCACCGCTTCAATCGCCGCTTCCAATTCAGCTTGCTTGGCAAGGACTTCATTCGGATCTACCGCATTGACCTGTGCTATCTCCACTTTTGCCATCCCCATGCTGAATTCTTTTGCATCAAGGGTGATTAGCTGGGCAATCGTCTTGTCGCTCAAGTCAGCTCCTGCCTTCAGCATTTCCAACCCGTATGCTTCAGCGTTGACCCCGGCAATGGCAGCCAGCTCCATAGCCGCTGCAACGTCTTGGTCAGTGCAGGTCGGGGACTTGAACAATAAAGAATCGGAAATGATGGCAGACAACATCAGTCCTGCGATTGCTTTCGGGATTTCTATCCCATTTTCCTTGTAGATTTTATTTAATATAGTTGCCGTACAGCCAACCGGTTCTGCGCGGTAATATAATGGATCGCTTGTTTCAAAGTTAGCGATGCGGTGATGATCGATAACCTCGAGCACGCGGACTTGGTCGATATCCTCAGCACTTTGCTGGCGTTCGTTGTGATCGACGAGAATCACGGCGTCCGCCTCCCCTGCCACTTTTTCGACAAGACGCGGAGCATCGAATTTGAATTGGTCCAGCGCATATTGGGTTTCGCCATTCACTTCTCCCAGTCGAACTGGTTCAGCGTTCATACCCAGTTGCTTTTTCAGGTCCGCATATGCGATCGCTGAACAAATCGTGTCCGTATCCGGGTTTTTATGTCCAAAAACTAATACTTTTTCCAAGATTTAATCCCCTTTTTAATAAATATTTTTCCGGGAATCCCCTGATCGGTTCAAGGGGAAGCCACCTTTTTTCTACACTTTATTTTAACACAAAATCGGATAAATTCAGTGCTTGAATTGCCACTTCCCCAAGAAAATCTTTCATTATTCTTCACCTCGCCTTCACTTTGTCAATAGATAAGGGCTGGTTTTTCTCAAATATATTAGTTGAATTATCAACGCATATGGCTTACGATTATATAAGCAGAAATACTAGATATTGATTATTAAAACAATACTGATAACTATATATAGAATTTTTTACAATCCAAGGTGCCAGTGATGGCTGAAAAGGGAATCCGGTGCAAACCCGGAACTGTCCCCGCAACTGTGAATGTGACGAAATGAGGAACCACTGTATAGCTTCTTATACGGGAAGGACTCAAAGTAGGATGATCATGAGTCAGGAGACCTGCCTTGATTTTTTCACGTTTCTTATTCTTCGGGGATTGAGATGATGAAACGATAGTGTAACGGCTATTTTATTCATGGCCCTTTTATGCTGTCGTTTGATCCGCTCAACTCGTTGGGCGGTTTTTTTATTACCGGAAATTTACAAGGAGGCTTATTAATGACTCAAACATATAACTCTACCATAAGCGAAAATGATAGCTCCCTCCAGCTTGAGATGCTGTCGAAGGAATTCGAGGGCCGTCTCGATATGGAGAAATTCAAAAAGCGTTTTACCAAATGGCTTGATCGCAAAAGTGATTCAACCGACGAACAGGCTTCAAAAAAACTGATTCAACTTGCTCTTGAGAGTGTGGATATCGATGCCCCGGATTGGACGTTCGTTGCAGCTAAAGAGCTATTGAATACGATGTACAGGGATGCACAGGTCAATCGCGGCTATGAAGGCATGAGTTATGGTCCATTTTATGAACTAATACTGGAATTGTCGCAACAGCAGGAAGGCCAACGCTATCCAATCTATAAATCCGAGCTGCTTTCTTCTTATACTAAAGCAGAAATCGAAGAATTGGGTTCAGTGATCGACCCTGGAAAAGATAAACTATTTTCTTACATAGGCATCTACTTACTAAACGATCGCTACCTTGCCCGTCCGAAAAAAGATAAAGTGTACGAACTCCCCCAAGAACGCTTCATGATCATCGCAATGGAAATCATGCGTTTGGAAAAGACGGAGCACCGCCTGCAACTCATAAAAGAAGCTTACTGGGCCATGTCCAATCTTTATATGACCGTTGCCACCCCTACACTTTCGAACGCAGGTAAAGCGCATGGACAATTGAGCTCATGCTTTATCGACGCTATTGAAGATTCAATTGACGGCATCTATCTAGCTAACTATGATGCTGCAAAGGTTTCCAAATTCGGCGGCGGTGTCGGCCTTTATGTTGGCAAGATTCGTTCGCTCGGATCCGACATCCGAGGGTTCTCCGGCAATAGTTCGGGTACGACTCCCTGGATCCGCCTTTTCAACCAAACGGCCGTCAGTGTCGATCAATTAGGACAGCGCAAAGGTGCGATAGCGATATACTTGGATGCTTGGCATAAAGATATCATGAGCTTCCTTGATTTGAAGACGCAGAACGGTGATGACAGATTAAAGGCTCACGATATTTTTACGGGGGTATGCATTCCCGATTTGTTCATGGAGGCTGTACGCGACAGGAAAGAATGGTATCTTTTTGACCCGCATACCGTCAAGCAAACCCTTGGATTTTCACTTGAAGACCAATACGACGAGAAAAAGGGCGAAGGCAGCTTCAGGAATCATTATGCACTTGCTGTCGAGGCCGCAGAAAATGGTACGCTGCCAAACTATAGTTTTGAAAAGATCAACGCGATGGACATCATGAAGAGCATCATGATTTCTCAATTAGAAGAAGGCGTTCCATATATGTTCTACCGCGATGAAGTGAACCGGAAGAACCCGAATAAGCATAAAGGGATGATCTATTGCTCTAACCTCTGCACGGAAATTGCTCAAAACCTAAGTCCTTCGACGATTACGGATGAATACGAAACAGAAGATGGCGATGTTGTTGTAGTTCGCAAAAGCGGTGATTTCGTTGTCTGCAACCTATCATCCATTAACTTGCCCCGTGCAGTCGCAAGCGATGTACTTGAAAGATTGATTCCCATTCAAATCAGGATGCTTGATAATGTCATCGACGTGAATAATCTTCCGGTCAAACAGGCATCCATCTCAAACAAACGGTACCGAGCGATAGGCTTAGGGACTTTTGGCTGGCACCATTTACTTGCCACTGAAAATATTTATTGGGAATCGGACGAGGCTGTACAATTTGCAGATGCTTTATACGAGAAGATCGCTTACTTGACAATCAAGGCATCGAACGAGTTGGCAAAGGAAAAAGGATCATACCCTTATTTCGAAGGTTCGGATTGGCACACGGGGGAATACTTCGAGCTCCGTGACTATACTGATCAAAAATGGCTCGATTTAAAGGCAAACGTGCAGGAGCATGGAACCCGTAATGGCTATCTAATGGCCATTGCCCCGAATTCATCGACTGCCAAGATCGGCAATTCCACGGATGGAATCGATCCATTGTATGAAATAGAATTTTATGAAGAAAAGAAAAACTTCAAATTCAAGGTAACGGCTCCTGGCTTGACTCCAAATACGTATGAATATTATAAAAAGACACGCTTTAATTTGGATCAACTGGAAAGCATCAGGCAAAACGCAGCTCGCCAACGACATATTGACCAAGCGATCAGCTTCAATCTATATGTACACAACACGATCAAAGCGAAGGTATTATTGGATATTCACTTAACCGCTTGGGAAAGCGGCTTGAAATCAACGTATTACGTTCGTTCCACTTCTTCCGAATATGACAATGCGTGCGAAAGCTGCTCAAGTTAACGGTCGATCATCCAGCAATCTATTTTTAAAGGAGTTTTCCCGAATGACCAATCATATAAAAAAAATCCGGATGCTCGAACCGACGCATCCAACAAAAGCGACTGGTGTATTCAAAGGAGAAGCCTCGGGCTTTCTCCTTTGGAACGATATTCAGTATGAAAAATTCTATGATACCTATACACAGCTCATCAATAATTTTTGGAAGCCTTCCAGCGTGAACATGATTCAGGATAAAAAACAGTGGGGGGAAATGGATGAAGATATCCAGGACGCCTTTCTTGATATCCTGACGATGATCGCTGGGATGGACAGTCTGCAAACCCCTACCTTGGTGGAGATTCTTCGATACATCAAGGACCCGGCAGCAAAAGCAATCCTTGCCAATATGGCCCAGCAGGAATCGATCCATAATGAATCTTATTCGTATATCCTTGCTTCCTTGATTCCCGTGGGCAAGCAAAAACAGCTTTTTGATCGTATTAAAGAGCATCCTGAAGTGATAAAGCGCAATCAGCCGATTGTGGACGCCTACCAAACATTCGTCGACGATCCTAGCCCGCAGCACTTATTCGAGGCCTTGATCCATTCAACAAACCTCGAGGGAATTTATTTCTACCTGGCCTTTGCATTTTATTATAATTTAGGCCGGCAAAATATCATGACCGGTTCGGCTACGATGATTTCGTACATCCATCGTGATGAAATGGTCCACTTCGACTTCATCGGAATGCTCATCCAAATCTTGATGTATGAATATCCTGAATTGAATAATGAAGAAAACACGAAATTCATCTACACAACGATCGAACAAGCGGTGGAGCTAGAAAAGGAATGGTCTGAATACATGCTTGAAGACATCCAAACGAAAGCCGATCTCGACTTGGAAGAATTCAATGAGTACATTGAATACATTGCCAACAAACGGCTGCGCATGCTTGGCCTGGACAATCTGTATAAAGAGTACGACGAAAACCCGATGCCATGGATCAAAACCTTCGATGATGAATCGATCGGATTGACCAAAACCGATTTCTTCGAACAAAAATCAAGAACATACAGTCAAGTAAATGCCAGCAATGGGTTCGATGAGCTATAAGATTGCCATCGTTTATCATTCTGCAGGCGGCAATACAAAAGCACTCGCAGAAGCCATCGCTGCCCTATTGCCTACAGCTGAACTATATCGGATCAATGAATTCGAATTACGCACTTTGCCGGATTACGATGCATTGATCGTCGGGACCTATACTTGGGGCAATGGAGAGCTTCCGGCCAAGTCGGCAGCCTTTTATGAAGAATTGGAACAACTTCCGATTACTTCCTTGAAAACCGGGGTTTTTGGGACCGGCGAAACAAATTACAATCATTTTTGTGGAGCGGTCGATCATTTCCGGGACATGTTATTCGCTAAGAGTCAATTATTGGTCACATTGAAAGTAGAACAAATGTATCAGGATTCAGACCTGGACAGATTACGAAAGTTCGCCTCACTATTCCATAATTGAAAAGAAAGGGGATATGCGTTTGGCATATCCCCTTTCTTTTCGATAAACATGGCCCAATCCGGCCATTGGCAAGGGCAATTATGATGTATAATGAAGGAAAAAAGGAGAACATCATGGCTGCTACTATTACTCAGTTATTGCCTATCGTTTTCATGCTGATACTGTTCGCATTCGTTATATTCATAGCATATTGCCTATCCAGACATTTTACCCGTTCAAAACGGATCGAAGAAAAACTAGATAAAGTATTAAAGGAAATGTCGAGGGGAAAAGAAGATTAAAAGATACGGAAAAAATAAAAAGACTCCATTACTCGGAGTCTTTTTTATATGCGTTCAATTATTTTTGAACGTTAGCTGCTTGTGGTCCACGAGCGCCTTGCTCGATTTCGAAAGAAACTTCTTGGCCTTCTTCAAGAGTTTTGAAGCCTTCGCCTTGGATAGCTGAGAAATGTACGAATACATCGTCTTGGCCTTCAACTTCGATGAAACCGAAACCTTTTTCTGCGTTAAACCATTTTACTTTACCTTGTACCATGATAGTTCCTCCTGTGTTTGGAAAAATCCATTTTATTACTATTTTTGGTTCTGGATAATGTTTCAAGAGGAATCCTATAACGGTAAATCCTTCTATCAAACTTATTCCGAACAAAAATAATTACTCATATTATATCATGGAAAATCCTAAAAAAACAAGATTATCGCAGTAATTCAAGCGACAAATTATCCTAAATTTCTACAATTTCCGCTTCCTGCTTTGACGAAAGCCTTCGTCAAGCAAGTAACGCTCTGCCTCGATCGGACTCTCGAAACACTCCTCCAAATTTGAACCGGAGTACACGTTCCAGAGCTGGTCTTCCCTAATAAGCGAAAGCTCTTGTTTTTCCTTGCTGACCCATGTTCCTTCCAATCTGGCGAACTCATCATCTTCCTCTTCGATTTCAACCGCAGGTGCAGATAAATAATCCATGCTTTTCTGAATCAATTCCTTTAATTGTGCTTCATCATAGTTACGTATATTAATGAATCCTTTACGGTCAGTGTCCTTTTTCTTCATATGCCCTGCATAAACGAAACCATTTCCATTGGGATGCAAGTGCTGAACGACAATCTTTTTCTCCTGGACGCTATCTGGATAATGGAAGTTCACACGTCCCAATGATACGTCTTTTCGCTGTAATTCCGGGAAAGTCTCGATAATGCGCAATTTTTCTTCAAATGTTAACAAATTTCTTCCTCATTTCATTAGTTCATCTTGTTTGTCGATTATAACACAGACTGATTAAATACAATAATCCCCCTCGATGCAGGCATTAGACCTGGTCCTTTGAAGACCTGAACTTGGATACCGAAACAGACAGTTGCAAGTATTCATTTAATATAGGTCACAGCAAAAAGCATGATGAATGAAATGGCAATGATAATGGCAACCCATAGCCAGGCTAATGTCATATTACCGGAATCCATCGCAATATAAATTGCTGTTGGTATTGTTTGTGTCTGTCCAGGAATGTTTCCGGCAAACATTAACGTCGCACCGAATTCACCCAATGCACGCGCAGAACTCAATATCGATCCAGTAACGATCGATTTGGCTGCCAATGGAAGCGATATGAACAGGAACAATTTCAACTGCCCTGCTCCGTCAACCATTGCTGCATGTTCAATTTCTTCATCTACCCCTTCAAAGCCCGTTTTTGCGGATTGATACATTAGCGGAAAAGCCACCACCGCAGATGCAATCACCGCCGCCCACCACGTGAACATTAAGGGCTTATTAAAGATGGTTTCGATGATCTTGCCTGGTAAACCATTTTTGCCAAAAACCACAATCAATAAAAAACCGACAACAGAGGGCGGCAGAACAAGCGGTAACAAAAATACGGTTTCCACGAGGACTTTGCCCTTGAATTTTTTTCTAGCCATGAATCGAGCTAGACCAATCCCAAAAAAGAAAACAAGGATACCAGCCAGCCCTGCCACCTGTAGCGATAGCTGAACAGGAGACCAAAAGCCCTCTGTCATGCCACTATCCCTGCATGGATATCGGCAATCAGCAGCTTATGTACGCGTTTGTACGTCATGAACGACAGCGCAAGATTGTTTTCTGCATAGGCAGCTTTCATTTCATTTTCTCCCTTTCTTTTTGAAATTACTTTTAAGTTTATTTTTCTTGACATCTTGCTGACACAAAGGAACGTTAAAGTAAGAGTATCACAAATAGAAAAATAATTTTCTTTCCATAAACTTTGAAACCTTGAAGGAGTCGATTTTAAATGGTAACAATTTATACTACTCCAAGCAGTCTAGCCTGTCGTAAAGCAAAAGCTTGGCTTAAGAAAAACGAAATTTCCTACAATGAACGCAACCTATATTCTCAACCTCTTTCAATAGAAGAAATAAAAGAGATCTTACGGAAAACGGAGGGCGGAACAGATGAAATCATTTCTACCCGCTCCAAAAAATTTAAAAGCCTGAATATCGATATAAATAATACACCACTTAATGATCTTTGCAAGCTAATTCAAGACAATCCAGATTTACTTCGCCGCCCGATCATATTCGACCATAAAAACCTGCACGCTGGATATAACGAAGAAGAAATGGGCCGCTTCCTTCCAAGGAAGGTCCGTCATGTACAATTATGGCGGGCAATCAGCCAATTGGCTTAAACACCATTCAACAGACATTGCTTAAATAAGAGGGTTGTCCAGTCATTTGGACAACCCTTTATTTATACTTGATTCGATTTCTCGAGGATGATCGTAAAGGTTGTACCATGCTGATTGCTATCCTTCAGTATGAGATCGCCTTTTTGAGCCTTTGCGAGCATCTTGCTGAATGGCAATCCCAAGCCTAAACCGCGTACCTTCAGTTTTTTGTTTTCACCCCTGTAAAAGGGTTCGAACACATACTGTTGTTCATGTTCCGGGATGCCTCGACCGCTGTCCTGTACATCAATGCAGATTCGTTCATCACCTTTTCCATAAAGGTCAATGGTTATTTTGCCGTTGCCATCAAGCGCGTGCCTGGCATTGTTCAAAAGGTTAATGACGATTTGCTGCATTCGCAAGGAGTCAATTTGCCCATATAGAGGTTCATCAGGAACTTTTATATCGAGCAAGAACGCTTGCTCATCATCCTGCGTAACCTGCCAGCGATAAGCAATTTCCTGAACGAATATATTGATATTTTCATTTTGCAGCCGAATCTTGAATGCACCTGCCGAGATGGCATTATAATTAAGCAAATCTTCTATCATACCTTGAAGCCGTTGGGTTTCCTTCAAGGAGATATCCAGGAACTCCTTGCTCTGCTCACCCGTGACCACATCATCTTTTACCGCTTGGATCAGACCGCTAATGGAAGTGACCGGTGTCTTCAAATCATGGGTTACACCTGCTAGCAGCTCCGCCCTCAGCCTCTCCATGGCCTTCAAGCGATTCGTCATTTCCTTAAATGACTTAATCAGTTCATAAATTTCTTCTTCCTTTATTTCTTCTTCCTCTTTGAAATGGATATCATAGTTGCCTTCACGAACTTCGACTGCTGCGTTCGCTACATCTTGGATGGGCCGGGAAATCTGCCGCGAAAGGAAATAAATGACCCCTGTCCCTAAAATCAACAGTCCTCCAATCATGATCGCCAATAAGCCATGATCTTGATTAATCTCCTTTAGGGCACCTTCTTCCTGGGCAATGACCACCCAGCCTCGCGTCTCATCTTCAAAGTTAATCGGAGATTTGACGACATATACTTTATTGTCGGAAATCTTGACCTTTTGAATGAGTTCCCTATTTTTCATGATGACATCCGGAAGTTTATTTTCATCTGGGTCAATATACAATTGAGGCATCGTATAAATGATGCTGCCGTCAGGATCGACGATATAGATGATGGGCTGCTGATTCAAATGAAGGATTTTCTCCCTTTCCTCAACAATCTCCGAAAGGACCGGACCGACGACAATCTGGCCATTTTCCTTTATCGCCCTATCGGATGTTTCATCAGCTAAGTACTTAAGGAGGCTAAGCCTATATTCCAAGGCTGTTTTTTCCATCCACCATAATGAAAAGACTGACAATAATATCAAGCCCGAAATCAAGGTCATTACGTATCTTTTCGTCCAATAGCGTTGTAAAGTAGTTCTTTTTTTAATTTTCATAGACACTCAATTGATACCCCAATCCACGCAATGTTTTGATTTCCCCCTCAGTCGCCGGCCATGCTTCGATAGCCCTTCTGATCCGTTTGATGGCTAGGTCCACGGCACGGTCACTGCCATCATAATCGATGCCCCACACTTGATCGAGAAGCTGTTCTCTCGTGAAGATTTGATTGGGATGCTTTGCGAAAAAAATGAGCAGTGACAAATCACGCGGCGTCAAGTTTATCTCCTCCCGATTCAGTTGCACCGAATAAGACTGATCATCGATCGTTAAGCTCCCGAATTGATGCAGATGGCCAACATCCTCCGCTGGCATGCTCGACCTTCTTAAAACGGCATGCACGCGCGCAACGACCTCCTCTGCAACAAAAGGTTTGGAGATGTAATCATCCGCGCCTGACTTAAAGCCGGATAACCGATAATCGACATCGTTCAGGGCCGTCAGCATGATGACCGGGCAGGCATCGTCCTCACGGATTTCCTTCAATATTTCCCAGCCTTCCTTCCCTGGCAGCATGACATCCAGCAGAACGAGATCTGGGTCTGTCTCCTCAAAAAGCGGAATCGCCTTGAGCCCGTCGTATACTTGTATCACTTCAAAGCCTTCACGCTCTAAATATGCTTTCAATACCATGGAAATGGAAATTTCATCTTCTACTATCAAAATTTTCTTCATGAATGGGCTCCCCCTTCCTATATTATAGTGGAATCGCTTTATCCATGGGAACGATTGCAGCAATCAGGGCATTTTCCTTTCATCCTACCCTTTAAATGTGTCAGGAATATGTTCATGGCAAAATCAACTGACATTTCACTTCGCATTTTCCACTATGGGGCCTTTCCCCATAGGTAAAAAGCAAATTTAAGAGACTGGCCCATCCTAGAGCCAGTCACCTTATTAATTGCATGTCTCGTGTGGATTCGGACAGCCTGCATCCTGCCTTTCCACTTGTATCGTGCTATGTTCTATTCCAAACCGGTCATGAAGCATTTTCTGCGCTTCCGCTAAAACAGAATCGTGATTGCCGCCACCATCAATGACAACATGACAGCTCATCGTCAAAAAACCAGAAGTAATCGTCCAAATATGAAGATCATGAACATTTGAGACACTGCCCAATTCAAGCAAGGATGTTTTTACATCATCAACATTAACTTGATCCGGTGTACCCTCCATCAAGATATGAAAGGAATCCCTCACTACCCTAAAACCGCTGATGATAATTAAGAACGCAACTATGACGCTTGCAATCGGATCTGCTATCCCCCAATCGAAGAAATATATCATGAGTGCAGCAGCAATGGCTCCGACAGAACCAAGCATATCACCGATCACATGTAAAAAGGCACTCCTTACATTCAAATTATCTTCCTTATCACCGCTCATCAAAATCCATGCGGCAATGACGTTAACGAGTAGCCCTATGATTGAAATCATCAGCATTCCCAGGCTTTGCACCTCGGGAGGATTCACGAACCTCTTGATTGCTTCGACGAAAATGAAGACGGATATCACAATCAGGGTCAATCCATTCAGGCAGGCCGCGATGATTTCAAATCGTTTATATCCATATGATTTGGAAGCTGTCGCCTTCCTTTCACCCAGCCTTATCGCTGTATAACTTAGCCCCAAAGCCGCCGCATCACTGAGCATATGACCAGCATCCGACAATAGCGCCAGACTATTGGTCAAAAATCCGCCAATGACTTCGACAACCATAAATGTGGCGATCAATAAGAAAGATGCCAACAGCGCCTTTTTATTGTTTGAATGATGGTGGTGACCATGCCCATGATCATGAGCGTGCCCATGATGATGTCCCATCCCATCCCTCCTCCCGGATTTAAAATTTATATATAGTATGGGATAAATTCAGATTGGTTTCAAATGATTGCTTTTCCATGAATGAATCAAAACCTAAAAATAAACGCTACAGACATATTTTCTGCAGCGCTTTTCCCCAATTCAGCTTTCTTCTTGCATCGTATCATCGACAATGGCATACAGATCTTTATTGAATAATTCATTATTACAGATAAGGCTATGTTGTTCCAGCTCTTCATGCTCCTGATTTTTGCCTTGTTCTTTTTCTTTCATGACCAACCTCCAACATCGATTGTTTTGCCTATTATCGTATCCCCAGGCCTGTACCTTTATGCTGGATAATTTCCCTTATTCAATAAAGACTAAACGCATCAAACCTTCTGCCCACCATGGAAAGCACGTATAATGAATTCATGCTCAGGTACCTGAAGGTTTTTATAGGACAACAAAAAAGATGAATTATCATAAGAAACCTTTTCCAGATTTACGGAAATCCCTGTTTTTTCAATCGTAACAATCGCATAAGGAGCAAGGGGCTCAACGGTACAGCCAAGCGATCCAGGGTTAAGGAAAATCGTTCGATCGTTTTTAAAATGATGGGTAGGGTGATGATGTCCGAAACCGATCAATTCATATTGCTGCTCAGCAAAAAGGCTTTCTAAGTTCGCTAACGACGGTTCAACGATTTTACTAAATGGATTTTTGCTTATATGCTCATTCAAGTTCTTCGATTCCATATGATAATGAGTGAAGTAAACGGAGTGTTCATGAATGGTATGCTGAATGGTGCGGGGTAACTCTTCAAGTTGGGCTATAAATTCCGGATGCATCCTCTTCGCGATCCACTCATGGTGCTGCTTGACATGAATGTGTCCTGGAGGATGCGGCTCCCCGTACATGACGGACAACACAGCTTCATCATGGTTTCCGGTAAGCATCGATACATCCTTCCTGGAAAATAAAAGGTCAAGGACTTCATTGGTAGCCGGACCTATCCCCACCATATCCCCTAAACAATAAATATGAGATATCTCTGCCCTTTGATCAATTTCATCGAGAACGGCTTTTAATGCTGAAGCATTACCATGTACATCCGTAATAATGGCAACTTTCATATCGATTTCATCTCCCTTCCCCCCAACTTCCGTATGGTATATTATAACATTTAAACCGATTTCAAAAAAATATTCGGGCTCATTCCCCTTAATTTACCCTCGCCCATTTTTTATGAATCAACAAACACTTTGGCCTAGGATACATAGTATGAAGTATTCCCGGTAAAGATGTTTTGCTAGGTTTGTAATTCACAAAAAGTATGAGGAGGAAATTAAATGGGTGGAAATGGTAACGAATGTTGTGGCGGCGGTGGCGGCTGCGGCGGTTTCGATAACGGATTCGCTTTACTGATCGTTTTATTCATCTTGTTAGTCATCATTGGATGCAGTTGGGGATTCGGTGGCGGCGGCTATGGCGGCGGCGGTTACGGCGGATTCTGCTAATAAAAACATAAATGAAAAAGGCGCCTGTTCATGGCGCCTTCTTTTATTATGAATTGACTTTCAGTTTTTGTCTTTGCTTTTGTTTTTGAGCCTTCATGACAAACCAAATGACGATAAGTGCAATCGGGATGAGCAGGAAATTGGCATATTGGGAAAAGATGGCTCCTGCTTGTTCCCATTTCGGACCTAACTTGTACCCTAAATAAACATAGACGCTTGTAACAGGAAGCATCGCCAAATAGGTGAATAAAATGAATTTCCAAACATTCATTTTCAGCATTCCGCACGGGAGCGACACAGCTGTACGGATCCCCGGTACAAATCTGCCAAAGAACGCGATCCCCCCTCCATATCTTTCGAAGAATCGATCTGCCTTGTTCAACTGCTCGTCCTTAATCAAAAAGTATTTCCCGAACTTCAAAACTAGCGGCCTTCCGCCATATTTCCCTAAGAAATATAGCGTCAGCGGCCCCGTTACCCCACCAATCGAACCGGCAAGGATGGTCAGGTATAGATTCATATCACCCTGATAAACCCAGTAACCTGCCAGTGGCAAAACTATTTCAGCAGGAATGAATTCAAAGGTCAATGCCAGCATCACACCGAAATAAGATAAAGATTTAAACGCTTCAATCATATCCATTATTATAGTTTCCATTGAGACTTCCCCATTTCCGCCTTATTACATATAATAAGGCTCCGCCTAGATCGTTCCGGCGAAGCCCTTGATTTCAAAAAGGACATTATCCATTGTATCACAAGTTCAATCACAATTTTTCATATTCTACTGATGAATGGCCATGTTTCTTATGCGGTCCTTTCTTTTGACACGATAATAAAGCTGAAAAAAATGAAATTGGATGGATAACCAAAGAAATGCCGCCTGTAAAATACAGACAGCATCTACGCTAACTACCTAGCGTATTTACTTTTCAATCGGTGTCCATCCAGTAGCTATTTCTGCCAAGTCGGTGTTAAATCATGAAGGGGGTGGTGAACGCTGCTAATCCTTGCTCGATTTGCTTTTTTGCATCCGTCATCATCCCATCAAGCAATTCCTGGACGGTCGGGATATCCTCAATCAATCCGGCAACTTGGCCGCCATTCATGAACCCTTCGTTAACATCTCCATGCATTGCCCCATTTATATGATGAACTTCAGAGGTCATATCACGATAGCTCATAGCTGACATCCCTTGTTTTTCCAGGTCCAGGATTTTCTCCGCATATGGGTCCTTCAATACTCTTCTCACCTGGCCAACCGATCTGCCCAATATGCACGTATCATTCCCCATCGCTCCAATGAGCTTTTGTTTGTAGGATGGATGGAAGGGGGCTTCCTTCGTGGCGATAAGCCTGGTTCCTAACTGCACTCCCGAGGCACCTAGCATTAGTGCTGCTGCCACTCCTTGACCATTCCCAATCCCTCCTGCCGCCAACACCGGCACCTTCACATGCTTACTAATTTGCGGAATGAGGGTAAAGGTCGTCAATTCCAGGTTCGAATTGATTCCTGCAGCCTCGAATCCTTCGGCAACCAACACATCAGCCCCGGCAGCCTCTGCTTTTTGGGCGTGCTTGACCGACGCCACGATAGCGATCACTTTTATCTTCTTTTTTTTCAAGGACGGAATGTAAGGGGCTGGATTTCCCGCTGATAAGGAAACGGCAGGTATTTCATGCTTCAGGACAAGGTTGATGAGCTCCGCTGTATAGGGACTAACGTTGATCGGGATGTTCAACGCGAAAGGGTTATTCGTTTTATCCTTCGTTTCAAGAATGATGGCTTCCACCTGGCCGGGAGTCATCGTACCGCAGCCAATCGTTCCAAGTCCACCTGCATTGGAGACTGCAGCCGCTAAACTTGCATTGCTTATATTCCCCATGCCGCCTTGAATGATTGGATATTTAATAGAAAAAAGCTCACAAATATATTTCACTATTTCCCCTCCCTGTCCATATAATGTTATACTATAATCATTAGAAAAACAATTCTGACTTTTCGAAAAGGAGCGAGACCATGATCATCCCATATAATAAGAAGAAGCCCCTCATTGATGAAACCGTTTTCATTGCCCCTGGCGCCCATTTAATTGGTGATATTACAATTGGGAAAGAATCGACCATTTGGTTCAACTCCGTCCTGCGCGGAGATGAGGATTCAATTACTATAGGGGAAAAGTGCAGCATTCAAGATAATTCCACCATCCATTTATTCGAAGGCTGCCCTGTTGTCGTCGAAGACGAAGTGACGGTTGGTCATAACGTGACCCTGCATGGCTGTAAAATTGGTAAACGCTCCATTATAGGTATGGGTTCAACGATATTGGACAATGTGGAAATCGGAGAAGAATGCATTATCGGTGCGAATACATTGGTTTCTGCCGGCAAAATCATCCCTCCGCGTTCACTCGTAATTGGTTCGCCCGGCAAAGTGGTTCGCAGATTGAATGAGAAGGACCTTGAATTGATCCAGCTTTCAATTGATACATATGTTCAAAAAGGAAAGGAATTCAAAGCTATACTCGATTGATCGTTAATCCGCTGCCCCTTTCTTCCATCAAGTGAAAGAGCCTCGGCCAGTATTCAATTGTGACTGGCCGAGGCTCTTTTTTCACTTAATGATCAGCGGATGGTCCTTAGCGTCATAGGCCTCATCTTTCCGCCATAAATCATTATTTTCCTGGAATACGCTTTCGAAGAAGCGGCTTGCCGGTTCAGCTAACACTTGATAATACTGGCTGAATAAAAGTGCAGCATGGTTCCCATTCCATTTTGAGGGCAGCAGTTCCTTAGGCAGGCCCGGATCGATGAATAAAAATTTACGATATTCATGCACCAATTTCGTACGTTCCACGAAGCAATCCGCATCAGACATTTCGCCTCTGCTGATTATGCTTTGATGCACAATGAATTGTTTGCTGTATTTTTCGATGAACTGTTCGTATTTATTCTCGATTTCTTCCAAATGCCAGCTCTTCTCGACAAGGGAATGATTTTCCTTTGGTCCCTTGTATTCGGAAATGAAGAAATCAACATATGCATCAATTTCATATTTCGCGATTAAAAGATCTATTTCCTTCTCGAGATTATTAGGGGAAATCCAGCACCCACTGGAAAAGCTGCCAAACCCGCTCCATAATAATTCTTTGCGCAGATCATCCCGCAATTGCCGTTTATCTTCAGGAATCGTGTACATCAAGATGCGCCATTTCCCATCCCATTCATTTGGTTTCATCTTATAAATACGATTGGCAGCCTCATCCATACGCTGTACACCGCGCTCAGTCAAAAAGTAATAGCTTTTATTCCCTTGCTTTTCGGATTGGATCCAACCTTGCTTGACCATTCGTGAAACGGCTACACGCACGCCCTGCTCATTATGGCCGAATTCCTTTAATAAGCGAATCAAACTGCCTATCCAAATTTTACTTCCATAGTTCCGGATATAATCGCCATATATCGTAAAAATCATGGATTGCGTATTCGTTCCTATATCCCTCACCTCATTCTATTGTTACCATTTTCACACGGTCCACATAATAATTATTATATCCGCTTAATGAGAAACCGCAATATCATTTCCCGGTAAATTGCGTTTTTCTTCTTTCACTGAACGCGTGGAGTGCTTCCAATCTGTCTTGGGTCGGAATGGTCAGCTCATAGGCTTTTCCTTCTATCGCCAATCCCGTATCCAAATCCGTATTCATTCCTTGGGTAATTGCATATTTGGCTTGTGTCACTGCAATCGGCCCATTTTTCATGATGGCTGCCGCCAACCCTTCACAGGCTGGGCGGAGCTGTTCCCTTGGCACGACCTTCAAAAGGATTCCTAATTGTAAAGCTTCTTCTGCGGTCAGTTTTTTAGCAGTGAAGATTAATTCCTTCGCCTTCATTTCACCAATCAATCTAGGCAATCGCTGTGTACCGCCTGCCCCCGGAATGATTGCCCAGCTAGTTTCGGTAAGTCCCAAAGAAACGCCTTCAGCAGCAATGGCAAAATCGCAAGATAGCAACCATTCGAAGCCGCCTCCCAATGCATATCCATTGACGGCCGCAATGGTTGGCTGCGGCAGTCCTGCAATGCTAGTAAAAACCTCACGGATCAATGTAACGTTCCTTCTTACCTCCGACTCATTCAAACTCTTTCTTTCTTTTAAATCAGCGCCTGCACTGAATGCTTTTTCCCCTGCCCCCGTGAAAATGACCACACGTATATCACTGTTCAGATAAATCCCCTCGATGATTTCCTGCAGCTCAGAAAGTGTCCCATAGTCGAAGCAATTCAATACCTCAGGTCGATTGACGGTAATATAGCCGATTTGATTATTCACCTCATAAATGACATTAGACATGCTTTTTCTCCCCTTTTTCCATCTCAATCATCTTCCATATTTTCAATAATCGCGGAAATACCCTGCCCTACACCGACACACATCGTAGCTAGGCCGTAACGTACTTTCCGCTTTTTCATTTCGTGAACAAGTGTTGTTAATATACGTGCACCGCTTGCACCGAGGGGGTGGCCAAATGCGATGGCCCCGCCATTGACATTCACTTTTTCCTGATCCAGCTTCAATTGGCGGATACACTCGACCGATTGGGAGGCGAATGCCTCGTTCAATTCAATCAGTCCAAGGTCTTCAATCTTGATCTTCGCCCTCTCCATCGCTTTTTTAGTCGCATGAATCGGACCAAGGCCCATGATTGACGGTTCCAATCCGGCTACCGCGCCTGCCACATACTTAGCCAAAGGCATCAATCCAAGCTCGCGCGCCTTTTCTGCGCTCATTACCAGCAAGGCAGAAGCTCCATCGTTTACACCAGAGGCGTTACCTGCGGTAATAGTTCCTCCTTTGAAGATCGGTTTAAGTTTTTCCAGCTTTTCCATGGTCGTGTCAGGACGAGGATGTTCATCCTTAATGAAAATGATCTCTTTTCCTTTTCGATCGGTGATCCTGACTGGTATGATTTCATTGAAAAAGCGCTCATTTTCCACTGCATATCTCGCTCGTTGCTGGCTCTGGAGTGCGAATCGATCTTGTTCTTCCCTTGAAACGGAAAAGCGCTGGGCGACGTTTTCCGCTGTTTGGGGCATGGAATCCGCACCAAACATTTCTTTCAGCTTCTCATTCGTGAAGCGCCAGCCAATCGTCGTATCCTGGAGCTCCATCGCTCCCCGAGGAAATTCACTTTCAGGTTTGGCCATGACCAATGGCGCCCTTGTCATGCTTTCGGTGCCGCCTGCGATATAAATCTCTCCTTCTCCTGCAGCTATAGAGCGTGCAGCATACATGACGGCATCCAACCCAGATCCGCATAATCGATTAATGGTCGTTCCGGCCACAGTTACGGGAAGACCGCCCAATAACGCGGACATTCTCGCTACATTGCGATTGTCCTCCCCTGCTTGATTTGCATTGCCGAAGATGACATCATCAATTTGCTCTGGAGGAAGCGCCGGATTGCGATCCATCAGCGCCCTGATTACAATGGCACCGAGGTCATCCGGACGAACGCTCTTCAAAGCGCCTTTATATTTTCCGATTGGTGTTCTTACAGCATCGACAATCACGACATCCTTCATTTCCTCACCAGCTCTCCATCTTTCGTATAATCATAAACGCCCCTGCCAGACTTGCGGCCAAGCCTGCCCGCTTTAACATACTGTTCAAGCAGTGGCGCGGGACGATATTTTTCGCCAAGCTTGCTATGTAAATACCTTAGGTTATTTAAACGAGCATCCAATCCAACCAAATCCCCCAGCTCGAATGGACCCATTGGGTAATTCAGTCCTAGTTTAATGGCCTTATCGATTTCTTCTGGTGTCCCTAAACCCTCCTGAAGCATATAAAACGCCTCATTGCCTACGAGACAGCTGATCCTGCTTGTAACGAATCCAGGGAATTCATTGATGACAACGGTCTCTTTCCCCATTTTCCCGGCAACTTCCTTGATTATGGCTGCCGTTTCATCACTTGTTTCTAGGCCGCGTACAATTTCCACGAGCGGCATCTTTTGAACGGGATTAAAGAAATGCATGGCAATCGTTTTTTCGGGGCGTTTCCCATATGATCCAATTTCAGTCGGGCTCATGGTGGACGTATTCGTTGCAAAGTAACAGTCATTGCTTGCATATGCTTCAAGCGTTTCAAAAACGGCTTTCTTAATTTCCGCTTTTTCCGGAACGGCCTCTATGATTAAATCGGCAGCTGCAGCCGCTTCTTTCAAATTCGAAGAATATGAAAATCTGCTTTTTGCTGAAGCAGCTTCTTCCTTGGTGATTTTTTGATAGCGAACACCCTTCTCAAACATGGAATCAATCTCATTTTTTGCACTTTCCAATGCAGCCTGCTCCACGTCCACCAATAGTACGTCAAAGCCTCCAGTTGCCCCGACATAGGCTATCCCCCTGCCCATGACCCCAGATCCGACAATCACTAGATTACTAATCATCAATCAATCATTCCTCCTTTTACTTAAAGAAGGCCGGCTTCAACGACCCGGAAGCATTCAGCCATAGTTGAATTGCTTATCCGACAATCGTTTTGCCAGCCATCTATTCATGTTCGATTAAATGCCGAAAGGATTTAAAGGACGGCTTCCATGATAGGAAATGATGCTTTTCGTCTCTGTATAAAGATCCAGTGTTTCAATGCATAGCTCGCGTCCGAATCCTGATTGTTTATATCCTCCAAAAGGGGTGCCAGGAAAAGCGGAGAATGGGCAGTTCACCATGACGATTCCCGCTTCGATTTGATTGGCCACTCGGGTCGCACGTCCTCCATCCTTTGTCCAAAGCGCTGAACCTAAACCAAACTCTGTATCATTCGCGAGCCTGATGGCTTCCTTTTCATCCTTGAATTTCATAATGACGACCACGGGACCGAATATTTCCTCTTTCACTACATTCATATCATGATTGACATTGGCAATGACCGTCGGCTCAAACCAGTAGCCTCCTTCAAAGCCTTCAATGACCGCCTGCTTTCCGCCGGTTAGGATATCAGCACCATCCGAAATGGCCGATTGCACATAATTATTGATGACATCCAATTGGCCTTGATCTATGATTGCCCCGACATGCGTTTCTTTATCTAGTGGATTGCCCAGTTTCAGTTTTTTCGTTTTTTCCACGAACTTGGCAACGAATTCATCATAAATGTCTTCATGTACATATAGACGCGATCTCGCTTCGCAAGATTGTCCGGTATTGTAGAAAATGCCATATAGGGAGCCATCAATAGCTGCTTCAAGGTCGGCATCTTCAAAAACGATATTAGGAGATTTTCCGCCAAGCTCCAAGGTTACCCTCTTTAATGTTTGGGAGGCTTTACCCATGAGGTCCCTGCCAATTGGCGTAGAACCCGTGAAGGCGACCTTGTTCACATTAGGATGCTCGACTAGGTAATTCCCTACGTCCGCTCCAGGACCTGGGATGATATTGACCACTCCGGACGGAACACCCGCTTCCAAACAGATTTCCCCTAAGACGATGGCAGTCAGCGGCGTTAAGGAAGCCGGCTTCACGATTACCGAGCAGCCAACTGCAATCGCAGGGGCAATTTTCCAAGCTGCCATCATCATCGGATAATTCCAAGGAATGATTTGGGCACAAACACCGACTGGCTCTTTCTCCGTATAGTTATGGAATTGGCCAGGAACATTATTGACAGATCCGCGGTGCGCAACTAAAGCACCTGCATAAAATTCGAAATCCTCTATCGCCTGCATAACTTGCCCCTGTGCTGCCGAGATGGATTTTCCGCTGTTCAACACTTCCAATTCAACCAACTCATTGAAGCGGGAACGCATGATTGCTGCAATTTTGTTCAACACACGGGACCGCTTATTAATCGGGGTTTTCTTCCATTTTCCTCTATCGAACGCATCACGTGCAGCTTGAACCGCCTTTTCCGCATCTTCCCTTGTCGCTTTTGCCACCTTGGCGATGACCTCCCCAGTGGCTGGATTGCACGCATCAATCGTCGATCCGTTAGAGCTTTCCACTCTTTCCCCATTAATGATCAGGTGGTAATAATCACGTTTCGTTTCCGCTTTTTCAAATGCCGCCTCTTGAACTTTAACCATGTAACCCCACTCCTTCTTTCATTTTATTTTCCTATGAACCGAGCTTTCCTTTTTTCCATGAAAGCTGCCACACCCTCAGCAAAGTCCTGCGTCAAACCGGCGATTCGCTGGCCTTCTGCTTCTTCGGTTAAGTATTCATCCAATGAAAGATGATAGGTTGCCTCTAAGTATCTTTTAATCAAGCCGATGGCTTTCGTCGGTTTGACTGCAATATTTTCTGCAAAGGCTTTCAGCTGTTGGCTCCATTCATCCACGCTGATCACTTTTGTTGCAAGCCCGATGGCTTTTGCCTCGGATGCCGAGACCTTATCACCCAATAAGGATAGTTCCAAGGCTTTCGCATGCCCAACGATTCGGGTGAGGTAATATAGATTGCCTGAATCAGGTATCAAGCCGATGTTGACAAAAGCATTCACAAAACTGGCATTTTCGGAAACTAGCCGGAAATCGCATGCCAGAGCCAGGCTGAAGCCCGCTCCGGCTGCCACACCGTTTACTGCTGCTATGATAGGTTTATCGCAGCTCGCCAGTTGCTGCATCATCGGGCCGTAATCTTCACGCAGCACTTGACCTAGATGCTTGCTTTCATCCACTTCCGATAAATCTTGTCCCGAGCAAAATGCCCTGCCTTCCCCGGTGATGATAATTGCGCGCACATCATCAGAACCAGCAGATGCTTTGATCGCTTTCTGTATTTCCCTATTCATTTGGGAAGTGAAGGCATTAAGTTTACCTGGACGGTTCAAAGTAAGCCACGCCACGCCATCTTCAACCCTATATGTGATCGTTTCGTACATAGAGCACTCCTTATCCGCCAGTGAATTTAGGCTTTCTTTTTTCAACAAACGCACTCATTCCTTCTTTTTGATCCGTTGAGGCAAAAAGAAGGTAGAAGTTCTTCCTTTCAAACTGCATCCCTTCATATAAGGAATAGTCCACGGCTTTATTGACGGACTCCTTAATCAGCCTAACCGCGAGCGGAGGCTGCTTCGCAATTTTTCCGGCAAATTCCACCGCTTCTTCCATTAACAATTCCGGTGCGACGATTTTATTGATGAAACCATAATGCAGGGCTGACTTTGCATGGATCCTTTCTGCCGTCAATATCCATTCAAGCGCTTTTGTTTTGCCGACCAATTTCGTCAATCTCTGCGTTCCTCCTGCACCAGGCATGACTCCTAGCGTTACTTCCGGAAAGGAAAATTGTGTATCACTTGCAGCAATCAAGAAATCACAGGCTAAAGCAAGCTCGAAGCCACCACCGAATACAAAGCTTTTCACAGACCCGATTATTGGTTTCCTGACTAAACTGATTCGATCCCAATCGGCAAATTGATTCGTTAGCTCCAAAGTGATTGGGCTGTCATTCACCATCTCGTCAATATCGGCTCCGGCAGAAAATGCCTTTCCATTGCCTGTCAGCAATATCACCTTCACATCGGGATTGATGTCGAATGCTTCCATCGTCGAAACGACTTCACTGATCATCTTCCTGTTCAGGGCATTCAATTGCTTTGGCCTGTTCAGGAAGATGAATCCAATGCCATCCTTGATCGACGTCTCGATGAATTGAGACGCATTCATTTCACTTCTTCACCGATCATCATCGTTACCAGCTTCCCTGCAAAGCCCATCAAATCTTTCCCAGACGCTTTCCCTTCCGGCGAGCGCATTCCTTGTTGGAGAGCATCATGATCTTCATAATACATTTCACATAGAATGTGATATTCAGAGTCTTTGCCCATCGGTGTCCCTACTATTTTGGTAACCTCCATTTTTTGAAGCCCAGGGATCTTCCCGGTTAACGGACCATGGACATTGAAGTAGTGCTCGTCGAATTCTTCCTTGTTTTCAGGTTGTTTATAAAGGGCGATTAGTTTTACCATTTTAGAAAACCTCCATATATTAGATCATTTTTATCATTGGTTTCATTGCTTCGAACGGATTTTTACATGCTTTGCAATATAAGATGCTGCGACAAGCCGTGGGGCCGAATATATTCTCCATCGTGACAAATGTTGATTCACAATAAGGGCAATCGATATGCCATGACCCATCTTTTTTCATTTGCTTGGGAGGGGGGGATATCCCGAATGCCTTCAATCCAGCTTTCCCCTTTTCTGTAATCCGATCTGACGTCCAGGAAGGTGCGCGCAAAAATTCAACACTTACATTCCTCACGATGGGATGCTGTTTTAAAGCCCTTTCTACATTTTTCTGAATGATTGACAATGCCGGGCATCCTAAAAAGGTGGGCAGCATTTGCACCGTTACGTCCGGACCCGTAACCGTCACGTCTTCAACCATCCCTAAATCCAGAATGCTCACTGTATCGATTTCGGGATCTTTTACGTCTTCCAGAAGCTTATATATTTCATCTGCATTTATCAGTACGGTCGACATGATACCCCTCCCCCCGTTTCTTCCATTTCACCATGAAGCAGCTTTATCGGATGCATACACTTCGCTTAATGTGTCAAGCGCCGTTTTTAAATCCTCCGTATGCACGCCGTTTCTTCCATCACCCTTTTCCATTCCAATTTCAAATGTGGTAGCTACGCCTACACTTTCGAAAATCGGGGTGACGGCATCGATCCATTTCTTTTGTATGGCAGCTTCACCCTCTATCAAGCCTTGCTCCACCATTTCTTCTCCGAATTGCCCGAGTGAAAATATTCCAGCGAAATCCGGTAAGGTTTTCTCAATTGCTGTTTTCATTCTCGAAACCGCTTCCTTGTGCCCGGAACCAAGCAATTGGACGAACCATACTTTCCAGTGCATCAAATGGTAGTAAAGCTCCATCTGTACCTTTTGTGCCACTTCAGCAAGCGGTGCATATGAGCTGGATTGCAGCGATTGAATCCTGATCGCTTTGGCCTGGGTGTAAAAATAATTCCGTACCACCGCAAAGGCCCAGTCATAATCCGGATCTTTCATATAATGTCCGGGGCCATTGGCAGCTTCAAGAATGATGGCATTGCGTCTTTCATGGGCCTGACGGTCATGGGCAAGCCAATCTGCCGTTCCCTCACCGATTTCTTCCAATAATTTGTAATATATTACGGCATGCCCCATCGTATCTTGGGCTATCGAGGAGGAAGCAACATCTTCCTCGATATGAGGGGCAAGACCCAGCCATTCGGACCCCCGATATGCATGGATGAAATCATCATCTGCCAATTGAAGCAGTAATTCCTTGATTGCCAAGTTCTTCAATGATTCATTCTCCATTTTTCACTCCTCCCGCCCAAGACATTATTTCTTTTTCGTCGAGCATATCCTGCTCATACTTCCGCCATTTTTTCTTTAAGTATCCATATCCCTTTGTGGTCCTGTAATCTTTGTTGTCCATACGCTGAAGCGTTTTCTTTTCATCCGCCGTCATTTTCCGTATGTTCTGTCTTTTGACGATCCAAATATCATCAACTGCTTCGCGTCTCATGAAATTCTCTTGTGCCATCATGATGGCAATATCCTCATTTGGGGCCAGCAGGCTATAATGATATTGGACCGGAGCGGATTTTGTTTTACGGCTAAATACTTCAAATTCCTCAAAGTAAGCTTCTTGTCTAGGTTCCATTCCTACCGCCTCCCTTAAATGACCTTTGGAGCCAAGGCTTCCCTTACCCATTTATTATTTTCATAGGAAATTCTTCGGAGCTTCAATCGATCCTGCGAGCGAGGTCCTTCATTCCTTGCCAGCACCTTCAATTTGCTCCAATCAGGCTGCTGGTAAATCCAGGTTTTTGATTCTTCATCAAATCGAAGGGTTTCATCCGGGATGGTATATCCGAGCGAAAGGATTCGCTTCACATATTTGGAAAAGAAGGCCTGACGAAGCTCCTCGTTCGTACTCGTTCTGATTTTGTACCTGATCGTTACATCCTGTTTGGATGAGCCCACCTCCTTCTTGCTGGGGGGCCCAAAGAATAGCAACAATGATTCCCACCAATAATCGATCGAGTCTTGAACCAATTTTCTTTGTTCTTTCGTGCCCTCGGCCAAAGCCATGATGATCGCCTCCCCATGTTGGGCATGAAAAACTTCTTCGGCACAAATCCGGTGTAATGCGCGGGAATACGGTCCGTATGAAGCGCCTAGCATGTTCGTTTGGGAAATGATCGCCGCCCCATCAACGAGCCAGCCGATCAATCCAGCATCACCCCATGTCTTGGCCTCCATATGGAAGACGTTATGGAACTTGAGATCTCCATTGAACAAATCCTGCATAAGATCCTCCCGTTTTTTGGCAAACGGCCTCAGCAAATCCTCGACGACACGAAGCAATAATTGTCCATGACCCATCTCATCCTGCACCTTAGCCATGATTCCAAGTTTCCTATTTAATGTCGGAGCTTTGGGCACCCATTCCTTTTCTGGAAGTGCGCCCATGATTTCACTGATGCCATGCATGGAAATCAACTTGATGAGAGTCCCTCGATAATCTTCAGGCATCCAATCATCAGCTTCTATCTTTTCCCCAGCATCGATTCTGGCAATGAAATGTTTCAGCTTCTCTTGCTCAGCCATCTCATTTAAAAGAACGTTCATCAGAAACACCTCTTATCGACTAATTAATATAACGTATAATTAACGTTATTATATTTTATTGTTATATCAAATGCAAGACTATTCGGTCTTTTTAAAGATAAAGGTAATTGCCGGAAGGATTAACTTTATACAAATTCGGCTTAAACGGAGCCTTATCCACTTTGAACGAGTTCGTTGGAAAGTCTTACAGCGCATCATCCAAGTCATTCGATAAATCATTGACCCCGGGCGATCGCCAATAATCGCCCCATCATCCAATCGGAATCACCTTAACGGCTCCTACAGTATCATATTATTTAGACTTCCAATCGTCCTTTTCCGAAGTATAAGGTCCAAAGCGACCGCCGCCAATCATGTAGCTCCAACAGCATTTACCGGTCATATACTAAGAATTTCACCCTTGCGTTTATCAACAACACGAATCGCTTTTCCTTCGGACCGGGGAATGCTTTTCGGGGTATTAACAACGATATCCATCGTTACAAGACATGTCGATTTCATTTGCTGCTGCAGTCTTTTCCTTAATTCCCCTACTTTTTCGTGAGCTAAATTTTCGTCAATCCTCTTATAGAAACCGCTTTCAATTTCAATGTGCAGCTCAACGCTGTCCATTAGGCCCCTCTTCACCAGGTGGATCTGATAATGAGGGACGATTCCTTCCATTTTGAGTAACACACGCTCGATTTCAGACGGAAATACATTTACTCCTCTTACTATGATCATATCATCGGTCCTGCCCTTAACGCGGGACATCCTTGTGGTGGTCCGCCCGCATACGCACTTTTCACGAGTAATGGAAGCGATATCCCCAGTACGATAGCGAATGATCGGAAGTGCTTCCTTCGTAAGGCTTGTAAAGACAAGTTCCCCGTCCTCGCCTTCCTCTACATGTTCAAGGGTATCGGGATTAATGACTTCAACAAGGAAATGGTCTTCTGCAATATGAAGCCCATTCTGCGCTTCATGACATTCAATCGCCACTCCTGGCCCCATGATTTCACTAAGTCCGTAAATATCAACCGCCTTCAACTTCAATTTCTTCTCAAGTGTCGCTCTCATTTCCTCTGACCATGGCTCAGCTCCGAATATTCCATATTCAAGCCCATTATCAGCGGGATCTATCCCGATCTCTTCCATTTTATCAGCAATATTCAAGATATAAGATGGTGTTCCGCAGATGCCCCTAGGCTTGAAATCATTGATGATCGTAATTTGACGATCGGTATTCCCCCCAGAAATGGGCACAGTGGCGACTCCTAATTTCTCTGCCCCGCAATGTAGGCCAAGTCCGCCTGTGAACAACCCGTAACCATAGGCGTTATGGAAAATATCCGACTCCCTCCCGCCGGCAGCTACAATCCCGCGCGCGACGATCGTTGCCCAATTTTCCAGATCGTTTTTCGTATACCCCACTACGGTAGGTTTCCCGCTCGTTCCGGATGAAGCATGAATCCTTATTACCTCTTCCATCGGGACGGCGAATAACCCGAATGGATATTGATCACGGAGAGTCTGTTTTTTTGTAAATGGCAGCTTCGTCACATCCTGCAATGATTGAATATCTACAGGATCAAGGCCCACCTCTGAAAATTTTTCTCTGTAATAAGGGACCTTTTCATTTACATAACTTATCGTTTTTTTCAGGCGCGCCAATTGCATACTTTCCATTTCGGCACGGGTAGCCGTTTCAACTTCCGGATTATACATGATTTCAAGTCCCCCTCTTTTTGCTCATTTACCAGATCATCTTTATTCATAACATTATTAATACGAAAAATAAATTATCGTTATACTTATTTTTAAGAGTAATACGCTATTTTCACCCTGTCAATGATATTATTTGAATTTAAAGAAAATTTAAATTTATCATGAACATAATTTCAGACTATATTAAATTTACTATGATATATCAAATATACAACCAGTATTTTACAACATTCTATACAAAAAAAGGCGGGATCCCGATCAGGAATCCCCCCATATAATGAACTCTATTGCCCCGACCTTATTTACGAAGCCTATTTCCTAGGTACTCGTGCTTTGCTAAAAAAGGAACGGCCTATTTATATGCGTTGCTAATGTTTCGAACACACTTCAAAAAAATATATGTATGACAAGATCTCTCAGCTCATAAGGGCATCGTGGAAGGCCGGAAAAAACCTATCGAATTTCCCTGCACCATTCCTCTTAATCCAAAGTCTATAACCGACTTCAGCTCACCGAGCCTGACCTTTTCAAGGAAAGCCTTTCGCTCGACCGTTGAAGGAATTACATTCAACGAGATATCGAAATATGTGGTGCAGCCTCCCCGCCGACATCAGTGCAACCCAGTTTCAAAGCACTGAACTAGTCAGGTTAACTGAAGATGCACCAGGACATAAATTACTTAAAGAGATCATCGCGCTGCTACCAGTTTCTCCGTCTTTCCTGCGTACACATCCAATGCAGCCTGCAAAGCCTCGCCCCGATTAACTTGGAACCCCTGGCGCAAAAGAACAGCCTCGAAGGAAGCCAATACGAACAGGATGTTTTCTTTCCTGCAGCTGAATCCCATGGTCCCGATCCTCCAAATTTTCCCGTGAAGCGGACCGAACGATGAGGCGATTTCGATGCCAAATTCATTCAAAAGCATGGACCTTACAGCTTCACCATCGATTCCTTTTGGAATTTCGATGCAGGTTACACACGGAAGTTTGTTTTTCCCATCCCCGAATAATGTAAGCCCCATTGCCTTGATCCCTTCAACAAGAGCGGATTCGTGAAGTTGGTGACGGGCAAAACGCGTTTCCAGCCCTTCTTCGAGTACAAGGCGCAACCCTTCACGCAGCGCATAAATCATGGAAGTAGCTTCTGTATGGTGATTCAAACGGCGCGGTCCCCAATAATCCTGCAGCATGCTTAAATCAAAATAATTACTGGCAATCGTCGGACGCAATGAAACGTTTTGGTTGTCTTCATCCGTGGCAATTCCACGCTCCACCTTTTTGCGGGCCTGGATGATCTCTTCAATTCGCTCATTATACGTAATCGGTGCCATACCCGGAGGAACGGATAAGCATTTTTGTGTTCCGCCAATCAATCCATCAATACACCATTCATCCACTTTTACATCAGTGCCCCCGATGGAGGCAACCGCATCCACCACAAGCAGGACTCCCAGCTCACGGCAAGCGAGCCCGATTTCCTTCATGGGCTGCATACAGCCAGTGGAAGTTTCCCCATGGACGATTGCTGTTATTTTAGGGGAGACCTTCTTGATTTCCGCGATGACTGCTTCCGGCTCGAATACCTCTCCCCAAGGACATTCCATCGTGTGGACCTCTGCTCCGTATCGCTCACAAATTTCCACCAACAAATGACCGAACCTGCCGAAAATAGGAACCAGAACCTTATCTCCTGGCTCAATGAGGCTGCATAGAATTGCTTCATTCCCCGATCTTGAGGTGCCGTCTATCGGGAACGCCCATTTATTTTTTGTTTGAAAAACCGAACGCAGCATTTCCATCACTTCATTCATGATCGTAGTGAAAGCAGGATCGAATTGTCCTAATATCGGTGTACTCATCGCCCTTAGGACACGCGGGTCCACTTCGACAGGTCCCGGTGTCATGATCGTTCTCAACGGTGCATCCAATTCTGAATATAGCATGTCATCCAACTCCTTTAATAGGTAATATATATAGTATCTGACTTTAAAAGTCGATCACCTTTCCATATCCGCAACACTAAGCATTCCTCAGGTTATTGAAGTGAACCTTTACCTGGAAGCAAGCCAGATCCATTCGAATCAAACACCTGTGCATCATACCTGGCTCCGCTGACCAACTCTTGGTAAGGTATATTCTCGCTTCAGCCATTCTGCCAAACGTCGAAACAAAATCCTTACCTGCAATTACGAAGCAAAACCGATAGCATCCTTCAAATTGCTTCCGCTATCAAATAAGGTTTCCGGGACATATTATCACGGGGTCCCGCGATGGCTTTTGGTTGCCCCAAAGGGTGCTGATCATTTTATCATCGAACGCTGCAGACTCCTTTTATTTTATGAAGCTTTCGTTTCGATTACCGATCACACCGCTTCCCTTCTCAGCATCCATTCTCATTATGGATATCCACAAAATTTATAACATCTATTATTTTACTTGCTTTCGCATTTTACTTCATTGACAAATCTGTTAGTATTTTGGTGTTTTTTTGTGCAAAATAACCAATTGAAGCAAATTGATTATGTTAAAAATATTCAGATTTCCATGATTGAGAGAAGGGATGCTTTTTGTTATAGTTAGCATATTATCATATTTCACTGGTGTTTTTATGAATGAAGATACTCCTTATACCGTCCATATCGATTTCTTATGGTCTGCGAGCCTAATAATACTGATTCTTATTATCTCTAATTGTTTACTTGTCTTCTTATTGGTATAAAAAAAACCAAAAGCGGGGAACAAGTAATGTTGATTACTTGTTCCCCACTTTTTTGAATTGAGCATTTATGTTAATCCAACTTATTTTTCTTCGCTTCTATGCGCCATCGATGCAGGATAGGCTCAGTATACCCATTTGGTTGGTCATAGCCTTGAAACACTAGGTCGCATGCAGCTTGAAACGCCGCTGATTTGTCGTAATTTACCGCGATACATCGATATGATGGATCTCCAGTGTTTTGTTCATCCACTACTTTAGCCATTCGTTGTAAAGTCTCGAAAACCTGTTCTTTCGTACAAATTCCGTGATGAAGCCAGTTAGCTATATGCTGACTCGAAATCCTTAGTGTGGCACGGTCTTCCATCAATCCTACATTGTTGATATCCGGTACTTTGGAACAACCAATTCCTTGATCGATCCAACGTACAACATAACCGAGGATACCTTGAGCATTGTTATCTAGCTCTTGCTGGATTTGTTCCGGACTCCATTCAAGGTTTTGAGCCACTGGGATTTCTAACATATCATCGCGTAAATTTACTGGATTCTTTTTCAACCCAGCTTGTACCTTTTTTACATCCACTTGATGATAATGAAGGGCATGCAATGTCGCCGCCGTTGGTGAAGGCACCCATGCTGTATTGGCCCCTGCTTTCACATGCCCAATCTTTTGCGTTAGCATTTCCGCCATCATATCAGGTATTGCCCACATTCCTTTACCAATTTGAGCACGATCTTGAAAGCCCGTTGCCAATCCTACAAGCACATTCGATTTTTCATAACCTTGCAGCCACTTTGTTCCTTTCATGTGATTTTTAAGGATCATGGGTCCGGCTTCCATGGAAGTATGGATTTCGTCTCCAGTTCGATCTAAGAACCCGGTATTAATAAATGCCACTCTATCTTTCACTTGGCGGATACAAGCTTTCAAATTTAATGAGGTCCGTCGTTCTTCGTCCATAACACCAATTTTCAGCGTATTTCTCTGAAGCCCAAGCATATCTTCCACCCGATCAAAGAGTTCATTGGCAAAAGCCACCTCCTCGGATCCATGCATTTTTGGCTTAACGATATAAACTGAACCTTTAGAGGAATTATAATATTTCCCATTACCTAACAAGGAATGTTTGGCAAGTAAACTAGTCACGACTGTATCCATAATCCCTTCAGGAATTTCCTCACCATTTGCATCAAGGACAGCATTTGTTGTCATTAAGTGTCCCACGTTACGGATAAACATCAGCGAACGGCCTGGCAAAGAGAATACTTCTCCATCTGGTGTTCTGTATAGACGATCCGGATTCAATGTACGGGTCATCATTTCATCATCCTTTTTGAAGGTTACAGTCAAATCCCCCCTCATAAGGCCTAACCAATTTCGATATACCAGGACTTTATCATCGGCATCCACTGCGGCAACCGAATCCTCACAATCCATTATGGCCGTAAGAGTAGATTCCATGAGGATGTCCTTGATGCCTGCCTGATCCATCTTGCCGATCATGTGACTTCGATCGATCTGAATTTCAAAATGCAAACCATTATTTCTTAATAATATAGCCAATGGCTTTTCGAATTCGCCTTGTATGCCAACTAGCTTAGATTCCTCTACTAAACTCGTAATTTGCCCATTTTGGAGTGTAACAGCTAATTTGCCATCTATTACTGCATAGTTCACAGCGTCTTTATGTGAATGGCCCTTTAAAGGAGTTACTTGGTCAAGAAAATCCTTTGCATATGAAATGACTTCTTCACCGCGAATTTCATTGTATCGCCCTTCTTGGTAAGCTCCTCCTTTTTCGCTAATAACATCTGTTCCATAAAGGGCATTATAAAGACTTCCCCACCTTGAATTTGATGCATTGATTGCATAACGGGCATTATCAACTGGGACAACTAGCTGGGGACCCGCTTGGAAGGCTATTTCATCATCTACGTCTTCTGTCGTAATATGAAAGTCTTCTCCTTCTGGTTCGAGATAGCCAATTTCCTGTAAAAATGATTTGTATTCAGCAACGTCCATTTCTTTATTTTCTCTATGCCATGTATTGATTTTTGTTTGAATTTCATCACGACGGGCTAACAATCTTTTGTTTTTGGGAGACAGGTCATGTATTAATTTTTCAAAATCAACCCAAAATTGTTCCTGCTTCAGGCTGCTTCCTGGAATCCCATTTTTATTGATAAATTCAAAAAGGACAGGAGCCACTTGAAGATGACCTACTTTTACATAGTGTTCCATCCTGCATTCCTCCTTTATATTAGTTTGACTGCAAAACGCCTAGTTCAATACAAAAAGTGTTGTCGGTTACTCAAGTTCCTAATTTATGGTTTTATTTTCTTATGATCCATTTCAAGTTTACCGTTAGCCTCAACAGATGTCCAAAATAGTAAATATTATCCGAACTCCTTTTTCCTCAAGAAATTAAATTTTTCCTTTTTAGAGCATTGCTCGTTGATCATTTTCCGGTGGTATATCGGTTACTGCCTTATTTCCAAATTACTTGTTAACTTATTCCAATCTATAAGTTTTTCCAAAAAGATCGATATAATGACACCCATTATGAGACCATTTGCAATGAAAGGCTGCAAGAGAACTGGAATACTGCCGAATGATGCTGGCGGGATATTCATAATGCTAACTCCAACGAGCACCGGGCCCGCTAAACGGAGTATCGTTTCAGAGTTGAAAAACGTTCCTTTTAGGCTGTTTAATGCGGTCCCAAACAATTGAAGGTATGCGACAAATAAAACAGCGTTACCTACTGTCAGTGGTATGGTTCCCAAGAACCTCCCTAATGGCGGAATAACTCCAAGGAGAATAAACAAGGACCCGCCTATGACAAAAGGCGTTCGTTTTAATAACTTGGTACTTTGTAAAAACCCTATTGTAGATGTAAATGGCGTGAAAGGGACCAAGCCAAAAATCGACGAGATAAATGCAAAAATACCTGTTACAAAAATAGATCTTCTGTATTGACTATTTTCCGCCTTCTCCTTGTAAACATCTGCCACAGCTTGAATAGAAGCAAAAGAATTCGTTAAATTCAGAAGGACCGCAAAAAAGGAGACAAGAATAATACCAATATTCAAGTTTGGAGTTCCAAGTGGAAAGAAAGTGAAAGCCATGCCTGAAGAATTAGCCGCCGAAAGGTCTGATGGGAAAATAATTCGATAAAATGACCACCCTACGATAATTCCGATGAGGATTGAAAAATTGGCTAGTATTTTCCCTCCCTTAATCCTTAAAAAGCCAACGAAGATGACAATCAAGATTGAAAACAAACTGACAGGGAGATCAATCGTTCCACTTTCGGTTATTTTGAACATACCTTTGAAGAAAATAAAGATGAGCTGAAAGGTTAGCAAAAATATATAAACACTTATCACCATCGGTTTAATTACTTTCTGTATGACATAAATCAGGTTAAATGCTGCAAGCAGGACAGTTACAGCTCCTGCCAGCAGAATACCTGTTGCTATTCCCCCTCCTACGGTTGCAAAATCCAATCCGAGTGCAGATGCCGAGATGCCCATATTTATCATCAAACCCCACATTAGCCCCGAATGGCTATCCAATAATGGATAACGATGCCCTATCCATGCCTGCACAATAGAGGATATCCCTGTAAAGATGAAGGAGCATCGTATTGTCATTTCAATTGTTTCCGAAGGAAGCTGGAATGCTGCTCCTACAGAAATCGGTACGACAACTGTATTGGCAAAAATAAAAAAAAGCCACTGTAAAGAAGACAATATTGTTACAGTAACTCCCTGCTGTTTCATCCTGATCATCACCATTTCCTTTATAAGATCTGTTTGCATTTCCTTTGGAATCCATAGTTTCTACGTAAAAATGCAAATCATCTCGTTTTAATAAAAATATAAGCGAAGCGCGGTTTTCATTCCACTCGCTTCGCCTTAATCACTTTTTTTGAAAGCAGAATCTTTAGCCTTTTTTAATATCTTGTAATATCCATTGGCAATGTCCCTGCCGCAAAGCCTACAAACATGAATCGACTGTTTCCTGTATTGCGCATTCCATGGATTTGATTAGGCTTGGCCAATACTACCATTCCTTTTTTGATCGTAATTTCATTCTCTAAATCTGGAAAGTAAGTTCCTTCCCCCTCAATGCAAACCCAAATATCATCAACGTTCGAATGAGAATGTAAATATACTTCCTGCTCAGGTTCTAGACACCAAACAGCCCCAACCGTTTTATCCGTTTCATAGAAATAGTTTTTTTGTGGTACATTAGAATCGAATTTTGCTATTTTATCGATTTCAAAAACTCTTTCCTCTATTATCGATTTTGTGTTCAAAATTGTATTCTGGTCCATTTCTCAGCACCTCTTTACTATTTAATGGGTTTGAATTATACCTACCGAATCTCCCGATATTACAGCTCAGCCTGCCCGCATTGTCGGGATCTGCTCATTTCTCCAAAGTGATGTGGCTTTTTACAAGGATGCGTCACGATTACAATCTTTAGAGTAAACATAGGTTAAATTTCCTCTACCTACCGCATAGGCTGCTTGATGTACATATGGACCCATAAAAATGTAATCTCCTTTCTTTACAGGAACCCACCGATTATCCAGATTATACATCCCTTCTCCCGAGAGTAAGTAGGCGCCATGTTCTTGTACATGTGTTTCGATGAACGGATGGGATGCTGCAGGATCAAAGGAAAGAATATGAAAATTCATATCAAAATCTATATCAGCGGGCAAAAGATCTTTAAGATGGACATTATGCATATCATCATAAATCCTGAATTCAATATTATTCGCATGGTTTGAATGAACCCATGGACTCCTTCCTTCAAGAGGACGATATTTTTGCTTATATAGAAATAGTTTGGATTCTCCATCCGATTGGTTTTCTAAATACATCTTTTTCCCTGGCGGACAGTATAAATACCCGCTCTCCTCGAGGGCAAACTCTTGCTCACCTGCAGCAGCTTTTATTTTCCCTTCAATAACATAGACAAATGTCTCTACATCTTCTTGTCCGCCAAACCCCTCGCTGTTCTTTCCTTCCTTTTGCATGGTCACAATGTAATCGACAAAGCTTGCTCCAAGCTTAGGAGAACCCAAAATGGAAATGATACAATTCTCGAATCCTGGAACAACATTATTCACCAATCCTTCAGGTGCAATTAAAGCATATTTACCGTGCTCGATTATTGATCTGCTTGCTAATAAATCTTTAGGATAACCCATCTTTTAAACTCTCCCTTTAACCATATTTTTTGAGTATTCATTTGACACCAATCAACGTTTTAATCGTGAGCAAGTATAAGCATGTGAATCCTGGTGTGCCCTGTTACCGAAAATAGATTAACTCGTCTCTTATATAAATGTTAAACGCTTTCATTTAAATAGTCATTATGCCTAATTGATAAAAATGATTATGTTTTTTGTCTATAATAGATAAAACCCCTATTTATTTCTTCATCCGATATTTCCTATTTTAGGAAACATGACCACAGTGTTCTTTATAGGCCTTGATTGTGTACGCCTGAAAAAATGCATGAAAGAGAAGCAGCTGTTTAAATGATTAAGATTTTCTTAGTCCTTTATCCTAATAAGTCTAGATTTTCATTTTTTCCCCAGTTGTAATGCTTCCATTTTCAAAAACAATAGCCCCATTGACGATGGTTGCCGTTACTTGTCCTTTGAATGTCCTGCCAACATAAGGCGACTGCTGGTGGCGGTAGAACAAATCTTCCTTTTTCAGCTCGAAGCTCCTGTTCAGGTCAACTATAGCCAGATCAGCGTCACTATCAACGGCTATTATTCCTTTATGGGGGTAAAGACCAAATAACTTAGCTGGATTCGTTGATGTCAATTCAACAATTTTACCCAGAGGGAGATTACGGTTGAAATGCCCCTCTGTCAACATTATATTGAGAGTGGTTTGAGCACCGGAAATCCCGCCCCATGCACTGAAAAAGTCATCATTTATTACCTCTTTCATAGATGCAGGTGCTGGTGAATGGTCTGAGGCGATAACGTCAATTTCACCCTGTGCCACGGCTTCCCATAATTGTTCTACTTCTTCATCATCACGCAGTGGCGGGCAGCATTTTGCCAATCCGCCTTTTTCCTCTAAGTCTTTTAATGTCAAAGATAAATAATGGGGGCATGTTTCTACCGTAATATCCAGGCCCCTTTGCTTTGCCTGATTAATGACATCCACTACTTTCCGGCTGCTTGCATGAACAATATGCAGTTTACAACCTGTAGCTTCAGCATATGAAATGATCCTTCTAACCGCTTCAATTTCGGAAATGATCGGCCTTGATTCGACGAAGTCTTTTGCAGTCGTCTTATTTTGACTTTGTTTTTCTTGTGCAAGCTGCTCACAAATGACTGTACTTTCAGCATGAACGGCTAAAAGTGAACCTACAGAAGCAATTTCTTTCATCCCTTTAAAAATCGTAATATCATCGACATGATTGAAATCGACAATCCCGCTCGGTGACATAAAAGCTTTAAAACCAATTACTCCATTTTCATCAAGTTCTTTAATATCCCCAATATTCTCCGGTACAAGTCCCCCCCAAAAGCGGCAATTGACTACCGATTTTTCTTCGGAGCAGGCTCTCTTTAATGCCAAATTCTCTTTATTGGTTGTTGGCGGCGTACTGTTCAATGGCATATCAAAATAGGTCGTTACCCCACCAGCCGCTAAACTTCTGCTGCCAGTTCGAACACCTTCCCACTCAGTCCTGCCTGGCTCGTTGAAATGAACATGCGTATCAATTAATCCTGGGAGGATATGCTGTCCTTCAGCATTAATTTCTCTTGTTGCTACAGCAGCAATATTTTTTCCGATGGACACTTCTTTAATTTTCCCTTCCTTAATCGCGATATCTCCTTGAACAATCGAATCTGCCAATACAAGATTTCCATTTCTAATGAGTAAATCGTATGTAGCCATAGGTTCATTCCTTTCCATGAGAAATCGAATTTTATAATTTCTATTAAATCCAATCTTTTTAATGTTCGAAACATCAATATGAGTTTTAGCAGACTCCAAAATTTAAATATTCCAAATATTAAGCTGATCTTTTCACTTTCCCATCAATTAAGCTCCTTTAACCACATCCTCTCGTTTCTGCATTTTTCCTGAAACGTATAATTCCCTTTTAACAAAAACGATATATAGTATGAATGCAACTATCGTACCCGAGAAAAATGATAGATGATACACTAGCTTGAGAGCAGGAAAAAACTGGCCAGATAAACTAAAAGCTCCTGCGATTACAGTGGCAATCAAGGCTGGCATGTGAAAACCATTTTTATAATGATACTTTCCATTAACGGAATATAATTCTTCCATATTGATTTCTTTTTTTGCGATAACATAATAATGCGCCAGCATAACCCCAGTTACAGGACCCAATAAACCTCCGATAATATTTAAAAATAAGAATATACTAGTTGAATTCTCCATCAACTTCCATGGCATAATGATAAGACCTGCTACCGCTGCAATTAAAGCACCTGTTTTAAAGCTGACTCTTTTCGGGAATAACGCTGATAATTGTAAGCCTGCTGGTATAATATTTCCTGTGATATTCACAGATAATGATGTTAAACAAATAGTTAATACGGATACTGCAATGGCAAATTTATTATCAAAACGTTCAACTACGTCTAGAACATTCCAAATTGGTGTACCGAAAGCGATTTCCGAGCCAACGATAAGCGTGATGCTTGCGATCGCAAATAATAGATACGCAAAGACAATTCCCGAGATTTGCCCTATCGTTTGATCTCTTTGTGAGCGGGCTTCTCTTGTAAAATCAGAAACATTCACAATTGGTGAAGCCCATATTGCCAAGACTGCACTCACACATGCAAGTAAAACAAATAGGCTATTACCCTCAATCCCTTTGGGAGTGTAGTGAAGAATCGGAGTGATCCCCCCTGCCAATTTAATCGCCCAAATTGCCATCCCGCCAAACACTAGATAAACGAGCGGTAATAAGAATTTCGTGAATTTACCTATCGCCTGCATCCCACCGTATATAAACGATACATTTAACATCCAAAATATTAAAAATGATATTAAAGCTGGAATACTTAGACCAAGGAAGCTCCATTCCCCACCTAGTTTTAAATACGGCGGCCATAACTTCCCGATAAAGATTGTAAAGGCGATACTTCCTGCGTAAGTTTGAAAGCCAAACCACATGATTGCTGCGATGCAGCCTCTTAATATACCTGGCAGCATGGCTCCTTTCACTCCATATGATGTCCTCAGCAGCATAGAAAACGGTATCCCATATTTGGTTCCCGCATAACCGTTTAACACCATGAAAATGGCCAAAATGAATGAGGCTATCATGATAACCCAGAATACCTGTCCAACTGATAATCCTAGCGCGAAAAAACCGCCAATTGTAACATAGGATGGAACATTATGGATTGAACCCATCCAGATAGAGAAATAGTTGCCCACTTTCCAATTTCTCTCTTCCGGTTTTATTGCCAATAAGTCTCTGCTAAATTCCGCTTCCTGCTCCAATGTAGCTTTGGTTTGTTCCAAATGGTTTCCTCCTCGTTATACAGCTCATGATTGATAGCGCTTACTCTTTGCAGAAATAACAACTGGAGACATAAATAAGGTAGACAAGGTGTAGTAAAATCTTAGATGTCAAAACCCCGATTAGACATTTGACCGGTGCACAATTATGTAGATTGTCAGTTCTTCTAAATATGAATATAGTTTTTGATTATAATAGAAACATGAAATGTATCGAATGAAAACAGTTTCATTAACCTTAAATCCTCTATACAATTGATTATAAGCGGATTAATTCACAAAATCATTATGCAGTGTAAACAATTGCCATTTAAATTTTTGTCCAAATTTAACAAGATACGTTTGCTTCCCTTTCTAGAAATTTAAACTGACAAACTTTAGAATTAGAAGGTGTATGATGAAAAAGGTAGAAGATTTATTTATCGTAGATGTGTTTCGTGAAGCTAAGATGATTGCCGGACATGATGGCCTTAAAAGGAAAGTGGGCTCAATTGAGATTTCAGAGACGCCAGATGCCATCAATTTTCTAGCTGAGAACTCCCTATTATTGACGACAGGATATGCTTTTAAAGACGATCCTCATGCACTATGCAATCTTATTTCCCAAATTAACGAACTGCCCTGTGCAGGTATCGCCATTAAGCTTAAAAGATTCATTGATAAGATACCGCCGGATGTAATCGAATTAGCAGACTCATTAGAATTTCCGATTATTCAAATTCCAGAGACATTAACATTAGGTGCGGTTGCTCATCAATTATCAAGCTTTATTTGGGATAACCAAATCGAAGAGTTATTTTATGCGATGCATATTCACAAGGAATTTACCAATATGATGATAAAAGGCTACAGCCTTAGTTCCTTAATTGAAAATCTTGGCTCCTTATTAAAATGTCCTGTTCTCCTAATTGATCCTATTGGTGATGTGACATCCTTTTCTAATCATTTCCGCACAGGAAATATGAAAATCGTTATGAAAAGTGTTCAGGAGCATATTAAAAGTGATATGGAAGCATACCTGGAAAAAGACCAGTTCACAATCGACATCCAGAATAATGACATTTCCATAAAAATGTTCCGGGTGAAAACAATGCGTCCCTACCCATATTTACTAATAATTCTTCACCCCGAGAAGCTTTCATTCCCATCTTCCCAATTAGCTATAGAGCAAGCATCAACAGTCATTTCATTCACGCTGCTAAAAAACGAGGCCATTAGAGAAAACAGTCGGTTGTTGGAAAACAACTTTTTTGCCTCCCTAGTTGATGGAAATATTTCCAGCAAACAAGAAATTATCCATAGGGGAAAACAGCATGGCTTGGTCGACAGTATGAAATATGTATGCATTG
The DNA here is from genome assembly GCF_030271255.1 of Peribacillus folii. Classification (GTDB taxonomy): domain Bacteria; phylum Bacillota; class Bacilli; order Bacillales; family DSM-1321; genus Peribacillus. The sequence goes on from NZ_JASJOM010000006.1 coordinate 294,746, forward strand.
TTTGTAAAATTGATTATGATCAACAAAATGCTTTACAAAAAAGTGCAGAAATCATGAATAGATTATACGACTACTTATACAAATTTTTACATAAATCATTTTTAAAAATAGATACAAACAATATCGTTTTTATGAAAGATGGTTATTTTGTCATTTTGATGCAATTTCCTCTGAATAGTAATGATTCGATTAAAAGCATAATTGAAGAAAGGCTGAAGGAATTCCAGAATGAAGCTTGTTCCAATCTGAAAATTTCGCTGTCGTTCGGAGTCGGTAACTTTTCCAATGACCTTACTTATATCCCACTTACATACGAAGAGGCAGTGGAAGCATGGATGCAGGGGTCTGAACTGTTTCAAACTAAATTCATTAACTTTTACGAGACCAAGCAATTAATCGAGCTGATCCGGTTGATTCCCGAAAAAGATTTAAAAAAGTTTTTTGAGAATACTTTACGTTCTCTATCGTATCCTAAAACTAAAGATGAAAAAGACTTAGTTAATACTTTATCGATCTATTTGGATAACAACTGCGAACTTGCGATCACATCGAGGAAACTGTTTGTCCACCGTAATACCGTTAAATACCGAATTGCCAAATGTGAGGACATTTTGAATTATTCCGTCCATGATCCAAAAAACTCCCTTCATTTACGTATCGCATTACTTATGGGTTCAATTTTCAGGGATAACAGTGATCAATAAATCATTAAATGTTACTAAAATAGGTATGGTTGAAGGGAAGCTTGCCCTCATATACAATTGCGTTGATTTGTCCTGTCTCCTCGATTGAAGGGTTTAGTTCTTACCAAACAAACTTTTCGAAGAACTATACCTATAAAAAAACTCGTGATCCGGTACAGTCGGTTCACGAGTTTTTTTGGATGGAATATTCATCCCTCACAATTGTTTTGTGGCTATTTTAATTACTGTAGAGTAAAGAACTCTTGCTCCCGCCCCCATATCTTCTACCGTAACGAATTCATCAGGGTGATGACTAAGACCATCTTTACAACGAACGAAAATCATGGCTACATCCGTTACATCCGCCATAGCCATTGCATCATGACCAGCACCACTTACAAGGCTGATGCCGCTTCCATCCAGGTCGTTAATGGATTCTTCAATTACGGCAATCAATTGTTCATCACAGTATACAGGATCGGCTTCCATAACCTGTTCAAAATGAATTTGCAGTCCTCTTGCTTTTGCGACTCTTTCACTTTCAGTTAATATGGCATCAATTGCTTTTTTCTTACGATCCACATTTAAATCCCGGATATCCAGTGTCCCTGTTACAAGGCCTGGTATTACATTACTGGCCCCCGGACCTACGGTAAGTTTACCAACGGTGGCTACTAATGGGGCATTTTGGATAGCGATATTCTCAATGTAGGAAATGAGGTCACTGGCCCCTAAAAGTGCATCTTGCCTAATGGCAACAGGAACTGTCCCGGCATGTCCAGGTTTCCCGATAACTTCAAAATAAAATCTTGTAGCACCAGCAATCCCTCGAACGATTCCGACAGGTTCATTCTCCCTCTCAAGCACAGGCCCTTGTTCAATATGAAGTTCCAAATAAGCGAGAAGCTCTTCTGGAGTGCGACTCGCTTTTTTATAAGCATATGGGTCAGCAATGCCAATTCCCTTTAACGCTTCAGCAATTGTAATTCCTTGTTCATCTGCCCTTTCTAAATCATCGGCAGTAAAAGTTCCTGCAACCGCTTTACTGCCAAGGAAGGTTGAGTGAAACCTTACTCCTTCCTCATCGCAAAAACCTACCACTTCGATTGGATTGTTTACTATCATGCCATTATCCTTAAGGGTCTGAACCACTTCTATTCCGGTTATAACTCCTAAAATGCCATCATATTTACCCGCTTCAATCACACTATCTAAATGTGAACCAATCATTAAAACTGGAGCTGTAGGATCTTTCCCTTCATAACGCCCGATTATATTGTTGAGAGCATCTTTTCTTACCGTCATCCCAGCTGCTTTCATCCACTCTTCCACAAGCCTTTCTGCTTTTAAACTTTCCACTGTGAAAGGTAGTCTAGTGACACCAACGGATGTAGAAGAACAAGCAGCAAGTTCTTCGGTTCTAGTGTTGATTCTTATAGCATCAATATCCTTCTGAAGTTTAACCAATCGATCACTTCCTTGCCCATTTAATCACTAAAATAGTTTGTTAGTTATTTTTAAATCCGGTTTTTATAATGCAAGGTCATATTAACACCTTATTCAGTTGGGGTTCAATGGGAATTCTGAATAGTAAGCTAATTGAATAGTAGAGTAAACGGCGACAGGCAAAAGTGCTTGTCACCGTTTACTGCATATTGTGAATATCTGGGAGGCTAGCTGACTAAGCGCCCTTTTTTTGAATGTAAAAATGACCATGCATCAATGAGAGTACGTTTTGACTGTGCAATGATAATATCTGAAGATTCTGTACCTACAGGTTTTACTTCAAAAGCGACGATATTCTTTATACCTTCACCGATGTAACCAATTTCCAATAGAGATCGTAAATACTCCGCTAATTCCGCAACATCGACTTCACTTCCCGGATATCCGAAACGCGGATGCTGATCACCGTAAGCAGGATCAGAAGTATCTTTAATATAACAATTTCCGATATGGGCATGGGTAATATAATCACGCGCGACCGTTAATGCATCACGAGATGTTTCACGTTGCATTGGTAAATGACTTAAATCAAGCATCAAACCGAAAGTGGGATCTACTTTACGTACTTCTTTAGCAACTTCAACAGCAAGTTTATTCGAACCAATCAAACATTTCTTATCGGTTTCATCATCGAACGTTTCAAGTGAAAGTGCTAAATCACCTTTAGATTTTGCATAATCGCATAATTCTTTGATGGAATTCGTAAGTAATTGCAATGCAACATCTTGTTGATTATCCGGCTTGGCCCCACTTAAGAAACCAAGTTTAGCAGCATTTACTTCGTAAGCTTGGTCAATTCCTGCTTTTACTAAATCAATGGCCCTTCTACGCTCAGCTTCATCAAAAGAATTCAGATTCCCTTTGTTTTTTAATAGAATCGGTTGTGCACCGAATCCTACACTCATTCCACCGGATTGTAAAATTTGTGCAGCCTCTTTACGTTCTTCAGGATTGTTAATGGATGTTATCTCAATTCCAGAGAAAAAATCATCTTGGACAATTTTCTTAATTGTTTCAACAGCTGGACCATCCCCACCCATCGTTTCTGGATAAGCCATAAAGTGAACAATTCCGACTTTCATAGCATTATGAAGATTTTCTGACATTGCTTCGCCGATTTTTCGGCTTCCCCCCTTTAATAATCCGGTATTTACGTACAGTCAATCCTACTTTTAATTACTGATTTGTTTTTTGAAGCAATAGGTTCATATCCCATCGCTTCAAAAAACAATACGTCCATTACAGCAATGATCATTTTGAATAATCAATATCTTTGGAATATACAAACCCGTTAAGTGCACCGTTGTTCGAGAATTCGCAAGCCTTTTTAGGATCTGGGTCAACTATAACTTCGATTAAATATGGTTTACCTGAGTCAACTGCACGTTGTAGAGCTGGTTTGATATCATCATAATGAGTAACAAGCTCACCACGAACACCCATCCCTTCAGCAGTTTTAACAAAGTCGATTCCTCGCTCTTCATTATCACATAACTCATTTTTGTAAATTAAGTCTGTCGAAATTTGGCGTTCACTATAGAACCAGTTTTGTTGTTGTCGAATTAATCCCATCAATGAATTGTTCATACAGAAAATTATGACCGGAATATCATGCTTGGCAGCTGTAGCGATATCTTGCAAGGACATACCTAAGCTTCCGTCACCAAGGATGTTTACACTTTGCCTTTCAGGAAATGCAAGCTTCGCTGCCATTGCTGCACCAAGGCCCCACCCCATCGTACCCGCACCACCAGTTAATAAGTATGTTCTCGGTACATACGTTTCAAATAATTGACTGGACCAGATTTGGCTGATGCCGCAATCATGTGATACGAATGCATCTCGATCTAAGAATTCACGAAGCTCGCGCAATGCACGCTCTTGTCTGATTGGCAAGGTTGTGTAATCCGTTTTACGTGCCCATTTCTTCCGCTCTTCAGTTAAGTTAACTCTAGTACCGACTTCGGCAGTTGCAGCTACATGTGCACCAAGTGCTTGATGTGCTTCTGCAAGTTTAACCATGAATGTCTTAACATCAGAAACGATGCCTAAAACAGTTGGCACAACTTTACCAATTTCTTTATTATCCAGGTTTACGTGGATAACTTTCTTGCCATTTTGCGTGAATACCGAAACATTTCCGGTAGAACGATCAGCAAAACGTCCGGCAAGGTTGATGACTAAGTCAGCTTCAACAATTGTTTTGTTACCAAATGGAGTATCAAGCATTGTCCCCATACGTCCAGCGAATAAAGGGTGATCATTAGGGAATGTATCCATCCCCATGCCGGAAGTTACTACTGGGATTTGCAGTTCTTCAGCTAATGCTTTTAATTCAGCGGTAGCGTTTGCAATATTGACCCCTCCACCAGAAAGCAAGACCGGTCTTTTGGCGTCTTTTAATAATTCTAACGTTTTCTCTATATCAGCGTCAGAAGCCTGTGGTAAGTTATCGACTGGAGTGGAGGCGATAAGCTCATCTAAATCAACTTCTATCTCTACTTTTTGTTGGTCAACTGGTAAATCAATAAGAACTGGACCTTTTCTGCCAGTAGTAGCCGTTATCCATGCTTCATGAATGAATTCGGCAGCTTTCGAACCGTCAGTTAAACGGTAAGCAGCTTTCGCTACAGGCTTTGCCATTTCTACGATAGGCGCTTCTTGGAATTGCATGGTTCCAATCAAGCTATTTTTTTGTTGACCAGTGATGGCTATCATCGGTATTGAATCCATCCATGCACCGTAAAGTCCAGTTAAGAAGTTCGTTCCGCCAGGACCTGACGTGGCCGCACATACTCCTACTTCACCAGTTGCCCTTGAATATCCGTCAGCCATGAAAGCACCAGTTTGTTCATGACGAACAATATATGATTCAATTTTAGTTAATTCTTTAATTGCATCATAGAATGGCAAGATTGCAGCTCCCGGTATACCATAGACGTGTTTCACTCCTCTTTTTTCTAAATACAAGGCAATTAACTCAGCAGCTGTCATTTTTTGTTTAGCCATTTATATCTCTCCCTTTTGATCCTTTTTTATGTTCTCAAAGATTTGAGCAATCGATTCTTTGTCCCCAACGTTGCCGGGAAATACGATATAAGGTGTATTTTTAAACTTAGCTTCACTTCCGGTTAACCATACTGGAACACCGGCGATCGCTTGACCTAAAATTTTTGCATATTTTATTTCCAAGCCCTCCGTTGCCACATCACTGGAGGTTATACCGCCTTTTGCAATGATAAACTTCGGTTTGACTTTTAAAGAGCGAATCACTTGAACTAAAGAACTGGAAACGGTTTGACTAATTTTCAGATTTTCTTCCTTATCTTTTGCACTGATTAAATCCCTGCTTGTATAAACAAGCGTATCGTGGTTGGAAGAAATATTCTGGTCTACCAATTGGCATACTCGTGTGAGCTCTTCCGTTCTCGTTTCTTCATCAAGAATTTTCCGAACATTCATTTCGATTTGTACAATCGGGTATTCATTCATTAGCACCTTAACTTGTTCCGTAGTTTTATTCGTGTGAGAACCCACTATAATGAATCCGCCATTTTTTTGGCTTTCCTCATTTGAAACGATCTCATTAGCTGATAAATAGGGACGATCCTGAATTCCAGCAATTGATTTTACAAAAGATGCTGCTGTCCTAAACAAGAAATGCTTGCCAGAATCAATTGCTTTAAGGACAGCCAATGATACGATGTCCAACTCATAGTAAGATTTTGCATTTACTATAATAGGAGCATTATGGTTGGCAGATAGTAAAATATCATAAACTCTATCCATGCCGCCTTCATGAATATCTTCAAGTGAAATGATCAAAGCTGACCCTGGTCTTACGTTTCCATTTGTCTTCTCTTCAATCCATTTCGGCAAATTAGCAGTCGTGAAGCCGAAAACTGAATCATTCGCAAACTCTGTTTCATTCACTGGTACAAGGTTGCCATCCATACCCAAAAAATGTGTATTTTCTAAAGTGTAACGATGTGCTTCAAAAAAAGCCGGTATGATTAAATGACCTGAAATATCTACATGAGCGGTTTTTGATAATTCATCTTGGAGTACATCAATTTCAAGTGGATAATGCCCCCTTAATGTTGAGTCACTTCTGCTGATAATCGAATAATCAATACCCATTTCCTTCGTAACGTCTACAATGTTTCGGACAATCTCCCGATTGATGTTTTCCGTTTTTTCTGCATTATAACTTCTTGTGTTCGTTAAAATGTAAAGGACGCTTCTCTCATCAGATAACCCTTTTTCAATCCAATCCTTCCCCCAGTCCGTGATGACAAAAATATCATGTACCGTTTGGACACCTGTTGGATCATCATCTAAAACGATAAACTTATGTTTTGTTCGTTTTAAATGAGCTTTAATTTCAGCACGAAGGCTATCGTCCGATGTAGAGAAGAGGTCTAATGCATCCTTTAAACTTGGATATTTGGTCCCATTTGACAAAACCCCTCCCCCTTTCATCATCTGAAAATGTGTTTAGCTAGTTACTCTATGGCCTAATAATTCATTTGCAGTCGAAACAATCCGGTGTGCTCTCAATTCAAACAAATCGAGCAATTCATCCATTTTTCCAGAAACTCCAAAACGGTCATTTGTACCGATTCTTCTTAATTTAGCTGGTTGGTGTTCTGACAAAACTTCCGCAACAGCACTACCTAATCCGCCAATAATGGAGTGCTCTTCAACTGTGATAACATGTTTTGTTTTCGCAGCAGAGGCAATAATGGCTTCTTTATCAATGGGTTTAATTGTATGAATGTGCAAAAGTTCAGCGCTTACACCTTGCTTTTCTAATTCAGCTACTGCTTTTAGTGATTCATCAAGCATTATCCCCGTACTGATGATGGTAATATCAGCACCTTCACGGTATTTAATTGCTTTACCTATTTTGAATGGTTCTTCCTTTTTTGTAACGATCGGTACTGGTAATTTGCCAACACGCAGGTAAATGGGTCCTTCATGGTAATAAGCAGCTTCTACCGCTTTTTCCATTTCAACCGCATCTGCTGGAACAATCACAGTCATACGCGGCAGTGAGCGCATTAAAGAAATATCTTCAAGCGGTAAATGTGTTGCACCTTCTTGAGCAGCTGAAGTACCAGCATTATGACCGACAATTTTCACATTGTTGTTTGAGTAACATACGGAAATTCTCATCTGATCGAATGCACGCCCAGTAAGGAAGTTTGCATAAGCATTCGCAAATGGCACCTTACCTGCTACGGCCATACCAGCTGCAGTACCCACTAAATCGCATTCAGAAATACCGATGTTGAAAAAGCGATCTGGAAATCTATTTTTATATAAATTCGTCATATTTGATTTTGCGCAATCAGCGTCAAGTACCACTAAATTGTCATGCTTTTCCCCAAGTCTAATCAGTGCATCAGCAAAACCTTTACGTGGTGCTTCTTGATTTGCCATCTTAAGCCAACTCCTTTAAAGCGGTTTCTAATTGCTCATCATTCGGAGCCATACCATGCCAATCATGTGTATCTTCCATAAATGAAACTCCCTTGCCTTTAACCGTATGAGCTAAGATTGCAGTAGGTCTGCCTTTCGTGCGTTTAGCTTCTTTATACGCTTCATTAACTGCATTAATATCATGGCCATCAATTTCAACGACGTGCCAGCCAAAAGCTCTAAATTTATCACCAAGATTTTTTACACCTTTTACGTTCTCAACGAAATCATCAAGTTGAATTTTGTTCCAGTCGATAATGGCACAAACATTATCAAGATTGTATTGTGCTGATGTCATTGCGGCTTCCCATACCTGACCTTCTTGTAGCTCTCCATCACCAATCATGCAATATGATCTTCTGTTGCTACCATCAAGTTTTGCAATTAACCCAACACCATTAGCCACTGATAATCCTTGACCAAGCGATCCCGACGATATGTCTACACCTGGGATATGTTCCCCGCATGGGTGTCCATGCAACCTGCCGTCAACATCCCTGAACGTCATTAACTCGTCAACTGGGAAGAAACCTTTTTCTGCCAATACTGAGTAAAATACAGGTGTACAATGACCCTTAGATAGGAAGAAGCAATCTCGGTCTTGCCAATCCGGGTTGTTAGAATCAACATTCATGTGTTCAAAAAATAGCACGGACAATAGTTCGGTAGCTGATAAAGAACCACCGGGATGACCACTTCCTGCATGGTTCGTCATCTTTACAATGTGCCGGCGAATCGTTTTCGTTAGATTATTATAAAATTCGCTTTTCTCTTTAGAAAAATCCACTATTACTCCTCCTTTTAGTATCGTTATAAGCAACGTTGTTTCATTTTATAATTAAAAAAATATTTTTTTGTTGCTTATCAACTAACCTTGTTTCTTATTTTGATGTTATCACCATTTTTTGAATATTTCAAGTATTTCTGTCAATTTTTTATTAAAACTTTAAGCCCAAATAATCAGACTGCCTGATTGAAGATGAACTTCAATCAATGAATTTTCCACAAAAGGGGTTCTATCTATGAGTTAAGACAAATTTGACTGGGGCGGGTGTTCGAGACTCCTGCAGGAAGTGCGAGTCACGGGAGATTCCACAGGCTGAAAAACCGAGGAGGCTCCCGGACCGCCTCTGTAAAGCTAAGTGTCTGGAGAGGAAACCAACGGCCACATTGTACAACACATAAAAATAGACAAACTCGATTTTCATCAGGTTTGTCTACAATCTGAAGAATTGATCTGACACCAATTCTTTTTTCACATTATTTAATTGTCTGTGTAACCAAGCCTTTTGGAAATTTTTTTACCAATATCCATTATAATCGGTTTAATTTCAGTTAATCTCTCTTCAGTCATTCGGATGCTTGGTCCTGAAATACTAACGGCAGCAGTAATTTTCTTCCGGTTATCAAAAATAGGCGCTGCAATACAGGTGATTCCTTGTTCATTTTCCTCTATTTCTCTGCCAATACCTTCATTCCTTATTTTTCCCAATTCTTTAAAAAAAGAATCTTTATCTGTAATCGTTTGTTCAGTATGCTTCGGCAATCCATGCTTGTCTATTATATCCACGATCTCATTTAAGGGCAGGTGGGCCAAAATTACCTTCCCGACTGCGGTGCAATGCATGGGAGCCCGTCTTCCCACTTGTGAATGTGTTCTAAGGGTTTCACTTCCCTCAAGTTTTTCAATATAGATTACCTCTCCTTGATCATATACGGTCAAGTGGATCACTTCATTGATATGTGATTCCAGCTCTTCCAAAAAAGGTTTCGCCTGAGTTCTCAAGTCGATAGATTCAAGCAGCATCGAACTTAATTCTAAATATTTATAGCCTAATCTATATTTTTTAGTTTCAGGATTTTGTTCGATGAATCCATGATCTACAAGAGTACTTAATAATCTGAATATAGAGCTTTTATTTAGTTCAAGGTTGGAGGCAAGCTCAGTAACCCCAATCCCTTCTTTACGCTTGCTTACCAATGAAATAATTGTTAATGCCCTATCCACTGACTTAACCATTTGCATTACCCTCCGATTAAATCCTATATTACTGATTCTATCTCTTTATCTTACCACAATAGCAATCCCCAGACATAATGCCATTCAAAAATAAAACAAAAAGAAGGTATGACCAAAGCATGAGCAACTAAAGTGCCCTTTCAGGTCATCCTTCTTTAAAGGATTTTATGCTTTTACAAAACTACTTTTTGCCGACATGAACTTCCCGATCGGCTGCCCTACAATCCCCTTTTCAAAATCGAATACCAGCTGTCCCCTTACAAATGTTTGCGTCACTCGACAGTTAATCTTTCTTCCAACATAAGGGCTTTGTTGATGACGGTAATACAAATCCTCCGCCTGAACGGTGTAGGATTTATTTGGATCAACGAGAATGATATCAGCATCATAGGAAACTTTAATGCTTCCTTTATTTCTTAAGTTGAATATTTCTGCAGGTTTTGTCGCTATCATCCTTGAAAATTCACTTACCGAAACCCCGCGATTCTTAACAGCCTCGTCAAACATTAAATCTACATTATTTTGGCAGCCACTAATCCCTCCCCACACATCAAACATATTATTGGTATTGCTCTGCTTCATATCCGGAGGGCATGGGGAATGGTCAGATGTCAGGATATCGATTTTACCCTCCTTAAGAGCTTCCCATAATTTATCTTGTTCTGTTTTAGAACGAAGCGGCGGAGCGCATTTCGCAACAGGTCCTATATTTTCGAAAGTTTCCGTATCTAACGTGAAGTAGTGAGGACACGATTCTATCGTAACCTCTTGGCCTTGTTTACGTGCTTTAAGGATTTCTTCAATAGCCTCCCCACTACTAATATGAACGAAATGTAATCTACATCCAGTCTCTTTACCTAATAACAAAGCACGTTTTACAGCATCAACCTCAGTAAAAACGGGGCGGGACTCCACATAATCTCTTGCGGTTGTCTTGCCTTGTTTTTTCTTTTCTATTGCCAGCTTATCAGTAAGCTCTGCATTCTCGGCATGTATAGACAAAATATGCCCCAATTCCGATAATTTTTTCATTCCTTGATATAAAGTAAAATCATCAACATTCTTAAAATCTCCAATTTCAGCACTTCCGCATGTTGCCATAAAACATTTGAAGGCGACAACACCTTCGTTAGAAAGGTCCTCTAAGTCTCCGAGATTATCAGGAACTAACCCACCATACAAAGCATAATCAACATACGACTTATTTTCAGCAGCTTTTAATTTTAAATGGAGCGAGCTCTTTGTAGTCGTTGCCGGCAAAGCGTTTAATGGCATATCCACAAAAGAGGTTGTCCCCCCTGCAGCTAATGCTTGAGTTCCAGTTACAAACCCTTCCCACTCCGTTCTTCCTGGCTCGCAAATATGGACATGGGCATCTATCATTCCAGGCATGACATATTGATGAGAAGCATCTATAATTTCAGCGGATTCTCCTGCAATTTCTTTTGAAATTTCTGCAATTTTACCATTGAGTATACCGATATCCAGTTGTTCAACTGTATGTTCCATTACTACATTTCCGTTCTTGATCACTATATCAAACTTCATTCTCCCAGCCCCTTTTTTCGGAATTTTTCGCCTATTCACCTTACCCAGCCACCCTGTTATCCACTGATTGTATCAATCCAAGATAAATAGACAGAGAGAGTACCCCTCTAGAAATATAGGCTTACTTTTCAAAAATCGTGCCTTTTTTGAATGTAGAATCTTTAAATGCAAATTTCATCAATAGGAAATAGGCTATACCTGCCACAAAAACACCGATGATCCATGCCAGTTCCACTTTCATGAAGGCTGCTCCGGCGCCGATAATCAATGCAAGCACCGCTGCTGGGTTATACCCGGCAAATGGACCATCTTCCTTATACAAATCTGCAACATTCACTTTTTGCTTTCTTAATATATAATATTCGACCAATAATATCGAAACAATAGGACCTAAAAATGCGGAATATATAAGAATGAAAATACCAAGACCCTTTGCCGAAGAATCCTGTACTAGAACCCAAGGGAATGAGCAAAAAGCAAGTAATCCGGTAATGGTAACTGCAGGTTTAAATTTCATTTTTGTAAGCAGGGTAATAACATAGGTTGGCGGAATGATATTGGCAACCATATTTACGGCAACGGCACCCAAAACGATAAATGCGGATACAAAAAGTGTAATATATGAGTTATCAACCACAATCGCAAACGCTTTAACAGGATTGTTGATCCCGGTTGCGGAAGCAAGCATTCCACCGATTGTCAGTGTCAAACCGTAAGCTATTAATATAGGAAGAAAGTACAAAAATCCGCGTTTTGCATCGCTAATACCAGATTTCAGCTCTCTTGAATAGTCCGCTGCACTTAAAAAGATCGCCGCATAATTCCCCATGAACATCATGATCAATGCAAAGAAAGGCAAGCCCCATGACCCTTCTGCATGAACCCATTTCTCTGCAATAACGTCGCTATAGGAAGTTAGAAGAACACCAAATACATAAAGAAGCGCTAGTACAATAACAATGGAAGCGAGCGTTTCAACCCATTTAATGGCATGGAATCCATACAGCGAGAGCCCAATTTGCACCAGCTGCAGCACTACAAAGCAAATGGCAACATGATCAAAGGCGCCGCCCGTTATTATCTTCACAATTTCATTTAAGGCAGTACCGCCAATCCAACTTTGAAAACCGTACCAAACGATGGCGGGAATACCGCGCATTAGTGATGATATTACGGAACCTTTCAGCCCAAAGGACATTCTAAGCTGAACAACATATGGTATTCCCGTTCGGTACCCTAGCCTGTCATTTAAAGCAAAAACAGTTGAAATGATGCCAATTGCCATGATAGCAGCAGCAAATGTCTGAAAGATGTTTAACGTAGCTATTCCCGCTACGATTATACTGGCACCAAGCGTCATATTACCTAGGTTAACACCGTCCCCCACCCACATGAAAATATAGTCTAAGGGCCTTACCGTCCTACTTTCCTCTGTTTTCGGATTAAGTGATTCATCCACACCCGTATCATGTTGAATTTGCGTTTCTTGTGAAACGTAACTATTTACATTTGTAGACATGATACATCCAACCCCTTTTTTATGGTTATCCGGATTACTGACTAGGCAATGGTTAACAAGTTGATCTATAATGTTTGCCAAGAGTATGATTTGATACAATCTTCTTTTAAAATGTTCTTTTCTGTTTCTCATTCCCAGGAATTAAAGTGCGAATTTGTTTAAAGTACTATTTCCCCTCGAACCTACACTATCTCATTGGTTTCGCCTTAATAATCGCTCAATAAGCAACGGCGTTTCTTTACATTCACAAAAAAACAACATGACAACGGCATTTAATTAAAATTGCGTTTGAATCACTGGGTCACCTCCTTAAAAGCCTCAAGAGTAAGCGCTTACACCGAATCACATTTCAATCTACAATTAAGAAAAAAGTTTATTCCGAAACCGCTACTTCTCAACATAATCAAATTTAACTTTCAAGGTAATAAGAACTTTTTTGTTTCGATGCTTCCAACTCACACCCCATCATTAAAACCAGTAGTAGAAGAGGCTGACCTTTTGTGGGCAGCCTTCCTATTTTGAGAGATTAGGATAAAATAATCTGAGAAAAAAAGCTAATTCAATTAACTTGTTACTTCTTTGCATTCACGAAAAAGGTTATACGTCCTTTGAATATAGCGCATAATCTATCATTTTTTAACTTTTTTTAATGACTTAATTGCTTCTATAGCGGCTTCGTAGTTCGGATGTTCCGTAATTTCCGGTACGTATTCAGCATACTGTACGACATCATTTTCATCTACGACGAATACTGCACGGCATTCTAAACGATGTTCCTTTATATATGTGCCATATGCTGTTCCAAATGACATCTTAAAATGATCTGAAAGGGTTTGGGCGTGTTCCATTCCTGCGTCTCCACACCATCTTTTTTGTGCAAACGGAAGATCTACACTAATTGTTAACACTTCTACATCATTTCCTAAACTGCTCGCTATTTGGTTAAATTCCCGTGTTTGTGCGTCACATACTCCTGTATCAAGAGAGGGAATACTGGATATGAGGCGGACTTTCCCTTTTGAATCTTCAAGTGTAACCTTTGTTAGATCGTTTGCTAATACTTCGAAATTTGGCGCATTATCACCAACGCGAATCTCCCTCCCAATCAACGTAACTGGATTATCGGCAAATGTTACTATACTAGATCTTTCTAAAGACATATAATTTTTCCTCCTATTATCTTGGCGATTTTTACAAAAAAAGGTATTTCAAGGTAATGAGTATAGCCAACTACTATGTGGTCAAAGGGTTTCTCTTATGTGAGTTAAAAAAGGAGCATAGTTCAAAGTTAGTATGATATTCCTTCTTAAACATAGTAAGAAGCGCTATTGCTACTTATTAAGAAGGTTTCAATTTTTTCTTTTACCACGTTGTTAACTGCGTTTTGGACTAAAGTTATTGTTTCAGTTGGTAGGTCCGACCACTCTTTTTCCGTCACATAATGTTCTCGATTAAGAGTTTTTATCATGGTATGTTCTAAATCCGTTGCAATATTCACTTTACTAATTCCGCCATCAGGGATTTGAATTGCATTTCTGATCATTTCAGAAGGAGTGCCCGAACCGCCATGCAATACTAAAGGTACAGAAGTCCATGCACGAATTTCTATTAATCGTTCGATATCGATTCTAGGATTTTTAACAAGATAAACGCCATGTGAAGTTCCGACAGAAACCGCCAATGCATCAATGCCTGTTTCTTCAACAAACTGCTTTGCTTCTTTAGGCTCCGTGAATAGCTCTTCATCAACATCAGTTTCAATAAAGTCGGTGGTCCCTATCTTGCCTAGTTCAGCTTCAACCGTTACGCCTCTTGAATGTGCATACTCGACAACCTTTTTGGTTATCTCCATATTTTTCTTAAATGGTTGCTCTGACGCATCGATCATTACGGAGGTAAAACCAACTTCGATGGCTTCAGCAATTACATTGAAATCCTTCGTATGATCTAAATGTAACACGGCAGGGATCGTAATATTCTCCTCTTGGATCACATGATAAAACTCTCGGCTAAACTCCGCTAAGTTAATTCCGTAACGTTCCTGCTCTCTCTCTGAAGTTTGAACAATAACGGCAGACTTCTTTTCTTGGGCCGCCCTAAGTATAGGAGTTATCATCTTTGTAGCTCTAGGAGTAAACGCCCCGACAGCAAATTGATTTTGCGTAGCTACTGCAAGTACCTTTGATAATGAACTAACATTGCTTGGTTTAAAGTCTACTTTCATTCATTCAAACTCCCTTATATATGATTTCGTTCGTTCACACCCTTTTAGTTACTCAATAAGCAACAGCGTTTCTTTTATTTTAATTACTTTTCTGAAAATTACAATACTTTTTTCTCTTTCTTACCCAATTTTTAATAAAAGACTTCATTTCTAGCATAAGGAAAAGAAAATAAATTTCAGCTAGCGTTGCAAGCTAAGCTTCCACGATTGTTTCTGAAATCAATGAATTTTCTTTTTTGGTATTATTGCCGATCGTCAGGGCAATAATTGCTGCTACTATTATTGCTGCAACCATTACTATGAAAGATGAATTGTAAGAACCACCGCTTCTTTCGATCAGATATCCCATTAAAAAAGGGGCGATGAATCCTGCAATTGATCCGAAACAGTTAACAGTGGATGAGCCTGCAGCCATTATTTTAGCGGGAAGTGTATCAACAACCAAACCCCAGAATGCTCCTTGGGCCAAGAACATGAAGAATGCCGCAACACATTGATACATAATGACCATGGCAGTGGAAGAAGCTTGAAGCATCAATAATAATGCTAGACCACCAATTACAGCATTAGGAATAAACACCCATTTTCTTTTCCCCTTGACTTTATCTGACAAATAACCACCAAAAATGATCGAGACTGTACCAACTAGAAACGGTAAGGCACTGAAGATACCAGTATCCATTAAAGAAAGTCCTCTTACATTTATCAGATAAGATGGAAGCCAGGAAGTAAAGCCCCAGAAAGTAATATCAAAGAAGAACCAAATAAGCGCCATTTGCCATAAAATAGGTTTCTTTAAAAGTTCCTTAAAGGAAACTCCTGATTTCTTTTCTTCGTTCGATTTGTCTATCTCACTGTCTTCTTCTAATTCTGCAAGCTCTTCTTTCGTCATTTTAGGATGATCTTTCGGATTATCTTTGAATGTAAACCAGATATAAAGACCGATGATAATCCCTGGGATACCCATCACGATAAACACTGTACGCCATCCAAATGCCGCAATGATTGCTGCCGCAGCAATAACAGCAAGAGCCGGCCCTAACGTATTAACTGTTGATTGAATTCCTGTGGCCGTCCCTCGTTGCTTACTAGGAAAGTAATTTGCTATTCCTTTGTAAGCCGCACCTGGTAAACATGCCTCTCCTAAACCGAAAACGAATCGGATAATTAACAGAAGTGGATAAGAAAACATTAAGCCAGTCAATGATGTGAAAATTGACCACCATACTATCGCAATGCTCATCACTCGACGAAAGCCAAATTTATCTGATAACATCCCGCCTGGTATTTGAAACAGTGCATAACCTGCAAAGAAAATACTTAACAGTAATCCTTGAGCTGTCGCCGTTAAATCCAGATCTTCACCTATAAATGGCAATGCAATTGTGATAACCATTCGATCAAGGAAAGAAAACAGCCAACATAGCCATAATACAAATAAGACAGTATAACGAACTTTCCATTTAGATTTCTTATTCATCTGCAGTTGTTTGTTCATTGATCACAAACCTCCTGATTGATTCATATTTAGGCCAAATGCATTGGACATTATCACTGATCACTTTCATAGAAGCGCTTACAATTCCACCAACCAAAAACAGATCATATGCATACTTACAATGTGTTTACTTTTACTTGTGCTGATTTTTCAAGCACGATAACGATGAAGCGCTTTAAAATCATTCCCTTCTTCGCAAATAGATAGGAAAAAACCGAAAAGTTTCTCAATAAGCAACGTTGTTTCCTGTATTCATCAAAAAAAACGTTTTTAAAACCAATTATTGGCTATGTCGTAATGTATACTAATCATTGTTCTGATTTTAAAAATTTTGAGGTAGATAGGTAAGAATCCGTCGTTTTATAATACACTTAGGTACATGGAACACATTACGCTAGGACTGAATGAATTTGTAGAGGAGATTTTTTTGCTATTACAAATGGAATCGTTTAATTTTACCACCCCCGTATATTTTATTTTCCATTAAGATTTGCTTCAGTCTTTCATGATCATTATTGGTTGCTTATTAAAGAACAAGGTTTCAAACAAACTCCAAGATTACCTTATTAATAATATTCTTACCTGAAATGAATTCTAACATGTGCTAGGCTATGTTTCAAGAAAATTCTGAATTTTATATCCTTATCTTTAGGATTGGTTTTTTGTTGTTTTGACCTTGCCGGTTATAAAAAAAAGCTTGCCCTTACTCCCTATCATTTTTATGAATCCAGTTAACCTTGCCTATCAAAAAAAAGCCCCTTATCAAACAAAACCCCATCTGTTCCCAATGGCAACTGATGGGGTTTCTAACTTGCTTCTGCTTCTGCATCAACCTGGAGATCCATCTTTCTCAAACACACCCTTTCCTTTATACAGCTAATTTACTGTATTCATCCAACTGGTCTTTGGTTAAATTTTTAATGAAAAGGTCGATGTTTATCGACTCGATTTCATGCCTTTCACAAATCTTTACATAACTTTCATAGGCTTTAACATGATCGTTCATCAGCTTTACCCCCCCTTCTGTTATATAACAATTTAATGTAACTTATTAATAATATATAACAATGTTTTTTCTTCGTCAATAAAATTTTCTGAATATTTAAGAATAACTTATTTCTTTCATTATCTCCCAATTCATTCTTTGCTAACCCTCCCACATGACCAAAAAAGAACAAAAATATTTAATTCTCCCCAAGGCAAAATTAAAAGGATTAAGCCCGGATAATAATACCGGACCTAATCCTTTTTAAGAACGTAGCCATACCATTTTTGATGAAAATGGTATTGGAAGCAGTTCTTTTTGTAATATGGGAGCCTATGTATCGACACCGCGGTCTCTGAAAAATTGCAGAATATTTCTGGTTGAAGCAGCAGCCTCACAGGTTTAATAATTTCAGCTCTGGTTTTACTTCCAATTTTTTTCGTAATTTCTCCTATCGCTCCATGACACGGTGCTTCAAATTAGGAAATACCTCTCGAATGTTAGCAATCTGAGATATGTCAATCTCTGTTTTTATGATCGTTTCTTCATCACCTCCCGCAGCCACAACAACTCCCCAAGGATCTACCACTTGGCTATGGCCGGCTAAAAGAACATCATTGGTATTTCCAACACAATTACTTGAAATCAAGAAGCACTGGTTTTCCAACGCCCGAACTGAATTGAATAATTTCCAATGCTCCAGTCTCCTATGCGGCCAAGCTGATGTGACCAGAAGCAGTTCCGCCCCTAAATCCACTTCTGCGCGATACAATTCAGGAAATCTCAAATCATAGCAAGTTGATAATCCCATTTTCCCGAATTCAGTATCGACAACAGTCGTTTCATTTCCTCTTGTCAATATTTGCCCCTCTTTAGAGCCATATTGGAATAAATGCATTTTTCGGTAGGTTCCTATTAGTGTTCCATCAGGAGCAAACAAGACGCTGGTGTTGTAGTATTTCCCATTATTTTTTTCTATGAAACTGCCTGCAAATATATATGAATTGACTTCTTTTGCCTTTGAGGAGAATTTCCGTACAAAATTCCCATCCATTTCTTCCGATTCCTCGATATATCGATTAAAAGAAAAGTACCCCGTTGCCCACGTTTCTGGCAAAACTATTAAATCTTGTCCTTTTAAGCCATCAATCATTGACTCGACCCGATTCATGCGATCATTTTTTGATTCATTATCCTTAATCTCCAATTGTATTGATGCGATTTTCATTTCTCCAACATCCTTTGCTTTATATTAGTTCCTTCACCAGTGGGAGTTGAATGGCTGCTCTATAAACTTATTTACCCTTGACCTGAGAACAATTATAAATGCACAATGAGCTAATTGTTATATCCCCCTCTATCACACTCAAGCATTTGATGGCAAATCAGGAATGATCAACAATGATCAATGTTTCTTTTGTTTTCGATAAGTGGTTTAAAACCGCTCGTGAAGCCAGTTCGGAATTTTTCTCCTCTAATGCCTTGATAATCTGATGGTGTTCCTTTAAAACATTTGTCATTCTTCCATTCTTGCTTACTGCTTTTAACCCCATGAGCTGCGTAAGGTTGTGGAGATTGTTCAAGACCTGCTCCATTATTGTGAACTTCGCCAGTCTTGTCAGCGATAGATGAAACTCAAGATCTAGCTTGATGAAATGCATGGCATCATCATTTTGCCATGCATCTTCCTGCTGCTTCAGGATTAATTTAAGTGGATTCAGCTGAATGGGTGAGGTAATTTCTCTAGTAAGTTTTTTCACCGAATCAAGTTCAATGGCACTTCTTAGCAAAAAGATTTCGTCCTGTTCTCCGGGTGTAATCTTCCTAACCGTTAGGCCCTTCCTTGGAATGGAAACGAGCAATCCTTCCTTCACCAAATCTTGAATGGCCGCCCTTACAGGCGTTCTTGAAGTAGTCAGCCTTTCCGCTAATTGAACTTCAGTAACTATTTCATCACTGGTTATACCGCCAAATAAAATTGCTTTTTTGATTTGTTGATAAACTTTATCCTGTGTTGTTCTTTCCCTTTCGATCGGTTTTAATTGAATCCCTGCCATATTAATCCGTCCTTTTGAAAAGTGTTTACAATTGGAGTCAGCATGACCATACCTAGGTTATGTATACATAATACATAACACACTAAACAGAGGTCAAATACATATTTTCATTTTTCTGAATCTTACCCCTTTTTCCTTAAGGAGGTTAATGGACTGTGTCCGCTTGTTAGCTTATAAAGCATTCTCTCTCACCCTACTTGACTTAATGTTTCACGATATGGACATTATGGTTCTGGCAATTCCATTACTTTTCCCCTACGACGACTTATATATATTCATATTTATCAATATTTCTTGTACTATACGAAAGGGGTTTTTGTTATCATTAGTTCATATTATTGGAAAACAAGGCTAAGTTCTTAAGGAGGAAACGCTTTGAAAAGTCCTTATTCTGAATTAACGGTTGGAATGTTGCGGACGGGGATATTAGGTTTTGGCGGCGGACCATCTGTCATCCCGCTCATCCGTCACGAAGCCGTTTCCCGATATCAATGGCTCGATGATGAGGAATTTGGTGACACGCTAGCGATTGCCAATACGCTCCCGGGACCGATCGCCACCAAGATGGCAGCATACCTTGGTTATCAAGTAAGGGGGTGGCCGGGAGCCTTATTGAGTGTGGCCGCCCACGTTTTGCCCTCATGCCTTGCAATGGTTTTCTTGATTGGATTCATTAATGTATTAAGCAATTCAGCAATCGTCGGCAATATGATTGCTGCTGTCATGCCAGTTGTCGCCGTCATGCTTGGACAAATGGCTTATGAGTTTGGCGAAAAGGCGATAAAAGGTTTAGGAACGGTGCTCGGCATCACCTTTTTTGCCATTTCCTTTATATTGCTCCAGACTGTATCCCTCCACCCAGGAATCGTGATCATGATTTTCCTTTTATATGGTGCATTCCACTTTAAATTAAAAGAAAAACTGAAAAACAAAAGGGCAGAAAGGAAGGAGGGGTCAGCATGATGGGCTTCATCATCCCAATTGGGGCTGCTGTTTTTCTTGCGTTCTTCATTGCCAATCTGCTTGGTTATGGAGGAGGGCCCGCCTCCATCCCATTAATGTATGATCAAATCGTAAACCGTTACGGCTGGCTCGATAATGCCGAATTCTCACAAATGCTCGCACTGGGAAATTCTCTTCCAGGCCCAATTGCCACAAAAATTGCCGCTTATGTCGGATATGATGTGTATGGCTGGCCAGGTTTTATAGCTGCCTTGGCCGGCACCATCATCCCTTCAGCTGTAGCCTTGATTTTTTTATTGAAAATCCTTCGCAAATTCAAGCATTCACCGATCGTAAAAGGAATGTCTTTGCTGGTACAGCCCGTAATCGCGATCATGATGTTATTGCTTACCTGGAGCATGGCCGCAGATGCCGTCGGTTCGATCGGTTACATCCATTCGATCATCATCGCCGCCTTGGCCTTCTTGGCTTTGGGTAAATTCAAAATACATCCCGCATTCGTAATCATCCTTGCATTTGCCTACGGCGGCCTGATCATTCCCAACTTATAATATAAAAAACCCCAACATCAAGTGGGGTTTTTCTACATTATGACCTCGATAACAACTGCATGCCTTGAAACCATCATTGTCTTCAGTAAACCTATAAAGGAAACTTATATGTCCTTTTCAATTTTCCGTCCGTCGTGTTTTTAATGTATGATCCGGAGCCAAAAATAAAGCCCGATCAATGTAATCAATAATGTAGGAACGGTCAGGATGAACCCGACCTTGAAATAGTACCCCCAGGTGATCTTGATACCTTTCCCCTTCAATACATGCAGCCAAAGCAGCGTGGCCAAGGACCCTATCGGTGTGATTTTCGGTCCTAAATCAGAGCCGATCACATTCGCATAAATCAGAGCCTCTTTAATCGGCACGGTTGTTTGTACCTCGGCAATCGCCAAGGCATCAATCATGACCGTTGGAAGATTGTTCATGAAGGAAGAAAGAACCGCTGCAATGAACCCCATGATGATCGCAGCCGCAAATAATCCCTGATCCGCCGTCGCCTGAATGACATCAGCCAACAAGCTGGTCAAGCCGACATTTTTCAATCCGTACACGACTACATACATCCCAATCGAAAAGAAAACGATATCCCACGGTGCCCCTTTCATTACATGTTTCACATCCACTATAGGACTTTTCCTTGCCAGTACTATCAGGAAAAGCGCAATTGCGCCTGCAATGAAGGATACAGGAATGCCGATGAATTCACTAACGAAATATCCAAAAAGCAAAATCGCAAGGATCAGCCATGAAATCTTGAACAGTTTTGGGTCGTTGACCGCTTCTGCAGGCTTCTTTACATGCTCTGCAACATATGTAATAGGGATCTGCTGCTTAAAAAATAAGTACAGGACCAAGATGCTTGCACCTAAACTGATTAAGGTAGGAATGATCATCCTGCTGGCATATTCGCCAAAACCAATCCCAAAAAAATCTGCCGAAACAATATTCACTAAATTGCTTATCACCAAGGGCAAGGAAGTCGTATCTGCGATAAATCCACTTGCCATTATGAACGGCAGCACCAATTTGTCTTCAAAGTTCAATGCGCGGACCATCGCAAGCACGATTGGGGTCAGGATCAGGGCCGCTCCGTCATTGGCAAAAAACGCTGCGGTTATTGCTCCCAATACCAATACCAAAACAAATAAACGGACACCCCGGCCGTCAGCAAGACGGGCCATATGGAGCGCTGCCCATTCAAAGAAACCCACTTCGTCCAATATCAACGAAATGATGATCAAAGCGACAAATGTCAATGTCGCATTCCAGACGATTTGCGTCACATCACTTACATCCTGAAAAGAAACCACATTGAATAACAATGCGATGATTGCCCCGCCGCAGGCACTCCATCCTATTCCAAGACCCTTGGGCTGCCAAATGACCAATACCAACGTGACAAGAAAAATGATGATCGCCAATACAATTGAATTCATGATATACGCACCACTCGCAACTCCTTCTACAAAACTATCTCTTAACTATATAAGAATAATAGTTTCGACACAATCCGTACGCTTCAACGCTCCAGAGGTTTGCTTTCAATACTTCCCTTCCAGTTCATTCTCATGCACCTGGATAACAGCCTCGACAAATTCATCTCCTGTGGAATAGCTATTACCGGTAAAGGAGATGTGAGGAAATGTTTCTTTCCCCTTGGCATCATGAAAACTGGCGACCACCTGAAGCCCACCTTCCAGTCCCAAAAATTCATTCTGTCCATCGCTTGACTGTATTTCCCCATATTGTTTTATAAGCTCCTGCCAATGATCAGGAAACGATTCGGCTCCGTACATTTTGCCTTCAAGCGGAATGCGGTGCATCATTCCCATTCTTGGTTGATAGGTCGCCAATTCCCCTGACACCATGAAATCCCTTTCCTTCTTTACAAAAATGCTGATTTCACCAACTTCATCTTTAGGATTTAAATTCCACATGATTACTGCTTCTTCCCCTCCATTCCAAACCATAGGCTGACCGCCTCCACTTACGGAAGCTGCAATCCATTCATTATTCTTCCATACCCAAAAGCTCATTCCATATCCATCATCTTCACTAATAAAAGGGACAAATACATGCCTATCATCCAAAAAGATTCGGTCTTGAATGATCTTTGGCCGAATCTCGGAAAAAAATGAGGTAATCCGTTCGATGACTTGCTCATCCGAAGGGAAAGGGTCAGGGTCTTTTGGAAAATTAATAAAAGAAAGAATTCCTATAATCAATAATACCGGAGCCAATAAAATGAACTTTTTTGTTTTTCTACCCATTATCCGCAACACCACCGTTAAAAATCGATTCCTTAAGCCTGAAGTAAACCTGACGCCCTTTATTAGGTGTAATCAGTACTCCCTTTCCATCTTCTTCAATGAAGATGATGACCTTAAGTCCGCCTCCCTTCGCAGGAACCGTTCCGGCCAACACATAGGGAAATTTCTCCTTGTGCCCGTCCGCTTCAAGAATTCGGTAATACCAAGATTCACTATCAAGCCTTTTTTGAGTCATCGTATCCAGCATTTTTTCAAGCTTTGCTTGATTTAAGGTTAATTCTTTCGCGTTCGGGTGGGTCGCTATCAATGTTGCCTTTTTAACATTCATCATGTATGTAGACGGTACATCCTTCGGATACATGATTCCATCAAGAGGTATGGCTAAAAGTAAAAACGCGAAAAAAATGAGATTCGCTAAAAATCCGAACCAGGCAAATCGGCGGAATTGCTGCCACCTGGCAAGGTTCCCTCGCATTCCCAAAAACAATGAGAGGAGGGCCACACCGATTGGAAATATTGGTATGCTGATGTCCTTACCCGCTAGATTAATAGTGAAATGAAAAGCAAACGACCCAATAATTGTGGCGACAAAAGCCTTCCAAATCTTAGGTGAATCCGTTTTTTTCCTATAAATACTGACAAACACTATCCCAATCAGTATGTAACCGGACGCCGTAACAATTAAAGATGGTGCATGACTATATTTCTCAAAATTAAGCATACCTACTGAAATTCTCCTTTACCGAACTTTCGCTTTCAAACTAATGTATCGGAATACCTACACAATACCATATTTATCCTTAGTTGTAAGTGAAAATAGGCTGCTCCCCCTCATCGAGAATGGAAAAGCGGGGTTAACAGCCTGCTTAAGGCGGGACAAGCGTCCATACTCTATTCCTCAATCCTTTGCTTGAAAGGTCTTGGCAATCGTTTTGTATTCTTCCTCGTTGATAATGCCGATTTTTTTGAATAAAGCCGAATACGCCATTATTTTTTTTTGGGTACGGTTTGTACAATTCATACAATTCAGCTCCTTTTTTACATTATATTCACTGGTGACAAAATGTTTCCTTCATGCAACAAATTTTGTAACGACAAAATATGGAAACCTATCATTCCTTCCCTTTTACTCTCGAACCGGATTATGGCAGATTAAGCTGCTATAAAAATATCGCAGTCCTGCTTGTTTCCTAGCTTCTTTCAGATTATGTTTAGTAAATGGAAGGAATGTGGCGAACCTACATAATTCCTGCATATTTTTCAGCTATAATGACTTTAATAGAAGGTGAATAACTTGAAAATTTCATTGAAGCTAGGACTCTATATATTTTTAAGCATTTTGCTACTGGAAACGGTTTCGATGCTTTACTTGCATAATCACGTCATCCAATCCCGTATCAATCAAGAATTGGAATCATTAAAATCGCGGGGCAACAGTCATCGTGATGTATTGGAGCTGTCATATTCCAAGGGAACCCTTGAGCATATCGGCCTGATGGAATCCCATACAGATACAGATGTCGTGATAACGAACTCAACAGGCGATATTCTGGAGACTTCGGAAATGGTAAATGCAGCGATGAAAGCAATCTTACGTAAGAATCTCCCTCAAATTTCACGGAACGGCTTGATTATCCAATCAACCTGGAAGAATGAACCATATATCGCTACTGTAACACCCTTCAACAGTAAAAATGAACAGGAAGGCTATGTTTATATGTTCAAAAATACAGGTGATGTAGAAGAATTAATCGACCAGTTGAATAAGCACTTCCTTTTTGCGACAGTATTGCTTCTTTTCTTCATGCTGATCATCATCTATTTCTTATCAAAAGCCCTGACCAGACCACTAATCGCCATGAAAGAGGCGACCACTAAATTAAGCGAAGGGAACTTCTCGGTAATTGTACCGATTCGATCACATGATGAACTTGGCGAACTTGCCCAATCAATACAAAGCTTGGCTAATGAATTGAATTATTTAAAAAAGGAACGAAATGAATTCTTGGCGAGCATTTCCCATGAATTGCGCACTCCTCTCACTTATATTAAAGGCTATGCTGATATTGCCCGTAGAAAAGACCTGGATTCTTCTTCTGAAATAACGTCATATTTGGAAATCATCCATGATGAATCACAACGGTTAAACAGATTATTGGATGAACTGTTCAATATGGCTAAAATGGATTTGCATACCTATACCATTTCAAAACAAACCATCCGTCTTTCTTCATACCTGCAATCGATTCGTGAAAAGGTGCTGCCAGCCTTTACGAATAAAAAGATGCAGTTGCAGCTCGATTGCGAGGAAGATCTAATCATCAATTTGGATCCCGCAAGGTTCGAGCAAATCATGCTTAACCTGCTGGATAATGCCTTGAAATACTCGAATGAAAATACCGTCTCTGCCATCAAAGCAAAAAGATTGCCTGATAGTATCTCCATTTCCATCATTGATCAAGGGATGGGTATCCCAGATGAAGACATCCCGCATATCTTTGACCGTTTATACCGTGTCGAGAAATCACGCGCACGAGATACCGGCGGATTCGGTTTGGGACTCTCCATCGTCAAACAATTAGTGGAGATTCAAGGAGGAGCCATTTCAGTTACAAGCACCTTGGGCCAAGGCACGTGCTTCACGATCAAATTCAAAGGAGATAATTAAATGAAGACTGCAGTTCTGGTAGATGATGAAAAAAGGATGATGGATCTGATAGAGTTGTATCTTGCTCCTCACGGCTATACATGCATAAAGAAGGACTCCGCACATGAAGCACTACTGTTCTTGAAGCATAACCACGCTGACATCGTCATTCTTGATGTAATGATGCCTGAAATGGATGGATGGGAAGCCTGTAAACGGATTCGGTCCTTTTCTGCCATTCCGATCATCATGCTCACCGCACGGGATGCAGCGGAGGAAATGGTGAAAGGGTTAAAAAATGGTGCCGATGACTATATAACGAAGCCTTTTAATGGAGATGTTCTATTGGCCAGAATCGAAGCTGTGTCGCGACGGGTGCAAAATCGCGAAATCGACGGCGTGTTCTTTAAAGGATTACAATTAAATGAATCCGCTTATGAAGTGCATTATCAATCCAAGGCCATTTCATTTACGCCGAAAGAATTTTCCTTGCTATGCTTGTTTTTAAAATCACCTGCTCAAGTGTATTCCAGAAATCACCTGCTTTCAGCCATCTGGGGTTTCGGCTCGGACACGGAAGATCGGACGATCGATTCCCACATTCGAAATATTAGGGAGAAACTGCGCCATGCCGGTTTTCCGGTGGATATGCATTTGAAAACGGTTTGGGGCGTCGGATATAAATGGAGTTCGTCTTGATCTACATGCATTTCATTTCCGAGGCAATAGCATCAAGCGGTCACTTGTCCATTGTTGTCAGTATAGTCTTGAACATTCTGATTAGCGTGCTTGGTTTTATACCCAGCGTTTTCATCACTGCAGCCAATATCACAGTGTTTGGATTCCAAGGGGGCTTGATCGTTTCTTATTTAGGGGAGACCATAGGAGCGGCAGTGAGCTTTTTATTATATCGGAAAGGCATTCAAGCAATTCAACCAAAATTCATGAAAAACCGTTGGATCATGAGGCTGCAAAACTCACAAGGATCCCCTGCCTTTGGGATGATCCTCTTGCTTAGGCTCCTTCCTTTCATTCCTTCGGGCGTGATTAACCTTGCTGCAGCATTGAGTAAGACGAGCCTCCTGATTTTCTTCATCGCCACATCGATTGGAAAGCTGCCCGCCCTCCTGCTTGAAGCCTACTCGGTGAAACAAGCATTGAATGCTTCAGATGAAGCGAAAATAATTTTGGTGCTGCTGCTTTTCATTTTCGCAGCCCTCTATTACGTTAAAAGAAAAAAACAATAAAACAATCAAGGGCATCATGTCAGCCACGGGAAAGAACTATCCTCCCTGGGCAAATTGAGTGAGGACCAACCGAGAAAATTCCGGCATCATTCTTTTCCCTTCATCACGTCCTTCAATCGCGAAAGGTCCTGTCCGCGATTATTTAATCCTTTACATGCTGCGAATGGCTTCGCGGCTTTTACCTTTTTAATGAAACGGTCCTGTAATGACTCTACCATTGCAGGATCGAAGTAGTCGATCGAGTTAACACCGACTTAAAAAACAGGCTTAGAATCCGATGATAATCTCCCTTGCATTACTGTCGCCTGTTCATATGATCAATATAAGATTGATGTGGCTTCCACTTCCATTTCCACTGTCTGTGATCGGAACCCTATATATCAATCGATATATATTCAGCCATCAAGCAATACCCGCTCATGGACCTCCTATCATCATTGACTGCTTGCTACATCTTTTCTAGCTCCAATCACCTGCCCAGGATGAAGGGTAAATCGTTTCAGTTCTTGGAAAGGAGCACCTATATCTTCGGGAAAGGACTCTACTATATTCCTGTTTTCTGGAAAAAAAGAATGATTTTATTGTGTTTTAAAGGGCAAATCCTATATAATGCGCATTAGATGATTTTTTTTAGCACTGAATATGAAAGGAGAATGAACATGAAAAAACTATTGTACCCCATCGTGATCGGATTATTGGCTGTTGCCCTGACGGCCTGTGGCTCGAACGATGAAGCGGATAAAAAAAGTGACGAGAAAGATACTAAAACGACCGAGGAACAGAAAAGCAAGGAAACGGCTAAAGCAACTGAGGAACAACAAAAAAAGATGGAAGAAATGCAAAAGAAATTAGACAAGCAAAAAGTCGATGAAAAGAAAACGGTAGCCATCGTCAATGACGAAAAAATCACTGGGGCAGAATATAATACCGTGTTATCGTCAACTCAAATGCAAATGCAGCAATTTGGACAAGATCCAACCACCAAAGAAGGTGCCAAGCAAATTAAAGAACAAACGATCAATTCATTAGTGGGGCAAACATTATTGCTGCAAGCTGCTGATAAAAAAGGCTACACAGCCTCCAAGGCTGAAATCAAAAAGCAACTTGCCAAAATCAAAGAGCAATATGGCAGCGAGGAAAAATTCCAGGAAGCGATGAAGCAAGCAGGCCTGAATACAGAAACGCTGAACACACAGATCGCCGAGAATATACCCTATACGAAGTACGTAGAAAATGAGATTAAAGTAGAAGAACCAACGGATGAAGAAATCCAGAAATATTACGACCAGATGGCAGAGCAATCAAAAGCAAGCGGCCAAAAGGTAAATAAATTGGAAGAAATGAAGCCGCAAATCAAGGAACAATTAGAACAGCAAAAGAAACAGGAGAAGCTTGTGAAACATGTGGAAGAACTTCAGAAAAATGCTAAGGTAGATATCAAAATCTAACCAAGTACATCAGGATTATAAAAGAGGTTTCGGAGGGTACCCCCTTCCGAAACCTCTTTGTTTTTTTAAAAAATTTGCCGGTAAACGGATACCTGCTTATAATGGCAGCTCCACATTTTTCGAGTTTTTCATGTCATTTTCGAGAAGAGAGCTTCCTTATCTTTCCTCCCATGTAGTACATGGTAGAGAGGAATGCCCAACATGATTAGCCCTGCCAGCGATAAATACATCCCTCTATATCCGATTAAAGGTACAAGACAGCCTAATATGAAGGGACCAAATCCAATCCCCAATTCAAGAAAAACGAGATATGTCGATGTGGCCAATCCAATTCTTTCCCTAGGGGTCACTTTGATGGCAAGAGACTGCGTACAAGATTGAAAGTTCCCATATCCTAATCCGACAAATGCCGATGCCACCAAAAAGACGAAACTTGTTTGCGCCTGACTAATTAGGAACATGCCAATCGCAAATAATACCAAGCCAGGATAGGCTACACTATTGCCGCCTTTCAAATCAACCAGTTTTCCTGTAAATGGTCTTGAAACCAAAATAGCGAGTGCATAGACAAGAAAGTAAAAACTGCCCGCCTCCACTAAATCGATTTCGGCAGTATAAACGGTGATGAATGAAAGGATACTTGAATAACCAAGAGCTATCACCAATATCGAGAGTGAGATCGGCAACGCCTTAGGTTCAATGAAACTGGAAAATGCAAATCGGCTTTTCGCTGACGTCATGATCTCCTTTGCTGGAGGATTCACAAGAACGGAAATGATCAAGCTTATCACTCCCACCGCTAATGAAAAGAAGAAGATACTCGTGTAGTTCATATATTCTATCAGGGCGACACCAATCAAAGGACCGATTGCCGCGGCCAATACTGCACTTAAACTGAAATAACCGATTCCCTCTCCATATTTATTGGCCGGGATGACCTTTCCTACGATTGTTCCAGTTGCTGTAGTGGCCATTCCCACACCGATTCCCTGTAAAAAGCGAATGACCATGATGGCTACTATATTGGTAGGCAGAAAGTAAAAAAAGGTCATGATGATATTAATGGCAATCCCCATCACCAGCATTTTTTTATTCCCTATACTTTCTATTTGCCGCCCTGCAAATAACCGACTCATTAGAGCGCCAATGATGAAGATACTGGCCGCCAATCCTGCAGTACTGACGGAAACATCATATTTTTCAATTGCATAAGGGGCCATCGTTACCAACAGTAAATACATCGATAGCATTAATCCAAAATTAACCATCGATATGGAAATAAAATCTTTCGTCCATACTCCTTCTTTTTTCATGATACACATCCTTTGGCTGGCCTATTCTCGACACATGGCTATAATCCTGACTCACAACTGCAAAATCTTTCTTATGGCCGTCTATTCCAGCAGAGTTAATTGATAACAATTTTCATTATCAATTGGTAAAGGCTAAATGTCAATATCCTATACCTTAAACAAAGGTTGACAAGGTCATGATTTAAGAGGCATTCATGTCTCCGATGTTAATCATTTACTGAGAAATGGGTTTGAGGGCTTCATGGAGCGCGAAAATAGGGTGCAAAGGGACATACTCGCACTTTTCGTTCATGATATCCGTTACAGGATACTAAGAAAAATTGAATACTCGAATTCAACGATTTTTCACACAAGTTGTCCAGTGCCAATCCAATTTATTCATGAATGGCTGAACGCGAAGTTATGAAAAGACCGCAGAGTTGTAAGCCATCTTTTCCGGTATCACCCAGGAAAAGTAACAAATCCTTGAGAATGGTGCCGATTGAAGGTTTTGTTTCGTGCAATTCCACGTCAAGAAAGCCGACCATATGGAATCAAGTGCTCAATGGGATATCACTATCGAATCATTAACGGCCTCTCCTGCTCCAAATTGTCTCCAAGCCCAATATCCCAGTTGGAGACCATAACTCCAAGCATGATGAAGGCCTCCGGAATTGGAAAGGACATGATGGTTCCAGATAGAAAAAAAAGCATGTCATAGCTTGCAGCTAACTAAAAAGTTGCTAGTCCTCTTAAATCATAAACATGAATGCAGGTTTTTTTTCATACTATATTTTTGGGGTGAAAAAATGCCAAGAGTAAGTTACCGAAGTTCGGACGTTGACTTGATGGCAAGAATGATGAGAGCAGAAGCTGAAGGTGAAGGATTACAAGGAATGTTATATGTGGGCAATGTGATTGTTAATCGTGTGAAAGCAAGTTGTTTAGACTTTAAAGATTTAAGGACAATTCCACAAGTCATTTTTCATGTCCAAGGAGGAAATTATTCTTTTGAAGCTGTTCAAAAAGGAAATGTTTTTTATCAAAGAGCGAGATCTGCTGAAAAAAGATTAGCAAAACAGAATTTGGATTATTGGAGACAGCACCCAGGGAAATATGCGCTTTGGTATTTCAATCCCTACGCCCCATGCCCTCCAACTTGGTACGACCAACCTTTTGCCGGTCAATTTAAAAATCATTGTTTTTATGAACCAAAGCCAGGGACATGTGAAAGTGTTTATACTGGTTAGACTTTCTGGAAGCCATCATTGATTTCTAAGATATTTTTATTTTATGAGGCGTAATGCCTGCCGATTTAACTCTGATAAAGGTAGCAGGAGTCCCTCATAAGTGCTTCAAGCTTTGATTCATAGCACCTAAACCGCCCCGTAACGGTTACGGGGCGGTTTTACGGTTCATTTTATTAACACTAAATGAGGCTTCTAAAAAGGTGAGCGGGTTGATTTAAGAGGTTCTACATGGAGCACAATGATTCTAGTCATTTCCATCCACAAATGGAAAGACCTGAGTCCGATATACCGAACTCAGGTTTACGAAGCTGCTTACATTATATGTCCAATTCATTGGGTAAAATGCCTTTATAAATATTTCCGATGAATCCCTTTTCCATCATAAGAAAACAGGACCTCTTTCCCCTCCATCACTGATTCCAAATGTACGGAGCGCCCCCAAAGCTGATGGATATACGGCATGACCTTCTCCAGGTATTTCAGGTCCAGCTCAATATCCTCGAACCAATGCTTCAAATATAGCTCGCCATTGCGCATGTAGTCGCCATCATTAACGGTAATATAAGGAAACCCACCATTCACCCTCATGCTGACGAGCTGATCGCGGACTTGTTCCCATGCCTTATCGACAATCTTATAATCTTTGCCCTGCTTTTGGAATAAATACATATCTTCCCGCATGACCAGGTCCTTCGTCAAATAATTGCGGAGAAAGGAAATATCCGATTCGATTTCCCTGACCTCGAACATCTTTTCCCGGCCAGATCCCGGCTTGACACCCAGTCTGATCATTTCCTCGGTTGGATTATCATAACGTTCCTCGATATCCTCCAGCACCTTCAATCCTAAATAATAAGGGTTGATGCTGGTGCGTGATGGCTGAACGACGCCGGCATTCAATTTTGCAAACTCGATCGCTTCCCCTGAGGATAAATCCAATTCGCGGATAATGCGTTGATGCCAGTAGGAGGCCCAGCCTTCGTTCATGATTTTCGTTTCGAGCTGAGGCCAGAAATACAGCATCTCTTCCCGGATCATCGTCATGATATCACGCTGCCAATCGGCTAGGTCCCTGCTGTACTGTTCAATGAAAAGCATAATATCCTTTTCAGGCCGCGGCGGGAATTTTTTTCTTTTTTTCATGCTCGATTTATTCGGTTTATCCTTACTGTCCAGGTTCCATAAGTCATCATATTGAGTCGCTATCGGTTTTATCTCCTCTTCCTCTTCCTCATCTTCCATCGACCAAGCCAGCTTCGGCCTCATCAACGAAGGGTCGATGTGCTCTTCAATGGCCAAAAGTGCATCAAGGAACGTCTCCACTTCCTTCTTACCGTGCAGGATTTCATACTCCCGGATTCGTTCTGCAGTGGCTGACATGCTTTCCACCATATCCCTCTTCGTATTATTGAAGCGTATATTATTCTTGAAGAAATCACAATGCGCCAATACGTGGGCAACAATCAATTTATTCTGTACAAGTGAATTGGAGTCCAGCAGGAAAGCGTAACAAGGATCAGAATTGATGACAAGTTCATAGATTTTGCTTAACCCAAAATCATACTGCAATTTCATCTTATGAAATTGTTTTCCAAAGCTCCAGTGCGAAAAACGTGTAGGCATCCCATAGGCACCAAATGTATAAATGATTTCCGACGGACAAATCTCATAACGCATCGGGTAAAAATCCAAGCCGAAACCAGTTGCAATTTCTGTTATCTCACTAATGGCATATTCCAGAGCCTTTTGCTCCGTTCCATTCATCCGATATCCCCCTTGTCTTCCGCCTTTACACTAATGTATGAAAAAAAGGAGGAAAAATGCCGTGATCATGTGTAAAGGTACATGATAATCTTCCTTTAATAAATATCAAGCTCTGCATTGCTGCAAAGATATCCTATTGCCGGCATTTCACCATTTCGCGATTCCTGTGCTCCCTGGCCTTTTTTTCGTCCTTGGACGAATCCAGGCGATGATAAGCGCAGCCATGATGACAAACCCTACATACCCTTTGAGACTCCCACGGCTAAAGCGCTTACGGTGTATTGAAAGACTAAGCGTTCGCAGTCCATTTCTGTTTTGAACAGCCTTCAAGATAAGGGCAGCTCATTGCCCCTACTAAGACCATGCATCTAGCATCTTAGTCTGAATGATTATTACCATCAATCACAAGTGCATATCGAATGTTAGCACCGACAAAATCACGATGCTTTTTGAATCCACATTTACATGTGTATGTTCTGTTTTCTGCCTTGTTCTTTTTATCACACTTCAGGCATGCTTGACTTGTATGTCCGCGGTAATGGTCTGATGGGTAGGGATGCTATCCATCCCCCATACAAGGGTTCCAAGCCGCTGCACCGCTTCAAGATCTTCTGGCGAAGATAACGATTTAATGGTTAATTCCTCTGACATGCCAAGGCCCCCTTCTCCCCATATTTTTCAAAAGTGATCATGATGGCTTTCGTCAGGATTTCAATACCCGATAACAAAGCATCCTTGTTGAAGGTCATGTCAGGATGATGGAGCCCCGGTGCTAAACCGCACCCCAAACCAAGCATTGTCGCTTTGATTTGCGGCTTTTTAAGTGTATAAAAATGAAAATCTTCCCCTCCGGTCGTTATGACTGGGACAACCAGATTTTCTTTTCCGAGTGTATCGGCTATCGCTCCGGCCATTATTTCCTGTGCCTGCTCGTTCACGATGGCTGCAGCAACATTCGATGACGGCAGCAGATTTATGCCCACATCGTTGGCAATCGCCAAGGACTCTGCAATTTTCCCCACTTTTTTGGTGAGCATTTTCATGGTTTCATTATCCTGTGCCCGTAAATCCAAGGAGAAAGTGGCTTTTCCAGGAATGATATTGGAGCTCTCGCCGCCAGCAGCAAACTGGGTCATTTTCACTGAATATGGAATGGATGGATTGAGGTGAATGCCATTTAACAATGTGACGAAAGCCGCTCCTATTTCAATCGCATTTTGCCCTTGATGCGGTCTTGCCCCATGGGCATCCGTGCCGACTATTTCGCCTTTCATGAACTGGGCGGCGCCATGGAAGATGGCTGGTGCAGCCTTCCCATCCTTCACTTCCTCCACCGGCCTCAAATGCACGCCATAAAGGAAATCGACATCTTCCATTACATTCTCTGCGATCATCTTCAAAGCACCCGTCCCTTTTTCCTCAGCTGGCTGAAAAATGAATCTCAGTTTTCCTGCCGGCCTATACTCCAGCTCCTTTAAAACAAGGAACACTCCAAGTGCCAAGGTCATATGTCCGTCATGACCACAGGAATGATTAGCTTGAAAAGTTCCACCCACCTCCTGCCAAAGAGCATCGATATCCGCGCGCAGCCCGACCGTGAAAGCACCGGCGCCGATTTCACCAATAACTCCTGTGCAGCTTTCGAAGGTTTGTGCATTACAGAGGTTTTCTCTTAAGATATTGGAAATGAAGGCTGTCGTATTCACTTCATTCCAGCTCGTTTCAGGATGGGCATGCAGATGATCGAATATCTCGAAGATGCGCGGCCTTAATGCTTGGATCGTTTGTTTAATATCCATATCTTTTCCCCCTCAGCGGTTTAAACGTCAAAAGAAATAGTCATCTTGATTGAATGCATCATACATGGCTTTCCTTTCTTTGAAACGCTGTTCATCTTTAACCGATACACCAGCTACCAAACTATTCAATACAGAGAATAAAACAGGCGCCGTATCGATGGTGGACATCCTCGGTGTTGAAATCGGCAATAAAATGTCCGTGAACTCGGCAATGGGTGCCAGCTCGGAATCAGTCAAGCCGATTACAAAAGCACCGGCCCGTTTAGCCATCTCCGTTATTTTCACGGTCTCTTTTACGTATCGGTGGAACGAAATGGCCACAAAAACGGAATTTCCACTCATTTTACTCAGCTGTAAAAATAAATCATCCATATCCGGTCTATATAAATCGACTTCCTCCCGCACAAGCCTAAGCGTAAACGTTAACCAATGTGCTGCCGAGTATGATAAGCGATGTCCAGCTATCAATATATTTTCAGCTTCGGCCAACCTATCGACCGTTTTGGAGAAATGATCATCGGATAGTTGTTGGATTGTTTTTTTGATGCCGCGTATATCTTGGCCCATCACTTGAGCCATAAAGTTGGGCTGAATGGCAGCTTCCAGTTTGGAAGTATGGTATTCCTGCAAGCTGCTGTTTTCGTATATTAATTGATTACGGATACGTTTTTGAAGTTCCGCAAATCCACTTAAACCCAATGAATAGCAAAAACGGATGATCGTGGTTTCACTGACGCCAATTTCCTCTCCAAGCTTTTGGGCTGATGTGACAGCAAATGTATGTGATTGCACTAACAAATATTTTGCTACTTTTTTTTGTCCAGTTGATAAACCCGGGAACACTTCCTTAACTTTTTGCTGTAAATCCATATAACATCCCTTTCTAACCACGGTATGAATTGCATACTTTTTTATATGAAATATGAAGCTAAGGCTTCATCCAGCGATAAAAAAATTTTATCATGGCTTCTTTATGAAAACAACAATATTCAGAATTATCATTCAAAAACAAATTAACCCACGAAGCTTAGCTACGTGGGTTACTTTGTTTTATTTTTTATGACGCTTCGCATAACCGCAGCGTTTACACAATTCTTCAACTGCGCATCTCCTTGAAAACCCATCATACATATTTCTGGCACGTTCACCATTCAGGATGTCTTCAAGTGACGTTTCAAAAATATTGCCAAGGGGGATTTTCCCTTCACTATCCAAGCAACAAGGCACAACCGTTCCATCCACCAGAATTCCCAATTGATCTCTTAACGCATAGCAGAATATATTCTCGTCAATAATGTCACGGTCCAATTCCGGCCATTCAAATTTTTCGGCCATGTTCAGGTAAACCCGATCCTTCAACTTGATGTTGTTTTTTTGCTGAAGTGCTTCACTTAGTCGGATATCCAAGGAGAGCTTTTCCTCCAACATGCTAAGGATATCATCGTTCAACCCATTACTCGCCTCTAATTCATCGGTATCCATATTCCATAAGCGGATGGCACAAATCACTTCGCTCGTCGCATTTGCTTCATTGATGAAGTCGGCAATATTGCTGACATATGTGTCCAAACTATTTGTTGTATCATTCGCTTCAAAGCTATGAAGGGATATATTGATTTGACGGAGGGCTTTTTTCGAAAGGAGCTTTTCCTTGACCTTTTGAATCAGCGTGCCATTCGTTGTGATGTTCACCTTCAGATCATTGTCTGCACTTATATCGAGGAAGGTGCCCAAATTTTTATTCAAAAATGGTTCCCCCATAAGATGAAAGTAAATATGATCGGTGTGTGGTTTAATTTTCTCAATGACATGCGAAAATCCTTCTGGATCCATAAACTTAAGGGTCCTTTGCAAACTGGAGCTGGGACAGAAATTGCATTTCAAGTTACATATATTGGTTATTTCTACATAAACTTTCTTAAACTTCCACATGTTATTGATACTCCTAAAATCAAACTGTATTGTTTCAATCCATACTAACTATACTGGTTTGCAGCTCATAAAAGCAATCAAAAATTCATGGAAGCTGCATCTGGATGATAATATGACTTTAAAGCAAAAAAAAACATCTTCTGAAGACGAAGATGTTCGGCATGGATCATGTCTTTCTTTTCGTAGGCTGAACTCACTTTCCTTTTTGCTCCGTGACCTTTAAACTAAGCAATTTTTTGTTCCGCAAATCATGTTGCACGGTCACGATGACATTGAATTCCACTCCTTTGGAAGCTACCAAAAAATTGAAATTATCTTCGACAAAATTCTTCGCTACTGTATTTCTGCCCTTATATTCATAATCCGTAACTTCATTTTCGGGATAATCCGCTTGGACGACAGCAATCGCTATCTTTCCGTATTTTTCATAATCGGGTTTTTCGCCTGCCTCGGCTGAAAGTACTCCTGCCTGTAAAAATAAAAAAATTCCCATTACAATCATGATGATTTTCTTCAAACCTGTTTCCTCCTCATTGGTTACTCTTTAGTATTATTATGTAATATTTTTAAATTGTTATGCAGCAGCCCTGCTTCTTTTACAAGCATGATGCCGACGTTACGGTTCCTTTCCCACTCTTCGGGAAAAACAGACATGGGTGGATGGGTTTCATCCACTAAATAACTAAGCTCGATTGTCATTCCGGGACGGTTGAATTCAGTGATGAACCAATCGGTAAATCCGCTCCCTACCGCATTTTTTTCAGGAAAGGTCAATTCATACCCGGTCAGTTCCGCGGTTTTTTTTGCAATTCCATAATCCCTCGCCATATTGTCGCGTTTATTTTGATAATGCCAAAAGATTTCCCTTCCCGAGGTATGGTAGGAAACCGCGATAAGCGGATCAATTTCCTTGGTGAACGTCACTAGCGCTTTCACCTCAGCAGCTTGGATGGGCTGTTTCCCTTTATAAAATTGATAACTTGGTTTCTTCTCATGGCTCATGACTTCTTTCCACCCTGCCGGATATTGCCTATTCAAATCAATACCCTTAGCATTAGCCTTCCATCGCGACCAATTCATGCTGTACCTATTCATTTTCCAGATGGATGTTTTTTCAAGCATATTCAGGCTTGATAAGTCTCCTTGCTGGATGCTGACCCCATCCGGATTCAGCATCGGGATAAACCAGATGCTGACTTGATTCAATAATTCCGAAGGGTACCCTCCGATAGGCTTTCCTGCACGATATGCGGCTGCATAGTCCGCAAGCATGGCCATTAGAATTTTGGAGCTTAGCCATTCGCGGCCATGATGTGATCCAACAAGCAAAATCGCCTTTTTCCCAGTTCCTAACTTGACTGCCTTGATATGCTTCCCTTTTTCCGTTTGACCGATTGTTTGCACGTCCAAACCATATTGATCCTGAATGCTCCTCAGGTCCAATTCCATCCGTTCGGGAGAATATACTGCTTCTGCCAGTGTTGTCTCCGGACAAATATTCACGGCCAATATGATGATCAGCATTATTTTTCTCATATAATCACCTTTGTTTTTATTCAGGTAAAAAGCAACAACAGCGGTCCATATACATCGCCACTTATTGTTAGGAGATGTTAATCGCGAACTGAACAAAATACAAATAGCTCCTTAATAAGGGGGAGAACTACATGAGGATCGCGGATTATGATCAAGCATTGTTTCACACACATCGTTCTGATTGGGACAGCTTGTTAATATTGATGGTACGAACGAAAGACCACATTCTTTCGAAAAAAATCGAACATTTTTTACATGCTTACAGGTTTGAGCATGATTATCAAATCGTTCAATCCCAGCTGTATGCACTGCTTCGCTATTTGGATCATGCAGCAGAAAAAACAAATGCTTTTATAAGTGAACTTCCTGGCTGAATCACCCATAGTGTTTGCAAAACGGTAAAATATATACAAGAAGATGGATTTTAAGGGAAAAACTTTGGCTGGTGAAACCCATAAAACAAGGAAGGGTCAGGTATATAAATACCTGACCCTCATCTCATTATTTTTTCATTGCCGCATAAGCAGTTGCATACATTTTAAGTTCTTCAAGCAGACCCTCAACAAGTGCGGATGATTCTTCAAATAAACCATCTTTTTCATAATCGAAGCAATGCGGATCAAGAACCAGTTGTTTCGGAATTACATTGGCGTAAAGGCTGCGCCCTACAGTCCTAACCGAATTCAGTGCGTTAATTCCGCCTTTCCCCCCACCGGAAACGGCCAGTAATGCCACTGGTTTATGAGCAAATTGCTCACTGCTCAGAAAATCCAAAGCATTTTTCAAAGCACCACTCATCGAACCATGATACTCAGGAGTAGCAAGGATCACCCCATCCGCTTCCTCAATGCTTTT
Organism: Peribacillus folii; assembly: GCF_030271255.1. Lineage (GTDB taxonomy): Bacteria > Bacillota > Bacilli > Bacillales > DSM-1321 > Peribacillus. The sequence continues at coordinate 333,827 of NZ_JASJOM010000006.1, forward strand.
ACGAAGACCTTGAATCACTTCCAGTTGATATTGCTCACCTTCACCGGAATACAAAGGAATTTCACTATTGCTTAAATCAATAAGTTCTGCTCCATAGTTCTTGGATATGTAACGCGATGCAATCCCTGTACGCCCTTGCTTACGTGGTGAACCATTAATGATTACTAACTTCATGAATATATACCCTCCATTTATACGGCTCGCTCTAAGTTAGATGATAATCGATCGACTCCCATCACTCGCCAATCCAGTATATCAAAATCGGAGCGGAATTACTTTGAAATTAAATTTTAGGCTTCTAAATATTTTTCTGCATCTTCTCTCCCTTACTGACAAAATTTCTTCAATAAGATTGGGTTGCTTTCGCACTCAAAATGGTAGTGGAGAATTAATTAACAGAAGTGCCTGAAGGGATATGAACCGGTCTATGTATACTCCAACTCGACGGATGCTTTACATACCCACAAAAAAACTGTAGACAAACTCCGGAGTTCTTGAGTTTGTCTACAGTCTGTGTAGCCATACAAATTATTACATTTCCCTCCCTTAAACCAATGCTTCAATCTGGTCCATAAAATTCGTCATCACTGCTGATAACTTGGATTCAGCTTCCGGCATCGTTTTACCCTGCACGCCAAAATAAAATTTTATTTTCGGTTCGGTGCCTGAAGGACGTAGGCATACCCATGTTCCATCTTCCAGGAAATACTTCAATACATTGGATTTTGGAAGCTCAATCGATTCTTCGGCATGTGAAGGCAATGTGAGCTTTTTACTGCTCTGATAATCTTCCATTGTGATTACCTTGCTGCCGGCAATTTGAACTGGAGGGTTCTGCCTGAATTGGTTCAATATTCCTGAAATTTGCTTTGCGCCTTCAATTCCCTTCAGCGTCAAAGACCGCAATCCCTCAAGGTAGAAGCCATATTTTTCGAACACGTTCGATAGCCCCTCATAAAGAGTCAGCCCCTGTTTTTTGTAATAAGCACAAACCTCTACAGCAAGCACCGCCGCTTGGATGGCATCTTTATCACGGGCAAAGTCTTTAACCAAATAACCGTACGACTCTTCATACCCGAACAAAAAGCTATATTCCCCGTTTTCATTATATTGCCGGATTTTCTCGGCGATGAATTTAAAACCTGTAAGGACATCAACCGTTTCTAGGCCGTAGGTTTTAGCTATTGCCCTCCCTATTTCTGAGGTGACGATCGTTTTTAAGACAACTCCGTTTGACGGAATCTCTCCTTTTTCTTTTTTTTGGGTAAGTAAATAATCAAGGAAAAGGGCGCCCGTTTGATTTCCCGTCAGGACAACATATTCGCCTGATTCATTTTTCACGGCAATTCCCAATCGGTCTGCATCGGGGTCAGTTGCAATTAGTATGTCTGCCTCGACCTTGTTCCCGAGTTGGATTGCCATTTCGAACGCTGCTGGTTCCTCGGGATTTGGTGACTTGACTGTCGAAAAATCCGGATCTGGCAGCTCCTGCTCCTTAACAATATGTAAATTTTGGTATCCCAGGCTTTGAAGTGCCCTCCTGACGGATTTATTTGCCGTTCCATGAAGCGGCGTAAAAACGATGGACACATCAATTTCCTCTGCCAGCTCAGCATTCTCGGGAACTGTCAGCAACTCGCGATTGTAGGCTGCATCCAAATCCTCTCCGATCATTTCAATGAGACCCTTCTCTTTTAAGGATTCAACTTCTTCAACCTGAATATCAAGCTCACTTTCAATGCCATTCACATAGCCGATCACTTGATCTGCAGCCTCTGGCGTCAGTTGTGCACCATCTTGGCCATAAACCTTGTATCCGTTATATTCAGGCGGGTTGTGGCTCGCCGTGATGACAATCCCAGCAAAGGCATTCAGCTCGCGTACAGCAAAAGATAATTCGGGGGTCGGGCGCAGTTCATCGAATAAATAAGCCTTTACTCCAAACGTCCCTAAAGTTTTGGCTGCTTCAAGCGCAAATTCGGGAGACTTGTGCCTTGAATCATAAGCGATCACAGCTCCCCTCACTTTTGCATCTTCCCCAAACGAAGTGATGAATTGAGCCAGCCCTGCCGTTGCCTTCCTTACCGTATAAAGATTCATTCGGTTCGTACCTGCTCCGATTTCGCCGCGCATGCCGCCCGTGCCGAACTCTAAGTTCTTATAAAAGGCATCCTCCAGCTTTGCTTCATTCCACTGCATTTCCTCAAGGAGGACACGCAATTCCCCATTTAAGTTCTGATACCCTGCCCATTTGGTGTATAACGCTTTCCAGTCCATCTACAACCTCTCCTCCCAAACCCCTTTTTATGGTCTATGTATTTGGCTTACATATACAAAATTATCACATTTTTTCCAATAAATGAAGCAAAGGCTCGCATTGAGAGGAAACGCACGAAGCGTCAATTCTCATTACGAGCTCTTTCACTGCTTATTTTTCACCATTCCGGTAATGTAACTTGTATATATCATGGCGGCGATCTTTCAATTGCCTTACCGTCCCTGACTGTCTTTCTCTTCGTAATATTTCAAGATCCACATCGCCAATCAGGACCATCTCCAAATTCGGGCTCGTTTCCCCGACTATGCCGTCACGAGCAAATTCGAAATCGGATGGGGCAAAAATACCTGATTGAGCATATTGAATATCCATATTTTCCGTTTGGGGCAGATTGCCGACCGTTCCGGAAATGACGGTATAAATCTGATTTTCGACAGCACGCGCCTGGGCACAATAACGAACGCGTAAATATCCCTGCCTGTCTTCCGTACAAAAAGGTGTAAAGATGATTTTGGCTCCCATATCGGTTGCAATCCGAGCAAGCTCGGGAAACTCGATATCATAACAAATTTGAATCGCAATTTTCCCACAATCCGTATCGAAGACCCGAACCCGGTCACCAGCGTTAATGCCCCACCATTTTTTTTCATTCGGTGTGATATGAATCTTATATTGCTTTTCGATCGTCCCGTCACGGCGGAATAAATACGCGATATTATAAATGTTATCATCGTCTTCTTTTACGAAATGAGAACCTCCGATGATATTGATATTATACCTTACAGCTAACGTAGTGAACAATTCAATGTACTGCTCCGTAAAATCTGAAAGCTTCCTTACAGCAAGGCTTGGCGATCTTTCATTCAGGAATGACATCAGCTGAGTGGTGAACAATTCCGGGAACACCGCAAAATCGGCATTGGCGTCGGAAGCAACGTCGGTGAAATATTCGACTTGGTTAGCGAAGTCATCGAATGATTCGATCTTGCGCAGCATGTACTGAACCACACATATCCTTACAGGCTCGGAAGTTTTGTAATATCGTTTCGATTTTGGCTGATAGTCGACATTATTCCATTCCATGAGCGTGGCGTATTTATTGGATTGCAAATCATCCGGCAGGTAATTCGGATTGATCCTCATGAGTGTGAATCCATTTAACAGTTGAAATGAAAGCACTGGGTCATATATTTTATGTAACTGCACTTCTTTCACATATTCCCTTGGCAACAGTTCATCCGCATGTTTATGGTAATTGGGGATCCTGCCGCCGATGATGATGCTTTTCAAATTCAGCTGCGCAACAAGTTCCTTTCTTGAATCATATAGCCTTTGACCGATTTTCATCCTGCGGAAATTAGGATGGACCATGACCTCGATCCCATACAAATTATACCCGTCTGGATTATGATTCGTAATATAGCCATTATCGGTTACATCGTCCCATGTATGGCGATCATCATATTCGTCAAAGTTAATGATAAGGCTTGAGCATGACCCAATCACTTTTCCATCATATTCAGCTACGAATTGCCCTTCCGGAAAAATTTCCAGATGGCTCTCTAGCTGTTCTCGCTTCCAAGGAACCATTCCTGGAAAGCAACTCGATTGCAAAGCGATAATTTCATCTATGTCCTCTATTTTCATGTTACGTATTTCCATTATTTTTTCATATTTATGCAGGTCCAAATTAGGCATTTTCCTCAGACTCCTTTAATCTCTTCCATAAGAATTATACCCCTTATTCAAAAATTAAAACAACTGTATCTATTCATGTTTCCATCCTTTTCCTGGCTATTCTCATCCGAAAAAGAATATATATTTTACAGACCCTATCCATACATACTATACTTTTCTTGAGGGAAAAAAGTGATGGGGAAGAGGAACCAAGAATGACTGAAAACGCAGTGACGAGAACAGCGCATGCTAAGGAGTGAGCTGCTTCCTTCAAAGCGAAGTTTGGACCTTCCATTTTTCTAAAACAAGTGTAATGAGCGGTATGCTCTTAGGTGGTTCCGGGATATATTTGGAATTGCCATCACATAGAAAAACATTCGATAAAAGCATTTATACCATGATATTATCCGATTCGCTGCGTAAAATTGCACGTATCATTAATTTCCGGCCCTTGCATGCAGAAGGATTGCATGCACAAGACAATAAATCGACGGTTTTGGTTTCATTACCGACCCGTTCCTAGCCTGACTGCATTCATACCCTATGCAGTTACATCGTATGGACAAGATCCAAGGAGGTTGCAGCTTAATGAGGAAAATGGCTATTTTTTTAGTGATAATCGTTGCTATATTAGTCCTGATGGGCGTTTTGACTACAATGAAAAAAGAAGAAAAATCTAAAGAGAATCCATACGGCAAGGATAAACTTGACCCTGCCACTGTCAATCAGCTGGATGATCCCAATTATCAAAACTTGATACTGCCACAAGAGCTGGAGCAAGACCTCCAAGATAAAAAAGACGTGACGGTGTATTACTACAGCCCTAAAAACGATTATAGTGAGAAAACCACTCCAATCGTAGCGCCATTGGCAGAAAAACTGGGGATCGACCTTGTTCAATACAATTTATTGGAATTCGATCAAGGCTGGAGCGATTATGGCATCAAGGATACCCCGACCATCGTTCACTATAAAAATGGGCAGGAACAAGATCGGATCGTTGGATTTAAAGAAGAGGAAACCTTTAAGAAGTGGTTTGAAGATAACGACATTAATTAATGAAAAAAATGAGCCGGCCCTGACGGAAGATGCTTCTCCCGTTATAGCCTGCTCATTTTATTTGGCTTATACTAAATATTGATTCGCCACTTGGACATCCATCATCTGCATATCATTACTCGCTTCACGTTTCATGCTTGAAAAATGGTCATAATAAAATGGGAAAAAGATTCCGTATTCATTCAATAACGAAATGTTATGTTGAAATAATTCCGCTGACTCGGCATCCATAATGGAATCCCCTTCCTGGTATTTGACTAAAATGGAAAGGAGCACATGCAGGCAGGTCATTACTTGGAAAGCATCCCTTAATGTGCCCAAGTAAGTAGACGTGCTGCTGCGATTGGGCGCTAGGACGCCTAACTTCCGAAAATGGATGATCTCACTTTCCGTGAAGTATTTCGGAAATACAATTTCGTAGAATCTCGAAACGAGACTCGCTATTTCCTGTTCTTGTTCTTCCGTTGAAGAAAAGACCGTCTTCAATTAAAAAACCACCTTTTTTCAGATCCGTTAGACCTATCTAATATATGTATATTCTAGGACAAGCGATTTCATTCTCCATAGAATAACATAAAAATTGTAAAAAATATGTGGTAATTTCCACCACAACAATATTGACAATAGGTCCATTGTTACTTTTTCAGTAACTTATCTGTAATTATTATATAGATTTTTGATAAAACCTCAACCAAATAAGCCGAAAGTAGGAATAAAATTGGAAGATAACAATGCAAACAACCAAAATATGTTAATAAAAGTCCAGCAGAATTGGACTGGAATTTCACTGGAATCACTCTTTAGGGAACGGTGGAAGGCCCCGAAAAAACTGGTGCATGAATGGAGAATGAATAAAGAAGTAAAGCTGAATGGCCATGCAGCCCCGTGGTCCACTTCCCTTCAACAAGGAGATTTGCTTAGCATTCCTTTAATGGATATGGCTGATGATGAAGCTGTTCAAGCGACCAACTTGGAAATCCCGATTTTATACGAGGATGAATGGTTGCTGGTTGCCAATAAGCCTGCCGGAATCGATACCCATCCTTCTCAGCCCGGTGATCGCCGCTCCCTCCTTAATGGGGTGGCCTACCATCTTCAACAAACTGGCCAGACCTGCATGATCAAGCATATTCATAGGCTTGATCAAGATACGACTGGTGCAGTCCTTTTTGCCAAAAACCGCCTGATTGGATCAATACTGGATAGAATGCTGGAAGAAAGGGCGATCAAACGGACGTATTTAGCTTTGGTCGAAGGCAGTCTCCATAAGAAGCAAGGCGATATCAATGCGAAAATCGGCCGGGATCGCCACCATGCGACCAGACGCAGGGTGTCCCCTACTGGCCAGGCCGCCATCACTCATTATCGGTTGCTCCATCACGATCCCAACAGGAACTTGTCGCTTGTCAGCTGCACCTTGGAAACCGGCCGAACACACCAAATCAGGGTTCATTTTAGCCATTTGAATCATCCTTTGGCCGGCGATACCTTGTATGGCGGTAAAAAAATCTTTCCGCGTCAAGCACTGCATGCACGGAAAATCGAATTCACCCACCCCATTCTAGAAGAAAAAATGGTTATTACTGCTCCATTCTTGGATAAACCTGAAATTTTCGATGAGCGCCTCTAAATGGAGGAAAACACCGTTTCCAATACGGAACGGTGTTCACTTTGTAGACAAAAGAGTATGTGTTTGCCAGTTATGTTGTGTCACCACTTTTTGAAAATTTTTGCTTTCTGTCCACCTTGAAAAAGGTGGACAGAAAACACAAATGTGTTTGTAAAGCCGGTATAAATAGGTAGTTTGCATTGCCGGTGTTTTAAAAGCTGTATCTTCTTTACCACCAGTTTTTAACAATAGGGACAAGGGTTCTTTCTATGAGTTAAAACAAAGTTGGCGGGAAGCGGGTGTTCGAGACTCCTGCGGAAGAGGAAATCAACAGCCATATTGTACAACTCATAAAAATAGACAAACTCGATTTTCATCGAGTTTGTCTACAGTCTGAACATCGTTCCAATGAACGGTGTTTTCTGTTCGGCGACTTTTCATAATAAATGGACAAAAAAATAGCTGGCCTCTAGGGCCAGCATTATTATTCATTGTTATGATGCTTTTCTCATGCCTTTTAAGATAAGGCTTAAGATGAAGACGAACACGATAGCACCGATCAACGCTGGAATGATAGCGAAGTCTGCCACTGAAGGTCCCCAAGTTCCAAGAATTAACGAACCTAACCAAGCACCTACAAAACCTGCAATGATGTTACCGATAATTCCAAATGGCACGTCACGTCCAACGATCATACCTGCTAACCAACCAATGATACCTCCGATAATTAATGACCATAAAAATCCCATAATATATTTCCTCCTTCAAGTTAGTTGTTTTTTCATCTACGGCAGACTCCAAGAAATCTCTTTACGTTAAGTCCTGCCCATTCAGTTCTTTAACTTTACATTCAAATGGTATGATGCCGATCATGCACAATATCTAATGAATGTGAATGTTTCAGTTAGTGGGTAAAGTTAGCTAGCTATAGCCCCTGCGGAACTGTTTGGCACTCCTCGATGTGTTAGTGTGCTTTCTTTTTGTTTGCCGCTGTACTCATTATTTTCCCCGTTTCTATAATCTAAAACCTAATTTTTTTAAAATTTATTTGGCAATAAAAACAAGGTTATCAGATGGAGTGAACGGGTATATTAAACGCTTAATTTTGTTACATTATTATTATAAGCAGTGACTACCGCAAATATGTTCATAATGGAAAAGAAAGAGTATGTCCCTTTAATGAGACCTTACACAAAGGGCTGCCTTCAATCATTTAATCCGGTATGAGACAACGGGGCACGTGACTGGTGCAGGATATTCAGTTAAAAAGAAGAAAGTGCGTGCTGTTAACAGATAACTCCACACATACTGTGCGATCGTGCCTCCCTTGGAGTGGATTGAGCCACCCTAAAAAAACAGCAGGCAAACAAGATAATTCAATTATCACGTTTGCCTGCTGTATGGGAGGATGCCCCACGTAATGGAATATCCTCTATCTTATCTTCTTATTTCATTTAAAATAAAACCTCGTCCGGATTGCTTCCGAACCGTTCGTTTTTGTTCAAGGCATCTATTTGGTTCATTTCATTAAGGCTCAATGAAAAGTCAAACACCTGGGCATTTTCCTCGATTCGTGCCGGTGTGATCGATTTGGGTATGACGACGATATCATGCTGCAGATGCCATCTAATTAACACCTGTGCCGGACTTTTCCCATGCTTTTTCGCAATATGGTTAATCGTCGGTTCTTCCAATAGATTCCCCCTGCCTAGCGGGCTCCATGCTTCCACCATGATTTCATTCTTTTCACAGTAATCACGGATTTCACCCTGGGTCAAAAGCGGATGCAATTCGATTTGATTGACGACTGGTTTCACTTCACAATTCGCCAGTAAATTTTCCAAATGGTGAACATGGAAATTACTCACGCCGATCGATTTCACTTTTCCATCCTTATAAAGCTTTTCTAGAGCCTTCCACGTATCCAAGTACTTATCTTTGCCCGGCCAATGGATCAAATATAAATCCAAGTATTCCAAACCAAGGCGTTTCAAGCTATCATCAAATGCCTGAAGCGTAGTATCGTATCCTTGCTCCGTATTCCACACTTTAGATGTAATAAAAAGCTCTTCACGGGGAACTCCGCACTCAGAGATTGCCTGTCCGACGCCTTCTTCGTTTTCATAAATGGCTGCGGTGTCAATCGCACGATATCCTACCTCGATAGCTTTCTTGACGGCTTCAACCGTTTCATTTCCATTCTTCACCTTGAAAACACCAAAACCCAATTGCGGCATCTGCACCCCGTTTTGTAAAGTGATCGTTTCCCCAATGCTTGAAATCATTTACATTCCCCCAAACTTTTATTTACCAATTATACATCTCCCTTTCTCCTATTTCTAACCATATGTCTTGTCATGATGTTTGGCTTAAAAAGAAAAACGGAAGGAAAACGGAACAATTATCCATTTTCCCCTTAACTAAATTAAATATTTTGTAAAAAAATGACGAAACATCTATCCTAATAGATAAGAAATTCGTTACAATTGAATAGTTGTTTAAAAACAAGTTAAAGAAGGTGCGATCTTTAAAGAATAATCAAGCGTAAAACCCCCATTCTAAATAATGAGGAGTTGCAGAAAGGATTCAACGTCCTTTCATCGTTTCCAATCAAATTCAATTTTTACATATTTGAATATTAAGGGAGTCTTCCATGTATGAGTAGCATTTTTATCATAACCGCGTTAATTATCGTATTTGCTTTGGTTTTCGATTTTATCAATGGGTTCCACGATACGGCCAATGCCATCGCCACAGCCGTTTCGACCAAGGCACTTAAGCCGCGCCATGCCATCATCATGGCTGCAGCCATGAATTTGTTGGGTGCACTGACCTTTACAGGGGTAGCACATACCATTACGAAGGATATCGTGGATCCCTTCACATTGAACAATGGTTCTTATGTAATCATGGCTGCGCTTCTTTCTGCAATCACTTGGAACTTGGTGACCTGGTATTTTGGCATTCCAAGCAGCTCTTCCCACGCGATTATCGGTTCGATAGCGGGGGCAGCCATTGTTGCCAGTGGGTTCGATGCGATTAAATGGAGCGGATTCACTAAAATTGTCCAAGCATTGATTTTTTCACCCATCCTTGCATTTACACTTGGATTCATTGTGTATAGCATCTTCAAAGTAATTTTCAAAAATAACAATTTAGGAAAGACCAACAAGCGATTCAGGAGAATACAAATTCTTACGGCCGCCATCCAATCCTACACACATGGAACGAATGATGCTCAAAAATCGATGGGTATCATCACGATGGCTTTAATTGCTAACGGGTATGCCACTAATTCAGAAGTACCTTTCTGGGTCCAATTATCCTGTGCAATAGCAATGGCGCTTGGAACATCGATCGGCGGCTGGAAAATCATTAAAACCGTCGGCGGGAAAATCATGAAAATCCGGCCGGTAAACGGGGTCGCTGCCGATATGACCGGTGCGGCGATCATTTTCGGTGCTACCTTCCTGCACATGCCTGTCAGTACGACACATGTCATTTCCTCTTCCATCCTTGGGGTAGGATCTGCACACCGCATCAAAGGAGTGAAATGGGGAACGGCTAAAAGCATGTTGATCACCTGGTTCATAACCTTGCCAATCTCCGCTTCATTAGCCGGTATCATCTATTATATAATTTCCTTGTTCTTGTAACATCGTCAGCCTTTCCTCATGGAGAGGCTTTTTTCATTACAATTCGCTCAATAAGTGTCATAGCCTCCCATTTTTTACTTATCCTTGTTTTCTTATGTAAAGTTTTATTAAGATTTTGTAAATTTTCGTCGAAAAACCTTCCCTGATCGTTAATGAATTCGTTACAATCAACTTGTTAATACTAAGCGTACGACTAGGTGCGTAAATTGCATGAATAATTGGGAGGCTTCAACATGGCTTTTAAATCAAAAAAAGACAAATTCGCAGTAATGCTTTTCAACATCGCCCAAAACCTTAAAGAAGGTGCTGACTATTTCGCTGATTATAAGCTGAAAAACATCTCAGATCTAAAAGTGTTTTCAGACAAGATGAAAGATTATGAGCATAAAGGCGATTCAATGGTTCACAACGTGATTAAAGAGTTGAACAACGCCTTCATCACTCCTATCGAACGTGAGGATATCCTTGAATTGACCATGAGGATGGATGATGTCATTGATGGTTTGGAGCATTGTTCCGCATTATTCGAAATGTACTCAATCGTCAATGCTGACGAGTACATGCTAAAATTTGTCGATGCAATCAAGGAATGTACGTATGAAATTGCAATAGCCGTAGATACTCTATCAACAAAAAAATTACCAATGATTCGTGAGAATGCAATCAAAATTAAAGATCTTGAATCTGTTTGTGACGGAATCCAACGTCAATCGATCAAAAACCTGTTTACAGTTGAGAAAGATCCAATCAGAATCATTCAATATAAAGAAATTTACGAAAGCCTTGAAGAAATTGCCGATCACTGTCAAGCAGTGGCCAATACCCTTGAAACAATCATAATGAAAAACGCCTAAGGAGTACCCCTATAAATGGATACTTTATTAATTTTAACTATATTAATCGTTTTCTTTGCTTTGGCATTCGACTTCATCAATGGGTTTCATGATACAGCCAATGCTATAGCGACTGCCGTTTCAACAAAGGCCATGAAGCCTCGGCACGCAATCATCATGGCCGCCATCATGAACTTCGTCGGAGCCATGACATTCACTGGCGTAGCGAAGACCATTACCAAGGATATCGTGGATCCGTTCACGCTTCCCAATGGTTCTTATGTGATTCTGGCCGCTTTGCTGGCCGCGATTTTCTGGAACCTGCTCACTTGGTATTACGGAATACCAAGCAGCTCCTCCCATGCACTGATCGGCTCGATTGCAGGTGCCGCCATTGCAGCAGCCGGTTTTGCCGGCATAAGATGGGAAGGATTCCTTAAAATCCTTCAAGCTTTGATCTTCTCCCCGCTAATTGCTTTTGCAATCGGGTTTATCGTATACAGCATCTTTAAAGTCGTCTTTAAAAACAATAACCTGACAAAAACGAACCAAAAATTCCGTACGATACAGATTGCCACTGCAGCGCTTCAATCGTATACACACGGAACGAATGATGCACAAAAGGCGATGGGGATCATCACGATGGCCCTGATTGCGAATGGTTATGCTTCAAGTTCGGATATCCCCTTCTGGGTTCAATTTTCCTGTGCGTTAGCAATGGGACTTGGAACTTCCGTAGGTGGATGGAAGATCATCAAAACCGTAGGCGGCAAGATCATGAAGATCCGCCCAGTGAACGGGGTAGCAGCAGATTTAACCGGTGCCTTCATCATTTTTGGCGCGACCGTCATTCACATGCCCGTCAGTACAACCCATGTCATTTCCTCCTCGATACTTGGAGTTGGAACCGCCCATCGGGTTAAGGGCGTAAAATGGGGAACGGCTCAAAGAATGATCATCACCTGGTTCATCACCATTCCAATTTCTGCAACATTGGCAGGCTTAATTTATTACCTAATCAACTTCCTATTTTAAAAGCAGGCAATCCCTTCCGGTTTCAACCGGTGGGGATTTTTGTATTTCCCACCAGGTCACCTGTGCTTCCAGGCATTTATTCCATGCTAATTCAGTTGAAATCGTATAAAATTCAAGGAGAAGGAATTTTTTTAGCGAGGGGCAATAATATGAAGGAATTCGAAAAAAATAGAGATATTTTTAAAGACCTTTATGGAGATATGATGGAGTTTGCCGACAGAATCAGTTCAGTTTTAGGTTGTCCCATTACAATCGAGGATGGTAATCACCGTTTGCTTGCATATAGCACGCATGATGATACCACGGATCAGGCTCGCATCATGACCATCATCGGAAGGCGCGTCCCTGAGAAGGTCATCAATAGTTTATGGAAAGATGGGATCATCCCTGCTTTATTGAAGGAGAATGCCCCCATTAAAATCGGGGCCATCACTGATGTCGGTCTCGGTAATAGGGCTGCGGTTTCGATTAGAAAAAACAATGAAGTCCTTGGTTTCATTTGGGCCCTTGAGGTCAACGCACCATTCTCTGATGAGGATATGGAATTCCTGCAATTCTCAGCCAAGGAGGCAAAAAATCAGTTGCAGCAATTGCAGCTGAAAAAGAAACGGAAAGAGGCCGGTCATCAGGAATTCCTTTGGCGCCTGTTGACAGGACACTACCAGGAAGAAGCGGAAATAATTGAGAACTTCACGAAATTTTCGCTTCATGTTCCAGTTATCTTTTCTATACTGGTATTTGAATTTCCCGAAGAAATCAATCGTGAAGTGGAACGCTATATTTCTTACATGCTAACGACTACCCAAAAGATAAACAGTTCCCTTTTTGCCATCGACCAAAACAAACTCATTCTTTTTGCAGGCGCCAACGAGGAAAATTGCCCTTTTTTCACTGCATCATTATATGATTTCATTCCATTTTTTATCCTGGAAATGAAACGCCGCTTCGGTGTAGAGCATATCCTTGGGACGGCTGGCAATACGTATAAGAACTTCCTGGATGTTAAAGCAAGCTACGAAGAATCACAATACACCTTAAGAATGAAGAATATTTTTCCTGAGGATATGGAACTCATCGTACATTATGAAGAGCTTGGCATGTTCCAAATGATTGAAGCGCTCGCAGCCAATAAACAACGGCATGCCCATCCAGCCATTTTAAAATTAAAAGCATATGATAGGAAGAACCAGACCGAATTGCTGCAAACACTTACGGTTTATTTGGAGAAAGACTGCAATCCGAATGAAGCTTCCAAGAATTTGCATATTCATGTAAATACGTTGAATTACCGTTTAAAACGGATTTCCGAAGTGGGAGCCATCCGTTTAAAAGATCCGATTCAAAAAATGTCCCTTTTTCTTAATATTAAACTGGATCAATTTGATGAATATTACAAGAAAAATTCATGAAATACCCTAACGTAAGGAAACAATAGAAGCATGGAAAGGTTGGTCATATGGAAATCGATACAAAAGAACAGCTCGAAAAAGAATTACAAGCCATTGAAAAATGGGAGAAAAATCAAAAGGGGCTATGGTTTTGGGAACGGATCGGACGACTCCCCTTCAAGCTTTTGGATAAAATGACACCAGCATTCATTCAGGAAAAATTGGGAATCATGCTCGATGAAATCGGCAGCTACATTCAGACGGGCGGGAAATATTTAACGAAAGAGACAATTATTCTTAGCAAGCTTCAAGCCGAAAGTCCCGATACGATCATTAAGAGCCTGGATGATGTTTCCCTCCTCCCCCTTTCTGTCATGGATAGCGTGAGTCAGGATATTAAAAATTCCGGCAGCAAATTGGCAACGGTTCAGGGCGCCACCACTGGCATAGGCGGAATCTTCACCCTAGCGATCGATATCCCCCTTCTTCTTGGCATGTCGATCAAGACACTTCAGGATATAGCCATCACGTATGGGTTCGATCCCCGTGATCGCCAAGAACGGATTTACATCGTCAAATGCCTGCAATTCACAACATCGGATGTTGTTGGAAAAAAGGCCATATTAGAAGAACTGTCAAGAATGAATTTGCCTGACCCTCAATCCAGGCGAAAAATCGCCTCAGAGCTGCAAGGATGGCGGGAAGTCGTATATACATATCGTGATCAGTTTGGCTGGAAGAAGCTTATGCAAATCATTCCGTTTGCTGGAATGATCTTTGGCGCCATCACCAATCGCTCCATGATTGCCGATATGGCTGATACAGGTATCATGCTCTATAAGAAAAGACGGATTTTAGAACGCATTCAAGAAACGACACTCGACTCGTCCCTGACATGAATGAAGGGCTTATAACTAGCCGGTCCATGTTAATTCAATCTGCGTTTGTGGAATTTCACAAATACTCCTTTTTCATTTTTCTGATTTCCACATACTAACTGTTTATTTTTCCAACTATACTTGTGATACAAATAGTAAAACACATTATTGGAGGGATTAAGATGAGAATAGGAATTCCAAAAGAGATTAAAAACAATGAGAACCGTGTAGCCATCACTCCAGCAGGCGTCGTAGCATTAGTGAATGCGGGACATGAAGTATTAATCGAAATGAACGCTGGTCTAGGAAGCAGTTTCACCAATGAATCATATCAAGAAGCTGGTGCTCTAATAGTCGAGGACGCCGCTAGCGTTTGGTCAAGTACGGACATGATCATGAAAGTAAAAGAACCTATCTCATCTGAATATAAATATTTCCGTAAAGATTTAATTCTCTTCACATATTTACATCTTGCAGCCGAGCCTGCGCTTGCACAGGCCCTAAAAGAAAGCGGTGTCTTGGCCATTGCTTATGAAACAGTTGCAGTAAACCGCACACTACCGTTATTAACACCAATGAGTGAAGTGGCTGGACGCATGGCTGCGCAAATCGGTGCCCAATTCCTTGAAAAGAATAATGGCGGCAAAGGTATCCTGCTGAGCGGAGTTCCTGGAGTGAAACGGGGCAAAGTCGTAGTGGTCGGCGGAGGAATGGTTGGTACGAATGCAGCTAAGATTGCCATCGGATTAGGGGCAGATGTAACCATTCTTGACTTAAGTCCTGATCGTCTTCGTCAGTTGGATGATATTTTCGGAAACGAACTCACTACACTTATCTCAAATCCTTATAACATCGCTGAAGCGGTCAGGGATGCTGATTTAGTCATCGGTGCTGTACTTATTCCAGGTGCCAAGGCTCCAAAGCTCGTGACGGAAGAAATGGTTAAGTCGATGTCTCCAGGTTCAGTGATCGTCGATGTTGCAATCGACCAAGGGGGAATCTTTGAAACAGTTGACCACATAACAACACATGATAACCCTACTTATGTGAAACATGGAGTTGTCCATTACGCAGTGGCGAACATGCCAGGAGCAGTGCCTCAAACATCCACTGTCGCCTTAACGAACGTAACGGTTCCATTCGCACTGCAAATTGCAAACAAAGGAGCCCTTAAAGCGATCCTTGAAAATGATGCCCTTGCAAAAGGCGTCAATGTGGCGAACGGCGAAATCACATTCGAAGCGGTTGCAAAAGACCTTGGCTACAACTATGTAAGTGTCGAGAATGCCTTAAACCAAAATAACATTAACGCATGATATATAAATGAAGACTCCAGGCACCCATCGTGCCTGGAGTCTTTTTATGGGGAAACTCACGAACCTTTTGGCTTCAGGTGGAAATTTCTCGGATTGAAGGATTTTTGCCTTTGGGGACAGTTAATCCGATTTCGGACGGATTTACAAACCAAATGGACGAATTACCCCGATCGTGCATGTTTGCATTTCCATAAATTCTTCAACTTCATAGTTTGATATTCCTAAAATTCACCACCATGAAATTCTTTTAATCTGCAAAGATTTTACCCGGATTCATGATTCCTTTAGGGTCTAGTGCATATTTGATCGTTTTCATCACTTCATATGCTGCTCCATGCTCCCTTAACTGATACTTCGATTTTCCGATTCCGACACCATGTTCACCCGTACAAGTGCCGCCTTTCGATAAGGCATATTCGACAATTTCTTCATTTAACCGTTTCGCCTCTTTCACTTCCGCAGGGTCCTTTAGATCAATCATGAACAATACATGATAATTGCCATCTCCTACATGTCCTACAATCGCTCCTTCCACTTTGGAAAGCTCGACCTTTTTCCTTGTGTCCAAAATGGCATTCGTTAATTCATGAAGAGGCACGCTTACATCGGTCACCATCAGCTTCTTTCCCGGTGCACTATGGATGAAGGCATATGCGAGATTATGGCGCGCCTCCCACAAAGCATTCCGTGCTTTGGAATCCATTTCAAACTGGATATCACCACACCCAAAATCCGCTACGATTTCCTTAGCAAATTGGACATCCTGTTCCAAACCGGCAAAATTCCCGTGAAATTCGAGAAATAAGGTAGGGCTGACATCATAGGCTTTGTCCATGAATTGATTTACTTTTTTTATCGATTCGGCATCAACCAGTTCAATTCGTGCAATCGGGATTCCTGCGAGCATGATGCCATTAACTGCAGATACCGCTTGTTCGACGGTGGGGAACGTTGCCCTTCCTGCCATGGTGACTTCCGGGATTCCATATACCTTCAATGTCAGCTCAGTAAATACCCCCAATGTACCTTCCGAACCTATAAACAAGCCATTCAAATGAATGCCTGAAGAAGATTTTGTCGCTAAGCTGCCCGTGTGGATCACTTCACCGTTTGCTAGAACGACTTCCAGATCCCTGACCTGATCACGCATAATTCCATATTTGACAGAGGTCGTCCCACTTGCATTCGTGGCTGCCATTCCTCCCAATGTCGCATCAGCGCCGGGGTCGACGGAAAAGAACAGTCCATACTTTTTCAATTCTTTATTGAGTTGTGTCCTTGTCACGCCTGGCTGCACCTTCACGAGGAAATCATTTTCCCTGATTTCCAGCACTCGATTCATCAAGGACATATCAAGGGAAATTCCCCCTTTAATTGGGACGACATGCCCCTCCAGGCTTGATCCTAACCCAAAAGGAATGACAGGTATATCATGTTCATTCGCATACCTCATGACTGCACTTACTTCTGCCGTATCCTTCGGATAAATAACCATGTCAGGTAAATGCGGAGTATGATACGATTCATCATGACTATGCTGCTCCAATAACGTTTCATTGACCGTTACTTGCTCAACGGTCAATGCCTTCCTTAAGTCCTCTATGTAAATATTCATCTGCATCCCCCTTATTTTCACTAAACATTCTGAAAACTGCGTTTAAAAAAGGAGATTGCCCCGTTTGCAGGCAATCGCTCCTCTTTTACTGGCCAATCCCTTTCGTTTTATCCGTACAGGCCTTCATCGCCCGTAATACACCCGCTCTAAGCTGTGCTTCTTCCAAAGCAGCTACTGCCGCTATCGTTGACCCACCTGGAGTACAGACATCATCCTTTAAAGCGGCTGGATGCCTTTCCGTTTCCAGCACCATTTTAGCAGCTCCCATTACAGCTTGTGCTGCCATACGATATGCTTGTTTTCGCGGAATGCCATCCCGAACCCCGCCATCAGCCAACGCTTCTATGAACATGTATACATATGCAGGAGACGATCCGCTGATTGCAGGCACCGCATCCATCAAACCCTCATGGATGATCTCCGTTTTTCCGAAGCTATCCAGCAATGACGTCACAGCAGCTAAATCATCATCGCTGATTTCATCGTTCACGCTTATGGCTGTCATGCCCGCTCCTACAAGTGAAGGAGTATTTGGCATCGTCCTTACAACCTTCACGGCCCTTTCGAAGCTGCTTTCTATCATAGATATATCAATCCCTGCAGCCATTGTAATGATCACCGTGCTTCCTTTCACATGATCCTTCACCTCTTCAAGCACCTGCTTATGCATGGCAGGCTGAATGCCTAGAAAGAGAATGTCGGCAAAAGCAGCAACTTCTTCATTATCAATGGTGCCTTTAACCTTATGCTTCGTGGAGATCTTCGACATGGTTTCCATGCTCGCTGTACTTACCATGACTCCGTCAGGCGAAATCACCTCAGCAAGCAACATCCCCTCCAGCATGGCTTCACCCATTTTACCGCAGCCAATAAAACCGATTTTTTTATTCATCTTTTACACTTCCAATCCAGATCCAGCTATTTTCCTCCTTATTATATCGGTTTTGGTGGATGGAAACACGTCGGAAATATTCAATAGGGAGGATTTAGCGATTTCCAGCCGAATTACTAAGGGGACATGGAGGAAATCTTGATTTTTTTAGCGAAAAAAAACCATTGACTTATTGGTCACTACAGCTATATAATTTTGACCTATCAGTCATAAGGAATACAGTTTAGGAATGGGGAAATGGGATGCAAATGGAGAAAAAAGCAGTCAATACCAGGCTAGTCTTAACTGGGTTGATCATTGGAATGTTTTTCAGTTCATTGGAACAAACGATAGTCGGGACCGCCATGCCGACCATTATCGGGGAATTGAATGGTTTCACCATTTTCGCTTGGGTGACGACAGCCTATTTAATAGCTTCAACAACTGTTGTGCCGATTGTTGGAAAGCTATCTGATCTATATGGAAGGCGTTCACTTTACCTGCTTGGTACAATCATTTTCACGATTGGTTCATTCTTATGTGCCACTGCCACTTCCATGGAGCAATTGATTATCTACAGAGGGCTGCAAGGCATCGGCGGCGGGATGATCATGCCCTTATCCCAGACGATCATCGGCGATATTTTCTCGGCGGAACAAAGAGCCAAATGGCAGGGAGTATTCGGCGGCCTTTTTGGGTTGAGTTCTGTCATTGGACCTTTTTTGGGCGGAGTGATCGTAGACCATATCAGTTGGCACTGGATCTTTCTCATCAATGTACCGACAGGGTTATTGTCCGCCATCCTGATTTATGTAGGGTTAAAACATGAATCGATCAGAAAAACAGAGAAAGTGAATATTGATTATCTTGGCATATTCACCTTGATACCTGGTATTGTCCTATTATTATTGGGGTTGACGTTCGGTGGCGATAAGTTTGAATGGGCGTCACTGGAATCTCTCCTGATTTTTGGCTTTACCATTATTTTCATTGCCCTATTCATCATATTTGAAAGAAAAGCGGTTGAACCGATCCTTGATTTAGCCCTTTTTAAAAACCGGGTTTTTGCCACAACCAATATTTTGGGATTCTTACTTGGACTCGGCATGTTCGGCGCAATCATGTTCGTTCCGCTGTTCATGCAAGGAGTGCTGGGTGTTTCACCCACTAAAGCGGGATCGACCATGACCCCGATGATGGTCGGTCTAATTTTATCCAGCATCGTTGGCGGAAGGTTATTATTGAAATTCCGTTTTCGTACAGTGCTTACCTTTGGAATGGCCTTTGCTACCTTAGGGTTTTTCCTGATGAGTACGATGGATGGGAATACTAGCATTTTTACTGCTTATTCCTTCATGGCCGTTCTTGGGATTGGAATGGGGCTAGTCATGCCGACATTGATGATCGCCGTTCAAAGTGAATTTCCCAAATCACAGCTTGGTTCGGTCACAGCTGCTTCGACCTTCTTCAGGTCAATAGGCGGAACGATGGGCATCACGATTTTGAACGCAGTCATGAATCATAACCTCCAGCAAAATATGGATGATGCAGCAGCTAGCGAAAAAAACCCTTTATTGCACAAAGCGCTGACGGCATTAGCGGATAAAACGGATAATTTATTCAACATCATGCTTTATCCGGAAAATCTTAAAATGCCGGCAGAAATCGGCAGCTACCTGATAAAAACGATTGAAAATGCTTGGATAAATGCTTTCTCCAGTGTTTTCGTCACAGGTATCTTTTTTGTTTCCGCGGGCATACTAGTGGCACTTTCCGTTGGATCCGGCAGAATTAAAAAAGAACAAGGAACGGAGAAAGAATTGAGTTGAACAAAAAACAAGGCCGGCTGATAGGTTCAGCCGGCCTTGTTTTTTCCTGCAAATCGATGTTTCTTCTTCATTGTTTAGGGAAATTTACCTGTAAGAAAAAAAATGGAGTGATCATATGACCGAGCTAACGAACCTTTCAATCTTACCAGTCGATTTTTATGAACAACCAACGCTTGAGCTGGCAAAATCCCTCCTCGGTTGCCTGCTTGTAAAAGATACTGCGGCTGGATCAGCTTCAGGATTCATCGTCGAGACCGAGGCCTATATGGGGCCTCTTGACAGGGCAGCCCATAGTTTTGGAAATAGAAGGACAAAACGGACGGAAGTGATGTTCGGTGAGTCCGGATCGATTTATACATACGTCATGCACACCCATACACTCGTCAATGTCGTAAGCGGCGGGGTCGGGCATCCTGAAGCCATTCTAATCCGGGCGGTTGAACCTCATTCAGGGCTTGAATTGATGCAGGAAAGGCGTGGTATTGCCGATATTCGCAAATGGACCGACGGACCTGGGAAACTGGCAAAGGCAATGGGCATCACCATGGAGGATTATGGAGGTTCTTTTACAGCTCCCCCTCTTTATCTTGCTGCCGGAGTGGAGCCTGAACACATTTCCTGCGGCCCCCGCATCGGGATCGGCAACTCTGGGGAAGCCAAGGACTATCCGTGGCGCTTTTGGGTGACCGGAAGCCCCTTCATATCCCGTGCCACCAATAGAGGCTGATGCCTTCCCCCTCCAAGCAATATTGCTAAAGCTGACCTTGGAGGGATTATTGCTCGTCCCATCTGTAAGGCAGTCAATGCCTTAAATGACTTTTGTTTGACTGGTCATATATGGAAGATCACTGGCTTCTTCAAGATTAAGGATCAACTTCATCACTTCCACCAACCCCTCGGGCTTATCAAGCTCAATTTCCTTATGATAGGACTCGATCGAAGTGATCCACTTCTCCATTAATCCTTGGTTCTTCAGCGTTTCCTTCATTTGTTGTTCAAATGGCCTTTTCTGGTTAAGCTCGAATACAAGCTTTTGTTCCTTTAAATACTTTAAGTTAATTTCTTCTTGGCCAGGAAGCATGGAATGGACGAAAATCGGCAGCCTTTTTCGCAATGCTTCGCTTATGGTGACTCCGCCCGGCTTTGTAACGATTGCATCAACCTCTTCATAAAGCTTATTCATTTCCACTCGGGATGTTATATAGGATAAAGGCTTGATATGGGCTAAATTCCATGAATTGATTTCATCATATAGTTTGATATTATTGCCGCAGAGCACGAAGTAATCGAACGCGGTTGAATGCTTCAGCTCGGCAGCTACATTTAAAATCCCGCCCAGACCGCTATTCCCTCCAGATATCAAGATTTTGGGCCGATCCGTTTCTTTATGTTCATTGGCCATTTTCGTAATGTCCTCATGGACGGGTATCCCAGTGACCAGCATCTTTTGCTTCGGTATTTGCCGCATGCTCATTAACATTTCTTTCGCTTCTTGACAAGGAAGAAAATGGGCATCTATCCCTTGTGTGCCCCACACATTATTAATGAAGTAGTCCGTATATACGTTAATGATGGGAATATTGCATTTTCCTCTCATCTTTAACTGGCTCAGAAGATAGGAGGGGAAGCCATGTGTACACACAATTAAATCCGGTTGTTCCTCAGCAATCAATTGTTCCATTTTTCTCAGGAATATAGGTTGGTACCATTTAAATGCCCATTCCTTCGATGATGGAACATAAAAAAGGTTCTTATAAGCAAGATTATAGGTTTCTGGTGCATATCTGATCCATTTCAGGTAACCGGTTGTCACCATTTTTTCTAAAGAATTATTTGTATAGCTTATCAAATCCACTTTTTTAAAAGCGATACCGCTTGAATGCTTCTTCAACATATCCATTAATGCCTCAGCCACTTGATGATGTCCTGATTGCATTCTAAAGAGAGGTAAAAACAGAATCTTTTTCATACGTGTCATCTCCTAAGAAATCATACTTTGAATACCATGTTTCATATAGACAAATATCAGCAGGCACCCTAAAACCTGCCATAATAAATCTTCATCCTTGTTGTACAAGTTCTTGCTGCTCGAGAATTCCAATGATATTTCAAAGTATAATAAGTATCCATTGATAAACTTATTTTCCAATAGGAAATCCATGCTAACGCTTCATGGAAAGGAAGTGACTCTCAATTATTGGACTTTTGTTTCTTTCTTTTAATATATTTGAAAGTGCCATATAATACAAAAATAAATAAGAAAAAGAAACCTAAATACGGGACATATTCAGGATTTATATTAAATGCATTCCCCAAATAAAATCCAGCCACTATAAAGGGTATAATCCAAAGAAAAGTGCCCAATAAGGAAAGCAGGAAATATTTACGGAATGGGACGCTGGATATCCCTGCAAAATAAGGGCTGATCTGCCGCATTCCCGGTATATAAAAACCAAGAACGATCGTCTTTTGGATATTTTCCGTATAATTCATTTTTGCCTTTTCCCATCTCTCATTGGTAATCCCAACGTATTTTCCAAATTTATTTATAAATGGGTACCCCACATATTTTCCACAAATGTAAGCTACTAGCATCCCTATAAAAGCACCAAGGAAAGCAGCTAAAACCGCTGGCCCAAAGGAGAGTTTATGTTGGGCGATCAACACGCCAATCAAAAAAAGGAGTGATTCCTCCGGAGCAGGAATACCAACGATACCAAGAAATAAAAACAGAAAAATGATCAGGTATCCATATATATTTATGAATTGTAAAATCGTATCGATATTCATGGTACCCCCAGAAATTATATGTCTCGTAACGTAACAAATTTCGTTCCCTTTTCTTTACTTTCGCGTAAATAAATTTCCAAGCTTTCAATCATATGCAATGGCGCTTCCTTATCCGCACCCAAGGTTTCACCACAGTCATGCAGGAGTAAAATCTCCCCTTCACTGGAAGTGGCCCGCAAACGGTCAAGCAAGTCTTTTCTGCAATTATCCACTTTCCAATCACCGAAGATGGCCGACCACATAATCACCCCATAGTTCTTGCCAATAAACGGTGTAAAAATATTGAAATGGCCCCATGGAGGCCTGTAAAAAAAGACCTTTTCCTTCGTACATTCAGTTATGGCCTTTTCGGTCATATCCAGTTGCTTTTTCAATTGAAATGGTGAAAGGATCCAGCTTGAAACATGATCAAAATGATGGATTCCAATCACATGCCCATCCTCATGCATTCGTTTAATGATTTCAGGATTCTTGTTCACCTTACTGCCAACCACAAAGAACGAAGCCTTAACATCATACTTATTTAAAAGATCAAGCAGACTACTTGTATATTCGGGATTGGGCCCATCATCAAAGGTTAGCGCAACCCCGCCTTTTTTCCTGACATTTTTGGTTATTCCCAATCCATATCGACGGATAAACACCGTAGGGATTATCGCATATAATAGAAATAGAGCCAATAAAATAGTAAAACCGACCATCCATATAATCATTACGTAAAAACCGTTCCTCTCATTTTCATATCCTGGCTTGAATTCACCTAATAAACTGCCACCTTTTCAATATAAAGGGATTGCTTTGGAAATTCAATTAAACAATGAAACGATTTACCTTTTCGTAAGACACTGCCTACGGATCCCTATACTACTACTCTTTCCCCTTCTTATTATTTTATTAACTTCTTCTATCTTTGAAGAGAGTGACCTCTTGTTTATTTAATACGGATACATGAGTTGCTGCCAATGATCTCGCATATCATTCCTGGGCCTTGGATATAACCGGCAGTGGAGTCTTTTCATTTAAAACGAAGGTGGCCGGGCTTGTTTTCCAGTCCTATGTTTAAGGGGATCCATAACGGAAAATGAGTACTATCAAAGGAGGCTGTTATGGCACGATCATAGCTGCAGGACATTTTATTCGGCTAATACCTAACACAATCCATCCCTTCTTCACAGCAAGAATGGCGTGGTTCCAATCCGACGCTAAGAGCGTCTTGATTCTTACACGTGAAGAAGATAAGTTATGTCCAGGTAATTGAAATTAGGATCTATTGATATGATGACGGATTTTTTCATAGCTTCGGGGATTGTGTTTAAATCATGCAGCTTTACGAGTAGAGGACAAGATGGTCGATTAGGTGATCTACCTTTGAATCTTCATATAGAATCGAACCTTCTTCAGGTACTCCATTCACAATAAAAGTTGGGCTTGGGAGATTGCACGGTTAGGCCCCATTACGTCAATAACCACAGCTTACACTTGATATTTCCGTTGTCACAAAAGACTAGATATCAGTTATCGATATCCCAAAAATCAATTGAAGCGTTCCATTTTTGGAACAAAACAAATGCTTGACCTTTTAAGTTCAACAATAATGCTACTATTGGATATTTAAGATAGTTGGATTCAGAGACTGAATGGTGTGAGCATTCACACGTTCAGACGTATTTATTGAAGATTCATGGTGTACAGTAAAGAAATTGCTGAAGCTGCTGATGAAAAAGAAAATGAAACCTTATAACAAGATTTCATTTATTCTCCGTGGTCATATTAATAGGAACTGGTAACTGAGAATAAGCGGCATGCTTTTAGTAACGGCTGCTCCAGCTCCAACTGCACAGCTCGTTTACTTTTTCACTTTTAGTCATTATCAAATTGAATGCCGCCTGATATTTCATATAAAAACAGTTAAGGGCATGAACCACACCGCATTGGCTTTGTTAATATTAGTTAATGACATATTAAAACCTTATGTTTCCACCATCAGTTTCTTATTTTAACTCCCTGCAAGCGCATCGGCCTTTACCTCAATCCGATCACATAGCCCCCCAACACAGCGAGTTCATTCAATACTTGTGATGTAAAATGCCTGTATATTTACATACGTTAAAGTATTAAGTCTTTTTTTATCATTATTTTTAGGATTAATGATGCTACTAATACTTAAGAGTATTGTTAAACATACAAAATAAAAACTAAACCTTCACGGATCAACCGAAATTTATAGAAAATATTCAGTTGAAAATATTTTATAGGGCCAATACTTGCTTTTCCTCATACCTGGCGCACTAGCCTTTGCATTTCTATAATCACATTATTAAGTTGTCTGCTGATACGGACACCTTCCAAGCTTGATAGTTCCTTTCGTTGGGCTATATCATCCTTTTTTTTTCGATGATCGTCCAACGTTTGTTTTAATAACCAGGCTTCTCTAAGTATCATTTTTTATCACCTGCCTGTAATGATGAATGTCTTTCCTGCCTTAAGAAAGGTGATGATTTTGAATTTTATCCAATCACTTCATTAACCGCACCAATAAATATCTTTTCATGCCCATTTATCTGCAGGAACAAGCAAACGCAAAAAGAGTGACTTTATCTATTTGCCTATTTCTTAGATATTTTTATCATACTGCTATTTTCAGAGTTCACGGTTCCAATTTTGAAATGACAGTGACCAAAAATGGTATTATCTTCTGGTTATAACATACATATTTGCTTGCCATTATTGTCCTTCATTAGGTCGTGTAGGATAATACGCCCTGCTAGTAAAATTCACTGACGTCATCTATACTGAATCCAATTAAAAAAAGACCTTCATCAGAAGGTCTCAGTTTGTAGACAAAAGGGGTTCGGAATTAAAAAATTCCGAACCCCTTTTGAAATTCCCTATTGATTTTTACCTATAGTTAAGAGATTGGAGCTCTACGAGCCCACCATGTTAGGCCATTTTTGGACCTTTCCATGTCCAATTGGCC
>NZ_JASJOM010000007.1 GCF_030271255.1 Peribacillus folii
AACCCGCCAATCGAATGGCGGGTTTTTCATTAGGAAACGGTTATCGCTGCGGTTTTGGTTTCGGCAAACACGTGAAGCAAAGGAACCTCTTCTTTGACTGTCTTGAATTTAAGGACCTTTTGGACAACATCACTTTTCTCCTCAATGATGGTCAGCCCTTCCAGGGTTACGTTAAAACTGCCCAAGTTGGATTTCAGCTCGCCCTCGATCGCCTTACCAGGCGGCAGGTTCAGCTGGACCTTTCCAGTAACGGACTTCGCATGGATGGAGTCGCAATCCATCCCTGAATTATTGCAAACGATTTCACCGTTGAACGTTTGGACATCCAATTTCTTGAAATACCCATCAGCTTTGATCGCTCCGTTCAAGGTCTCCGCTTCAAGGTCAGTAAAATTCGTATCTGAAATGGTAATCATCCCGTTACCGGTTTCCAGCTCACACGAATCACCATGACCGTGCAGGATATGAATGGCTCCATTCGCGGTTTTGGCTTTCAGATTCCCTGATTTCAAGGACTCTGTCGTAATGGCACCGTTGAACATCCTTACCTGAATGTCCTCATATTCCTTCCTCGGAATATACATGATCGTATCGACCTTCACCGCTTTTTCGCGGACCTTGAATTTCATCTTTCCATCTTGTATCGAAAAGTCCACTTCATCCAAGAAATTTTTTCTCGCCGCTTCGATATCCTCCACCCGGTATACCTTTGCTTGGCATTCAACCCGGACATCCTGCTGATCCCATGTCGCGATTTTTATTTTTCCATTTGCAATATCCACATCCACTTCGTTCAGGAGGTCAAGGTCATGCTGAAATATATGGCTGACCTCCACCGATTTGCCGAAGTTAAAATCAAGATCGGTATCCTTGATTTTCTTAAAAGCACTTTCAACGAAATCAAGAATCTTTTCTTTTGATGATTGGATATTCTTCTTGAACGTATCCTGAGTGCTTTCTTCGCTTTTCTTTTCGACGACTACCGTTGATAATTCATTTTGCAGTGACTGCTCTTTCGCTTCACTTTCCTGACTGGCTTTTTCCAGTTCTTCCAAAAGGGCCATGGCTTCATCTGCGGTCAGCTTCCCGTCCTGAATCATTTCCAGAATCTTCTTTCTTTCCTCCTGCATGAACATTCCTCACTTTCTACAATCATTTTATTCATACATACGCCTAGATATCTAAAAAGTTTCATAAATACTGTTTTTACCATCATTCGACAAAGCGAAATGACATTTTCCGAAGCGGGATAAAGAAAATTCCCCCGGAAATATTCTGTTTCCCTGCATTTAATCAAATGATTGATTAAACACTCCCTTTCAATTTTCTACAAATTAGTCCATCTCGAAGGACATCCTCCCTTCAAGCAAGTACTATACGCAAAATCCCAGCCATCCGCTTAAGTCGCCATAAAAGGAGCAAGCCGATTGGCTTGCTCCCTGTTAAGCATGTTCATGCTCCTGTTCTTTTGCTTCGATTAAGTTTTCCATGCGAATTTGGTCACGCGTCAACACCGGCTTTAAATATTTTCCGGTATATGATTCGGAAACCTCACATATTTTTTCTGGTGTGCCATAGGTGACAATCGTCCCGCCCTTGTCCCCGCCTTCTGGTCCCAGGTCGATGATATGGTCTGCCGTTTTGATGACATCAAGGTTATGCTCAATCACTAAAACGGTATCCCCATTATCAACCAGGCGCTGGAGGACTTCCAGCAGCCTTGCAATGTCATCGACATGCAGACCGGTAGTCGGTTCATCCAGGATATAGAAGGAGCGGCCTGTCGAACGGCGATGCAATTCAGATGCGAGCTTCACCCTTTGCGCTTCACCGCCTGATAATGTCGTTGCTGGCTGTCCAAGCTTAATATAACCCAAGCCAACATCAAAAATCGTTTGGAGCTTCCGTTTGATTTTCGGGATATTCTCAAAGAAACTGACGCCTTCCTCCACTGTCATATCGAGGATGTCAGAAATGTTTTTCCCTTTATATTTCACTTCAAGCGTTTCCCGGTTATAGCGTTTTCCATGACACACTTCACATGGAACATAAACATCCGGGAGGAAATGCATTTCGATCTTGATGATCCCATCGCCCCGGCAGGCTTCGCAGCGTCCGCCCTTCACATTGAAACTGAAACGCCCTTTTTTATAACCGCGGATCTTCGCTTCATTCGTCGTCGCAAAAACGTCACGGACATCATCAAATACGCCTGTATACGTTGCTGGATTTGAACGCGGGGTCCTCCCAATCGGGGACTGGTCAATATCTATGACCTTATCCAAATGCTCGATCCCCTTGATTTCACGAAACTCCCCTGGTCTAGCCTTGGCACGGTTCAGCTTTTGGGCCAATGACTTGTGAAGGATCTCATTCACTAACGTACTCTTGCCTGACCCGGAAACACCAGTCACGGCCGTAAAGACCCCAAGCGGGAACTTCACATTCACATTCTTCAGGTTATTTTCCTTGGCCCCTTTTATTTCGATGACACGGCCGTCGTTCTTGCGGCGCTCCAATGGCAAGGGAATGAACTTCTTCCCAGCCAAATATTGACCCGTTAACGAGTCAGGATTGTTCATGACTTCCTCCGGTGTGCCGGCAGCCACGATTTCCCCTCCATGGGCCCCTGCCCCAGGACCGACATCAATCAAATAATCGGCTGCAAGCATCGTATCTTCATCGTGCTCGACAACAATCAGGGTATTTCCGATTTCGCGCATATTTTGCAACGTTTCGATCAAACGGTCGTTATCCCGCTGATGGAGCCCGATGGACGGTTCATCCAAAATGTACAGCACACCCGTCAATCGGGAACCGATCTGCGTTGCCAATCGGATCCGCTGCGCCTCGCCGCCTGATAGTGTTCCCGCTGCCCTGCTCAACGTCAAATATTCCAACCCTACATTAGCCAAAAATCCGAGCCGCTCGCGAATTTCCCGTAAAATCAGCCTGGCAATCGCGGCCTCTTTTTCCGTCAAATCAAGCTCATCGAAAAATACCAATGCATCCTCAACCGATAAGGCGGTCGTTTCACTTATATGGACCCCTTGGATGAGCACGGCCAGGCTCTCCTTTTTCAAACGATGGCCCTTACAGGTTGGACAGTGGTGCTCCGACATGTATTTTTGCATTTGCTCACGTATGAAATCAGAGCTCGTCTCCTTGAAACGCCTTTCGATGTTCCTTAAAATACCCTCGAAGGAAATATATCCTTCTTGCACTCTTCCAAAATCATTTTTATAGCGGAAATAAATCTTATCCTTGCCTGAGCCATTCAAGATCTTATCCATATTATCTTGGGACAAATCTTTTACGGGCACATCCATATCGATTCCATAATGGTTGCAAACCGCCTCAAGCAGCTGAGGATAATATTGTGAGCTGGTCGGTTCCCAAGGTGCAATCGCATGCTGGCGAAGGGTCAGATCCTTATCGGGTATGATGAGGTCCCGGTCCACTTCAAGCCTTGCACCCAAACCATCACAATCAGGGCATGCCCCGAACGGGCTATTGAAGGAAAACATCCTCGGTTCCAATTCTTCAACCGAGAATCCACAGTATGGGCACGCATGGTGCTCACTGAACAGCAGTTCCTCCTCACCCATGACATCAATGATGACCTTGCCTTCACCAAGCTTCAAAGCACTTTCCAATGAATCGGCAAGCCTGGCCCTCACACCCTCTTTAATGACGATCCGGTCGATGATGACTTCGATTGAATGCTTTTTATTTTTTTCGAGAACGATTTCTTCACTTAAATCATGCATTTCCCCATTCACGCGGATGCGGACATATCCCTGCTTCTTGACATCCTCCAAAACCTTCGCATGTGTCCCTTTCCTGCCTGAAACAATCGGTGCCAATACTTGAAGTTTGGTCCGCTCAGGGTAATCGAGGATGCGGTCCACCATTTGCTCGATCGTCTGGGAGGTGATTTCTATATTATGGATCGGACAGGTAGGCCTGCCGACCCGAGCGTATAACAGCCTTAAATAATCATAGATTTCCGTAACCGTCCCTACGGTCGATCGAGGATTGCGACTGGTCGTTTTCTGGTCTATGGAAATGGCAGGTGACAAACCTTCGATCGCATCGACATCCGGTTTATCCACCTGACCCAAAAATTGTCGTGCATAAGCGGACAATGATTCCACATAACGTCTTTGCCCTTCTGCATAAATCGTATCAAAAGCCAAGGACGACTTTCCAGATCCGGATAATCCGGTAAGGACGACCAGTTTGTCCCTCGGTATCGTGATATCAATATTCTTTAGATTGTTGGCCCTCGCGCCCTTGATCACAATCTTATCCATTGCCATGTTTCCTCACCCTTCCGCCTTTAACTCTAGTAATAAATCACGCAGCTCGGCAGCTCGCTCGAAATCCAGCGCCTTTGCCGCTTCCTTCATTTCTTTTTCCATGCTTTCCATCACTTTCAGGCGCTCTTTTTTAGGGAGCTTAGCGAAGCTTGGCGCAGCATCTTCCTGATACGCTTCCCCTTCTTCCGCTACATGGGTTGCCCTGATGGAGTCGCGAATATCCTTTTGAATGGTTTGCGGTCGGATTCCATGTTTTTCATTATGCGTTTCCTGGATTTCACGGCGCCGCCTCGTTTCATTAATGGCAAGCTCCATCGAATTCGTGATGCGGTCCGCGTACATGATGACATGCCCGTTGGCATTACGCGCAGCACGGCCCATCGTTTGGATGAGCGATCGCTCCGAGCGGAGGAAGCCTTCTTTATCGGCATCGAGGATGGCCACTAACGAAACTTCCGGTATATCTAGCCCTTCCCGCAAAAGGTTGATTCCGACCAGCACATCATATTTGCCCATTCGTAGCTCGCGGATGATTTCTATTCTTTCT
Organism: Peribacillus folii; assembly: GCF_030271255.1. Taxonomy (GTDB): domain Bacteria; phylum Bacillota; class Bacilli; order Bacillales; family DSM-1321; genus Peribacillus. The sequence goes on from NZ_JASJOM010000007.1 coordinate 4,870, forward strand.
AAGGTTTTCACTTCCGAATGGAGGTATTGGACCTTGATGCCAATCTCCTTTAAATAATCCGTCAAGTCTTCGGACATCTTTTTCGTCAAGGTCGTGATCAGGACACGTTCATCCTTTTTGACCCGATCCTGAATTTCACCGATCAAGTCATCGATCTGCCCTTCAATTGGCCGAACCTCGATGGTCGGGTCAAGCAACCCGGTTGGGCGAATGATCTGCTGGACCATTTCAGGGGTATGCTCGAGTTCATACGGTCCCGGTGTCGCTGAAACGAAGATCGACTGATGGACCTTTTTCTCGAACTCCTCAAATCTTAACGGACGGTTATCCTTTGCGGACGGCAGACGGAAGCCGTGATCCACAAGCACTTGCTTCCGCGCCTGGTCGCCATTGAACATGCCCCTGATTTGCGAAAGGGTCACATGTGATTCATCGACGACCAATAGGAAATCCTCTGGAAAGTAATCGATTAACGTATATGGCGTGGCACCTGCCGGACGGAGCGTCAAATGCCGGGAATAGTTCTCGATTCCTGAACAAAACCCCATTTCCCGCATCATTTCCAGATCATAACGGGTCCGTTGCTCCAAGCGCTGGGCTTCAAGGAGCTTTTCATCTGCCCTTAATTCCTTCAATCGTTCTTCCAATTCCAGTTCGATATTCTGTATCGCTATTTTCATTTTTTCTTCGCGCGTTACGAAGTGGGAAGCGGGAAAAATGGCAATGTGTTCGCGCTCACCGGTAATTTCACCAGTCAGGGCATCGACTTCACGGATACGGTCGATCTCATCTCCGAAAAACTCAACTCTTACGCAATGCTCATCGCGGGAGGCCGGAAAAATTTCGACCACGTCGCCGCGCACACGGAAGGTCCCGCGTTGAAACGCAATATCATTCCGCTCATATTGAATGTCCACGAGCCTGTGCAGCAAAGCATTTCGGTCCATTTCCATCCCTGTCCTGAGGGAAACCACCATCTCCCGGTATTCTTCTGGAGATCCGAGTCCATAGATGCAGGATACACTGGCAATGATGATGACATCTTTCCTTTCGAACAACGATGAAGTTGCCGAGTGTCGGAGTTTATCGATCTCATCATTGATGCTGGCATCCTTTTCGATGAATGTATCGGTGGATGGGACATACGCCTCCGGCTGATAGTAATCATAATAGCTTACGAAGTATTCAACGGCATTGTTGGGGAAAAACTCTTTGAACTCACTGTAAAGCTGACCTGCCAACGTTTTATTGTGGGCAATGACCAGGGTCGGTTTATTGATTTGCTGGATGACATTGGAAACGGTGAACGTTTTCCCTGTCCCCGTCGCACCCAATAACGTTTGCATTTCCTTTCCTTCTTTGACGCCATCGACAAGCAATTCAATTGCTGCAGGTTGATCTCCTTGAGGAGAGTATTTTGAGACTAACTCAAACTTATCCTTCACCAAGCATAGCCTCCTATTGAAATATTTTTATATGATAAACGGGACATGGACATACCCCTTCTATTTATTCCGGTTTAATAAAGCATATATACACATTCTACCACAATAGGCTCAAAACAAACCAGCAATAAGCGAACACGCATTCTGCCTTTCTCGGATGATACCGTTTATCCCGCTTGCGGGGCACCAAGCTAAGTACAAAAAAAGCACCTTTGATGTCAGGCGCTCTTGGAGGTTCGTTTCATCATTCTTTTCGATAGCCAGAATCCCACTGTCAGGGATAATGCATCAACGATGATCAATAAGTTCGTATGCGTATAACCTTTATATGCTGAAGCTGTTATCAAGGCGACCGTTAAAACAAGACCGACGACATTGTTATAGGTGACCCTTGAAAAAAGCATGACAAGTAAACAAGGAAGGAAAAGGGCAGAAAGAAGTTTAATCATTTTGTCATCTCCTTTGTAAGAGAAAAATAGAGTATTTTAAGTTTAAATGATTATGATGTTTTTTGCCAATCTATTTCCTGCTTGATTTCCGGTACCCGAGAACATATGGATGATTTTAACATTATCGCCATAACGAAAGGGAAGCAAACCCCCATTCAAGGAAGTTTGCTTCTTTGACGATCAATATGGATCCGCTTCGTGCCCTTTTTTGGCAGCATCCCCAGGGTTATCCGTCCCGCCCACCGGTTTGGAGGATTCCGTATGGTCCGCAGCGGAAGCAAGTCCGTCTCGAAGTCGGCGGCCATAGTCTTCATCGGCCTCTTTCGCAAGGGCGACCATTTTCTCCTGAATGCGGGGGTCGGCCGGTGCCAAGGCAGATACCAAATTGGAAATCAATTCGTCCCTTTCCCAATCTTCGAATTCACGGTATGTTTCCCCAGCCTGTTTCGTATTGCTTTGGCGATCTATGGTTTCACGTACCAGTTTTCCTTCAACGAAAGGTGTATATTCCGTACCCGTCTGCTTGGCTTCCTTCAAGCCTCCTACGGTTGATGGTTCATAGTTTATGTGTGGGCTTTGGTTTCCTCTGCCCACTTCATATTGCATTTGTCCGCCAGTCTGATTCGTGGCTGTCGGCTTTTTCGGAGCATTGATCGGCAATTGCAGGTAATTCGCCCCCACACGGTGGCGTTGTGTATCGGAGTATGAGAACGTACGCCCCTGAAGCATCTTGTCATCCGAGAAATCAAGGCCATCCACCAATACGCCTGTACCGAATGCAGCCTGTTCGACTTCAGTGAAATAGTCCTGCGGGTTTCTATCCAATACCATCGTGCCGACATGCAGCCATGGGAATTCATCTTTCGGCCAAATCTTGGTATCATCGAGCGGATCAAAGTCCAATTCGGGATGATCATCATCACTCATGATCTGTACGTTTAAATCCCATTCAGGAAATTCCCCGCGTTCGATCGCTTCATATAAATCCTGCGTGGCATGATTGAAATTGGTTGCTTGAATCTCGTTGGCTTCCTTTTGGGTCAGGTTCTTGATCCCCTGCTTCGGTTCCCAATGATATTTGACCAGTACAGCCTTGCCTTCTTCATTCACCCATTTATAGGTATTGACGCCTGAACCTTGCATCATGCGATAATTGGCGGGAATGCCCCAAGGGGAGAATAAAAACGTGACCATATGAAACGTTTCCGGAGAGCTGGAGCAAAAATCGAAAATCCTTCGCCCATCCTGGATGTTCGTGACTGGATCAGGTTTGAAGGCATGAATTAAATCGGGAAATTTCATGGCATCGCGGATAAAGAAGATTTTCAAATTATTCCCGACAAGATCCCAGTTCCCGTCTTCCGTATAAAATTTAACGGCAAACCCCCTCGGATCACGTAACGTTTCCGGTGATGTCCCGCCATGGATAACAGATGAAAATCTCACGAATACAGGCGTTTTTTTACCATCCTCCTGAAACACCTTCGCCCTCGTATATTTTGAAATCGGTTCGTCCCCTGCTTTGCCAGTCGGAACAAAATAACCATGGGCACCAGCACCGCGGGCATGCACGACCCGTTCAGGAATGCGCTCCCTATCGAAATGGCTGATCTTCTCCAGGAAATCATAGTTTTCCAGGGTGCTTGGACCTCTGTTCCCCACCGTTCGAAGGCTCTGGTTATTCGTTACAGGGTGCCCTTGCCTGTTCGTCAATGTTTCTTTGGATTCATCATTCGAGTTTTTGGATGTATCAGACATAAAAATCCCTCCTTTGTAAATAAAAGCCATATCACCACTTTACTTTCCCCAATTCCCTCCATTTCACTCTTCAATCTTTCATTTTTATTTATTTTCTTTAAAAAGAAAGATGGATTTCAAGACTTCCTTACGAAGCACACCTAATTTTGTATAAAGAGAGATCTCTCCATTATAATGAATATAAATAAAAATTTTAAAGCGGGGTGTCCTCATTGGATGAATCGATATTAAGTAGACTTGGCAGGATGATGACAGGAAAAATAAGTCGTTGGATTGTCATCGCCATATGGATAATTGCAGCAATATTATTGACCTTCACATTGCCTGCCGTAAAAGACGAAACAGCAAACAATGCCGCGGAACTGCCTGCGGACTCAGCATCTGTCGTTGCAGATGAATTCATTAAAGATGAATACCCTAATTCTTCAGGGATACCGGCCTTACTGACATGGCATCGCGAAGGCGGACTTACGGATGCCGACTTGGCTGAAATCCAGTACCTTTCAAAAGAGCTGACGGATCATCCACTGAAACAGCAGTCCTCCTTGCCGCCAATTCATGAAATTCCGTTGCCTGCTCTAAAAGGAAATGTTTCAGAAGATGGCAGCACCTTCGTTCAGCCGCTTTTCTTTAAAGAAAATGCCGAGACGGCCACTTTGGAAAAAAACTTGGAAAACATTAATGACATAGTTTCGGAACGCATCGGTACAGATCCTTTCAAAGTTGCGACTGATTCGGATGAGCTTTCCCTAAGGATCACAGGTCCTGTCGGGATATCCGTCGATGCTACGGGATTATTTGCGGGCGCTGATTTCCAATTGCTTTTGGCTACCGTAATCCTTGTACTTGTCGTTCTCCTGCTCATTTACCGGTCGCCGCTACTAGCCATCATTCCCCTGATCGGAGTGGGCTTCGCCTACCTTGTTACAAGTCCGATCTTAGGATTCATGGCGAACCAAGGCTGGATCACGGTCGATTCACAAGCGATTTCAATCATGACCGTATTATTATTCGGGGCAGGTACGGATTATTGTCTATTTTTAATTTCACACTTTAGAAGTGAATTAAGGAATCATGAAAGTAAACGGAAAGCCATGATGACAGCATTCAAAGATTCATCAGGAGCCATTGCGATGAGCGGCCTGACGATCGTCATCTCCCTGCTGACCTTGCTTGTCGCCCAATACGGTGCCTATCATCGGTTCGCGGTGCCGTTCAGCTTGTCCATTTTGATCATGATGGTCGCTTCCTTAACACTTGTACCAGCATTACTTTCGGTATTCGGCAGGGCTTCCTTCTTCCCAATCATACCCCGCACGGCGGCAATGGAAGAAGCACGTGCCAAGAAAAAAGGAAGAGCCGTCAAAAAACAAAAGGAAACAGGCCGCATCGGTAAATGGATCGGTCATACCGTCACGACCAAACCATGGACCGTCATCGTTTCCTGCCTAATCATTTTCAGCATTTTAGCGGGATATTCTTCACAGATCAAATATTCTTATGACATTCTTTCTTCTTTCCCTGAAGATATGAATTCCCGAGAAGGTTACGCTGTCATTTCCGACTCCTACTCACCGGGTGAACTGGCACCGGTCACGGTGGTCGTCGATACGGAGGGAAAGGATGTCGATTTAGCACCGGCGTTGAAAGGGATGAAAATCATTGGAAGCGTCAATGATCCCGTTTCCGGTAAATCCAATCCTGACCTGCAGTCCTATGAAGTCAAATTCAACATCAATCCGTACGATATAGCGGCAATCGATTCCATTCCCGGCATTCGCCAGCTGGCCGAGAAAGAATTGAAGGAAGCCAACATCTCGAACGTCGATGAAAAGGTTTGGATCGGCGGCCAGACCGCTACCCAATTCGATAAGAGGGATACCGTCAAAGCCGACGAATTCAAGATCATCCCGATTATCATTGTCTTGATTTCTTTGCTTCTCTTAGCTTATTTGCGGTCTGTAACAGCAATGGTGTACTTGATGGGAACCGTCATCCTTTCATTCTTTGCGGCCATGGGACTGGGCTGGATCATCCTGCATCATTTCATGGGCGTGGATGCCATCGAAGGGACCATCCCACTTTATTCATTCGTTTTCCTTGTTGCTCTCGGGGAAGATTATAATATTTTTATGGTTTCGAGCATTTGGCGCAAGAAAAGGACGATGCCGATCAAGCGTGCCATCAGGGAGGGAGTCGCTGAGACGAGCGGTGTCATCACATCAGCCGGAATCATTCTGGCTGCCACCTTCTCTGTTCTTGCCACACTGCCGATCCAGGTACTTGTCCAATTCGGGCTCATTACCGCTCTAGGAGTCTTGATGGACACATTCATCGTCCGTCCATTCCTCGTGCCGGCGATCACCGCCCTGCTTGGCCGCCGTGCTTTTTGGCCAAGTAAGGTCCATGATATAGAAGAAAAGGAACATGCCAGGCAATGACGTAAACCTGCCTGAAGCCTAATAATGAAAAACCCTGTGTCCTTGATGCACAGGGTTTTTCCGTGTTTTCAAAATTCAGGAAAAATTTTGGTTGACACCCTCTTCACCACCTTTTATAATTACATTAAGTTCAAATATCTCAAATTAAAGATAATTAATTTCAAGATTAATTTTTAGGAGGAATAATCATGACCGTAGCAAAATGGACGATCGACCCGACTCACAGTACGATTGAATTTTCAGTGAAACACATGATGATCGCTAAAGTGAAAGGCAGCTTCAACATATTCAGCGCCAATATTTCAGCGAATCCAACGGACCTGACTACTGCAGAAATTGACTTTAACGTGGATGTAGCAAGCATTGACACTCGCAATGCAGACCGAGATAATCACCTGCGTTCAGCTGATTTCTTCCACGTCGAAAAAAATCCAACATTAACCTTCAAGTCAACAAAGATCGTGAAAACGGATGACGATGAATACGATGTAACAGGAAACGTGACCCTTAATGGAATCACTCAAGAAGAAACCTTTGCCATCACCTTCGAGGGCCAAGGAAAAGATCCATGGGGAAATGAAAAAGCAGGATTTAGCGGCAAAGGGAAAGTCAAACGCAGTGATTATGGGCTTACTTACAACGCAGCATTGGAAACGGGCGGCGTCCTCATTGGTGATCAGATCACCCTCACCCTCGATATCGAAGCAGCTAAAGAAGCATAAGAAAGAAAAAAAAGAAGCAGTGCGGCTGCTTCTTTTTTTTATGAATTTCTCGTTCGATAAAGTAAATAAATGAAATAGGGGGCCCCGATGCTTGCCGTAAAGACACCGGCTGGTATTTCCAATGGGGAAAATAATGTGCGTCCAATCAAATCGGCTATCATGACGAGGATGCCGCCAAGCAAAGCTGATGCGGGTAACAGCACACCGAAGCTGGAACCTACCAGCCTTCGAGCCATATGGGGTGCCATTAACCCGACAAAGCCTATTCCTCCGGCAAAAGCCGTCGCACCGCCAATCAAGGCCGTACTGATCATCAATAATGTGAACCGTTGTTTTTGAACATGCCCGCCAAGCCCCGTCGCCAGGTCATCACCGAGCTCCTGTACATTGATATTCCTCGCATAAAGAAAAGCAATCAGTAGAAACAGAAACGTCCAAGGAGCCAGTATGGCGATATTATTCCATGTAGAATTAGACACGGAGCCCGTAATCCAGAGGTTCGCCTGGCTCGCTTGGTAGACCGGCCCAAGAATCATCATGATTGTCGTGAGCGCCTTCATCAAGGCCATGATCCCTATTCCGATCAACACGAGCCTTATTGGGGGAACGCCATTTTTCCAGGCTAAGGAATAAACAAGCAATGCCACGATAGTGGCGCCGATGAAGGCAGCTAACGGCAGCCAATTGATGCTCACCGTTAAAGAATGATTCTTATCGCTAAAAACTGCCATGAAGCCAACGACCGCCACAGTCGCCCCTCCTGTGATTCCCAGGATATCGGGTGAGGCAAGCGGATTCCGGATCATCCCCTGAAGAATTCCACCCGCTACGGCAAGACCCATCCCTACCAAAAGGGCAACGATGATCCTGGGCAGGCGGAAGGATTGGATGATCAGGCGATCGCCATCCGTTCCCCCTCCCAATAAAACCTGCAGGACATGCCAGGGATGAATATTCATTTCACCCATTCCAGTACTGATTACAAATACCGAGGAGGTGATTAAAAATAAGATGAATACGACGAACATCGCTTTTTTATCGATCAAAAATGATATTTTTTCATTAAATAAACGAAAGCTTTTATATGACTTCATCGGCCGCTGAACCCCTTTCTAGCTATATAAATGAAGAATGGGGTGCCAATGATCGCCGTCATCACTCCGACGGGAACTTCCCGGGGCATCAGGATATACCTGGATAGGATATCGGCTGCAAGTAAAAGCACCGCCCCGAAAAGTCCGGAAAACGGAATCAGCCAGCGATGATCGATTCCTGCTATATAACGGGTAAGATGCGGAACGACGATTCCTATGAAGCCTATCGGTCCTGCAACGGCCACCGATCCGCCGGCGAGCAGGATGACGGCCAGCCCCAAGGCCAGCTTAAGTAACACAATATTCAGCCCAAGACCCTTTGCCACATCTTCACCCATGGATAATACGTTCATTTTACCGGAGACGATCAAGGCCAGTCCCCATCCAACTATAAGGTAGGGAAGGACCGCAACTAAATTATCAAGGCTTCTGCCGGAAACCGATCCAGCGAGCCAGAACAGCACTTGATCCAATAGAGCTTCATTGGAAACAAGAAGACCTTGTGTCAATGAAGCTACCATTGCGGACATGGCAGCTCCAGCCAGGGTCAGCTTCATCGGTGTCAAGCCGCCCCTCCCCATGCTTCCTATCAAGTATATACTTATGGCAGCAATTGCGGCCCCGAGGAAAGATAACCAAGTGAATACCTGCAGATTGCTTATCCCCAAAATGGTGATGCCTGTAACTACCGCCAAGCCCGCCCCGGCGTTGACTCCGAATATATCCGGTGAAGCGAGAGGATTTTTAGTCAGTGTTTGCATCAGCACCCCTGAAATGGCCAAACTTGCGCCAATTGCCGAAGCGATCAAGGCACGCGGAAGTCTGACTGATTGGATCACGATATGTTCGTTCGATCCATTGAAATGGGTGAAAGCATCCATGGCCATTTGCCATGTCGTATTCGTATAACCGTAAACAATGCTTGAGCACAGTAAAAAAAGCAGCAAAAGAATGGTCATGAACAGCCCCATCCATTTCTGCCATTTATTTTTCAATAACATATCCAGTTACCTTTCCAATCTTGTTAGTTTACTAGTTTCCTTAATTGTACTGGCGCCATCGGAAGCATGTCAATGATTTTGATAATCGTTTTCAATTATATATTGACAGAAAAGTATATTCATTTTATGATTGTGCTGTTAAGTGCGAATGATTATCATTTGCTCAAAATTGGAGGGATACATATATGTTCAGGTTTAAGTCATTATTCACCATATTTACTATATTTGCAGTCTTCCTGCTTGCCGCATGCGGAAACACGGAAGAGAAAACGACAGGAAATAACAAGGAAGACAAGAAAGCGGATACAAGCTATACAATCGAGCATGCCATGGGTTCCACGAAGCTGAAAAAAGCACCTAAAAAAGTGGTCGTTCTCACCAATGAAGGTACCGAGGCATTGCTCGCTTTAGGGATCAAACCTGTTGGTGCCGTACAATCTTGGCTTGGCGACCCTTGGTATGACCATATTAAAGCAGATATGGATGGGGTCGAAGTGGTTGGTGTCGAACACGAGGTGAACTTGGAGAAAATCGCGGCCCTTAAGCCTGACTTGATCATCGGCAGCAAGATTCGTCAAGAAGCCATTTATGATAAACTAAGCGCAATCGCCCCTACAGTCTTTTCCGAAACCCTTAGAGGAGATTGGAAAGAAAACTTTATGCTTTATGCAAAAGCCGTCAACCTTGAGGATAAAGGGAACGACGTAATTGCACAATTCGATAAGCACGTCGAAGATCTTAAAGCTAAATTGGGTGACAAGGTAAATCAAGAGGTTTCCGTTGTCCGTTTCATGGCTGGCACTACACGGATTTATTATACCGATTCATTCTCTGGAGTGATTTTCGACCAATTAGGCTTCAAACGTGCAGCACAACAGAAGGAACTGTTCACTGCAGATAATAAACTAGGCAACCTTGCCATCGAGGTGGGCAAAGAAGTCATCCCGAAAATGGACGGAGATATCCTCTTCTACTTCACTTACGCTCCTGAAGGCGATAAACAAGCTCTCAGCACGGCAAAAGAGTGGACGAACGATCCACTTTGGAAAAACCTTGATGCAGTCAAAAAAGGGAATGCCTACGAAGTCAGTGACGCCACATGGAATACGGCTGGCGGAGTCATTGCCGCTAATGAGATGTTGGAAGATCTAGAAAAAATCATGCTTGAAAAGAAATAAACAAGACTACGCTCCTGCAATAATCATTACGTTCTAGAAAAAAGCACCCTAGGATGGACACTTTGAAAGTGTCCACCCTATAGGGTGCTTTTGTTTATAATGAAGAAATGCAGATTGCCCATAGATTTGCAGGATTGGACTTTATCCGTTGCTTTTCACTGCAGGAGGTCCGTTGAGACTCCGTTCCATTCCACTTTACAAAAGAACTTGATTAACTTGTGGGTTACGAAAGGGTTCACTGTTAGATGTCCTGTCCTAATCTCGTTGAGAGTTCAATCTAAAAAAGATGCCGCCTGCAAAATACAGGCAGCATCCCCTTCAAAATCCCGAGCCTTTTTATCTGCAGACGCTCGGCTTTGCTACTTAGCGTTAACCCGCTTGTCCACTTTCCTTCAGTTGATCGTCGACGAACAAGATGCCCAATTCATAATGCTCCCCGTCAAACAACGCTCTTTGCACGAAACGAATTTGTTCATTATTACCGATAACCTCAAGCTTGCAATGGGCCCTGTTGATTTGGAGCGCCCTGTATAGCTCTTCTTCTTCCCGAACGATGACACCGTTGATTTTGGAAATGACTTCTCCTTTGACCAATCCCATTTTATCAGCCGGAGACTGAGGGATGACGCCCAAAATCTGAACACCGAGCTTGCTTTTGGAAAAATAAAAAGGAAGCCTTTCATCCATTGCCTTTTGGGAATGATGCAGGAATTCACGTCCGAGAATAGCCAAAATGGCCGTGATGATGGCCAGTGTCGGGTACCAGTAGCCAACGATGGCCAGCGCCGTAATCACCACTCCCAATGCTCCCACTTTTTTGCCTTGTGCCCTGATTGCCCGCTCTGGGAGCGTGCCGTGAACTTTTTGCTTGAAACCGATCAATATCGGCAGCATGATTGGCGATATCGCCATATCCCCGATCGAGAAAACCGGATACCAATCGAAAGGAACCGGAAGCTGTCCTCCCGGTATCATGACGAACATCGGAATTAGCCAGATCCTTTGTGAAACGTAAACACCTATCGGCTGCCCCCTTTTTGACACCTGCAGCTGAGGTGAGGCTTTTTTACTGCCATTGCGGACAATTAAAAATCCTTCGGCAACGAGCAAAAGCCCAATCAGAATTACAAGCGTCGGGTAGATGGACCGAACCAGCTGATCCATGGCATCCTGGAATAACGGCAGCTTGATGTTTCTATCATATAAAAAGAAAAGGATGAAGAAGGTGATTCCCACTGTATATACGGGTGAAAGGATCCTTTTGTTCAAGGTCAATACAGCGAGTATCGTTACGCCGGCCATGATGAACACCGCTGCCAACGGAATGGTCAGCCCCGATGCCAGCGTTATGCATGAAAGGATCACTCCCCATAACAATCCATGAGGCAGCAATGAACGCAGCTCCATGGAAATCCTGTAGACCTTCGTATTAAAATCATGGCGTTCCCGTTTAACGCGAAGATAGCCGATGAATAAACAATATGCAATCGAAATATAAAGCAAAGGATGAAGGAATAGTTTTCCTAATCCCATCATGCCTGCCAACAGCCAATCCGTTGTCAATTTCTTTCCACCATCCTCAAAGGGTAATTAAATATTTGTGAAATTCGTTCTTGCCAGTTACCTCCTATTCTATCAAAAATGTAAGCTCCCTGCCTATCAAGATGCAGAAAAAGTAGCTTTCGCAAAAGTTTGTCCCACATCCTATACATGGTAAGGAAAAATGCTGGCACCAAACGGAGAAAAGGCACCGCCTCAGGGAGGCGGCACCTTCATTCATCATTTCACTAAATAGTTCAAAGCCGTGCGTAACTGGATATCATTATCTTCATCTTGGATTTTCTCCAGAATTGCGCTTTCCAAATGAGCTGCCGTTTTTGCATCCAGCTTTCCTGTCACCTTAAGACCATCCTGCTTTTGAAAGGCTTTCACGGCAATTTCCGTATTCCAATCGTAATAGCCGTCTTCGCGACCCGTTTCAAACCCAAGTCCCTTCAGAATGCTTTGGGCATATTGGATTTGTTCATCGTTCATGTCTCGCTCCAACACCCCTTCAACTGCAAGCTGATGGGCATTAAAGTAATCCGGCTGCTTCACTTTGATCGTCGGTTCAATTCCTTTTTTATGGATCCAATTCCCTGAAGGGGTCAGCCACTTATACAGTGTAAGTTTTATTTTACTGCCATCCCCCATCGGGACAGCCTGCTGCACGGTACCTTTCCCAAAGGTTTTCTCCCCGATCAAGGGATAGCCTCCTGCCTCCTGCATCGCTCCAGCAAGGATTTCCGAAGCTGAGGCGCTCCCTTTATCCGTCAAGACGGCAATCGGATAATTTTTCGCTTGCTTGAGGGTCGTAAAAAACGATTGCCTTTCGCCCGTTCTTTCGGCTATTTGCAAAAATGGCTTATCCTTTGTAATGAACTCGCCAAGAATCGTTTCCACACTGGAAAGGAGACCGCCCGGATTGCCGCGGACATCTATGACCAACCCTTTGATTCCTTTCTTTTCTAACTGTTTCATCTGCTTTTTGAAGTCTGCCGCCGTATTTTCCGAGAAGGTGGTCAACTCGATATAGCCAATTTGTTCCCCTGCCACTTCCTTGACGGATGAAAATACAGTATCCAATGGAATTTCGGCACGCACCATATTGAACTCCAGTGGATTAGATACCCCCGCTCGTTTTATTTCCATTTTGACGGGTGAGCCCTTTTTGCCACGGATTTTCAAGCGTGTCTCATAAAGATCCAAACCTTCGACACTCTCACCATTCACCTTAAGGATTTGGTCTTTTGGCTTCAAACCCGCCTTTTCGGCTGGCGAATCCTTATAAGGAGACACGATGATGACCTTCCCATCCTCCATGCCGATTTCAGTCCCTATCCCTTCGAAAGAAGAATCCAGGGTTTCATTGAATTGCTTGGCGGTTTCCTTATCCATATATACGGAATAAGGATCTTTCAAAGCCGACAGCATGCCTTGAATTGCTCCTTCCACCAAACGGGAGCCATCCACCTGTTCGACATACTCACTAACGATCAAGCCATAAGCTTGCTCCACTTTCGCCCACTCTTTATCCTTGGAAATGGCTGGGTTTTCAGGCTTTGTTTCATTTTTATCCGGGAGACTTGTCCAATATATGCCCCCCACTGCTCCAATGGCTAGTGATATGATGATGGCTAGCGGAAGTACCCATTTTTTGACCATATTTATCCCCATTTCTGACCTGATATGTATTCCACTATATGTAGCGGTGGACAAGAATATGCCCCATGCGAAAATCGTGGCCATAAAAAAACAGACCAGGAATTCATCCAGGTCTGTTTTACCTCAAGTTAACAGGGTATCAATTAGGTATATAGTTTAATGGATTGACAGCGTTCGATTTGCTATAATTCCATGCGCCTTTATGTAGTTCGAAGTGTAAATGCTGTCCGAATGAATGGCCTGTGTTCCCCATGATGCCCACTTGTTGGCCTTTGGCAACGACAGCGCCCTCACTTACTTGCCTAGAGCTTAAATGTGCATAAACCGTAGTCCATTGCTGTCCGCTGATTGAATGGGTAACAAAGACGACGTTACCGTACGAACTCGAGAAGTAAGAACGGCTTACGATCCCGTCGGCTGCCGCTACAACCGGCACCGTTCCGCTGGCAGCAATATCAATGCCGGCATGCTTTTTATTCCAACGTTCACCCATCGTGGAAGATACATAGCCTGCACTAGGTCTGGTGAATGTACCTGAAGATACAGCAGGTGCTGAACTTACATTGGCTGAAGAGTGAGAAGCTGCTGGCGCTGCACTGCTTTTTGCACTCGATCCCGAAGAAGATTGTTGCTTGGCTTGGGATGCCGCTTTCGCTGCAGCTTGTGCTGCTTCCTGCTCTGCACGTTTTTTAGCTTCGGCAGCCGCTTTTTTACGGGCCGCTTCCAATTCAGCAAGACGTTGATTTTCCAGGCTGATGGCAGATTTGATGGCTTTTTCTTGAGCAGCAAGATTCGCCTTTTCTTCCTCTAAGCCCATTTTCTCGTCTTCATGTTTTTTCGTTTGGTCCTTCAGTTTCTTGACTAAAGCATCCTTTTCCTGCTTTTGCTGCTTTTGCTGTTTTTCGATTTCCAACAGTTCAGCTTTTGCGACTTCTAGACTGGCAAGCTTTTGTTCGACAGCATTTTGTTTTTCTTCAAGATCTTTTTTATCAAGCTCATGCTGCTTCAAAATATCCCGGTCGGCCTCAGCGATCGTTGCTACAGCTCCGACACGGTCCACTAAATCGCCAAAACTTGATGATCCGAATAGCACTTCAAGGTAGTTGACATCCCCGCCGGTTTCCTGGAAAGAAAGTGCCCGTTCCTTCAACACTTCATTACGTTTGGCGATGCGCTCTTTCAATACTTCGATCTCTTTTTTTAATGCTTCGATCTCATTTTTCGTTTGTGTGATTTCAGCATTTTTAGCCTCGATTTTTTTGCCGGACTCTGCAATTTTCGCTTCAATCGCTTCGATTTGATCTTCTGCAGTCATTTGCTTATCCTGGAGGACATCGATTTTCTTCTCCGTATCGGAAATGTTCGATTCAACGCCCGAGCGTTTTTCCTGAATCGAATCTTTCTGCTTTTCCAGATCGGATATGGACTCCGCATGAACGGATGGTACTGCCAGAAAACTTCCCAACCCAATCATGATGGAAGCATTCATGGCAATGATATTTTTTTTCAACGTTTCATTTCCCCTTTCAATCCCGTCACATCTATTGCCCTGCAACGTCTCTCTATCTAGACCAAGCTTCTTTTTCTTTAAAAGGAACCACTTTTATACTTTCAAGAATTTCCTGACGGACATCAAGCTGCCCCATATCCCGATAACGGCACCTATCACGATGAGGATGGCCGAAACTTGATAAATAAATGGGCTTGCAGGCAGAAGCTCTACGAATTTGAACGTAATCTGCGGTTGTGCATATTTATATAGATTGTAATAGAGTACGGCAATCAGGCCTATTGGCACGATTGCACCGAGGATTCCTAACCAAAGCCCCTCGAGGAAGAATGGCCAGCGGATGAATGTATTCGTTGCCCCTACCAATCTCATAATCTCGATTTCTTTTCTTCTAGCTACAATTGTGATCTTAATCGTATTCGATATCAGGAACATTGCAGTGAATAGCAAGCCTACAATGAGGACGATCCCTATGTTTCTCGCAATATTCACGAAGCTGAAAAGCTTCTCGACGTATCCTTGGCCATATTTGACGCTTTGGATATAATCGAAGCCTTCGATTTTTTTAGCCACCTTGATGACATCTTGCGGCGATTTCGTTTTGATGATATAAACGTCCCTTAAAGGGTTGTCCTGTTCAAATGGTTTAAAGGCTTCCCCATTATCACCCAAGTCATCTATCAAATTCGTAAGCTCTTCATCTTTTGGAGAGAAAATGACTGATTCAATGCCATCCATCTCCGTAATTTTCTTACCGATCGCCTTTATATCGTTTTGATTCGCTGCGTTATCAATATGTGCGCGAACTTCGACATCCTTCTCCACATTTCCCGCGATATGATTTAAATTCATCATGAGCACTAAAAAGACTCCGACCAATGTTAGCGTGACCGTTACTGCGCTTACTGAAGCGAACGTCATCCATCCATTACGGCCAATATTTTTAAAACTTTCACGGAAGTGACGGAGCAATGTTCTAAATTTCATATCCGTAATCACCTCGATGTTCATCGCGAACTATTTTTCCACTTTCAATGGCTATGACCCGTCGTTTGATATTGTTGACGATGTCCCTATTATGGGTGGCCATGACCAGTGTCGTTCCGCGTTTATTGATTTCTTCAAAAATGTTCATGATTTCCCATGATGTTTCAGGATCAAGATTCCCTGTAGGCTCATCGGCTATGACGACCTTCGGATCATTGACGATCGACCTGGCAATCGCTACCCTTTGCTGTTCCCCGCCTGATAATTCGGAAGGCAGCATTCTGGCTTTATGCTTGATGCCAACCAGATCAAGGACTTCCATGACCCTCTTTTTGATTTCTTCCGGTTCCTTTTCGATGACTTCCATGGCAAATGCCACATTTTCATATGCTGTGAATGTTTGAAGGAGTTTAAAATCCTGGAATACCATACCAATATTGCGGCGGAATAGAGGAACTTTCGAATTGCGGATACTTGGCAGGCTAAGTCCATTGACCAAGATATTACCACTAGTCGGCTTTTCTTCCCTATACATCATCTTGATGAAGGTCGATTTACCGGCACCGCTGGGTCCTACTACATAAACGAACTCGCCCGGCTTAATTTTTACGTTGATCCCATTAATGGCAATGACGCCATTCGGGTATGTCTTTTTCACATCTATCATTTCTATCATTTTAAAACCACCTAATATGCTTGAATTATCTTTATGTAATTACAGCTTTTTCGACAATTTCCACTGAATTCTGACAGGAATCGCTCTTACTTGAGCACAGACACATTATAACATCATATTTTGTCAAATTAAGCATTAATAATATTACATTTTCATTTCAGTCAGTCATAATTCAAGATATCCGTAATAATTCCAGGGATTCGTTGTTGGTTAAGGAATTAAATGTGAGAGGAATCGGGGATTCATTAGGGGGAATGCGGAATGAAACGTCCTGCTGATGCAGAACGTTTCGGCGGTCACTCATTTATGTTCGGCAAGCCATTCGGCGACCATGCTGGCTTCTTTGCCCTGAATGATTCCCTTAGGCATGGCTCCTTGTCCATTTGCAATGACCTTTTCGATATCAGCCTTCGTCAGCTTCGAGCCGACTTTCGTCAAATTCGGTCCTACTCCGCCCTCAAGATTAGCCGCATGGCAGCTCGAGCATTTGTTTTCATAAATCCTGGCAGCATCACCGGCTCCTGCCGTTGTCGTTTCATTATTTTCACCTGCAGGCTCTTTGTCTGACGCACCGTCGTTCCCGCCGCATGCAGCCAATGCCAGAGAAGTGCCCAAAACTAGGGCCGCCCATTTCATCTTCATAGATCTTACCCCCTCTTTCTATTACCAATACAAGAACATTATACCAATGTCACTCCAGTTTAAAACCCTCACCCAGCACTTCCGATGCGTCCGTGACGATTACAAACGCTTTAGGGTCAACGAGTTTCACCAATTGTTTCAATTTGGTGAATTCGGACTGATCAATGACACACATCATGATTGGGCGGATGTCATCCGTATAACCGCCATAACCGGATATCCCCGTCACCCCTCGGTCCAGTTCATGTATGATAGCATCCCTTACATCTCTTTCCTTATTCGTGATGATCAATGCCATCTTGGATCGATTCAGCCCTACTTGAACAAGATCGATCGTTTTACTCGTCACATATAAGGCGATCAACGCATAAAGTCCTTTTTCAATATCAAAAACGATCGCTGCACTTAATACGATGATGCCATCGATAATGGCAACACAGGTGCCCAATGACATATGGGTGTACTTGTGAAAAATCTGGGCAGCTAGATCCGTGCCTCCCGTAGAGCCTTTCCCCCGAAAGACAATGCCTAGCCCAAGACCGACCATCATTCCTCCGCAAATGGAACCAAGCAAGGCATCATTCGTCCAAGCAGCCCAATCCTTTGTCAAAAATACCACCAATGGCAGGAACAAGGTTCCAATCAAGCTTTTGGCACCGAAATGCCGTCCCAGGATGATAAGTCCAGCAATGAATAAAGGAATATTGAACCCCCACAAAACATAAGCTGGTTCCCATCCGAGAGTGGACCGGAGGATCGTACTGATCCCGCTGACCCCGCCCGATGCCACTTGATTGGGCAGCAGGAAAACGTTAAAACCGATGGCAATTATGGCCGAACCCACGATTACCAATCCATATTCGATTAACTTTTGCATCAAAGGGGGCTTCGGCTCCCGGTATCTTTTTCTCATTCTTCATTATCTCCTCAAACCATCATTCATCATTATTTAGTATTGGCGGATCATAGCATGGCATGCCCTTTCACATCCTGTAAAAATAATCCAGACTGCCTATTTTAGCAGAACGTGTAAGGCAAGCATGATTTTCATAAAAAAAACCGGACCCCAGAACGGGTCCGGCCATTTCATTCAATTATAATTTTGACCGCAGGTATGCATCGATGAACATATCAATATCCCCATCCATGACCGCACCCAGGTTTCCGGTCTCCGCACTCGTACGGTGATCCTTGACCATGGAGTACGGATGGAAAACATAAGAACGAATTTGGCTTCCCCAGCCAATTTCCTTTTGCTCACCGCGAATTTCATCCAGATCTGCTTGTTGCTGTTCAATTTCACGTTGATAAAGTTTGGCTTTCAGCATATTCATCGCCTGGGCCTTGTTTTTGATTTGCGACCTCTCGTTTTGGCACGTCACTACCGTATTGGTAGGTAAATGGGTGATCCGGACAGCCGAGTCAGTCGTATTGATATGCTGACCGCCAGCGCCGCTTGCCCTGTACGTATCGACCTTCAAATCTTCCGTCCGTATTTCGATATTGATCGTCTCATCGAATTCCGGCATGACTTCACAAGAAACAAATGAAGTATGGCGTCTCCCCGATGAATCGAAAGGAGAAATACGAACAAGACGGTGAACGCCTTTTTCCGCTTTCAAATATCCGTAGGCGTTATGGCCTTTGAAAAGCAGAGTGACACTTTTGATGCCCGCTTCATCACCTGGAAGGTAATCAAGGGTCTCCACTTTAAAGCCTCTTTTTTCACCCCATCTTGTATACATGCGCAGCAGCATCGAACCCCAATCCTGCGATTCCGTTCCGCCTGCACCAGGATGCAGTTCAAGGATGGCGTTTTTCGAGTCATATTCTTCGCTTAATAACAGTTGCAGTTCGAAATCATTCATCTTCTGTGAAAGGATCGTGATTTCTTCTTCAAGCTCTGCCAAAAGTTCAGCATCATTCTCTTCTTTCACTAGTTCATACGTCAGATCCAGATTTTCGTATGACTCGTTCAGTTCAGCCAGCTGGGTGACCTGCTCTTTCAATCCATTCGTTTCATTGATGACGGTCTGTGCTTTTTGCTGATCATTCCAAAAATCAGGGTGTGTCATCTCATTTTCAAGCTGAGCGATTCGTGCCTCTTTTTCATCTAAGTCAAAGAGACCCCCTAAAGTCCGTTAATCGTTGCGCTGTCCGTTCAAGTTCATTTCTAATTTCTCCTAATTCCATTTCCATTCACCTCATCAAATATGTTAAAAAACTCCCTGCAGAGGGATTCCTCCGTGCAAATAAGCCTCTTCAAACTATATGCAAATATACGACTTTATGCAAACGAAACATGAAAAGAGGCGGCAAGTCATACACTTGACCGTCCCTTACTCATTATACACCTACTATTAGCCTACACTGCCATGGCAATTCTTATATTTTTTACCGCTTCCGCAAGGACATAACGTATTTCGGCCAACGTCATCCTTCTTACGGGCCGGAGCCTTTTTCACTTTGCCCCCATCTTCTTCCTTGGGGTTTACCGCTTGTCCTTGTATGACTTCCTTGCGCTCTAAATTGTTGCGGATTTCTGCTTTCATGATGTATTTAGCCACTTCATCTTCCATTGAGGCAATCATCGCCTCGAACATCGCGAAGCCCTCTGATTGATATTCACGAAGCGGATCGATCTGACCATAGGCGCGAAGGTGAATCCCTTGACGCAATTGCTCCATTGCATCGATATGATCCATCCATTTGCTGTCGACTGCACGAAGGACGATAACCTTTTCGAATTCACGCATTTGCTCGTCGGACAGCTCTTCTTCTTTTTGATCATAGTCTTCTTTCACTTTAGCTAAAATGAATTCAACCAATTCCGCTTCATTTTTCCCATCCAAATCAGCTGCGGAAATCGAACCCTCATCGAATAGGTTACCATTCAGGTAATCGACAAGGCCTTGCAGGTTCCAGCCTTCCTCATCACCCATTGGTGCAAATGCCGCCACATTGCGCTCGACGGAGGCAGCTATCATCGTTTCGACGATTTCGCGCAAGTTTTCGCTTTCCATCACATCGAAGCGCTGCTTATAGATGATTTCCCGCTGCTGGCGAAGAACATCATCATATTGCAGTAATTGCTTACGTGAATCGAAGTTATTGCCTTCCACCCGTTTCTGGGCGGACTCAACGGCCCTCGTCACCATCTTGCTTTGAATTGGCTGGGAATCATCCATGCCAAGGCGTGTCATCATGTTCTTCATGTTATCGGAGCCGAAACGGCGCATCAATTCATCTTCCATCGATAAATAGAATTGTGTGACCCCTGGATCTCCTTGACGGCCCGAACGGCCGCGCAGCTGGTTATCGATACGCCTGCTTTCATGGCGCTCCGTACCAATGACGGCAAGCCCGCCGAGCTCCTTCACGCCTTCTCCAAGCTTGATGTCCGTACCACGGCCGGCCATGTTCGTAGCGATCGTAACGGAGCCTTGATTCCCTGCGTTGGCAATGATCTCCGCTTCACGTTCGTGATTCTTCGCATTCAGGACATCGTGCGGAATACCCTTTTTGGATAAATAAGCTGAAATGACTTCAGACGTTTCAATGGCTACCGTTCCAACCAGGACAGGCTGCCCCTTTGCATGCCTTTCGGCGATATCCTCGACGACAGCTCGGAATTTGCCATCGGTTGACGCATAAATGAGATCGGCCCGGTCATCCCTGATGATATTCCTGTTTGTCGGAATCGCAATGACGTTCATATTATAGATATTGCGGAATTCCTCTTCTTCCGTTTTGGCAGTCCCGGTCATGCCGGAAAGCTTTTCGTACATCCGGAAGTAATTCTGGAAGGTGATCGTCGCAAGCGTCATGCTTTCATTTTGGATTTCAAGTCCCTCTTTCGCCTCAATGGCCTGGTGGAGGCCTTCACTGTAACGACGGCCTTTCATCAAACGGCCAGTGAATTGGTCGACAATGACGATTTCACCTTCCTGGACGACATAATCCACATCCAAATGCATGGAAACATGCGCCTTCAACGCCTGGTTGATATGATGATTCAAAGTAACGTGGCTTATATCGAATAAGTTATCGATATTGAACGCTTTTTCAGCTCTGTTCATGCCTTCTTCGGTCAGCTGTACGCCCTTTGTCTTTTCATCATACGTATAATCCTTTTCTTTTTGCAGCGTTTTGACAAACGCATTGGCCTGGATATAAAGCTGGGCCGATTTTTGGGCCGAGCCGGAGATGATCAACGGTGTCCTCGCCTCATCGATCAAAATCGAATCGACTTCATCGATTACAGCAAAATGCAAGGGGCGCTGGACCATTTGTTCTTTATATAACACCATGTTGTCACGCAGGTAATCGAAGCCTAACTCATTATTCGTGCTATAGGTAACATCGGCATTATACGCCTCTTGTTTTTCCTCTTTTGAATGGCTGTTCAGGTTCAGGCCGACGGTCAAGCCAAGGAATTCAAATAATACTCCCATCTCGGAGGCATCACGGTGGGCCAAGTATTCATTGACCGTAACGACATGGACACCTTTGCCAGTGAGCGCGTTCAAATAGACCGGCATGGTGGATGTCAGCGTTTTACCTTCCCCCGTTTTCATTTCCGAAATATTGCCGTCATGAAGGGATGCCCCGCCCATGATTTGAACGCGGTAAGGATATAAGCCAAGGGCACGCTTCGCCCCTTCACGGGCAACAGCAAAAGCCTCGACGAGCAAATCGTCGACGGTCTCCCCATTTTGGTAGCGCTCCTTGAACTGCCCCGTTTTGGCACGCAGCTGCTCATCCGATAAGGCTGCCGTCTCATCAGCAAGCGCTTCGACTTGGTCAGCAACTCTTTCCAGACGTTTTATTTCTCGCTTATTCGGATCAAAAACTTTATTTAATATATTAAGCATTCAATAACGCTCCTCTATTAGGGTAATGATCATACAGTGGCAAAATTCATATAAGTAAGAAGAAATGCATCTTCTATTATTCCTAATCCTCGTTTAATTTTACCACTTCTATCCTAGAGGTACAACTTCATGTCACTTCCATGCCTATTGTCCCGAATTCAATTCTTGCGAAAAACAATGGATAAACTATGAGTAAAACTGTTAAAATAGAAGGAAGTATAATTTTATTCTTGGAAATTCCCCACTATTCCAAAAGCAAATGTGAATGATCCATAACCTTCCATCACTAGCTGCTGCCAAGGTAATCCAACCAGATTTCATGTTTGAATTTTTAAAAGGTGGGCTACTAAAATTTAAAGTAGAAGATAAATAGAACATGTTTCGAGGTGGTATTATGATTGGTGAACGTGTAAAAAAACTGCGTGAAGAAAAGAAGATGTCGATGACTGAACTTGCCGATAAAGCCGGGGTGGCAAAGTCTTACTTAAGTTCGCTAGAGCGTAACTTACAAACGAATCCTTCAATTCAATTTCTCGAAAAAATCTCCGCCGTCCTTAACATTCCTGTTGATGCCCTGCTTTACGATGCACCAAATAAGGAAACCTTGGACAATGACTGGATGAAAATCGTGGAGGAAGCCATGAATTCTGGCGTGTCGAAGCAGCAATTCAGGGAATTCATCGAGTTCAATAAATGGAGAAAAGATAAAGAAGAATAGAAGTTTATTAGTCTACCTACATACTCCTGAAGTGAACGGCTTGAAAAGGCTAGACTCACTTAAAATTCATGGGAATTATAAGCCCTATGAACAGCAATGCGAACAATGCTGTTCATAGGGTGTTTTAGTCTCTTAATTTCCATCGCTCTCCTCTAGCGGAAGCTCAAGGCATTTCCGTTCAAAAAAAGCACTAATTTCCTCTTTTTTAAAACCCAAGCTCCGTGCTTCTGATATCAACTCCACCCATTCCTGATCCATTTCCATGTTAGCCACCTCTTCTACCTCCTAAAATACCTTTGTATTTCAGGCAGACCAGCCATCTTAGTCGAGCGGACCTTAGACCTGTGCCTTTGCGCCCTTATTTTTCAATAAGTTTGCCTTTGTCGTGGTACTAATTACCAAATACATCGCTTGTTAAACATATTATACCGGATACTCGCACCATATATTGTTATATTATGTCGCCAAACTAGCAAAATGCAAAAAATTTTATCCGACAAAATATTACAATATTAAGAAAATTCAAGTCCCTCTTCATCCACTTCACTTTCTTTTTTTTATGAAATAAAAAATGTTGCTCTTCCTATTCGGCTGATTTTGCCTATTAACTCTCTCCATCACCAGCGGATCCAAGGCTTTTTGCACAGTCAGGTCATCACCGCAGGTCGGGCAAAGCCACAGTCCATATTCTGCACTGCTAAAAGAAGCCCGATGGCATTTATGGCAATTCTTTTGATACAAGCTATCCAACCCCTCTGCACCTTGATCAAATTGTTTTTTATAAATAACTTAATGTTCTTTTTAAAGAACTAACAATTTGAGTATAGTACAAAAGCAAGAATCAATAGAATAGGTACTATTAACTATTTATCTTATTAAAGAACAGTATCGTTCTCTAAATAAAACATCCTATCCGCATGAACATCGCCACAGTTCACTGCCCTGAACACACTCTATCAACAAGCAAAAAAGCACAACCCATTCCTGGGCTGTGCTTAGTTCAAGGATTCAGTTTTAGCTAGGTTCGATCAAGCCGTAGCGGCCATCCTTACGACGGTATACCACGTTCGTTGTGTTAGTGTCAGCATTCGTATAAACGAAGAAGCTGTGGCCAAGCATATTCATTTGCAGAATCGCTTCCTCACTGTCCATCGGCTTCAAATCAAAGCGCTTATTGCGGACCACTTCCACATCATTATCATCTTCGAATTCATCGACCGCTTCATCAACGTCCGTATTGAAAGCAAATGCTTCCGGAGTCGTTGATAAGTTGTTCCTGAATTTACGGTTGACCTTCGTTTTATGTTTACGAATTTGGCGTTCAAGCTTATCATTGATCAAGTCAATGGCAGCATACATATCCGCATTTTCCTCTTCAGCACGAAGAACCAAATTCTGCATAGGAATCGTCACTTCGACCTTGGATGTATTATTGTTCACTTTCAAATTGACTAACACATTTGCATCTGGTGTATTGTTAAAATACCGTTCTAGCTTGCCGATTTTCTTTTCGACGTATTCTCGAATTGCTGGAGTTACCTCAATGTTTTCACCGCGTACGTTGTAATTCATAAAGTGAGTCCTCCTTAAATTAAGACTATAACAGTTAGATTCTACAATACCCCTCCTGTTTCCTTTGGAAACATATCATGAAATATGTCGAAATTACGAAACAATTGTCGGAAGGTTTTTGAAAGGGTTGATGTCTTCCCTAGCCTCATTATAACAAATGCCTGACGATAATGAAAAAATTAAGCATAAATAATTTACAGAAAATTTAAATATTTTTAACATAAAAGCCGTTTGGAAACCAAACGGCTGGGTATATCAATTTCTTTTATCGTAAAACATGCCGTCGATCGATAGACTTTCATATGGATTCATATATTTATTGGAGGACTTTTTCTTTTTGTTTATTTCCTGGATGTCCCGCTGTATCTCCTGCTTTTGAAGCTTCAGCAGGCTGTCGACCTGCTGATTAAGCAGCATCGTCCTGCGGCCCAGCTGCTGCTCTGCATCAGTAAAGGGCGGCTTGATTTGTGCTAGGGCCTCATCCCTTCGATCGATCAGCTCGATGATTTTCCCGATTTTATCCTCACGTTCCTCAATTGCCCTATCCTCCAGAACGGCAAGCAATTCATTGGTCAAGTCGTGAAAGGCTTGAAGCATTACACTTGCCCGCTTTGGCTGAATTGTTTTTTGCGATTGATCTGAATGACTTCCTTCCACGTATTACGGAAGTCCGTGACAAGTCCTTCCACCTCATCCAAGGCAGCCACATCATTTTTCGTATTCGCCTCTATCAGGCGGCGATTCATGAAGTCATACAGAATCATCATTTCCTTGGACACCTCGACATCCATGTTCAGCGTCACCATCAATTCATGGATGATGTTTTGCGCCTTGATGATGTTGGTGTTTTTCGCTTCGATGTTTCCTGCTTCAATGGCCTTCCGCCCAAGCGTGATGAACTTCAGGCAGCCATTGTAAAGCATCAATGTCAGCTCTCCCGGGGACGCCGTATTGACCGAATTTTGTTGATACGATTGATAGGGATTATTAATCGCCATATTTATCTTCCTCTCCCGCTTGCCTTAACTAAAATAAGATGCTAACGATGAACTTTGGCTGTTCGCCTTCTGGATTGCCTTTTCCATCGCCGTGAACTGGCTGTAATAGCGGGATTCCAGCTTCGTTAGCTTTGCTTCGAACGCTGAAATCCTCGTATCCAGTCCATTGACCATTTTCCCGATGGTAAAATTGTTATTCACATATCCGGCCTTCCCGGCTTTTTCCGTTATGACCTTCATCGAAGATTGTATATCATCACGCAAACGGCGTGCCAGTCCCTTTTCCCCTTTTTCCGCTCCGTCAGCCATGAACATATTGTAAATCGCATTCGGGTCCTCGCTGATCGCTGCCCGGAGCTTGTCCTCATCAATCGTCAGTTTACCGCCCTCCAAGTAATTCTTAGTCGTGGTAATGCCCAGGCTGCTGAGATTGTTTTTTCCCGCAATCCCATCCACAGCGGTGTATAGGGAGGTTCTCATCGTGGTCAAGAGGCTTTTAAGCGTCGAGTCGCTTTTTAGCATTCCGCTTTTCGCCTTCTCTTCCCACAGCTTCACTTCGTCTTCCGTCATTTCCTTCTTTTGCTCAGCAGTCAGCGGGGTGAAGGAGCGATATTTCGCTTCGCCGGTTTTATCCTGGACCTTTTTAATGATTTCATTGTATTTGTTCACAAACTGCGTGACCGTGTCCAAAACGGCATCCACATCAGCCGTCGAAGAGAACGTGACGGTATCTGTCGTTTTTTGCTTTACCGTAATTTCCGCTCCATTGATTTGGAACGTATTCGAAGGGCGGGAAATATCCAGGCCATTATACGTAACCGATGCATTTTCGCCTTTTGTGCCGCCAGCCTCTTCATTGTTGCTGCTCAGTTTTAACGCAGCAAAAAAATCTCCGCTGCCACCCAGTTTAATTTCAGGTCCATCCTTGACATCACCGGTATTTTTGGCGGTGACCGAAAAGTTTTGCGAATTTTGATCAAAAAACAGCGTGACCCCCGAATTGGCATTGATTTTATTGATGACACTCTCCAGGGTATCATCGGCATTAAGCGTAAGCGTATACGGCTTAGGCGTCACACCAGCATTATCTACCGTATCGAAGCCGCCCTCTTTATTTGGAGCCAATATCGTAATCTCTTGAGGTGCCGTGATACCTAATTCCGACAATTTCTTTTTCGCGTCAGTGACAGCCGACTTTTCCGTACTGGCCATCGTTGCTGCCTTGGCAAGACTGTTCACCTTGATATTTCCTGTAAAGTCACTTGCCGAGCTTACATTTTTTACGGATATGGCCTCTGGATTCGAAACCGATACCTTCTTTTTAATGAAAGAAGATTGCTTCCCGATCCCATCACGGATGAGCGTATCCAA
Organism: Peribacillus folii; assembly: GCF_030271255.1. GTDB lineage: Bacteria > Bacillota > Bacilli > Bacillales > DSM-1321 > Peribacillus. The sequence goes on from NZ_JASJOM010000007.1 coordinate 31,510, forward strand.
TTCCGATAATGAAGTATTGATCGAGCGGTAATCATCGCGCTGCCACTCGGAGTACTGCTTTTTCTGGGTCAATTTGTCCAAAGGCACCCGTTCCGCCTGCATCATGCTTTTGACCAATTCATCTATGTCCATTCCACTTGCCAATCCACTGATCCGTACCATATTTCATCACCCGCTTATATTTTTTCATCGACCATTATGCCGACAAACTCTGTCATTGCCGCATAGAAATCCAATAATTTTTTAGGGGGAATTTCCCTGATCGTCTCATCGGTTACGTCATCCACAACCTTGACATAATACTCATGAAGCTTTTCATGATACTCAAAGCGTACCGCCGTATGTGTCGGGTTGAGGAAGGTGTTTAAGCTCTCCACCACTTCCTGAACCTTTTCTTTCGTTGGCTGGCTGCTTTCCGCACTTTGTTCCGAATAGGCCAGCGTATTCATTTCACGCTGATAATAAGAACTGATACCATCCGAGATGGCTGTTCTGAGTTGTGAGGAAAGAATATTCGTGGACAAACTCTCCAGCATCTTAATAGCCCCCAATATGTTGTCTTTAGTTTTTATATCGGTTCTGAAATTGAACTTTACAGTGTTCATACAAAGGTTTTATCATTATACTGAGAACAAACATTCTGTTTCGAAAGGAGATAACATGATTAAAAAGGAAGTAGAGGAAAGGAATTCAGACTTTTATTAAGGAGGTGTCCATGATGATGCTTACTGAAATTCAGAGAAATATATTATACGCAAGCATAATAAGTGACGGGGAAATCACGAAAATTTATAAAAATAGCAGGAGAAAGAACAATAGCTACCGAGAGCACTACGGTATATCTCAAGAAGAGTACCGAAAATGGAAAGTCGCCTTCTTTGATGGGCTATTGTATATAACTCCGGCAAGCCAATCTGTACGTTCCGCATCTTTAGAATTATTCACTAACTTATTCCCTCATTTTTACAGAAAAGATGGAACTAAATATCTTCCTTTCACTTTAATTAAAAATTGTCTATTACCACATTTCTTAGCTATTCTATACATGGATGATGGCTCTTTAAGCATCTCGTTTAGGGTAAATCATAATAAGAAAATCATCTACCTCACACCTCATATTTACCTATACCTTCAGTGTTATCGTAAGGACGAATTAGAGAAGTTAAAGGACCATATTTTCACCACCTATGAGTTATCTTTTAGACTGGGTGCTCGTAAGGATGGACATGGATTCATTCTAAAAACTACTTCTGTTAAAGAAACGTTTCGTTTCCTTGAACTAATCGAACCTGTGACTACAACCTGTTCTTCTATGTTATATAAAACCTCTTGGGATTTTAGATATCAAAAAGAAATAATTAAATGGAAATCGAAGTATCCTGACTACACGGTTGTTACCAGCAGTTCCGATCGGTCTAAACCTTATTCTCCAGATGAAATCAAATTATTAAATCAACTCAAAGAAATTGGATACTCGACAAATGAAATAGCAAAGGTGCTAAAAAGAAGTTATTGGTCCGTTAATTACAAATGGAAAGATATTAAAAAAAGAAACTAACACCACTTCTTGATAGCATTCCATACAAAATGATAATTTCTATCCATTTGCTTTATAGAAAAAAAGAGACCCTAGCAAAACTAGAGTCTCTTTCACGTTATTAACGAAGAAGTTGTAAAACTCCTTGTGGTTGTTGGTTCGCTTGCTTTGCGACTATGTCTTTCGAGCATAGAATAGACTATATCTTCACCCTTAACTTAATAAGGGGCTGGGCACTTCGAATGGCTGCTGCCACCCTACGGATTTCATGGTCATAGCTTTCGCCTTAGACTGTATATCCTAGTCGTTGAACCTTCTCCAGAGTTTCCTCAAAGGAGCTTGGCTGCTGATTGTCCATTGTGTCATCTCCATCATTTTCAGACCATCACGCTTACTGTTTCCAGTTACGTTGTGGTTGGTAGAGCTTTAGGAAGTTCCAGCAATTCACCCAGTCATCCTTTTATCCATTACTGGATAAAACGCCCTTCAAATTTACCTTAGAAGTTGTAAAACTCCTTGAGGTGCGGAATTTGCTTGAGCCAACATTGCTTGAGAAGCTTGTGCCAAGATGGAGTTTTTAGTTTGCTCCATCATTGTTTTAGCCATATCGGTGTCTCGTACACGTGATTCAGCAGCAGTCAGGTTTTCAGAAGAAGTACCCAAGTTGTTGATTGTGTGCTCTAAACGGTTTTGGTTAGCACCTAATTTAGAACGTTCTGCCGATACTTTATCGATCGCAGATTGGATTTTCGTGATAGCAGCTGATGCGTTTTTAGCGTTAGAAACATCAAGACCAGATTCAACGCCTGTAGAATCAGTTCCGTTGCTTACATCAGCAGTAGCAGTGAAGCCTGTTCCTGTACCTGTCAATCCAAGAGCGCTTGCACGCATATCTTTGATTTCAAGTGTTAGGCTTTGGTTTTCGTTAGCACCGATTTGGAATTGAAGACCTGCGCCAGCTTCAACAGCATCTTTGGCTTTTACTTCAGCAGACCCATCTACAGTTGCAGCAGCATCTACTGATAAGCCTGCGTCTCCACCGATAGTTGCTGCAGTCGCAGATTCAAAACCAGCTTTTTGTTCAATTTTAAGGTTAGTCCCGTCAACAGAAGCAGTATATTTGTCTTTCAAGTCAGCGTTCGAATTGATCGCTGCAGCTAAGCCAGCAAGATCTTTGAACTCACCATTTGCTGCATCATCTGCAGCAGCGGCCGTGAAAGTTGCTCCATCGATTTCAACTGTCTTACCAACAGTAGTATCTAGAGTACCTGTTGATGTTACGCTACCTTTAACAGCAGCAGCAGCAGGTACAGCTGCTTGTGATACAGTTTTGCTATCTTTAGCACCGTTCAATAATTTTTGCGTATTGAACTCAGTCGTGTTACCGATACGGTTGATTTCAGATGTTAGGGAATCCATTTCTTTTTGGATTTCGCCGCGGTCGTTTGTTGTATTAGTATCAGTAGATGCTTGAGTAGCAAGTTCACGCATACGTTGAAGGATGTCAGTTGTTTCGTTTAATGCACCTTCAGCCGTTTGGATTAAAGAAATCGCATCTTGTGAGTTACGGGAAGCTTGATCCAATCCGCGGATTTGGCCACGCATTTTTTCAGAGATTGCCAGACCTGCAGCATCGTCACCAGCGCGGTTGATACGCATACCTGAGGCTAGTTTCTCCATAGATTTAGATTGCGCGTTTGTCGCACTTGATAATTGACGGTGCGTGTTAAGAGCTGAGATATTGTGATTGATGATCATTTGTATTTCCTCCTTGAGTTTTCAGTTCCCACATCCATGTGGTTCATTACGACGGGCAGTGACTAAGTCGGCCGCCTATATCATGGCCCGTCGTTGTATAGTTAATATCGGCCTGCTTCGAAACATATTTAGCGGATTTTACGATTTTTTCTTGAAATACTCATTTATGTTTTCCAAAAGATTGGATTCAGTTTGGGCGGCTTCGCCATTTTCCTGCTGGATCGATAGATAGATTTCCTTTCTATGGATCTCGACATTTTTCGGAGCATTGATTCCAAGCTTGATCTGCTCTCCCTCAATCGAGAGGATCGTAATTTCGATATCATCGCCGATCATGATCGATTCGTTAGGTTTTCTTGTCAATACGAGCATCATTTCGCCCCCTGTTCAATGCGGGGTTCAAACAGTTTATGCTTTGTGCGGTAATCACTGCCGCTCATGATGAATTGCTTGCCTAATTTTTTCGAGCCATTTATGATGACAGGAGCCTGAAGGTTTGCCGTCGATTGATTGAAGGGATCAGAAATCGTCAAAATCACGAACGTAAGGACATCCTGTTCTTTTTCTATTTGTAAAAGCTCGAGCACTTCATCTGTAAGCTTCACTTCGTAATCAGGAAATACATCAAAAGGGTTCGTCACAATGAAGGCAATCTCTCTTGTCCTTGTCGATTGCAGGACGAAAAACGGGGTGTCATCCAACGTGAGCAGGCCAAACTGCTTTTCCTCCAAAAAGCCCGGCAGCCCGCTTTCGAAATGATAAATCTCTTCTGCGGCCAATTCGATATCGCCATGAAATTTCGTTTGCACTTTCATCACTGTTCTCACTCACCTGTCTGATCCGGATATAAATTCATGAAGTCTATATCCAGCGTATTTTTTTGTAAAATTTCCACATTCACACGGCCCGGTGTGTATGTATGTTCCGGCCTGTTGATCTGGGCATCAATGATCGGTTTTTGGGCGGTTGCTTCAATCTCCACCTGTGCCGGCTCGTAGTCAAGCTGCACGCTGAAATAAGAGGGAATCCAGCCAAGATTGAATTGCTTTTCCGCTCCCTTGCTGTTTTGCTTGGCCTGATCGGCGAGCGGACTGCCGCCTCTTTCAATGTGCCTCAGCTCCGTCCCCTGCTGCGAGCGCCGAGCCATGCCTGCGAGCCAATCCTGGTATCCCTGCTGGGCAAATTCCTCCACTCGCTTGGAGATGCTTTTCAAATCCATATCCTCCCTGGCCTTTGTCTGATCGATCGTCAGCTTGCCTGGAGACGTATGGATTTCCAAAATGGCCTGTGGCTGTTCGATCGATTGGACCGCTGCCTTTTGTTCGATTTGCTGTACAGGCTGTTCGATATCCAACCCAATCTTCATTGGGGCGGATTGCAATCTAATTTGCGGAATCTGCATCATCAACACTCCTTATAGAAAAAAGCTATCCATTTAAGAATAGCTTAGCGTAGAAAATCCAATAAACTCGGCTGCATGATTTTTGCCCCGATACTTAAGGCGGCGCTATGGACGCTTTCCTGGGTCGTCAAATCCATGATCGCCTTTTCGATATCGACATCCTCGTTTTTTGAAAGGATCGAGGTAGCAAAAACCTCCTGCTGCTTGAGACGGTCCGTCATTAGCTCAATCCGGTTTTGCCTGGCGCCGACCTGGGCCTGCATGCCTAAGAATGTATTGATGGTTGCATCAAGCCCGTCAAGCGTCCCGGTCACATCCCCGCCGCTTTCCAGTGCAGCGATCGTCTTGTCGATGCTTCCGCCATTGGCCAACGCATCCCCAAAAACCTTCGAGCCGTCCGTGTTGATTTTCAAGGAAATCCCGGAAAACACCTCAAGGTTTATATCTCCTTTGCCATACACGATATTCCCATTCGCGTCTTTAACGGAAGAGGGCTTCACATTCGTATCCTGGCCGTTGAAAATATACTTCCCGCCGATCTGTGTGTCACCAAGGGTGATGAGATGTTCCTTCAATTGCTTGATTTCCTCGGCAACGTTTTTCAATTGATCGCCTTCATAGGTGCCATTGCTTCCTTGGACCGTCAGCTCCCGAATCCGCTGCATCGCGGAAACTGCTTCTGAAATGGTATCATCCGTACTGTCGATCCAATTCGTCGCCTCGGATATATTGCTTTGATACTGTCCGATTTGGTTCAAATTCGTCCGGTACCCCATGCCCATCATGGCCGCAACCGGGTCGTCTGATGGTTTGGAAAATTTCTTTTGAGAGGAAACCTGCTCTTGCAGCTTGGCCATTTTTTCGTAGCTGCTGCTTAAATTGGTTAACATATTATTGGTTAGCATCGATTGCGTTACCCGCATGTTCGTTCACTCCTCTTATCGGCCTACCGTGCCCATTCCATTGATGATTTTATCGAGCATTTCGTCCATCATCGTCATCATCCTTGCAGAGGCATTGTAGGCCTGCTGGAATTTGATCATGTCCGTCATTTCTTCATCAAGTGATACGGAGCTGACGGATTCCCTATTTTGATTGACGGAAGTGGCGAGCACAACCGAGTTGGAAAGATTCTTCTGGGCACTTTGGGAATCGACCCCAAGCTTGCCGATGATACCGGCATAATACGTGTCGAAGCTGCCCGTCAATTCATTGGAATTTTGGCCCTTCGTCGAGTACTCGCTAAATGCCTTCTTCTTCAGGTCCGCCAGCAGCTTGGCATTTTCATTGTCGCCGGATGCTCCGCCGCTTTTCCCGCCTGCAGCAATTTTCGAAGGGTCTTTTATGATCTCACCGTTCACCTTGATGCTTTGGGCAGCGCTTTTTCCCGGTTCGATCTCGAAGAAGTTCAGGGTGGACGTGCTGCCATCACCCAAAGCATACCCTTGTTTGTGAATGGCATTAAACTCATTCACGAAGGCCGCCGTCATATTATCGAGCTTTTTCAGCATATCAGGATAAGCTCCGCCGACCGAGCCGTCAGCCTTTTTATAACCAAAGCTGTTGATCAAGCCCGATAATTCGCCTGAAAACTTGTAGTCAGTCAATGTTTTTGACCCGACTTTCACTCCATCGACCAATCCAGTCGTTTTATCATAGCTGACTTCGATTTTCGAGGTGGCCACCATTCCGGTTTGGTTAACGCTCACTAAATTGATGGGCGGCTTATAGGAAGATCCGTCCTCCTGCATCAATTCGATATTATACAGTCCTGTCGCTACATCGCTGGCCCTGCCGTAATCCGTGGGAATGACGTTTTGCACTTTTATGCTGACAAGCTGTGAGAGATTATCGACAAGTACGTCCCGTTTATCATACAGGTCATTGGGGATATAGCCGTGAGGCTCGACCTTGCTGATTTGTTGGTTAAGCTGATCGATGCTGCTGATGAGCGTATTGATTTCGTTCGCTTTGACGTTGATCTGATTTCCGATATCCGTTTGGACGCTCGTTAGCGAGTTATAGTAGTAATTCAAGGTGTCCGCGACCATGACCCCTGTCGAGGCAACGACTTCACGCGCCCCGGAGTTTTCCGTGTTCGCCGTCAGCCCTTGGAGTGAATTCCAGAACTTTTCCATCGTGGCAGCCAAGCCGCTGTCGGTCGGTTCATTCATGACCCCTTCCATTTTCGTCAAGGATTCGCTCATCGCCCCGTAGTATCCGATTTTATTGCTTTGTGTCCGATATTGTGCGTCGAGGAAGCTGTCCCGGATACGCTGCACCGTTTCCGCCGCAACACCCGTGCCGATTTGGCCCGCCACCCGCGGGCTGTTCATCCCGACAGTGGGGAAGCCCGGCGTCTGGACGAGGTTGACCCGCTGCCTGGAATACCCTAATGTATTGGCATTGGCCACGTTATTTCCTGTGGTGTACAAGGCTCCTTGCGAGGTAGATAATCCACGCTTCGCCGTCTCAAGACCCATGAAGGTTGAAATCATTCGCACTCGCCTCCTTTTCTTCCGTTTTCTTATGCTTTTGAATCAAACATCGTCATCCCGCTTTTGGCAGGTTTTTTTACTGAGTTTCCGTAATTCAGGTTTTGATTCCGAGGCCTGAACATATCCAAAGAGACATTGATGAACTGAAGCGATTGATAGATCAATTGCTGATTTAAACCGTTCCGTTCCTTCAGCTTAGCCACTTCTTCCATCAATTCCGCTTTTAGCCGGTTCAATTTTTCCGTTTCGTTCGCTCCTGTCAGTTCAGCTACACTGTGGATGGAGGCAGGCTGTCCCGCTTTTCCATATGCACGAAGGAACTCCGCGACCGCCCCTTCTCTTTCCTTATCCGTTTGACTGATCGCTTTTATATGCTTTTGTTCCTGTATCAGCAATGCGGTTATTGCCTCGGTATCATTCGCTTTCAAAAGGGCCGTTTTCCTTATCGCTAATTGGTTGAAACTTGTATGCAGCTTGATCAATTTTTCAAGCGACTCGATGATGCTCTGTACAGACATTTTGCTGCCTCCCCTCCTCATGAATGAGGGACGGAAATGGGTGCCTTCCGTCCAATCCATTCATCCTTTTCGTTTTCAAACAATCATTTCCGGTAAAAATCGATGAGACCTTTAGCCGTCGCTTGTGGATTCAACTTATAACTTCCGTTCTCCACTTGGAGCTTCAATTCGTCCACTTTCGCTTGTCTTGCAGCAGGAATCGGAGATGATTGCTGCATTTCTTTTGCTGCTGAGGAAATTTCGACTTTATCCTTGGCATTAACCTTGGATTCCTTGATAGTAGCTGCTTTATTGGCTTGAAGATTATACGGGTTAACACCTGTCACACCGACGTTATTGATTTTCATATTCCAGATCCTCTCCTTCGGTCGATTTTTTCCATCCTACTTTACGATTTCCAAAACAGGCCATTCAAGTGGCTATGGACCGCATCATTCTCCCTATCATTATTATCGACAAGGAATGGATATCTTTTATGGTTTCTGGTTATCTTTCCTTCGACAGCATTTGCCGAAAAACGTTCTCAATATCGAATATTTTAGCAAATCATGCAACAATTTTCCATGAATTACCCCTTTTGATCATCCTTCATGTAATACGTACTTCTTTTATCATTCCCGGAGGCCAAGCGTTTTTCCTCCTCTTCAAATGCCTGCAAATCCGTACGCAGGGAATCGCTGCAATTGCCGCATAACCTTCCGCTTTTGATTAGAGTGCCGCACTTTTCACAAGGAATTCCTAAATTAGGGAACTGCGAAATCCTTAGCTTTCCTGTTTTCACGAATTTAATGATGAGCATTTCTTCCACACCTGTGTCTTTAACCACTTGCATCATCGAGGCCGTACGATTTATTTTCTTGCGAATATAGGCATATACTTTATCATAATTAGCTTCTTCCTCTTTATAGCAGGCATCGCAAACATCGCGAAATTTCGTCATGACGAATAACGAATTACAGCTTGGACAGTTGGATATATCCATCAAGGCCCCTCCTCACCAACACACCGATTATTGATTTGTACTGTATATATCGAATAATCCGGACGATACTTTAGGAAGTTCCTTAAAATTGTGCTATTTCACCTACTCAAGGTGATTGATGATACGGCTTTCGCCCCAGCTTTTTTCAAGGCTTTGGCTGCCTGCCGGAGTGTTGTGCCGGTCGTGTAAATGTCATCGATGACCAAGATCGACCGACCCTGCAGCAAATCCTGGTTTTTGACCTCGAAAACCTGTGGTAACGAAATCCTCTCCAGACGTGATTTCTTTGATTGTTTTTCCGTATCGATCCGGTTCAGGAGCTCGACCGTACAAAGGCCAAGAAGATCAGCCAAAGCCTGCGCCTGGTTGAAACCGCGCTCCCTTAGCCGTTCATCACTAAGCGGGATGCATGTTATAAGGTCATGCTCCATGTCCTTCAGCACCTCCCGCAAATAGGGGACGAAAATCGATGCCAATGCATAATCCCCGCGATACTTAAATTTGGCAATGATTTCTTTCAGTTGTTCATTATAATGAAAGAGCGAAATATTCCTGGACAATTGGCCGGACCATTCGTTATCGCTTTCCCATCTTGAGCAATCGTAGCAAAGGTCGCCGCTTCGGTGAATGCCGTCCAGCTCCCTTGAGCACAAGGAACATCTCTCCCCGGTAATCCTCTCCAGTCCACCCTCACAGCTTTTGCAAATTACCTTGGCATCCGCCCTCTTCAATAGGGTCCTCCATGTCAGGACATCCTTCATGGCTTCATTGCAGACTAGGCATCTATTCATCATCAAGCAGCCCCCTTTCCCGGGCAGTCTTGTTCATCATCCGAATGTGCTGGATTGCCTCGATCATCGCTTTGCTTTTTCCATAGTGAAAAAAAGTGATCGTGCCGCGAGGGAATGCCAGGCTTCTCCCAACCCGCCCGGCAATCTGGACGAGGGCGCTTTCTGAAAACACTTCATGCTCCGAGCCAATCACGGCCACCTCCAAACGTTCGATTGTCACGCCGCGTTCAAGGATGGTCGTGGTCAATAATCCAGGCACCTCCCCATTCCTCAACGCCATCACTCTTTCCTTACGTTCGGGATGCTGTGAGTGGACGATTTTCAATTTAGGGGACAGCAATTGAAAAAGCGGGTTAACTTGTTCCAGCATTTTAATGCTTGGGAAAAATAGGAGAAGGGGGATGTTCTGGCTCATGCGGTCACTTACCCACCTGCCAATTGCGGGGGGTATCTTTTTTTCAAGGAATTTCTTTTGCCAGTTCCCGCACCACACCATTTCCGGGACAGGAATTGGCTGACGGTGGTAGCGGGCCGGGATGGTCACTGCTTTCAATTTGCCGCTACGGTACAATCGCTTCATACGCTTCGAGGGTGTTGCGGTCAGGTAGATGGTTGCGGCAGCAGATTTTTTTGACTTGTTTACGGCATAATGAAGGGAATCATCCGCGGAGTAGGGAAACGCATCGACCTCATCGACGATGATGACATCAAAGGCTTCAATAAAGCGAATAAGCTGATGAGTCGTGGAGATGATGAGCTGAGAGGGGGTATGGCGATCCGAACTGCCTCCATAAAGGGCAGCAACATCAATTTTGGGAAAGGCCTTTTTCAATCTTGGGAAAAGTTCGAGAACGACATCCGTCCGCGGCGTTGCCAGGCAGATTCGGTTCCCCGCCATCAAGGCCGTCTTGATCGCGGGGAATAAGACCTCCGTCTTGCCGGCACCACAGACGGCCCATACCAGCAGTTCCCCCTTTTCGTTCACCGCATCAACCACTCGATGCGAGGCCGTTAGCTGCCCTTCGGATAGCTTGCCGTCCCAGCTCATCACTTGATCAGGAACGGGATACAGCAAACGAGGACCGGTCCATTGGTATAATTTCGCGCATTCGCTGACACGCCCCATCATGATGCATGAACGGCAGTAAGCACAATCCCGATGGCAAACCTTACATGGGATTGCATAAAACATGGATTGATCTTCGTTGCCGCAGCGCAAACAGGTAAACTTCCCGCTTTCGGCATGCACGCCGCTTAGTTGCGAGACATACCCATTCTTGAGATGCTCTACGATCATTTCTTCGGAAAAGGGGATTTCGGAGGCCAGCAGATGCCTGCCAAAAAGGTGGTTCTGAAGTTCCGGGGAAAAGGACTCGGGAATGCTTGAATGTTTCACACTATACCCTACTTTCATTATGGATTTACTCTTCATATCTTCGCCTTAAGACATCCCGATTCCTTGTTGCTCCATTAAAAAAAACGCCCCCCATTCGGGGAGGGCGTCCTTGAGTTACACTTTATACCAGCCCATCCCCATCGATCCTTCACCAAGATGGGTTCCGATTACAGGACCGAAATAGCTGATGTCAAATTCCACATTCGGGAATCGTGCTTCAAGTTCGGCTTTCCACTCTTGTGCTTCAGCTTCCCGTTTTGCATGAATGATGACCGCTTTATATTCTGCACCGCTTGCCGCATCTTCTCCAAGTAAATCGGCAATTCGCTTCATCGCTTTTTTCCTTGTGCGGATTTTTTCGAATGGGACAATGACCTTATCAACGAAATGGAGGACCGGCTTCACTTGAAGCAGGCTGCCGATCAAAGCTTGGGCGCTGCTTAACCGCCCTCCACGCTGTAAATGGGTTAGGTCGTCCGCCATGAAGTATGCCCTGACGGACGGCTTCATTTCCTCGAGCCTGGCCATGATATCTCCGGCACCCTTTCCCTCAAGGGCCATCTTTGCCGCTTCCAGCACATAAAACCCCTGGACGCTGCAGCTGATTTCCGAATCAAAGGCATGAACGTCTATTCCCTCGACCATCTTCCCCGCTGAAACCGCACCTTGATACGTACCGCTGATGCCGCTCGATAAATGAATGGAAATCACATCATCATATTCCTTTTTCAGCTCCTCGAATTTCTCGACGAACAGTCCGATTGGAGGCTGTGACGTCGTCGGCAATTTTTCCTGCCTCTTCACTTCCTCATAAAACTCATCCGCAGTAATATCGACTTCTTCCCGGTAAGCTTCATTGGAGAAAATGACATTAAGCGGCATCATATGTATATGTAAACGTTCACGTATTTCCTTTGGTATATATGCGGTGCTGTCTGTTACGACTGCCGTTTTCATCATGAGTACCATCCTTATAAAAATTTGCTCGTATTTGTACTTATTCAACATTTTAGCTGAAAATGCCTTCATTTGCATTAAAGAGCTTTTTCAATCTCTGAAAAGGCAAAAAAAAATTCCGGCTCCCTAGTAACCATTATGGAAACTGAGGAGCCGGATCTATTCGGAAGAATTATTTCACTTCTACCCAGCCGTTTTTAATAGCCAGGACAACCGCTTGTGTACGGTCATTCACATTCATTTTCTGAAGTATGTTACTTACATGGTTCTTAACTGTTTTTTCACTGATATAAAGCGTCTCGCCAATGGCGCGGTTGCTTTTTCCGTCAGCCAATAGCTGAAGCACTTCACATTCGCGTCGAGTCAAGAGGTGAAGCGGTCTCCTGATTTCGATCGTATGAACGGAATCACGATCAGCACCCTCGTCGGCTGCCAAGCGGCGATATTCCTTCACTAAATTATGTGTAACCTTCGGATGGAGGTATGAGCCGCCTTCCGCTACCACACGAACGGCATCGATCAACGCATCCGCATCCATCTCTTTCAATAAGTACCCTTGGGCTCCCGTTTTCAACGCATGCTGTACGTAGTTCTCATCATCATGAATCGAAAGGATGATGACTTTTGTTTCAGGGTATCGGTTCACAAGCATTTTCGTTGCTTCGACCCCATTCATGTTCGGCATGTTGATATCCATGATCACAACATCTGGTTTATGTGTCTCAACGAGATCCATTGCTTCACTTCCGTCATCACCCTCGGCAACAACATCGAATGATGATTCAAAATCTAATATGCGCTTAACGCCTTCACGGAAAAGCTGATGGTCATCGATAATGATGATACTAGTCTTCAACGGCTTCTTCCTCCTAGTTTCTATTTAAAATGCCTATTCTCTATAATTTATAATTGATAGGGAATCTGTATAAATACCAAAGTGCCTGCGCCTGGCTGTGAATCGATCGTCATTTCACCTTCAAGCAGCTCGACCCTTTCTCTCATGCCTACCAAGCCAAATGAGCCTTCTTTTTGAATGGAACTGTCAAACCCTTTTCCATCATCCTTGACGACAACGGTCACCATCTCCTTCGAAATGGACAGTTTAACTTGAACCTGTCTTGGCTCCGCATGCTTCAATGAATTTTGTACCGCTTCCTGCACAAGCCTGAATAAAGCGACCTCCATATCGGAAGGAAGTCTTTTGACCTGTCCAAGATTGACGAAATTCAGATGCACGCCATCATTATAGTCTTCGGTCGTTTGCAGGTACTTTCTGAGGGTAGGGACAAGGCCCAAATCATCAAGCGCCATGGGCCGAAGATCATAGATGATCCTGCGCACTTCATATAAAGCATTCCTTACCATGACCTTCAAACTGCGGATTTCCACGAGCGCTTCATCAGGCCCTCTCTCCCGCTGGACACGTTCGATCAGGTCGGAACGCATCATGACATTCGCGAGCATTTGTGCTGGACCATCATGAATTTCCCGTGAAAGCTTCTTGCGTTCCTGCTCCTGGGCTTCGATTATTTTTAAGCCGAAGTCCTGTTTGCGTTTCGCTTCCTGCAGGGCTTCCCCTACGAATTTCAGGTCCTGGGTCAAATAATTCTGCACGACCGATATTTGCGAAACAAGATGCACCGCTTTATCTATCGTCTGCTGCAGGGCCCTTAACCTCAATTCAAGTTCATCCCGGCGATTGCGAAGTTCCTTCTCCAATTGCCGGTTTATTTGCAGGTCGACTTGAAGCTTATGAGCCCTTTCATAAGCATCCCGTACCTGCTCTTCAGAAAAATGGTTGAAGTGCATACTGACCTCGGAAAGCCTTTTTCGTGCAAATCTGGCTTTTGAATCCAGCGCATCACTGTCGTTTATCACGATGGCAACCCTGATTTTCACATCATCAAGCTCTTTTGTTAATGATTCAAAATCTTTCCGGCATTGCTCGCCGATGTCGAAGACCTCGTCCTTACTTTCACTAACAGTGCTCACCATTGTTTCCAAGATCTTGTCCAATGCTTTAGCATCAACCTTTTTAATGGACATTAAGATCCCTCCACTTAAATCAAAAGACTTAAAAAAATGTATTGTCTTAAAGACTATGTATATGGAAAAAGGTTCTTTTCCTTTTTCATGAATGGCTAAACTTCAGGAAACTTTTGTATGCAGCAACCTTCATGAACATATTGTACCAAAAAAAGAATAAAAATACGTTAATTTCCTTGCCGGATTTTTACGAAATGTCCATAGATGGTACATATATCCCGGTTATAGGTATTATGGCCGAAATGGTAGTCTAGCATACCCATTAAAGGCCATTACCCTTTCCATTAGCCTAATACAAATGATCCTTTTCAATCAAATCGGGTATTCCGCTCCGTTGATTGATTATTATATGAAACAGATCGATTTATTAAATGGCAAAATCCTTGAAATGTAGGGACACGATAGGAACTAGCGGGGCCTTGTGATCAAAACCCGATGTTTTTCCTAAAATGTTATTCTTTTAAGCATAATATTCGCTCCAAAATGGCAGGCAATAGAACTAATTATAACATGGACTTCCCTTTCTAATATTAAAGTTTCTTTACACATCTGCCTTAAAACCGAATCGTGATTGCCACTTTTCAAACAAAGAATTATAATGAATCAACCAATAGTAAGCCGAAGGTGGAATAGGTATGCTCACTCAATATTTAACGGTGGCAGGTCGCGGGGAACATGAAATCATCATTGAAAAATCCCGGTTCATTTCGCACATCGCCCGAGTTGAAACGGAAGAAGCCGCACAGGCTTTCATCCAAGAAATCAAGAAAAAGCATAAAGATGCTACACATAATTGTTCAGCCTATATGATCGGGGAACAAAACCACATCCAAAAGGCCCTCGATGATGGGGAGCCTAGCGGCACGGCAGGCGTCCCGATCCTTGAGGTGCTTAAGAAAAAAGATTTGAAGGACACCGCTGTAGTGGTCACAAGGTATTTCGGGGGCATCAAGCTCGGTGCCGGGGGACTCATCCGTGCTTATAGCAAATCGACTTCAGAAGGTTTAACTGCCACCGGGATTGTCAGCAGAACGCTAATGCGGGTCATTTCGACAACGGTCGACTATACGTGGCTTGGAAAATTGGAAAACGAATTACGTTCCTCGATTTATCAAATTAAGGAAATTCAATACCTCGATCAGGTAACGATCCTCGTATATGCTGAAGAGGCCCAAAAAGAATCATATATCTCCTGGATGACAGAGCTGACAAACGGTCAAGGTCAAATCTCAGAAGGCGAACTGCTTTATTTGGAGCAGGCATTCGCCTGATTTGCCCCTGCATTTTTTCCTTTTTTAGGGTGTAATATAATTGAAAAGAAATATTTATTTTACGATTTTATTAAATCATTGTAAAATTAGGGTTAATATGTGACGAAATATAAAAAGATAGATTCGAAAAATAGCGATTTATGTCTGAGATTCGTTATTTAAAAGGAGAAGAAAAGATGTCTACTACTAGGCGTGTCTATAAAATAAAAAAGACGAAGAAAAAAAGGCGAAAGAGGCTTTGGCTGTTCCTGGTGCCCCTGCTGGTACTCGGTCTGGGCGCTACCACGTATGCTGCGACTCTATATTTAAAAGCACAGGATGTATTCAAGGGTTCCTATGATCCGGTGGAGGCTTCAGCAAAGCGGAGCGAATCGGTCGACCCTCTCGAAGATAATTTCTCGATCCTCTTCATCGGAATCGATGATAGTGACGAACGTGACTATAAAGGAAACTCACGGTCTGATGCATTAATCTTGGCTACATTCAATAAAGATCAGAAATCGATTAAGCTTTTAAGCATTCCGCGTGATTCTTATGTGTACGTGCCTGCCAAGGGCGTCACCACAAAAATCAATGCGGCACATGCAGCCGGAGGTCCAAAGGCGACAATGGACACCGTGGAAGAATTATTCGATATCCCAGTCGATTATTATGTCCGCATGAACTTCAACGCTTTCATAGATGTTGTCGATTCATTGGATGGAATCGAAGTTGACGTACCATACGAAATGAACGAAATGGATTCACATGATAAAAAGAATGCGATCCATCTGGAAAAAGGAATTCAGACGGTAGATGGTGAAGAGGCCTTGGCCTTTGCCCGGACACGTAAAAAAGACAGTGATATCCAACGCGGCGAGCGGCAGCAGGAAGTCCTTAAAGCCATCATCTCCAAGGCAACATCCGCTGGAGCTTTAACGAAATATACAGACGTAATGGAAGCTGTCGGGGACAATATGACAACGAACCTACAATTCTCACAAATTAAGGGATTCATAAAATATGTAACTGGCGATAATGGTCTTAATCTTGAGACGGTCAAGCTTGAAGGACAGGATTCCACCATTAACGGAACCTACTATTATCAGTTGAACGAGACTTCCATAGCGAATACGAAGCTATTGCTTCAATCACATTTGAACTTGGGACCTAAAGAAGTCACCAATCAAACCGTCCAGCCGCAAATAGAAGAATGAACAAAACTCCCCACTTGCAAAAGTGGGATTTTCTTTGCTTCCTTAAACATAAAAAGGCTCCGACCGCATACAACACGGTTGGAGCCTTTCACATATCCGTACAGGATTCTAGTAATCTATTTGCCCATCTATCATGGTTTGTTTTTAAAATTAAGCATCTTGAGCAATGGCTGGTAATTTGAATTGACCAAGCCGATTTTTTCGACAAAAATCTCGATGATCAGCAGCAGACCCGTCACTAGGATCAAAGCCCCCCACATCGTGGCAAATGAGAAAATGATGGCTGCCAAGCCGAAGCAAGCAGCTAGGGCGTAGATGAGCAGGACGGTCTGTTTATGCGTGAACCCCAAATTAATTAAGCAATGATGCAGATGGGATTTATCGGCTGCTGAAATCGGCTGTTTATTGACGAGCCTGCGGATTATCGCAAAAAATGTATCCGAAATCGGCACGCCCAAAATGATGATCGGAACGATCAAGGAAATCATCGTAACGTTTTTAAACCCTAGCAGGGACAGGACGGCAATGATATAACCAAGGAACAGGGCGCCTGTATCCCCCATGAAAATCTTTGCCGGGTGAAAATTATATTTCAGGAAGCCAAGTGTGCTTCCTATTACGATCAAGGCAACCGTGGCAACGAATAGATCGCCTTTGATGAGCGCCATCGTTGCAATCGTCACTAATGCAATGGTTGAAACGCCGCCGGCAAGGCCATCGAGACCATCTATCAGGTTGATGGCGTTGATGATGCTGACAATCCATAGAATGGTGATCGGTGTACTTAATATGCCAAATTCCAGCGTATCAGTGAAGAAGGGCAAATTGATGAATTCAACTTCAAGCCCGCCCCACAGTACGATGATGAGGGCAGCAAGGATTTGGCCCAGAAATTTTGGTGCAGCCCTTAGTTCATATATATCATCGGCCATCCCGATCAAAATGATGATGAGAGCGCCGACCAGAAGCGGCAATTGACCGGAAAAATCATTCGTAAACAGCGAAAAGGTAATGAAAAAACTCAAAAATATGGCTAAACCGCCCATTCGCGGCATAATTTTACTATGAACCTTCCGCTCATTTGGTTTGTCGGTAGCTCCTAATTTAAAGGCCAGCTTTCCGACAAAAGGAGTCAAGAAAATGGATAATAAAAAGGATACTAACAAGGCCCCAATTAACATTAAGAACCACCTCAATTCAACTAAAAATCTGATACCCGTAACGATCTATAAGAAAACCTATATATATGAATGCTTATTTTAATTTTTCATCCTCAAATAAACATTATATACGTTTTCAGCTAAAATCTCTATAGAAAAGTTGTTTTTTGCAAATTTTTGTAAATTCGACCCTATCTTTGTCAGTTCTCCGGATTCCTTTAATTCCAAAGCATGAAAGATGGCTCCCGCAAGCTCGCCTACATTGCCGATTTCCGTGACCCAGCCCTTGCTCCCATCGGAAATCAATTCCCTCACTCCGCCAACATCGCTCGTGATGGCAGGAAGGCTTGACCTTGCCCCTTCAAGCAAAACTAGCGGGAAGCTTTCGCTTAAGGAGGTCAGCAAGGTGATGTCACCAAGCGGATAGATTCTTTCAATATCCGTACGATGCCCCAAAAAGATGACGTTACCGGATAACCCTGTTTCTTGGACAAGCCGTTCCAGGGCCTTCCTCCTGCTCCCGTCACCTATAAGCAAAAGCTTCACATGAGGTGACTTGGAAACCACAGCTCCCAATGCCTTCAAGGCACATTCATGCCCTTTCACAGGCTCCAATCTTGCCGGCATGATGATGATGAAGTCATTATCTGCTAACCCGAAATCGCCTCTTTGAAAAGAGAGCGGCATTTTTTTCCCGAAGTCGATCCCATTAAGGATCTTGGTCACCTTGGACGGATCGATTCCTTGATCGATCAAATCTTGCCTAAAGCGGTCTGAAACCGCCAGTATATGATCAGCATGTTGAAATGACCTGACATGCAGGCCCGTAAACACCCTTCCCTTGATGCCCTGACCCAGGAAGTCATGACGGGGTGAGCTGTGAACGGTGAGAAGCCAAGGGCGATTGATGAGGCGTTTCAAAAAAGCACCGTATATATTCGCCCGCGGTCCATGGGTATGAATGATGTCTATATCATTTAGACGGATGAAGTCACGTAAACGTTTCAAGATGGACAGGTCATATTTGGAATGCTGAAGGAAAAGCTCGGTTTTTATCCCAGCAGTCACCGACCGCCGGTAGAGCTCCCCCTCTTCGAACACCCCAAGCATGCACTCCTCTTTTTTCAATCGGTCCAATAAGGACATGATATGGAACATGCCGCCGCCAGTTTCATTACCAGCATTTAAATGCAAGACTTTCATCCAGTCCACTCCTTATGTCAGGAACGCTGCACCCTTTTCCTTAATCGCCTGACCTTGAAAACGAATCTTGGCAGTGCAAGCATCCGTTTCCATCGGGATGGCTGCTGGATCAACCGGTACAACCATTCAAGACGCATTCTTTGCCAAAAAACCGGGGCGCGGTTCACTTTGCCTGCAAGGACGTCGAAGCTTCCGCCCACTCCCATGAATACCCCTTTTTCGAATAAGGGATAGTGCCTGGAAACCCACTTCTCCTGCCGAGGAAACCCCAGTGCAGTCAGAATGATGTCAGGTTCAAGTTCCGCAATCGACATCGCCAGGTTTTCGTCCTTTATATCGATATATCCGTGGTGATAACCTGCCAATACGACGCCCGGATAGTGTTGTTTCACTTTAAGAGCGGCCGTTTCAATTACATCTTTCTCCGCCCCGAGCAAATATATCTTCAGACCCTTTTCATCAGCAATCCTATATAGTTCATTCATCAAATCGAATCCAGTAATTCGCTCTTCCAAAGGTTGATTTAGCCATTTGGAGGCCATAATAATACCAACGCCATCCGGCGTGATGTAATCAGCCGATAGAATGATGTCCTTATAATCTTGATGCTCATTGGCATATTCAACGATTTCCGGGTTTGCCGTAACGACAAACGTTTTCTCCTGATTCATTAATCTTGGATAGACGATCTTATTCACAAATTCATCCATATTGCTATCGATGAATGGAATGGAGAGTATTTCAACAAACTTTTCAGTCATTTCACTTCAGCCTTTCATATGTACTATACATCTAAAGGGTGGGGTATTATTCAAGAAATTTTTTCATACACATCATAGAACTTGATTATTGATTCAAAGGTGGTTACTCATTTGAAGCTTCCAAACAAACACGCTTTACCGATTCTAATCCTGTGCCTGCTCATACCTGCAGCAGTGCCCTACCCTATCACCGGCTACATAGCGACGGCGTTGATGCTCGTTTTTGTCGGTATAAATAAAAAAAGTCTCGTATTCATTTTATTCATTTATTTCCCCGCCCGTCCCTTGTTCATGGAAATGAACGGCGGCCTGGCCTATACAGGTGACCTGATCATACTCTCCTTATTCTTCTCATTGCTTATGGAAAGGTTCAAAAAGAACGATTGGTCATTTTCAAAATATCAATTCACGGTGCCCTTTTGGCTCTTTTGCTTAGTCGGCACTTTAGCTGCACTCATAACCGGAGTGAAAATACTGCCCATCCTCTTTGAACTACGGGCCTTGCTAATAACATTCTTGCTCCTTTACATTATCGGCGAATTAAATCTAGAAAGAAAGGATATCTTTCACTTTTTAAAGGCAACCCTGATATTTACGATCATCCTTTGCCTATATGGCCTTATCGAGAAAATTTTTTCGCGTTCGATCCTGCTGCCCCATGCATGGGAAATGTGGAAACTCTCTTCCACAAACAAGATGAGGATTTATGGGGCAGCTGCCAACCCCAATGTTTTCGCCCTATACTTAAGCATACAGCTGTTTCTAAGCTTTTTCCTATTTCGCTCGCTGAAAAAGCACAAAGCCCTCGTCTTACTGGCATCAGGTTTGCTTGCCGGGACGTTATTGCTCACATATTCCCGGGGCACGTTGATTGCATTCGGATTGGCGTCGCTCGTCTTCATACTCTGGACGAGAAGTAAATCATTTCTAAAATATGCAATAGGAGCCTTTGCACTTGGATTGCTTCTGATTTACTACCCAGTTTTATTCGCTTCAAGCAAAATGGAGCTATCCGCAGCCGTTCCGATGGATAACCTGGCGATTGGGAGCAACACCGCTTCCGAACCTGAACAAGACCTCTCCAGCCGTTTTTCGGAAATGTTTTCCGAAAAGATCGTGCACCAAAGTACGGAATGGGGACGGTTATATGTTGTTTTCAAGGGCATCGAAGTTTCCAAGGATCATCCAATCATAGGTACCGGGCTTGCTACATTCGGGGATTCAGCCACCCTTTCCTTCCCTTCGCCAATCTATGGAAAATATCAAATTGGGGAAAGAATGTATACGGACAATCAATACATCCAGATACTGGTACAAACAGGCATGCTTGGTTTCCTTGCCGTTCTTGTTTTCGTCATTTTTGCCATCCGTAAAATCACGGCAGCGTCCAAGGGTAGCCTTACAGCGTTCTCTGCCTGCCTGCTGCTAGCGGCCTTAACGGCGGGTCTATTTTACAATATTCTCGAGGATAAGACGTTCACCCTATTTTTTTATAGTTGTGTAGGAGTCATTTTACAAAAGGACATCATGTTAAAGGATTGAAAATATGCCTAATCGTTCACATGTACTTAAATCGGTGGGGCTCGTCACCATCATCGCCGCCGTTGGAAAAGTTCTCGGCTTCGGCCGGGAGTCGATCATAGCCGCCTATTTCGGGGCGTCATCGACGGCGGATGTTTTTTTCGTGGCAAGCCTTATACCAACCATACTTTTCACGGCTCTCGGCAGCGGGCTCCAGGCTGGGGTCATTCCGGTTTATTTGGAAAAGAAAGCCGAAAACCGCATGAAGGCGGATGCTTTCATCAGTTTATTAGGTTCCTTCTTCATGCTGGTCGCAGCAATCATGACAGTTGCCAGCATGATTTTTGCAAAGCCGCTCGTCATGATGGTTGCGCCTGGTTTTTCGGATGCAGAGCTGGATTTGACGGAATCACTTACCCGGATCATGCTGCCCAGCCTACTTTTTTTCACACTTTCATATATGGCAACCGGCGTGCTGAACGCGAATAAGCGTTTCATTCTCCCAGCGCTCACATCCACTGCCCTGAACACGGTCATCATAGCGGCCACCGTGTTATTCGCTGCCCGTTTCGGGGTGGAGGGCTTGGCCTGGGGCTTTGTATTCGGGGCTGCCAGCCAATTTCTTATTCAATATCCATCATTGAAGAAATACAGCATTCGGCCCATTCTCTCTTTCCTGCCCCATAAACGGCAGATCGTACAAACACTGTACACCTTTTATCCGATCATCATCGCCGCCCTAGTGATCCAATTGACTAGTGTCGTGGATCGAATCATAGCCACTTCGCTCGAAACCGGGAGCGTATCGGCGCTGAATTATGCCAACCGGCTGCTGTGGCTGCCGTTAAGCATTGTCCTCACGCCGCTGATTACCGTCTTGTATCCATCCATCGTCGAACGGGCCCTTATCGGCTACGATTCGTTCCTCAGCTTAACCTTAAGAGGAATGAAAACACTTGTTTTTTTGGCGATTCCCTTCATGATCGTCATGTTAATCTGCGGAAACAGCTTGATTAGCTTGGCTTTCGAACGCGGGGCATTCGATGCTTCGGCTACCAAAACGACACATGCAGCATTTTTCTTTTATTCAGCAGCCCTGCCATTTTTTGCCCTTAGGGATTATTTGATGAATGCCTTTTATGCTTTAAAGAAGACGAAAGTGGCCATGTATTCCTGTGTGTTCGCCGTATTTCTTAATGTCATGCTAAGCTGGCTGCTATCGCGGCAGCTTGGCGTAGGAGGGATTGCCCTTGCATCGGGGATCTCCATGTTCCTTCAATCTCTCTGCCTATTTTACTTCCTTTGGCTCGAGGCTGATAGGAAAAGGGACCATGCTGTTTTCAGGGATGTTTTGTCCGAAAGCGGTAAGCTGCTCATCATAGGCGCCATCATTTACAGTCTTGCCCGATGGCTTTACCCGCTTGCTTTGACGTTCCCCGTCATCGTCGAATTAGTGTTCATCTCGTTATTGGTATTCGGACTGTACCTCGGATTATCGTTGATTTTCAAAGTGAGCAGCCTGCAGTCTTTGAGAAAGCTCAAATCGAAGTGAAAAGAAAAGGAGTGCCCATCATGAACATATTGATCACAACGATCTTCAACTATCCTCACGAAGGGGGACTATCAAGTCATATCATGACATTGAAGAAGGGGCTGATGTCACGGGGCCATACTGTAGATGTTTTATCTTTCTCACAATTCCCCCCATTCAAGAAGAAAGTGCTCGCACAGGCACCCGGTTTTTTAATGAACAAAGTAAAACAAGGAAGCGGTCAGCTTTTCAACGACAGGCAACGGCAAAAATTATTGGCGTCTTTGATAAAAAGCTTGGATAAGCACTATGATGTCATCAATGCCCAAGATATTTACGCTACACTCGCCTCCGTTGAGTCCGGGATTCCAACGGTCCAAACCGTCCATGGGTACTATTCATTCGAGGCAGTCAGCAGGGGAGCGCTCCTTAAGGACAGTGAAGAAGATTTGGCCATTCGGGAGCTTGAATGCAAAGCCTACCGATCCGCCGCAAAAGTCGTGACGGTCGACCAGAGAATCAAAGATTATATACACCATTCAGCACATGTCGAGGCGGAAGCGATTAAAAACTTCATTGATGTGTCAGCCTTTGCACCGGAAAGCACGGAACGGGAGCAAACCCGTCAAGCTTTCCAGCTTCCCCTACACAAGAAGATGATTTTCGTGCCTAGAAGGATGACGGAAAAGAACGGAGTCATATATCCGCTCCTTGCCCTGCCCGAGGTGCTCGAAACACACCAGGAAACGGCATTGGTTTATGCCGGTACAGGGGAGCAGCACGCCCGGCTCGAGGAAACGGCAGCAAGGCTCGGATTAACCGAGTACGTTCATTTCATCGGGTCCGTGCCTTACGAAGAAATGCATAACCTCTATGAAACGTCAGATATCGTCCTCATCCCTAGCGTACATTCGCACGGGGTGGAAGAAGCGACCTCCATTTCGGCATTGGAAGCGATGAGCTGCGGCTCACCCGTCATTGCCAGTGCAATCGGAGGCTTAAAGGAAATCATTGTTGATGGTGAGGACGGCCTTCTCGTGGAGGAGAAGAATACGAAGGCGCTTGCCCAATCGATTTTAACATTGCTGCATGATCCTCGATATGCTTCCGCGTTAGCCTTGAGGGCACGATTAAAGATGGAACGCGAATATTCTCACCTTGCGGCAGCCAAAAAATTCGAGGCCGCTTACCAAGAAGTGCTTAACTAAAAAAAAAGCAGACCCAATGCCAGGGTCTGCTTTTCCTATTCATACCAGTGCGTTACTGCGCCGTTTCATTTGTTCTTCACGGTATTTTTTTTGCTCTTTTTTGGACATGGCATTATATTCTTTTAAAAATGCTTCATATTGCGGCATGACATCGTTCATGGCACCATATGCTTTTAACTCTCCGTATTCAAGCCATAGAGCTTTTTGGCAGAATTTTTTCATCTGGCCGATTGAATGGCTGACGAAGAACATCGTTTTACCTTTTTCCTTAAACTCGTTCATCTTCTCCAGACACTTTTCGGCAAAGTTTTTATCTCCCACTGATAAGGCTTCATCGATGATAAGGATATCTGGATCAATATGCACCGAAATCGAGAAACCAAGTCTAGACTTCATCCCGCTCGAGTAGGATTTCACTGGTTGATCAATGAACTTACCAAGCTCTGAAAACTCGATGATTTCAGGCTCCAGTTCTTTGATTTGGTTCTTGTCGAATCCAAGCATCAGCATTTTCAGTTCGATATTTTCCCTGCCCGTCAATTGATTATTAAGACCCGATGAAACGGCAATCAAAGCCGTTTTCCCATTCGTTTGGAGATTTCCATCCGTTGGTGGGATAATTCCGGCAATAATATTGGACAGAGTGGATTTCCCGGAACCGTTGACACCGACAAATCCGATCACATCACCCTTTTCCGCTTCAAAGCTAACATTCCTCAAAGCAAAGTACTCATCACCATAGCTTTTCGGTAATAGGAGATCCAACAATTTTTCCGAGCTTTTATTATATAATTTATATTTTTTTGTTACGTCCTTGACTATTACTGATTTTTCCAAAATTTTCTCACTTCCGTTTACTTAAAGTCAACAAAGCGATCTCTAAACCTAACATGCAGCGAGGAACCTATTAAAAACAAGAGGATTACGACTCCCCAGAAATAAAGCGTATATTCCCAATGCACTACAAGGTACCATGATTCCCCCAATAATGAAGCCCGATACCCTTCCACAATATAATATAGCGGATTCAACTTCATAATATCCGCGATGAGTGGATGATCTTTCGCATCTATTACCCAGAGGATTGGCGTTAAATAAAACAGTACTCTCATTAAGGACCCGATTAAATTTTGAACATCACGAATGATGGTCGATAAGGTTGAAGATATTAATCCAAATGAAAATAATAAGGTAACCGTAGCTATGAGAAAGTACGGCAGTTGTATGATATAAAATGTAGGGAGGTAACCAGTAAAGCCTAACAGTATGATGATCACTCCAAGCAGCAGAAGATGCTGGTATAGCTTCGCAAAAATGACGTAGGTAGGAATGACACTAAGCGGAAAGCTCATCTTGGAAACCATATTCAGTCGGGTATAGATAGACTTGGAAACCTGTGTTGTAGTCGCTGTCACAAAAAACCAAACAACGATCCCTGCCATCAGCCATGGAAGAAAATCCTCACCGCGATTAAAGATCCCAAATCCGAAAACGAACCAATAAATCGAGATCTGGATCATCGGACTGATGATTTCCCATAAAATCCCCAGATAGTTACTGCTGTTAGCACTTTTCACCTCATAAACAGACAAGCGCCTTGCCAAATAAAAATTGTTGATTTGCTCTTTTAAAACGGTCAAAGCTGAACTCATAAATTACACGGACCTTCCTAAAAACACTTTTTCTACGACACGGCGTGAAGCCTGGCCATCCTCGAGTGCACAAAACCGCTCGTGAAAAAGATTCATTTCAACTGTATTTTCTAATCGAATCATCTTGATGCTATCAATGATTTCATCAGAAGTTTTAACTAACGAACCTGGTGCATTCGTTTCAAAATCAAAGTAAAACCCGCGAAGCTTGTCCCTGTAGTTTTCAATATCATATACATAGAAAAGCATCGGACGCTTTAAATTAGCGTAATCAAAGAATACTGACGAATAATCCGTTATTAATAAGTTTGATATTAGGTACAAATGACTAATATCTTCATAACTGGATAGATTGTAGACGAACCCTTGATAAGCCGATAAATCCAAGTTCTCGGAAATTAAATAATGAAGACGGAGCAAAACAACATGCTCATCCCCTAATTCCTGTTTCATTTTATTCAAATCCAGTTTAATGTCAAACTTATATTTCCCCTTACCATAAAACTCATCATCTCTCCACGTAGGGGCATATAAAATGACCTTTTTCTCTAATGGTATACCCAACTTCCGTTTCAATGAATCGATTGTATCACGATTATTTCCATTGTAAAGTAAATCATTGCGCGGATAACCAGTTTCCAGAATTTTAGTAGGATCGACGTTGAAGGCACGGGCAAATATTACCGTTGAATAAGCATTAGGTGAAATTAAATAATCCCATTTGCTTGATTCGGCATGGAAGTTTTCTTTATAACTTTCCGTGGTCATCCCAGGCATATGCACTTCCTTCATATCTGCAGCAAGTTTCTTTAAAGGAGTCCCATGCCACGTTTGTAAATAGATCGTGTGCTTCGGCTTCGGGATCCAAAGCGGGAGCCTGCTGTTCGTCACCCAATAGCCCGCTCGAGTCATTTTAAGCAGCCAACTTAATGAGAAACGATGAAGATATGGAATGCCTGCCTCTTCGAATTGAGCCTTATACCTTTTATCCACACTCCAATACATTTTATATTCTGGATGGTGACTCTGCAAGTATTCATATATCGCACGGGGATTACAGCTATACTGCTTGCCTAAAAAGCTTTCGAAAACAACAAGCTTTTTATCGGCCGGCAACACTTTACCTGCCAAAGAAAAAACCATTTTATAGACACTTATAAGCATGTGCTTTGCCTTATTTATTATCGATGACATTATTTTCTCCTCTCAATAAAAGAGCATGCTGGTTACCTTTTCCACTTTAGTTTTACTATAACTTCATAACTTATATCCATTAAAGGGGAATCCCTTCTCAAAAACCTGTCTGCAACATAATTCCAGATTCATTTCATGGTAAATAAAGAAATTGAACCCCATATGATATATATTTTATCAAAAACCTTCTTTTGCTACTTAAAAATTATTGGGATAAGCAAATATTAAAATACATTGGGTTTTTACAACTTAGCCTAACCTACATCTTCAATATAATGATTAACGATTAATTTCTCCCTTTCTTGAAACATCTATTTCCATAAGTAATAACATAGGATTTTAATAAATTAAGTGTAAATTTACTGTAATTTTACATATAATTGAGGAAAATATTTTTTATGTTTCTACTATAATATACTTTTACATTCCGAACACTTTATTCATATCAAACCATGAATTAATGTTATCTTTAGTTTGTTTTTATTATGCTAAACAAACTTATTTATAAGACATTTTCGTACTTTTAGCTATTTTCCAATATTACTTGAATAATGACTTTTTAATTTGTAAAATTATCTCCTTATTCATTTAATCTTATTTATATAAAATATGATTGTAAAATTTTTGTGGTTCAAATGTAAATTTTATTTGTTATAATGATAAAGACTTTTAAAATCTATCATTTTTTAATTAGTCATTAGCCTAGGTTTTTTTTGTATGCGCCTATCAAGATAAAAAATATAAATACATTTGTACAGGAGGAATAAACATGAAGAAAGTAATCACTTATGGAACCTTTGATTTGCTACATTGGGGTCATATCAATCTATTAAAACGCGCTAAAGATTTAGGAGATTACCTTATCGTTGCCATTTCCACAGATGAATTCAATGCTTTAAAAGATAAAAAAGCTTATCATAGCTTTGAAAATAGAAAGATGATCCTTGAATCGATCCGCTATG
Source organism: Peribacillus folii (assembly GCF_030271255.1). GTDB lineage: Bacteria > Bacillota > Bacilli > Bacillales > DSM-1321 > Peribacillus. Next base: position 59,054 of record NZ_JASJOM010000007.1, read on the forward strand.
TGGATGAAGTCATACCGGAAGACAATTGGGCACAAAAGAAGGAAGACATCATTCGTGAAGGTGTAGATATTTTTGTAATGGGTGATGACTGGAAGGGCCAATTCGATGAACTATCTGATGTTTGTGAAGTGGTCTATCTTCCAAGAACAATCGGTATTTCGACTTCCCAAATTAAAGATGACCTTTTACAAGTTACTAATGGCTAAAGAGTTGGCGATAGAGACTTATCTTCTTTGTTTCAAAATTTTATTCTCTATCTTTAAACTTTTTCCTTTACATGACAAAACGACCTTTGTCACATCATTCGGGGATAATTGCCAATATATAGCTGATGAAATGGACAAGCGGGAGATCCCTGTTCAAAAAGTGTTTTTAAAGAAACCGAGCAGTCATATTATTGCGGAGGGCGATGGGCAAACCATCGTCCTTCCGTTTGAATCTAAAAATATCACAGTCATGATCCGTTCGATCTACCATCTTGCCACTTCAAAATGGATAATCATTGATAATTATTATGGCTTTCTTTCAGCAGTTTCATTCAAGAAGCAAGTAAAATGTGTTCAAGTTTGGCATGCGGCAGGTGCCGTTAAACAATTCGGCGCGAAAGACCCTTCCATCAAAAATCGTTCTGCCGGGGCCAGGAAAAGGTTTTTAAAGGTATATAATAAGTTTGATTATGTAACGGCAGGTTCAGAACGAATGGCAGAAATTTATCAAGAAAGTTTTCAATTGCCGGGATCCCGCATTCTAAGGACGGGGATTCCCCGCACCGACTTCTTTTTCGATGGTGATTCAAAGAGGACTGCACGGGATGTATTTTTAGCCAAGTTTCCGGAACTCGAGCATAAGAAAATCATCTTATACGCCCCTACATTTCGTAATGATGGATTGGATGATGGGAAGAATGCACTTGATATGGAATTGCTGTATAAGGAACTGCAAGCGGAAAATTATGTTATTTTGCTTAAACTCCATCCGGCTGTTAAAGCTGACCATGACTTACAGAGCCAATACCCCGGGTTCGTTTATTCCGTCACTGGTGATTTTCATGTCAATCACCTGCTGATCAGCACAGACCTTTTGATAACCGACTACTCCTCCATTCCGTTTGAATTTTCCTTTTTGAATAGACCGATGATTTTCTTTGCTTACGATTTGGCTGAGTATGAAAAGGAGCGGGGCTTTTGGGAGGATTACACCTCATCCATGCCTGGCCCTGTGGTATCCACCACAAAGGCATTGTTGAAGGAAATCCGTTCAGCCGATCACTCATTAATGAAAATCGCCCCCTTTAACCAAAAATGGAATCAATATTCGACCGGAAATTCGAGCCGGAACATAGTTGACTACCTTTTTAAATAAAAAATCCCTTCAAAAATGAGGGGGTTTTTTTTCGTCAAAAAACCAGTTAATCCAAGAAAAAAGGGGGATTTTAACAGTGTTTGACAAACTTTTCCGCCCCTCGCCTAAATGTGAAAAAAGACTCATAATATAGAAAATATTGTTGGTTTAATCACCATTATCAAACCAATATAAACCAGTATAATACTACTATTTTCCTTCTGTAATAAAAATGTAATATAAATACGTCCGTTTATTTTGTTAGAATAGGGAAAAAGACATATTAGAGGTGGAAAACGTGAAAAAAAGTGTAGTCGCATTTTCGACAATAGCCGTTTTATCTTCAACCTTTGTTTCTCCTGCCCTTGCCGGTACATATACAGTCAAAAGCGGCGATACGTTAAGCAAAATCGCACAGAAACATAATACGACGGTACATGACTTAAAACAGCTTAATCATTTAAAAACCGACTTTTTGAAAATCAATCAAAAATTACTGACATCCAACTCCAAAACAACATCAAACAATTCTTCGGTTTCCGTGAAAAAAACAACGAATACCACATATACCATTGTCTCTGGCGATACGTTAACCCGGATAGCGAACAAACATAACCTGACACTTGCTGAATTGATGAAATTGAACAACCTTAAATCCGATCGAATATATGCAGGCGCAAAACTTATCGTATCCAAATCGTCTACAACCACCACCATTGAAATACCAAGCAGCTCCAAGCCATCCAATGATACACAGACCTCGGTGAATTCTGCTACCTACATTGTGGTGAAAGGTGATACACTCTCTAAAATTTCCAGCAAAACCAACATATCAGTAGTGCAACTAAAAGCGGCCAACTCATTAACATCGGATTTAATCAGGGTGGGACAAAAACTAAAATTAAGCAAATCCTCCACTCCTGCCAATCCAGGAACAAATGATGACAAGGTGGAGGCACCGAGCTCAGGCAACAAAGTGACCAAGCTCATTTCCGAAGCGAAAAAATTGATTGGAACGCCTTATTCATGGGCAGGCGCGTCCCCATCCGGATTCGATTGCAGCGGTTTTATTTACTATACATTCAAGAAGGCTGGATATGATATTTCCAGGGTTTCATCCTCTACATATTATGATATGGGCAAAAAGGTGACTTCACCTAAAAGCGGTGACCTTATCTTCTTTGCAACCGGTTCTAGTAAGTACGTGGTAAGTCATATGGGCATCTACTTGGGCGGCGGACAGTTCATCCACGCCTCATCAAGCCAGGGCGTAACAATCACTTCTACTTCGAACTCTTACTTCAATAGCAGAATCATCGGTTATAAAAGTTTATAATTGCACTGTCCGGGCTTGTACTTGAAGCCTGGGCTTTTTCATGTATAAATGGCACTGCTCATGGACCAATCACGGATATCCTTCGTTTTTTCGGATGGGAATAGGTAAAAATGCACTCTACCTACAAAAAGATACTATTCTATTTTCAGCAGAAAAAAGGTATAGTTATTGCTAGGTACTTTTTCATACCCTCCATTTTCGTTGGATGGTTCAGGGAGGAATTTAGATGAGATCTGAACATAAAAAGAAGAAAAAGAAACGCAAAACGTTTAAAATAATTGGCTTTTCCCTGCTTATCCTTTTCATAGGCGCAGGCGTTTATGCAGTTTCCGTTTATCAATCTCTGGCAGGCGCGATTCACACGATGCAGGGCACGGAGCATAAAACGGATAAGCGCGTAGATGATATTAAATTCAAGAGCAAAGACCCCTTTTCCATCCTTATCCTTGGCGTGGATGAAAGGAAGAATGACAAGGGCCGGTCAGATACGATGATTGTCATGACGGTCAATCCTAAACAAGAATCCATTGAATTATTGAGCTTGCCAAGAGACACACGAACCGAAATCATCGGTAAAGGCACGAACGATAAAATGAACCATGCCTATGCATTTGGCGGAGTTACCATGTCGATCAACACAGTCGAAGCCTATCTCGACATCCCGATCGATTATTATGTCAAAATGAACATGGAAGGTTTCCAGGATATCGTCAATGCTGTTGGCGGCGTCACCGTCGATAATGATATGGACCTTGCCTACAAAGGCTATAATTTCAAAAAAGGCACCATTGATTTAAATGGTAAAGAAGCCTTGATTTATTCCCGGATCCGTAAAGAAGATCCACGTGGTGATTATGGACGCCAAATGCGTCAGCGCCAGGTTATCCAGGCAGTCATGAAAAAGGGCTCAAGCCTATCGACACTCACCAATTATGATGATATCTTCGAAGCATTAGGGAAAAACGTTGAAACTAATTTAACCTTCAACGAAATGCTCAGCATTCAGAATAACTATAAATCTTCACTAAAGAATATTGAACAATATACACTTCAAGGTGACAATCAAAGGGTGAATGGCATCTTTTACAACATTGTTCCAGAAGATAAAAAACTCGAAGCACAAACCCGTATCAAAACACACTTGGGATTATAACCTAAAAAGGATGAATCTCTTTAGACTTCAGAACAAAAGGGTTCCGGAATACTCTCATTCCGGAACCCTTTTGTTGTTGAAAGGCTCTCAAATAAATCATCCGTGTCCGGTTGACTCAACCCATACATACACGGCACACATCCACTTTCTACCAGTATTTTCCAATGGGGTGCAAGCGTTTCGCGCAGAGCCGTATGAAACGGAAGGTTCGAAATCCTTGCGGGATATACAGGCTAGGGGGGCACCGCAGACGCAACGCGACGAGGAGGTTTCCCGGCCGTTCGCTGAATGCGAGAGCCTGCAGTGTATGGAACCGTCTCCGTTTCCTCACTTAAATTTTATGTAATTCATTATCGTTTGTTTTCCATCTCAGAAGATGACATTATTTTGGACAACCTCTTTCTTCAATCCAATTGTTTAAAATAGTCGGTAAGAATCACTTGATCACTCAGATCCATTTCCTTTTGGTCTTTTGGTGTTATTTTTTCTACCTTGCCTGCTGCGTTTATTTTCATTTGTGTTCCATAATCCCCTTTCAATATCAAGGCACTCCCCTTCTCGCCATTCAGCATGCTTTGGCCAAAGTATGAAGAGCTCTTAATATCAAACAAATCATAAAGGGTCGGTAAAATATCGACCTGTCCCGCTACCTTATCAATTGTTTTTCCTTCCATATCCTGCTGATAGATGATGACCGGGATTGGCATATATTGTTCAATCCACTCTTCATCGCTAATCTTTCGCCCATAGTACGCTTCAACCTCATGTTTATCTTTTAAAAAAAGACCATCATGATCTCCGTAAATGACAATCACACTGTCTTTCAGCTTCCCGGCATCCTTCAGCTTCTTAACGAACCCGCCGATCGCGGAATCCGTGTAATGCATCGCCTCAAAATAATTAGCCAGGTAGCTTCCTTCCTTTCCTTTTTCAGGTTTCCATGCTATTGTTTCCTTTGGCAGCGAAAAGGGAACGTGACTGGTCAAGGTCACAAAAAACGCATAATACGGATCTTGTTTCTCTTCCAGGATGTTATAGCTTTGGTTGAAAAAACTGCGGTCTCCCAAACCCATCGAAATGAGTTCATCCTGCTGCATATCTTCGATTGAATAATAATCGGAAAACCCCAATGAAGGATATGCATGCTGCCGATTCCAAAAGTCCGCTTCATCCCCGTGAAAGGCGAAGCTTTGATACCCCGACTTTTTCAACTCTTTGGCAAGGCTGGGAAAGTGATTATAAGGGAACCGAAAAAAAGTCGCACCTTGCTTCAAAGGATATAAACCCGTATTCGCGATCAGCTCACCATCTGATGAATTACCGAATACTGTTTGGGGATATACATGCGGGAAAAACAGGCCTCCTTTCGCAAGGTCATTCATGAAGGGGGTGACTTCCTGCCCGGCACTCTGCTGAAATAGCGGAAATGCCTGCAATGACTCCACCTGGATCAGGATGAGGTTCTTCCCCTTTAGTGTTCCAGATAAGCCATGGGCCGGTGTTGTCTTATTATTGAAGTAATAGGAAACGGCTCTTTTATCCTCCGCCGACATCTCATGCTTTCCTGCGTCAGCAAAGTAGGCATACGCATCCAATACATGATGCCCGATCGGACCCCAGTTTCTTAAAAAAGTATTCGCCTCATAACGCCGTGTAATATCGACCTTGTCGAGGAAAATGTTCTTGACCGGCTTTAGTCCCGCGATCATCAAAAATAGCAGCGCGGGTATAAGTGCCATGTGCCTAAGAGGATATTGTTTCCTCACGAAAGACTCGGCAATTGGAAGGACAGCCAGAAGAAAGAGGGCATCCTTGATGTCCATCATGCTGAATATACTTTCACCCAACCCATTCAGATTGCTTTTTTGCATCCATAAGTATGAATTCATGGGTGTGGCGTAATAACGATAAAACCAAATATCGGCAAGGGAAAAAAGCATGATCGATAATAGGAACAGTGAAAAAACCACGCCTTTCACGATTCTGTTCGGTACCCACTCCTTCAGGTACACGATAAAGCCGGCAACGCCTACGATGATCGTGGTAATTCCGATAGTGAGATGATTGCCCATCTTCGCATTCGTATAAATGAAAAGCATGGTCACGATTGATACCGACAAAACCTCCAATAGTCTTTCCTTCAATCGCTGATTTAGATTAAACTTCATGCTCCTGCCACTTTCCTCTTCATGATTTTCCAGGAGGTCAAGCCTGGTTACGGAAGATTCTTATAAATATTACTTAGCGTTGCCATTTATGAGAAATTGCAGACGGACAGCAGGATAAATATTTGACATAAAAAAAGCCCCCATCAACGGATGGCGGCTTCTATATGCAATTTTCTTCATGAATTTCACAGTCATCCCAAAAAAATGTGATCCCCTTTTCCCAGCCTGCGCTCATTTCCATTCAAACGCGATCTGCCAGTCTTCATCAGGAATCGATGCTGCCACCATGTCATCTTCCTCGAATGAAAAACGCCATGGCAGGCTTGAAAGGGCAGGTACCTCCCCGATTAGCGAAAGGTCAAATGCCTTTTTAGCCAATAACCTTCCGCTCCCATCGACCAATACTATATCCACGGTTTTGAACCGAATCGCTTTCTCTAATGAATTTCGTAAAAATGCGATGATAACCACATCGCCCTCTTCCCTAACAAGCTTCACCCCTGTCAGCGAAATTTGATTGGGCTTCAGCACTGGCAGCTGCTGATGGTGGAACCTATAGACGTATTCCTCTTGCTTTGAAATGTCCCAATTCTCGTGAAATCGCAGGGCAGTTTGAACAGAGTCAGCCTGCTTAAGTCCTTCATGTCCATTCGATGCGGACATGCCATTGCTATCATTGGATCCTTTACTGAATAAACGCATCAATCATCACCCTCCTCCAGGTTGCTCTTCATAAATTCAAGGAAATGGATACTGATTTCCGACTCCATTTCACTTAACATCATGTTGAATTGACTTAGCGCTTCCTTTTCATACAACATATAGGGATCCTGCTGGCCGTATCCGCTTAAACCAATCCCTTCCTTCACACCATTCATTTCGTTTAAATGGTTCATCCAATTCACATCAATATGATGCAGAAGGAAAGCACGCAGCTGGATGCCCCAGCCTTTATCCTCTCGAAAACTTTCCAGCTTCGATTTCAATTCAGCTAAAGCCTCTGTCGCCATGGCCTCAATTAGCTGGACATCCTGATCCCCAATTTCACCTACCGGCCAGTCCGCCGAATGAAAAATAAGGACAAGGTTTTCCATTAAAGCCCCCGGATGATCATCCGCCGTCAGCCTGCGAATGTAATTCTCGATGCCTTCAAGTAAGATCGCATGCAGCCGTTCCGTCTCTGAATCCAAAATCCGATCTCTCATTGCGTAAATGATTTTACTTTGCTCATCGAGGGCAAGCTCGAGCTTGAATAAATGGCTTCGGCTTGATTGATGCTGCTGCTCGACCGTTTCCTGCACCTTGCTCACGAATTTATCGGGTGCAGGTGCAACAATCAATCCTGTTTCATCCGTTTTGATTTTCTTTACATAACGCTCCATTTCTTCCTCATCATAGTAATCAAACAACTCATCTTCCAAAGAAATGATGAATTGTGTGGAGCCTGGGTCACCCTGCCTGCCGGCACGTCCTTTAAGCTGCATATCAATCCGACTGCTTTCGTGCTTCTGCGTACCAATGATATGGAGCCCACCCAAAGCTTTTACGGCTTCAGCAAGCAGTATATCCGTTCCTCTTCCAGCCATATTCGTTGCCAGCATGACTTCGTTTCTTTGACCGGCCTTGGCGATGATTTCAGCTTCAGCTCTTTCGGTCTTTGCATTAAGAATCTGATGCCCAATATTGGCCCGCTTTAAATGGAGCGATATTTTTTCCGATTGCTCGATCGAGGTTGTCCCGATTAGGATCGGTCTGCCTTCTTCATGAATCCGTTTTACAGCCGTTACAATCTGCTTGATTTTGCTTTCTTCATCCTTATATATCGAATCGGGCTTATCGATGCGAATCATCGGCTTATTGGCCTGAATTTCAATTACGGGAAGCTGATAAACATCCCAAAATTCCGCCTTTGATGGCAAGGCGCTGCCTGTCATCCCAGACATTGAATCATATAATCGGAAATAATTTTGAATGGTGATCGCAGCCTTTGTTTCATTCACTGCCGAAATTTCCAGACCTTCTTTCGCCTCGATGGCTTGATGAAGACCATCACTGAAACTTCGTCCTTCCATCACCCGACCCGTGAACTTATCGATCAAGGAAATCCGGCCATCCCTTATGATATAATCTGCATCCCGTTTCAGGATCGCATAGGCTTTAAGTGCCTGTGATGTGTTGTGTAAAAGCTCCCGATGCTCCAGATCATACAGATTTTCGATGCCAAAGGCCCGCTCAACCTTGGATGCACCTTGATCGGTAAAATGGGCAGCATTTGATTCAACCCAGACGTCATAATCTTCGTTTTTTATCAAGGACTTGATGATCTGTGCCGTGATTTCGTGGAGCGAGGTGCCATCACCGGAATTACCCGCAATGATCAATGGTGTTCGTGCTTCATCAATCAAGATGCTGTCAATTTCATCGACAATGGCAAAGTTTTGCCCCCTTTGCACCTTTTCCGCTCTGCTTAAGACCATGTGATCACGCAAATAATCGAAGCCAAACTCGGTTGCCGTTCCATATGTGATATCTGCCGCGTAGGCTTCACGCTTTTCTGCGCCCTCCATGCCGGAAATGTTCAAGCCCACTGAAAGTCCTAAAAATGCATGGAGTTGTCCCATCAGCTCTTGATCACGCCTGGCCAAATATTCATTGGCCGTGATGATATGGACCCCCTTCCCTTTCAGCGCATGTAAATAGCTGGGTAAAGCTGCCGCAAGTGTCTTTCCTTCCCCCGTATTCATCTGGGCAATGCCCCCTTCGCCCAGGACAAAGCCGCCTATCAGCTGAACATCATGGAGCCTTAGCTTCAACACCCGTTTTGCGGCCTCCCGAACAACCGCGAAAGCCTCGATTTCGATTGCCCTTATATGTTTTCCGGCAGCCAATTCCCGCTTGAATCTATCCGTCATTCGCTTTAACTCTTGATCTGAACATCTTTCATACTCGCCTTCAAGACGATTCACGGCAGCTGCCAACTTATATATTCGCTTTAGGTCTTTGGAGCTTTCCTTGAAGAATTTTTTCATACCAGATAGCATACGGACCCCTCTTCTACTAATTCGAATTGAACTCTACTGAAAGTATATCAGTTATATATTTACTGTTTATTAAAAATCATCTATATATTGAAATCAATAGTAAATCTTTTTTCATTTTCACCCGTTTTTCCCATTATCGTTTTCAAGACGTGAAGCTGTTTTAGCATGCGTTGCTTCTATTTAAAGTAGAACTTTTTTTAAAAAAATTATTATACGATTTTCATAAACAGTATACTATTTCTTACCTACTTTTTCAGAATAGCTATGAATGAACACCCATTCATATTATACTTTCATTTTCCCATCCGACTAAAGAAGCGTTTTGCAGACAAACGAATCATTATTCTCTGAAACTTTCTAACTAATTTCTTCGAAAAAAATTGAAAATATATGTAAAACCGAAGGAGGATTTAGCGAATATAGTCAGAATATACTGTGTTATGAATTGGAGCGGGACATTTCCCAACCATATTCATAACTATAAATGTATATAGGGGGTAATGTATGAAAGGTTCAGGGTTACAGTTCGGCGGCTCCACAAATAAGGCTGGTTGGGTCATTGCCATACTGGCTGTCTTATTCATTCCATTCATTTACGCAGCAATCATTCTAACTGCAAAGTGGGGTCCGTACGATAATTTGTCTAATTTGCCGGTTGCCGTAGTCAATAAGGATGCAGGTAGTACATTGGGAGATAAACCGCTTAATGTCGGTAAAGATCTAGTATCGGAGCTAAGGAAAAGCGATACCCTCGGCTGGGATTTCGTCGATGCGAAAAGGGCGGAAAAAGGACTGCAGAATACAGATTATTATATGGTCATCGAAATTCCCGAGAATTTCTCTCAAAATGTAACGACGGTTTTAGACGAGAACCCTGTTAAACCTGAATTAACATATATTCAGAACGAAGGGCTTCATTATATGGCGGCCCAAGTGACCAAAAGCGCCTCTGAGCGCATTCGTGAAAATCTGTCAAATAAAGTGACGGCAAGTTATACGAAGGCCCTTCTCTCGCAAATGGCCGGAATTGAAAACGGTTTCAATGATGGTGCAGGCGGTTCACAAAAGATCAATGATGGGGCCGGGAAACTCAAAAACGGAACGGCCCAAATCCTTCAAACCTTGCAGCAAAAAGCTCCCGATATTGATAAGCTTGCAGGCGGGGCAGCCCAGTTAAGGGCCGGAACCGGTGAAATGTACAACTCATTGGCAGCTAAGCAAGCCGATATCGGTAAGTTGGCGGATGGCGCTAACCAAGTCGATACTGGTATGCAGCAGGTAAACGGCGGTGCCCGGAAATTACATGCAGGCATCCAAACATTGAATGTTGGCATGGTCGAATTGAATTCTGGAGCCCAAAGGCTCAACGGAGGGCTTAATGATGCCAATACGGGCGCACAAAAGCTTAGTGGCGGGGCCCGTCAGGTCGACGATGGCGCTCATTCCCTTTATGCTGGTGCAAGGAAATTAACGGGAGGCGTCAATCAAGTCAATGATGGTGCTCAAAAACTAAAGGATGGAACAGGCTCTCTTTATGCTGGCGCAAAGGAACTTTCCGGCGGGGCCAATCAAGTCAATGATGGCGCACAAAAGTTGAATAACGGAGCAGGCTCTCTTTATGCCGGGGCAAAGGAACTTTCCGGCGGCGCCGATCAAGTCAATGATGGCGCACAAAAGTTAAATATTGGGGCAGATTCCCTTCATTCCGGGGCAAAGGACTTATCCGGCGGCGCCGATCAGGTGAACGATGGTGCCCAGGAGTTAAACAAAGGCACAAAGGATTTAGTCAATGGGGCAACATCACTGAATGGAGGTGCAAAACAGGTACTGGATGGCTTGGTGGATGCTGAATCTGGCAGCAACAGGCTGAAGTCCGGTATATCACAACTGGAAGCAGGCGGCAGCAAGGCGGCAGCAGGAGCAGCTGCCGTCCATGATGCGGTAAGCTCGTTGGCACCGGGGGCAAAGGATGTAGAGCAGGGTATCATAAAACTTGGAGAACAAGTTCCAGGCCTTAAAGAAAGCCCTGAATATCAGCGTTTGCTAGCTGGAAGCCAACAGGTCTCTGGAGGTTTGGGCTCCTTGGCTGGTAAAACTCCTGCATTGGCTTCGGGAACTGCCGACCTCTCAGAGGGACTTAAGCAAGCTTTAAAAGGCTCCACTGATTTAGAGGCGGGACTGAATGAATTGCTGGATGGACAAAAACAGGTATATGGGGGAACCCAAAATGTCGTCCAAGGGGCAAACCAGCTATCGAATGGTGCCGGGAAGCTTGCAGACGGGACAAGCAGTGTCGCTTTAGGTAATCAGAAACTGGCTGCTAGTTCAGGTACTCTGGCCACTGGAACGAAAGCGGTGGCAGCTGGAACAAGCAGCGTCGCTTTAGGCAATCAGAAACTGGCCGATGGCTCAGGTGCCTTGGCCAATGGCATGGAAGCGGTGGCAGCTGGAACGAATTCAGTTGCTTCAGGAAATAAGCAATTGGCCGATGGTTCAGGCGCAGTGGCAAATGGCTCGATAGCCCTTGCCGATGGTACCCGCTCAGTAGCTGAAGGAAGTGAAGCGTTGACGGTCGGCTCAGGCGCGGTGGCAGACGGTACCCGTTCGGTAGCTGATGGCAATAAAGCACTGGCGGAAGGCACGAGCACGCTTGCCAATGGCTCGGCAGCTCTTGCAGGCGGCATCCGGACTGCCGCTTCCGGAAATAATGAACTGGCAAATGGTTCAGGCAAACTGGCTGATGGGACTCGTGAGCTTGCAGTCGGAACCGGAGCTGTAGCTGACGGTAACCAAACCGTAAAAGCAGGCTGGAATAAGTTAACGATAGGGGCAAACAGACTGAATGAAGGGACGATCCTGGTAAGTGATGGTACGAATACCGTTAAAGCAGGCTGGGGTCCTTTAACTGCCGGTGTCCAACAAGTAGATGGCGGGTTGGGTGCAATCAAAGATGGCAGCAAGGAGCTTGCAGCAGGACTTTCAGGCGGAGCAGGTAAATTGAGTAACATCCATACGAATGAGCCGAATATCGACATGTTTTCAGCACCCGTACAATTGAGCGGCAAGGCCATCAATACATTCCCTGAATACCGCTATGCCAATGCACCATATATCCTTTCATTAGCGTTATTTGTTGGGGTATTGGTCATGGCTTGTCTTTTCGACTTACGGAAGCCGGCCATTCTAGAAGTTTCTTCCTTCAGATGGTATGCCAATAAGTTAGGTACGATGGCCGTATTTGTCACTGCACAGGCACTCATTGCCTCCGTATTCGCTTCATTTTATTTAAAATCAACGTTTTCAAATGGCGTCATGTTGATTTTATTCTCGATATTCGTCAGCTTAACATTCCTGGCGCTCGTGTTTTTCCTAGTGATACTGGCAGGCAATATCGGCAGATTCATTGCATTCTTATTCTTGGTTTTACAACTATCTACAACAGGTTCAAGTTTGCCTGTTCAAATGCTTCCGGAAAACCTGGAAAGAATGAGCCATTTTCTTCCGCTTACGTATTCAATCAATGGATTTAAATCAATCGTAACCTTAAATAACATGCATTTACTTTGGTCAAGCGTAAGCGCTCTTGCCGCTTTCCTGCTTGTATTCACAGTTCTTTCGCTAACAGTCATCTGGTTCAAGGCAAAACGTGTTTCGCAACAAACGCTGACTGAAGCATAGACCCCATCCTCCTCCTGAATATCAGGAGGGGATTTTTTATGGAATTTAACAAATAATAGGGAGAAACATACCTAATGGAGGATTACAGATGAAGGAAACATCAATAAACTCATTACTTCAAAAATTTTTCCAGCCCCATCTCTTTGGGTTGCTCATCCTATCCTGCCTTATTGGCATTGCCCATCCCATTCAAGCAGAAACGAAAAATACCCCGAAAAATGTCATCCTGCTAATTGGCGATGGCATGGGGTTAGGTGCAATAGAAATAGCGCGGCAATTGGAATATGGCAAAACAGTTTCCTTACATTTGGAAAAGCTGGAGCATGTTTCCCTGATGCGTACTTATTCCGCCAATAATCACGTCACCGACTCCGCTGCAGGCGGGTCCGCGATCGCCACAGGCATTAAAACCAACAATGAGTCCATCGGCGTCGATGTTAACGGCAACGAGGTCGACAGTGTATTGGATGCATTTCAGAACGATGGCAAAAAGGTCGGGATCATCTCGACCAATATGGTCGTCGATGCCACTCCGGCGGCCTTTGGTGCAAGTGTCCCGAACCGCTGGACAGGCGGAGCCCATATCGCGAGGCAGCTCTTCGATAATAGGATTGATGTCATTCTTGGCGGAGGTGCCAGCTATTTTGGAGCCGATAAGCAGAACGGCGAGGATTTAGTCAAGAAATTCAAACAAGCGGGCTATGGGATTGCAACAACAAAAGACGAGCTCAGTTCCATGGATAAAACAAAAAAACTATTGGGGCTATTTCACCCCACTTATATGAACTTCAAGCTTGATAAGGAAGTATTGAATTCCCAAGAACCATCACTGCCCGAAATGACCGCCAAAGCGATCCAGATTTTGTCCCAAGGTGATAAGGGCTTCTTCTTGATGTCAGAGGGTGCAAGGATTGACTCGATGGAGCATGCAGCTGATTTCACGGGGATTTGGAAGGAAACGATTGAATTCGATCAGACCGTGAAGGAGGTCGTGAATTGGGCCAAAGACAGAAATGATACATTGATCGTTGTGCTGGCTGACCATGAAACCATGGGAATTTCCGCCTCGGAAACGATGGATATCGCTGCTCTGAAGAAAATCCGGGTATCGACTGAATATATGTCCAAACAGCTTACATTCGATCGAAATAACCAAATCAATCCAGAAAGTGTCGCTTCCATATTCAAGAAATATGCCCATATTTCCCTTACAGATCAGGAAGTGCATCAATTCATCGACAACGTAAGGAAAAACAGAACACTCGTCTACCCGCAGCATCGGATTGATTGGGAAATCGGCAGCACCATCGCCCGGTACCATAAGGCTGGTGTGGCTGAAAGGAGCATCCGGGCTGCCAGTTCAACCGGAGGCCATACGGCCAATATGATTCCCATATTCGCGGCAGGCCCAGGCAGTGAAAACATAGATGGCGTCCTGGAAAATACCGATATTTCCAAAATCATCACTAAAGCTGCCGGTGTCCCTTTCACACCTGGTGAACACAAAGCAAAAAGCGAGGAATGATGCCATTCCTCGCTTTTGTTCCATGATATACTCAGCATCAGTTGGTTTATATACCTAAACCATGAGACCCCTGCTTAGGAAAGCATGTCCTGCAGTGATAACTCAGGGTCGGGGAGGCTCCCCAACCTCCGGATAAGCAAATGCCTGTAATGTAATGAAACGATCAAAGTGCTGATTCATGGCAATTAGGGTACAGCGTCCTTCGTCTTCATTTCTTAATGCATTTGATAGGCACAAACCCGACTTGGCTTCCCTTTTTCACTTTATACCAATCACCTTGTTGGGCCAATATGGTTAAAGCTTGATCTTCATAGAGCGTTGCGATGGTTTTGGATGATGGATTGGCCTTTTCCTGCATCCGTAATTCTCTTACGGTGACAATACCCTTTGTCTTCCTGACCAGGATTTGTGTAGACACGGTTTTCTCGTGATTGCGCGCATCCTTGGCGGATATCAAAACCGTGAACGTCCCGTTGGAAATATTTCCAAAATCCCAGTTAACGGATTGCCTCCCTTTCCTTAACTGCCTTTCGGGAAGGACACCCACCACCTTGCCTTTGCTGTTCTTGATTTCCACTGCCACTTTTGAGTTTTCATTTATCATAAAGGAAATGTTCACTTTTTCCGTACTATAATCACCCGTCGTTTCGACATCGGAAATCATGGGTGCCTTCGAATCCTTACTAACGTTGATCTTCAGTATCCCCTCTGCTTCATTCCCGCTTCGATTCCTTGCCGTTGCTACCGCTGCATATATACCATTGTGGACATCACCCATTTTCCAGACCGCTGCATGACTTCCTTTTTTTAACAATTGGTCATCGATGGGTGTAGCTACCGTTTTGCCAGCACCATCTTTAATCATGATTGATACGGCTGCAGCTTCTTTTAGCGAATAGGTGATAGTGACTTGACCGTTAACATGATCCTGCTTCGCTTTCATGTTAATTGATGACGTTTTTTTATTGGTACTCTCTTCGTCTATCACTGGTGACTCACCATATTCCCTAGCAAGGGAGGTATTAGGATAATAAAATGCTACTATCTCCTGATACGTTTGACCTGCCTCTGCCCTCGTCTTCGCCCCGAACTGACTTAAACCGACTCCATGTCCGTAGCCTGACCCAACTATTTCTACTCTGGAAGAATCTGAAGCCGAATCATCCACCAAATAGCTTTTCATCACATCCCGGCCGACCATGCCCCTGATCTTGGAAGCCGGTACATTGGTAAGCTGGACTTTTTGCTCGGAAAGCTTCCCGCTTTTATCAACGAGGCCCTTAACATAGAAATTCAGTTCAATGGAGCCCTTCGTAGCCCGGCCGCCCGTTTTTTTATCGGTGAAGCTTAAAACCGGAACCGCTGTTATTTTTATATCCCGGTTCGCATAGCCATTCCTTTTCAGCCAAGCCTTCAGATTCGGTACAACCATTTTATCTTTTTCCTGTACACTCCCCCACCACTCATCCGGCTTGGATAAGTCTTGGTTTGACAGGTCGATTTGTTTCTTATCAAGCGTTATTGTCCATTTTGTTTTCGAATCATAAACATCTTGCTTGATGGATAAATAGCCTAGAGGGTTTCCACCTGACCAAGCATTGGAATTCACTTCGGTCACTCCTCCGTTGCTAGAAGAAAAGAATGCCTCAATGATTTCCCCATTATGCTTGATTACCCTTCCCGCTGTCTGCTTGATGGCAGAATCGGTCCGGCTGTCTCCCTCCGCTCCACCATACACTTGATAGGAAATCGTATCATCGATCAGTTCCGATTGATGGTGAAGAGCATATGTCCGGGCGGCAACCGCTTGAGCTTTCAGTGCTTCAGGATGCCATATTGCAGGCATTTCCTTCGGGACCACACCCTTTAAGTAATCTTCGATGTTCACAAGATTGATAGGGCGAATGTAACCTTCCTCAACTGTAAATAAGAAGGAGCCATGATAGGGCCTTTCATTGATGGACAGTGACTTATCTCCCTTAACTGGATCGATTTTCAATGCAGCAAACAGGCCCAATTTTTTTGATTGTTTATACACGGCAAGTTTTCCCGATTCCACGTTCAGATTCATCTCTTCTCCCGCCTTGATGAATATATCGCCTTCGGAAGACCGATAATCCCCTGCTGCCGTTATGCTGATACTCGTTCGATTTCCTAAGTAGTTCTTCAATTTCACTTCCATTAATGTATTCTCTTTTGCTGCCTTTGCCTCGTGGGAAGGAAATGTAGAAAAAATGATAAAGAAAGCCAAAAACAAATATTTTAAACTCCTCATTCTTTTTCATCCTCATTCCTTACATCATTCAGAAAACCGCCTAAAGGATATCTAAACCATTAATTGAAACTTGCATCGGCAACAGAAGAGGATCATACGTACTATTTTACATTCTCGCCAAATACGGTTTTCACGACATTCTCTGATGCATTGCCATTATCCCAACCGCAGAATTTATCGTAAAAGCGATCATATGTTTCTTGATATTGAGTTTTGACTTGTTCTATTTTTGTAACGGCATCAATGATTTCATCCGTGGTTTTCACTAATGGACCAGGAACTTCTGATTCAATATCTATATAAAATCCTCTTAATGTATCTCTATATTTCTCAAGATCATAGGTGAAAAACAAGATTGGTCGTTTCAAATTTGCATAATCAAAAAATACAGAAGAATAATCAGTGATCAATATATCCGAAATCAAATAAAGTTCAGCAATATCATCGTATTTTGAATAATTATATACAAATCCTTCTAAACCATCTGTGTCGATTTCATCGGCAATAAAGTAATGCATGCGTAATAAAACGACATATTCATCTCCTAATTGCTCTCTCATTTTATGCAAATCCATTTGAATAGCAAACTTATACTTTCCAGGTTCATAAAATTCATCATCCCGCCATGTCGGGGCATATAAAATAACTTTTTTATTAAGAGGCATTTTGAGACTCTCTTTTAAATTCAGGATAGACTCCTCATTATCCCTTTTATATAAAATATCATTTCTTGGATACCCGAATTCGAGCATTTCCTTTTCGTACTTAAAGGCACTTCTAAATATATCCGATGAATATTGATTCGGTGAAATAAGATAATCCCAACGTCTTGATTGATTAAAGAAATGCTTTTTGTAATTTGGATTTGCCGAATAAATATCATTCATATCAAAAACAAGCTTCTTCAACGGCGTTCCATGCCAAGTCTGCAAATCGATATTCCCTTCACGTTTATCCAATTTTAGTGGAAGGCGTGAATTACTTACCGAAAATTTAGATGTAGCGAAATAATAATAGTAAGCTAAACTAAACCGTTTCACTTGTTTTGCATTACCTGGGATCTCTTTCCCTGTCTGATTGAAAATCCATATATATTTATAATCATAATTATGCTCAAGCATATATTCATAAATATACTTTGGACTATCCGAATAGTTTTTACCTAAGAAACTTTCGAATACGATTGTTTTTTCTTTTAGCGGCATACGCATGAACACAGAGCGATATAAATAAATGTACATTTTCTGCCTACTCTTTAATGCCCTCTTCATATTACGGGCAAAATGATGGAGTCCAATCAGCCTTTTATAAGATTCCAGTTTCCTTTTACGTAAAAGCTTTAGCTCTCTTTTTACTACAACATTAAGCTTTTTCCTTTTTGATACATCAATTTTATCAACAGAAACGGCTACTTTATTAAAAAATTCTTCAATACTTCCTTTTTTGGAAAACAGCATGATAATCTGTTTTCGATATATATTCAAAAATAACCAGTCTAAATATGAACATGCTCGTTGGTTCGTACCATATTGATCTTTCATTTGATTATAGATTGATAAAAAATCCAAAACCTTTTTTTCCCGATCCAATTGCATTAATGCAGGATTAGAAATGGGGTCATTGCGCCTGCGTTTGAAATAATAGCAACGTGTTAAAAACGGGTATTTTCCCATTTCACTTATGATAGGGACAATTAAGGATATATCTGAATAACAATCCACTTCTTCTGAAAACCGCAAATTATTCACCTGTATAAAATCACGCGAAATAAGAGTGTGCAGGATAGACATACCACGAAACGAGCGTTGAATCCCTCTTCTTAAACGCACACGTCCTTCTTGCACTTTCTCTTCAATTTCTTCTATTATCATGCCATCATCAGCTTCTTCTTCAACCATATTCCCGATTTTACTATCCTCTTTATTAGTTAACCGGACCCGCTTTCCGGTAAGCATATCGTGTTCCCCAATATTCTCGACGAGCCTTCCAATTGTATCGAGAGCAATAAAATCGTCACTATCAATAAAGTAGACGAACTCACCCGTGGCAATATCTAAACCTTGGTTACGAGCTGCGCCTACTCCTTTCCTCTCATTATTATCGATGCAGGTAATCCGCTTATCTCTATTAGCAAAATCATTGATGATAGCACCAGACTGATCCAATGATCCATCATTTATAATTAAAACTTCCAAGTTACTATATGTTTGATTAACCACTGAAGTTAAACACTCATTTAAAAATTCTTCTGTATTATATGTTGCAATAATTACTGATACCTTTTTCAATTTCAAAACTCCTTAGGTATTTAATTTCCTAATTTTAATTAATAGGTAGATTTATTATACAATATTTCAGATCTTTTGACGTCCCCAATAAACTGGATTAAAGTGGGATTTATTTCGTTGAAAACTTAGAGAGGAGCGGCTGCGATAATTGATTGCTTGTGAAATAAATTCAACTGCATAGAAGAAGGTAAAGACACTTCTCTTTTACCCATACCTTCCTAATTTTTTTACTTCAAATGCATTATTGATGGATTTTCATTGCAAAAGTAATAAAGCATAATTAAACAACGGTATTAACCTCTACAGAGAAGGAACGGAGTAAACCTTTATCAGAATTAGATAACCGTACTTTATGATTAATTAATTTTAAGTTAGATACAAATCCCATTTAATCATTAATTACTAAGAGGATTTATTTTAGAGACATAGCAGACTACTTATAAGAATAGAGTATTCATTAAAAGAGTACATAATCAATACATATAACCATAAAATCTACTCGAATACAAATAAAGGGGCGACTTACTTTTCCCTCCAAGTAAAAAGGCTGGACATGATTGAAAACATGTCCAGCTTTTTTACGATAAATATAAGCTGTATTCACCCTATATCCCTGAATCCTTTTTCTGTTTACTTCAAGTACTTCTTCAAAACGGGCTTCATTTGATCGACGACGATATGACTGCCGCCTCTTCCCTTAACATCTTCAACCATCCAGGCCATGAGCAGCTCAGGGTCTTCCGTGTCCATGGCTACAAACCAGCCATTTTCCGTTCCATCGGAATTTTTGGAAGCCTTGATTTCGGCCGTTCCCGTTTTGGCTGCGATTTTGATGCCAAGATCATTTATACCATGTCCGCTTCCCTTCGGATGTTCCACTACCTGAGTCAGCATTTTGGTGATCGTATTGGCCTGCTCGGGAGAAATCACGTTATTCTTCCAAATTTCATTTTCCTTTTTATCTCCTGTCAGTAAGGTCGGCTTGACGATGTTTCCTTCATTTAAGAAGGCCGAGTAGGTCATAGCCAGATGAAGCGTGCTCATTTGGACCTGCGCCTGACCATATCCGGCATCAGCCAATCGACCTTCACTGTCAAGTTTACCGATGCTCGATGCCTTGATTGGATAATCGTAGTTCAATGGTTCATCAAAACCGAATGCTTTAAGTCCGCTGTCGAATTTTTCCTTACCAAGCCCCAATGCCTTCTGGGCAAAATAAATATTATCGGAATAAATTAACGCTTTCTCCATATCAATCGGAACACCCGGGTCAGAGACCCTTGTGATGGAATGGTCCTTCCATGTCGATTTGGCCCACGTTTTTCCTTGGATATTGATCGCCTCATTCGGATTCACTCCATTTTTCAAGGCGATCGCTGCCGTAAGGGCCTTTATCGTAGAGCCCGGTGCGAAGGTCGAACTGAAGCGA
The DNA here is from genome assembly GCF_030271255.1 of Peribacillus folii. GTDB lineage: Bacteria > Bacillota > Bacilli > Bacillales > DSM-1321 > Peribacillus. The sequence continues at coordinate 79,288 of NZ_JASJOM010000007.1, forward strand.
TTAAGCAATGGCTTCCCGGGATCTTCCTCCAGCGCTTTTTGCTCCTCCTTTGTTATCCCAAAAATATATGTATTGGGGTCGAATGAAGGACTTGATACAAGTGCAAGCGTTTCGCCCGTTTTCGGGTCAAGGGCCGTTGCCGAGCCAACTTCGTTTTTATATTGCTTGAAGATATCTTTTTGAAGCTCAGCGTCGATGGTTAATGTAATGGTTTCTCCCTCTTCGGCGGGCTTCTCAGCAATCACTTTTTCTTCGCCAGCATCCGTTTTGATAAAGATCTTGCCGCCCGGCTTTCCCTTCAAGCGTCCTTCCAAAACCTCCTCAAGCCCGCGCTTGCCAATTAGGTCGCTTGCGGTATACCCTTTACCCTGCAATTTTTCCAAATCTTCGGCAGATGCCTCGCCGACATATCCGATCAGATGTGCCGTAGCTTCTTTGTAGGGATATATCCTGGCTTCCGTATTATTGACCGATACCCCGGGAATGTCCAATAGCTTTTCCAAAGTTGCCGCATTATCACTCGACATCTTCTTGATTGGCACGAAATAACCTGGCTTCACCCAAGATTGCTTTAACTTCTTATCCAGCTCTTCGGTGGACATATTGAGCATTCCAGCCACCTTTTTGACCGTTTCCGCTTCGTTTGTCATCTTCTCCGGCACGATCCCCACTTCGGAGACTGTTCCATTCATGGCGAGTCCCCGCTCATTCCGGTCGACTATTTCCCCGCGAATGGCTGGATATGATTGAACCGATATCTTTTCACCAGCTTTCAACTGGGGGAAAATATAGCTTTCATCCCACTTGATGTACCAATTCTCCTCGTCACCCTCGCCTTCCTTGATGAGGGTCGCTTGATGATCAGAGCTGACCGCTCCAGCCAGCGTCGACATGTCAACGGTATAAGCAAGATTTACTTCTTCTCCGTCTTTATGCTTCTTTTCTTCTTTGGGCTGTTTATAATCCACCTTCAATTGGTCGACCTCTATGCCCTTATAGATTTTTTCATAGCGCTCCGCAAATTCATCTGCGCTGATTTTTTTCTTCGTTTCTGGTGACAGGTATTCATACATCTTTTTAAAATCCTGTTTATTCCAAAGCTTGGTGTATGCAGCAAAACGCTCTTCCGGACTTGGCCCATCCGAGCAGCCGGCCAAGAACAGTACGCTCATCAACAATAAGCTGAAAACTAACGCCAATTTCTTCATGAGTTCCTCCTAATGCATAGTAAGAATGATATACATATAGTTTATCAAAATATAAAGGAAATGGGGGAATTTGTATGACCAATTTCTTCATTTTGCTACTTTATCATACTTTTACTAAAACAATAGTCCTGAATGGCGATACTGGCACAGACAGGTCTCTCCTCATGTCGAAATCATCCGATTACCAGGAAGGGAAATGCCGATTTTGGAACGGAAGGCGCACAATTCAGTTCAACCTAAAACAAAAAACCGCAGACCAAAAACATTACCGAATGGTCTGCGGATCCTATGACATGTACTATAGCATTCTTTTTTTGCGGCTTTTTTTCTCATGCAACCATTTTTTCAAGAAGAAAAAGCCCAGGACGGACGAGATGATAAGGCCGCTTGTCGTCACGAATACGGCTACCCATTCATATAAGGTATAATCCATATACGTTTTCCACGGCAATTTCTTCTTCCAATCTTCAATATAAAGATTCATCCCGAATATTCCCGAAATGACCGTATAAATCGTCAAGATCTGCAAAAGGTAATTACTGCTCTTGCCCGATAGTTTATCCTGATTCTGATAAAGGTAAGAAAGCGTTTCTTTCACTTCTTTATATAGAGGGGCAATCCTGAAGGTTTCGTCCGTAATTTTGAAAAGCTCCTTGCCTGCCGCCGTGCTATTAACCTCAGTGAATAAATACTTCGTAGTAAACTCCGTGATCATGAAGATCAGTTGCTCCGTATTGGATTGATCCTTTTCGATATCTATCTGGGAATGCTCATGAACCAGCTTCAGCAGCACAATTTTATAATAAAAGAAAAGCAATACCGAATAAAAGTTTTGGCCGTACATCTCACTTGCCAGCTGTATTTGCAGCTTTCCTTTCGCTTTCGTGACACAAGCGAAATGATACATGCTCGTCACGTAGTAGGTCTCTTCCCCCCACCTGTCATACACCCGCTCCTTGTAAAATTTGTCGATATAAGCCGGGTTGGATGCGCCGACGTATGGCTCCCCATCACCGTCATAGCCGTTCATCTCACTGGCCCGGAATAAATCATTTTTACTGATGACGCGATCATCTGGGAACACAATATAACTGACGACATACATTCTTTCATCGATAAAGAAGGGCAGGCTGCCGAAATAGGTGGAATCGGTCTGCTGTTCATCGATAAATTCCTCCAGCGGCGGCATTAATTCATTGAAAATGAAGTCCTTTACTTGTTCATACTGATTTTTCCTACAGCCCACTTTTGTCTTCTGTTCATCATCAGCAATCGGTTCAAGTATTCGAAATGTATCGGAAAAATAAAGAACATCATCGTATGAAAGTCCTTCAGGCAGTGTAACACGCAGATTCATCATGCCGATATGGAACGGGCATATGAAAATATCAATAGAATCAATAATGAAGGATGTATTTAAAAAGGGGGACACGAAGGTACAATCAATATCGAGCTTTTTCGTAAAACGGCGCAATCCTTCTTTTTCTTTCAGATGTGCTGGAAATAGGATCGGCTCGATGTAGGGCATGAAATACTTTTCCAAGTTACGGTGTGATATCTTGTGTTCACCGTAGAAATGGCCTTGCTGTTCCATATCTCTCAGGTTCAAGAAGACGAAATTGTCTTCCAGCATCTTTCCCACGAACTTTTCGATTTTATTCCCTTCAAGAGTGAACGGAAAGAGGTATTGCTGGAAACTTTGCTTCGTTGGATCATTTTTTTCTAGCTTCACTTCCATGATCATATTCCTCCGATTAGCCTGGAGTGCTCAAAACCCCACTCATCTTGTTTCTTATGTTTACCCAAGTATACGTAAACAAAACGGAACATATTATAGAAATAAAATGGACAACTTACCAAAAAAATCCCCCAAGCGAACGCTAGGGGGCCATCGAAAAGGGTTCTTCAACCCTCCTCACTTTAGGGTACTAGAAACTGAAGTTTCTAATGAAAAATCCGATATTCGGATCATTTTAGCATGTATTTCCAAGATGATAAACCACGGAAATCCTTCATATTTCGGCTTCCGGACGCTTTAACGGACAACCCTTCCCCCTATTCATTGACTGACGGTCGAATTTATAACTATAGGAATAATCATGTATTTTTTTCGATCGACAGCCCAGCCACTTTGAAATCATGTTTCATATAGACGGTAAGGGGTAAATGAATAGTAGCAAAGGAGAGTCATCATGAAACCAAAAAACAATGAGCAACCCTTCAAATTTTTTAAAAAAGCAAATGATTCTAAGCCGACTGAAAGAAAACAAATGAGCGATTTCATCAAAAGAATGAAGATGAATGGGCACGACTCTCATTTAAATGGTAAAAACTCATGACACACTGAACGGTCATGAGTTTTTGCGGTTAAAAGGCTATTTCAGTTCCCTTCAGGCTGTGCTTCACACATTTTTTGATACCGATTACACTCAAAAAATGTTGTATTTTCTTCATGGAGGTTGCCTGATATTCATCTACAATCGAAAATTCTTTAATATAAGCGATTTTTCCCTGTACATCCGTATCTATATGATCTTGGTTGCATTCTTCTTCTTTTGATTCTTCGCAAGTGTACACTACAGCCTCACCAATTTTCCTGGTCGCCTCATCAAAATAAAAAGAAAACACAATGGCACATTCATCATCGTAAAAAGAGGGTTGAACTTTCATATTAATATCTATCATTAACCTTACACCTCTCTCCGTTTTGTTATATACACTATAACAAAACCCATAAAGGGAAATAGGTGTTCCAAACTACGCTCCCGTTTCTTTTACACCCTCCAAATGGACCTTACATCCACCTGGCATGGATAATTATAACTACAGGAATATGCGCAAAAGAATAATCTCCGGGAGAATTAAAAAAACATCTTCATAAGAAGATGCTTAATGGGCTTAATGAATGCACCAATTCTTATTTATATAAACCTGGAAGTTCTGCGTAAAGGCCTGGCAATTCAGTAGGTACGATTACGATGGCAGCGATGATAAGAAAAGATACGACTAATGCTTTAGTACTTTTTTTCATAGGTCAAACCTCCTTTTCTTTTAAAAAAATATTGGTTAAAATAGAAATAAATTCTATAGTTATATTTAACCACAATTGATTAAACTAGATATTTTAGCTAAGGAATCTATTTAAACCGTTAAGGGCATGTACATACAGTTTTCACCGATTTTTCATAACAAAATATAACTCTAGGCATATTTTAAGGAGAATCATAATGGATTTTTTTGCAGTTGGACAAAAGATCAAAGAGCTACGTAAACAAATCGGACTTTCCCAGGAAGAGCTAGCATCCGGTATTTGTACACAAGCACAGATCAGCAAGATTGAAAAAGGCGATGTCTATCCATATGCGTCCACTCTTTACCTGATTTCTCAACGCCTAGGCGTTGATGTAAACTACTTTTTCGATATCGGGATGACACCTAGGCTGGATTACGTGGAAGAAGTGATCTATCAATTAAAGATAGCCAGACGGACGCGGAATTATGAGGAAATGCAGCAAATCGTAAAAGCCGAGGAAAACAGTCCCCTATTCCTGCAGAATAAAAAGAATCACCAATTGATTCTTTGGCACAAAGGGATCTACGAATACGAAAAAAATAAAGATTTAGAAAAGGCCATTGAATTTATTTACAGGGCCATTGCCATCACCCATACTACGGAAAAAATTTATTCGGAACGCGAGCTTGAAATTTTAAGCAGCCTCGGTGTCATGTATGTGGCCGAGGAACAGTATGAGAATGCATTCACCTTGCTAAAGAAAGCTTTGGACCACTTGAAGGCAATCCCATTCCTGACAGATAAAACGCTGAAGACCCGCCTTTCCTATAATTTCGGCAGGGTATTAACGCGGCTTGGACGCCATGAAGAGTCGATTGCCTGCTGCCAGGAATCCATAAAATGGTGCCTTGAACATGATCAATTATATGCCTTGGCCGATTTGCATTACCATTTAGGCTACAATCTTGAACTGGTAGGAAATTTTAAAGAAGCAAAAGAGTACTTGGAAAAGTCAGCCTTTCTCTTCTCGTTGCAAAAAAATCATGCTTTTGTCACCTTCATCAACAAAAAGCTGGAAAACTGGAAAAATGAAATGAAAATAAACTGATTTTTTTATTCTAGAGCCATTCCCCGCGGGAGTGGCTCTTTCCCCTCAATTCATGATCGACTCTCGCTCATCAGCTTCAAATTTCACGCCAAAATGAAGTATAATAAAGAGATGCTTCAAAAATCGACCTATTAAAAAGGATCACTCCCTCCCCTGCCTCATGTTTCACTGAGGGGAGGCAGGATGATCCAGGCCTTTCGCAACCATGAAATCCATCGATCAGATAACTTATATTCAAGGGCATTTTTGACGATATTGACTTCTACGGGAGTTAAATGAAAATTCGGAGTGCCGATGTGAATGATTTGTACATCCTTATGGAATAATCCGGAAAGAGAGTGCCGTGAAATAGGCAGCCTAAACTCATGCAAACGCATCAATATAATACGATTGTTACGGCACTGATCATTCATGATCAGGCAAAAATATAATGTTGGTAAACAGGGGTAGACCCTGAAGGAGGAGAGTATGGAGCGGGAGTTGTTGTTAGTTGGGGAGCGGCTGGCGGAGTTTTTGGAGGCCGGGAATCCAGATGATTCGGACGTGGTGAATCAAGGGCTCCATTTATACCGTCAGGGGCTTGTTGAAATTAAAGAAGAAGTGGCAGATACGATAGCGGCCGAGGTACAGGACGTAACGCGCCATAAGGCCAGGCTGAACCTCATCTTCCCTCAAGAGGGCAGCTGCACATGTGAGTCAAGGTTCATTTGCCGGCATCAATTGGCCGTTTTCTTTTCAGCGTACTCCGAACACGCTAGTGTTTCCGACTGGCTGGCCGAATGGAAAGCACCTAAGATGGAATCGGCCTCCCAGGCGCTGCAGCAAGTTAAACGTGCAAGTGAATTACTGAAACAAGCAGAGGAAAATTCAATCATTTTAGATAAAAGCTATCCATCATGGAAGCGATTCGTGGAAGTCACCTTTTCGGACCATGTTGAACCCCATATCGGCGAGCCGAACTATATGATTGAAAACCATATACAAACTTACTTCAAGCGCCTTAGTTCCAAAGCTCCGATGGAAAGGGAGTGGAAACTGCTCTACCAGTTCGTAACGAAATTTTGCACACTGCAGCTGACACTGAGAATGATTCAGCTGCACAAAAGCCAGACCCAGACGATCAGGGTCTTTTATGCACTTGCTGTCGACCTGGCTGAGGAATTGCATGAAACAGTGCAGCCCCTTAGCCGGCAAGCGAGACCCTTTGCCTTTGACCCCTTCGTTTTCAGCATCAAGGAAGATGTAGCTAAGCTGCTGGACGGCGGATTCGGTCTTGAATATGAAAAAATCGATCTCTACAGAGAAATTTGGAGTTACTTATTCTCCAACTCTTCATGGCGCAGAGAAGAGCTTGAACGAATCAAGGCAGATATTCCGGACAAATACATGGGTACGACTGAGAGGACGTCCTACACACTTGCAGCCATTCATCTATCACTTCTGGAGAACCAGGACAGCCAGGCAATCGGGCTTCTCCATGAATTGAAGAAGGATGCCTGTCCATACATTTTCTACTGGCTGAATCTCCTGGCTGAATCAGATCGGTCACGCAGCATTCCTTTCATCGAATTCATCATTGCGAATGTCCAGGAGTTCCTCGCAGAATTATCCGATTATTATCAGCGGGTGGATTTCGTGAGGACCTTTACGACTTTGGTCAGCAGTTGCTGCTTTAAATTGAAACGAACGGATTTACTCGAGAAGTTTTACAGAGCTACCCTTCCGCACAGCTATTGGAACTATGCAAATTTCCTTTTCGAACAAGGACAATACAAAAAATGGGTGGAGATGCATATTTACTCTGAAATCAGCATTGACTTAATCAGCAGTGAGTCCATCAAGGAAGTTGTTTCTAAAGAACCAGAGCTAATCCTGCCCCTTTACTATCATGCAGTACAGGAAAAGGTTTCGTTAAAAAACAGGCCCGCCTATAAGCAAGCCGTCCGTTATTTAAAAAAGATGCGCACCATCTATAAAAAGACGAAAAAGGAAGACAGCTTCGAACGCTATATCTTATATGTAGCCGATTCAACCAAACGGCTTCGCGCTTTCCAAGAAGAATTAAAAAGGGGTAAGCTTATCGATGTTTAATCCAGGAAAATTAAAAATCAAAATAGCGGCTCTCGAAAACGGGTCCTATGCCCTAGGTGCCGTCAATGAGGATAATGCCTTCCTCAACACGAATCATATACGCAGGCTGCTCTTCAATTGGGATGACGCAAGCTTTTATGGGACGAAAATGACTACGGATACGATCGATGGCAATCCTGTATTCATTCTGGATGCGTGGGGACTTCTCAATTTTTTTGCGAAGGAGAGTTTCAACTCCTTCATAGAATGGGAATGGTCCGAAATCTCGTCGCTTTGCCTGGCGGCGGCACCCGTTCTGCATGAATCCATTGAGGCGGGCATCCCAGTGCCCGATTTCACCAATCTGCAGCTGGACTCCATTGGCTGGAAGCTTCCCGAAGAAGTCGAGGAGGAATTCGTCCCTTCATTTTGGGAGGAAAGCATCGTGTTAGACCTCCCCGCTCCAGAGGCCGAAACGAATCGGACATTCATCGAAAAGTGGTATAACGGTGCCGCTAACATGTACTTAAAGAATTATTCACCCATGCACCATAAGTGGAGCGAGGCTGTTGGCGCATTAAAGGATTCAAGATTATCACCTGAAGAACTACAGGCATTTTTTGATAAAGAGAGCTGGCAGGAATGGTTAGGGGCAAAGCCCGATCCGAAGCCCTTCACCATTGGCCTCCGGTTAACGGAGCCTCCTGACGGCAATGGGCCCTGGGTACTCGACGTCACCCTTCGATCCAAGAGGGATGAAACGATCGTTGAAACCTATACCGGGAAAAAACTGCCGCGCGGCTGGAACAAGTATGCCAGCGATGTGGTACGGGCCACGAAACGCTGGCAGCTCATCGTGCCCTGGCTTGGAGAGAATGGCCGTCTGAAAAGGGAGATATCGGAAACGGACGCATGGGAGTTCTTGACCGATGCTAGTGAAAAGCTTCTGTTCCTTGGCGTCGAAATCCTCCTTCCCTCCTGGTGGCTTGCCCTGAAGGAATCCTCCCTGAAGGTGAAGGCGAAAGTAAAGAGCCAATCCAACCGCGGCCCTTCCTATGTAGGGCTGAAAGCTTTAATGGATTTTGATTGGCGCTTCTCATTAAATGGCAAGGAGCTCACCGAGGCGGAGTTCGCGGAGCTCGTCGACCAAAAAAGACGGCTTGTCTTCATCCGCGGTCAATGGGTCAAGCTTGATCCGGCTTTCATAAAGCAAATACAGGTATTGATGGAAACAGCCAATGAAAAAGGGATACAGCTGTCAGACTTGCTGCAGCAGGAGTTATTGAATGGCGAAAATGAAGATGGAGTGATCGACTCGGAAAATGAGGATATGCTCCGCATTCAATTCGAGCTGAACCAGGAGCTCCGTAAGATGGTCGGAAGGCTCAGGGAAACCAAAAACATATCCGTCCTTCCCGTCCCCGATGAACTTCAGGGCGACCTGCGTCCCTATCAAAAGCTGGGCATGAGCTGGCTGCTTTTCTTGAGGGAGCACGGTTTTGGCGCTTGCCTTGCAGACGATATGGGGCTGGGGAAAACGGTGCAGATGATTGCCTACCTGCTTCATGTTAAAAACAAGGAAGGCGCAGGTAACGAGCTGCCCGCAGCATCCAGCGGCGAACAAAAGCGTGAAACGATCATCGTCGAAGAGGAAGTTGGCGCAGGGGTCAGTGACGCTGAAGATATCATTGCTTCTACTCCTGAACCTGTTTCCGTGCAATCTGCGCTCATCGTCTGCCCTACGTCGGTCCTTGGCAACTGGCAGAAGGAATTGGAAAAATTTGCACCGACACTTAAAGTCCACCTTCATTACGGATCGAATCGATCGAAGGGTGAGGCATTTGCAAAAAAAGCCGCACAGCACGATATTGTGCTGACATCATACGGCCTGACGCATCAAGATATCCCTGAGCTAACCTCGATCCAATGGAGCAGCGTCATCCTGGACGAAGCGCAAAACATCAAGAATGCCCAAACCAAGCAATCCAAGGCAGTCCGCAAGCTCAATGGGCGGCACCATATCGCCTTATCGGGTACACCAATGGAAAACCGCTTAAGTGAGCTTTGGGCGATTTTTGACTTCATTAACAAAGGATATCTTGGAACGCTCGGCCAATTTCAGGAAAAATATGTGGCCACGATCGAACGGGATGACCAAAAAGATAAAATCAAGGAATTGCAGCGTTTAATCCAGCCGTTCCTGCTTCGCCGGACAAAACGGGATAAAGATGTCGCACTTAATCTTCCCGATAAGCAGGAGCAGAAGGAATTCGTTCCGCTTACCACCGAGCAAGCATCATTGTATGAACAGCTGATCAAGGATACCTTCACTGATATTGAACAGCTGTCAGCCTTTGAACGAAAAGGCATCATCTTGCAGATGCTGAATAAGCTGAAGCAGCTTTGCAATCACCCAGCGCTTTATTTAAAAGAGCTTGATAAGGAAAACATCATGAAGGCGGCAAATCGATCCGGTAAGCTCGAGAAGCTTACCGAGCTTGTTGATGCCGTCCGCGAACAGGAAGAAAGCTGCCTCATTTTCACTCAATATATCGGGATGGGCAACATGATGAAAGAATTGCTGGAGAAACGGTATAACATCGAAGTTCCATTCCTGAACGGAAGTGCGAACAAGAAGCAGCGCGACGAAATGATTACACGCTTCCAAGATGGCGAATTTCCCATCTTCATCCTTTCATTAAAAGCCGGCGGCACTGGCCTTAACCTTACGGAAGCAAACCACGTGATCCATTATGACCGTTGGTGGAATCCGGCTGTCGAGAATCAGGCGACGGACCGTGCTTACCGAATTGGACAGCAGCGGTTCGTTCATGTTCATAAGTTAATCTGTACAGGGACACTGGAAGAAAAAATCGATCAAATGCTCGATAAAAAACAAGCATTGAACGACGAAATCATCAGCAGTGACAACTGGATCACCGAACTTTCCACAGAGGAAATCAAGGATCTGGTCGCTCTTCAATAGGATCAAGATCGATCTGCTAACGAAAAGGGAGAATGCCGATACTACCGGCATTCCCCTTTTTCGTTTACGTTGACCGTACCATCCGCTTATTAGTGCCAGTGATTCAAAAAACCGAACGTATCATATAGAGAGCCGTAATCCAGATGACGATGGCGGAAATTTTATTTAACAACCCTAGGAACGTTCCGGATGAATCCAACTTTTTCAGCAGTCTCCCTGCAAAACATAGTCCATGGAACCAGCACCATGACACCGCGATGCAGGTTGCCGTGAATATCATTTTATCCGTTCCTGAATAAACAAGCGAGCTCGAACCGATGACACCGATCGTATCCAAGATTGCGTGTGGATTCAGCAATGATACCGATAAAGCGAAGGCAATTTGTTTTTTCGCAGGCATTTGCTTTGATTGATTATCTGCCTGTGGATCGGCAGCGGAAGACCAAATCTGGAATCCCATATACAGCAGGAATAGGACTCCAATAATGATTAAGGTCAGACGGAGCCAGTCATATTGCACGACAAGCAACGAAACGCCCATAATGGCCAACAATATGAGTAATGTATCACATAGGGCAGCTGTAATCGTGGCAGGCAATGCTTTTTTTATGGTCGGCTGGATTGCCCCTTGATTGAAAATAAATACATTTTGCGCTCCTAATGGCAGGATCAGGCCCAATGCCAATAATAACCCATGAAAAAATGGTCCCATTCGAATACCTTCCTCCTTCAATTTCAGTATAATGAAAAAAACAAGGGAATTGACCATCCATTTAGGAGAGCTTCCACCCAACCAATTAATGCCGAACCGACAGGAAAGGAGTGAGTTTTGCATCGTTATCGAATGGAGACCAAACCGGAAAATAAGCATATCCCTTCACCAGCAAATAGTGGATTGGATGAAACAACAAATTACAAGGGGCGAATGGCCAGTGGCGACCAAGCTTCCGTCGCAACGCTCATTGGCCGGAACTTTTGGCGTAAACCGCAGTACGATCATATCGGCCATCGATGAGCTGATGGCAGACGGACTATTGGATACGAAGTCAGGATCCGGCACGTTCGTATCCAATAACACCTGGAACGTGTTAGCAGCAAGAAAGCAGCCCGACTGGAGCAACTATGTGCGCAACGGCCTGCATGAACCTAATTTACAGACGATTCAAGACATCAATCTCCATGAAGCGGACACCTCCATGATCAGATTGGGCACTGGTGAGCTTTCCCCATCACTTTTGCCCGTAACAAAAATCGAGCAGACGCTGCAATCCACCGCCTTTGATGCATTCTCATTAGGATACTCCGAGCCCAAGGGCGATAAAAGGCTGCGGCAAAGCATTAGTGATCATTTAAAGGAAAAAGGCGTGACCGTAAGTCCGAGCTCGCTCATGATCGTCTCCGGAGGGCTGCAGGCACTCCAATTGATTGCAGTTGGCCTGCTTCCAAAAGGATCATTGATTTTACATGAGTCACCTTCTTATTTGAATTCGGTTCACCCCTTTCAATCTGCTGGCATGCATTTGGCCGGCCTATCAAAACAAGGCAGGGACAATATCCGGAGACAAATAAAGCGGATCAATGGGAAGCAGAAAGCGTCACTTTTCTATACGGTTCCAACGTTTAACAACCCAACCAACGCAACATGGACAAAGGAAGAAAGGCTGGACCTTCTATCCATATGCAAAAACGAACAAATTCCCATTATTGAAGATGACGTTTATCGTGATTTATGGTTTGAACATGAACCGCCGCCACCCTTAAAATCCTTTGATACAGATGGCCTGGTTTTGCACATCGGCAGTATGTCGAAAACTTTGAGCCCAGGATTGCGCATCGGATGGATCGCTGGACCGATGCCAGTAATTGAACGGTTATCGGATATTAAAATGCAGATGGACTACGGCTCAAGTGCACTTTCGCAGCAACTTGTAGCCACATGGCTCTCCAATGGCCATTATTCCCATCATTTAGAATGGCTGCGGCGTGAATTGATGGCACGCAGGGATTTTACATTGGCTCTTCTCAAGCAATATTTTGAAGGAATTTCCAAATGGCAAACACCTCAAGGCGGTTTTTATATATGGGTAGAAATATGCAAACCAATTGTAAATCCAACCCTTTTCAAGCTAGCGATAAAAAATCACCTACTCATCAATCCCGGTTACATATATGAACCAAATAACCATACGCATATAAGGCTCTCGTACTCATATGCCTCTGAAGAACAACTGGATTACGGAATTCGAACCCTATCGAAAATCATCAGGCGATTGATTTAACGGCATCGACACAACTTGTGGCTTCAAATTCGCCAACCGACCAAGAAAAAGGCTGCCTCGGCAGCCCCTTCTTACTACGCTTTAAAATCGGCTCACCCTTTCACTTTTCTTCTCACTCAAATTGTTGATGAAAAAGGAATGATGATCCCCATGATCGATCATGATATGCTCCAGAATTGCAGTAAGTGCACTGCCTTTATTTAGCTGGTGTTCTTCCGGAATCTCTTCGATCGTAATCATTTCTTTATGCGGGTCATATTGAATCGATGTTCTGGCACCCTTTTCCAGGAAAGAAAGGGTCACTAACTGGCACAGTGGGTAATGTTGATAAGTTGGATCCATGGGGGGCTTGTTTTCAAAGGGAGAACTGACATGTTGGAGCGCATCAAAAAATCCTGGTTTTGCCAAGGAAGCCGAACTGCTTTCCCTTCCTTCAAGCTTCACTGTAATTCCCCGAACATCCTCCTTATTGCTCGAGTCTTTCTTATAATTCATAAACACCCTCCTTATTTTGATTCTTTATACCTAATTCTTTTCTACCGCCCAAATTACCTGCTAAATTATAATTTTTTTCATTTAACCCAATAAACGTTTTTAAAAACTGCTCCATACATCTGTTATAGTAAGCCAAAAAGTCTGTTAGCTATGGAACGAAGGGAGCAAGAATCCTGCGGGAAACGCGGTCAAGGGAAGACACCGCAGGCACAAGCCGATGAGGCTAACGGAACGCCCTTACGAGTTTAGGCTTTACATGGATTTGTAGCGGGTTTTCTTGAAGATTGCTATTTTTAAGCGCCCATTAGGGCCGTTTCTCGTCGATTACTTGCGTTATCCTCAAATTCGGCCTGGGTTCCCGACATCATCACTGCTTCCTTTCACCATTTCGGGGCGTTACTCGTCAATTTAGCGACTTTACTCGCCAGTTCGGCACTTTTACTCGCCAATTTAGCGACTTTACTCGCGAATTTCGTGCTTTTACTCGCGAATTTATACCTTGCATTGAATTTGTGGCGGGTTTTCTTGAAGATTGCTATTTTTAAGCGCCCATTAGGGCCGTTTCTCGTCGATTACTTGCGTTATCCTCAAATTCGGCCTGAGTTCCCGGCATCATCACTGCTTCCTTTCACCATTTCGGGGCGTTACTCGTAATTTAGCGACTTTACTCGCCAGTTCGGCACTTTTACTCGCCAATTTAGCGACTTTACTCGCGAATTTCGTGCTTTTACTCGCGAATTTAGACCTTGCATCGAATTTGTGGCGGGTTTTCTTGAAGATTGCTATTTTTAAGCGCCCATTAGGGCCGTTTCTCGTCGATTACTTGCGTTATCCTCAAATTCGGCCTGAGTTCCCCGCATTACCACTGCTTCCTTTCACCATTTCGGGGCGTTACTCGCCAATTTAGTTACTTTACTCGCCAATTCGGCACTTTTACTCGCCAATTTAGCGACTTTACTCGCCAATTCGGCACTTTTACTCGCGAGTTTAGATGTTCACTGTGAATGTACAATTCGACCAAACTATAGGCAGTGATTTCGAGCAGATTGGAATGCAAGGGTCAAGAATCAAAACCAAAAAAAACTGTAGACAAACTCCATCATTACCCGAGTTTGTCCACAGTATGGCCTTTTGGACTATTTCTTAGCTTTCACTATGTTGTATTCCTTCTTCGATTCGTTGCCAGCAAGATCGGTCACTTTAAATTCAATCTTGTTGTTGCCTGATTTGAGCGGCAGTTCCAATTTCTTTATCTCTTTCTTAAAAGCTCTCATTTTGTATGGTTCCTTGAACTCATTATAGAAAACTTCATTTCCGTTCAAGTAAAGGCGGATTTCATCGAAATTATCCTCGACCGTCACGTCCACCTTCGGATTTTTCGCTTTTGCTCCTACAGTTGCCGGTACGCCTTTAACCTTCAAGCCCGGTTTTGTCGTATCAACCATGATCACCTTTTTAAACGAAACCGTGTTATCCCAATTGTCTGTGGCTTTGACCGTCATGCTTTGAACGCCATCTGCATACTTCTTATCATAAGAGAATTCATACTTTTTAGTCGTTTTGTTATACGTTACAGGGACCGATTGATTATCAATCTTAAATTCCTTGATTTTCGATGCTTCCTCGATTTCTCCCGTTATGTTGATTTTACTTTTATTGCTCACGCTCAAGGTTTCAGGACTTTTAATTTTCACAGCCGGTGCATAATTATCGATTGGCGCCGTATCCTTGGCTAATTCCGTTTCAGCCACTTTTTCATTGCCTGCATTGTCAATCGCCACCACCTGTACCTTTTCCCCTCTTACATCAGGCAGGGTGAATTGTTTCGAAGTCGCCGGAAGCTCCTTTTCCACGATTGATTTTCCATCGATCTGTACATCATAATAAGCAATTCCCGAACCATTCAGATTATCTTTACCTTGGATCGTCAATACATTACCGCTTTTCGAAATTCTGACCGTCGGCTTTACCGTATCGATTCTGACCGGCATTTTAAATGTCTGCCATTGTGCACCTTCGTAATCTATCATCGCTTTGATTTCAAAATAATAGACACCATCTTTTGCGGAGGCATTATTGACCTTCCCATCCCATTTCCGTGCTGAATCAAGCGTATAAGCAGTGCCTTCCCCGCCATCGTAATAGTTCTTGCGTACATTATTCTCCGTGCGAAGTTTACGTACCTGTTTGTTTTCACCATTCAATATAGTGTATTCTACCTTTTTTGCATTCCTCAAGAATGATAGAATCGGCACGAAGTCATCCTTTGCACCATCACCATTTGGGGAAATTGCAATCCGTTTGCTGTTGAATGTATCTGATGCAGGGTCGTAGCCAAGGTAATCGAAATCTTTACCTACTGTCGTTGCTGCCCCTGCCGCGCCATAGAAAGACTCTTTGTCGTATTTGGTTCCATCAAGGATCGGTGCCTTATCCCACTCTCCCTTGAACCCTACGTACGGCACATGCAGCTCCGGATTGATGTCGGCTGGATCCTTTAAAGTAACGAATCCTTCCGCAAAGTATCCATTCGGAAAGACCTTGTTGATGTCGACAAGCGTCTTAAGATCATCGCCAAGCACTTTTGCTTTGGATATGTCGACTTTCACTTCGAATGTAACCGATTTTTTTGCTGGTACGGTTATCTTGTTCGTATCTTTATTATTGATTTTGATTGAAGCGTCCTTTATTTCCTGTGCCTCCAATTGATGAGCGGAATAGCCGAGTTGACCCTGGATGCTATAATCCGTTTGGAGATTTCCTTTTACATCATATTTGACTGCTTTGTTGCTGAAATTCTCTACCTTCAAGCTAAAGGCGAATGTATTGCCGACCTCTTTCATGGCTACCTTCGCTTCTTTCGTGGAAGCCTCTGTGACGATGGCTGGCGTGGACAATGCTGAATGAAGCTGCATGACCCCGGCGCCCTGCCTGCGTGGCGAATAAGGATTATCCCAGCCGAACGCCTTATTGACGACCCCTTGATCCTTCACTGGTCTTGACGTGTTCATCATTAGGTTCTTAGCCAAATTGGTTCGGGCCTGCCCTGTTAATTTAAAGTCTTTGTCCACCCTTTCTAAAACAAGGGCAGAGCCGCCGGCAACATGCGGTGCCGCCATCGAGGTACCACTCATCATCCCGTATTCATCATTGTTCAAGGTCGAGTATATTTGCCCGCCCGGAGCAGTGATTTCTGGTTTGAAGTCCAAATTCGGGGCAACGCCCCATGAGCTGAATGCACTCATTTTCCCGGCTTCCGGATTTGCCGATTTTATTTTACCGCCCTTGAAGCTGACTTTTACCTTTTCTCCGGCAGTTAAGGCCGTTTTCAGCTTGGCTCCATCGGATTTCAACATGAACAGCTGGGGAATCGTGATGCTTGCATCTGTCGCCATCGAAATGTAACCGTCGGCATTATTATAAATGATTACGCCTGCAGCACCTGCTGCCTGGGCATTTTTGGCTTTATCGATAAAAGAAAGCGTGCCGCGCTCGATGAGGGCGAACTTGCCTTTCACGTCCACTTTCGAAAGCTCCTCTGGCGACCCAATCCCTGCAGCAACCAAGTCATACGTTTTTTCCTTTAACGCATTCGGATGTACGCTTGACGCCGACATGAACGGAGACTTGCCTTCTTGACCGCCAATATCATAGGTAACCGCATCCAAATCCATAAAGTTATTCTCGACGGATGCCACTTGGACCGAGTCATAAGCAAGACCAGGTGAACCTGATACACCTATATCGGGGTTGGAGGCTGCTGGATTGGCAAATCCGTTGCCGAAGTGGGCCGAGTTCCCAGCCGAGATCGACATGATTATCCCATTATCTACAGCTCTCGATACCGCCTGCTGCTCGGGATCGTCCTCGGATACGAATCCTGCAGTCGAGCCAAGGCTCATATTCAGTACATCCGCCCCTAAAATGATGGCATCGTCAATGGCCTTGATATAAATATCTCCCCAAGTCGTCTTCATGGCAGGATCATTACCGAAGACCTTCAAAGCAAGCAGCTGAGCTTCAGGGGCAACCCCTTTTATTCCGCCGTGCGCTTCATCTCCATTGGCACCAGCCGTTCCTGCCACATGCATCCCGTGCATCGAGGCCCCCTCACCAAGATCAAGGATTTCTTCATTTTCATCCATGTAATTGTAGCCATATGGCACCTTAGGCGTATAGTAGTTGCCTAATAGGTGGCTTGACTTCTTGATCGCCTTTATTTCACTTTCACTCAGCTCTGCCTTATTCTCATCGTCGAGGACCATATCGCGGTGTGAAGGATCGATTCCGGTATCGATGATTCCAATGACCATCCCTTCCCCTTTATAGCCATATTCCCGCCAAGCTTCCTGGGCTTGGACCAGTTCTTTACTATAAATCATATCGGGCTTCTCGACCGGACGTTCGTATTCGTTCGCTATATGTACTTCAGCAACTTCCGGCATGGCCTCCACCTTTTTGATTTCACCATACTCTATTTCACCGCTGAATCCATTGACTACTGTCGTAAAGCTTTCAAGTTCCTTGAATGCTATTTTTTTCTCTTTCACCTTAGTTTTCAATTTCTTCTGGTTTGCCAGCTTTTCAGACTTTAATTGTTGCTTCTTGCTTTTCGATAACTGTTTGAATAGCTTGCCTTCCTTGGAAGCTATATCTATAGCGGGCGCTTCCTTCATTTCAACGATCACCCTGACTTTTTCGTCACTTTTATAATTCTTTCCCATGCCATCTTTCTGCAGCTTGAGGATGCTCTGCTGATTCTTCTTCCCTTCGCCAGAGCCGCTCGGAGCATTCGGGAGCTTGGCTGCGGAAACGCTTGCAGTAAATACTAATAGAAAGATTGCTAGAATGGACAAGCTACGTTTAATCAATGAACTTTTCCTCCTCTAAAATAATCAATATTTGGAATTTTCTTACTGAATATAAAATATCACAACTTTTGGGGTGATTTTAAGAGATAATAGTCACTATTTTCCTATTTAAAACTAGGATATTGTCATTATTTTCATATTATTAATAGATTTACATTTTTATAGCAAAAAGATGGTGATGTTATTAATAACATCACCCATCCTGTCATCCTAGTTTTTCATGCGCGGATCCAAAGCATCACGCAGTCCATCCCCCATTAGATTGAAGCCCAGGACCGTAAGCATGATTGCCAGCCCGGGAAAGAGGACCGTCCATGGGGCCTGTATGATGAAAGATCTTGAGTCGGCCAGCATTTTCCCCCACTCTGGCGCTGGCGGCTGTGCCCCAAGCCCAAGGAAGCCGAGCGCTGCACACTCAATGATGGCTGTGGCAATCGCCAAGGTTCCCTGCACGATGATCGGCGCAAGGCTATTCGGAAGGACGTGATGAAGGAGAATCCGGCCATCCCCCATCCCGATGGCCTTTGCAGCCGTGACGTATTCTTCTTCTTTCACCGTTAACACCCGTGAGCGTAACAGCCGCCCGAATATCGGGACATTGACGATGGCAATGGCAATTAGCGCATTGCGAAGGGAAGGTCCCAAAACCGCTACCACCGCAATGGCAAGCAAGATGCTCGGAAATGCCAATATGATATCAAAAATCCTCGAAATGATCGTATCCAGCCACTTCCCATAATAGCCTGCGATGATTCCAAGGAAGGATCCGGCGACGACAGATCCGGCGACAGATAAAAAGCCGACTCCAATCGATATCCGCGATCCATAAATGACCCTGCTTAAAATATCACGGCCAAATTCATCCGTCCCAAACCAATGTTCCGCAGAGGGCGCCAAATGTTTATCACTCAGCTTTTGCCCTTCGAATGAATACGGTGCGATAAGGGGGGCGAAGATGGCGATCAAGATGAAGAATAAAACGATGCCCAGCCCCACCAGGGCCACCTTATTCTTCCTAAAGCTTTTCCAGCCTTCCTTCCAGGGAGAGATGACTTGATCCCCTGCCTCTTTGGGAGGAAGGATTGGCGATGTATTCGTTGCTATTTCAGGCATGAATTTCCCTCCCTACTTATACTTGATCCGAGGATCGATCGCTGCATACAATAAGTCCACAATTAAGTTGATCATAACAAACAAAAAGGCGATGACAAGGATTCCGGACTGTATGACAGGATAATCCCGGGATAGGATTGCATCATAAATATATGTACCGATACCTGGCCAGCCAAAAATGTTTTCCGTTAAAATGGCCCCGCCCAACAGCAAGCCTGTCTGCAGGCCGATGACCGTCACTACAGGAATCAGGGCATTCTTCAAGGAGTGCTTGTAAACGACCCAAAACATCTTCATTCCTTTAGCACGGGCGGTGCGGATGAAATCCGACCTCATGACTTCGAGCATGGATGAACGTGTCATCCTTGCAATGATTGCCATCGGAATGGTCGCTAACGCCATTCCCGGTAAAATGAGATGCCTGATCACTTCAAAAAACTGATCTATCCTGCCATTCATGAGTGTATCAATCAAGTAAAGGCCGGTTATGGCCTCTACGGGATCCCTGATATTATCCCGCCCTGTGGTTGGAAGCAGGTCCCATTGAATGGAAACGATGTATTGCTCCATCAATCCAAGCCAGAATATCGGCATGGACAAGCCAACCAACGCAACCACCATCGCCACATAGTCAAACCATGAGTTTTGGAACCAAGCCGAGATGATTCCGGCATTCACCCCAATGACGACAGCGATGATCATCGCAATCAAGGCCAACTCGATCGTTGCCATTAAATATGGCCCGATTTCCTCGGATACGGGACTATTCGTTTTGAGCGATACACCGAGATCCCCCTGAACCAAGCCTGCTAAGTAATCCCAAAATTGAACGAACCAAGGTTTATCCAGTCCAAGCTGCTTGGTCATTGCCGCTACAGCCTCTTCTGTTGCTTGCTGCCCCAGGATCATCTGTGCTGGATTGCCCGGAATCGCCCGAATCATCATGAATACAATAAATGCCATTCCGAGCAGTACTGGAATGAGAGATCCTAAACGTCGTACGGTATAGGAAAACATAACAATCACCCTCCTTTAGCATAAGGGTCCTCTGAGCGCCCTCAAATCTTTTGAAATGCATTCCATAACAAAACCGGGAAGCATGCAAAACTACATACTACCCGGTTCTTACGGTTAATTTTCTAAAGAAACGTTAATAAGGGATTGAGAACCAGTTGGATGTGGAACAAACCCTTTGACTGTCTTGGAACCGGCTAGCTGCGGTAATGAGTGGACAAGCGGTACCCATGGTGCATCATCATGGATGATTTCCTGCGCTTTTCCATATAACTCATTACGCTTGGCTTCATCCGCCGTAGACTGTGCTTCGATCAATAGCTTGTGCACTTCATCATTTGCATAACGGGAATAATTGTTTGAGCCGATATTATCTTTATCCAATAAGGCATAAAGGAAGTTATCTGCATCTCCATTATCGCCTGTCCAGCCCAGCATGAAGGATTGGGCCTCACCAGCCTGCACTTTCTCTAAATAGGCAGCCCATTCGTATGAAACGATATTTGCCTCGATGCCAACCTGCTTTAAGCTTGCTTGAATGGCCTCGGCCACTTTTTGACCATCTGGCATATACGGGCGCGGCACCGGCATAGCCCATAGATCCATTTTAAATCCTTTTTCATATCCGGCTTTTTTCAGAAGTTCCTTCGCTTTTTCGACATCATAATCATAGTCTTCAATGTTGTCATTGTATCCGGAAACGGATGGCGGCATTGGATTTTTCGCAGGCTCCGCTGTGCCTTCGAAGAAGTTATCGATGATTTCTTTTTTGTTGATTAGGTGCGAGATGGCTTGACGTACTTCCTTTTTGTCGAAAGGCTTTTTCTCGACATTGAAGCCAAAGTAGCCGACATTCATGGACGGACGTTCGAATAGCTGCAGTTTGTCATCTCCTGTAACCTTGCTGATATCGCTTGGGTTCAAGCCGTCCATTAGGTCAACTTCACCTTTGATTACAGCATTTAAGCGAGCAGAGTTATCTTTAATGACTTTAAACGTGATTCCATCAAGTTTTGGCAGTCCTTTTTGCCAATAGTCCTCATTCTTCACCACTTCGATCGTATCGCCTGGCTTCCAGGATTTGAATTTGAAAGGACCTGTTCCAGAAGGGTTCTTCGTGAAGTTATCTCCCTCTTTTTCCAACCCAGCCGGACTGGCAATGGCGAAGGTAGGCATGGCAAGGTTTTTAAGGAACGGAGCCTGCGGGCGGTTCAATGTGAATTCCACCGTGCTGGCATCGAGTGCCTTCACTTCCTTGATGACATGGCCTTCATCGCCTTCAAACCCTCCGAACATGGAGGCATAATAAGCGAATTTCCCTTCATCCTTGCTTTGTGCCCAGCGTTGAAAGTTCTTCACGACAGCATCTGCATTGAAATCGGAGCCATCATGGAACTTGATGCCGGTTTTCAATTTGAATGTGTAGGTTTTTGCATCATCGGACACATCCCAAGATTCGGCAAGGCCAGGTTTTATCTCTGTATTATCTTCTCCGTATTTTACGAGCGTTTCAAAAATTTGCTGTGTGACGATGAATGATTCACCATCGGTTACGATAGCTGGGTCAAGACCGACCGCATCTCCGCCTTTACCATAAATCAAAGTACCGCCCTTCGCCTCACCCGATCCTCCTTTGCTCTCCTTTGATGTGGACGAGGAGCATCCAGCAAGCGCCAGTGACAGAGCCAGGATACAGGTCAATAATAAAGCCAATGTTCTCTTCATTTTCTTCCCCCTTGTTTTCAAGAATTTATGTATACGCCGGCATGTCAGTTATATAAATGACAAGCAACGTAGTGACCAGGTTTATGTTCATGCAAGATCGGCTTTTCCGATTGGCACTCCACCATCGCTTTAGGGCACCTCGTATGGAAGGGACAGCCGCTTGGAGGGTTCGAAGGACTTGGAACATCCCCCTGCAGGATCACCCTGTCGCCCTTGTACTCCACATCGGGAATCGGCACAGCCGATAATAAAGCCTGCGTATACGGATGGAGGGGATCTTCATACAACTTCTCACTCTCCGTCAATTCAACTATATGTCCAAGATACATGACACCGACACGGTCAGAAATATGCCTCACCACGCCAAGATCATGGGCAATGAATAGGTAGGTCAAATCAAAATCTTCCTGCAGGTCCTGCAGGAGGTTCAAGACCTGTGCCTGGATCGATACGTCAAGTGCGGATACGGGCTCATCGGCGATGATCAGCTTTGGGTTAACGGCAAGGGCCCTGGCGATGCCGATGCGCTGCCGCTGTCCCCCGCTGAATTGGTGCGGGTACCTTTTTGCATGGTACCCGCTTAAGCCGACAACCTTGAGCAGTTCCTGAACACGTGCCTTACGGACTTTTTTATCTTTTACACCATGAACGATGAGCGGTTCTTCCAAGATCTTTTCAACTGTATGCCTAGGGTTAAGGGACGCGAATGGGTCCTGGAACACCATTTGCATTTCACGACGCATTTTTCTCATTTCCCCCGGGGACAAAGAAGTCAGATCCTTCCCTTCGAAGTAGACATTCCCTTCACTTGGCTCTAGCAATCGCAGCAAAAGCCTTCCCGTCGTCGATTTACCGCAACCGCTTTCACCCACAAGCCCCAAGGTTTCCCCTTTATAAATGGAAAACGACAAACCATCTACTGCCTTGACCTCCCCAACGGTCTTTCCCAAAACACCGCCTTTGATCGGGAAATGCTTCTTAAGGTTTTCCACCTTAACCAATGTTTGATTCATGCATAGCTGCTCCTTTCCCATCTTCATAAAGCCAGCAGCGTACTTGCTGACCATCACCAAAATCCAATAGAGACGGGGTCTCGGTCACGCATTGCTCCATGGCATGGGAGCAGCGCGGTGCAAACTGGCATCCTAGGCTGCTTGTCCCGGGTTTTGGCACATTGCCGGGAATTGAGTAAAGGCGCTCTTTCTTTATCCGCATGTCCGGTATCGACTGAAGCAGCCCGACGGTATAAGGGTGCTTTGGGTTTTGGAAAATCGTTTGCACATTTCCTTCCTCTATCACCTTGCCTGCATACATGACAATGACACGCTCACACATCTGGGCCACGACCCCGAGGTCATGGGTGATCATCATGATGGCCGTATCAGTTTCTTTATTCAGGTTCTTCATCAGCTCAAGGATTTGTGCTTGAATCGTCACATCCAAGGCCGTTGTCGGTTCATCTGCGATAAGAAGCTTTGGCTCACAGATCATGGCCATGGCGATCATGACCCTCTGTCTCATACCGCCCGAAAGCTGATGCGGATATTCTCCAATCAATTCCTCAGCACGGCCAAGCCCAACCAGCTTCAGCATTTCAACAGCCCTGAGCCTGGCCTGTTTTTTGCTCCACTTTTTATGGATTCGGAGCGTCTCCACCAGCTGGTCTCCAATGGTGAACACAGGATTCAGGCTTGTCATCGGTTCCTGGAATATCATCGCTATATCGTTCCCGCGAATTTTTCTCATTTTCGCTTCAGTGGCATTCGCAATATTCTCCCCTTTAAAAAGGATTTCTCCTTCGACCTTCCCGGTCGGCGAAGAAACCAGTCCCATGATGGACAAAGAAGTCACGCTTTTCCCGCATCCCGACTCCCCAACAATCCCTAACACTTCACCGGGATTGACGTGAAAATCGATTGAATTGACAACCGGAATCACACCATCGTCCGTACGAAAACTGGTTCGCAGCCCATTCACTTTTATAATCGGTTCGACCATTCAATCACTTCCTATTTATAACTTTTTTTCCATTATATTATTTGGTTTATTATTGCATCAAAATTAAAATTTTACAATACGTTTTCTAAAAATTCTAATTTTGCAGAATAATTTTTTAATTTTTATAAAAAATGCGCATGTTGGCATAAAAAAAAGACTGCATATTGCAGTCTTGAAAGGGGGGAATCGACTAATCCGATTCGCTGGGGAGGTAAACCGGGGTATCAAGCGGGGGAAAGCCATGTTAGCTATAGGGGATGATGGGGAAAAGAGCAAGCTACCGCCATCAAGCTTTGCGGAGTTTCTTTCTGTCACCTAAAAATCCTTCACCTTTTTCGAGAGCTGAAACCCTTTCCATTAATTTTTCATTATGGTCATATAAATACTTGTTTTGCATTTCCAATTCATTGAGCATCATTTTAACCTGTCCCAATTCATAACCATTATCCCAGGTTCTCACATGCGTCCTTGCCAGATGGCCAATTAAGACGCTAATTCGTTCTTCCATCCGTTTGTTGATCTGCATGAAATCATTTAGGGAATCTGCATTCTCAAGGGACCCCTTATATGCTCCATTCATACGCTCCACCTCCAAGTCTATAAGCCAATTTGCTCGAATTCCTCTTGCTTCACTTCTTGCTGTTTAGGCCCGAGGAATTGAACCATTTCTGCAACTACTTCCGTTACGTATATGTTCTTGCCATCCTTGTTTTCATATCTCCTCGTTTGTATCCTGCCCGTTATGCCGATCAATGTCCCTTTCCTACAATACTGGGCAGTATTTTCAGCTGACTTATTCCATATGATACATTGTACGAAGTCAGCTTCGTAGTCACCAACCGTATTTCGAAAGTTACGGTTGACCGCTAACGTGACGTTGGAAACAGCCTTGCCTTCAGGAGTGTACCTTAATATGGGATCCTTCGTAAGTCTGCCGACAAGGGTTACTTGGTTGATCATCTTTTCTCTCCTTTCCATTTAAGATGCTTTAATCATACTTGTTCTTCCATCAATAGAAAAATGCCGAAAATGGACTTATTCCGGCTGTCTCTTTTTTAAAAATTGATGATATTAAGATCATAATCATTTTTTTCTGCTTGTAGTCGGGCAATAAGCTAATAGTTAACAAAATTAAATATTTTGCAAATTTTTATACTTTCGTTCATAATTTAGACAATTGCTGGGTTTTCTTTTCTTTAAGGGCACCTTGTTTAGTATGATATAATTACCTTTAAAAGGATTAATCGACATGTGTCATTTTGGATAGATTAAAAATTACGTATAAGAGGGGTACATGCCGCTCTTTTGGCAAGAAACGGAGGAATTAGATGAAATCGTTTAAATTGATCTCGCTGCAAATCGTTACGGAAAATTTCCACCTGATTGATATTGCATTGACTGATGGGCTGATAATAAATAAAGAAAACGATGCCAGGACCTGGCTGCTGGAAGCCTTTGTGGAGGAAGATCATTTCAAGGAATTCGAGCGCTCGCTTCCCAATATAGACGGAGAGGTGTATATCCAGGCCGTCATTACCAAAAAAGATAATGAACCGGCTTTATTCCACACCGCCTTGCGAACGATTAGAAAGGTAGGCAGCCATTATAGCCTCTTATTCGTCGGGCATATCCAAAAAACGCGCAGCAAATATGCAGAGCTCCTGCTTGAAGATTTGGTCCATAAAGGGCTTGCCGGTGATGAATTGATAAATGAATTCAAACAAAAAATCCGCTCGAAGCCTAAATTGGCAACGAATAAATAAAGACTCCGCTCCTTTATCCCCTAACCGAACGCACATACAATAAAAGACTGACATAGCTGAAAGGATATCCATCCTTTTTCACTAAGCCAGTCTTTTATCAATTTTCAACTAATTACTTATTGTTATCTTTTTTATTAATGTCGTCATCCATGTTGGTATCATCGTTATCGTTTTCAAGCATACCGTCATCATCTTTATCCATATCATTGACATCGTTATCATTCATGTCGGTATCATCTGTGCCGCCGTCGTTATCATTTACGCCATTGTTATCATCTTCTATGATATTGTTGTCATCTTCTGGAGCGGGATTGTTATCATTATCATTTGTTCCACATCCGGCAAGGAACATTATGGATAATAAAGATCCCCCAATTAGTGCTAAAATTCTGCTCTTCATCATTTGGCAACCTCCTTTCATTCTTAATCATTAGCTATTTTGCCCGAATGTGAAAATAACTTGCGCGCTATTTAAAATTAAAAAAGAAAAGGCACCAAAAACCAAATCGGCCATAAAAAAGGCCGGACATAAAATGTCCGGCATTCAAAGGGAGAATAAAAAAGGGTCTAAAATTCAATTTGCTTTCAAAAGCATGCAGTGCTCTTTACTATATACACCGCTCAACGATCATTTAAACCATTTTTTAGAAAATGAGGGAGATTTATTTGTCAGCGAAGGCAAACATGATTTCGGCTTCACATGCTACTTCGCCATCTACCGTTGCCACAGCTTTCCCCTTGCCCATCGATCCCCTCATCCGCACAATCTCAACCTCAAGACGCAGTTGATCGCCTGGCTTCACTTGCTTTTTAAAGCGACAGCTATCGATCCCGGCAAAAAATGCAAGCCGTCCTTTATATTCTTCTTGTTTCAACACGGCTACAGCACCGACCTGTGCCAAAGCTTCAACGATTAAAACCCCAGGCATTACCGGATAATCAGGAAAATGGCCATTGAAGAATTCTTCATTGGCAGAGACATTCTTCAATCCTACCGCCCTTTTTCCTTCTTCTATTTCAATGATGCGATCCACTAATAAAAATGGGTAGCGATGCGGGATGATTTCTTTTATTTGTGTGATATCAAGCATATTCGTTCCTCCTGCGACTTCATATTTTAAGAAAATGACGAGACTCGCCCCTGCCTTTGCGGGCAGAGGTGCATGGACCCAGTCCTATCATTCCGTTAACGCATAAATTGGACTCCCAACAAGGAAGTTTATGCGCCCTTGTTCACTATATCAATGATGTGGGTCCATGTGGATTTTTGGAAAACATCCAGGGCATGTCCTCCCCCAATGACACTGTAGCCTAAAAGCGCCCCTGATAATACAGCAATGAATATCAATCCAATAACAATGAGCAAACGAAGCCAGATCGGCAAAAGACGGACCCTGATTTTAAGGTTCGGCTTCGGCTCGACTTCCGTTAGCTCTTCTTCAATTTGTTGTTTCATTACACGATTTTGTTCCATATAGAATGTGAAAGCTCCTTTTTCTAAGAAAACTCACCGACTTATTTCCCTGTACTCAAGGAATACGGCAGCTATGCAAAATGATGGGCACAAATGAATCTCTTTGTCATGAATCCATTATAACCGATTTGCTGTAAATCCGCAGGGAGGCATTTTAATTTCCAGATACTTAACGGATGCCATTGATCAATCCGCTCATTTGATCCGCCATCGTGATGGAACGGGATTGAAACTGATAAGATCGCTGAACATTAATCAAATCCGACATCTCTTTTGACAAATCGACATTGGAGGACTCAAGGGCTCCTTGGCGGACTGCTATTTGATTCCGGGACTCACCGGACAGCACAGTCATGATATCGTCCGCGGTCACATCAAGATCCTTGATGTTTTCGGGCAGGCCCAATAAATTCCCGCCCAGCCGGTCAAGGAATTGCGGTTTCTTGACAGATACGATGCCAAGCCTGAAGCTTTCACGTCCATATTCTTCAGTATCCACCGTCATTTCGCCATTGTCCGAGATGTTAATGTCCGTGACATTTCCACCGATCAGGATGGGATCGCCATTTTCATCAAGGACTTTGTGCCCGGCAGATGTAACCAGCATCATTTGCTCCGGGTCATTCGCGTTGGGGGATAAGTAAAAGGCCCCGTCACGGGTTAGCCTGGTATTGGCACCTTTCCCGTCCTGAACGCTCACTGTGAAGAATTGGTCTTCCTTAGTCAAAGCGGCATCGAGGTTCCGGTCTGTCGTCTTGATCGCTCCCTGCGAAAGCACCAATTGAGATTGGCTTATCATCGCACCAGTTCCCTGCCGGATGCTAGGTGCCGTCAGTCTTCCCTTTTCCTTGGATTCATCAGGCTGATTATTGAAGCTCTGTGTCAATAAGTCATTGAAGCTCGTTTGGGTCTTTTTATAAGCGGTCGTATCCACATTGGCAATATTATTACTTATCTGATCGATTTTATGTTGAAGTTGGTTCAGCGTATTTGTCGCTGTCATCATGGTCCGATTCATGGGTGTTCCCCTTACATGTTCAAATTTCCATTGGCTTGTTCCTTCTCGTTTTCACTTAAATCCTGCCCACTTCATTGACCGCTTTATCCAAACTTTTGTCATAAGCCTGAAGCACCTTCTGGCTGGACTCAAAGGAGCGGTATGCCGACATCATTTCCGTCATCGTCCTCGATTGGTCGACATTCGAACCCTCCAGGAAGCCTTGCTTGGCAGAAAATCCGCCCCCCGCTGCCGCATATGCGCTCGGTAATCCTTCATCGTTCACAGCCTTATAGAGGCCTTCTCCATCCTTCATCAGCTGGGAGGATGGATCATTTGAATACCCGATGCCCAGTCGTGCGGTTTGGACATTCCCCTCCAAAATGGCACCGTCACCCGTTACGGTAAACCGGTCGCTTTCAAGCTTGATCCGTTCATTCTTGTCACTTAAAACATAGAGACCTGAAGGCGTTGTTAAATAACCTTGCCCATCAAGGGTAAAGCTGCCGTTTCTTGTATAACGGAGTCCGCCATCACCATCCTGGACAGTAAAAAGCACTGACCCTCTGCGTCCATCATCATTGGCAGGCAAGCTTTCATCAGCCAAAGCCAAATCGGTATTGAGCCCAGTTTCCTCCAATGTCCCCTGGGTGAATGAAGGGTTCGCCTCCTGTACGTAAACGCCGGTACTAAGCCCACCGACTTTGGAAATTTCAGGAATGCCCAATTTATTCTCAGTAGGGATCGTTTTCCCGCCCATGTTGCTGATAAGCATTTCCGAAAAAGACCTTACACTCGTTTGGTCAGCTTTATACCCCGTTGTATTCGCATTGGACATGTTATTTGTGAGTAATTCAGTGCGCCTTTGCTGTGCAATCATCCCGGAAGCAGCTGTATAAAATCCTCTTAGCATCTTCTTCACTCCTCATTCTTTAAAAAACTTTAACCGTTCATTTTCTCATATCTTTCTTATCGGACATGAACAACAGTATCTTAAGGAAAAATGAAAAGCTTTAGGCGGAAGTAGGATCCGTTAGGTCAGATTTAAAGGAATGGTGTTAAATCCCGGATAAAAGAAGAGGGTCTATTGCTCATCATTACTAGAACCGCACGCACTTTCACTATGCCCCATGTTTGTCTGAACCTTAGACCCTTATCTTATGATGCAGATTTCCATCCGCTTTTTAGTTGAATTTATGCCTTGGCAGCTTGTCCATATTATCCAGCATGATTCCAGTTCCGATTGCTACACAATCCATTGGATGCTCGGCAACGAGTACAGGGACTTTTAGTTCTTCGGCAAGCAATAAATCGATGCCGTGAAGCAATGCTCCCCCGCCCGTTAAGATGACGCCACGGTCAATGATATCAGCCGAGAGCTCAGGCGGTGTCCGTTCAAGCACGCTTTTGGCAGCTTGTACAATGACGGAAACCTGCTCGCGAAGAGCTTCCTCAATCTCTTCAGAGTTGACCGAAATGGTTCTAGGCAATCCCGAAACCATATCACGTCCACGGATGTCGATGACTTCATTACGTGAACCTGGGAATACGGTTGCCACCTGGATCTTGATGTTTTCCGCTGTACGCTCACCGATCAGGAGCTTATACTTCCGCTTGATATAATGCAGGATTTCGTTGTCGAATTTGTCACCGGCCATTTTAATGGAAGAAGATGTAACGATATCACCCATTGACAGTACGGCAATGTCAGTCGTACCTCCGCCTATGTCCACGACCATATTGCCGCTCGGTTGAAAAATATCCATGCCGGCGCCAATAGCAGCCACTTTCGGTTCTTCTTCAAGGAATACTTTTTTCCCGCCGCTTTTTTCCGCCGCTTCTTTAATTGCCTTTTGTTCTACGCTCGTAATGTTTGTCGGGCAGCAAATCAAAATCCTTGGCTTGGAAAGGAAGCCCTTGACGTTCAATGTATTGATGAAATGCTTTAGCATCGATTCCGTTACATCAAAATCCGCAATGACTCCATCTTTCAAGGGACGAATGGCGATGATGTTTCCCGGGGTCCGGCCTACCATTTTACGAGCTTCCTCGCCGACTGCAAGAACACGGTTCGTATTCTTATCTATTGCCACCACCGAAGGCTCATTTAACACAATTCCTTTACCTTTGACATGTATAAGAACATTGGCTGTTCCAAGATCTATCCCAATATCTCTAGCAAACATTTCTTAAATCCTCCTTGAATATCCTCACATATAACCTACTTCTGTCCTAATTGTTTATTTTACCATATTGCATTGACACAAGTAAGTATGAATTATAAATAAACGTTAATGAATACTTTTACTACCTATTTTGGCAAAATATAAATATTTTCAATACCATATGTACCATCCTTGTTGCAAAAAAAAATCCCGGCAGTGAATCGCTGTCAAGGTTCGGGTTTGACCCTTACCCTGACGGCTCGACTCACATCCAAATGCCGGAATGGTATACCTGTTCATTTGACGATTTCTTCTTCTCTTTCAGAGCGTTTATATTTTAATTTTGTTGCTTCGCCGCCCCTAAGGTGACGGATGGATTTATGATAATCCAATATATCCTTTACTTCGTTAGCCAAATCAGGATTAATTTCTGGCAGCCTCTCCGTCAAGTCTTTATGGACCGTACTTTTAGAGACTCCGAACTCTTTTGCAATGACGCGGACCGTTTTTCTAGTTTCCACGATATACTTTCCTATCTTGATGGTTCTTTCTTTGATGTAATCGTGCACACCACTCGACCTCCCCAAATTGGATGTGAGAAGTGTGAAATGAGATTCGTATTTTTCGAATCGAATACCGCTGCCCTATAAACAATGAAAGATAGAATTATTCAACTATTAGATAATTTGTAATAAACGATTCCTCACCTCAAACACTCTCTTTGCATGGTTTATAACATCTTATTAGCTTGGTTAAGAATATATGCCTAATGGGACAGGAGGTTTGGATTTATTTCTAAGCATCACCCGTTTTATTTTCATAAGAAGAAAATTATTTCCCAAGAAATTTGTCGGATTATCAACAGGTTCAGCAATAGTGGACGCATCACCTCGATACAAAAAGAAAACCGTCCACAGTGAACGGTTTCCTTTTACCAAATTTTCAGTTGTTGTCATTCGTAACGTCCATGGTTTTCGTTTCGATTTATGAAAAACTTTTTATTAATTAGATTGATTTAATGAATCTTTTAAGGAGCCGCTCTCTTCAGTCGTATCTTCACCTGGAGTTGAGCCTTCCTCATCCGTGCCATTATCTAAATTCGCACCTTCGTCAGTTTCGTCAACGGCAGGAGTTTCTTCCTGGCCTTTTTCAGATTCTTCGATTGCAGGTGTTTCTTCTTTTTTAGCTGAGTCGTCAAGCTTGCTGCCTTCCGCTTCGGTTGCAGCTTGAATGGCAGAAGCTTGTTTATCGAAAAATTCAATCGGATTCAATGCAATGTTATCTTTCCTGATCTCGAAGTGGACGTGTACGCCAGCTTCTTCATTGATTTGGCTTTTTCCAGCCTTAGCAAGGGATTGTCCTTGTTTCACCTTGTCACCAACGGCCACTTTAATGTCTTTAACAGATTGATAACGAGTAACGACACCATCTTCATGCTCTACTTCAATCAGATTTCCAAGTAATGCATCATTTTGAACTTTCGATACATTACCGCTTAAGGATGCTTTAACATCGAAAGACTTTCCGTCTTCCATTGCAATGTCTATCCCTTTGTTCTGTTCGTATCTATTGTTGTAAAAAACCAAAGCATCTTCCTGTGCCTTTTCATCTGCATTCACATCATAAAATTGTTTTTTGATTACCGTCTTTTCTGCATCGGCTACAGGCATCTTGGTCGTTTCAAGATTACTATTGACCTCGACAGAAGGCTGATCATAGTTTTTTCCTGTTTCAGCTGACTCTTCATTCCCGTCTTTAGCTGAATCATTAAAACTATTTTGTAATAAGAAGGCCGCGGCTAGGATTATGGCTGCACTTGCGATATAGATTGCTGCTAACGCCCAACGCTGTTTTAGTATACGTCGGATTGTGGAAGTTGATTTCTTTTCTTCCTCTCTCATATTAATCACCTCAGCAATCATTCTGAACACTTTGCTAAGATTATATACACGCATGAAAAAATTTTTTTAGATTTATTTTGTGGAAATGAAACCGATTTTATTCGCGGAATGGTAAAATGTTTTGTATCTTAATGCCGAAGGATGTTTAATTTATGAAAAAAGCCTTTAAACTCGTATTAACATCATTGCCTTTCCTATATATGATTGCAATATGGATTATGTCGGGCAATCCCGATGATATGCTTCTTGACCTTCCATCGACTTCGATCGACCGATTTATAAAAGAAGCGCTTCACCTTGTCGAATTTGCCATTTTGTTCATTCTTTTCGTTTCGGCACTTGCCGCAAACCAAAAACTGAAACCAGGATTAAGCCTGCTGGCTGCCCTTGCATCCTGCCTTTATGGAGTATTGGATGAATACCACCAATCATTCGTTCCATACCGTTCAGCTACCTTAATAGATGTCATAAAGGATATCATCGGAGTATCCGCTGCCTATTTCCATGTTCAATATCATTATTTCAAGCACGGACGCGGCTTTTTGACCTACATAGAAAAAGTGACCGCAAAAAAATGAGAGACGGATTATCGTCTCTCATTTTTTTGCGGTCATCGTATTCAGCCATTTATTGGAGGACTGGACTTTAACCCCTTTATAATAATACTTCACGATATCTTCATAGCTTTTTCCTTCCCTGGCCATTCCATTCGCACCATATTGGCTCATCCCAACGCCGTGCCCCGATCCCCTTGTCGTGATGACAATCCGGTTGCCTTGGCGCTCCCAGTTAAAATCCGATGATGTCAGCCCTAGCTTTTCCCGAATCTGTTTTCCCGTCAATTTCTTGCCCCCGATTTCCACGATTCCCACGCGATTGCCTGAGGTTCTTTTGACGACAGTTCCTATCGTAGTTCCTGCCGAAAGACTCACACCAAGTTTACTTTCAAAATCGGCAGCGTTCACGACAACTTTATTATAAAATTTTGGTGATTCCTCTTTATCCCACGGACTGGACACACTTCTTAAATAGGGAAAATCCGCTTGCCAATAGTCCTCGGAATTTTCCGTGTAGCCATTGCTGGTGGAAAAAAACGTGGCTGTAATCGGTTTTCCATCATAGGTAAGAATTTGCCCTTCCGTTTCCTTGATGGCCTTGCTGATTTTTTTCATCTTCGATTTATAATCAGAGCCCCATTGCTTTTTAAGCTCATCATCATTCTTATAAACCTGATGCATGACCGTATCGCTCACATCGGCACCATCAGGCAATCCAAGGCGACTCTCGCCAATAAGCTGATTGACAATGTAGGTCCTTGCCGTCAACGCCTGTGCCTTCAATGCTTCTTCCTCAAATTCCGCTGGCATCTCAGCAGCAACCACGCCAGTCAGATACGTTTCCATCGGCACCTTTTCAATCTTTTTTGCTTGGGTCCGGTAAACGGCAACATCAACGCTACTCATTTCTTTTGCACTTACTTCATTACTGCTCTTCTTCACTTTCTTCTCCAATTGCTCGGCTAACTCACCACTTGTCTTATCATTTGAAAATGGAAGCACAAGCACTGCTGGAATCATGATAATTACGAATGCTACTGCTACGAATAGTATGATCATCGGTTTGATTGCTTTCAAACTCCTGAGCCTCCCTACACTTGTTTTCTCTGCCGCAATTAGCCTTCGGCAGGATCTTTACATAACAAATGTATGTCGAAGGACAAGCATTTATGAATAGAAAAACGGCATCCGCTCAACAGGAGTCCTTACTTGAAAGAACAAAAAAACCATTCACGTTTCAATATCTCAAACGTAAATGGTCGTATAAGCTAACTTAAGCGTTCAAATCGGCAATTTTTTTTGTTTCTGCCGGTACATCTTCATTGATGCGTTCCACATCGGCGCCTAAAGCTGCCAATTTACCGTGGAAGTTCACGTAGCCTCTGTCAAGATGCTTCAATTCCGTAACACGAGTGATGCCATCTGCAACCAAACCAGTCAGGATAAGCGCTGCTGCGGCACGTAAATCTGTTGCAGCTACTTCTGCACCTTGAATGTTAGTCGGTCCATTAACGATAACGGAGCGGCCCTCGATTTTAATATTGGCATTCATGCGGCGGAATTCCTCAACATGCATGAAACGGTTTTCGAAAACAGTCTCCGTGATCATACTTGTTCCTTCAGCACGCAGCAATAATGCCATCATTTGTGACTGCATATCAGTCGGGAAACCAGGATGCGGCATTGTTTTGATATCAATCGCCTTCAAGGTTTTTGGACCGATGACGCGCAGGCCATCTCCTTCTTCAATGATCTTGACTCCCATTTCCTCCATTTTGGCAATAAGGGAAGTAAGATGTTCAGGCACAGCTCCTTGAACAAGAACGTTACCGCCGGTAAGAGCTGCCGCTGTCATGAATGTACCAGCTTCGATACGGTCAGGTATAATATGATGTTCAACGCCATATAATTTATCGACGCCTTCGATTCTCATCGTACCTGTACCGGCACCTCTTACTTTGGCACCCATCTTATTAAGGAAGTTCGCAAGATCTACAATTTCAGGCTCTTTGGCCACATTTTCCAAAACAGTAATGCCTTCAGCAAGTGTTGCTGCCATCATGATGTTTTCAGTGGCACCCACACTCGGGAAGTCTAGATACACACGTGCACCCTTAAGCCTTCCTTCGACCTCGGCATCAATGAAGCCATTGCCGACCTTCACTTTTGCTCCCATCGCTTCAAAGCCCTTCAGATGCTGATCGATAGGACGTGAGCCGATGGCGCAGCCTCCTGGAAGTGCAACGCGGGCCCGGCCATTCCTTGCTAACAAGGAGCCCATCACTAAAACGGAAGCCCTCATTTTACGTACATATTCAAATGGTGCTTCATCTAATAACTCTCTTGATGCATCTACAGTTACTTGATTATCATGAAAGGCAACATCTGCATTTAAGTTGCGCAATACTTCATTGATTGTATATACATCGGAGAGCGTAGGAACATCTTTAATGATACTTTTCCCATCACTTGCTAATAATGTTGCAGCGATAACTGGCAAAACGGCGTTTTTAGCACCTTCTACTTTAACTGTCCCGCTAAGCCTTTTTCCGCCGCGGACGATGATTTTTTCCAAAAGTATTCCCCTCCGCGTCCATTTTCTCTATATTAATATTCAAACGTTATGATTGGTGTGCCAACTACAAAGTTCGTTCGTTCACCCAATCCTTCTGTCCGTAGCCCAAACTGCAAATTTAATTTTTCTTTTGTCAAAGGTTGTTTAAACAAAGTTGAATGTGCAGATATAGATGTAAAGTTTGTTTCATGCACACTCTCAATTTCCCTTGCTTGGAACATATCTAACAGGTCTTCAGTTTTAGAGTTTAAAACCGAATCCATATTATCATTGATAGACCCTTTAATACAAGAAAAAATTGAAGGAGTCCCTATAAATAGGTCATTTACCCTGTTCTGGAATGTAGTTGTAAAAAAGGCCGGATTGCCTTTTTTCCACTTCTGTCCCTTCACTTCATAAATGACATAGGTAACTTTTTCAAATTTCTCTTCTGTTGTCATTATTTTGATAGACTCGGTCAGACCTGAATCGACATTGTACGTTAACGCCTCAGCCTTCCAGCCGGAAGCATCATCTTTCCGGTGCCATTGAAATTGAGGGTATTTTTGTTTCAATGCATAAATTTCACTGTCAAACTCTTGTTTAGTTGCAATCTCTTTATTTATTTCTCTAGCGAGTACGGACCATTGACCTATGTCCAAATCCTCATCTTCTTGTAACAGCCCAACCATTTTGACTATATCCGGTCTCGTTTCTGCCACAATCGTACTATTCCCAATTATAATCACCATCAAACCAAGAAATACTATGTATACCAACATTTTTTTGTTTATATTATACATGTTAAATCCCTCCCCTTTTATGCATTATTGCCATAAGGAGAGAAATCATACTTCGAGTTTTCCGACAATCACTTCTGCCTTCAGCTGCCCATTGCAAGAAGAAGACTTGGCGAATAAAAGAATAGGATCATATTTTGCTATAAACAGAGTCTTACAGCTTGTCAGTCATCACTGAACATATACGGAAGTTGGTTTGCAAATCCCAGGTAGTCAAGGAAGAAATTACTCACAACCGAACCGATGGCAACCGTCAATAAAATATATAAAACCCTGGCCTTGATGACCGAATTCGATCTTAAGATTTTATCGAAATGTAATGCCTGTAAAGCCCACCAGGTAACTGCAATGAAAAACAAATGTGCAATGATCCCTGTTAAAGCCTGCTGTCCCATTGCTGAAAACATGTACATACCTCCTAAAAGACACCCGTCCTCTATTCTAACACAAAACACCCTCATATTTGGAATATAAAAGGAAGAATTGCAAATATCTTTTTAAAAACTGTAAATAGGGGCTTGATCCAATGGAACAAGCCCCTATCTATGGCATTATATCATTTACTCGAGATAAAGTCTGTAAAATCACCAAATTGTTCATGAATAAAATCGAAGGCAATATTTGGAGCAATCCCAAAAATGACGGTGCCAATCGCACAAATGATCAAAACTGCTGAAACGCCCGGGCGAATCTTTATCGCACCCTCGAAATGAATCGGCCGGAAAAAGACCTGGACCAATAGCCCGAAGTAATACACATAAGAGACGATGGTTCCGGCAATCATGATACCGGCAAGGACGAAATGGCCAGGCTCAGTAATGAACGTACCCAGGAAAATGTTCAGTTTGCCAATAAAGCCGGTCGTTCCCGGAATCCCAGCCAAGGAAAGGATATAGATGGTAAATGCAAGTGCCAGGAGAGGAGATTTCCTTCCGAGGCCCGCTAGCATCCCAATATCCTCTGTACCGCTTTGACTGGAAAGAAGCTGGATGACCGCGAATGCGCCGATGTTCATCAATACATATGCCAATAAGTAATACCAGACTGTATCGATCAGGAAATATCCTCCGCCCAATGTAGCCACAGCGACAAGGAGGTACCCTGCATGGGCAATGCTTGAGTAGGCGAATAACCGCTTTACATTTTGCTGCCTTAACGCAATCACATTTCCAATGATGATTGTCAGCCCAGCCATTGTTGCTATATAGCCATCATTTTTTTCCAAGAAGTCTAAGGCCCCGAACACATCACCCGGAGCGGTCAGGAACAAGGAAAGGAAAATGCGCAGCAGGATGACAAAACCCGCCATTTTTGAAATGACGCTCAAGAAGGACGCCACAGGTGTCGGCGCACCCTCATAAACATCCGGTGCCCACATATGAAAGGGAGCGGCGGCAATTTTAAAGGATAAACCGACAAAAACCATGAAGAAGGCGAGACCGATGATATATTGCAGCTGGCCGTCCGTCATCCCTGCCATCGTCCGGCTCATGTCGCCTAGGTTGACTGAACCTGTCACCCCATATAAATAGCTCATCCCGAACAAGGTGATAGCCGTGGAAATCCCGCCGTTTATCACATACTTCATCGAGGCTTCATTGGAAGCTCGGTCGCGTTTGCGGATTCCGACCAATATATAAGATGAAAGTGAAAGCAATTCCAGTCCGACAAACAGGGTTATCAAATCCCCGCTTGAGGACATGATCATCGCTCCAAGCAAGGCAGTCAGGAACAGATAGTAAAATTCCCCACGGTGTTCACGCAATCCTTCTTTCGGTTCATAGCCTTCGGCGAGAAGGATGATTAGCCCCGCGCCGACTAATAACAGGAGCTTGAAGGCTTTTGCAAATGAATCCAAGCGAAACGTATCGGACAGGATACTGACTGTCTCAAAGGATAATAGGCTTATCAGCGACAATCCTGCCAAAATGATGCCGGTTAACGCGAGCCACGCCAATTTCCTTCGATTAAAGTGCACCGGCCAGAACAAATCCAATATCGATAAAGCCATGGTTGTGCCAAGGATGATGAATTCAGGCATCATCGCTCCCCAATTATAAGAAAGCATCGTGTTCCAATCCATCTATCATCGCCCCCCTAGAGCAAGCATCACGGCTTCAATCGTACTTTGAATGGGCCCGCCTAACAAATTTGGATATACGCCGATCGCAATGATCAATCCGAGAAGCACCAATGCCGGTACCAACTCCCAGCCTTCAATATCCCGCTTCTCTTTCTCTTCCAAACTATCATTCTTGCCGAACGTCATCAGCATGACTGCCCGCAGTATATAGATAGCTGTGAAAATAAGCCCGATCACCGCTATTGCCGCAAGCAAGGGCTGACCTTTGAATAAGCCGAGAAATACCATGAATTCACTGATGAAGCCCGACATGCCTGGCAAACCGAGCGAGGCCAAACCGCAGGCCAGCAAAAACCCGGAAAAAACCGGCATCGACCTCGCTAACCCTCCAAGATTGGGGAGCATCGTGCTCCCTGTTCTCTCGTATAATGCACCCACCAGGAAAAATAGCAGTGCAGCGATCAAGCCGTGTGAGATGACTTGGAAGACCGCCCCCTGAAGCCCTGCTTCGTTCAAGGCCCCGAGCCCCATCATGACGATCCCCATATGTGAGATTGATGAGTAAGCCAAAACAAGCTTGAAGTCGGTTTGCACCATTGCCAGCCATGCCCCATATAAAAAGCTGATGACTCCCATCAATACAAGGGCAAGCGCCAAGCTTTCATATTGTTCAGGAAAGATCCCCATTGCAAACCTGATGATTCCGTATGCCCCGATTTTCAATAAAACACCTGCATGGACCATGACGATGGATGGATGTGCCTCTGCATGAACCCGCACCATCCAGCTATGAAACGGAAATACGGGAAGCTTTATCGCAAATGCAATCAGAAAGGCGAGGCATAAGCCATATTTCATCGAACTGGAAATCGGAGCGAACAGCGACACACCGCCCATTGTCATCATTTGTGTCAGAGCCGCAATGTTCGTTGTACCTGTTCGGGCAAACAGAATCAAAATGGCAACCAATAAAACGGCAGAACCAATGCCGTTATAGATCAAAAAATAATAAGACGCCTTTTCCCGCTCCAGAAAGCCCCATCTGCCAATTAAAAAGAAGGCGGGAACCAGCGTCATTTCAAAAAAGATGAAGAAAAGGATCAGGTTTTCTGCCGTAAAGACGCCGAGCATCCCGATCTCAAGGATCAAAAACAACAAGTAATACCCTTTCCAGCCCTGCTTTATATATATCGAGGCCATTGCCGCCAGTGAGGAAACGATGGTCGTCAGCAATATGAAGCTGAGGCTCAATCCATCCAGCCCCAACTCATAATTGACGGCAAATAGTTTTGGATCGTACATCTCCAAATTCCCGAACCGGATCCAATCCACCTTTATGCTGAAGGCGGAAAGAGCAACGCCGGAATAATATTGACTGCATAAAAAGAATGAGAGGATCAACGGGGGAAGCGTTCCGAAAAAGCCAAATTGCTTGATGGTCCTTTCCTCTTTTTTCGGCATCAGGGAAATCATCAAAATTCCCAGTAATGGTGAAAAAACTAAAAGCGAGAGCAAATAGACATTCATCTTAAATACCCCCCAGTTAAAGCAAAAATGACCAACAATACCGCAAGACCCAGAAACGCAATCATCCCATACTGCTGTACCTGCCCCGATTGCAGTTTAGATCCTATTTTCCCCAACCCTTCTATTGAACCGGTTACAGTCGTCACCAATCCACCAATAATGAACCTTTCCACATAGGATAGGAATAAGCCAATGCCTTTGATCAATTGAACTATAGTAAAATAATAAATTTCATCAATATAAAACTTATTTTCCAAAATCCGATATAACGTGGAGTCCTTTTTGACGAGCCACTCCCGAGGCAGCTTCGTTTTAGCGTATATCATATAAGCAAGGAATATCCCTGCAAGCGCTATTAGCACGGCAAGGAGCATGATCCAAACCGGCCCTTCACTGTGCCCGGAACCAAGCACGGCCTCATTCCCCTCTACAAGCCACTCACCAAGGAAGGTTCCGAACCATGGAGTCTGGATATACCCACCGACCACAGCAAGTATCCCCAAAACAAGCATCGGAAGCAGCATGATCGCAGGAGATTCCTTGACCTGTTCTGCTTGAATGCGAGATTCTCCTGCAAAGATCATGAAAAATAGCCGGAACATATAAAAGGCAGTTAAAAACGACGTGATCACTGCGAGAGAAAATAAGAAATAGTTACCATTCGCCCAGGCAGCCATCAAGATTTCATCTTTACTGAAAAAGCCCGAGAGCAAGGGAAACCCCGATATTGCCAGGGTGCCAGCCAAAAACAGCGGACCTGTCCATTTCAGCCTTCCCCATAACCCGCCCATCCTTTCTATATCCTGTGTATGTATTGCGTGAATGACACTGCCCGCAGCCAAAAACAACAGAGCCTTAAAAAAGGCATGGGTCATTAGATGAAACACACCGGCAACATAACCCGCAGTGCCCAAAGCTAGCATCATGAAACCAAGCTGGGAAATGGTCGAATAGGCCAACACCCGCTTGATATCCTTTTGCACCGTAGCGATGCTCGCGGCAAAGATGGCTGTGAATCCGCCTGTTACGGCAACAACCTGCATGGCCGCATCGCTAGCGAGGAATAACGGGAACATCGTAGCTACCAGGTATACGCCCGCGGCCACCATGGTTGCTGCATGAATCAATGCAGATACCGGCGTAGGGCCTTCCATTGCATCAGGAAGCCATGTGTGAAGCGGAAATTGCCCAGACTTCCCAACAGCACCAATGAAAATGAGGATGGCAATCAGCGTTATGCTTCCATCCGGGATCACACCCGCTTGAACGGCTTGAAAAATCTCTTCA
Source organism: Peribacillus folii (assembly GCF_030271255.1). Taxonomy (GTDB): domain Bacteria; phylum Bacillota; class Bacilli; order Bacillales; family DSM-1321; genus Peribacillus. Next base: position 120,276 of record NZ_JASJOM010000007.1, read on the forward strand.
TATTCGAAGCTGCCCGTTTCCCAGAATAGGAGGATAATCCCGATCAATAGCCCTACATCCCCGATCCTGGTCATGATGAAGGCCTTTTTCGCTGCATCCTTAGCTTCCTGTCTATAGAAATAAAACCCGATCAAAAGGAAGGAGCCGACACCGACCAATTCCCAGAAAAAATAGAGCTGCACTAAATTCGGCGCCATGACCAGTCCTAGCATGGCAAAGGTGAAGAAGCCCAGATAAGCATAAAAAGTGGAGAATCGCTCTTCACCCTTCATGTATCCCAACGAATAGATTTGGACAAGCAGGCTGACAAAGGATACAATCACAAGCATCAAGGCATTGAGTTGATTGATCTCGAATCCCGCCGTAAGCTGCGTCCCTCCTATTGAAAGCCAATCCATTGTTGTTTTATAAGTGGGTGCCGTCAACCTTTCGACCAAGGCAAGCACCGATAAAACAAATGAAGCCAAAGTAAAGATTATTCCTATATATGCCCCCCGCTCCCGTAACCGGCCACCTGATAGAAGCAGAACCAAAAACGTGACGAGTGGAAAAATCGGAATGAGCCAAGCGTTCTCCATCATCGTATCAAATCCCCTTCTTCGTTCAATTAAACCTTCAATGCTTCATGATATCCATTTCATCGACATTGACCGTCTTCCGATTGCGGTAAAGGGACATTAAAATCGCCAACCCTACAGCCGCCTCGGCTGCAGCGATAGTGATCGTGAATAGTGAAAACACTTGGCCCGTAATCGATGGCGTTACCCCGAATTTACTGAAGGCAACCAAATTGATATTGGCCGCGTTCAGCATCAGTTCGATTGAAATCAAAACGATGACCGCATTCCTTTTCGTCAGAGCCCCATACAGCCCTATACAAAAAAGAACGAGTGCCAATACGAGATATGCCGACAAGGGGACTCCCGTCATGAACGATCTCCCTCCTCATTATCCTTTTTAGCCAATACGATGGCCCCGACTAAGGCCACAAGCAGGAGTACCGACATTACTTCAAACGGAATCACATACTTAGAAAAAAGCTCGATCCCTATTTGTTTAGTATTTTCCTCATGCAAGGCGGTTGGCTGTACCGGTATATCTAGATCATAGATTCCCAGATAAACCGCGACGGCAAATCCAGCAATCGCCAACAGCAAGGAGAATTTCCTCCAGCCCCCTTTTGACGGTTCATCGTTTTCCCGATGCTTCGTCAGCATGATTCCGAATAACATCACGATCGTAATGGCCCCAGAGTAAATCAGGATTTGCACAATGGCGACAAATTCCGCCGAAAGCAGCAGATAAATGCCCGCAATGCTCAAGAATGTAAAAACGAGAGCAATGACCATGTGCACCACTTTCGTTAATGTGATTAGCAGCACCCCGCCCAGTATGGCGACGAGTGCCACACCAAAAAAGGCAATCAATTCGCCGGATACACTCATACTTTATTCACCTTCCGGATATTTTCATCGTTTTCATCTAGCCACTCCAAGTTTTTAAATAAATGATCACGGCTATATTCCGCCAGTTCAAATTGATTCGTCATGACGATCGCTTCAGTAGGGCAGACCTCCGTGCATAGATCACATAAGATGCATATCTCGAAGTTAATGTCATACGTGTCGATGATCTTCCCCTTTTTGGAAGGGTCGGGATGTTTCTTTCCCGTCAACTGAATACAATCGGTTGGGCAGATCGTCACGCATTGATTGCATACGATGCACTTTTCAGGGTAAAATTTTTGGATCCCGCGGAATCGGTCAGGGAGCGGCAGCGGTTCATTCGGGTAGTCATACGTCACTTTCTTCCGGGTCAAGTTCTTTAATGTATAGCTTAAACCTTTAGCTAAACCAAGCATGTAACCCCTCACTTTCCGGTCAGCTTACCTCTTTTAAAAAAGGCTGACGATTTCTTTTATGATTGCAGTCAAGAATATATTGGCCAATGCAACCGGAAGCAGCACCTTCCAACCGAACTCCATCAATTGATCGGCCCTTATCCGCGGAAAGGTCACCCGAATCCAGACCAAAATATAGAACACCGCACTGAACTTGAGGCCGAACCAAATGGCACCCGGAATAAAATCCAAAAACGGAATTGAATTCCATCCTCCTAAAAATAATACAGTGGTTAACGTGGCCATTGCAAACATATACACATATTCCGATAACATAAAGAACGCCCAGCGAAATCCAGAATATTCAACATGATACCCTGCCACAAGCTCGGATTCCGCTTCCGGAAGGTCAAAAGGGATCCGGTTCAGCTCAGCCACCGACGCAATCATAAAGACGATGAAAGCAATCGGCTGAAGAAAAATGAACCAAACCTTCTCTTGGGCAGCCACGATATCGTTCAGGTTCAGGCTGCCTGTCAAAAGGACGATGCCCACTAACGACATCACCAAAGGAATTTCATAAGAGATCATTTGTGCGGCTGCGCGCATTCCGCCGATCAACGAATATTTATTATTGGATGCCCAGCCCGCCGTGACGATGCCGATCGTTGAAATGCCGGAAATCGCCACATAATACAGCAACCCTACACCAATATCGGCAAATTGGAACGCATCGGTGAACGGAAGGGTGGCCAGGACCATGAACGCAGGAGCAAAAGCAATGACCGGGGCCAAAATATAAAGCGGCCTGTCGGCTTTTTTCGGTATGGTATCTTCCTTGATCAGAAGTTTCAAAACATCGGCAACGGTCTGCAAAAGCCCCCACTTCCCGCCAATCTGGTTCGGGCCGATCCTCAGCTGCATGAACCCCATGATTTTCCGTTCCGAAAGGATTCCATAGGTGACGAATCCCAAGACCGCGAGTAAAAGCAGGACGGCCAAACCAAAATAGACGCCGAAGTTCAGCAGGCTTGGAGCGGAATGGAGTAAATCCTTGATCATTTATCCATCCACCTCCCCCAAAACGATATCGATGGCACCCAATATGGTTATCAGGTTCGCCATATTCTCCCCTTCCAATAGTTTGGGAAGAATTTGCAGATTATAAAATGACGGCCGGCGGAACTTCAAACGATATGGCTCCTTTTTCCCTTCACTCGCAATATAACAGCCAATTTCCCCTCTTGGTGATTCAATTCGCACGAAGGCCTCTCCCTTCGGGACCTTAATGATTTTCGGAACCTTGGCAAGCACCGGCCCTTCTGGAAATTGCTCAACTGCCTGCTCAAGGATTTTCAAAGATTCTTCGATTTCTTCCATTCTGCAGTGATACCGTGAAAAGGCATCGCCCTCGTCACGAGTGGGGACATCAAAGGTGAACCGGTCATAAATGGAATATGGTTCGTTTTTCCGCAGATCCCATTTGACCCCCGTACACCTTAAGTTGGCACCGCTAAGTGAATACTGAAGCGCTTCCTCTCTCGTATAAATGCCTACCCCTTTTACCCGGTTCACAAAAATTTCATTGCCTGTCACCAGCTCGTGGTAACCGGCAAGCTGCTCCCTCATATAAGGGATGAACTCGGCAACCTTTGCGATCCAGCCTTCGGGGGCATCCCATTTCACGCCTCCCACTCGCATATAATTGAATGTAAGCCGCGCACCTGACAATTCAGTCAATAAATTGACGATCATCTCCCGCTCGCGAAAGGCGTATAAAAAAGGGCTCGTCGCTCCTATATCAAGCAGGTACGTTCCCCACCAGACAAGATGGCTTGCCACCCTGCCCAACTCCATGACGATCACCCGCAAGTATTCAGCCCGATCGGGGATTTCCAACCCCATCATCGTTTCGACAGCATGACATAACACATAATTGTTTGTCATGGCCGCCAGATAATCAAGCCGATCGGTATATGGGATGATTTGTGTATATTGCAGGTTTTCCGCCAGCTTTTCCGTGCCCCGATGCAAGTATCCAATAACAGGGGTGGCCTTTTTTATAATTTCACCATCGATTTTGATGACGAGCCGAAAAACACCGTGTGTGCTCGGATGCTGAGGCCCGACATTGAGAAGCATTTCTTCCGTCCTTAACATTGGGGTTACACCTCCACATCATAAGGCTGATAATCTTTCCTAAGGGGATATCCTTTCCAATCATCACCGAGTAATATTCGCTTTAAATCAGGGTGATCACGGAAAACGATGCCCAATAAATCATATGCCTCACATTCCGGCCAATTGGCCCCGCTCCATAAAGGGACCAGCGAGGGAATGGCAGGAGCCTCTCTATTCAGCTTCACCTTAAGTGCAACTGATTGGTTCATGTCGAAGGAATGCAAGTGTACATAGATTTCCATATGCGTCTCAAAATCCGTGCCGTGAAGCTCCGATAAGTACGAAAAATTAAGCTGTGCATCATAACGAAACAATTCAGCTATTGAGTAGTATGTATCAGGATTTGCCACTACTGTAGGTACATCCTTTGATAGTTTATTAATATAGTGATCTAGTAGTGCATCTTGTCCTACATGCCTTTCAATAGCGGATACAATTTGATTGAGTACTGGCTGGTTTGGGGAGGGTTCGTTCTTTATGTCATTTTCCGGAATTTCCTCCGCTGGCGCTTTGGCCCTTGCAGCTGCTGCAGCTTTCGCCTTGGCCCTTGCAGCTGCCGCTGCCTTCGCCTTCGCTTGTTCAAGGTCTCCTTCATCACCTGGGGATTTCTGCTTTCGCGCGAGTGCTGCCGCTTTTGCCTTCGCCGCTGCGGCTGCCTTTTGCTTCGACAGGTCGTCTTCTCCTGACGGTTTACCCGGTCCTTCCTCCTTCGCTTGCTTTCGCGCGAGTGCTGCCGCTTTTGCCTTCGCCGCTGCGGCTGCCTTTTGCTTCGACAGGTCGTCTTCTCCTGACGGTTTACCCGGTCCTTCCTCCTTCGCCTGCTTTCGCGCGAGTGCTGCCGCTTTTGCCTTCGCCGCTGCGGCTGCCTTTTGCTTCGACAGGTCGTCTTCTCCTGACGGATTACCCGGTCCTTCCTCCTTCGCCTGCTTTCGCGCGAGCGCTGCCGCTTTTGCCTTCGCCGCTGCGGCCGCCTTTTGCTTCGACAGGTCGTCTTCTCCTGACGGATTACCCGGCCCTTCCTCCTTCGCCTGCTTTCGCGCGAGTGCTGCCGCTTTTGCCTTCGCCGCTGCGGCCGCCTTTTGCTTCGACAGGTCTTGATCCTCATCCATCTATATCACCCGCTTTCCGGTTTTTGCCTCGTAACGGATTTTTTCTTTTAGTTTGTTGATTCCATAAATAAGTGCTGCCGGGTTCGGGGGACAACCAGGGATATATACATCGACTGGCACTATTTGATCTACCCCTTTGACCACCGAGTAGGAATTCACATACGGGCCCCCAGCAGTTGCGCACGAGCCCATGGCGATGACCCATTTGGGTTCCGGCATTTGGTCATATAGTCTACTTATGATCGGTGCCATTTTCTTTGTCACCGTACCAGAAACGATCATGACATCCGATTGCCGGGGCGACGTCCTGAAAAATGAACCGAAACGGTCCAAATCATAATGTGAAGAGCCTACCCCCATCATTTCGATTGCACAGCAGGCCAAACCGAAAGTCATTGGCCAGAGCGAATTGCTTCTGGCCCAGCCTTTAATTTGTTCAAGCGTTGATAAAAATATGCTTTGCCGCATTTCTTCCATTTCGGCTGGGGTAAGATCGTCTAATTTCAATTCCACTTCAACACCTTCTTTTTCCAAGCGTAGATTAGTCCAAGCAAGAGTATAATGACGAAAAATAGCATTTCTATAAGCGCAAACAATCCTAGCTCATCATAGGCTACTGCCCAGGGATAAAGAAAAACCGTCTCCACATCAAAGATGACGAACATCAAACCGAATAAGTAATACCGAACATTGAACTGAACCCTGGAATCGGAAAAAGGATCGATTCCACTTTCATATGTCGTATATTTCATATCTGTTGGTTTATAAGGCCTAAGGAGCTTGCCTAGAAAAAGTGCGACAACCGGTAATAAAATCCCGAGACAAAGAAATACGAATACGATTAAATAATTATTTTGGTACAAATGCAGCTGTCCCATATTCATCTCCCTTTTATGGATCAATCAACAGTAAATGGGTACATGTTCTATTTGCTTGTCTTCTTTTTTGTTGGATGCTGTTTTATATATTTATGCAGAGTAGCAATCTTTTAGAAGCAACGTGACTGGAGAGGGTTTGAAGTAAAAATGTAAGCGTATACATTATAGCATTATGACTGGAAAATGTCGACGAGCCGAGGGGTAATCTGGAAAAAAGTTTATTCCATCATTCGATATATATCAGCAGGTTTTCCTAAATTACGACCTTCGTCGCAAATGGGAAAGATTAAAAAAGCACCTGATCGAACCAAGGATGGTCCGCTCAGGTGCCTTCATCATAAGCTTATCGCATTTGTGCGATTTGGATTCGGTTGAGTGCACGTTTAAGCGCTAGGTCAGCTCTTTTGACATCATTCGATCCATCATTATTTTGCAATCTTTGTTCTGCACGTGCCTTTGCTGCTTGAGCACGTGTAAGATCGATAGTTTCAGCTCTTTCAGCAGATTGAGCCAAAATGGTTACCACATCAGGGCGGACTTCCAAGAAGCCGCCATTTACAGCTACATAGTCCGTGTTGCTTCCATTCTTAAGACGGACAGCACCAATGGTGAGCGGGGCTACGGTTGGAACGTGTCCAGCCATGATTCCCATCTCACCGCTTTTAGCTTTAGTGCTTACCATTTCAACTTCTGCATCATATACTGGGCCATCGGGAGTAACAACATTGACTTTAATGGTCTTCATTTCATTCCCTCCTAGGTCCCTTTAATTAAGCCATTTCTTTTGCTTTAGCAATAACTTCTTCGATGCGGCCAACTAGACGGAAAGCATCCTCAGGAAGGTCGTCATATTTTCCAGCTAGGATATCTTTGAATCCTTGGACTGTTTCTTTAACTGGTACATAAGATCCCTTTTGACCAGTGAATTGTTCAGCCACGTGGAAGTTTTGTGACAAGAAGTTTTGGATTCTACGGGCGCGCGCAACGATTACTTTCTCGTCTTCGCTTAATTCGTCCATACCCAAGATCGCAATGATATCTTGAAGTTCTTTATATTTCTGTAAAGTCGATTGAACTTGACGTGCCACTTTATAATGCTCAGCTCCAACGATTTCCGGGCTAAGAGCACGAGAAGATGACGCCAACGGATCAACCGCTGGGTAGATACCCATTTCAGAAAGTTTACGCTCAAGGTTAGTTGTTGCATCCAAGTGAGCGAAAGTTGTAGCCGGAGCCGGATCCGTATAGTCATCGGCAGGTACATAAATCGCTTGAATGGAAGTAACGGAACCTTTATTCGTTGAAGTGATACGTTCTTGCAATTGACCCATTTCCGTTGCGAGGGTTGGTTGGTAACCTACCGCAGAAGGCATGCGGCCTAGTAGGGCAGAAACCTCGGAACCTGCTTGCGTGAAACGGAAGATGTTATCGATGAAGAAAAGAACGTCTTGTCCTTGTTCGTCACGGAAATATTCAGCCATTGTCAAACCACTTAGGGCAACACGCATACGTGCACCAGGCGGCTCGTTCATTTGTCCGAATACCATCGCCGTTTTCTTGATAACACCAGAATCAGTCATCTCGTAGAAAAGGTCATTCCCTTCACGAGTACGCTCACCTACACCAGCGAATACGGAGATACCGCCATGCTCTTGTGCGATGTTATTGATAAGTTCTTGGATAAGTACAGTTTTACCTACACCAGCTCCACCAAAGAGACCGATTTTACCACCTTTGATATAAGGGGCAAGTAAATCTACTACTTTAATACCCGTTTCAAGAATTTCAACTTGTGTTGATAGTTCCTCGAAAGTTGGTGCTTGTCTGTGAATCGGATCACGACGCACCTCTGCCGTAAGTGGTTCAAATAGGTCGATGTTTTCCCCTAAAACGTTGAAAACGCGACCTAGAGTAACTTCACCTACAGGAACGGAAATTGGAGCTCCTGTATCAAGCGTCTCTGCACCACGGGTTAACCCATCAGTGGAAGACATTGCTACAGTACGAACTGTATTATCACCTAGTTGAAGGGCCACTTCAAGAGTTAGTCCTGTACCAGACGCTGTATTTTCGATTCTTAACGCGTTATAGATCTTAGGAAGTTGTCCGTCTTCGAATTTCACGTCAACAACCGGACCCATAACTTGAGTAACGCGTCCTATATTCATCGTTTTCCCTCCTAACGTTGCTTATAACGACTATCAATATTATGGAACGGTCAAGCATAGTCCGGGCTGACCGCCCCTTTAATGATTCTATTCTAAAGCAGCTGCTCCGCCGACAATCTCGGTAATTTCCTGAGTGATTGCCGCCTGACGTGCACGGTTGTATTGTAATGAAAGTGAGTCAATCAACTCTTTTGCATTATCTGTTGCATTTTTCATTGCAGTCATACGTGCAGAGTGCTCACTTGCTTTACCATCTAACAACGCACCATAAATCAAACTTTCTGCGTACTGAGGCAATAATACCTCAAGAATTTCTTCGGCATTCGGTTCAAATTCATAAGACGTCAAAGTTGCATTGGAAGTATCAAAGTCAGATAACGGAAGGATTTGCTTTTCCGTTACTTCCTGCTGGATTGGGCTGACATAATGGTTATAGTACATATAAAGCTCATCACACAGCTCATTCAGGTATAGGTTCACTGTGGATTTTGCAAGGGAGCTAATGTCAGCAAAAGACGGCTGATCGGGAACTCCAATTACTTCAAGCTCTACATGCATATTACGGCTGACAAAGAAATCACGGCCAACCCTTCCGATTGCGATAATGACGAACTCATCATTGGATTTATGGCGTTCAAGAATGGTCTTATGAACTTGGCGAAGGATGCTGCTATTGTATGCCCCTGCCAATCCACGATCCGATGTGATAACCAAGTATCCGGTCTTCTTAACTGGACGTGAAGTAAGCATTGGATGAGAGGCATCCGTGCTTCCGTTCGCAATACTGGATACCACTTCTTGAATTTTTTCCATATATGGAACATATGCTTTTGCATTAGCTTCGGCACGGTTCATTTTAGAAGCAGATACCATCTGCATCGCTTTTGTAATTTGACTCGTCTTTTTCGTTGAAGTAATCCGAGACTTAATATCGCGTAAAGAGGCCATTCATTCTCACCACCCTTTAAAAATTAGTTAGACCTTATTATTCAGAAATAACGAAGTTCTTTTTGAATTCGTTAATGGCAGCAACGACTGCAGCATCTTCAGGAAGACCCTTAGTTGTGCGAATGTGATCTAATAATTCCGGATGAGAACGATCAAGGAACACATAGTATTCTTCTTCAAAACGAAGGATATCCGATACTGGAATATCATCTAGATGACCTTTAGTCAAAGCATAGAAAATCATGACTTGTTTTTCAACTTTAATCGGTTTGTTCAGATCTTGTTTAAGGACTTCAACTGTACGAGCACCACGGTTAAGTTTTGCTTGTGTTGCAGCATCCAGATCAGAACCGAATTGAGAGAATGCCTCCAATTCACGGTATGAAGCCAAGTCCAAACGCAATGTACCGGCAACTTTTTTCATCGCTTTAATTTGTGCAGATCCACCTACACGGGATACGGAAAGACCAGCGTTGATCGCAGGGCGTACTCCTGAGAAGAACAAATCGGATTGCAAGAAGATTTGTCCATCCGTGATGGAAATAACGTTTGTTGGAATGTAAGCAGAGATATCGCCTGCTTGTGTTTCAACAAATGGAAGCGCAGTGATTGAACCAGCACCTAGCGTGTCGTTCAATTTTGCTGCACGCTCAAGTAAACGTGAGTGCAAGTAGAATACATCCCCTGGGAATGCTTCACGGCCTGGAGGACGGCGAAGTAGCAAGGAAAGTTCACGGTATGCAGATGCTTGTTTTGATAAATCATCGTACACGACAAGAACGTGCTTACCAGCGAACATGAACTCTTCACCCATTGTCACACCAGCATAAGGAGCTAGGTATAAAAGTGGTGCAGGTTGAGAAGCGGAAGCAGATACTACGATTGTGTAGTCCAATGCACCGTTTTTACGAAGCGTTTCAACCGTTCCACGAACCGTTGATTCCTTTTGTCCGATAGCAACATAGATACAGATCATATCTTGGTCAGCTTGGTTAAGGATCGTATCGATCGCAACGGATGTTTTACCAGTTTGACGGTCACCGATGATTAACTCACGTTGTCCGCGACCGATCGGAACTAATGCATCGATTGCTTTAATTCCTGTTTGAAGTGGCTCATGAACTGATTTACGGTCCATTACACCTGTTGCAGGGCTCTCGATTGGACGAGTTTTTGTTGTAGCGATAGGACCAAGACCATCTAGTGGTTGTCCAAGCGGGTTCACGACACGCCCGATTAATTCTTCTCCTACAGGAACTTCCATGATTCTTCCCGTACGGCGAACTTCACTGCCTTCTTTAATGTCTCTGAATGGTCCAAGGATAACAACACCTACGTTATTTTGCTCCAGGTTTTGTGCCAGACCCATCGAACCATTGGAAAATTCTAAGAGCTCCCCAGACATTGCATTATCTAAACCATGAACGCGTGCGATACCATCACCAACCGTGATGACTGTACCCACATCGCTTACTTTAATTTCCGACTGATAGTTTTCAATCTGCTTTTTAATCAGCGCACTGATTTCTTCAGCTTTGATGCTCATGAATTTCACCCCTATCTGTGAATATTAACCTAATAGTTGTTTGCTAAGGCGATCTAACTTGCCGCTGATCGTCCCGTCATAAATACGGTTGCCGATTTGGAGCTTCATTCCGCCAATGATCGAGCTATCCGTAATATTGGTAATGCGTAAATTCCGTTTGCCGATTTTTGCAGCAAAAGCTGAAGACACAGCTTCCGCTTCAGCTTCAGTTAAAGGATTGACCGTATAAACAGTCGCATCCGCAACTGAATTTTCTTCATTAGCTAATTCAATGAACTCTTCTGCCATGGGAGCAACTTCAGCTGTACGATGACGCTCGACCATTAGCATTACAGTGTTTTGAACGGAAGGTGATATTCCTGCAAAGGCATTTTTCATCACTTCGCGTTTGGCATCGCCAGTCATTTTAGGATGAGCCAAGAAGCTTAACAGCTCTTTATCCTTCGTGAAAACTTCATGAACTATGCGAAGCTCTTCTTCAAGTTGGTTAATGAGATTTTGCTCTTTGGCAATTTGGAAAAGAGCTACAGCATAACGTCCTGCTACAGTTATATCGCTCATTTACCTTCTCCTGCCTCTTGAATATATTCATTTATTAATTTTTCTTGATCAGCTTGTGATAGTTCTTTTTCAATCACCTTAGATGCAATCATTACAGATAAAGATGCAACTTGCTCGCGCAATGCGGCAACTGCTTTTTCTCTCTCTTGTACGATTTCACGTTTTGCCGATTCCTTAACACGTTCAGCTTCAGCACGCGCTTGATTGATGATATCTTCGCGTTGAGCCTCACCTTGTTGTTTAGCATTCTCTATAAGCTGTCCCGCTTCTGTGCGAGATTGTTTTACGATTTCACGCTGTTCTTCCAAATACTTCAACGCTTCTTTTCTACTAACTTCAGCTGCTTCGATTTCGTTTGCGACATGCGCTTCACGCTCTTTCATGATGCCCATCAATGGACCCCATGCAAACTTCTTAAGCAACGCTAACAATACGATAAAGATGAAAAGCTGGTATATGATATCTCCACCATTAAAATGGCCTGCTTGACCAAGTACAAAATTGCTTGTTAACACGCTCGGTTCACTCCCTTCATGAGATTCACTATTGAAGTTCTGTATTTTCAATTGGCAGCACCCTGCCATGATAATCATTCACTTTAACACAGAGCAATGGCGAAGGTTCTCCTTGGATCATCTTCGCCATTATTGAACTTTTTCAAATTATCTTATTTACCTAGAACGATGAACGCGATAACTACCGCGATGATCGGTAGTGCCTCAACTAAAGCGATACCGACGAACATAGTCGTTTGAAGCATACCACGAGCTTCTGGCTGACGCGCCATTCCTTCAATTGTACGTCCAACGATAAGACCGTTACCAATACCCGCACCTAGTGCACCTAATCCAACTGCGATAGCAGCAGCTATAAGACCTAAAGAACCTGTCATGATAAATTTCCTCCTTGAAATGTTTGTTTTATTTTTTAAATCAATATAATGTTCAAAATGAACAATACTTATAATTAATGGTCGTCACTAACTTTATGGGAAAGATAAACCATTGTTAACATAGTAAAAATGAATGCTTGAATGGACCCAACAAACACACTGAACCCTTCCCAAGCCAACATTGGAATCGCCGCACCGATTGCACCAAATGCGCCGCTTGTGCCTAAGCCAGCCAGCAAGGTTAGCAGTAACTCACCTGCATAGATATTTCCGTATAGCCGCAATCCAAGAGTCAACGTATTGGCAAGCTCTTCAATAATCTTTAACGGAAACAAGAAACCCATTGGTTGGACATACGTTTTTGCATAATTCTTCATACCCCTCATCTTGATACCATAATAATGGGTCAGCCCCAATACCATGACCGCCAAGGCTAGAGTTATTGCTGGATCAGATGTAGGTGATTTCCACCAGAGCTCTCCTCCTATTACAATCGAGAAAGGCAATCCTAGCATATTCGAAACAAACACGTACAATATTAATGTCATTCCCAACATAAGGAACTGACCACCCGTACGCCAATCCATATTGCTGTTGATGATGTTTTTGACAAAATCCATAACCCATTCGATAAAGTTTTGCATTCCTGTTGGCTTCATCGCAAGTTTACGAGTTGCTGTTACAGCAATGATGAAAACGATGAGACTTGCGATCGTCATCATTAGTACATTAGACAAATTGAAATGTATCCCAGTCTCCATAAATTCCCACATAGGAGCTTCATGATTCAACAGTATTCACCTCTCTTCTTTACTACCTACGTATGTTTTGTATAAAATAATCTATCATAATGACAAAATAAACCGTCATTAATCCCACAACCACGCAGACCACTTGAAACTCATAGGGATACCTCAATGCAATAATCGCAGCTAAACCCGCCACAGACATTCTAGTTAAGCTACCAAGTGAGCGCGTTTTTTTACCTTCCGCTACTTCTTGGGCAAACTTTTTGTTTTTTTTGACCATGGACCAAAAAATAAACAGGCTGAAGGCAGTACCAAGCAACAATCCTTGGAAGACTGAATCATATGATGTGAATGCCACCCCAATCACATAAATACCCATTAGATACAGCATGAATTTCAGCTGCCTATTGAACATTTTTTCCAATTCTAGCATTTTGTCATGTAATCTCCCTAGATATATTGTAGATCTGTGGGTTAGCAAGGTAAATTTGCCCGTAATAAGTCCAAATAGAGAGTCGATGAAGCACTCCTATTTGTCACATTATTGACGTATGAAACCCCTCTCATTCTACATCCTTTGTTAGCATACAATAGGCTAGAATCATTGTCAATGAGTGGTTAGTGAAATTTGTCACAGGTTTGTAATTATTAACGAATTGTTCACAAATTATCTTTTTTATACTATTGACAACCGATTTATTTTACATATCGTCCTATCTTCACTCAATATGTAACGTCTTTTCCACCCTATCTTCCCTTCCATTCCTCCTCGCAAAGATAATCGCTTTATAAACTCCCTTCGGCGGTAAATTCTTCTGCAATACATCTTTTTTTATCAATCCGGAAGGTGCTGGCTTCGACCAGTCCAGATATCCAACGAATTTCAAGCTTTCTTCTTCGTAAAGGGCAATTCCGAATTCCTCGGCCCCCCTCGGAAGGTACATTTCGTATCGATAAGTCCCGGCTCGATCTCCTTGTCCAAAATCAAAACCCATCACTCTTGGATAATCAGGCTCTTCTTTCACATATAGGTAAGGAAGGGAGATCTTCTTCGTTCCTTCCATTATAAGCAGGTATCCATCGAAGACTCCCTTTTCCATTTCTGCGGGGTTTACCTGAAGCCCCACTTTCAGCCGTTTCTTTTCCTTCGGCTTCAATGTCAGGGATTTCGGCAATTCCCATGTGAGCCCCTTCTCCTTTAATGGCACCATGAAAGAATAGTTCCTCAACTTCGTTCCTGTATTTTCAATCCATATCGTTTCATGGTGCTCTTCGATCCCGCCCTTTTTCGTATACATCCCAAAGGATAACGAGCTTGGATTCAGAAGTGTGTCAGCCTTCAGGGCTTCGTCGAGCTGGATGCGTCCGGCACCTTGTTCGTATGTGTGATAATACTCGCCTGCAGATTTTTCTAATGGTTTAGATGTACTCATCAATGCCGATTTCACTTGATCAGGGGTCCATTCCGGATGCTTTTGCAATATTAACGCGCACGCTCCTGCAACATGCGGCGCCGACATGCTTGTACCGTCAAGCGACATATACCCACCAGGAATGGTGCTTTCGATCTCGACTCCAGGCGCCAGTACGTCCGGTTTTATTCCCCATGAAACTGTCACCGGGCCCCTTGAACTGAAATCAGCAAGTTTATCCTGTTCGGTTTTATATAAAAAGCGCACGGTTTTACTATGCTCTTGCTCCATGACTTGCTTAAGACGCAACCCGTCTCTTCTATTAATAGAAGCAACCGGGATATTCAATTCCTTTTCCAAGCTTCCGCTAAAGGTGCCGGCCGTATTATTATAGATAATCACGCCTTTCGCACCAGCCTTCGCAGCATTGGTTGCCTTCTGCTGGAATGTGAGCGTCCCGCGCTCCAGCAATACAATTGCACCACGGGCATGCTTTAGGTCTTTTTCATACCCAAGGCCTCCGTCCATCACATCTTCAGAAAATGCCAAATTCCATTTCCTTGATCCTTGAAATGAATGCAATCGTGTATAATGCTTTTTTGAGCCTAGGCCGTAAATCATGAATGGCACCTTTAAAGGAGGAGTCGACGCCCCGACGGAAATCGCTTTTTCCGACGTCCCCGGCGATCCGACAGTCCATACTTCCGGACCGGAATTTCCATTAGATGTCACGGCCACGATGCCGCTTTCGACAGCCTTATTCAATGCAAGCGATATCGGTAAATCCGGCCCATTTACGTTATTGCCGAGAGAAAGGTTCAAGACATCCATCTTATCCATCATTGCCGATTCGATAGCCGTCAAAACTTGCTCGGTATCTCCCGCGCCCCCCGGTCCCAACGCTCGATATGCATATACCTCTGCTTCCGGTGCTACACCCTTCATCTTCCCATTGGCAGCAATGATACCAGCAACGTGAGTACCATGTAATGTATTTAGCTCCCCCTGATTTTTAGTTTCCATCGGATCCTCATCACCATCAACCAGATCCTCCCCCCCCCTATAGGTCCGTTGCAAATCCGGATGTGTATAATCGATTCCCGTGTCGATTACCCCCACTTTAACTCCTTTTCCGGTAATTCGATGGTTCTCCTTATCGAAGAAAGCCCTAACTCTCTCTCCTCCTATGTATGGGACACTTTCATCTAACACAGCATGATACGTGGAAACCTCCGTAATGTCCTGGATATCATTTTCCTTTTTCAATTTTTCAATCTCCTGGATTCTCCCGCGAAGCGAAAACCCATGAAGAGCAACGGAATAAACCTTCCGTAACTGAAGCGTTGGATATTTCCCAACCAATTCATTGATTTTTTCTTGCTCGATGGCTTTATCCATCATGACAACGACCGTCACTTCCTTCGATTCAGGTAGTTTTGGCAAAGGCGGCAAGATGACGGATGCCGTCCCCGTTTCGAATGAATAAGTAAATAATAGAAGAAAAACAAATATATATATGAACAATTTCTTTTTCAGCGTCAACATAATCATCCCCTTAGCTGTTAGCTTTTCTCAACAACCTTGGAGTATGCAAACAAAAAAGGAAAAGACGTCTCGCTTTTCCTCTCCACTTACCTCATTGCCAAACCCATTCTTGAATTTGAAACAATCACAAGCAATCGCTGATTGATGCAAGTAACTCGTGTCGCACTTCCGTAAAACGAAAAAAACCGGAAGGAACGAAACGGCCGCTTAGGAAATGCATGTCTATGCGAGTCCCGCAGATGCAGCCGAGGAGGCTCCCCGACCGACCGCCGAAAGGGAACGCCTGCAATGAAATGGAATGTTCACCGTACAAGTCCTCCAATACCTGGGCTTTTAGGATGCGCCTTTCATTTTCACACACAGTAAAAGGCGACGGAACGATCCAACCATCAAAACAAAAAAACTGCAGACAAAACGAGTTTGTCTGCAGTCTAAAAGGAGAAACGGCTAAGCTTTCCTTCATTATCAATTGAATCTAGCAGGCGGTGCATCCACTTGCTTGAAATAGTAACGGATTGCTTCAGCTATCCGGGCCGAAGCATTCCCATCACCGTATGGATTTGATGCCCTGGACATTTTCTCATGTTCTTCTTCGTTCGTAAGCAACTCATGTGCCATATTGAAAACAATCTGCTCATCAGTGCCCGCCAATTTCAAAGTACCAGCCAATATCCCTTCAGGACGTTCGGTCGTATCCCTTAAAACCAGTACGGGTACGCCAAGTGACGGCGCTTCTTCCTGGATGCCCCCAGAATCGGTCATGATCAAGTAAGCCTTTGAAGCGAAGTTATGAAAATCCAGCACATCCAATGGCTCGATTAAATGGACCCTCGGTTCATCTCCAAGAACTTCATGTGCCAGCTCTTGAACAAGCGGATTTAAATGAACTGGGTATACGACTTGAATGTCATCGTGCTCGGCAATGAGTCTTTTGACGGCCCTGAAGATATTCCGCATCGGATCTCCTAAATTCTCCCTGCGATGAGCAGTCAGCAAAACGAGCCTATCTTCTCCCAAATCATTTAAAACCGGATGGGTATAAGAAGACCGTACCGTCGTTTTCAAGGCATCGGTCGCCGTATTTCCCGTCACAAAAATATTGTCCTTCTTGTTTTCATTCAATAAATTCTCTTCCGCTTTTGAAGTCGGAGCAAAATGCAAGTCCGCCATCGTCCCGGTAAGCTGACGATTCATTTCTTCCGGGTATGGTGAATACTTATTCCAAGTGCGCAGCCCCGCTTCTACATGGCCAATGACGACCTGATTGTAAAAGGCTGCAAGGCTGGCGGCAAATGTTGTAGTCGTATCGCCATGAACTAGAACGATATCAGGTTCAGCTTCCTTCATTATGGAATCAAGACCATTTAAAGCCCTTGTTGTGATATCGGCAAGTGTTTGCCTATCCTTCATGATGTTCAGATCATAATCCGGCTGGATCGAAAATAATTCGAGGACTTGATCCAGCATTTGACGGTGCTGGGCCGTTACGGCAACGATCGGCTTGAAATGTTGTGGGTGTTTTTGGAATTCCAAAACTAAGGGAGCCATTTTGACGGCTTCCGGTCTCGTCCCGAAAATTGTCATGACCTTAATCGGTTTATTCATTCGTGACACCTCAGTTTCTATCCATTATTTTGTGCCGAATAAACGATCTCCCGCGTCTCCCAGACCTGGGACGATATAACCATGTTCATTCAGTTTCTCATCAAGTCCTGCAATATAAATATCCACATCAGGATGAGCTTCTTTCAATGCATCCACTCCTTCAGGAGCTGCAATCAGACACATGAATTTAATATTGACCGCACCGCGCTTTTTGATGGAGTGGATCGCTTCGATGGCAGAACCGCCGGTAGCTAGCATCGGATCAACGACGATACATTCCCTTTCCGCCAAATCACTCGGCATTTTCGCATAGTATTCGACTGGCTTCAATGTTTCCGGATCACGGTATAGACCGACATGGCCAACCTTTGCAGCAGGAATCAGTTTAATGATTCCGTCCACCATCCCTATGCCCGCTCGCAAAATTGGTACGATTCCCACTTTTTTACCTGAAAGCATCTTCACTTTGGCCGTGCTGACCGGTGTCTGGATTTCCACCTCTTCAAGTGGCATGTCCCTAGTGATTTCAAACGCCATCAATGAAGCCACTTCATCGACTAGTTCACGGAATTCTTTTGTTCCTGTATTTACATCGCGTATATAAGCTAATTTGTGTTGTATTAACGGGTGATCGAAAACAAATACTTTTCCCATTTGGCATCTCTCCAATTCCATTGCTTAATTTTGCTCTTTTTATGATTTCCCTATTTGAATAGAAAAACTTTCGTGCGCCTTTAAATTCACTTCAACCTATTTTACAGAAAAAAGATTCAATCTTCAATAAAGGTTTAGATGTCAGACCTATTTTCATAATTCAGATTCTTCAATAATATAACCCTTTCATGAATGCCAGAAAAAAGCCGCTCCTAAATAGGAGCGGCTCCGATATTACAATGAAGGATATAATTCGAATTTTTTCGTTAGTGATTCAACACGCTGTTTTGCTTCTTCAAGTTTGGCTTCATCTTCATTATTCTTCAGAACAAGTCCGATGATGGAGGCTATTTCATCCATGTCTTCCAAACCGAATCCGCGTGATGTCACAGCAGCGGTTCCGATACGAATACCACTCGTCACGAATGGTTTTTCCGGATCGTAAGGAATTGCATTTTTGTTAACGGTGATCCCGATTTCATCAAGAACGTGTTCTGCTATTTTGCCAGTCAATCCTGTAGAGCGTACATCAAGAAGGATCAAGTGGTTGTCCGTCCCATCAGAAACGAGGGTGAACCCTTCCTTCTTCAAGCCTTCGCCCAATCTCTTGGCGTTGTCGATGATTTGCTGTGCATAGACTTTAAAATCCTCTTGAAGCGCTTCGCCGAAGGCAACAGCCTTAGCGGAGATTACATGCATCAATGGCCCGCCCTGTATTCCAGGGAAGATGGATTTGTCAATTTTCTTGCCAAACTCTTCCTTACAGATGATCATCCCGCCGCGTGGTCCGCGAAGTGTCTTGTGAGTCGTTGTCGTTACGAAATCCGCATAAGGGATCGGACTTTGATGCAATCCTGCAGCAACAAGACCAGCGATATGGGCCATATCGACCATTAAATAAGCTCCGACTTCATCCGCAATTTCGCGGAATCGCTTGAAATCAATTTCCCGTGGATATGCGCTCGCACCTGCGACGATCATTTTCGGTTTGTGCTGACGCGCCTTTTCCAATACATCATTATAATCGATAAGGTGATCCTTTTCATCAACGCCATATTCAACAAAATTATAATTGACACCACTGAAATTTACCGGGCTGCCATGCGTTAAATGTCCACCATGGGAAAGGTTCATGCCAAGCACAGTGTCGCCGGTTTCCAGCACAGTAAAGTAGACCGCCATATTAGCCTGGGCCCCAGAGTGCGGCTGTACGTTCACATACTCCCCGCCGAAGATCTCTTTTGCACGGTCGCGAGCTAGGTCTTCCACGATATCGACGTACTCGCAGCCGCCATAATAACGTTTTCCAGGATATCCTTCTGCATACTTATTGGTTAGGACAGATCCTTGAGCTTCCATGACTGCCTCACTCACGAAGTTCTCAGAAGCAATAAGCTCAATCTTGCTTCTTTGACGCCCTAATTCCAGTTGAATTGCGTTAAATACTTGCTCATCTTGCTTGGCTAAACGATTCATTCCGTAATTCCTCCTCAAATTGTGCGTGATTCGCTTTTTAGTATATATGTGCAACATGCCTTCAAAAAGGCATGAAAAAGCCTGTCCAAAATAATTAGAAAATTCTTCTCCATTTTAACATGTCTATTTTAGAAGTGATAGTGTAATTTTATCGAACGTTAGATGTTTTTATATTTAAAAATGTTCGTATTTAACTTATTATTTTTGTATAATTCCTCACTTAACCTGGATTTCATCATGAAAAATTTCTCATTCCCCTTGAAATACCGTTTGCAGACTTTATGATGATCCGCAAAAAAGCACGCCTGGATGGAGCTCGTCTATCTAAGCCGCTTTGCTATCAATTCCGTTATTCTTCATCAGGATAGGACGTACCGATGATCCCCAAATCAAAAAGGGCTCCGGAATGCGCTTTCCGAAACCCTTTTATTTATTATCCGAGCAAAGCAACCCGCCTTTTAGTGACAGCTTTTGTTGACAGAAATGTCCTGATAGACGGCCCGCTCCCCGCCGATAAGTTTGGGGCGGGTTTTTGCCATGGTCACGTGTGCGTGCCCGATTTCCTTAATCGATGATCGAAGCGGGACGGCCACATGCTTTAAGTGCATGCCAATGAAGGTATCCCCAATGTCTATGCCCGCTTCCGCTTTTATATGCTCCACGACAACGGCATCTTCCCATTGTTGAAAGGCGTATGTTGCCATGGATCCTCCCGCCTTCCTGACAGGTATGACGGAAACTTCTTCATAACCTCTTCGCACAGCTTCTTCCCTTTGCAAAACCAAGGCCCGATTAAGATGCTCGCAGCATTGATAGGCAACTTGGACACCGGTTTTTTCTTGAAAATCACTGATAACGGAAAATATCATTCCGGCAACATCAAGCGTTCCTTCCGTGCCAATCCGCTTTCCGACCACTTCACTTGTACTGCAGCCAATGACCAATAGTTGTTTCTCTTTTAATGCCGCATCTTCTTGAAACTCTTGCAAAAGCTGCCGGAACTGGTTTTCCCATCTTTCAAGCTCATTTGAAATGTTAGCTTCATTTGACATGAAAACGCATCCTTTCAATAAGAAAACTTGCTATCCGAAGAAATGTTCATTCTTTTCAGCTATGTTTAGCTTCATAGTCGGCTATCTTACCGATCCTGTTTTGGTGCCGGCCGCCTTCAAATTCCGAAGTGAGCCATGTTTGGGCGATTTCCCGGGCAAGCCCCGGTCCAATGACACGCTCTCCCATCGCCAGCATATTGGTGTCATTGTGCTGACGGGTCAATTTAGCGCTATAGACATCATGCACCAAGGCACAGCGAATCCCTTTCACTTTATTCGCTGCAATGCTCATTCCGATTCCAGTGCCACAAATCAAGATGCCCCGATCGAACTCACCGTTTGCCACTTTTTCAGCAACAGGCAGGGCATAATCCGGGTAATCGACTGACGTGCTGCATTCACAGCCAAAATCCTCAAACGGGATCTGTAACTCATTCATTAAATTCTTGATTTCTTCACGGATATGAATTCCACCATGATCCGAGGCAATCGCAACTTTCATCAAAATCCTCCCCTTGCTATTTATTGATTTCATTGTGTCACAAAATTATGAAAAGATAAAGGCTGCCATGCACACATGCCCAAAAAGAAGCAGGAAACCGAAAAGGGGTCTCCTGCGGGGAAAAAATCAAGTGTGAAAGCGTGAAATCGTACTTTTCAGCTTTTCCGCTTGGTATTTAAGTTCCAACGCCAACTTTTCGACATTTCCCATCATGTTGACTTGCTCATTTGTCGTGGCCAAGACTTCTACCGCTCCTGCAGATGTCTGCTGGGCGATGGCAGCAACTTCCTGGGACTGCCTTGATGTTTCCTCGACACTTTCCATTTGACGGTCAACAAGCTCTGTAATATCTTTTACTGCAGCAACAACATTATGTACCGTTTTTGTCATGCCTTCTATGGCAATATCCGTTTCCGTCCCCTTTTGGGCTTCTTCATTTGCCGAATTGACTTGATCGCTTATCTGTTTGACGACAGCCTGGACTTCGACTTGAATATTTTGTACCAGGTTCGAAATGCCTTGCACGGCTTTGGCACTTTGATCCGCTAATAGGCGTACTTCTTCTGCAACAACGGCAAACCCTTTTCCATGTTCCCCCGCCCGGGCAGCTTCAATGGAGGCATTCAGTGCAAGCAGGTTCGTCTGTGCCGCGATATCGCCGACAAGCCCGATGATTTGCTCCACTTTTTTCGCATGTTCCTCCAAGCGCTTGACGGTTTCCAATGACTGTTGATTTTCTTTCGCCAGCTGCTTAATGCCATCGACCAAGGAGTTGACTACCGTTTTACTCCGGATGAGTTCTGCTGCCATTTTCCCTGATAGACCGACGGAATCCTGCGCTTTCGTTTGTACCTTCTGGGCGAGAATCGTGACCTCATCTATCGATTCTGCCGTATTCATGATGGAAGCCGCTGAGGTTTCCGCCCCCCTTGAGATTTCCCCGATCGTCGTTGCCACGTTTTCCGCCTGTTCCGATGCTTTTGATGATTCTTGGGAAATATCGATGACCTTTTCGTTCGTCTCATGGAAATTCGCTTCAATATTCTGAACCATCTCTCTCAGGTTAGAGAGCATATGGTTGAAGGCAATGCCCAATGAACGGATTTCATCATCCGTCTTCGGCAGCGCCACTTCTTCCTTAATGCTGCCTTCAGCGGCACCAAGCACGGCCTTTTCCAATTTTTTCAATGGTTTGGTAATGACACCAGCTGCAAAAAACGCAAGGATCCCCGACCACAATATCCCCAACAAAAGCGTCCCTGCACCAAAACCAAGTGAATTCATTTTAGCAAAAAACATGGGATGGATCACAAAGATGAAAAACGCCGAGATCGAATAGGTAATTAGAGCGAGGACCGTGATGAAAATAACTAATTTCTTTCTCAAACCAAACTTATAACCCAAATTTTCCGCCATTCCGTTTCCCCCTGTGGACTTCTTACCCTTTCAGCTTCATGACCAATTTTTCAATTAAGTCCTGCAGCTCCTTGAACGTTTCACGATAAATGCCTTCCGAACCGCCAAATGGGTCGATTATGTCTCTATCATATGTATCGTCAAGAACGAACTCTTTTAAAGTAAAAGTCTTATCAATCAGATCGGGAAATCCCCTGATGATGACTGTTTTATGGCCTTGGGTCATGGTAAAAATATGAGTCGCCCATTCCATTTCCGCCTTGGTCAGGGGGTTCGATTGATGAGTATGTAAAATGTCATTTTCAACAAGAATATTTTTGGCATGCATGGAAGCTCCCTGCCCAGGCGAGGCATGGACGCCAGCCGACCTCACTTCCACACCGGGAATGTTCTTATTCTTTAAAATCGCTTCTGCCATCGGGCTCCTGCATGTGTTGCCTGTACATACGAATAGTATTCGAATCATTTTAAAGCCTCCCTTTTTCTCCATTATAAGCCACCGTTCATATTTTATAGGCCAGAAAGAAAAATAAAAACCGCCCCAGAAACGGAACAGTTGAGGAAGGCCCGATATGAAATTGGGTTTATTTATAATGAGAACAATAATTTCAAGCCAAACGCACAAAGGATGCTGCCGCCAAGGATCTCACTATATACTCCGAGCAATCCCTGCATTTTTCTTCCAAGCAAAAGACCGGCCCACGTCAAAAGGGTGGCCGCAATCCCAAAGCAAAGGACGGTCACAACCGTTTTCGCCCCGTAAATCCCCAGAGTGAGGCCAACTGAAAAGCTATCCAGGCTTACGCCTAAGGCGAATATCAGCAAACCTTTTCCAACAGGGGCCAGCATTTTATTCTCCCTTGAACCGGATTCATCCTTTTTACCAGGAATGAACATTTGCACTCCAAGGATTATCAACAAAAGTCCACCTGCGTACGTGGCGAAGGTCCCGAATTTTTCTGAAATGAAACGACCTGCCCCCATACCAAGCAAAGGCATCCAAATATGAAAAATGCCTACGATCAGCCCTATAGAAAATATTTGCCTCAATCTCAGCTTGAACATTCCCATACCAAGGCCGACTGAAAAGGCATCCATTCCCAACGCGAATGCCATAAGCAATAAGGTGATGATTTCTCCAGCAAATGTATTCATTCCAATCCTCCCTCGGACGTGCCTACTACATGTTATGCATGTCCGAAAAGAATTAGAAGAATAAACCCGCTCTTATTTATACATGTTTTTCGTCGATGATCTGGTGGCCTGCCGCCTTCTCAAGCCGGTTCATGACTGCAGCACCTATTCCGGATTCGGGAAAGCTTTCACTTAATATGATATCCACATCCACCTCATCAAACTGACGTAAAGCATCATATAACCCTGTGGCGACTGTGTGCAAATCCGCCAACGAACCAGGAATGACCATATGATCCGCACTATATTCACTTTCATGTTCACGGGCTGCCATGATGCCGACCTTGAACCCTTCACTTCTTTGTTCATCCGCAATCCTTTGCAGGAAAGCCGGATGACCTTTGACAACATATAGAGGGGCCTTTGGTGCATAGTGGGTGTATTTCATACCCGGTGCCTTTGGAGCCGTTTCCTGATTCTTCAACGCGACATCCTGCTGCACTTCCCCGACGACGGCCTCCAGCTGTTCCAGGGTCACCCCGCCGGGCCTTAAAATCACGGGGACCTCAACCGTACAATCAAGGACCGTGGATTCTACGCCTACACCCGTCGCGCCTCCATCGACTATTCCTGCAATCCGCCCGAATAAGTCAACCTCGACATGTTTAGCTGAGGTAGGACTTGGTTTGCCTGATGTATTCGCACTGGGAGCTGCAATAGGCAGATTACTCGCGCGAATGATGCCTAGGGCAACCTGATGATCAGGCATTCTAATCCCAACCGTATTCAAACCGGCTGTCACGAGGTTAGAAAGCTTGCCTGGTTTATGTTTCAAGATCAAAGTCAAAGGTCCCGGCCAAAATTCATCCATCAGCCTCCGCGCCTTATCAGGAATGTCTTCAACAATTTCCTCCAGCTGACCTTCAGAGGCTATATGAACGATCAAAGGATTATCACTTGGACGCCCCTTCGCTTCAAACACTTTTTTCACCGCTTCGTCACTTTTGGCATTCGCTCCTAGTCCATAAACGGTCTCTGTAGGAAAAGCAACCACTTGGCCAGCCTGTAATAATTGAGCCGGCTCTGTAATTTGGGGATAACTTTGTACATTATCCACATTTTTATCCACTGACCATATTTTCGTTTCCATTTTAAACACCATCGCCTTTTACCATTTCTTTTTTTATCCAATTGCTTCTATATTAACGATTTTTCTATTAAATCGCACAGTTTTTACTTAAAAGTACTTTGAAAGTATAAAAGAAGTATACACAGAATTCAAGTGTTATCCACAAATTGTGGATAAACATATCGAAACGGTGGATAAGTTTGTGGATATTAATCATTAATGACAGACTTTTTCGATATTTTGTTAATAACTTTGTGGATATGTTGTTTACTCCCCATATCGTAGCAAAAAATGAGGGCCATCGCCCCCATTTTAGAATAGCTCATGGATAATCTCCGCAAATAATGACTTCACTTCAACCTCAGGCTCCTTTTCCCCTTCATACAATTTTTGTTGGTTTTGGTCACCCGTTGCTGCTAGTTTGTCTTCATTTTCCACTGCCGTTACCGGTCGGTTTGCTTTTCCTTGCGGTTCTGCATCCTCCTGCTTCACCGTCTCTTCCTGTGCAGCCGGCTGTTCCGCTTCTTCCATTACCTGTTCCTCAGACGCTTTTACGTCTTCCTCAGTGACTTCCGCCTTTACCTGTTCAGCTGGTGCCGGTCTCTTTTCTTCCTTCGTTGCAGCATACACCTTTCCTGTCGATTCCGGCTCCCCTTCTTCTTCTTCGTCCGGCATCGGACTTTGGCTCACGGCGGTACCATTCGAAAAATCAAGAAAGCACAATGGTGGAAACAACACGCACCACCAATTGGCGCCTTCACCTTCACCAAGTGTAATGATCACCGCTTCATATTCCCCTGCCGGATACAAATATTGCCCGTAAAGCTTCGTCGGAAATTCCGCTTGTCCAAAATCAACCTTCACTGACTGTTGCAAACCATTCTCCCTTACGACCGCTTCCGCCGTTGCTTGAATCTCAGGCAGATGAGAGGTGATCACATCCCTCGCCTCATCCAAGGAAGTCAGCTCCCGCACCCACTCCGTGATATCCTTATTGACCTCATCCCTGATTAACCTTTTGACCGCTTGATCCTTTTCTTCATCGCTATTTGCCAGTATCCGCAGGCGTATCGCTTCATCCGGAATCACTTGGGTTTGCTCGGCACCAGCCACCTCCGCTTTCGGGATATATATACTTACGATCGTTCCTATCGTTAAGATTAATAGATAAATAATGGCTAAATGTTTAGTTTTCATCGCCTTCGCCCCCTCACATGAATCAGTCTCGCCATTTTTCATCTATCTTAAACTAGTAAAATGAAAAAATGATACGCAAACTAGATGCCACATGAATAAAAATCCGCCCCTAAGAAGGGACGGATCAACGTAATTCGGCAAAGACCATTCGATCTTTTTCATTAATGTCATTTTCAACGGATACCATGGCTGCAGGGAACGTCCTCAGCAGCATGTCGGCAACCGCCTGCCCCTGACCAGCTCCCACCTCGAATCCAATCAGACCAGGCTTGTTCATGACCAGCGGCAACTGTTCCATAAAGCGTCTGTAAAAGTCCAGACCATCTCTGCCCGCAAATAAGGCACGATGCGGTTCATGACCCGTTACCACTACCGACATCGATTTTTGATCATCAATCGGGATATATGGAGGATTCGATAAAAGGATATCGACCTTTTGGTTTTTCTCCATGCACGGCAAAAGCAAATCACCCTGCATGAACTGCACCTCTGCACCGAGCTCTCGCGCATTTTCCCTCGCCACTTCTAGGGAGGCTTCGGCTATATCGGTAGCACATACGAGCAAGCTCGTTTCTTCAAGCTTCATCGTAATCGCAATCGCACCGCTTCCAGTACCGATATCCGCTAAACGGAGCTGCCGGCCCTTTTCAAAAATGGCCGGTATCTTACGGAGTGCATGATAAATCAACTCCTCCGTTTCAGGTCTCGGGATGAGCACTTCTTCATTCACCAAAAAGGTCCGTCCATAAAATTCTTCACTGCCGATTATATATTGGATCGGCGTCCCCTTAACATGAAGCTCCACAGCCTTCTTGAAACGTCCAAAATCAGCTTCACTCAGCTCCTCATGCAGGTTCGCCAACAGCATGGAGCGGGTTTGTTTCAGGTAATGCCGCAACAGGATTTCACCGGCATTGGCATCACGATCATTCTCCTTTAAAAATGAAGAAGCCCACTTAAGGGCTTCGAACACTTTCAGCGCGGAATCACTCATCCGCATTTTCCAGTCTTGAAGATTGGTCTTCCATGATTAAAGCATCCACGACCTCATCAAGCTTGCCTTCCATGATTTGATCGAGCTTCTGGATCGTTAAACCGATACGGTGATCGGTAACGCGGTTTTGCGGGAAGTTATACGTACGAATTCGTTCAGAACGATCGCCCGTCCCGACAGCCAGCTTCCTATTTTGATCATATTCCGCCTGCACTTCACGATGGATTTTATCGTATACCCTCGCCCGCAGCACCTTCATGGCCTTTTCTTTGTTCTTGATCTGTGATTTTTCATCCTGACAAGATACAACCGTATTAGTGGGGATGTGGGTCAATCGCACCGCAGACATGGTCGTATTGACACTTTGCCCTCCGGGACCACTGGATGCGAACGTATCGACGCGGACATCCTTGTCATGGATTTCGACTTCCACTTCCTCGGCCTCCGGTAAAACGGCAACCGTGGCCGTGGAGGTGTGGATCCGGCCGCCAGACTCGGTTTCCGGAACCCGCTGAACGCGATGGGCCCCATTTTCGAATTTCAATTTGGAGTAAGCGCCATTTCCGTTAATCATGAAGATGATTTCCTTGTAGCCCCCAAGACCAGTGGGGCTTGCCTCAATGACCTCCGTACGCCAGCCCTGGACCTCGGCAAACCGGCTATACATGCGGTAAAGACTGCCCGCAAATAATGCCGCTTCATCTCCGCCTGCCGCGCCGCGAATCTCCATGATTACGTTTTTATCATCGTTCGGATCCTTCGGGATGAGCAATATTTTCAGCTTATCTTCAAGACCTTTTATCGTCTCCTCAAGCTCACTGATTTCTTCTTTTACCATATCGCGCATATCCGCATCAAGCTTATCATCAAGCATCGCCTTGGCTTCCTGGAATTGCTCACGAACCGTTTTATATTCCTTATAGGTCGATGCCGTTTCTTGAATGCCGGCTTGCTCCTTGGAGAATTCCCTTAGTTTCTTGGAGTCATTGATGATTTCCGGGTCACTTAATAGTTCATTCAATCTTTCATATCTATCTTCTACTGCTTGCAATCGATCAAACAAATCATTCACCTCATAAATTTCCCGATTCACCGACTTATCATGAATCGGAAGTAATCCATCTTTTTTTACTATAAATACACGTTTCAGTGCCCCATCTCAGTTCACTTCTAGGTCAATTATAGTATAGGTGAATAATCAACGTCAAAGAGGATTCAAGAATATGGTCATTTCTTTAATTTAACATCTATTTTGTACTGAGGAACCACACCCGTAATCAGATCTTCCAGTCGACGCTTTTCTTCTTTTCTTTCAGCATCGTTCCCGATATTCCCCTTATCATGGATCGTAACATGTATCGTATTACCGTTAATCCAGACCGCTCCCGCCTCGTAATCGGTTTCAGACTCAACGGCATCGCGAATGGCAGCAATCTCCTGTCCCATGGAAGGGGAATTGTTGGAAGTATGATCCGGTGTGTTGAGGACCTGGTCGGAAGGCCGTTCCGCCTCATTTTCCCACTCCTTATTGGACACATGCTTTAATCCGTTGCCGACAAAGTCCTTGCCATCACGGCTTTGATCGCCATATTCCGAATCATTATTTATTGCATTATGATTTTGACCGCATGCTGTCAGGGCAGAAAGCACAAAAATCGCCAGTAATAATATTTTGAATTTCATATCTTTTCCCTCCATTTAGGTTGCTAACAAGATCATTTCCTCGTTAGCCTGCCCAATATGGAGCAGTAATTAATCTTTTATTCCCCTTCCATGTATTGGACCAACCAAATCATCGGTTCCTTTTAGTCGCTCACTTCCCATTCCAATAAAAAAAGCCCTAAGATCTGATTGGATCTAGGGCACGTACGATTTAGATATGTTCTTTAATCTCAGCTTCCTGCTTCCCAGGAACTTCATGATGATGACGGCAACGGGGCTCGTATGATTCCGATGCACCGACAAGGATGACCGGCTCATCATAGGAGGCCGGTTTGCCATCAATCAAACGCTGCGTCCGGCTCGCAGGCGATCCGCACACTTCACATACAGCCTGCAGCTTGGTCACTGATTCTGCTAACGATAATAGAACTGGCATGGGACCGAATGGTTCACCTCTGAAATCTTGATCGAGTCCAGCCATAATCACTCGATAACCGCTGTCCGCAAGATGCTGGGCAACCCCGATAATTTCATGATCAAAAAATTGAACTTCATCTATTGCAATGATATCCAGGGGCTTGTCCAAAAACTTAAAAATCTCCGTTGAATGGGCGATCGGCTTTGCCATCACAGAAGAGCCATTATGTGATACGACAGCCTCTTCCGCATAGCGATTATCTATAGCTGGTTTAAAAACAGCGATTTGCTCTTTGGCAAATTGAGCACGGCTGACTCGTTTAATCAATTCCTCAGATTTACCTGAAAACATGCTTCCGCAAATAAGCTCGATCCAGCCTGTTTGTTTCATTACATACATGGAAACAGCTACTCCCTTCCACCTGTCGATCCATTGGCCAAAATTGAAGCGGATCCGGTTTTATATAAATTGTTGCTTGTTTACAGAAAAGAAAAAACAGGCAAGAAAAATGCTTGCCTGTTTTTTAAAAAGTCCGGCTTATTTAATACCGTATTTTTTGTTGAAACGATCAACACGTCCGCCAGCTTCAGCGAATTTTTGACGACCAGTATAGAATGGGTGGCACTCTGAACAAGTCTCAACTTTGATCTCTTCTTTAACTGAACCAGTTTCAAAAGTGTTTCCGCAAGAGCAAGTCACTTTTGAAAGCTTGTAATTTGGATGAATTCCAGTTTTCATTCTTTTCAGCTCCTTCTGCCCTGAATCATTCGAAACAGAGTTATATACTTCAGGTGAGTGAATAAAAACCCTCACATTTATTGTAAAAACACATGAACCCATTATATCAACTTAAAACTAGTTGTGCAACAGTTTGTTTCTTTCTCTGTTTTAAGAGCGTTTCATGCTTGCCGGTCCCTTTTTCATTTCGGACATCTCATCATCCAATTTACTGAAAAATTCTTCATTGCCTTTTGTCTGTTTTAGACGGCGCAGGAATTTCTCCGAGAAATCGGGTGAATCAGACATCGTCTTCCTGATCGCCCATAATTTATCGAGGCGGTCTTTCGGAATCAGCAGCTCTTCTTTACGCGTTCCAGAACGGCGGATATCGATTGCCGGGAAGATGCGTCTTTCGGCAAGTGCACGATCTAAATGCAGCTCCATGTTACCCGTGCCTTTGAATTCTTCATAAATGACATCGTCCATTCTTGAACCGGTATCGACCAATGCCGTGGCAAGAATCGTCAGGCTTCCGCCTTCCTCAATATTCCTCGCCGCACCGAAAAAGCGTTTGGGGCGATGGAAGGCAGCAGGGTCGATCCCCCCTGATAACGTACGTCCGCTCGGCGGGATGACAAGGTTATATGCACGTGCCAGACGGGTGATGCTGTCCATTAGGATGATGACATCCCGCTTATGCTCGACGAGGCGCATCGCCCGTTCCAACACCAATTCGGCAACCTTGATATGGTTTTCCGGGACTTCATCGAACGTTGAACTAACCACGTCACCAGCAACGGAACGCTCGATGTCTGTCACTTCCTCCGGGCGTTCATCGATCAAAAGGACAATCAATTCCGATTCAGGATGGTTCGTGGTTATCGCATTGGCGATTTCCTTGATGAGCATGGTTTTACCAGCTTTTGGCGGTGCAACGATCAGACCCCGCTGGCCAAAACCAACCGGCGCCAGGACATCCATGATCCTAGTCGATAGATTCTTCGGCGTCGTCTCCAGCTTGATTTGCCTGTTTGGATACAGCGGCGTCAAACCAGGGAAATGAACGCGTTCTTTGGCTGACTCTGGGTTATCGCCGTTGACGGCCTCGACGTGGAGCAATCCATAATAGCGCTCATTTTCCTTCGGCGGCCTTACCTTACCGGAAACCTTATCCCCATTGCGTAAATCGAATCTGCGGATTTGGGAAGCGGAAATATAAATATCCTCCGAGCTTGGAGAATAATTGATTGGCCTCAAGAAACCGAATCCCTCTGAAGGAATGATCTCAAGAACGCCCTCCATGAACAGGAGACCATCCTGCTCGGCCTGCGCCTTCAGGATAGCGAAAATAAGTTCCTTTTTTGACAGTTTGCTGTAATACGAAACTTTATATTCACGGGCATGCTCATAGAGATCCTTAAGTTTCATGTTTTCTAAATTAGAAATAGTTAAATTCATTATGACACCACACTTTTATTAATTAAACGTTTTCACCCATACAAAAAAAGAAATGGCTTGTTAGATGGAAGAAAAACCGCAATCCATGTACCCGACCAGAGTTTTCTTAGAAAGGATGATACATTTTTACATGTAAAGAAGAATATTATTTGAAGGCTGCTTGAAGTTTGGAGTGAAAGGGCAGATTTTATATATAATGAATCATTAATAGTAGACCAAGCTTTATTTTACTTTTTTTATTTTAATTATTCAACTTAAATTTTTTAAAGATAAAGCGAGCGATGAAACCGCTCGCTTTTCACTGTGGTTTTCCCCGAAACCTCTTCAGTCAATCAAGCCATTCGGTTTGATTTTTAGACTATGGCGTCCGTCAATGAAACGGACGGTTCCAGATTTGGCACGCATGACCACGGATTGCGTCTCACCATAATGTCCTTTGAATTGAACACCACGCAAAAGTTCACCATCCGTCACACCCGTTGCAGCAAAAATGGCGTCATCTCCGCGAACAAGGTCCTCCATTCTCAGGACCCGTCCTAGATCAAGGCCCATTTTCCCGCAGCGTTCGACTTCTTCATCACTTTGCGGAAGAAGCTTTCCTTGTATTTCCCCGCCGAGGCATTTCAAAGCAACGGCTGCAATGACACCCTCCGGTGCTCCGCCTGATCCGAATAAGATATCAACACCAGTGGAATCGAAGGCCGTATTGATGGCACCAGCTACATCTCCATCATTGATCAGCTTGATCCGCGCTCCAGCTTCACGAAGCTCGTGAATGATCTTCGAATGACGATCGCGATTCAATACTGTTGCCACGACATCCTGGATATCTTTATTCTTTGCCTTGGCCACGGCCTTTAGGTTGTCCAATACAGAAGCATTGATATCAATCTGGCCAACCGCCTCTGGACCAACGGCTATTTTATCCATATACATATCAGGAGCGTGAAGCAAATTCCCCTTGTCTGCTATTGCCAATACGGCTAATGCATTCCAGCCTCCTGATGCTACGATATTCGTGCCTTCCAAAGGATCGACCGCAACGTCGACTAGCGGCCCGAGGCCGGTACCAAGCTTTTCGCCAATATAAAGCATTGGCGCCTCGTCCATTTCCCCTTCACCGATTACAACCGTACCTTGCATGGGAATCGTATTGAAAACATCGCGCATGGCACTCGTTGCAGCATCATCCGCTTCATCTTTCTTTCCTCTTCCCATCCAACGTGCAGAATTCAAGGCCGCCGCTTCCGTTACGCGAACAAGCTCCATCGATAAACTTCTCTCCATTTTCCGCTCCCCCTCATGTACACTAGCATGATTTATTTATATATTAGTATAACACATTATATCATATAATGTAACACAGTGAGGCAACAAGAAAAGGGATCAGCTTTTAAGCTGCTCCACTTCTTCTTGTGTCATTTCTTCACGCCAGATCGTTGCACCTAATCCGGCAAGCTTCTCCACTAGGTTGCTATAGCCTCTGTCTATATGTTCCAGTCCTGTCACCTCGGTGATCCCTTCAGCCATCAAGCCGGCAATTACCAGAGCGGCTCCGGCGCGTAAATCACTCGCCTTCACTTTCGCACCATGAAGCTGGACAGGACCATCGATGATGGCTGTTCGGCCCTCGACCTTGATCTTTGCATTCATGCGGCGCAATTCATCTATATGCTTGAAGCGGGCCCCATATATCGTATCGGTCACCATGCTGGAGCCGCTCGCCTTTGTCAAAAGGGACGTGAACGGCTGCTGTAGATCCGTGGGAAATCCAGGATACACAAGCGTCTTGATATCAACCGATTTATATTTTTCACCAGGCGAGACGAATATCTGGTCATCGCCGGCTTCAATATTTATGCCCATCTCCCTCATTTTGGCTGTCAATGACTCCAAATGCTGGGGAATGACATTATCGATTAAGATTCCTTCACCGACTGCAGCGGCCAAGATCATGAAGGTGCCCGCTTCAATCCGGTCCGGTATGATGGTATGCCTGCAGCCATGTAAGCTATCGACACCGTCAATGCGGATGATATCCGTTCCGGCACCTTTGATTTTCGCACCCATATTGGTTAAAAGGGTGACGACATCAATGATTTCCGGTTCTTTCGCAGCATTCTCGATCACTGTACGGCCTTTGGCCAATACGGCCGCAAGCATGATATTGATGGTGGCACCGACACTGACGACATCTAAATAGATGCGCGCTCCCCGCAGTTCGTCAGCTCTAAGGTAAATGGCTCCCTGTTCATTCGTCACTTGTGCACCAAGTGCTTCAAAACCTTTGATGTGCTGATCGATTGGGCGAGGTCCCAGATGGCAGCCTCCTGGCAAGCCGATCACAGCCTTCTTGAATTTACCGAGCATTGCCCCCATTAAATAATAGGAGGCACGCAGCTTCTTCACTCTTCCATTGGGAAGAGGCATCGAAATCATCCTGCTCGGATCCACGGTCATTTCCCCATCTTCAAAGGAAACCTCGCCGCCAATTTCTTCCATTAACTTTTTGAGCATCTGTACATCCGATATATCAGGCAAGCCTTCAATCGTTACAGGAGAGTCCGCTAAAATCGTTGCAGGAATGAGGGCGACCGCACTATTTTTTGCTCCGCTGACACGAATGCTCCCCTTTAAAGGGTAACCACCGGCAATTTTAAGTTTTTCCATAATAAACTCCCTTCCACGCTAAGCACTTAGAAGCCACTTTTAAAAAGTAATATTTTTCCACACAAAAATTGCATAATCCGACAACATTCACTATCTAGGTTTTAGTTTACACAAAAGTAGAAAAATCATGTAAAAAAAATAAAAAAATTTCTAATTTATGTTATTTTCCATTCACTGCTGCAATCTATAGCGACTTAGCGGTAAGGCATTATGCTTCTGTACGGGAATTCCAATCCTTCAAGAACGCTTCAATTCCTTTGTCAGTCAACGGATGGTGGAATAATTGCATTAATACTTTATAAGGAATTGTTGCAATATGGGCACCTTTAAGAGCAGCATCCGTAATATGCATCGGATGGCGAATTGATGCGGCAATGATTTCCGCCTTGATATCATGGATCGCAAAGATGTCTGCAATGTCGGAAATCAAATGCAGGCCATTTTGACCGATATCATCCAAACGTCCTAGAAATGGCGATACATAAGTCGCGCCTGCCCTAGCAGCCAATAAGGCTTGGTTTGCACTGAAAATGAGGGTAACATTTGTTTTGACCCCTTGCTTTGTCAGTGCGGCAACAGCCTTCAAGCCATCTGGAGTCATAGGCACCTTGATCGTGATATTAGGAGCAATTGCAACAAGTTCCTTCGCTTCAGCCATCATTCCTTCAAAATCAAGCGAAATGACTTCCGCAGAAACTGAATCCTTGACAAGGCTAGTAATCTCCTTCAAACGATCATGGAAGGAAACGCCCTTTTCTCTTGCCACAAGGGACGGATTGGTCGTAACTCCTGCTAAGACGCCAAGTTCATGCGCTTGTTTGATTTCATCCATATTTGCTGTATCTATAAAGAATTTCATAATATACCCTCCGTATGTAATCATTTTACTTTCTCTAATTCCCCTTGAATTCTAATTGTTCAAAAAATAGAATCCATAATTACCTTGAATCTAAAAGAAACCATTGGGGGAAAGTTCCCGCCAATGGATTTATTGCCAGCAGCATCCTGCATATAAGGATCTTGACCCATATGTCGGATTTGATGTTTATGCTTTTCCGTTTGAACCGAATTCACGGATTTTTCCTATGACCGTTTCCTTGATCGCTTCACGGCCAGGAACCATGAATTTACGTGGATCGTAAACTTCGGAATCATTGTTCAGGACCTCACGTACAGCTTTCGTGAATACAATTTGGTTTTCGGTATTCACATTGATTTTGGATGTTCCAAGTGAAATCGCCTTTTGGATATCTTTCGTCGGAATGCCTGTCCCACCATGAAGAACAAGTGGTTTTTGCGTTAAATCACGTACCTCTTCCATTTCTTTATAACCAAGGTTCGGCTCACCTTTGTATGGTCCGTGAACAGATCCCAATGCTGGTGCGAAGCAATCAACATTCGTTTCTTTGACTAATTGTTCACATTCTTGAGGGTCTGCGTATACGACGCCATCGGCGATTATGTCATCTTCCTGACCACCAACCGTACCCACTTCAGCTTCAACGGACACATTACGGGCATGGGCGAATTCAACGACCTTCTTCGTCGTTTCGATATTTTCCTCGATCGGATGATGTGAGGCATCGATCATGACGGAAGTGAATCCAGCTTCGATCGCTTCTTTACATTTGTCATAACTTGAACCATGGTCAAGGTGAATGGCCACAGGAACTGTAATTTTCATATCTTCCAATAATCCTTGCACCATCATGACAGTCGTTTTGAAACCGCCCATATGACGGGCAGCACCTTCAGAAACACCAAGGATGACCGGAGATTTTTCTTGTTCCGCAGCAGCTAGAATAGCTTGAGTCCACTCTAGGTTATTGATGTTGAATTGACCTACTGCATACTTTTCTTCAAGAGCTTTATTGAGCATATCTTTCATAGAAACTAAAGGCATTTGATTTCCTCCTACTGGTGGGTGTAATGATCTTAAAGTTATTTCTTTCTAGATATTCCCTAAAATCGAAGTAGCATACGCATATCGATCAGAATATCTTTCCTCTTGTAGCATATCAATACATCAAAAAAACAGCAACAAATACACTATCCGTGGCCTTAAAATTTATTCCGAAAAAACGCGGCACATCTTGAAAAAGATAGCCGCGGCAATTTATGGCCAAGGGTGTTAACCGTTCAAGGCCATCAGCTTGACTGAATCGGTAAGTATTCCCGAACTGCTTTTCTAATATCATCGATATCGAAAGGCTTCGCAAAATGGGTCATTGCCCCTAAATCTTTTGCTTCCTGAATCATATCAAGTTCACCATAAGCGGTCATGATTATGACACGGATATCGGGATCGACGACTTTCATCCGTTTCAGGATTTCTATGCCATCCATTCCAGGAATCTTCATGTCGAGCAATACAAGATCCGGCGAATGATTATTCAAGACCTCCAGGGCTTGAATTCCATTTGCGGCTTGGAACGTTTCATACCCTTCTTTATGTAAAACCTCGTTTAATAAAATACGGATGCCGAATTGATCATCAACTATCAATATCTTCCCTGACATTTTATCACCTCTCCTATTTCCGTCTTATAAAAATATCAGCCTAACTGCTATATTACCCATACATGTATTTACTTTCACATTTTCATAAACTTGAATTCTTTGTTCCTATTCGATAATTGTAACAAAATTCCTGCCACATGGCTAAAAGGAATTTATATTTTTTTGGTTTTTTTGACCGATTTAGTAAAATGAACCAGTATCATCAAAAAAACCGAAGTCTGTCAATGCAGCGGAAAGTCCTTTATAATAATAGGACTAATTTCAAAAGGGGACCCTGATCATGTTAAAAATTTTTTCGACACAGATAAGCGGAATTTTCAAGAAAATGATGGACAATGAAGCCTTTGAAATGGAGGATGCCGGGCGCCTTTTGGCTCAGGCCGCGGTTGGGGATGGCGCGATTTTCATCCATGGTTTTGGTGAAATGCAAGGTGTCACGGCCGAGGCGCTGGAAGGGGCCGAGCCCTTTCCGAAAGCTAAAAGATATGAACACGGTGAAACTATTTCAAGAGAAGATCGATTCCTTATTTTCAGCCGGAATTCCAATGATGGCGAAGCCGTGAAGCTTGCCAAAGCACTTCAGGAAAAAGATATACCCTTTGTGGCGGTTTCCACCTCCGCAGCAGCCAACGAGAATTCCCTCATCGAACTCGCTGACGTACATATCGACCTACGCATCCACCGGGGATTGATTCCCGATGAAACAGGAAACCGATTTGGCTACCCTACCCTCATTGCCGCCCTTTTTGCCTATTATGGAATTAAATTCACTCTCGAGGAAATTATACAAGAATATCAAAATGAAGAAGCTTAACACAAAAAGGTATCGGAATGACATTATCCCGATACTTTTTTTTGAAGCAATTTCGTTAATTTGCTTTTACTCACGAGAGTTTGGGCTCTGCACCGATTGAAGAAGGCGATTCCTCTTATAAATTGAGCTTTTCACACGCAATGGCGGCCGGTTCTCACCGATTTCTTGCTTTACTCGCAAATTTCATGCTTTTACTCGCGAGTTTAACTTTTGCCTCAAATTCCAGGCCGATTCTCGTATGATGTGCGCTTTTCACACGCCATTGGCGGCCATTTATCGTCTATTTCTTGCTTTACTCGCGAATTTTGCCGCTTTACTCGCGAATTTCATGCTTTTACTCTCGGGTTCGGGCATCGCACCGATCCATACCGCCTACCGTCAGCTAGTATCCCATTCACATTAATACCTAACAAAAAAAAGCAGGCAAACTCAATGATTTATCGAGTTTGCCTGCGGTCTGATACAGCCGTTTATTAAAGTTTCTCGCTGCGCTTTAAAGACATTCCAATAAAGTCACGGAAAAGTGGCTGTGGACGGTTAGGGCGTGATGTGAACTCCGGGTGGAATTGAGAAGCCACAAACCAAGGATGATCCTTCAATTCAACGATTTCAACTAGACGGCCATCCGGGCTTGTTCCAGAGAAGACGAATCCAGCCTCTTCCATCGCCTGACGGTAATGATTATTGAATTCATACCGGTGACGGTGACGTTCATACACAACCTCGTCATTATAAGCTTCGTAAGCCTTGGTACCTTCAATAAGCTTACAAGGATATAAGCCAAGGCGCAGTGTGCCACCCAAGTCTTCCACATCCTTTTGCTCAGGAAGAAGATCGATGATTGGATCTGGAGTATCCGCTTGAATTTCAGCAGAATGGGCTTCTGGCAATCCTAACACATTGCGTGCATATTCAATGGATGCCAATTGCATGCCTAAACAAATTCCGAAGAATGGAGTTTTGGTCGTACGGGCATATTCCGTAGCCACAATTTTCCCTTCGATGCCGCGATCTCCAAAACCGCCAGGAACAAGGATGCCGTCTGCATCTTGAAGAAGTTCAGCAACATTTTCTCTCGTTACGTCTTCAGAATTGACCCAGTCGATTTCAACATCCGCGTCAAACGCATAGCCGGCGTGCTTAAGCGCTTCGACTACAGAAAGATAAGCATCCTGCAGTTCCACATATTTACCGACAAGAGCGATTTTCGTTTTCTTCGATAAAGAAGTAACCTTTTTGACAAGTTCCTTCCAATCTTCCATATCCGCCTCGCCGCAGTCCAATTTCAGGTGATCGCAAACGATTTGGTCCATATTTTGCGCTTGAAGGGCAAGCGGGATGGAGTAAAGTGTATCTGCATCCTGACATTCGATAACCGAATTTTTATCGATATCACAGAATAAAGCAATTTTATCCTTCATATCTTGTGAGATCGGGCTTTCGGTACGTGCAACGATGATGTTCGGCTGAATGCCAAGGCTGCGCAATTCCTTTACACTATGCTGTGTCGGTTTTGTTTTCATTTCACCAGCAGCTTTAATATAAGGAACAAGTGTACAGTGAATATACATAACATTATTGATTCCGATATCACTCTTGATTTGGCGAATCGCTTCAAGGAATGGGAGGGATTCAATATCTCCTACAGTTCCGCCGATTTCCGTGATGACGATATCCGCATTCGTTTCATTGCCTGAACGGAATACCCGCTCTTTGATTTCATTCGTAATGTGGGGGATGACTTGAACCGTTCCGCCCAAATAGTCGCCGCGGCGTTCTTTTCTTAAGACGGTTGAATAGATTTTCCCTGTTGTCACATTGCTGTGCTTACCTAGATTGATATCGATGAACCGCTCATAGTGACCCAAATCCAAGTCGGTCTCCGCGCCATCATCCGTAACGAACACCTCACCGTGTTGGTATGGACTCATCGTACCTGGATCCAAGTTGATATACGGGTCAAACTTTTGGATCGTCACATTCAATCCCCTATTTTTTAAAAGTCTTCCTAAAGAAGCGGCCGTTATCCCTTTTCCTAAGGAAGAAACTACTCCACCTGTCACAAAAATATATTTTGTCATCTCATATCCTCCTAATAGATTGTTTTTCTTCCTATCCTGTAAACAGGAACTTGCATCAATTCGCCGCCATATCGGCGTACAAAGCCCACAGACGTAAAGCCGTATGCCATTAATCACTTAAAGGTCATTAGTGAGAGTCATGCTCGATGCATGAACAAGGTTAAACTTCCGCAAATGACAGTAAAACATAAATATGTTCTCCATAGTTTTTACAATTCTACGGGAAATCATTTTTAAAAAATAAAAAAATGATGTCATTTATACATTCCATCATTAAAAACAAAAACGCTCCGCTTACAAAAAAGTAAGGGAGCGATATAATTTAATCAATGTGTCCTTTTTTAAGGAGCCCAAAAATGATTCTACAAATTTCGCCTTAAAAAGTCAAGGGCGATTATTTATTTTTCGTTCTCTTCATCTAGTTCTTCTTCGTCTTCATCCTCGTCCTCATCGTCTTCGAGGTCAAATGCTTCATCTTCGATTATTTCATCTTCCAGGTCTTCATCATCTTCCACATCATCGTCCAAAAGCACTTCATCGATAACTGGAGAACCTAGGATATCATCCTCGTCGTCATCCTCATCCTCGTCCAGATCATCCACATCTTCATCGAAATCAAGATCTTCATCATCCAGTTCATCGAAATCATCGATGACGGCAGCAGCCTTTTTCGTTTTCTTTTTCTTTTTCGGTTTAACGACATGGACGACTTCTTCTTCGATTTGGTCAACTGGGTACCATGTTTTCAATCCCCAACGGTTGTCACCAAGTGAAGTGAAACGGCCATCCACATTTAAATCCGTATAGAATTGGGCAATTCTCTTTTCCACTTCCGCTTTGGATAAGTGATGCAGCGTAGCGATCTCACTGATTAGATCCTTGAACAGGATCGGTTCATTTCTTTCGACTAACAAATCATATGCCATCTCTATTAAGGACATTTCCAATAGTTGCTCTTTTGAGTATTGTTTTAAACTCAAATTCTGCACTTCCCTTCTCTATTCAAACACTGAATTCTGTGTTTTTTCACATAAAAAAATAATCTAAAACAGTATTTCGATAAAATAACGACAATTCCTGCTAGACATATACTCCATTATAAACAATCCAAATGGGTTTATGCTAGTTCTATCTGTCACTTTCACGGATTTACCTTAATGCCCCGCTGTGACATTCACTTACTTGGAGATGAGACCCGATCGATTGCCAAACAGCTCAAATACCGGAATGATGGCTAACTAGATCCAAATCCGACCGTTTCCAGGTACATGCTTATGATCCGATGGAGCTGATTCATCATTTTTGCCCCTTTTTCGAATAATTATAACGGGGAATTAACATTTTTCCAAAAAGGATCATAGTTATTACGTGAATGGGACCCCTTCAATTAGGGATCCCATTCCTCATGACCTACATATTTCTGCGATATTGCCCGCCTACATCATATAGCGCCCGGGTTATCTGGCCAAGACTGGCCACTTTCACACAGTTCATGAGCTCGGCAAAAATATTGTCCCCATCCATGGCCGCAGCCTTCAGTCTGGTTAGCGCTTCATCAGTGAACTGCTGATTCTTGTCCTGGAATGCTTGCAGGTTTTTGATTTGCCCTTCCTTTTCTTCCTTTGTTGCACGGGCGATTTCCATGCTGTTGACCGCATCCTCGGAAGGGGGATTCGGATTAAGGTACGTATTGACCCCAATGATCGGCAATTCCCCCGTATGCTTCTTCATTTCATAATGCATGGATTCATCCTGGATTTTGCCGCGCTGATACTGGGTCTCCATTGCACCAAGGACGCCGCCTCGATCATTGATCCGGTCGAACTCCTGAAGGACCGCCGCCTCGACCATATCCGTCAATTCCTCGACAATGAAGGAACCGGAAATGGGATTTTCGTTCTTTGAAAGGCCATGCTCCTTCGTGATGATCATTTGAATCGCCATGGCACGGCGTACAGATTCTTCGGTAGGGGTCGTGATGGCTTCATCATAAGCATTGGTATGCAGGGAGTTACAGTTGTCCTGTAACGCCATCAATGCCTGAAGCGTGGTTCTGATATCATTAAAATCTATTTCTTGCGCATGAAGGGAGCGGCCGGATGTTTGTATATGATATTTCAGCTTCTGGCTGCGGTCATTCGCTCCATATTTATCCCTCATGACCGTCGCCCATATCCTTCTTGCAACCCTTCCGATGACCGTATATTCCGGATCGAGCCCATTAGAGAAGAAGAAAGACAGGTTCGGGGCGAAATCATCAATGTTCATCCCGCGGCTCAAGTAATATTCAATGTAGGTGAAGCCATTCGCCAAAGTGAATGCCAATTGCGAAATCGGATTGGCGCCTGCTTCGGCAATGTGATAGCCGGATATGGACACGGAATAGTAGTTCCTGACTTTATGATCGATGAAATAAGCTTGGATATCTCCCATTAACCTTAAAGCGAATTCCGTAGAGAAGATGCATGTATTCTGGCCTTGGTCCTCTTTCAGGATATCCGCCTGAACTGTTCCGCGTACCGTTTGAAGGGTGGCCGCCTGCACATCCTGCGCCTCCAGTTCGGTTAGGGGGCGGCCGAGCTCTTCCACCTTTCGCTGAACCTGCTGATCGATTGCCGTGTTCATGAACATGGCCAAAATGATCGGTGCCGGCCCATTAATGGTCATGGAAACGGATGTTGATGGATGGCAAAGATCGAAACCTGCATACAGTTTTTTCATGTCATCCAGCGTACAAATGCTAACGCCGCTTTCCCCCACCTTGCCATAGATATCCGGTCGATGATCGGGGTCTTCGCCATATAATGTTACGGAATCGAATGCGGTACTGAGCCGTTTAGCATGGTCATCCTTAGATAAATAATGAAAGCGGCGATTCGTCCGGTCCGGGGATCCCTCACCGGCAAATTGCCGTTTTGGATCTTCCCCTTCACGTTTGAATGGGAAGACCCCAGCTGTATACGGGAAAAAGCCCGGAACATTTTCACGGGATATCCATCCTAAGATCTCGCCATAATCAACAAATTTAGGCAATGACACTCTCGGGATCAGTAAACCTGATAAGCTTTTCGTTTTAAGCTTCGTAACGATTTCCTTATCCCTGACTTTCGTGACGAACTGCTCCCCTGCATATTTTTCTTTTAAATCATGCCATCCAGAGAGCGATGTTTTCGATTCAGGGGATAACCTGGAATGCGTTTCTTTTTTCAGTTCTTCCAAAGATGCCAGGATTTCTTCGTTATTATCCTGCTCCTTAACCGCCTCAATGGCCCCTTCAAGCTGGAAAAGCCTGCGGGCGATGCCGGCTTGCTCCTCCGTACGTTTATGATACGTTCTGACCGTATCGCTTATTTCCCGCAAATAATACCGGCGATCATTCGGGATGATGACATTTTGCTTATAAACATCCGCCTCCTTCGAAAACGAGGTGCTCCATCCCATCCCTGCTTTTTCATTGAGCTTTTCGATCAGGGCAGCGAATAATGCATTCGTGCCGGGGTCATTGAATTGGGAAGCGATCGTGCCATAAACCGGCATTTCCGAAGGATCTTGATCGAAAAGCGTCCGGCTTCGCTGATATTGCTTTTGAACTTGATTTTTTGCATCCTCGGAGCCTTTGCGCTCATATTTATTGATGACGATCAAATCTGCGTAATCGATCATATCGATTTTTTCAAGCTGGGAGGGTGCACCGAACTCACTTGTCATTACATACATGGAAACATCACAGATCTCGGCAACCTCAGCATCCCCTTGGCCAATCCCGCTCGTCTCGACGATGATCAGGTCGAAGCCGGCTGCCTTCACGACGGATATCGCATCTTTAATCGCCAAGGACAGCTCACTTTTTGAATGGCGCGTGGCCAGGCTCCGCATATACACCCGCTCAGAAAAAATCGCGTTCATCCTGATCCTGTCGCCAAGCAGGGCACCGCCCGTTTTTTGTTTGGTCGGATCGACGGATAGAATGGCCACTTTTTTATCCTTGATTTCGTTAAGGAAACGCCGGATCAGTTCATCGGTCAGTGAACTTTTACCCGCACCGCCCGTCCCTGTAATCCCAAGAACAGGCACCTTCCTTTCAGAGGTCTTGATTTGCTCAAAAATGCTTTCCACAGCTGCGGCAGATTCTTCTGTAGCCTCAAGCCTGCTTTCAGCAAAGGTGATATATTGGGCCACCGCATTCGTCCCACCTGCAATCAGATCATCAAACCGTTCCTGTAAGGACGGTTTGACAGTCGGGAAGTCACATTCCCTCATCAAGACATTGATCATGCCCTGGAGACCATATTCGCGCCCTTCATCAGGGGAGAAGATGCGGGCAATCCCATAATCATGAAGCTCCTTGATTTCCCTCGGAATGATGACCCCGCCGCCTCCGGCAAAAATCCGGATATGCTCAGCCCCCCTTTCCTTCAACAGGTCATACATATATTTAAAATATTCCACATGTCCGCCTTGGTAGGATGACATGGCAATCCCTTGAACATCCTCCTGGATGGCTGCATTCACGATCTCCTCGACAGAGCGATTATGTCCAAGGTGAATGACTTCGGCCCCGCTCGACTGCAGGATCCGCCTCATGATGTTGATCGATGCATCATGACCATCAAATAAACTCGAAGCCGTCACGAACCTGATATGGTTTTTCGGTTTATACACATCAACTGTACTCATATAGCTCCTCCTTATTGAAACGACTTGATATCCGCATTTTTATGAAAGGATGCATGTTGAATCAATAATTGGGTCTGCACATCGATATATTCCTGGAGCGTATACTCTTTATGCAAAGCCCACCTCCTAAAACTCCACATCTGTCCCTGGACAAAGATGTTGTGCGAAAGAAGGCTGATTTGTTTTTCCGTCAGCAAAAGTTCCCCGTTCTCGACACATTTCGTTATGACCTTTTCGAACATACCCACCATGCGGATCTCCTTGTTCAACACGTATGGCAGGGCATCCTTCGTCAATGCCTTCACCTCTTGATACATCACCAGCACTTCGTCCTGCATGTCATCCATCACTCTATAAAAGTAGGCGATCGTCATCTTCAAGCTTTCAAGAGTTCCATCACTTTGTTCGATTTCTTTTTGAAGCTTTTCCTGGACTTCATCATAGATGAAGTCACAAACGAGATATAATATATCTTCCTTGGTTCGGATATACTCGTATAAGGTGCCGATGCTAAAGCCAGCCGCTTTGGCAATTTCCCTCGTAGTCGCCCGATGAAATCCCTTTTCCTTGAAAAGGGTCACCGCCCCTTTGATCATTTGTGTGCGCCTCTTTTCAACCAGCCGCTCATCCTTCACAGACGCAAGAACTTCTCTTTTTTCCATTTTCAATCCCCTTTTAAAAAACGCATCATATTCTCAACGGAAAACAATCCCCCAAAATTGAAAAGGGCATTCCGGCAAGGCGGTGCCTCAAGCGGAAAACCTCATTTTCAACCCTATTTCGTAACCATCCTTGATATGACCAGCTTTTGGATTTCCTGTGTACCTTCGTAGATCTGGGTTATTTTCGCATCGCGCATATAGCGTTCGACCGGATAATCCT
Source organism: Peribacillus folii (assembly GCF_030271255.1). GTDB lineage: Bacteria > Bacillota > Bacilli > Bacillales > DSM-1321 > Peribacillus. The sequence goes on from NZ_JASJOM010000007.1 coordinate 165,166, forward strand.
TTGTATATCCATAACCGCCGAATACTTGGACGGCTTCCGTGGTGACCTTCATTGCTGTGTCACCGGCGAAAAGTTTCGACATGGCCGACTCTTTTCCATATGGAAGGCCCGCCGATTCCAGCCAGGCAGCCTGATAGGTTAATAGCCTTGATGCTTCCACCCCTGTTGCCATATCCGCCAGTTTAAAGCCGATTCCCTGCTGTGCAGAGATAGGTTTGCCGAATTGGACGCGCTCTTTAGCGTAATTGACTGCGGCATCCAATGCACCCTGGGCGATCCCTACTGCTTGGGCGGCTATGCCGTTACGGCCTCCATCAAGCGTCATCATGGCGATTTTAAAGCCCTCCCCTTCCTTGCCAAGCAGGTTTTCCTTTGGCACCCGGCATTCATCAAAAATGATTTCGGTTGTCGGTGATGAACGGATTCCCAGCTTCTTCTCTTTTTTCCCAACACTGAAACCAGGGAAATCACTTTCAATGATGAAGGCACTCGTTCCTTTTTGTTTCGATTCGGGATCTGTCAAAGCGAAGACAACATAGGTATCTGCAATACCGCCATTGGTAATGAAAATTTTCGATCCGTTAATGATATATTCATCGCCGACAAGCTTTGCGGTCGTTCTCATGCCGCCCGCGTCTGAGCCGGAGCTCGGCTCAGTCAGGCCGTATGCGCCAATTTTTTCACCCTGCGCCATGGGCCGAAGGTATTTTTGCTTTTGTTCCTCTGATCCGAATTTGTAGATTGGCCAGCCTGCAAGAGAAGTATGGGCTGATAAAGTAACCCCAGTGGAAGCACAAACTCGGGAAAGTTCTTCAATCGCAATGCAATATGCCAAGTAATCGCTCCCTATTCCGCCGTATTCCTCAGGCCACGGAATTCCCGTCAAGCCAAGTTCGGCCATTTTATCAAAAATCTCACGGTCGAACCGTTCTTCTTCATCCCGCTCGGCAGCGGTAGGAGCCACTTCATTCTGGGCAAAATCGCGCACCATTTTTCTGATCATTTCATGTTCTTCCGTTAGTTTGAATTGCATGTTAACCTTCCCCTGCCTTTTTTGATGTATTTAGAGATTCTTATTGATGACCATTCTTTGGATTTCACTTGTGCCTTCATAAATTTCTGTTACCTTTGCATCCCTGAAATAGCGTTCGACTGGATATTCCGTTGTATATCCATAACCGCCGAATACTTGGACGGCTTCTATCGCCACCTCTACAGCAGTCCTCGAAGCGAACAGCTTCGCCATCGCTGCCTCCTTGCCGCACTTCAAGCCCTCTGAGCGTAAAAATGCCGCCCGGTAGACAAGTAATCTTGAAGCTTCTATGTTAGTTGCCATTTCTGCCAGCTTGAAGCCGATCCCTTGCTGTGCTGCAATCGGTTTGTTAAACTGCACCCTGTCCTTTGCATATTGGACGGCATGTTTCATCGCACCCTCAGCAATACCCAGGGCTTGGGACGCGATCCCTATCCTCCCTACATCCAGGTTGGCCATCGCAATTTTGAAGCCCTCACCTTCTTTGCCCAGCAGATTGCCCACAGGTACTTTCATATCCTCGAAGGTCACCTGCACGGTGCTCGAGCCATGGAGCCCCATTTTACGTTCATCTTTACCGATGATTAAACCTGGAGTCCCCTTTTCCACGATAAAGGCAGAGATCCCCTTGCTGCCTGCAGCAGGATCCGTCGAGGCAAAAACAATGAATACATCCGCTTCACCGCCGTTTGTGATGAATACTTTCGATCCGTTAATTCGATATTGGCCATCTTCCTTCACCGCCTTGGATTTCAAACTTGCAGCATCGGAGCCGGAGCTTTGCTCGGTCAAGCAAAAGGCGCCTAAATATTCTCCGGCGGCTAATTTAGGCACATACTTTCGCTTCTGCTCCTCGGTTCCAAAATAAACGATTGGATTCGTTCCGACAGAAGTATGGACGGAAAGTATGACACCGAGGGTGGGGCTAACTTTGGAAATTTCGTTGATGGCGATGATATAGGACATGAAATCCATCCCCGCGCCACCATATGTTTCCGGGATGGGAATTCCCATCAAGCCAAGATTGCCCATATTTTGCAGGATCGCTTTTGGGAACATGCCTTTTTCCATGGCGTCTATGTGAGGGGCAATTTCTTTCTCCGCAAAATCGCTTACCATCTTCCGCATCATTTCCTGTTCTTCTGTAAACTTGAAATCCATTCCTTCATTCCTCCCTTGCTGCAGATTCTTCGCATGATCAGTTATAGTCGTAAAAACCGCGGCCCGTTTTCTTGCCCAGCCAGCCGGCTTTTACATATTTTCTTAACAGCGGGCACGGTCGGTATTTATCGTCGCCAAGTCCTTGGTGAAGGGTTTCCATAATATATAGGCATGTGTCGAGTCCAATGAAGTCAGCTAAGGTAAGCGGCCCCATCGGATGATTCATTCCGAGCTTCATCACATCATCAATCGCCTCTTTAGTGGCGACACCCTCATATAGCGTATAGATGGCCTCGTTGATCATCGGCATCAAAATCCGATTCGCTACAAATCCGGGAAAATCATTTACCTCCACCGGTACCTTATTCAAGGTTTCAGCCATCTTTTCCACCTTTTGATAAACCTCATCCGCTGTAGCAAGGCCGCGGATGACCTCCACAAGCTTCATCACTGGTACCGGGTTCATGAAATGCATCCCAATTACATTGCCCGGCCTTTTCGTGCTTGCTGCTATTTCCGTGATCGGAAGCGAAGAAGTATTGGTAGCTAGAATGGCATGCTGCGGTGCGATTCGGTCCAGCTCGGCAAATATCTTCGTTTTTATTTCCATATTTTCCACCGCAGCTTCAATCACCAAATCCACTCCGGCTGCATTTTTCAAATCAGTCGACGGGGTCAGCCGGGAAAGGGCTGCCTCTTTATCTTCAGCCTTCATTTTTCCTTTCTCGACCTGTCGCGAAAGGTTTTTGGTGATTGTTCCTAAGCCTTTTTCCACCAATTCAGCTTTTAGATCATGCAAGAAAACCTCATAGCCCCCCATTGCACAAACCTGGGCGATGCCGGACCCCATCTGTCCCGCACCGATGACCATCACTTTTTGTATGTTCATGAAAACCCTCCTTCTTATCTATGAAACTATTACCTTTGCTTTGGCACCTCGATTAAGATTGCATCTCCCTGGCCTCCGCCGCTGCAGATTGCGGCTATGCCCAGTCCCCCGCCACGGCGTTTCAATTCATGCATGAGCGTGATGATGATGCGGGCACCGCTTGCCCCGATCGGATGCCCCAAGGCAACTGCACCGCCATTGACATTCACTTTTTCGGCATCGATGCCGGCAATCCTTCCACTTGCCAGTGCCACTGCCGCAAAGGCTTCATTCACCTCGAATAAGTCGATGTCTTCCACCGATTTCCCTGTTTTCTTCAGGATTTCATTGATGACCAAACCAGGCGTTTTCGGGAAGTCCTTCGCTTCAACGGCAACTTCGGCATGACCTAAAATGTAGGCAAACGGAGTCTTCCCTTCTTTTTCGGCACGTTCCTCGCTCATCAATACGAGTGCTCCCGCCCCATCGTTGACTCCCGGGGCATTTCCTGCCGTTATCGTTCCCTCATTATTAAAAGCTGGGCCTAATTTAGCGAGCTTCCCGGCAGATGTATCCTTTCTTGGTCCTTCATCATGCTCGAGCGTAATTGGATCCCCTTTTCTGACCGGGACCTGTACGGCAACGATTTCTTCTGCAAGTATCCCTTCATCGATTGCTTTAAGCGCCTTTTGATGGCTCTCGTAAGCCCATCCATCCTGTTCCTCACGGGAAATTTCCAGATCCTCGGCAGTGCCGTTTCCGTAAGTGCCCATATGTACCCCTGTAAAACTGCAGCTAAGTCCATCGGATATCATCGTATCCTTCATCTGTGCATCGCCCATCCTTAAGCCCCAGCGTGCCTTTGGAAGGATGTAAGGTGCATTGCTCATCGATTCCATTCCACCCGCCACAATGATATCCTCATCACCTAACCGAATGATTTGATCGGCCAGCGTGACACTGCGAAGCCCTGAAGCACATACTTTATTAATCGTTTCCGTTTTCACTTCCCAAGGAATTCCGGCATGCCGCGCTGCTTGGCGTGAAGGGATTTGCCCCTGACCTGCCTGAAGCACGTTCCCCATGATAACCTCACCCACCTGGCTGCCCTCGATCCCTGCCCGTTCAAGTGCCTCCTTGATCGCGATTCCGCCAAGCTGTGATGCCGTAAAACTGCTGAGGCCTCCGCCAAATTTCCCGAAAGGTGTTCTCACACCGCTGATTATCACTGTTTTTGCCATCATTATTTCCTCCCTTAAGTAAAATTGATTGAACGCTCGCTCAACCAAGAGCCAAACGTTTTGTAAGCGCTTAATATTATCTTACATAATTTTGTCAATAATTTAAATATTTAAATAAAAAAATCACCTGCTTCCATAAAACGATCATATAAGAAGCAGGCGATCATATTTTGATTAAGATGCGATCGGATTGTTATCTCCAATGACCGCTTTTTCGAGAAGCTCGGCTACATCATATGTTTTTACGTTTTCCTCGACTTCCTTTGCTTTCGTCCCATCCGATAGCATGGTCAAGCAGTATGGACATCCCGAGCTGATCACGGTCGGACTCACGGCAAGCGCTTGTTCCGTACGCGCCACGTTGATGCGGTTTCCTGTTTCCTCTTCCATCCACATCAAGCCGCCTCCAGCACCGCAGCACATGCCCTTTTCACGGTTGCGCTCCATCTCGATCAGCTTCACGCCATCGATCGATTGCAGGATTTCGCGCGGCGGGCTATATACCTCATTGTATCTTCCCAAGTAGCACGAATCGTGGAATGTAATCGTTTCATTCACGGAATATTGAGGCACCAGCCTGCCTTCACCTACAAGCTTTGCCAGCAGCTCAGTATGGTGGTACACTTCGGCCTCCAAGCCAAAATCAGGATACTCATTTTTAAAGATGTTGTATGCATGAGGATCGATCGTCACGATCTTCGTGATTTCGTTCTTCTGGAATTCTTCGATGTTTTTCATCGCAAGCTCCTGAAATACAAACTCATTACCCAATCGACGAGGCGTATCCCCTGAGTTTTTCTCTTTATTTCCCAGAATCGCGAATTTGACGCCCGCTTCATTCATTAACTTGGCAAAGGAAAGCGCGATCTTCTGGCTTCTGTTATCATAAGAACCCATTGAACCTACCCAGAATAAATATTCGAACTCTTCATCGGCCTTTTTCATTTCCTTCACGGTAGGCACGGTGACATCCTCCCGCAGGGTTCTCCAATCTTCCCTCTCTTTACGATTCAGTCCCCAAGGGTTTCCTTGACGCTCGATATTTGTCATCGCACGTTGGGCATCAGGGTCGAGCCTGCCTTCGGTTAGGACCAGATAGCGGCGCATATCGATGATTTTGTCGACATGTTCATTCATTACCGGGCATTGGTCTTCACAATTACGGCAAGTGGTGCATGCCCATAGTTCTTCTTCCGTAATGACTTCTCCAATCAGGCTCGGGCTGTAGCTTTCAGTCGCTGCCGCCGATTCCTGGGCACCCTCGCCGCTGCTGGCGAGAGCGATCTTGTTTCCATGCGTATTGCCGAACACAAAGGACGGCACCCATGGCTGCTTCGTTGTAACAGCAGCTCCTGTATTCGTTAAATGGTCACGCATCTTGATGATGATATCCATCGGTGATAGCATTTTCCCTGTCCCTGTTGCCGGACACATATTCGTACAGCGCCCGCATTCGACGCAGGCATAGAGGTCGACCATTTGGTATTGCGTCAAGTCCTCGATGTATTTGGAACCATAATATTGGTTGCCTTCTTTGTCCAGGATCTCTTCTTCCAAATCGACCGATTTCAATTTCCCCGGATTGTCCAGGCGATTCAGGAATACATTGATCGGACCGGCAATCAAGTGCGCATGCTTGGATTGGGGGATGTAAACAAGGAACGATAGTATGATCAATAGGTGCATCCACCAAGCTACATAAAAAACGGCAGTCGCCGCTGATGTGCCCATCCAGCCGAATAAGAAGGCTATGCTTGATGCGACTGGCTCTGACCAGGTTGCAGCATGCTCATGCCAAATCATTCCCATTCCATTCCCCAGCAGCACGGTAATCATGATTCCGGTAATGAATAAGACAACCAACCCTGCTTTGAAATCCCTTTTCAGGCGGACGAGCTTTTCTACATAACGGCGGTAACCCGCCCAAAGGATTGCCACAAGAACGGTAAGCGTCACGATTTCCTGGAAGAAGGTAAAGGCAGGATAAAGCGGTCCCAATGGCAAATGCCATCCTGGCTTTAATCCTTTAATGAAAAAGTCTAGTGCGCCAAATTGCACCAAGATGAAACCATAAAATAACATCGCATGGATGATTCCGCTCTTTTTGTCTTTGAAGAGCTTCTTCTGCCCAAACACATATACCCCTATTTTCACTAAACGATCTTTTACACGGTTATCGAATTCCACTTTTTTGCCAAGTTTTATATATGCTAAACGAGTTTTTATCAAATAGATAAATAAACCGGCTGCGTAAGCGGTTACAAGCAGAAATGCAATCAAGTTGATCCACAGTAAGCCATTCATTTCCATGCAGTCCTTCCCCCTCTTCATAAATGGTAAAATGCCAAGCAACCATTTTAATAAAATAGAAAATTTGGCATTTTTCTGAAATTTGATTACCTCCATTATATAATGAATGAGCATTCAGTCAACTTTTTTCTTCATAAAAAATAGGAATTTGCACTCTCCTTAAGTATAGTTCGACAATTCTGTCTATTTCACCTTCCCTCTCATAAAAAAAGCTTGTTCCCTGCCTGAGGTTTGACGGTTACTTACAGGTAATTTGAGCCAAACTAAACTGAAATGATGTAGGGGGGATTTTTTTGAAGATACTCACGACGCTTGCCTCCATTCTCTTATTGATCTTCACATGGTGCTTGATTGATTTAAGGCTGGGGCATAAGCGTTTTATGAAGCAGGCAGCCAACATTAAATATCCGCCTCGAAGCAGCAACATGACCGTGTTCACGTCAGGTAAAACCCTGTTTGACGATTATATGGATGAAATCAGGCGCGCCCAGGACTCCGTCCATATCCTGTTTTATATCGTGAAAAATGATCAATTCAGTAAGGACTTTTTAAAGCTGCTGCAAACAAAAGCGGAAGCGGGCGTGGAGGTAAGGCTTTTAGCCGATTGGGTCGGAAGCAAAAAAATATCACGGACAACCATCCAGCAGCTAAGAAAAAGCGGTGTTCATTTTTCTTTCAGCTTTAAACCGAAGCTCCCCTTCCTTTTTTATACGATACAAAAAAGGAATCATCGGAAAATCACGGTGATCGATGGGAAAATCGGCTATCTTGGCGGCTTTAATATCGGCAGGGAATATATAGATCAGGGGGCAAAATTGAATCCTTGGCGTGATTACCATTTGAAGATGACCGGTGAAGGGGTGCAGGATCTCCAGGAAGTCTTTCTCTTGGACTGGTACCATGATACGAATGAGGATTATCGGGGAACGCCTGCCTATTTTCCTACACTGATGCCCGGTTTCCAGGCAAATCAGGTTATCGTCACGAACGGCTGTGACCTAGAACAGACCTTGATCGGGTTGATTCGGCAGGCCAAAGAAAAAATCATCATCGGCACGCCATACTTCATTCCAAGCAAATCTTTGTTCCACGAACTAAGGGAGGCCCTTTCACGGAATGTTTCAGTGACGGTCATCGTTCCCGAAAATTCCGATCATGCACTCGTAAAAGAGGCTTCATTTCCCTATTTCCGGGTATTGTTAAAAGAAGGAGCCGCCATTATGCAATTCCAGAGAGGGTTCTACCATTCTAAAGTGATACTGATTGATGATACAATCTGTGACATCGGTACGGCAAACTTTGATAAACGAAGTTGTTTTTTAAATGGGGAAATCAACTGTTTGATTTATGACCGGGCATTTATTGAAGATGTGGAAAAGGAATTGGCAGTGGATGTTGCTGAATCGAAGCTAATGAACGGGGACAAGCTTTCTTCCATGAATGTTGTTCGTGCAGCAAAAGAATCGCTGGCTTCCATCCTTTCTCCTTTTCTGTAACATCGATTAAGGAGAAATCAAAATGAAAATAAGATTTGGGTTTGTATCCAATGCAACCTGTTTATGGGAGGCATCACCAGCGAAGACGGTTACGTTCAAGCGTTATAGCGAACTAGGTCCGGAAGCGGGAATGGACCGGCTCTTGAGTGTGACAAGGCAAAACATTGAAAATACCTTAAGGGTGCTTCAATATAACACGGCTCACCAAATAGAAGTCTACCGGATGTCCAGCTCAATTGTTCCTTTAGCCACGCATCCAGACGTGGAATGGGATTTCGTCACTCCATTCAAAAAGGAGTGGAAGCAGCTTGGCGAATGGGTTACCGATCATAAGATGCGGGTGAGCTTTCATCCCAACCAGTTTACGCTATTCACGAGCCCCAAACCAGGGATTACACACAATGCCGTAAAAGATATGGAGTTCCATTACAACATGTTCGATGCAATGGGAATCGCGGACTCTTCATTCATCAATATCCATGTCGGCGGGGCTTACGGTGATAAGGATTCAGCGTTAATAAGGGTACATGATAATCTAAAGCTGCTTCCAGAGCACGTCAAAGCCAGGATGACCTTTGAGAATGACGATAAAACCTATACAGCATCAGAAACGCTATGTGTTTGCAAAAAGGAGGGCATCCCGCTTGTATTCGATTATCACCACCATCTGGCAAACCTGTCAGATGAGCCGCTTGATGAGCTGCTTACCGAGGTGTTCACGACTTGGATCAATGCCGGAGCGGTTCCAAAAATCCATATTTCTTCTCCGAAATCACCGGGTGAATTTCGCTCGCATGCCGATTATATCGATATGGAATTCATCATGCCCCTGTTCAAAGCACTCAGGGAGCTTAGGCAAGATGTCGATTTCATGATTGAAGCCAAGATGAAGGATCGAGCCATGCTGCAGCTTATTGATGATTTGGCTAAGGTGCGCGGTGTAAAAAGGGTGAGCGGCGGTTCCGTCGAATGCTGATGACAAAAAAGCGGCTGTTTCCTTGGAAACAGCCGCTTTCACTGATTACATTTTTTCCGGTGCTGAAACGCCGATTAGTTCCAACGCGTTCCTTAGAGTGATTTGGACGGATTTGACCAGTCCAAGACGTGCCTGACTTCTTTCCATCTTCTCGACATCGAGGACCTTATCCGCGTTGTAGAAGCTATGGAATGTAGAAGCTAGGTCGAAGATATAATTCGTCATGCGATGAGGCATCCGTTTTTCGGCTGCTTCAGCAATCGCCTGCGGAAACTCGCCCAGTTTCTTCAACAGCTCGACTTCTTTTTCCGTGGAAAGGGCCGAGAAGTCCGTGATTCCTTCATAGCTGACTCCTTGCTCCACACCTTGGCGCAAAATACTTGAAATGCGCGCATGTGCATATTGGGCATAGTAGACAGGGTTATCATTGGATTGTGACACGGCAAGATCCAAGTCGAAGTCCATATGCGTATCGGCGCTTCTCATCGCAAAGAAATAACGTGTGGCATCAAGGCCAACCTCATCGATAAGATCACGCATCGTGACGGCTTTACCGGTACGCTTGCTCATTTTCATCTTCTCGCCATCTTTGTACAGATGTACAAGCTGGATGATTTCCACTTCAAGCTGCTCGCGTTTGTAGCCTAATGCTTCGATTGCCGCTTTCATGCGCGGGATATAACCATGGTGGTCAGCACCCCATATATTGATCAATGTATCGAAGCCGCGCTCCAGTTTATTACGGTGATAGGCGATATCAGGTGTCAAGTAAGTGTAAGAACCATCTTGTTTGATGAGTACGCGGTCCTTATCATCACCCAATTCGGTTGAACGGAACCACGTTGCCCCATCTTGCTCATAAACATGGCCCCTCTCCCTCAATACATTGAGGGCTTCATCGATCTTGCCATCTTGATAAAGCGAAGTCTCGGAGTACCATACATCGAATCCGACACGGAAATTACCTAAGTCCGTTTTCAGTTTTTCCATCTCGCATTTCAACCCGTATTCACGGAAGAAATCAAAACGCTCTTTTTCATCGGCGTTTACATATTTATCGCCATATTCGTCGGCAAGCTTTTTACCGAAGCCCTTGATATCTTCCCCGTGATAACCGCCCTCCGGCATTTCCTTTTCAAGACCGAGTGCCTGAAAATAGCGTGCTTCTATCGAAAACGCCAAATTATTGATTTGGTTGCCTGCATCATTGATATAATATTCACGTGAAACATCATAGCCTGCTTTGGAAAGGACATTACATAATGTATCGCCTACTGCCGCACCGCGCGCATGACCAAGGTGAAGGTCACCTGTCGGGTTTGCGGAAACGAATTCCACTTGGATCTTCTCGCCTTTTCCAAAATCGCTTTCCCCATATGCTTCTTTGGCTTTTAAAATGGCAGGAATCAATTCCGTCAAATATGAATTATCCATATAGAAGTTGATGAAGCCTGGCCCTGCAATTTCAATCTTTTCAATCGATGCCTTTGAGTTGTCGAAGTTCTCAATGATCGCTTCCGCAATCATCTTCGGTGCTTTCTTGGCAATTTTCGTTAATTGCATCGCCATATTCGTCGAATAATCTCCATGCGACTTATCTCTTGGCAGTTCCAATACTACATTCGGGATCTGTTCTTCCGCTGCCAGGCCCGCTTTGATGACGGCAGCTTTGATTTCCTCTTTCAGCTTTTCCTGTACTTCATTAACTATGTTCATGTGCTATGCTTCCTCCTTGTAGGAAATCGTCATTTCATATTGACCGGGTTCGCTTCCCTGCATATGTAATGTATATTTAAGGACAAGCTTCCCTTGTTTGGCCTGCTCATCCCATTGGTGATCAATTTTTTTCGTCGTCGTCTGTAACCCTAACCTGCCATATATACTTTCATAATGTCCATTTGTCGCTCCCTGCAAGCGGAAAAGCTGCCTCATTTTAATGGCGCCATTTCGCAGCAGGATCGTTTCGTCCATCTTATGCTTGATGGTCGTTTGTATTTGACCAGCTTCATTTTCCTCTTTATATTGCAAATACAAATCGGCACCCTTGTACATTTTTGTACCGAATGTAACCATTTCATACGTTTCCGTATTAGAGCCATGCTTGATTTTCGTTTGCAAGGTCACTTTAATCGCTTGCTTATCTATATCATGAAGAGTCAACTCTACACTTCCTTCATCGCTTCGTCCTTAACTTCATAAGTATAAATATTCTTCAAGGAAGTTTCAACTTGCATCGGAAAATAAAGTGCAATTCCAGAAAACGGGAGGGAGGAATTTCCTGAAAAGTGATTTACTCTCGTGAAACATTCACTTTATGTATGGGGAATTTATCCTTTTTAGTAGAAATTCTAAAAAATCTAAAAGCAATCGGATTTTCACTTAGGTTCCATTGCCCTGGATTTCCTTCACCAACCCTTGATACGGAATTCGTATAGCGGCATGAAACGAATAATGGACAATCCTGCAAAATTGGTATCGGCACGCTATATTTTTTCATGCATGCACAGTTTCGTGCAAACAGGCTTCGGTCAAATTCAGCTACTTCCCACCAAGCTGTTTTGCTTCATATAAACAAAAGTACCCTACAGGATAGACTTTTTTGAAAGGGCCTATTCCATAGAGTACTTTTATGAATGTCAGGTGCTTAGCCTTTTTGAACCCAGCCTAAGATCATTTCGCGGATCAGCTTGCTTGCTGTGTTCGCTGTTTGCTCGGATGGATCATAAATCGGTGCCACTTCCACTAAATCACAGCCGACGACATTGATTTCCGAGCGAGCTATCTCATGTATTGAAGCCAGAAGCTCTTTTGATGTGATGCCGCCGCAATCTACCGTGCCCGTTCCCGGCGCATGTGCAGGGTCGAGGACATCGATGTCGATCGTTACATAGACAGGACGCCCTGCCAACTGTGGCAATATTTCTTTCAGCGGCTCCAGAACCTCGAATTTAGAGATGTGCATGCCATTTTCCTTTGCCCATTGGAACTCTTCTTTCAAACCGGAGCGAATGCCGAATGAGTATACATTCTTCGGACCGATAAGCTCTGCGGATTTACGGATGATCGAGGCGTGGGAAAGCGGTTCCCCCTCATAATCCTCACGTAAATCGGTGTGGGCATCCATATGGATGATGGCCATGTCGGGATATTTTTTGTACATGGCTTTTATGACAGGCCAAGTGACAAGATGCTCCCCGCCCATTCCCAATGGGAATTTACCGGCATCCAAGACGCCGTCGACAAACTTTTCAATCATATCGATGCTGCGCTGCGGATTGCCGAACGGCAGGGGAATATCGCCTGCATCGTAGAATTTAACTTCTTCTAGTTCACGATCCAGGTATGGGCTGTACTCCTCCAAACCGATCGAAACTTCGCGGATCCTGGTCGGGCCAAAACGGGAACCAGGACGGAAGCTTACTGTCCAGTCCATTGGCATGCCGTATAGTACGGCTTCCGATTCCTCGAAATCAGGATGGCTTTTAATGAATACATTGCCTGAATAGGCTTCATCGAATCTCATGGTCCAGGCCCCCTTATTTCACTAAATCTTGAACGAATTTAGGCAGAACGAAAGCTGCTTGATGAAGTTCTTTTGTATAATATTTCGTTTCGATTTCATGGAAGCGTTCTTCCGCCACTTCCAATGGATTATATTTTTTCGATCCGATCGTAAACGCCCAAAGGCCGCTCGGATACGTCGGGATATTCGCTAAGTAAAGGCTAGTGATCGGGAATATTTCTTTCACATCACGTTGTACATCACGGATTAGATCCGCCTTGAACCAAGGATTATCGGATTGTGCCACAAAAATCCCATCTTCTTTCAACGCTTTGGAAATTCCCGCGTAAAAACCTTTCGTGAACAAGTTGACAGCAGGTCCGACTGGTTCGGTCGAATCAACCATGATCACGTCATATTCATTTTCACTTTTGGCGATGTGCATGAAGCCATCCCCCACTTGGACGTCCACACGTGGATCTTCTAGCATGCCGGCAATCTCAGGCAAGAATTTCTTCGAGTATTCGATCACTTTTCCATCGATGTCCACTAAAGTCGCTTTTTTTACGCTTGGGTGTTTAAGGATCTCGCGGATGACTCCTCCATCCCCTCCGCCTACAACCAAGACGTTCTCTGGATTGGGATGGGTGAATAAAGGAACATGGGCTACCATTTCATGGTAAACGAATTCATCACGCTGTGAAGTCATGACCATGTCATCCAGCAATAGCATATTGCCCCACTCTTCCGTTTCAATCATATCCAGCTTTTGAAACTCAGTTTGCTCCGTATGTAAGGTACGATTCACTTTCATCGTAATGCCAAAATTCTCTGTTTGTTTTTCAGTAAACCAAATGCTCATTTATTAACTCTCCTTTTCCATTTCATATTGTCAGTCACCTAATAGGTTCCCCAAATTCGGTATAGTCATTAGCTAGAAAAATTATAGACGAATCTAGCAGAATTGCAAGATAAATTTCCTAATTGGCTTTCTTATGTTTAAAAAATTCTTTTTTTTCCATAATAGTAATAGATACTAAATTTTTCCTGATAAGAGAGGTGAAAGCAATGGAATTGATTCCAAGCGAACGATTTAAAAAGACGACCAAATATGTAAGGGCCATCATTTTCCTTGCCGCAATCGGGCTCACCATACTCTTTGTATTGCTTCTCTCTTTACTCGCTTATGCCAAAATATTAGGGCCGCCGCCATTGGCCGTGCCGCAATCCACCCTCTATTATAGCGAGGATGGGAATGTGATCGGTGAAACGGATAATGGCCAGAAGCGCTACTGGGCAGGGATGGATGCCATTTCACCCCAGCTCATCAAAGCGACTGTCGCTGTGGAGGACCGCCAATTTTACACTCATAATGGATTTGATATGAAGCGGATCGGCGGAGCCATTCTTGCGGACATCCGGGCAATGTCCAAGGTTCAGGGTGCAAGCACCATAACGCAGCAATATGCACGGAATCTGTTTCTTGGCCATGATAAAACATGGTCCCGCAAATTCAATGAGGCCTTCTATACAATCCGTTTGGAAATGAACTATTCCAAAAAGGAAATCCTCGAAGGCTATTTAAATACGATTTATTATGGCCATGGCGCATATGGGGCCCAGGCTGCAAGCCAGTATTACTTTGGCAAGGATGCCCTGGACCTTAATCTAGCTGAGGCCAGCATGCTGGCAGGGATACCTAAAGGGCCATCAAACTATTCGCCATTGGATAACCTCGAAAAGGCGAAATCAAGGCAAAGGGTTGTCCTGCAGGCCATGAAAAACAAAAGCTACGTTGCAGAAAAAAATATCACCGAAGCCCTGCAAGCCCCGCTTACATTAAAAGGCGAGCATGGAACGGTCACCAATAAAACCGCTCCCTATTTCCAGGATGCGGTCAAGCAGGCTTTGAAATCACAGCTACATTTGGATGACAGGACGATCGAGCTTGGCGGGCTTAAGGTGTATACGACTCTCGATGAAGCCCAGCAGAAGGTTGCCGAAAATGTTGTTTCCAGTACTATACCCGATTCGTCAGGCATTCAAGCGTCGATCGTGGCAATGGATCCAGCTACAGGAGAAGTGAGGGCATTGGTCGGTGGACGGGATTATGGGGAGTCGCCTTTCAATAGGGCTACACAAGCCGTCCGTCAGCCAGGCTCCACGATGAAGCCGCTGCTTTATTATTCTGCGCTGGAGAATGGCTTCACGCCCTCTACCACCTTAAAAAGCGAGACGACTACCTTCACGTTCGATGGTGGTCAATCATCCTATACACCGCATAATTACAATCATCAATATGCGGAAGGCGAAATCACGATGGCCCAGGCCATTGCTCTTTCAGATAATATTTTCGCCGTGAAAACACATTTGTTCCTTGGGGAACAAACCTTGGTCGATACGGCGCGCCGCTTTGGCATAACGGCAAAAATGGCTGCCGTGCCATCGCTGGCACTCGGCACCTCTGGTGTGCGGGCGATTGAAATGGTCAATGCCTACAGCATAATCGCTAACGGCGGCAAGAAGGTTAAGCCCATTTTCATTAAAAAGGTTGAAAACCAAAAAGGGGAAGTCATCTTTGCGCAAAATAAGAAGCCGGAACAGGTTCTCGATCCGGATAAAGCGTTCGTGATGACCCAGATGCTAACCGGGGTTTTCGATGAAACCTTAAATGGCTATACCAAGGTTACCGGCAGCACCATCAGCTCCCAGCTGAACCGCCCATACGCCGGCAAATCAGGCTCTACCCCGACTGATAGCTGGATGATCGGATACACACCGGAACTTGTCGCAGGAGTCTGGACTGGCTATGATCAAGGGAAAAAAATCGAGAATCCCGCAGAGAAAAGCTATGCAAAGAAAATCTGGGCGGCCTACATGGAAAAAGGCCTGCAGGGAACACCGGCCAAACCGTTTAAGGAAACGAAAAACGTAGTCGGGGTCAAAGTGAATCCAGCAAGCGGCAAATTGGCAACAAAGGATTGCCCCGTCTCAAGATTGACTTATTATGTGAAGGGAACGGAACCTATCGAATACTGTGCAGAGCATTTTAAAGGCGAACAGCCTGCACATGTCCCTGACGAATCAGAACAAAAAAAGAACCCCTGGTACAAAAGGATCCTGAAGCCTTGGCATTAACGAAAAAACCCGAAGCGGCTAGCGGCTTCGGGTTTTTTCTGTCCTAGTTCCACAGTGTCTAAACTGCTGTCTTTAAGTTTACTGATTTTATCCGTTTCCTACAAGTGCAATTTTCACTAAACTTCAATCACACATGCAAATCATATTCAAACCGCCAATGACTCCTTGAGTTTCGCCGAAGAACGCTCCCACATTCCTGCATCATGGTTTTTCAGGAAATCTGCCAGGATACGTTTTGATTTATCATCCATGTCCTCGACGATGATATGCCGTTTAAGCGATTTATCCATCCGGTTAACATGCTCCGGAAGGGATTTGTAGCCACGTCTGATCGAACGGTCGACCATCATCTCACAGGCAGTCACACCTGCATAATGCGGACCGTTTTGAGTGGCTTCGATCGTCACCCAAACAAGCCAGTAAGGCTTTGCATTCGGGACCTCTTCTTTCGTTTTCAGGAATTTGATCCCTTTTTCCACGACACTTCTTGCATGCATCGCACCGATATCCACTTCGGCTTCTCCTGCATCGACATCAATGATGATCGGTGAAATGTTATCAAGGGTCAAAACCCCGGCCCCGTATCCGCCATGACCCTCAGTAGGATCATTTTTGATGATATTGAAGCCTACCTTTTTCTTTGGTTGCTCTTCCATATTCATATCCTCCTTTATGTTTGTCATTCTTATCGGTTAAAAAAACAAAAGTGAAAAAAATTGACTCAATGTATCTCCTACAAATCTGATGCCCGTATCCAAAATCGGCCTGATTGTATAGTAGCTCAGCGGCGTGATGATCAAGATCAAAAAAATCAGCGACCCATATTGTTCATACTGGGTCATTTTTGCCCGCAGGTCCGCCGAAACAATATCCTGGATGATCCGGTATCCATCAAGCGGCGGCAGCGGTATCAGGTTGAATACAAACAATAGGACATTCAAGTTGATGAGCACATTCAAGAAGGGCTGGACGAAAAAAGGCAAATCAGGTCCAACGCCTGCTGCAAGCAATCCGTAAAAGATCACAAATCCCAAGATGGCAATGATCAGGTTACTGAACGGACCGGCAAAAGAGACAAGCACTCCCGCCAACTTCGGATTCTTGAAATGAAAACGATTGACCGGAACAGGCCTTGCCCAACCGAAACCGGCGATCAATATCAGCAACGTGCCGATCGGATCCAAATGGGAAACTGGATTCAACGTCACTCGTCCTTCATTCTTTGCAGTCGGGTCACCGAACTTATAGGCCACATACGCATGTGAAAACTCATGAACCGTAAATGCGATCAACAATGACACGATGACATAAGGAAGTTCTTCCAAATCGTAATGCAGAAACCGTTCTAATTGATCCAATAGCTTCTCCCCCAATATATATTACCGTTAGTATACATCAAAAGACCAAGAAGTGAAAAAAACTCTGACTTCCGTGTCTTGCAATTCTTTTTTTGTTGTGAAACACTTACAAGATAAGAACGAAAGGGGGGATCATGATGCCATATGTAACAGTCAAAATGCTTGAAGGACGCACGGATGAACAAAAAAAGGCTTTAGTCGAAAAGGTGACCGCGGCAGTTACGGAAACAACCGGAGCACCGGCAGAAGCCGTGACGATTTTCATTGAAGAAATGTCAAAAAACCACTTGGCAGTAGCCGGTGTCCGCAAAAGCGACCTATGAGTTTTACATAACGGGGAAAGCTAAGTCATTCATTTAAAATGTACCCTGCAGGATGGACCCTTTGAAAAAAGATCCATCCTGCAGGGCACTTTTGTTTAACATAGGGGAAAACACGTCGATTGGACTAGGAGAAGCTGTATATTGACCGTTCCTTTTCACTGCAGGCGGTCCCTTTCCGCGGGAGTCTCGCACCCTCCGTTCCAATCCACTCTGAGTGAAAATGATGATGGAGTCTCCATTGCCTTCAGTATTGCTGATTTAATCCACTCAGTTTTAACATGTAGATATAAATTCCATTTCCCGAAATGTTGAACAGACGATAAATTTTAGATTATCTTAATAGGCTACATGACAAAAACGGTTTCATTTACTTTATGAAAGACTCTTTAAATCATTCATATCAAAGATCCTCCTATACAACTCCGCAACAAAGGTCGGTGAAGATAGTTGAACCTAAAAAAGATGCCGCCTGCAAAATACAGACAGCTTTTTTTATGCCCTTAACAAGGGGTATGCCTCAATTGGGCTTGGCTTTTGTTTTTAACTGGTCAATATATGCATATGCTTCATCAATTTCTTCCAGTGTATATTTTTGTTTGCTTTTCAGTGTGAAAATCTTCTCGGTGACTTCCGCTTTTTCGAGCGTGTCGAAATATAACACCGTTGAAACCAGCTCCAAAAACCGGGCATTCTGCTCATTCATATCAAGTAAGCATGCCTCAAGGGCAGGCATCTCCACTTCCTGTATCGATAGGAAGTCCTGGCCCGCATCGGTTATTGAATAGCAATATTGATAATATCCTGCCTTTTTTTCCCTTACCTCATTCAAATAGCCCATCTCGCAAAGCTCTTCAATCCGTAAGGTCAGCTCCTCCGAATACGGCCCATAAAAATGAAACTGAAACTTCTCGTGGAAAGGAAACGAAAGCTTTTTCGCGATGTACACGATTTTTTGTAATTTTTTCCGACCCGAGATTTCACCGGCAGTAGAAATTGCATTGATAATATTTGCATGATCCTTAAACAAGGCTCGTCACTCCTCACCAAAAATGTACCACTTCAATCCGCTAGCTCCAAAAGCTCACGAATCTGTTTTTTTATATTTTTCTTCGTCGATTCATCACGCAATAGATCTGCTGGATAATACAGCTTATGGTCCGTTCTCCTTTTGCCTGAAATGGCGTCGACGATTTCGGATTCACGCGACAATTCACGGATTTCGCCATTATTTTTCAGCAAGTGAATCGGCAATCTTTCCTCTTCCTCACCCGGCCGGTAAAAATCATACGGCAGATCTGACGAGGAATCGACGACGAGATAATAATCCGGATCGATCCCTGCCTTTTTGAATAGCGTCCTCAATTCCATCAATCTGTTCATCTGATTGTTAGAAGGATGGAATTCGACATATTTAAATAGTTTCCGGTTAACGAAGCGCGTGCATAAATCTTTTAAAATCGCATCGTTCTCTTCTTCCCAAGCCTCGAAATAATAGAGCATCACCGCTTCGTCCATTTTCAAGTAGTCAGCTAAGGTCACTTCCCCCTTGAATAATGAATAAAAATGGTGCGGTTCCTGCGCAAACTCATAACCTGCTTCGTAAAGATGCTTTGCCCTATGCAGGATCTTGGTAAGAATGACCTCTGCACTTCTCGTGACCGGATGGAAATAAACCTGCCAATACATTTGATAGCGGCTCATGATATAATCTTCCACTGCATGCATCCCGCTTTGTTTAATCACGGCATGCTCTTCCCTCGGCCTCATGACACGAAGCAGCCTTTCCATATCGAAGTGTCCATAGCTCACGCCGGTAAAGTAAGCATCACGCTGTAAATAGTCCATCCTATCAGCATCGATCTGACTGGAGATCAGGCTGACCACCAATTTGCCTTTATAGGTTTTTGCAATGACCTCAGCCACTTTTTTAGGAAAATCACGGCCGACCTTAAGGAGGATCTTATTCACTTCCGTGTCGCCGACGATTATCTGTTGGGTGAATTGCTCATGGTCGAGGTCAAATACCTTTTCAAAAGAATGAGAGAATGGGCCGTGACCCAAATCATGCAGCAGGGCTGCACACAATGATAGTAAACGTTCCTCCGGCTTCCATTCCGGCCTTCCTTCGAAAACATCATCGACAATCCTCCGGACAATCTCATAAACTCCAAGCGAATGGCTGAGCCGGCTATGCTCAGCACCATGAAAGGTTAAATACGTCGTTCCCAGCTGCTTGATCCTTCTAAGGCGCTGGAATTCCTTCGTTCCGATCAAATCCCATATAACCCGGTCACGAACATGTATATACCGGTGCACCGGGTCCTTGAATACTTTTTCTTCTTGTAATTTTTCGCGGGAATATTCCATGAACTACCCTCTTTTTTCATAATCTCGATTCATCCATTATAGCGCGTTTTGACAAAAAACCCTAACATTCCCCTTACTAGCAAGCGGGGTCATTTTGTAAGAAAACGGAAGATTCCATTTGGTTTCGTCCTGAAAACAAGAAAATAAAAAATCACCGCAGTAAGTTTCAATCTGGGTGATACAGCCTGTTCCATTTATTAAAAAGCAATCCTGCATGGATATTACTTTAGTTTTTTAGTGATTTTTTCTAGTAACTCGTCTTCTGTCGGTGCTGCAACCGGACGTTTATTGACAAAGGCAAATGATTTCTTTCTGCCTGGACCGCAATAGGATTGGCAGCCCACTTCAATTTTCGCGTCGGGATCAAGCTTTTCAAGACGGGGGACCAGCGTCTTGATATTCACCGCCAAGCAATCGTCGCACACCCTGAATTCATTGGACATCCTCCGGTCACCATCCTTCCCATGACAAACTATTTTTCATCCAATTATATGGCTAAAAGGTATTTTACCGCTTCTACCTATGAATTTCAAGTGGACTTGCCGGGCGAAAGAGCATGGAAAAGATGTAATCAATCAAAAAACTAGTATCCTTTCAACCTTTTTGTATAAAAAATCCAGATTTTGTCCAGAATGCTAGTAGAACACAGCTTAAATCATGGCCACACGATATTTTATATAGTTATTCATTTTAAAAGTTACCAGAAAGGGAGTATGTAGAAATGAAGGTTCGTCAAGACGCCTGGACAGAAGAAGATGATTTACTTTTGGCAGAAACGGTATTGCGCCATGTGCGGGAAGGAAGCACACAGCTGAATGCATTCGAAGAAGTAGGAGATAAGCTGAACCGCACCTCTGCTGCCTGTGGATTCCGCTGGAATGCGGTGGTCCGCCATAATTACGATAAAGCGCTTTCCCTTGCCAAGAAACAGCGAAAGCAGCGGCAAAGGATCCTTGGAAAGGATCAAGCGGCGAAAAAGCGGCTGCTATATACACCGCCGACCCCTACCATTTCCGACATCATGGTTCCCCAAGTACAAGAAGGGGAGCTAGAGCCGGAAACGGAAGCGGTGGCTGGCAGTTATGAAACGGCTGAAGAATTCGTAGTGGCTGAAGCACTGGCGCCTAAGGTCCGGAGCACGCAGGCAGCGACGGACAGGGCCTTGAACCTCGATACCGTCATCGCCTATTTGGAATCTATGAATGGGCATACGGTTCAGACCGAGGTACTAAAAACCGAAAATGAAAGATTGAAGCTTGAAATCAAGGGGCTAAAAAAGCGGAATGAAGAACTGGAGAATAAAATCAGCCATCTCGAACAAAATAGCGGCTTGATGCAGGAAGATTATGAAACTCTGATGAATATCATGAACCGGGCAAGAAAACTCGTCTTGTTAGAGGAAGAAGAACGTCCGGCAACGAAATTCAAGATGGACCGGAATGGTAATTTGGAAAAAATGGCTGAGTGATATGAAGCGCTGGCTGTCTTACCGCAAGTTGAGCCAATTGCAAAAAGACGGATTGAAAAAGGGAGCCTTAAAAGAATGGGGCTCTTTTTCCTTATCAAAGTTTGGGTGAATGCTAAAATCGTATGAAATGAAAAAAGCCGTTCCTGCACGGATACGGCTTTCCACATTCAAACATTTAATAATGAAGCGAACACTTTATCGTTTCGTTCCAGCACTCTTGTCAAATATGCCTCATACAGCGGCCATTCCTCGGCGGTAAGCGTATCGGAGAATATCCGGCCGCTATGCTCCCTCAGCACTGTCAGGAACCTGAGCATCACGTCCTGGACACTCCATTGCACGCCCAGCAATTCTGAAAGAGATGCCATGACGGAAGGGACGATATCGGGATATGCGAACTTCGTTTCTGCATTAGCTTTGGCTGCTTTATAGAATCCTTTCACGAGATTCGCGCGTTCCGCCCCGCTTCCATTGACGCACAAATAGATTTGCACCGCTACCCCATTGCGGATCCTCCGTTGGGATATGCCGGCAAATTTTTGTCCATTGATGCTTAAATCGTAGCTTCCCGGACAATAGGAGCCGACGATCTCCCTTGCCTCCATCGTGACCGGAAAATCGGCAAACATCAATTGAACAAGCTCCCACATCGCATCATAGCCACGGTTGATTTCGATTTTTTGCTCGTTTTCAGGAAAAATAAGAGAGAGATTAAGGACCCCCTCGTCCAACACGACGGCCAGTCCCCCGGAATTGCGGACAATGGCCTTGAAACCGTGTTCCTCCAATTGATCCAAACCCTTTTTAAGGAAAGGCAGCCTCGTGTCCTGGATACCCATGACGACGGTTCTATGGTGCACCCACGCCCTTGCCACCGCCGCTGAGTTACCTGATCCCACGGATGCACATAATGTATCATCCATAGCAAAGGACTCCAGAGCTGGAAACTGGGGACCTACGGAAGATTGATCAATCACCCGCCACTTTTGCTGCATTAGTAATGAACCTGTTTCACTCATATGAATCTTCCTTTACATGTTCTCTCGCTGCCGTTATTGTTACTGGACGACAAACCCCTGCGCGGCAGTAATGATGGCCAGTTTGTACACATCCTCTTCATTACATCCCCTTGAAAGGTCATTTACAGGCCGGTTCAGACCTTGAAGGATCGGACCGACCGCTTCGAAGCCTCCCAAACGCTGAACCATCTTATAGCTGATGTTCCCTGCTTCAAGGCTTGGGAAAATGAATACATTGGCATCTCCTTGAATAAGGGAGTCAGGTGCTTTTTGTCTTGCCACCGAAGGTACGAACGCCGCATCAAACTGGAATTCACCGTCCAAGATAACCTCGGGATCGATTTCTTTCGCTATAGAGACAGCATCGACGACCTTCTGTGTCTCCGGCGAAACGGCAGATCCCTTCGTCGAAAAGCTAAGCAGCGCCACACGCGGATCGATATCGAACATTTGTGCAGTTTTTGCACTTTCGATGGCAATTTCCGCTAGATCCTGGGAATTGGGGTTTATATTAATCGCGCAGTCTGCAAAAACGAACCTTTCTTCCCCACGGACCATGATGAAGACCCCAGATGTTTTTTGGACACCCGGCTTTGTTTTAATGATCTGCAGTGCGGGACGAACCGTGTCTGCCGTGGAATGCGCCGCACCGCTCACCATTCCATGTGCCAGTTTCATGTGGACGAGCATCGTTCCAAAATAGTTCTCATCCTTTAACATTTCACGTGCCTGTTCGACTGTGGCCTTACCGGCACGGACCTTTACAAACGCTTCAACCATTTCATCCATCATGATATAATTCTTTGGATCATATATTTCGACTGCATCGAGGGCGATCTTCAGTTCCTTTGCCTTTTCGGAAATCAAACCGATATCCCCGATCAAGACGGGTGTCACAAGTTTTGCTTTTGCAAGCCTGCCTGCGGCTCCCAAAATCCTTTCATCCAATCCTTCTGGAAATACGATCTTTAAATGATGCCCCATAATTTTTGATTCCAACATTTCAAATAAATTGCTCACTGGCGCTTCCTCCTTTTTAGATACGTTTCCCCTGTTTGATATGTTTAATCATTTTACCATCTTCCCTACCCTATCTTTTTTAGAATACTCCAGCAGGCCGGTAAATTCCAGCCGCAGCTCAAAACGAAAAACAGTGATGACGTTTGCGGGTTGACCTAAATGTCCTTATACTGAAACTATGTTATAGTAAAGCTATATTAAGACTTAGGAGTGATCGTAATGAGTGAAGCAGCACAAACACTGGACGGCTGGTATTGTTTACATGATTTTCGTCTGATAGATTGGGCTTCTTGGAAAACGTTATCAAGTGACGAACGCCAACTAGCCATCTCGGAGTTCCAAGGTTTACTTGATAAATGGAATATGACACAGAGCGACAACGAAGGCAGCCATGCCCTCTATTCCATCGTTGGCCAGAAAGCGGACTTCATGCTTATGTTTGCCCGCCCGACAATGGAAGAATTGAATGCAATCGAAAACGAATTCAATAAAACGAAGCTTGCCGAATATTCGATTCCCGCTTATTCATACGTTTCAGTCGTGGAGCTAAGCAATTACTTGGCTGGAGGAGATGGGGATGACCCTTATCAGAACCCTCATGTACGTTCCAGATTGTATCCGATCCTGCCGAAGGCGAAACATGTTTGCTTCTATCCAATGGACAAGCGTCGGGATGGCGAGGATAACTGGTATATGCTTTCCATGGAAGAGCGCAAGGGTTTGATGCGTTCGCATGGCTTGATCGGCCGCAGCTATGCCGGCAAGGTAAAACAGATCATTTCCGGTTCGGTCGGTTTTGATGACTACGAATGGGGCGTTACACTCTTCGCGGATGATGTCCTTCAATTCAAGAAATTAGTGTATGAAATGCGCTTTGATGAAGTGAGCGCTCGTTACGCTGCGTTCGGCTCTTTCTTTGTAGGCAATATCCTGCCTGAAGAAAACATCGCCTCTTTCCTTTACGTATAAGACACTTTAGCTTCCGGCTTCCGGGAGCTTTTCTTTTTTTTTTTGCCCTCCTTTTTATTTTCCCCGGCCATGGAATAATTCCAGCACCCATCCCATACATTTTCAATAGTGATGAATGTAATTTTTTCCGTCCCATTCCGCATTACCGTCAAACGGACCAAGGCAGTACCTAAATCCAGCGAGGTGAAGGAGCTTTATTTTTATTTATTATTAGCCTTTAAGCGGATATGACTTTACCCGCGTAAGCCAGGAAAGGCAACGTTACGTATCGTTTAAAATTCATTGTGGGTTTTTAAGCCGCCGGGATTGGTACCGGCCGCTATAAATCGCACTGTTGCTTGGAATACCAGGATTTTTGCCACCAAGATCAAAAAAGCCTTGAATTTTAGGAGGGAATGCAATGTCACAAAATAATCCTTATGGTAACTACCCGTATGGAGGATATTACCCAAATGAAAACAGTGAGTCGAACGCACGGCAGCAGACACCTTACCAGCAGCCGCAACAGCAACAGTCCTTCCCGCAGCAAGCCTATCAACAGCCAGCATACCAGCCACAGCAGCCAACCATAGCCGGAACGCCGCAGCAGATCCCGATGCCGATGAATCAATCGACATCCGGACCACAGGTTCCGGGCATGCTTCCAGTCGAAGCATCATACATCGAAAACATCTTGCGGTTGAACAAAGGGAAATTGGCGACCGTTTATACAACATTTGAAAATAATAAGGAGTGGAATGCAAAGATCTTCAAAGGAATCATCGAAGCTGCAGGACGTGACCATCTGATCATAAGCGACCCGCAAACAGGCAAACGGTATTTGATTCCGATGGTCTATCTGGATTATATAACCTTCGATGAAGAAATCGAATATGACTACCCATATGGGGGCGCTGGGCTTGCCACCTATTCGCCAAGATGAATGGAAGGATAGAAAAAAAGGGCCTCAAGATCTTATTGATTTTGAGGCCCTTCTTCATGGAGATGTTTCGCGGTCCCGCCTTACAAGTACTTATAGGCAGCAATCACCATTAATACCCAAGCCGCCAGGAACGATACTCCGCCAAGCGGTGTGATGGCCCCTAATACCTTGATTTGCGTAACGCTTAGAACGAACAGGCTTCCCGAAAACAAGATGATCCCTATCAGCATAAGCCAACCGGACCAATTAACCAGCGGGCTAGAGATTTTACCAGCCAATAAACCGATCACCAATAAACCCACCGCATGAAACATTTGATATTGGACGGCCGTTTGCCATGTTTCCAAATATTTTTCGGGTATCTTCCCTTCGAGCCCATGTGCACCGAATGCACCGAGTGCCACAGCAATAAACCCATTGATTGCACCTAAAATGATGAATAGCTTCACTATTATTTCGCTTCCCTTCGTTATGGTTAAAAATCGAATAAAGACTCTCCGTTAGCTTCATCCATCTTGACCGGCTCTACATTCGGTGTAGCCGACATAATGGGCTGGGACACTGTGATCGGCTTCGAGATACCGGTACTTCCCGTTTTTTCATCCACCATCACTTCACATAAGGCTTTAATGGCAATGACATATCCCTGAACCTTTTCCTCTGAACCTGCCTGTTTTGCCTTTGAAGCAAGCTCTTCGATTTTATCTAGCATTTTTCTTGAATAAATATCCAAATTTACCACCTCGTCACTATACAGGTCAAAACTTTCATCACTAGCATAGCAAAAAACAAGCAAGAAAACATCTTTGCAAAACGATTTCAATCATATTTGCTTGGATGCAAATTCCAGGCATGATTTTCCCGATGAATGAAAAACATCAAGAGAAGGCAAATTTGTGGTTTTGAATTGAAAGGCACGGCACGCCATGCCATTCACCCGCTTCAGTTTTCCATGGGAATCAACGGTTTGTGATTTGCCAATCAATAGGTGTTTCCCCCATTTCAGCTAGAAATTGATTGGTTTTGGAAAACGGTTTGCTCCCAAAGAACCCACGGGATGCAGAAAGCGGACTCGGATGGACGGATGTAATGATTTTATGGCGGCTTTCATCAATTAAGGGGATTTTCGTTTGCGCCGGCTTCCCCCATAAGATGAAAATGATCGGTTTCTTCCGCTCATTGAGCAGGCGAATGACTTCATTCGTAAAAGTTTCCCATCCTTTGCCCCGATGTGAGTGCGCTTCTCCCTCACGGACAGTCAAGACGGTATTCAAGAGAAGCACCCCTTGTTCAGCCCACTCAACAAGGTGGCCATTATCTGGTATTTCAGAGCCTAAATCAGCATGCAGCTCCTTAAAGATGTTCCTTAATGAAGGCGGGATGCGTACCTCCGGCTTGACGGAAAAGCTGAGGCCATGCGCTTGATCAGGTCCATGGTAAGGGTCCTGACCGAGGATGACAACCTTTACTCCTTCATAAGGCGTAAAGTGAAGAGCATTGAAAATATCATTCTGATCGGGATGGATGACTTCTTTTGCGTATTCTTGTTTTATGAATTCCTTAAGCTCCCTGTAATAGGTTTTTTTGAACTCCTCTTTCAATAGAGGCCACCAATCATTTGTTAATATCTGCTTTGCCATATGCACAGCCCCTTTCTTCTTTTAAACTATATTATAACAAACGAAAAACCTTACCCTTTTTGATAGACCGCGATATATGTTTTTATACCCGTTAAGCGGGAAAACAGATAGTTAGCAAGCATTTTAACCATGTTGGAGGATTCCCTATGAAAAAATGGTACAAAAGAAAACGATTTTACCTGCTTGTCGGCATTTTGCTGATCACCACGGCAGTGATCGCCTATAACAGCTACAAGCCCCTTCCCAAGGGCATTTCCTATGAAGGAAAGGTTCATCATGTCGAGGATGTTGATTTCATCTATGACCTTTCCTATCACGATCAAGAAGGGAATCTTAAACATGAGCAGCGAATTTTCCAAACCATCGATAAAGCCATCGAAGAGGCAGATTCTTATATCGTAATCGATATGTTTTTGTTTAATGATTTTTATGATGAAAAGATAAATTTCCCTAAGTTAACCAAGACACTGACGGAAAAACTGGTTGCCCAAAAGAAAAAGAAACCCGGAATTCAAGTGATATTCATTACCGATGAAGTGAATACGACCTATAATGCATACCAGCTGGAGGCTCTCGAAACCATGAAACAAAATGGCATCGATGTCGTCGTGACCAATTTGGACCGGCTTCGCGACCCGAACCCTCTCTATTCCGGTGTATACAGGACGTTTTTCCAATGGTTCGGCGAACAGGGGAAAGGGTGGATCGTAAATCCGATGGCCAAGTCTGCTCCAAAGGTCACCATTCGCTCTTACCTTAGACTGATGAACATTAAAGCCAATCACAGAAAAGTGGTGGCCACCGAGAAAACGGCCATCATTTCTTCTGCCAATCCCCATGACGCAAGCGGATTTCACTCCAATATCGCATTTCAGATGAAAGGGAATATCATCGGCGATTTCGTTGAAGCGGAGGAAGCGGCTTCGAATTTCTCCGGCGGTCCAAAGAACTTCCCGAAATTCAGCGAGGCATCTGCGGAGGAAGGACCGATATCGGTACAATTGCTCACGGAAGGGAAAATCAATACGCATGTGCTTAAATCGATAAACGATACGGTGAAAGGCGACAAAATCCAACTCGCCATGTTCTACATCGCTGATCGTGAGGTGGTCGAAGCGTTAACGGATGCAGCGCAGCGGGGCGTGAAAATTCAAATGATCTTGGACCCGAATCAAAATGCCTTCGGAAGTGAAAAAATCGGCCTCCCCAATCTTCCCGTTGCCGCCGAATTTGAAAAGCTGGGCGATGAAAACATTTCGATCCGCTGGTACAAAACCGAAAAGGAACAGTTCCATACAAAGCTGATGATGATAAAAAAGGAAAAAGAAACGATCGTTCTTGGCGGATCCGCCAATTACACTTCACGCAATCTTGACGACTTCAACCTTGAAGCGAATATAGAAATCCATGCACCGCATGACGCAGACATTTCCTATGATGTCGCCGACTATTTTCAAAGACTTTGGACAAATCGCAACGGAGTATACACTGCCGATTATAGTGAATATCAGAAGGACCTTCCCGTGTTCAAATATTTAACATACCGCATCCAAAAGGTGTTTCGCTTCACCACCTATTGAATGAATTTGTCATGAGATGTTTACGTTCCCCTAAATAAGGTTATATACTACTATAGCTATTTAACAATCATGATAAACAAGATTCCATTTACCTATATTCAAGAGAATCTTACACTAAATTCAAGGAGGAGTTCATATGTATCAAGTACATGTAGTAGAAAACGGTTTACAAGCAAAGGAAAAAATCGACGAGTTAGTTACTTCAGGCTATACGAAGGACGATGTTTATTTGTTCGCTCATGATAAAACGCGTTCGAAGCACCTTACCGAGAATACGAATACGGAAGAAGTCGGAATGAAGGAACAAGGCTTCCTTGACACGGTTGGCAACCTCTTTAAATCACGCGGAGACGAGCTTCGCAATCGCATGAGCAACCTTGGCCTCAGCGACATGGAAGCGGAACGTTATGAAGAAGTGCTTGACGAAGGAAAAGTCGTCATCGTCGCTTCTAAATAATCCGGGACAAACCTTGCCCCATATATTAAAACGGGACCCATCGCTGGGTCCCTTTTTTCGCTATTCATTATCCTAGTATACTTTGGTAGGCAGCCTTTGCGTGAATCATATCCTTCGTACCGTGTATCAGCGCCCTGCCATCCTCGAAAATGACAATGCGCTCTCCATCCTTTTCGCAGGATAGGAGAAAAGGATTGAATCTCACTGCATAGCCGCTTCCATCCAGCTTTTTTGCCAGCTTATCAAGTTGCAGCTTAACTGGTCTTGGCGGCCTGACCTGCACAGTATCCCTCCCGCATAGGACAGCTGTTTTCGTTTCGTTTACCCCGTTTAAGAAAGGGTAAGTTCGCTGGTCGCCGCAAGAGAGGCAATCTTTCTTTTTCGCCTTTGTTAATTTGACGGATTGGTATTGATTCCGCCACAAATCAAACGTAACGAGCGCCGGGCGGACTGCCTCCCAATTCTCTGAAAGGATTTTCAAGGCCTCGGCAGTTTGGTGGGCCGCCACCATCGTGACTGCCGGTGAGATGATGCCACCTGTATCACAGGTCATGCCTTGAATAGGAATCGTTTTAAGCAAGCAGTGCAAGCAGGGCGTTTGACCGGGAAGGATCGTCAAGGTCATGCCGACGCTCCCGACACATGCCCCATATATCCATGGAATGTGAAGCTTTTGGGATAAATCATTAATGATCATCCGTGTTTCAAAATTATCGGTGGCATCCACTATCAAATCGACTTCACCTAGCAGCTGCTCCAGGTTTTGCGCGGTGGCATCTATGATGATTGCATCCACTTCCACCCCATGATCGATTTCAAGTAAATGACGCTTTGCCGCCTCAGCCTTTGGCAGCCTCGCTTCGACATCCCGTTCCGTATACAATTGCTGGCGCTGTAAATTACTGAGCTCCACATAATCCCGATCGACGAGGGTGATCTTCCCGACTCCCGCACGGGTAAGGGCCTCGGCGTTTGCAGTTCCCAATGCGCCTGCCCCAAGAAGCAGAATATGCTTCTTTCGGATGTTCCATTGGCCCCGCTCACCTATCGGGGCAAATAGCGTTTGCCTGGAATACCGTTCTTTCCTTTCCTCCTTCGTATCCAATTCCCTCAGCCTCCGCTTACAGGCGGAATGAAGGCCACTATATCCCCATCCGATAGGATCGTGTCATCATCAGCAAATTCTTCATTGACCGCCGTCATCACGGTTTCGAGGCTTGCCAATTGATAGTCCGCCGTCATTTTCTTTTTCAGCTCGGCCACACTCCAGCTGTTTCCTTCCAAGGAAATGGATTCTTTCCCCAGATCATCCCTTAATTGGGCAAATAAAAGCACTTTAATCATGGATATCTGTCTCCTTCGGTTTTCCTGATGGATACGGAACGGTTTCCAACTGATTCCCGACCCACTTTTCTCCATCTTCCCAATGTTCCTTTTTCCAAATCGGAACGATTTCCTTAATTCTTTCAATCGCATACCGATTTGCCTCATATGCATCATGTCGATGCGGCGTACTAACGGCAATGACGACTGCAATATCGGTAATGTCGAGTTTGCCGACGCGATGGGTGATCGCCGTGTCCGCTTCAGGCCAGCGCTCCTTGATTTCCGCTCCGATTTGCTCTAATTTCTTGATCGCCATTGGTTCATATGCTTCGTAAATTAGAAACAAAGTCTTTTTTCCCTTGGTCATTTCCCGCACCGTCCCAATAAAGGTGGTTACGGCTCCCGCATCTCGTTTAACGACCTTATCAATCACTTCCTGAATGACGATCGGCTCTTTTGAAAGTTTAAAATTCATCTATATCACCCTTTATATTCCCTTCCGTTTGCTTAATATGGACAGCTTCTTGATAATCTTCCCTCGTATTCATATTGAAGAATAGATGTTGAAAACGTTCAGGGTTTTCATGATATAGCTTAAAGTCTTTTTCCTTGATGATTTTCACCGACAGCTTTTCCAAAAAGCGGCTCATTTTCAATTCCCGCTTCATTAAACAGTCCGACAGTATAGGGAGACAGCTTTTGTGATAAACCGCAAAGAGAGGCTGAATCCTGCCCTTTATCTCCGGAATGACTGCATTGAATGCGGGATCATAATGAGAAATGATTTCTTTAATGGCCGCTGCACACACAAAGGGCATGTCACAGGCTGTAAGGAATTGGAGCTGTGTTGCCGATGCGGCCATCCCTGCATGCAATCCGCCAAGGGGGCCATGATCTTTATGTAAATCAGCAATTAGCGGAAGCTGCAAAAAACGATAGTCGTCGAATGCATTCGTGATGACCAACACCTTTTCGGACACCTTTTTCAGCTCGGATGCCACCCTGGAAATGTTCACATCGCCATCAATTTTCAATAATGCCTTATTCTCGCCCATCCGGCTTGATTTTCCGCCGGCTAGAAGCAACATCGTCGATTCCATCCCATTCACACTTCCCTTTTTTCGTTTAATATAGCATGCACCGGTAATGCTATAGCTACTAATTCTCTCAAAAAGCATCCATTGTATGTAAATAGTTTAAAGCAACTTCGAGAATAATGACACCATGGATTGAATGGAATGCATGGAGGAATTCCGTTTTTTCCATACATCGATAATGGAGGGAATCTTGAATAGCAGCCAATAGGGCCGCTTATAGGGGAGATGACTACGTTTTACATAAAATAAATTTTGGTATATTCTAAAAATGGGATATTACCTGGTATGATGATAATATCGATATTTAATTCTCCTGAGGAGGTCACATAATGACTATGAAAAAAGCTATGACGGTTGCTGGATCTGATTCCAGCGGCGGAGCAGGTCTTCAAGCTGATTTAAAGACATTTCAAGAATTCGGCATTTACGGTATGTCCGCACTAACGACAATCGTGTCGATGGACCCTAAAAATGGCTGGTCCCATAATGTTTTCCCTACACCAGTGAATGTTCTGGAGGCCCAAATCGAAACGATTCTATCAATCGGGATCGATGCCATGAAAACAGGAATGCTCGGTTCTGTGGAAATCATTGAACTTGTTGCCCGCAAAATTGACGAGTTGAAATTGGACAAAGTCGTAATCGACCCTGTCATGGTATGTAAAGGTGAAGATGAAGTATTGCATCCTGAAACAGCCGTGGCCCTGCGTGATTTACTCGTTCCGCGTGCAACCGTGGTTACCCCTAACCTTTTCGAGGCTGCCCAGTTAGCAGGGACGGCTCCAATCAAGACGATCGATGATATGAAGGCTGCCGCCGAGAAGATTCACGCTCTTGGTGCCAAATATGTCCTGATCAAGGGCGGAAATAAGCTTGATCTGGATAAAGCCATCGACCTTCTATATGATGGCACGGAATTTGAGATCCTTGAATCCGAGAAAATCGAAACAACCAATACACACGGTGCCGGCTGTTCATCATCAGCAGCCATCACAGCGCAGCTGGCTGAAGGGAAAAGCCCGCGCGAGGCCATCCACATCGCCAAGGACTTCATTACTGAAGCGGTTCGCCATTCCTGGAAGATGAATGACTATGTAGGTCCCGTCAACCATGGGGCATACCGTAAATACGGAATCGCGCAGAACACAGAAAAATAAACCAACACGTTAACTGGCCGCTCCAATTCATCGAGCGGCCTTTTTCGCTTTTTTCACGTTTATTTAGTAAAATGGAAAGCAGGAAAAGCTTATCTAGCCGCCCAGTTAAGGAGGAAAATTTAGAATGAAACCTATAGACCGTACAGAGGTGCAAAATGCCATTGATTCTTTCGCCGGAAAAGATGTATATCTTCACCTGGAAACGACAAATGGTGCCTATGCCACTCATGTAGATGAAGCTTTCTTTTCGGCAGGTGCTTATATTCGCAACGCATTTATCCAATATGAACATGGCAAGATTGTCGGGGACGGCCCCTATCGAATCGGCTTAAAGCTAAATATCGGCTGGGTATACGCTGAAGGCGTAAACCACTTCGAAGTGGATGAGCAGGGAAGATTGCTAGTCGCAGGCCTTGACTATTCCGGAAAGCTTGCCGTCTCCATGCAGCTCAGTCCCACTCCCTTTGAATGATCCTGACATACCATGAATCCCGATGAAAACTCCCATTTACCTTTAACCACACTCAATGTAAGTAGACGGAAGGAGAAATATACCTTGGAAAAAGAACGTCATGTTTTAGTCATTTTCCCACATCCCGATGATGAAGCCTTCTCGGTTTCCGGTACGCTTGCCATCCATAGAGAAGCGGGCACACCAGTCACCTATCTATGCTTAACGTTAGGAGAAATGGGACGTAATTTAGGAAATCCGCCATTTGCAACAAGAGAATCGCTCCCCAAGATCAGGAAAAAGGAATTGATCGATGCAGCAAATGCAATCGGCATCGAAGATTTACGCATGCTCGGCTTGCGCGACAAGACAATTGAATTCGAGGATGATGAAAAGCTGACCGGTATCTTCACAGATGCCATCAATGAATTGAATCCATCCTTGATCATTACGTTTTACCCCGGATACAGCGTCCATCCAGACCATGAAGCGACAGCAAGGGCCGTGGTTCGTGCCGTGGAACGAATCGAGAAAAATGAACGGCCAAAACTCCATTGTGTTGCATTCTCGAATAATTGCATCGAGGAGTTAGGACAGCCCGACATCATACATGACATTACTGCAGCCGAAAAGAAAAAAGTGGCAGCCTTTACGGCCCACCGTTCCCAAACGGAGGCAATGGTGCTTGATTGGAAGGAAAAATTCGAAAACCAGGATGCCGATTTCCTTGAATGGATCCGCAAGGAACGATTATGGACCTATAAATTTTGAAGAAGCCGCCAAATAGGCGGTTTCTTTGTTTATGGCATAGAAAAAACCGCCTGTTTTAGACAGACGGTGAAAAGGGGGATACTTTGGAATAATTCATATAATAAGCATTCCCCTTTTATTTACTATTATACGGTTTTTTTTGAAATTCAAGCGGACAAGTGCTCTTCCGTTTGCATTCTCTTTCTCATCGAGGCTTTTTTGCCATGTACCAAGAAGTAAATTCCAATTAGTATGAAAGCAAAGATCGACATTCCTATGAATAACCCTTTGAACCCGGTAAATGGTATCAGGAATCCCAATAGGAACGGGCCAACCCCTATCCCAAAATCATACATGGTGAAAAACGTGGAAGTGGCAAGCCCCATCCGATTTGACGGAGCCTCCTTGATCGAAATCGCTTGGGAGCTTGATTGGAACGTACCATAGCCCACCCCGATCAAAGCACCGGCTATCAATAGCGTTATTCCATGATGTGATTGACTTAGCAGGACCATGCCGACCGCGTAAAAGACCAAGGCCGGATAAATCACCGAATTTTCACCCTTCATATCAAACATCCGGCCCGTAAACGGACGTGACGCCAGCAGGAATACAGCAAATACCACGAAGAAAAAGCTCGCTGCATCCATTAAATCCATTTCCTTTGCAAAAGATGTTAAATAAGACAGGATGCTCGAATAGGTAAAGCCGGCAAAGCCGATGAAAATGGAGATGGGCAAAGCGCTCTTTTCAAAGTAATCACTGATCTTAAACCCTTTTTGTGATCCGACCCTGCCTTTTTCCCCTTCCGGCACATTCATGAATAACGAGGCGACCAAAGCAAACGCGGCAAATACCGAGGCAGCATAGAAGATGATCGAATAACTAAAATGCTGGGTAATTAGCAAACCAATAAACGGACCGAATGCCATGGCCAAGTTTGTACTCATGGCAAAGTACCCAGTCCCCTCCCCACGCCTTTCATTGGGAATGATATCTGCGGCAATCGTTCCGGTTGCAGTCGTCGCAAGACCAAAAGCGAAACCGTGAACGAGCCGGTCAATCAATAGAAGAAGCAAACCATTGACCATGAAATAGCCAATCGATGCTAACAAAAATAAAATCAAGGACCCAAAAAGCATTTTCCTGCGGCCAATCTGGTCGATTTTCTTCCCGGCAATCGGCCTGACAAGTACAGCCCCAAGGACAAAAATACTCGAAGCGAGTCCCGCCTGCGCCTGAGACGCATGGAATTGATCGATCGTGTAAATCGTCAAAGTCACCATCAACACATAAAAGGTTAAAAAGAGAAAAAAGTTCGCTGACGATACAATCAGAAAATCCTTCGTCCACAACTTCGGTTTGTGATTCATATTTAAATCCTTCTTCCTTACAATTGTTTTAATTTTTCCTTCAAGAACATCAAGGTTCGTTGCGTAACCTCAAGATCCTCTTGGGCCATCCCGCTCATTAACTGGCGCTCGAATTCCTCCACCACTTTCTTGGCCTCATGAAAAGTCCTAACGCCAGACTCCGTTAACTGGATTCTCCGTTCCCGCTTATCTTTCCCGGGTACTTGTTCAATCAAATCACGTTCCTCCAAACGGTTCACCGTCCGTGTCACCGTCGGCTTCTCGACATCGAGATAGTTGCTGATTTCCACAAGCGTCGAACACCCATATTGATTCAAGTAAAAAACAATCAACCACTGAGAATGAAAAAGATCAACCTTAGCCAATTGCTCATTCAACTTTTTGGTAAAAGACCTCGAGAACTGTAAATTATGATGAAAAAAACCATCATGGAAGGGCATAGCTGTTCCTCCTATAAAATAGTTACCTAGGTAACTATACAACATTTCATAAACAAAGTCCAGTCCACTATAGAAGCTTTCCCATTGCAGTCGCTTTACATCTGATATTCGTCGCTATCCTGTTTTTGAGGAATGTCACTCAAGTTTTATGCGGTTTTTCCGTAGTTTTGTGTTAATTATTGAGGATTTGGAGCATTACTTGGGGTTTTCGGATTTCCACTCGAGATTCCGGTGCATTACTCGCCAGTTTGGGACTTTTACTCGCCAATTTGAGGCTTTTACTCGCCAGTTTGGACACTTTACTCGCCAATTGGGATTTTGCACCGATTGTTAGCGGGATTCTTATTAATTTTGCGTTTTTCTTATGAAAATTGGGCCGTTCAGATCCATTTTTTGCTTTGCTCATGCATTCGGGGCGAGTTCTTCGCATAATTACTGCTTTCTTGCGCGATTCCGGTGCATTACTGGCCAATTTGGGACTTTTACTCGCCAATTCGATCACTTTACTCGCCAATTTGAGGCTTTTACTCGCCAGTTTGGACACTTTACTCGCCAATTGGGATTTTGCACCGATTGTTAGCGGGATTCTTATTAATTTTGCGTTTTTCTTATGAAAATTGGGCCGTTCAGATCCATTTTTTGCTTTGCTCATGCATTCGGGGCGAGTTCTTCGCATTATTACTGCTTTCTTGCGCGATTCCGGTGCATTACTCGCCAATTTGGGACTTTTACTCGCCAGTTTGGACACTTTACTCGCCAATTGGGATTTTGCTTCTAGCCGGGTTCTCTTTATTTTGGCATGAAAATAGCCTTGTCGCGGAAGCGCTAAGGAAGCCCTCGCCATTAGGCGGGGGCTTCCCTAGTAATAATAAAAACAGGTCACATGCTTCAGGGCATAATTCCTTTCAATTGCGCTAGAGGCAAACGATAGAGCTTGTCATCTTTGTCATCGGGGTTTCCTCGTCCGTCCGTATTGTTGCTTATGAAGTACAGGAATTCTTCATCGGCGAAGACGTCGCGAATGCGCCCGGCATCCGTAATGATATCCGTCATCTTGCCGCTCTGGATATCGTATCTCTTCAGCGATTCACCTCTTAAGGCCGCGATATATAGCTTGCCATCGAAATAAGCCAGTCCGGAGGGGGCCCAGGTATTTTCGCCTGAATGAATCATGGGTTTGACCATATCCGGTTTTTGCTCATTGCCTTGAATCTCCGGCCAGCCATAGTTTTTGCCTGCATCGATTTGATTTAGTTCATCGTGGGCGGATTCACCGTGCTCACTTTCATACAATTGCCCGGCATCATCCCAGGCCAGTCCCTGCGGATTGCGATGCCCGTACGAATAGACGTATGAATTCGTGAAAGGATTATCGTTCGGAATCGTCCCGTCTAGGTTCATGCGCAGCACCTTTCCGCCTAAAGAAGTAATATCTTGGGCGATTTCCGGTTTTTTCGCATCCCCTGTTGTTGCGTACAGCAAACCATCGGGGCCGAGCTTGAGACGGCCGCCGTGATGGTAGTCCCCGCTTGGTATTCCATCGATTAACGTTTCACGCTCGAGCCACATTTCCTCATTTTTTTGCAAGGAGACGATTCGGTTGACCGAATTCCCGCTTCCATCCTCGTACGTATAATAGGCATAAGCTCGTCTGCTTTCAGAAAAGTCGGGCGCCAATAGGAACCCAAGCAGCCCTGCCTCCGCTTTCGAGGATAATGTTTTCTTAAGCTCGACCGGTTGGCGTGTCAGCTTGCCCTTGTCCCATTCCATTATCGAGCCTGTCCGCTCTGAAACATACAGTGTACTTCCATCCTTCTGGATCGACCATGGCGAATGCAGATTCGTCACGAGCACCTCCGGATCTTCACCTAACGTGCCCGCGACTTCTTTATCAGGCTTGCGCTCGGTATTGCTGTCCTCTTCTTTCGCATTACAACCTGCCAGAGTCAATGCAGCCATAAGGCAATATAGAAGCCATCTTTTCAAACGCCCTTCCCCCTTCGTTTCATGAGTTTAATAGGCTGACTGTTTGAGTACCTTCAAAATTGCCTGCGCTACACCTGATTCATCATTCTTGCCTGTCACTTCATCACACAGTTTTTGGATGTCGAGCGGGGCATTTCCCATGGCAACAGCCAAGCCTACCCGTTCAAACATGGATACATCATTATAATTATCGCCGATGGCCATCGTTTCCTGCATGGAGCCGGATTTTTGCTTTACATATGCTTCAAGTGCCGTACCTTTTTGGGCTTCCGTACTCATGATTTCCACATTTTCACGTCCTGATGAGGTGACGGTGACTCCACCTTGCCCGTTCAATTTTTCAGCAACCCGATTCAATAAATCTAAATTTTTGGAGAAGCTGAGGATTTTATAATATTCCACGTTGGAATGGCTGAATAACTCGGAATAGTCGGAGATTGATGTTACCTGTCCAAGCTGCAATCGCTCTTCTGCGAATTTCCTCATTCTTTCGGCGTCCATCTCTGGATTGGCCGTCACGAAAATGTCCACCAAAACCGATATTGATTTTTCGTAATTTTTGGAATAAATCCCCTGACTCGTATATATTTCGAAATAAATCCCTTGTTCCTCAAGAATTTCAGCGACCATTTTTGCAGTGGCAACAGACATTGGATTCGAAGCGGCAATCTTTCCTTCCTTTGTGAACAAGGCCGCCCCATTCACAGATATCACAGGGCAATCGATATTCGCTTCATCTAAAGCGAACCTTGCTTCGACGTATGATCTCCCAGTGGCGATGATCACTTCCACCCCTTCTCTTTGTGCCTTCTGGATCGCCTCTTTATTTTCCGCACTTACCTTTTGCATTTTGTTTAATAATGTTCCGTCCATGTCAATCGCAATCGTCTTTATCAATTCAACCTGCTCCTTTTTTACAATATAATCCCTATTTTAACCGAAAGAGCGTGGATAAACACGTTTTACAAACTTGGAGCGAGTATCAATCAAAAAAATACAATAAACTGCACCTGATAGGGAGAGGTGCAGTTCATTTTGTTAATGCAGGATCGTTTGGCTGTCAATTTCCAGCGCCCGCTCAATGATCTGTTCATGAATGTCACTACGAATGTCATCTATCGCAGTAAAGTCCATGGCTTTCACATAAATTTTTTCAAGTTCGTCATGCAGCTCTTTTGCTTTGGCTAGGCTTGCCGTCGCTTCATTCATCTTCTCCCTGTACCTGGAGGAAACATCCTTGATCTGATCGGCATAAATTTCATCCGTTCCCGGCAGGATCGCCGTTTTATATATATCGATGATCTCATCACCTTCGCAGCTCGGGAAATATTCATGAGGAGCTGTGCTGTCGAATATGGCGATACCTACCTCCCGGACGATGACCATGTCCAGGCTATGCGGATCGAAACCGCAATGATACACTTCCACATCGAAGCCCCTTTGCTCCGCAGCCTTTGCAATCTTTTTCAGCATCGTCGATTTTCCCGAACCGGGACGCCCTTTTAAAAAGTAGCGTTTTTGTACGCCCTCCGTGATATTCGGTATGAAGTCGACCGCTCCCTTCGGTGTGGCGGCACCTAAAAAACGATGGCGGACATCCGCCTTCTTATTAAGGACGATATCTCGATAAAAGCCTTCTATCAATTTATTGGTCAGCCCATTCAATTTAGCGAAGTCGATGTTTGCCTTATAGATGTCCTCCCATTCATCATGTATTTTCAATGCTTCGGCGAAAAGGGCATAGGCCTTCTCGAAGCTTTTGCTTCTCGCATTCGTCAGCCTGATGATGGACGATCTTTCTGAAGCGAGCTGCTGTGAATTCCAGGCTGACCCCAAATTGACATATTCCTCAATCGCCCCAGGTGCCTTCGGTTCGATTACATGCGGAGCGGTCCCATCCACAAGCCCGATTTTCAAAGCCGGTATGATGACCCCATCGATGGAATCATTATCGGAAGAACAATGTAGATACTCGATATCATAGTTTTTATCCAGCCATTCCTGGCCGATTTTTTTCATGATGGTTGATTTACCCGAACCAGGCCCGCCTTTTAAAATGAATAATCTTTCCAATCCTGCCAAATTCGAATCATATAAGCTATAAAAACCTGCGGCGGTATTGCCGCCGGCGAAATAATGCATCACTTTTCCCGTCACTTTCACACTCTCCCTCACAATAAAAATGTGATCACAAAGACAGCGTATGCAAAAAATGAAAATAGGTGAATGCCCAAGGATTCCATTCCTATTTAATGAGGGCGACGGACTCCGCTTGCGTGACCTCGAGGAAATCTGCCGGCTTCAAGACAATCTGGCTGCCGATCTTACCGGCGCTCACGATGATTTCCGTCAGGTTAAACGCACTTTCGTCAATGAAGGTCGGATATTGTTTTTTCATGCCGATCGGTGAACAGCCTCCCCTTATGTAGCCTGTATTTTTTTGCAGGTCTTTGACGGCGAGCATTTCCATTTTTTTTGCCCCTGCCGCCTTCGCGGCTTTTTTCATATCAAGTTCGGTCTCTACAGGAATGACAAAAACATAAAGCTGCTGCGGGCTGCTATGGGTAACAAGCGTCTTAAAAACGGTTTCGGGCGCCTTTCCGATTTTTTCGGCGACTGTAACTCCATCGATCTTTCCATCACGTGCATCATAGCTCATCATTCCATATTCGATTGAATGGTTATCAAGAATTCGCATTGCATTCGTTTTACCGGCTCCCATATGACATTCCCCTTATCTTTTTTTATCATCTTACCAAAAACAAAGGCACAGTGCTCATGCAGCTGTGCCTTTCCCTCACGTTCATTCCAAATGGCGTCTTTGAAATTCAGCAATACGGCTGTAGTCAGCCTCCAATTGCCTGCTCACGGATAAATAGATCGACATCAGCTCTTCGTAAACTTCAACGTTAGCCTCGATCGGGACAAGCTCATCCGTATCGCCAATCATCCCTTCCACTTCATCGAGGCTTTCGATTTCCCCTAAAGCATAAAGCCCAAGCACGGCTGCGCCTAAGCTCGAACTTTCAAAGCTTTCCGGAATCGTCACATTCTGATTGAAAACATCAGCCATGATCTGACGCCACAGCTTCGAGCGGACAAACCCGCCGCTTGCATGGATCTTCTCGGGTGCACCAGCCAATTCTCTCACAGCAAGGAGGACACTATAAAGGTTATACATCACTCCTTCGAGGACCGCCCGGACCATATGATCACGAGTATGGTGAAGGGCCAGCCCGAAGAAGGAGCCCCTGGCGTCGGCAATCCATAATGGTGCACGCTCTCCAGCCATATACGGATGGAAAATCAGCCCGTCCGATCCAGGTGCAATAGTCGAGGCCATATCCGTCAAAATTTCATACGAGTCACGGCCTGTAGCCTTCGCTTTTTCGATTTCGACACGGCCAAATTGATCACGTGCCCAACGGAAGGTGATGCCCCCATTATTGACCGGACCGCCGATCACCCAATGATTCTCGGTAAGGGCGTAACAGAAGGTCCTGCCTTTTGGATCTGTAAGCGGTCGGTCACTGACCGTCCTTACGGCACCGCTCGTGCCGATCGTGACTGCCAGAACCCCTGGCTTGATGGCGTTTTGCCCTAAGTTGGCAAGTACGCCATCACTCGCACCGATCACAAACGGGGTGCTTGCCTCGATGTTCATGGCTGCTGCCAATTCAGGACTTAAGCCAGAAAGGACCTGTGTTGTCGGAACAAGCGCCGGCAGCCTGTCCGCATCGATCCCAGCAATGCTAAGTGCCTCTTCATCCCAATTCAACTCATTCAAGTTGAACAGACCCGTTGCGGAAGCGAGGGAATGATCCATCACATATTCATTAAAAAATTTATAGAAGATATATTCCTTGATTCCGATGAATTTGACCGTATCGCCAAAAATCCCAGGATGCTCTTGTTTTAACCACATGATTTTCGTGATCGGGGACATCGGGTGAATCGGGGTTCCCGTCCGATGATACAATTGCATCCCCTGTTCCGTAGCCTTCAATCGCTCTGCATGGGCAACACTTCGATTATCCGCCCATGTAATGCTATTCGTCAGCGGCCTGCCGTCCTTATCCATGGCGATCAAGCTATGCATCGCTGAACTGAATGATAAGAAGCCCACTTCATCCTTGCCCACTTCACTTGCTATCATCACTTCAGCTATCGCCATGATGACCGCTTTATATATTTCTTCTGGGTCTTGTTCAGCAACGGACGGTGTCGGGCTTTGGAGGGGATAGCCTTTTGAACAAGTTTGGACGACCTCCCCCGCTTTTGAAAAAAGAACGGCCTTCGTACTGGTCGTGCCAATATCGATTCCCATCATATAACCTGCCATACTAACATCATGCTCCTTCCTCTTAAACATTTGAATGCCATAGTAAGAATGGGATATGTGGAACGACCGATCCGATCGTATCCATGACCATTTGATTGATTAATACCATCATCTTAACACACGCTGCAGAGGAATGACCGGCATTGCACGGACCCTGCACTGCTTTACTAGACTATCCATATCTATCATTTTTTAGAGGCAGCATGTAATTCCAATGATAAATGGAGCATCGGGTTCATGATGAACTGAACCCGATGCTCCATCTATTCTTCACCAATAAGGAGTGACCCTGCTTGAAGCTTGATTTCTTCTTCCAAAGACAGTGGATAAGCAAGCAGAAAGCAGGTGGATGGACCGGATGATTTTTCGATATCGACTATATCGCTTATGTACACGGGAACGCCATCCCCGCTTCGGTCCAATTGCTTCCATTCATAGGCTATTCCTTTCGATCCGACTGGAAGCGCCTCGACTCCTTCCAGCTCACAAAGACCTTTATATAAGGATAGAGGGGCCACCCATTCTTGCTGTTTCAGCACTTCCTCCCCGACGAGCGGCCTGCCGACGAGAGAGATTTTTCGCGGGTGGTTTTGTTGCTTTTCCCGGTCAATCCTTCGCTTGCCAAGCACGATGAGCCCAAGTGCGGATTGAAGCAACGGCATGTTCGTTTCCGTGCTTCCCGTTATCGGAAGCTCCAGCCCCAATTCAGCCATGCCTTGCATGACACCTCTGCTCAGGCCCTCCCAGGCCTCATCGCCGCAAAAATTATGGAGAACGACCGATAACGGATTCCCGCCAGCACTTAAGCACTCCATGACGGCCACCCTGAAGGAAAAATAGCCGACGGTTTCATATGGAACCTGGACAAGATCGTTTTCCTTCAGTCCGATTCCGCCGCTATTGTCACTTGATATGACCAATGATTCCAATTCGGTGAAGGGCAAAATCAAGGAGTCACTCATTATATCGACCCATCCTTAAAAATCGTTTTTCTCAAAATCGGCTCCAAGCGGGGAATTAAAAGGGCCGCCAAAGCACTATTGATCGCCGATGCAGCAGTTAACCCCGGAACGAGCAGCATGTAAAACCCAGGACTGACGAGAAACACAAACGGCAGGCCCAAAATGAAGGAATTACCGATAAAAAAGAGGAAATATGCCGCCAGTTTTTTTCCTTGGAGGAATAAAACGCCAAACATCCATATGAGCACGGCCATTTCAACCATGATCAAAAAGTGAAACGGCCCCAATGGCAGTCCGCCGATGGACGCTGAAATGATATGTCCAAGCCCTGCAACGATCGCTCCTGATATCGGGCCGAGGATGACAGCTGCCAAAAGGGCCGGAAAACTGTCCAAGGCGATACTGCCGATCGGGGAAGGGATTTTGATCATCGCCCCCACGGCGGATATGGCTATGAAAAGAGCGGTTACACTGATTCTTCTTACGTCCATGTTCACTCTTTTTCCTTTCTTTTCCCTCCGCGGAATACATTTGCGCTGCGGATGTATTCCACATCTTTCACCCCAAGCCGGAAGTTGATGACACGTGCTACCGCAAAGAAGTAATCCGATAAACGGTTTAGATATTGAAGCGATAAAGGGGAGACGGCTGCGCCTGACTTGATCAAGGAAACGACCAATCGTTCCGCCCTTCTTGTAACCGTGCGGGCCATATGGATGGTTGCTGCCGCCTTCGATCCGCCTGGCAAAATGAACTTTTCCAATTCCGGCGCTTCGGCGATGAACGCGTCAATCCGTTCTTCCAAATACGTAATCGCCTCATCCGTCAGCTTTTGCGGGGCCTTCTCGGAAACTGTCGCCAGATCGCCGCCGCAGTCGAATAACTCATGCTGGATTTTCTCGAGATCTGCGAGTACATCGGCAAATATTGCGGCATCCAATTCAGTCACCGCAAGACCGATATAGCTATTCACCTCATCGACCGTTCCATAGGATTCGACCCGGATGTCGTCCTTATCAAGGCGCCCCCCGATAACGCTCGTTTGTCCTTTATCTCCTGTACGTGTATAGATTTTCATTCCAATTGCCTCCTTTATTTTATTCGCTGGTTGATTCCATACCAAATGATATCGACACGGCTCGATAAGGATGCCACATCTTGATAGACCCAGCCGCAGGCATCACGCCAGCGACGATTGGTTGCTTCCATCGGCACGATTCCCTTGGATAGGTCAGAGCCGATGACAATGAAGCGGTGGTCATTCCTTTCCTTCTCCCATATTCGCCAGCCGGCGATGATTTCCTGCCATTTTTCGCGAATTGCATCAGCCGCCATCTTTTTGGCATCCTCCTGGATCCATCCATCC
Source organism: Peribacillus folii (assembly GCF_030271255.1). Classification (GTDB taxonomy): domain Bacteria; phylum Bacillota; class Bacilli; order Bacillales; family DSM-1321; genus Peribacillus. The sequence goes on from NZ_JASJOM010000007.1 coordinate 209,264, forward strand.
AAGCCTTGCCATACGACGGTCTTGCCTTGGAAATCGATTCGTTGTGGCTCATCCTGTTGATAACCGGAAAGCCAAAGGACACCGCTCTCCAGATCATAGAACCGCTTTACCCAGTTTGATTTGCCATTGTAGGCACCGCCTGTAACAAAGTGCAACGCTCACCCCTCCTTAAACTGTTCAGGTCCTCCCAGATCAGCTCATATCCCTTGCCATGTGATACGCTCCAATCAAAAAATTCCTTTTCAAGCGGAGCAAAGCGGACCAATAAATCCCGGATCACCCCGGCATGAGTCATTAAAACATAGCGGTCTTTCTCATCGGCCATCCATTCGTTCCATCCATTTCGCACCCGTTCCGAAAATTCCGGGTAGCTTTCCCCCCCAGGCACCATCGCCTCCATAGGGTTTTCCAGCCAATCCATGTATTTGCCATCACGCTTTAATTCATCATATGTCCGTCCTTCCCAATGACCGAAGTTCATTTCACGGAAGGAGCGGTTTTTGACAAGTGCAGCATCCGGAAACAGAAGTCTTGCCGTTTCCACACACCGAGGCAGATCACTCGTATGAATTTTTTCGTACAAGGGGTAAAATCTCCTTAAAGCTAGAATTTGCTTCTCTCCTTCGACACTTAGAGGTGAATCGCTCCAGCCTAGATAGGCTCTTCGCTCATTGGCCATTGTCAGCCCATGGCGAAGTAATGTAACAGCCACAGTATCAGCCATAACCAAAGCTCAACTCCTTCCACCGATGCACCCAGTACATCTCCCGTAATTCCGCCAAACCAGCTGGTGATTTTACGTTTAATATAAAGCAGGAACAACAGCGCTGCCAGGCTCATAATAACAAATAGAGCGACAAGCTGAACATCGATGACCAAGGCAATCGCCAGGCTTGCAACAGGGTACAGCCCGTATATCGGCAAACTGCTTTTCTTTACCGCACGCTGAAAAAAAGCGCCGAGCCCTTCTTCTTTAGCAAGCGGCATCCGGATCAGTAAATAGCCCATTACGCATTTGCTTAAGAGCGGCAGGGTGATGATCAAGAAATAGGTCCACCCATTGGCCCGTGCGACAATTTCATAGATGAAAAGAAATCTCGCGGCCAACAGGACGATGACGGAGATGACCCCGAAGGCACCCGTTCGCGAATCTTTCATGATTTCCAACCGGCGCTCTTTATCCTGATAGGAAAAAAAAGCATCGCTGGCATCGATCCAGCCATCGAGGTGCAGGCCGCCCGATAACGCAATCGTCAGGAACCAAAGGAAAAAGGCAATCGCAAGCGATGAAAACGGCGTCCACTCCACTAGCACATATAAGGCTCCGCCCATGATCAGACCAAGCAATAGGCCAACCAACGGAAAGGTTTGAATGGCACGGTGTATATATTTCCTTTCCATCGGAAGCTGCTTTCTGATTGGAAAAACCGTAAAAAACTGCAGGTTGATTAAAAAGCCAATTACCACGTTCATGCCTGCTTTCATCCCTTCATCTTCAGTGGAATGCCCGACTCTACAAGATAGGCCTCATCCGCCTCACCGACAATCGTTTGATGGATCGTGCCGAGCATCCTTCCGTATATATGCAGCAATTGCTTTTGGAAAATCGGTTCCTGGGCCACTTCATTGCTGACGATGATCAAGCAGCCCGATTGTTGTCTTAGCTCATCAATGGCGCCGATGATTTTTGCCTGAATGCTATGTAAAAAATTCGCTTCAAGCGGGAGCCCAGAACCGAAAAGTTCATTATCGAGCAAGGTGGTGAGGCAATCGAGCAGGATGATCGAATTAGAATCGACTTTCGCCCCGACTCTCGTAATATCCGTTGCATATTCGGAGGTCTGCCAGGCGATTGGGCTTGTTTGCCTGTCTTTTTGATGCCTCAGGATGCGTTCCCCCATTTCGGCATCACTGACACGCCCGCAGGCGAGGTAATGCAGATTGCCCTCGGTCAGGAGCGCATATTCCAGTGCCTTCCTTTCTGCAAACCTGCTTTTCCCGCTGCGGACTCCGCCCGTTATGAAGCAGAGCCTTGCCTTTTCCACTGCTTCACCCCCTCCAGCAGCGCCTCATTATCACGTTCCCCCTTCACTGCAAACCGGAGCCAGAAGCCGTCCAAGCCGGGGAAATTGTGTGTATGACGCGGAACGATTCCTTTTTTCAATAAAAAAGGAAAAAGGGTTAGCGTTTCATCCTTCATTAAGTAAAAATTGACCGTGCTTGCGGAAACCGTCATTCCAAGCTCGCGATAGCAATGGAACAGTTTCTGCTTTTGTGATTGGATTAATGCTCTCGTTTCGTTTATATATACCTCTTCTTCTAGACAGATCCTGCCCACTTCCAAGGCGACTTGGTTGACGCTCCAATGCGGTTTATAGCTTTTCACGCGCCCTATGATATCCGGTTCTGCAAGTAAATAGCCCAGTCTCAAGCCCGGAATCGCAAAGATTTTCGTCATTGACCTTAGAACAAGCAAATGTGGAAATCGGTTGATTAATGACGCATACGTGAAGGCGTCCTCGGTAAAATCATAAAATGCCTCATCGATGACAGCCAGGCAATCCGCTTTTTGGCATTCGCTGATCAATTCCATCACAGCCCCACGTTCAAATGACACGCCAGTCGGGTTATTGGGAGTGCAGAGGAAAACCGCATCATATTCACGTAATCTCGGAATCAAGCGAGCCACATCCAGCTGCCAATCAGGAGCATCAAGCTGGTGGAAGTCGACCTCACAACCGGCTGCCAAACAAGCTTGCTCATATTCCGCAAAAGCCGGCTGGATGATCAGCACCTTTTGATTGGCCAGCCTGTTCGCCACCAGCATGATGATTTCTGCACCACCGTTGCCTACCAAAACCGAGGACTCGGGAAGTCCCTCTTTCTCTGCAATCGCTTTTGTCAGTTCAACGGCATGGGGGTCCGGGTAATCCATGACCCCTTCAAAAAATCCGGACCACCGTTCCTTGATTCGTAAAGGCGGGCCCAATGGGTTGATGTTTGCGCTGAAATCGATGACAGATCCAGGCATTTCGATTTTCAGCGCTTCGTAAAGATAATGTGGATTAGATCCATGAGATGGTAAAATCAATGGCAGCTCCCCCCAGCCAAAGCATCAGTAAAAATAGAAACGACGATCGATGCATGATGGCAATTGTTTTTGGTATATGTTTTGCCTCCAGCGGAATGAGAGGTACGCCCATGCGCGCCCGGTCAGAAACCACTCCTTTGTACATATTCAGTCCGCCAAGCTGCACACCCAGAATCGCCGCAACGGCTGCTTCACACCAGCCGCTATTCGGACTTGGATGCTTCCGCGCATCACGGAACAAGATTCTCCATCTGGCTTGAAAATCATGATGGCTAGATTTGGAGCATAACAGCATCAACATTCCCGTGAGGCGGCTGGGAAGATAGTTGGCGATATCATCAAGCTTGGCCGAAGCCCAGCCGAATTGGCCGTATTTATCATTTTTGTAGCCCACCATCGAATCGCATGTATTGATCGCTCGGTACACCATGGCAAGCGGCGCCCCGCCAACCGCAGCCCAAAACAGCGGGGCCGTAACACCATCACTCGTATTTTCAGCGACGGTTTCGACAGTGCCCCTGACAATTTCGGATTCACCAAGCTTGTCCGTATCGCGGCCGACGATATAGGAAAGCCTTAGCCGCGCTTCAGGAAAATCCCTTTCATTCAGCGGCTGGCACACTTCCATTCCAGCCTGCTTCAAGCCCTTTTGGGCAATCGTAGTGGAAATCACGACCGCTTCCCAAACGATTCCCGCCAACGGATGGATAAGATAGGCCAAATAGACGGACAAACCTGTTAGCAATATTACTGTCGTCAAGACGACCGCAAGCATGAACAGTCCCTTTCGTTTCTTATGTGTGCCTTCATTAAAGGTGCGATCCAGCTTGCTTATCATCGTTCCGATCCATTTGACTGGATGCGGCCAATTTGGCGGATCTCCTATCATCAAATCAAGGAAAAAAGCAAGCGTAATGGCAAAAAGGTGGTGATAAATCATAATGCCTCATTCCGTTTCCGACTATTCCTGATTGCTTCTGCCGTGCAATCATATACACCGCGGCTGATCAGCTTCCCGAGCGGGGTGATCGTTCCTCCATATTGAAGCGTCGTTCCCCTTTGTGTCGCTGCAACCAAAATGCTATCGGTCGATGTTCCTGTCGCATAGGTGTTCGTCACCTTATCCAGAACCTGCAAATCATGCAGCGCTTTTACTTTTGCCTCGGTCGCGGTCACGATGCTGTGAATGAAGGCTTCTTCTGCCAGGTGGCCATTTACGAATATCCATGTATTGATGGTCCCCGGCGCAGAACTCCAGGAGTGGCGGTCCGCTAATGAAGCGTCGATGGCATTGCCGACTCCAGCCGTCACGATGATGAAAACCGAGAAACCTTCCGCTTTTACTAATTTGAAGGCAGCCGTATCAAGGAAGACTGCCGTCATCATCCCTACCGTTTCCTGCGGATCGATGTTATGGGCTTTTAAATAATCCGCCATTTCCGCAAGATGATCGTCGCAATCATAATCGTGATGGACGTGCCTATTCACGAAATATCGATGCCAGCCCATCCCCGATCCAGTCACTCCAGAGGACATCGTTCTAAGGGGATGGGGGGCATTCAACCGGATCATCTCCCGCCCGACCGTCAAATGGGATTGATTGATTTCGAATGGGTCGTAATCGCCACCATGCTTTTGGGGAACGATGAACATTTGCGGCTTCGGAAGTGCAGGATGCGGATGCTTTTCGATCGTCGTACGATAGACTTCCTGGATCCGGTCCTGTTGAAGCACTTCATTAGGGGCAGCAATGGCTTGAATTTCCCCTTTTGCAAGCAGCAAGAGCCGATCACAATATAATCCAGCCAAATTCAAGTCATGAAAAATCGATATGACGGTCAATTCCTGCTCCTTTGCCATTTTTCTCATCAAATCAAGAAGTTCCTTTTGATACGATAGGTCCAAGTGGTTCGTCGGCTCATCCAGAAAAAGTACTTCAGGCTCCTGGGCCAGCGCCTGGGCAAGCAAGACCCGCTGTCTCTCCCCTCCTGACAGCCGTTCGAAATGAAGATCCTGAAATTCAGCCACTCCCGTTTGTTTCATCACCCGTTGGACAATTTCTTCATCCTCCGCAGACCAGCTGTGGAACCAGCCTGTTTGATGCGCGTACCGTCCAAGCGAGACCGTCTCCTTCACCGTATACGAAAATGCTAATGAAGAATGCTGAGGAAGCACCGCAATGACTCGTGCAAGCTGCTTCGCCGAATAATCCTGCAAATCTTTTCCCTTGATTCGTATGCTTCCGCGCTTGTAATCGAGCACCCCGCTGAGCATGCTCAACAGCGTCGTTTTCCCGCTGCCGTTTGGTCCAAGGATTCCGAACAATTCTCCTTTATGTACTTCGAAAGAGACGGAATCCAAAACGGCCTTGTTATCATATCCGCCTGTTAATCCTTTAACCTCAAGCATCCGTCCTACCCACTCTCCGTCTTTTTAATAAAATGAGGGCAAATGCAGGTGCCCCGATCAGCGAGGTGATGACCCCGATCGGCAGTTCCGATGGAGCGATGATCGTCCGTGCCACAAGGTCTGCCAAAATCAAGAACCCGCTTCCCACCAGCAAGGATAATGGAAGCAGATGTATATGATCCGGCCCCCAAATCCTCCGTACCAAGTGGGGAATCACCAGCCCTACAAAACCGATCGTCCCCGAAACGGCAACGGCCGCTCCCGTCAATATCGAGCCGGCTATCAGGATCGACAACTTCCGCCTCTGCACATCGACACCTAAATGTTTTGCCCGGTCCTCCCCGAAGGTCATCGCATTCAATTCCCTCGTATTCATGATCAAGATCAGCGTACCTATGATAAAAAACGGCAGAATGATTCCGATATAATTCCACCCGCGCATGGACACGCTGCCCATAAGCCAGCCGATGATTTGTCTTAATTCCTCCCCCGTCAACGCAATCATCAACGATATGAAGGCACTTAAAAACGAACTGAAGATGATTCCGGTCAAGATGATCGTTTCGACCTTCATCGAACGATCCATTTTCTTTGCGAATGCCAGCACACAAAAAATCGTGATTACGGAACATAAAATGCTTAATGCAGGAAGCGTGTATAAGCCGATGAACGGGAGTGATATATTCAAGAATAACGTCACTACTGCCCCGACCGATGCTCCTGACGATATCCCGAGTGTGTAGGGATCGGCAAGCGGATTCCGGAGCAGCCCCTGAAATGCCGCACCTGCGATCGCCAGCGATGCCCCGACCAAACCGGCAAGCAATACACGCGGCAAACGGATGTTCATTACAATATTCGTCAGCATCACATCCGGATCAGCGGAAATCGGCAAATGAAAAATCTCCTTGCCGATAATTTGCAAAAGCACGGGAATCGGCACGGACACCGAACCGAATGAGATGCCGATCGTACCGGCAAAAAGTAAAAACAACAACGCAAGCAGATAAGCAAGCGTCCATTTAGTTGTCAAAAATGTTCGGATAGATTGATTTGGCAAGCTCCTCCACTCCCTCTATTAAACGTGGACCGGAACGGGTCACCAAGTCGGAATGCACATCGAAGACCTTGGCATTCTTAACGGCCGTCACGTCTTGCCACCCTTTTCTGCCGATCACTTCATTTACCGGGTCTTTTGTGTAATACCCGTAAGTAGTAATGATGACATCCGGATTGGCTGCAATCATCGACTCTTCATCCATTTTGGCCCAGCCATCCACATCCGCGGCAGCATTATCTGCTGAGATCATAGCAAGCATTTCATTCATGAATGTATTTTTACCAGGTGTATAAATATCCGGTGACGGCGAAACCTCCACTAAAACGGTCTTCCTTTCCGATTGTTTTAGCGATTTGGCTTTCTCGGATATACCCTTCAGCTTCGTTTTCATGCCCGCAATGATGTCTTTTGCCTTAGCTTGCTCCCCTGTTGCCTTCCCGATCATATCGATGGACTCGTACACCTCACTGAAGCTTTGGGCATCATTGACTACAAGCACATCGATTCCGGCATCCTTAAGCTGCTGGAGCCCCGCTTCCGAATTATGGGCACTCGATGCATGGGCAAGAACAAGATCCGGTTTCAAGGAGACGATCAACTCCGTGTTCATTTCCATGCCGCCCACTTTTTCGATATCCTTCGTTTCTTCCGGGTAATTATCATTGTCGGACACGCCAATAACCTTATCACCTAAACCAAGCGCAAAGACCACTTCCGTATTGCTTGGTATCAACGTAACGATTTTCTTTGGTTTTTCTTCTATCGTCACCTTTTCGCCCGTTGCATCTTTAATCGTAACCGGGAAGGCTTGGTGTGTAGCCTGATTCGTCTGCTGTTTTTCTTTTCCTTCATTTGTCGTGCCGCTGCAGCCAACCATCATGCCTGCCGTCAGCAACATCACCAATATCAGGCCAAAAACCTTCTTCACGTTCATTCCCCACAATCGTTTCATATAGTTTTCCTCCACCTTAACCGAAGGGCAAGCTCATGACAAAAAGCATCCCCCGTCAAACGGAGGATGCTTGCATGGCAATATCATTACGGACTCTATACGGTCTGCCACACACCTCCCCATCCGCGTGGGTCACAGGTGTACGAATCTTGGCAGGTCTCCTGGCTCATGGTCATCGTCAACGGCACCTTCCATATCCCAAATAGGGGCATACAGCCGTCAGCTCCCATATACAGTGGCGGGACCGCGCTGGCATTGAACCAGCTTCCCTATTAAGTCATTACGACACCAAATCGTTTATATGTATATACTTTCACTGCTTATCATTATACACCATGAGAGAAGCGATTATTGGGCGATTTTTCGGAAATGCTTGTCCTGCTTCAGTGATTGGAAGCATTTTCAATCAGTGATGCAAATCCGCCGACGGATAAGCCCGGTGAAATCCGAACGCGATGCAGCCCATGCATCCCTTGGTCACTTGTCGCCCCGCCAGGCTCCGTTGTGACTGCCATCTTGTATCCCGCTTCTTCCGATAGCCTGAGGCTCTCCTCGTTATAACGGCCGACTGGATACGAAAGTACTGTCGTCTCCTGGTTCAGAATGCGATCGAATAAATCCTTGGACTGAACCATTTCAGCTTCCTGCTGCCCGGAAGTCATCCGGTTCAGCTCAAGATGGTTGATCGTATGACTCTCGATGGAAATCCCATCCGCACTCATCTCCATCATTTGCTCTTCCGTCAGGTGATGAGCTTTACCAATGGACTTCCCGATCATGAAGATGGTCGCCTTCAAATCATATTCCTTCAAGATAGGAAAAGCCTCCGTATAGTTATCTGTATAGCCATCATCAAAAGTAATCCAGACACACTTTTCACTTGGCATTATATTTTCGCTTAAAACGAGGAAGGCTTCATTAGGCGTTAAAGTCTGGTAGCCATTTTCCCGAAGCCAAGCCATTTGCAGCCGGAATTCCTCCTTCGGCACCCGAAGGTTATTTCCCTCCGAGATACTATGGTACATCAATATCGGAAGCCGAACCGCGGACTCGGCCCTTATCCAGCCACTCGTATCGATTCGCTCCGGACTAGCTCCACCCTCCAGATCTATTTCGGCCTCATTCTCCTCTGCCGCAGCCACCTCAATATTCTCTTCCGTAATCGGCGCAGCCGTCTTTTTACCTACATTCTCTAAAACTCCTTGTGAACAGCCAGCTAAAATGAAGACCCCAAGCAAAGCTGCCATCCATATAAGTCTGTATTTCCTCACTATCATTCTCCTATTTTTTTCTAGCATAATAGTACCAGAAAACCAATGAATTATAAAGTATTCCAATTAACGCAAAATAAGGGAAAATAAATGATTATATGCCCCTCTACGCACTTTTTTAAATAATTATAAGCTACTCACTTGAAAAGTTTGCCTATAACCAATATAATAAACAAGTCGTCGACCTTATAATATGTCCCAGTAGCTCAGCAGGATAGAGCGACAGCCTCCTAAGCTGTAGGTCGTAGGTTCGATTCCTATCTGGGACGCTCAATAAAAACAGGCAAAACCCCTTGTGTATTAAGGGGTTTTGCCTGTTTTTTAAAATATTTTTATTTAAAGTTCGAATTTGAAATTATTCATGATGAAAGTTTCACAAAATAGTTACTTTTTTACTATACATTTTTCTTGGCGTAAACCGCGTCTTTATACTACATTAATACGGCACCTATTAATCGGAAATTAGATTGGGTATTAGGAAAAATTCGGTTGACTATTTTACTTATGCGAACTTCTTGGTTTAAACGTCCCAGCGAGTTCGTACTGCGGATGTGCTGCCTTATTTTTTCTGGATGGTTCATGTATTGAATGTGTCTTCTAAACCCTTCATCCAAAATTTCAAGCACTTTTTCTTAGTTTAATTCCTCCCCGAATTTATCTTTAAACTCTGATTTGAATAGTCGACTATCCTCAATCGTGACGGCCTTCGAATACCCATTTATTCATTAAATGAATGTAGAAATCACTAGCTTGAAGGTCGCGGGATTTTAATTATTTAAGGAACTGGGTCTAGCATTGAAAAACTTCATTTTGCTACCTATTTACTTTCAAAGTGGTCGGGTACTTACAGCAATGAAGGCAGGATGGTTACTATTACCTGAATCAGTCACCAGTGCCATCCGTCACGCCAAGATAGTTATTAGACTATTCTTAATGCTTCTCGTATAGTATATTAATCCAATGGGTTTTCTTTTATTTAAGTAGTTTTCAATACCTTATACAATAGTTCATGAATGAATCGGGAGGAAGATGCAGCATGTCAAAAGAAATTGTGTTTAATCCACAGGTTACACCTCCGCGTGGTCCGTACGCACAGGCGATTAAAGCAGAACCACCATCTATACAGGGACGATCACAGCACTTGATGAGGATTGGAATGTTGTTGGTGCTGGAGATATTCGTGAACAGACGCGCAAAACGATCGAGAATTTGGAAAAAACCCTGGAAGCAGCAGGAGCTACCTTAGCAGATGTAGTAAAAACAACTTGGTATCTTACTGACATCACCCATATGCCTATCGTAGCGGAAATTCGCAATGAGATGTTTGGAGGCGCAATTCCTGCAAGTGATTCTTCTAAAATAGCTGCCTCATGTTTTAGGTTTTTTCTGATGCATTACCATCTTCCTTTTCCCTTCAAAAGTTGATATACCCTATCTACTTTCTCCCTTTTTTAAGAGATGCTATAAGGAGGTTTAAAAAGAAGTGTATGATTAACCCAACTACGAAACTAAGGATACACCCAAATATAGTTGCTTCAGATGAAAATGTTTGATTCTTTATCTCTATTATGTATAAGTACTCTCCGAACAAGGCAGGACTTGAAAAGATATTTGTATAACCCATTAGCATAAAAATTATTGGACTTACAAATACAATAAATAGATATAAAAACGCAAAAACAATCCCACTCGATATTGATTTCAAAATATTTATCATCTAATCCCCTTCCATTCTTTAACTGCATTAATTATATTTCTACCATCAGGAAATCTAGGATGAAGCATAGTTAAATTTACAAAGCTTAGTAATGTAAATATATTTGTAAATTGGTTGTTTATAATAAATATTAAAATGAGTGATAGCAATACAGGAAGCATCGGACCTGAAACTGCAACTAGAATATTTTTGGACTGTTTTGTGAATTTTTCATGAACAACGTAGAAGTATTTAATATTCCATTCGAATCTTAAATGATAAAAAGGTTTAGACTCTGTCACATTAAATATCATAATAGCAACAATATGACCTAGTTCATGTATAAGAAACACTAATAAAAAAGCACAGATAAACTCAATCATATAAGAATAGGTTTCCTTAAATAGAATCCCATAATAATCAAAAATATTATAATAGAAAATCCTGTATATACTAATTGAATATAAATTTCTAATATGAAAGTTTGCTGAATAATAAAGTCGAAAATATTTACACATGCTAATAAAAATATAACAATGAAAATTTTATTAAAATCGTCAATCTTGATAAGAAAACTTACTAGAATGGAGAACATTGTAATAAACATGATTGAAAAAAGGGCACCATATAGATTTCCCATTTCTACTCCAAATAGGAAATAGGATAATAATAGAAAAAGGTAATAGCTAAAGCAATTAACAATATAAATAATTATTACTCTTGTAGTAAAGTAAGGGTTTTTTTGGATATTTAAATTATATATTGCAATTTTATACTCTTTGAAGTGCATTCCAACCGTTAACGGTATCATAACCAAGATTTCTTTTAGCCCAAATTGTGTAATAAAAGAAAAAACCAAAAAGAAGTTATTTGCATCAAATATAAAGTAGGTACCCGTAGCCATCCCAATTAAGATACAAAATACCAATCCTTGTTCTTTAAAGATTTGATTGCGAGTAAAGTTTATCCATTCAACATTCATCTGAAGTGAGTACTCATTATTAGTAAAAATACTTTTACTTTTATAGTTTCTAACTAATCTACTTTCATTTTTTTGTTTTAAAATACTCATCAAATATCCAGTTGAAATCCTTCTAAATATAATTAGTAAGATAAAACTCAAGAATAATAAAAGAGAAAAATAAAAACCGAGATGTTCCTCAAGAAAATTTTTCAAATATTTTTCTCCTAGGCTTATAGAACCAAAAAGGATAGTAATTAATGCTATTGAACTTCCATATAAATTTTCTTTATCTTTATTTATATACTTCATTAATAAAAAATTAGCGAGCATCCAAACAGTCATAGCAAAAATAAATAAGAAGGATATTGTTAATAACAGTAATAATAGGGAAGAAAGATTTATTGTCATACCTTTAATCACCATAGCCAATAATAATGGAAAAAAGGAAAATAACATGATTAATATGGAGAAAAGATATGTATGCACTAAGCTGCCCAATACCAACTCATATGCTTTAATAGAAGTGTTCATATAAAAAAAGATATAATTTCCATGCTTCAATTTGTTTCTTGTAAATACCAAACAAAAACAAATAACGACTGTCCAAACCTTAATAACATTTATAAACATAGTTACTATATTAAAATCAATTTCTATTAATGTTTTTATAGTTAATGTAATATATACTGCATACATCAAAAGTAGGCCTATAATAATTGCCAAAATTAATGTGGTATACTTTTGTATTAACTCTTTTACCTTATGTATAATTCTTGGTGTTTCTATTTTCTGTACTACTTGAATGATCCATGTCATTTATTAACTCCTCTATATACTGATAGTATTCTTTATTAGCGCCTCTATATACTTCTTCTAAAGACAAACCTGTGAAACGTTCTTCAACTTCCTCCCTGTTCATGTTTATGATTATTTTTCCATCTCTTAAGATTATGAGCCTATTAAATAATTCTTGGCCGAAGTCCAAATTATGTGTAGAAAGAAGGATTCCAACACCTTGCGATTTTAGTTTTTCTAATACCCTCTTTAAAATAATAATCATATCTGGATCAAGTCCATTTGTAGGTTCATCGAATACAACATATTCGCTTTTTCTACACAGTTGAGATACTATCTGTATTTTCTTTTGATTTCCATGTGATAATTGGATAATGGGTATATGTAAATATTTATCTAGCTCAAATATTCTAATTAATTGATTCAAAAATTCTATGTTTTCACTTTGATTAAAAGAACTTTGTACTAAATCAAAATACTCCATTGGTGTTAAATAATTCAACAATGAAATATCATCGGGTATATAAGCCATATTCTTTTTAAAAAGATCTACATCACCTTGTGATTGAAAACAAATTTTGTGATCATCCAGTTTAACATTCCCATTAATATTTAATAATCCAAATAGAGATTTTATGATTGTTGTTTTTCCTGCACCATTATGACCTAAAAGAAGGGTTGCTTCTCCTTTTTTTATTTCAACAGGAATATCAATTAATTCAAATGATTCAAACCTTTTTTCTTTTATATATAATGAAATCATAAATTCTCCCCTATTTAGGCTATTGTTTCAACCTTAGGATTGTCAAACACTCGACAACCCTAAGGCTCCACTTAACCACATTTGATTTTAATATAAAGTCCTGACATTTTAAATTCACCTAAAAATTTCGAGCCACTTCCATAGGTTTTACACGCCCAGATTAATGCTGCCACACTAGCAACTCCTAAAATAATAAAAAGAACTGCAATCCAAAATGCATTTTTTTGAGTAGTCACAGATTTTTTTAACTCTTCTTGTGAATGAGCGACATTTTGAAAAAAATTCATAACCAAAAGATATAACTGCATAGATAAATTGTTAGCGAAATTTAGAGTAGATAACATTTTTTCCCTCCTTTCAATTAGGTTTGTTGTGACAGTTCATTAATTATTTTGGTAAGTACATTAATGAATAAATAAATTTAAAGACTCCAAAAATTATAAAGTCTTATGTTAGCAACATATATGAAACTACCAAAATATACATGTAACCACCCAACAGGTATATAGTATCATATTTTACAATAAATTGTTACATAAATGATATATTTTACCTAAATTTCAAATATAATTCCAATACAATTAACAGCTATTAATTTATTTGGTTTTCATAGATTTAGAGTATTCTTCAAATAAATATATCTGGAATGCTTTAGCGTTTTTATATCTCAAGCTTAAGAGAACTATTAATACATTCAACAGATCACGTAAGAGAATATACTGTTACTCGAAATATAATTAATAATTTATTGTTCAAAAATTTGTCCGGCACTTCAATTCTCATATTGTCTTGAAATCAGTTGGGGAAACTCATTACAGGCAGTATATGTTTATACTTTTTTAAAAAAAATGTTTCAACCTGTCCCACCCGGGTATATAAATACTGTAAGACATTCTCAACCAAAGGAGATGATGTGCATGAGTACAATCAGAAGCCAATGGAACAGGGAGAATGACGCAGCGGTGTTTAGTCCCCGTGATCAGCGTTAGAGTCAATTGAAGCGTTAGGTGCTATTCAAAATGGGAATGACTACTTTCTCATTCAAAGGAGGAGGATACTCATGAGTATTTACAACCTATGGAATCCAGAGAATGATGAAGCGATTTTCAGTCCAGGTGATTAGCAGCCATTCAGTACGCTCTAGATTAGGATAAACACCAAAAAATGGACAACAAACTATAAAAATAATTATACGGCAACGTACTGAATGAATTTTAGTCGAAGCAGTAATATGGAAAAAGGATGGAGCCAACGCTTCATCCTTTTTCTTTTATTCCTTGAAACTAGTTTTGCCAAGGTCCGTTTATTGTACAAGCGTTTCCATCTTTTTGTGACATTGTGGGCATTTGTTACACGTGAAACACCATTTTTGTGTTCACATTCAAGTACCTGACTGCTATCCACTTCAAGCATCAGCTTGCCTCAACCCAGGCATTTCGCTCCTGACACATTATCATCTATGAATTTTTGGTCACGATTTTCTAGGCGAAGGCGTACCTATTAATGAAAGCCTGTTTGGAAAGCTTCACTTTTCAAATCGCTGTTAGCATTTGCTCCCCTACCCTGAACCCGCCGGTTTCACCAAGATTCTTGATGAGGTTTCCTTGCTTTCCCAGCCATGAAGCGAGCACGGTTTCCATTGCCTTCATAGATTCGTTCAGAGGCTTTAAATGGAGTGCATGGTCCATTCCCTCCTTGAAATTATGTTATATTAGACGGTAAATAGTTAGTAAGGGAGTTTGAACAAATGTCAAAAAGTGTGGTAATTGCTGAAAAGCCTTCAGTTGCACGTGATATTGCGAATGTATTGAAGTGTAATAAAAAAGGCAATGGATTTTTAGAAGGCGATAAGTATATCGTTACGTGGGCATTAGGTCATCTGGTTACTCTAGCAGATCCAGAGGCATATGATATGAAATTTAAAACATGGAAGCTGGAAGACCTGCCCATGCTTCCCGAAAGCATGAAGCTAGTTGTCATGAAACAAACGGGAAAGCAATTCAATGCTGTCAAAACGCAATTGACTCGCAATGATGTGAATGAAATAATCGTGGCGACTGATGCAGGGAGAGAAGGAGAATTAGTTGCACGTTGGATCATCGAGAAAGCAAAAGTGAATAAGCCCATCAAACGTCTCTGGATTTCTTCCGTAACGGATAAAGCAATTAAGGATGGATTCAATAACTTAAAGCCTGGTAAAGCGTATGAAGACTTATATACTTCTGCAGTAGCACGTTCGGAAGCGGATTGGTATATCGGTCTGAATGCTACTCGTGCCTTAACGACAAAATTCAATGCGCAATTAAACTGTGGACGCGTTCAGACACCGACGGTTGCAATGGTTGCAGCGCGCGAAGAGGAAATTGCGAATTTCAAACCGCAAACCTATTATGGAATTGAAGCCCAAACGGATGGACTTAAGTTAACGTGGCAAGATGAAAATGGAAATAGCCGCAGCTTTAATAAAGAAAAGACCGATGCAATCGTGAAATCACTTGGAAGTAAGGATGCGACTGTTGTTTCCATTGACCGCAAAGCAAAGAAAACATTCGCACCTGGTCTATATGATTTAACAGAGTTACAACGTGATGGGAATAAACTCTTTGGCTATTCGGCTAAAGAAACATTGAACATCATGCAAAAATTGTATGAGCAACACAAGGTCTTGACTTATCCGCGTACGGATTCACGATATATATCATCCGATATCGTTGGTACGCTTCCGGAGCGTTTAAAAGCCTGTGCCATAGGTGAATATCGTCCTCTTGCAAATAAGGTGTTGAATAAGCCTATTAAAGCGTCAAAAGCATTTGTCGATGATAGTAAAGTCAGTGATCACCATGCCATTATTCCGACCGAGGGTTATGTGAATCTTTCAGCCTTCACTGACAAAGAACGCAAAATTTACGACCTTGTCGTGAAACGCTTCTTGGCAGTTTTATTTCCTGCGTTTGAATATGAGCAATTGACGGTGCAAACGAAAATTGGCGAGCAAACGTTTATCGCGAGAGGAAAATCCGTGATTCATTCGGGCTGGAAAGAAGTTTATGCAAACCACTTTGATGATGAAGAATCAGCAGAGGATGTAAAAGAGCAGCTATTGCCTCGTATTGAAAAAGGCGATGTATTAAAGACAAAATTAATCACTCAAACGTCTGGCCAAACAAAGCCACCAGCACGCTTTACGGAGGCGACTTTACTATCAGCGATGGAAAACCCTGCGAAATACATGGAAACAAACGATAAGAAGCTGGCAGACACGTTGAAATCAACGGGGGGACTTGGAACAGTCGCCACCCGTGCCGATATCATCGATAAGCTATTCAATTCATTCTTATTCGAAAAACGCGGCGGCAAGGACATCCATATTACATCCAAGGGACGTCAGCTTTTAGATTTAGTGCCAGAAAAACTAAAATCTCCTGCGACAACAGCTGAGTGGGAGCAAAAGCTCGAGCTAATCGCCAAAGGAAAGCTGAAAAAAGATGTGTTCATCAATGAAATGAAAAATTACACAAAAGAAATTGTCCGTGAAATCAAAGCGAGTGACAAAAAATATAAACACGACAATATCTCAACGAAATCCTGTCCAGACTGTGGGAAGCCAATGCTTGAAGTGAATAGTAAAAAAGGCAAAATGCTCGTCTGCCAAGATCGTGAATGCGGCCATAAAAAGAACGTCGCCCGTGTAACGAATGCACGCTGCCCACAATGTAAAAAGAAAATGGAACTACGTGGGGAAGGCGATGGTCAAATCTTCACATGTAAATGCGGATACCGCGAGAAACTGTCTGCTTTTGAAGCAAGACGTAAGAAAGAAACTGGCGGAAAAGTGGATAAACGTTCCGTACAAAAGTACTTAAAAGAGCAGGAAAAAGAAGCAGAACCGATTAATAATCCTTTTGCGGATTTATTAAAAGGATTTAAAGTGGATAAATGATCATGTTTTGCCCTCCTCTCCCATTTAGGGGAAGGGAGGGCAAAACATCCAATCAAGTTCACTCCGCCAAAAACGAGTCGATAACCAATCTTTCAAGGGATAAGGATGAAGATTAAATCAAAGCTTGCCTATTCTATTAAATGCATGTATTTAAATTACCAAGTCACGCCTATTTTACAGGTGTTAAAAAGAAAGAAACATTTTTATTAGTGGAAAATCCACTTTGGTTAAGTTCCAGCCATGTATTCTCCTTTAGATCAATTTCAAACTGATTAACATCTCCAAAGGAGTCCCCTCCTATAATTTTTTGCAAATCATCAGATATGATTTGGAACCATGGATCTTCCTTTAACACTTCATCATTCCTGGTTTCATAAGTGATGATATACTCTCCGGCTTGTATTTTGTTTACCGACTGTATAGAAACCGGAATGATGTATTTCATAGGAATCACCCTCTTTACTAACTGGCGAAAAAGCTGATTTTTTAAGCTTGATTGTTCCTTTCCCAGTAACTTGTGCTATATTGCCATCATAAAGTCTCAAACCTAAAAAATGATCACCATCGGAAAGTTCAGTCCCATTAAAATAATTATCACCATCGCTTGTCACGTCATAATATCCCACTGGAATATCGTTTCCTACATGGAAGTTGCCTTGTGTGAGTCTGTATTCGATACCTCCGCCCTTGATTTTTTTCATTTCAAGATGTTCGTTTGGCGTAAGAGATTTTATGAATTCCGGTATGGATATGATGGTGAGTAAACTTACAAATATGATAACCAAAAAAAGCATTTGAGATTTTCTCATTATATTAACCGTCCATTACTAATTTGTATAACTTCATCACAAATCGGGAAAACATCATCTTTATTATGAGTGGCAATAATGATGGTTGCTCCTCTCTCCCGTTCTTCTTTCAATATATCCAGTACTCGTTCCACACCTTTTTCATCGATGGCATTAGTCGGTTCATCCAATAAAATAATGTCAGGTTTTTCAAAAATGGCTTGTGCAATATTCAGTCGCTGCTTCATACCCAGAGAATATTTTCTTACTTTCAATGTACCGAACTGATCCAGCGCAAGTCTCATTATGGCGTGTTGTATATCTTCGAGCGACGCTGTTTTCTTAATCGCAGCAAGAATTTTCAAATTAGTCTCAGCATCGAACTGGGGAAGCAATTGGAGATTTTCAATAATAATACCGATACTTGGCGGAAACGAAATATCCTTATGCAATACTTTTTCATTAATGGTTACACTGCCTTCAGTTGGAATAATAAGTCCAGCTATCGCCCGAAGCAACATGGTCTTACCAGAACCATTTTTTCCAACCAAACCGTAGATTCTCCCTTTTTCGAAGGTGTAAGTGATGTTTTGTAAAACTTTATTTTTTTTTAACTTTTTTGATAAGTCATGGACTTCAATCATTTTAATTCCTCACATTAATTCTATTTTTTTTATTCTTATTACGGAAAGACAAAGCAGAAACAAAATAATAACAACTAAAAAAAGCCCCAACTCATGTAATTGGCCTATCGTTTCCTGCAAGGTAGGATTAGCCATCATGCCATTGCGAAAACTCATTGATAGGTTCGGGAAAAACACATGAAATAGTACTTTTTTTTGAACGAAACCTTCAACAATTGTTATCGATAGCAGCACATAACAATTGGTTAATATAAACGCCAATTGGGATTTCATATACAGTTCCAATATCATTTGTATGGATAAAATAGCCATGATTGTTAACACATAAAACAATATACCTTCAAACAGGTGTGTCAATTCAAGTACAGGATCAGAATCCAAGATTGTTTGAAAAAAAATTGTAGCGATTAATTGTGAAAAAACTAAAACCATTACAACCCTCCACATATGGATTACTTTAGACATTAGCCATGAAAACCTACTTTTTCCCCTTAAAATGATATATTTTCCGTAATCAACTAGTGAATCCGAGATGTGCCCTAATAAAATGAAGCTACTTGCAGCTATCGATATATACCAGCCCATTAAATAGGTAACTAAGTGAGGATAATTAACTGGTGTCGGTACCCCATCCAAAAACGGAAAGGAAGAATGAGCTAACCTATCATTCATGAAATATACATATTGGATGAGTGCAACAATAAACAAGATGAACGCTTCATTTCTAAAGTGAATCATTTTTCAGGTAATCCTTTCTTTGAAACATGTTCCACCCAAAAACAAGCAAGACTACGACAATCGTTATTTGCCGCAAATAAATCGTTACTATACTGTTCATATCACCAGAAGCAACTACTAATAAAACGATATTTGCTAGATCTCGAATCGGTGTATACAGCTCTTGATTGACTAACTTATTGAAAAAGAAAGTCAATGTCACAATAAAAAACACAAAAGAGTAAGATAATATATCTGAATTTAGGATCGTTTTAATCGCTATATAAAGAAGAGCTAGCGAGAAATAATAAAAAACAAGACCAAGAAACTCACATAATAGGATCTGAACAAAACTTACATCATTAAAAAAAACACTTCCCAAATAGAAAAAGTTATAGCCACTTAAAATGAAAAGATGGATGGTAACGAAAATAAGAACGGCATAGAAAGCATGTAGAACATCCTTCCGATATTTTGCACCACGCATTACATATCTAACTGTTGCTGCTGCATGACTTGGAGCTTTTTTTACGAACATCAAAAAAGGATAAGTGAAAAATAGCACATGTGCTTCAATTGAATTCGGCGAATACATATTAGAGTTTATTGAGAGAAACCTGTTATAAAGTGGTTGAAGATGAACAAAGTCACTTGTTTGTTTATACCAAAGCACCACCATGAATAGGAATAAACAGAGAGTTGAAAGCAACCATTTAGATTTCATTTATCTTCACCTCATGGAGGTACGTCAAAATATACAGAACAAGAAAGGCAAGAGTTGACGTAATGAAAATGGGTGTTAAAGTCTCTAACCCATATTCGGCAAACGGTTGAAATAGATACATCACCGTTCCCTCATGTGAAATAAGGATATACCAAAATGCAAACGTTACTGGATACGTTATTTTTTTATCGTAAGTCAGCATACTAAAGCATGTACCAGCAGCCCCTATCAAACCCGCAAAAAAAGAGGTTGTTAGGGAAAATAAAAAGATACTAAGATAAGGACTTTCCACTTGCATCTTTATAAATGCTTCCCCTGACACTCCATCATAATTATTTGCTGAACTAAATCCGGCCATATCAAAAAAAAGAGAGTTGATTAAAAAATTTATTGTTAAGGCTAAAAAAATTACAGAAAAAGACACAATGAACGAAGCTTTAAGCTTAACAAAGAAGTATTTCTTTTTTCCTAATTTAGAAATCCAAATGTCTCTAACGCCTGTCTTTTTGTCTTGGATAGGATCATCTGAGCAAATCACCAGTAAGTAAAGTGGGAGAAACCACAGTAAAATAATTTGTGTTACATGTCCAATCGTCGACCCTGAAAGAAAAAAGGCCTCCGCGAGATAGGAATCTTCATAAATATCAGCCGATAACTGAATGATCTCCATACAAGGAATCAGGATGATAGCTAAAATTCCAAAACGACTTAATTTATTTCTAAACACTCTACTAATTTGACTTTTCATCTTTTCTCCTTGTTATGCATTTTAAGGCTCATAAAGACCCCCTTCTTTCAAGTCTTTCATGTTGGTAAAAAGGGTGCGGCCTTTAACATACATGAATATTAAATATGGATATGCTATTATCCTGTTAACGCACTGCTGGATCCCAATATCCTTCTACTTTATGTGATTTTGTAGAAAGATTATTATTTTCAGCGCCAATACGCACTGAACCACTGGCAGCTTTTTTAACTTTAATGGTATATTTTTTTCCTTGATAATATTTGCTTGGATGTGAGTAGGAAGTACCGTTTTTATCAAGCCACATTATAGTAACTGTTCCTGCACCTTCTGAAGAATAGGCAAGATTCAAATACCATGGGGCACTCTTTTCTGCGGTCGATCTTGATTGCGTCTCGGAGTATCCATTCTCATAAGTAGTGCCCTTATCTGGATTGCTAGAAGCAGGAACAGTAAAACGAAAACTTTTATCATCACTCGTATTGTTAGCAGCAAAAACACTTGAACCAATACTAAAAACTGAGGCGATAATCAATACAAACATGAAAAAATTTGATTTTCTTGAAATAGTCATATTTTTCTCCTTAAATGTTTATTTTGTAATCAATGAATTTTTTTAGCACTCCATTGATTGCAATAATCTAGATTCACCTAAATAATAGTTCTCTAACGGCGCCATTAAAGAACCCATTCTTTAAGAAATATACGAATGAAGACCCACAAAGAACCGCCAGACCCGTTACACGCACAAACTGCCCTGTTCATTTTGATGATTTGTACAAAAAAAGACCTTTTAAAAAAGGCCTTTTTAATTGAATTCCCCATGAGCTTTTTTGAAGGTGGCTGCGAATAAATCTTCTTAAATTAAGCATGGGATATCTTCATTTTATAAAAATTATAGAAACAGGGAGTTTCTAATTTGAAACTCCCTGTTTCTTTTTAGAAATTTATTTGGGTCCTTTTTATGATATGCAGTAGAGAGGATCGACCACTCGCGGAGAAGGCAAGGGGTTCCATAGCACAATCGTTTGCCTCCACTTCTCAGTACCCACATATATGCAAATGAATAGATTAGATAGCAATCGCGGGCAGTTTTTAGTATGATGAAACGTAGGGATTTTTTCAAATTAACTGGGAGGTTCAACATACATGAGCTTACTTTCTATAGATAAATTAGCACATAGCTTTGGCGATCGCACCTTATTCAAGGATGTTTCCTTCCGCCTGATGGCCGGAGAACATGTAGGACTGGTCGGGGCGAATGGTGTCGGAAAATCAACGATGATGAATATCATCACAGGGCAGCTTATCCATGATGAAGGCCGGGTCGAATGGACTCCCGGCGTCGAATATGGCTACCTGGATCAACATACGATCCTTGCAAAAGGAAAATCGATTCGCGATGTCCTAAGGGATGCCTACTTACCGCTATTCGAGCAGGAGAAGGCACTTAATGAGGTAACGGAGAAAATGGGGACGGCCTCTCCCGAAGAGCTTGAAGAGCTTTTGGAGCAAATGGGGGAAATCCAGGACAAGCTTGAAGCGGGCGGCTTTTACAATCTCGATATTAAAATTGAAGAAGCGGCACGCGGACTGGGCTTGGATGCAATCGGGCTGGATCGCGATGTTTCGGCGCTGAGCGGCGGACAACGGACCAAGGTTTTACTGGCCAAGCTGCTTCTGGAACAGCCGCAAGTCCTCTTGCTGGATGAACCGACGAACTACTTGGATGTCGAGCATATCCGCTGGCTGAGCAGCTACTTAAAGGAATATCCGCATGCCTTTCTCTTGATTTCTCATGATACCGAGTTCATGAACGGTGTCGTTGACGTCATTTTCCACCTAGAATTCTCGAAGCTGACCCGTTATACGGCCACTTACGAAAAGTTCCTTGAGCTTGCTGAATTGAATAAGAACCAACATATCAACGCATACGAAAAACAGCGTGAATTCATTAAAAAGCAGGAAGATTTCATTGCGAAAAACAAAGCCCGCTACTCAACGACAGGCCGGGCAAAGAGCCGTCAAAAGCAATTGAATCGCATGGAGCGGATTGATCGTCCGGAAACGGCCATGAAACCGACCTTCGATTTCAAGGAATCACGTGCAAGCAGCCGTTATGTCTTTGAAGGGGAAGATTTGGAGATCGGCTATGACCGTCCATTGCTTCCGAAGCTGTCGATGACCATCGAGCGGGGAGAGAAAATCGCCGTGGTCGGCTGTAACGGAGTCGGGAAATCGACGCTTTTAAAAACGATTTTAGGTAAAATCGATCCTCTTGGCGGAAAACGATCCCTTGGCGATTTCCTCTTTTCTTCTTATTTCGAGCAGGAAGTGAAGGCAGGAAATACGACACCTATCGATGAGGTCTGGAACGCCTTCCCGCATCTTGACCAACCGCAGGTTCGTGCAATCCTTGCCCGTGTCGGTTTGAAAAACGAGCATATTACACGCCCAATGAGCCATTTAAGCGGTGGCGAGCAAGCAAAAGTAAGGTTGTGCAAGCTGATGCTTACCGAAAGCAACTGGCTATTGTTCGATGAACCGACGAACCATTTGGATGTCGTTGCCAAAGAAGAACTGAAGCGTGCATTGAAAGAGTATAAAGGGACGGTTCTCCTCGTATGCCATGAACCTGATTTCTATGAAGATTGGGTGACGAAGGTATGGGATGTTGAAGAGTGGTCGAGCAATAATTGATTCAATCCATATGGAAGGTGCCCAATAGAGACGGGCACCTTCTTTTTATGTCAAAAAAGACTGGAAGGGCAAATAAAAAATTGCCCTTCCAGTCAGAATCACCGTTTTATTCACTTCATTTGCACACGTTTTTGTTTTGCCAATTCAGATCCCAGGAACTTCGCTAATTCAAGCATGCCATATTGGCCCGCTGCAGCCTCAGCATCATGGTTATAATTCGTATTGGTATTGATGTCATACGTATAGATGTCACCAGCGCCGTTACGAATGAATTCGATTCCGGCAATCGAAATGCCATTTTCTTTTAAAAACGCTTCATATTTTTCAATGATTGGATCATGAAAATCTTGCACTATTTTAAATTTTGGTTTTTCTTTTTCCTCTTCACCGATCGGGCAGAATAAGTCACCGATTTGGCAGGCATCTGCCGGACAAAGCTCGAAGCCTTCGGATGTATCGACCTCTACCGCATAAATGAACTTGCCGCCCACGAATTCACAACGGGTGATGAATGGCTCCGGCGCTTTTATGTATTCCTGAATTAATGTAATCCCATCAACTGGCTCATCGAATTCCGGACCATCCACATATTGTTTCAACGCTTCTACTGATTGGAATAATTGAACACCGAGTCCTTTACCTGCACGGTTATGTTTCGTGATGAACGAAGCGACATTTAATTTCACTGCTGCCTTGATGATATTTTCCTTGCCTACAGCTGCAATCGTTTTCGGAGTCTGAATTCCAGCCTTTGTCAGTGCCGTGTATTGATTGACCTTGCTGACCTCCAGCCTTAGCGCCCGTGATCCATTGAAGACCGTACGATCATGCTGTTCAAGCCACGCTAGCACAGCTTCCGTCATTTCAGGCGCAAATCGATGCCCGCGAGTATGTGAGCTTGCACTCATACGGCTATAAAAAACGCCCTCTGGCGGCTCCTCCGTTAAATCGACCACACCCTGGTCAAGATGCCATTCTTCATAGGGAAGCTCCAACTCATTCATTCTTTTGGTTAAATGGGCCGTCCATTCCTCGTTTTCATGAATGATATACACTTTGCTCATAAAAGGTTCCTCCTGATTGTTTAACATTTTATGTCTTTAATTGTGACTGTACCCTTATACCCGTTCAGCCACCAATGTATAGGTCTTTGGAATGCCGATATCGTGAATTTTATGATTCGGTTCTTCCTCGAGCACTTTAATGACAAGACCTGATTGGCTAATTGCCGTGATAAGCTCGCCGATTGTCCATTTACGCTGGACAACCTTTGAAAGGCCCCCTTTTTCTTCATCCGGCATATGCTTGGAAAAAGCGACTACGTTGTTTTCGATTTCCGGAGCGAAATAGTTGCCTGCAATCTTATGCTTCTTACCATTGGAGGTAATCAGTTTGGTTGAAATCGGATGAAATTCATGGAGGATGAATCGGCCTCCCGGTTTCAGCATCTCTTTGATTTTTGCAAATAACGGCTGCAGATCAATCAAATAGTGCAGCACGCCCAGCTCCATCAATACCACATCCTGATTCCCTGCTGCATGCTCTTCCGTTAAGGAAAGGACGTCGGAAACGATATAATCGATGCTGACCCCTGCGCCGCCAGCAAGCTCATTGGCGAATGCCGCGTTTTCCCGGGAAAAGTCGACGACCTTCACGGAGGCACCCAATATCGCCAGGGCCACCGCTTTAACACCGTTCGATCCCATCAAATGTGTGATTTTTTTATCCTTGGCCTCACCTATATATTTATAAAATGGATGCAAACGCCATTTTGGATTTTGCTTGATTTTGGCTGCGACTTCGCCGGGCTCGCCATAGCGATTGACCAGCGCCAAATAATTATTCTGATTCCAGGCTTGTTCATTTTCGGCTGTGAAGCCCTGCTGCTCGGCAGCTAGGTAAGCATGGATCTCGGCACTGTATCTTTTCATTTCGTCATCATAGAAATAACTGTAAAGCGACCGGCACCAGACAACCGTATTTCCAAGCATTATCGACAAGCGATAGGGATCGGTTTTTATCGTCGTGTTATACCTGCAGCCCACCTTGACGGATACTCCCTCGACCTCCATGGTAAAGGAGGCACGGTCAGGACTCCTTTCAGGGGGTGTCGGAGAGTATGCGCCGAAATGGACCAAGACTTCATTGAAAACATCCCATTGCACATCCAGTTCGATGCCATCTGCCTCTGCATCGACTCCTTGGATAAATAAGGCGGACCGGCCTGTATATTGATAAGGAATATTGGCCTCGGCCAGCATGTTTGCCAATATGGTGATGGTATGATAATAGCTTGCTTCCATAGTAACCTCCTAATCATCAAAAGCACTTACCTGTTATTCTTCTATCGCCAATGCCAATCCTTTTTCCGTGATCGCGACCAGCTTTTCATCCTCGCGATCAATGCCATAGACGAGCAAGGTAATAAGCATATATACCGCCCTGAAGCGAGCTAGTTGCTCCGTTTCCTGATCAATGTCCCCATAGATTTCAAAAAAGGCTTGGCGTGCATTGCTTGGGAAATAACTGTATAAAAAGGCGATGTCGATGGCCGGGCTGCCGATATGGACATCTCCCCAATCAAGGATGCCAGCAAGAATGCCCTCGTCATCCAGTAAGACATTCCTGACGTGAATATCCCCATGAACGAGTGTTGAGGGCCGCGGCACCTCCATGTCGCCCAGCCTTTCAACAAAGCAGGTAACCGCTTGAGCTTGTTGGATATATCCGAGCTGTTCCAGTGTGGCAACATGCTCAAGCAGCGATTCTCGGCGAAAGGCTGCATCGAGCCTTCTCAACCCATCAGGCTCAACGCCTGACTGCCTGGCCTTATCGAGCGGAAAGCTATGGAGGATCTTCAGGAAACCGGCCAATCTTTTTGCCGATTCAACCTCGTTTGCAACAGATCCTTCTGCAGGCAAGTGTCCCTTTACCATTTTATAGCCGGTAAAGGGGTACGGATAGATGGCACTAGGCTCTCCAAAAAAGATCGGTTCAGGGATAGAGAGCGGTAAAGTTCCGGCAATGGAAGGCAAAAGGCGATTCTCCACCTGAATCAGCGTAACGGCGAGCGGACGGCGCGGGAAACGGAATACAAATTCACCATTGATTTGCATGACGGTGTTATCGAACCCTTCCCCTAGCTGCTTGATTTCTTTCCATTCAATTTCCGGAAACTGCTGCATGATCAATTTCCTTGCCAGCTCCAACGAAACTGGATATTCTGCCACCCAAGGCTTTTCCACTCCGTCTCCTCCTTTTACCGGTTTCTCCCTCTATTGGAGCTGCTGCCGGAACCGCCCCTTCGGCTGCTTGGTCCTTGTGCACGCACCCCTTTGGAACCGCGTCCTTCTTGGCGGCCGCCTCGTGGATTTTCGCGAGTTTGTGCATTCCCTTTTTCAGGGCGCCTCCCCCGTGAATCCTCACGCTCATGCCGGCCTCCACGTGGTTTCTCCTTGTCCAATTCCCGATTGTCCGCTTGGTTCACGGAACGGTGGCTGCCCCTGTTCGGCCCTCTCGTATCTATGCGCTCCCGGTGGCGTCTTCCCCCGCCAGTACGCGGCCGGCGGGCACCGTCTTCAGAGGAATCTTCATAACGCTTCTTTTTATGTGCCACTTCATCAGGCTGGAACATTTTCACGCCTTCAATCGTCCTTCTTTCGATTTTCATGGAAATCCCTTTTTCCACTTCACTTAAAAGCTGAAGATCCTTCGTCGCGATGAAGGTTACAGCAAGGCCATGCTCGCCGGCCCGGCCTGTACGGCCAATTCGATGGATGTAGCTCTCAGCGTCCTCTGGGACATCATAATTAAATACATGCGTCACGCCTTCTACATCAAGCCCACGGGCCGCAACATCTGTCGCCACCAAGTATTGAAGCTTGGCATCCCTAAAGTTTTTCATAACTCGTTCACGCTTCGCCTGGGAGAGGTCGCCGTGCAGTTCCTCGGAATTGAAACCAGCGGCCTTCAAAGCATCATTCAGTACGGAAACACGGCGTTTCGTGCGGCAAAATATAATAGCCAGATAGGGCTGTTCTTCCTTAAGCATGTTCATTAATGAAGACTGTTTGGCACGGTCGGTCGTCTCGATGACAAGCTGCCTGATTTGCTCGACCGTCACCTGCTCTGCCTTGACAGCGGCCGTCAACGGTTTATTCATGTAGCGTTTTGCCAGCTGATGCACTTGTTCAGGCATCGTGGCGGAAAACAGCAGGGTTTGGCGTTGCTCGGGAAGCTGACCCATGATCTCCTCCACCTCAGGTAAAAAGCCGATATGAAGCATTTGATCGGCCTCATCCAGCACGAGCGTCCGTGTTTCGGAAAGGTCGATGGTTCCTCTTCTTAGATGGTCCAATAGCCTGCCTGGTGTGGCGACGACCACCGAAATATTTCTTGTCAGCTTCTTCATTTGCTGCTCGACATCTTGTCCGCCATAAACGGCAAGCACTTGAAGCTCCTCGATTTCATTGGCGAATTTTTTCAATTCCGCAGTGATTTGCAAAGCCAGTTCCCTTGTTGGCGTGACGATCAGTGATTGGATGTGGGAGGCTGCCGGATCGACTTTTTCCAGGATTGGCAGCAGGAATGCCAAGGTTTTTCCCGTCCCTGTCTGCGCCTTCCCGATAACGTCCCTTCCTGCCAGGATATCGGGTATCGCCTTCTCCTGTATCGGAGTCGGATTGGCTATTCCTATTTGCTTTAATATCGTATTAATCGCCGGGCTGACGCCAAGATCGATGAAATGTTTCATGTTATGGCCTACTTTCTGAATTTCTTCATGTATTCAAAGGGAATCATCTTGGAAAAAGCGGATGTATCTTCCTTCGTTTTTGGTCATTTTTCTTATTCTAGGCTATTTGTAAGTATATCATTATCTAATTTCGAGAAAACCCGTCACATAAAATTTTTCATGCTATTGTACTTTAGTTATTTTTCTAATATAATTTATAAGATTTTATTATCGAATCATCTTTCGAGCTACTTACTTGAGAAAATGGTAAGCATCTCCTCCTTGTAGTGCTTTGCAAGGATTTTTTGTATATAAAAAGGGAGTGACCGCATGTTTAAATTAAAAGAACGGAATTCAAATATCAAGACGGAAGTGCTTGCGGGGCTTACAACCTTCTTGACGCTGGCTTATATCATCGTCGTGAACCCCATGATCCTTTCCGATGCCGGTGTTCCTTTCGACCAGGCATTCACGGCAACGATCATTGCGATAATTGTCGGGACCCTGTGCATGGCCCTTTTAGCCAATTATCCAATCGTGATAGCGCCGGCAATGGGATTGAATGCCTATTTTGCCTACTCTGTCCTCGGTACCCATGATATTTCATACACTGTCGCTTTTTCGGCAGTTTTTGTTACCGGGATCATCTTCATCCTTTTATCATTGACTTCTTTCCGGTCGAAATTGATCGAAGCCATTCCCAACAATTTAAAGCATGCAATCAGTGCCGGGATCGGCCTTTTCATCACGTTCATCGGGCTTCGTCTGTCAGGTGTCGTAACACAGCATGAATCAAACCTTGTAACGCTTGGAAGCTTCAGGGAGCCGAGTGTAGCGCTCACACTGATTGGTCTGGTCATCACCATCGTGCTGATCGTTCGTAATGTACAGGGAGCGATATTCATCGGCATGATCCTGACGGCCATCATCGCTTTCTTTACAGGTCAGCTGAAAATCGATGGGCTTGTGTCGACCCCTTCGCTGCCAGAAGGAATCATCGTCGCGAATCCCATCACTTCCATTGCGGATGTCATCAACTATGGGCTATACGGCGTCGTCTTCTCCATATTGCTTGTCATGCTTTTCGATACGACGGGAGCCTTATTGGGAATCGTGCGCCAGGCTGGATTGCTGAAGAACAATAAGCTTGAGAAATCGGGCAGTGCTTTTTTTGCGGATTCAGTCGGCACGACCGTCGGCGCCATGTTCGGTACTAGCCCGACGGCAGCATCCGTCGAATCCTCCGCTGGGGTGGGCGCCGGCGGCAAGACAGGTTTAACCGCACTTGTAGTGGCGATCCTTTTCTTGATAACCGCTTTTTTCAGCCCACTGATAGGGGCTGTTTCAAATGTAGCGGCCATCACGGCACCAAGCTTGATCATCGTCGGAAGCATGATGATCAAAAGCATAAATGAAATTGATTGGACACACTTTGATGAATCATTCCCAGCCTTTTTGGTCATTGTCGCCATGCCGTTAACTTCGAGCATCGCCAATGGGATAGCCCTAGGATTCATCGCCTATCCGATTTTAAAAATGGCCAGTGGGAAGTTTCGTGAAGTGCACCCCTTTGTGTACATCTTTGCCATCCTATTTCTTTATCAACTGATTTTCCTAGCTTGATCGTTTTCAATGGGGCCCAATGGGTCCCTTTTTTTAAAACAAAAAAGGATATCCAACTTGTCGTCGGATATCCTTCTCTATCATTCACTGATTCATTTGATCAAGGAAATCTCCTAGCAGATCGTCGAGATTCTCCTCTTCCTGCTCGGGTTCTTCCTCTTGCCGTTCAGGTTCGTTCAGGCTCCAATCAAAGTCATCCAGTTCCTTCCTGGGCAAGTCTTCCCGGACTTCCATGGGTTGCGCCTGTTCCTCCGGTTCGGCCTGTATATATGGTTCTTCATTCAATTCATTGCCGTTCAAGGATGCAAGCAAGGCTGTCGCGCGCAATGGATCGGATAAAAGGTGATACATGATCGTTCCGAGCATAGCTTCTGAATGGGAATGCTTGAGCCAATCACGCTGCGATTTGCTTAGTTTGTTCGGCATGGGCAGGGCAATCATTTCCCGATCCTGATGGGTGGCCTGCCCGACACCATCGAGAACATACTCGGCAATTTTACTGGAAAAATTCCTTCTTTCCGTTTCCTTCAATTTCTGCAGCAGCCTTAACGTATAGTCCGACACATCAGAAGGGATACGAAAAGTGATGGCTTGTCCTCTCTTGATTTCAGAAGAAGCTGTTTTTTTCATTCTCTCACCTATTTAATGGAACCTGTTCTTTGTTCTTTCCGCTTTGGATGGGCTTGATTTTGTTCCTTTTTTGCATTCCGGCGATTAAAGTCCGAAATCAATTTATAATAGGCGTTTGCCATCATCCAAACGCTTTCCCGCTCGTCTTCGAAAAAGTCGATATTGTAGCCATCGAAATTTTGGTTCAATGTTTTCAAATAATCTTTCAGGACAATCGAACCCCCGCCAACAAAATAGCAGATTTCCGTTTGGGAATTCTTTTGCCAGACGTTGCGCAAGTGGCGATATTGTTTCTTGGCAAGCTCACCTAAAATGCGATCGACGATATCATGCACGCTTGTCCTGCTTCCGCGGACCATGATATGATTGCGGTCATTTTTCTTCGTGATGATTTCGACGACGTCTCTCCTGCTGTCCAGCTCGACGCCATGTTTTTTCCTGATTTCCTCACGGATCGACTCCAACGCTTCTGCCACTCCCAAGTTGAAACCCTGTGCCTTATCATCATCAACCTTGCGATTTTTGATGACCGCGATATCCGTTGAAAGTCCGCCAATGTCCTGGATCAATATCCTTCTATCTATCAACTCACGGTTGATGATATTTAAGTCATTATCCATGACCAAGTTAATATATGCTGCAAAGCCCTCTGGATAGACCTTCACTTCATCGAATTTGATATTGACCTTCAGCCCTTGGTATTTTGGGGTAATCAGGAATTCCACCTGATGGACCGAACCTAAAAGCTTCGAGCGGTATCCGACGTCTTTCCCTTCTTTAACCTCTCGAAGGGGCAAGCCCGTTCCAAGTGTATAATTCGCCTCCACAACATTGTTCACTTTTTTGAACACATCATTGTTCCCCTGTTTGACAGCGTCCAATGCCAGGGCTGCAAAAAGCATGACCAACGTTTGATCTTCTTCCGATTTACTGCTCCCCATATCCAATTCTGAAGGGTTATCACTTTTTGTCGCCAAATTCCCGACGCGATAAATGGCATTATTATCTTGCAGGGCTGGCGAGTGAACTCTAATATGAATGCCTTCCAATGGGTTTTTTTCATCAAGTTCCTCAATCCCGATGACCGGGCGATCTTCTATATCCTTTGCTATGACGTTCGGTATATAAAGTTCTGACTCTAGCTTTCCAAAAATAGCTTTGATGGCATCATTGCCTACGTCCACTGCTGCGATTCTAGAACTCATCTAAAAACATCCCCTTTTTCATAGAAAAAATTTTAAGTGAAGCATTCCCTTAAAGGATAGAAAAAATTGCCACGATAGTCAATCCTCCTTAAGTTGTAGCTATATTTGTCGAAATGTTTTCAAATTGTTTACAATAGGGACAACTATGTACACAGCTTACACAGAGCCAAGTATACGCATTTGTAAACATGTATACATATTTGTGTACATTCTATCTATTTTTGTTTACAAGTATACGTTTTTGCAAACACCCAAATAATTCCTCTTTTAAGCACCGTTCTTTTCCAAAAACAAGCGTATAAAAAATGATTTTGGGTATGGTAATAACTGGACAATCATTATGAACTGTACGGGAGGCACATTATATGACTGAAAAAAATACAGATCTTCCACAATTCCCGGAACCTTTTTGGCGAAGTGCATTAACGTTCCCTTCATTCCCTAAGCTAGATGCAGATATTACCACTGATACCTTGATCGTAGGCGGCGGAATAACCGGGATCACCGCTGCTTATCTTTTGGCGAAACAGGGGGTTAAGGTCACACTGATTGATGCAGGCAAAATCCTTAACGGAACGACAGGACACACGACGGCAAAAATTACGGCCCAGCATGGCCTTGTATACGATCAATTGATTACGGACCATGGTCAAGAGAAGGCAAAGCTCTATTATGAAGCGAATGCTGAAGGTATGCAGCTG
Organism: Peribacillus folii; assembly: GCF_030271255.1. Taxonomy (GTDB): domain Bacteria; phylum Bacillota; class Bacilli; order Bacillales; family DSM-1321; genus Peribacillus. The sequence continues at coordinate 241,414 of NZ_JASJOM010000007.1, forward strand.
ATCAGGGACCTGGTCGCCGAACATTCCATCGACTGTAACCTGATCGCACAGGACGCCTATATTTATGCGAATACCGAAGATTGCAAACACAAAATCCAGCAAGAACTAAAAGCCTATCAAAAGCTTGGCATTAGGGGTGATTATACAGATGAAATCCCCTTCTCCATCCCTTGTAAAGCTGCCGTGATCATGAAGGATCAAGCACAGTTCCACCCTTTGAAGTATTTAACGGCACTGATATCCAAATTCGAGGAGGCTGGGGGCACGGTCTATGAGTATACAACGGCAATGAAGATTGAAGACGGCGATCCACCGACCGTCTTGACTGATACGGGGCATACCATCAGGAGCAAGCGGGTAATCGTTGCTTCCCACTTCCCTTTCAATGACGAAACGGGCCTATATTTCGCCCGTGTGCATGTAAAAAGGTCATATGTATTGGCAATCAGGGCCAAGCAGGAATATCCGGGCGGCATGTATTATTGTGCCGACAGCCCTTCACGCTCCATCCGTTATACGGAGGGAGACGATGGCGAAAAGCTGATCCTTGTCGGCGGCGATGGCCATAAAACGGGGCAGGGAGTCTCGACGATTGAGCATTATGAAGCCCTGAAGGACTTCAGCTCCACCTATTTCGATGTTACGGATATTCCTTATCGCTGGTCGGCACAGGATATCGTGACACCGGATAAGATCCCTTACGTCGGTCCGGTGACTCCCAATCATCCAAACGTCCTGATTGCTACCGGTTATGCGAAATGGGGCATGACCAATGGATCGATCGCTGCAAAGATCATGACCGACCATATTTTGCAAAGGGACAATCGATATGCCGATTTGTATAACCCTTCCCGCTTAAAGGGATTGCTGAATATGGTCCAAGACAATGCCGATGTGGCGAAGCATATGATTAAGGGGAAATTGGCCGTCATCCATCAAACCCCAGAGGACTTGGGCATCGATGAAGGCGCCATCGTGAAGGTCGATGGAGACAAGGCTGGCTGTTACCGCGATCATGACGGCCAGCTTCATATTGTCGACTCCACCTGTACCCATATGGGCTGTGAGGTTGTCTGGAACAGCGGCGACCGGACATGGGACTGCCCATGCCACGCCTCCCGCTTCTCCATCACCGGAGAGGTATTAGATGGCCCGGCTGTCGAGCCGTTGAAGAAAATACGTTAACGGAACATTCACCTAATGGTCGACTATGCCCGCAGTTTTCCTTATACTGAAGTTACTGCATCAACGAATCGTTGCAAATAACTCAAAAAAAAAAGGATGGGATCGAGCATGAACGGTCAAAACCGGAAAGATATTACCCCAGGCACAGCTGTAGATATCGTACTGAAAGCAGACCAACGCTGCGGTAAACTGACAAGCGGAACGGTTAAGGATATTTTGACCAACTCCAGCAGTCACCCCCATGGAATCAAGGTACGATTGACCGATGGCCAGGTTGGCAGGGTCAAAGTCATCCATAAGTAAACTGCACTCGGTCCAGGCCGAGTGTTTTTTTGATTTTTCAAGCAAACGGGAACGACAGCGATATTTCAATCATGTTTCCCGCCCATACTTCGTACAATAGGGTTATGTATCTCTTTAAAAAGGCTGGTGTCATAATGAATCAACAATCTTTTGCCCGCAATGATGAACATACATTGAAGGTTTCCGGCTCGGAAACGCTGCAAGCAGCTCCCGATCAAGCCACCCTCACCCTTGGGGTCATGACGGAGAATGAAGACCCGCAGCAGGCACAGCAGGCCAATTCCCAAGCGATCGCGAATGTCATCGCCTCCCTTAAATCCGCGGGCATTCCCGAAGAACATATGAAAACGAGTGAATACAGAATCGATCCGCAATACGATTATATCGATGGAAAGGAATTGTTCAAGAATTATAAAGTCCAGCATATCATCCAGGTCCAGACGACCGACATCGAAAAAATTGGAATTTTACTTGACACAGCGGTCAAAAGCGGCGCCAATACGGTCACGAGCATTCGCTTTTCCTTATCAAATCCAGAAGCTTACTATAACCAAGCACTTTCGCTCGCATTAAATAATGCTTACGAAAAAGCGCTCTCCATGGCTCAAACGATAGGCATCTCATTGAATCCCATCCCCAACCAGGTTGACGAGGTATCCGAAACGGCCGCTCCCATGCTTTACCAAGCAAGCTCCTTTGCAAAAATGGCTGCCACCCCGATCCAGCCTGGGGAATTGAACATCACTGCATCGGTAAGGGTCGAGTATACGTACTGAATACTACACTTTCCATGCTAAAGCCCCCTTGGTTTGCCAAGGGGGCCCTTTCCACTTTAAAAGACTACCGTTTTATTTTCATGGACGAGGACACGATCCTCCAAATGCCATTTAACGGCACGGGCGAGCACCCTGCGTTCAGCCGAACGGCCGATTTTCTTCATATCCCCTGCCGAATCACGATGATCGACACGCTCGATATCCTGCTCGATGATCGGGCCTTCATCCAAGTCATTCGTCACATAATGGGAGGTCGCCCCAATCAGCTTGACACCCCGGTCATAAGCCCGCTCATAAGGCCGCGCCCCAATGAATGCAGGTAAAAAGGAATGATGGATATTGATGATTTTATTCGGATGGGCCGCTACGAAATCCGGCGTCAGGATCTGCATGTACCTCGCTAACACAATCAGGTCGATATTGAATTCCTCGAGAAGGCCAAGCTGCTTCGTCTCGACTTCCTTACGAATATCCTTGTTTGCAGGAATATAATAAAAAGGAATGCCCATCGATTCGACAATTTGTCTCGTATCTTCATGATTACTGATGACAAGAGCGATATCGGCCAACAAATCCCCGCTTTGCCATTCCCATAGCAGTTCAAGCAGGCAATGCGGCTCCTTGGAGACAAAAATGGCCGTCCGCTTCAAATCACTTACATGCGTAAGCGTCCATTCCATTGAAAAGGCTTCCGAAACCTCTTCAAAAGCCGATTCCATTTCCGCTGCCCTCTCCTTTAATCCCGGGCAATCGAATTCAATCCGCGTAAAAAAAGTACCACCCTCAGGATTCATCGAATACTGGCTTAACTCGACGATATTTGCATCATATTGTTTAAGAAACGCCGTAACTGTCGAAACGATTCCTGGCTGGTCCGGACATTGAATAATCAAACGGCCCCTATCTTGATTTTTTTCGCGAAATTCCTCTAATTGCCCTTGCACAAAGTTGCTCACCATTTTCCCAACTGCCCTTCTACTATTTTGCTACATTATACTTCATGTCATGGGCAGAATTAAAGTCGGTCATCAATATGGGTTTGAATGATGCTTCCCATTTCAAAGTATTCTGGCATTTTTCATAGAACAGCAGTATACCGTTCAGTTGAATATAGGAGGAAACTTGCATACAAATAGCTGATCAATTCTTCCTTTCAGCTTTTTCTCTCCTCTCCGAAATATATACCATATTTACTAAATGATATTGTTTCAAAATTGGAATTTATCATCTCTATATTGGAATTCAAAAAAGCAATATTCATGTTAATTTTAGTACAAGTTGAGGTTTTCATCGAAAAACTCAATCGGCCGAATAGTAGTATGAAATGAAAAAAGGAGAAGGAATAAATGAAATATTTATCAATAGTAGCAGTATTTTTATTTTCTTTTGGTTTTGCCACAGAAGGCTTTTCCGAGGAAAATGGTACAAATGTTAGCAAAGATAGACTAACACATACAGAGTTAGATTATCTTGTAAATGAAGTTGGTAATACTGAAGAAGAAGCCGAGGATTTACCTGTTGAAATTGCGAAACAATTAATTGAAGAGGAAGCTCAAGTTATTGATACTGGATCAGAAATCATGGATATATATGTGCCAGAATTTAACAAGCCTGGTCAAGTGCAAATTAGACCATTTGCAACTATCGCTGCTTCAACTTTAAAACTAGGCGGAACGGTATATAAAGTAACTAGTGATCGTAAAAAAGAAGATAAATTTTACATGTATGGTAACTTTCAATGGTTAAAGACACCTTCGTATACTTTAGTTGACAAGATGACTATTGGTTTCCCTTCAAGTTCAGGGCTCTATTTACCAACTAGCGGAGGAAAAGTAACACAACACCAACACAGATATTCCCAAGATCAACAAGGAAATGGGCGATGGATTGATTATGCCATCAAATATTCTCCAAGTAATTGGGAACCAAGTGCTGGTGTGGCTGGTTCGTATGATTTAAAAGCTTCTACTAGTAAAACTAAGCATAAAGGGTATATCGGACAATACGTATATGTTCCAACATCTAAAAATGGTAAAATAAACATAAAAATAGAGTATGGGCATAGAAGAGTTGGTGGTACACCTACTGTGTCCGTTTATCCAGCCGGTTTATCCATTACACCCACTAATACAACAGATACAAGGCCATATGGATTAACTCTGTCTTATTGATTGGTTGTTAGAAAGGGAGGGCCCATGAGGCAAATCATTATTAATTTCATTTTCATTCTAACCATTTCTGTAGGGTTATTTTTTATCCTTAGCTATGATGCATCGTTAGATAGTGATTATATGTTGTCTTTTTTAATTATCATTTCACTGCAGCTTTCTTTAATATTAGCTATTGTATTAAAAAGAAGATAACACAGGGGTTTGTCTAAAAAGACCATAATGAAGTACAAAAAGTAGAACGAAGGAATAAAAAGAAGCGGTCTTAAATCTCGCCTGTAATTCACAAAATAGGGCTTGCAGGTGAATTTTTTAAATTGTTTATAAGCATGTACTTATTTATCTACATTTCCCTTCCAGCTTGTTTAATTACTTAGAACAAATTGGCGCCCTTTGCGTACTTGACGTAAAATCTCAAAAAAATAGAGAATGTTACATTTACTTTTTTGTTCGCTTGTTTCCACAGCCTAGACTCCTCGTGATTACTTCTCTAGAAAACTAATAGGGTAAACGTTTATATCACCTACTCAATTGATTCTTGCTAAGGCAAACGCTTTGTAAATCTAAATATTAAGATAATTTGTGTATGATATCAAAGCTGGTAGGTTATTGAAAATGATTAAGGTGGCATTACATGAATGAAACACATGTGGTGAATTGGTTTGATGTAGGATATCAAGTTACTATATTTATATTATTTCTCCTATTAATTTCTTTCATTGTCGATTTTGTAAAACGAAAAAAGCGTAATAAATAATCTAACTTTTAATATCCAAGTTTAAAGACAGAGTGGCTCAAATAAACCAGGAACGTCTTTAAGGCGTTCTCTTTTAGAATGACAGCCGAACTAGCACCCATCGACTTTTTGTAAGTCTAAAGTCATTTCTGCATGACTCTTCCTTCTCTCGAGCTTAAATAATTTATATCATTTACTTTTCTTTTGATTTTTTTGTAGCAACCAAATAATTAGTAAGAAAAATAATGCCCAAACAATTCTAAAAAATAAATTTTGTATAATGTTGTACTGGTTGAAATGATCATCTTGAATAATGAAAGTCGATAAGATACCTATTATAAAAATAACTATGTACCGTAGCAGCATATATTTACCTCATCTTTATGTTATAAGAACATTTTTCATTTCTGTTTCTCATTACCTCTTAACTTTTTAAACACAAGAACTAATAAATAAAAAAATAACAAAAGTCCTCCAAAATTCAACAATTGCCAAGTAATATCTCCCACAAAAAGACCTCCCTTTTTTTCAAAACCAGTATGCCCCCAAAGCACCTCTGAAGTAGGCAATAACCCTAATAACACTTCAAAACTTTAGCCGACTAGCCTTCTATTCGGTGTCCATTATTCAAACAAACTTTATTAAACAAACAAAGTTCTGCTCATCACCGAAAATATAGACCCCTGTTATTGGAATTATCCTTTTTTCATTTAAAAGACATGCAATTTAGATTACATGCCTTTTAGGCTTACATCTTTAATGTTTGTAGCAATCATAAAGATGATGCTGACTAATACATAATAAATACCTAAAATGCCGAAGACATCACTAAAGAATAAAGAGAATTCTCTACCCTGTAGAAGATACGTTACAATAAATGAACTAACTAGATATAAAACAGGAAGTAATACGAATAATACGATATAAGTAAGTTTTAATTTGTTTGTCAATGTAACACTCCTTATTTACATACACATATTCCTTTATTCACTAATACAAGTCACAACTTACCATAATAAAATAGTATTGGGATGACTTCCAAATAAACTTAAAATCCAGAAAACGCTTAAATTACTTACTCAATTGATTCAGCTACGGCATATGCAGTGGAGATCCAAGCGATAAGGCAATTAATTGTGATATCAAAGCAAGGTTATTGTAAATGATTGAGAGGTGTTGGATATCAAATTAGGCAAAGGACATAAAATCAATATTTATAATACATGATGTATTAACAAAGAGAAAATAGACGTATTGCAGACATAGTTAATCAGTTTTATTCTTCTTCAATTACTTGAAATCCATCATAAGTTTTTAAACTAAATTTTACTTTATTCTTTTCGTCAATCGAATGGATTGTAACTTTAGCACCTAATTTGGTTGAATTTGCACCAGCATACATAATAATTTCTTCATAGTTTTTTCCATTTATTTCGTAGGAAATAGCTAAATTATAGTCCTGGTCAGGAATAAATTTCGTGTTGAAACTAAAAGTATTACTTTCTTTTAATTCAGGGAACTCGCTTAAGACTACCCTCTCTCCATCTCCGTTAACCAGATAGAGTTTAGACTCTGGGATTGTATCTTGGGAAGCATTGTAAACACTTATATTAATACCATCTGGTAAGGTTGAAAATTCTCCTTGTGAAATTTGCTTATAAACATAAAGGGTACCAACAACTAAAATAAATAAGCCCACAGGAATACTTATTAAAAATATTATTTTTTTATTTGTCATACTTTACACCTTTTTCTTTAAATAAAGGCTCTGTTAAAGTTAGTTATTGATACTAACCTAGAAAAAACTGATTAATTGATTCCTCAGACTTCAGTTGTTCCTGTATCAGGTTTTTTAAGTCCTGTTCATTTTCAAATCCATCCAACTTATTGTTGTACCAATCTTGTAATTTCTCTTTTGTTACAGAGAATCCATTGTCTGGAAATTTAAATGTAATCCAATCTACATTTTTGATTAAAGCAAAAAGAAATGTAGAGTTTGATATTACAGTTTCTTTCAGTTCTTTATCTACTTTTTCCGCTTCAATATCATTATATTCCAAAGTAATTCCATATGGTTCTTTCTTGGTTTCAAGTGAAATTTGATTCAACTTTTTGTTGTGTGCCAATTCTTTTACGATATTCCCAACTGCACTGTTATCACCAACATATGAATCCTTATATTGAAACAAATCAGTTTTTGAATCAGCATTTAGACTGCATCCACTTGATAATATCATTAGGGATAACAATGAAATGAAAAAAATGGGAATCCGCTTCACTATATCCTCTTCTTTCATCTAATATTTTCTATCTAATTTTTTCATATTCAACAAAATCCCTCCTAATAATTTCTTATCTTTGAATTTCAATAAAAATAAGATTAAGGAGAATTTAGAGAGACGTAAGCTATCATAAGTATCCGAGATTTTATATACAAAGGATGTTGGTATAAATTCCTTAATATGCTGTTTAGTGCTTTCGTTACTACGACTATCGACAAATAAGAACCGCCACTCCTTAAAATTAATTATATATATAAATAAACTTCTACGCGTTCCAAAAATGAAACACCAGGTTTCATTTTTGAGATAGTAAGAATATGAAATGAATTAAAATTCACTAGTCTCCCTTTAGTAACACTTCTAAAGTCATAGGCCGTCCCCTTCGGTCGCCCCCCTTCCTCCTACTCGTTTGATACCGTAAAATATTGAATATTCAGTTTATTTTTCCGATAAAATAAGGTTATTCACTATCTCGGAAGGGTATAGACCTTTCGATTAGTTTTTTTGAAGGGAGAAATGAGATTATCATGAAATCATCCGTTACATTCATTTTATCCATACTGGTTATTCTCGGGCTTTTGTCCGGCTGTGCTGAAAAGGATCAGCTAGAGGATGAGAGTAAGCTGATTGATAAGGACCAGTTTGTTTTCGCTGCCTCAGGTGAATTCAAGCCATTCAGTTATGTCAATGATGACATGACCGTAACAGGTTTCGATATTGAAGTGGGCGATGCCATTGCCAAGGAACTTAACCTTGAGCCAGTCCCTAAGCGGATTAAATTCAAAGGGATCGTCGAGGGTGTTAAAACCGGCCGGGCGGACGCCGCGGTTGCCAGCCATACGATCAATGAAGAACGAAGTAAACATGTTGCCTTCTCGACCCCCTATTATTACTCGGGGCCCCAAATCTTCGTCCGATCCGATAGCGATATTAAAACGGTTGATGATTTAAAGGGAAAGGAAGTTGCGGCTTCGAAAGGTTCTACATATGCAACCACTGCAGAAAAATATACAAATCATGTAAAAACGTATGACAGTGATATCACCGCGCTTAAAGCGTTGAGCGAAGGACGTCATGATGCCGTCATCACCGACTTCGTCACCGGCAAGGAAGCAGCCAAGGAAGGTTTCGATGTCAAGGGCCGGCAATTGATCGAACGCAGCGAGCAGGCGGTCGTCCTGCCAACCGACAATCCCCAGCTGCTAAAACGGATCAATGAAGCACTTGAGAACCTCCGGAAAGACGGAACGCTCGCGAGGATCAGCAAAAAGTACTTTGGTGAGGACATCACTACTAAGCCGGAATAAAGATTGATAGAAAGGGAGTCATTACATTGCCAAGTTTTTCACATTTTTTCGATACATTATTTAGCTCGTCGGACGTGTTCATCCGTGCCATGCTCCTCACATTGGAACTGACGGTAGTTTCCATTATTGTAGGGATCGTCATCGGTTTGCTTTTTGCCCTTTTAAAAATTTCCAATATAAAGATCCTTGCCTGGATTTCGGATGCTTACGTATTCCTCGTACGGGGAACACCGCTGATCGTCCAAATTTTCATCCTCTACTTCGGTATCAGCAATCTCTTCTTATTGCCTGACTTCTGGGCCGCATCACTCGCCCTTGCCTTCCATAACGGAGCGTATATCTCTGAAATATTGCGCGGTACGATTCAATCGATCGATAAAGGACAAATGGAAGCCGGCCGCTCCCTTGGCATGAGCAATTCACTCACATTGAGGAGAATCATCCTGCCACAGGCCTTCCGCCGTGCATTGCCGCCGCTGGGCAACCAATTCATCATCGGACTGAAGGATTCTTCTCTAGCAGCCTTCATCTCCATGAATGAGCTGTTTAACGTAGCCACTACGCTCGGCTCGAATAATTTCGATGAGATGACGTATTTATTGATCGTAGCGGTCTACTACTTGATTCTTGTGGCATTCCTGACCATTGTCGTCAATTTATTCGAAAAGAAACTGTCCATTAGTGATCGATAGGGGGAATTGAAATGGAACAAAAAGAAATGATTCGCATCAGGAATTTAAATAAATCTTACGGGGATCTGCATGTACTGAAAGATATTGATATGAAGGTATTGGATAGCGATGTGGTATGTCTGATCGGGCCAAGTGGTTCCGGTAAAAGCACCCTGCTTCGCTGCTTGAATTACTTGGAAAAGAAAGACAGCGGGCAAATTCTCATTGAGGGGACGGAGGTCAAGCCAGGCACCCATGATATCAATGAAATCCGCGCGAAAGTCGGAATGGTCTTTCAGCATTTCCATCTCTTCCCGCATATGACGGTCCTTGAAAATGTCATTGAAGCACCCACTCATGTTAAAAAGGTGCCTAAGGCCCAGGCGATTGAAGAAGCAAAGGCATTGCTTGCCAAAGTCGGCTTATCAGATAAGGCCGATGTTTATCCTAGCAAGCTCTCAGGCGGGCAGAAACAGCGTGTTGCCATCGCCCGTGCGCTTGCGATGAAGCCTGATATCCTGCTCTTTGATGAGCCTACCTCCGCCCTCGACCCCGAGCTGGTCGGCGAGGTTCTAACTACGATGAAGGAGCTTGCCCTGGAAGGGATGACGATGGTGGTCGTAACGCATGAAATGAGCTTTGCCCGTGATGTTGGCGACTGGATCGTTTTCATGCATGATGGCCGGGTTGTCGAAAGCGGCCCGCCAAAAGATTTCTTCACAAATCCAAAAGAAGAGCGGACGAAGGAATTCCTGCAAACGACAATCTTTTGATTAGGCAAGGATAATTCGTCCTTCATTGCCGGTTTTCCGTCCTAACACGGAAACAATTCGTCCTAAACAACCGTTATTCCGGCCATGATCGGGAATAATTCGTACTAAACCACCAATATACCGGCCTAGAGCCGACGTCATGATGAGAGCAATTCAGGGTACAATCCTGGATTGCTCATTTTTTTGCCAAGTAATGGTCCTCAACCCATAAACCCCGTGTTCCATGGATATTTCTAGGTTGAAGACGCAAACTATATACTTGATGAATAAACCCCGTTTCCGGCTCGAACATGGAAAAATATCTGTATTTATGGTATATATACAGGTAAAATTAAAAGAAGTATATAAATGAAAGAGGTCGAATTCAGTTGGAAAATAACGCTTCGAATTTTATTAAAACGATCATAAAAGATGATCTGGAGACCGGAAAACATGATCATATCATCACCCGCTTCCCTCCTGAGCCAAATGGATATTTACATATCGGGCACGCCAAATCGATCATTTTGAATTTTGGGGTGGCGGATGATTTCAACGGGAAAACGAACCTGCGCTTCGATGATACCAATCCATTGAAGGAGGACATCGAATATGTCAATTCCATCAAGGAAGACGTTAAATGGCTCGGCTACGATTGGGACAATCTTTTCTTCGCTTCCGACTATTTCGATGAAATGTTTAAAAGAGCTGTGCTGCTCATCAATAAAGGGTTGGCGTACGTGGACGACCTTAATGCCGATCAAATTCGGGAATTCCGCGGAACGCTGACAGAGCCTGGAAAAGACAGCCCCTACCGCAATCGAACGGTCGAGGAAAATCTTGATTTATTTGAAAAGATGCGTAACGGTGAGTTCGGGAACGGTGAAAAGGTGCTGCGTGCCAAAATCGATATGAGCTCGCCGAACATTAACCTGCGCGATCCGGTTATCTACCGCATTTCCCATATCGAGCACCATAACACGGGAAATAAGTGGTGCATTTACCCGATGTATGCCTTTGCCCACCCGATAGAAGACGCCATCGAAGGAGTCACACACTCGATTTGTACTCTTGAGTTCGAGGATCAACGTCCGCTTTATGACTGGATCGTCGAAAATTGTGAAATGGAAAGTAAACCGCAGCAATATGAATTTGGCCGCCTTAATCTGACCAATACCGTAATGAGCAAGCGAAAACTGAAACAACTGGTCGACGAACGCTTCGTGGACGGCTGGGACGATCCCCGGATGCCAACCATCTCAGGCTTGCGCAGGCGCGGGTATACCCCTGAAGCCATTCGGGCATTCTGCCAAGAGATTGGCGTCGCGAAAACAAGCGGTGTCGTGGACTCCCAAATGCTCGATCATTTCGTACGGGAGGATTTAAAGCTGAAGGCCCCACGGACGATGGCTGTGTTGAACCCGCTTAAGGTCGTCATCACCAATTATCCGGAAGGCGAGGTTGAATGGCTGGATGCTGAAATCAATCCGGAAGTTCCGGAAATGGGCATGCGCAAAATCCCATTCTCTCGTGAAATCTATATCGAACAAGACGATTTCATGGAAAATCCGCCAAAAAAATACTTCCGTCTTTTCCCGGGCAATGAAGTCCGTTTAAAGCACGCTTATTTCATTAAATGTGAAGAAGTGATAAAAGACGATGCTGGCAATGTCATTGAGCTTCACTGCACATATGACGTGGAAACGAAAAGCGGATCCGGCTTCACTGGACGCAAGGTAAAAGGGACATTGCACTGGGTCGAGGCTTCGCAAGCAATTCCAGCGGAATTCCGCAACTACCAACCCTTGATCTTGGATTCCGCAGCGGACGATGAAGAAGAAAAAACATTCCTGGAGCGGGTCAATCCGGAATCGATTGAAATTCTACAAGGCTTCGCCGAGCCCAATATGAAAGATGTACAGCCTCAGGATAAATTCCAATTTTTCAGGCATGGCTACTATAATGTCGATCCAAAGCTCACGAAGGCCGATCACCTGGTATTCAACCAAATTGTCGGATTGAAAAGTTCATTCAAGCTGTAACCAAAAAAGAGAACCAGGCCCCGCGGGCACTGGTTCTTTTTCCTGTTCATACATGCTCGTAAAGCTGGATTCCTTGCTTGGAAAGCGCCTGCTTTAACGTGCTATAGGTCGAAACCTGGCTGAAATCAAGCCCTAGCTGGATCGCCGTCTGGGCAACCTCCGGACGAATTCCGGATATGGTCGATTTTATGCCTAATAAATTCAGGGTGCTTATCAATTCAAAGACTTGTTGGGCAACCATCGTATCCAATAGCGTGACCCCCGACAAATCGATGAAAAGGTGAGATACATTTTTGCTGATGCACTTGCTGGGAGTCGTATCCAGGATTTCCTTAGCCCGGTAGGTGTCGATTTCCCCAATCAGCGGCAATACAGCCATGGCGTCAACAATCGGGATGATAGGCGATCCCAATTCATTGATCAAGTTCTGCTGAGCGAGCAGCCGTTTTTTGGTCAACAGATAATATTGCTCAGTGAACTCACGATTCAATTGATCGAATGCCTGGTTAAAAAGCCGGCTCCACCGAATGATCATATCCTTCGAAATGTTATTATCATCCTTAAGCATATGGTCCGTTATGAAGTCCCAGTAAGTTTCCCTTACTTTATTAAGCGCTTCCAGCACCTCGTATATGGGCGTGTCCGATTCAACCCTGCTTTTCGCGACCATTATGGCCCATTCCTCCATATTTTCAATAAAGGAACTTTTATCTTCAAGCAAAGCACTTGTCACGGTCTTGATCGTCAACGTATTCTGCTTCCTCAGAAGCTCCTCGACTTTTGCATCGGTATCCACGGAATAGATCGAACCAGCCTGCTTTTCCCTTAAAGACAGCCATTTTTCCGTAATCGTTGATGAATGATCAAGGATATAGCGATATAAAATTTCATCTACTTTTTCCATTTTTGTTCCCCTATCTCCAAAATTTATTTCACCTTAAAAAGCAACAATAAATCGCCATACCCCTCTTTTTCCATATCAACTCTTGGAATGAAGCGAAGGGCGGCGGAGTTCATGCAATACCTTGTCCCTTTTGGTCCTGGTCCGTCAGGGAATACGTGGCCAAGATGGGAATCGGCATCCCTGCTGCGCACCTCCGTGCGGGTCATTCGATGGCTGAGATCGACTTTTTCATGGACGCTTGCCGACATGATGGGCTTCGTGAAGCTTGGCCAGCCACATCCGCTATCATACTTGTCCCGAGAACAGAATAGAGGCTCCCCAGAAACGACATCGACATAGATGCCTTCTTTAAAGTGATTCCAATAGGCATTATCAAAAGGTGACTCCGTACCATTTTCCTGGGTGACATAAAACTGGATATCGGTCAAAATATCTCTAAGATGGGTGTTATCCTTAGGCCAATGTTGTTTCATGAAGGCTTCCCGTCCTGAGCCTTTGTGATATAAGGCATAGCGAAACTGATTTTTCCGGTGGAATTGTTGATGATACTCCTCTGCTGCGTAAAAAGTTCCTGCTGGTAAAATATTGGTGACGATCGGCTTTTTGAACCGCCCGCTCATCCTCAATTCTTCCTTTGATTGCATCGCTTCCCGTTTTTGGCGTTCATTATGATAGAATATGGCTGCCTTGTATGACTGCCCTCTATCGGAAAACTGGCCGCTGTCATCCGTTGGATCGATCTGGCGCCAAAATATCTCTACTAATTCTTTAAAGGAAATGATCGTTGGATCGAATACGACCTGAACCGCTTCAACATGATCAGTCGATCCGGCGATCACTTGTTTATAACTCGGGTTGGGCGCAACACCGCCCGTATAGCCTGATGTCACCTCGATGATTCCCTCTGTTTCATCAAAGGGAGCGACCATGCACCAAAAACAACCTCCTGCAAAGATAGCCGTTTCATTCTCATTCATTGTCCGCCAACACCCTCTCCGTGACAAGTCATTTTATGTATTATATACCAATACGCCGATACCCCTTCGATTTCGCTATACGAAAGAGGCACTTAGAAGTAATTCCAAGTGCCTCTCATGATAAATCCGCTTTCCATTCAAAAAATGTGGTACTTAAATAATCACACTGACGATGATCGCTGATAGGATGCTGACAAGCGTCGCACCATAAAGAAGCTTCAGGCCGAAACGAGCAACGACATTCCCTTGCTTTTCATGAAGGCCTTTAACTGCACCAGCAATGATTCCAATGGAAGAAAAATTCGCAAAGGAAACCAAGAAAACGGATACGATCCCAATTGTACGATCACTTAACGCCTTTGCGGCATCCCCTAAGCTCAGCATCGCAACGAATTCATTCGTCACTAGCTTTGTCGCCATGATTCCGCCAGCCGTCACGGCTTCTGAAATCGGAACACCCATAATGAAGGCAAATGGAGCAAAGATATAGCCGAGGATTTCCTGGAAGCTGATGCCGATGATCATATCGAATAAGCTGTTGATTCCTGCAATCAGGGCAACGAACCCGATAAGCATCGCTGCAACCGTCATGGCCACTTTAAAGCCATCCATGATATATTCCCCAAGCATTTCGAAGAAAGACTGCTTTTCCGCCCCTTCTTCAACGACAAGGATATCATCATCATCCGTTACCGTATAAGGGTTGATGATCGATGCAATGATGAATCCGCCAAACATATTGATGACAATTGCCGTCACGACATACTTCGGTTCAATCATCGTCATGTAAGCACCGACGATCGACATCGATACCGTTGACATTGCTGAGGCACAAAGTGTATACATCCGTGCTGGCGGAATGGCACCAAGCTGTTTTTTCAAGGTTATGAAAACCTCGGATTGTCCGACGATTGCGGATGCGACCGCATTGTAGGATTCCAATTTACCCATTCCATTTATCTTGCTTAACAGTAACCCGATCCACTTCATGATGAATGGCAGGATTTTAAAGTGCTGTAAGATCCCGATCAATGCCGAGATGAACACGATGGGAAGAAGAACATTTAAAAAGAACGGTGCTGCTCCATCATTTGCAATGCCGCCAAATACGAAGCTAATCCCTTCATTTGCCCATTCCAGAAGCTTTCCAAAGCCATCGGCAATCGAGTTAATGATCACTAACCCGAACTTCGTATTCAATAAAAGATAGGTCAAAATAAGCTGAATGATCACCATGAAGATAATCGGTTTAATTTTAACCTTCTTCCGGTCACTACTCACTAATAAAGCTAGTCCAAAAACAATAAGCAGTCCTAAAATAGCAATCAGAAATTTCATATTCTGCCTCCACTAAGGTGAATTTAATGTTCGTGCATTAATAGTAGGGTACCCTCAAAAAATTTATGCAAACGTTTTCTCTTTCATCCAAAATAGTTGTACGTACCTCTTTAGAACTATATATTAAACTAAAATATTTTGAAGTGCAATCATTATTTCTCTTTTAAAAATGGCAATTAGTTACAAGTTTGATTTTCCCATAAATAAGGAAGGTCCCTTCCTGAGGAACCTTCCCATTTTTTAAAAAGGCATGTAGGATTTTCAGGCTGTTGTCTTTCTCGCCATTAACGAAGTAACGATTCCAGCTCCTCCAATTAAAAGGAGGGTGATGGATGAAGCCAAGCCGCCTGCCCCTTGATAAAAATCAATGTATTTTCCAGCAAGAGAGCTGCCTCGTTGGAAGCCCCCGAAGTTTGGCATCTCTCCTGGCGTTCCGCTGCCATCTCCCCTAGCCTGAGGAGGAGTGCCGATATTGCCGCTCGCATCATTTGAGTCGGTTGCGGCACCCTCCCCTTCGGCTTCACCACCGTTTAACGAATTGTCTGCTGCCCCCGTGTCGCGATCTGCAGGCTGCCCCGCCATCGCTTGGTTTTTCATGGGTGCATCGTCGCTATCGACGAACATCATGATACCGATCACCGCTTGGACGATTAAAAGGACAAAAGCCACGGTCGCCATCAAAAAACGCATTTTACCAAGTTTATTCATCATTGATGATTCCCCTTCTCCAAAAAAATGTTTGTCTGATAATGATTATTAAAAAAACACCTTAATTTTTCCTTAAGCTGCTTGGGAAAAATTAAGGCATTTCAGCCAGACCTACATTTTCTTTTGGTTCCTCGGAAATACGATTTCAAATCGCGTTCGGACATTTTGTTCACTCGTAACCTTGATGTTCCCTTGATGCGCTTGTACAATCCATTTGGCTATCGATAGCCCTAAACCGGATCCTTCATTTGCTGAACGAGATTGTTCCACTTGATAAAATCGGTTGAAAATCAAAGGAAGTTCTTCCTGCGGGATACCCATTCCATTATCTTCGACAGAAAGAATGATCGATGATGCATTCTTGGCGCAGGATAGGGAAATCTCCCCGCCCGCATCCGTGAACTTCATCGCATTATCGACAAGAATCACCAAGAGCTGATGCATCCTTTCTTTGTCCCCATGAAACACCACCTGTTCAGGAGCATGGCTGATGATGGTTTTTTCTTGAAAAGAAGCTATATCAGTATACTGTTCCACGATATCCATAAGTAAGTCGTCGAGAAAAAAATTCGCTTTATTCACCTGGACCTGATTCGAATCGGTCCTGGTCAAGGTCAAAAGTCCGTTAACAAGCTTATTCAAGCGGCGGACTTCCTTTGAAATGATCGATATATCGACGGCTTTTTCCTCGATTGTCGCATTCGGTGATTGGAATAACAAATCAGCCCTTGATTGTATGACGGCAAGCGGTGTGCGGATTTCATGGGAAGCATCCGAAACAAACTGCTGCTGTTGATCCCATGAGCGTTTTACCGGAATAAGGGCCCGTCCTGCCAATAGATAGCCGGCTCCAACTGCCACCAAGCTGCCAATGCCCCCGCCAACGATCAATATGAGCAGCAGGCGATCGAGCATATCTTTTTCGGAATCGACATTCCTGATGAATTGTACGATCAACTCTCCATAATCGGTATCGACCTTGGTGGAAAGAGCGCGATACGTGTAGCCATTCACTGGTATTTCTTCAATCTCATCAAATTTACCAGGGTGAAATTTCGATTCATTGACCTTGAAGTAATCGTCCACGCTAAGTCTAGGCTCGATGATCGTATCTTCCGGTCCCCAAACGATGACACTCGGACCCGGTCCCAGGAGAAATTCACCCTGCGGTCGTCCTCCGGGCATGCCTCCACTGATGAAGCCCCTATAATCCTTTTTCAGTGAATCATTGACATCCCTATAGATTTGATTTTCCGTATAAAAGTAAATCGTGCGGCTTAATATGGCTATCAAGACAATAAAAACGATCGAATTCAATAAAGTTAGTTGAAGTCTTGTTTTTTGGAACATAATGATCCCCTTATGGTTGTTTTAGCATATAACCAATGCCCCTGACGGTTTGAATGTCCTTATGGTAATTGAAGGGTTCCAGCTTTTTCCTAAGATGATGGATGAACACTTCGACAATCGCAATCGTCGTATCCGAGTCGAATCCCCAAATACGGTCAAAAATTTGCTCACGGGTCAATATTTTCCCCTTGTTTTGAATGAGGTACTCTAATAGTTCGTACTGCTTCACGGTCATCTTGATGACCTTCCCATCGACCGAAATATCCTTTTCTTTTTCCAGCAATTCGATTCCACGGTACTTCACATGCTGGGAAAGCGTTATGATGCCGCTTCTGCGAAGAAGTGCGCGAATCCTTGCCTTAAGCTCCGGAGCCTGGAATGGTTTGACCAAGTAATCATCACCGCCCGTCTCAAGGCCCTTGACACGATCCTCCAAGCCGTCCTTTGCCGTCAAGAACAATACGCTTGTATCGATTTTTGCCTCCCTGATCTTCCGGACGATTTCGAATCCATCCATTCCCGGAAGCATCACGTCCAATAGGATGATATCGTAAATGCCTTGCAGGGCCATGAACAGCCCATCCTCCCCATTTGTCTCTGTATCGACTTCGTATTCATCCGCCAGAATTTGCCGGATCGATTCCAATAATGACGCATTATCTTCCACCACCAAAATCTTCATGAAGAGTTCCCCCTGACCGTTTCACATGCTATTTATGTTGATTTTATCCTTTTTCAAATACAAAAGAAAGCGGACATATCCATAGCCGCTTTCTTTAAAATTTGTATGCTATTCGTGGTGCAGTGCCTGGATCGGATTCAATTTCGATGCCTTATTGGCAGGGAACACACCAAAGATCACCCCGATCAATATCGAGAATAAGAAGGCAAGCAGAGTCACTGGCCATGAATAGCTTATCGATAATGTGGAAAAAGCTGAAATCGACTTTGCGATTCCCAACCCGATTGCCACTCCTGCCAATCCCCCAAAGCAGCTCAAGACGATCGCTTCTATTAAAAACTGGAGCAGGATCGATTTCTGGTTCGCCCCGATTGCCTTTCGAATCCCGATTTCCTTCGTCCTCTCAGAGACGGAAACCAACATGATGTTCATGATGCCAATGCCTCCCACTAGCAGCGAAATGCTGGCAATGCCGCCAAGCATCAATGTGAATGTACCGGACACGGAGCTCATCGTTTCCATCAAATCTTCTTGATTGGTTACGGAATAATTATCACTTTGACCAGGGAATGAAGTGGTCATCACACCTTGAACCTGGTACATCGCCCGTTCCACGATCTCCTCGTTCTTGGCTTTTAGATAGATGGTCCCGATCGTCGTGCTGCCCGTTGCCCGTTCGGCTGAGGTGATCGGCGCAATGATTACATCATCGCCGCTCGAGCCCATGGATGTGCCTACTGATTTCAGCACACCGATCACCCGATAGGAAACACCGCCGATGAGAATGTTTTGATCGATTGGGTTTTGATTTTCAAAAAGCGTGCTTGCCGTATCCGATCCAAGGATAACGACCTTGGATCGTAATTCCGTTTCCAGATCCGTCAAAAAGCGCCCTTGACCAAGCTCCAGATCCCGAACTGATAAATACGCTGAAGTGGCACCTGTCATGGAAACCTGTGCCGAATTTTGACCGTTTTTTGCATATACGCGCCCCGTGACGACAGGCGCGACATCGGTTATCCCGTCAAGCTTCTTAAATTGATTGATCGTCTTCTCCGTCAGCTCCACGGAATCCGTATCGGCTACGCTTACCGTCAATAGATTCGTACCCAGGCTATTGATCTCGTCTTGAACGGACTGTGAGGATCCTTGCCCGATCGAAACGAGGACAATGACGGAGGCAACGCCAATAATGATGCCAAGCATGGTTAAAAAAGCACGGACCTTATTGGTTTTGATAGAGCGTAAGGCCATCTTCATCGATTCGCTCAGGTTCAATCCAATCACCCCCATTTTCAAACAGCTGTCCATCCTGGATCCGAGCGACACGAGTGGCTTCCTTTGCCACTTCCAGGTCATGGGTGATAAGGATGATCGTTTGTCCGTTTTCGTGTAAACCTTTCAGCATCTGGAGCACTTCTTTACTTGTTTTACTATCAAGCGCCCCCGTCGGCTCGTCCGCCAATAAAACGGGAGGGTTGCCCGCCAGTGCCCTTGCGATTGCCACCCTTTGCTGCTGTCCGCCGGAAAGCTGATTCGGCAAATGATTCATCCGGTCGCCCAGGCCTACCCTATCAAGACAGGCAACGGCAGCTTCTCTTCTCTCCTTCACGCCCACGCCTCTATAGACAAGGGGAAGCTCGACATTTTCCAACGCCGTCAACTTCGCCAACAGATTGAAATTCTGAAAGATGAATCCGATTTTAATATTACGAATGGCAGCTAACTCATTGTCCTTCATTTTTTCGACTTCTTTTTCATCAAGAAGATATTTCCCTGTATCAGGTTTATCCAGGCAGCCTATCATATTCATGAACGTCGATTTCCCTGAACCGGATGGACCGATGATGGAAATGAAGTCGCCTTTATTGACGATAAGACATACGTCCTGGAGTGCCTTAACGGTTTCACCGCCCAGTTCATATGATTTGGACATGTTTTGGATGTTGATGATGGGTTTCGCCATTTTACTGACCTCCCCTGTCGCTCGGCATTCCGCCTCCGCTAGGCATTTGCATTCCTCCGCCGCTAGGCATTTGCATCCCTTGGCCGCCCCTCATTCCATTGGAGCCGCCGCCTGTCCGGTTTTCATTGGAGATCGTTATCGGTAACGAAATCTCCTGCCCCTCTTCCAGTCCAGAAGTTAATTCAATATATCTATCATTATTGATTCCGGTCTCGACCATGGTTTTCGTACCAGTACCGGCAGCCACATCCGTTACGCCTGCTTGCTGGACATTGACATATTTCTTTTCACCATCGCTCTGGACTGCTTCGATTGGTACGTACAGGACATCTTTCGCATGATTCGTCAAAATGCTCACCTCTGTCGACATCCCAATTTTTATATCGCGTGGTTTGTCGATTTGAATCGTGACATCGAATGAAGAGACGCCATTTTCATACGTGCCTTCCTTTGCTACAGTGGTCACCTTCCCCGTGAACGTTTCATCTTCGAAGGCACTCGCTTTTATATCGACCGTTTGTCCTTTTTTCACGCTTGGGATATCCAGTTCATCAACACTGACCGTTGTTTTCAACTTTTTATAATCCGTAACATGTGCCACCGCATCGCTGCCTGATATTCGGTCGCCCGCCTCAACATCCAATGTGGTTACCGTACCATCGAATGGGGCGGTTATCGGGTCACTTCCATCCGTGAAAGTAATCAGTTCATCACCCTTTTCCACCAATTCATTCTTCTCTACAAGCACCTCATCCACCTCTGCCGTTACCGAGGAAGTGATGTCCTCACTATTGACTGCAGCAACAGAGCCCGAACCGCTTATCTGGACTTCAAGATCTCCCTTTTCTACTTTGGCCGTCACTGACCTCGCAGCAGCGGGCTCCGCTTTTTCCTTCATGAAAAACCAAACCGATCCCCCAATGACGAGCACCAATACCGCAATAAGCATTAACCACTTTTTCATCTTTTTTCTCCTTTCAGATTTCCTTTGCTGAAAGCAGTATCGCCAACGAAGCTTAATTTTTCCTTAAGGGTCGTTTTAACGTATGCAAATTGGGCTTTGCGCTTGAAAGCCTACTCTCCGGTAATGTGGCCATTCGCCAATATTTATAATCCATTCGTGTCGAAGGAAAAAGGAACGATTTGTAAAATTTGAATTTACAATATATTCAGATAAATATATACTAAAGGCTGGTACCACAAAAATTGGAAATCTGCACCAAATTTGAATGAATGAAGGGGGAACCACTTTGGCAACAAACGATTCCATTGCAAAACAAGCGGAAGTAAGTGCTTCCGCAGACTACAGCAAAATCGTCCAAACCCATTCTTTTCAAGAGCTGCTGAGGAAAAAACGCAATTTCATCGTTCCGCTATCCATTTTTTTCATGGTCTTTTATTTCACCTTACCTATCCTTACTTCCTATTCGAAAGTTCTTAACTCCAATGCCTTTGGTGGCATCAGCTGGGCGTGGGTCTTTGCTTTTGCCCAGTTCATCATGACTTGGACCTTATGCATTCTATATTCGAAGAAAGCAGCACATTTTGACCAATTAGTTGAAAAAATCGTTAAAGAAGCGAAAGGGTAAGGGTGGAAAATCATGAATATGCTCGCTTTCATCTTATTTTTACTCATTGTTGGCTTAACATTGGTGATTACCTATTTTGCTTCACGGCGCACAAAAACGACCGCCGACTTTTATACGGCGGACAGCAGCCTCTCCGGTTGGCAGAATGGCTGGGCGATTGCAGGTGATTATATGTCTGCTGCCTCCTTTCTTGGCATCGCCGGGATGGTCGCACTATCCGGGTTCGATGGTTTTTTCTACAGCATCGGATTTCTTGTCGCCTACCTGGTCGTCCTCTATATCGTTGCCGAACCGCTGCGTAATCTTGGCAAATATACCTTGGCGGACATGATTGCTGCCCGCTTCAATGAGAAAAAGGTGCGCGGGGTCGCTGCGCTTAACACCATTTCCATATCCACTTTTTATATGATCGCCCAGCTTGTCGGTGCAGGTGCCCTCATAAAACTTTTACTCGGAATTGATTATCTGTACTCGGTCATCATCGTAGGGATTTTAATGACCGTTTACGTAGTTTTCGGCGGGATGACGGCAACCAGTTGGGTCCAGATCGTCAAAGCCGTGTTATTGATGGCTGGTACATTCATCATCTCCTTGATCGTGTTGGCAAAATTCGACTTTAGCGTGATCGAGATGTTCAAACAGATGAAAACCGCAACCCCTTTAGGCGGTGATTTCCTCAATCCGGGGAATAAATTCAAGGATCCATTGGATACCCTTTCGCTTAATTTGGCGCTCGTCCTCGGGACAGCGGGACTTCCTCATATTCTCATCCGGTTCTTCACGGTAAAAGACGCGATTACCGCCAGAAAGTCGGTCGTATATGCCACATGGATCATCGGCATCTTTTATATCATGACGATTTTCCTTGGATTCGGAGCGGCGGCTTTCGTTGGTTATGACAAAATCATTGCTGCGAATGCTGCAGGGAATATGGCCGCCCCGCTGCTTGCCGATGCCATCGGCGGCGACTTCCTGTTCGCCTTCGTTTCTGCAGTTGCCTTCGCCACCATCTTGGCCGTTGTCGCCGGACTCGTCCTATCGGCTGCCTCTGCCTTTGCCCATGACTTTTATGGCCATATCATTCGCAAAGGCCAGGCCACAGACAAAGAACAAGTCGTTGCAGCTCGTTGGGCATCGATTGGGGTATCGATCCTTTCCATCATCCTTGCGTTGTTTGCCCAAAACATGAATGTCGCTTTCCTTGTGTCCCTTGCCTTTGCAGTGGCTGCCAGTGCCAATCTGCCCATCATCATCTTCACGGTATTCTGGAAACGCTTTAACACGGCCGGAGCTGTCACAGGGATGATTGTCGGGCTGGCCAGTTCTTTAATTCTTGTTTTCCTTAGCCCCAATGTCTGGTCCCCTATAGAGGGTGCGGCCATATTCGTCGGCGAACCAATATTCCCGCTTGCCAATCCAGGCATCATTTCGATTCCCATCGGCTTCATTGCCGCCATAGCCGGAACATTGCTCTCTAGCAAGAAAGCCGATGCCAAAAAATATGACGAAATTTTGGTGACGGCCAACACGGGAATGAAAGATCCCTTGTAACGGTAAATCATTATTTTGAAATACAAAAAAAGAAAGGCGAACAGGCCTCAGCGCCTGCTCGCCTTTCTTTTTTGCCTAATTCCTCAATCTCATCTTTCTTCTATTGTACTTGATTACCAATTGGTTCATCACTTCCGCAAAAATCAGTCCCATCGCAATGGCACCCGCCAGCATGAAAACCTTGGCTGCCATTTGAACCGCTACATAAAAGTCATTGACGACAAAATGCTTCATTGCATTATATGACAGACCTCCAGGCACGAGGGGAATGATTCCCGATACATTGAATATCGTGATCGGCGTTTTGAATCTTTTAGCAAAATACTGGCTGATGACCGCCACGACAAAGGCCGCGGACAGCGTCGCCATGATGCTGTCTATCTCATTTTGAACCAAGACATAGTATAAGATCCATCCAATCATCCCAACACATCCACATTGGAACAAGGAGCTTTTCGGTACATTAAAGATGACTCCAAAGGCGGCTGAGGCAATGAAACTTGTTATAAGCTGTGCTAACATCCTTTCTCCTCCCTAAAATCATAAGAACACAAACGCAGCCGATATCCCTGCCCCGATCGCTAAAGCGGTCAAACCTGCATCCGCTCCCTTGGAAAGTCCCGAAACCAAATGCCCAGCAATCAAATCCCTGGCTGCATTCGTAATTAACAGCCCTGGAACAAGCGGCATCACTGCACCGATGATGATCGTGTCCAAGTGACTTCCTACGCCGATGTACACAAAGAACATGGCAACCAAGCCCACCACCAAAGAGGCGATGAATTCAGCAAAAAAACGAACCTCCAGCAGCCTATGTAAATAAAGCAGACAGGAAAAGCCCATGCCTCCCGCTATGCAGGACCAGATGAAATCATTCCATTGCCCTTGGAACATGATCAAAAAGCAACCGCTCGCTATGAAGGCAGCAAAAATCTGGACCCAGAGGGGATACCCCATTCCCGCATTTTCTATTTGCTTTAACCGTGAAAAAGCCTCTGCTGGTGTCATTTCCTTGCTCGAGATGCTCCGGGAAATGCTATTGACCAAGGTTACCTTGTGTAGATCCGTGGACCTCGTTGAAACCCGAATCAATTTGGAGGCTGGATGCATGCCGTCCAGGGAAAAAATAATTCCCGTCGGGGTCGAGAAGCTGTGTGAATCCGCGCACCCAAACGCTGCGGCAATCCGGACCATCGTATCTTCCACCCGTGAGGTTTCCGCTCCGTTCTGGAGCATGATTTTCCCCGCAAGTAAACATACATCTATAATTTCATTGTATGGTATCTGTTCATCCATATTATCCTCTCCATCACTTCCGCGTGAGTTTCTCTCATTCTAAGAATCACGAACTTATCCGCTTAAATCCACCTCATAATAGCCCAATTCCCGTGAAAAGGATATAAAAATGTTCATTCAGGCTCATCTTTATTCCAGTATTCCCTTTATTGCTGGCTAAAACCACTCATATCGAGGAATTTGTGAACGCCACTTTCCTAAAAAAACCATAATATTTGGATATTAGTGGTAGAATACGATTGGAACAGGAAGGTTTTAGTGGACTTGATTTCAGCTTTTCAATCCATTTGGGCTGCCGGCCATTTTTAAAGGAGGGAAATATGGAAATTCTAGTTGGATTGGCTCTTCTTCTTATCGTATATTTTTCTTCAAATATCATTGAGAAAAGATTGAAGAATATCGAAGAACAAAATACTCGTGTCATAAAGGTCTTAGAGGAAATCAGAGATAAGAAGTAGCACGGTTTTTATTCATATTGGGCAAGGCCATAATAGCCGGAAACCACGGCTATTAGTCCATGAAAATAAAAAAATAAATTCATTTTTTAAAAAAAGTGATCCAAACCCATCCCTCTCCCCGTTTATTAGGTGTAAAGAAAAACGGAGTTAAACAGAATGAATGAGGAGAGTGGATAAAATGAGATTCAGTAAAAAATTGATCATCCCTGTTTTAGGTGCTTCATTGTTAATGCCAACGATGGCAAATGTGAGTGCTGAGGAAATGAAGCCAACAGCCGTTACACCGGCAGCCGATTTACGGGCTGACCTGGACTACTTATTATCCGAACACTTCACATTGGCGGTAGCAGCCATGACAACGGCGTACGAGGGATCTAAAGATGCAGACGAAGCATTCAAAGCGCTGGATCAAAATGCCGTTGATATGGAACCGGCCATTGCCTCCATTTATGGAGAAAAAGGCGCTGCCGAATTCGAGAGGATTTTCCGGGAGCATAATAACTATACAGATGATTTCGTGAAAGCGACAAAGGATAAAGACGAAGCTGCCATGGCAGAAGTTGATAAAGAAGTTGAACAATTCGTAAATGAATTTGCGAAGTTTTTAAGTACAGCCACTGAAGGTAAACTCCCTGAAGCTGCAGCCAAAGAAGCGCTTCGCATGCATGAAGACCAAGTAAAAGAAACATTTGAAGACTACGTAGAAGGCGATTATGAAGGTGCTGCCAAAACATATCGTGAAGGCTTCCAGCATATGTTCGACATCAGTAAAGCGCTATCCACTTCTATTGTAACGCAAATGCCGGATAAATTTGAAAATTCAAAAGCGGACACACCTGCCGCTGATTTACGTTCTACATTGAACAGTTTGGCAGCTGAACACTTTGCTTTAGCCACAATGGGCATGCAAAAAGGCTTCGAAGGGGCAAAGGACTATGACTATATCGGTTGGTCCGAAAATGCCAATACAGCTGATTTCAAAGCGGCAATCGGTTCAGTGTATGGTGATGAAGGCGCTGCCCAATTCGAAAAAATCTGGCAGGGAGATCACATCAATGCACAAGCTGAATTCGTAAGTGCACAAATAAAGGGTGATGAAGCAGGCGAGCAGGCAGCAAAAGATAAGCTCCATAAGTTTGCACAAGAGTTTGGTACATTCCTAGGCAGTGCAACAGGAGAGAATCTGCCAACGAAGGCAGCTCAAGAAGCGGTTAAAGCACATGAAGATACTGTCATCAAAACATTTGAACAATACGTAGCGGGCGACTATGCCGGCAGCTATGACACATACCGTGAAGGGTACAAATTAATGTTTGGTGTCGGTCAAGCGCTTGGCGATGCCATCGTCAAACAAAACCCAGACAAGTTTGCCGGAACGGCGATGCCATCCGATATGCCGAAAACAGGCATGGGCGGTGCTTCCGAACAAACAACGAACCCACTGACAATCATGTGGACAGCGTTAGGTTCATTAGCAGCGTTAATGGCAGTCGTGGTCGTACGTAAAAGAAAACTGTCTAAATAAGAAATACCAAATTTTCCTTACACTATATAATAATGAAAAAAAGAGAGTTCATTCTCTCTTTTTTTTTTCAACTTGAGTGATAGAAGGGAGGTCATGATATGAATAAACTAATTCATGCCGCTTGCTTTATCTTGATTGCCATCATATTGGTCAGCGGAGCGACTTATGTGAAGCAATTTATAGTTCAAGCATCGGAAACGGAAGGGCAGGATAGGAAACAAGTTAAAGAAACAAAAAAAGAAGATGTCAAAAATCGTCTCACGCTTGCAGAGGAATTCACGGTACTAAAGGAGCATGATACAGAAAAGGAACAGCTCAATAAAAAATTCACCGGGATAATCCCGACACATGTAACCATACCTTCAATTGAAGTGGATGCTTCAATTGAGCAGGTCGGTTTATTGGAAACAGGTGAAATGGCTGCCCCTTCCACTGAAGACGGTGTCGCTTGGTTTGAGCCTGGTGCAAAACCAGGGGCGAAAGGCAATGCTATATTGGCTGGGCATGTGGATAGCAAGACAGGACCCGCCATTTTCTATCATTTGAAAGACCTCGAAACAGGCGATGAAATTACAGTTACAGACAAACAAGGAACAAAACTTACATTTGTGGTGAAAAAAAAGAAAAGCTACCCACGAGACAAAGCCCCCCTTAACGAAATCTTCGGATATAGCAAAGGGCGCCAATTGAATTTGATAACATGCACAGGCACCTTCGATCGATCGAAAGGGACGCATCAAGAACGATTGGTCGTTTATACAGAACTAAAATCGGACGAAGCAATGCAGCTTGAAAGGGAAGCGCAACTTCCTGATGCACCGGCGAATGTAAAGATAAGCGGTAATTTGTTAACCTGGTATGCCGTCCGGGAAGGGAATATCATTGGCTACCGGATTTACAAAAAAGAGCCTGGAGGGACCTTCACGCATATCGGGAGCATATCTGAGTATGAACGTAAAAGTTATGTAGATAAAAACGCCTCTAAAGCTCTTTACTATGTAACAGCAGTTAATGAATATGGCCAGGAATCCACTCCGTCCAGCATTGCCAAATGATAAAAAGCCCACTATTAAAAGTGAACTTTAGATACCTTTATCAAGGATTGTGTTCGGCATTGCACCGGACCGGTCCTTTTCCTTTTGCCGTCCTCCACTATGGTCAGCTCCCGTTCGCTAGAAGATGCGAGATCCCTGGATAAGGAGTCACTTAAGCGCACCTTCCGAGAGCCAACGCAAACAAGGAAAACGCTTATCCTCCCACCTTCCCCAACCCCTTTTGAATGAAGTCCTCCACGGTTTTATTAAACAAATCGCTTTCTTCCAAAAAAGGACAATGGCAGCTATCTTCGAAGATCACGAGTCGGGAATCCGGGATCTGTTCATGCAAATGCTCACCTGCAGCAACCGGGATCACCTTTTCTTGCCTGCCAAAACAAAGAAGGGTGGGAACATTGATTTGCGGCAGGAATTCACGATAATCGACGATTGATTGGTCGAACAGGATGCTGCTGGCAATCGATTCAGGCATTCTCGTCACTTCCTCGAGCATCCAGGCTGCATCAGCCTCGGTTAATTCGTTCTTAAACATCGAGGCCAGGAAAGCTCGTAAAAACGGGGTGCGATTCGTTTGGATCTCCGTCATGAAGGCTATCAATGTGCCAATATCAAATGCACCTATCTCGAAGTCAGGCCATTTAAAATCAGAGGCCAGCTCATCGACTATCACGGTTGAATGGACATTCCCCCCGCCGAATTGCTTCAAGTAATCCCAGACGACAAAAGCCCCCATCGACCAGCCTACAAGGATGACATCC
Organism: Peribacillus folii; assembly: GCF_030271255.1. GTDB lineage: Bacteria > Bacillota > Bacilli > Bacillales > DSM-1321 > Peribacillus. The sequence goes on from NZ_JASJOM010000007.1 coordinate 269,793, forward strand.
TTCAAGCCCCGTTCAGTAAGGAACGCATGAAGGTCCTTGGCATAAACGGAGACGGTATTTCCATAATGAACCTGGTTTGACTGGCCATGGCTCCTTAAATCAAGTAAAATCGTGCGATGTTTTTGTGAGAAATATCGAAGCTGCTTTGTAAAGAAGCGGCTGCTCATCCACACTCCATGGATAAAAATGATTGGCCTCCCTTGCCCTTTTTCTTCATAAAACAGCCGGACATCCTTATCCACATCAAAAAATGGCATAATCCCCCTCCTCACCGCTATTTTTTAAATATCCTTCTTATTATGTATTGCGTATCGCCTTTTAACATTCCTTCCTTTAAAAATATATTGTCAAACCTCCAGCTAAAGTTGATAATGAAGTATATTTTCATTGTTATCTTCATCCTGAAAGGACGGAATTTTTCATGAAGAGCTTTTTTAAAAACTATCGATCCTCATTAATCCTACTCACTGCCATCATTATCGGTGGGATAGCGGGCGTCGTTTTCGGTGAGAAAACATCTGTCATCCAGCCGTTGGGAGACTTATTCCTAAATCTGATGTTCACAATCATCGTCCCCTTGGTGTTTTTTAGCATCGCTTCGGCCATTGCCAATATGAGCGGGATGAATCGCTTAGGCAAAATCATGGGCAGCATCGTGATCGTTTTCCTGACGACAGCCGCTTTGGCTGCCGTGATTGGTTTCATTGGGACAACCATCATCAACCCACTCGAAGGCACAGATACGTCAGCCATCAAAGAATTGATGGAAAACAGTTCCCCTGAGGAAAAGGTTGAAGAGGTTTCTTTCTTCAGTCAACTGGTCAACACTGTGACCGTTTCTGATTTTCCGGAACTATTCTCGAGAAGCAATATGCTCCAGCTTATCGTTTTCTCGGTGTTAATTGGACTTTCGACTGCACTTGTCGGCGAGAAGGCTAGACCGATCACTGAATTTTTGACAGCTGGTACGGCTGTCATGATGAAGGTCGTGAAGATCGTCATGTACTATGCACCTATTGGGCTTGGCGCTTATTTTGCGACGATCATCGGACAGCTCGGTCCGCAGATTTTGGAAGGCTATGCCCGTACCTTCGTTCTTTATCTCGTCTTAGCCTTGATTTATTATTTTGGCTTCTTCACTTTGTATGCCTTTATCGCAGGTGGGAAGGATGGCGTCAAACTCTTTTGGAAAAATGCCTTGGCACCTTCCATTACAGCCATCGCTACGTGCTCCAGTGCCGCATCCATTCCAGTCAACCTGGAATCAGTCAAGAAAATGGGCGTGCCAAAGGATATCGCGGAAACGGTCATTCCTCTCGGAGCCAACACTCATAAGGATGGATCCGTATTTGGCGGCATTCTGAAAATCGTATTCCTATTCAGCTTATTCGGTAAGGATATGACCAGTATTTCCAGCATATTAAGCATCCTTGCCGTTGCCTTTTTGGTTGGTGCTGTCATGGGTGCCATTCCTGGAGGAGGGATGATCGGGGAAATGCTGATTCTCAGTGTATTCGGCTTCCCGGTTGAAGTGTTGCCGATCATTGCGGTTATATCCACGATTATCGATGCACCTGCTACACTGCTGAACTCAACAGGAAACACAGTTTGTGCCATGCTCGTGTCCCGGCTCGTCGAGGGCAAGAACTGGTTAAAGCAAGCTTTTATTAAAGAAGATTCTGCCGTATGATTGAACGGACGCCTGGTTTTCCAGGCGTCTTTTTTTTTATGAGAAAGGGGTTCCTTCCGGTTGCATAGAATGTAACAGGGAAGAGAGGGGATATTATGTTCATGAAATGGTTGCCTGCGGCGATCCTTATAACGGGACTGGCTTATATTTTCGTCATACCTGAAGAACCCATGCTTTTGAAAATCCTCTGCAAAGTGATTCCGATGTTATTGATTTTGCTTTACGCCAGCAAAATAGGAGGAACAAGGAATATATACCAAACCTTAATACTCCTTGGTCTATTCTTTTGCATGCTTGGAGATGGCTTGTTGATTTGGTTTCTTATCGGTCTTTCCGCCTTCTTGATCGGCCATCTTTTCTATATTGCGGCCTTCCTGAAGTCATGGAGCTTTTCCTGGCTTCGATTCGCAACGATTTTGCCGATTACCCTTTACTCCACTGTGATAGGCCGTGAAATCATCTTTTCTTTAATTGAAACAGGTGACAATGGTCTCATCTTCCCTGTGATCGGTTATGTGACGGTCATCTCCCTCATGGGCTGGACGGCGATCATGACCAGAAATACCGCTGCAATCATCGGCGGGATTCTGTTCGTGATTTCCGATTCCATCTTAGCTTGGAACAAATTCATTGACGTTATTGCTTTTTCCGGTCCACTGATCATGCTTACCTATTATGCCGCCCAGTTTTTCATCGCTTCAAGCATTCGCAAAGACGCTTCATTCGGTTTTGTGAATGGTTTGAAAAATGAAACGCCCAGCCAATAGCATGACGATGTCGGTTCGTTCCACATGAAACAATGAAAAAGGCATTCACCGCTCGAATTGAGCGGTGAATGCCTTTTTTCAGCCTTTTATTTTCCTGATGAAGACCACTTTTAAATAGTTGCCTTCCTTATATTCCGGACGCGTTTTGAAATCGGAAGGCAATGAGAATTGCTCGATGATTTCATACGTCCCATTACTTTCCCTGAAGGCTGCATCGATGAAGCTCCTGAATTTTTTCATATCAAACGTGCTGCAATTAGTCGAAGCGATGATGACTCCGTTATCCTCTGTAATGGCAATGGTGTCCTTCAATAGATTCGTATAGTCTTTGCCGGCACTGAACGTAAACTTCTTCGATTTGGCAAAGCTCGGCGGATCGAGGATGACCAAGTCGAATTTCAACTCTTTCTTCACTGCATATTTAAAATACTTGAATACATCCATCACCACGATGTTCTGTGTTTCAGGATCTATTCCGTTCACGCTGAACTGTTCGATCGTCTTCGGTAAACTGCGGTTGGCAAGATCGACACTCGTTGTTTTTATCGCACCGCCCAAAGCGGCAAACACGGAAAATGCCCCCGTATAGGAAAACATATTCAGCACCGTTTTCCCTTTTGCGTATTCATCACGGATTTTGCGCCTGACCTCGCGCTGATCAAGGAAGACACCGACCATGGCCCCATCATTCAAATAAACAGCGAACTGGACTCCGTTTTCCTTTACAAGAAGCGGAAATTCCGGTTGCTCGCCCATGACGAAATCATCTTCATCGACATACTGACCCTTTGTATCAAAGCGTTTCTTCTGATAAATCGATTTGACCTCGACGGTATCCTGCAATGCCTTGATGATGTAATCTTTGAATGAATAAATCCCTTTGCTATACCAGCTGATGACATAGTGACCGTCATAATGATCGATGATCAAACCGCCAATTCCATCGCCCTCCCCGTTAAACACACGGAAAGCGGTCGTCTCAGGATCTTTGAAATAAGGGTTACGGAATTCAACGGCTGCCTGGATCTTCCCACTAAAAAAGGGTTGATCGATTTTTTCATTTTCACTTTTGGTCAATACCCAGCCATAGCCCTTATTTTGTTTCCCGTAATATCCCTTTGCGAGGAAGCGTTTATTCTCATCCACCAAACGCACTAAAGCCCCCTCTTCCTGAAGATCATGAAGATTGGATATCGACTCTTTAGCGATCAGCGGAAAGCCCTTGCCCATTTTGCTTGCATACTTGGCTTTCACTTTTATATCTATTTCTTTTCCCATCTATATCATCCTATCTATGCAAATGCTTACCTTCCCATTTTACCCTAATCCCTTTATAAATAAAAACCAGCCCGGTCACCCAGGCTGGTTCCTAAAAAAAATCTTGATTATGATACTTCCAAGTGAAGATCGCCCGGTTTCACTTTACCCATCAGCTTCAGCACTCGATGCAGGGCAAGGGTGATCAATGCCGGCAAAACCATGCCCACAGCTACATAAACCAAGAACGTATACAATCCTTGCCCTGTAATGATGGCTATCGGGGCAATCATTGAACTTAACCCCATGCCCCCAAGCTCATACGGTACCTGAAAATCAAATGCCAAGGTAGCGATGGGGGCACAAATGATTGCCGCCACAAAAGGAGGAATGACATATAACGGTTTTTTGATTAAATTAGGAAACTGAACTTTTGGCGTAACGACCATCTGTGCAAGGAACCCGCCCATATCATTATCTTTATAAGACATGACAGTGAACCCGACAAACTGAACGGTACAGCCGATCAGGGCTGCTGCGCTGGAAACGGGATCTAATTGCAGGGCGATCGCAAGCGCAGCGGACGAGGCCGGTGTCATCAACAAAATGCTCCATACCAAGGCAATGACCATGGAGCCGATTAAAGGCGATCCACCGACGGCAGCGGTGATTTGACCGCTTAACCATGTCAGGAATGGCGTCGTGACAAGAGCCAGTCCATATCCGGCCACTCCCCCGACTAGGACTGCACCCAACGGGATGGCCATAATATCCAACCTTGTCTTGCCGATCAGGCGCTTACCTACATACGTTGCCACGACGGCTGCCAGGACGGCACTTAACGGCTGCCCCGTAACGATCGTGAACGCCCCCTCGGCCGTCCTGTGAATTGCAGCTCCGCCAACGGCACTCGAGGCCATCGCGCTAAAAATAATTAATGAATTCCCCCCTAGCTGATAAGCGATGCCGGCCCCTAATGCAGGCGCAAGCAAAACCTTTGCGGCTCCCCCTATTGCGAGGAAGACCTCCCATCCTAAATACCCGCCTATCGATTCAAATAATAACCCGATCCCCAACGTAACCAAGACTGCGTTCGCTATACCTGTTGAGGCTTTGTACATCCGCTCGTTGATGTATGCTTTCCTGCTCAATTCATTCACTCCTTATCCTTTATCTATATTTTCCTCATTAATAAAAGTAAAAAAATTAAATTATGATCAATGATTCACAACTCACTGGCCAATCCTGATGCCTTTCCGTATAATAACATGAATTTTCAGACAATGTAAGATGTATTTATATACTAACAAAATAAAAACGCTTACAATAATACGATTTTTGTAGGGTTTTATCCAATAAATATCAAGAATTGTATTATTCCAGTATATGTTCGATGTGTTTTTTCCACTTAAAGCCTCATCTTTCATCTCAAAATAGGTAATAATTGATCTAATATTCAGATTGTTCGTTTCGGTTTTTAGGTATATCATGAAAGAATCATCCAAAAATAGATCGTTCCATTCATTTACACTATCAGATGTCCCAATCACCGATAAGGAGAGAAATCAATGACAACTTCACTAACAGTCGATCATGAAGAATTACAGGCAGCAAAAGAGTATGTAAGACACGTATACGCACAGGTTAAGGAGCGGAATCCGCATGAAAGTGAATTCCATCAAGCGGTCAAAGAAATATTCCTTTCACTTGTCCCCGTATTTGCAAAACACCCCATATATATGAAAAGCGGAATATTGCAAAGATTGGTTGAACCAGAAAGAATGATCAACTTCCGCGTTTCTTGGGTCGATGACCTGGGCAATGTCCAAGTCAATCGTGGTTTTCGTGTTCAATTCAACAGTGCAATCGGGCCATTCAAGGGCGGTCTGCGCTTCCACCCTACTGTCAATTCAAGTATCATAAAGTTTCTTGGTTTCGAGCAAATCTTTAAAAACTCCCTTACAGGCCAGCCGATTGGAGGAGGAAAAGGCGGATCGGACTTCGATCCGAAAGGCAAATCGGATGCGGAAATCATGCGTTTTTGCCAAAGCTTCATGTCGGAGCTCGGTCGCTATATCGGACCGGACACAGACGTACCAGCTGGAGATATCGGGGTTGGCGCCAGGGAAATCGGTTATCTTTTCGGGCAATATAAAAAGATGCAAGGCAGCTACCATGCTGGTGTTTTGACCGGTAAAGGATTAAGTTATGGCGGAAGCCTGGCCCGTACCGAGGCGACTGGTTATGGGACGGTTTACTTCGTCGAGGAGATGCTTAAGGACAAAGGCTTACAATTCCATGGCAGCACGGTTGTCGTTTCCGGATCTGGGAATGTCTCCATTTATGCAATGGAAAAAGCTGTACAATTGGGCGCTAAGGTTGTTGCTTGCAGTGATTCCAATGGCTACATTTATGATGAAAAAGGTCTGAACCTTGATACGATTAAACTCCTGAAGGAAGTGGGCCGAAAAAGGTTGAGTGAATATGTCCATGCACATCCGGAAGCTGAATACAATGAAGGCAGCTACGGCATTTGGTCCGTACCTTGTGATATCGCCCTTCCTTGTGCCACACAAAATGAAATTGATGAAGAAGCGGCAAAATTATTGATTAAAAATAATGTGAAAGCAGTCGGCGAAGGTGCCAACATGCCTTCAACGCTTGAGGCAATTGATGTATTCCTTAATAATGGCATTCTTTTTGGGCCTGCTAAGGCGGCAAATGCAGGCGGAGTAGCTGTGTCTGCCCTTGAAATGGCTCAAAACAGTGCGAGAATGCCCTGGACGTTTGAAGAAGTCGATACAAAATTACATGGCATCATGAAAAACATCTATAAAAACAGTATAGAAGCCGCAGAAGAATACGGTGAGCCTGGTAACTTGGTTGTTGGTGCCAATATTGCCGGATTCCTTAAAGTGGCGGATGCCATGCTTACTCAAGGGATACTCTAAATTCAGGCTAAATCATGAAGCGGTCCGACACACGGGCCGCTTTTCTTTTGCAATATCATGTTCGTATTTCCCCCGCGCCACCTCCTACGAAGGTACATTCAAATGATATGGCCTTTTGATGAAAATGATCCGCGACAGTCCCGCCAAGCAGTTTTCCGAAAGGCATGTGAAAGGCACGTACACAGTCAGATCATCCTCTCTTAAAAAACCATCTCCAATAATGCTTTTGAGACGCCCAAAACCTCTTAAAAAAGAGTGCCGGATAAGCTCCGGCACTCTCAAGATTTCTTTTTTTATTCTTTCGTGACCAATTTCAGCGGTACGGAAATGGTCTTGTCCACTTTGTCACCTTTCAAGATCTTTTCCGCTGCATTTACAGCCTCTTCACCGATAAGTGCCGGCTGCTGGGCAATTGTCGCTTGTAGTTCACCGCTCTCGACTGCTTTCAATGCATCATCATTGCCATCGAAGCCAACCACGATGATATCTTTGCCTGCTGCCTTGATCGCTTCAATGGCACCTAATGCCATTTCATCATTATGAGCGAATACCGCTTGGATATCTTTATTGCCTTGCAGGATGTTTTCCATGACGTTAAGGCCTTTTGTCCGGTCGAATTCTGCCGTCTGGCTTGTCACGACATCCAATTGCTTGTCCGCAAGATTATGGAAGCCTTTTCCGCGTTCGCGAGTTGCAGAAGCACCGGATACACCTTCAAGCTCCACTACCTTTGCTTTTTCGCCAAGCTCTTTGACTAGGTATTCCGCGGCCATTTCCCCACCAGCGACATTATCGGAGGCGATGAATGTTTCGATATCGCCTTCATCGGAGGAGCGGTCTATCGTAATGACAGGAATGCCTGCTTCATTTGCAGATTGGACGGCTGAAGATATTGCCGCAGAGTCCGTTGGATTCACAACAAGAACATCCACCTTTTGAAGGATCAGGTCTTCAATTCCGCTGATTTGTTTAGCCGTATCATCCTGTGCATCCACGACAGTCACTTTCATGCCTTTTTCTTTTGCCTCTTTTTCGATGCCATCCTTTAATGAAACGAAGAATGGATTGTTTAAAGTTGATATGCTGACACCGACCTTCACGCCTTTTACAGAGTCTTTCTTTTCTTTTTTATCATCTTTCAGACCCGAATCCATTGAGCATGCAGCCAAGACCATTAACGAAAGAATCATGATGATCGATACGATTTTTTTCATAAATTACACCCCTGCTTATGATTTTTTACGGTCAAGTAAGACCGCGATTAATATAACTGCACCTTTTACCACTTGCTGGTAGAAAGAGGATACACCAAGTAAATTCATTCCGTTATTCAAGGTACCGATGATCAGGACCCCCACGAGCGTGCCGAACAATCGGCCTTTACCGCCTGATAGGCTTGTCCCGCCGAGCACCACGGCTGCGATGGCATCCATTTCATAGGATTGCCCCGCCGTTGGCTGTGCCGAATTCAGGCGCGAGGTTAAAATGGCGCCGGCAATGGCTGCCATCGTACCTGCGAGCCCGTAAATGGCCACCTTCACGCGGTCCACTTTTATTCCCGAAATACGGGAAGCCTTTTCATTTCCGCCGATGGCATACGTTTTGCGGCCAAATGATGTTTTATGAAGCAAGAACCAAAGGACGAAAAATGCGATGACCATCACGACCGCCGGTACCGGCAAGCCCAGGAAATATCCTCGCCCAAGCATTTGGAACGCGACTGAATCGCCAATTCCCGTTATCGGCTTCCCGTCCGTATAGACAAGTGTCAAGCCACGGAAAATCGTCATCGTAGCCAGTGTAACGATGAAAGGAGCCATTTTCCCTTTTGAAACAAGAATTCCGTTGATGACACCCATTATTGCACCAAGCAGGATGCCTATCAAGATTGCAAGGATCGGGTCCATTCCCGAAACCATCATGCCAGCCATAAGCGCGCTGGACAGTGCCAGAATGGAACCGACGGACAAGTCGATGCCTCCTGTCAGTATGATGAAGGTCATTCCGAAGGCGATAAGCGCATTGATGGACGTTTGACGCAATAGATTCAAGATATTGTTCGGTTCCATGAAAGATGGATTTAAAACGGTTATTACGATAAATAATAGAACTAAGGCGAGTAATGGACCGAATTTTTGCCAGATCCCGCTTTTTCCTGTAGCCTCAAGTTTCATCCTAGTTCCCCCCTGTTGCCAATGCCATGATTTTTTCTTGTGTCGCTTCCTGCTTCAATAATTCCCCAGCGATTTCACCTTCGTGAACGACAAGGATCCTATCGCTCATTCCCACGATTTCCGGAAGCTCAGAGGAAACCATGATGATGGCGATTCCCCTCTCTGTCAATTCATTCATCAATTCATAAATTTCACGTTTTGCGCCAACATCGATCCCCCTGGTAGGCTCATCCATGATTAAAACCTTAGGGGAGGTGCCGATCCATTTTGCGATGACCACCTTTTGCTGATTACCCCCGGATAAGGTGCCGATGACCGTTTCCGCGGAAGATGTCTTCACGTGCAGCCTTTTAATCATCATATCTGCAAAATTTCTCTCATCCTCCGTTTTTACAAGCCCGTTTGGAGCAAAGCTCTTCAAATTCGGCAAACCGATATTTTCCCTTACTGAAAAGTCAAGGATCAGTCCCTCCTCCTTACGGTTTTCCGTAATGAAAGCCAGACCATGCCGAACCGCATCCGTCGGTTTCCGTATCGAAACCTTCTTGCCCTCAACGGTAATTTCACCTTGATCTGTTTGGTCGATACCGAAAAGGGCGCGCATGATTTCCGTTCTGCCTGCTCCCATCAATCCGGCTACACCTACAATCTCTCCCTGCCGGACCGCAAAATCGATACCTTCGAATATTCCTTTCTTCGTTAGTCCTTTTACATCAAGGACTACCTCGCCTAAATTCGCTTCACGGTGGGGAAACCGATCCTCCAGCTCCCGTCCGACCATTTTCTGTACGACTTCATCGAAGTTTGTATCAGCAATTCTTTTCGTATCGACGGTTCTTCCGTCACGCATAACGGTGATCCTGTCGCAAATAGTGAATATTTCTTCCATACGATGCGAGATATAAACGAGCGATACACCCTTTTTCGTAAGACCCTTCATCACTTCAAAAAGTTTTTCAATTTCCCTATCGGTCAACGCTGCGGTCGGTTCATCCATGATGATGACTTCCGCCTCCGTCATAAGCGCCTTGGCAATTTCAATCATTTGCTGTTCCCCTACGGAACAAAGTCCGGCTTCCTTATCGAAAGGAAGGGAAATATTCAATGTTTTAAAAACTTCTTTTGCACGCGCTTTCATTTGTTTCATCTTCAGGACACCAAATCCATTAACCATTTCCTTCCCGATGAATAGGTTCTCCAGTACGGTCATTTCCGGCCAAATATTCAATTCCTGACGGATGAAGGCCATCCCCGCTTCTTCTGCTTCCTTGGAATCCTTGAATGAGGTTTCATTGCCGTTAATCACGATCGTTCCTTGATCCTGCTTATGAAGACCAGTCAAAATGTTCATCAAGGTTGATTTCCCTGCTCCATTTTCCCCCATGAGCGCGTGTACCTCTCCAGCCTCCAACGAAAAATGAACGCCCTCCAATACCTTGTTTTGACCGAATGCCTTATATATGCCGTGCATTTCGATTTGCATGGCTCTTCACCTCTTTCTTTAAAAGAATACTCCAGACTGCAAAATGCAATTCGAATACGGTGTCGTCTCCCCCGTTCGAATGACGGCTTTCGCTTTACTTGATAGTTTCTTGAAATCTTCATGTGTAACATATTCGATCGCTTCGCCGAACTGCTGCTCCATATATTGGTGCTGGCCTGGATTTTTCTCTATCACCTCAGTGGCGGCGATGACCTTTTCAATGACCATATCTTCGTGAACGGCACGCACGACAGCTTGGAACGATGGTGTCCCGGGCGTCAAGGCCAAGTCTATCTTGATGACTCCCGGCGGCACCGGCAGACCGGCGTCACCTACAACTATATAATCCGTATGACCAAGGTCGGCAAGGACCTTGGCTATCGAACTATTGATGATTCCTTGCCTCTTCATGCTTCAAGGCCCCCTTCGACTTCCGCCCTAACCGGCATGCCGCCTTGGGCCCCCAACTTCGTCACGGAAATGGACGCTGCCCGGTTGGCGAATACCAGGCAATCGTCATACCCCTTACCTTCTGCAACAGCCACCGCAAAGGCGGCATTGAATGTATCGCCTGCACCTGTCGTATCCACCGCTTCCACCGCGAAGCTTGGAACGACCTTTTCTTCATGGCCGTCAAAATATCGGACGCCATTTTTTCCTTCGGTAATGAATAATTTATTCGGATGCTCAGTCAGGACCTCCGCTCGATCTCTCCCATTGAAAAGTATTTCGAACTCATGTTCATTCGGCGTCAGGAATGCTGCCTGTCGAATGACATCCTCGCTTAGCTTGCGGGCGGGTGCTGGGTTCAATAGCAGTCTTTTTTGGAGCTTTTTGCACAGCTTAGCCAGGTATTCTACCGTTTCCTCCGGTATTTCCTGCTGGACCATGACGATGTCCGCTTCCTCTATGGCTTTTTGGGCCTTTTGGACATATTCGGGAGTAATGAAATCATTTGCCCCTTTCACGACAATAATGCTGTTATCACCTTCAGAAAGGATGATATGTGCCGTACCTGAGGCAGAACCTGTAACCGGTTCCACATACTCCGTATTTACGCCGTTTTTTTTCAGGTTTTCCAAGATGATTTCCCCATAAAAATCATCTCCTACACATCCAATCATCGATACTTCCGCACCAAGGCGGGCTGCTGCCACTGCCTGATTCGCTCCCTTTCCTCCCGGGACCGTAATGAAGGATTCTCCTAAAACCGTTTCCCCTGCTTTTGGACGCTTTGCTGATGTCACCACCAGATCCATCGATGAACTTCCCACTACTGCCATTTTGATCACGGCTTTTCCACCTTTCTTCTCGTTGTTTGTCTTTCCACAAAAGAAACAGGCAGCTTCTTATGTGTTTCTTCTATTTTTTCCTGATTGATTTTCCTAATCAACATTTCCGCAGCTTGTGCCCCCATCTCATAGGCAGGCTGACGAATGGTCGATAACGGCGGATGCAATAAGGCCGTGAAGGCGATATCATCATAGCCGATCAATTGAATATCCTCCGGAATCCGGATTCCCCGTTTCAAGATTTCCTGAAGGGCCGCAGCTGCGACAATATCATTACAAGCGATGATTCCATCCGTTTCTGGATAGTGCTCGAATAGCTGACGCACACATACCTGTCCTCCTTGTAGAGTGAGGGATGAGTCCATGACCTGTACATTCACTTTCGCCTGTGCTAATTCCTCCATTGCAGCCGTGTACCGTTCATATACAGGCTTTATCTCCACGGGTCCCCTGATCAGGACGATATTTGTACTGCCCCTATCGAGCAATACCCGTGCTGCCAACCTGCCGCCCGTCTTTTGATCGGAATAAACGGCTGGCAAGTTCTCTGCCGTCCGATCGAGGAGGACGACGGGTATTTCCAGGTTGTCAAAATTTTCATTGGCTTCTTCGCTTGTCGAAGCAATGATGCCCACTACATTATTCTGTAGAAAGGTGTCGATATATTCTATTTCCTTATCTCTCTTCTCATCGCTATTTCCGAATATCAGCCGATAGCCAAATTGCTGCAGGTAATCCTCGACACCCCTTGCCATTTCCGGAAAGAAAGGATTCGTAATGTCCGGCAGGATCAAGCCCACCAATTTGGATTTACGGTTATAGAGGGACCTTGCCACTTCATTCGGTTTATAATTCAGCTTTTCAACAGCCGCCATGACGACCTTCTTTGTGTCTTCATGTGCGTACCCGCTGCCATTCATGACTCTAGAAACCGTTGCCACGGAAACGCCTGCTTCCTTTGCAACCTCCCGAATAGTTGCCACTATATCCACCTCAATAATTTTCTGTAACCGTTTACACAAATAGCTTATCACCAATTTATCTGCACGGCAAGCTTTATTCTTAAGATATTTTTTAGGTAATCGGAACCGTATCATAGGACTAACTCGAAGTTGGAGATCATCAGGCACGTCATGTTTGAACGATTCTTCTTCTTTCAATAAGCAGAACAAAGCTATCACCCTCTGCCAAAAAATAAAAAGCTGGCTCAATGAATTTGAGCCAGCTTAGCAAAAATCAAAGGGATTTGGCAGGTAGCTTTTCGTACAGAGCATTATTGACATATCCATACTCTGATGCGTGCGGTCGATCTTCGCCATCACTGTATCCATATTGAAGCATCCTGTTCCTGTTTAAACAGAGCTTTGTTAATTTCGGGGCGAAGAAGTTGAATAGGTCGAACCGGTCCTGCAGCTGAGGGAACTTTTGCTGATGTGCAAGGATTACTTTCGTGACGCCTTCCCAGAAGACATTTTCATTCAATAATTTCCTGTTCATCAGGAGCGTTGACAAATAACGGAAGTGACAAATGAACAGTCCCGTGAAAATGAATTGAACAAGGCCTTCGGGCGGCTCGCACCTTAAAACTTGTTTTAAGTCAGCAGGGAGCTCACTCAATTCAGGAAGCGGCTGATCACTTATATTTACGTCATCCACAAAATCCTTTATTGCCAGCCTATGCGGCTTGTAATCCTTCAATACTAAGATCGTATTTTGGCCATGGGGTGAAAAAACTACTCCATATTGATAAATGAAATGTAATAACGGAGAAAGAATGACCTCGAATAGTCGGTCTGTCCATTCTGCAGCGGTTAACCCTGATTTTTCGATCAGGCTTTCCACATACGGCTTGCCTTCTTGGTCCACATGCAGGAGCGACGCTAACGTAATGGGCTTCTCGTCTTTCTCCATATAACTGTATATGCTTTCCCGCCAAATGCCGCCCAGCATCTCTACATATTGATAGGGTACATTTTTCAACTTGGAGAAATAGGGATGATCGACATTCAGACTGGCGATTTCACCGGGAAGCACCACTTTGCATTCTTCTTTTAAATAACGATCATTGTCGTAAATATTCTTAATATACTCCGTGATCTTTGGTGCAATGACCGTACGTTCTGCTGGTAATCCGCGATAGACGAGCGTATTCAATATGCTCATTGGCAGCTTGACGTGGTGCTTATTCTTATTGGACAGATTAACGAAGGTCCGAATCGACTGCTGCGGCAGATATTCATCCTGGCCATTACCTAATGCCACGATCAGCCCCTTGGCCAAATCATCGGTGAAATTCTGGATGATGACATTCTTCCATTGCCATTCATGAATCGGCAGGTAATAATAGTCGTTCTCTTCTAAACCTTTCTCTGCCAATCTATCGGAAAAATCCTTTCGGGTTTCCAAATCCAGTTCATTTTCCATCAATTGTTTGTAGTTCAAGGTTTTGATGGAATTGAAAGCGGCTCTTGTTTTATGGACGGCGATCCATGATAGCTGAATCTTTTCCTGGTTTTCCGGAGCAAACTTCAAATAATCATCATAACCGAATCCAATTCTCCCCTTATTATAAGCAATCCAAGGGTGCCCGCTCATTTCTCCCTCAAGCCATGCATAGTCCAGCTCGACCAACTCATCAGCGCTTTTTCCTGGTTTGGCTAGCAATTGCAGGTCGGCCAGCAATGTATGATTGAATTCCTTAATCAAATGGCCCGTTGTTTCTGCCGTCATTCCAATGAGCGGCTGAAGATCCAAAATGAATTGAATGGCATCATCTGCTTGTTCAGCTTCTCCAGTTGCGGTTTCATAGACTGAAATCGAATCAGCCTGGACTTCATAGCTATCGAATAGGCGCGGCCATGCTAAAAATCGATACGATAGATCTTCATTTATTTTCAACTCATATAAGTTTCCAGCTGCATCCTCGATCAAGAGAGCTGGATGGATCATATCCTCATACATATATTCAGAAATCATTTTGGCGAGCAGGTTTCGGTTTACGATCGACCAATTTTTTTTCGTAGCCGCCTTTTCCACTTCATTTATGAATTGCATACACTAACTCCCCTTCACTCTATTTAATAGGCCGTAACCGGTGTTTTTACACGGAATGATTGAAAAGCTCCTTTTGGTTCGGACGGATAGACGTCCCTGCCTGCAATTTGGTTAATGATAATCGAATTCCTGAAAGCCCCCAGCCCTAAATCCGGTGCACCTACACCATGCGTATGTATCTCTCCGTTTTGAATGAAAAGGTGATTGGAAGTCGGGACAGTCGTACCAATCCGGTAGTCCTTGGTTATGTCCAGACGGCCCAGCTCATCTCGGACAAGAAGGTCTTCCATGCCTTCAAGAAAGGTCGGGACGGTTGATTTATACCCTGTTCCGAATACGATGGCATCAGTATCCACATTAAAATCGCTACCCTCGACCCATTGGTGACATTTCAATGTCCAGCCACGATCGGAAGGTTTTAATGCGGATACTTCTGTCATGGCCCTAAGTTCAATGGCAAGTTCGGCATTTCCAATCGATTTCTCATATATTTTGTCGAAGATCGATGCAATCGTCGTCGCACTGATCCCTTTATATAAGAGGTCCTGCTTTGGCAGGATTTCATCCTTCTTCTCCTGGGGCAGGCGATAAAAGAAATCGAGATAATCCGGCGTGAAGTATTCCAAACCAAGTTTTGAATATTCCATGGGGAAAAAGCCTTTTGACCTTGTATACCAATTCAGTTGGTACCCATGACTTTCTTGTTCATTCAACAGGTCTTCAAACACCTCTGCTGCACTTTGACCCGACCCTACAACCGTTATTGATTTTTTATTCAAGATATTTTCCTTATTCCGCAAGTAATCGGCAGAATGCAGGATACTTTCTCCGATGAATGGACTGAATGCAGCCGGCACCGCAGGAGCGCTTCCGATTCCCAGTACCACATGACGGCTATGGAACACCTCCACTTGCCGGGTTTGTTCATCCCTTACGTGTATCCGGTATACAGACTCGTCTTGAACGTTTCCATACTCTATCATTTCAACCGTTTTCCCAAAGCAGCAGCTATCGAGCTGATTGGCAGTCCAGCGACAATAGTCGTTATATTCTTTCCGTGGAATCAGGAACTTTTCAAGAAAGTAAAAATGATAAAGCCTGTCATGCTGCTGTAGATAATTTAAATAGCTATATTTGCTTGTCACATCGGCCATGCTGACCAGGTCAGCGAAGAATGGGACTTGCAGCGTCGTCCCCTCAAGCAGCATCCCTTCATGCCAATTGAACTCCTGCTTCCTTTCAAAAAAGAGAGCATTCAGTTCTGGAGTTTTCTCCAATAGGGCGGCTAGCCCAAGATTGAAAGGACCGATCCCGATCCCGATCACATCATAGGTAAATCGTTGCTTCTCCATATTTCCACTTCCTTTCGAAGTTCTCACGCGTGCAAGCCATAAGCAAGCCGGTCTTATCTGGAAGTTCGACTTCTTTCATTGGAGTGAACCCGCATTTTTCAAACAGATGAATCATCTTTTCGTTTCTGACATCCGGTTCGGCCATCACCTTTTTGGTATTGGCAGTCAGGAACTGGTATTTCACCATCGATCGTAAAAATGGCAAAGCAAGTCCCTTTCCAAGATAATCAGGATTGCCAATGAGCAAATGAATGCCCTGGTCACCCTCCTCGGCCTCATAATAATCTTCGATGACATCTCCCTTCACCCAATACGACTCCCAATAGCTCATGGGTGTTTCATCGAGGCAGCCTAAATAGAGTGTTTGATGTGAATCAGCCAATGCCTTTTGTAAATGGAGCGCAAATTTTTCCTTAGTGAAATTCAAATTCCAATACGGTATCACATGTTCTTCGTGCATCCAACCATGTAACATATCGATATCCCTATCCCATTCAACTTTGACAAATGATAGTAATTGCTTATGGTCTTTCAGCATTTCTTCATAACTATTTTTCATTGGCAGCCAAGACCCCTTGCGCAAAAGGATTATCGATGATCGTATAGACAGATTGTGTCTCAAGTGAGCCCACAAGCTCGTCCAAGTCATGAAAACGTGTCAGTAAATTCGCTTTACAAGGCAGTCTTCGTTCTTGGAGCAGCCTGGAAACAACTCGATTCAGCCCCTCATCATCGCTCATTGCGTTGATCGATTCCAATTGTTCCTGAACGATTTGCAATAGTGCCTTTTCGGATACCAATCCCTCCGTACCGAAATTGTTAATCAATCCCAATAAGTGATTGAAGAAAAAATAGTATTGCAGTCTTTCTTCGGCAACTTCATCGGAACATATGGTGAAGCTTTTTTTGCTAAGCTCGGGAAGGATGCTAAATAAGCGGTCCACCTTGGATTGGCAATAGTAATATCCTTGGTTATCACGGTAATGGAATGTGGAAGGGTACCCGTTTTGAAGCTGGATGATGGAATTTTGCTGATGGGCCTCCAGAACGATTCCATACTTTTCAAATAACCAAAGCATTGGTTTTACGGTCATGGACAGATAACTAGTGAACCAATCGATGCTCACCTCTTCTGTCGTCCGGTTTTCATCTATGGCTAATTTATGGATGATGGCTGAGAGCCTGGAAGGTGCTCCAAAGGCATTATCCTGGCAAAGGCCGGCAATCAGGCTGGCTTGTTTACCGTCTTCATGGAATGGATTTTCCCTGATATCTACATCGAACCCCGAGTCCTGTTCTGCTGTTTTAATTGTTAAGTAGGCGGGGTCCTTTATAATACGGAAGGCAGGATGGTGTGTTTTGAGATCATCGCCCAATTTTGAATCCATCAATCTAGCTATTTCCACACCGCGATCCAATTCTTTTTGCAGATTCGCTCGTAATGAATTCGTGATTTTGACCGGTACTGAAAACTTATACATATACCGTGATGAGGCATTATAGACCGTCCTGAATGAAGATGTAGCCGTGAACTTTTTCCCAAGCGGACCTGCATGGATAAGCTGTCCCGACTCGATCAGCTCCTTTACCTCATCTTTTTCGATAAGATTCTTTGCCTGAAGCGGATGTGCCGGAATGATGATATATTGGCTATCTTCATGGCAGTACTTTTCACGGAATTCATGTGGAACTTCGTTATCTGTCCTTAATTCGCTTTTGATGATTTCACTAGCAGACAAGCTTTCACTCGAGTCCTGAATGACGATTGCCGGATCGGCCAAAAAGTAATGAAGCTGAAACTCGCCTTTTAATTCAGGTGAATAAATCAATTCATCGCGTTCTGATATGCCTTGCTTACTTTTTGGGGTAGGATGGAGCAGATGACCGAATAAAAGCGACTGTTCCGCCTCAATATATGTAAAGTCACAGCTTTGAAGGGCTTCAAAATCTTCAAACCTGGCTTCGACATAGCGTTGGATATTCTGGCTGCTGAGGATGACGCGAAGCATCAGCTCTTCTTCGCTATCCGTCCTGCCCTGTTCGTTCAATAATTCCTTGGATATCGCAGAAACCATCGTCACGTAGTCCAACTCTCGTACCTGATTGGATGATGTTCGGTAATAGGCAGGGAAGGCAAATATATGGCGTCCCGTTTCCGACCAATACTTAATTGGAACAAGCAAGTCAATACCTTGGGATGCAAGGCTGCAGACGATTAACGAATCAGGAGCCGTCCCCTCCAATTCTGGCCAGCTCTTCGATTCTTCCAATCTGCCATTCCCGGTTTCCCTGAAATAACAATTCAGAAAGCTTTGCATCGTCGCCCTTTGGGCTATTTGCTTACTATTCATCTTCATTCCTCCATCATATTGAACATTTCACCTAGTACACGGATCTCATCTAGTATTTCTTCTATATGCTCAAGCCTTGTCATCGGATTCAGCAGGGTCATTTTTAAATAAACCTGTCCCTCGAAACGTGTTTTTGCTAAAAATGCTCGGCCGCTATTCAATAATTCCTGTTGAATCTGCTTATTTAGCTGGTCTACCAACTGAACACTCGTTCCCGCTGGATCATAACGGAAAACAACCGCATTTAATTCAGGATGCTTGTTCAATACACGGAAACCGTCCGCTTTATCAATCATGGCCGCTACGTCACGCGCAAGATGGCATGTGTAGTCAATCATTTCAGCAAAGCTATCGAGGCCGACTACCTTCAATGACATCCAAAGCTTCAGCGCATCGAATCTCCTCGTCGTTTGAATCGATTTATTGACTAAGTGGACCATGCCTTCCTCTTCATCTTCCTCGGGATTCAAGTAATCCGCATGATGCTGGATATATTGAAAATGGTCACGATCTGAGACAAGGAAAGCACCACAGCTTATCGGTTGATAAAATAGTTTATGAAAATCGACTGTAATCGAATCGGCCGATTCCATTCCGTTTACCGATGCCTTGAAATCGTGACTTAACATCATGGCACCGCCATATGCGGCATCTACATGCAGCCAAATTCCGTTCTCCCTCGCAATTTCAGCCAATTCGGCCATTGGATCAATCGAACCGAAATCCGTTGTCCCACAAGTTGCAACGATGGCAAATGGAAGTAAATCCTGTTCCTTCAGGATCTTCAGCTGATGGTTCATTTCATCGATGGATAGACGGTGATTTTCATCCGTTTTAATCGTGACTACCGCCTGTTCACCAAGCCCCAGCTGTGCCGCCGATTTACGAACCGTAAAATGGGCGGCCTCCGAGCATAAGATCCTAAGTTTTTTCGAAGCAGCTGGCAGTCCATTCTGTTGGACATCGACATCCCAGATTCGCTTACAATAGGCATCCCTTGCCAGCAGCAGGCCCATATAATTGGATTGTGTGCCGCCGCTGGTAAACACCCCGTCCGCAGTTTCCGGTAAACCCGCCTGACTACACAGCCAATTGATCAATCGCTCTTCAACAAATGTTGCAGTCGAGCTTTGATCCCATGAATCCATCGATTGATTCAACGTACTGATGATCAACTCGGCTGCCACGGCAGGTATTAACGTCGGGCAATGCAAATGCCCGATACAGGTTGGGCTGTGTACATTCATGCTGTCATTAATTACGAATTCAGCTAGTTCAGCCGCGACCGACTCAAGGGTCTCCCCTTTTATGGATGCTATCGACAGTTCATTTAACCTTGCTTCCAATTCATGCGGTTTTTTGCCGGAATAGGGGGAATGGTTCCCCTTTAAGAAGGCGGCTAACGTGTTCTCTATGATTTTTAGAGACCGTGTATAGTTATGGATCCCTTCCTCGTTATTCAGGAAAAATGGAGCATATGCAAAGTCAGCTTTCTTTAAGGTTTCAATCATTGCTTCAGCCCCTTGCTACCGCTGCACGAACAGCTTGTTCAAAGATTTCAGTAGCTTCCCGAAGCTGGGCTTCCGTTACGATTAATGGCGGCAGGAATCTCACTACGCTTCCATGTCTGCCTCCGACTTCCAGAATCAAACCTCTTTCGAAGCACTCCTGTTGTATCGCGCTGGCAAGCTCCGAATTGGCTGGGTAACTCCCATTTTGATTTTGCTCTTTTTCATGATCGACCATCTCAACGCCGACCATTAGGCCGCGACCCCTTACATCGCCAATCTGCGGTATATCCTTTTGCAAATCTTTGAGGATATCCTGTAACACTTCACCCATTTTTGCTGCATGCTCAATAAGGTTGGTCTGTTTCATGTACTTTAAACTTGCAGAGCCTGCTGCCATTGCCAATTGGTTCCCGCGGAATGTGCCGATATGTGCACCTGGATTCCAAACATCCAAATCTTTATGATAAATCACGACAGATAATGGCAGGCTGCCGCCTATTGCTTTCGATAGGACAAGAACATCCGGAATGATCCCGGCATGTTCAAAGGCGAACATTTTGCCTGTGCGGCCTATGCCTGATTGAACTTCGTCAATGATCAGCGGGATACCCTTCTCTTTTGTTATTCTTCTGATTTCCTTAAGCCAAGGGATCGGCGCAGGTATGGAGCCGCCCTCTCCTTGCACAGCCTCTAAAATCATTCCCGCAGGAGCCAATAATCCGGATTCGGGATCATTCAGCAGGTTCTCGATATATTGGCTGCTGATTTTATGACTATCCTCGCCGCCAATGCCAAAAGGACAGCGATATTGATAAGGATATGGCAGGAATTGTACATCTGGCATCAATCCTTGAACCTTTTCCTTCGGTTTTGTATTTCCGCTGATCGACATCGTTGCGTGCGTTGCCCCGTGATAAGCACCTTGGAATGATAAAATGCCGCTGTTGCCTGTAGCGGTTTTAACTAATTTAAGTGCAGCCTCTATGGCATCCCCGCCAGTAGGTCCGCAAAACTGGATTTTTGCATTTTTTCGGAATTCTTCAGGCAGCCATTCGAAAATTTCATCAATGAACTGCTCTTTTATCGGTGTAGTAAAGTCCAAAGTGTGCAAAGGACTTTTATTTTTAAGTACTTTTTCCATTTCTTCAAGGACAGCCGGGTGATTGTGTCCAAGCGCTAATGTTCCGGCTCCGGCAAGAAAATCTATATATGTTTTCCCATCCATGTCTGTAAGGTAAATACCTTCCGCTTTTTCAATGGCCATCGGTAATCTTCTAGGATATGAACGAGCGTTTGACTCCCTTGTATTTTGCTGTTCCAGCAATTGATCGTTTTTAGTAGGTGTGATAGTTGCCATAATGAGCCTCCTAGTATTTTAATTGATAATAATTATCATTTTCAATTACACAATCATCATTTTACTGACAATGATTATTATTCTCAATAAGCTAAATCTACCATTTTCCTTCTATAATATTCCAATAAAATTAAGAACAGGGGAATACTGGGACGATTTCTCCATGCGTTATTAAACATGAACAGGCTCTTAAGGTTTTATTAAGGTTGAGTTTATAAGCTGAACGCTGACAATCGTCATGTAAAAGGAGGAACGGCAATGAATGGTTTACAAGGAAGGCGGGAGCTCAAACATGCAATCACCAAAGCGGATTGCCATTTATTAAGGAATGTCTTGCCAAACTTCATGAAGCTTGATCCCCATGGACTCGATGGGAAGTATTTAATTCGAAGTGTCTATTTCGATAACTTCGACAATAAAATTCTCCGGCAAAAAACGGAAGGGTTTTATCATAGGGATAAGTTCAGGGCCAGGCTTTATGATCATAATACCGATTTCATCAATCTGGAAAAAAAGAGTAAACGGAATAACCTTACCTACAAACAGAAGTGCAGGCTTTCTGCCGCAGAATACGAACGGATCCGTTCAGGGGATATAGATTGGATGTCCAGCGATTCAAGAAGTATCCTCAAGGACTTATACGTACAAATGACCCTCTTCCAAATCAAGCCGACAACCGTCGTTGACTATGAAAGGGAGGTTTTCATTTATGAGTACGGAAATGTGAGGGTCACCTTTGACAGTCATATAACAACCAGTTATCGGGATACGGACTTCCTCAATCCCGAATTAATCATGGTCGATGCCATGGAACCGGATGTTGTCATCCTGGAAATAAAGTTTGACGAATTCCTTCCGGATGTCATCAAACAATTGTTATCCATCATCGATACTAGAAAAACAGCTTTTTCAAAATATCAACTAAGCCGAAGATACGGCTGATAGCAGCAGCAAAAACATACTATTTTGGAGGAATCGCATATGGATACGACGACAACGAGCACCACGTTTAATGATATTTTCAAATCAAGCTTTTTGGACAAGACCGAGAGCTTTTCAATCATCGACTCCCTGATTGGATTGCTGTTGGCATTTGCCATCGGATTGTTCATTTACGTCATATATAAGAAGACCTTTTCCGGTGTGATGTACTCACACAATTTCAATATTTCCCTCATCATCATGACAATGGCCACGGCTTTGATCATCATGGGAATATCAACAAATATCGTTATTTCCCTGGGCATGGTCGGTGCACTCTCCATCGTCCGGTTCAGAACGCCGATCAAAGATCCGATGGACTTGGTCTTCTTATTCTGGGCAGCGGCCTCCGGTATCTTATGCGGGGCAGGATTAATTCCGCTCGTTATCATCGGTGCCATTTTAATAGGCATCGTCATGCTCATATTTGCCAATCGGATCACGATCGAAAATCCTTTTTTATTAATTGTTAAATATTCAGATGCATCAATAGAAAAAAACTTGGAAGAAATGATATCCAGCAAGGTGAAAAAGCATTCGGTCAAATCGAAATCCGTCATGGCGGATAATAACCTCGAGGTGACATATGAGATCCGATTAAAAGATAATAACGCGGATTTCATCAATCAAGTTAAGGACATGAACAGCGTTCACTCTGCCATCATGTTGAGTTATGATGGCAACTTCACAGCTTAAAGGATATAAGGGATCGCAATCCCCCCATATTGGAAGACAGGAGGAAGGAGACAAGGCATGTTAAAATCAAGGTATGTTGCAGCGACCATTGGATTATTGATCATGATTTTCATAGCAGTGATGTTTTTCCTTCCCCATCTTCAAGTTGAAAAAGCCACTAAAGGGAATACGTATACAGAATCTGTTTTTGATCAAACCAAGGTGACGAAAGTTGATATCACACTAGCTGATGATGATTTGGATACCATCCTGGATAACCCCTCTGAAAAGGAAATCGTTAACGCCGATGTAACGATAGATGGGGAGACCGTGAAAAATGTAGGTTTTCGCACCAAAGGAAATCTCTCCTTGAATTCAGTTGTTCAAATGGGCGACTCCGAACGTTACAGCTGGAAGATTGACTTTGATTATTATCAGGACGATCAAGATTTACACGGGCTGAAAAAGTTGGCACTGAACAATAATTACAGTGATCCTACTTTTATGAGAGAATATCTTTCCTATGAATTAATGGAAAAGATGGGCATAGCGACACCAGGGCACTCCTATATGTACGTGACCATCAACGGAAAGGAATGGGGCCTTTACTTAGGTGTGGAAGCAATAGAGGAAACCTTCCTAAATACCAACTTCGCTGATGGTACAGGCGATCTCTATTATCCTGATGGTACTGGAAGCGATTTAAAATGGATCAGCGAAGACATCGCTGACTACACCGGATTGAATTTAAAAACAAACGATCATTCGGACCAAACCGCCATGATCAATATGCTCGATGCCATCAATCATGGAGGCAATCTGGAGGAAGTGCTGGATGTGGATGAAATGCTGCGCTACTTCGCAGCCAATACTGCCCTTGTCAACCTTGATCACTATCAAGGAGATAAAAAGCACAATTATTACCTATATGAAGAGAACGGAGTCTTTTCGATATTGCCGTGGGACTATAATATGTCATTTGGCGGTTATTCCGGTGGGGGCGGGAGACAGGCAGGCGACACCATTCAGGAAAAAAGAACGACTGCTAAGGACGATGATGCCGAGCAGGATGACATGAAGGCTCCCGAGGAAGCACCAAATATGAACGGTGGCGGGATGATGGATATGAGCGCCAATTTCATGAATGAAAGTAACATCAACTTCAGCATCACCGAGCCTGTTTCTGGCACGGCCCTTGAAGATCGCCCTTTATTGAAGGCACTGCTTTCTAACGACGAATACCGGGAAAAATATGATGATTATCTAGACGACATTGCCACAGACTTTTTCTCTGAAGAAAAAATGGCAACAATGACCTCTGAAATTACAACATTGATCACACCGTATGTAAAAAGAGATCCAACCAAGTTTTATACAATGAATGAGTTTATCGAAGCAACATCTGGTGAGGAAACCCTTGTCGACTTCAGCGTTCAACGTGCTGAATCGATCTTAGCGCAGCTTTCTGGAGACCTGGTTGTCGAAGCTGAGACAGAAAGCAGCATGGACGGCAGAGCCCCTAATATGGGTGCTGACGTATATGGTGGCCAGCAACCACCAAGCATGGATGGCATCGGAAATGTTTCTGCCATGCAGCCCCCTGACATCGATCGCGGCGGGAATGGCTCACCCCCTGATGGAACTTGGAAGATGGGCCAAAAGGAGCCAGGAATCAGCAGCTCCTCCAAAGATACGATCATTCTAACCCTCGTGCTCCTGATTTCATTAGTGGGTGCATTGGCTTTCGCCCACTTCTTTAAACGAAGAGGTAAAACGGGATGAGGGCCATCCACTCAAACAGGAACAAGGCATCCCATAAATTTTCGGGATGCCTTGTTCCTGTTTGAGAGAATAACTACAGCTAAAATTTCATAGCTTAGTAGATTGGAACGAGTTTTTATACGAATGGACGCCATCCTTTTCGCAAGTATTCCTCGACATTTAAAAATATTTTTAGCTGCCTCCTAATATAAATTACCCTTATTTGGTATAAAATAGTAAAATATAAAGACAAAACAACCTCCAGAGGATTATCTACTTGTTTACCGTTTAAATATAAAGGGTAAAGATTTCCATTATTAGTTTATCCGATCGTTCAGTATCAAGTTTGCCAAAACGCGTCGGTGTCAGGGGGGAAATGGATGAAAAGAAATCATACGATGATGCAATTTTTCGAGTGGCATCTTGAAGCAGATGGCACACATTGGGACAGATTGAAAAATGAGGCCTTAAAGTTGAAGGATACGGGGATTGACTGTGTTTGGCTTCCGCCCGTTACCAAAGGACAGTCCATTGGAGATAATGGCTATGGAATATATGACGGGTACGATTTAGGTGAGTTTGATCAAAAAGGCACGGTCCGTACCAAATATGGGACAAAAGAAGAATTGCATCAAGCCATAACCGCCTGCCATGACAACGGTCTTTGCGTATATATCGACTTAGTCATGAATCACAAAGCCGGAGCTGACGGAACCGAGAAATTCGAAGTCATCGAGGTCAATCCGGAAAATCGTATGGAAGATATATCGGAGCCCTTTGAAATTGAAGGCTGGACGACGTTCGATTTCCCAGGCCGTAATAATCAATACTCTGATTTCAAATGGAACCATACGCATTTCAACGGGACCGACTATGATGCTAAAAACGACAAAATGGGCGTATACCGGATCACAGGGGAAAACAAACACTGGAACCAGCACGTCATAGATGAATTCGGCAACTATGATTATTTAATGTTCGCGAACATCGATTACAGCCTGCCAGAAGTTCGCCAGGAAATGATTACTTGGGGAAAGTGGATGGTCGATACATTAAAGTGTGATGGCTTCCGCCTGGACGCCGTTAAACATATTGATTATGATTTCATTAATGAATTCCTACAGGAACTCATTCCTTATACGAAGGAACATTTCTTCATGGTCGGGGAGTTTTGGAAAGCCGATGTTAAAGCCTGCCAAAATTATTTGGAGCAAACCAATCATGACCTCAATTTGTTCGATGTTTCCCTGCATTATAAATTTCATGAAGCCTCGAACGCAGGAACAGACTTCGATCTCTCAACCATCTTTGATGATACACTCGTAAAAACCAACCCGGAACAGGCTGTCACTTTTGTCGACAACCATGACTCCCAGCCTCATGAATCACTGGAATCATGGGTAAAGGATTGGTTTAAGCCGTCAGCATATGCCCTGATCCTGCTTAGGCATTGCGGTTACCCCTGTGTCTTTTATGGAGACTATTACGGCATTGGCGGTCCTTCCCCGGTTCCAGGTAAAAAGGAAATATTGGATCGCCTTTTATATGCCAGGTATGAAAAAGCCTATGGGGAACAGAAGGACTATTTTGACGATCCAAACACGATAGGCTGGGTTCGCTTAGGGGTTGAAGAGCTGGAAGGCTCGGGGTGTGCAATCGTTGTTTGCAACGCAGACCACAACGGCGAAAAAAGAATGTTCGTGGGTGAACAGCGGGCAGGCGAAATCTGGACTGACTTGACCCATCACAGGGATGACCACATCACCATTGAGGAAGATGGCTACGCCACCTTTCCCGTGCATGGAAAAAGCGTATCCGTATGGGCCTTGAATGATACGCGGCTTGAAACCGAACAAAGCTGATTATCTTTAGCCAAGAACAGCATGCCGTTAACGGCATGCTGTTCTTGGTGTTGAAAAAATCGAAATTTTCCCACTGCTATGGTGTTCAACTACTGTTAGCCACACACCCATTCATGGTAAGATAAGGGAAAAAGGAGCTGGTGGACAAATGAAGAAGGATATCATAGATAGATTTACTTCCTATGTGAAAGTGGATACGCAATCCAATGAGGAAAGTTCCTCCTGCCCCTCTACACCTGGCCAATTGACATTGGCAAATGCATTGGTGAAGGAACTGCAATCGATAGGCATGGAAGAAGTGACCATCGACGCTAATGGCTATGTGATGGCGACGCTTCCAGCCAATACGGATAAAGATGTCCCGACGATCGGTTTTTTGGCCCATGTCGATACAGCAACCGATTTCACTGGCAAAAACGTGAAGCCTCAGCTCGTTGATAACTATGATGGCCGCGACCTTACTTTACACGAAGAATTGGATATCATCCTATCACCGAAGGAATTCCCTTCGCTTAAGAACTATGAAGGACATACATTGATCACAACGGATGGGACGACCTTGCTGGGTGCAGATAATAAAGCCGGCATCGCTGAAATCATGACTGCGATGGATCATTTGATACAGCATCCGGAAATCAAGCATGGAAAAATCCGTGTCGCCTTTACTCCAGATGAGGAAATCGGCAGAGGTCCGCATAAATTCGATGTGAATGCTTTCAATGCCCAATTTGCCTATACCGTTGACGGCGGACCCCTTGGCGAACTTGAATATGAAAGCTTCAATGCGGCATCGGCCAAAATCAAATTCAAAGGGACGAACATTCACCCTGGAACCGCGAAAGGGAAGATGGTCAACTCAGCTAAAATAGCCATGGAATTTCACAATTTGCTCCCATCGGCGGAAGCACCGGAACATACGGAAGGCTATGAAGGCTTTTACCATCTTCTCTCCTTCCAAGGCGATGTAGAAGAAACCAGGCTTGCCTACATCATCAGGGATTTCGATCGCCAAAAATTCAATGGTCGCAAGGAATATATGACGCACATCACCGAAAAACTAAAAGAAAAATATGGGCAAAAACGGATCGAGCTTGAATTAAAGGACCAATACTTCAATATGAAGGAAAAGATTGAGCCGGTAAAAGAAATCGTTGACATTGCCCATGAAGCCATGGAAAACCTCGGTATACAACCAAAAATCTCACCAATACGCGGCGGGACGGATGGGTCCCAATTATCGTATATGGGCCTTCCGACGCCCAATATCTTTACCGGCGGCGAAAACTTTCATGGCAAATATGAATTCATTTCCGTCGATAATATGATGCTGGCGACAAAGGTGATCGTTGAAATTGCCTCGCTCTTTGAAGCAAAAGCGAAGTAGCCTGATTAAAAAAAACCCCAGACCATGGCCGTCTGGGGTTTGGTTCATTATGCGCGTTTCCAGTGACGGTGCTTGGCGATGGCTTCAATAAAGGCAGTTCCGCTAGTCTCATCCGTGATGGCGACAACGCCTGCACTGGAATCAAAAGAGGCTATGCCTGCCTTCTTCAACATCTCGGCTCCTTCTTTTCCTGACCCGATTGCCTTGAAGTGATTGTAGGCTTCATTAACAAAGAAAATTGGATCCTTCGAAGCTTTTAGCGCATCCACACTTTCCTGACCTCCTGCTATATATATGGCATCGTATAATACCGAATCGGCGGTCAGGAAGGTTTGATCGACTTCAACTTGCTGCTCCGTTGAACTTGTAATCATTCCGCGATTCATACTGACGATTTCCGCCATTACTCCAGCCGCCTTGAACGATTCCAATACCTGATTAACCTCAGATCCGTTGAACCCGTCTGCAGCCAGGATTGCCACTTTCCTTGTCGCTGCCGTTTTCACCTTCATCTGCTCCTGGCTTAGAGCAGGAGATGTCAGCTCACCCCCGGCCTGACTTTTGTTGGTTGGCGGATTCGCTCCCACACCTCTGGCGATCGCTTCCGCCAGCTCAAAATCGACATGGCTGAACATCTCGACGATTTGCTGCTGAACGTCCTTGCTTTTCACTTTCCCCACCTCAAAGTGGAAAGCGGAAATAATATGCTGCTTCTCCACTTGCGTCATGCTATTCCAGAATAGTTTGGCTTGGCTGAAATGATCCTTGAAGCTTTCACTGCGCTGGCGCACCTTTCTGCCATCGACCTTCTCCTGGTAATGTGCATAGCCGCCTTCCGCTTCTGAAGCTGGTTCCGGTGAGTTACCTGCAAGGGAATTCTTATGATAGCTGACAGGGCCTGGATTGATTGTCATCCGATGCATCCCGTCGCGCTGATTATTATGAAAAGGACAAACCGGCCTGTTAATCGGAAGCTCATGGAAATTCGGTCCGCCCAACCGGGATAGCTGTGTATCGGTGTACGAGAATAAACGCCCTTGAAGCAGCGGATCATTGGAAAAATCGATGCCCGGTACAACATGTCCCGGATGGAAAGCAATCTGCTCCGTTTCCGCAAAAAAGTTATCAGGGTTTTGGTTCAATACCATTTTCCCGATTATTTTCACAGGCACCTGTTCTTCCGGCCATAGTTTAGTAGGATCGAGGATGTCAAAGTCGAAATCGAATTCGTCCTCCTCCTTGATCAATTGCACGCCGAATTCAAATTCAGGGTAATTGCCCGTATCGATCGCCTCCCACAAATCTTGGCGGTGGAAATCGGGATTCTTTCCGGCGATTTTCTGTGCCTCATCCCAGACGAGCGATTTAACGCCAAGGACAGGCTTCCAATGGAATTTAACGAAATGGGCCACGCCTTCTTCATTCACAAACCGGAATGTATGAACACCGAACCCCTCCATCATCCTAAAGCTTCTCGGGATTGCCCTGTCGGAGAGATGCCACATGATCATATGTGCCGATTCCTGATTATTGGCGACAAAATCCCAAAAAGTATCATGGGCAGAAGCGGCCTGTGGGATTTCGTTATGAGGCTCCGGCTTTACCGCATGAATCAAATCCGGAAATTTAATCGCATCCTGGATAAAAAATACCGGAATATTATTTCCAACCAAATCGTAGTTTCCTTCCTCGGTATAAAACTTGGTCGAGAAGCCCCTGACATCGCGAACCGAGTCTGCTGATCCACGCGAACCCGCTACAGTCGAGTACCGTACGAATACCGGAGTCTTGACCGAAGGATCTTGAAGAAACTTGGCCTTTGTAAATTCAGTCATCGGCTCATATACTTGAAAATATCCGTGTGCCCCCGATCCACGTGCGTGCACGATTCGCTCAGGAATTCGCTCATGGTCGAAATGAGTCATCTTTTCACGGAAATGAAAGTCTTCCATTAATGTCGGTCCGCGAGTGCCCGCTTTCAAGGAATGCTCGTCCTCCGAAATGCGCAATCCTTGATTCGTCGTCATCTTTTTACCCGTATCGTCCACTCGATATTGATCTAACTGCCGATTTTTACTTTGCTCATTGATTTTTCCGCTTTCGTTTTCACTTGCCATTGTTTCATTCCCCCTCCTAGTCAAAAAATTAAGGTTAATTCGTGTTGTATGTATTTTTATTATTGGAAATAATTGAGTTACCCTTCCTCATATACCACTCTAATTTGGGGAATAAACAGGATTCAAAAAATTAGGGTGAGGTCGGGTTAATGGGGCACAGGTCGAATTAATGCCTGATTTGAACGAAATGTCATCCGGTTTGGACGGCTCCTGCCTCACATTACGTTTCCAAATTTTGTTAATATATCATAAAAAAAGAAACGGGAAGGCCAATTTTTGGACTTTCCGCTTCTTTTATTCCATAGATTCAGTTTTTAAAGGCCTCTGAAACCTTCAAGAGCTTGCCTTTGACTTTTGTATTTTTCATCACCCTCAAGACGAGAGGGCCCTTTTCATTCAGGATTTCCACATAAGAAACATTATCTTGAATCGTGATAATCCCGATGTCCTCTGCATTCACTCCATCAATCTTGGCGATGGTGCCGACAAAATCAACTGCCCTGATTTTCTTCTTCTTCCCGCCATTGAAGTACAGCTTCATGATTTGTTTATTCAAACGTTCACTTTTATCTTTTTTAATCTTTGGACGGGCTTCAAGCTTCGCCTCGAAGTCCGTTCTTTTAGCTGCTACCTCTTCATTTGAAGGAGCAGCCAGCTTGGCGATTTCAAAACCGATATACGCTTGGATCTCAATCAGGAACTTGTCCTCGTACGGTGTGATGAACGTGATGGCTTTGCCTTTTTGACCGGCACGGCCCGTCCTTCCCGTCCGGTGTACATAGCTTTCCTTTTCCATTGGGAGGTCATAGTTGATGACATGGGTGATATTATCAATATCAATTCCGCGTGCAGCAACATCCGTCGCCACCAAATAGCGGAATTCGCCTCGCCTGAATTCATTCATCACGGCAAGACGATCCTCCTGAATCATGCCGCCATGTATCATATCGCAAGGATAATCAAGCTCCACCAGCTGTTCACACACTTGATCGACCCGATCCTTCGTCCGGCAAAAAATGATGCAGCTATCGGGATTTTCGGTCATCGTGATGTCCCTGAGCAGGGAGAATTTATCATCCTCATTCACTTCAATGAGGGCATGCTCGATATTGTCCGTCGTCAGTCCCTTCGCTTTGATTTCAATATCGAGGGGGTTTTTCAAATATTGCTGGCAAAGCTTCTTTATGCTCTCAGGCAGTGTAGCGGAAAACAGCATCGTCACCCGGTCTTCCGGGAGCTTCTTGATGATGGCCTCCACTTGTTCGATGAAGCCCATATTAAGCATTTCATCCGCTTCATCGATAACCAAATGGGTAAGTCGCTCCAAGGCAAATGTACCTTTCTCGATATGATCGAGAACACGGCCCGGCGTTCCCACGACCACATGGCTTTTTTGCTTCAACTCCGCCTTCTGCAAGGCAAACGGATGTTTACCGTAAACCGCAGTGGCCTTGATCCGTTTAAACCTGCCTATATTGGTGATATCCTCCTTTACCTGCACAGCAAGCTCACGTGTCGGCGTTAAGATGAGGGCCTGCGGCTTATTCTCCCCCCAATCGACCACCTCGCATATCGGAATCCCGAAGGAAGCGGTCTTGCCGCTCCCCGTTTGCGATTTCACGACAAGATCCTGTCCTTCCAGTGCGGCTGGAATCACCTCACGCTGCACTGCCGTTGGGCTTTGATATCCCAAGCTCTCCAATGCCCTTACGATTTCATCACTTAATGTATAATCAGAAAAACTCAATTCTTTCATATGAACAGCCTCATTTATGGTTTAGTATCTTGCTTTATTGTTTCAAGATCGTATATTCCTTATACAAAGTACTATTATACGCGATATGGAATGATAAACGGCTTAATAATCCATTTCCTTGGTCTTATTTCAAAATAATGATCCATTTCTCCGGACAATCTGGTATAACGGCTGTGATGATTCAAAATGGACCTGCCTCTTTTCGACATGCTAAAATATGTATGTTAAAAAGGTGTCGATCGAATAACTAAATTTCCAAAAGGAGAGCTGGTTTATGGTAATCGTGACGAATAGGATCAGAGTCAAAAAAGGGATGGGTGCAATTATGGCCCCAGGATTTACAGCACCAGGACCGCTTGATACGATGGAAGGTTTTGTGAAAGTGGAAGTTTTATTGACGCAGAATTTGACGGATTATGATGAACTGAGCGTCAATATGTACTGGGAGAACCTCGATAATTTCACTGCTTGGAGAAATAGTGATGCATTCAGAGCCGCACATAAACGGCCTGAGCCAAGTTCCGATTCAGCAAAAAAAGAATCGCCGATCCTCGGCAGCGAGCTTACTACATATGAAGTGGCCTCGGTCAAGGAAATCGCGAAATAAAACTATGGCAAAGAGGCCGCTCGTGAAGCAGCCTCTTTTTCTATTTCAAAAAAATTATTGCGCCTTCGCTTTCTTGATCTGCTTGCTTCGCAGCTGTCCGCAGGCTGCATCAATATCCGTTCCATGCTCCTGGCGGATTTTACAATTGACGCCACTCTTTTTCAACGTATCATAGAAAGCGAGAACGGACTCTTTTTCACTTCTTTGGTATTGACTATGCTCATCCACAGGATTATATGGAATCAGGTTGACATAGAGGCGATGCTTTTTATCCTCCAGAAGATCGGCAAGCTGTTCGGCTTCTTCCTTATGATCATTCACATCCTTCAAAAGGATGTATTCAATCGTAATTCTCCGATTCGTTTTTTCCAAATAATAATCAAGTGATTTCATCAATTTTTCAATTGGAATTGCCCGGTTGATTTTCATGATTCGTGTCCTAAGTTCGTTATTAGGTGCATGCAGGGAGATGGCCAGATTCACCTGTAATTGCATATCAGTGAATTCATAAATCTTATTGGCAAGGCCGCTCGTCGAAACGGTAATGCGCCTGCCGGCGATGGCGAGACCCTTATGATCCATGAGTACCCTTAAAAAGTCGTTCATGTTTTCGAAGTTATCAAACGGCTCTCCAATGCCCATCACCACTACATGGCTGACGAGATCCTTTTGCTCCAGTTGATCGAGATGCAGCTGGACGTTCATGATTTGCTCCACTATTTCCCCGCTGGATAGATCTCGGCTTTTCGCCAATAAACCACTGGCACAGAAACTGCAGCCGATATTGCAGCCAACCTGGGTGGTGACGCACACCGATATCCCATATTTATGCCGCATCATAACGGTTTCGATAAGGTTCCCATCCTGCAATTTAAACAGGAATTTGATTGTGCCGTCAGCTGACTCCTGCTTAACATGCTCATTCAAGGTCTGGATCGAAAAGTGCTCCTTCAGCAGTTGGATACATTCTTGATTAACATCCGTCATTTCAGAAAAGCTCGTAACACGAGTCCGGTATAGCCACTCCCAGACCTGCTGTGCCCTGAATTTCCTATGGCCATGTTCCAAAAGCCATGCTGTCAATTGTTCAAAGGTTAAACCATAGATCGAATTTTTCTTCATTTCTTACCCTCATTTCATTACATTAAAATATATTCGAACGACCCCTTTAGCCGTAAAAGCCATTCCTCGCCTCATTTATGATAGGGTTCATTTCTGTTTATCCTAAAGGCCCGATAGATCTGTTCCAATAATACCAATTTCATCAATTGATGCGGAAAGGTCATTTTAGAGAAGGAAAGTGCATAATCACTTCTTGCTATCACCTCGGTGCCTAGCCCTAGCGAACCGCCAATGACGAAGGCTATCTTGCTTTTCCCATAGGTGGCCAGCTGGTCGATATGAGTGGCCAGCTGCTCGGAGGTAAGCTGCTTCCCGCCGATCTCAAGCGTTATGACATAGGTGTCCTGGCTGATTTTAGCCAGGATACGTTCCCCTTCCCTTTGCTTTACGATCTCCATGTCCGCCGCACTCAGGTTCTCGGGTGCTTTTTCATCAGGAACTTCAACAAGTTCTATAGTAGCATAGGCGCTTAATCTTTTTGCATATTCAGCAATTCCTTGCTTTAAGTATTTTTCTTTTAGCTTGCCAACCGTCATGATCGTTATTTTCATAAATATCCTCTAACTTTCCTTATGTTTTAGTATCAGTTGTAGGATTTGCCTACCTATTATCATACCTTACAGATGCCTATAAGCAAAACAAGCAAATCATTCCCAATTGGCAGGGTGGTCCCTATCCAACCAGCAGCATCAAAAAAACCGCTGACCCTAAAAGCCGGCAGCGGCAACCCATGTTCAGCAAGAAGTCCTTCGGTCAACTTTTGCCTTCCCATTCAAGTGCTTTATGGAAGATACTTGCACCCAACCTTATCCCCAGCCTTCATGAAATCAAACCAGGGAAAATGTTAAGAACAGGTTACAAACATGTTATCCACAAAAGTTATCCACATATCCACATTTTCTATCCACATCTTGTATGGGAATATTAGTTCCCTACTAGATATATTGCCACGTTTCGACAATATTCACAGGTTGTTGATAACTGTTTTTCTTCCGGAACCTGGGTTAAAACCGGATAGGTTTCACACTCGTACACCACTTCATCCAACGCCATTTCCACGTGTTCCTGACAGCAATATAATTTCATTCCTCATTCCTCCCTTCCTATTCCTATTTCCAACAATGATTATCCACAAGGTGCGCAGCATCTGTAAATTCGACATATATCCACAGGTAATCGTATCAAAAAATAAAAAAAGCGCAAGAGAATATAAAGGACAGGAAGCAAAGCTGCCCCCTGTCCCCTTTCGTTTTATATTTCGCTGTTTGAAAGTGTGACTTCAGTCGATTCTTTCTTTCCATCACGGTAATATATGATTTTAACCTTATCGCCGATTTTCTTATCATTATAGAGGTATTTTCTTAGTTCCACGACATCATGGATTTCTTGATTGTCCATTCCAACGATGACGTCGAATTCCTTCAATCCTGCTTTAGATGCCGGAGAATTGCTTTGAACGCCGGTTATGGCAACACCTGCCGTCACTTTCTTCGGCAGTTTCAAAGTATTCTGCTGATGGTATTGTGAAATTTCTTCTACCGATGCCAAATTCACACCCAGGAATGCACGTTTCACTTCACCAAATTCCTCTATGTCATTAATGATCGGAATGACCGAATCGATCGGAATCGAAAGTCCGATTCCTTCCACTGCATTTTCGGCTATCTTCATCGAATTGATCCCGATGACCTGCCCTGACATATTTACGAGGGCCCCCCCGCTGTTGCCTGGGTTGATGGCTGCATCGGTCTGGATGACCTCCGCATTCCAATCCACTTGTCCGTCCTCATTGATGTCAACCTCTATCGTACGCTCCAAGCCGGATATGATTCCTTGCGTGATCGAACCGGAGAATTGGAGGCCAAGAGGATTACCAATGGCAATCACCGGCTCACCCGGCTTCAATTTTCCTGATTTCCCGAACTCTGCAATCGTTTTGATTTTGTCGCCATTCACGACGATGACCGCTAAATCCGTCCACGGGTCGCTTCCTTGCAGCTTCGCAGGCAATTTGGTACCATCACTTAATGTCACTTCCAGCTCATTGGCCCCTTCAATAACATGATTGTTCGTAACGATATAGGCCTTGCCGTCATCCTTTTTATAGACGACGCCCGAGCCCGTGCCGGCTTCGGCCGAACTGTCCTCAGCATTGCTTCCTTGGCCCCAGAAGTTCGTTTCCTGGATGTTGGTGATCCCGACCACTGCGTCACTTGCCTTATCGACGGCATCGGTGACAGCGCTGGTTACATCGACAGCAAGATTTTGCTGCGCTTGCTTCACAGGTCGGTCAGTTGTTGAGTTCTGCGTTGAGGTTTCACTATTCCTGTCATTAAGCAATCCGCTACCGGGAAATACCAATAATATAAGTAAAGCACCAATGATTGCGCCTCCCAAGCCCGTTAGAAAATAGCTTGCATGGCCTTTTTTCCGTTTATTTCGGTTCTCATCATGATCATCATAATATCCCAATACCGCTTCACCCTCTCATTTTAGGAAATGAATAATAGCCATTCTATTGTTTGGTATCCTCCCTCAATTATACTCAATTACCGAATTTTTTCTAAAAAAATGTACCTATAATTCAAGATGAAGGTAATTACTGAGGGCAGCCGTTTTTCCTGCACTTATACAGTTCTAACCAAACGTTACCCCAATTAAACCAGCTTATAACTTTATGAATGGAATTTTCGGCATGAAAAAAAGGAATGAACGAGGCTTTCCCCATCCATCCCTTTCCTTTATAACGTAACGAGTTCGGTTGGCCTTTTCGGGTCAGTATCGTATAAGGAAAATTGCTCCCCGACGATTATGCCCTTTGTCTTCAAGGTCTGCTCCACCGACATCCTTGCTAAATCCTTCATATTGTTATCAAGGCTTAAGTGGGCCAGGTAAATGCGTTTCGTCTTATCACCGGCAACCTCACCCATCGCAAGAGCTGCATCTTCATTGCAAACATGTCCAACATCACTTAAAATCCGGCGCTTGATGCTCCATGGATATTTCCCCATCCTTAGCATCGAAACATCGTGATTGCTTTCAAATACATAAGCATCGGCATTCGAGATGATCCCTTTCATCCGATCGCTTACATAACCTGTATCCGTAATGACCGCCAGCTTTTTACCTTCATGATGGAAGACATAAAACATTGGCTCTGCAGCATCGTGCGAGACACCAAATGACTCTATATCAAGACTGCCGAACGTTTTGACTTGCTCCATCTCAAAAGTGAACTTTTGCTCGGTGGCAATCTCGCCGATCGAGCGTTCCATGGCATTCCAAGTCTTGGCGTTCGCATATATCGGAAGCTTATGTTTCCTGGCGACAACGCCCAGCCCCTTAATATGGTCGCTATGTTCATGGGTAACCAGGATTCCGGATAGTTTCGACATATCACGCCCTATATCCTGGAACAATGCTTCCATCGCCTTGCCGCTTAATCCGGCATCGACAAGAAAGGATTGATCCTCCGTTTCCACGAAAAAGGCATTTCCCGTACTCCCGCTGGCGAGAACACTAAAATGCATCGTCATCTATACTCACTCCAGTATTTTTTCTTCAGTATTTAATTCAATGACCTCTCCGTCAAAAGCGTTCACGAAGAGATCCGTTTCATCATCAAGGACCACCCACCAAGTCGGCACCAGTAAATGGGACATGGATGTCGTCTGCAGCGAATTATAAAACCCCAGTTTAACATTCGTGACTTTGCTTTTCGGAACAATATCACGATTATCATACAAAGCCTCAATGGCTTTCAAAGGAGTCACCAATTCTTTAGGTTTATTGAATTTTTCAATTCCCTCTAAATACATCTGTTCATAGGAGACGACTTCACCCTTTTTATTCAAATATAAGGTGACCTTCCCCTTACTGTTATTATAGAACATCTTTTTATCTGCCACTTGATAGCAGATGATGGTCTGGGTGATCTTGTCATAACTCCAAAAGCGATACTCATTGCCATTCAATATATATTCTTTCAGGAATATATCCAGGTCTGCCTCATGGATATCCGCCTTCATGCCCACCGGTGTTTTAAAGGTGCCCACCAGTTTCTTACCATCTATGATCTTCGCTTTTTGATTTTTCAAGTACTGTATATCCTTCTTCTCGAACGTCTTGCTTTTCGCAATCAGGAATTGGTCCTTCAGCTTTTGCTTCGGAAGCTGGACCTCGATTGAAATATCATCTTCCTTCAAAAGCTCTTCGGTTGACGATTCCGCGAAATTCTCATATTGGTAGTCATTGATTTTTTCAAGGAATTGATAAAGAAGAAAGATATTCAAAACGAAGAACACCATGATGAATATTGACTTTGTATTATTCCAATCCACTTTGATCGCCTCCCGTATCTCCTTCAAAAGGCACGATGAACCATTTATTGCCGATACGATAATACCAAGTCGGTTCAAGGGTGACTAAGGTGACCAGCTTGGAATCAAGGGATTTATCCAGTTTATACCCGATCGAGATGTCCTCCACATTCTTGAAATCGATATTATCCTTCGATTTCAACTGATCCAATACCTCCCTGCCGCTCGCTAATGTCTTCAGTGCTCCTTCTGACGGGAGAACCGAGGCAAGCGAAAAGTATGGACGTTCATAGCTATAAATCTCTTCCTTGCCCCAGATTTGTTCGATTTCAGTCATCCCGTATTCATTGAAGGCAGGATAACCGTTAACGAATAAACGGAATACCACCCGCTGCTCACTCTCCGACATATAGGCATATCGGTAATTGTTATCTTCCCAGCCAGCATGATCATTGATGAAATCTATGCTGTTTTGCAGAAGATCACTCGAACTGCCGAAAAACTTGTTTTTTTGTCCCGGGTTGATATAGGAAATCAGGTAATTTTCTTTATTGATCGTCATCAGCCTTGTGCCGTCCGTGTATTCATCGCCGACCGAAACCGATTCCTGGCGCACATACTTAGGAAAATTAAATAATGCATTCTTCAGATTTGCTATATCCAAATTATCGATATAATACTGAAAGCTTTTAATCTCCACGGGGTTTTCCGGTACAAACAGCGTCCGTTTGCTGTTTATCACCTCTGCCGCATATTCAGGATGCTCGTTGTAAGAACCCGTATAAAATTTATTCATGAAACCTTGTATTTTTTTAGAATCGACAATGCCCTGATAGATTTTCTCCTGGCCATATGAAACAAAATAAACGGCCGAATCATTTTCACCGATATCCCTTTGCTTTATGATGATCCGGTCAAAGGAAAAGGGAGGGACTTCCTTATCGGTAATGTTCAATAACGTTTTAAAGATGGAAATCGGCACATCATCGGAAAATTGAATTTCGATCGATCCGTCTTCATGGACAAAATCATCGAATTTCCTCTGCAGCCTTTTGACAGATATCTCTTTGACATCGCTAAAGATCCATTGGGTATATTCCTTCTCCATCCTGCCTATTTCATTTGGGTCGGAGGTCTGAAAATGCCGTCCATTACCGTGAAATAGGACACTGACCGGTTTAATGACATCACTGACGATCTCCACATCGCTTTTTATCTTTATATAATCCGACGATTGACTCAATTGATCGTATTCAGGCTCATACGTCCAAATGCTCCAGGTCAAGAAAATGCTCGTCCCCACCAAAATAATCAGTATAATGCTTTTTGCCCGTTCAAAATTCATGACCAATCATCCTCTTCTTCCTGTTCGTAAGGAAGTGTAAAGAATACCGTAGTTCCTTTTCCATCCACACTTTCCGCCCAAATCTTCCCGCCATGCGCAACGACCATTTCTTTTGCGATCGCCAAGCCAAGACCGGTTCCGCCTAAGTTCCGTGCCCTTGCTTTGTCGACACGGTAGAATCTGTCGAAAATTTTATCAATGACATTTTTCGGGATTCCCACTCCTTGATCTGTAATGCTTACGACTATAAATCCATCGGATGCTCTGGCACGGAAGGTCACTTGACCGCCTTCTGGCGAGTACTTTAATGAGTTCGAGATGACATTATAAAGAACCTGGGTAATCTTATCTTCATCGATGTCGACGAAATAAGCTTCTTTAGGCAAATCACGCTTGAACGTGATATCATCATTTTTCGTCATTTCGAATCGATCGATGATATGATCATAGAATTTGTTGAAATTCACCCAGCCCGTTTTAAGCCGGTAATCCTTACTGTCCATTTTCGAAAGCTGCAGCAAATCATTGACAAGCCTGATCATTCGCTCCGTTTCATTTTGGGTGACACTAAGGAAGGATGGAGCGATTTCCTCGTCCTTCCATGCCCCTTCAGCCAATGCCTCCAGGTAGCTCCTCATGGTCGTAAGCGGGGTCCGCAGCTCATGTGATACGTTAGCAACGAATTCCCTGCGTTCACTCTCGATTTTTTCCTGCTCGGTTATGTCATGCAAAACAGTAATCAAACCATTTACGAAGCCGGTTTCCTTTTGAATCACCGAAAAGTTCGCCCGCAAAATGAATGGGCGATTCTTTTTGCTGTAATCAAGGATGACGGATTCCCGTTCTTCCAGTAAATCATCGAATTTATATTCTTCTTCAAGACCCAATACCTCAATGATAGGCTGGTTCATGACGGCGTCACGCGAAATATTCAATAG
Source organism: Peribacillus folii (assembly GCF_030271255.1). GTDB lineage: Bacteria > Bacillota > Bacilli > Bacillales > DSM-1321 > Peribacillus. The sequence goes on from NZ_JASJOM010000007.1 coordinate 309,899, forward strand.
CTGTGCCGCCGGTTCGTTGATCAAGTTCACCCGACCGCGCCTGTCCGTCGAAATCACGCCGTCCGTCATATTGGTCAGGACGGATGATAGCTTGCGCCGCTCCCCTTCCGTACTTGATTGCGACTCTTGAAGTTTTTTGGTCAAATTATTGAAGGTGACAGCAAGCTGACCAATTTCGTCATCACCATATACCCTGACTTTTCGCGAGAAATTCCCTTTCGACATCACCAGGGCCTGTTTTCTCATATCCGACATTGGACGGGTGATCGTTCGTGCAAGCAGGATGCCCAAGATGGCGGTTATGACCAAGGCAATGGCCGTTCCCGTCATGAAGATGCTATTGATCTCATCCATCTGCTCAAACACATTCTCCATCTCGGCTATGACATACACGGCCCCGATGACCTCGCCATTTGCTTCAATTGGTGTCGAAAGCACCCAGAGCCTTCTGCCCGTCTTAAGATCGCGGAAAACGTCACTATCTTCTTTCCCATAAATGAGCGTATTCTTGATGAGGACCTCTGTTGTCTTTTTCCCGACAATATCCTGTTTACTTCGATCAGATGTTCCGATCACCCTTCTGCTGCGGGTGTCGATGACACGGACCTCGGAAATATCATTGGATGAATTATCCCGGTCCTTCAGGATCGTTTCAATGGCTTCTTCGAGAGTTGGGTCTTCCTCCCCCCTCTCCTGTTCCATTTCTTCACCTATGCTATAGGTCAGGAGGTTAACATGGCCCTTTATCGATTTCGTAAAATTCCCGACAAGATTTTCTTCCAATTCGCCAACAAAATATACCCCGATTATTTGCATTGCCACGAAGATGAGCAACACATAAATCAGAACAAATTTAAAATGGATGGAGCGAAAAAAACCAACCTTTTTCATAAGTACTACTCCTGTTCAGGGTTACGCAGGTAATAACCGACCCCTCTTCTAGTTACAATCCAGCCTGGATGGCTTGGATTGTCTTCAATCTTCTCGCGAAGACGTCTGACCGTTACATCGACGGTCCGTACATCGCCAAAGTAATCATAGCCCCAAACAGTTTGCAATAAGTGCTCCCTTGTCATGACCTGTCCGATATGCTTTGCCAAATAATGAAGCAATTCGAACTCACGGTGAGTCAATTCAATCGTATCTCCCCGCTTTGATACCACATAGGCATCCGGGTGGATCGTAAGCGTTCCTATCGTGATTTCCTTCGGTTCGTTAGCATCTTGATCAGGGACAGGGACAGCTTGCTGACGCCTTAAGTTCGCTTTGACGCGGGCGATTATTTCCCGGGTACTAAACGGTTTCGTCACATAGTCATCTGCACCAAGCTCCAGGCCCAGGACTTTATCAATCTCTGAATCCTTGGCAGTCAGCATGATGATCGGCGTTTCATACTTCTTCCTTACTTCCCTGCAAACCTCCATGCCATCGCGCTGCGGCAGCATGATATCGAGCAAGATCAAATCAGGCTGGCGTTCTTCCACCATTTTGAGCGCTTCGTTGCCATCATACGCACAAAAAACCTCATAGCCCTCTTTTTTCAGATTGAATTGCAGTATATCAGCAATTGGCTTTTCATCGTCCACTACCAAAATTTTCTTATCCATATGTTTAGCTCCTTTTTAATAACTAACCTGAATCTATTAAAAACCGCGTCCTTATCCGGGACTTTTATCCACTTTTCCTTCTGCCTGCACCAATCTAGCATCCTGGGTCAACAAAAGTTTTATTTATATACCCAATAAACAGGCCAGAACACCTCAATGAAAGCAAATTCTATCTATTATACTTTATCATTTTATAGGCATTAAATCACCTTTTTCCTATTATTCTCATCCATGAAGGAAGCAGAAGAAGCCTTCGAATATTTTCGAAGACTTTCATCAATTACTGACTTATATAGTTTAGCGGATTAACCAGCGAACCATTTTTATATACCTCAAAATGGAGGTGGACGCCCGTCGAGTTTCCAGTTGAACCCATCATCCCGATTTTTGCACCCTTTTCAATCTTTTGCCCTGCCTTGACTTCCATTGAATCAAGGTGGGCATACACCGTCTTATATCCATTATTATGGTTGATCGTTATCTTATTTCCATACCCGCCGGCGTTTTCTGCGGATTCGACGATTCCATGATCAGCTGCCGTTATGGTCCTTGTCGATGGACGTGCAATATCGATCCCCTTATGGAGCTTCCCCCATCGTTGGCCCTGCTTGCTGGAAATATAGCCCCCATCTGCAGGCCACGCATAGGTACCGCTGCCCTTAGAAGGGATGACCTTCGTGCCTTTTTTGGTAATTTCCGTTTTCGCTTTTTCGGTGATTTCCTTTTTCACGATCGTTTCACTGATTTTTTTACCGTTTGTCTCGGAAACATTATAAGTGAAGGCTTCGATTCCATCCTTGCCTGCTTGTTCAGTTATGACCTCTCCTTTTGGCAGACCATCATCCTCCTGAACCTTCTTTTCAAAAGGAATCCGTTCTTCTTCAAACACTTCCCTTTCAACCATCACGTTCACATAAGGCTTACGCTCCGTCACAACGAGACGTTCACCCTTCTTAAGCTCCTTGCCTTCAGACTTGCCAGGGTTCAGCTCCAGCAGCTGCCCAGCGTCCATATCATGGCTTGCAGCAATCGACTTCAAGTCATCATCTTCCTTGGCCTCATAAATGACTTTTTCCTCCTTGCCTTCTTCGAGCAAGGCGATGGTTTTATCGACAGTCATGATCTCATCCGGATCGGCCAGTGTCTTTTTAAACGTAACCGGACGCGAAAACTCAATGTCCATGATCCTGCTTCCCGGTTCCTTTAATGATGCCGCCGACTCGCCGTCCTCGTTGTTAGCCGATTCATATGCTTCGTATTCCGCTTCCTCAACATAAAGCAAGGTGAGCTTTTTCACCACTTCCTCCGCATCATCCTTCGATGGAACATAGGCGACCGTTTGCCGATCTATATCGATTGCATACGCTTCGGCTTTAATATCCAAACGATTGGATATTTCCTTAACAGACTGATCCTCTTTCACTTTCTGATCAAATACCTCTTCAGGTACAAACGTCAGCTGGGACTCCTCATCGAATGTGTAATCAGGATATTCTTCCTGTGCTTCCATTACCTTATCCGCCACGATTTTTTCTATCTTTCCTTCATCCAGCACACTCCCGACGAACTCATCATCAAGGTAAACATGGTGGATGGTTGTAGTATCAGGGAGTCCTGCAGCCGTCACTCGGTTTCCCGCCAGCAATAACGCCATGGATACTAGCAACAGGAACATTCCCTTCCCCTTCAAGCTAAACATATGTGGCCCTCCTTAACGGCTCAGTCACCAATTAAGAAACTAATCAAATGTATGTTAAGATGTATTAGTTCAATTTCCATTTCCGTGTCCATGACTGATTTCATAGTATTTTTCCACTCATAACTCTATCATAAGAAGAAAAAAAACAAGAATTAGACTTCATAATGTAATAGAACTGTATAAATGGTGACAACAAGTGCCAATGAAGATATGAGCAAGGAAAGGGACATGACAAACACGAGGTGCGATGGATGCTAGGCTGAGGGCGATTTGGTTGACCATTGGTCTAAATTGGTATATTACAAATCGATAACAAACTATTAACAAGATTTCATTTGCAATACGGACATATAGCAAAAAAAAACGCCCTTTCATTAGGGCGTTTTCAAATAAAGATGGCTCAGGACGGAATCGAACCGCCGACACAAGGATTTTCAGTCCTTTGCTCTACCGACTGAGCTACTGAGCCAAATGTTCCATTTCAAAGCAAAAAATAAAATGGCGGTCCCGACGGGAATCGAACCCGCGATCTCCTGCGTGACAGGCAGGCATGTTAACCGCTACACCACGGGACCAGTGAATTATCAATATAAAGAAGTGACCCATACGGGATTCGAACCCGTGTTACCGCCGTGAAAGGGCGGTGTCTTAACCGCTTGACCAATGGGCCGGAAAAAATGGTGAGCCATGAAGGATTCGAACCTTCGACCCTCTGATTAAAAGTCAGATGCTCTACCAACTGAGCTAATGGCTCGTATTAACGAGATGTTACTGTGTTTCGCTTCGTCGTAACATTATGACGACGCTTATGATAATATCACGATTAATGTAATTTAGGCAATAGTTTTTATGAAATAAAAAAAATTTTTTTATTTATTCCTTCTTTAGCTCCCTTTTTGGCTCTAATCATGAGAAAGAGCCGGCAAAAAAGCCAGCTCCCTATTCATCAAAGATTACGCTAGACGCCAAGGGCTTCTCACGACGTTCGTCTGGTTGCGGTCAGGACCGACAGAGAAAGTCGTCAAAGGAATGCCCACTAATTGTGATACGCGCTCAACATAGTGACGGGCGTTATCTGGAAGCTCATCCAAAGATTTGCATCCTGTGATGTCCTCTGACCAGCCTGGAAGCTCTTCATAAACTGGCTTACATTCGCCAATCGCTTTCAATGTCGCCGGCACCTCATGAATGACTTCGCCTTTGTATTCATAGGCAACACAAATTTTGACCGTATCAAGGCCTGATAATACGTCAATCGAGTTCAATGATAGGTCGGTGATTCCGCTGACACGGCGGGCATGGCGGACGACAACAGCGTCAAACCAGCCAACACGGCGCGGCCTGCCTGTAGTTGTTCCGTATTCACGGCCCACTTCTCGGATTTGGTTGCCGACTTCATCATGCAATTCCGTTGGAAATGGACCATCGCCGACACGGCTTGTATATGCTTTACATACACCGACCACATGGTTGATTTTCGTAGGGCCCACACCAGAACCGATCGTAACGCCGCCGGCAACCGGATTGGATGATGTGACGAATGGATATGTTCCTTGATCGATATCAAGCATGACGCCTTGTGCACCTTCGAATAATACCCGTTTTCCTTCATCAAGCGCATCATTCAATACAACGGATGTATCGCAAACATATTTCTGCACTTGTTGTCCGTACTCGTAGTATTCTTCCAGGATTTCTTCGATTTTGAAACCTTCCGTCTCGTAAAAGCGCTCGAACATACGATTTTTTTCGACAAGGTTTTGAGCTAGCTTTTCCTCGAATATTTCACGGTCCAAAAGGTCTGCCATCCGAATTCCGTTACGGGCTGCTTTGTCCATATAAGCAGGGCCGATCCCTTTTTTGGTCGTTCCGATTTTATTGTCGCCTTTACGTTCTTCTTCGACCTCATCCAATTTGATATGATAAGGAAGAATGACATGCGCGCGGTTGGAAATGCGCAGATTATCCGTACTCACTCCATGGCTATGCAAATAAGCAAGCTCCTCTACAAGAGCTTTAGGATCGACCACCATGCCATTACCGATGACACAAATTTTATCACTATAAAAAATCCCTGACGGAATTAAGTGCAATTTATAAGTAACACCATTAAATTTTATTGTATGCCCCGCATTGTTCCCACCTTGATAACGAGCAATGGCTTCCGCGTTCTGGGATAGAAAATCTGTTATTTTACCTTTACCTTCGTCTCCCCATTGTGTACCGACTACTACAACTGATGACATCTGAATAAAGCACCTCCAAAGGTTCCGTAATACCGATCAATAACCGGTTCTTATCAAACAAACCTATTTTATCAATAATCCAAAGAGGAAGTCAATACAAAAACCGAACATTACAGATTTTATAAAATAATTTGTTCGTAAATATAAGGCACCCTAATGCTTTCATGGCCTGATTCGTTTTGGATTGCCCCCATATCATTCCCTTCGGTTTCTTTTATTATTAATAACTCTGCACTCTTTTTCATGAAAATGAAACAGCCCGCCATGTATTTCATGACAGGCTGTTTCCTATGCCCCGGGCGACATCGAATCATCATCGAAACGCCGTTCGAGGTTAACGAATTTATTGTATTCTTTTACGAAGGCAAGTGAAACCGTTCCTACCGGGCCATTACGCTGTTTCGCTATGATGATTTCAATGATGTTTTTATTCTCCGATTCTTTATCATAATAATCATCACGGTATAAGAATGCCACAATATCAGCATCCTGCTCGATACTTCCCGATTCCCGGATGTCGGACATCATCGGTCGCTTATCCTGGCGCTGCTCCACTCCACGGGATAGCTGGGAAAGGGCGATGACCGGCACTTTAAGCTCACGGGCCAACGCTTTGAGGGAACGTGAAATTTCCGATACCTCTTGCTGCCGGTTGTCGCCTGAACGGCCATCACCTTGAATCAGCTGCAAGTAATCGATCAAGATCATGCCCAGGCCATGCTCCTGCTTCAATCGGCGGCATTTTGAACGGATTTCACCAATCCGGACACCTGGTGTATCATCGATATATATACCGGCATTGGACAAGCTGCCCATCGCCATCGTCAGCTTGCGCCAATCTTCGTCAGTCAAGGAACCTGTCCGTAAATTCTGGGCATTAATGTTTCCTTCAGCACAGAGCATACGCATCACGAGTTGCTCCGCCCCCATCTCAAGACTAAAAATCGCTACATTCTCTTCCGTTTTGGTTGCGACGTTTTGAGCGATATTCAGGGCAAATGCCGTTTTACCTACAGAGGGACGGGCACCGACTATGATGAGATCATTCCGCTGGAAACCCGCCGTCATGCGATCGAGCTCGGCAAATCCGGTCGGGATGCCTGTAACATCGCCTTTCCGGTTAGTCAAGATCTCGATGTTATCGTACGTACTCACCAATACATCCTTGATATTCTGGAAGGCACCGGAGTTCTTGCGCTGGGCCACTTCCATGATCGTTTTTTCTGCTTCCCCAAGCAGCTCCTCGACCTCATCCTCGCGACTGTAGCCTTCCTGGGCAATGTTGGTGGCCGTCCTGATCAATCGTCTAAGCAATGACTTTTCTTCGACGATGCGGGCATAGTATTCAATATTGGCAGCGGTAGGCACTGATCCGGCCAATTCACTTAAATAAGAAACTCCGCCAACTTCTTCAAGGTTTTTTGTCGCAGACAGTTCCTCCGTCACCGTAATCAAATCGACCGCCTTGCCTTCATCATTCAATTTAAGCATCACATTGAAGATCTTTTGATGCGAGCTTCTATAAAAATCCTCCGGAATTAACATTTCCGATGTGACGGTCAGTGAAGATGGTTCAAGAAAAATAGCACCAAGTACAGCTTGTTCCGCTTCTACATTCTGAGGGGGGATCCTATCTTGAAATTGTTCTATCATATCTTAAAACCTCCCATTCTAAGAGGATACCTTTTTGCTGCTTTATACAAATCTAGTCAAAAAGAAAAAAGTGAAAGGACTACATGCCCAATCACATTTTTCGTCTATCTCTATTTTATCAATTTTTCACAGATATGAAACAGCTAAAATTAGTTAATTTCTTTCACATGCACAGTCAATGTTGCCGTGACTTCAGGGTGAAGCTTCACAGGCAGCTTCGTATGTCCTAAAGAACGGATGCCGTCAGCAAGCTCCATCTTACGTTTATCAAGCTTGATGCCATGTTTTTTCTGAAGCTCTGATGCAATCTGCTTCGTGGTGATCGAACCGAACAATCGCCCGCCCTCACCAGCTTTGGCGGATAGCTCGACTGTCAATTTCTCCAATTCCACTTTAAGGTCCTCAGCCTGTTGAAGCTCTTCGGCAGCCAGTGATTGTTCTTTATTCTTCTGCGCTTCCAGCGTTTTCACATTCATATTATTTGCTTCGACGGCCAATCCTTGCTTAATCAGGAAATTATGTGCATAACCATCCGCAACATTTTTCACTTCCCCTTTTTTCCCTTTACCTTTAACGTCTTTTAAAAATATCACTTTCATTCTCTTTGTCCCCCTTCTAAATATTCATCTATAGCCGCTTTCAACCGGTTTTCGGCTTCTTCGATCGAGCATGCCTGCTGAGTGGCGGCATTCGTCAAGTGCCCGCCTCCATTCAGCATTTCCATGATCACCTGAACATTAATATCCCCTAGAGAGCGTGCACTGATGCCGACTTTATCATCGGATCGCTTTGCCATGACAAAGGAAGCAACGACACCATCCATCGTCAATAGGGTGTCCGCAGCCTGAGCAATAAGCACCTGATTGTGAACCTGGTCGGTTTTATCAGAGGCAATGGCAATTCCTTTTTTATAAAAGATCACTTCTTCAATGAGCTTCGACCGTTTAATGTAAGTGTCCACGTCTTCCTTGAGGAATTTCTGGACGAGAACCGTATCGGCACCATGCGCCCTCAAATATGAAGCAGCATCAAAGGTACGGGAACCAGTCCTTAATGTGAAGCTTTTCGTATCCACAATGATCCCTGCAAGCAGCGCTGTCGATTCCAGCATGTCGATCTTCGAGCGCTTCGGCTGGTATTCAAGCAGCTCCGTAACAAGCTCGGCCGTTGAAGACGCATATGGCTCCATATAGACAAGCAATGAGTTCTTGATGAACTCCTCGCCGCGGCGATGATGGTCAATGACTACCACCTTATCGATCCGACTCAATAACCGCTCTTCAATCACCATCGAAGGTTTATGCGTATCTACCACTACGAGCAATGTCTCATCCGTGATCATTTCTAACGCTTCATCAGGCGTTATGAACCGGGCATACAGGTCTTCTTTATTCTTGATTTCTTCCATCAAACGAAGAACACTGCTATCCAGCTGTTGGGTGTTAATGACAATGTAGCCTTCCCGTTCATTCATTTGGGCGACCTTCAAGATGCCGATCGCTGAACCGATTGCGTCCATATCCGGGTTTTTATGGCCCATTACAATGACTTTATCGCTATCAAGGACAATATCCTTCAACGCATGGGAAATGACTCGTGCACGGACCCTTGTGCGTTTTTCCATCGGGTTGGTCTTTCCGCCATAGAATTTCACTTTTCCATTCGACTGCTTGATTGCGACCTGATCACCGCCCCGTCCAAGCGCAAGGTCCAGGCTGGACTGCGCGAGCGAGCCTAGTTCAGGTAGTGATGATACTGCCGAGCCGACACCTATGCTTAAGGTCAATGGAACGTTTTGCTTGGCTGTCGTTTCCCTGATTTCATCCAGGATCGAGAATTTCCCCTTCTCCAGCTGCTGCAGAATATGTTCATTGAAGATAGCAATGAATCGTTCCGAGGAAACACGTTTGAAGAAAACACCATTATCCCTTGCCCATTTGTCAAGGAGCGAGGTGACTAAGCTATTGATGCTGCTTTTACGCTGATCGTCCATCCCCTGTGTCAAATCATCATAGTTATCAAGGAGGATGATGGCAATTGCCGTCCGTTCATCTTCATATAGCTTCTCGATCTCCACTTGCTCCGTCACATCAAAGAAGTAAAGGAGTCTTTCCTCACGCTTATGGACCACCTTGAATTTCCGGTCATGGAGCGTAAGTGTCTCTGTCTCGATTTCTTGTTTGATTAATGGGACGATCGAGTCTGCGACATCATATAGCGACCTTCCTGCCAATGAATCCTCGCTAAAACAGGAGGCCAGAAATGGATTGGTCCATTCGATGTAATAATCTTCATTAAAGAGCATGATCCCGATCGGCATTTCCAATAATGCTTCCTCGCCGACCTTCTTTAATCGGTAAGATAAAGTCGTTATATATTCTTCTGTCTTACGTTGTTTTTTTTCGACCATTCTTAACGTTAAATAAAATAAACCCGCTAGAATCAACAGTCCAATCAGGGCAATGACCCAATTGTAATAAGCCAGGACGCCCAAAAGTAACACGCCTGCGGCCAGAATCCCATATAAAGGGGATTTGATTGAGTATTCCTTCAAATAAGATGGCATAGTTTCAGCTCCTAAAAGCATCTGTTTTACAAAAAGCTAACCCTTTTTCCTGAATGTCTCCCTGAAAGGAAAGCCTAAATCCATTATACCTAAAAAACGGATGACCGTCGTGATAATCGGAAGCGGAAACAGCAAGGTCACAACCAGGATCATGACGGGGATGGCCTTGGCCCATGATTTCACATGAGCGAAATAAAAAATCAGGGAGTATCCCTGCAATGACATGAAGAACTGCAGGATGAAAAATAAGTTCGTTATGGCCATATATACAAAGCCATCCTTGTCCGTATTCGCAAAAAGGGCAAGAAGCATCGTAATTAAATAATACCATAAAAGGCTTTTCGGGAGTCGCAGATCTCGAAAATGCGGCCACTTTAGCGCCTTTTCACTGAATCGCTTCAAAATGGGATGCGCCGCCAGGAAAATGAGCAATACCATCAATACGGACATCAATACGAATAAACTTGGCATCAAGGTATAAAACATATCGATGAAATCATTCATCCTCGTTTTAATTTCTTCCGTCTGTGCCTGTTCAAGAGATCCCATGATATTGACCGGATTCTCAGTGGTTTCTTTCAGCATCTTCAAAGCCATATCTATGTAATTCACATTCGTTATCAATACGGAGGCTGCATATATGATGATTATGCCTCCCAAGAACACAAGGACTGCACTTATGAACGCAGTTGCCATCGGTTTATCCTTCTTCAAGCAATAGCCGATCGCGATTCCCGTCACTCCCATCAGCAGGGTCAAAGGAACTGATACCATCGACCCGACAAGGAGCGTCAATAGCGAAGCGATGAATAAGTAACCCAAGCTCCAAGAAAACTTTTGCTTGCTTGCAAACAAAATGAAAGGAGTCGGTAAAAAGAAAAATGTGATGATACTCAGTAGCGGGACATGGACGCTAATGAACAGTACTATGCAATAGAGTGCCAAAAGGGCCCCGCCCTCTGCAATTCTTCTCCCGTTATTCAGCATTTTTTTCACCCCCTGTTTGATTGTCTTTTGTTCATCTTTATATTGTATCCGTTACGGCCAGGATATTTCAAACATGACAGTCTTTTTTCTGGATATGAATTTTATTTAATTTAAAAATAAAAAAACCGCCATTTGAGCGGATTTCAGGAAAAAGAAATGAATTATAAAAAAAGGCGCATTGAGGAAGATACCTCAATGCGCCCATTCAATCATTATTCACCAGATACGTATGGAAGTAATGCCATAGTACGTGAGCGTTTAATAGCAATCGTTAATTTACGTTGATATTTAGCGCTTGTGCCAGTTACACGACGTGGTAAGATTTTACCGCGTTCTGAGACGAATTTTTTAAGAAGGTCTGTATCTTTGTAATCAATTTTAGTGATTCCGTTAGATGTGAAATAACAAACCTTTTTACGCTTACCGCGTCCTTTACGTCCACCCATTGCCATAATATATTTCCCTCCCTGCATTTTGAATTTTCCCTTTTAAACGGCTGTTTAAAATGGTAGATCGTCATCTGAAATGTCGATGGTCTTACCGTCATTTGCAAATGGATCATCATCTACACGAGTGTAGTTGTTATTGCTCCGTTGATTCTGATTAGGATTTTGTCCATACGAATTGTTGTCATTTCCGTTATTATTGTTGCCATAACTTCTTTGACCCCCGCCGTAAGAACCGCCTTCATTTCTTTCACCCGCTGAACTGCTTCGTGGTTCAAGGAACTGAACGCTCTCAGCCAGAATCTCCGTCACATATACGCGTTTGCCGTCTTGTCCTTCATAATTACGTGTTTGGACACGTCCATCCACGCCAGCCAAACTGCCTTTTTTCAAGAAGTTAGCTACATTTTCTGCCGGTTTACGCCAAACTACACAGTTAATGAAGTCCGCTTCACGTTCACCTTGCTGGTTCGTAAAACTACGGTTCACAGCTAAGGTAAAGGTAGCTACGGGAACTCCATTAGGTGTATATCGTAATTCAGGATCTTTAGTTAAGCGTCCTACCAAAACTACGCGATTCATCATCAGAATCAACCCCTAGGTTTCAAGCCCGTTTCATGTGAAACAAGGTTAGAAAATTTATATTAAAATCGAATTAAACTTCTTCTCTAGTAGCCATGTGGCGAATGATGTCTTCACTGATTTTAGCAAGACGATCGAATTCTTGGATCGCAGCACTTTCAGCGTTAACTTTAAGAAGCATGTAGTAACCATCGCGGAAATCATTGATTTCATATGCAAGACGGCGTTTACCCCATTCTTTTGCTTCTACTTCCGCACCATTGTCAGTAAGGATTGTGTTGAAACGTTCAACTAAAGCTTTTTTAGCTTCTTCCTCAATGTTTGGACGGATGATATACATAATTTCGTATTTTCTCATCACAGTCACCTCCTTTTGGTCTAAGCGGCCCTATTGGGCAAGGAGCAATTATTTATAATTACTCACAAGATGAAATTATAGCATAGTTATGGAGTCTTTGCAATAAATGGTTCTACTTTGATGAAAGACCCCGCAAATTAAATGGCAGGGTCTCTCAGTCTTATACGTTAAAACGGAAATGGATGACATCGCCATCGTTAACGATATATTCTTTTCCTTCAAGCCGCACTTTTCCAGCTTCTTTTGCAGCACCATGACTGCCCGCTTCAAGCAAGTCTGTGTATGAAACGACTTCGGCACGGATGAAACCGCGTTCGAAATCGGTATGGATGACACCGGCACATTGAGGGGCCTTCATGCCTTTGCGGAATGTCCAAGCACGCACTTCCTGGACACCAGCGGTAAAGTATGTCGCCAATCCTAGCAGGTTATAGGAGGCACGGATCAATTGGTCAAGGCCGGACTCCTCAATGCCAAGCTCGGACAAGAACATTTCCTTTTCTTCACCTTCAAGCTCGGCAATTTCTTCTTCGATTTTGGCACAAATCACGATCACTTCTGCATTTTCCTTCGCTGCATACTCACGGACCTGTTGCACATATTCGTTGTCATCGGCATTTGCGACCTCATCTTCGCTTACGTTTGCCACATAAAGCGTCGGCTTCGCCGTAAGCAAATGCATGCCCTTGACGATTTTCAGCTGTTCTGCCGTAAATTCAACGGAACGGGCAGGCTTTTCCTCTTCCAATGCCGCTTTCAACGTGACAAGGATTTCATGTTCGGCCACAGCGTCTTTATCTTTTTGCTTGGCCATTTTTCCGACACGGTCGATGCGTTTATCAACCGATTCCAAGTCAGCAAGGATCAATTCAAGATTGATGACTTCAATGTCATCGATCGGGTTCACCGTTCCGGAAACATGGGTAATGTTATCATCAGCGAAGCAACGGACAACCTGACAGATTGCATCGACTTGACGGATATGGGAAAGGAATTTATTTCCAAGACCTTCACCTTTACTCGCCCCTTTTACAATGCCTGCAATATCCGTGAATTCAAAAGCAGTCGGGACCGTTTTTTTCGGCTGGACCAATTCGGTCAATTTTTGCAAACGGTGATCCGGCACTTCAACGATTCCGACATTCGGGTCGATCGTACAAAAAGGATAGTTCGCAGATTCCGCACCTGCCTGAGTAATTGCATTAAATAAAGTGGATTTCCCTACGTTAGGCAAACCGACAATACCAGCTGTTAAAGCCATTTATATTTCACTCCTTCAAGATAGTTCGTACATCTGGAAAAAAGATTGATCTTCGATAAGGACCATCTTATTACCTAAACCTTTCCCAATTATAGATTTCGCTTCCTAAAAAGACAAGTAAATCATTGAGATGGAGAGACCTCTTTCCAACAAAGAAAAAAGCATGATCACTTCTCATGCTTTTCCAGGACCTTTTTCATTTTCTTTGCGAATTCACGTCGTGCCAGCATTACGCTATGCCCGCAGCCTTCACATTTTATCCGGATATCCATACCAAGGCGAATGATTTTCCACTTATTCACACCGCACGGATGTGGTTTTTTCATTTCCACGATATCGTTCAGCGCAAATTCTTTTTCCTCCATGACCCTTGAGCCCCCTAATTCCTATGACTCGCTGCCGCTGTAAGTCGATTTAATTCCGATTGTATCAAGGGCAGCACTAATTTCTTTTCTCAAGATCCTGCTGAATTCGACATTTTGCAGCGGCTTTGTTTCCGCTGTGACCCGAAGGACGACTTCATCGGGATTCAGTGTTTCGATTCCCAAAAATTCAGGAGCTTTCACCAAGGCATCGTATTTGCCTTCCATGCTGTTCAAGAGCTCGATCAGGACCCTTTCGGCACGCTCAATCGATCTGTCATTGGCAATCGTCACATCAACTACGGCCTTGCTGTTCAAAATGGAATAATTGGTGACCTGAATGATGCTTCCATTAGGGATGAAATGCAATTCCCCTGCATTACTCTTAATTTTCGTTGTCCGAAGCCCAATTTCAATGACTTCTCCCTCATAGGTATTTATTTTAATATAATCACCAACCGAAAATTGATCTTCAAAGATTACGAAAAATCCTGTGATGATATCCTTGACCAAACTTTGGGCACCGAACCCAATGGCCAAACCGATTACTCCCGCGCCGGCAAGCAATGGCATTACATGCAGTCCGAAAATTTCCAGGATCATCATCAGGGCGATGAAATTGATCACATAGGTGATGATATTTTCCAGCAACTTTATGAGGGTCGTTTCCCGCCGCTCCGAAACACGAAGGGGACTTCTCATACGTGCTTTGAAGAATTTATTTAAAAGGGTCTTTCCTATAGTGATAATAATACGCGATAATAATAGAACAAGGAAGATTTTAATGATGCCCTCGCCCATCAACAACCATATCTTTTCATCCAATAATTCGTTTGTTACGTTCTCATACATGCGATTCATGTTTTCCTCCTACCTATTGCATAATGCTGCAAAACTTTTTCTCTTCTCTATGATTTTCTTTATGGACGTAATCCCTGTACCCATCTTGCATTAAACTAACCATGATTAAGAGAAGTTTTCTCTATTTTAACAATAAATAATGGTTTCTGTACAAAAAAAATATGGGTATAGAGGTAAAGAAATAGTCGTTTTTTCCCAAATGATCAAGCAAAAACATTATAGAAAGCAATTGGTAGAAAGGAGAAAAAAATCCAAGCATCTCCCCTTCGCCCGTTTGCAGGCTCTACAAAATATCCCCTCAACGATTACATTAAACACCGTATATTTTTCCCTTTTTATCCGTATACTGTAATACCGAATAATAATAAAGGAGCTGAGTCGATGAATCTGAATTCTAGTCTATTTCATGCTAATAAAAATAGATTGAGTCGCATCCTTCATGAAGATACGGATGCATCCAAACAAATTTCCCAGGAATTGATTAACCTTTTGCCCACCGGAAAGCTTCAGCCCATCGTCATTGTCTGCATCGGCACAGACCGTTCAACAGGCGATTCACTAGGACCACTTGTCGGCACTTTACTTAGCGAGAAAACGGAAAACGGCTCTTCTCCTTTCCATGTGCATGGTACACTGGATGACCCTATTCATGCGATGAATTTGCAGGAAAAACTGAACGAGATAAACAAGATCCATACCAATCCCTTCATCATCGGCATCGATGCCTGCTTAGGGAAATTAAAAAGCGTCGGCATCGTCCAAATCGGGCAAGGCCCCGTGAAACCTGGTGCGGGAGTCAATAAAGATCTGCCTTCCGTTGGTAATGCTCATATCACGGGAATCGTCAATGTCAGTGGATTCATGGAATTCATGGTCCTGCAAAACACTCGTCTCAACCTTGTACTGAAAATGGCCAAAACCATTGCCGAAGGGATCGATGAAGCGAAAAATCTTTATCAAGCAAAACCAGCCATCACCCCATTCACTTGGACATTGAAGCAAGAAAAAACGCTTTAAACAGGAAAGAACTTCGCTGCCCCTAAAGCGGGCTTATCAATAATCAAAAAGAAGGAAGGGAATGCTCCCTTCCTTCTTTTTTTATACATAATACATGACCGTAACGAGTATGGCCGTGATGAGGATACCCGGAAGCAGGTTTGCGACCCTGATTTTGGTCACGCCAATGATGTTCAGGCCTATCGCCAAAATCATGACGCCACCGGTGGCGGTCATTTCCAGTATGAAGGAATCCATCAGTTCAGTCGGTATCACCGTATTGATTTGCCTTGAAAAGATTGCAATGAACCCTTCATAGATGATGATCGGAAATGCCGAAAAGAGGACACCTATGCCCAGCGTGCTGGCGAGGACAAGTGCAGTGAACCCATCAATGATCGCTTTCGTTATCAAAACATCATGATTATTGCGGATACCGCTGTCAAGGGCACCGATGATGGCCATCGCCCCGATCCCGAATATGAGCGTAGCCGTTACAAAGCCCTGTGATATTGAAGTTCCTTCCTTCGCCTTCATCCTTCGCTCGATCCAATTGCCTAAAGAATTCAGCCTGCCCTCAAGATTGATCCATTCGCCAAGGGCTGCCCCGCCAACCATACTTAAAATGACAAGAATGAACTGCTCACTTTTCAATCCCATCTGCAAACCTAAAACCATGATGGCCAAGCCGATACCACTCATGACCGTTTCTTTTATCTTTTCAGGTATATGCTGTAAATACCTTCCCAAAATCGAACCGATTATAATGCATGCGCCATTCACCAAAGTTCCTAATAATACCATCTGAATCCACCTATTTTTCGACAGGAAAAAATTAAATCGACATGCCATTTTTCAGGTTAAGAAGAAAGGTTCTCTCGGTCGATCAAGTCCAAAATCCTCTCTAAATCTTCTTTTGAAAAAAATTCGATTTCTATTTTCCCTTTTTTCTTGCTCTGCTTTATCGTTACACCAGTTCCAAGCCTTTCACGAAGGCTTGTCTCCCGTTGCTTTATGAATATATCTTTTTTCTCTTCTCTCTTTGGTTTCGTTTCACGTGAAACGGAATCGTTCAATTGATGTATGTATTGCTCCAGCTGCCTTACATTCATTCCTTCTTTGAGGATTTTATCCACTACCGGCTTCAGCATCTCCTTGTTCTTAATGCCCAATAATGCGCGGCCATGCCCCATCGACAATTTCCCGGCCGATATATGGCTTCTTATCCCTTCGGGCAGGGATAGCAATCGCACATGATTAGCGATATGGGGCCGGCTTTTCCCCAGTCGATTGGCCAGCTGCTCCTGGGTGAATTCCAGTTTTTCAAGCAGCGTTTGATAAGCTGCCGCTTCCTCGATCGGATTCAGATCTTCCCTTTGCAGGTTTTCCAATATGGCCAGCTCCATCATCTGCTGTTCATCCAATTCCCGTACAACCACAGGAACTGTCTTTAAGCCAGCTTCCTTCGCCGCACGATAGCGTCTCTCCCCGGCCACGATTTCATAACCCTTGATACTTTTCCGGGCAATAATCGGCTGTAATATCCCGTGCTCCTCGATCGATTTCTTCAATTCCTCTATCGCTTCAAGCCGGAAGTCCTTTCGGGGCTGATAAGGATTTGGCCTTAATTCCCTTAATTTGATTTCGCGCACGATTTCATCTTTACTTATCTCGCCATTATTAAAAAGTGCGTTAAGTCCTTTGCCAAGTCCTTTAGCCATTTGATACCACTTCCTTTGCCAATTCTAAATAGACCTCCGCTCCGCGTGACTTCGGATCATAAATGATGATTGGTTCCCCATGGCTCGGTGCCTCGCTCAACCGCACATTGCGGGGGATGATCGTTTGATAAACTTTATCCTGGAAGTATTTTTTGACTTCTTCAATGACCTGGATACCTAAATTCGTCCTTGCATCCAGCATCGTCAATAGCACACCTTCGATTTTCAGCTCATGATTCAAATGCTTTTGCACGAGCCGAACCGTATTGAGGAGCTGACTTAAGCCCTCCAATGCATAATATTCGCATTGGACTGGAATCAAAACGGCATCAGCCGCCGTCAAGGCATTAAGCGTGAGCAACCCCAGTGAAGGGGGGCAGTCAATCACGATGTAATCATATTGGCTTTGCACCTCTTCCAATGCTCTTTTTAAGCGCACTTCCCTTGATATCGTCGGTACCAGTTCAATCTCAGCACCTGCAAGTTGAATGGTCGCAGGTATGGCATATAAGTTTTCCACCTTTGTTTCCAGGATAACGGTACTGGCTTCGACATCGTCCACCAATACATCATAAATACATTGCTCTACATCTGCTTTATCAATACCCGCCCCACTTGTCGCATTTCCCTGCGGGTCGATATCGACCATCAAGACTTTCTGCCCTATGTAAGCGAGGCAAGCACTTAGACTGACAGACGTTGTCGTTTTTCCAACACCGCCTTTTTGATTGGCAATGGCTAGAATCTTACCCACGGATTCACCTGCTTTCAACTATCTTCAACACGCACTATTTCATCGTTTTTACCGTAAATCCACTTATTTCTTCTATTTTATCATGAATATTACTGGAAGAAATCGTTTTCTTCAATTCCTCATGAAATTTGAAATCGTCTATACTTCCCGGATAAATCGGGAAAAAAGTGATCCATTTTCGACGGCGGCATTGCTGGCGAAAGCAAGAAAAAAAGCTTGGTAATCGAAGACTACCAAGCTGGGCCATGACTGGGATTAAGATTTTTTCTTGGGTATTTTGATCGTGAATTGATAATACTCCTCGAATTCTTCTTCCTCTGCATCCAAATTTATGCCATTGTCTGTAACCATGCTGAGCGATTGCCTGATCGTATTCACGGCAATCCTCATGTCCTTACTGAACGCCTTCCGCTTCGGTTTCGGTTTTTGCACCGTTCCTGTCAGGAGCTTGACGACCTGCTCTTCCGTCTGCTTGACGTTCAACCCTTTTTCGATGATTTCCAAAAGCAGTTTAATCTGCTTTTCCGGACTTTTCAGCGGAATCAACGAGCGGGCATGGCGCTCCGTAATTTGCTTTTGAAGAAGTGCATCTTGAACCTCCTGGGGCAGCTTGAGCAGCCGCAGCTTATTCGCAACGGTCGACTGCCCGATTCCCAATCTTTGTGCCAAAGCTTCCTGGGTCAAACTATGGAGCTCCAATAGCTTACCGTAAGCCAATGCTTCTTCAATCGGTGTCAACTCTTCACGCTGCAGGTTTTCTATCAGCGCGACGGAAGCCGTTTCTGTATCGGTGAAATCCTTGATGATGGCAGGTGCCAATTCCCAGCCCAGCTTCTGCATGGCCCGATAACGGCGCTCACCTGCTATGATTTCGTATTTCCCCTGTCCATAAGCCCTGACTACAATTGGTTGAATGATCCCATGTGTATGGATCGTTTGAGCCAATTCAGCAATTTTATCGTCATTAAAAACGGTCCTTGGTTGAAATCGATTAGGCACAATATCAGAAATGGATATTTTTCTTATTTCTTCATTGTTATTGCTAGGTGTCTCCATCTCTAGTTGCTGTTCTTCTTTTTCGCCAAACCCAAAGAACCGCGAAAAAGGATGCTTCATCTTCCTACACCACCTTTTAAAACTCCCAAATAACATATTCTCTATTTAAAGGACAAGTCCTGCATACATTTCCCGACATGGTTATACATATGGTCCGTCATGGTAAAAAACATGTCGACTGGCGTCATCAAGGCAAAAATGATGAGCGGACGACCAGTAATTATTAATCTCTGTCGGCTTGCCCCGGATTATTTCCCCACTTCAAAAGGGAAATATCACCGACATCCTAGTCCTGCCTCTAAACTTTGCCTTCATGCAGTTATCTAATAAGGAATGAATCAAATGATACCTTTATAGTAAAAGAAAACATGAACAAGTGCCAGCTCAATATGGGATTTTTCTTGAGCAAGGTTACTCAATCGGCTGTTTATTCGGTGTCCCTGGTTTTCTTGGATATTTTTTTGGTGTCTTCTTCACCTTATTGACAGTAACGATGTTTCTTTCACTATTTTCTTCTGGCAATGTGAAGTGATGGATGTCTGCAATTTCTCCGCCTAACGTAAAAATCGCCTTTTTCCCCGTGTCCATTTCATCTTTTGCACTAGCTGCTTTCATGGCGATGAAAGTGCCCTCCGGCTTCACAAGCGGCAAACAAAGTTCACTTAAAACGGACATCCGCGCTACCGCTCTTGCCATGACAATATCATAAGCTTCACGGTGCTCGGTTTTTTGGGCGAAAGTTTCCGCACGGTCGTGGTAAAAGGAAACGCCTTTCAATTGCAGGGAATCCGCAAGGTGATTCAAAAAAGATATCCGCTTATTCAAGGAATCCACAATCGATACGTGAATGTCCGGGAAACAAATCTTCAATGGAATGCTAGGAAACCCAGCTCCAGCCCCAACATCGCAAATTCGATAAGGTTTGTTGAAATCAAAATAAAAGGCAGCACTGATCGAATCATAAAAATGCTTCAGGTAAACTTCTTCTTTATCAGTGATGGCCGTTAGGTTCATCTTTTCGTTCCATTCAACCAATAATCGATAATATGTGTCAAACTGATCAAGCTGGTGAGGAGATAGCTCAATCCCTTTCTCCTGCAGTGCTTGTTGGAACTGTTCTATATTCATGTTTTCTTCAATCCTTTTCGGGAATTTCCTTTACTGAGATACTCTTGCAATCTTTCCTTGTTCCAAATAAACGAGCAAAATCGAAACATCCGCGGGGTTCACACCGGAAATTCTTGAAGCCTGGGCTACCGATAGCGGGGTGACCTGCTTTAGTTTTTGACGGGCTTCCGTTGCGAGACCGGAAATGGCATCATAATCGATATTCTCTGGAATTTTTTTATTTTCCATTTTTTTGAGGCGATCGACCTGCTGCAGCGATTTTTCAATATAACCTTCATACTTGATTTGGATTTCGACCTGTTCCGTCACTTCATCACTCAGTTCGACATCGCTTGGGGCCAAACTTTGAATATGTGAATAATTCATTTCAGGACGTTTCAATAAATCTGAAGCACGGATCCCATCCTTCAGCTCACTTCCGCCACTTGCAGTGATGATGGCTTGCACCTCTTCGGTCGGTTTGATGAAATGTGATTTCAGGCGATCTTTTTCCAGTTCTACCGCCGCTTTTTTCTTAAGGAAACGATTGTAGCGCTCTTCTTTAATCATCCCAATATTGAATCCCATTTCCGTCAAGCGTAAATCGGCATTATCATGGCGCAATAATAACCGGTATTCTGCGCGTGAAGTCAACAGTCGGTAAGGTTCATTGGTGCCTTTCGTTACAAGGTCATCAATGAGAACGCCAATATAAGCATCGGAACGGCTTAAAATCAGTTCTTTTTTGCCTATCGCATTCAACCCGGCATTAATGCCGGCCATCAGTCCTTGTCCAGCTGCTTCCTCATAACCGGATGTGCCGTTGATTTGCCCGGCAGTATACAGGTTTTTAACCTTTTTTGTCTCCAGGGTAGGCCAGAGCTGGGTCGGGACGATCGCATCATATTCGATTGCATATCCAGCCCGCATCATTTCCGCCTTCTCAAGGCCGGGAATCGTCTGAAGGATCTTCATTTGCACATCTTCAGGCAGACTGGTGGATAACCCTTGCACATAAACTTCCTTTGTATTGCGCCCCTCTGGTTCAAGGAAGATTTGGTGACGCGGTTTATCATTAAAACGAACGACCTTATCTTCTATCGATGGACAATAACGGGGTCCCGTTCCTTTTATCATCCCGGAATACATAGGGGAACGGTGCAAATTGTCATCAATCAGCTGGTGCGTCCCCTCATTGGTATACGTCAGCCAGCATGGCAACTGATCGGTGATGAATTTTGTCGTTTCATAAGAAAAGGCCCGTGGCACTTCATCGCCAGGCTGGATTTCCGTTTTGCTGTAATCAATGGAAGAACTATTGACACGCGGCGGTGTTCCTGTTTTAAAACGGACCAAATCAAACCCTAATTGCTCCAAATGCTCAGAAAGCCTGATCGAAGGCTGCTGATTGTTTGGACCGCTTGAGTATTTCAGTTCCCCTAGGATGATTTCACCGCGTAAATACGTTCCCGTCGTGATTACGACCGTTTTTGCACGGTACACTGCTCCCGTTTTCGTGATGACACCCGTACAAGTATCATTTTCAATAATCAATTCCTCTACCATTCCTTGAATCAAGGTCAGATTCTCTTGGTCCTCTATCGTCTTTTTCATTTCTTGCTGATAGAGAAATTTATCTGCCTGGGCACGCAGCGCACGAACGGCTGGTCCTTTTGCCGTATTCAGCATTCTCATTTGGATATGGGTCTTATCGATATTTTTCCCCATTTCCCCGCCTAAGGCGTCAATTTCCCTCACGACAATCCCTTTTGCCGGTCCGCCAACGGAGGGATTACATGGCATGAAGGCGACCATATCCAAGTTAATGGTGATAATCAGCGTTTTTGCTCCCACTCTTGCAGCAGCCAGTCCAGCCTCACTTCCAGCATGTCCAGCACCGATTACAATGACATCATAGCTACCTGCTTCGTATTGCATGTCCGTTTCCTCCTTTTTTCAATTATTTCCCTAAACAAAATTGCGAGAACAACTGATTGATCAAATTATCCTGGACGCTTTCCCCAATGATTTCTCCAAGGAGCTCCCATGCTTTCGTGAAGTCAATCTGGACCAAATCGATTGGTGTTCCCATTTCAATCGCTTCTATTGCATCGGAAATGGATTGCCGTGCTTGTCCGAGCAAGGCGATATGCCGGGCATTGGATACATAGGTCAGGTCCCCCGTCTCTAACGCACCCTCAAAAAATAATGAAGCGATGGCTTCCTCCAATTCGTCGACTCCTTGATCTTCTAGCAATGATGTCGAAACAACCTTATGTGATGCTGCATATTCCTTAACCTTTGCCATATCGATTTTTTTGGGAAGGTCCGTTTTATTGATGATCACGATAACATCCATTCCCTCGACTGCCTGAAACAGCAGCTCATCCTCAGGTGTAAAATCATCGGAATAATTCAATACGAGCAGGATCAAATCAGCTTCTTTCAACACTGCACGAGACCGTTCGACCCCAATTCGTTCAACAATATCTTCCGTTTCCCTAATTCCCGCCGTATCGACAAGTTTCAGTGGAACGCCGCGGACATTTACATATTCTTCGATAACGTCACGAGTCGTCCCTGGAATATCGGTGACAATCGCTTTATTTTCTTGAACCAAGCTGTTAAGCAAGGACGATTTCCCGACATTGGGACGTCCGATGATAACGGTCGCAAGCCCATCGCGGAGGATTTTCCCTTGCTGGGCTGTATGGAGCAGCTTTTCAATTTCGGTCTTTACATAGCTGCCTTTTTCCAAAAATAGACGATGTGTCATTTCTTCAACATCATCATATTCCGGATAATCTATATTTACCTCGACTTGTGCGAGCGTCTGTAAAATTTCTTGGCGAAGATTTTGAATCAATTTTGAAAGCCGGCCTTCCATTTGACCTAAGGCAACATTCATCGCTTTATCGGTTTTAGCGCGGATCAAATCCATGACGGCCTCCGCTTGGGAAAGGTCGATTCTTCCATTCAAAAAGGCGCGTTTCGTGAATTCACCAGGCTCCGCAAGTCGGGCCCCTTGAGCTAGAATGAGCTGCAATACACGGTTGACTGAAACGATTCCGCCGTGACAGTTAATTTCAACAACATCTTCCCTTGTAAATGTCTTGGGCCCCTTCATAACCGAAACCATGACTTCCTCTATAACTTCACCCGTTTTAGGCTGGATAAGATGCCCGTAATGAATCGTATGTGACTGGGCCTCAAGCAAGCCTTTTCCGCCTGGTCCTTTAAAAATCCTATCGGCTATTTCTATGGCCTCATCACCGCTGATTCTAACGATGGCGATTGCCCCTTCCCCCAAGGGGGTAGAGATAGCGGTGATTGTATCGAATTCCATGTTTTCACCTCTTATATATTGATGTTTCTCTATTATTTTTGATAAAAATACGTCGAATCCCTAAATTACTACAATACCACAGTATATTCACGAAAAAAAGTAGATGCTCCTTCCTTCCAGGAGTTATCCACATACAAAGAAACCATATTCTGTAATATACATTTTAACTTATCCACATGTGAATAACAAATGCGGCCACTCCGCTTTTATTGCATGCTGTTCGACAAAAAACGATAGCATGCCAAAAAAAGAACCCCTGCCAATAAGCAGTAGGTTCATTTAAGCGGCGCAATGACCAAATGACGATATGGTTCGACACCATTTGAAGTTGTTTTGATCCTTGGATATTGCAACAATGCATGATGAATGATCTTGCGTTCATAGTTTGGCATCGGCTCCAAAGAAATGGCCTTGCCCGTTTTCAACGCTTTGGTTGCCATTCTTTCAGCCAATTGAATTAACGTCTCATTGCGTCGATTTCGATAATCTTCCGCATCTACTGTAATATTCAGGAACTGCTTTGAATGGCGATTCGCAACAAGCTGTGTTAAATATTGGAGGGAATTCAACGTTTGACCCCTTTTTCCAATCAATAACGCAATTTTATCACCTGATAATTGGAATGTTACGTTCTTCCCTCTCCGCTGGACATCGATTTTGGCATCGACGCCCATCTCCAGGCTGACATTCTTCAAGAATTCAAGTGTCTCCTCAATGGGATCCGGAGGCAATGTCACATGGACAATGGCCTTCCTTGCCCCAAATAAGCCCAAAAAACCTTTTTTACCTGCTTCTTCAATTTCAATCTCGACGCGATCCTTTGTACTGTTCAGTTGAGCTAAAGCTAAATTTACTGCTTCTTCGACAGATTGTCCTGTAGCAGTCACTTTTTTCACTTCTTCTTTGCCCCTCCCGCGTTTTCCGCAGCTGCTTTCCTAAGATCCGGACCTTTGATGAAATAAGTTTGCACGATACCAAAAAGGTTACCTACTACCCAGTAAAGAGAAAGAGCAGCGGGGAAATTAATAGCAAATACAACAATCATGATCGGCATGATGTAAAGCATCATCGTCATTTGTGCCGCCATTTGTGGATTGGAGTTCATTCCCGCCATCGACATTTTCTGTTGGATGAAAGTCGTGATACCTGCAACGACCGGCAAAATGTAATAAGGATCCGGAGAGCCTAAATCAAACCAAAGAAAACTATGTAGAGCGATTTCATGCGTTCGGCTGATGGCATGGTAAAATCCGATCAGGATCGGCATTTGCACCAGTATCGGCAAACATCCTGCCAAAGGATTTACATTATATTTTGAAAATAAAGCCATTGTTTCCTGCTGTAGTTTTTGTTGTGTGGCAGCATCTTTTGAGCTGTATTTTGCTTGAAGTTCTTTCATTTCAGGCTGGATGGCCTGCATCGCTTTTGAGCTCTTCACCTGCTTGATCATAAGCGGAAGCAATGCCAAGCGAATGATTAAGGTGACACCGATGATCCCCAAACCATAGTTTTCGCCAAATGTTTCGGAAAGCCAAATGATCAGGGCCGACAATGGATAGACGATGTACGAATTCCAAAAACCTTCACTATCCGCAGTAATCGGTTCTTTGATTTCCGTACACCCAGCTAACAGCATCATTATCGAGGCTAGTCCAATAATGAGTAATATTCGTTTTTTCAACCGTTTTTTCCTCCTAACTGCAATCAATCTATTTTTGAAGCTATTGGGAACTGCTCATCTGCGAAAGACAAGCCGCATTTTCACAGTGCCAATGGGGTGATCTATGTTATCCTTCTCAAAGTGGCTGACATCTGCTAAGGAATGCCCCCGCATCCGCCATATAAGGAGATTTCATTGATTTTTCTTTGAAAAGTTTAGTGATTTAGAACGTTTCAGGACATGGATCAAGCTGCTTTTCACCTGGAAAAAGTCCATCTCCGCCGCTGGTTTTCGAGCAATCACGATATAATCTTTACCCTCTTCTATATCTTCCTTCAATTCCAAAAACGCTTGCCGTATGTATCTTTTGATTTGATTCCTAACAACGGCGTTGCCGATTTTTTTACTGACTGAAAGGCCTATCCGGAAATGATCCTGATCCGGCTTTTCCAGGACATAGACAACGAATTGCCGATTAGCGGAAGATTCACCTTTTTTAAATACCAGCTGAAATTCATCCTCTTTCTTAATCCTTAACTTTTTTTTCATTTTTACACCTTCATTACATGAATTGAGTCTCAGTAAATCCCTTATTTTGCGAAAAAAGACCACTGAGACTTTTCAGTGGTCTATGCAGATAATACTTTTCTGCCCTTGCGGCGACGTGCAGCAATTACTCTACGTCCGTTTTTCGTGCTCATACGTGCACGGAAACCGTGAACTTTACTATGTTTACGTTTATTCGGTTGATAAGTTCTTTTCATTATATGACACCTCCCTGAGGAATAACAGTTAAAGACAGTCTTTACAATTATATAGATGGAGGTTTCTACTTGTCAACCTCATCCAAAAAAAAATGTGTTTTTATTGTTCAATGTCCAGTAGGCCTTTTTTTACTACCTAGCCTATTGTAAATGATTTTGCTCCGAACTGATATAGAAATTTTTGGTGAGAGGGAAATTCCCCTCCTTATCGATGAAACTCCAGGGGGATTCACGTTAGCTTCCACCCCAGTAATCGCTGTGAATCGACAAAGATTGCTATAACCGATATTACTTGATCGGAACCGCTGCGTTTTTTGTTTGCCCGCGCCATTATACGGTGCTGCTCACTGCCATAAAGCTTTGCAAGTAATTATAAATCATGATCGCAACAACGTTTGTGGATAAAAATCGACAGTTTTTTTTCTGTCCACAGCACGTTTTATCGACTTTTGCACATAACAATGGCCTGTGGAAAAGTTTTTCCCACAGGCCCGGTAAGTTGTGGATAAAGTTTTCTAAGCCATTGCAAGACGCCTGATTTTCTGATATTATATTTGTGTTTTCACTCTGAATAACTTTATCAACAGGTATCGGTTATCCACAGATTGTGTATAACATGTGGATAGTTTATTAGACCTGTGTATATTATTTTGTCCACAGACGGTGGATATTGTCGAAAACCCTTTTTTCTTCTTTATTATATATTTCTTAATATGCCTGTTGATGAATAAACATCAAAAACTGCATCAGCCATCAAGATGTAGTCTGTACAAAGGTTGTACAGTGCAACATATAGTGAGAGGGACTGAACCTTTCACAACATACCATCCCTTATACAGCTCACCGAAACCATGCTGTCCAAATATATGAAGACGGCAATCGATGGGTTTATTTGTGCCTATACATTTAGATGCATCCATAAAAATATTTTGCAAAGGAGGGATAAGTTTGGACAACATCGATAGCCTCTGGAACCAGGCGCTCGGTAAGATCGAAAAAAAAATCAGTAAACCAAGCTTTGAAACATGGCTTAAATCAACCAAGGCTTATTTGCTTCAAGGTGATACGTTAACGGTCACCGCTCCCAATGAATTTGCCAGGGATTGGCTCGAAGAACGATATTCCCATCTTATTTCTGATGTATTGTTTGAACTTACCGGTGAGGAATTGGAAGCAAAATTCATCATTCCCCCCAATCAGGAAGACGATGATTTCACCGTTCCTGTCCAGCCTAAAAAGATCAAAAAACAAGATAAAGAGCACGCTGCATTCCCACAGCATATGCTGAATGCGAAAAATACCTTTGATACGTTTGTCATCGGCTCCGGCAATCGTTTTGCCCATGCCGCGTCTCTCGCTGTCGCAGAAGCTCCAGCCAAAGCCTATAACCCTTTATTCATATATGGGGGCGTCGGGCTTGGTAAAACGCATTTAATGCATGCGATCGGTCACTATGTACTTGAGCATAATCCGAATGCAAAGGTCGTATATCTTTCATCTGAAAAATTCACGAATGAATTCATCAATTCCATCCGGGACAATAAAGCCGGGGAGTTCCGTGATCGATACCGAAGCGTGGATGTTTTATTAATTGATGATATTCAGTTCCTTGCGGGAAAAGAACAAACGCAAGAAGAGTTTTTCCATACATTCAATGCATTGCATGAGGAAAGCAAGCAAATCGTCATCTCCAGTGACCGGCCGCCAAAAGAGATCCCTACACTGGAGGATCGCCTCCGTTCCAGGTTCGAATGGGGGTTAATCACCGATATCACACCTCCTGATCTGGAAACGAGGATAGCAATCTTACGTAAGAAAGCCAAAGCCGAGGGGCTGGATATCCCGAATGAAGTCATGCTTTATATCGCCAACCAAATTGATTCCAATATTCGTGAGCTTGAAGGGGCACTGATCCGTGTCGTGGCTTATTCATCATTAATCAATAAGGACATCAATGCTGATTTGGCTGCTGAAGCGCTAAAGGACATCATTCCAAGCTCTAAACCCAAAATCATCACCATCCTGGAGATCCAGAAGACGGTTGGTGAACATTATAGTGTCAAGCTGGAGGATTTCAAGGCAAAGAAACGGACAAAATCCGTCGCTTTCCCAAGGCAGATTGCTATGTACCTTTCCAGGGAGCTGACGGACTCATCACTGCCTAAAATAGGTGACGAATTTGGAGGCCGCGATCATACGACCGTCATCCATGCTCATGAAAAGATCTCCAAGCTCATGCAGACGGATACCCAGCTGCAACGCCAGGTGAAGGAAATACAGGATCAGTTGAAGGTATAATCTTATTCTGGATAATGTGTATAACCGACGACTACTTACACACAGTCTGTCCACAAGTGGATAGACTGTTTTTCCTTAGGTTGATTCGACTTATCCACATATCAACAGGCCCTACTACTATTACTACTATCTTTTATAATAAAAATTATTAATAAATATGCCTAATAGGCAATTTAAAAATTGGAGGATGAAGCATGAGATTTATAATCCAAAGAGATCGATTAGTTCATAGTGTCCAAGAAGTAATGAAAGCAGTCACATCCAGGACAACCATCCCGATCCTGACGGGAATAAAAATAACCGTTACAAGTGAGGGCGTAACGTTAACGGGTAGCGATTCGGATATATCGATCCAATCATTCATTCCAGCCGAAGTCGATGGAGATGAAATCGTTGAAGTGAAAAATAGTGGCGCCATTGTCCTGAATGCTCGCTTTTTCAGTGAAATCGTCAAAAAATTGCCGATGGATACAGTCGAAATAGAAGTGGAAAATAACTTTCAAACGATTATCCGCTCGGGCAAGGCTGAATTCAATTTAAATGGATTGGATCCTGAAGAATATCCACATCTTCCAATCATCGAAGAAGAAAACATTTTCAAGCTGCCAACAGATCTTTTAAAAACGCTTATCCGACAAACTGGCTTTGCAGTGTCCACGTCAGAAACACGTCCAATCTTGACAGGTGTAAACCTCAAGGTCCAAGATGATGAATTGACCTGTATTGCAACAGATAGCCATAGGCTCGCAATGAGAACGGCAAAGATCGAAAACAAAATTACCGGGACGTATAGCGTCGTCATTCCAGGTAAAAGCTTAAATGAACTGAGTAAAATCCTGGATGATACTAACGACCTGATTGAAATCGTCATCACTGAAAACCAAGTCCTTTTCAAGGCCGAAAATTTATTATTCTACTCTAGATTGCTCGAAGGGAATTATCCTGATACATCCCGCCTGATTCCTTCGGACAGCAAAACGGATGTGACTGTCCATACAAAAGACTTCCTCCAAGCAATCGACCGGGCATCCTTATTGGCGAGAGAAGGAAGAAATAATGTCGTCAAACTAACAACCCTTGAGGGTCGCATAATTGAAGTTTCTTCCAATACCCCCGAAATTGGTAAAGTAATCGAGGAGGTCCAGGCCGAAGCCATTGAAGGTGAAGAACTGAAAATCTCCTTCAGTGCCAAATTTGTCATGGATGCTTTAAAGGCGCTGGAAGGAACCGATATAAAAATAAACTTCACTGGTGCGATGCGTCCATTTGTCATCCGACCGCTTCATGATGACTCCATGCTGCAACTTATTCTGCCAGTTAGAACTTATTAAGCGAAAATAATATTTCAAGATAATTAAAGGCTTGTTAAACAAGCCTTTAATTTTTTTATATTTCAACAAGCGCCAGGCATTCAGTCTTGCCGCAAACCCAAGAAACGTCATGAATAAGCGAAGAAAAAGCTATACTTTGTCTTAATGGTTTTTTTTTAGTAAAATAAAGTATTAAAGAATACTTGGAAAAGAGTGAGACGGAAAATGGACTCGATAAAAATAAGTACGGAATATATCACGCTGGGACAATTTTTGAAATTAGCCGATTTGATCCAGAGCGGCGGAATGGCAAAATGGTTCCTGAGCGAGTATGAGGTCTTCATCAATGGAGAATTGGATGATAGAAGAGGCAGGAAATTAAGATCAGGAGATAAAGTCGAGATTCCTGGATTTGGCACATTCACGATAATAAGCTAAAACATAAGGGAAGAGCGGAATATGCATATTGAGAATATAAGTTTAAGAAATTACCGCAACTATACCGAATTGAATCTGGCTTTTGAAAATAAAGTCAATGTCATCCTTGGCGAAAACGCCCAAGGAAAGACAAATGTCATGGAATCCATATTCGTTTTAGCGATGGCAAAATCCCATCGGACCTCAAATGATAAAGAACTTATTCGCTGGGATGAAGAGTATGCTAAAATAGAAGGCAGAGTAAGAAAGAGAAATACCTCAATACCACTTGAGCTGACCATTTCAAAAAAAGGGAAAAAGGCGAAGTGCAACCATATTGAACAAAGAAAATTAAGTCAATATGTCGGAAATATGAACGTGGTCATGTTTGCGCCTGAGGATTTAAACCTTGTCAAGGGAAGTCCTATAGTCAGACGCCGTTTTATAGATATGGAAATTGGCCAGGTTTCTCCCGTATACCTTCATGATATGAGCCAATATCATAAAATACTTCAACAAAGAAATCATTACTTAAAGCTTTTGCAGACCCGGAAACAAACGGATACGACGATGCTTGACGTGCTAACCGATCAATTCATCCAGTACGCAGCGAAAATTGTCGAAAGAAGATATGAATTTCTTTCAAAGCTCCAGCAATGGGCTGAGCCGATCCATTCCGGGATCTCCAGGAATCTGGAAGTATTGAAAATCCAATATAAACCGTCGCTTGATGTATCAGAATCTATGGATTTGACGAAAATGATAGAAGTATACACAGAAAAATTTGATAAAATAAAAACAAGGGAAATTGAACGGGGTGTCACACTGGTCGGTCCTCATCGTGACGACCTGGTTTTTTTTGTAAATGACCGTGATGTCCAGACATATGGTTCACAAGGACAGCAGCGAACAACCGCCCTTTCCCTGAAGCTTGCCGAAATCGAGCTGATCCATGAGGAAATCGGTGAGTACCCCATTTTATTATTGGATGATGTGCTATCGGAGCTTGATGATTACCGTCAATCCCATTTACTGAATACGATACAAGGAAAAGTGCAAACATTCGTGACGACACCCTCCGTTGATGGAATCGATCATCAAACCCTAAGAGAAGCGTCCACCTTTTACGTTAGTCAAGGAAATATAGAAAAGGTTAAATGATGAGGTGAATGTATGTATCTCCATATTGGTGAAGACATTCTTGTGAAAACGGACGATGTCATAGCCATTTTAGATAAGAAGCTGCTCCAGGCCTCTCCGATCATGAATGAGTTTTTGGAGAAAAAGTCTGATGTAACTTCCCATTTAGCAAAAAACTCGGTTAAGTCGATTGTAGTGACGGATAAGCAGGTCTATTATTCACCGCTTGCCTCTTCCACTTTGAAAAGGCGTTCACTGCAGCCTTCGTTATTGATCGATGATATAGATGTTCTTGGATTATAAGGGCTTAAGCGATAATTATTTCGGAAAATTGATAATGCCAAAAGAAAAGTGTAGGTGATACGAATGACAATGGAACAAAAAGAAGTACAAGCTCAGGCATACGATGAGAATCAGATACAGGTTTTAGAAGGCTTAGAAGCAGTTCGTAAACGTCCGGGAATGTATATCGGCACTACCTCTGCAAAAGGACTTCACCATCTTGTTTGGGAAATTGTCGATAACAGTATTGATGAGGCGCTAGCAGGTTACTGTACCGAAATCAAGGTTACGATCGAAAAAGACAATAGCATAACCGTAGTCGATAATGGGCGTGGGATTCCAGTCGGGATCCATGAAAAAATGGGACGTCCGGCATTGGAAGTAATCATGACCGTCCTTCATGCGGGCGGAAAGTTTGGCGGCGGGGGATACAAGGTCTCCGGCGGTCTGCATGGTGTTGGTGCATCTGTCGTTAATGCCCTATCGACGGTGTTGGAAGTGTATGTCCACCGTGAAGGGAAAATCCATTATCAGCAATTCAATCGCGGGGTTCCTAAGGAAGATTTGAAAATCATCGGGGAAACGGATCATACCGGAACGACTACACACTTCATACCTGATGGTGAAATCTTCACGGAAACCTTGGAATATGATTTCGATACACTAGCTACTCGTATCCGTGAGCTTGCGTTCCTCAATAAAGGGTTGAAGCTCATCATTGAGGATAAGCGCGGAGAAGGAGAGAAAATCAGGGAATATCACTATGAGGGCGGCATCAAATCGTATGTCGAGCACTTGAACCGCTCGAAAGAAGTCCTGCATGAGGAACCGATTTTCATGGAAGGCGAGAAAGATGGGATATCTGTCGAAATGGCTTTGCAATATAATGACAGCTATATTAGCAATGTTTTTTCTTTCGCCAATAATATCCATACTTATGAAGGCGGTACGCATGAATCAGGATTCAAGACGGCCCTGACTCGGGTCATCAATGATTATGCCAGGAAAAATGGTCTCTTGAAGGAAGCCGATTCCAACTTCTCCGGTGAAGATGTCCGGGAAGGCCTGACGGCTATCATTTCGATCAAGCATCCTGAACCGCAATTCGAAGGTCAAACGAAAACCAAACTAGGAAACTCGGAAGTAAGAACGGTAACTGATTCCATCCTTTCGGAACGGCTTGATGCTTTTTTATATGAAAATCCGGCCGTGGCCAGGAAAATAGTCGATAAGGGGCAAATGGCAGCAAGGGCCCGTATGGCAGCCAAGAAAGCCCGTGAATTGACCCGAAGGAAGAGTGCTCTTGAAGTATCCAATCTTCCTGGTAAATTGGCGGATTGTTCATCCAAGGACCCAAGCATCAGCGAACTGTACATCGTTGAAGGAAATTCGGCGGGAGGATCGGCCAAGCAAGGGCGGGATCGCCATTTTCAGGCTATTTTGCCGCTAAGGGGTAAAATCCTGAACGTTGAAAAAGCAAGGCTGGATAGAATCCTCCATAATGAGGAAATAGGTACGATCATCACTGCACTAGGAACCGGGATCGGTGATGAATTCAATATCGAAAAAGCCAGATATCATAAAATTGTCATCATGACAGATGCCGACGTGGATGGGGCCCATATCAGAACGCTGATGTTGACCTTCTTTTACCGATATATGCGCAAAATCATCGAATATGGTTATATATATATTGCTCAGCCGCCACTTTTCAAAATTCAGCAAGGAAAAAAGGTGGATTATGCCTATAATGATCGCCAGCTTGAAGAAATCATGGCGAGTTTGCCAAGCTCTCCAAAAGCTAACCTGCAGCGCTACAAGGGACTTGGGGAAATGAACCCAGAGCAATTATGGGAAACGACCATGAACCCTGATACGCGAACGCTGCTTCAAGTCAGCTTAAAGGATGCCGCAGAGGCGGATGAAACATTCGAGATGCTGATGGGCGATAAGGTTGAGCCGCGACGTAATTTCATTGAAGAAAATGCAATTTATGTAAAAAATCTTGATGTTTGATCTTGACAGGATGCTCTTACATCCTGTTCTTTACATAGTGCACAACTAGTTAAAATTAAATGAGAGTATAAGCTTTATATAGGAGGTTGGCTCCATGTCAGAAAATGAAAGATCAGGTGTAAAAGAAATAAATATAAGTACCGAGATGCGGACATCTTTTTTGGATTACGCGATGAGCGTTATCGTATCTCGTGCTTTGCCTGATGTCAGGGACGGTTTAAAACCGGTACACCGAAGAATCCTTTATGCAATGAACGACCTTGGAATGACTTCGGATAAACCGTTTAAAAAATCAGCCCGTATTGTTGGGGAAGTAATCGGTAAGTATCACCCGCATGGTGATTCTGCAGTGTATGAAACGATGGTACGGATGGCTCAGCCCTTTAACTACCGTTACATGCTTGTGGATGGTCACGGGAATTTCGGTTCAGTCGATGGAGACCAAGCTGCTGCAATGAGGTATACGGAAGCAAGGATGTCGAAGATCTCGATGGAGCTGCTTCGTGATTTAAATAAAGACACGGTCAATTTCCAGGATAACTATGACGGTTCTGAACGGGAACCAGCCGTTATGCCAGCCCGTTTCCCCAATCTATTGGTGAATGGTTCATCCGGCATAGCCGTAGGGATGGCAACCAATATTCCGCCGCATCAATTAGGTGAGGTAATTGATGGGGTATTGGCCATAAGCAAAAACCCTGACATATCGATACCGGAGCTGATGGAATACATTCCTGGGCCGGACTTCCCGACAGCCGGGTTAATTTTAGGCAGAAGCGGCATCAGAAAAGCCTATGAAACAGGAAAAGGGTCAATTATCCAGCGTGCGAAAGTCGAGATAGAAGAAAAACCTAATGGAAAACAGGTTATCCTTGTTAAAGAAATTCCTTACCAAGTCAATAAAGCAAGGTTGATCGAAAAGATTGCGGAACTTGCCCGAGACAAAAAGATCGAAGGCATCACCGATTTACGTGATGAATCGGATCGCAACGGCATGCGCATCGTCATGGAGCTCCGGAAGGATGTTAATGCAAATGTCCTCTTGAACAACCTTTATAAGCATACTGCCATGCAGACAACCTTCGGGATCAATCTGCTTGCCTTGGTTGACGGTCAGCCCAAAGTATTGAACTTGAAACAATGCTTGCAATACTACCTAGAGCACCAGCAAGTGGTCATCCGTCGCAGGACGGAATTTGAATTGCGCAAGGCGGAGGCACGTGCCCATATTTTAGAGGGCTTGCGCATTGCGCTGGATAATCTCGATGCGGTCATAACGTTAATCCGTAATTCACAAACTACTGATATTGCCCGGGAAGGGTTAATGACACAGTTTTCACTTTCCGAAAAACAGGCGCAGGCCATTTTGGATATGCGTTTGCAGCGTCTTACTGGTTTGGAACGCGAAAAAATCGAAGAGGAATATCAAGCATTAATGGCCATCATCGCGGAATATAAAGCGATTCTTGCTGATGAGGAAAAGGTTCTTGAAATCATTCGTGAAGAGCTTCTTGAAATCAAGGAACGTTTTAATGATACACGCAGAACGGAAATCACTTTGGCAGGCTTCGAGAGCCTGGAAGATGAGGATTTAATCCCAGAGGAAAATATCATCGTGACTCTTACCCATAACGGTTATATTAAACGTCTGCCTGCAACGACATACCGCAGCCAGAAACGCGGCGGCCGCGGAATTCAGGGCATGGGAACGAATGCGGATGATTTTGTCGGTCACTTGCTGACAACATCCACCCATGACACGCTATTATTCTTCACGAACAAAGGTAAAGTATACCGTTCAAAAGGATATGAAATACCTGAGTTCGGCAGGACGGCAAAAGGCTTGCCTCTTATCAACCTATTGGAAGTGGATAAGGGAGAGTGGGTCAATGCCATCATACCGGTGAAGGAATTTGCCGATGATTGGTATTTATTCTTCACGACGCGGCACGGTATCTCGAAGCGTACACCGCTGTCTTCTTTCGCCAATATCCGTAATAATGGCTTGATCGCTTTAGGCCTTAGGGAAGATGATGAATTGATTTCGGTCCGTCTTACGAATGGAGATAAACAAATCATTATCGGAACGAAGTCCGGGATGATGATCCGTTTCCCAGAGACGGATGTACGGACGATGGGCCGTACTGCAGCAGGAGTGAAAGGGATTTCCTTAGGATCCGCTGATGAAGTCGTCGGCATGGAAATTCTCGAAGAAGATGAAGAAGTCTTGATTGTAACGAAAAATGGGTATGGGAAAAGGACCTCTGCGGAGGAATACCGGATCCAAAGCCGCGGCGGCAAAGGGATTAAAACGTGCAATGTAACGGAGAAAAATGGCGAATTGGTTGCCGTGAAAACCGTTACGGGTGAAGCCGAGGACTTGATGCTCATTACAGCTGCCGGTGTCTTGATCAGGATGGAAGTCGAAGGCATTTCCAAAACGGGACGTAATACTCAAGGGGTCAAACTCATTCGCCTTGAATCCGCAGACAATGAATATGTCTCGACTGTGGCCATCGTTGGCAGAGAAGAAGAAGAAGAAGATGCAGAAACGGAACCAGACGCAACAGCCGATCAGGAAACAGTCTCGGAACCTACTGTTGTGAGCGAGATTGAAGAAACGGAAAACGACACGGAAGAATAATGATGTTGCATGCGACCCAGCGGATAAATTGCTGGGTCGATTTTTTTGTGTAAATGGACATGGTTGTCACTTTTATATTAGTGGTTCATGGGTATAAAATCATAAAAAAAAGATAGTTTTTACCATGTGTTTCAATTAAAATGAAAAGCATCACAACTACTATCGAGGTGAACCGTTTTGCTAGTAAAAACACGCTATTTAACGGAAGGCTGTATACTTTCCAAAGAAATCAGGGGCCTGGCCGACCGTCCCATCATGTATGAAAAAACAATTTTGACCACGGAGTCGATCGAGGCTTTGCAGGCTTTTTTAATTTCCGAGGTAAGCGTTGAAAAAACGTTGATTGATGGAAAGAAGTTTTTGCCGAAAGAAGTGATAGATCCAGAGCTGGATGAAATGGAAGAATCGTCCGATTTTACTGATTTGTATCTTAAATCTGTACAAACCTATAAGCGATTATTCAGGAACTGGCAAGCGGGCAGCAAAGTGGAAGTGGCGATGATCCGTTTAATCCTTATTCCCTTGGTCGATAAAGCCCTGGAGGATCCAGGCAACATCTTAATGCTGCACCACTATTGCAATAAAGAGGATTACATCTATCACCATGCTATTTCCCTTGGGTTGATAGGAGGCTATATTGCATCCAAAATGAAATGCAGCAAAGCCGACGTCTATCAGGTGGCCATTGGGGGCTGTCTCGCAGACTGCGGCATGGCAAAGCTTGCACCAAGGCTATTGAATAAGATGGAAGACTTAACTGCTGAAGATTATGAGGAGATTCATAATCACCCCATATTCAGCTATAAAATGATAAGGGATAGCTCCATTTTAAAAGACAGCGTAAAAATAGCGATACTTGAGCATCATGGAAGGCTTGATGGAACGGGTTATCCGAAAAGGCTCAATGCTAAACCCATGAACTTGTTTTCAAAGATCATTGCCGTGGCCGACGTCTTTCATGCGATGACCTCCGAAAGGACTTATAGGAAGAAACAGTCGCCATTTAGGGTATTGGAAATGATACTGCATGATGACTTCGGCAAATTTGATATAGAAGTAGTGAAAACTTTGATATCAAGCTTCGCCAGTTTTTCAACTGGAAGCAGGGTCAAGCTGAACAATGGCTTTATTGCAGAGATCATCTTCATTGATGCCAGTAATCAGACAAGACCGATCATCAAGGTGAAGGACAGTGAGCAAATCATCAATCTAAGTTTGACCCGGGAACTATATATAGAAGAAATACTTTGATGGTCCAGGGGGAGCTTACTCCTAAAAAGATATGCCCGTTCGTCTTATTTAGGGGTGAATCCCAGACTATCATTCAGCCATTTCATTTTATTTTAAAATAACTCTTGCTTTTGTTTCCGATACTAGATATAATAACTAAGTCGACAACGAAAGAAAAAAAGTTGTTGACAATGAATAGTATAGTTGATATATTATTAAAGTCGATTCTGAGGAAACGATTAAATCGCTCTTTGAAAACTGAACAAAACAAAGCGCCAACGTTTTTTT
>NZ_JASJOM010000008.1 GCF_030271255.1 Peribacillus folii
GTTGTCATTTCTCTCAGAAGCGACCTCTATAATGTAACATATTGCGTCACATTTCGTCAACATCTTTTTTTGTATTTTTTTCAACACCTTGTTAGCAGTTCGTGTTGCTGTCTTAGCGACAAGAAATAATATACCATGTACAAATTAGCTTTGCAATATACTTTTTAAACTTTTTTAAAAAAAAATGTTTTTTCTTATTTTTACCACATAAAGCCCTACAGTGCGCAAATCCAAGCATATTTCCAATCAAAGGAAAATAGACATATTAAAGATATCTTTTCCGTGAGGTGAAGCAATGAATCTAACATTATTCGGATTACTCGTTTCCTACAGCATGGCCCTATACTTATTCAGCACTGCTTTTTATGAAGCCATTAGGTTCAGCAGGGAACAAGGCAAGGTGAACGGGACAACGTTTTTATTCAGTTTCACTTTCGCATTGATTTTCATAAGGCTCACCTATTTGTTTCACCCTTATTAAATAAAGCAGTAAGTCGGTTCGACTTACTGCTTTATACGGAGACTGGCGATTCTTTAAGCACTTTGCTTTTCCTCTCGTCCCTTAGGAAAATCATTAAACCAGCCAAGATGATGGTCCCCCCGATAACCTGCGTCCAAAGGATCGGTTCATCCAATATGAAGTAAGCCAAAATCGTCGCTCCAACCGGTTCAAGTAGAATTCCCATCGAGATGGTGGAAGTGCTCAACCATTTTAATGACCAATTGAATAATGAATGTCCTAATAATGTAGGGAAAATGGCTAGCAGGATGAAATACATCCAATCCGCAGCAGGATATGGCGCAAGCGGCTCTCCCTTGAAGATCACATATAGGAACAAAGCGGCCGCACTAATCACATAGACGACAAAAGTATATGTTATAGAAGATATGCGTTTTCTAACATTTTGCCCGAATAGTAAATAACCGGTCACGAGCGCACATGCGATAAGTGAAAGAATGTCACCCCAAAGCGCCATGCCGCTGATTCTCAAATCTCCCCAGCTGATGACAAGACTGCCTGCAATCGCAATGACGCCGCTCAATATCGCCTTCATTGAAAATCTTTCTTTGAAAAAGAAGTACGCACCCACGAAAGCGAACAAGGGCTGCAGCGTGACCAGCACCGTGGAACTCGCGACCGACGTGTAATTGAGAGATTCGAACCATAAAATAAAATGAAAAGCCAGGAACACTCCTGACGCAATCGAATAAAGCCAGTCCTTTTTCTCGATGAATGCAAGCTCATGGCGGTATTTCATCAAGAAAACAGGCAGCATGATGAGAACGGTAAATAATAAACGGTAAAACGCTATGACACCCGATGGAGCAGTCGCCAATTTAACCAGGATGGCGGAAAACGAAACAGAAGCCACCCCAATCGCCAGCGCTGCATAGGGATTCAATTTTGGCATTTGCATACACATTCCTCCTTTCAGTTTGGAATCCCTCTCGATGAAGTATATTCTACTATGTTAAAATCATTGGAGTAAGCTTTTTTGAAAAAAGGGTACATGGTAACAGGTGGAAACAAATGATCTTTCTCTTCGATAATAGTTCGGAAGTGGTGAAACAGCATGGAATGGACATTCAATCCTCAATCAGAACTGCAAATCCTTATCAAATTAGGAATTTCGGCTCTCCTCGGACTCATTATCGGACTAGAGCGGGAAATGAAGCGGAAGCCCGTCGGCTTAAAAACTAGCCTGGTCATTTCCATCGTCAGCTGCCTGCTGACGATCGTTTCCATGGAATCCGCTTATAAGTTCCCGGGGAGTGACCACGTGAACATTACGATGGATCCTTTACGGCTGGCCGCCCAGATTGTTTCAGGCGTCGGCTTTATCGGGGCAGGCGTCATCCTCCGACGTGACAATAACAGCATATCCGGCTTAACGACCGCAGCCATCATTTGGGGAGCTGCCGGCATCGGGATTGCCGTTGGAGCAGGCTTCTTTCTTGAAGCGATAGCCGGTGTCATCCTATTGATCATCAGTGTGGAATTGGTTCCCGCAATCGTCACATGGCTCGGACCGATGAAATTGCGGCAAAAGGAAATCTTCCTGCAGCTGGTGGTACAAAACAAGGAAGACATCGAAATCGTGCTTAAAAAAATCAAAGACGAAAAGATATTCATCAAAAACCTTAGAATCAAGGATGTCGCAGAAGGCCATCACCTTTTGACACTCAAGGTTTTGGTCGACAATAAGGTCAGGACCTCGGAAGTCTATTACACCGTCTCCACCCTCAAGGAAATAGCCCGGGTAGAAATCGAAAATGCATAATCGCAAAAACCGTTTGGGTTCGCCTAAACGGTTTTTTACATCTTTTTTTAAAAAAACTCATTTTTCATATTGACTTTTTTTCAAATTCCGATAGAATAACTATTGTACCTTAACACGGGGCATTAGCTCAGCTGGGAGAGCGCTACGCTGGCAGCGTAGAGGTCAGCGGTTCGATCCCGCTATGCTCCATACTTGTAACTCTTAGATCTTTAGTGATTCTAAGAGTTTTTTATTTTAATTAAAATTAAAATAAATAAGTAATATAAAGGCGGCACTTAAATGGTGTCGTTTTTTCGTGGATACATAATCTAATTTTCATAGTAAGTTAATCCTATATATGATATTTTTATCTGATGTACTTAGGTTAATTTTTCTTAAAACACCACCATATAGAATTTCCACAACAAGGAGAAGGTAATGATAAAGTCGAAGAAGGATTATAGATTATATTTAAAAGAAGATTTAAAGGCACATAAGATAGCAAGGTGG
Organism: Peribacillus folii; assembly: GCF_030271255.1. GTDB lineage: Bacteria > Bacillota > Bacilli > Bacillales > DSM-1321 > Peribacillus. Next base: position 2,772 of record NZ_JASJOM010000008.1, read on the forward strand.
AATTGGTACTTACGTTATCGTTTTCCTATTGTTCATTATCAAAGAACCCTAAGAAAAGTTGAATATAACATGAATTGCAAAAAGGGTATTTTAAATAAAATTTATCTAAAATGCCTTGAAGGTAGTTTGATAAACCAAGGAGTAAAACTAGGATTTTCAATCGGAAGAAATGTTTTTGGTCCAGGATTATGTTTGGCACATTGGGGAAGTATAGTAGTTCACAAGTCAACTGAAGTAGGGGAAAATTGCAAGATACACTCTGCAGTAAATATAGGAATTAAAAAAGGTAAGTGTCCTGTAATCGGAAATAATGTTTATATAGGTCCTGGTGCTAAATTATTTGGTGGAATAACAATTGGAGATAATGTAAAGATTGGTGCCAATGCTGTAGTAAACAAAGATGTTCCAAGTAATGTCACCGTTGTAGGAATACCAGCAAGAGTGGTTCCTGTAAAGCAGTAGAGTCATGATGAAAGTGTAGGCATCCATTCATTTGGGTCCTTTTTTTATTTATCTAAATTATTTTCACCTTAATAAGTACAATAGATACGAATATTTTGATTTCCCAAAACGGCTTTACTGTCTTAGTTCTTTGAGGGGATTTCCCCCCTCATCTTCAACTACTTCTATTCCAGACTTAATCCCCCATGCTCCAGCCCTATATATCAATAAGCTCCATTAATATACCGAACCAGAAACGGGGTTTACCTAAACCTTTTTCTCCCATTCCATCCCTCCATGACAAAGGAGTTCTATAAGCACGTCTGTTTAAGGAGCAGGCGCATTCGTATCTTTCATATCGCGATCAGGCAGTCCGTTAAAAAAAGGTGTGATAAGTTTCCCCAGTTTTTGAATTCCATCGATTATTTCTTCCTCATCGGCGTAGCTGAATGAGAGACGCAGAAACTCGGTTCCATCACTTTGATTCAAGAAAAAGTATTTCCCTGGAACATATGAAACACCCTCTATTAGAGCCTGCGGCAATAAATCAGACGTATCAACACCGGGAATCCTCACCCATACAAAATAACCGCCAGCTGGCGCAAGCCAGGAAACGGGCGCAGGAAGATATTGTTCCATTGCACCGATTAACGCGGCACATTTGGCACGATACAGTTCCTTTAGAAGAAGGAGACGCTTCTCGAAATGTGTATTTTCCAGGTATACAGCCATCGTACTTTGTGAAAAGGGATGATCTAGATCTTTTTTAAACCATTCCGACGCCTTAATGAACGCATGATCTCCTGCTATCCATCCAATCCTCATTCCAGGTGCAACCACCTTGGATAATGAACCAACGTGAAGCACTCGTCCACATTCATCAAATGATTTTATGGGCGGGGGAATTTCATCGAAGGATAACTCCCCGTATGCATCATCCTCGAGTATGAGGAAATCGAACTCGCTGGAAAGCTTCAATAAATGCTGCCGGCGCTCCGTGCTCATCGTCGTCCCGGTTGGATTTTGATAGGTTGGGATGGTATATAGAAAACGCGGGAGTGCCAGACCTTTACGTTTCCTTTCATCCAGCATTTCTTTCAATAGAGTTGTTTGGATTCCTTGGTCATCCATAGGTATGCTGATGATCTGCTTCGTATAGTTCTGAAAAATCTCTAAAGCCTCCATATAAGTGGGCGATTCCACTGCAACGACCGTTTGTTCGTCAAGGAGAATGCGGGCGATTAGATCGATCGCCTGACAAGCACCCGAAGTAATCAAAAGCTGCTCTTCCGAAACGATGATTCCGCGCTCAGCCAGCCTATTCAGGATTTGCTGTTTTAATTTCGTTATCCTTGGACTTCCTAGGTAATGGAGCGGCAAATCATGCTCTTCATCGAGGAGCCTTGCCACTGCCGCTTTTATTTCTTCGGCAGGAACTAGTTCTGGGTCAGGGTACCCTGAACTCAAGCGAATGCAGCCATCCGGCAATTTCGGCATCCATGCGCCGGGTGGATCATTCTTAAATGCAGCTTTACTATTATCAGAAAAAAAAGATTCAACATTCACTTTACCCATACACCCTTCCGTCAAGAACCTTGATTGGTTTCCGCAATTTCTTTGCCTTCATCTAAAATTATGTATCGGTGAAAAATAAAAGAAAGGCAGTCCATCCGCCTTCCTTCACCTTTTTGTAACCTCTTCGTGCCGTATTTCACCTATCATCGCATTCATTTTGCATTCGCATCTGGCTGATGAATGCCGAATACATTCCCTTCTGTATCCGTATAGTAGCCTTGCCATGCCATTCCGGGCAGTGCGTATTTAGGCAAGGATATCTTGCCGCCTCGCTCGATGATCTTGGCTTCCGTTACATCGTAATCCTCCACTCCCATTGTACATGCAAATGCATTCAGCGGTTGGTTTGTTTCCGGTGCAGCGCTTTGACGCTGCATCAAAGCCCCATTGACCCCTGGCTCACTGTCATTGCCAGTTACTGCCCCAAAATAAGGCATTCCCGCATATTCACTCCAATCTTGAAATGACCATCCGAATACCTCTCCATAAAACTTCTTTGCCCGTTCCATATCATCCACATGAATTTCGAAATGAACTAATCTTCCCATGTTTCCCTCCTGCTTTTTAGAAAATTGATAGGTTATCGATATCTTATTTATCATTATAATGGATATGTCATTTATTGCAATTATCTGATAAATATATTCAGTTCGTACTCCCCACCTCTTGAGGCATACCAAACATTTGCGAAACTATGTGTATATTTTTTCCAAAGTTTGACGAGACTGCTAGTAAATGAAATCTAGGAGGTTATCAATATGTTTCGATTCGGGAAAGGGAAGTCTCGCAGTAAGGTAGGCAAATTAATCGATAAGCACGGATATTCACAAGAGGATTTTGTAAATGTTTCCGGAATATCACGCAATACGATAAGCAGAATTTGCAGCGATCCGAAGTATGTGCCGTCGGCCGGGGTATTAAAGAAAATGATGAAGGCGATTCGGAGTCTGGATCCCCATGCAAAGTCGGACGATTATTTTAATATTTAAGGATAGGAGAAGCTCTGCCGTCCGGTCCCGCCATGCCCCGTAACGGAAAAAACCCTGAAATTCATTCTAGGGTTTTTTTTGCTCTTTCATCACATCAATAGCGCAGCGCATCTTCAAGCAGGTTTCCTTTGTCAGTTAGGGACAGGTGCTTATGTATCCGCTGCAGCTATTTTCGACTGAACAATTTCTTGATGAATTTGGACACAGGTGACACAATGGCTTCATGCAAATTCGAGAGGGCATAGCCGATCAGCCCCATCACTATCAAAACCAATATCAAGCCTACTATCAATCCGGATGTTTCTCTAAGTTCTTCAAAAACAGCATGCATTCCTTATCCTCCCCCGCTTGCCGATGCGACTTATTTTACTCTTCACCATTTGAAAGTACCCATTGTTAGTAAATAAGGTTCATTATAACGTATTGGATGAATATGGTCGAGCAGCCATTACCACCGGAACCATTCTGACGGTTCACCTCCATGGAACTCTGAACCTTTCCCTTCTTCCATCAAATCCCCCAAAATGAAAACCCTTTCTTTTGTCCAAAACCGACAATCAGGAGACAGAATTATTGGTTTTTTCGAACATTGTGAAAATTGCCGAAAAACCGTAAGCTTGATTCATGAATACATCTTCTTAGGGGGTGCGCTTTATGGAAGCCATTACAAGGGACTTTTTCTTATTTTTATCCAAAAATAGCATGCTTAATAATATTGCCAAAAAACGCGGAGGAAGTTTTGCTGCCGGAAAGATCATCGGGGGAACGGATTTCCAAAGTTCGATTAAATTCATTAAACAGCTTAACGATAGCGGCCTGTCGGTTACCGTCGACCATCTCGGGGAGTTTGTTGATTCGAAGGAAGTGACCCTGGAGCGGACGGCTGAATGCATCGAAACCATTGAAATGATCAGCAGGGAAAAACTCGATTCACAGGTTTCCCTAAAGATGACTTCCCTTGGACTCGATATCGATCATGCACTGGTCATCGAGAACATGACAAAGATCCTCGATACAGCTGAAAAGCATGGAGTCATGGTCACAATCGATATGGAGGATGAAGTCCGCTGTCAGGCAACCATCGATATTTTCAGGCAGTTCAAAGAAAAATACAACTGCATAAGTACTGTTCTGCAAGCATATTTATTCCGCACAGAGAAAGATTTGGAGGACCTTGGTCCATATAAGCCATTCCTGCGGCTCGTAAAGGGTGCCTACAAGGAATCTGCCGAAGTGGCATTTCCCGAGAAGAATGATGTCGATGAAAACTATAAAAAGTTGATCAAGCAAAGTCTGCTTAACGGCAATTACACAGCCATCGCTTCACACGATGACAAAATCATCGACTATACAAAAGAGCTGGCAAAAAAGCACAATATCCCAAATACGCAATTTGAATTTCAAATGCTTTATGGCATGAGAAGTAAAACCCAGCACGAACTAGTCAAGCAAGGTTACAAAATGCGCGTCTATGTACCGTACGGACTCGATTGGTATGGCTATTTCATGAGAAGGCTTGCTGAGAGACCGTCGAACATTTCCTTTGCTTTCAAAGGGATGGTCAGAAGCTAAACGATGCATCCGAGTCGCTGTAGTGAAAAAAATCCATGAAAAGGTGTGATGATCAATGATTTCATATAAACACGAACCATTTGTCGATTTTACAAACGAGGAAAACAAAAAAGCGTATGAAGCTGCCCTTCAAACTGTTGAAGGTTACTTAGGCCAGGACTACCCCCTATACATCGGCGCGGAAAAAGTGACGACTGACGACAAAATCGTTTCCTATAATCCAGCGGATAAAGAGGAAGTCATCGGCCGCGTATCAAAAGCGAACAAAGATCTTGCCGAAAAGGCCATGCAGGAAGCCGTTACAGCTTTTGAAAGCTGGAAAAAAGTGAAGCCGGAGATCCGCGCTGACGTATTATTCAAAGCCGCTGCCATCATTCGCAGACGGAAGCATGAATTCTCGGCATTATTGACAAAAGAAGCAGGTAAACCTTGGAATGAAGCGGATGCGGATACTGCGGAAGCGATCGATTTCCTTGAATTCTATGCTCGCCAAATGCTGACACTCAAAGATGGTGTGCCTGTTCAAAGCCGTCCGGGGGAATATAACCGTTATGATTACATCCCACTCGGGGTCGGCATCATCATTTCTCCTTGGAACTTCCCATTTGCCATCATGGCAGGTACAGCGGTAGCGGCTATCGTCACCGGTAACACCATTCTTTTGAAACCAGCTTCGACCACGCCAATCGTAGCAGCTAAATTCGTAGAAGTGATGCTTGAAGCAGGCCTTCCAGCAGGTGTATTGAATTTCGTACCAGGAAGCGGAGCGGAAGTCGGGGACTACCTAGTGGATCATCCAAAAACACGCTTCATTTCCTTCACTGGCTCACGTGATGTAGGTCTGCGCATTTATAAACGTGCTTCCGAGTTGAATGAAGGCCAAATTTGGCTGAAGCGCGTCATTGCTGAAATGGGCGGAAAAGATACAATTGTCGTCGACAAAGAGGCGGATCTGGAATTGGCCGCTCAATCGATTGTCAAATCGGCATTCGGCTTCGCCGGTCAAAAATGCTCTGCCTGCTCCCGTGCCGTGATCGTGGAAGATGTCTATGACCAGGTTTTGGATCGCGCTGTCGAGTTAACCAAGCAGCTGACTGTCGGGAATCCTACAGAAAATCATTTCATGGGACCGGTCATCGATCAGGCAGCCTTTGACAAAATCATGAGCTATGTTGAAATCGGTAAAGAAGAAGGACGCATTCTTGCTGGCGGAGAAGGAGATAGCTCAAAAGGCTACTTCGTTCAGCCGACGATCGTGGCAGATGTCGATCCGCAGGCAAGGCTGATGCAAGAGGAAATCTTCGGACCTGTCGTCGCGTTTGCCAAAGCGAAAGACTTTGACGAAGCTCTTGATATTGCCAACAACACGGAATACGGTTTAACTGGCGCCGTCATTACGACAAATCGCCTGAACATGGAAAAGGCTCGGGAAGAATTCCATGTGGGGAACCTGTATTTCAACCGTGGCTGTACAGGTGCCATCGTGGGCTACCAGCCATTCGGCGGCTTCAATATGTCAGGAACCGATTCAAAAGCAGGCGGACCGGACTACTTGCAGCTTCATATGCAAGCCAAAACAACGTCCGAAACGTTCTGATCCATATTTCAAAAAGCAATTGAAAAGGAAATGTCCTCGTATTGGTGATGTATCTTCAACTATATGATACAATACAAAACGATGTAAAACGGAGGAAGTGACAAATAGGTTGCTTCCTCTTTTTATAAAAAAAAATCATATTTCATCCTGAAGGGAGTCTTCCTATGATCGATTTTTCATTAATACTTTCCATTAGCATTTATATGGCGGGCATGCTGATTATCGGATATTTTGCCTACAAGAGAACCTCCAATCTAAATGACTACATGCTGGGAGACAGGGGACTTGGCGCCGCTGTCACTGCATTGAGCGCCGGTGCTGCCGATATGAGCGGCTGGCTTCTGATGGGTATGCCAGGCGCCATGTTCGCAACCGGACTCAGCTCGATTTGGATCGTAATCGGCCTGACGCTTGGTGCCTATGCAAACTGGTTATACGTGGCACCTAGATTGCGAACGTATACGGAAGTTGCCAATAATTCCATTACGATTCCCGCTTTCCTGGAAAATCGTTTTGGCGAAGGCTCGCGGATCCTAAGGCTCTTCTCGGCCTTGGTCATCCTGGTATTCTTTACCTTTTACGTTTCCTCCGGAATGGTATCCGGCGGAGTCTTATTCCAGAGCACATTCGGCCTTGATTACCATTCTGGTCTTTGGATCGTGACAGGCGTTGTCGTGGCTTATACTTTATTCGGAGGCTTCCTGGCGGTAAGCTGGACAGACTTCGTTCAAGGTATCATCATGGTCGTCGCCCTTGTACTTGTACCGATCGTTACCCTTTTCCATGTAGGCGGCATCGGACCTTCCATAGAAACACCGCGTTCCATTGATCCTGCCCTTTTAAATATTTTTACCGGAACGAGTCTTTTGGGAGTCATCTCATTATTTGCATGGGGATTAGGTTATTTCGGACAACCGCATATCATCGTCCGCTTTATGGCGATCAGCTCCGTTAAGGAAATAAAGAAAGCACGGGCCATCGGCATGAGCTGGATGATCTTTTCCACGGTCGGTGCGATGCTGACCGGATTCATCGGAATAACGTATTATTCCCAGAATGGTCTCAAGCTAGCTGATCCTGAAACGATTTTCATAGAGTTAGGGGAAATCCTTTTCCATCCTTTCATTACCGGCTTCTTGATCTCCGCGATCCTGGCAGCCGTCATGAGCACGATTTCCTCGCAGCTTTTGGTTACTGCCAGCTCTTTAACGGAGGATATATACAAAACCTTCTTCCGTCGTTCCGCTTCGGATAAAGAGCTTGTCTTCTTAGGAAGGCTTTCCGTTTTGATCATATCCATCATCGCGCTCATTCTCTCTTGGGAGAAGAATGACACGATTCTTGGACTTGTCGGTTATGCATGGGCTGGCTTCGGATCTTCATTCGGTCCGCTTGTTTTATTAAGCCTCTGCTGGAAACGCATGACAAAATGGGGCGCTTTAGCCGGGATGATCGTTGGTGCCCTGACCGTGATCTTCTGGTCGATGGCAGGCCTGTCCGATACGCTTTATGAAATGATCCCAGGCTTTGCCGCAAGCTTGATTGCCATCATCGTCGTCAGCCTGCTTACTGCTAAGCCATCTAAAGAAGTCGAACAGCAATTCGAGCAATTTGAAAGAGCATTGGAAGATAAATAAAACTCCTGTAAGGAACGTTTCATGAAAAAACTTTTTCATGGGCCGTTCCTTCTTTGCGCTTGCCCCTATACACATCATAGGTTTATCAGTATTATTAAGTGGTAATCCACTTCAAAAAACTGGGGGCCATATATGTCATTAGAAAAAATCCTTACTCTCACAAACATCAACGATATAACCGATATGGTCAGCACATACTTAAAAAAACCTGTCGTCATCGAAAATGAACAATTTTTATTGCTGGCATATAGTTCGTATTATATCGAGCACTTCGATCAGGCCAACCGGCAGACGATCTTCACAAAGCATTGGCCGATCCCCATACTGGAGAAATTCATGGATGAGGGCATTGTCGAGCAGCTTAAAACGGTGCAGCATCCGTTCAGGGTGAACCAAATCGAGGAAATCGGCTTAAACCCAAGAGTCGTTGTAAGCGCTGTCCATAAGGGCCAGGTTTTCGGGTTCATCTGGGTCCAGGAAACGGAAAGGATGCAGGATGCCGATTTGGACTTTTTACACGAGGTATCCCATCACATCGGCAAGCTCCTCTATCAAAAAAAGCAATTGAATCTGAAAAAAGACGAAGAAAAGAACGAGTTCTATCAAAAGGTCATCGACGAAGTCTATCAAACTGAAAACCAAATAAAATGGGAAGCCGCCAATATGGGCATCCTCATTCCGGAATCTTTCATCGTCAACGTCTTCACCATCGCTCAGTCCGATGCGGAGCAATTCGATGAATTGACGGATACAGTCAGCTTATTCGCCAATGCCTTGAATCATCTCTCCCATGTGTTCACAAGCCAGATGAAAATCATCGTCATCATCGGCAGCAATGGGAAAGGAAAAGGCTCGCTTGCCGAAAGTTCCCATGATTTCACGAATACGGTGCTCTCACAGTTCCATGATCATAAAATCTTCCCTGGAATCGGCAATGAGTATTCATCGATCCTTCAATTGCGGAAATCCTATCTCGAAGCACTGGAAGTGATCAACGCTGCGAAGTTCATCGGCCGCCCTGGTGAGCTTCCATATGAATATAGCAAGCTTGGAATTTTCCGTTACCTCGAAATGATCTCCAATCATCACATTAAAACGAATTATATCAACAAAGATTTACAGATTCTTCATATTAAGGACCAGGAAAGCCAAACAAAGCTCCTTCAGACCTTGGAGATTTATTTACTGAACAATTGCCGGATCAAGCCGACAGCTGAGCAGCTATTCATCCATACGAACACCTTGAAATATCGATTGAACCAAATTTCCGAACTCACATCCATCGATTTCGATGACTTACATTCAAGAATGCAGACATACATCGACTTACAGCTCATGAAGCAGAAAAAATAGAATAGGCATCCCCTTGCCTTGTTTCATGCTCAAAAACCCTTGCACACAAGGGTTTTTTTCATTCCTGTTTCGCATTGCCACCTGAAAGCTGGTTGATTATTGCTGAAGCCTTGTTTCCGCTTCCATGATTGCCCTGCTCATGGAGTTTTCCGGTCGCTCCAGCATCCTCCCATGACCAACGGCAAGTAAACTCGGATTATAATTCAGTATTTTCTTGGCACTTTCGAGGGCAATCCGCTTATCCCAGGTGGCAAGGGACGGGAACGGAAATAAAGGCTTGATTACACCATTCACCGCCGTTCCCCCTCTCGTTTGCAAGGCATCCCCTACAATCAGACCATGATTCCGGATGTCGATCAGCGAAATCGAGCCAGGGGTATGCCCAGGCGTAAGAATAACCTCCAATGAACCGATCCGGTCACCCTCCTCCAGTAAGGAGTCAGGCCTGGTTTGTATATTTTTTGGAATCCCGCCGCGAATCGGGGAATGTTCACTCTCCAGCAGCGCAGAATTGCCAGCAAGTAAAGCGGCTTCCCTGCTGGATATACTCACATGTATATCGGGCATCGATTGTTTTAGCCGATCCAGTGCACCGACATGATCATCATGCGCGTGGGTAATGATGATTCTTTTTATCGGCTTTCCAATGATCCGTGCCGCCTTCTCTATACCTTTGGCGCTGTAAGGCAAGGCTGCGTCAATCAGCGTTAGGCCATCCTCTTCTTCTACAAGATAACAATTCACAGGAAAAACACGCGGCATGAAGGATAATTGATAGATGGTACCCGCCTTGGTCATTTTCACCTTTGGAATAACCCCTCCCGCAGAACTTCTTTACCCATTAACTAATACGATCCGTCCCCTTATAATATTCCTCCAGTGAATTTAAACCAAAAAAACAAGATGCCCATCAAATCGCTGGCGTCTTGTTTTTCATGGTCACGATACTGTAATCGCACCGAGTATTTCCTGTTCCAATTGTTTTGTTCTTTCCTCTTTCGTTGCTTCGGACCATCCAAAATACCCTGCCATATAGTCGATCACGGCACTTTTATAGGTCTGGACCAAATTGATATCGAATAAAAGGGTCCCCGTCCTGCGGAAGAAGAAGTCGACCGGTGTTGCAGCCATTTCATGTTCCAGGGCGTATTTCAGCTGTACGAACAATTTTTTCGGAAGATTTGCTCCTCCGTCCTGATCGCTTTTAGCAATATCGAATAGTACAGGGGCATTGGACCCGTACATGGCCAATAGATCCTCGGAATCCTTGACAGTGAGCCCCGAAGCCACCCCTTCTTGGATATGCTGCTTGATATAAGCGGAAAAACTTCTTGATCCGCCGACATCGCCGCCGGAAATCGGCATGCCCTTCGTACTGCTGGCTGGGTACGCCTTAATGTGCGAAAGCTTCCCGGCCACAAGGTCGACCGTCGTTTTCGCCATTTTGCGATAACCGGTCAATTTTCCCCCTGCTATCGTAATCAGACCCGAATCCGACTCCCAAATTTCATCTTTCCTCGATATTTCGGAAGGATCCTTCCCTTCTTCAAGAATCAACGGGCGCACTCCGGCCCAGCTTGATTCGATATCCTTCTCGGAAATCTTCACCTGGGGAAACATATAGGCCATCGCCTTCAATAAGTAGGCGCGATCAGCGGATGTAACCGCAGGAACGGCAGGATCGCCCTCATAAAATGTATCCGTAGTCCCCACATAAGCCTTACCGGCTCTCGGGATGGCAAAGATCATCCGTCCATCGGGCGTATCAAAATAAATCGCCTGCTTCAAGGGGAATTTCGATTGATCGATGACCACATGAACACCCTTTGATAACTTCAGCGTTTTTCCCTTTTTGGATTGATCCTTTTCACGGATGGAATCGACCCACGGCCCCGCTGCATTAATGACTTTGTCTGCATATATTTCATACGCGGCCCCTGATAATAAATCGGCAACCCGAACACCAATCACCTTTCCGTTTTCATACAGCAATTCTTCCACTCTTGTATAATTGATTGGCGCTGCCCCTTTAGCCACAGCCGCCTTCATGACTTCAATCGTAAGCCGGGCATCATCTGTACGATATTCCACATAGTAGCCTCCGCCCTTCAAGCCCTCTTTCTTTACTAATGGCTCATGGGCAAGCGTTTCCTCGATCGAAAGCATTTTCCTGCGCTCGGCCTTTTTGACACCAGCCAGGAAATCATAGATGCGTAATCCGATGGAGGTACTGAATTTCCCAAAAGTGCCACCTTTGTGCATCGGCAGCAGCATCCATTCCGGCGTTGTCACATGGGGTCCATTTTCATAAACGATTTCACGCTCTTTTCCGACTTCAGCCACCATTTTTATTTCGAACTGCTTCAAATACCGCAATCCGCCATGGACAAGCTTCGTCGAACGGCTCGAAGTACCTGCAGCAAAATCCTGCATCTCCACCAACGCCACCTTCATGCCCCGCGCCGTCGCATCTAGGGCAATGCCTGCCCCGGTAATCCCCCCGCCAATCACCAAAACATCAAATTTATCTTTTTTCAGCAGCCCGATTGTCTCTTCCCGATATTTATTTGAAAACCTCATCCCTAACTCCTCCTTTAACAGCTTGTTTTACTACTATATTTAAACTTTAACTTGTTCATTTGTGCTCGCTTCTCATGAATTTGCGCTCGTTTACTCGCGAATTGCGCTGAACCTGGACGTTTATGCTCTTTTCTCGCCAGTTTGGGACGTTTTCTCGCCAATTCGGGCTCTTTTCTCGCGAATTTGCTGAGCTAGTGAGTTTTGATCCTTTATTTTGAGTAGGCCCTTCGTTCGGATGGTATAGATATTACTTTCCATAATCTGGCTTGGGGAACAAAAAAAGAGACCATAAATGCACATTATCGTCCTCACGATAACGCATTCATGGTCTCTCCTGTTCTCCGGCCGAGTTATTAACTTGATTTCAGTATACCATACTTGATTGGGTTTTAGAAGGAATTACCTCTTTTTTTATTTAAAGGCCATGGCGGCATGGACGGCTTTTTTCCAGCCGGCATACAGTTCTTCGCTTACTTGCTCTTTCATGGCTGGTTCGAAGGTTTTGTCCACCGCCCATTGCCGGGAGATTTCTTCTTGGTCCTTCCAGTAGCCAACAGCAAGTCCTGCTAGATAGGCGGCTCCCAGTGCCGTCGTTTCGTTTATCTCCGGTCTTTCGACAGGCACTTGCAGTAAATCGCTTTGGAATTGCATTAAGAAGTCATTTTTGACTGCCCCGCCGTCCACGCGCAATGTCTGGAGCTGTATGCCTGAATCGGCTTCCATGGCGTCCAGGACATCTTTTGTTTGATAGGCCAATGATTCGAGCGTGGCACGGATGAAATGTTCTTTGGAGGTGCCGCGTGTCAAACCGAAGACCGCTCCCCGCACCTCGCTGTCCCAATATGGTGTTCCGAGCCCGACGAATGCCGGCACTACATATACGCCATCCGTACTTTCGACTCGTTTCGCATAGGCCTCGCTGTCCTTGGCATCATTCAGCATCCTCAGTCCGTCACGCAACCATTGGATGGCTGATCCGGCTACGAATATGCTGCCTTCAAGGGCATATTCGACCTTCCCGTTCAATCCCCAGGCAAGGGTCGTCAATAAGCCATGTTCGGAGCTGACGGCCTTCGTTCCTGTATTCATGAGCATGAAGCAGCCTGTACCATAGGTGTTTTTGGCCATTCCTTCGCTGAAGCAGGCTTGGCCAAACATGGCTGCCTGCTGGTCACCGGCCGCACCTGCAATCGGAATCGATTGACCGAAGAAATGATACTCGACTGTACGTGCATATTCTTCGGATGAAGGCCTGACTTCCGGCAGCATCGATTTTGGAACGGTCAAGATCTCCAGCAATTCTTCATCCCATTTCAGTTCGTGGATATTGTACATCAATGTCCGGGAAGCATTGGAATAGTCCGTGACGTGAGCCTTGCCCCCTGAAAGCTTCCAGATCAGCCAAGTATCGATGGTCCCGAACAATAGCTCGCCTTCTTCCGCCCTTTGCCGTGCACCTTCGACATTATCGAGGATCCACTTCACTTTTGTACCGGAAAAATAGGCATCGATCAGCAATCCGGTCTTATCCCGGAATAGATCATTCAGTCCTTTTTCCTTCAATTCATCGCAGATTTCGCTTGTTTGCCTTGACTGCCAGACGATCGCATTATAAACAGGCACCCCTGTCTCCTTATCCCAGACGACTGCCGTTTCACGCTGATTGGTGATTCCGATGCCGGCAACTTGCTCTGGCTTGACACCCGATTCCGATAGCACACCGGCAATCACTGCCAGGATCGATCCCCAAATCTCATTGGCATTATGCTCGACCCAGCCTGGTTTCGGAAAATGCTGAGTGAATTCCTTTTGCGATGAATGGACGATTTCGCCCTTTTGGTTAAATAAAATGGCCCGGGAGCTTGTCGTTCCTTGATCTAAAGATAAAATATAGGTTTCCATAGTGAATGCCCTCCTTTTAATTAACTAGCAATATTCCTGCTTTCCATTTCATGCGCTTGCTTTTTTCCAAAAACATATGCTAGTGCCAATAGTATCACGCTTACTCCCAAAACAGACCAAAATCCTACTGTTATATCCCCCAAAAAGAAGGCTTTATAACAAACGGCACCAAGCGAGCCTCCAACGATCGGTCCAACGACCGGAATCCAAGAATAGCCCCAATTCGAGTTTCCTTTACCCGGTATCGGCAGCAAAAAGTGCGCGATGCGCGGTCCCAAATCTCGGGCCGGATTTATCGCATAGCCTGTCGTTCCCCCAAGGGACATCCCGATCACGACGATCAATAGGCCGACGGCAAACGGATTCAGGCCTTCCGTGAAGTTATTGGCCCCTATGAATAATAAGCCAAGGATCAGGATGAATGTCCCGATCATTTCACTCAATAGGTTTGAAAACGTGTGAGGGATGGCAGGCGCCGTGGCAAACACACCAAGCTTCGCGCCCGGATCCTCAGTAGCCTTCCAATGCGGTAAATAATGCAAGAATACTAGGGCCGCCCCCAGGATCGCTCCAATCATTTGAGCAGCGATATAAACGGGAACCTCATTCCAAGGGAATTTCCCAATGATGGCAAAGCCGATCGTGACCGCTGGGTTCAAATGCGCACTGCTTATCGTTCCCACTGCAAAAATGCCCATCGTGACCGCAAGTCCCCAGGCAATCGTAATAACGATCCACCCCGCATCTTTAGCATAGGAGCCCTTCAACGTTGAACCTGCCCCGATACCTGCACCGAATAAAATCAAAATCATGGTGCCTACCAATTCTCCCCAAAATGGTGTCATGTATAAAACCTCTCCCCTAATGAAATATAAATCTCTGGTAACAAAAAAAAGGAGATACACAGCAGAACCATCATCATAAAAATATGATTGGCTCTGTTGTGAATCTCCTAGTCTCCGTCACATATATTAACTTAATTTAAAATATACTAGGTTATGAAAACGCTGTCAAACCTTTTGTGAAAAACCAATCCATTATTTTGCATTTTTTCAATTTCATGTTTACACAATATCCCAGAGCTCGGTTTTGGAAGTGGTGATCGCCGAGGCGCCTGCATCAAGGGCATTCATGACTTCCTCCGAGGTCCGGATAAGGCCTCCTGCAAAAACCGGAGTCTGCAAGCGCTCCTTCACTTCTTTAATCATCCAAGGCATCGCCCCCGGCAATACCTCAATATAATCCGGCTTGGTTTTCTGCACCAGCTTATAGCTTTTCTCCAGCGCGTGTGAGTCTATTAAAAAAATCCGCTGGATGGCAATGACACCCTTTTGCTTCGCCTTCATGATGACGCTGGTCTTGGTGGAAATCAGCCCATAGGGATGATACTCCTGGCAAATGAATTCAGTCGCGTATTCATCACTTCTTATGCCATGGATCAAATCGACATGGTAAATCATTTTCTTATTATGCTGCTTTGCCATCCTGCTGACATTTTTCAGCTGCGAAATATGAAGATCAAGAAAAACACCTATTTCATAAGGACTTTTCAGGAATCTCTCGAAATCCTTCATGCTTGCCGAGGCAGGCAATATCTTCTGATCCACTCATTTTCCCCCTTATCTTCCGGAAAAACTTTTAGTAATTCAGTATATTTTATAGAACTTGATTTATCAAACACATTTTGTTCATGGCCTGGCTTGAATTGTATGTACCTGTCATAGGGAAAGGTTCATTTTCAACCCGCCATCGGCCAGCTCACATGATTTGATCTGTCCTACAGGGATATTCCTGACGATGTTCCAGGCATTCATATTCATTTTTATCCTCCTATTTTCGTATTCAAATATGGGCGGTCTGTTAAAAAGCTTTTGATTGATGAAGTTTTTATCGATCGGCTTCAATTCCAGCAATTCAAAGGTTATCGTTCTTTTTTCCACGGCGGCCGGCTTTAAGGCCATCCGGAATGATACTTGTTTCTTGAACATCATTTTTTTCACTTCAGTCGTTCCCCAAAGAGCGATATGCTTGGATGTAATCTCCACTTTAATATTGTCTTCCTGTAATTGACTTTTTAGCATTCTCTCCAGCATGGCTGCCGATAGGGTGATGGGTATCCCCTTCCCGAAAATAGCCGTTAAATCGAAACGCTCCATCCTGTTTCCCTCCCAGATATCACTGCTGCCGAACTAAGGAACATCGGTTATAGCATATGCCCGTTCGGATTTCTTGTTCATCGCCGGACCCTCTCAATAATCGGTATATTCTAAATTTTTCAGCTTCAGCCCTTGACCTTCGGAACAACTTTCTGTATAGTCGTAATTAATTTAATAGACAACTCTTATCCAGAGAGGTGGAGGGACTGGCCCTTTGATGCCTCAGCAACAGACTTTCGATGTACTGTGCTAATTCCAGAAGTGTAAAACTTGAAGATAAGAAGAGTACATAACCTTGTTGCCAAAACCTCTTCTTATCTTTAAGAAGAGGTTTTTCATTTTATAAAGGGAAAGAAGGAATGCAGCATGTCAATCACCTTAACAAAAGCACCATTCAGGGCGGATCATGTCGGAAGTTTATTAAGACCGGATCGCATCCATCTGGCCAGGAAGCAATTTAAGGAAGGCAGCCTTTCGGCTGAGAGACTACGTGAGGTTGAAACCGAAGAAATTAAACGGATCGTCGATAAGCAAATCGAAGTCGGCTTGGAGGTCGTGACCGACGGGGAATTCAGACGCACATGGTGGCACTTTGACTTCCTTGAGCATTTGAATGGAATTGAAGGATACGTAACTGAAAAAGGACTGACGTTCGATGGCGTCGAAACGGAGAGATATAACGTTCGCAATATCGGGAAGGTTTCATTCAACCCTGAGCATCCCTTCCTTAACGACTTTATTGAGTTGAACAAAATCGTTGACGGACGGGCCGTCGCCAAACAAACGATTCCCAGTCCCAATCAATTGTTTGCTGCCGGGGTTCATAATGAAGACGTCTACCCTGATATCGAGGATTATGCAAATGATATCATCAAAACCTACCAGGATGCTTTAAAAGCCTTTTATGACGCAGGTGTGCGTTACCTTCAACTGGATGATGTATACATTGCCAGACTTTCAGCTCCTGATTTCCAGTTCAAAGATGGAAAATATACGCGTGAGCAATTAATCGATTTGGCCCTGCGCGTCATCAATGGCTCATTGGAAGGCAAACCGGATGATTTGATCATCTCGACCCATCTATGCCGCGGAAACTACCAGTCGACTTGGGCATTCGAAGGCAGCTATTCCCGCATTGCCCCGACGTTATTGGCAAAAGAAAAAGTGGATGGATTCTTCCTCGAATATGACGATGACCGCTCTGGCGATTTCAAACCATTGGAATATATCCCAAATGGCGGAGCGAAGGTCGTACTTGGGGTCGTCACGTCCAAAACCGGAGAAATCGAAGACAAGGACGCGATCAAGGCGCGCATAAAAGAAGCCGCTCAGTTCGTTCCGCTCGATCAATTATGCTTAAGTCCGCAATGCGGCTTCGCTTCCACCCACCACGGCAACAAGCTTACCGAAGAACAGCAATGGCAAAAGCTGAAATTCATCGTCGAGGTAGCAAAAGAAGTGTGGGAATGATTCATCCCAAAAGGCCATCCCCTAATTAGGGGAATGGCCTTTTGCATTTTCTTTCAAGCGTGAAACGAGCTCCTGGAGCCATTCGGCTGTATGCTCCGCTCGGCTGTAAGAATGCTCCTTCATGAATGTATATCCCATATACCGATCTGGATCGACATCGATTGGCTGGTCAAAGCTTGAATACGTTTCCCAGGCCAATCGATGCTCTTCCATTTTTCGTTCCAGGATCTCGATCACTTTTTCGCTCTCCACGTGCTTGATATTCGTGAGTGCAATATACATATCCGTGATATGAGAGGCTTTTTCAAACGTTTGATAAACCCGCTCGATTAATTCCGTCCTGCCCTTTTCCGTAATTTGATAGACATGCTTATCCGGTCGATTTTCTTCCTTAATCGTTTCGACCGGCTCGATAAATCCATTGGCAGCCAGCTTGTCGAAATGATAATACAATTTGCTTTCGGTAATGCCGGTAAATTTATCAATAGGGATCGGTTCTGATAATCGCTTTTTCAACATATATGGATAGCTTTTTTCTTCTGCCAGGATACCCAGGATATAAATTTGGATCGACACGGTTAAAACTCCCCTTCAATCATCACATGTCTCCATTTTATCAAACTATGGCCTTCATTTCAGCTTCAAGCCGATCCGTCGCTTCCTTTTCCTTATGGCGGACTGCCACGATCAGGATATTGATGAACAACGCAACGGCCCCCACCATCAGCATCATTACATGTGCACGAATGGCATTGCCGCCGCCATACATGATCGCGAAGTCTGCTTGTATGGAATAATACATGGGAGAAATGTAGCTTAGCCATTGATATGGCGCATACATCATTTCCCTTGTGATGGCAGCACCGTTGGCGATGGTCTGCATAAGCAGGATCGGCATATTCAAAATCATGCCGCCTTCGCCAACCAACAGAATGAAAATCGATGTGAATTGCCAGCATGCATAATACCCGAGTGCATGATGTCCCCATAAAATGAAAAACGTTTCAAGACCATGTCCCTGTACAAGATATGTGATTCCAAGGCCCACTGCCGGTGCTGCGGCAGCGATCAGAAGCGCTGCAAGCTGCATGTAGCCGAATAGCTTCCATTTGCTCGCTTTCCCTTTGCTTTCATTGAACGCTGCACCTAATTGCATGGCGCCGATCATTGCTCCTACATAAGCTGCCATTGTTAAAAACATCGGCGCCATCCCATTATGCATTCCTGCTGGGATTTCGTTGATTTTCACCGTATTTGCACTAAATTGATGCTGCATCGCCAAAGCCGTTTCTTCCGCTTGTGCTTCAGGCACATTAAGATTCATCAATACCCCTTTCGCATATTGAGCTGAAAACTGTTCGTTTAACGTCGACTCTATTTCTTTTACAATGGAATCCATTGTAGACGTGACGATCGTGGGTCCTGCTTCATTGATTGTAAAATCGATGCTTGATGTCCCTTTACCACTCTCGACGTCCCGGGAGAAAGATTTCGGAATATGAACAACCAATTTCACGTCATTTTTATCCAAACGTTTTAATGCCTGTTCATTCGATAAATCCTGTTCCATCTCTTCAAAAGGAAGCTTATCCCCCAATTGGGCTGCGATCGTCGCGCCAATCTTGCCTGCATCATCATTAACGATCGCGACTGGCAATCGGTCGATATTGGCAGGCAGTGCCGAATAGCCAGGCATAAATGAGCCAAGCATCGCAATTTGATAAAAGATGCCCATGAAGATGGCTCCAATGGCTCCCTTTGTCTTTAAAAACTCTATGAATTTCAAAGCAATCATCCTATACTATATTTTTAGTACTTTAATTAAAGTACTTTTATTATTATAGATGTTTCTTTTTGAAATACAAGAAATAATTAAGCACAGCAAAAAAGAACGAGCAACAGCACGTCCCCTTTTACTTGCAGTTATCTTCATTTTCGATTTTCTTCATGAATATATCATCCGTCACCTTGTCCTCCAGTTTATTCCGTAAAGCCAATTCGGCAGCCTTCCCGTCACTGGGCGAACCGTCAGAAAAATACATCGGAAATAAAGAGAAAAACATTATATAGAAGGAGAAATAGATGAATTGGTACCATATTACCGAGCTTTCCAAAATATCCTGGTACACCAAACTATATACAGTAAGCATCGTGACTAAATTAAAAATCGAACCACCTAAATAAATGAGCATATTCGTCAATCGATTATCATGCTTCAATCCCTTGAACTCACATGCCCCATTCCAAAAATAATATTTCCGTACTTCCATATTCCAAAAGGAGAACAGCTTATTGCCGCAGCCTATCACGATTTTCTTTTCCACTCCTCCAAAGATCGTAACGAAGAAGATATGCCCGCTCAAATGAATCAGCGTAACGATGGGCATGATCAAGAAAAAGGAAAATAGAAATTTCACGATGTCATACAGACCAAAAATAATACATCCCCCCTAGAATCCTTTTACAGGAATTTGATACCCTTACCTGATTGCACATTAACTAGTAATTTTTCACAGTATGTAGAAAACATCAAAAAAAAAGACCATCAAGCTCCAGGAAATCCGGGGGAATGATGGCTTCCTATTCGTGCTTTAACGAGATTTTTGATTGGGGGCCGGAAGGAGTACATCATTGTTTTGTCCCTGCTCACGGCCTGCATGCTTATATTCAGGTGAGAAAACGGATGATTTGATCGGGCAGGCAATTTGCTTTTGCCGATTTCCCTGTCCATCAGGTACCTCCACGATCATCCCGCGCTGCTTCAACTGAGGATGATCGGCCGCCTCGGCAAAGGTCAGAACTGGTTCTGCGCAGGCATCGCGGTCAGCGAATATCTCCTGCCATTGCTGGAAATCCTTTGTCCGGAAGGCTTGTTGGATCGCTTTTTTAAAGGCAACGCCGCTCGCTTCATCATCGGCGATGCTCATTTCATGCAGCTCGGGTTTGCCGATCGCTTCGCATAAGGATTTTCTAAATGGTGCCTCCAAGCTTCCTATTGAAAAATACCGGCCATCTCTCGTTTCATAAAAGTCATAAAAAGACCCGCCATTCAACATCAATCCCTCCGGTTCTAGTTCAAGCCCGTGTTGGAAATGAAGCGGTGCGGATATCGCATTCAATGCAAAACTGCAATCTGTCATGCTAATGTCAAGGGCTTGACCAAGCCCGGTCCTGTCCCTGTAGGTGACCGCTGCTAATATCCCGATGACAGCATGCAGTGAGCCTCCCGCCAGGTCGGCTATCTGGGTTGCGTTTTTTGCGGGGCCCTGCTTTTTTGTACCCGAATAGCTTGCCAACCCGGCAATCGAAAGATAATTGATATCATGGCCCGCGCGATCTTTATAAGGACCGGTCTGCCCATATCCCGTGATTGAACAATAAATCACCTTCGGGTTGATCCGTTTCAATGCCTCATACCCAAGTCCTAAACGCTCCATGACACCTGGCCGGAATTGTTCGACGACGATATCGTATTCTCTCACCAGGTTCTTTACGGATTCGACGGACTCGGGCCGTTTTAAATCAAGGGCGATCGACTTCTTTGATCTGTTCAGGTATGGATCGACTCCCCACAGATCGCTCGCTGCCGGTCTTTTGACCTTCAGCACGTCCGCTCCCAAATCCGCCAGCATCAATGTGGCAAAAGGACCTGGCAGCAATGTTGAAAAATCCAAAACTTTTAAATGGGTCAATAAGGTCATCAGCCGTGCACATCCTTTTCTTCCGAATGGATACTTCGATTGGCTCACATTGCTCTTTCTATCTTCTTTAAAGTATATGTTCATCATATATCACAGCTGCCTATATTTGAATAAAATCCCAAAACCATACATAAAAAACCGGACAATTTTTTTTATTGTCCGGCATGTTTCACATTATGGCTGTTCAATCGTATTTTTTGTCAAAATCAAACTCCACTTCATCAAGCTTGACGAATTTCGTTTTCCTTACCAGTTTGTAACCGAACCACAAGCCAAGGAAAAGCGGGATTCCCAAGTAGGCAGCGACCACGCTGCCCCAATCGATGTGATCTGAAAAAAAGGCTTGGATGTTTTGCGACAGAATGACGATCAAGCCAATCAGTATCGCAAAAATGGGGCCTATCGGAAACCATAAGGCTTTATATGGCAATTGAGCCAATGAGTGTCCTTGAGAGATGTAGGCCTTTCTAAAACGGTAATGGCTGATGGAGATGCCAAGCCAAAAGATGAACCCGGTGATTCCAATGGCATTCATTAACCAGATGTACACCTTACCATCTCCGAATATGGAAGCTAAGAAGGCAAGCATGCCAATGGCACAGGTCAAAACCATCCCCGCAACCGGCACTCCGCGTTTATTCAGCTTGGAAAAGATGCGTGGTGCCTGTCCATCTTTCGCCATTGAATACAGCATCCGCGTCGAGGCATATAGACTGGAGTTACCTGCCGACAACACAGCCGTCAATATGACTGCATTCATCAGCGAAGCGGCAAAGGCGACCCCTGCCTTTTCGAAGATGAGCGTGAATGGGCTCACCATAACATTGTCCCCTTGTAAACTCGAGTTTGTATACGGGATGATCAATCCGATCACAAAGATTGCCAATACGTAAAAGAGAAGGATCCTCCAAAAAACGCTTTTGATCGCCTTCGGTATATTGCGGGCCGGGTCCTCGCTTTCACCTGCGGCAACACCGACGATTTCGGTGCCTTGAAAAGAAAATCCAGCTGCGATGAAGACGATGAAGACACCCATGAACCCACCAGGGAACGGCGCATCATCGATCGTGAAATTCTTGAAACCTACCGCTTCGCCACCCATAATACCGACAATCATCAAGATTCCAACGATGATGAAAATGACGATGGCCGTCACTTTTATGAACGAAAACCAATATTCCCCCTCGCCATATCCTTTAACGGACAAATAGTTCAACAGGAATATGAGCACGAGGAAGGATGAGCTCCACAACAAGGATGGGCTATCCGGGAACCAGAATTTCATGATCATCGTCGAAGCTGCCAGCTCCGCCGCTATCGTCATGGACCAATTAAACCAATACGTCCACCCCAGTGCAAACCCAAACGCCGGATCGACGAATTTCGAGCCATAGGTGCTGAACGAGCCGCTTGTCGGCATGAAGGCAGCCAGTTCACCCAGGCTGGTCATCACGAAGTAAACCATCGCCCCGACCAAGGCATAAGCAAGTAATGCACCGCCCGGCCCTGCCGTATGGATCGCTGCCCCGCTGCTAAGAAATAGCCCGGTGCCGATCGCCCCTCCAATCGAAATCATCGTCAAATGCCGGGACTTCAATCCGCGCTTCAGTTCCTGTCCTTCTTCTTGCTGCGGAGGATGTTGCAAGATGTCATTTTCATGCTTTGGTATCATAAGCTTTCATCCCTTTCTATATAAGCGCTTACATATATGGGGATATCCATTTAATAAATTTTCCTATTTCATGAATCATCAAATAGACCCAATTTACCTCTCGAATATTCCTTTTCTGAATATATATGCAATTTCCATGCCAAAATCAGCAAACCCGTCCCTCAACGTTTGCATAAAAATAAGCTCGGTTTAAGAATGAATTTTTTTGCACCTAACGCCATGATTCTTTGCACTTCATGCCATTTCTTTTTGCAGATCAAAAGCACGGGAATCTACTTTTCCCAGCTTTGTTTGGAGATTCCTCAAATATTACTAGAGGAATATCTAGAAATAATTTCGCTCTAAATAACCATTTTTCACCAATTTTATCCTTTAAATGTCATCTTTTTCGCCCTTTTTCACCATTTGATAATAAAATCAAATGATGCAAAAATAAGGTATTCTCATGAAGGAGTTGAGTGTTATGAAAGGTAAGGTATTTTTAGGAACTGCTTTATCCGTTGGTCTATTATTTTCTGCTTTTCCCCATCAAGAAGCTTTGGCGGCAAAAAATGTGTTGAGTGTCGAGAAATATAATAAGCACAAAGATTCGCTAGAATTCAAGTCTGGTAAGCTTACCGATCCATCGAAGCAAACCGCAGAAGATATCATTCTTACCTTTTTTGATAAAAACACAAAGTCTTACAAGCTAGAAAATCAAAAGGCGAAAGACTCCTTCCTTATCCAGAAAGAAAGCAAGGATGACCTTGGCAATACCGTCGTAAGATTGCAGCAAACCTATAAAGGCGTTCCTGTCTGGAATTCCACCCAAGCTGTATTGATCGATTCAAAAGGTGTATTGTCAGTCGTATCCGGTACGGTTGAAGCCAATTTGAATACCAAATTGGAGAAAAAGGCTAAAAAAGGCATCAGCAAAAAACAAGCCATTAAAATAGCTGAAAAGGATCTTGGGTTCACGCCTGCCTACGATAAAGCCCCGGAATCGGAGCTGTTTGTATATGCAAGCGGCGATAAGGCCGATTACGTTTACAAAGTCAATTTAAATTTCTTGAGTCCTGAACCTGGCAATCATAATTATTTCATTTCAGTCAAAACAGGTGAAATCCTGAATAAATACAATACCCTGGATGAAGTGACCGGAACCAATTCAGTCGGAACGGGCACAGGGGTCTTAAATAATACCGTATCACCACTGAACACGACCTTATCGAGCGGTAAATACTATTTACAGGACAATACTCGCGGCCAAGGCATCTTCACCTATAATGCCAATAACAAATCGAGCCTGCCTGGCACACTTATGTCCAATACGACTAACGCTTTCACGACATCCACTGATAAAGCGGCCGTGGATGCTCATTTTTATGCGGGCAAAACCTATGATTATTACAAGTCCACTTTTGGCCGGAACTCCTATGATGGATACGGGACAAGCCTGAAATCGACGGTCCATTATGGTTCAAAATACAATAATGCCTTCTGGGACGGCACGCAAATGGTGTACGGGGATGGAGACGGCACGACGTTCATCCCATTGTCCGGCGGCTTGGATGTCGTGGCTCATGAGCTTACTCATGCCGTGACTTCCAGTGAATCCAATTTGACGTATCAAAATGAATCAGGCGCATTGAATGAAGCCATTTCTGATATTTTTGGTACAGTTGTAGAATTCAAGACACAGAGCTCCAAAGCCGATTACCTGATTGGCGAAGACATTTACACGCCTAACGTTTCCGGCGATGCTCTCCGTTCGATGGCCAACCCGACATTGAATGGCGATCCTGACCACTATTCGAACCGTTATACGGGTTCGGCTGACAATGGCGGTGTTCATACGAATAGCGGAATCATCAACAAAGCGGCTTATTTGATTTCTGCAGGCGGCACCCATCATGGAGTGACCGTGTCAGGAATCGGCATTGATAAACTGGGGACGATCTTCTACCGGGCTAACACGACTTACCTAACTTCTTCGTCCACTTTCTCTCAAGCAAGGGCTGCAGTCGTACAAGCCGCTTCCGATTTATATGGTGCAACCAGCGCGGAAACGACCGCTGTCAAGAATGCCTTTACCGCAGTCGGCGTGAATTAATAGCTTCACCCGTTTGCTAAAACACCTCCGTATACGAGCGGGGGTGTTTTTCCGTCTGTGCTAGGAGCGCTTTTTCGGCTGAATGAATGAATAAGGTATAAGATAGAATATGATTAATTCCTTAAAATAGTTGCTTTTCTTCCTATTAACTGTCAAGCTAAGATAATCTCGACTATATTGAATAGAACAAGTAGGTGACGAACATGATTGAAGTTAAAACTTCCACACTCAGTGATGGTGAGTTCAATAGAGGCGTATTCGCAACGCAGGACATAAAAAAAGGTGAGCTTTTGCATGAGGCACCTGTCATCGCTTACCCAAACGAGGAGCATGTTTTCATAGAGAAAACCTTGCTGGCTGATTATGCATTCGAGTATGGCATCAACCATACCGCCATGCTTTTAGGCTACGGTATGCTGTTTAATCACTCTTATACACCCAATGCAACGTATGACATAAACTTTAAAAATCACACGTTCGATTTCTTTGCTTACACCGATATAAAAGCAGGAGAAGAAATCCTCATCAATTATAATGGTGAGGTCGATAATGAAGATCCGCTTTGGTTCAATAAAGAAAATGATGGTGAAGATGAAGCGGAATGACCACCCATGAAGGTGAGTTCAATTCAATCAAAAAAGCCCCGTCGAAGAACTTTTTCGACGGGGTTTTTTTTTACCCTTAATGGGCAGATGGATTACTTGATTTTGATTTTGTTATCGACTGGAGTTGGCTCTTGACCTTTTCAATCGTTTCTGGTGTAGCCAATGATTTGATTTGACTCATGGTTTTTTCACGGGTCTTCTTATTGCGCATTAAAAATGCGGCAGCTCCTATCACGACAGTTCCAATCATTTTGTTTGATGGCATTCGAGTTTCCTCCTTCATGTTAGTTATTATATAGCATTCCCCTTGCCAGCAAATTTAAACAAAAGCAGTTGAACTTTCCCTTATTCAGCCAATTTCAGGCTTTCGATATACTTTAGGCTCTCAGGACTTTTCACCACTTTTTCCGCTTGCCTTGGATCAACCCTTGTTCGGTTCATCGTGTGGAGCTTATATGTCAGGATCCTTTTCACGGATTGATCAATCCTCTCCATTGGAACCTTCCCTGTCTTTACAGCTTTAAGTAAGCCTTCATACACCTCAAGCTCATGGGCATATTCATGGCAGACAAGCAAGATATCGGCTCCGGCAAGGATTGCTTCCACACCCATATCTTCATAGGAATAATACTTGCTCACGGCCCCCATTTCCAAATCATCCGTAATCACAAGCCCCCCATAGTTAAGCTTGTTTCGCAGCAGGTCTTCTATGATGACCTTGGAGAGGCTTGCGGGTTTATCTTTATCATAGGCGGGATATTTGATGTGGGTCACCATCACGAAAAAGCTTTGATCGTCCATTTCACTTATAATTCTCTTGAACGGATATATATCCGAATTCTCGAGGTCGAGTTGGTTCGCTTCGACCGAGGATGTTTCGACATGGGGGTCGATATCACTGCGCCCGTTCCCTGGAAAGTGTTTCAATGCGCCCGTTACAGATGCATCATTCAAGCCTTCGATCGCTTTTTTCCCATAACGATAGGCCTTCTTTGGATCTTGTCCCGTTGAACGTTTGTCAGTGTCCGATAAATCAAGAACAGGGGCAAAATTAATATTGATTCCCATCGTGCTCAACTCATTCCCATTCAGTTTTGCCACCTTGTACATGTCTTCAGAAGTGGCATGCCGCCCAAGGTCCTGTTGCGCCGGGAGCGGCGATACGCTTTCCTTCATCCGGATGATGTCCCCTCCTTCCTGATCCACCGCCACCATGAGCGGAAGTGAATGGGAGCCCTGCCCTGCCGTCTGCTGAAGGGAATTCGATAACTTCGCCACTTGCTTTGGTGATTTCATATTGCGATCGAAATAAATGACGCCGCCTATATGGTTGTTTAGGATGAGCTCGGTCATTTCCTTGCTCTTTTCCGTTCCCTTGAAGCCGACCATCATTAGCTGACCGACTTTTTCTTCAAGCGTCATGCTTTTTAGCATTTTTTCTATTTGCTCATCTCCCGTAACGGCATCTGTTTCAGACTGATTTTTTTGAATGAACAGGATGGCCATGAACGAGAGGATCACGATCAAAAGCGCAACCATATACTTTTTTCCATTCATTGAATAACTCCTGTCTACATGTTTGGATTGTCTGCATACTCCTCATCATCATGTTCATAAACCGGCCATTCTATATCAAACTGTTGCTTTTTTTTGCATAAAAAGCATGAGCGGCGCACCATACTACTTACATACACTCACGCAAAGGAGATGCACCCATGGACCGAATCTTGAGGAGCTTAGCTGATACCTTCAGTCATGCAGTCGATTATGCAAAGGAAAAAATATATTCGATAACCGGTTCAACCTCTGTTACGATCGGGGAATTGAGCCAGCATATTATCACTCAGCCCGAAACCAAACGAATCAAGAAAAACCTGTTAGGAATCCCCTTCACTTTTTACCATTTGCAAAAAGAAAACGTTACATATTACCTGGAAATGAAAAACGCACAAATTTTACAGCTGGATGTACACGCACACGACCATGTTATTGTGTCGTATAGGTCGTATCGGGATAAATCAGACCTGCTGGCCGCAGTTAAATTTCCCAAAACCCTTTTATGAAAACAAACTAAAAAAAGCTGAGGCCCTCCGTCTTGGGGGGTATCAGCTTTTTTTATATTTGCTTCAGGCACTGTTCCCTATAGCGAGAAAAACCGCTGTCTCTCCTTCGAGATCCACTCCTCTGCATTCGCCGCCTCCTTTTTGACCAAGCGGTTTACGAGGATATCATGCCAGATGTAATTCTCAAGAAAATTAATATGTATCGGGTCATCCGTATAAAACGCAGTTTCTCTCGCTTCAGAGTCAGGACCGTAAATCGTCTCGCTGCCATCGATGGATAGAATGAACCATTTGTTTGCGCCGATATTGTCGACATAACTTGTTTGGCGATGAACGTCTATCCCTGACAATGGGGTTTCGACCTGAAAGGCAATGCCTTTCAGCGAACAATGCTCAGCTGCTTCTTTGAGCTCTCGCTCGAATTTGTCGTACATTTTGTCCCATAAGGAAACGATGACCCTTTTCTCGGCCTTCTGAATCAACGTGCGGCAAAAGGATAGGATATGTTCTTCTCCTTTTAGCGTCATGACCCGATTATCGGAAACGGGCCCGATCTTCTCGAATTGCTTGAGCGTATCGCTGATGGATTGGTACGTATTGTCCCACCTCGATCGCACGGATTCCAAGAACACATCGACCGGTAATGGAGAATATTGGACCGAATCATTGATCTCCTCTTTGATTACGACCCCCTCCTCCTGGAGTTTATTCAGGATTTCATAGATGCGCGCCCTTGGAATACCCGATTCCTTGCTAACTTGATAAGCACTTGTCGGCCCTTGGCGCACTAAAGAAACATACGCCTTTGCTTCATATTGACTGAAGCCGAGAGACTGGAGTTTTTCAATGATATCTTGCATAGTACCTCCTTCTTAGATGCAGTAAGTTATATCTATCATACCAAAATTTAAAAAGTGAACGGAACATTCGCCTTCATTTTCTTATTTACAGAAGGTGCGATATTAGTTACTATTTTAATAGTGACTAAACTCATCCTTAGATACGGAGGCTTCTGCAATGGAAGATATACAAATTTCGACACTCTTGCTGCTCATGTGCTTCGGTTTTCTTGCAGCATTCATTGATTCTGTAGTTGGCGGCGGCGGACTGATTTCCATTCCGGCATTATTATTTTCCGGTCTTTCCCCTTCTGCTGCGATTGCAACGAATAAGTTGGCAAGTTCCATGGGCTCTTTAACGAGCACGATTGCCTTCATCCGCTCAGGAAAGGTTGATTTCCGACTGGTTTCCAAGCTCTTCCCCCTTATTTTCATAGGCTCGCTTTTAGGTGCCTGGGTGGTTAATTTTGTGTCATCAGATGTGTTGAAACCGCTGATTTTGATACTTTTGATCGCCATCGCGATCTATACCTTTTTGAAAAAGGATTGGGGACAGACATCGACCTATGCTAAGCTCACACTGCAAAAGGCTGCATTATTTGCAGTCACCATTTTCGTTATTGGGTTTTATGATGGATTTTTAGGAGCGGGGACGGGATCGTTCATTTTATTTGCCTTTTTAATGATCGGTTTTGATTTTTTGCACTCAGCCGGGAACGCGAAGTTTTTAAACTTCGGCAGTAATCTGGCGGCACTGATCATGTTCATCTTTCTTGATGCCGTCAACTTTTCCTACGGGATACCGATGGGGATCTCGATGATTGCAGGCGCATTGGCAGGCTCCAAATTCGCCCTCAAGAAAGGCGTAGCCTACGTAAGAGTCTTGTTTATCGCAGTTACCATCATCTTGATCATAAAAAATGTAGTGGATTACGTTATGGGCCGTTGATGGGGACAGATTAAAATAAAATCGGAGGATCCGCCCGCACCATGTGACATACAGGAATTATTTGGGTATATGATAGTAAAGAATGTGTGGAAAGGTGTGGTTGGATGACTGGTAAGTGGAATGGCGAAGAAATGGCGGATGTATCGAAGAAAACCATCGTGATTACAGGTGCAAATAGCGGACTTGGCTTCGAGACGGCTTTTGCCCTGGCCGGCAAGGGGGCAGAAATCATCCTTGCCGTCCGGAATGCTTCAAGGGGAGAAAGGGCGGTCGATAGGATCTTCTCGGTCTACCCTAACGCGAATATACGGGTCATGCCGCTGGATCTAAGCGATCTATGCAGCATTCGGCATTTTGCAGATTCCTATAAGGAAAACTATGACTCCCTTTCTGTCCTGATCAATAACGCAGGCGTGATGATTCCGCCTTTCAGTAAGACCAAGGATGGCTTCGAGCTGCAATTCGGTACGAATCATCTCGGACATTTCGCTTTGACAGGACTCCTTCTTCCGTGTATTCTGTCTACGCCTAACTCACGGGTTGTCACATTGAGCAGTTTGGCTGCCATCAATGGAACGATCGACTTTGACAATCTAAACGGCGAAAATGGCTATAAGCCAATGAGGTACTACGGGCAAAGCAAGCTCGCCAACCTTCTCTTCGCCCGCGAACTGCAAAATAAATTCACCCAGCATGGTGCAAGCTCGATTAGTGTAGCCTGTCATCCCGGGCTTTCCCATACAAACCTCATGTCACGGGGATCTGGCAAACCGTTGAACCGATTCGTTCACTTCCTCTCAAAATCCATTACCCAACCGGCAAGCATGGGCGCACTTCCCACCCTGTATGCCGCAACGGAGCCTTCATTAACGGGCGGTGAATATATTGGACCAGATGGAAAGAAAAACAGGAAGGGCTATCCTAAGAAAGACGCTATCATCGATGCCTTATATAATGAAGCAATCTCGAAAAGATTATGGGACATTTCGGAAACCATGACTGAGGTCCACTATCCTTTCACTGAAAGCGTCACGCCGAGATCATCCTGATTCATGTAAAAAAAAGAGGGAGCACTATGCTCCCTCTTTTCACTGCCATCATTCAGCGTCAAACACTTCGACTTTTTCCATTTTGTCGCCATTTTTCATGGCTTTTGCCGTTTCAAGCCCGGAAGTCACTTTACCGAAAACTGTGTGAACACCGTTAAGATGCGGCTGTGGCTCATGCACGATGAAGAATTGGCTTGAGCCAGTGTCTTTTCCGGCATGTGCCATCGAAAAGCTGCCCGCCTCATGCTTGTGAGGGTTTCCAGCTGTTTCACATTTGATTTGTGTGCCGCTTCCGCCTGCACCAGTACCTGTTGGATCTCCGCCTTGGCTTACGAAACCAGGGATGACACGGTGAAAGACCACGCCATTGTAAAAGCCTGTATTCGCCAGGTTTTCGAAATTCGCCACTGTGTTCGGCGCTTCATTCGGGAAAAGGTCGAATTCTATCTTTTCTCCATTTTCCATAAGTATGTATCCTTTTTTAGCCATGTAAAACATCTCCTTTAATATGAACTGAATCAATTCTAATAGTACCATTTTTTGCACAAGAATGAAAAGCGGGCGCTGCTTATTTCGGACTGTCTCATTATACATTTCGACGTTTTTTCTTCTATAATGGGGAAGATGATGATAAAAGGGGGAACGAACCATGATACAGCGATTCGAAGCATTAGTCGTAAACAAGCAAGGCGAACGGTTTACCGTTAACACCCAGCAGCTAACACTTGATGACCTGCCGCAGGGTGAAGTGCTTATCCGTGTCCATTATTCTGGGGTGAACTATAAGGATAGCCTTGCCAGCATTCCGAATGGAAATATCGTCAGCACTTATCCGATCAGTCCAGGAATCGACATGGCAGGGGTCGTCGTCTCATCAGAGGATTCCCGATTCAAGGAAGGGGACGAGGTCATTGCCACCTCTTACGGAATCGGCGTCTCCCAATCAGGCGGCTACAGCCAATATGCCCGGGTACCGGCCGATTGGATCGTTCCGCTTCCTGATGGCCTCTCACTGAAAGAGGCCATGATTATCGGAACGGCTGGATTCACGGCAGCGTTATCGGTCCTGCGACTGGAAGAAAACAGGCTTGCCCCTGATCAAGGAAGCGTTCTTGTCACCGGGGCGACTGGCGGCGTGGGCAGCTTTGCCGTCTCGATCCTTTCCAATCTCGGTTATTCCGTGGAAGCAAGCACCGGAAAAGAATCCGAACATGGATATCTGAAGGAAATCGGAGCAACGACGATCGTATCCCGGGAAGAAGTATACGATGGCAAACTGCGCACACTCGGCAAACAAAAATGGAGCGGCGCGGTAGATCCAGTAGGCGGTGAACCGCTGGCGGCCGTCCTTAGCCAAATCAAGTATGGCGGCTCGGTAGCGGTAAGCGGATTGACCGCTGGCACCAGCCTTCCCGCCACCGTCTTCCCTTTCATTTTAAGAGGGGTTAACTTACTGGGAATCGACTCGGTCAATTGTCCGATGGAAACAAGATTGAAAGTCTGGCAGCGTCTTGCGACCAACTTTAAATTTGCACATCTGGAGCAGCTCATTCAGCAAGAAATCACACTTAAAGAATTGCCTGACGTCCTCCCGACCCTTTTAAAAGGGGAAGCAAGGGGCAGAACGATCGTAAAACTATAAACCAAAAAAAGTGACGCGGGCAAGCCCCCCGTCACTCTTTTTCACTGTAAGGATACATTCATTGCGAGCGCTGGGACCGATTATCGCTCGGTAGGAAGGTATTACTACTAACTCCCCGCGGGCAGCCCCTTATGTACATATCCACAAAAGAGGCCAAACCTAGATAAGGTTCAGCCTCATTTCTAAAAGGTATTATAAATATTTTCACATTCGTTGGCTGTTGGCTCATAGAAGCAGTGAAGCTTGAAGCGGCCAACCAGAGGCTGATTATACCAGGTTGGCGGGCAATCCCCTTCTGGTCTGAAATACCAGAGGCTAAATTTCGAGGGCCATAGCCTTTCACCGCTTACACTTCGGCGCGCAAGTCTTTTTTCCCTTTCCCGTGCCCGTTGGTAAAAGTACCCCTTTTGCACAGCCTCAAAGGCATGTTCCTGATAAATCATGTCCGGGATCGTCCTCAGCCCCTTGAAATCGGAGCAATTCGACCTGATCCGGTTGATTCCGACGTTTCCGATCATCAACATGCCTTGATCGCCTTCCCCCTCACCTTCAGCTCTAAGCAATCTCGCCAAAAGAGCAATGTCAGCATCAGTGTGTTTAACGACGGTCATCTCATCACCTCCACTTTTTTTATCCTATGCCCAGCAGATGGAAAGATGCGCCGATTTTAATAAAACCTTCATACGCCGTACACGCCCCATCAACAATACACTTATATACTAAAAGAAGGCTGGATGGCACGCGTGGCTATCATGGTATTTGGCGTAGGCGGGGCCAATGCATCTTGTACATAGAAAACGAAAACGGCACTGATCATGCCGTACCAAACTGTAGGCAAACTCAAGAATCATGGAGGGTGTTTATGGTTTTTTCCTCTGCGGGCAGTGCGCCTTTCTTTTAAGCAAACGAAAAAGGTTCCGGAATGAGATCATTCCGGAACCTTTTTCATGCCGCATCCTTGACTTGTCCATTATTCCTTGGCTTCAAAAGCAGCTTCAAACGCCGAGGATACCTTTTGGAATTCCTCGTCCGATTCGATATCGAACAGTTCGCCTTCGCCCTCGACCCTGAAGAAGAAGATATCGATGTCTTCCTCCGTATCTGCCTCAATATCTTCAAGCAAACCTACTGCCACATATTCCGTTCCTTCTACATCCAATGAGCCTAAAACTTCAACCTCATGAGCCTCATCATTGTCGTCAGTAAGAGTGAAAACTTCACCTTCCCGAATGTTACCCATATAACCATCTCTCCTCTCGTATCCATTCATAATGGATTGTTTCATAGTATATCGGCTATTCCCTTCAGAAACAAACTTTTGCCCTGAAAAAAGGGGAAATTTTTTTATAAAAAACAGTTAAAAAAAGGAGGCCGAAACCGAAATATTTTATATATTCAAATATTATGAGTTTCTACCATAAGGAGGATGTTTTCTTGTCCGCAAAAAGAATCGATCATATCGGAGTTGTCGTCAGAGATCTTGAAAAATCCATCATCTTTTATCAGGAAGTCCTGGATTTAAAATTAAAGGCGCGTGTTCCTCATACTAATGGAGTCATCCAATTGGCTTTCCTAGGCTACGAGGATTCAGATGAAACGGAAATCGAATTGATACAGGGCTATAGCAACACATTGCCTTCTGAGG
The DNA here is from genome assembly GCF_030271255.1 of Peribacillus folii. GTDB lineage: Bacteria > Bacillota > Bacilli > Bacillales > DSM-1321 > Peribacillus. The sequence goes on from NZ_JASJOM010000008.1 coordinate 36,301, forward strand.
CAACGATCCATCATTTTGCCATTACCGTGGATGATATCGAAAAAGAATATGCGCGAATCAAAACCTTGAATGTCGAGTTGATCGACGAGGAAATCGTCACCCTTCCAAATGGCTTCCGCTACTTCTACATATATGGGCCGGAAAAAGAGTGGATTGAATTTTTCCAAAGATGAAGCATGCTAAAAAAGCAGAGTCAGAAGACGTCTGCTTTTTTACCGTTCTCTTATGTCAGGACCAGCAAAGTCCTTCCCGCTTACCAGCTTGATTTTTTGACACCCGGCACCTGCCCTTTATGGGCAAGCTCCCGAAAAACGATACGTGACATATTGAATTTGCGCATATACCCACGGGGCCTTCCCGTTACTCCGCAGCGATTATGGATCCTTGTCGGCGAGGAGTCCCGGGGAAGCTTGGCCAAAGCAGCATACTCGCCTTTTTCCTTCAATTCCCTTCTGAGCTCCGCATACTTTTCAACCAATGCCAACTGCTTTTGTGCCTTTACGACCTTTGATTTTTTCGCCATGTTCTTATCTCCTTTTCACACTAAATTGACCTAAGGAAATTCATCATTTCGTTTCCCGATGAAGCGTATGTTTCTTTAGGCGCGGGCAATATTTCTTCAATTCAATCCGATCGGGATTATTTCGTTTATTCTTCGTTGTGATATAGTTGCGGTCCCCTGTTTCCGTACATGCTAGAGTTATATTCACTCTCATTTTCCTTTTCCTCCTTCCATTATTTCTTTAAAAGGCAGGCAGTGGATCTTCATATGACGACCAATCCTGCTGCATCTCAGCTTCCGTCAGTAAACAATCATCCAGTTCCGCCTCTATCACTTGCTGATTCATATCGATGCCGATTAACACAAGCTCGGTCTGGCGGTCACCATATACTTCATTCCACCGATCCAGTAATTCTGGAGATTCCTGCAATAGTTGTTGCTGCTCATGCCAAGGATGAGCAGCAATCCATTGACCCGCCCCTTGTATCGTTAGTGACGGTCCTGCTTGTGATAATAAGCCTGCGGTTTCATTTCTGGTTGCCAGCCAAATGAAACCTTTCGCTCGCACGACTTGCACCGGCCAATTTTCGAGCCAGGTCATCAAGCGGACAGGATGAAAGGGCACATTCCTTCTGTAAACGAAGGAGGCTATGCCATATTCCAGCGTTTCTGGAATGTGTTCTTCATTCAGTTCTTTTATCCAGCCCGCTCCTTGGCTTGCCTTTTCAAAGTCGAACAATCCGGTATTCAATATTTCCTTTAATGGTACCTTGGAATATTCCGTTTCGATGACTCTTGCATCCGCATTCATCTTATGAAGGATCGCTTTCAATTCCGCCACATCTTTTTCTCCCATTAAATCGGTTTTATTTAACAGGATCACATTGGCAAACTCGATTTGGTCGATCAATAAATCGACCACTTCCCTGACATCACCAGGATCTGCCGCCTGCTCCCGGTCCATAAGGTTCTCCCCGGAGGCAAAGTCCTTCCAGAAGTTCTGCCCATCCACGACCGTTACCATCGTATCGAGCCGGCAATATTCCGATAAATCAATGCCCACTTTTTCATCCACATAAGAGAAGGTTTGCGCTACCGGAACCGGTTCGCTGATCCCTGTCGATTCAATCACGATGTAATCCATATCACCTTGGTTTGCCAATTTCTCGACCTCGATCATTAAATCCTCACGAAGTGTACAGCAAATGCAGCCATTCTGCATTGCCACAAGTTTTTCATCCGTGCGGGTGAACCCTCCCCGTTTGATCATGGCGGCATCCATATTGATTTCACTCATATCATTAACGATGACGGCAACCTTCCGATCATTCCGCTTTTCAAGAATATGATTCAAAAGCGTCGTTTTTCCCGCCCCAAGGTATCCGCTCAAAACAGTAACGGGAATTTTCTTTTTCGCCAACCCTTTCCACTCCTTTCGGTGCTCATCTCCTCTAAACGAAATCATTACGATTTATAAGATAAAGAACCCTCCAACAGAAATCACCTCTCCATAATAAAACGTAATGATTACTATTTGCAAGTGTTTTTCATTTTTTTATCGTTTAAATTTGAACAACCCCTGCAGGAAGAAGGGAAATTTCGATATTTGCGCACACAAAAAAAGCTGAGTGCAAAGCGCAGCCAGCTTGTCTTTCCTCATTTATAAAACACTTTATCGACGTTGTATTTAGCACGAAGTGTGTTGATGATATATGTTTCGTAAATTTCGCGTTCCGTTGGGTCCTCGACGACAAGGATGTCAATTTTCTTCACTTCATTGCGGTGCTCCTTGATTGGGGAGACATTATCCTCGAAATGCTTTTTGACCCTTGGTCTTAGCTTACGAGCCTTTCCGACAAAAATCAGTTCATCGCGTTCATTGTAAAACAAGATGATGCCGCCTTTATCACGGGGAATCAAATGGAAATCGATGAATCCGTAAATCTCCGGAATGACTGGTTCGTCTCCCTCTATCACTTGTTTTCTTTGTTTAATGCTAATATCCGCTGCCGGGATTTCAATTTTTATCATTACAATTCACGTCCTCTATTTGTATAAGCTGACTTTAAACTCCCTTGCGGAGCATACAGCCCAATCGCTTTTTTCCTAAAGGTAAATGGTATCATAATTATGAACGAAAAGCCATGCATGCCAGTCAAGGCACGAGGTTGTTTGCCGTTTATTTCAAGCCCGCGGTATCCTTTCGGCTCAATAGAAAGAAGAAGACTCATTATGAGCCTCCTTCTCGGTCGAAATATCCATTACCACCTGTGAGCCTTTGCATTACTTCTTAGGATAATGTTTGTTTGCGATACTTCCGTATGGCCATTAACTTGGGATTTGGAACGCTTAGGTCTTGTCCAATTATGGTGAAACTTTTGAGAATGTGGATCTAAATGATCTTTATAACTCATTCTGCGTCACCCCATCATTAGGATTTGGATATTTCAGCAGTGATAAGAAACTCTATCACTTGCTCTAGTATTTGATTTCCGTCTAGTTTTCATACCCCATTTCCTTTAAAAAGCGAGCTCAACCGACTTTCCTTTTGCCAGGATCTTGCCATCCCCTGTAACCGCATCACTTGTCATCAAGGAAATCCCCCGCACATCCCCATTCCTTACAATGAAGCCAATGTCCCCGTTTTTTGTACCGTTTCCATCCAATTCGCCGTTAAGTTCCTCCAAATAGATGTCATCCTCCCATGGAAGATGTTCCCCCGTATTGGTCTCAAGAAAAGCAATGGGTGAGAACTTTATTTTTTCATCACTCTTGTTTTTGATTTCAACCTTCACTTTTACGATGTCGAAATCCTCCTCATGTGTATAGCCATGGAAAAAATCAATCATGCTGTAATCAGGGGTAACGTGCAGCACCTTCATCTCTTTGACCGTTACCTCGATTGGACCAACCTTGATGGCTTCATCCACTTTTTTATAGGCCTTCAATGCGGATTCGCCCTTTGCATCCGAGAATTTCTGGCCGATCTGGGTTAACTTCCTATCATCAGGCAGCTGTGGATTCGGAACATGGACATCCTTCTTCACCAGCGGCGCGCCCATTTCCTCCGTTTTTTCTTTAGCCGCCTTTTCTTCAAATGCAGGTTGGGTGTTAAGAGCCCCGAATGTGGTTAATATGAAAGCACCGATTATTAGTCTGTTCATGGATTCCCTCCCCGTATCCTTACGTTCATTTTTTCAATAAATCGAAGATGATCTTGGCATGATCCGTGTTATCGACCTGTCCGGCAAAACGTTCCTTATAAGGACCGTAGGCGTAGACAGGTACATCTTCACCCGTATGTCCTCCGGTGGTCCATGCTGTATTGGTCCTGTTATCGAATATCGCTTCTATGGCATTATCGATGTTTGTGACATTTTTCGTTTTGGCCGCTTCTGTTACCGAATTGATTTCTTCGCTCGTTAGCTTTAATTTTTTTTGATTGATGAATTGCTTTAAAGTCTTTTCGGCATCTGCCCCTTTTGCGATTGCATCCGCCATGAAGTCAGGGGTGCGTTCGGCCGCCTTGATCGGTTCTCCGTACCAGTTATAGATTCCTTTGGCACCGATCGAAAATCCGCCTGTCGAATGGTCTGCAGTTGCCACCACCAAGGTGTGTTTGTCTTTTTTCGCAAATTCTATCGCCGCTTTATATGCTTTTTCAAAGTCCTCCATTTCACTCATGGCGCCAACGATGTCATTATCATGTCCAGCCCAATCGACTTGGCTGCCCTCGACCATCAGGAAGAATCCCTTCTTATTTTTATCCAGGCGCTGAATTGCCGAATTGGTCATGTCCTTCAAAGAAGGCGTTTCACTGGGGCGGTCGATCATTTTCGGCAACCCTTCCGAAGCAAACAAACCTAGCACCTGCTCATTTTTATCCTTGAGCATTTGTTTCTTATCCGTCACATAACTATATCCGTCTTTTTTGAAGGCCTTCGCCAAATTGATGTCCGGGCGGACAAAATTGGATTTTCCGCCTCCTAAGAGAACGTCGATTTTATGCTTGCCCTTGATCAACTCTTTATAATAATCGTCGGCAATCGAATTCATGTTTTTCCGGCTTTCATCATGAGCGCCGAATGATGCCGGTGTCGCATGAGTGATTTCCGAGGTGGCGACCAATCCAGTCGCTTTTCCTTTTTGCTTTGCAGCTTCCAGGACGGTTTTGACTTCGGATTTATCATTATCCACCGCAATGGCAGCATTATAAGTCTTCACTCCTGAAGACATGGCCGTTGCGGCCGAAGCTGAATCCGTAATATTTTGTGCAGCATCCTCCGGATAGGTCATTTGCTGACCAACCAGGTATCGATCGAACTCTGTCCGTTCAGCCACCATCGTATGGGGATTGTTTTTCAAATACCTGTAAGCGGACGTATAGGAAACACCCATCCCATCACCTATCATGAAGATGACATTCCTAATTTCCGGCTCTTTTTTACCCTTGTCCCTTGCCGATGCAGATTCCGATGCCGACCAAGTTAAACTCCCAAACGTCAATGCCGAAGCCAATGTTAGCGGCATAATCTTTTTACTCCATGAACGATTCAAATGAATGACCTCCCTTTAATGTTTGACTATTTAACTACACTATAGAGGTCAAAGATGAACACAGTGTCAAGGGCTTGTAAAAATACGGCAGGATAATTGTGAAGGCAAGGTAAATGCATCCATTAACGTCATGAATCGCAGCCTTGTTTGATGAGGCAAAAAGAAGGCAGCAAAAAAGCTGAGGTGCCAAATTCATGCCATAAGAAAAGGCGCTCCATTCCAGGAGCGCCTTTCCCGCTTACTTCTCCACCTTCAAACATTCCAAAGCCATGGCCGCATTCTCCCTCGCTGTGTCGATTGTATCAGCGGATGACAGGGCGACCGCCACCCTTCTCCCCATTTTGGTAACTGGCTTCCCGAAGAGGCGCACCTCCGTATTCGGCATCGCCAATGCTTTTTCAACACCGGCTATCGAATATTCCGCTAACTCCTCTGACGCCTTTAAGGGACGGCTGGCACCTGGCGTGATCAAATTGATTTCTGGGATGGGGAATTCCAGAATCGCTCGTACATGCAGGGCAAATTCCGACAAATTCTGTGTCACTAACGTCACGAGCCCCGTATCATGCGGACGGGGAGATACTTCGCTGAAATAGACTTTATCTCCTGAAAGGAAAAGCTCGACCCCGAACAATCCGTATCCTCCAAGCTCGTCTGTAATGGCAAGGGCAATCCGCTTCGCTTCGTTCATCTGTGCTTCCGTCATATCATGCGGCTGCCACGATTCGATATAATCCCCGCCCTGCTGAATATGGCCGATGGGAGCACAATACATGGTTCCGTTTACGGCCCGGACCGTGAGCAACGTGATTTCTGAATCAAAACGGATGAATTCTTCAATGATCACTCGTCCATTTTGAACCCGTCCGCCTTCCATGGCGATTTTCCAGCACTCCTCTAAGTCAGCTTCTGTACGGCACACGCTTTGCCCTTTCCCTGAGGAGCTCATCAGCGGTTTTACGACATTTGGAAATCCTATTTCTTTGGCAGCCTGGACAAATTCTTCATATGAATCAGCGAATTTGTAGTCGGCAGTAGGAAGGTGCAAGGTTTCGGAAGCAAGTCTCCTGATTCCTTCACGATCCATCGTTAATTTTGCTGCCCTTGCTGAAGGAATGACTTTAAAGCCCTCGTCTTCCAATTCCACTAAAGCCGTTGTGGCGATGGCTTCGATTTCCGGTACGATCAGATCTGGTTGTTCCTTTACGACCACTTCCCTAAGCTGTGCAGCATCCAGCATATCGATGACATGACTGCGGTGGGCTACCTGCATGGCAGGGGCATGCTCATAACGGTCCACCGCAACCGTCTCCACCCCAAGACGCTGTGCCTCAAGCAAGATTTCTTTCCCCAATTCACCTGAGCCCAATAATAAAATCTTTTTGGATTTATACATTCAGCTTTTCCCCCTTCATTACGTAAAGATCATCATATACGAACTATAACATAAAAAATATATTTTTTATTCGTATTTTATATAAAAAGATGCCTGAAAAATGCCGTTGATCACTTATAAACAGTCAGGAAAAAATACCAACTTGACAACTAAGATTAATAGGTTTATCCTTTTTCATATAAGAAAAACTGATACGCTGACCAGTTCACTGGAGGCTCTCTATTCACTTCGAATGGGGGCCTTTTATTTTATAAAGGAAGGGGGGCACACACTATGCAGAAGGAGAGGCATAGCCACTTATCACCTGGGAAGGCATGGAGGAGGCATGGACGATTGGAGGAGATGGAGCACCTCAATCTGCCGGATAGAATGTTCTTCCATTGGTGCCAGCAGCAATATGCCTTGAATAGAGGGGTTTATAATACGATTGATAATTGGTTCCATGCCTATGGCATCATCGATATCCTGTACAGGCGCATCAACCTTTTAGCTTTTCTTGAATATGCTTCTGCCCCGGAGCAAGCGATCGGGCAGGCAAAGCCCATTAAATTTGGTAAAGGCGGGCTAACGAAAAAGCTCCAGGATTTCATGTCATAGTATTTCCGGTTCCAAGCTTTCCTGCGGATGAAAGCTTGGAATGTCGAAATTTGCATTACGAATACTTTTGAAAATGTAAGCGCTTTCTATTATAATGAATATAGGTTGGATGGCATGAGTGGCCGTCAAGGTATCTGGCGTAGGCGGGGCCGATACAGGCGCAAAAGAGGGCAAACTTCTTTGACGCAAAACGATTAGAGTATCTATCCTTCTAGGGCTGCAAGAACCTGGACCATCAATGGCGGATGAACGCCATTTTTTAGGCTTCATAGCGAATTTTTGCAATCGATAAGTAAAGCTTATCTTTACTTATTTTTTGCAGCAGCCCTCATCGTTTTAACATCCCTTAATCATAAGATAAAAAGCTCTTCCCCCATTGACAGGGAGCAGAGCGTTTTTGCATGTTCAACGTTTACATATACAAGCCCGCCAGGAAGATCCCCAGCGACTTTTGATAAATCTCATCGAACTGCGAGATAGGAAGCGGGTTGGTTCCTCTACCAAGCTCAACGGTGAACCCAGGCCTCCGCCAGTCCTGAATGTACCAATCCTTATACCCGGCGTAGCTATTGGCGGATTTGACAGGCTCATATCCACTTACCCTCGCAAACTCATTGACTATCGTTTCAGATTCAGGCGGCTCCATGTCTTCAAACCCCCAATAAATGACCTCTCCTTGCGTATGGAATGCGAGGACTCTCGCAAAATCACGCCTTCTCGTTAGATTTGCCATCGCAATCGCTTCTGGCTGTGTAAGCGGCCCCGTTCCCGAATAATTCGCCGGTCCTGGTTCATTCACCATATTGCGGGCTTGCTCCAATTCCCACTTGGCGGGGAATTGATCGTTCAGGTCGACGCCATTGATATTCGCTTTCCATCCGGAAAAGTCCTCGCTGCCATTATTCCAGCCCACGAGACGCGCTCTCATTGTCTCATCTGCCGGCGGGCCGTTTTGCACCAATTCCACTCCGTCCGGGTTCACCATCGGCACGATCGACAGAAGCGTCCGTTGGTAATATGGAAGCAGGGCAAGGCCGCGGATCTCCGTCTGATTCGTGATTGCCAATAGATAATCATTTAAGAAGGTCATGATCACAGGTGTCGTGATCCATTCATTCGCATGAAACGAACCATTATAATGGATTCGTTTATCCCCCTTCCCGATCAGTACTTCGGGGATATCCCTATTTAACACAGAATGGCCGATCGGGGATGTTTGAATGAAAGGGTAGATGGTTTTCAACCGGCCCATATCGGCAAGCAGCGCCTTATAGTCGTATTGCTGATTTCCTTGAATGAGCCTCCACGTAATCCTTAATGGAATATAAATCGTCTGGCCGACTTGCAGGGCATTCGGGTTGAGGGTAGGATTAACAACAAATAAGGCATCCAATGTAAGATTGCGTGTTTTGGCAATTGCCCATAAAGAATCCCCCTGCTTAATCTTATAAGCCGACGATGTGAAGCCGGGTATTTTGATTTGCTGTCCAATCATGAGGGCCTGTGGATCCGCTCCCCGGTTGGAATCTATGATCAGCTGGTAATTGACCTTGAATAATTGGCTGTAATACCACAAAGAGTCATTCTGCCGCACATAAACGTCCATACTGCACCTCCCCTTACCCATATATGTATGCTCATTTTGATTACTAATGCCCTAAAAGGCAGCCGTCCTGTCGCGAGTTGCCTGGTCGGCCCGAAAAAAAGTAAAGCAGGCATCCATGGATGCCTGCTTTACTTTTTATGGTTCGCTTTATGCTTCTTGCGGTACCGCCAAGCCTAGGCCTTCAGCGATGCGTGTTCCATATTCTGGATCGGCTTTGTAAAAATGACCGATTTGACGCAGCTTGATTTCTTCCAATTCGACAGGTTTCATTGCGCCAACAATCGTTTCCACGAGTCGAGTTTTCTCTTCGGCACTCAATAAACGGTATAAGTCGCCAGCCTGTGTGTAATGATCATCGGAGTTATGCCCAACCTGTGCAGCTTGCCCAGTCACCTCAAAAGGAGCGACTTTATTTTCCGCTGACTCCACAGGACCGCCAAAGCTATTCGGCTCATAATAAACGGAGCCCTTGCCATTGTCGTCTGCACGCATGAATCCGTCACGCTGGTAGTTGTTCGCCTCCACCTTTGGCCGATTTACCGGAAGCTGGTTGTGATTCGCGCCGACACGGTAACGATGAGCATCACCATAAGCAAAAAGACGTCCTTGAAGCATTTTGTCCGGGGAAGCTTCAATGCCTGGCACGAATGTTCCTGGTGAGAACGTGGCTTGCTCCACTTCGGCAAAGTAGTTTTCGGGATTGCGGTTCAATTCCATGCGGCCAAGCTCAATTAATGGATAATCTTTTTGCGACCATACCTTCGTAACATCGAATGGATCGAAACGGTATGTGTCCGCATCTTCCAAAGGCATGATTTGAACATATAGTTTCCATGCAGGGAAGTCTCCTTTTTCAATGGCATTGAAAAGGTCTTCCGTATGATAATCAGGGTTTTCCCCTGCTAGTTTTGCAGCTAGATTCACATCCAGGTTCTTGATGCCCTGTTCAGTTTTGAAGTGATATTTCACCCAAACGCCTTTTCCTTCCGCATTCACCCATTTGAATGTATGGCTGCCAAAGCCATGTGTATGACGGAGCGTAGCCGGAATGCCCCTGTCAGACATCAGGATCGTAACTTGGTGCAAGGATTCCGGAGAGTGTGACCAGAAATCCCAAACTGCCGTAGGATTCTTTAAATGCGTTCTAGGATCACGCTTTTGTGTATGGATGAAGTCAGGGAATTTGATCGCATCGCGAATGAAGAATACAGGCGTATTGTTCCCGACGATATCATAGTTTCCTTCTTCCGTGTAAAATTTAACGGCAAATCCACGCGGGTCACGAACTGTATCAGCGGAGCCCAGTTCACCTGCCACCGTTGAAAAACGGATGAACATTTCCGTTTTCTTGCCAACACCATTGAAGAGCTTGGCTTTCGTATACTGAGAAAGGTCGTTCGTCACTTCGAAAGTGCCGAATGCACCGGCACCTTTCGCATGAACGACACGTTCAGGTACACGCTCACGATTGAAGTGGGCCAGTTTTTCCAATAAGTGCACGTCTTGAATGAGTACCGGACCGCGTTGGCCAGCCGTGATTGAGTTTTGATTATCCCCGACTGGTGCGCCCCAGCTTGTAGTAAGGTTTTTCTTATTTGTCATAATTGAACCACCTTTTCATTATTATTTATATTTATAATGATAAAGCTTATCAAGAAAAAATCAATACTTATTTATAATAATTTTAATATAATAATCAATTCATTATTTTACCGATTGCATGTTCATCTATATTTATCATGGCAAGGAAATCATTGGGGCGAAATTTAAGCGATTCGATTAAGTTCCGTCAAAAAACCCCTAATAATGGTATACGACCATCCTCTTTATTAATCCTTCATGAAAACCGATTTTATCAATTCTCCATCCAATGGCATGGTAATCGAGAATTCGGGCTGATGGGTAACCTTCGATGGCGGCCTGAATGCCCACTTTCATTTTATACCAGACAATCCTTTTTGCCTGTGACTTTGTTCACAATGAATGTACCGGATGACTGCGGCACGACTTGCCCCAATTGAGCATAACCCTTATTTTACTAAGGGAAATCGGGAATATACCAGTTTGTATTCATCCGAAAAATAAGATACTATTACGTTAAAATGTCCGGCCAATAAGACTAAGGGTGATATAGATGAACGAGCGGAAACAACTTGTAGTTAAATATGCACACGAATTATTTATTGAAAAGGGGTATCAAGCAACCTCCATTCAGGATATTTTGGATTATAGCGGCATTTCGAAGGGAACCTTTTATAACTACTTTTCTTCTAAAAGTGAATTGCTTAAGGCCGTCTTCGTTTCCGCACAGGAAAAATTCGAAAAGGAGCGAAATGAATTGCTTATCGGGCAAAACCTTGCCGATATCGAAATATTCATCAAGCAATCCGAATTGCAAATCCACTCCAATAAGAGTAGTAAACTATTTACTTTATATGAAGAAATCCTGATTTCAAATGATACCGATCTGAAAAATTTCATTAAACATGTTAAATTCCAAAATATACATTGGCTCTCAAAACGGTTTCTCGAAATATTCGGTACCGAGAAAAAACCTTATACGCTGGACTGTGCCATCCTTTATTCAGGAATGATGCACCAAACGATTCATTTTAACGCCTTGGCTAAAGAACCTGATTTCAATCCTGGGGAAATCATCCGCTATTGTGTGGATAGGATCACAACCGTTTTCGAAGATGTGAGCCGTGTCAACGCACAGCTTTTGGAACCGGATGTCATCAAGCAATGGCTGCCTGAGCTTTTCAATACACAGCAGGATTTCCATACAGCACTCCTGGACTCTGCCAACGACCTAAAAAAGGCGATCTTCAAGCTTTGTCAGGATGATGAAGCAGAACGCGTAAAGAACCTGAAACTAATCCACTTTATCCAGGAAGAGTTTTTACAAAACGCCGATCCGCGCACCTTTCTCATCGAAAGTGCCCTGCTGTCTTTACATACAAACCCAAAGCTTAAGGATACGGCGGAATTAAGTGCATTCGAAACGATCGTTGCCAATAACTAAGCAATGCATCACCTTTGCTGACAAACGGAAGACTCCTGCCATGGGGTCTTTCGTTTGTCACAAATAACCGGCACCTTGCTCTCCTTTTTTTTATGACAATTCTGCAAACAACTACCTGAAATTCATTGGATTTTAGTATAATGACTAGTAGCAGAGTGACTTCAGGAGGAGTTTTTCATGAATATAATCATTCGTTTTCTATTAAACGGGGTAGTATTGCTCGTTATTGACTGGCTTCTCGACTCCATCACGATCAAATCTTACGGGACAGCCCTGCTGGCGGTTTTCATCTTATCAATCACGAACCTGCTGGTCAGACCCATATTACAGCTTATTACATTGCCGATTACCATCCTTACATTCGGATTGTTTTCGTTCATCATCAATGCCTTCACTTTCCAAATCACTTCCTACGTGGTCAGCGGCTTTGTCATACATTCCTTCTGGGGAGCTTTAATCGGATCGTTGCTTTTGAGTTTCATTCAAAGCCTGCTCATGAAAATCAATAAAAAAAACCGTCAGTAGGCTGCTGGCGGTTTTTTCGCGTCCGTGCCCTCCTGGCATGCTTCGATATTTCCCGGGCTATTTCCCTAAATTCCGCCACAACATCACTAGCTGTTTTCTCTCATTTTTGACAAACCGGAAGGAAAAACCGCCACCCATCCATAATCTTACATATACATGCCGCTTTCCCTGGAAATGGTCATGAATCGATTTATGGAGGAATAACATGTTCAGAAAACATGAACCAAGATTTACCCTATCGCTTTTGTTCGTGCTTGCTTTCCTGTTTCCCATTCTCACCTGCACCCCATCATTTGCCGCGGCTGGAGCTGGCTCTTCGTCCTCTCCTTATTCCGTGGCCCAGGCCATTTCCAAGCAAGACGGCACGACCAAGACGGTCTCGGGCTATGTGGTCGGCCAGCCCACTTCTGCCAATGTGGTCATTACGAGCGGCTATCCAAACGATTATGCCCTGGCATTAGCCGATAGCCCTTCGGAATCGAACATTGCCAATATGGTGTATATACAGGTTCCTGCCGCTTTTCGAGCTGACTTCGGGCTAAAATCGAAGCCCTCATTAAAAGGAAAAAAAGTAACGATCACAGGTGTGCTCGGTGCATATTTCAGCCATGCGGGGATAAAGGATGTAACTGCGATGATCTCAAGTGACCCTTCAGGCCCAGGTGCACCAGGAGTGGGCTCCTACTATGACCCTGCCATTGGAAAAACAGGTTCTTCGCTAAAAAGTGCACTGCATGAAATCATCGATGGCCATGATGAAGTGTCGTATGCCAATGTGTGGGACGCTTTACGGGAAACCGATGAGGACCCTAATAATGCCAATAACGTCATACTTTTATATACAGGCCGTTCTCAAGCAAAGACGGCAAATGGATCTGGCGTTAATGATTGGAATCGTGAGCATGTTTGGGCAAAATCGCATGGAAACTTCGGTACTGTGCTAGGGCCTGGAACCGATTTGCATCATCTTCGCCCGGCAGATGTTTTGGTCAATAGTACAAGAAACAACCTTGACTTCGATAATGGCGGTTCTGAACACTCGGAGGCGAGAGGGAATTATTATGACTCGGATTCATGGGAGCCGCGTGATAGCGTCAAGGGTGACGTTGCTAGAATGCTATTTTATATGGCGGTTCGTTATGAAGGAGATGACGGGGAAATAAATTTGGAGCTCAATAATCAAGTGAACAATGGCACTGCCCCGTATCATGGGAAATTGTCTGTCCTGCTGCAATGGAATGCCCAAGATCCCGTCGATGCCTTCGAGCGCAACCGAAATGAGGTCATCTATAATAAATATCAGCATAATCGCAATCCATTCATCGATCATCCGGAATGGGCCTCTGTCATCTGGCAATGAAGCTTTTTAAAACCCGTTCCTTGAAAAAGGAATGGGTCTTCATTTGCTAAGAATCAGAATTATATGAAAAATCACATAATTTAATTTTGTTTAAATAGCAATACATATGGATATTCATATATTTCATAGGATGAAATTAATGTAAATCCCTTTTATAGTAAGCGTTTTCATTTTTTTGCTTTACAATCTATCTATTAAAATATATTATTTAGTTGTAATATTATGTGAAAAATCAATAAATAATATGTAAGCAACTCTACTAGTGTTAAAATGCTAAATAGGGAAATTGAAATTCCAACAGAGAAAAGGGGAAAATTATGCAAAACTCCAAAGAATCTCAACTGCACAGAGGATTGGAAGAAAGACATATCGCATTGATGTCTCTTGGCGCAGCCATCGGTGTCGGTCTATTTCTCGGCTCGGCATCCGCCATTAAATTAGCAGGCCCTGCGATCATCATTTCCTATGCCATTGGCGGGCTCATGATTTATCTGATCATGCGGGCGCTGGGGGAAATGGCGATAAAAAATCCAGTTGCAGGCTCTTTTAGCCGCTATGCAAGCGAATTTGTCGGGCCTCTTGCCGGCTATATCACCGGCTGGAACTATTGGTTCGTATGGATAGCCACCTGTATGGCAGAAATCACGGCTGTCGGGATTTATATGCAATTCTGGTTCCCTGATACCCCGCAGTGGGCATGGGCTTTAGCCGCTCTAGCAATCATGACCACGATTAACTTTCTTGCCGTAAAGGCATACGGTGAATTGGAGTTTTGGTTCGCCCTCGTTAAAATTGTTACGATCATCCTCATGATCGTACTTGGCTTTGGAATGATCATCTTCGGATTGGGGAACGGCGGGATCGCGGTTGGATTCGGCAACCTTGTGGAACACGGCGGGTTTTTCCCAAATGGCATTTCAGGTGTCATGCTCTCTTTCCAAATGGTCATGTTCGCCTACTTGGGAATTGAAATGCTCGGTGTGACCGCCGGAGAAGTTAAAAACCCAGAGAAGTCTTTAAAAAGAGCCATTGATACGGTCTTTTATCGTATTTTACTTTTTTACGTCCTAGCTCTTACCGTCATTCTATCGATCACTCCTTGGGATCAAATGAATGGTAAGGACAGTCCCTTCGTGATGATGTTCGATAAGATCGGCATTCCGGGTGCAGCAGGGATCATTCAATTCGTCGTTCTGACTGCGGCCCTATCATCCTGTAACAGCGGTATCTTCAGTACCGGGAGAATGTTATTCAACCTGGCGCAGCAGGGTGAATCGCCTAAAAGCTTCGAGCGTACAACAAAGTCAGGCGTTCCTGGCGTAGCCATCATCGTTTCGGCTGTCGTGCTTCTATTCGGTGTCTACCTGAACTATATGGAAGCGGATAAGGTTTTCAGTTACGTTACAAGTGTCGCTACTTTTGGTGCACTTTGGACATGGGGAACCATCCTTATCACGCAAATCATCTCAAGGCGGAAAATGAGTCCGGGAGAAAAACAAGGCTTATCCTATAAGATGCCTCTTTTCCCATTCACGTCTTACCTAACTCTTGCTTTCCTGGTATTCGTCATGGTTATACTCGGCTTTTCGGCAGATACGCGAATCGCCCTGATTGTCGGTCCAATTTGGATCATCCTGCTCGTAGTCTTGTATTATGCGACCGGCCTTCATAAACGAAACAAATAACTGATAAAGAGGGTGTCCAACAAACTTGGTCACCCTCTTTTTACGCTTACTTTTCCCCTTTTCTTCTCATGTACCAGTGAATCAGCACGCCCACCCCTCCTACAATAACGAGGATAGGCAAGTTTCCGATGATGAATACGATGATTCCTGAACCGGCTTTAAGCAATAGATTCGCGCTTGTTGCCAGCTGTTTTTTCGTTCGTTCCCATGTATTCAATTCCTCATTATCGATGCCTGGGACAACGATGCGATCCTGAGACAACGTAATCGTAATCGTTGAATAGGAAGCTTGATTTTCAATATATTTCATTTGCCCGGTCAGCTGCTCTATTTCTTCTTGAACCGCGGCAAGATCGGATGATATCTTCAGCAGGTCTTCCGTCTTTTTGGCTTCCTGCATGAAAGCAAGCAGCCTCTCCTCTACGGTCTTCTTCGACTTCAGCCTTGCTTTTAGATCGACATATTGCTCCGTTACATCCTGTCCGGTCACATTCCTTCCGACCACCTTCGAGGCTTCACCTTCCCCAAATGCAAGAAAATCTTGAAAACGGTCTTCCGGCACTCGTACCGTTATCGTTCCTTCCAGCCTTTCTTCATTTTCCCGGTGTACAGTGGATTCGATGACATAGCCACCATATTCCTCTGCCTTTCCCTCAATCCTGAGCTGTGTTTTTTCCAGGTTCTTGACCTTCAATTCAAGCTGGGCTTGATGGATGACCTTCCTTTCATCAACGATTTCTTCTTTTCCCGCGTTGTTTTCAACCGGCGCCTTAGTATCGGAAAAGGAAGCGTCCATTTTACTGCTGGCCTTTTCATCTCCCGATTCGGACATTGACTCATCCTTTTGCTTGCTGCTGCAAGCCGCAAGCAAAAGGAGCAAGCTGAGTATGAGCATCATCGTTTTACGGTGCATCGTCACTCCTCCTTTTCTTACTAGTACCGACGAGAATGATGGAAAAAAGTTACACTACGTGCAGAGCTGTTTTTGCTTGAACGAAAAAACGGCGCCTTCGAGCTTTGCCCCCCAATGAAAGAGGCGCCCCAACGTATGCCGGAACGCCCTCTTTCATCAATTATTGAGATTCGTAATTCTTCCTTCTATTTCCGCTTTGATCCTTCCGCCTTTGAAGGTTTCTTTCACATAGGTAACGAAGGCTTCCAGATCTGCGTGTCCAAATACACGTTCTTTTCCTTTCAGGACGGTATAGTTATCGCCGCCGCTTGCCATGAAGTCATTGACGGTCACTGTGTAGGCTGCGTCATCCTGTATCGGAGTTCCGTCCGCCTTCTTCAATGAAGTGATACGTTCCTTGACCGGCTTGCTGAAGTCAGCTGTATAGCTCAACCCTGAAATTTGCAGCGTTTTTGGAGCTCCTTCCACGACCCATTGCTGCTGGAGCAATGTTTTCACTTCCGCTCCTGAAAGCTCAAGCTTAACCAAGACATTGCCGAACGGCTGGATTTTCGCCAAATCAGAATACGTGACTTCACCCTTTGGAATGTCGGCACGAATTCCGCCTGGATTCATGAATGCAAAATCGGAATCCAGATCGGCCTTCATCGAATCGGCAATCAAATTCCCAAGTGCCGTTTCCTGTGTATAGGCATTGGTCCTTAAAATCTTATCTTCCGTGGTCCCAAGCGGTGCCTTCAACTCTGGGAACATATCCAGATAATCATTGATGAATGTTGTCGTCCCTGCATCAGCCGTGATGCCATCCTGCGTGACCGTCACGATTTCAGCGGACTTTTTGACAATATCCTTAGTGGTTGGATCAATTTCCAAATCGACATCTTCGAAAGCCGTGCCATAGGAATAAGCTTGGACAATCAATTTATTATCGACATAATTGTTGACCTTGGCATGGTTATCACCGGCTAAGATCACATCGACTTCATCATCAACGGCTTTAGCTAGATCAGCCACTTCACCTGTAATGACCCCGTCTTTTTCAGTGCCTGGGTCATGTGAGATGATGACGATCGATTTGACGCCTTTTTCCTTCAATTCAGCAACCGCCTTATTCACGGCAGGGGCCTGTTCGATGAACTCCACATTCTTGATGCCATCGGGGCTGACCTTCTGAGGTGTCGCATTCGTGACCACTCCGATGAAGCCAATATCAACGCCGCCGACCTTTTTTATGACATAAGGGTCCAAAATGGGCTTTTTTGTATCTTTATATACAACATTGGCAACCACATATGGAAAATTCAATTTATCAAACACAACATCGGAGGTAGGTGACTTGCCGCCATTGATCTGGGCCATCAAGGTTTCCACCCCTTTATCGAACTCATGATTCCCGACGGTGCCGACATCGAATTTCATATCATTCAAAAATTGAAGCGTCGGTTTATCCTGGACCAACGAAGATACCGGGGAACTTGCCCCGACTGCATCGCCTGCCGATAGTAACAGGGTATTCGCAGGGTTTTGTGCCTTACGCTGCTTCAGATGCGCTGCCAAATAATCCGCACGCCCTTGCTTGATGCCGCCAAAATCGGAGGTCGTATCAAGCTGGCCGTGAAAATCATTTATCCCGAGCAATTGCACTTTGACATTTTCTTTTCCTAGATTGAACTTGTAAATACCGAAGCCTTTATCGTCCTTTTTCCCTGTATACGAGATCGGGCTGTTTTCATTTAAATAATCCGCCCCCTTTGGCGATGATGGGAACGTCACATTCACCTTGCCGGATATCGGGGCAATCGACCAGTTATTATCAGCGGTTGGATTGATTTCACCCGCTTGGGTGATGTAATCCATCAAGATTTGGCGATTTTCATCCGCAGAATCGACCACATACTCGCTTCCCTTCACTCCTGGGAAATTCCCCCCGCCTGAAGCGCGGTAGTTATTCGTCACGACGATGAAATCCTGGTTCGGATCGATTGGTTCACCGTTATATTTCAACTCGGCAATCCTGCTTGAATCCGACACCTTCGCTCCTTTTTCATCATAGCGCGGAGCCTTGGTGACATCAATTTGATAGGTCACCCCGTCGATGACGTCAAAATTATAGACGGCAAACTTTCCATTGAGCAATTCCTGCTCCTCCGTTTTGGCCGGATCGATCGTATTGTATTTCCCTGCCGACATCTCCAGCCATTCCTTAACGACGGAGCCTTTGACTTTAATGGCCTTTAATGTATTGTCATATAAATATAAATCACCGGCGCTGCGTATCGTCAGGCCGCCTTTTTTAATCTCGGTGAATTCCTCGACTCCATTGCGGCCCGCCTTGAAAGGAGCCCCTACAGAGAGGATAGGAAGATTACTGTATTCAGGTCGGTTGCTTTTGATGTATTTCTCTACGTACCATTTCTGGGCGCTGGTCACGACTTGGACGGAAGGGTCATCCTGTACAAGGGCGAAGTAGCTATGGATTGGTGCTGTAGTCGTTCCGATCGGTGTATTGACATATTTGATCGTACCTTCATGATCCTTTTTGACCGCTTTGACGACAGCCGGATCTTCAGCCGCTTTTTTCCCTGTCACCTTGTCGTTGATTGCGCGAGTTGATGAATCCGAATGGACGACTTTCCATTTTCCTTTAATGTTCTGGATATCAAGGTCGATGATGCCCAGATTACTGCCGCCATATCCCGCTTGAACGGCGGGGACACCATTTATGGTCCCTTTTTTATTATCGACACCTTTGAGGACCTTGCCTTGGCCATCCTTGAATAGACTGTCTAACGACGCTTCATCTTGTGCCGGGAAGACTTTATGTGTATGGGAGAACGTGATCGCATCGATACCGGATACCTTACTTAATGAATAGATGACATCCTCGGTATTCTTCGTGTCGCCATTGAATCCTGAATGTGTAAGCGCCACGATCACATCTGCACCCTTTTTCTTCATTTCGGGTACGTATTTATTTGCAGTCGCGACGATTTCTTTCGTAATGACCTTGCCTTCAAGGTTCGTCTTATCCCAATCCATGATTTGCGGCGGAGCGAATCCGATATAGCCTATCTTCACCGCTTTTTCCGTCCCATTGATATCTTTTACCTTTTTGGTGACGATTTTATAAGGCGTATATTTATTTTTATCATTTTTCGGATCTTTGTCTTTATCCTTTTTATAGATATTCGCATTGACATAAGGGAAGTTCGCATCGTTGATGGCTTCATCCAAATAAGATAAACCATAATTGAATTCGTGGTTGCCGAATGTGGCCATATCATAATCAAGCAGGTTCATCGCTTTATAGACGGGGTGGACCTCGCCCTTTTTCAGTGGCGCTAACTTCGCTTTGTACGTACCTAGCGGCGTGCCTTGAATAAGGTCGCCATTATCGACCAACACACTGTTTTTCACTTCTTTTCGTGCTTGCTTGATCAAGGTTGCCGTGCGGGAAAGACCGACCGATTCTGATGCGGCATCCTTATAATAATCATAGCCCATCAGATTCGTGTGTATATCGGTCGTTTCCATGATCCTCAATTCAAATGGAGCATCTGATACGGAGGTTGCCAGGCTATTTCCGAAGTTACTCGTGTTGCCGTTGTACTTGGAAACCACCGATACTTTGACCCAATAGCCCGATTGATACGAGTTGAAGTATGCTGAGAACTTTTGGGCCGATGTAATATCCGCCTCGATCGCTGACTGAGATATCACCTTCGTCCCATGCATCAGCTGAAAGACAACGCTTTCATTTCCTTTATTGCCTTTCTTCGGCGTAACGGTTACAGTCGCCTTGGTCCCTTTTACATAACTAACGGCAGGAGCCGATATGACAAATGGTTTCGCTGTTGGCTTTTTGGAAGTCTCTTTGGCCGATGTCTCCCCTGGCACGGCAAATGGAGCCGTAATCAAACTTACAGCAAGGACCGGGGCGAGCATTTTTTTAACTTGATTCTTGAACGACATACTTCACAACCCTTCTATTTTTGTAAAATGCTAGAATAATATACCATGATTTTGTCGAAAAAGCGTCACAATTTGCGGTAATGGTAAGAATTTTCGATAATCGGTACTATGTATCTATCCTTTTTTCAGGAATTTCGGAAAAAGCGGCTTCTTCAGATCGTCATCCGAGCCTTGCAAACTCAATAAACCGCAGGCAAAGCACTCCTGCGGTCTGTCTCGCTCTTTATCTATTCGATCCGATCGATCAAGCTTGCTGATACCGGTTCGATTCCGAGTTCCCTTGACCAAATGGACAACTGGCCGATATGATGGATTTCATGCGCGATCAGATGGTTCAATATTCTGTCTTTTTCATATAACCGGCCACCCGTCCATGCGGCCTCGACCAGCTCATTCCCTCCATCAAACGCAGGCGAGTTCAAATAACCCATCACTTCATGATGATAACGCTTGGATAATTCCTCCACCTCTTCGATTGTATGGTACTCTTCGAGCTTTATTTCGACATCCGCCTTCCCTTGTATGGCCCGGATCCAGCTGCATTCGACATCGATGATATGAGCCAGTGTCTTTAAAATCGTGCCCATCCCGCCTGTGCGCCGTCGGTTAAGCTCCTCAGCTGCTAAGGTCCGGCACCATTCAAACCACTCCTTTCGCACCTGCCAGTTATACGTGAATAATGCCAGCATTTCGCTCCCCCTTACTCACTTCAGCCCTTCATATTGGTAATAATCCTGACGTTGAATCGTTTGGAATCCGCAAGATTCATAGAGTTTCAAGGCATGTTCATTGGTTGCCTCGACCTCGAGAAAGATATCATACCCGAGCTGGGATTGTTCGGCTACGAGCTTTTTCAATACCTTTCTGCCAAGTCCCCTTCCCTGATATTCCGGGAGGATGGAGAATCCATAAATCCACGCTTCCCCGCCTGAATGGTCGACCCGGATTTTTCCCACCGCCCGGCCATCGCTTTCAATCATCATCGTTTTTAGCGTATCTTCGTGGAGGATGCGCTGATAATAATCCCTCGCCTCTTTTTCCGTAAAATGGAAACAATTGATATCCAGCAGTATCTCCGTCTCTTCATCCTTTCTCCGCGAGGGTCGGATGACGACATCGTCATATTCGCCCAGCTCCATTTGCGACCATTTCATTTGATACTCGGAAAAAGCAAGCGTGCATGGAAGCTGTTCCAAAAAAGCTTTTCCAGAAGGGGATTGCGCTGGTGCATTCAAAATGATCAGCTTATGCTCCCGCTGTCTGGCACTCTCGATCGCCTCATCCTTCAATTCCGTGAAGATTCCCTGTCTCCGGAAATCCGGGTGCACCATCCCGCACATCTCGATCTTGCTCCCGAATTCATAAAGACCCAGAAAGCCAACAAGCTTCCGTCCGTCATAATGAAAAAAATCATTTTTAAGGACACCATTCCGACTGCGGAGGGTCTCCCAGTTCAGCTTTAATGTAAAATCGCCCATTTCAGATTCTTCTTGAAGGATACGAATATCTTCCAGCTGTTTTTCTTTCAAGATTGTCACCCCTTTCCCATACTAACAGTTTATTACCAAAAAATAAGAAAAACAGCACCCCTTTTTGGAATGCTGCGAACTTTTCGTAAGTTTTATTAACATGTTGTTTTTTTAAAAGTATTTTCACTTTAATTCATAAAACAAAAATCGTACAAGAGGAGGATTTCATATCTAATTCCATGGGCGGATGAATTATTGTAGTAAAATGATTCCATTTGAGGATTATTTTTTACCTATTTTATGGTATATTCCAAATAATGGTTCGAGGTTTTTTATTTGATTTTGTAGGAGGGATATGGAAATCCATTTGACCCATTTCTTTATACCCGAATTTCGGATTCCTTTTTCATCGAAATCCGAAACTCGGTCTTCATCACCTAGCACTTGACGTCCTTTAGGTTATCGTTTCGTTTTATGAGCGGACTTTTTTAAGTTCTCTACGTCCGTTGTCAGTTCTTTTAATTGTTTACCGAAGCGGAAGAGCAAAAACATAGAAACGACGAATGGATAGCCAAATTCGCTAACTAATGACACCCACACAGTAGCATCCTCAATCATCATCCTCTTCACCCCTTTTCTTGTATCTGATATCTAAAGTGAAACTTGTTTTAAAAAAATCAATCTAGCACTATCGATTCATGGAAAAAAGAACAAACGTTCGTATATAATTGATTTATTCCCCTTGTCTATCACTTTATTAATTAAAGGAGGGATAACAATGAACCCAGTAACTTCTCATTTTTTTTCTCATTCATTGGAGTTTTTACAGCAGCAATACTCATCTTTCTTTGAGCAGCCGATCATTCACGTATTTTTACAAAACCCAGAGCATATGAAGATTCTCACCGAGACCCTTGACTCCCCTTCTTCTCACAACATATGTCATCTCAACGAGGCTTTCCAAATCTTCTATTACCGGGCTAAGGTATATAAATACATGTGCTCTTTGATCTATTTTTTCTCCGTTGATTTTGATAAAAGGGCACGGAAGCAGCGGGAACGCTATCGAATGGTGCTTGATGAGGCACCGGGCGATACCGGGCGGATGATCGATCGCATCGGCAATAATGACGTTCAGCTTGAAAAATTGGGTGAAACCAATGATCTCTCCTCACATATCACGGATGAAGAGATGATTAAGGCTTTGCAGAAGTTAACGGCCAAACAAAAGCTCGTACTGACGATGATCTTTTCTTATGGACTATCCAATAAGGAAATTGCCGCCTATTTCCATGAGTCACCCCAGAATATTTCCAGCATCCGCAAGCAAGCGCTCAAAAAACTCCGAAAGCACTATACGGATGAGGGATATAATAGAAAGGAGAAAAGCCATTGTGGATAGTAAACTTTCTAAAGAAGAGCTGATGAGTTTAATCAATTCACTGAATCCTAAAATAAAGAAATCATTAAAAAACACAAACTATCAAGACCGGAACGACCTTGAGCAAGAAATCAAATTGAAGATCATTGAATCGTATGAAAAAATCGCCGCAATCGAGGCACCTAATTTCGAGGAGTTCCTAGTCGAATTCCTGACGAAGCAAAAGCAATGAAAAACACCAAGTCCGGAACATTCCGGACTTGGTGTTTTTTCGCAAGGGTGATCATCGAGCCGGCTTCAAGGTCAGCCTGTCACCTTTTGGATCATTCATTACCGTTTGGTGGTACGTCCCTTCTGCCCAATCGTCAAGCTGATCGTGGTACCATTCGCTTTTGACATTTCCTGATTGGCCGGGTCCGACGAGGTGATAGGCCTTGCCCATATCGGATAGATCGATGACGAACCTCCAGGAGCCGCCATGATTGACGGTGCCATCTTCCAAAAATGCCGCTGCCTGAACGGTGACGCTGCTGCCGCCGACAGGCACCCCGCCGCCGCTGTTAAACAAGTAATTCAACGGGGTGACGCTCGATAATGGGTGGTTGAACCGTACCTGATGATAGTTTCCCCATTCCCAATCCGCTATATCATTCCCCTGTGTTTCTTCCAATTCCGTTAATGTCTGCTGCAGCGACTTGGCAAGCACCTGCTCCAGTCCGCCGCCCTCTTCGATCCAAGGGCCCGGCTTCCCGTCGAGGGCCCGCCGCAGCAGTTCGTCAATGGCCGAACGCCGTCCGTTAAAGAGATTGAGCGTTTCCTCCGGTATCTCTTCCGTAAGCAGGACATCCCCTATTTTTCGCATCCAGACATTAAAGATCATCGGTGCCGCTTCATCCGCGGAATCAATATGATTCCACTTCTTCAAGATCCTCAATGCTTCTGCTTCTTGCTTGCCCGACGAACCCTTCAATACCTCGATGAATGGAGGGGCAAACTCCTTGGCCTGCAGATTCAGCTGGTCCATCTGCAACGTTTGCATGTCCTCTGCCGTCAGCTTTTTATTGGCCTTTAAAAACTCCTGTATCCTCATCTGCCGGTACGGCTGGGCCCAGTTATTGCTGATGTGGTATGGGTAATCATCTGAGATGACTTTATTATTGGCGGTCGAAATGAACCCTTCCTTTGGATTGATCGTTTTTGGAAGTTCATCAAACGGGATGTAGCCCTTCCATTCATATTCATCCGTCCAGCCAGGAACGGGCAGCATGCTGTCTCCTTTTTTCCTGATCGGGATCTTCCCATTCGCCTTATAAGCAATGGTCCCATCACTGGAGGCAAAGACGAAATTCTGTGCCGGCGTTTCGAATTTCAATAGTGCCTTTTCGAAATCGTTCCAGTTTTCCGCTTTATTCATATTCAATACCGCTTCAAGCTCCGCGGACGGATCAAGTGCCGTCCACCTTAACGCCAGGACCGTATCTTTCCCGCTTTTGCCGGCAAACTCGGAGATGACGGGTCCATGACGGGTAACCGTCACTTCATAATCAAGTGTCTTACCGTCCTTCACCTTGATCGGCTCATCGACGATTTCAGCTTTTTCCCATTTATCCTTGAAGGCAAATTCCTCCTCGTTCTCCGGGTTCCTCTTCTCAATGAACAAATCCTGGACATCCGGCCCCGTATTGGTCACTCCCCACGCGATCTTTTCATTATGGCCGAGGATGATCCCCGGAATTCCGGCAAAAATCACGCCGCTCACATTGACTGTCGGTGCTTCCAAATGCATTTGATACCAAACCGATGGCGTAGCCAGCCCCAGGTGCGGATCATCGGCCAATAAAGGCTTGCCGGAATCGGTTTTGCTTCCCGACACGACCCAATTATTGCTGCCATTGAATTCATAAGGAACGACGGCCGAGGCGAAGCTTTTTTCAATATCCAGCTCCTCCTTACTGATGATATAAGGAGCACTCTTCGGATAATCCGGGAATAAATCATACGCCTTTTCCTTTGGAAAGGTTTGCAGCAAATACTGCCTGAAAGCCTGGTCCTCCCAGTTCCCGCCTAAATCAAAGGCCATATACTTTCCAATCGTCAGCGAATCGACGGCTGTCCACCTCTCTGGTTCATATCCGAGTAAAGTGAACTCGACCGGCCATTTTCCATTCTCCTTAAGCTCACCGATATAGAGATTGACCCCCTCGGCAAACACATCCAGCGCTTCCTTGCCCTCGCTTGAGTAGGCAGCATACGAGGCCTCTGCCGCTCGCCTCAACCCCAGCGTGCGGAAATACTTATCATTTTTCACCGTCTTCTCACCAATCACCTCGCTCAATCTTCCTGACGCCTGACGCCTGCTTAAATCCATTTGAAACAAACGATCTTGTGCCTGGATATACCCCTGAACTAAATACAAATCATGCTCATTCGCCGCCTGGATATGCGGAACCCCTCTCAAATCCCTCACCACCGTAACCGGTTTCAAAAGACCAGGCAGTGAAATTTCCCCCTTCGTTGCAGGCAGGGTCCGCGCAAGAAAGACATTTGCGGCAACAAGAACAGCCAGCAAAAGCACAATCAATATACCCAAACTCCATAACGCACGCCTTCGCCACTTCCATTTCGGCCTTTGCTGAGGTACGGCAATTTCCATAGACTCATCTCCCTCTCCCATTGAACACTCTCTTTCTTTCTACTTAAGATATTCAGCGCCTCCCGCCATCTTTCCTACCAACCTCCGTCAATTTTGCCAGTTTTCCGTGTAACTGCCGTTTTCGCTCGGTAAGGCTGCGAGTTTCGGCTGACTGCACACGAATTCGGAGCGGTTACTCGTGAATTTGGAGTGGTTACTCGCCAATTCCGGGCGTTTACTCGCCAATTCGGAGGGTTTACTCGCCAATTTCGAGCTTTTACTCGCCAATTCGGATGATTTACTCGCCAATTTCGGCCTTTTACTCGCCAATTGGGCGCGTTTGACTGAGGTTTGCTGATTCCTCAAATTTAGAGCGGTTGCTCACCCAATTTAGACGGTTTTCTCAAGAATTGGGCACGTTCGCGCGAGTTTCGGCTGTTTACACACGAATTCAGAGCGGATACTCGCCAATTCGGATGATTTACTCGCCAATTTCGGCCTTTTACTCGCCAATTCGGAGGGTTTACTCGCCAGTTTCGGCCTTTTACTCGCCAATTCGGATGATTTACTCGCCAGTTTCGGCCTTTTACTCGCCAATTGGGCGCGTTCTCTTGAGGTTTGCTGATTCCTCGAATTTAGAGCGGTTGCTCACCCAATTTAGACGGTTTTCTCACGAATTGGGCACGTTCGCGCGAGTTTCGGCTGTTTACTCGCCAATTCGGAGGGTTTACTCGCCAATTTCGAGCTTTTACTCGCCAATTCGGATGATTTACTCGCCAGTTTCGGCCTTTTACTCGCCAATTGGGCGCGTTCTCGATATTGAAGCTTTTTACTCGCGAGTGGAGCTTTCCTGCATTCTTGATGAACGTAAAAAGCACCGATACCCTGGTATCGGTGCTTTTGCTTAGCTATTTGCCAGTATGTATGCTATGACTTCATCTACGTCATCCGTGTAGAGGAGGGCTTTGTCAAAGTCATGGGCGGCCTTTGTTTCTGCTACCATGTATTCGATCGGGGAGAGGAAGCCGAAGATTCTTTTCCATTTATGGTTTTTTTCCAGTAGCTTTCTTTCCCTTTTTATATCTTCTGGTATGAGTTCGTTGATGATGAAACAAGGATCGGAGTATGCAGGATGCTGGAAGCGTTCATTCAGGCTTTGCAGTTTTTGGGTGTCCCATTCAACCCGGACGAGGTCCGATATGACCGATACATTTTGGATCGAGTCGCGGATGCGCTTGGATAATGCATCATATTCTTCATCCTCGAGTCCGTTGTCTGTCATGATTCCTATGCAGTACCATTTTTGGAATGGTTCATGCGGATCTTCATTCTTCTTGGTAAACATTCTTCAGCCACCTTCCTTTAGATTCGCGATTTCGAAGCTTTTTAAAAAAAGATACCCTGATAAGGATATCTCCATCATATTGGCTGAAGGGCCAGTCCTCTTTGCTTAAAGATGAATTCCATTGCCTTGGCGAACGATAGGAATGCTTTTACCTTATCGGCGAAATCGAGTTTGACGATCCGTTTAACCACATCAGGGGAGAAGCCGACAACGATCGTTTCCGTTCCCATTAGCGACAGTGCCCCTACCAATTGCTTAAGCAAGACAAGCAGATCGCCTTCCTTCGTAAACGTAATTCCGGAGAAATCAATAATCAGTACTTCCGCTTGCAGCTCCGCACATTTTTGCAGTATCCTCGATTGCATCGACTCCATTCTCCAGTCATCGATGCGTCCGATCATCGGGAATAGCAGCACATCCTTTAGTACGGTTTGGACGATTGGCGTCGCCAGTTCTTCCATGACTTCTTCGTTCTCTTTTATTTTCTGCAAGGAATCATTTGCCACCTTGGCCAGTTGTTTATAATGGTTGACATAACTTATGGCGATGCAGTGAATATATTGATCGAGAATGGAGTCGATGATCGAACTCGCCTTGAGCAATATTTCGATGGAGTAAAACCGGTTGCTTACCTCTTCTTCTATGAAGCTCCAGAAAAGATTGCGGAGCAGCTGGGCTTCCTCAATATTTTTATCCAAAGGGATCCCGATATCGACGATGCGCTTCCCGATTTCCATTCCTGCAGCTTTCATGTTGGCCAACGCTTCGTCCTTGCCATGAATTAGCGCATCAGCATGAATTTGGATAAGCTGCGACCTTACCTGTTTACTCGCAGCAAGGTCATAGAGGGAATCCTCTTCATCAAACAATTCAATATGCTCCACTAGAATGTATTTGAATTTTTCAATTTTTTCGCCGATCAATCTTAATTGTTCCATTTTGACCTCCCATACAGGGCTTTTATCACATTTTATCAAATTATTTATGGTTTGTGATATAAAATCCTTCTATTACCAATATGATAAGAGACGTTTACCCCATTCACAAACGGGGTATTATGCTATATGACTTGGAGGGATTGCCATGAAAAAGAATCAACAAGACTTTGAATCCGAAAATATGAGCGATTTAGTCGAACTCATTAACAGTAAAAATAACAGCCGCAGGATCTTGGATGTTTTACGGCGTAATAAAAAAGATAAAACGAAAACCAAAAATAAAAAATGAAAAAGCCCAGACCGTTTCGGCCTGGGTTTTTGCTTGGATGACTCAGCTTACCTTTTTCTCCGGATTTCTTTCACATGGTTGCCTTCAGTAGTAATGTAGACCGTTTCTCCGATTTTATAGGTTAAATACCGGTCACAATCAATTTCAAACGTTTTGCCATTATTGAATTTCATGGCACAATTGGAACCCTCTTCGGTTTTCGACACGGATATGACCTTGTTCGTCTTGAAACCTACCGCCTTGCCATCGGAGAAATGAGGATAGTACTTTTCAACGATCTCCACCTTTGCCAATCTGCCAGGACTTGTTAAGTATACGATGAACAAAATAGTTAATACGGCTATCAACCCAATGAGAATTACAGCTTTCCGATTCACTCTATCTATTACCCTCTTCTCTAATCAATCTATTCTTCCAAATCCTTTTTTCACTAGATTATATTCAGCAGCCGGAAATTCATGATATATTTTTCACCTTTTTAACCATAATGACACAAAAAGCAGCAAGGATGATAAGGATGGATACAGCCGAGATGACCCCGCCCCAACCGAACTTCATCAGGAATAATCCGCCTGATGCTCCCACGACACTGGATCCTGCATAATAAAACAGCAAATATAGGGAGGAAGCTTGTGCTTTTTCGCTTTTTTCGGCTAACCTTCCGATCCAGCTGCTTGCAATGGAGTGAGCTCCAAAAAAACCGAATGTGAACAGAGCAAGCCCCAGGATTTTCAGCAGCAGCGGTTCCGCTAAGGTCATTAGCGCCCCCATCAGCATGATGGCGATTCCGGAAAGGAGGACGCCCTTGCGGCCATATTGATCGGCAAGCCTTCCCATCCAAGTGGAGCTGAATGTCCCAACAAGATAAATGATGAAAATGAAGCCAATCAATGTCTGTGATAAATGATAGGGCGGTCCCATTAATGGTATACCCACAAAGTTATAAATGGTAACAAACGACCCCATTAATAGGAAAGCCATACTGAATAAGAGGACGAGCCTGCCATTCCTCAAGTTATGGATAAGCGAGGCTTTGATTCGCGATAATGACACTTGATTGCGAATGGCATGCTGGGAAGGGGGAAGCATCCACCAAAAGAACAGGCTGATGAGCAGGCTTAAAGCCCCAAGGCTGCCAATCGCTACATTCCATGAAAAATGGTCGGTCAGCACGCCGACAATCAGCCTTCCTGCCAGGCCGCCGATGCTCGAGCCGCTCACATATATCCCCATCACGTAGCCCAGGCTTTTCGGGTGGAATTCTTCATTGATATAAGCCATGGCAATGGCCGGGAAGCCGGCAAGCACTGCTCCTTGTATTGCCCGTATCGTAATCAGGATGTGCAGGTCATCCTGGATGAAGCTGACGCATATGGATAATATCGCAGATAACGTGAGCGCTGTCCCCATTATTTTTTTTCGATCGATATTTTCCGAGAAAAAGGAAACGAGCAATAAACAGATGGCAAGCGTCCCTGTCGCAAATGATAATGTCAAACTTGCCGTTGCAGGCGAGACGCCGAATTGCTTGGCGAATACCGGAATGACAGGCTGCGTACTATATAAATCGGCAAACGTTACAAAACTGCCAAGAAATAAAGCCAAGATTGTCATCTTGAATGATTTTCCAGCTGGCTCGATATAATTCACTTTCATTCAGACCCTTCGTGATTTAAACTTTCCCCCTATGTTAATACGAACGAGCACGGTTGTCTATTTTGCAACATTCATGAAGCTTGGGCTGGGCAAGCGTTTTCGCATCATGAAAAACCCCTTCACTGTAAGAAGTGAAGGGGTTTTTTCATCCATATTCCGTTCAGCCTCTCACACGCTCGCTTTTTTTAAGCAGCCAGTATACGGGCATGCCGATGACGAGGATGATTAACGAATACAAGGCATCCAGCGGCGTATCGATCAATGTGCTTGCCACAATATAGACGGCACCTGCAATCGCGACGATGGGAATGATCGGATAGAGCGGAACTTTATATGTTTTGGCATCCGGATCTCTCTTGCGCAGGATGAAGACCGCAAAGAAAGCCAATCCATAAAAACTGAAGACGGAGAAAATCGCCATATTCGTAAGTTTGTCAGGATTTGTCACAACCATCATGATGATCGAGATGATCACCTGTAAAATCGTCGCATTGATCGGCGTCTTGAACCTTGGCGATATTTTCCCGATTTGCTTATGCCCAGGCATCATTTTATCATGAGCCATCGCCAGGGTAATCCGCGGAAACGTGAGGAGCTTCCCGTTCAAGCAACCGAATATCGAAATCAAGATTCCGATTGCGATCAATTTCCCGCCCAATTCACCAAATAGCATCGTTGCTGCCACATTCGCAGCATTCGTGCCATGAGCGACGACACCCTCTGCCCCCAACACATGAAGCATGGCAAGGTTAACGGCCAAGTATGCGACCATGACCACGAGGATGCCTGTAATGATTGCGCGCGGTAATGTTTTTTGGGGATTCTTCATCTCTCCTGCCATGAAGCCGACGTTCATCCAGCCATCATACGCCCAAAGGGTAGCCAATATCGCTCCAGCCATACTGATTTTCATGGAACTTTCACTCGTTACATTGAAAACTGGCATATCACCTTGAGCCATGCCGAAAACGGCGATGAAAAGGATGGGGATCAGTTTGCCGACGGTCGATAAGGTTTGGATGATCCCGCCGTACTTCGTCCCAAGCAAGTTCATCGCAGCCAAGAAAACGATCGTTATGATTCCAATTGCCAGCGTGTAATCAGAGGATATATTGAAAATTCCAGACACCAATAACCCGAAATATAAACTGAGTGCACCCATGACAGCAGGTCCATATACCAACGTTTGCACCCAGCCGCAGAGGAAGCCCCAAACTTTTCCGTACACTTCTTCAAGGTAAACATATAAGCCACCCGTTTTAGGAATGCGCGTACTCACTTCAGCGATCGTCAAGCCGCTTGCCAGGGTAATGAGACCGCCTATCAACCAAGCTAATAACGCCATGGTTGAATTGCCGCTTAACTCAAGCACGTCACCAGGTTTCATGAAAATACCGGAACCGATGACCGTGCCGACTACTATTGATGTTCCGACCCAAAAGCCGATCGTTTTCTTCAACTGATCATTTCCCATTTTGTCCTCCCTGCGTGTACACTTGTATTTATTTTACACTAAAATTATATCATAAAAATTATATGAGAATAGTTTATGGAATAGTTTGAATTTTTTTACAAAAAGAAAGATACCTTGATATCACTGTGCTCAAAGCGTTTTTTTTCCGCAAATTTTTTTCCTATTTATGTTTGCAACTTCTCCAAAAACCGAATATTTTTTAATCCGTTAAAGAATTTCGAGTATTTAACGCAAATAAAAGCGAACTTAAAATTAATAATAAACTAAATCATTCGTTGTATATTTTCGGACGCAAAAAAACCCACCCCTATTAAACGGGGTGGATTCCTGAAGCTTTTCACGCTTTGAATCATATTACCAGATAATGAATAATAAGATCACTGCCAAAACGATCCGGTAGATGGCAAATGGCGTCAATTTCACTTTATTGATTAAAATCAAGAAAAAGCGGATGCAGAATAAAGCAAAGATGAAGGCACTGATGAAACCTGCAATGAAGAATGGCAGAACTTCAGGCGTGAAAGAATCCCAATACTTGACGACCTTCAACAGACTGGCACCTGCCATGATCGGCACGGCCATGATGAACGTGAAATCGGAAGCAGCCCGATAGCTCATCCCTAAAAGCACCCCGCCTGAAATCGTCGAACCTGAACGGGAAAACCCCGGCCATAATGACAGACATTGGATCAACCCGACTCCAAGTGCTTGCTTGTACGTGATCTGGTCAACCGTCTCGGCAGTAAGCTTCGGACGGAATTTATCCGCAGCGATCATCAGGAACGCGCCAAGGAATAACCCGATGATGACTGTCTTTATCGTAAATAAGTTATCATCGATGTAATCTTCGAATAAAAGACCAAAAACGCCCGCCGGCAGCAATCCGACGAATATCTGCAATAGATTGAGCCTAGGACCCTTCACAGCACTTGTATCTTTCAATTTCTTCAACCCAAGCAAGTCCATGAACCGGCCCCAGAAGAGCACGACGACAGCGAGTATCGAACCGAGCTGAATGACGACCTTGAAAGCATTGGCCACTTCACTCCCGAAGATATCGGTCGATTTCAGCCATAAATCATCGACGATGATCATATGCCCTGTAGACGACACAGGCGCAAATTCAGTTAATCCTTCTACAAGACCAAGGACAACTGCAACAAAAATTTCCCACATATTCATTTTATTCACCTCTTAATTCGAACACCTATTTATGGAAATACCATATGTATTTTACGCGTTGTTTAAAATATTGTCTATTAAACATTGCTGAAACATTTTGTGGGTAAGGGTATGATAGGTTCTAGATCAGTTTAAAGGGGATGTGATGATTTTGCAAAACATAAAAATTTTCGCCCATAGAGGCTCGAAGGGAACGCACCCGGAAAATACCATTGCCGCCTTCCAAAAGGCTGCCGAAACGGGAGCGGATGGGATCGAATTCGATGTCCATCTTAGCGCTGACGGGGAATTGGTCATCATCCATGATGAAACGCTCGACCGGACCACCTCCCTTACCGGGTATGTGAAGGAATATACGGCCCAACAGCTGAAAACGGGGGATGCCGGGGTCAAGTACGCCAAGGAATTCATCGGGGAGCGAATTCCTTTCCTGGGCGAAGTTTTCGACTGGGCCAAGGCTAATCGCTTATGGATGAACGTCGAAATCAAAACGGATAAACTGGCCTATGAAGGCATCGAACAGAAGATTATCGATTCGATCCGCCATCATAAGATGGAACATCGTGTGATCCTCTCCTCCTTTAACCATCAATCGATCGAAAAGGTGAAGCTGCTCGCTCCAGATCTTGAGCGAGCTCTATTGTTCGAGGAGCTTCCAGATAACCTGGAGCAAATCTTGCGTGATAAACAAGAATCCGGTTTTCATCCCGATAAAAACAGCCTGACGGAAGCGACCAATGAACTCGCGAAAACACTTGGATATAAAATCAGGCCGTGGGTCGCTAATGAGGAGGCCGATGTCATCAAGCTCGCCAAAATGGGCGTTGACGTGATCATGACGGATTATCCTGAAAGGGCGATAAAAACGGTAAAGTCCTTGGATTCGAACGGCTGAGCAAAGCGAAAGAGAAGGAGCCGATGCCCCTTCTCTTTCTTAGCCATGTTATTCAGTTAATTAGCGAGAATAGTTTGATCCGCCTAATTGTTGTTCAGCCATTTGAACCAAACGTTTCGTGATTTCTCCACCAACGGAACCGTTAGCGCGAGCAGTAGTGTCGGCACCTAGATTCACGCCAAATTCACTTGCGATTTCATATTTCATTTGTTGTAGAGCCTGCTCTGCGCCAGCTACTACTAGTTGATTGCTGCTGTTGTTGTTTGCCATGTGTTTTCACCTCCTACTAATATTAATTTGCATTTTGGACGTAAATTATTATTGCCAATTTATTGAAAATTCTTCATTCCAAAGCTCTTTATCATGATTTCCATTGGCTGCTCATAAACTGTTAGGAAACTTTCTTTCAGTAGGAGGGAAAAGCATTGCAAATACATGTGGTTAGGCCAGGCCAGACGTTATATGGCATCGCCCAGACATACAGCGTGACCGTCGATCGGCTCGTGGAATCGAATAAAATTCCTAACCCAAATAATCTTGTCTCGGGGCAGGCCCTTGTCATTCCGATCGTCGGCAGCTATTATTTCGTGCAGCCGGGAGATAGTCTCTATTCCATTTCCCAAAAGGTCGATGTCCCTTATCAAGAATTGGCCAATATAAACGGGCTTCCGGAAGGTCAATCCCTCTCCGTCGGATATCGGCTCTATATACCGGCGCGCAGGAAGCGGACAGCCGAATTCAATGGATATGTCGAGCCCAGGGGTACGACGGTCGCACCGGCCCTTGAAACGGCAGCCAGGGAAGCAGCGCCCTATTTGACCTACTTAGCTCCATTCAGCTTTCAGGCGCTTCGTGACGGCTCTTTAAAGGAGCCCTTGCTCAATAATTTCCCGGCCATCGCCAGAGAAAATAAAAACGTGCTGATGATGGTGATCACCAATCAGGAAAATGACCAATTCAGCGATGAGCTTGGACAAATCATCCTGACGAATACCTCCGTCCAAAACAAGTTCCTCAACAATATCGTCGCGACCGCAAAGAAATATGGATTCAGGGATATACATTTTGATTTTGAATATTTACGGCCGGCTGATAAAGAGGCCTATAATCAATTTCTCCGTAAAGCCAAGGAACGATTCAAGAAAGAAGGCTGGTTCATTTCCACGGCACTTGCGCCGAAAACCAGTGCGGATCAAAAAGGGCGCTGGTATGAGGCACATGATTATAAGGCACATGGAGAGATCGTCGACTTCGTGATCATTATGACGTATGAATGGGGATATAGCGGGGGGCCGGCCATGGCCGTGTCACCGATCGGACCCGTTCGTGATGTGCTGGAATATGCCATTACCGATATCCCATCCAACAAGATCCTGATGGGCCAGAATTTATATGGATACGATTGGACCCTGCCTTTCGTACAAGGATCGACGGCAAGGGCCGTAAGCCCTCAGCAGGCGATCCAGCTCGCTGCCGACAATGACGTTTCCATCGAATATGACGAAACCGCGCAGGCCCCTCACTTCAATTATACGGATATTGAGGATAGGCAGCATGAGGTCTGGTTCGAGGACGCCCGTTCGATCCAGGCAAAATTCGACTTGATTAAGGAATTGAATCTTAGGGGGATGAGTTATTGGAAACTAGGCTTATCCTTCCCGCAGAACTGGCTGCTTATCAGCGATAACTTCAACGTACGCAGAAGGGTGTGAACGCGGCTCAGCCTTTTTGGCAAGCATCAGGAATAATTCAGCATGACCGAGCATAATATTCCATATCGAGCACGAAGTCCAGGTTTGATTGGGATATGTGACTCAGACATAAAAGCCTTCCGGAGTTTGCCGGAAGGCTTTTTGCCGTGATTCAAAGTTTTCCGCCCTCCCCTTATGAGCCAAGTCTTTCTTGTCCATACTAAAAGGATCAGCTTAAGGGATGTGATAACATGATCAGAATCAACCCGTTCAATAATGCCGTGCCCAGAATTCCGCGTTTCATCCGATTACTTTCGATAATTGCCTTATTTTTATTTTCCTTCGGGCTATTGATTCACCTGGTCGAGCCCAAGCGGTTCCCGACCTTGCTTGATGGCATCTGGTGGGCCATCGTCACCATGTCAACGGTCGGCTATGGAGATTACACCCCGGTGACCAGCCTTGGCAAAATCATCGGCATCATCCTCATTTTATCGGGTGTAGGACTGATCACCTCTTATTTTGCACATATTGCAAAAATGTCCATTTCCACGGAACAGCTCTTCCTTACAGGAAGGAAAGACTTCTCAGGCGGAGGACATTTCATCATTGTGGGCTGGAATGGACGCTCCAAACGCATCATTCAAAATATCCATGACCGCATGCACCATCAATCCATTGTCCTGATCGACGATACGCTGCAAAAGCATCCGCTGCCAAGGACGAATATCCACTTCGTGCATGGAAAAGCGACATTGGATTCCGTTTTGAAGAAAGCGAATGTAACGCAGGCGATACGAGTTCTCATCACTGCCGATCTCAAGCAGGACGAGCTGCAAACGGACATGTTTTCGATCTTAACGCTGCTGGCCGTCAAGGGATTGAACCCCGATGTGTATTGCCTGGTCGAAATACTGACGCATGAACAAAAGGAAAATGCTTTGCGTGCTGGGGCGGACGGAATCGTCGAAACGAATAAATTCGCAAGTGAATTTATGCAGGAGTGCTTATCAAAGGGCATCTTCAGGGAAGCGGAAGAGCAAAATGAATGGGCCGGATTGAAAATCAGGCAGCTGCCGCTTCAAGAGGAATGGGCGGAAAGGACGTTCAAGCGGTTGGGAACGGAGCTGCTGGAGCGGGATATATTGCTGATTGGCATCCTATCAGGAGGCGAGACCGTAATCAAGCCCCCTGCCGATGCGATCGTCCATGGCAATGACATCCTGCTCATCATTGATGATTAATGTAATAACAGCTTTTCCAGATCACGGACAAGCGATTTTCCATAAGAGATATAGTTTTCCGGAAAGTCGGCATCCGGATCTTCAGGTTCGGCAAATTGGTTGAAGGAGGCCGAAAGATTTCCTATATTCCCTTCATCATCAATGCCGTCCTCATACTTATGGGATAACAAAAAGGGCTGTAAAAGCTCGACCATCGCGCCATCTTGATCGAGCGAACCATCAATGGCCTTGAACGGGACACGCAGGAATTGGTATCCGTCGCTGTCATCCATTTTATAATCGAAGGAGCCGTGGTCATAATCCCATCCACCGCCAATGACATAGCCTTCAGGTTTTAGCTTCGTCTCCAGATCGAATAAGCCGAATGTTTTCCCTTCCAACTCAGAAGTAATTTTGATCATAGTAAAAAACCTCTTTCGCTTTTTTCTATTAGCATAACCAAAAAGCGTTTAAAAAAACCGGAATGGTCTTATTCTTCGTTTGCTTGCGCATAGAGCAGCATGGCTGCATCACTGATTTCCAAGCGGTCCTCAAGCCTTTGCGACGTTTCCTCTCCCGTTGTTACCTCCTTGGATCCGACCCTTTGCAGTTGCTGAAGCTGCCTTTCGATTTGCTGCATTTCCCGCTGCAGCTGTTTGAGCCTCAGCTCCTTTTCTTTTGCATTGTCATCCGTTTGGTAAACCTGCCGGATATCTGCCTGCAGCTCCGTTCTCCGGTTCTCCAGCTCTTTGATTGCATATGCGAATCGCCTGCTCCAGCTTTCGAATAAGCGGAGCTTGCCGTTGATAAAATTTGCATACCTGTTCCCCACTTTCGTATTGCTCTTGATGAGTATCGGATATGACCATTAATTTTTCCTTAATGAACACAACAAAAAAAAGGGACCGAGCCAGGATGGGCGTGCATCCTGCTTGATCCCTTTTTTTGTTATAAGCGCTTCTCCAGCTCCGCTTTTTTCTCTTCAAAGCCAGGCTTGCCTAAAAGTGCAAACATGTTCACCTTGTATGCTTCCACACCAGGCTGGTCGAATGGGTTGACACCAAGCAGGTATCCGCTCATTGCACAGGCCTTTTCGAAGAAGTATACCAGGTAGCCAAACGTATACGCATCAAGCTTCGGAACCGTTACGATCAGGTTCGGAACGCCGCCGTCCGTATGGGCCAACAGCGTGCCCTCGAATGCTTTATTGTTGACGAATTGCACGGTTTCACCTGCAAGGTAATTCAGCCCATCCAGATCATTATCCGCTTCCTCGATCATGATTTCATGGCGGGCATTATCCACTTTAATGACCGTTTCAAAAAGATCGCGACGTCCTTCCTGAACGTATTGCCCTAAAGAATGCAGGTCTGTCGAAAAGTTGGCCGAAGACGGGAAAATCCCTTTCTGATCCTTGCCTTCACTCTCCCCGAATAATTGCTTCCACCACTCAGAGAAGTATTGAAGTCCAGGCTCATAGTTGATCAGCATTTCAATCGTTTTCCCTTTGTTGTAAAGGACATTTCGAACGGCGGCATATTGGTATGCCTGATTATCAGCTAGCTCGGAAGAACCGAAATCTTTTCTGGCACTTTCGGCACCTTCCATCATTTGATCGATGTCCGCCCCGCTTACTGCAATCGGAAGCAGGCCCACAGCCGTTAAAACCGAGTAGCGGCCGCCCACATCGTCGGGAATGACGAAAGTTTCGAAGCCTTCCTCCGTTGCCACTGTTTTTAATGCGCCCTTTTCTTTATCAGTGGTCGCATAAATCCTGCCTTTTGCTTCTTCGACGCCATATTTTTGTTCAAGCAGCTTCCGGAAGATCCGGAAAGCCAGGGCAGGTTCTGTTGTCGTACCTGATTTGGAGATGACATTGATCGAGAAATCCCTGTTTTCCAAGAGGTCCATCAGGTCCTGCATATATGTAGAGCTAATATTGTTACCTACAAATAGGATTTGCGGGGTTTTTCTTTTTTCAGAAGGCAATATGTTATAAAAACTGTGTTGAAGCATCTCAACCGCTGCACGGGCTCCCAAATATGATCCGCCGATGCCGATAACCAGCAGCACTTCCGAATCTTCCTTGATTTTGGCCGCAGCCTTTTTGATCCTAGAAAATTCTTCTTTATCATAGTTTGCAGGCAGGTCGATCCAGCCAAGAAAATCATTTCCTGCCCCAGTCTGTTCATGCAGGGAATGATGTGCCACTTTTACGGCATCCTGCAAATACGTTATTTCATGCTCGCCGAAAAACGGCAGGGCTTTTGAATAATCAAAACGAATATGGCCCATTCAAATTCCTCCTCCAATTGTAACTTTCCCTTTCACTTTATCTGATGTATTTCCCATAATCAAGAACTGGATAAAGTAATTGGTGAATTTTCCCGATTAATAAATCCGCATTCCCACCTCATGAAGGCGGGAACCGGAACATTTTGCTTGATTACAATGAAGCGCGTAAGATCGCCAGGACATCTTCACGATTCAGGATCTTGAATCGGCCGAAATCCCCTCTGCTCATCGCTTTATCGGCCATGACCTCCAGCTGTGAGTCGTCGATGTCATAATCGGAAAGCGTGGTCGGCGCCCCCAAGCTGCTCCAAAATGCGCGAAGCCTGTCAATCCCCTCAAGCGCCGCTTCTTCATCCGTTTTCCCTTCAGGATCGACACCGAACACCCGGACTGCAACCTGTTTGAACCGTGAGACGTTTTCATGGAGCACATGCTTCATCCAATTAGGGAACAGGATGGCCAATCCGCCGGCATGAGGAATGTCATATACCGCCGAAACGGCATGTTCGATATTATGTGTCGCCCAATCGCCGCTGTACCCGACTCCAAGCGAACCATTAAGGGCAATATGCCCGGCATACAGAATTGTAGCCCGATGCTCATAATTCTCGAGATCTTCCAGCAGTTTAGGCGCCGTTTCCATCACGGTCAATAACAGCGATTCACAGAAACGGTCCTGCAGCGGTGCATGCGTTTCGGGATGGAAGTACGTTTCGAACACATGTGACATCATATCGACCATTCCGTATACCGTTTGGTTTTCAGGAACGGAAAATGTGTTTTCCGGATCTAAAATGGAGAATTGCGGGAAAACCAATGGACTGCCCCAGCCGTATTTCTCTTTCGTTTCCCAGTTTGTAATGACAGATCCAGAATTTGCCTCGGAGCCCGTTGCAGCTAGCGTCAGCACCGTTCCAAACGGCAATGCCGCTTCGACTGGCGCCGTCTTGATGACAAGATCCCATGGGTTGCCGTCATATTTTGCACCTGCCGCGATTGCCTTTGTAGCATCAATGACGCTTCCGCCGCCGACGGCAAGAATAAAATCGATGTGATGCTGCTTACAAAGGTCCACACCCTTTTGAACGGTAGAGATGCGTGGATTCGGTTCGACCCCGGCAAGCTCGTGCACCTCGGCATCGATTTCTTCCAAGGCTTTGACCACTTTTTCATATAAGCCGTTTTTTTTGATGCTGCCTGACCCATATACAAGCAAAACTTTATTTCCATATGCCGGAATTTCGGATTTTATGCTTTCAAGCTGGTCTTTCCCGAAAATTACTTTTGTAGGATTTTTATACGTGTAATTCTCCATTGGATCTCTCTCCTTTTTATGGCACATCACCCTCTTTTGAGGCTTGGAATACGTCGGCCTGGGCAATGGCAAGTTTTATCTTTTCTTCATTATGACCAATGTGGCATATAAATACAAAAAATCCGTCCGGAACTTTTGTAAGGATGTATATTTACATGATGAAAAAGCATGATAAATAAAGAACGAACTTATTTTAAAAAGGAGGCTGTACAATGAGTGGAATACAAAGAACGGCACTTGTTCTTACAATAATCGGCGCGATCAATTGGGGATTGATAGGCTTTTTCCAATTTGACTTAGTCGCATCCATCTTCGGCGGGCAAGATGCCGCGTTGGCACGTATCATTTATGGACTGGTTGGAATTGCTGGTCTGGTCAATCTTGGTCTTCTCTTCAAACCAAGTCCTGAAATTTCCAGGGAGCCAGAAACAAAACCAACTCGCTGAAAAAGTGAGTAAATAAAAGCCGGGCCATGGATTATCCTGGCCCGGCTTTATTTCGGCAATCAAAAAAACCGGCTGATCAAAAGATCTGCCGGTTCAAGAAAAATTATTTCTTGATTAGGTCTTCGCGTTGAGATTGTTCGATCCACTCTTGAAGTTTGTCTTTCAACGTGTTGAAACCTTCAGTAGATTCGATGTGAGAAGTTGCTTTAACAGAAGCTTGGCGTTTTTTTGGCGCTTTTTTCGGAGCTTCAGTACGCTCTGGAGCCTCTTCTGTAGCCCGGATTGACAATCCGATTTTTCCAGCAGCTGAATCGATTGAAAGTACTTTCACTTTCACTTCATCGCCCACTTTTAAATGCTCATTGATATCTTTAACGAATCCGTGAGTAATTTCAGAGATATGAACTAAACCTTGAGTAGAATCATCTAAAGCAACAAAAGCACCGTATGGTTGAATACCAGTTACTTTACCAGTAACTACCGCACCAATTTCGAATTTTTCAGACATGGTAACACTCCTATTTTATATATATTTTTTCGGCTTTTCACGCAATAAAAAATTATATCACATAATTGGTAAATAATCAAAGTTAAGTATACCATACTTTTTGGGATTTTACTCATAAAAAATGTTTGTTTTTTGGAAATAATATTTAAATAAATAAAATCTTTATATATACCTTATCCTAATACGTTGCAATTAACCTTGGTTTCCTTTTCCACGACAGCAAAATTTCTATTTTTAGATTAAAATAGATCCCTTTCAAATGATTTTTTTCACAAAACTTACATATTCCTATCCATATTTGCAAGTTATAATATGGTAAAATAATGACATATAGAATTAATTACCATAAAAAGGAGTGCCTACCTATGTCTAATATCGCAAAGAATATCCGGCAATATCGAGAAGACCATAACCTCACACAGCAGGAACTGGCTTTGAAATTAAGAATCGGCACCAAAAAGATCGAAAAATATGAATCCGGTGAATCGGTACCAGACACTCAAACCATATTACGTCTATCCACGGTCCTTGATATTCCAGCCTCGGAATTTTTGAAGGATGCCCCAGCCGGAAATGCAGCGGCCATTGACGAGGATATCAAAAAGCTAATTGAAGAAATCGGCACCAAAAAGGCTGAACTCATCCTAAGGACAGCCAAGGATTTCAGTGAAGAACAAATTCTGAATGTTATGCATACTTTATATAATACACAAGCTTAATTTAAAAATAGGTCATGGTATGTGTATTTTTTTTCAACGTGCTGGATATACTATGATTAACACTTTCTATGTTAATCCATTAGATTAACTCTTTTTTTCTAATTCCCCCTATGGAAAGGGATCCGGCTGCGTAATGGCCGGATCCCTATTTTTTTACTTATTTACTATGGTTATCCATGAAACGTTCCATTCTCTTCAGCGCTTCCTGAAGCTGCTCCATGGAGGATGCATAGGAACAGCGGATGTGGCCTTCACCGCTCTGGCCGAACACATCTCCCGGAACGACCGCAACAAGTTCCTCCGTCAATAGTTTTTCGGCAAATTCCATCGAAGTCATCCCGGTTTTCTCGATGGAAGGGAAGGCATAAAACGCCCCGCCGGGATTATGGCACTCAAGCCCTATTTCATTGAATGATTTGACGATATAATTCCTTCTTCTCCGATAGCTGCGACGCATATCCTCCACGTCCTGCATTCCGTGCTTCAGGGCTTCCAAGGCAGCATGCTGCGCCATCGTCGGCGCACACATCATCGCATATTGATGAAGCTTGAGCATCGCTTCGGAAATTTCCTTAGGGGCACAAACGAAGCCGAGTCGCCATCCTGTCATCGCAAACCCTTTCGAGAATCCATTGATGACGATCGTCCGCTCAAACATGCCATCAATGGCGGCAAAAGAAGTGAAATGTTCATCATAAGCAAGCTCGGCATAAATTTCATCGGAAATGACCAGCAAGTCGTGCTTTTTGACGATATCAGCAAGCATCACCAATTCTTCCTGCCCAAGCTGCGTTCCGGTTGGATTATTCGGCGAACAGATTAAGACCGCCTTCGTTTTTGGCGTGATCGCCGCTTCGAGCTGCTCGGGAGTCAACTTGAAGTCATCGGCCTTCGAGGTCTGGACCGTGACAGGGACCCCTCCCGCCATCGTGACCAGCGGTGCATATGCCACGAAGCACGGTTCGACAACGATGACTTCCTCACCTGGATCCAAGATGGTCCTCAACGTGATATCAAGCGCCTGGCTTGCACCGACCGTGACGATGATTTGGTCCTCGGGCCGATATGAAACATGGAACTGCTTTTCCATATACCCACTGATTTCCGCCCTCAATTCATATAAACCGGCATTGGCGGTATAAGAGGTAAATCCCTCCTCCAGGGAGTTGATCGCCGCCTCCCTTACTGCCCATGATGTGACGAAGTCAGGTTCGCCCACACCAAGCGAGATGACACCCTCCAAATTGGCAGCCAGGTCAAAAAAGCGGCGGATGCCAGATGGTTTAAGCTCTGCAACCGTTCTTGAAACATAACTCGTTTTTATCATGGTGACACCACGATCCGCTTATCTTCTTCCGTTTGATCGAAAATCGTGCCATCATGCTTGTATTTTTTCATGATGAAATGCGTCGTCGTCGAAATAACGGAGTCGAGCGTCGAGAGTTTTTCGGAAACGAATTTAGCCACATCGTTCATTGAGCGGCCCTCGACAATCACTGAAAGATCATAGGCCCCCGACATTAAGTACACAGATTGCACTTCTTTGAATTTGTAGATCCGCTTTGCCACCTCATCGAAACCGACGCCTCGTTTTGGGGTGACCTTCACATCGATCATCGCCGTGACACCATGGTATTCGTCCACCTTTGCCCAGTTGATGACCGTTAAGTAACGGACGATGACACGCATTTCTTCTAATTTTTTCAATGTGATTTCAATGTCCGCTTCTGATAAATCAGTCATTTTAGCCAAATCCTTCATATCGATCCGGCTGTTATTTTCAATGATTCTCAAGACTTCCAATTCTTCTTCATTCAAGTGCATGGGAAAACCCCCTTTTGGTTTTTGGCTGGCAGATAGTCTCACGATTGATCTCATTAGGTTCCTATATGACAATAAAAATTAATAAGTCCTATTCTGTCAGGATAAACTTACACTATTATATCAAAATTGATTGGCGAGCTGTTATAGCATTTGTCATTTTTGCTGGGGATTATTACATTTACTGTTATGCAACAGCAGGACCATCCCTATTATTGTAAATCATGGGATTTTATACGCTGCCAATCGCGAGGAAAGAGGACCAATATGGAACGTCATACAATTATAGGCAGGGAACGGGTCGATAATATAGACATCTATTTTGAATATGACCGGATGGATGACTCCCTTCCGACCCTTGTACTGCTTCACGGCTTCTTATCATCCAGCTTCAGCTTCCGTAAACTGGTGCCCCACTTAATCAAGGAATTCAACGTGATTTCATTGGACCTCCCTCCGTTCGGGCAAAGCGGCAAAGATTATCGGTATACGTATTCCTTCCGGAACATCGCCAAATCCGTCGTCCATTTTTTAGCAGGGAAAAATATCGGTAAATTCAGCATCATCGGCCATTCAATGGGCGGGCAGGTTTCCCTGCAGCTCATCCAATCGCATCCAGATTTGGTTGAACATGCGATTCTCCTTGCCGGTTCAGGCTATTTGCCAAGCTATTCGGAAAAAATGAAGCTGGTCAGCTACCTGCCTTTCTTTTCATTCGGGATAAAGGGGTATCTCCAACGATCCGGCATCGAAAAAAACCTGAAAAATGTTGTCCATGACCCGTCCCTGATTGATGATGAAATGCGCCAGGGATATTTAAGGCCCTTCATGGAAAAGCATGATATATTCCGTGCACTGGGGAGGATGCTGCGGGATAAGGAAATAGATTTGCTAAAGGAAGAGCTTCATGATATCCAGATCCCCTGCCTCCTTGTATGGGGAAGACATGACCGTGTCGTGCCGTTGGAAATCGGCCAAAGGCTCCATGCCGACCTGCCCAACTCCGAGCTTGTTGTGCTTGAAGATACCGGTCATTTGCTTCCCGAGGAAAAGCCTGCGGAAATCTACCAATTAATCAAACGATTCCTCGGAACCTCCGCCCTTGACGTTGAACGTAAGGAACATGCTCACGAGTAGTGCGGCAAAAAAAAAAGCGTCCCTTAATTTTGGGACACCTTTTTTGACCTTTATATGGAACAGCTGGCATCATTTTTAATGATGAGCAGCTTCTGTGCAACTTCAAGGCATTTTTCGAATTCGATGGATTCATCGAACGCGAACTCGTAAATGGATTGTATTTTTCCCGCAAGCTCCCGTGGGCTATCGATATCCCGGATGGCTACGACTGTATCGGCAATTTCCGGCTCGTATAAGTCCCCTCCGATCCGGAAAGGGTCCCACTCTTGTAAAACGGCAAC
This sequence comes from Peribacillus folii, assembly GCF_030271255.1. Lineage (GTDB taxonomy): Bacteria > Bacillota > Bacilli > Bacillales > DSM-1321 > Peribacillus. The sequence continues at coordinate 81,136 of NZ_JASJOM010000008.1, forward strand.
CAACGCTATATTCATTTGCTGTGTATCCATATAATCATCACCTGCTCGATATATTCAAAGAACATGATATCATAGTATCATACTGACTGCTTCTTAGCGAAAACGACAAAAATTTTTTCGGTGGTGGATATTTTGAATAAATCAATTTTTGAAGAACATTATGACAGGGAGAACACGGGATCCGTGAAATGGGATAAAAGCTCGCTTAAAACATTGTTTGGAAGCGAGGATGTACTGCCAATGTGGATAGCCGATATGGATTTCCCGGCTCCCGAAGGCATTCAAAAAGCGTTGGTCGAGCGCTTGAAACATCCTATTTTCGGTTATACCGCCCCTTCGGATACAGTTTTCACCGCGATTCAAGACTGGCTGAAAGATCGCCACTCCTGGAAAGTCGATAAGGAGTGGATCTCTTTCAGTTCCGGTATCGTTTCGGCCATCAGCACGACGATCCAAGCCTTTACGAATCCCGGTGATAAAATATTGCTGCAATCACCTGTTTATACGCCATTTTTTGATATGGTCAAAAGCAATGACCGGGAAGTGGTCAACAGTCCCCTCATCCTCGAGGAAGGGCGCTTTACGATCGATTTCACCGATTTTGAAGACAAGCTGAAAGACGGAGTGAAGCTATTCCTTTTTTGCAGCCCGCACAACCCGGGCGGACGTGTCTGGACGAAGGACGAACTGCTGCGAATCGGGGAACTTTGTGAAAAGTACGATGTCATCATAGTCAGTGATGAAATTCATGCTGACTTGTTCCTCACGGGATCGACGCATTACCCGATTGCCTCGCTTTCAAAAGAATTGGCAGCGATGACCGTGACGTTGATGGCCCCAAGCAAAACATTCAACATTGCCGGGATGCAGGCTTCATTCCTGATCACCAGCAACAAGGAGCTGCAGCTTTCATTGCAAAAGGTCCAAACGAAACTAGCTTTCCATGGTCTCAACATCCTGGCCCTGACAGCCATGGAAGCCGCCTATCGTGAAGGCTCGCAATGGTTGACCGAAATGATGGGCTACATTGAAGAAAATATCAAGCTGGCAGAGGAATTCATTGCTGCCGAAATTCCCGCCCTGCATGTGATGCATCCGGATGCTTCCTACCTCTTATGGATTGACTGCCGCGGCCTCGGATTAACCGATGCACAAATCAAGGAGCGGCTGATCTATCAAGGAAAGCTGGCATTGGAGCCTGGCTTAAAATATGGTCCGGGGGGAGAAGGCTTTGTCCGGATGAACATCGGCTGTTCACGCGCCACGCTGCTGGAGGGACTAAACCGGTTAAAACGAGCATTTTCATAAAATGCCCTGCTATGTGTTATAAAAGGGGTTCATGCAGAATCGATTGGAATGGAAGGCGCGGGGCTCCTGCGGGAAAAGCGTGCATAGGCGCCGAGAAGGCTCCCGGATTGCCCGCACAAAGCAAGTGCTCTCGTTGCAATCGAATGTTCCAATCGCCTACACCCATAAACATCTATAGACTGAGCCATTCTACATCGGTAGAGTGGCTTTTCTTATTCATTCAACGACCAATATGCACAGAGCGATTCCCCTCAAACGAAAATAGCTGTTGTAAACCTGCTGATTGTCTGGTATTCTTTCTAATTGATAATGATTATTATTATTAATTATAACGATGCGGAGGATTCAAACGATGAAAAAAAGGATATACGGAACGGTATTACTATCTGCATTATTCGTGTTGGGCGGTTGTGCCGAGGAAAAGGCAGAACCAGGTAAAACCAATGAAAAAGTAGTTGCAGAGCATGGAAGCGAAGCTGCAAAGGCGGCAAGTGATACAAATGCTTCAAGTAAAGACAAGGTGGAGGAATTAACCAAGCAATTTCCCTCGAAGCATCTTGAATCGATTGTAACGACTTCTGTTTCGATCGCGGAAATGCTGCAAATATTGGATGTGAAGCCAGTCGGGATCCCCACTTCCACTCATGAGCTGCCTAAAGGTTTCGAAAATGTAACCCAAATCGGTTCTCCCATTGAACCTGATGTAGAAAAGATCGTAAGCCTTAAGCCGGATATCGTAATCGGACCTGAATCAATCAAAGATAGCCTGGATAAGAAAATAAAGAATAGCAAGGTGGACACGGCTTACATTCCCACGGATTCTTATGAAGATCTAAAAGTATCGCTTGAAGTATTAGGGAAAGTATTACATAAGGAAGCCGAAGCGCAAGACTATATTGCACAATTGCAAGAGAAGGAAACAGCCGTATTGGATGGCGTCAAAGGCAAGGATTCATCAAAGGTCATGGTGTTATTCGGTTCAGGTGAGTCGTTTATGCTGATGAGCGAGAATACGTATGTAGGAAGCTTAGTGAAAAAATTAGGAGCTACGAATATTGTAAATGAAGTGTTGAAATCAACCGAGGCCTATGTACCGATGAATATGGAGGATGTCATTTCGGCTAACCCGGATGCCATACTTCTTGTTTCACACGGTGATCCAACTGCGGCATTGGAACAGTTTAAGGCCGATGTGAAAAAGAATGGCGCATGGGAGAAATTAAATGCCTTTAAAGAAGATCGTGTCCAAGCCCTTGACTACGAGATCTTTGGCTATGCATCCATTGAAAAAGCAACGACCGGCTTGGAGCAGCTAAGCGAGATTTTATATAAGTAATTGAATGCAGATGAGGGTTGGATTAAATGAAAGTAAAACCAAAGACAGGATTCAGGATAGGTGCCATACTCATTTTTCTGCTGATATTCATGATTTTATCAATTGGAATGGGCAGTGTGCATTTGTCACCTATGGAAACGATCAGGACCATTTTTGGCTCTGGTCAGGAAATGTCAGAAACGATTGTCTGGGATCTGCGAATTCCCAGGGTTTTGATCGCCATCTTAGTCGGGATCAATTTAGCCATATCCGGTGCCCTGCTACAGGCCGTCATGAGGAACCCTTTAGCGGATCCAGGCTTGACCGGCGTATCTAGCGGTGCGGCAGTGACAGTATTATTCATCCTTCTTCTATTCCCCGGCTTCGGCAAGTATATACCGCTCGCTGCGGTGGTGGGAGGGCTTGTAGCCGTTACCTTAGTCTACGCACTCGCCTGGAAGAAGAATGGTATATCGCCGATACGAATCATCCTTTCGGGCATTGCCGTTAATGCTGTTTTTGGCGGGATAACCGGCCTGCTGTCGATTCTTTACAGCGATCGCCTCCCTTCGGCCCTTCAATGGCTGAATGGAAGTTTGTCCGCAAAGGGCTTGGGAGATGTGAGCCTCCTCTTCCCTTACTCACTCATTGGCTGGATTGCCGCATTGTTTTGCATCCGTCCGGCAAACATTTTGAACCTGGGTGAAAATGTAGCGGTGAACTTAGGGGAAAATACGAATCGGATTCGAATCGCCCTTTCTCTCATCGCTGTTTATTTAGCAGCCATTTCCGTATCCATCGTTGGGTTGCTCGGTTTTGTCGGACTTATCGTCCCACATATGTCGAGATTTTTAGTCGGGTCCAATTACCGTCGCTTATTGCCGATGAGCATGGTCTTGGGGGCACTCGTTTTATTGGTGGCCGATACGATCGGCCGTTCCCTATTCTCCCCGTTGGACATTCCGGCAGGGATTGTAATGGCGATGGTTGGAGGACCTTACTTTTTATATCTAATGAGAGCGGGTGACATATAAATGCTGAAGGCTCAATCATTGGATGCAGGCTATGATCATAAGAAAATATTAAATGATTTTAAGATCGACGTTTCAAAAGGGGAAATCGTATCGATCATTGGCCCGAATGGCTCGGGAAAGTCAACAGCGCTAAAAGCGATGTCGAGAATGATTCCTGTTCAGGGCGGAAAGGTTTTTTTAGATGGCAAGGATCTGCATTCTTTGAAAAAGAAAACCATCTCGCAAATGATGAGCGTTTTACTTCAAGCGAATGAACCGCCGTCGGATATCACGGTTGAGGAATTGGTGAAATACGGACGTACGCCCCACAAGAAATGGTATGAGCGTACCAATGATGAAGACTTGAGCATCGTCGGGTGGGCCATTGAAAAAACGGGATTAACACCTTTAAAGGACCGCCTCGTATCCTCGCTATCCGGCGGGGAAGGACAGCGTGCCTGGATTGCGATGTCCTTGGCGCAGCGGCCGAAAGTATTGCTGCTTGATGAACCGACGACTTACCTAGACATCGCCCATCAGCTTCAACTGCTTGAGCTTGTCCATACCGTCAATCGCGATTTGGGAATGACGGTCGTGATGGTGCTTCACGATTTAAACCAAGCAAGTATTTACAGCGATAAAATATGTGTCCTTTCAAAAGGAACCATCGTGAAATATGGAACATCGGAAGAGGTCATGACGAAAGAGACGATTCGCAGTGTCTATGGAGTGGAGTGTGAAATCGATTCGCATTATCAGCATAGGAAGCCACGAATTAATTTAGTGGGCATTTCCAACCACACGCTAACAGGAGGAGAGTAAATGGCAAAATCAATCGATATTCCCGCAAAAAAGGAGCAATATCTGCGATTTCTAAAGAAGTGTAACACGATGGTGATCAGCTCCAAGGATGCCTTTGGAGAACCTTTCATTAGCTATGCCCCCTTCGTTCAACATGAAGGGAAATTTTATATTTATATCAGCAAGATTTCCGACCATTATCAATTTATTGAAGCGAATGAACGGATCAGCATCATGCTGCTTGAAGATGAGCAAAGTTCCACTAATTTATTCGCACTGGAGCGGGTCCGCTTTCAATGTACCGCTGAAAACATCGGAAACGACGGTCACGAGGTCATATTTTCCAAGTTCTCAGAAAACCATGGTGCGCCGATGATGGGGGTTTTAAGAGGGCTGGATCTATCCCTATTTGAACTCACGCCAAAAGATGGACGATATGTAATTGGTTTCGGCCAAGCATTTTCCGTCGATTTGCCAGCAGATAAATTCGAGCATGTCGTAGTCGATAAAAATAAATGAAAACCGCATGAAAAAGGAGAGCGCCTCCCAGCTGCTCTCCCTTTTTCCTTTGCGCTTATTCTTTATCCTCCTCCACATAAGGATCATGCTCATAACGAGGCAGGTCCCCAAAGGAGGTCTGGATATTTTCTTCAAAAAGCTCTTCCTTCAATTCTTCATACTGGGAATTCGGGTATACCGTTATTTCCTTCCCGTATATATCGACACCTACGAAATTTTCATAATCCTCGACATACCCGATGTTTTCTTCGGAATCGATGTACATATCTTCGTAATCATCTGGCGGATAAGCGAAATCGGAAGGCGTTTCAGATGTTCCGAAGGAGGCCACTTCCTGCCAGGAGTCCTCGGCATCGAAGGCGACCGATTCATTTCGTTCCTCGTTATCGAATTTACCGAAGGACGGCCCCAGCACTTCTTCCTCGATTGGACGATTGTGGGAGGTTTCCCGTGATGGGGTATGCTCGACACAAAATGTGGTGGTAGGGATGGCATTCAAGCGTTCAAGGGGGATTTCCCTCGAACAAACCTCGCATTTTCCATACTCCCCTGCCTGGATGGCGGTAAGGGCCCTATCGATATCACTTATTTCATCGCGATAATGCTCCGTAAGCGCCAAATCCTTTTCCCGTTCGTATAATTCGGTTCCTTGATCGCCAGGATGATTATCATAACTCGATAATTCGCCGGTCGAATCGTGCATGCTCCTTCTTAAATCGAAGTCGCCCGAATCATTCAACCGCTCTTTCAGCTCCTGCTTCGTTTGCTGCAATTGCTGTTGAAAGCCTTTTAGCTGCTGATTGGAAAGCATGTGCAACATCCTTTCAAAATTGTTCTTCCTCTAGTATTTCTCTCTTCACGCCTTTCCATAAAGGTATTTTTTTCCTCAGGAATAAAAGGAGGCAAATAACAAAAGCTAACGGAGAAATTCATTTACACTCCAAGGAGGCCTTTCATTGTATTTCTATAAAGAAGATTTAATCAATATGATCGTTCCTGATAAACCTGATCCAAGTGCGGCCAAAGTTCTTCAGGAGGCACTCGGAGGACAATTCGGCGAAATGAGGACGATGATGCAATATTCATTCCAAAGTGCCAACTTCCGCGGCAAAGCAAAACAATATCGTGATTTGATCCGTGGTGTATTCTTGGAGGAATTGAGCCATGTTGAACTTGTCCAATCGACGATCAACCAGCTGCTGAATGATGCAGGCGGCAACATGCCGGGAAATTCCGGTATCGATGGTGCCCCATTGGACGATGTCATCAAGGGCGGCGCTAACCCGCATCATTTCATCATGGGAGCCAAGGCGTCACTGCCCGTCGATGCAGGGGGTAATCCTTGGACTGGCTCATATGTTTACGATCATGGCAATATCGTGGCAAACCTGTTGAATAATGTCGTTCTTGAATCGACTGGGGTTTTGCAAAAATCGAGGATTTATGAAATGAGCTCCAATAAATCATTGCGTGAAACGATCGCCTTTTTGATGGTACGGGACAATGCCCACCAAAACGCTTTTGCCAAGGCTTTGGAAACACTAGGGGTCAGCTGGGGGAAGATCTTCCCTGTACCGAATTATGATTTGAACAAATATCCTGAATGTCGCAAATATGTGGATTTAGGCTATCATAATGCCCAATTCAACTTCAGGCTCGACCAAACCCGGATCAGTGAGGTCTTCCAAGGTGAAACACCGAGCCGGAATGGCGGGCAGCTTACCGTCACGGAGCCTCCAAATGGTTATCCCGTTCCGGAAATGCCAGACATGCCGAATGAGCACAGCCCTGGTTTGTATGACTTGAACAATTAAAAAAAGAAGGCGGACACATGGGATTGTGTTCGCCTTCCTTTTAATTATTGATATATTTTTCAAAAACAAATCCGAAATCTTTCACATGGTACTTTTTCCGGCTGTCCATCAACCATTCAAACGCTGCAGCATTGATTTCCTTAAAGCTTGCCGCCATTTGATTTCCTTCGGTCCGAACCTGGTTCAAGGTCGAAGAAGCAAAATTTACGCTTTGCTGCGCAAATTGCAGGGCATATTCGTTCTCATGGCAGATTTCCGATATTTTTACGAGTGATTTGAACAAATCCTTCAGTTCTTCAATGAATTTTTTGTGGACATCGATGGAAAAGGTCCTTGCACCGATCGAAAATTTGATTTCCGCATCCAAATCCACGGTACCCGCCGTCTCAAGAGTCGCATTGGAAATAGTATGCTGGCTGTAGCTGTACCTCATGAGCGTGCGCTTCTTGCTGATCGCGCTTGTCCCATCCAAATGGATGAAAGCTTGATTCGTGAAGCAATATTCATCCGTTTTCGATTTGATCAGGAAGTAAATTTTTTCCCCGTCTTCGTGCATGATATAATCATCCGCATCGACCTTGTCATAATCCGCAGGACTTATCACACTTCCGATATCACTTAAACCAAGGGCATCAGCTGCTATTTTCTTGAACATTTCCCCATTCCCCCCATCTGAATTCCAGGTGTATTACACCCTTTTAAATGTTTTTCTCGAGTATGATTTCATCTCGGATCGGGATGCCATCTCTGCTGTAAAAAGGAATTTCGGGCTTGATTTCCCGTGATCGTACCACTGCATTTGGGACGATTTCCGAAATGACATACCCACGCTTTTGAAAAAACTTCAAGGCCTGTAAATTATCGTTCGTCGTAATCGCTTTAATGGTATGGCAATTTTTCTCCTTAGCGATATTCTCCATCACATAAAGCAACGATGAGCCCACACCTTGATTCTCATGCACACTATTCAAAGAAATGATCTGGCAGACTTGATCGGTTACCTTGTACGTGCCCAATCCCGAGATTTCCTCAGCCTCATCCATCACCCCGAAACCCTCAAGTTCCGCATAATGAAATAAGCCCCTTGAAAAAACGACTTGGCTCGTCTCCCAGTGGTGAATGAAAAACCGCTTAACCGTATCTGCCGCAATCATCCTTTTCGCTACGATTTGCATAACAACTTACGCCCCCAAAATTTCTATCTCTATGATTTATAGTATAAATTGCTTATGCTGATAAGGGAACTTTTTATTGTTCATTCTAATTTTATCCTAGTTCAAGTGAGCCTGTCATCCTTTAAACGCTGGTTCCTTTTCGTCACTTCATCCTCGAATTTCTTCGTCTTCATCTCTTCTTTTTTTGAATATCTGATAATGGCCCTCATCGTAAAAACGGCGGCAACCAAAAAGATGAAACAAGTGATGCCAGCCGGGATATACTCAGACTTGTCTTCCGGAAAATAAAGGAACAAACCTAGTAAAGCATGGTTGGGAAAATCCATCCGATACATCCTCCTTGATTAGAGATATGAGCTGCTTCGTTCCCATTATATCAATTTCCAGAACAATCCACTAGTGGGTGGAATCGGCTAAAACCGCAAAAAAGCGAGAGGCACTCGGCCCCTCACCTTTTGTACATTATAAAATGGTGATTCCTTTAATGACTACATCCACGGCTGGCTTGTCCCCTGCTACGGTTTCCACGTCAGCAATCGCATCCACGACGTCCATGCCCTCGATGACTTGTCCAAAAACGGAATGCTTATGGTCAAGCCATGGAGTGCCGCCTTTTTCCATATATGCACTGATGATTTCCTCAGGATAACCGGCTTGCTTCATTTGCTCACCCATCCTGCTGTCCACGTGCTGTGCTTGTACGACGAAAAATTGGCTGCCGTTCGTTCCCGGTCCTGCATTTGCCATGGAAAGCGCTCCGCGCAAATTGAATAATTGCATCGAGAACTCGTCCTCGAATGGAGCTCCCCAAATGCTTTCTCCACCCATTCCAGTCCCTGTCGGATCTCCGCCTTGCAGCATGAAATCCTTGATGACACGGTGGAAAATGATTCCTTCGTAATAACCGTTCTCAGCATGTGTCAGGAAATTCTCCACTGTCTTCGGAGCAAGCTCAGGAAATAGCTTGATTTTAATATCGCCAAGCGTCGTTTGCATGATGACCGCTTTTTCATTTTCCAATACTTCACTTGTCAATTGCGGAAAGTTTGTCATGTGTCATACCTCTTTCTTTTTTTTATAAAATGGCCTGCAGCTCCATTTTCATCTTCATTTGTACACTTTACACGATTTTATATAAAAAAGCATCTTTGCCAAATTGAACAAATTCGCTGTGAAAAACCGTTGTTCTTATGTATCATGAAGGAAGTTAAAGAAAGGTGGTAGGGAAATGTCAGAACAGGATTTTCAAATCGGCGATAAGGTTACCGCGATTTATAAAACGGGAAAATACATCGGGGAAGTCACCGATATCAGGCCTGCTGCATATCTTGTTAAAGTGTTGGCTGTGATGAAGCATCCCATGCAGGGCGATCTTCATAACCCGAAGCAAACCGAAGTGTCCATGTTCCATCAACGGCGCGCCCTTGCATTCAGGGAGCAAACCAACGTGCCTAAGAATATGGTCAGGATCTTTGATGGGGAAATTCCTGAATATAAGGAATCCTTAAGGGAAGCTGTTGCTAAAATGAAGCAAACCTTAAGTGAAGCCGATACGGAGTGGAATGAAAAAAGCTTGCAGCTCCTTGAGGACCTAGCGGCCGATTATTTCAAATGAAGCATGATAAAAGCCAAATCAGTAGTAGATGATTTGGCTTTTATAACGCTAAATGATTCAGTACCTTCGATAAATCAATGCGATCGCCAATCGTGGTCGGTTCATGATTTTGCATATAGCTCTTATCCTTCTCCACCAGCTTGAAGATATTATAAGTCGTGATGGCGTCATCAAGCGCCCTATGATGCTTGCCTGTCCCTTCCTTACCATAGGCCTGTACAGCCTTCCAAAGCCCGGTTTGGTTTTGATCCCCAAAAAAGCGTTTGTACTCCAAGCAAAGATCCGTCTGTTTTCCGGAAAAGGGGAAGCTCAATCCTGATTTCTGGCAGTTCTGACGGAGAACCTTCATGTCCATATTACCCCATGTCACGATCGTCGTTGGATGCTGCTCATCTATCTTCCTCAATAACGAAACCAGCTCTTCAAATGAAATGCCCCGGTCCACCTGGTCTTGGGTTATATTCAAGAATTTCTTGCACCTTCCCGTTAGGGCTGGAAATTTCATTGGATTAACAAATGATGAAAATTGCTCCTGAATCGTCTCATTGATGACGGTGACCAAGCCCACCTCAATGATTTCCGGATAAAATCCCACCGGATTCGCTTTCCCCTCCGGCATCGTAAATTCAAAATCTATGAATACATATTGCTGTTGTTCGTCCATTTTTATGACCCCCTTCTTATTCCTGACATTTGCTTATAAACATAAATTGGTTTTTTTCTCATGAGAATATTATAACAGAAGATTTAGAAAGTTCTTCATTGGATTGGAATGTCCTGCCCTTCAGCACAGCCCTAAATTCCCCAAAAGCCTTTATAGTCTTCCTTAATTGGATTATGATGGATGAATGAACCAAAAGTACCACTCCACTACTTATCTTGTCCCAAGAACTTACTAAAAATATATTAGTTAGGAAGTTGAACTATGCGCACGTATCTAGGCTATATCACGATTTTCTTGTTAGTTCCTGTTTTGATCTTATTCATCTTTCTATCCTACCAAGAATGGTCATCAGCCCAATCGCCCTATCATGTGCTCGATGATCGCATTCCCATCGATTCGATTGAATTGGCCCAGACAAGTTACATGACGGCCGCAAATGGAAAAGTGATCAGCGAAATTTCCGATGTCGGAAAAAGAACTTACCTTAAGCTTGAGGATATCCCTCTATTCCTGGAAAACTTATTCATCGTTTCCGAAGATCAAAAATTCTATGAACATGGCGGCGTTGACCTGTCGGGCATCAGCAGGGCACTTCTCATCAATTCCCAAAACGATACGATTGAACAAGGCGGCAGCACCATCACCCAGCAGCTAGCCAGGAATGTTTTCCTGACTCATGACAGGACATATAACCGGAAACTTAGCGAACTTCTTTATGCCTATCAATTGGAGCGGAAAAAATCCAAATCGGAAATCATGGAGCTGTATTTGAATGCCATCTATTTCAGTAATGGCGCCTATGGAATCGAAGCCGCTTCCCAGTTTTACTTCAGTAAATCGACCCGGGAGTTGTCCAAGGCTGAGCTGGCCTTCTTGGCCGCGATCCCTAATAATCCGGAACACTATAATCCCCTTAAACATTTTGATGCAACGAAAAAGCGACAAGAGAGGTTGCTGAAACAAATGGCAGCCGAAGGCGATTTGGAACAGATGGAGTATGAGCGTCTCATCAAAAGTTCGGTTAGATTGAACTTGTCCACCTCGATCGAGCTGTATCCCGATTACGTGACGTATGTTCATCAGGAATTGAAAACGCTGGTGGCTTCCTCTGAAGGTTTATCGAAGCCTTTACAAAGTCCGGATGAAGCTGTACGTCAAAAGGCGGAAGCCGAGCTCAATAAGAAGGTAGAAAAGCTTTTACATTCCGGCGTAACCATCCATACCGCACTCGATACGAACCTGCAAACCCAGTCCAAGACTGCCCTGCAATCTCAAATCGGTGATAATGATATCGAAGGAGCGATAGTGGTTATACAGCATCATACGCACGAGCTTGTCTCTTTGATTGGGGGAAAAGATTATAAAATAAATTCTTTCAATCGTTCATACCAAAGCTACAGGCAGCCGGGGTCGGCCATCAAGCCATTGCTCGATTATGCTCCCTACCTTGAGGAAACCGGCGCTAGCATCAATCAGCTTGTAAGCGGGGGGAGCTATTGCAGCAATAGCTATTGCCCGAAGAATTATAGCGGTGACAGCTATGGGATGGTCACGTTAAAAAACGCGTTCGCCCAATCCTATAACACACCCGCGATAAGACTGTTTGAAAAGACGGGCATAAAAAAGAGCTTTCAATATCTCGATGCCTTCAACTTTAAAAAAATCACCATGAAGGATCACCATATCAGTTCGGCCATTGGCGGCTTCGAATACGGCATGAGTCCGCTCGAATTGACGAATGCCTACACGTCCTTCAACGACGGAAACTACCAGCCAGCTCGGGCAATCACGGACGTCACGGACAAAGAAGGAAAAATCCTTTACAGCTGGAGGGATAAATCCAAGGTGGTATGGAGCAAAAGCACCGTAAGCAAGATGAGGAAGCTCCTCCATGAGGTAACCATTACCGGTACGGGCCGCAAAGCCTTCTTTCCTACCGAATATGCCGGCGGCAAAACCGGTACGACCAATGATGTAAAAGACATGTGGTTTGTCGGCCTGACCGCAAACTACACGACAGGCGTATGGATCGGCAAGGACAAGCCAGCCAGCCTTCAATCCGTTTATTCCCGCTCACCGCATTTGCTGATCTGGAAAGACATCAGCCAAACGGCCGAGCAATAAAGATACATCAAGGTCCAATAACGACAAAACAAAAGCCAAATCCATCCGTACCATGGGTTTGGCTTGTTAGCTGACCCCTGCTTATAAGAGAATGAAAGGAAACTCACGTATCTTTCTTTTTTCCATAAGCTAAAGCGGGGTGATGAATGTGGTGTTGCGGAATCAAATGGATGATACTTCTTATCATCAAAGGTTTTTTCGACCATCTTGTTTGCCAGCTTTAAATTTACGAATGTCAGATTGGAAATTCTTTCAACCATATTATGACAAAACCCACGACCAAATCCAGTTGCCTGTAAAATTGACTAAAGCCCCTGAAGATACTCTTCTCAACTATTTCAGCATTCTGCGTGAAGCCGAAAACATTGCCGGACGAAGCTGCGGAACCATCGGCAATGCCCGACTTCCCTTTCCGATCGCCTTCAATTTCCTATCGGAGGAATATCAAAAAAAGGTAACCTATGAAAAATACGTACATTCTTTTTCCGGGATAGGACATACGAGTTTGATCAAGCTATGCCGAGTGCCAGATGTAGCATCAGGAATAAAGTTTTTTTATGAAACTGAAACGATTGAAGCATTTGAAGGTAAGAATATCGAGTATTTCGGTTATTCTTACGGATTTATCCATCTTGTTCACGAACATGCTGGATATCGAATCTCGGATGTAGAGCATGTTACGGAGGATTTCCTCTGCGCACCATACCATGGCTGGGATCAGGATGGCGAAACCATTATCGACGTGAAATACGGAAATTGGTGCAAACTGCTCAAAAAAAGATATCCCACGATCCAAAAGGGTTATGTGAAACATATTTTCTTTAACGGTAACGATGGCGCCGATTATTATTTTATATTCCTTACACTTACAAACGGAACTGACATAGAATTAGCCCAATTCCGTAAAAAAGGCAATGAAACCTGGAAACAAGTGAATATGAAGCCTGAAGAAGAATGTATAACGGACTAAAGGGGTTTCATATGGAGCGAAATGAAACGGCAGTGCGAGACTCCTGCCAAAAAGAAGATGCCGCAATGGCACCTTCTTTTTTGGGTTAGATGGGCAGGCTTGCAATCACGCTGTTGTAAAGCTTCAAGCCGGCAAAGGAGACAATCGAAATCAAAGCGGTCCAAACGAAAACCGGAAAGAAAACCAATCCGATCAACCCCGATAAATTGAGGCTCGGGCTCAATTTATTGACGAAATAAATCAAGGCCACGACATTCGTTGCGAGGAAGATCGCTCCCAGCCCGATGATGAATTGGACACTGAACAAGGAACATGCAGCGCCAATGACATAGATGACCGAGCCCCTTCTTACGCTATTCAAGGCTTTCCCTTCCGAATCCTTGGAAAAGAATAACAAGGATAGCTCCATTACAGTGTCGGAGATCAATTTCAATGCGGCAAAAACCATAAAGAACAAAAGCAGCAAAACGATCAGCAGTGCCAGCTTGATGCCCGTTTCAGAAAAGAACTCCAGCATCCCTTGGTAAATTCCCAGATTCCCGAATAACTTGAGCATTTGCATTTCCCCATATATTGCGAAGGATAGGCTGAATAATAAGATTGATATGATTGGAAAGTAGCTTAGTAAATAGGTATTTTTCATGTTTTCTCCATCCATGCTTCTTTTATCCTATATTATGCTAGATAAACCACGATTTCACAATGGATACTATGCTAAATCCCCGGAATTAAATCATTGAAATAATTTTTTTCAAAGCGATGCCAGCCCCTTTTCTACCTATATATAAATCTTGATTTTATTGGACAACCCCTGTTCCTAAAGCCATGCAAACCCCCAATAATTACGATATACTTTTAAGCGGGACAATAAATGCATCAGCAACGAGGATATCCTTTTTCGTCTAACATGGCGTACATAAAAGCATAATAAGGGCGAATGACTTCGTTAAAAAGGGGGGAGTTTATGTCTTTGCTTCATCTTGCAGTACTATCACCGTTTTTATTGGCTCTTATCGTACCGGTCTTATACAAACTATTTCGACAAATCCATACAGGTTGGTTTGTACTCCTATTACCGATTCTTCTTTTCAGCTATTTTTCAAGGTTCATCCCCTTGACCAAACAGGGTGATGTCATAAGGGAAAGAGCTGACTGGATCCCTTCTCTCGGTATCCATATCGATTTCTATGTTGATGGATTAGGGCTTCTGTTCGCCTTGCTCATTACCGGAATAGGTTGTCTCGTCATTTTTTATTCGATTTTCTACTTATCAAAAGAAAAAGAAAAGCTGAATCAATTTTACGTCTTCCTTTTGCTCTTCATGGGGGCCATGCTTGGCGTCGTCCTTTCGGATAATCTGATCGTTCTTTATTCATTTTGGGAATTCACCAGTTTATCCTCCTTCTTATTGATTGGATACTGGAATGAAAGGGAGCGTTCACGTTACGGAGCACAAAAATCCCTGCTGATCACCGTGCTTGGAGGTCTATGCCTGCTTGGGGGCATCATTCTCCTTTCTGTCATGGGCAATACCTTCAGCATACGTGAATTGATAGCACAAAGTGGACAGCTCATGGATCAAGCGCTCTTCACTCCTGCACTATTGCTCGTCCTGCTCGGTGCCTTCACTAAATCGGCACAGTTCCCGTTCCATATCTGGCTTCCCGATGCGATGGAGGCTCCGACACCCGTCAGCGCCTACCTCCATTCGGCCACGATGGTCAAAGCAGGGATATATTTAGTCGCTCGGCTGAGCCCTGTTTTTGCCGAATCCGGAACATGGCTTTGGCTCGTTTCACTTACCGGATTGATCACCCTTTTCTGGGGCTCGTTCTCGGCAATCAAGCAGACCGATTTAAAAGGCATTCTCGCCTTTTCCACCGTCAGTCAGCTCGGCTTGATCATGTCGCTGCTGGGTCTGGGTGCGGCAGCCCTCCATTATGATTCGATGGGGGAAAATATCTACTTGGCAGCCACCGTTGCAGCTGTATTCCATTTAATTAATCATGCAACCTTCAAAGGCAGCCTGTTCATGGTTGCGGGCATCATCGATCATGAAACCGGAACCCGTGACATCAAAAGGCTTGGCGGCTTGATGCAGGTGATGCCGATCACCTTCACAGTGGCTATCATCGGCGCTTTTTCAATGGCAGGCCTCCCGCCATTCAATGGCTTCTTGAGTAAGGAAATGTTCTTGGCCAGCATGGTGAATGTATTGGAGCTGGATATCTTCAATCTGGATACATGGGGAATGCTGTTCCCCGTCATTGCCTGGGTTGCGAGTGTGTTCACATTCATTTATAGCATGATTGTCGTGCTTAAACCGTTTACTGGCAAACTGCAGTTAAGCCTGTTGGAAAGGAAGCCCCACGAGGCACCGATCGGGATGTTGGTTTCGCCCATCATCCTTGCCTCGTTGGTCGTCATTTTCGGCCTTTTTCCAAATCTGCTTTCCACTTCGATCATTAAACCTGCAGTTGCTGGCATACAGCCGGGCTTTGCGCTTGACGATTTCCCTGTCCATATTGCCATATGGCATGGGTTCACACCTGAATTGTGGATGACGATCGGCATCATCGCCGTCGGGCTCATATTATACCTTTTTTTCCAAAAGCGGCAAAAGCCGCTGCTGCTGCTTCCTGATCACCTGTCCTTGAATGCGGTTTATGACGCCAGCTTAAGGGAGCTTGAACGATCGTCGTCCTTCGTGATGAAATGGTTGATGACAGGCTCACTTCGGACATACCTGCTGTCGATTTTCTCATTCTTCATTGTTTCATTGGGCTTTACGATTTATTGGAAAAATGCCTTTGCATTGGATACCGGTCATTTCGCCCCGGTCGGTTTTTACGAGCTGCTATTGGCAATCGTCATCGTGGTCGCAGCGATCGCGATTTTGTTTGCCAAGTCACGGTTAACCTCGATCATCATCTTGGGAGCGGCCGGTTATGCGATTTCCCTGTTTTTCGTCTTGCTGCGGGCTCCCGATTTGGCATTGACGCAATTAGTCATCGAGACCATTTCCGTATCGCTGTTTTTACTTTGCTTCTTCCACCTGCCATTGATGGCGAGCAGAAAGGAAGAACGGATGTCATTCAAGCTGAATAACGCCGTGATCTCCATTGGTGTAGGCGTCATCGTCACTTTGATTGCCCTATCGGCACACAGCAATAAGTTATTTGATAGCATCTCAAGCTATTACCTTGAAAACGCGTATAAGGAGGCAGGCGGGAAAAACGTCGTAAATGTCATTCTCGTCGACTTCCGCGGACTGGATACGATGTTTGAAATCAGTGTCCTATCCATCGCAGCGCTCGGGATTTTCGCAATGATCAAATTGCGTCTGACAAGGAGGAAAGCTAAATCATGAAGCAAAACGACCTGATTCTTCAAACGGTTACAAAGGTCGCCGCCTTCGTAATCCTGCTTTTTTCGGCGGCCATCTTCCTGGGCGGGCATTATTCGCCAGGCGGCGGGTTTGTCGGAGGCTTGATGACTTCAGCAGCCATCGTCCTGCTGCTGCTCGCCTTCGATTTAAAGACCGTCACCGCGATCCTGCCGATTGATTATAAGTACATGATCGGTGCTGGCTTGCTCATATCAAGCCTGACGGTTGCCGGCGGGCTGTTGTTCGGAGTACCGCTGATGACCCATGCTTACCGTTACGTCGATTTGCCGCTCCTTGGGCATATCTCCCTGCATACGGCGGTGCTTTTTGATCTCGGTGTTTACCTTGTGGTTGTTGGTGTCACGATGACCATTATTCAAACGATAGGGGAGAGTGAATAATGGAACTATTACTGGCCATTGTCATTGGAATTTTATTCATGAGCGCGACCTACTTGATGCTTTCTAAGAGCATTTTACGAATTATAATCGGTACGGGGCTGCTCAGTCACGGTGCCCATCTTTTGATTTTGACGATGGGCGGTTTAAAAGCGGGCTCCGTTCCATTGCTGAGTGATGAAGCAGCATCCTATGTCGATCCGCTTCCGCAAGCACTTATCTTAACGGCGATCGTCATCAGCTTCGGGGTGACGTCCTTCCTGCTGGTGCTGGCTTACCGGGCCTACCAGGAGCTCGGAACGGATGATATGGAAGAAATGAGAGGTACGAAAACGAATGAGTAACCTATCCTTTCTGCCAGTTTTATGGCCGCTTTTCACAGGCATCATTCTCATTTTCATGGCAAAAAAAATTAAGCTTCAACGATGGATTTCAGTGTTTTCCTCACTTATTGGAATCGCGCTATCCAGCTTTCTTGTATTCTCGGTGCATTCCCAAGGAATCTTGACTTTAGGTGTCGGCAGCTGGGAGGCACCTTTCGGGATCGTGATCGTCGCAGACATGCTTGCTTCACTGCTTGTCCTGACGACGAATATCATCGGGCTGGCCATCTTGCTTCATTCGTTCCACTCGATTGGCGCAGAACGTGAAGCAAACTATTATTATCCTGTTTTTCAGTTTTTGCTGATTGGCGTGAATGGCTCCTTCCTTACCGGCGATCTTTTTAATCTATTCGTCTTCTTCGAAGTGATGCTGATGGCTTCTTATGTGCTGCTGGTACTGGGCGGGACGAAAATCCAGCTGAGGGAATCGTTGAAGTATATCATCGTCAACGTGCTCTCCTCGTCCTTTTTCGTCATCATGGTCGCGTATCTCTATTCAATACTGGGAACGTTGAATATGGCGCAGATCAGCCAAAGGATTGCAGAGGTGAACCAGCCTGCCATCCTTACGGTAATAGCCATCGGTTTCTTGATCGTGTTCGGTTTGAAAGGCGCCATTTTCCCGCTCTTTCAATGGCTGCCTGGGTCTTATTATGCTCCGCCGATCCCTGTGATGGCATTATTCGGGGCTTTGCTGACCAAGGTCGGCATTTACTCGATTTTCCGTACCTATACCCTGATGTTTTATCATGACCAAGACTTCACCCATGCCATTTTGGCGTGGCTTGCCATCTTGACCATCCTCATCGGCGCCATTGGGGCACTAGCCTATTGGGATGTAAAGAAAATCATCATTTACAACATCATCATCGCCGTCGGAGTCATCATTTTCGGCATATCCGTGATGAATGAACAGGGATTAACCGGGTCGATTTTATACATCATCCACGACATGCTGATCAAGGCCGCCCTCTTCCTGTTGATCGGCATCATGATCAAAATCAGTTGCTCGGATGATTTAAGGAATATGGGCGGCTTAATCAAGCCGTATCCGGCCCTTGCCTGGACCTTTTTCATAGCTGCCCTCTCCTTGGCGGGAATCCCGCCGTTCAGCGGCTTTGCCGGCAAGCTGCTCATCCTCCAAGGAGCGGCCCAAAAAGGCGACTACCTCGGAATGGCCGTTGTCTTGCTATCAAGCTTGATCGTTCTGTATTCCGTGATGAAAATCTTCATGTACGGCTTCTGGGGAACACCTAAGGCTGATTACCGCCTGCATGGTGCTGCGGTTCATAAAATGCTGATCCCGGCGGTGATCCTTGTTGCCATTTCCATCTTATTTGGAGTCGGAACGGAATCGATGTACCCTTTCGTTTCCCAAGCTGCAGACACATTATTGAATCCTGACATTTATATCAAAGCGGTTTTAAAGGAGTAATGCCTGATGTCATTCCAAATTTTACTGAATGTGATCCTTGCTGTTACCTGGATGTTCTTAAAAAATGAGTTTGATGGGAGCACCTTCATCATCGGGTATGTATTGGGGCTTTGCATCATGTTCGTCTTCCGCCGTTTTTTCAAGGACCGCTTCTATCTGAATCGGGTGATCGCCGTCTTCCGCTTGCTGCTCCTATTCGCAAGGGAGCTCATCTCTTCCAACATCAGCGTCCTCAAGATCGTATTGAAGCCGAAGCTGGATATGAGGCCGGGCATCTTCGCCTTCGAAACCGTGCTGAGGAAGGATTGGGAAATAACGGTCCTCTCGAATTTGATCACCCTGACACCCGGGACGCTTGTTGTTGACATATCCGCAGATAATCGGATCCTTTATATCCATGCGATGGATATTGCCGACAAAGCCGATGCCGTACACAGTATAAAGCATACGTTTGAAAAGGCGATCATGGAGGTGAGCAAATAATGTTCGATTTTGTCCTGAAAATAGCCTTGCTTGGTGCATCCGTTTCCATGATTGGCTTCCTCTACCGCTTGATCAAAGGACCTTCCGTACCGGATCGGGTCATCGCCCTCGACGCAATGGGAATCAATCTGATCGCAATCGTGGCGCTAGCCTCGATCGTCATGGACACAGGTGCGTATCTGGAAGCCATTCTGCTGCTCGGAATCCTATCCTTCATCGGCACGGTCGCTTTCGCCAAATTCCTCGAGAAAGGAGAGATCATTGAAGATGACCGCAATCGTTGAAATCCTATCCGCCCTCTTTCTTTTAATGGGTGTGTTTCTCTTTTTGGTCTCAGCTTTCGGCATCATCCGCTTGCCTGATGTTTATACAAGGAATCATGCTGCCTCAAAAAGCTCGACGCTTGGAATCCTGTTCATCCTGATTGGCACCTTGTTATACTTTTTCCATGAACACGGCCATGTCGATTTCCGGATCGTGCTCGCCATCCTCTTCATTTTCATGACAAGTCCTGTGGCTGGGCATTTGATCAATCGCTCGGCCTATCATTCAGGTGTCAAAATGTGGGATCGAAGTGTCCAGGATGACTTGAAAAAGGGCAGGTGATATTCTTATCGAATGAAGAAAGGCTGCCCTGTGCACAGGGGCAGCCTTTCTGGTTTTCATGATTGAAATGCAGTGTCAATCCGTTAAAAACACTGGATCGCCCAACCTGATTTCACCTGTTCGCACGACGGAGGCATAGACGCCAAAATGATTGTTCCTTTCCTTGACGACCGTTTTTAACAGGGAGGGATCCTTGTGGGAATCCACGGGGTCGACCGTAATGATCATGCAGCGTTCGCAATGCCTTTTGATTTCCAATTCAACATCATTGCCGATTACAAGCCTTTTTCCGAACCAACGTTCTTCCAGGAAGGGGATCTTGTCCACTAAAGACAGCACCAAATTGTGCCTGAATCTCCTCCCATCCGCTTCGTTCCCCCAAAGCTTCGTCAATTCACCAATGGAGGCATCGCTCACAAGCAATATATTCTCTTCTTCAATCGCCCCGAAGGGAATGTGCGATGGAGGATATACGACGGCTTCTGCCTCCCGCTTCAGCAAAAGTGCCATTTCCTCCCGAAAGCCTTCCTCTCCCCATGTCAGCAAATTTCCCTTCGGTGTCTTGACTTTCAATTCAGGATAGGCATTCAAATTTTCCTCACCGGAAAAGAAAGCTTGATAGCGAACCATTTCAGGAACCTGGGTTATCGTGATGAATTTCCCCTGCTTGTCCTTAAAGGCATGACTGCGATCTCCATATAACCCATAATCCATCACCTTCGTCTTCTTTACCCGTTCACCAGCAAATGATTTTACCGGATGCCGGGTGATTTCCTGTATAGAACCGACAAGCATATCAAAACTCCTTTGCAACCATTTGTATACCCATTGTATCCGTCGCCCCGTTATCAAATCCGGGCAGGTTTACCCTTCCCTCACTTCGGCAGGTCAATGATCGCTAACGTACAGCGGGAAATGCAGATAAGCCGATCCTCTTCATCCCGGATCTTCACGTCCCAAACCATCGTAGTCCTCCCGCGATGGATGATGTTCCCGATCGCAGTAACGACACCAGAGCGCACGCCCCTTACATGATTGGCATTGATTTCAAGTCCGACCACAGCCTGTTTCGTCCGATCGACAAGCTGCATCCCCCCGGCGCTTGCAACGGATTCCGCAAGTGCAACGGATGCTCCCCCATGCAATAACCCATATGGCTGCCTCGTTCGTTCATCCACTGGCATCGTGGCTATGATTTTACCCTCACCGTATTCTTTCATTTCAATTCCGAGCGTGCCTATCAATGAATTTTCCATATTGATGTCCATTTCGATCCCCCCACTTTTTTTATAAAATTCGCTTCAGGTAAATCATATCATTTATAGTCCCAAATATGAATGGCCATTCATATTTGGGACTATAAAAAAAGATGACTCGAATCGATCAAGTCATCCTCATCCGCTCATTTGGTGATCAGTTCCTTCAATTCAAGCCAGCTTGCAAGTCTCGGCATATCCAATTCCCTGTTATAGGAATTGTCGATAGCATACACCTTCGTCGGTATATCCAATAAGGTTTCGAGGACGGCCGGTTTATCATCGAAATAATAATCAAGCTCCATATGATTGATCGTATCGATTTTTTCATGATCCTTCATCCCGCAAAAAAAATGGTCATCCTTAACCGGAAAGCCGTTTTCGATCATCCATTTTTTCGTCCGTTCACCATGCTCGGGCTTCCTGGCGGTGATGTAGTAAATCTCATGTCCGTCTGCTTCAAGCTCCCGCAGCGTCTCGACTGCACCCTCGAACGCCGGACAAGTTGTATAATACACTTCCTCGGCAAGACTATTCCACATCTTGCCGCCCGCCTCCTTATCAAGCCCGAATGCTTCATGGATTTCCAATGTTTTTAAAGCTTTGAATACTTCCAGGTCTATGTTTTTATTAAGCTTTTCATTGTATAGATGGAACGCAAATTCCCTCAAATTGATCAGCGTATCATCAATATCGAACCCAAATTTCATATCATTCACTCCTATTCAAACATAAGCGGCAAACTGAGAGGCGAAGGATAGCTCCTTATCCACTTGAATCGCCTGCAATCGTTCAATTTCCGCCTTTCTTTTCGGTTCAGCGATTTTCAGTCCATGGAATTCAGCATCTCCTTGCATGATGCATTCCTGGATAAGGCCGGCCAATAAATCGGCATCCTTCATCGCGCAATTCAGCCCGAACGCTCCTGTAGGTGTCATCGTGTGGGCCGCGTCGCCCATTAATGCAACTCCATCCTTGGTCCACGTTTCGCAATAGCTGCTGTGGACGTCCAATAATATGAAATCATTCCATGAACGGATATTTTCCCGCGCACTTTTGATCAATTCAGGAAACGCCAGCAGCAATTTTTCGATGAATGGCTCGAATGGCTGCTTCCGCAATCGGGAAAAGGAGCCCTGCTCTATATTCCAGCCAATTTGGATCGAACCTCCTGCCTGGGTGAAGAGGGCGACCTGGGAATCATCGACCAGGGCCATCTTGATTGAAGGCTGCCATCCCTTTGGCGCAGGGATTTTTGCCCATAATAAATCATAGCCATGATTTTTGATCACGGCTTTTATCCCCGCTTTTTTGCGGATCGTGGAAAAACGGCCATCCGCCCCGATGATCAATGGACTTTCGACGATCATGTCCAACCCGTCTTTTCTGACCTTGACGCCCGTAAACCGGCCCCATTCATTCTGGATCAAATCCGTCACCGGGCTATTGAGCATCAATTGGAAGGTGTCCAGCTTTTTCGCTTCATCCAAGATGGCTGTAAGCAGGTGGTTTTGAGGGACATGTATCCCGACATGCTCAGCAGGCATTTCAGGAAAAATCCGTTTAAATAAGCGGCCGCCATTCCAATACTCGATCTGGTCCATCCTCAGCAAGCCGCGCTTTTCCACGCTCTCGAACAAGCCATGCTTTTTAAGGATGTCCTCTCCTTCCTCGTTCAGGAACTCCCCCCTGAACTCCCTTGCCACTCCGGAATGCCTTTCAAGCAGGATGACCGATATGCCCCGTTTGGCCAAAAGGCAGGCCAACAGCGCTCCCCCTGGCCCGCCTCCGACTATGCATACATCTGTTTTAACCACCATGATTCTTCACCTGTTATCTATTATTATTTAGGATAAGCGGTGATGCGGATATCCTCTCCGAACGTGTCCACGCCAGAGAAGGCAACATCCAGCGCTTCATCCATCGTATCTGCATCCACTCCAGTGAACGGCGTCAGTGAGTTTCGGCCGCCCAATAGTTTAGGAGCTACATAAATCAAGAACTTATCGATGAGCCCAGCCCTTAGGAAAGAGGCATTGACTTCACTCCCGCCTTCCAGCAAAACATCCGTAATTCCCTTATTATACAGTTTTGCCATCAGTGCGCTCAAATCAAGGCCTTCCTCATTTTTTGCGACAAAAATGAGGTCCACCCCTTTTTCACTTAAAAGTGCCATTTTGTCCTTAGGTGCCTGTTCATGCGTAACAATTATCGTTTTGGCTTCTGCCGTGGTTTCAACAACATTGGCCGCCAAGGGCACGCGCAATTCACTGTCCAAAATGATCCGGATCGGATTTTTGCCTCCAGGTTCCGGCAGTCTTGTCGTCAATGATGGATCATCGGCCAGTACAGTCCCGATGCCGACGAGGATGGCATCAACCTCATTACGGAGCACATGGACGGAATGACGGGATTCTTCACCGGTTATCCATTTCGAATGCCCTGTATGTGTGGCAAGCTTTCCATCGAGCGTCATCGCATATTTCGAGATGACGAATGGACGATTCTTCGTCATATTATGGATAAAGCGTTCATTCAGTCTTTGCGCTTCTTTCTCCAATACGCCAACTTCCACTTGGATGCCTGCATCCCTCAGGATCGCTATTCCCCGTCCTGCAACCTCAGGGTTAGGATCTTGCGTAGCCACCACGACCCGATGGACGCCCGATTCCTTGACTAAATTTGCACAAGGAGGAGTCTTTCCATAATGGGAACACGGCTCAAGCGTTACGTATAGGGTGGCACCCTCTGCGTACTCACCAGCCATTTTGAACGCATGGACTTCAGCATGCGGCTCGCCCGCCTTCCGATGGATTCCGGTTCCGGCAATCACGCCGTCCTTGACGATGACTGCCCCGACCACTGGATTCGGATTGGTCTTTCCTTTGGCACTGGCTGCTAGATCTAGTGCCAGCTTCATGTAATATTGATCATCATTCATACGTTAAGCTCTCCTTATACGATAAAAGTTGGCTTTTGCAGGGGAATATGTCCAGACTTCTTAACCTTTGTGTCCAAATAAAAGCTATTATCTTCCGTTAGCCCGCCCCAAAGCGGGATATGATTTTTTGCCGCGAGCCCATGCTTCTTCAGGGCATCCAGTTTCTTCGGGTTATTCGTAATTAATGTCACCGGATTCGCGCGCAATTCACGTAATACGCGAATTGCCCCTTCGTAGGAACGAGTATCGTCTTCAAACCCTAATGCCTGGTTCGCCTCGACCGTGTCATAGCCTTCCTGCTGAAGCAAATAAGCAAGGGACTTGGAGAATAGGCCGATTCCTCTTCCTTCATGGTCAGCAAGGTAAAAAATGGCGCCGCAGCCATGTTCGGCAATCATCTTCATCGATTGGTGGAGCTGATAGCCGCAATCACATCGTTTACTGCCAAAAATATCACCTGTATGGCAGATGCTATGCATCCGGACAAGTGCATTCTCGGACTCTTTAAAATCACCAAATACCAATACGGAGGACTGTTGTCCAAAAGCCAGGTTGGCACCGGATAGCGATTCAAGCACCGCTTCCTTGTTATTATCCGCGCCATCCAGCTCAAGCCATGTATACCATTGGAAAACGGCGGAGAAATCCCCTTGCTCCACAGGGAGATTGACGGGACCCACCAAGCATATATCTGCTTTTCCAGGGGTTTTCACGATCTTCATTTTATCTATTAAAATGCTTTTTGTTTGTTCGTTTATTTTCACGATAACATCACCTATTTTTTAATTTATAGTGTGTATACTCCTTACTTTAGGTAAGTAAGTATATTACTATCCACTATACCTGTCAATGAAGCAGTTTACAAATAATAGTGTGTCTTTTAATTAAATTTTCAAGAAGGTTTCCTGGAAAAAGTGAGCGGCTATCATATCGCATGACCCTCTTACATAGTTTAACGTATAAAGAAAACCGGTCTACTGACATACTTCGAGGAAAGGCAGGAATCTTTTTGGAAGATCACCCTTATTTCCCCTTCAAGAATTTATATCCGCCTCCGGCCAAGTCCTGCAATATGAATCATGAGCTGGCAGGGAGCATGCGCCCCTTTTCTGCGACCAATCCCGATTTGTTGGTTAAGTCGGCAAAGGCCTCGCAGTCCTTATTGATTGATGTCCAAAAAGTCATGAATACCCTAGCGTCTTCCAAGCCCTTCGCGAACGGGTTGATGAATGCTGCGCAATCATCGGAAAAGAACCTCGTGACGGAAATGATCCGGAAGATCGGCCTTAAAAACCAGCCTGATATCATGTATAACCCCGATGGGATCCGCTTTGATTTCCATCCGATTACAGGGGATGATAATTGCCATATCATCATCAGCCTGAAATGGAGAGATATATGAAGGCTGTATTTATTTTCAAAAAAACCGAAGCCCACTTCCGGCTTCGGTTTTTTGTTCATTTCGTTTCAAAGGTTTCTACCAATAATGCAAGCGTCCTGGCCATGACACCCGTCGCCCCGGCCGTGCATAATGCTGAACTGCTGGACGTTGTCGATGTCCCGGCAATATCCAGATGGACCCATGGAGTCTCTTCGGCGAATTCGCCGATGAAGGCCCCGCCCATGATCGCATGTCCTGCCCCGCCTGGCGAGTTGTTCAAATCGGCTATCTTGCTATTGCGCACCCGCTCTTTGTCCTTTTCGGTAATCGGCAGCCGCCACATTGGCTCTCCAGCCTCCTCCGATGCCTTTTGGACTTGCTCATAGAATTCAACATCATTGGTCATCGCACCTGTCATATCCATGCCCAACGCCGTTATGACACCCCCGGTTAACGTCGCTACATCAATCAGGTATTCTGCACCATGATGTTTAGCGTAGGTCATGGCATCTGCCAATACGAGCCGACCTTCGGCATCAGTATTCAAGACCTCGATCGTTTTCCCGCTCATGGCAGTGATCACATCATCCGGCTTGAAAGCCTCGCCGCTGATCATATTATCCGTCGAAGGAATGACGGCCACGACATTTTGCTCCGGTCCCAATTCGCCGATAATTTCCATAGCACCCAAAACGGCTGCAGCACCGCCCATATCGGTTTTCATCCCAACGATGCCTGCCTTGGTTTTCAATGAGTACCCGCCCGTATCGAAGGTGATGCCCTTACCTACCAAGCCGATAACATCTTTCCACTCCTCTTTCCCCTGATACCTCAAGACAATCATTTTCGGCGGTTCGACCGAACCTTGATTGACGGCAAGGAGTGCTCCCATTCCAAGCTTGAGCATATCCTCCTTCTCAAGGATCTCCACTTCAAAGCCATAGCGTTCACCCAACGCGGATGAATACTCCGCCAAATCCGTGGAGGTCAGCAGATTCCCGGGTGTGTTGACCAATGTCCTTGCGGAGTTCGTCGCCCTTCCAAAAATTCTGCCTACATGAAGTGCCGCCCCTACCTCGTCACTATCGGCATCACTATAAACCGTAATCGCTTCGATGTTTTTTTCGACCTGGTTCGATTTCTGCTTGTATCCGGCAAATTTATAAGAAGCGAGTTCGAACGCCTCCGAGCAAGCATGTGCAGCATCGAGGACGTCCAGGTTTTCAGTCGTGAATGTATCCAGGGCGATCGACAGCGTCGTCAGCTTGGATTCCGAAATCGTTTTACGCGCTTTACCGAGCGCTTCACGGAGCGTTTCGAAAGTAAGCTCTTTTTCCTTGCCCAGGCCGACAAACACCAACCTCTTCGCGCCTAACTTGCCTAATGTATGTATTTTAACCACTGATTTTTTCTTCGAAGAGATTTCTCCAGCTTTCACCAACTCCGTCAGCTGTCCGTCCAATCGTTCATCGGCTTCCTTCCCAATGCCCGAAAACTTGATCGGTCTGTCAAACACACCCAGGACCAGGCACTCATCGATCATATCTATATTCAAGGAATCTTTAACTGTGAACATATGCTATCTCCTCCATTCGATTACCTTCATTATAACGAAATCTTCTAAAGTTTTCGATAAATGGATTTGAAATCAATATTATTAAGGATATTGTTTAGAAAAGGTGACTTTAGAGTAATAGTATAAGAAAGATCAATTTTATCCCATAACCGGCAGGGAATCGCCAGGATTTGATGGAACTAATACTAAGCGCCCGAAAAATCCGCTCATGCGAGGCAGGATTTCTTACTACCCATCCATGGTTTCAACGTTACTCATAATCAGAAAGAAGGCTGATACTTTTGGAATTATTTCTCAACTTCCCTTTGATTGCAGCATTGATTGCCATTTTCTTTGCTCAATTCATCAAGGTGCCCATCCATTACATCGCTTTTCGCAAAGTGAACTGGGCACTTATCAACTCGACGGGCGGGATGCCCAGCTCCCACTCCGCAGCCGTGTCAGCTCTCACTGTTGCAGTAGGGATCGAAACAGGCATGGATTCACCTATATTCGCGGTTGCCGCAATCTTTGCCGTCATCACGATGTTCGATGCGACAGGCGTAAGGAGGCAGGCAGGAGAGCAGGCTGCCGTCTTGAATCAACTCGTTACGGATTTCAATACATTTGTCGAGCAAGCAAAAAATTGGCAAAAAAAAGAAGAAAAGCAGAAGCAGCAACAATTAAAGGAACTGTTGGGCCATAAGCCAATCGAGGTATTTTTCGGAGCCTTGACCGGTGTCTTCATTGCACTTGTGCTTCACTTCTTCATTTTTCAAGGGTAGGTGATACAGTTGAAAATAATCTCGCTTTGCCCCAGCAATACGGAACTTTGCACATATCTAGGAATCGAAGATCAGCTGATTGCCATCGACGACTACTCCGACTGGCCCGAGTCCATCCAGCACCTTCCAAAAGTCGGGCCGGATTTATCGATCGATATCGACCATGTGGAATCATTGAAACCTGATTTAATATTGGCTTCATTAAGTGTACCCGGCATGGAAAAGAATATTGAGGCATTAAAAAAACGGAACCTTCCCCATATCATCTTCAATCCGCAATCCCTTGAAGATATCGCCAGGGATTTGCTTACCTTGGGGGAGGCGACGGACCATCGAAATGAAGCGGAAAAACAGGCTGCCAAATTCAGAAGCACCATCCTTCGCTATCAAGACGCCGCCGATAAAATCGAAACGAAGCCATCCCTTTATTGGGAGTGGTGGCCCAACCCCTTATTCAGTCCGGGCGGGGTCAATTGGTTATCCGAAATCAGCCGTCTGGCGGGAGGATATAACCTTTTTGAAGAAGTTGACCTTGCAAGCATCCAAATCACTTCCGAAGAGGTCATCGAAAAGGACCCCGACCACATTTGCTTGGCATGGGTCGGGGTTCCTTTACGCAAAGTGAACCCGGGGCTTGTCAAGAAACGGACGGGGTGGAACGATATGAAGGCAGTAAGCAACAACAATATCCACATCATGGAAGAACCCTTATTCTGCCGTCCATCCCCGCGTTTATTGGATGGACTGTCCAAGCTGGCCAGGACCCTGCATCCTAACGCCTTCAATCACATAAAGATATGACATGATGAAAAGGCTGCCCCTTCTTAAGGGCAGCCTAATGCTGTGGGGAAACCATTTAAGCATGATTAAAACGCAAAGGATGATACATGCTTTTTCAACGCCTGTTCGTCCATTTTATGCTTGAATACCTGCCTGTTCTTCGCTTCATTCAGCTTGCTCAGCTGTTCCTCAGACAATGCGCCGGTCCCTTTTTGCACAACATAAACCTCAAGGGTTTTCTTGCCCCAGTTATCATACACATCCTGTACCGTTTCATAATAGAGGTCAAGGTGATTGCCCTTGATCGCTCCCCCCTTGTCGGCTACCACTCCATAGCCATAGCCAGGAATCCAGAGAATGGTTCCGAGCGGGAAGACGGCCAGGTCCGCGGCGATGGTGGAGAACACATCCCGTTTCACCTTCACTCCGGAATAGGTAATGCCATAGGAAGGGCTTTCCGGGTTTTTTCCGGTTGATTCATAGCCGGCTGTATACCCTGTAGCGAGCACTTCATGCTTAGGATACTTCAAAAGCTCGATGCCTTCCTCTATTGTCACCGGTCCATCACTGCTGGAAGCAGATGCCACTAATGTTGCCGTATGCTCCCCCGTATGGATGGTTTTGTATTCAAGCCCGAGCAATCGATGCTGTTTCATCGTCTCTTCGTATGGGTCAGTCTCAAGTTCAGCCCCAAAAACATGATTCAAGGTCGAGTCGATGGCCAAGATAAATAATATGATAATAGCAACCCTCAAAAATAATGCCTTACATATCTTCATATGTATTCCTTCCACTCCTCTCACAAGGATATTAGTTCCCTTTCCAGAGAGAAAGTATTCATAAACCGGCAAAACAACCTTTTTTCCAAACAAAAAAGGACCGTCCATGAAGACGATCCTCTTCGATCAAAACATTTGATATCCTTTTTTCCTTAACGTTTTAATGACCACACCAGCCAAAACGGCGCCAAGCAGCCCGCTTGATAATATGATGATGTCTGCCGAGTGCAAGGATGTAAGGCTCGTCCCAAGGCTTGAAAAGGACATTCCCGGGTTTCGGAAATATTCGATCAGCTTCGTTTCATTGACAATGACGATGAAGACGATCGGAAACAAAATGACCATGATCCATGATGAACGAAAAAGCATATTGAGCAAAAAGCCAATTCCGAAAAACAGTATGAAAAATAAGAGTATTGAGATAATTAAAACGGGCAATGGCATATGATTCTTGACCCTCCTTAAAAGCGACACCTTTAGTTTACTGAAAAAATAATTGCCCCGTCAACGACTTGATTCCAAATAATTCCGAGTGGAATATATTTACCCAATTCACATGAATAATTTATACGCTGTATAACCAAAATGATCGCCAGGGTTCAATCCATCAAGCATCTTTTGCATCCTTTCCTTTTTGAAAGCCAATAGCTGCTCCAATAGCAACGACTGCTTGCCCTCCTGCATCAGCAAATCAGGCTCATAAAATCTGGCTTCAAACAATTCATCCAATTGAGCGGTGACCTCGAAGCTGAGCGGTTTAAGTAAGAATACCAGCATATTATCACTGATTTCCCCTTTGATGACCCCGCTTCTCACGCCTATCATGCCTTCGATTTCCGCATGAATGCCCGTTTCCTCGAACACTTCCCTTACAACGGCCTCATCAACGGTTTCATCATTTTTGACAAACCCTGCAGGGAGCGACCATTGCCCTTTCAACCCGCCATACCTTTTGTTCACGACAAGCCATTCGCCTTTGTCGGATACTACCAGGCCAGACACTGCCAGCCAAACGTTTTTGCACCGTTCCACCAAGCTCCACATCTCCTATCATCTTTTTAAGCAAACTACTATTATTCAGCATCCATCGCTGCCGATAAAAAGCCATTCAGAGACGATCCCCAAATGGCCTTAGTTTATAGACAAAAAATCAAAGAATGTTGAACTTGCCTTTTTTTGCGACAAGGGAAGGACCGCCGATCATTAACAACGCCCTGTTATCGACCATTTTCTTCAAGAAGGATGCGGTCTTTCCAGTGACCTTCTTACCGAACACGACGCCAATTGCATTGTCATCGCCAAGTGAACAGACCGTTCCTTTATTCTCGAAAGTGAACGTGTCAAGGTCATTTTCATTACGGACCAGCTTAGTCAGGTTCTTCGCGATGACCTCACCCTGCTGCATGGCGATTTGGGCAGTAGGCGGATAGGGACGGTTGATTTCTTCATTGATGATCAGCGCACAATCACCAACGATGAAGATATCGTCATGCCCAGGGGCCCGCATATCTAGATTCACTTTAATTCGCCCGCGCATGGCTTCGAATCCGGAAGCCTCGATCACGGAGTTACCGCGGACGCCAGCTGCCCAAACCACGGTACCCGCCTTGATCTCCTCCACTTCTTCTCCCCCTTTTGATACGATGATGCCTTCAGGCGTCGCCCCCTTGATGGGAGTGCCGATTTTGAATTCCACGCCCTTTTTTTCAAGATATGAAACGGCATAGTCCACCAGCTCCGGATCGAAGCCGGGAAGGACGGCCGGGGCGGCCTCCACACAGTACATGCGGACCTTTTGGAAATCAATATCGTATTCTTTGCATAGATCGGGGACACGGTTTGCCAATTCGCCAAGAAACTCGATTCCGGTAAATCCGGCTCCCCCGACAACGATGGTCAAGCGGTCCTCATTCTTTTCTGCCTCGGAACTGTAAGTAGCGAATTGCAATTGGATATGATCACGGATTTCACGTGCAGTATTCACGTTGGAGATGGAGAAGGCATACTCCTTCAGCCCTTTGATTCCGAATGTTTCCGATTCTGGACCAAGCCCGATCACAAGATAATCATAAGATACTTCACCGTTTTCAAGAATGACCTTTTTGCGATCCGTCTTCACTTCCAAAACGGAAGCCTGGATGAATTTCACTTTGCTGCCGTTAATGACACTTTTAATCGGATAGCGGACACGATCATGATGAAGCGTCCCGGCAGATGCTTCATGCAGCCATGTAGTCTCATAGTGATAATCATTTTTGTTGACCAATACGATTTCTGCTTCATTCTGTCCCAGTGCCTTTTGCAAACGAGTAACGGTCATCAACCCGCCATAACCCGCACCTAACACAACGATAGTTGGCTTTTTCAAAGGAATCCGTCCACCTTTACGATTTTTTCTTGTGCTGCTTCCCATACCTGCAATCTATTTTCTATCTTATTAACCTCCATTATAAAAAGCACCCTTATGCATATGTGACCCATTTCACGTAACACTTCATATTTGTAATAAATGAACTATAAGTAAATATTAGTCTTTTTCGATAATTTTTTCAAGTAAGAACCTGGTCGTTTCCTCTCTGTTAAAAGCCCATTTACAGGGATTTTTCACCGGTATTTCATACACTTAAAACGAGTGCCAAGACTGCTGTTGAAGTGCAGCGGGATAATAGTCGAAACTTTCTAACTTTTTTCTCGTTTTTTCAAAGTTCATCTATGGTAAAATAAGAGAATATATTTCAGCAAACCTAGTATATCGGAGGGATAAAGTTGGAAGTTAACGAAAAGGTTTATGATATCACCATCATTGGCGGAGGTCCGGTTGGATTATTCACCGCATTTTACGGCGGCATGAGGCAGGCATCGGTAAAAATCATCGAAAGCCTCCCACAATTAGGCGGGCAATTATCTGCCCTTTATCCTGAGAAATACATTTATGATATCGCTGGTTTCCCTAAAGTGCGCGCACAGGAGCTAGTGAATAACCTGAAAGAACAAATGGCAAAGTTCGAACAGACCATTGTCCTCGAGCAAGCCGTGCAAGAAGTGGAAAAACAAGCAGACGGGGTCTTCAAGTTAACGACTGATAAAGAAATCCATTATTCCAAGACCATCATCATCACAGCTGGCAATGGTGCATTCCAACCACGCCGCATTGAAATAGATGAGGCAAGAGCATATGAAAGCAGCAACCTTCACTATTTCATCGACGATCTCAACCATTTCACAGGCAAGAAGGTTGCCGTTTTCGGAGGCGGTGATTCCGCTGTGGATTGGGCGCTCATGCTGGAGCCAATCGCCGAAAAGGTGAGCATCATCCATAGAAGGGATAAATTCCGTGCCCACGAGCATAGCGTGGAAAACCTTAAAAATTCAAAGGTAGACATCCTGACTCCATACATACCGGCAGATCTGATCGGCACTGAAGGACGGATCCACACAGTTGCCATCAAGGATCCCAAGGGCGAAGATACAGAAACCCTTGATGTGGATGCAGTCATCGTCAATTACGGCTTCGTATCCTCCCTCGGTCCGATCAAAAATTGGGGACTGGATATCCAGCGGAACAGCATCTTGGTCAACTCCAAAATGGAAACGAATATCCCCGGCATATATGCTGCTGGCGACATCGCAACCTATGACGGCAAAGTTAAATTGATTGCGAGCGGCTTCGGCGAAGCCCCCACTGCGGTCAATCACGCCAAGCAATATATCGATCCAAAAGCAAAGGTCCAGCCTATGCATAGCTCCTCGATGTTCTAATAAACCTATCACGGCAAAAAGGTTCCGGAATGATCTCCCTTCCGGAACCTTTTTTCTGGGATTCAGAGAATGTTTTGGGAATGATCCATTCAGAGTGAAACGGCTTCCAAACTCCCTGTTCGTTCAGCACCTCTCCCCCCTATATCCGGCATGTTATCCCCAATTACAGCCATGTGGATAACATTTTCCATTCTTGCCGTTAGTTGTCCACATGTGCTTAACCTCTAAATTCAAAGGGTAAAGAAGAGGAGAAGATTCAGAAAGGAGATCGAATACACTATGAATATTTTAATTGCAGGAGCTAATGGGGCGACCGGAAGGATGATCATTAAAGAATTATCAACAAATCCGGAAATGAATGTTTACGGAATGATCAGGAATGAAGATCAAGCTCAAACGATAAAAGAACTCGGCGGACATCCCATCCTTGCCGATTTAGAGGGAAATGTGGACAAAGCAGTGGATAACATGGAAGCGATCATCTTCGCGGCAGGCTCGGGACCAAAAACGGGACCGGATAAGACGACGGCTGTGGATAAGCTCGGAGCGATTAAACTCGTTGATGCCGCCAAGAAGAACGGAATCGATCGCTTTGTGATGCTGAGCTCAGTCGGCTCTGATAATCCAGGACAAGCTCAAGGCAGCATGCGTCACTATCTTGAAGCAAAGCACGATGCCGATGAACATTTAAAAGCAAGCGGACTGACTTACACCATTGTCCGCCCAGTTGCTTTGACCAATGACCAAGCTTTAGGCAAAATCCTTGCAGCACGAAAAGTGGACCATACCGACAAATCCATTCCAAGAGCCGATGTCGCCTCCGTTCTGGCCCAATCCGTCACAGAGGAAAGTACGTTCAATAAGACATTCGAGATTTTAAGCGGTGACCTGCCAATCAGGGAAGCATTGAAAGATAGTTAAGGTCAAAATTAAGCAGGGTATAGTGATCAACAGGGGACAAATTGAATTTGTCCCCTGTTGATTTCATTAAAAAATCTCCAATCGTTTTCAGCCCGAGTATTTTTCGGGCTTTCGCGGAGTTTTTCAGCCTTTCGATCACTTTTTTCGGCCGTTTGCGCAGTTTTTCCGACCTTTCGATCACTTTTTCCGGCCGTTCGATCGCTTTTTCCGGCCATTTGCGCAGTTTTTCCGACCTTTCGATCACTTTTTCCGGCCGTTTGCGCAGTTTTTCCGACCTTTCGATCACTTTTTCCGGCCGTTTGCGCAGTTTTTCCGGCCTTTCGATCACTTTTTCCGACCATTTGCGCAGTTTTCCGACCTTTCGATCACTTTTTCCGGCCGTTTGTGCAGTTTTTCCGCCTTTCGATCACTTTTTTCGGCCGTTTGTGTTGTTATTCCGGCCGTTCAATCGCTTTTTCCGGCCGTTTGCCCAGTTTTTCCGCCTTCCTATCGCTTTTTCCGGCCGTTTGCGCAGTTTTTCCGACCTTTCGATCGCTTTTTCCGGCCATTTGCGCAGTTTTCCGGCCTTTCGATCACTTTTTCCGGCCGTTGCGTTGTTTTTCCGGCCTTTCGATCACTTTTTCCGGCCGTTGCGTTGTTTTTTCGGCCGATCGGGATGAGCAGGTTCCGAAACTCCTTTCACTCAAAACTAAGGAGGGCACTTGTTAAAGTGCCCTCCTGTTCTGAACTATTAAGGTTTCTTAGCAATTCTCCGGCGTCCCTGCGTTCTTGGCCGTTTTGAAGGATGATCCGCATCCGCATGACGCGATGGCATTCGGGTTTTCGATCGTGAAGCCTCCGCCCATCATCGTTTGTTTATAATCAATGACTGTGCCATTCAATATATCAGCATCCTCGTTGTTCACAAGGATTTTAATTTCAAACTGTTCCAGCTGGGCATCTTTTTCTCCTGCCTCTTCTTCAAAACCCATCCCGTAGGATAATCCACTGCAGCCTCCGCCTTTAACGGCCACCCTTAAAAAGGATCCCTCTTCCCCATTGTGTTTCATCATTTCTTTTATCTGAAAAGCGGCAGCTTCCGTTATATTAACAACATCACTCACAATAAATCCCTCCTTCTTATGTTATGTGAGATAGACCATTTCTTCTTATAGTATATACCAAAGAATTTCCTGCGCTCAATCTTCCAGCTTAAAAAATTCGGAATTCCCCCGTCGATTTTACCAACATTAGCAACAATATAGTTTATAATAGGCATAAGGAATCATGCACTTAGACTCACATAAACCTTGATGCAAGGAGGGATTTCCCATCCATACTCTACATCCTCTTTACGACAAAAGCATGGAATGCCTGCTGTGCAAACAGACATCGACCACAAAAAAGGTTCGGTCACGTTTTGTAAAAGTAGCCAAATACGAAACAGACTTTTGTCCCATTTATACGGATTCATCCATTAATGCACTTTATTATACCATTTTTGTTTGCCCTCACTGCGGATTTTCCTATACCGAGGATTTCTCCCGCTACTTCCCTCCCGCAACCAAGGAAGCGATTGAGGAAAAAGTCAGTTCACGGTGGTTTCCCCAGCATTTCAGCAACGAGCGGTCGATTCATGATGCCATCAATACATACAAGCTGGCGAGTTATTGCGGTGCGTTAAAAAAGGAAAAACATATTATCCTGGCAGGCATCCATTTACGGATTGCCTGGCTATACCGGATTACCCAAAACGCGAAGCAGGAAGAAAGGTTTTTGAGATTCGCGCTTATGGAATATGAAGCATCCTATTCGACAGGCGACTTCATCGGTACCCGGGCTACCGAGGCCAAGATCTTATATCTCGCGGGCGACATTTCAAGGAGAATGGGAAATGACAAAGCAGCGATAAAGTATTTTTCATTAGTATTCGAAAGGCAAAAAAATGCCCGGGAAACCTCCCTCATCCAGATGGCCAGAGACCGTTTTCAGGAAATCAAGCACGAGCAGCGCAGCCGGACAAGCACCGCATCATTCATTCGCTAAACTGTATTTACAGGAGATTTTGGTGCCAATGGATTGGAATGAAACGCAAAAAAACTGCAGACAGACTCTTCATCCATCAAGAGTCTGTCTGCAGCCTGTCCTGCCGAGCCATCGATGAATCCCGCTTTCACATTTCAAATTCATCAATGAACTTATATATGTTTTCAACTAATTCATCGGTTGTGTCGCCAGAAACCACTTCGCCATTCACAAGCGCATATAAGTTACTGGAGCATTTGCCGCAATAACCCAGGCATCCGTACTCGATGATGTCCAAATTCGGATCCCGTTCCAATCTTTCCAGAGCCTCTTGCGCGCCGCTGGCTAGATTGCTTACACAAAATTCAATGATCGGATACATTGCCTCACCTCACCGTTACTAACAATTCATCTTATTACTTTTCCCATTTACAGTCAATATTTACGCATAAAAAAGAGGCCGATTTCAAGATATCGGTTGTAGTTTCCTTATATATTCGTTATACTTTTGTCGGGGTATGTAAAAAGAAAATTATTAAAAAA
Organism: Peribacillus folii; assembly: GCF_030271255.1. Lineage (GTDB taxonomy): Bacteria > Bacillota > Bacilli > Bacillales > DSM-1321 > Peribacillus. The sequence goes on from NZ_JASJOM010000008.1 coordinate 117,851, forward strand.
TTTTTATTCTTACTACTAATGGGGTATATATATTCAATAAAAATGCTTAAGGTTCATTTGGGAGAATCCTTGAGGGAATACTTGTTTTTTTTACAAGTGAAACGCTTATCAAATTTTTCAAAGAGATCTAATAAAGGGGAAAATCATATGAAGAATTTAGTCATACTTGGTGGTGGGTATGGTGGTATGCGCATGCTGCAAAGATTGCTGCCTAATCAGCTTCCTGAAAATGTAAGCATCACGCTAATCGACCGCAATCCTTACCACTGCTTAAAAACGGAATATTATGCTCTAGCAGCAGGTACCATTCCTGATCAGCACATCCGTGTTGCATTTCCTGAACATCCTCGCTTGAAGAACGTATACGGAGAAGTACTTTCCATCGATATGGAAAATAAACAAGTCATTATCGAAAATCAAGAACCTGTCGTTTATGATGATTTAGTCATCGGCCTTGGCTGTGAAGATAAATACCACAATATTCCTGGTGCAGACACCCATACGTATAGTATCCAAACGATCGATAAATCACGCCGCACCTATTCAGCTTTGAATAATTTAGGTGCTGGTGCAACCGTGTCCATCGTGGGCGGCGGACTGAGCGGTGTCGAGCTGGCCAGTGAATTGATCGAGAGCCGTTCGGATTTGAACGTTAAACTATTCGATCGCGGCCCGCATATTCTATCTGCTTTCCCGGAAAGATTAAGCACGTTTGTCGAATCTTGGTTCGATAAACATACAATTGAAATCGTTCATCATTCAAATATCACCAAAGTCGAACCAAACCTGCTTTATAATGGCGACGAAGCTGTCCAAAGTGACGTCATCGTCTGGACTGCCGGTATTCAGCCGAGTAAAATCATTCGTGAGATGGATATTGAAAAAGATCGTCAAGGAAGAGCCGTCCTTACTCCTCAGCATTTCCTTCCATCCAATGATAGCATCTTTGTCGTCGGCGACTGTGCAAGCCTGCCGCATGCACCAAGTGCTCAATTAGCGGAATCTCAAGCTGAGCAAATCGTCCAAGTCCTTGTGAAGAAATGGGCAAATGAGCCGCTTCCTGAAAGCTTCCCTGCCATGAAGCTAAAAGGGACATTAGGTTCTCTAGGGAAAAAACAAGGTTTTGGCCTTGTAGCGAATCGCCCGATCACCGGAAGAGTGGCACGTCTCATGAAATCAGGCATCCTTTGGATGTATAAATACCATAACGGTTGATCTTCCATGTTCATCATAAACTGGCCCCAGAGCTGCGTGCAGCTCGCTTCATGGGTCAGTTTTTTCATTTCTTCCATTATATCACAATTACAATCCGTATCCATATTTCTCCATGGCTTCCACCACTTTTTTTAGCCGTACATTTCCTTCCGCGATGATTTCATCTTCAATGAGGACAAGCGGGTAAAATAAGTCTTCCTCGATCATCTTTGCCGCAAAGCTCTTTTGCTTCTGCTTTTCAGGTGGATTATACATATCGATATAGGAGATCTTGAATTCCTGGTCAGGAAACTTTCTTGATAAAGCGGCTTCAAGCCATTCACATGTATCTTTTGAAGAGGGCAGATTGACACAGCTCGCACAAATTTGCTCCGCCCCATAAACCTCTATTTCTATGTTTTTCTTTACCATACTCTTCCTCCTTCTTAGCGGTATATTTACAGCACCTTGATTACATGATAAGAACATTCACCTGTTTCCATCTTACATATATAATATAGATTATATTTCCGCAAAGTTACAGTTGGATTTTTTACTACCTTCGCATTATAATATGATTAGGAAAGGAGTCGATTGCAATGTCTAACCAAACAATGGAAGTCCAAGTTCAAGATGTTCTAGATAAGCTTCGTCCGTTTCTTCTTCGTGATGGCGGTGACTGTGAACTAGTTGACGTAGAAGATGGAATCGTTAAATTACGATTACTGGGAGCTTGCGGAAGCTGTCCAAGTTCGACCATTACGCTAAAAGCGGGGATTGAACGCGCCCTTCTTGAAGAAGTACCTGGTGTAGTGGAAGTTGAACAAGTATTCTAATATCCCTTTAAATAACATGCGACGTATGGATATACGTTCAATCATTTTCATGCAGACAGGACTCTTGCCTGGGCTGTTATAGAAATAAAGCTGACTCGGCTTTCGCCTTATCAAATGGATTGATGCGGCTCGACACGGGTCAGCTTTTTTTTATAAAAATTCCAATCCTTCTTTTTCCTGCTTCGAGAGAATGGCCGCATGACTGCCATCATTATCGATTTCCAGCTCTTTTACCATATAATCCGGAAATTCCACCTTCAATGCCGTGAGCACTGCCGGTGAACGTTCTGCGGATGTTAAGCTTAAAACGGTCGGTCCTGCACCGCTTAGCGCTGTCCCAAACCCGCCTTCCTGCAGGACGATTTCTTCTATACGGGCTAAATGTGGAACCAATTCCGCTCGATGGGGCTGATGGAAACGGTCGCTATGCATCATTTCGCCAACCAGCCTCCAATCCTTCGTGAGGACGCCGGCAAGCAAAACATTGGCGGCTGCACTTCCGGCTATCGCATCTTTAAAAGGCAGAGATGCGGGAAGGACATTCCTAGAATCCTCAGTCAGCAACTCAAAATCGGGAATGACCGCTATCACCTTGACTCCCTCGATTGGAAACGATACGACATCCGTCTTTTGCTCGGTATGCAGGCCCACGACCAAGCCGCCATATACTGAAGCCCCTGCATTATCCGGATGGCCTTCAAAAAGGGATGCCTGCCTATTCTTTTCATCATCGCTTAATTGGAGGTCACCTACGATGTTCGCCAATTCGATGCCGGCGACGATGGCAGAGGCACTGCTCCCCAGACCTCTTGCCAAGGGAATTTCGCTTGAGACGAAAAGCCGGCATGGAGATAGCTCCTTCCCGTATGCGGCCGCCGTTTTCTTGGCGACTTGAACGATATAATTTCGGTCATCCCTCGGAAAAACAGACATCTCTTCCGAAAGAGGGATGACTTCCCAATGATCTGATAAAGATCCGTGTATTTCCAAGTAAAGACCAAGCGCCAAGCCGATGGAATCGAATCCCGGGCCGAGGTTGGCCGTACTTGCCGGTACACGGATCAAGAACATCTCGGCTTCTGCGCTCATGCCTGCTTCACACCTTGCAGATGTTCTAAGATGACTTCTTCATCCATCGGCAGCAAGGTCGGCTGTATGGTACTTGTATCGACTGCCACATTCGGATCTTTCAGCCCATTCCCTGTCAATACCGCAACGATTTTACTGCCTTTTTTGATTTCTCCGCTTTTTAACTGTTTATAGATTCCGGCGATGGAAGCGCACGAAGCCGGCTCTGCAAAGACACCCTCTTTTTTAGCTAGGAAATGATAGGCTTCGAGAATTTCTTCGTCCGTCACCTCATCGATTTTACCCTTGGATTCATCCGCTGCTTGTACCGCGAAGTTCCAGCTGGCAGGATTGCCTATCCTGATTGCCGTAGCAATCGTTTCGGGATTCTCGATGATGCTACCCCTGACAATTGCAGCTGCTCCTTCCGCTTCGAATCCCCTCATTTCAGGAAGTCCCGTTTGTCTCGCTTCATGATACTCCTTAAAGCCTTTCCAGTACGCTGTTATATTCCCTGCATTTCCGACTGGAAGCGCCAATATGTCAGGTGCTGAGCCAAGCGCATCACAAATTTCGAAGGCCGCCGTCTTCTGCCCTTCGATCCGGTACGGATTGACGGAATTCACTAGTGTGATCGGCGAGCTCTCGCTAAGCGAACGGACGATTTTCAAAGCGTGATCGAAGTTCCCTTCAATCGAGATGATCTCCGCTCCGTACATAACGGCTTGCGCAAGCTTGCCCATGGCGATTTTCCCCTCGGGGATGACCACGATGCAGCGAAGGTTGGCGCGGGCGGCATAAGCCGCTGCAGCGGCTGACGTATTGCCGGTCGAGGCGCAGATGATCGTATCGCTGCCAGCCTCGACCGCTTTGGCTACAGCCATGACCATTCCGCGGTCCTTAAACGAGCCAGTTGGATTTGCTCCTTCATATTTCACATGCAGGTCGATTCCCCATTCTTCGGATAAACGGTCCAATCTTATCAAGGGCGTATTTCCCTCCAGAAGGGAAAGTGCAGGTGTGTTTTCATTGACGGGTAAAAAATCCTTATACGTGCTTATAAGTCCTTGCCAGCTCATTTATTTTCCTCTCCTTCAACTCTATATGTGCTTTTCACTTCACGTACCATATTGTAATCATGTAATTTCTGTTTAATTTGCTCAAATGCAGCCAAAGTGGCAGTATGCGTAACCAACACGATTTCGGAGGATTCCTTTTCATCAAGCGGCAATTGCAGGATTTTGTCGAACCCTACCCCATGCTCTGCAAACAAATTCGTGATCCTTGCCAGCACGCCCACTTCGTCCTGAACGTGCAATCGCAGGAAGAACTTCGCATAAATTTCCGTAGCATCTTTTAATTGCTTCGGGTATTGTGGTGAAACGGCACTGCGTCCGTTTACGCCAAGCCTCATATTCTTGATGACCGTGACCATGTCGGAGACGACGGCAGTGGCTGTCGGCAGACTGCCCGCTCCTGGTCCGTAGAACATCGTTTCTCCTACTGCCTCCCCATACACGTAGACGGCATTATATTCATTGTTGACCGATGCCAATGGGTGCGCTTCCGGAAGCAGCGCGGGCTGGACGCTCACTTCCACTCTTTCACCTGCCCTTGAGGCTACGCCGATCAATTTCATTGTATATCCAAGCTTTTTACTATATCTCAAATCCTCTTCGGAAATCTCGGTGATTCCCTGTACCTCGACATCATTCAAACCGATGTTCATCGAGAAGCCGAGCGTGGACAGTATCGCCATTTTACGGGCTGCATCCAATCCCCCTACATCTGCTGTCGGATCGGCTTCGGCAAAGCCTAGCTCCTGGGCTTCCTTCAGGACGTCATCATAAGCTCTGCCTTCCTTGCTCATTTTCGTTAAGATGAAGTTCGTCGTCCCATTGACGATCCCCATCATTTTCGTGATCCGATCCGAAGATAGTCCATCGACAAGTCCTCGTAATATCGGAATCCCCCCGGCAACACTCGCTTCATAGAATAAATCGCATTGATTTTCGGTAGCCAGTTCGAGCAGCTCCGGCCCGTATAAGGCCATTAAGTCCTTATTGGCGGTAACGATATGCTTTTTATTTTTTATTGCTTTTGTCAAATAATCGCGTGTTTCCTCAATTCCGCCCATGACCTCGATCACGACATCAATTTCGGGATTCGAAAGGATATCCTCGGGATTGTCCGTCAGCATGCCTTTATCGATCTCGACAAGCCGCTCCTTGGTCGTGTCCTTGACTAGAACCTTCTTGATGGATATGGAACAGCCCACCTGATGCATCAGCTTGTCCTGATGACTTTCAATGATTTGGACGACTCCTGATCCGACTGTACCTAACCCCAATAAACCGATCGAGATGACTTTCATATTTGGCTCCCCCTTAAAAACTGTTTATCTACAGAAAACATTTGTATTTGTATAGTAGACATTATAAGTTCAATTCATATAATTATCAATAGTTAGAAAAAAAGGATACACGCGCTTTTTATGTTCAACCCTTGATGGAGCAGGCATGGATGCCGTGAACATTTTTAAGGGAAAACCCTTTCCCCATTCTTACTTAACGGATTTCAGTGACTCTCCCGTTCCCATAATGATTTGCGGTTTTTGCTCGGGGTCGAGCCATTTAAGCAAACCGAGGACATTACTTTCCGCAGTTGCCACGCAGCCCGCAGTCGGCTTCGTTTCCCCTCTCCATACATGAAGGAAGATTGCACTGCCTTTTCCTTTTATGATTGGATTCGTATTATAATTGATGACCGCACCGTATTTATAGAGTTCATGATTCATCCTTTCAAAGGACTTCCATTTATCGGCAGGGTTGCCCTTATAGGTTTTCCACTTGTTATAATCCTGCGATGCTTGATCGTCCACCCAATAATCATATTTGTTCGTTTTCTTATAGCCCATCTTTACGCCGGCCGGCTTCGTTTCGCTTCCAAACGCCGTCCCGAATGAGTATATTCCTACAGGGGATTTTCCATCCCCCTCCCTTTTGCTTGTCGTGAACCCATTCTTCCCAATGACGCCCTTCATCTTCTGCAATGCGCGGCGCCACTCCCCGCATTTCTTTTCAAATGGCTGGACTGTCACTTTCGTATCACTCATTGATTTCCCTGTCACCGATACAACCTGATTGACGCCTTTTTTTGCATCGAACTTCTTCAGCAGGGCTTTTTCTTCCGCGCTGAAAACCTCCCTTGCATTCGTCATGCTGATATAAGCGGTCTTTTTCGCGTGGCATACTTTGTACCAGCTTCCGGTCCTGCCACTGACCGATAATTCATCATTCTTCTTATACGTTTTCAAGGTTTTGCTTGCAGCAGAAGCCTTTTCCTTCACATCAGCAGTCGTCTTGAGGACGATTTTGTATGCTGACGCTTCACAGCCTGTTTTCGTTTCAGCCTCCGCAGGCAAGGCGGCTTGAAAGCCCAACAGGAGTAAAAGGGCTGCCATGATCATCTTTTTCATCGACTCTTCCTTTCCCATCTTGGATGAATTGTTGGATAAAATCAAACTATTCAAAAAAATCTTGTTATCATCATAACATAGTCACTCTGGATGAATCATATTTCTTTCCAGTTTTCAGTTAAATCCAATCAATTTTGGGCAAATCGTATTGTTTGGCCGGAACCTCCGCCAAATCATAAAAATGCTTGAGGAACGTTTCATATTGTTGCGATGCTTTCGTAATTTGTGCGATTTTATCTTCCAGCTCATTCGCTCTTGTTTCCGTCGTCTTGGAGAAATATTCTTCGACCGTTTCAAAATAATGAATCGGAAATAACATTCTCGAATATAGCAGCCGTGCCGAAAAACTGGAAAATGGTTCGATTGCTTGATATTCTTGAAAAAAGCGGCCGATGCCGCGCTGATGCGTGTGCACATTCTGAAAATAGTGTTCCCTCACCCATTCTGCGACATCCCTCGTCCCGTGGTCGAATACCCAATCGAACGGATTTTTCATCCAATTATTGCTTTTCCAGGTATCGTGTAAAAAACGTTCGTAGCAAACCGTTCCGCTATCGACAATTTGCGGCGTATCATCAATTTCCGTGTCGACTAAATATTGAATCGCATTTTCACCTAGCACCATATAATAGGGAAAGGTTTCTATAAACAATTTTTCGAATTGGTTATCAGGATGGGCGGTCAGCTTATCCCTCCATATCCTTTCCAGTTGATCGATCCTTTGTTCCCAGAGCTCTTTCCATTTACCAATTCTCGAGCAGGCGGAAATCGTCTCATTAATCCCTCTCCCACGCTGATGGAATCTTGCCAATCGTCTTCCTGGATTGAAATTCTTCGGGCCATCCAAGGCCTGATTGCCCAGTAGGATGAATAATTGTTCATCTGCTTCCGAAACATAACTGCCATGATTGGCCAAGATGAACACCGAAACATGGCGATCACCTTGCGAAATCATATGCTGTGACATTTTATGGCGTTCGATCAGCTCCTCCTGTTCCATATTCTCTATCGGAACGATGCTGTAAACCATATTTCCTGAATGAAAGCTAGGAAAACGGCTATTGGCCTCTTCGCGCTCCACTTGGATACCGTAATTATGAAAAATGATTTCTTCTATCATGGAATGGCCCCCTTCATTAAATGGATATAATAGAAATAGTGGACATCATATACTTATATATATGTGGAATAACCCGTTTTCTGAATGATTATCGAAACCTTTTGGAAAAACGAACAATCAAACGATCTGCACTAGAACTTATCCCTAATAATATAGAGAAATGGGTGATGACATGGTCAATATCGAACAATCAATGTCCGAAAAGACTGCTCGTCGATGGCTAAGTGAACGAGGAGTTAAATTGGAGGATATCGCTGAGCTTGTCATGTATTTACAATCCAGCTATCATGAAAATCTCCAAATGTCCGATTGCCTCCACAACGTCGAACGGGTCCTTTCAAAACGCGAGGTGCAAAATGCCATCCTGACCGGCATCCAGCTCGATATGCTGGCTGAGAAAAAATTACTTGAGGAGCCCCTGCAAAGCATCATTGAAATAGATGAAGGACTATATGGAGTCGATGAAATATTGGCTTTTTCAATCGTCAATGTGTATGGATCGATCGGTTTTACCAATTATGGCTTCATCGATAAACAAAAACCGGGCATCTTAAAATATTTGAATGATAAAAGCACAGGCAAGGTCAACACCTTTTTGGATGATATTGTCGGGGCCATCGCCGCTGCCGCTTCAAGCCGGCTTGCCCATCGAACCGAAAATGCCGAATGAATGCACTTGACCTCCTAACAAGAAAAGGGCACAAAAAAAAACCAGGGCCGCCAAGGGCAGACCTGGTTTTTTTTCATTCGAAGCGCCAGAGATCAAGCGTGTTGACCACATAGGTTGGCTGCTGCTCATATTGCTTCAGGCGTTCTGCATTCGTCACGCCCGTATGGACTAGCAAGGTATCGATGCCAGCATTGATTCCTGCCATGATATCCGTATCATAGTTATCGCCGACCATGATCGTATCTTCTTTAGGAACCCCTAAAACTTGCAGCGCCTGCTCGACGATGACCGATTCAGGCTTCCCGATGAAAATCGGCTGCACCTGGGTCGAAACGGAAACGACGGATGTCAAAGCGCCGTTTCCTGGCATCAGACCTTGTTCAGTAGGGATGGCGATGTCGCCGTTGGTCGAGATGAAGACAGCGCCATTCCGGACCGCCAGGCAGGCCTTCGAGAGCTTTTCATAGTTGACGCCGCGATCGATGCCCATCACCAGGAAGTCTGGATTGTCATCCACCAGCTTCATTCCTTTTTCCTTGATCGCCTCGATGATCCCTTCTTCACCCACGACATAGACGGACGCATCTTTTTTTTGTTGGGCTATGTAATTCGCCGTCGCCATGCTTGTCGTGAAAACTTGATCATCTTCCGTGGCAATCCCGATGCTCCTCAATTTATCCGCGACCTGTGCCGGGGTCCGGGACGAGTTGTTCGTCACGAATAAGTAAGGGATGTCCCTTTTCCTTAAGTCATTGATGAACCCGGCCGCTTCGGCAATTTGTTCCGTCCCGCGATACATGGTGCCATCTAAATCAATTAAATATCCTTTGTACGACTTCATTTAGTTCGCCTTCCTAACGCTGCTAGTTTTTAAAAGCTGATACAGGGCCCAATTGGTTCTTTAAGTAGTCCCTGACCGAATCAGGGAATGATTTGAATGCCTCGATATTTTCCTTGAATACGGAAAGAAGCTCCCGATGATCGACCTCGATGAAATCCTGAACCACCATTTTCCTTAATGGCAGCGCTTTTTTAAATTGCATCGCTTTATCCTCGGAAATGACTTTTTCATCATGGAGGATATCGATAATATCATCATAGCTGCCTGGATCCCGCATGATGAACCCATCAATGATCGCATTCCCTGCATCAAGCACCGAATCAATCGAAGTATGTACGAGCCTTTCTGCGATAAGCTCCGAATGGTCTCCCTCCCAATTATCCAGCGCTTCAAAAAGTCCAAGCTGCTTTTCAAGAAAAACCAATAGTTGTTCAATCTTTTGACGGTCTACAAAGTACATTTTTTCCAGATCCTTTCTGATCTAAGGTGATATGGGGATCATTGCTAAAATTGACTGGCAAGCATGGTCATATCCCTATGCCAAACCCGCCTCATTACTTGATGATACCATAGCTTCTCCCACACTCTCAATTCCTTCCGCCCCATTCCCTTTAAATGGCGGATGACCACCGAATACCGGCCATGATCGTGACTTTTTTTATTCTTAACGAATATCCCTTGATCGATGCTGACTATCCTCCCTGTGTCACGCAAGGTAGCATCAAGCATAATCTCAAAATGACTGTTCCCCTATTAAAGTCGCTTTGTTATGATGTAACTACAAATAAATAACAAGGGAGTGGTACGATGAAGGATCGTTTTTATTTATACAACGATGTCGTGGATACGAAAACCCGTTTCGTCAGTTTCATGGGGGAAGAGTCAAGATACGATTTGGCAATCACGACAACCGATCGTTTCTATGGAAAAAAACTTGTGCTGAATATGCAGAGCAATCGTTTCGCCATAATCGGTCAGGATGATTTGGAAGAGGAAGGCTACCTAGAGCATGCCTTTCAGCTGTCAGAAGCGGAGGCGGAAGAACTCGGTCACTTTTTGATGGAAATTGTCTAAAAGGCTGAAGTTTTCTTCCTTAATGGGAAACCTACTGAATGTACGAATACATGAGGGGGGATTACCTTGGACAAAGAAGAGTACCATGACTTTTCCAATGTCGAAAAGCAGCGGGATTATTTAATCCCTGAAGAATTTCCCGAAGGGCCCTTTGGATCACCCATAGCAAAAGATGAACCGGTCGAGAATAAAAGCACACCATGGCAGGAAGGGCAACGGTACCAGAGTGCTTTCAATTATGAAAACAAATCGCTGCACGAAGACTTGCCCCGAAAATACCCCGGTGCTCATCCGACACATGATGATCCAAACAAAGATGAACAGCCGCCATACAAAGGCTACGGAAGCTCTTGATTCGCAAGGCCAGAGCATTTCTGGCCTTTTTCATTTCCTGATCTTCTTCGCGACGAAATATGGGCAGCCAAAATTGCAATATTCATATAAGTATTCACTTAGTGTGCTGATTTTCGTGTCAAAGGTCGCCTTCTGATTCTTATCATCAAAAAATCCCCGCAGCCTTAATTGGCCGTAGCCCCAATCCCCCACAATATAATCATACTTCGTTAAAATCTCGCTGTACCTGGCTTTAAAGGCTTCTTCGTTATAGCCTTCCCTTTCATCCTCGATTATTTCATAGGACATGTTATTGATCGTAATCATTGCTTTTCACCTCACCTAAATACGTTCCTTCTTTAAATTATAACTGATTCCCCATCAATTACTAAGCGAAAAATAGAGAAATATGTTCATCCTAACATTACGGGGGTGTTATTGATGAAAAAGACAATCTTGACGATAAGCTTAAGCTCGATCATTGCGCTGGCCGGATGCTCCGATAAACAAGAGCAGGGGCTCGGTGCAAAGAACCATGCAGGCAACCCAACAAACGTTAATAATCCCACTCAGTACTATGACGAGGATTATCGAAATCATGATAACAAAAGCGACGATTTCGGCTTTACCCGGACGAATAAGACGACCATTGACGGACGAAATGTTTCCAACAAGACCGCTTCCATCGATCGTGAACAATTATCGGATGTCATTTCCAAGCTCAGTGTACAGATCCCGAATGTCAATGATGTATCCACCCTTGTGACCGACGAGGAAGTTCTCATCGTATATGATACAGACACCAAGGATAGAACGGATACCGCCGACCAAGTGAAGCGCACTGCCATGTCCGTCGTCCCTCGTTACTATCATGTATATGTTAGTGATGATCCCACGCTTGCCCAGAATGTCGAGAATTTCGCAACATTGAAATCAGGCAGCAAAGGGATTGACTATACAATCGAGCAGACCATCAAAAGCATGCTCAAGTCACCCCAAGGATACAAAATGAGTGATGTCGAAAATGAAAACGGGGAAATGATTAACGATAAAAGAGATCATCACGATAACATCAAGCAAAAGATGAGCAATCTTTAATGGATAATAATAAAGAAAGGACCGAAAACTTTTCGGTCCTTTCCGTTCGTTCTATTTCAGTAGTTCTTCACCTTTGCTTTGCCTATTCTTCGCCGCTGCATTGACCTGTTCATCCGCATGATAGGAAGAACGGACAAGCGGACCGGATTCACAGTGGCTGAAGCCTTTTTCCAAAGCGCGGTCTTTCAATTCAGAAAACTCTTCGGGCGTGTAGTATTTAAGAACTTTTAAATGCTTTTTGGTCGGCTGTAAATACTGGCCGATCGTCATGATATCGACGTTATTCGCCCTAAGGTCATCCATCGTTTCAAGGATTTCCTCCCGTGTTTCGCCAAGACCGACCATCAAGCTTGATTTTGTCGGGATTTCCGGATACAATTCCTTGGCCCTTCTCAATAGCTCCAATGAACGCTCATATTTTGCCTGGGCCCGTACGCGGTCCGATAACCTTCTGACCGTCTCTATATTATGATTGAGAATGTCCGGCTTCGCATCCATCAAGGTCTTGATGTTTTCATGCAGGCCGCCCATATCGGAAGGCAACACTTCAATGGTAGTGAATGGATTCTTGCGGCGGATGGCACGTACCGTTTCAGCAAAAACCTCTGCGCCTCCATCGTTTAAATCATCACGGGCAACGGCCGTAATGACCACGTGTTTCAAATTCATCAACACAACGGAATCAGCGACCCGCTCAGGTTCAGCCCAGTCCAGTTCATTGGGACGCCCAGTTGTAACCGCACAAAACCGGCAAGCCCTCGTACATATTTCCCCCAGGATCATGAAGGTCGCCGTTCTTCTCACTGCCCAGCATTCATGGATATTCGGGCATTTCGCTTCCTCACAGACCGTATGGAGATTTTTCTCTCGCATCATATTTTTTAAACCAAGGTAATTTTCATTAGTATTAAGCTTTATTTTTAACCAATCTGGTTTTCGAAGAATTTCTTTATTTGTAGAAGACACGGAAATGTCACTCCATTCTATAGAAATTAACACACCCTACTTTAACAATAATAAAGCATTTATACAAGTTATAGTTGGATTCCCATTATTTATTTTTCATGTTTGAAGCCAAATCAGCAAGACTATAAAAGATGGATGGACTGATGTTTTTATAAATACGGATCGTATCATGAAAGGAGCTGCCCCGTTGAAAAAATTATTCTTTCTTACCATGGCTTGTTTGTTCACACTGATTGGCCCAAGCAATGCGGCTCGTGCTGCTGTCGATAACCCTGAAGCATATGCCGGGAGGATGGCGCTGTATAAAAATATGGAGGCGACCCTCCAGATCCCCTGGTATTATCTTGCTGGAGCCGATCAATATGAACATAGCATCAGGCGTGCACGGCCAGATCTGGAACCGGTAAAGGGATTGATTGGCATCAATATCGACCCTTCAAAATGGATAGGTGCCCTTAACCCCGATGTAAACGATGTGAATCCGCTCACGATCACCTTTTTTGATGGCTTGGGCGTGGATGGAAATGGAGATGGCAAGGCGGATATCACGAATGATACGGACCGTTTATATGCGTTTTCAAGACATCTCCGTAATTATGGCACGGATGAAGACAATATCCGTATCGGCCTTTGGGATTATTATAAACGTGACAAAGCCGTAAGCATCATCATGGGCAATGCAGAGATTTATAAAAAATATGGCCGCCTCGATTTACAGGAAAAGGCCTTCCCGGTTCCCGTTCGGACCCATTATACGTATCTAAATACCTGGGGTAGCGCTCGCGGCTGGGGCGGCAGGAGAATTCATGAGGGCACCGACATCTTTGCTGATTATAGCCTCCCGGTTCGATCGACCAGCTACGGGATCATTGAAATGAAGGGCTGGAACAAATACGGCGGTTGGCGGATAGGCATACGCGATTTGAATAATACGTATCATTATTTTGCCCATTTAAGCGGGTTTACCGATGGACTGAAGGTTGGGCATATTGTCGAGCCAGGACAAGTCATCGGAGGAGTCGGCAGTACAGGCTATGGTCCTCCAGGAACATCCGGTAAATTCCCGCCCCATCTTCATTATGGGATGTACAAAGACAACGGCCGTACGGAATGGAGCTTTGACCCTTACCCGTACTTGAAGATGTGGGAAAGAAAAGATTTGGCCAAAAAGCGAAACTAGGCGGCGAGGAATTTGCGCTGCTTTTTTTTGATTCGTACATATTCCCCTGAAGCTTACGCATAGGTATTATTAAAGGGGGCTAAAGCGTGTTCCGAAAAAGATTTCGCCCAATGAAATTCAAAAAAAAGGGGCCTCTTCCCACCCGAAAAGTATTTCTATATTCATTCATCCTTTTTATCATATCAAGCATCATGACGCTTTGGTACGTTGATAAAACCATCGAACCTATAATCATGAATGTAGCCGAAAATGAAATTAAGCGGATTGCCACGGAAACAATCCATGAATCGGTCGATGAGAATATCTCCAAGATTGATATGAAGGAAATCATCACCAACAATAAAGGCAGCGAAGGCGTCAGCTCCTCCTATAGCTTCAATCCAGTCATATACAGTAAATTGCGCGCTAACATCACGAACGACATTCAAAGGAAGCTCGGCATCAAGCAGGGAAATCCGTTTAAAACGGGTTCAGCCAAAATTAATGACGAACAATATAAAAGCGTTGTCTACTATATACCTTTAGGCGTCGTAACCGGAAATAACCTCCTTTCCAACTACGGACCTGAAATTCCAGTGAAAATGTCCGTCATCGGCAACGTTGAGTCCGACCTGCGTACAAAACTGACGAATGCAGGCATTAATAATGTTTATTATGAACTGATCGTTGATTTTGACGTCAACATCCAAATCGTCATCCCCTCTTTCACGAAAGAGACCAAGGTCAGCCAGGAAGTGACAGTCGGCAGCTTACTGATCGAAGGTGATGTACCAAGTTACTTCAGTAATGGCAATGGGACCGTCGCGCCTGCCATCATGAAGGAAAACAAGAAATGAAAAAACAAGCGTACCATAAAAAACGTACCCTATGGAATGGACGCGTTGCCAAACTGAAGCTCAAATTCGCGAGTAAAAGCACGAAACTCGCGAGTAAAGCAGGTAAATTGGCGAGTAAAGGCACGAAACTCGCGAGTAAAGTGGCTTAATTCGCGAGTAACGGCTCCGTATTGGTGAAAAAAAGCAGGAATGATACGATGAACCTGAGCTTAAAGCACGAAATGCGCATGAAACGGACCCAATGCCCTGTGAAAAGCGCATTTTTTATGAGAATCTGCCTCATATTGGGGGCAAAGCTCAAATTCGCGAGTAAAGCAGGTAAATTGGCGAGTAAAAGCACGAAACTCGCGAGTAAAGTGGCTTAATTCGCGAGTAACGGCTCCGTATTGGTGAAAAAAAGCAGGAATGATACGATGAACCTGAGCTTAGAGCACGAATTGCGCATGAAACGGACCCAATTCCCTGTGAAAAGCGCAATTTTTATGAGAATCTGCCTCATATTGGGGGCAAAGCTCAAATTCGCGAGTAAAAGCACGAAACTCGCGAGTAAAGTGGCTTAATTCGCGAGTAACGGCTCCGTATTGGTGAAAAAAAGCAGGAATGATACGATGAACCTGAGCTTAAAGCACGAATTGCGCATGAAACGGACCCAATGCCCTGTGAAAAGCGCAATTTTTATGAGAATCTGCCTCATATTGGGGCAAAGCTCAAATTCGCGAGTAAAGCTGGTAAACTCGCGAGTAACGGCACGAAACTCGCGAGTAAAGTGGCTTAATTCGCGAGTAAAGCAGGTAAATTGGCGAGTAACTCAACCTTAGAAAATCCGTTCCATCCCACCGCACTGAGTAGTAAGTGCAAAAAAATGCCGTCTGCAAAAAAGCAGGCAGCATGTCTTCGTCCTTTTTAAAGAATGCCCTTACTAAGGGTATTAGGCTGGTTCTTGTATATTCAAGCATTTCATGATCAGCAAATGCAGGTTCTTATTCAGGTCCACTTCATAGGGTTCTTTGATTTGTTCCCCATTTTCCTCGAGGATCCTTATCATCGGACGGTCTCCTATCCCTTCATTTTGAGCGGATACGACCCCTTTTCTCCCATCATTCAATTCTACGGATAGACCGTTCGGGTAGATGGCGACAGCTCTGCGGAAGGCTTCGATGATCGTATTATCGAACTTTTTCCCGACCCCTGCATAAAGGACCTCCAGCCCTTCATGCGGCAGCATCGCCTTACGGTAAACCCGATTGGAGGTTACGGCATCGAACACGTCTGCAACGGCAATGATTTTACAAAAGTAATGGATTTCGTCCCCTTTGATCCCGCGTGGATATCCAGAGCCATCCAACCTTTCATGGTGCTGGTAGGCACAATTGGCAACGATAAGCGAGACGGTATGGATATTCTTGATTAGATGGAAGCCGTATTCGGCATGCTTCTGGATTTGTTCGAACTCCTGCTCCGTCAGCTTACCGGGTTTCCGGAGGATATCTAACGGGACAAGCATTTTACCGACATCATGCAAGATCGCTCCCAAACCAAGTATCTCCAGGTTTTTTTCGTTTATATTCAGTTCCAACCCGATTGCCAGTGTATATAAGGTGACGTTAAAGGAGTGAGTGAAGATATAATCATCGTATGTATATACATCCGCCAATAATGTCATGAGTTCTTTATTGCTTTTCAGCTCTTTCATGATGCTGCGGACCAATTGGGTGAACTTGACGTTAGCCTGCTCTATCGTGAACGATGCATCCAGGTTGATTTTGTCCTTCATATCCTGGAACGTCGATTCAATCGTATTGATCGCTTCTCTCCTAAGCTTCCCGGAAACTGGTGGCATTGGTATAATGTCATCTGTCCTTGGATCTTGAATGTAGACAAAGGGAATATTCAAGGAAACCAGTCGTTCGATCATTTTCTGTGTTAGTGTCAGTCCCTCGCATAATAGGATATGGCCCCGCTCATTATAAATGTTTTTTCCGAGCCTGGATCCAGGGCTTAAGGACTTTGTAATAGCTAGCCTCATACTTGTACTCCATTTCCCCATTCAAGATTTGGTATAAACCCGTTTCTTTCCTTTATAAGGATTATCGGAACATATCTACATAAATGAATCCGTTTAAAAATATTTATTGAAAAATATCTGAAAAACTTGGTGAAATGAACAAAGGGCCCCTTCTGGATAAAAGAAAGCCCCCTTTTTCAAATCATTCTGATCAATGCCTCTTTACCGATCATTCCTGGATAAATGCCCTTTGCCTCCGCTTCCCACGTTACCGATTCAAGCGGTGCATCCAAAAGCTCTTCAATCGACTTTACCCCTGTGGCCCTGCCTGCAAGGATTTTACGGTCACTTAATTTTTCATTGAGCAGCCCCACATCTAAGGCGCCGCACATTATATACCCTTTTTCGGACGCCACAGCAAGCAAATTGGTTTTCGGAAGCCGGACAGAAATAGCCAAGAAGGTATGACTGTCTAGTATTATTGGTATCATGCTTATCAAAATGGTTTCGCCCCTTTCTTCCTCATACATTATGAAAAAAAGGGCGAAACCGTGATTTTGCTTTAGGCATCTGCATATATTTTTTTCAGCTTCCAGGCGAGAATATCCCGCAGGAATTCAGGTAATAGGTATTCCTTGCGATTCGATCGCTGAATGCTCGGAAAGAAATGCCCGAACGTGAACATATCAGGAATCGCCAGTTTATAGGTCTGATCCGCCCGCAGTTGTTCTCCATTCACCAGGATCGCTTTTACGATTCCGTTCTCGATTTCTACGAATTCAATATGATCATAATGCATGACTCCCATGATTTTACCCCTGAAGCCAAAGCCCTTCACCTGGATATGGGGCCATTCCTCATTTCTCGATTGCAGGAGAATTTCTTTTAATTCCTTTCCGTTGACTTCAACCACGCAAGGATTGATCGGATGCGGACAAATCCGATGGATATCCCCTTTGGTGACTGGCCCCTTCGGCAGCCCATCCAGCAGGAGCCCGGCATTCAAGAAGGTGCAATCAGCTTTGCTCCATTCCCTTAGCGCCTCCCCAAGGATTTTCGTAAGGATGCTTACGTTGAACCAATCATTTTCGAGCGGCTCTGGCAAGTTCACCACGACCTCGTTCAGCGTTTTACCGCCTCCCATGTAAATGGCTTCAACCCAGGAACGTTCATCCTCCAATTCCAAAAAGTCATTGGTATCATATAGAATCGCATTTTTCTTGGAAATCCGCTTGTCATGATCGATGGTCAGTTCAACCTGTCCCACATAAAATCCATATTTTCCGGCACCGCATAGGAGCACATCATTGACCAGCTTCCCCTGATGAAGGATATGGTGGGTATGCGCGCCAAGGATGACATCAATCTGCGGAAAGTCCGTTGCCATCCTTTCGTCGTCATGGATGCCCAAGTGTGAAAGGATGATGATGACATCCGCCTTGGCCTTAATCTCTTCAAGCTGTTCTTTTAATTCCTCGAATGGTTCAGTCAGTTCCCAGTCCATCGCGGAGTAGAACTTTTGAAAAAAGGCAGTCAAACCAATCAGTGCAATCCTCGTGCCCTTTGCCGTTGTATGGATCCAATACGGAAGCGCCCATTCCGGCCTTTGATGATTCCGGTAATAGATGTTCGCTGCCAGGACCTTGAAATCTGCATGATCATATAAGGAATCCAACCCTTCATGAGGCAAAGTGATCCCTTCATTATTGCCAATGGTCACATATTGGTAGCCCGCTTCATTGAGCAATTCAATATTCCCCTTACCTAAGGTGCCTTCCGTATAAGGATGCCAACGATCCACATGATCACCTATATCGAATATGATCGCTTCTTCACCCGTTTCTTGATGAAGTTCCCTTCTTTCCTTAAGAAACTTCTCGATACGAGGCCAATTCTCGAAATGACTATGAAGATCATTGGTGTGATATAAATGAATGATTTCCGACATCATTTCCTTCCTCCTCGCTTATCCGGTAATCCCTTGGTATATCAGACGTAAACCAATGATTATCAGTACTATTTTCAACATATTTTCCAGCGACGCACTCTTGAGCCGCGTATTGATCATGGCCCCCAATTTGGCACCGAACCAAGCGCCTGGAATCAGGGCTAAAGCATAGAGCCAATTGATATTCCCAAGTGAAATATGGGTGATCGAATTCGTGATGGACGATAGAAATACCATGAACATGGAAGTTGCCACCGCCATATGCGGCGGGAAGAAGAAAAGCAGCATCATCACGGGAACCATCAAGGCACCCCCGCCTATTCCAAATAATCCGGAGCAAAATCCAACAACAAATGAAATCAATACCGCTGCCACCGGATGGTATCCATATGTAAACGCCTGTCCACTTTCAGTTTTATGCGTTTTGACGATTTTCCCTTTTCCCGGCTTGAAAACCATCGGCTTCAAGCGGTCCTTCACCAATAAAACCATGGCCATGAATACCATGAACATGCCAAAATATAAGGAGAAGGCTTCGATATTCAGGCTTTTATTCACATAGGCCCCAATTATGCCGCCAGGGGCGCCGCCAATGAAGAAAATCAAGCCGGCCTTATAATCGACCACCTTATGCTTTACATAGGCTAAAGTGGAGGATAAACCGGTGAAAATCATGATCACGGTAGAAACGCCTACCGCAACTTGTGGTGTCAGTTCATCGATTATATGCGCCGATGTACCAAAATACAAAAGGGAAGGCACAATGATGATGCCGCCTCCCAGACCGACAAGCGAGCCGATTGTTCCCGCTATCAAGCCAATACTTACCAATATCAACCAAACCATGTACAAATCCGCCTTTACCTTGTTGTGAGTCGTGCTGTTTCATTCATTATATAACTCCGCTTAAAACAAACCAAGCTGCCTGGGGGCCAGACCTTCATATTCTATGTCGAGGAGCTCGATCAACTGCTTGGCATTATCGGCAGCGTCCCCGCCTGAGTTATTATTGAAAAGGACATATAAATCCTTACTCTGATCTTCCAACTTCCTGATATTCGCCACCCATTCAGTCAATTCACGATGATTATAACGGTATAAATACCTGACCTCTCGCCAATTGTCCCCCGCATGCTTCTTCTGCCAACCATGCAGGTTTCGGCCATGGAAGCGTATCAAGGTTTTATCGCGATCCGTGGCCTGGAGGACGATAGGAACCGAGCCCTCCCCAGCCTGCGGTTCATCACATATCGTATGAATCCAGCCTTCCTTTTCGAGAAATTCCAAGGTTTGCTGAATCATGCCGGGTCTGTACCAGCTTTGATTCCGGAACTCTATAGCAATTGGCGTGTCGCCCATC
Source organism: Peribacillus folii (assembly GCF_030271255.1). Taxonomy (GTDB): domain Bacteria; phylum Bacillota; class Bacilli; order Bacillales; family DSM-1321; genus Peribacillus. The sequence goes on from NZ_JASJOM010000008.1 coordinate 137,858, forward strand.
TCAAGCTTGCACCACCGTAAATAATCGACATTCTCCCTTTTACAGTCAAACCATGGTGGAAATTGAAGCAGGACCATCGCGAGCTTACCTGCCGTATCATAAGCCTCAAGGGAATCACGAAAGGCTTTGAACATCTCCTTTTTACTTTCAAATGGAATTTCCCCGCGCTGATGACCTGTCATCCCCTGATACGCTTTAACGACAAATTGAAAGGAGGCAGGCGTCTCGGCTACCCACTTTTCACTGTTTCGCTTTGGCTGAACCGCATAAAACGAAGCATCCACCTCCACAATAGGAAAATGAGCCCCGTACTCCTTCAGTTTATCACGCTGAGACACACCGCCCTCATACAAACGATCATGATCGCCCCAGCCAGTCACCCCAACATAAATCATCTGTACCATCCCCTCTCTTTGGACAGGCTTCCCCTGCTATATTTTTACCCCTGCAAAGGCGAATTTAATCTTGACGTAATGCCGGCCTGCCTTCCCTTTTAAAACGAAAGAACCTGCCAAGTCTCCCCGGCAGGCTTTCGTATGAATGGTTATGCTCTATCGCCTTACAGGCACCCGATCATTCTCCGATGGAGCCTTCCATTTCGAACTTAATCGATTGAAGCTGACAATCTTTTAAGTCCTTATTTTTTAGTTTAATGATAATACTCTTTTCAGATCGCATCAAGTTTTATGAATCAAGGTCCGGATTACACAATTTTAAAATTAATATGCTTCATCCTATCATATTGTATTTCACTAAATTCTCCAGATAGAATTTAAAATAATAATCATCTATATTCTCTTCAAACTCTGCCGTTCCATGGAACAACTTCGCACCTACCATTAAAGAATTAAGATATCCATCCAGATAATCACATCTAGCTTTCACCTTAAATTCAGAAACATACTGTCCATCTTTACTTTCAATTACAATATCGATTCTCCTGCCTTCATGTTCATCGATAATCATTTGATTATAATTTTGATCGAGCCAGTTTTTTTTCCTTTTACTTTTTTTAAGTGGATGGCGTCGATTGTCCTGACGTTGTTCTTCATGAAATTTTAGTTCATGAGGCAGGAAGACTTTTTTCAACACTTCACTATCACATATTTTGAGGCAAAGAAATATCTTCTCATACTCAAAATGCTCGTCCCTTGGCAAATCAAGAATTTCCGCTTTACTAAATTCCTCTGCCTTGAACTTTCGCTTCACCCTAGTTACGATCTCTTCTTTATTAAAAACCAAACTTTGTTTATTTTTTAAGTACTTCTTATAAATCTCCTCATAATTAAAATTCATAATACACCCCCATCATTTAACAGGTCCCCCATAAAAAGCATGAGCATTTGGCGTTTTTTTATAAGGATGCCAATGCCAATAATATCCTTTTTTAGGTTTACCACCGCTCTTATCCACTTCTGCAAATGGCTTACCTGAAGAATTAGCGCCTTGTGCTACACCTTTTGCTTGATTACTTGAGACTGACCATGTAACTTTCTTAGATTTCATTCTGGAAATAGCCGCAGATTTAGAAAGTCCTTTACCAATATATACCCCACCACTTTTTACAGTCGCTTGAAAATGACTATATTTCTTATCTTTTTTTGCTTGTGTAGCTATTACAAAAGCACTACCACCAACAATAATCATAGCCCCCGTATGGAATAATGCAGTTAATACCGCTGGACTCATAGCAATTCCAATAGGAATTAAAAATGCTAGTGATGGGTTTCCTTTTTCTGAATTATAATTGAATTTTTCACCTGTATCTGTATCGATGATCGTTACGTTTTCAATCTCATTATCTAATGTACTATATTCTAATTCGCTTAATGGAACTTGATATTCTTTACTTTCTAATTCACTAGATTCATCAATCTCTTCTGTATAAAGGGTAATAAACTCTGCCCCTGGTTCTACTACTACCTTGATAAATCCAGACTCCCCTAAAGCATTTTCTACAGAAGCCTCTAAAACCAACTCTTCACTAGAGAGATCAAATCCTTCTAGTTCTATATTTTCATCTAATAATTCAGATTCTATATTTTCTTTGAGTTCTTTTATTTGTTCTTCACCCATTATACTCTCACTATTAGCACTCATTTTATTAGGCAATATTGAAATAAATAAAGTGAATAAAAGTAATAATACTATATTTTTTTTCATCTTAATTGAACCTCCTATGGAAATGTCGGTACTCCATTACCAACTATCTCTTTATTATGGTTTATACTTATTGAATTTTTTTTAAGTAAGTCCATAATCTCAGGAAATGTATTTTTATCTTTATTAAAATCTAGACTATTTAGATTTTCTGCAATTACCCCTGACACTAATGCTGTTGAAAATGAGCTTCCACTAAATTGAGAATATCCTCCACGATGATCTAAAGTTATTAAATTAATACCAGGAGCTACAAAGTCTATTTTCCCAATTGCAGATAATTTAGTAGGTAAAAGTTGTTCGTTCACAACTCCAACTGAGATTACATTTTCAAACCTTGCTGGATACTGTGCGTTCAAACCATTAGTGTTTCCACTTGATGCAACAATGATAATCCCTTTATTAACCGCTTCATCTACAATATCTTTTAATTCATTAAAACCTGAATTGAAACCTAAACTTACATTAATTACATCTACATCCTCATCTATCGCCCACCGTAACCCCCTTGTGAAATCGCTTACATTTACTTCTCCGTTATCTTGAATGACTTTAACGGAATAAATAAAGACGTTTTTTGAAACGCCTATACTACCATCATCTTTAGACGCTATTAATCCAGCAATTGCTGTCCCATGACCAAAATTATCAGACAAATCGTACGAGTCAACCAAAGCATTATAACTTTTTTTAACTATACCTTTTAGATCAGTGTGATTATGATTAATTCCACTATCTAAAACAGCGACTACAACCTTACCCTTTGATATTGACTTAGGTTCAAAGCTAGAATTATAGTTGAAAATCTTCTTATGAGTTTCAATTTGCTGTTTCTTTAATGTAACTAATGATTCAACTTGTAAATTCTCCTCTATACTCTGGTCATTATTTAAACCGATGAAAAATATAGGAAACAAAAATACAAAGAAAATTATTAATATTAACCTAATTTTTTTTAGTAAAATTATCACTCCCAACTTTATTTTTTATGAAAACCAACTACAAATCTAGTACTTTTAGTTTATATTTACCAATGATTTTTTGTCAATATTTATTTTATTATGAATAATTTTACATATAAGAATTTATTACCATTCTTTATTTTCTTTATCATCAAACCTCAATTGGTTTACATAGACAAATTAAAAAGAAGACGAACTTTAAAGTCCGTCTCCTTCACTTAGTGGTAATCTGAATCGGCACATAATTGCTCGTTTCAAGATTCCTGTATTAAATTTATCCGATGGAGCCTTCCATTTCGAACTTGATCAGACGGTTCATTTCGACCGCATATTCCATTGGAAGTTCTTTTGTAAATGGCTCGATGAAGCCCATTACGATCATTTCCGTTGCTTCTTGCTCAGAGATTCCGCGGCTCATCAGGTAGAACAATTGCTCTTCCGATACTTTGGAAACCTTCGCTTCATGCTCAAGGGAGATGTTATCATTCAAGATTTCATTGTAAGGGATTGTATCAGATGTAGACTGATTATCCATGATTAGCGTATCACATTCAATATTCGAACGGGCTCCGTCCGCTTTGCGCCCGAAATGGACGATTCCGCGGTAGGTTACTTTTCCGCCTTGTTTGGATATTGATTTGGATACGATCGTTGATGAAGTATTAGGCGCAAGATGCGTCATTTTTGCCCCTGCATCTTGGTGCTGTCCTTTACCGGCAATGGCAATCGATAATGTCATACCGCGAGCGCCTTCACCCTTTAGGATGACGGCAGGGTATTTCATCGTCAACTTGGAGCCGATGTTGCCATCGATCCATTCCATTGTAGCATTGGCATCACATACCGCACGTTTCGTAACCAAATTGAATACGTTGTTTGCCCAGTTTTGGATCGTCGTGTAACGGCAGTAGGCATCCTTTTTAATGACGATTTCAACAACCGCACTATGAAGGGAGTTCGTCGTGTAGACAGGTGCTGTACAGCCCTCTACATAGTGAACGGATGCGCCTTCATCGACAATGATCAATGTACGTTCGAATTGACCCATGTTTTCCGAGTTAATCCGGAAATAAGCTTGAAGCGGAGTATCCACTTTTATGCCTTTTGGTACATAGATGAAAGATCCGCCAGACCAGACAGCTGAGTTCAATGCCGCGAACTTATTGTCGGTTGGAGGAATCGTTTTGCCGAAATGCTCACGGAAGATATCTTCATTTTCACGAAGGGCTGAGTCCGTATCTTTAAATACGATCCCCATCTCTTCCAATTCCTCTTTCATGCTGTGGTAAACCACTTCTGATTCATATTGGGCGGATACCCCTGCAAGATATTTCTGTTCCGCTTCAGGAATTCCCAATTTATCGAAAGTCTGCTTGATTTCATCAGGAACTTCATCCCATGATTTCTCTGATTTCTCTGAAGGCTTGACATAATAAGTGATTTCATCAAAGTTCAAGCTATTCAAATCCCCGCCCCATTGAGGCATCGGCATATTGTAGAAATGCTTCAATGATTTCAAGCGGAAATCAAGCATCCATTGCGGTTCATTTTTCATGCGTGAAATTTCTTCCACGATTTCTTCAGTAAGACCACGCTTTGAACGGAAGATGGAAACATCTTTGTCCGCAAAGCCATATTTATAATCGCCAATATCAGGCATTTTCTTTGCCATAGCTCGTATTCCTCCATTTCAAATGGCTGAATTACAACAGCTCATTCTCGTTAATTATTCCTTCAATCCCTTTTCCATGGCCTTCCAAGCTAAAGTGGCACACTTGATTCTGGCTGGGAATTTGGATACACCCTGAAGGGCTTCAATATCCCCAAGGTCAATTGAATCATCGTATTCCTTTCCTTGGATCATTAAAGAAAAGGTGTCGGACATCGCCAGGGCCTCTTGTATATCTTTGCCCTTAATTGCTTGTGTCATCATGGAAGCTGAACTCATGGATATGGAACAGCCATCACCATCGAATTTTACATCGCTGACTTTTCCAGCTTCAATCTTCATCGTCAAACGGATCCGATCGCCGCAAGTTGGATTGTTCATATCGATGGTCATGCTTCCATCCTCAAGCATGCCTTTATTACGCGGCTTCTTGTAGTGATCCATGATGACCTGGCGGTAAAGTGTATCTAAGTTATCAAAAGACATTGCTGAAATACTCCTTCGTTTTAACAAGTCCGGACACAAGCTTATCAATATCTTCTTCCGTGTTATAAAGATAGAAGCTTGCCCTTGCTGTCGATGATACGTCAAGCCATTTCATTAATGGCTGGGCGCAGTGATGACCGGCACGAACAGCTATTCCATCTGCATCAAGAACGGTGGCGACGTCATGTGGATGTACATCATCGATATTAAATGTCACTACGCCAGCACGCTTCTCCGCGTCCTTGGGACCGTAAATGGTCAAGCCTTCAACTGCAGACATTTTCTCGATTGCATATGCCGCCAGTCTGTGTTCATGACGCTCTATATGATCCAAGCCGATTTCCTCCAAGAAATCGATGGCGGCCCCAAGACCGATGGCACCGGCAATGATCGGGGTACCTCCTTCGAATTTCCACGGGAGTTCTTTCCATGTAGACTCATAAAGCCCTACAAAATCGATCATCTCTCCGCCGAATTCGACCGGCTCCATTTTTTCAAGAAGTTCTTTTTTACCATATAGTACGCCGATACCAGTCGGTCCGACCATTTTATGTCCCGAGAAGGCGAAGAAATCGCAATCCAAATCGCGGACATCGACTTTTAGATGCGGGGTGCTTTGCGCACCGTCGACAACCATGATCGCTCCGTGCTCATGGGCGATTTTCGCGATTTCCTTCACAGGATTGATAACGCCAAGTACATTCGAGACCTGCATGATGGAAACGATTTTCGTTGCTTCGGTGATTGTAGCCCTTGCATCATCAAGGGAGATCGTTCCATCCTCCTGAAGCGGTATATACTTCAGTACAGCGCCTTTATCCTTTGCAAGCTGCTGCCACGGGATGATATTACTATGATGCTCCATGTAGGAGATGACGATTTCGTCACCTTCCTTAACATTGGCTCCACCGTAACTTCTTGCTACCGTATTTAAAGAAGTCGTCGTACCCCTTGTGAAGATGATTTCTTCTGTAGAAGAAGCATGAATGAATTTGCGTACCTTTTCACGTGCACCTTCATACGCATCCGTAGCTTTTGTTCCCAGTGTATGCACCCCGCGGTGAACATTCGAGTTGTACCCGCGGTAATATTGCTCAATCGCTTCAATCACTGCAGCCGGTTTTTGTGAGGTTGCAGCACTATCCAAATAAACTAATGGCTGACCGTTGACTTCTTGATCTAATATTGGAAAAAGCTTACGAATTTCGTATGGGTTCATTACTGTACTTTCCTTTCAATGACCGCCACTAATTGCTTCTTAACTCCCTCAATTGGAAGCTGGTTGACAACAGGGGCCAAGAATCCGTGAATGACAAGGCGATCGGCTTCTTTCTTGGTAATACCACGGCTCATTAAATAATACAGCTGAAGCGGATCGACACGGCCGACTGAAGCGGCGTGACCAGCCGTTACGTCGTCTTCATCAATCAGAAGGATCGGGTTGGCATCGCCACGAGCTTTATCACTAAGCATGAGTACGCGAGATTCCTGCTCGGCATTGGCCTTAGTCGCACCATACTCTATTTTTCCGATTCCGTTGAAAATCGTGGAGGCACTGTCCTTCACGACACCGTGTTTAAGGATATGTCCCTCGGAACGCTTGCCATAATGGATGATGGCAGTCGTGAAGTTTTGCTTTTGCTCTCCGCGGCCGACTACAACGGACTTAGTGTCCCCATGTGAGCCATCGCCCATCAGGTACGTTATATTATCCGAAATCGTATTGCCGTCATTCATCAGGCCAAGGGCAAATTCGATATGGGCATCACGTGCTGCCACGCCACGGCGATTAACATAGGTCGTAAATCCTTTTGAAAGGGTATCGACCGCTCCGTATTCCACTTTCGCATTTGCATTTGCGAATACTTCGGTTACGATATTGGCGATTCCTTCATTGGATTCGACACTAGAGAAATAGTTCTCTACATATGTCACCGAGCTATTATCTTCCGCTACGATCAATACATGATTGAAAAGTGTGGCATCTGGATTATCCAATAAGAAAACCGATTGGATCGGCTCTGCGAGTTCCACGTTTTTCGGAACATAAAGGAATGCTCCCCCATTGATCAATGCAGCATGCAGTGCCGTTAAACGATGCTCATCTATTTTAACGCCGTCTTTCATGAAATATTTTTGCACGAGATCCGAATGCTCACGAGCTGCCGTGAGAATATCCGTGAAAATGACGCCCTGTTCCTTAACATCGGCAGTCAAGTTGATAAATGCCGGCGTGTTGTTGCGTTGAATGTATAAGTTTCCATTTTCTTCAATGATGGATTTAATTTCTTCCGGAAGCTCTTCCAAAGAAGCAAAAGCTTCACTTTCAACCGCATGGTTCTTGAAGGAAGTAAAATTCCATTTGTCGATTTTCGTTTTATCCGGCTTAGGCATCGGCAGCTTATCTAATTCCGAAAAAGCTTGGATCCGAAGCTCCGAAAGCCAGGCTGGCTCATTATTTTTAGCTGAATAAGAGCTGATATCCTCTTGTTCAAACGGTAATTTCGTTTCTGTAGTCATTGCAAATCCTCCTACTTACGCTTCTTCGCCAACAGTTTCGTCTTCAATGCCCAATTCTTGTTTGATCCAATCATAGCCTTCCGCTTCCAAACGGGCAGCAAGCTCAGGTCCACCTGACTTCACGACGCGTCCTTGCATCATGACATGGACAAAATCAGGAGTGATGTAATTTAATAGACGTTGGTAGTGGGTGATGATTAAGCAGCCAAAGTCTTCTCCGCGCATTTCGTTGATCCCTTTGGAAACGACTTTAAGTGCATCGATATCAAGCCCTGAGTCAATCTCATCCAAGATCGCGATTTTAGGTTCGATCATCATTAATTGAAGGATTTCATTACGTTTTTTCTCTCCGCCTGAGAATCCTTCGTTTAGGTAACGTTGCGCCATATCTTCATCCATTTCAAGGAATTCCATTTTTTGATCCATTTGACGGATGAATTTCATCAACGAAATCTCATCGCCCTCTTCGCGGCGTGCGTTGATGGAAGAACGTAAGAAGTCAGCGTTCGTAACACCGCTGATTTCACTTGGGTATTGCATCGCAAGGAATAGACCGACACGAGCACGCTCGTCGACTTCCATTTCCAAAACATCCTCACCATCGAATGTGATGCTTCCGCTAGTTACTTCATATTTTGGGTGACCCATGATCGCTGATGATAATGTCGATTTACCAGTTCCGTTCGGTCCCATGATCGCATGGATTTCCCCGCCCTTAACTTCAAGGTTTACCCCTTTTAAAATCTCTTTGCCTTCGATTGATACGTGAAGATCTTTAATCGTTAATGTAGAAGCTGACATAATAATACCTCCGTGAACTAATTCCTATTTTATTACCAGAAAGTAAGGTTAACTTTCTCAACTATAATTATCGTAAAAACATTCTCACTTTATTCTCATTCCAATTTTATAACAAATCCAATTTGGAATCAACTAATATAGAGAGGGTTTACACTTCTTGCATGGTGAAAACCTGTCCAATTATCAGGATACTAACAGTTATTGCCCATTTCCAGCAAAATAAGACTTTTTTATCCTTTGTTGAAATAATCTTATTATTCGATAAATACACAGAGCTTAGAATGCAAAATAAGATCGCTCCGCATGAAAAATAAAAAAATCGGGCTGTTGGGCATTATGTAAGCTGCCTCGAATAAGGATATCCTTATTTTCTGGACCACTTACCATTTTACCTCTACAGACCGATCTTTTAAAGAATTCTTTTTTATATACTTAGGCGTGAATTTTCCGTTGTAAGTCCTTGACCATTTGGTTGCATTTTTCGTGTTCCCTATCTCGTTCCTTCTCAACCTCGATCCGGAGGTCTAAGTTTCTACTGTACTCACTGTAGCCAATCCCATGTGAAGACTGCATCGCCTTTTCCATTTCGCTTGTTACATTCAAATCTAGAGTATTGATAGTGAACCATCCTTTCAAATTTGTGAATCAATTTATTGCCTTCTTTATTTCTTTACCCTTCACTTTCATGATTAAACATTACAAGTTAATGTAGATAAAATCTCCATAACCCAAATACCCAAGGTTTTGGGTATTTTGTACATGATCCGTTGCATGTCACTGTTGGCGGTAGGGGAGCCTCCTTGGCTTGCGCCTGCATGGTCTCCCCTTCACCGCATTTCCCGCAGAAGTCTCACGCCTTCCGTTCCATTTCCAATCGGCGTGGTAATGCGGGGTGGATTTCGTTTTTCTAAGGGTAGGAAGTTGTTTCGCTGCACACTGCTTGAAAATGGAATTAAATTAGATTCCCTTTCCCCTTACCCAATGTTTCGGGAGGCTCTGGCCATGGCGATATTTCAAAGGACTCAACAGCCAATAAGGTGCCGATCGCGAGTGCATATCGCCTCAAACCAACTGTTATCAAAAAAACTCCGGAATGAAATCATTCCGGAGCCTTCTTATTGGATTATTTATCCGCTGGCACAACCGCACCTTTGTATTCTTTAAGGATGAAATCTTTAATTTCTTTGGAATGTAATACTTCCACAAGTGTCTTGATTGATTTTTTATTTTCATCACCTTTGTTTACAGCAATGACATTCACATATGGTGATTCTGAATCTTCAATCGCGATCGAATCTTTCAATGGATTCAAGCCTGCATCAATTGCATAGTTGGAGTTGATCAATACCGCATCGCCTTCTCCGCTTTCATAGATCTTTGGAAGTAATGCCGCTTCATATTCAGCGTCGAATTTAAGGTTTTTCTTATTTTCGATGATATCTTTCGTTGTCGCAGTCGTTTTGTCGATGCCTTCTTTCAGCTTGATGAGGCCATTTTTTTCCAACATGGATAAAGCACGGCCATGGTCAGCGACGGAGCTGCTTAAAATGATCGTTGCTCCTTCAGGAAGCTTATCGATGCTTTTGTATTTTTGTGAATATAAACCGATTGGCTCGATATGAATACCGCCCGCATTAACGAAATCATAACCATTTTCTTTAATTGCAGACTCTAAGAAAGGTAAATGCTGAAAATAGTTCGCATCCAACTCCTTGTCGTTCAACGCCTTATTCGGTAAAACATAGTCCTGGAATGTTTTGATTTCCAAGTCGATGCCTTTTTCTTTAAGGATCGGCTTCGCTTTTTCCAGAATTTCTGCATGTGGTACATTGGATGCCCCTACGACCAATTTCTCGGTATCGCCGCCGCTTTTTTTATCCTTATCACTTCCGCAAGCTGCCAAAGCAATCGATAACACTAAGATTAACGCAAAACCTAAAAACTTCTTCATCCCATTCATCTCCCTTTATCTTTTGTCCAATTTAGATGTAATCACATCTCCAATAATCTGAATTATGAAGACGATAATTAGAATAACGATTGTCGCTACAAGCGTAACGTCATTTTGACTTCTTTGGTAACCTTCCAAATAGGCTAGATTTCCAAGACCGCCTGCACCGATGACCCCAGCCATGGCGGTATAGCCGACTAATGCAATCGATGTTACCGTGATCCCTGAAACGAGGGCGGGCATCGACTCTGGCAGAAGCACCTTCCAAATGATCGTACTCGTTTTGGCCCCCATCGATTTAGCGGCTTCGATTACACCTTTATCGATTTCCCGAAGGCCGATTTCCACCATTCGTGCATAAAACGGTGCTGCGCCGATAATGAGTGCCGGCAGAGCCGCATTTTCGCCGATCATCGAACCGACGAGCGCTTTGGTGAAAGGAATGAGCAATACAATCAAAATAATAAATGGAATCGATCGGAAAATATTGACGAGAGCACTGATGATCCCATTCACGACCCGGTTTTGCCACATATTCCCTTTCCCTGTCAAGAACAGGACCAAGCCTAATAGTATGCCGATAAAGAACGTGGCCACTACAGAGATGCTTGTCATATACAAGGTTTCTTTTGTTGCCTCCATCATTTTTTCCCAATCTACATTCGGCAATAATTCTTCAAGCATGAGTGATCACCTCCACGCCTACCTGCTGTGCTTTAATGAATTCGATTGCGCGGAGCATTTCATCCTCTTTGCCGTCAAGGTGAATGAACAACGTTCCATATGAGCCGCTTCTGGTTTGCGATATTTTACCTTGAACGATATTAACGTCCAACTCGAAGTTGCGCACGAGCTTGGTTATCAATGGGCTTTCCACATGATCGCCGACAAAGGTCAATTGAATCACTTTACCTGCAGGGAAGCGTTCGAACAGATGATCCATCGTTTCCTTCGTCTCTTCCGGCTCCGTAACCTGCTGCACGAAGCGCTTCGTCATTTGTTCCCGAGGGTTCCTGAACACATCGAGGACCGGACCTTGCTCGACGACCTGCCCGTTTTCCATCACGGCCACACGATGACATATCTTGCGGATTACATGCATTTCATGCGTGATCAAGACAATCGTCAACCCAAGCCGCTGATTGATATCAACGAGCAATTCGAGGATGGAGTCAGTGGTCTGAGGGTCAAGAGCGGAAGTCGCTTCATCACACAGCAGCACTTTCGGATCATTGGCCAGGGCCCTTGCAATTCCGACCCTTTGCTTTTGCCCTCCGCTTAGCTGAGAAGGATACGCCTTTTCCCTGCCTTCAAGCCCGACTAGTTTGATCAATTCATTGACACGCTTCATCCTTTCAAATTTCGGAACGCCTGCAATTTCCAACGGGAAGGAGATATTATCCTGGACGGTCCTTGACCATAATAGATTGAAATGCTGGAATATCATGCTGATTTCCTGGCGTGCCTTACGGAGCTTAGCCCCTTTGATCTTGGAAATTTCTTTATCTGCGACGACAACCGATCCCTCGGTAGGTGTCTCCAAGCCATTGAGCATTCTGATCAGCGTACTTTTTCCTGCCCCGCTGTAGCCAATGATGCCAAAAATTTCACCTTTATTTATTTCAACGTTCACGTTATTTACAGCCTTGATCGTCTCGCCATTCCCCTTACCTGTCCGAAACAGCTTACTGACTTTGGTCAATGTAATCATTGTTGCTCACCTCTTTTATCCTATAAAACCCATGAACTTAGTTTACTTTGTACATCATCCAGCTTAATCATTTACCAAACCAGCTGCACATGCTTATGGTTTCCTAAATTGAAGAATAAAAAAACCTTTCTGCATGAGCAGAAAGGCAGGTGAAAAAGCTGGCCTTCCTCTCATCTTCCAAAGTGTTTGCACTTTGTGTGAATTGGCACCTTTCCAAGGAAAAAATCTCCTTGTCGGTTGCCGGGCTTCATCGGGCACATCCCTCCACCTCTCTTGATAAGAGCTAATATATAGAATATTTGTACATCATTATGTTCATTAGTATGGAGAAATTTTATCACAGATAAAAAAGGAGCGCAATGTATATTATTTCTAAAACAAAAAAATTCAGGGCTATATACTCAAAGTGATTTGGATGTCAATGAAACGGTTTCCGTAGCTTTTTCAATTGCCTGTTCCAAATCTTCTATTAAGTCATCCACATTTTCGATTCCAATCGATAGCCGGACTTGATCGGCGCTCACTCCGGATTTTACCAAGCCAGCATCATTCAGCTGTTGATGGGTGGTGCTGGCAGGGTGGATGATTAAACTCTTCGCATCCCCCACATTCGCTACATGTGACCATAATTCCACCGAATTGATGAGCCTTGCCCCTGCTTCGCGATCTCCTTGTATCCCGAAGGTCACCACGGCTCCAGCCCCCTTAGGCAGATATTTATCCGCAAGCGGCTTATCTGGATGATCTTCACTGCCTGGATATGATACCCATTTCACTGCAGGGTGGTTTTTCAAGTATTGAATGACGGTCCTCGTGTTTGCAAGATGCTCTTTCATCCTGACATGCAGTGTTTCTAGACCAAGCGTGAATTGGAAAGCACTTTGGGCACTTAGCGCCGGACCCAGATCACGGAGCAATTGTACCCTCGCTTTCGTAATGAATGCCGCCGGGCCGACTGCATCGGCATAGACCAGGCCATCGTAGCTCGGATCAGGCTCGGTGAAACCAGGGAAGTTCGGCGAATTCCAATTGAACTTGCCTCCGTCGACGATGACGCCACCTAATGTCGTCCCATTTCCCAAAAGCCACTTCGTAGCGGAATGGATGACGATATCCGCACCAAAATCGAGCGGTCTGCATAGATACGGCGTAGCGAAGGTGTTATCGATGATCAATGGGATGTGGGCTTCGTGGGCGATCTTTGCCACCGCTTCAATATCGAGCACCCGCAAACTCGGATTGCCAATCGTTTCAGCGAATATGGCCTTTGTTCTAGGCGTAATCGCCCTCCTAAAATTCTCAGGGTCATCAGGAGAGACGAATTTCACTTTAATTCCGTATTTAGGAAGGGTGTTTTCAAAAAGGTTATACGTTCCGCCATATAAGGTCGAGGCCGAAACGATTTCATCTCCTGCACCGGCAATATTCAGGATTGACAGGGATATGGCAGCCATTCCGCTTGCAGTTGCCAATCCGCCGATTCCCCCTTCCAATAAAGCCATCCTCTCCTCGAAAACGCTGACCGTCGGATTATGGAGCCTTGTGTATATATATCCTGTTTCCTTTAAACCAAATAAATTGGCTGCATGATCGGTATCCTTGAATAAGTAAGCATTGCTCTGGTATATCGGAACGGCACGAGCTCCAGTCTCATCACTTTGCAGGCCACCATGAACACTCAATGTTTCAAAACGCAATTTTTTATCTGTCATACGGCTTCTCCTCTTCCTTTATGGATTTCATTGAAAATGTAGCGGCCTTGGGAACGGTTCTTAACTCATACAAAAAAACCACTTCCACAAGAAGAGGCTTTCATACACACCTCATCTTCCAGAGTCAACACTCTGCTGGAATTAGCACCGTATATATATGTATACCGGTTGCCGGGCTTCGTCGGGCCAGTCCCTCCGCCACTCTTGATAAGAACTATTGAATTTTGTTTTTCCACATTCAAAATATAGCATTTTACCATTTATCAGTCAATGAATTGTTAGAATATTCTTTTTTTATTTATTTTACCTTTGCATTTGCTTGCCATAAGGCCAAGAACCCAAACCGGTTTCCGGTTGGGTTTGTCAGCTGATTTCCTTAAGCAATCCATACAGGTATGGAACGGATTGAAAGGCATATATTTTTTTATCCAGCTGTCCTTCCTTGAACAGCAATAAACAGGGCACACTTTCGATCTCATATGTTTCGGCCATCGTTTGGACATAGTTCATATTCATTTTCCCTGCCATCATTTCGGGGAATAATTGCAACGATATCTCCAGCATTTTAGAGGCGACCTGACATGTGCCGCACAAAGGCGTATATAAATATAGGCAAAAGGTTTCCCCATTTTCTATGGCAACCCTGCACGCTTCCTCATTCCACTCCTGCATCACTACGTCGTTCACCCTTTAACTTAAAAATTTCATTTTAACATTCATGTTGGCAGATAGAAGTACGATTGCAATATGATGTTCCGGTGAGCTTTCCACTTCTTTGTACATTTTATTGATGTAAAGGTGGTTCGCTTCCGGCATTTCCCTTCGAAATTGCTTTCGCAGCCTTTCCCCTGATTCATCCGCATCAAAAAGGAGGTACACATCCCGGTCCATCAATTCCTCGACCAATTCATCAAGCTTTGTTATTGAAATGGTTCCATTCGTACACCTAATTTCCACATCTTCATTCAAAACGGAGGCAACCTTCTTCCTGTCGGAACTGCCTTCAACAATGATCACCTTATCGAAACCGCCGCATTCCATGCCATCACTCCATTTCACGATTATGTGGACAACCGCCAAGCACAAAAGGAAAAAGAGAGCAGACCCCATCAGAGGGCCCCTCTCCTTCGTTTTACCCGTTGATCAAGCTTTCATACTCTTCCGCGCTCATAAGGCCCTCAACGTCACTGCTGTTCGTTGGTTCAACCACAATCATCCATGCTTTCTCAAAAGGAGATTCATTGACATATTCAGGGTTGTCACTTAACTCATCGTTCACTTCAACAACCTTGCCGCTGATCGGGGCATAAAGCTCGGAAACGGTCTTGACCGATTCAACGCTGCCAAATGGCTCGTTAGCCTTAAGCTCGTCCCCTACTTCAGGAAGCTCGACGAAAACGATGTCCCCTAGCTCGGATTGGGCAAATGCCGTGATCCCGATGCGCACTGTCCCATCTTCCGTCTTTACCCATTCATGTTCTTTCGTGTAACGAAGTTCTTTTGGTGTTGTTGTCATTATTAATTCCCTCCATATGTATAGCTTGTTTTTCTATTACATTATAAGGTAGAAATATTATTAAAGTAAGGAATTAACCAAATTTTTGTATAATTTTAGTTCCATACCTGTTCGAATTGCTCTTCTTTGAATCCTACCGTCACTTTCGTTCCATCCGTAACAATCGGCCTTTTTAGAAGCATCCCGTCAGTTGCCAATATATCAAGCATCTCAGCTTCGGTAGCTTCCTTCAGCTTATCCTTCAAGCCAAGCTCCCGATATTTTTGTCCGCTCGTATTGAAAAACTTCTTGAGCTCCAGCCCGCTGGTTTTGTATAGTTGTTCGATTTCAGCTCGGGAAGGCGGATTTTCCGCTATATGGATCGCCTCATATTGCAGTTCATGATGATCCAGCCACTTCTTCGCATTACGGCACGTGCCGCATTTTGGGTACCAATATAATATTAAGCCCATCGTTTCACCACCTATCAATAGAATACCCGTTTTCACCAAGCAATACAACGAAATGACTTTGATTTTCCGGGCGGATTTGAACAAAGGAAATAAAGGGAATGCCCATTGCGGACATTCCCTTCATTGAACGCTTTCATTGCTTATAGCGCGTATTTCTCCATTTCGATTACCTTGACGGAAGCTTCACGTTTTTTCGCAATGACATTGATCGGGGTATGCCTTGTCAATTTGCGAAGCGATGAAAGCATGATCCGAAGTGTATCGCCAGTTTCCACGGCGATTAATGTTTCCTTGGCATGCTGTTCAATTTCATTGAATGCTTCCTGAACGAAAATTTCAGTGTACAGGACCTTTTGTTTGTTCTTTTCCAGTCCACTTGCAGCGATCGCTTTTTCCGTACGTAATACAACCGACTCGGCGGCATACGCAAGGGACACGATGTCAGCAATGTTGGAGAGGATTTCTTGCTCCTGATCAAGACGCTTGCCGTATTTCTGCGCAGCAAGGCCCGCTGCCAAAATCCCGATTTTCTTGGCATTCCTGACGAGCATTTTTTCTTGTGCCAAAGGCTCATCACCAGGCTCCTCAGGCATCATCATCATCAATTCCTCCTGCAGCCCCTGTGCCTTTTGAAGAAGCGGCAATTCCCCTTTAAGTGCCTTCTTCAGGAACGTCCCTGGAACGAGCAGGCGATTGATTTCATTTGTGCCTTCAAAGATGCGGTTGATACGGGAATCACGATACGCTTTTTCGATTTCGTACTCCTGCATGAAACCATAACCGCCGTGAAGCTGTACACCTTCGTCCGTTACGTAATCCAATACTTCCGAAGCGAAGAATTTATTCACTGAACACTCAATCGCATACTCTGCAACCGCGGCAGCCATCGATTTGCCATCCTTCACCTGCTCATCCGTCAGCTTGCTTTGTCTTTGATCATAAAGCCCGACAGTACGGTATACAGAGCTTTCCGCTGCATAAATCTTGGCCGCCATCGTTGCCAGCTTCTCCTTCGTCAAGTTGAAGTCGGAGATTTTCGTTTTGAACTGCTGGCGTTGATTCGTATAAGCAGCTGTAATTTCAAGAGCGCGCTTAGATCCGCCAACGGCACCAACACCCAATTTATAACGGCCGATGTTCAAGATATTAAAAGCAATGACATGCCCTTTTCCGGCTACACCCAAAAGGTTTTCGACCGGCACCTGTACATCTTCAAGGATCAATGTACGTGTGGAAGAGCTCTTGATTCCCATTTTCTTCTCTTCCGCACCAGTGGATACACCCTTGTATTCACGCTCGACAATGAACGCGGAGAATTGTTCGCCATCGATCTTGGCATATACAACGAAGACATCTGCAAAGCCTGCATTGGTGATCCATTGTTTTTCACCATTTAAAATATAGTGTGTACCTTCAGCATTCAATTTCGCTGTCGTTTTCGCTCCTAAAGCATCAGATCCCGAGCTTGGCTCCGTTAACGCATAAGCGGCAATTTTTTCACCAGTAGCCAATGAAGGAAGATATTTCTGCTTTTGCTCTTCATTACCGAATAATACGATCGGCAAGGAGCCAATCCCTACATGTGCACCATGCGTAATGCCAAACCCGCCTGCAAGCGCCATTTTTTCCGTAATCAGTGCAGAACTGATTTTATCAAGCCCCAACCCGCTGTATTCCTCTGGTACGTCAGCACCAAGCAGCCCGATTTCACCTGCATGCTTCAGCAGTTTTACCGAGCGGTCGAATTCATGGTTTTCTAAATGTTCAACTTGCGGCAAAACTTCATTCACGACGAAATCTTCAGAAGTTTTGGCAATCATTTTGTGCTCATCCGTATAATCCTCTGGTGTGAATACTTGATCAAACGTAATATCTTCTACTAGGAAAGCTCCGCCTTTAATGAGGTTATCTGTTGTTTGATTCGACATATTATTTCCCCCTAAATGATTTATGATCAGTGAACCCCGCCGGAAGCGGCTGACAGCTTCCGCAAGGAGCGAATTATGCTAATAATTCAAAGACTCCGGCAGCACCCATTCCGCCGCCGATACACATTGTCACGACACCGAATTGTTGGTTCCTGCGTTTCATTTCATGTAAAAGGCTTAATGTCAATTTGGCTCCCGAACAACCAAGCGGATGTCCCAAGGCAATCGCCCCGCCATTCACATTGACGATTTCTTCATTCAATCCTAGCTCACGAATGATCTGAATCGATTGGGAAGCAAAAGCTTCATTCAATTCAAATAAACCAATGTCGGATAGCTCAAGACCCGCTAGTTTCAAAGCTTTCGGTATGGCGGCGATCGGTCCGATCCCCATAATTTCGGGCGGTACGCCTGCCACTGCAAAGGAACGGAATTTACCAATCGGCTTCATCCCCAATGAAGATGCCTTTTCCCCATCCATGACCATGACCGCTGCAGCTCCATCACTCGTTTGTGATGAATTCCCTGCCGTGACGGATCCGGTCACGGAGAATGCAGGTCTTAGTTTTTTGAGTATGTCCGCAGTCGTTCCTGCACGCACGCCTTCATCTTGTGCAAATGTGAATGACTTTTCCTTCAATTTAAGGTCAGGTCCAACAGAGCGAAGGGTTACATCAACCGGTACGATTTCGTCGTTGAATTTCCCTTCGGCAATCGCCTTGGCCGCCCTTTGATGGCTTCTTACAGCAAAGGCATCTTGATCGTCGCGGGTGATGCCATATTTTTTTGCAACCGCTTCAGCCGTGTGGCCCATGCCCATGTAATATTCCGGCGCCGTTTCCGCAAGCTGCGCATTCGGACGTGTCACATGGCCCATCATCGGCACAAGGCTCATCGACTCCGCACCGCCGGCAATGACGGTATCGCTTTGGCCGAGCATGATTCTCTCCGCACCATAGGCAATGCTTTGCAGACCGCTTGAACAGTAACGATTGATCGTTATCGCTGGTACTGTATAAGGCAGTCCTGCCAATGCACCAATGTTACGTGCCATATTCAGCCCTTGCTCCGCCTCTGGCATCGCACAGCCGATGATCAGATCATCAATGGTTCCTTCGTAATTTCCTGCACGCTTTATCGTTTCCTTTACCACTAGAGCCCCTAAATCATCTGGACGCACGTTCGCAAGAGAACCTTTCTTCGCTCTTCCTACCGGAGTCCTTGCTCCAGCAACTATTACCGCTTCTTTCATGAGGATCCCCCTAACTCATTTTTAAGCTATCAAGCCATCAAGCTTCTTTTTTTGTTTTCACCTTACACTTTCATCGATTCATCAGTTACGGAGCGGTTTCCCTTTTATGAGCATGTGCTGCATCCTTGCTTGGGATTTCGGAGTCGATATCAGTTTCAGGAACGCTTGTTTTTCAAGATTCAAGATATACTGTTCATCTACTTCCGTACCAAATGGAAGTTTTCCTCCGGCGAGGACGTATGCAAGCTCTTTTGCTATGACAAGATCGTGTTCGGATAAGAAACCGGAAAGGCGCATCGATTCCGCCCCCAATAGAAGGGCGGCATATCCCGTTTCGCCCACGACAGGAATCTTCGTGCGGACAGGAGCCGTATACCCCTGCTCATGCATGGAAAGGACCGCCTGCTTCGCATCATATAATTGATGGTCCGCGTTCACGCTGATTCCGTCGGATGAATCAAGGAAATTGTTTCCGCGTGCTTCTTCAGCGGATGTCGAAACCTTTGCCATCGCGACCGTTTCAAAGACTTGATTGGCCACTTTTTGCAAGTCAAAGTCCACGCCCTTAGGCATGTTACGCAACGTCTTCACGTAAAGCTCCTTCGTTCCGCCTCCGCCAGGGATCAACCCGACGCCTGCTTCGACAAGGCCCATATAGGTTTCTGTCGTCGCCTGGATCCGTGCAGCCGGCAAGGATACTTCGGCACCGCCGCCAAGGGTCATATTGAACGGGGCCACGACTACAGGAACGGCACTGTATTTAATTTTCAGCATGGCCTTTTGGAATTGACTGATGACCATATCCAGTTCAAAAATGTTGTCATCTTGCGCTTCCATAAGCATCATCGCAATATTAGCGCCTACACAGAAGTTTTTGCCCTGGTTTCCGATGACCAAGCCTTTGAAATTCGCTTCCGCTTCATCGACTGCCGCATTGATCATTTGCATGATATCAAGACCGATTGCATTATTCGGTGAAGTGAATTCCAGAAGAGCCACTCCATCGCCGATATCAATCAAGCTTGCACCGCTGTTTTTCTTGATCACGCCCTTTTGTTTCTTGATCGCTTTAAGATTGATCACTTTAGGGTTCTCGACAAGTTCTTTATATTCACCATTATCATAGTAATGGACAACCCCATTTTCCTCTTTATAGAACGACGTGATTCCCTTTGCAAGCATTTCCTTCACCCAATGCGGGACGGTAATCCCTTCGGATTCCAGCCTTGCCACCGATTTCTCTACGCCGATTGCATCCCATGTTTCAAAAGGACCTGTCGACCATCCAAAGCCCCATTTCATCGCTTGATCGATTGCCACGATGTCATCCGCGATGTCACCAAGCAATTGGGCAGAGTACACAAGCGCCGGATTCAGCACGTTCCACAGCAATTGGCCGGCACGGTCATCGCTATAAACAAGCGCTTTCATTTTGTTTGCCAAGCCCTTGGACTGTTTCGCCATTTCAATGGAAGGCGTTTTTAGTTTCTTTCGTGCTTCATATTCAAGTGTATCGGGATTCAATTCAAGGATTTCTTTGCCCTTTTTCAAGAAGAAGCCTTGACCTGACTTGCTTCCAAGCCAACCCTTCTTTAGCATTTCGTTCATGAAAGCAGGGAGAGCGAAAACTTCTTTTTCTTCCCCTTCCACTTGGTCATAAACGTTTTTCGCAACATGGGCAAAAGTATCCAAGCCGACCACATCGAGTGTCCGGAAAGTCGCGCTAGTTGCCCTTCCGATCAACGGTCCGGTTACTGAATCGACCTCGCCAACACTATAGCCGCCTTTTTGCATTTCCCGCAGTGTCACCAGCAAGCCGTAGGTGCCGATCCGGTTTGCGATGAAGTTTGGTGTATCCTTGGCTTCGACGACACCTTTTCCAAGTACATCCTCGCCAAATTGTTTCATATATTCGAGCACTTCTGGTGAAGTTGCTTCAGTAGGTATGATTTCCAGCAATTTTAAGTAGCGCGGCGGATTGAAGAAGTGTGTTCCCAGAAAATGTTTTTGAAAGTCCTCCGAACGCCCCTCTTTCATCGCCTCGATTGAAATGCCGGATGTATTCGAGGATATGATGCTTCCTGGCTTACGGTGCTGATCAACTTGAGCAAAGACGCTTTTCTTCACTTCCAGCTTCTCGACGACCACTTCGATGACCCAATCGACATCCTTCAAACGGTTTATATCATCTTCCAGGTTTCCCGCCTCGATCAAAGCAAGATTCCCTTTTGCCGAAAGCGGTGCCGGCTTCTGTTTTAAAAGCTTTGTAATCGCAGTTTGACTGATGCGGTTACGTACTTGTTTATCTTCTAATGTTAGTCCCTTTTTCTTTTCATCCTCTGTAAGTTCGCGAGGTACAATATCCAATAATAAAGTCGGAATGCCGATGTTAGCAAGGTGTGCAGCAATCCCTGATCCCATAACTCCTGACCCTAAAACAGCAGCCTTTCGTATTTGTCGAACCAAGTTCATATCCCCCTTACGCAATGTATTGAATGAATGCTCATTCATTTTTAATCCAAAAAAATTTGAATATTTTTTCTTATTACTAATATAGAATATATTTGGAAATTCCGCAATGATTAAACAGGAAAAAATATTTTTTTATCCATCTTCCTTTGGTTATTTCTTCACTGTTCAGTAGAAAATAACGAGCAGGAGGTGACCTATAAATGAAACGTAAAAACAATCCTTCGAAAGCGGCAGTAAGTGCAGCGAGCGTCAAAGGCAATGCCGGCCCCGGCGGCGAACGCTCACATGGAATCAATAAAGTGAACAGCCAGAACAATCAATTCAAAAAATAAATTCCCACGGCAGCCGACCGCCATCCAGGTCGGCTCCCGCTTTCTATCTCCTGAATAACCCCTTCAGAACGAATGCAACATTGGCCGGTCTCTCCGCAAGGCGGCGCATGAAATACCCATACCAATCCGTACCATACGGAACGTAGACCCTCACCTTGTAGCCTTCTTCGACGAGTTGAAGCTGTTTTTCATTGCGGATGCCATATAACATTTGAAATTCGAATTGACTACCGGGAATTCCCTGTTCCTTCACCAGCACCTTCGTGTAATCAATGATCTTATCATCATGCGTGGCAATCGCTGTATAATTTCCATTCAATATATGCTGCCTGATGATTTTCTTGAAGTTTTCATCAACATCCTTTTTCTCGGCAAAGGCCACTTCCCTTGATTCTTTGTAGGCCCCTTTTACAAGCCTTAAATTCGGATGCAATTCGTTTAGTTCCGCAATATCCTTTTCCGTCCGATATAGATAAGCCTGAATGACGGTCCCTAATTCAGTATATTCAGCTCGTAAGTTTTTGAATACATCCAAAGTCGGCTGACAGCGCGGAAAATCTTCCATATCAAGAGTGACGAATACATGATTGGCCTTCGCTGTTTCCAAAATCCTCCGCAGATTATCCATGACGACCCGCTCCGACACATCCAACCCCATCGAGGTCAGCTTCAAGGAAAGCTGGCAATCCAGATTCTCCCTGCCAATCATGCGAATGGCTTCGATACACTGATCTGCCATCGTCCTTGCCTCTCGTTCGTCCTCGATGAATTCACCCAAATAATCGATGGTTACAGCAAGCCCCTTCCGATTCAAATCGGCAATGACGTCCAAGGCCATTTCCAATGACTCCCCAGCAACGAAACGGGATGCCCCAAAACGCAGCCCATATTTCTTGGCTGCCCTCGTCATGCTTTTATTCTTGGACAAAAATAAGAACAGGCTCTTCAAGATTCGCTCCATCTGCATTCCCTCCAAATAATTTTTTGGAAAAATAGATGCACAGGTACATTTTATCTTTTAATTAAATTTTCAGATATTTGGAAGCGAGAATAAAAAATACCCTTCAGGGAAAATTAAAGGCGTTTACCGAACACTTAAAGGAGGCAGGATGATGGAACAGCAAAATTCTTTTAACAGCCAACAGCAGCCAACAGGCTTGATGAAGCAGCCGCCGGAGATGGTTTCCGTGAAAGACAGCTTATACCTGGCCGACATGCTTTCATGGAATCTGAACGCAATCAAAAAAGCGCATTTTTTTGCCACGCAATGCAAAGACCCGCAAATCATCGACGCTTTGAATCGTTGCGGACTCATGCATCAGCGCCATTACGATACGATCTTGAGTCATCTGGATCCAAACCAGACTCAGGGACAACAATTCCAGTAAAGGAGGGTTCTTGATGCCCAATCAAAACAAAGTCCAAAACCCGGAATCTCCCGTAGCCAAAACACCGCAGATGAACGATCGGGATTTCATTAATGACATGCTCACTACGGAAAAATACTTCTGCAACTCCTTGTCCGTTGCCCTGCATGAAATGAGTAACCAAGTATTATTCCAAGACATATTCTCCATTTCGAAAGAAAATCAGGAAATGCAGCGTGAGCTCTATAACATCATGTTCGAAAAAGGCTGGTACGGCCTCGAAAAAGCGCAAGCCACCAGCTTAGGCCAATCCTATCAGCAATTTTCAGGATACAAAAGCCAATTCCCATACGGGTCGAACCTTCAATAACAATTAAGTGCAGGAGCTGGCTTCAGCTCCTTTTGCCTGTGGACAAATAAATCCGTCCTCTTAGATGAATGCGTATGCACGACGACTTCTATTAACGCTTAATTTTATGCAAAAATTCAGTGGCAATTCCTGAATTTGATGTGAGAACACCCTTTTCGCGAGTAAACTTACCAATTTGGCGAGTAACTGCGCTAATCTCGCGAGTAAACCGCTTGATTTGGCGAGTAAACTCTCCATTCTTTCGAATATATGCACTTATCCATGCCTTTTCACGCCAACTTCGGTCATTTTGTCTGATTTTCATCCGAAGCTGGCGATTTTTATGATCAATTCCTGAATTCGCTCGATTTCGCGAGTAAATTTCAGTAAGCTCCACGATTTCACAAGTAAGTCCTCCATTTTCTTAAATATAATTCTCCAAAATGCATCAGCTAAATGCTTCGAAATCGAGAGCCATAAAAAAACACCCCTAAAAGGGGTGTTGCGTCAAGACGATGTGGTTTTTCTTTAAATATCGGTCGAGAACATATACTTCTTGTAGTGATACCTGATGCTGAATATCAAGCCCATGGCCATCATGTTACCCATTAGGGAGCTCCCTCCGTAGCTGACGAATGGAAGCGGTATGCCCGTAATCGGTAATAGTCCGACCGTCATGCCGATATTTTGAAAGACGTGGAATGTCAGCATGCTTATGACTCCGACACAGATATATGTATAGAAGTTATTTTTCGTATCCATCCCCGTTTTGGTTATGTGATAGATCAATAGGAAAAACAGGGATATGATGATGCTTGAGCCGATGAAGCCAAATTCTTCGCCGATGATGCTGAAAATGAAATCCGAGTGACTCTCGGGCAGGTACACTTCCCTGGAGCCGATACCCTTACCGGTAGTCTGGCCGGAGCCGATGGCCAATAAGGACTTGGTTAAATGATACCCTTCCGCGCTCGCATAATTATATGGATCGAGCCAGGAATAGATGCGGCCAAACTGATAGGATTTTACCCCTAGGTATTTTTCCAGGAGCTCCGGCTTCCAAAGGACAAAGTAGAGGATCGTCCCAGCGATGACGATTCCTCCTGAAATGATCGGCAGCAAAATCTTCCATGAGATTCCTGAAATGAAAACCATGCCAATCATGATTGACATGATGACAAGCCCGGTGCCTAAATCCGGCTGTTGCATGATTAACAGGAGCGGCGCCCCTGTGACAATGCCAATCTTGATGAGCAGCCATAAGTCCGTTTGAATGGTCTTCAGCGTGTTCTTTAGATGATGGTTCGAGATGACATTTGCCAAGGCTAGGATCAGGAACACCTTCATGAATTCCGAAGGCTGAATCGAACCGATTCCTGGAATGACGAACCAGCTTCTTGCACCGTTTATATTAGGTACGATGGATGTTGGCATAAGGATCAACAATAACAGCAAGAACAATCCGAACCCGTATGCATACCAGGATATTTTTTTTAATTGATCTGAATCAAGCGTGATGAAACCCAAAACGATCCCAATTCCCACTATATACCAAAATATTTGTTTAATTAAGAAGTTTTCCCCGTACTGCCCAGTCGTTTGGGCACTGTATATCGCCAAGCAGCTTCCCACGCATAATAACAGCAAGATCGTGACCAAAGAAAAATCTATTCGTGATGAAAATTTATTTTGTTCTTCCATACTTAACTCTCCCTTAAAAAGGCTCCTGCGATACATCTTCAAATACACTTATCCATTATACTTTAAACAAATAAAATCACAACTATATCGAAGAATAGTTTACCGGGCAGACCGCATGGAACCGTTCAGCTGGAAAAATTAAGCATACCTTTCCTTCGACTTCCTCCGTTTCAGCAATCTGCTCACCAATCCATGGGTAGGGGAAAAGAGAAAGGCGAGACAAAATAATGAAGCGGCCGATCCCACCATACAGCCGGATATCGAGGCATCCAGAATCGTAGCCGAATAGTAACCGATGACGGAGCTCAGAACCCCGACGACGATACTGACTTTGATCATCCCGCTTAGGCGATCCGACAATAAGTACGCCGTCGCCGCTGGAATGATGAGCATTCCAACCACCAATATCGAGCCTACACTATCAAAGGAGGCTACGGTAGTCATCGAAATGAGGCTCATCAATACATAATGAAACAGCAGGACAGGAATTCCCATTGCAGCCGCCAGCGCCGGATCGAAGGAGACGAGCTTGAATTGCTTGAAGAAAACGAATATCAGGATGAGGTTCAGGATAAAGCAGCTTCCCACAATCCAAACGGCTTTCGGTCCGGCCTCGATCCCGCCAATTGTCAGCGTGTTCCATGGAGTATAGGCAATTTCACCATAAAGGACATGCTCCAGGTCAAAATCTATTTGTTGCGTATATAAGCTCACCAGTACGATGCCCGCTGCAAAAAGGGAGGTGAAGACAATGCCGATCGCCGCGTCAGCCTGGACGCCGGACGATTGGAAAAGCTGGATCAAGAATACTGTGAGCAATCCTAGCGCCGCTGCCCCGACCAGCATTGGGACGGAATCGCGGGTTCCGGTTAGTAAAAAGGCCAATACGATGCCCGGCAACACGGAATGACTGATCGCATCCCCTATCAACGTCATTTTCCTCACGATTAAGAAGCAGCCTAAAACACTGCAGGAACCCGCCACCAATGCGCCAACCAAGATAATCCAAAAATCATTCATGATGTATATCTCCCTTTCCTTCTTTCCTGTTCAAGAGAATGATTCTTTTTTAATGAGACCCTTCTCCATACCGATGAAAGCACTCCCCGTTTCGGTGCAAAAAGCAAGGAAAAGAAAAACCATGCCGTAGCGGATAAGACGATCAGCGGTCCTGTCGGCAAATTATTGACGGACGTACTGATCAGTGTACCGGATACACCGCTCAGCATTCCGAAGATCCCGGACAGGATGACCATGATATGCAGGCGCTCCGTCCAATATCTGGCGGATACCGCAGGTGTGATCAGTAAGGAGGCCATCAATACGACACCGACGGCCTGGATGCCGATAACGACAGCCGCCACAATCAGCATCATGATGAAATAATCGAGAAAAACGACCGGCAATCCCATTCCTTTGGCAAACCCTGGGTCAAAGGATAGCAATTTGAATTCTTTAAAAAACAACGTGCAGGTGAAAATCAGTATAAAGGAAACGGCCATCATCATATATACATCGGACATGACCATTGACGCCGTCTGCCCGAATAGAAACGTATCCAGCCCGCTCTGGTTTCCATACTCGCTCTGCTGGATCTGCGTGAGCATGACGATCCCAAAGCCAAAGAAGGAGGATAATACGATTCCCAAAGCTGCATCCTGCTTAATCTTGCTGTACCTCGTGAGTACACTTATCAAGAAAACGGCTGCCAATCCTGCCAATGCCGCCCCAATAAGAAAGAAGGAAGTCGATTTCACCCCAGTCAGCATGAAGGCGATGCAAATGCCGGGTAACGCTGCGTGTGCGAGCGTATCTCCAAGCAAAGACTGCTTTCTGAGATAAGCAAAGCTTCCAATGACGCCGCTGCTTAAACCGAGGAACATCGTACCAAGCAAGATCCATCTCGTATTGGGATCAGTCATGATATCCAGTAAATTCATCGTGTACACCTCATTTTAATAAAAGGCCGGATTTCGTATCTGGCAGTATCGCTAAGCGGCCTCCATAGGTTTCCTGCAAGTATTCGGGAATGAACACTTCTTGAGTCGGGCCAATTTTCATCAATCTTTTATTCAATAACATCGTCCAGTCGAAATATTCCTTGACGGTCGAAAGGTCATGATGCACAACCAAAACCGTTTTTCCCTTTTCCTTCAAATCCATCAATAATTGGATGATGGCTTTCTCGGTTGCTGCATCGACACCCACGAACGGTTCATCCATGAAATAGATATCCGCTTCCTGTGCCAGCGCACGAGCCAGAAAAATCCGCTGCTGCTGTCCGCCTGATAGCTGGCTGATCTGCCGGTTGGCATATTCGGCCATCCCCACCTTATCCAAGCACTCCATCGCCTTTTGTTTTTCTGACTTACCTGGGCGCTTCAGCCAGCCAAGGTGGCCATATCTCCCCATCATCACGACATCGAGGGCGTTGGTCGGGAAATCCCAATCCACCGATTCCCGCTGCGGAACATAGCCGATGCTTTTTCTCATCGATTTATACGTGGCCCCCTTAATTGTGATGTCTCCGGATAATTTCGGAACCAATTCAAGTATCCCTTTGATCAAGGTTGATTTGCCTGCTCCGTTAGGGCCGATGATACCGATCAAATTCCCTTCCGGCACCTCGAATGAGACATCCTCGACAACCGGTTTCTTATGATAAGCAATCGTTAAATCCTCTACCTTCAATGCCGCTTGCTCCATCTTTTCTCCCCCTTATTTCAAAGCATGGACGATAATATCTGTATTATGACGGACCATGCCGATATAGGTTCCTTCTTCCGTACCCTTTTCGCCCATCGCATCCGAAAATAATTCACCGCCGATTTTTACGCTGTGGCCCTGCTTGGCAGCTCCTTGAATGACGGCCTCGATCGCCTTCCTCGGAACGCTTGACTCTATGAAAATCGCTTTTATTTTATTCTCGACAAGGTAATTCCGCATATCCGTCACATCTTTTGAGCCATATTCCGACAATGTGTTGATTCCCTGAAGGCCCCTGACGTCCAGGCCATATGACTGCCCGTAGTAACCGAAAGCATCATGTGCTGTAACAAGCACCCGTTGGTCTTCGGGAATTTTATTTATTTCGTCCTGAACGTATCGATCCAGCTCCTTCAATTGCAAAACATATTTTTCGTAATGTCCGAGATAGTCCGCTTCATGATCTGGGTCATTGGCAATCAATTCTTTCTTCACGGCCCCTGCCGCAACGATCCACAGCTTTACATCAAACCAAACGTGGGGATCATGTTCCGTTGCACTTACTTTACGAAGCTGGTCTTCCTTAAAATCCTCCGTTACCGCAATCGTCGGTTTATTCTTGCCCATCATTTCAAAGATATCGGTCATCTTCCCCTCCAGATGGACGCCATTATAAAAGATCATATCAGCGGCATCCAAGGTCTTCACATCGCCTTGTGTGGCCTTATAAAGATGGGGGTCCACTCCCGGTCCCATTAAACTCGTGACCTCGACATGTTTACCGCCGATATTCTCAATCAAATCCCCTATCATTCCTGTTGTGGCAACAATCTTCAACTTGCCATTGCCTTCATCCTGTTTGGCGGTATCATTGCCGCATCCCGTTAACATGAGCAATGCAGCAAGCACGCCTCCTATCGTTTTTATGAACCCCAACCAAAAACCCTCCTTTTTTCCGAACCTAAAAATTTTTCCTTAGTGCAAATCTTGGTGTAAATTTTTTTATATTGTCGTTTATACTAAAAAGTTTCCTTTGCTCAACTTATTTTATACTATACACAAATATTCAAAAAAAGTGCAACTATTTTATTTCACATCGGTTTTCCCACAACAAATACTGCTCGGAATGCCTTGTTCCAAGCAGTAAGGATGGTGTATGCACGTAAAGGTGAAGGTATGGTTATATTGCGGGGCGGGAATGGTGAATATAAAGCAGAGGGACATTCCGGCATGCCCAAAATCCTACATGCCTCAACGAAATCATTTTACCTTTTTCGAAGATATTGCCAAGTACGCCAAGCCCAATTCGATCGCGCAAAGTGCAATCAGGCTGATTAATGTTTGAATCATTCGATCTCCTCCTCCCCTAAGACTTGAATCAAGCTTAAAGGATGAAACCCATATCATAACAACCCCCCATCCCAAAAAATATCCAACGGAAACTACGGCACTCTTGCTCTGAAATGGGTTTCATAAGGTACAATAAACTAAAAGAAAAACGGTGATTCCCATGACAAATATTAAAGAAATTGCCCAGTTTGCCGGTGTATCCGTTTCAACGGTATCTCGTGTATTGAATAATCATCCGTATGTAAGCCCCGATAAAAGGGAAAGTGTCCTGCAAGCCATTGAACGCTTGAATTATTCACGGAACATCAATGCCATTCATCTTTCAAAGGGAAAAACGAACCTCATCGGCATCATTCTCCCCTTCACCAATCATCCCTATTACGGGGCGATCGTGAACGGAATCACGAAGCAGGCGAATGCAATCGGGCATCATATTGTCATCTTTCAGACCTATTATGAAAGAGAGAAGGAAATTCAAGCCTTGAATATGCTGCAAATGAAGCAACTGGATGGCATTATCGTCTGTTCCCGGATTTCGGAAATGAAAGTCCTTCTAAGTTACCAAACCTATGGACCGATCATCTTATGTGAAGATACCGCCCAGGCTGAATTATCATCCATCAGCATCGATCATTACGCAGCATTTTCCTGTGCGCTTGAATACGTGATTGCCAAAGGCTATACGAAGATCGGCTACAGCCTCGGCCGTAAAAAAAGCAGGAACAGTTATCTTCGAACGAAGGCCTTCACCGACATCATGACAAAACATCAGCTTCAGCACAATCCAGATTGGCTCTTCGAGGGCAGTTACCATATCAAGGACGGTGTCCAATTGTTTCAGGACTGGAGTTCATTGCCCGACAAACCGGAGGCCATCATCATCACGAATGATGACACGGCTGCCGGATTCATCCTTACGGCCAATAAATCGGGCATAAGGGTACCAAAAGATGTGGCAATCCTCGGCTTCAACAATGATAGCCTCAGTGAGATGCTTGATATCTCGACCATTTCCTTGCCACTAGAATGGATCGGGAAAATGGCGGTGGACCTGTTCGAGAATCCCGAAGTCATCAAACATGTGAAACTGGACTACTCCCTTATTAAAAGAAAGACCGTTTAAAGGCATTGCCTCTTTCCTCAACTAGGAAAAAATAACCACGAAAATTAATCATTGCTATATCTTTGAGATTATTTTATAATTTTAATATAGTAAAGTTTACTCAATCACTAGTAATCTATCAGCGGTTGCATGAGTAAAGAGTGCCATGCGTTTTCTCGCAATGACACGCAACGATTCACTATAATTGAATACTTCCTCATTTACCGATGAGTTAGAGGCTGCAGCTTATAAAAGTATTACGGACGAGATCCTGGAAGATTGACGACTCCGCTAGAAAGGATAAGTTGCCGAAGTTAGGGTATATTCCATGTATATTCTCGCTGGCGGTGTTGCCGAACAGGAACATCACTGTCACGTTTTTTATAAAGCGTGGGGAGCTATCTTCGGAAGGATAAACGGGTTTATTATAAACAGCCGTCGATCTTTTTCGACTGCTGTTTTTTGTTTTTTCCGTATCCTTCCAATAAAAAAGGAGTGTAACATCAATTGTCAAATTCTCAGCCAACATCAAGCCCCACTGAATTGAAAAGGAGCCTGAAGGCGCGTCACTTAATGATGATTTCTTTAGGCGGCACGATCGGAACGGGCCTATTTTTAGCAAGCGGCGGCGCCATCCATTCTGCCGGTCCCGGCGGCGCCCTCGTGGCATATGCCGTAATAGGCATCATGGTTTATTACTTAATGACAAGTCTTGCAGAAATGGCAGCATACATGCCTGTGGCCGGTTCATTCCGGGTCTACGCATCCAAATTCGTCGATCCATCCTTCGGTTTTGCCATCGGTTGGAACTACTGGTATAACTGGGCCATCACCATTGCTGCTGAATTGGCAGCCGTTGTCTTGATCATGAAGTTCTGGTTTCCTGATACTCCCTCCTTCATATGGAGTGCCATTGCCCTGATCATGATGTTCTTGATCAATTACATGTCCGTTAAAGGCTTCGGCGAAGCCGAATTCTGGTTTGCCATGATCAAAGTCGTGACAGTCGTGATATTCCTGATTACAGGTGTCCTGATCATTCTAGGCATCATGGGCGGGAAGGACCCGATCGGTTTCTCCAACTTCACGATCGGTGATGGTCCCTTTAATGGAGGCTTCTTCACGATCTTGGGCGTATTCATGGCAGCCGGTTTTTCATTCCAAGGAACAGAATTGCTTGGAGTGACGGCGGGGGAAAGCGAAGATCCGGAAAAAAATATTCCTAAAGCGATCAGATCGGTTTTCTGGCGCATTCTCTTATTCTACATCCTGGCCATTTTCGTCATTGGCATGATCATTCCATTTACGGATTCGCGTTTGCTTAGTGAAGATGTTGCCGTCAGTCCTTTCACGCTCGTTTTCGAGCGCGCAGGCCTTGCCTTTGCAGCCTCGATCATGAACGCGATCATTTTATCATCCGTACTTTCAGCCGGTAACTCTGGCATGTATGCCTCGACCCGTATGCTTTGGGACTTGGCACGTGATGGAAAAGCGCCAAAATTCCTTGGCAAGCTGGATAAACGGGGAGTTCCGGTCAATGCCCTTATCGTCACCGCTTTAGTTGGCTGCCTTGCTTTCCTTGCTTCATTCTTCGGCGACGGCGTCGTGTATATTTGGTTATTGAATGCTTCTGGTATGGCTGGCTTCGTTACTTGGGTCGGGATTGCGATTGCCCACTACCGGTTCCGCAAAGCCTATTCCGCTCAAGGGCTTGATTTGAATGACTTGCCGTATCGCGCATTGGGATTCCCATTCGGACCCATCTTTGCTCTTGTTCTATGCATCATCATCATTATTGGACAAGGCTACCAAGCTTTCTCAAGCGACGGGATCGACTGGAATTCCATGTTCGTTTCCTACATCGGGCTGTTTTTATTCTTCGTCTTATGGTTCGGTTACAAGTGGAAGCATAAAACGAAGATCATCCCCCTTGAGGAATGTGATCTTAAAACGAAATGATCCATAAAAAGGACCTGGTCTCCCAATTAGGGAACCAGGTCCTTTGTCAATTCAAATGATAAACACCGCATTCATAAGGGCAAAAGGGTTCAAGTGAATTCCGGTACCCTTCTCCGCATAATTGCCGATCAGCTTTGGAAAGCAGCTTCCCTGGCAGTGAAAAGGCCGCATACTCCTCTTGAAAGCTGCAAAGCAACAGCAGCCTTCCTCCTTCACACATCGACACAATCCTTCCATCCATATCCTTATTTAAAGGAGGGAACTTCATAATATTCTCTATTTATTCCGAGATTCCCGTTTGAATCATTTCGATATTCAAATCTACTTCGATTGGAATATGAGGATATACCGCTTCCCAATGTTCACGGTTGAAATTCCTCGTTTTACTTTTCGCATGATCACCGAGTGCCAGCGGGTCTATATTATACGTCTGAAACATGTTCACCATCTCATTCATTTTCTTTCCAAGGATATGTTCCGCCCTGGCTTCTATCTTGTTCACGTCGATAGGCTTGTTCAAGTCATAGCCCTGGACCTCCAGCAGATTTGCTTTCATATTCACTTCGATCCTGGCCTTCGGATTCCGATTGGCATCCGTGATATGATAACGCACCCGTGATTCCACATTATTGATATTCGTATAATCATTCTCCTTCCACTTAATTTCGTAACTCCCCAGCTTGAAATTCTCGCTGAGGATCTTGAATAAAAAACCTTCCTCATATGGAATGTATTTGCCGATATATGTATCCCTTTTGAACAGGGCAATCCCTTTCACGACTATTTGATCTTCCGCCTTTTCCAATAAGGGCATGACCGGATCGATGCCTTTTCCATGACTTGCATATAAATACTTATGCAAATCCACATCCGTCAAATTCGTCCTCATATTCTGCTCGATCAGCTCTTTCACTTGAACGCCTGGAGTTCTGACCATCTTCGGCTCCATCCTAACGACATCCTCCGCTTTGCCATCCACGATCGCTAAATAAAGATCCCTTCCCACCATCGGGTCGCGCCGATATGTATCCACGTAATCATTCAGCCCTCTTCTCGCCAATTCATCACCGTACAGGATGACCGTCAGTCTCCCGCCGACGATGGGAAATGGCGTTTTGGCATTTTCTTGCTGACGAGTGGCGTTTATGTCATGGGAAATGGCTTCATACACCTCTTTCCCAAGATTCGCTTCCTCTCCAGGCTGCGGCACGCTGACAACGACCGTACCTTTGATTTTATCCTCACCCACATCATCATAGCCGACAATTTCAGCGATTAAAATATCCTCCAATATTTGCTTTTCCACTCCGCAAGCCGACAGTAGGATGAAACAGGATGATATTAAGAGTAATTTGACGTTCATGATTTATGTCCCCTTAGTTTGTAAACGATCATCTGCCATAAGAACAAAAGCGGGAGGTACACATAAATGATATAAAACCCGATATGTGAACTGATCGTGTTGAACAAATCGATCTTAATGCGGTTATCCAAGAAAATACAAGCAAATAAAATGACGAGCAGAATCATGACCAGCAGCTTCCTTTGCCTAACCCCGAATGCCCTTTTTGCCGTCCTGCTTGCTGCCCAGATCCCTAGGCAAATATTCGGCAGCACCATGAAGAGCCATAGGGAAACACCGATATATTCGAACCTCTCGATGAATGGAAGGTCGGCGATTTTCCATAAGGTCAAGGTTGCCCATATGACATCCTTCAGCTGATCTTGATGGTAGTAGGCAATGGAAACGATGAAGGAGTTTAGGTATACCGCCATGGTGAACAGCACCCCAAAGTGGGCCCATTTTTGCGAGTGCTCTCGCTTTTTGATGAATGGATAATAAACCAGGAGCAATTCAAACCCAAGATAATTCAACGTCATTTTCTTGCAGGCCTTCATGATTTCCAAAAAGGAATGATCAAGAACGGGTCCCAAATTTTCAAAATGGGCGTGCTTCAACGGAAAATAATTCAATAGGATCAAGGGGGACGTGATGATAAGTCCGATCAAACATAAGCCTGTAATGACCCTGAACCCACCCACGACAAAGCTATACACGAGTATCAGGATGATGCTTAAAAGCATCAGGATATTCACCCCCGGAAACATCCAAACCTGAATCACCTCCAAATACGTCCTGACAATGATGATGGTAATGGAGATGAAGTAAATGATGAATAAACTATTGAAGGCATTTCCTGCCCACTTCCCAAACAAATCGTGGTGGATGGCAACCAAGTCTAGCGTTTGGGTGCCTCTGCCGAGCATCTTGTAGCACATCCAAACAAGAATATTGATCGTTACCCCTGAAATGATGATCGATATCCAGGCGTCCTGGCCAGCCTCTTTCGCTATGATCCGCTCGAACCCTAACACCCCTACGCCAATCTGCATGCCTGGCATAAGGAAAAAAACAAAAAAGGCTGATATCAGCTTCGTTTCATTTGGTTTGATTTCCACACCATCTCACCGCTTTCCGGACCTTATTCATCAATATCTTTTTGAGACCTTCTAGCTTCATCCTTTTTCCTTATCCTTATTCCATCTTCCGTCCGCAGAAATTGCGGACGTTTTTTCTGTTTTGAGAAGGGCAGGCGAATTAAACTATCTTTAAAGTCATGAAATCGCATCGGGTAAAGCGGCTCTAAATAGGGGCTTCCAAGCGAAGTCAATTTCAATAAATGACTTAAAATGAATGCACTGCATATGACCAGTCCAAACAATCCGTATAGCTGGGCTGCAAGCAGGAAAGGGAAGCGGATGAGACGGATCGTATTGCTGATTTGATAAATCGGTACCGTAAAAGAGGCAAGGGCCGCCAGAGCAACGAGCATCAACAAGACGTTACTGACAAACCCCGCTTCCACTGCAGCCGTGCCAATGACGATACCGCCTACAATGCCGATCGTCGAACCAACCTTTGCAGGAAGCCTGACTGCCGCCTCCCTGAGGAGCTCGATCGTTCCTTCAAGCACGATCGCCTCCAAGATCGGCGGAAAAGGAATCACTCCCCTTGACGATATTAAAATCGGCAAAAGATCC
Organism: Peribacillus folii; assembly: GCF_030271255.1. Lineage (GTDB taxonomy): Bacteria > Bacillota > Bacilli > Bacillales > DSM-1321 > Peribacillus. Next base: position 173,358 of record NZ_JASJOM010000008.1, read on the forward strand.
GTTGGTATCACCTGATAATGATAGGTTATGACAGCAACGTACAGGGACGATGAAAAGATGGAAAAGAGTACGGCGAATAGCCGGATCAAACGAAAGGACGTGCCGAGATTCCAAATTTGCAGATAATCTTCAAATGACGAAAAAAACGAAATGATGGTATTCGGACCGACCAATGCATGTGGCGAGCCATCAAGCATGATCCCTATTTTCCCTTCCGATAGTACAGTGGCGAGATGATCCGGGCGCTCCGTATCGATGAGCTGCGGGAACATCGAATTCCGATTGTCCGTGATCATCTGGCCTACAAACGAAATATCGACGATCGTGTCATAATCGATGTCAGCGATCCTTTGCATGACCGTTTCTACCATCTGTTGATTAACGATGCCGTCCAAGTAGAGCACGACCAACTTTGTTTGCGAAATGCTTCCCACCCGAAATTCTCTTGCCTGCAGTTCGGGGGTGGGGAGCCGATTGCGAATCAGATTCAAATTCGTATCAAGCGATTCAACAAAGGCTTCCTTCGGTCCAGCGACCGTATACTCAGACTCGGGTATCGAGGTTTGCCTTTTCACGCTATGAACGCAAGGAATCAGCAAACACGATCCATCGGCCTTTTTTGTTTGGATCATGACCGATCCTGCCATGACCATTCGTTGAATGATGACGATATCCGAGGTCACTTTCGAAGCCTCCATCGGAATATCTCCTTTTAATCGCTGAAGACTTCTCATTGGCTGATTTTTGATCACCGCCAGGATATGCTCCTGTAGCTTTTGATCATTCACTAGTGAATTGAAATATGAAATCGTATACCCCTCTTCATCAGGGAATTGGAAGGTATGAAAATCATGGGATGCTTTTAATTTCCTCTGCAAATCATGAAAATCCTTAGGTGCTTCCTGAAAAGCGGCTACATCGGTTTCTCTTTTGCCCTTAAAAAACTTCACACTTCCACCCCCTGACGACAGATCCTCCCGTTTTCATTATTGTAACCACTCTCTTTAAAGTTACTCCAAGCTCATCGTAAAAGGAAAAGGCCTACCGGACCTCATGCTATTGACTAGCATGAAATCACAGATAGGCCATTGCACCTGATATACCTTACCTTGAGCTAGGGAAAATCCGAGTTACAAGCTCACGGAATTCATCAGCGAATCCTGCAACTGGTTTGCCATTTTGAATGTCATTGGCATAGCCATCCATCCTTTGAACAAAATCAGGATTTGTGGATACATACACCTTATCCACCGATGAATCTGCTCCTCTTACTGCATCTGCCACTTTGTTCTTCAGGTCATTCGAGACATCCTTGGCTCCACTGTTGTCAGTGAGAACAGCCCCGACATAGGCATGATGGTCCGTCACAATCACCCTGGCGCTCTTAACTTCCTTCAGGGCCTCGACGCGATTGGAGATATCGTCGGAAACCCTCATATCGGTTACATCATTAACATCATTTTGCATGTTATTCACATTTTGCCTCGTGTTGCTCACATTCATCGGATTTTCGTTTGTACGATTAAGGCCAAGATTCTCGCTTGCCCCTTCTTTACCATTCGAAGAACAACCCGTAACCACCAATGCCAACAACGTACTTGATATGATCGCTTTATAATTCATCCTTACACCCCTCTCTAATGGTTTAACGTTACTATTTGCATGGAGGAGGTAAATTATTCGGGAAACTGATATGATCAAGTGAGATAAATTCGTACGTCGTTCAACATTGACCGTTTCATTGCACTGCAGGCACTCCCTTTCCGCGGGCGGTTGGGGGAGCCTCCTCGGCGCATGCGCCTGCGGGGTCTCCCCTAGACCGCATTTCCCGCAGGAGTCTCGCACCTTCCGTTCCATTCCACTCTGCATTAATACGAAGATAAAACCCCCAATGCCTATTGTTTTAAGGGTTAGTATTTTTATCGCCTATTCTACACTACTTAAAAACGAAGTTAGACTTTCAAATACAAAAATTCAGGCGTATTTGTACTAAGTCTGTGTCTTTCTTCTGCATAAGAACTAAGAAAGACCCTCGATTGCCCGCATTTATGTGCATATCTCCTTAAGTTTGCACACAAAAAAGACACTGCCTGCAAAATACAGACAGCATCTCTTTTAAGTTGCTTTTCCCATTCTTTTTTCCAATCGTTAAAGTGATAAAGGGTTACCCATCACTTCTTTTTCTAATGCTCAGCTTATCGCCTTTTATCGTATACCAAATATTCTTGAATGGTTCTGGTGATTGTTTGGCTGCATCCACCGTATATTGGACAGCCTCTTTTTTATATTGAACATCTTCTGTGATCTCCTTCTGTGTCATGGAGAGCTGATCGGTTTCGGATTTGATTTGATCCGTTTTTGCCTGGATGCGCGTTACCGTTTCATTCACATTCTCGATTGTCGGCTTGGAATCCTTGAAGGTTTTGAAAGCAAAAAAAGCTAAATAGATAAGGGCTCCGATAAAGAGGGCAAGACTGATATAAACAATGACCACCTGAATTCCTCCTTCTTGTTTTATCTTTACTATACCCTTAATCGCAGGCGGAAAACGAATCCGCATGTATTTTCTTGCATGCCTGGTCATATTATTATAAGACAAAGGAGGAATGGACATGAATCAGATGCCGCTACTCAAAGCCTGCTTCAAGGCAGGGATGCACTTCATCAGACATATCACCATCCAGCAGGCTGCCGTTATAGCAGGAATCATCTTTTTGATCATTCATCCAGAAATCTTCAGCCCGATTTGGATCACACTCGCAGCCTCCGTCCTTGTATTGATCCTGCTTTGAAGCGCTCGACAAACCCCCTATCAGGAAAACCCCACTCCACTCGCTGCCGTCAGTAACATAACGACCTTCAGCCAGTTAAAAGCTTAGGAGCCCATGGATAACCACGAAAAAAAAGTTTAATCAAACGATTGATTAAACAGGGTTTAGCCTTGCGCAGAAACCTTTCTCCCTATCAACCCTCATTATCTTTTCGAAAAAGGTGCCCCGAAAAAGAAAAAAGTTCGCATAAGTGAGCTATTATGAACGTCCATGTATACCTATCCTCTTTAAATCAGAGGAATCATCCGCATTTTCTTCGTTATCTTTTTTGGCACTATAATATCCACAAAAAGTTATGGTCAGGATAAATATGATATAAAAAGAAAGACCTACGGCCCAATTGGGGATGAAGTCTTGAATATCTATACGAGAAAAAATTACTAAACATGCCAATGGTATATAAGAAATAAACCATAAATATAATTTATTTCGAATGATAAAAATAGTAAATATTATTATACATATTGTACAATACACTATCTGAAACAATTGAATCACCTATTCATTTTTTGTTGCTCTTCTTAAGGTCGAACATTAAATTAAGGTAGCTAACCAAGACAATCTAGGCAAACGAAATAAATAAAAATACTAAATGCACTCAGCAAAACCATCTAGTACCCTTTAAACAATTCTCCTCTAATAATTTAAAAATCAAGTATCATTTCTATAGTTTCAGAATACCTGTCCACAAGCTTAAAGCCTTTTTCCTCAGCCTCATCTTCATCCATTTTTTCATCATTTATCCATTGCTGATAATGAATAATTTCATGCGCAAAAGTATCTAGCATAGCATAAAGAGCATTAACTTTTCCTCGATCTTGAATAAGTTCATCATAATCTCCTGTTGCAATACGTATATAAGATTCTACATCTTTATCATAGGGTGCTAAAAAGGTAGCTGCTACATACTCTTTTGTTTTATGAGTTTTAATTTGATAATCACTTTTCACATATACAACAACTCGATTTGGAAAATCGATATTTTCTCGAGGCCATCTCCCAAAATTCAAACACACAGCTCGTACCTCGGGGTGAATTCCTTTTTCACTTCTAATCCTTAACCCACTTCTTGGATATTTCATACTTTTCTCCTTGTAGGATCAATTTGATAAAGATTGTAGAAAAAACGTTCGCAAAAGTGAGGTCTTACGAACGTCCATGGACACCTATCTTTTTTCAATCAGAAGAATCGTCCGCATTTTCTTTATTATCTTTCTTTAAGCTAAAATATGCACATAAATAGAAGGTCAGGATAACAATTATATAAAATGTAATGCTTACAACCCAATTGGGGATAAAATCTAAAATATCTGTTTTTGAAAGGACTATAGAATACGCAAAAGGTACTAAACACAGCAACCAGATATAATCTTTATCCCTAATCACTTTAATTATCACTATTACCGCTAATACTGTACTAATCACTATACTAGACATTAAATCACCTAATTACTTTATAATTTTTATATCCTTTATAGTAGCCGCGAGAAAAAGTATAAGCATCGACAGCCCAAGTGGCAGGTCCAAAGATAAAAAAAAATATAGCACTATATATTACATATTAGGTACTGTTATCCAATATTTGTTCAAAAAAATTAAAAATAGATAACATTTAGGGCAATATGAATTATTCGTCGTTCACATACATTATCCTATTTAGTCGATTTAAACAGCTTCCTCTCTGCGGCATCTATATTGAATTAATAAATAGAATATTATAATAATTGTGTATAATGGAGCTATATCATACATTTTCAAGGAGGAATCGTATACATGGATGCGCTGATTGAACAGTTCAGAGGTTTGCCCACTACGGCCATTTCGGATGTGCTGGGGGGAATGAGCAATTTGGATTCGGCGATAAAACCGTTGGATGAGGACTATCGTTTTGCCGGACGGGCTTTGACGGTACAGGTGCCTGTCGGTGATAATACAGCGGTCTTGAAAGCGATTGGCGAGGCAAGGCCTGGGGATATTATCGTCGTTGATTGCAAAGGCGATACATACCGGGCAATTGCGGGGGATTTTGTTGTCGGCATGATGCAGACGATGGATATTGGCGCGCTTGTAGTCGACGGGGTCATCCGTGATCTTAAGGCGATTAAGGACTTGAAGTTCCCTGTCTTCTGTAAAGGGAGCACCATTGCTTCAAGCGCCAAGGCAGGAGTCGGGGAAACGAATGTCCCCATTTCCTGCGGCGGAGTTGCCATTTTCCCAGGCGACATCATCGTTGGCGACGCAGATGGGGTCGTGGTCGTCCCACAAGCAAGGGGAGAAGAAATTCTAGTGCATGCAAAAGCCAAAATCAAGAAGGATGAAGAGCGGGCCGAAAAGTTTGCAGGAAAGCCTGAAGAAATAAGAAAATATATTGCCATGATGACCAACAATGCATGATCTAAACAAAAAACAGGCAGGGAGCCAATGCTTCCTGCCTGTTGCTTGTGTTCTGCCTTATTTACCGGTTTCGGCTTCCTTCGAACCCTCTTCATTATAGGTGTAATCATAGTCAGCTGGGTCGATCGGTTTAAAGCCATTCGGCGTGTAGAAACGGAGTAAATCACCGTTCACGACCTGGTCGGAGAGGTTGAGCATTGTTTCAACTCTTGTTTTGTAATTGAGGATGTCATCATTTTCCTCTACCAGTTCACCGGTTTTCGTATCATAATACTTCCCTTTGATTGAAGTGACATCAGGTGTTACGAAGTCACCATTCCTGAAAGGAACTACTTCATTGTGATCCTTGGACAATAGGTCGGATCCGAATTGTACGTAATCTTTGGATTCGATACCTAACAGATGCAATAATGTCGGAAGGAGGTCAATCTGGCCGCCGTATTGGTGCATTTCCCCGCCTTCAACGCCTGGTGCATGAATCAATAATGGCACCCGCTGCAATTGGGCATTCTCGAATGCGCCGACTTCCTTGCCAAGCACTTTCGACATGGCTTCCGTATGGTTTTCAGAAATACCATAGTGGTCACCATACATCACGATTACCGAGTTATCATACAGACCTGATTTCTTCAGGTATACGAAGAATTCTCTAAGGGCTTCATCGGCATAGCGTGCAGTTTGGAAGTAATTATCAACCGATGCATCGCCGGTGGTTTGCTTGCCGATTGTCGCTTTTTCCTGATCCATGGCATATGGGAAATGGTGAGAGACCGTAATGAATTTTGTATAGAAAGGCTGTTTAAGCGTCTCTAACATCGGAATCGATTCTTTGAAGAACGGTTTATCCATCAAGCCATAGCTAAGCACTTCTTCTTTGTTTTCCATATTATAATGGCTCGCATCGAAAAACTGGTTGAAGCCAAGGGACTTATACATCTTATCGCGGTTCCAGAACGATTTATAATTACCATGGAAAACGGCAGAAGTATACCCTTTTTGTCCCAAAATCGCTGGTGCCGCTTGGTACGTATTTTGCGATTGGGTTGTGAATGCTGCTCCCTGCGGCAGACCGAAGAGGGAATTTTCCAGCATGAACTCTGCATCGGCCGTTTTACCCTGGCCCACTTGATGGAAGAAATTATCAAAGTACATGAAATCTGATTTGTCATGTGCAAGTGAGTTCAAGAATGGCGTTACCTCTTCGCCATTCAGCTTGTAATCGATCATGAAATTCTGCATTGATTCCAAGTGAAGATATATGACATTCTTTCCTTTGGCCTTCCCGAAATATTTAGCGTTCGGTTCAGCGCTTGTTGCCTTCGTATAGTTGACCACTTCTGCGATATCCGTACTATTTGCAGTTGCTCGCTGTGCATACGTTTTTGTGTTCTGAACAGCGTCGTAGACCGTATAGTTGAACATTCCCAAGTACTTGACGATATAGTTGCGATCGAAAGTCCTTGATAGAAGCTGCGGACGATCTTTTTCGGCAAGTCCTAAGTTAATGGCAAAAATCGCAAGCCCCGCCAAGTAAACCAGTCCGATCGTACGGCGTTTGACTCTGAATTCTTCCATTTTGAAGTCTTTGAACTTGTAAAGCACGATCAACAGGACCGTATCAAGGAAATAAAATACATCATGGGATTTGAATAGGGCTAAAACGCTTGGGCCCAAGTCTCCTGCATTCTGCACTTGCGTCAAGGTCGGCAGCGTAATGAAATCGGTAAATGAACGGTAATAAACGATATTGAAGAATAACCATAAAGACAGCAATAAGTTCAACCTGATAATCCATTTAAACGATTTTTTACCTTTCGCCAATAGTGCCAAGCCAAAAAATAAAATGGCTGAGCTGATCGGGTTTATGAACAGCAAGAACTGCTGCAGGCCGTTTTCAAGGCCTAAGTTGAATTCGACCCGATATGAAATATAAGTTTTTATCCAAAACAAGACTACTGCAATAAAGAAAAAGCCTAGTATGTTATTTGCAAATAAATGCCGGCTTTTTTGTAGAAAATTATTCATGCTTTCACCTCTATTAATCTAGTGGTTTATTTATATAAATGTTTGCATACTGATTAGAACGGAAAATCGCAGAACCTATAATAGCATCCTTTTGCTCGGATAGTCAAGGATGTGACAAACCACTTTTTGCCACCCATTTACTTATCACCTTGTAACGCTTCTTTAGCTTATGAACAAGCCTCAGAAATAATGTTTCATCCGTCTTGAATGTTCAACACAACTATAACAACTATATAGGATTCCCTGTCCTTATTCCAATAAAATTCACCGTAACTTTTTTCAGGGACTATGGTTGACTGTCACAATTTATGTTCACTTCCTTCAGGCTTTTACCATTATAAACGACTCTTAATAAAAAAACCAGTACATTACAAAATATGTAAAGATATAAATCTGGGTAACTTTTGGACGCAGCTATATTGTCAGCGCTTTCTTTCCAGTCATTTCGACAAATAAAAAAATCGATTGATCGTAAAAGTCTTTTCTTAAATTTGACCATTACAGCCGTTTACCCTGCCCCATTTCGAAAAGTCCCCTTCCTGGTGTAACAACCAGTTCATCTCCCTCCCGCCTTTTTTCGACATCAAACCAAACTTATCAATTTTGCATACCTTTTTTTCATTCCTTTTTATCAAACCGTAAATATCACTAAAATTTCACGAATCTTTTTTTTCCATCCATCATAGGGGCGATTTTCCAAACATGAAAATCATACGTCCATCCTTCTATGCGAGGATGCATATTCCCCGAACAAACAACGGCCATCCACGCGGTTCACCATATAATAGGAAGAAACTATTTTCAAATAGGCCGAAGCGGATGATTTTATACCCAGTGGCACCTATCGGACATCGACGGCAAGACTTGGTATCCACAGCCTTGTCCCACCCCTTAACGGCCCTTCATAGGTTCCCCTTTTACATTGAATTGATTCGTATCCTCTTCGTTAAATATATATACTCTCATCCAGATTTATTATAAAAAAACAAAAAAACCTGCCCCCAATCGAGGACAGGCGTTGCTTATATTCGTTTATTACTTGATACCCTCGGAAATTTCTTTCACCATTTCATCAACGGATTCAAGTCCGCCTCCGGATAGGTACCAGTAGTTAGGGTCAAGGTAAATGATATTACCTTCCTTGAATGCATTAGTATTCTTCACGATGTCGTTTTCCACTGTTTCTTTTGCTGCAGCGCCATCACCGACAACCGCATCTCTATCTATAACGAATAGGTAGTCTGGATTCTTTTCAGCAATGTACTCAAAAGAAACGCTTTGTCCATGTGTCGATACTTCCAATTTATCATCGACAGCAGGCACACCGAATACATCATGGATGATCCCGAATCTTGAATCAGGACCGTATGCACTGATTTTACCGCCGTTGGCAAGAACGATCAAGCCTTTTTTATCAGCTGGCACTTTTTCTTTCAACGCATTGATGTTTTCTTCAACAGATGCCAATTCTTTCGTTGCTTTGTCTTCTTTACCGAAGATCTTGCCTAAAAGCGTGACATTTTCTTTAAAGGATTCCATATACTTAGTCGTATCGACACCTACGAATACCGTAGGGGCGATTTTGCTTAGTTCTTCGTATGCTTCGGATTGACGTCCTGAAATCAGGATTAGGTCCGGTGCCAGCTCATTGATTTTTTCGAAATCAGGTTCCTTTAAGCCGCCTGCGTTCTCCGTTGTGCTTTCGTATTTGGAAAGGTATTTCGGAAGGCCGTCATGAGGGACAGCAGCCACTTCCACGCCAAACTTATCAAGAGTATCAAGTGCACCCATATCGAATACCACAACTTTTTTCGGATTGGTTTTCACTTTCGTTTCGCCTAATTGGTGCTTAACCGTAATTTCTTCGCTTTTAGCGGTTTCCTTTTTCGTTCCTGTTTCTTCTTTTGCTTTATCTGATCCGCAAGCAACAGCCACTACGGCCAGCATTGCAATTAAAAGCAAGACAGATAATTTCTTTAACATTTTGGTCACCTCGAAAAATATTTTTTATTTAAAATCACTTTATGAAACTTCACCATCACAAAATCACCTTCGCCACTTTCTCCCTGAAAACAGGAGGCGGCTATAATCTTGGGCGCCCGCCACCTTTTACGAGCCAATATAATGGGCGAGGTCAAACTGGAACGGCTGCCATTACTGAAGTGATTAAAAACCGATTGGTTTGGTGCTTACGTGAAATACACGCAAATCCTATTGTCATTGATCGTTTGGATTTCAATATCCATATCGTAAATTTCCTTCAATACATCGGAAGTGATGACCTGTTCGGTAGGTCCATCATGAACGACCTTGCCATCCTTCAATGCGACGATATGGTCGGAATAGCAGGAGGCAAAATTAATATCATGGATGACGATGATCACCGTCTTCCCCAATTCGTCTGCCAATCGCCTCAATACCTTCATGATTTGAACGGAATGCTTCATATCGAGATTGTTCAAAGGTTCATCAAGAAGGACATACTCCGTGTTCTGGGCAATGACCATGGCAATGAACGCACGCTGCTGCTGTCCGCCGCTAAGCTGGTCAAGGTATTTCCCCTGCATGTCGGCAAGATCCATATATTCAATCGCTTCATCGACATAGACCCAATCCTCTTTCGTCAGTTTCCCTTGTGAATAAGGAAATCGGCCAAAAGCGACGAGTTCACGGATCGTTAAACGGATATTGATATGGTTTGACTGCTTTAAAATGGCGATTTTCTTTGCCAGCTCATTGCTATTGAAGTTGCCCATATCCTTGCCATCGATCAGGACTTCCCCTGAATCACGGGTGATGAGCCGGCTGATCATCGACAGGACGGTGCTTTTTCCCGCACCATTGGGCCCGATGAAGGAAGTGATTTTCCCTTTCTGGATTTCAAGGGAAACGTCCTCGACAACCGTTTTATTATGATATTTCTTGAACAAATTTCTCACTTCTACCATGATTTATTCTCCTTTAATAGAAGATAGATGAAATAAACACCGCCAATGAAGTTGATGATGACACTAAGGGTCGTGGAGAAGGTGAATATCCTCTCTACAATGAATTGACCCCCGGCCAAGGCAATCACACTGATCAGCATCGCTCCCGGGATGATGTGTTTATGGCGATAGGATTTAATGAATTGGTAAGCCACATTGGCAACTAGCAAGCCCAGGAACGTGATTGGGCCGATTAATGCAGTTGAAATCGAGATCAAGATCGTCACGACGATCAAGACCCGTTTCGTGACAAAATCATAATCCACACCCAGGTTTACGGCTTGGTCCCTTCCAAGGGACATGACATCCAAATATTTCATAAATCTCATGAAATAGATCATGACCGCAATCATGAGGATGATGGACAAGGTCAATAGGTCCGTATTGACATTATTGAAGCTGGCAAACATCTTATTTTGGATGATTTGAAATTCATTCGGGTCTATCAAGACTTGCATGAATGAAGACATACTTCCGAATAATGTCCCGAAGATGATACCGATAAGTAACAGAAAGTAAATATTGCGTTCTTTCTTGAACATGAATTTGAACAGCAGGCTGGCAAAAATGAGCATTACAGCCAGCGTAAGCAGGAAATTAAGATTTTTATTCATGATCAGGATGTGCGTTGAGCCAAAGAGGAAAATCACTCCGGTTTGGATCAGCATATACATCGAGTCCAATCCCAAAATGCTTGGTGTCAGGATTTTATTATTCGTGACCGTCTGGAAAATCACCGTTGAGAAGGCTATTGCACAGCCTACCACGATGATGGCGATGATTTTCACGATCCTTCGCGGAAGTGCATAATCCCAATTCGGACCAAGATCCCAAAAGATATAGCCTGCCGTCAAAGCCGCTGCAAGAACGGCTAACATGATGATCTTACTTCTATTATTCATATGCCCTTCTCCTCATTATCAGATAGATGAATACGGCGCTTCCTATCACACCCACGACGAGACCGATCGGGATTTCGAATGGATATATGATGAGCCTGCCGATAATGTCGCAGACCAATAGGAACACGGCCCCTAGCAAGGCTGTATGAGAAAGACTCTTTTTCAAATTATCACCAAGGTACAGGGACACGATATTCGGTACGATCAATCCTATGAAAGGAATGGTGCCCACCGTAAGCAAGACGACCGTTGAGGATAAGGCGACGATGACCAAGCCAAAATTGACGACGAATTTATAATTGAGCCCCAGGTTGATGGCGAATTCCTCACCCATTCCTGCCACAGTGAATTTATTGGCGAAGAAGTAGGCGAGAATGACTAACGGGATACTGACATATATCAGCTCGTACCTCCCCGACATGATCATCGAGAAGTCTCCATTCATCCAGGTGTTGAGGCTTTGGATCAAATCATATTTATAAGCAAAAAACGTCGAGATGGAGCCGACGATATTGCCAAACATCAACCCAACCAATGGAATGAAGATGGTATCCTTATATTTAACTTGATCAAGAATTTTCATGAACAAGAAGGTACCTGCCAAAGCGAATAGAAACGCAAATGCCATCTTCTCGATAAGCGCGGCTGATGGAAAGATGATAAGGGCAAGCAGAAGGCCAAGCCTTGCGGAATCCATGGTACCTGCAGTGGTGGGAGATACGAATTTATTGCGGCTCAATTGCTGCATGATCAGCCCGCTTATGCTCATCACCACTCCGGCAATGATTATCGTAACCATTCTTGGAAAGCGGCTTTGCAGCATGATCTGCACTTTATCATCGGATAAGTTCAATAAATCGAGGGGAGTGATGTCCTTTACGCCGATGAATAATGAAGTAAAGGATAAAATGATTAAAGCAATGACTAAATATCTTATCTTCATTTACATTTCCTACTCTTCCTATCTCAGTAATAACAGCGATAATATTTTTAATTAAAAATATATGAATAAAGACTATTAGACTGTCATTTTTCATATATAACTCATGAGACATCTTTTTTTGATAATGAGATTCATTATCATTATCAGATTCACTCTTATTCTAACACTTCTTAGATATGTGTCAATATATACAGGGCAATTACTTTTATTAATTAAAGTGACTGCCTTTGTAATGATTTTGGATAATCCATCCATGCATTTATCCTCGGTAAATGATAAAATCAAATAACATATACTCATTCTTCTAATGAAAGAAGCGATATGATGAAAACCTTCCTTTCCAAAATGTTCATTACAAAAGATAAAATCCAAATTGAATTTTGCCAAAATAACCTTGACCGCTTCTTAACTGAACAGACGATTGCTGAATATGGTAAGTTGCTGGCCACCCCCCGGATTCAACATAAGGAATATGAATGCTTAAGCGAATGTAAGCTATGCAAGGAAACGGCCTATGCAAAAGTGAACGGCCGGATCATGCGCGGAAAGGATTCACTTGACCTTTTGCACCAATTGCAGGAAGTTTTGAAATAAAGGCGGATCAAGCTAAAGGCTGATCCGCCTTTATTTCATTTCCAAGCTCCACCACGGGTCGCGGAGAATGAATATAGCCTGAAAGCAGGAGACCCTGCTGGGCTGGAAGCCATGCAATTTCCTTATCAATCTAGTATATCCTTCCTGTTTTTTACCATTCCTATCTTTTACACTGTATACCTAGTGAAAAATATGATAATTTATGGAAAAAGACAATTGAGGAGGACCTCCGTGAAAAAAATCATTCCAACCATCCTATCAGCCGTCACACTAGGCCTTGTCACTGGATTTCCTGGCCAAACTCCCATTGCCAAGGCAGAAGAATTCACCCCTTATTACGGAAAGGGACCAAGCTATATCCAACCTGATAATCTCTCATATCTTTTCCCAGAACCTGCCGCAGCTTTCAAGACACCTGCCTTTAAACGAGACAAGATCGCCTTTACAAGCCAAGAAGAGTTGATTGGCTATATCCAATCCCTCTCCCGTAAAAATAAGGACATGACTGTTAAAAAGCTCGGAAAATCCACAGAGGGACGCGATATCCCGATGCTGTTTTTCAGCAAGGAATCAAAAAGTCCGCATAAGGAAAGCCGCAAACCATTGATCTGGATCCAAGGACAAATTCATGGCAATGAACCCGCGGCTGGCGAATCAACCTTGGTCCTTGCCCAATGGCTCGCAGATGGCAAGCTTGGCGATGTGCTCGATAAAGTGAATATAGCCATCGTCCCACGCGTCAATCCCGATGGATCATATTATTTCAAGCGATACACCTCCAATGATATGGATGCGAATCGCGATTATTTGAAAGTGGAATATCCCGAAGTACAGAAGATTCATCAGGCAATCGATGAGTATGAGCCTGCCGTCATTCTTGATGTACATGAATATACCGTCAATCCCGCTCCCCTAACTAAAATAGGTGCAAATGGCTCGATTTCTTCCTATGACCTGCTCATCTCCTCAGCCAAGAATTTGAACATACCGAAGCAGCTGCGAAAAGCTTCCGATGAGCTGCTTTTACCGAATGTTTTTAAAACCTTGAAAAAAGAAAAGCTCTCCTATCATGATTACTATACACTCGATACCTCCGATGCAGGTGTCCTTACAGCGACTGAAGGGAGCACCGAAGCCCGTATCGGCCGAAACGCCCTCGGCTTGAAAAATACGATGACCTATTTAATTGAAACAAGGGGAATCAATATCGCCCGTACCGATTTTAAACGGCGGGTCTTTGCCCAAGCGACCGCACAGGCGGCCTTCATTAAAACGACCGCCGAACGGGCAGCTGCCGTTAAAAAAGCGGTGAAGCAGGCGGAGCATGAAGTCATCCAAAAAGGAAAAAAGGCTCATGATCGGGACAAGATTGTCATTACCAGTGAAAATAAGTTAGTCAAGAACCAAAGGCTGGCAGTAGTCGATTTGGCGAAGGCCAAATTGGTCAACACCCCAATCGATTGGCTCGATTCGACCGATGCCTACCCTACCCTTGTCAGGAATCGCCCGACAGCCTACATCCTGCCGCCTGAATATAAAAATATCGCCGAGAAACTGCAAGTATTGGGTGTAGACGTGAAAAAATTAAAAAAACCTGTGAAAATATCAGCTGAAGGCTATAAAGTCAAAGATGTCAAGGTATCTAAGGAACTGGAAAGCGGACATAGCACAAGGGAAGTCACCACCGACATAACAACGAAGAAACGCGATTTCCCAAAAGGCAGCTATGTATTCGACATGGCCCAGGCCGATGCCAATTTCATCTCCCTTGCCCTTGAGCCTGAAGGGATAGATAGCTATGTGACTTTCAATTTCATCCCTGCCCAAAAAGGGAAGGAACTCCCGATCTACCGCTATATGCACCAATCGCCGTTACCGGCCGAATGATTTATCCTGTTCTTATAAAAAGCGCTTTGGCTGATTTTATCGCCAAGGCGTTTTCTGTTTTCCCGAATGCACTGGTAACTTCCGAATATATATAAATCAGCAAGTGTTTTAAGGGGGATCATCTTTGAACGAAAATGTACAAGGGGAAATAAACCGTCTCATCCAACAGGTAAAAAGGGACCAAACAGCTGATGGCTCATGGAACTATCCGTTTGATACAGGAATAACCGCAGATGCCTACATGATTATAGTATTAAAACTTCTCGATATGGAAGATCCTCCTCTCATAGAGGCTCTAGTGAAACGAATCGAGAGCAGGCAAACCGAGAATGGTTCATGGAAGCTTTTCCAAGATGAACTGGATGGCAATGTTACGGTGACGATCGAGGCTTACTATGGGCTTCTTTTTAGCGGCCTCCGAAATAAGCATGACCATCATATGAGGAAGGCGAAGCAGTTCATTCTTTCCAAGGGCGGAATCAAGCAAGCCAAAGCGTTGACGAAAATGATGCTTGCGGTCACCGGGGAATATAAATGGCCGCGCTTATTCCCCATTCCGCTCGAAGCCGTCTTACTGCCGCCAACCTTTTTCGTCAGCATCTATGATCTTTCCGTATATGGAAGGGTCAATATGATCCCCATCCTGTTACTGGGGCATAAAAGATATCAGATCAAGGGTCCCAACACTCCCAGCTTAAAGGATTTGTTCCTTATGAGGGAGGACCGTTCCGAGGAACATGCTTGGGAGGAATATCGTTCCGAGGAATATCGCTCGTTCTTCTCCAACCTTCAATCCTGTGTCAAAACCTTGATTGGGTTTCCCGATTACTTGCATTCCCTGGCCTTGGATTCAACTAAGCGTTATATGCTCGATAGGATTGAACCGGATGGAACGCTTTATAATTACTTCGGGTCCACCTTTTTCATGATCTTTGCCCTCCTTTCGATTGGATATCCGAAAAACGATCCGGTGATCGTCAAGGCAGTGGCCGGATTGAAGGGGATGGCTTGTTCCATTGACGGTCAAACGCATATCCAGTTTACGACGGCACATGTTTGGAATACCTCCTTGATCAGCTACGCGCTTCAAGAAGCAGGCCTGCCCTGCGAAGACGAAACCGTTCATGCCGCCAATCAATATTTGCTTTCGCGCCAGCATTATATGTATGGAGATTGGTTGATTCATAATCCTGATGCCATCCCCGGTGGCTGGGGGTTTTCCGATATGAATACAATGAACCCGGATGTGGATGATACGACCGCCACGCTGCGGGCGCTAGCTAACCAAATTCGTGAAGCAACGGATAACCGGGATAGCTGGCAGCGCGGTGTCTCCTTCACCATTTCCATGCAAAATGAAGATGGCGGATTTCCTGCATTCGAGCGCAATAACGACCATAAATGGCTCCAGCTTCTGCCTCTTGAAGGCTCCAAATATCTCCTGACCGACCCTTCGACGGCAGATTTAACGGGAAGAACGCTTGAATTCCTTGGGAACTATACAAACATGAAGATGCCGGAGGAAGTCAGCAAACGAGCGGTTGACTGGCTATTGCAAGACCAGAAGCGTGATGGATCGTGGTATGGACGCTGGGGAATCTGCTATCTATACGGCACATGGTCTGCCCTCACCGGACTGAAGGCAGCTGGGCAATCCAGCGAGCATCCGTCCATCCGGAAAGCGGCAGCCTGGTTGAAGAAAATTCAAAATAAGGATGGCGGCTGGGGGGAATCCTGCTACAGCGACATCAAGGAACGATATATTCCGCTAGGTGCCAGTAACCTCACCCATACAGCCTGGGCGGTCGATGCGTTGATAGCCATATCCGATGAGCCGACGGCAGAGATCGAAAAGGGCATCGCCTATCTGATTCGCTCCGGTGAAGCCGGCAGCTGGACCGATGATTATCCTGTTGGCCAGGCAATGGCGGATTTTTTGTATATCCACTATCACAGCTATCGCTATATCTATCCGCTTTTGGCCTTAAGCCATTACAAAAACAAATTCCTGAATGCTTAACCTTCCTTACTGTTTTTTTAGTAAAAATGGTGAATATGTGGATTACCTGTGGAAAAGGGCGGGATGAAACAGAAATTTTATCCACAATCCGCGGTTATCCACATCTATTTATCGATAACATGACCAAATGCGGCCATTTTGTTGATTAATCGTTATAAAATTTGTGCGTAACGTCACTCACATCTTGTTTTTTATACCCTATGTGGATAATTTGGGGATGGCTGATCATTTTTCCGTGAAAATCGTATCCAGTTTATCGCTATAAAATTCAATCGCCCTTGCATATGATTGAACTTCGCAATCATTCGAGGTTTCCGCGATCACCTTCAATAAAGCTTCCATGGCCAGATCATGCTGGCCTAAATTATAATAAGCCATCGCCCTGAATACCAATAAAGCCCTATCGCCAGGAAACTTCTCCAGGCCCGCTTCCAATGTCCGTTTTGCCTGCGCATATTTCCCGATGGTGCGGTATGTACTCCCCAATCCTAGGTAGGCACCCTTTGCTTCCTCATCTGGCAATCCCATTTCGATGGCCGCCTCATAGTGCGGTACCGCCTCTTCCTCAAGTCCGAGGATATCCAAGCTCCAGGCACATTGATACCGAACGATGGCATCTCCGGGATTTCGTTTCGCCAACTCCTGCAATACCTGCTTCGATTGTTCATATTCTTTGTTTGCTCTTAAGATCAGTGCCCTCTCTAAACTCCCCATCCGATATTCCTCCATTACATAAAAGTACTTACCACCCCCTCATTCGATGGGCACACCAGCATTTCCTGCTTCATTCTGCTAAAAAGGGAGAAGGCTTGATTGAAAGCATTCCAGTCATTTATTGAGGATTTCGGGATTTGCTCGCAGCCCCGCACTGCGGGCACTCGCTTTACGTTTCGATTATCTCTGTGTGAACAGGAATATGGATTCCGATTGCCCGCAGTTTAGGCTGTTATACTTTAAACCGTTTCATTGCACTGCAGGTGCTCTCTTTCCGCGGGAATCTCGCCCATTTCGCTCACGTGAAAACGACATCTCAGTTTTGAAGGTTTTGAAATCAACACTTACGCAAGCCAGTTCTTCTTAGGACCCGTCTATTCTAAGCGAAGGTTCCTCGCCTTCCTACGTTGGAAGTGGAAAAACTTAAAAAGTAAAAGACATCTCCAGAACCGTTGGAGATGTCTTTTTAAGGCGGCAATCGGGATCGAACCGATGATAGAGGTTTTGCAGACCTGTGCCTTACCACTTGGCTATGCCGCCGTATCAACATTGAAATCATAAATTTTGTGTCCTTACCTTTAAACTATGTCGCTCCCTCATAAATGTGAAAAAAAAGTACCGCCTAATTTCCGATTTCAAACTACGGGAAGCCGGAAACCTCCCCTCTGGTCTCACACTAATTGAATGGAACGGTCAACATATAAACCATCCATATGATAAGCATCGGAACCCCCCATCTTATCTTCTGACAAATTGGAATGGAACGGAAGGCGCGAGACTCCTGCGGGAATGCGAGTCCTGGGCAGACACCGCAGGCGCAAACGCCGAGGAGGCTTCCCGGACCGCCCGCGGAAAGCGAGCGACTGCAGTGAAATGGAACGGTCAACATATACACCATCCATATGATAGGCATTAGAACCCTCCATTTTATTTTCTCGCAAAGTGGAATGGAACGGAAGGCGCGAGACTCCTGCGGGAGTGCGAGTCCTGGGAAGACACCGCAGGCGCAAACGCCGAGGAGGCTTCCCGGACCGCCCGCGGAAAGCGAGCGACTTCAGTGAAATGGAACGGTCAACATATACACCATCCATATGATAGGCATTAGAACCCTCCATTTTATTTTCTCGCAAAGTGGAATGGAACGGAAGGCGCGAGACTCCTGCGGGAGTGCGAGTCCTGGGAAGACACCGCAGGCGCAAACGCCGAGGAGGCTTCCCGGACCGCCCGCGGAAAGCGAGCGACTGCAGTGAAATGGAACGGTCAACATATACACCATCCATATGATAAGCATCGGAACCCCCCATCTTATTTTCTCGCAAAGTGGAATGGAACGGTCAATGTTCAAATCCTCCAAAATCCTTAGCAACCGAAGTCTAAAAAACAGCCTGTAAACATAACAAAAGCCCCGGAATGACATCATTCCAAGGCTTTGAGCCTGCTAACTGCAAGTATCATATTATTGATTAATCATCCAACTCGGTTTTCAATACTTTACCCGTCATTGCATCTACCACTACATCGAACTCTTTTTTATCTTGCTTGATTTCCAATTCATAAACAAGGCCGCCATTTTCCGAATCCAATTCGGCGTCCGTCACTTGGCCACCCACCTTTTTCAAAGCAATCTTCTCAGCCTCTTCCATGCTGACCTTCGCTTCTTCCACCGCTTGCTGCTTACTCATATCTTCATCGTCATCATCTTCCCGCTCCTGAGAAAGGATCTCTCCTTTTTCAGCATCGACATCCACGTCCTGATAGCCATCCTTCGTTTTAACGGTCATTTCATAGGTTTTTGGCTGATCCCAATCCTTTTCGAATTGAGTAACCTCCCCACCAAGCTTATCCGAAATCAGTTTGATGGCCTCATCCTCGGACATTGCCCCTTTATTGACTGCGTAGACCGCAGTCCCGGCAGCACCGCCAAATAGCAAAACCGTGGCTGCTGAAACCGTCATGATCATTTTTCTCCTTTGAATGATACCTTCCTTTATCGTGCTCCACTGCTTTTTCATGAATGATTTCCTCCTTTAATTTGTTACCTTAAGAATAACCATCCTTCATGAAACGAACATGAGGGCTAGATTAGAATTTGATGAGAAAGGATGATTGTCACCTCTGTCCCCTTTCCCAGCTCGCTTTCGATGTCCAATGTTCCGTCGAATGACTCGACAAGCGATCGGGCGATGGAAAGGCCGAGACCATTCCCCCCGGTTTTCCTTGCTCTCGACGAATCAACGCGATAAAAGCGTTCGAATACATGCGGGAGATGTTCTGGCGATATTCCTGGGCCATGGTCTTTCACGCTGATGAAGATTTTATCCGACTGCTGTTTTATCTTGATTTGTATTTTGCCATCACTATATTTCATCGCATTGTCGAGGAGGATGACCAGCACCTGCTCCAGCTGACCGGGAATTGTCTTTGCATGGATTTCCTTGACCTCGGATTGCAGCTCTATGTCACGATTGCCCGTTCGTCTTAACGTTTGGGCAATTTGTTCACAAAATGGAATAAGCTCGATTTTTTCCTCCATATCGGCAGAAGGTCCCGCTTGGGAAGCGGCCTGCAGCAAATGCTCCGTCAGCCGCTTCATCCGGATGGCCTCATGATGGATTGCCTCCACCGCCTCTTCCTGAATTGCTGCATCCTTCATTCCCCAGCGCTTCAATAAGGAGGAGTAGCTTTCAATGACCGTGATCGGCGTCTTCAATTCATGGGAAGCATCTGAAAGGAATTGCTGCTGCTGATCATAATTCCGTTCCAGCCGTACAATCATTCTATTGAATGATTCCCCCATTACCTGCAGTTCATCCTTGGATTGACCTGCTAGCGGGATCCGTTTGAATTCACCGCTCTTTTCGATATCGAGCATCGTTCCGCTCATGATCGATAGCGGCTTAAGAATCAGC
Organism: Peribacillus folii; assembly: GCF_030271255.1. Lineage (GTDB taxonomy): Bacteria > Bacillota > Bacilli > Bacillales > DSM-1321 > Peribacillus. The sequence continues at coordinate 193,564 of NZ_JASJOM010000008.1, forward strand.
CTCGCCAGCCACTTCCCTGCAACAACGGATAATAAAATGACGAATAGGGAGGCACCGGCCAATACCAGTGCCAGTGTCGTTAAATGATCAAGGAGGGTGTCCTGCGGCTGGGTGATCTCGATCATCCCCAACTTCTTCCCTTCATCCGGATAAGGATGGCGGTAGGTCAGCACATAGTCCCCGTCCACCTTGGTGAAATCATATCCTTTCTCGCTTACGGACCGAACCCCAAGTCCCAGGAGGTCTTCGTCATCCGCAAACTTCTTGATCAAGGTTCCATCCGTGCCGAATATGCGCACCATAGCATCGTCGGGCGTATAGGCCTCCAATAAACCGGCATCATCGGCTGTCAAATCTTTCTCCATTATGCTTTCTTCAATCAACGAAGCTTGATCTTCAAGCAAATCCTCTTCCCTTTCCACTGAAATCCATAGGAAGGCGAATAAAACGATGATGCTCAACAAAACAAGCATGATGCTTAAAAAAAGGCTGGAATACAGTTGAATCTTTGTGCTGATCTTCATAATGGCTCCTTCAAGCTATAGCCCACACCGCGATACGTATGTATGAGCTGCAAATCAAAGGGATAATCCACTTTCTTGCGCAAATACCGGATATAGACGTCAACCACATTCGTATCGCCTACGAAGTCATATCCCCAAACATGAGAAAGGATTTGATCCCTTGACAGTACTTGGTTTTTATTTCGCAAAAGGTACACAAGCAAGTCGAATTCGCGGGAAGTCAGCTCGATCCTTTTTCCCTGCCTCATAATATCCCTTGTGCCAAGGTTCAATTTCAAATCATGGATCACAAGTTCAGCTGCATTTCCTTCTTCCGGACCCTTCTGGACATTGGTACGAAAACAAGCACGGATTCGCGCCAGCAGCTCTTCGATTTCAAATGGCTTTGTCACGTAATCGTTCGCTCCATGGTCAAGTCCATTCACCTTGTCCGGGACGGCATCCCTTGCCGTTAAAAGGATGACTGGCGTGGAGGCATTTTCCTTCCGGTAACGCCTAAGCACTTCTATGCCATTCAGCTCGGGCAGCATCACATCCAATAAAATTAAATCCCACTCTTCACTTTCCGCTTTCTCTAAGCCCGTTTTGCCGTTAAATGCCGATTCGGTCCGATATCCTTCATGATTAAGCTCGAGCTGGAGCACCCTTGCGATTTTTTCTTCATCTTCTATAATTAAAATCCGTTTACTCATCGTTAGACCACCTCCCCCTTAGTGTACTGAAGAAAAATGAAAATATCATGAGAAACCTCATGATAAAGCTAAAAAAAGGACCGGATGTGATACACATCCGACCCGGTTCATTTGCCAACCCAATGTTGGTCAATGAATTCATCACGTCCCGATTTCGCTCGATCCGCCTTATACTCTTCTTTGTTTTTCTTATGGTAGCCTTGATGGTAGTCCTCGGCAGGATAAAAAGTTTGCGCCGGAAGGATTTCAGTCACGATCGGTTTAGTGAACTTCCCGCTCGCTGCCACCTTCTCCTTCGCTTCAATAGCCATTTTCTCTTGTGCCTCATCATGATAGAAAATGGCTGTGCGGTACTGGCTCCCCCTGTCATGGAATTGACCGCCGTCATCAGTTGGGTCAATTTGCTGCCAATACAGTTCCAGCAGCCGTTCATATGGAAATAATTGAGGATCGAACGTGATTTCCACGGCCTCGTAATGTCCCGTAGTTCCCGTCTTCACTTCCTCGTAAGTCGGGTTTTCGACATGTCCTCCCGTATAACCGGATACGATTCCTCCGATACCCGGTTGTTCTTCAAATGGCGTCACCATGCACCAAAAACAGCCGCCGGCAAATGTGGCTTTTTGCATATTGGTCATCTCCTCCCCTATATGTAATAACAATCAATATACCATACTTCCATACTGCCCCTGTGTTTTGGGGGCGTATAAAAAGTCGGACACTCCGAAAGTCAATCTTTTGACCAGCCCTTTTCCTTGAACCTTACGATCGCCTCCACGCGATTGCTTACATCCAGCTTGTCGAGTATGACCGAGATATAATTACGAACGGTACCATTCGTTAAATAAAGCTGGCTGGCTATTTCCTTCGTATTCTTTCCATCGGCAATCAGTTTGAGCACCTGACACTCCCGTTCAGTCAGAGGGTTTTCCTCCTCGAACGCCATATCCACCAGCTCCGGGGCGTAAATGCGCCGGCCATCCATGATGACCCGGATGGAGTTTGCCAGCTCCTCACTTGGGCTATCCTTAAGTAAATAGCCGCCTACCTCTGCCTTCCTCGCCCTTTCAAAATAGCCAGGCCGCGCAAACGTGGTCAAAATGATGACCTTGCATTCATTGCCATCATTCTTGATCTCTTCCGCTACATCCAGTCCGGTTTTAACCGGCATCTCTATATCAGTAATGCATATATCCGGCTGTAAACTTTTGACGAGCTTCATTGCTTCTTCCCCGTTGCTCGCTTTTCCGACAACCTCCATATCCTCTTCCAAATCAAGGATGGAGCCTAACGCACCGAGCAGCATCCGCTGGTCTTCGGCAATTACGATTCGAATCATTGCCAACCACTCCTAATCATTATTTTTTATGGCATTCGGTACCCTGATATACAGTGTGGTTCCATCAGTCGATTGGATATCCAGGCTGCCGTTCACGAATTCAAGCCTTTCCTTCATCCCTTGAAGACCATTGCCTTTATAAAACTCCGATTTATGTGAAAGCCCCACGCCATTATCTTCGACTTTGATCGTCACGTCTGTCTGTAATTCCTCTATTATGATATGACAGGAGTCGGCATGGCTATGTTTGACGATATTGGTCACGGCTTCCTTCAAGCACATGCTTAATACCGTTTCAACAAGCAAAGGGGTATCTTGCAATTCCGCGGTGCCTTCCAAACTGAATTCTATCTCTGCCGCCTTCAATATTTGCTGGACCCGGATGATTTCATCACTTAGCTTGGCCCCGCGCATTTCCGATACCATTTCCCTTACTTCCTTGAGCGCTGTCCTAGCCGTTTGACGGATATCCCTGATTTCTTTCTTGGCAGATTCCGGTTTTATATCGATCAATTTTCCTGCGAGATCGCTTTTCAAGCCAATTAATGAAAGCTTTTGTCCTAGCGTATCATGAAGATCGCGGGCGATTCGCTGACGCTCCTCCATCTTCCCCAGCTCTGAGATTCGTTTGTGCGCATCTTCCAATTGTTCTTCCAATCTATCTCGTTTATTGCGATTATACGTATTGAATGGAAGGAGGATTACGCCCACTACACAAATGAGCATGAAGGGAAACTGCGAAAAGAAGGTAGGGTCCTTCATGATGAAGCCGATATTGACGGAAACGATGGTAGCTAATAGCTGAATGGAATATAAAACGAAAAAACCAACCTTATTTTGAACATTGCCAATAAAAAATGCTAAAAAAAGGGAAAAATAAATATAGCCGAAAAAGATGGTCATCGATATCGAGATGATGATTTGTATCGCCGTCCACATGTACACGGGCCATCCCTTAGATACGAATGAGAGACCGTAAGAAATGAAGAATAAAATGATCATGACGATTCCAAAGACAATCTCCAGCATCGATGAAGATTTAAAAATGAAATAAAAAGGAAGGATACAAAAAATGATCCAGACGTAAGGGCTGAGCCCCGTATTCTTCGGAAAGATATGATACCAACTTTGCATGGCGCCGCCTCTAATTCTTTTATTCCTAGTATATACTAAGAAGTATCATCAAAAAACCATCCAATGTAGATCGAATGGTTTTTTGCGTACGATTTAATGGTCTTGGGGCACCGCTTGAATTCATTAAAGCCAACGGACGTCTTGCTTTCTCCGTCATGCAGTCAAAAACGAAGTTATTCAAGCTCGATCCAAGGATGAATGTCGTTGCCTGCTCCAAAGGCACTTGATTTTGAATTCAATAACTTTTTCGTGAAAAGCAGGCGCTGCTAGAATAATATTTTCGATAGATATACGACCAATGTTACCGTTATGCTGCTGAATAAGGTGGACATCAGGACAGCCTGTGCCGCATACTCCGGGTGGTTGTCATACTCCAAGGCGAATAAGGCGCTGTTTCTTGAGGTCGGAAAGGAGCTTGCAATGAATAGCCCTTGGGCGACAGTCCCCTCCAAGCCCAGCATGAGAATGATCAGGAACGCGATGGATGGAGAAAGGATCAACCGTCCAATCAAACTAAGAATAAGCGGAAGCGGGAAATGCGTGATTTTCAAGTAAGCGCTCTGTGCCCCCAAGGTAATCAGGGCAATGGCTATGAACGCACTGGCGATATTATCGATCGGGGCCCACAAAAACAAAGGGATATCGAAGGACGCAGCCTGTAATAAAAAACCGAGTAAGAGAGCATAGATGATGGGGTTTTTCAAAAATTCCCGAATGGCCCCCTTGGCACTTTTTGTATGGACCGTAACGGAATTCATCAATCCATATGTATAGCTCAACAGGTTTTGAAAAATGATCACGATGACCTGGATCGACAGCCCAAGTGGATTCCCATGAAAAACCATCTGGCTGACCGGCAGCCCGAAATTGGCTGAATTATTCAGGACCACGCTATTTTTAAACGTGGCCGAAAGACTTTGATCAAACCTGGCCAGCTTGGCAACCACGGTACTCACCAAGATGAGGCTTACCGCTTGCAGGGCAAGGAAGCTAAATATTTGGACGACCATCCCTCCACCGATATTACTTTCATAAATATTGACAAAGCTAATGGCCGGCATGAGCAGGAAATGATTCAATTTGGATAATGTATTCATATCGAGCTTGAATTTACGATGAAGAATAGCCCCTGCCCCTATCAGGAAAAAAACAGGCACGATGACATTCAATACAATCAGAAACAGGACACTCACTTGACTTCCTCTCCATTCTTTAGGTTGATTCCTGTTGGCTGGCACCTCCCTTTCATCATAATCCTGTACATACCATAATTAAAATACCAATAAATTATCGTTACCCATTCGAAAATGGAATGACAAAAAAGCACAGAGGTATCTGCGCTTCCCTATATATCCCTCATGAAATCGACACTCTCGGCAAATTGTACAAATTCGTTGACCAGCTTTAGTTCCAGTGATTTTTCATGATATAACATCCACGTATTGCGGATAAGCGGATTGCCTTGTTCATCCCTCAGATCCATTTGCCTTAAGGATGGGTCGTGCTCCAATAAAACACTAGGAAGGATTCCATATCCCAGCCCATTTTTGACCATTTCCTTGCATGTATCCCCTTTGTCCACCTTCATCCCCACTAAGGGAGGTCCCTGGAAATTATTTCTCCACCAATCATCGATCATCGTTTTTAGAAGGGCATCCGTCTTGTAATCGATTCTCGGCAATGAAGGCAGGTCCCCGATTTCGACTTTTTCTTTGGAAGCAATGCAAATCGTCTCCTCAAAAAGATGATGCTTCGCGCCTGACCACTGGTAATCGCCCCGAACGATGCCGACATGCACTTCTTCCTTGTAAATGAGGTTCAGCACTTCTTTGCTCCAGCCTGTGGTCACATGAAAATCCACATTCGGAAAGCGTTCACGAAATAATTTCAGCAACCCTGGCAGCTTATGCAGCGTAATGTAATTGGAAACCCCCAGCCGTAGGGTTCCACCAATTTCCTGTCCCATATCGAACGCCATCTCTTTGATTTGCCGTAGCCTGATCAGCATCTCATCCGCACAGATGGCCAAGTATTCACCCTGTGGGGTGAAGTGCACGCCCCTTGTTCCCCGCTCCACGATCTTCAAATTGAATTCCTTCTCCATATGCTGGATCCTTTTTGTTAAAGAAGGCTGTGATATATATAAGCTTTGGGCCGTTTTCGTGATATTCTTTTGTTCATGCAATGTCTTTAAAATATGCCAATCCCTTTCATTCATAAAGCTTCCTCCGATATATTCATCACTTAATTGCAGGATTTTTCCCCCGGCTTCCATCGAAGAGGATTCTCTCCGGGCATGTGTACACATTCAGGGAATCATGGCGGATGAACCCGACCGTGGTGATTTTCAATCCTTCAGCTAATTCCAGGGCCAATTCCGTTGGAGCCGATTTGGAGAGAATCAGTTCACAGCCGATCTTCGCCACTTTTAATAAAATTTCCGATGAAATCCTGCCGCTGAACACAATCGCTTTCCCTTCCATTGAAATCCCATTTTTCAAGCAATGGCCATAAATCTTATCCAAGGCATTGTGCCGGCCGATATCCATCCTGCTAAGGACCAATCCATCGACACCACATAATGCAGCATTGTGGACCCCGCCTGTATGCAAAAAGGTGACCGCAGCGCTTTGCAAGTCATTCATCAACCGGAAACAATCATCGGGAGTCAGTTTGATGGATACATGATCCATCTTCTTGGCAGTCCAGGCATCGTTCACGAAGACAAAGCCCTGCCTGCTCATGCCGCAGCAAGACGTGATGTATCGTTTATTTTGAAAGTCCTGGTAGTATGGGTTCACTTTATCTGTCTTTACGTGAACAAACCCCTCTTTTTGCTGGACCCAAATTTCTTTGATGTCTTCATATTTTTTTATGATGCCTTCCGAAGCTAGATAGCCGATCACCATCTCTTCGATGTATTGTGGTGTACATACCATCGTTACGAATTCCTTGCCATTCATTTTCACCGTAACGGGAAATTCGGTTACGACCGTATCTTCCTTTTTCACCATGTTCCCCTTGGTTATCTGGATGATTTCCCTCTTCACCTCGGTCGCCTTCATGAAAGCCCCCCTTTTTAATGTCTAGCAGTCTATTATGCTAGGATCATGCGCGGGTCACTTGCCGTTTAGTTCCTTCGCTATATCCTTGTCGAATACAAATACGGAGATCGCTATATTCTCCTCTACTTTAATATCTGAAAATAAGTGGACAAGTTTGGCTCCCACCAGTTTTTCCATTCCATCCGGAGGATTCACGGAGTACACATCCTGAATCATTTTCGTTCGTGCAGAATGGACCATATCCCTGCCTTCTTCTGTACTGGATATGAATATTTCCGTTGGGGTTAAATTCCCATGCAATGTGGTGACCGCCATATTTTCAACGAAAACCGTATGGATCCGTTCAGGCCCTTTCCCGAATAATTCCTTACGCAGCTTACGGATCATATCATTGAACTCATGAATGACCTTTGACATAATGCACACACTCCATCTCCGTGAATTTTCACGTTCTTTATGTCCTTATCTTAATTCACCAAGGTCAAAAACGAAAGGAAATTGGCAAATGCCAGCTTCTGCTGAGGATTGTATCTTTTTGTAAATAAAGGTATACTATCAGTAATGATAGTTGGTTATGCGATATGGAATTGTTGCATATCTTTCTTTTTCATTGCTTATACATAATGGTATGATTGGTATATTGGCAAGTTTTGCTATTAAACTATTCCACCATGACTTACACCATCGTTACAGAGGCGGAGGTGTGATCATGGTGGTTTTTTGTGGTGGTTTTTGCTAAAAGGGGGAAGCACTATGAGCAATTCGACTAGCACGTTCAAAATCAATGGACTGGATTATACAGCCAAAACCGGTTTGACGATTCTTGAGGTCATCAATCAAAATGGGCTGGCCCATCCGCAAATTTGCTATGTACCTGAGGTCGATCCGATCCAGACCTGTGACACCTGCATTGTCGAGGTGGACGGCCAGCTCGTCCGGTCATGCTCGACCGTGGCAGTGAGCGGGATGGATATTGCCTTGAACTCAAGCAAGGCAAAGGAAGCCCAAACCGAAGCAATGGATCGGATCCTGGAAAATCACTCGTTATACTGTACAGTGTGTGATAATAATAACGGCAATTGCAAGCTTCATAACACGGTGGAATGGATGGAAATCGAACATCAAAAATATCCGTACACACCGAAAGTGAAATTGGCTGATGTCGATATGTCACACCCATTTTACCGCTATGATGCCAATCAATGCATCGCATGCGGCCAATGTGTCGAAGTCTGCCAGAACCTTCAGGTCAACGAGACGCTATCCATCGATTGGGAAGCAGAACGCCCGCGGGTCATCTGGGACGAAGGAACTGAAATCAACCAATCATCATGCGTCGGCTGCGGACAGTGCGTGACCATATGTCCGTGCAATGCATTAATGGAAAAATCCATGCTCGGCGAGGCAGGATTCATGTCCGGGATAAAAACCAATTTGCTCGAACCGATGATCGACCTTGTCAAAGAAGTGGAGCCTGGATACAGCGGGATTTTTGCCATTTCGGAAATTGAGGCGGCGATGCGTGAACAAAGGACGAAGAAGACAAAAACGGTCTGTACGTTCTGTGGGGTCGGCTGCTCATTCGAGGTCTGGACAAAGGGGCGGAAAATCCTAAAAATCCAACCGACCCACGAAGCTCCCGTTAACGCGATTTCCACATGTGTCAAAGGGAAATTCGGCTGGGACTTCGTTAATTCCGAGAAACGATTATCCAAGCCCCTGATCCGGAAGAACGGCAAATTCGTTGAATCGAGCTGGGAAGAAGCATTGGACCTAGTCGCCTCTAGACTCGGTTCGATCAAGCAGCAGCATGGAGGCAACTCCGTAGGCTTCATTTCTTCCTCCAAGATAACGAATGAAGAAAACTATGTGATTCAAAAACTGGCACGACAGGTCTTCGGGACGAATAACGTCGACAATTGCTCCCGTTATTGCCAATCACCCGCGACAGACGGATTGTTCCGTACGGTCGGAATGGGCGGAGATGCCGGCACGATCAAGGATATCGCCGCCGCAGGCCTTGTCATCATCATCGGGGCCAATCCGGCCGAAGGGCATCCTGTACTGGCGACACGGGTTAAGCGGGCCCATAAGCTTCACGGCCAAAAACTGATTGTAGCGGATATCAGGAAAAATGAAATGGCGGAGCGTTCGGATATTCATATCAGCCCCAAACAAGGAACGGACCAGGTCTGGTTGATGGCGGTTACCAAATATATGATCGATCAAGGCTGGCATGATCAGCCCTTCATTGATGAAAATGTCAATTTCTTCGACGCTTATAAAGAAGTACTCGAGAAATACACCCTGGAATACGCAGAAATGCACACAGGTCTTCAGAAGCAAACTATGATCGAATTAGCGAAAATGATCCGGGATGCCGATGGAACCTGCATTCTTTGGGGAATGGGTGTAACCCAAAACACGGGAGGCTCCGACACGTCGGCCGCCATTTCCAACCTTTTGCTGGCTACAGGAAACTACCGCCGCAATGGAGCCGGGGCTTATCCGCTTAGAGGTCATAACAATGTCCAAGGTGCTTGCGATATGGGTACGCTCCCGACGTGGCTTCCGGGCTACCAGCATATTTCCGATGACGTGGCCCGCGCCAAATTCGAGCGTGCTTACGGCGTGGCAATCGATGGAAAACCAGGCATGAACAATATCGAAATGCTTCACGCCATCGAAAAAGGCGACATGAAAGCGATGTACCTTGTCGGCGAGGATATGGCCCTTGTTGATTCGGATGCCAACCACGTTCATGACGTATTATCCAGCTTGGATTTCTTCGTGGTTCAAGATATTTTCCTTTCCCGGACCGCTCAATATGCGGACGTGGTATTACCAGGCGTCCCCTCGCTTGAAAAAGACGGAACGTTTACCAATACGGAGCGCCGCGTACAGCGTCTATACCAAGCACTGCCTACACGAGGGGAAGCTAAAGCGGATTGGTGGATCACCCAAGAGATCGCCAAACGGTTGGGGGCGGAGTGGAACTACACACATCCTGGTGAAATCTATGATGAAATGGCAAGCCTCTCGCCATTATTCAGTCAAGCCAATTATGAAATTCTTGAAGGCTGGAACAGCTTCCTCTGGGGCAGCCATGATGGAGCCAGCACGCCGCTTCTTTATGTGGACGGCTTTAACTTCCCTGATAAGAAGGCGCGATTTGCCCTATCCGATTGGGTCGAGCCTGCTCAATTCCCAGCGGAATACGATCTTCACATCAACAACGGGCGGATGCTCGAGCATTTTCATGAAGGAAATATGACGAATAAATCGAGTGGAATCCAAGCCAAGGTTCCCGATATTTTCGTTGAGATCTCGCCGAAGCTGGCACGTGAGCGCAAGGTCGGTGATGGCGGGCTCGTCCGCTTGGTGTCACCGTTCGGAGCCGTTAAATTAAAGGTGCTGGTCACCGACCGCGTAAAAAACAATGAGTTATTTTTACCGATGAATTCCGTCGATAAAGACTCGGCCATCAACTTCCTGACCGGTCCCATCTATGATCAGCGCACAAGCACGCCTGCTTACAAACAGACGAGGGTCCGCATGGAAGTGATAAGTGCATGCGGAGAGAACCCGCTGCCGGATTCAAATCCACGGAATAAAAAACGCCATCCCCAAAATGGCGTCGAGGTTGAACGGAAGTGGGCACGTCCAGGGTATGTTCACTTAACGGAAAATTAAACAAGGAGGGTGAGGCTCATGGCGGCTCCCATTACAGAAATCCATAATCCGCTTTCGGAGGAAGAAAAGAAACAACAAAAACTGGAGGAACTAAAAACCCTGATCGCCAATCACGAAGACGCATTAAACAATCTGTTTACAATCGTCAATGAACTGAATGACACGGGAGTATTCGAGGCTGCGACCTCCATGCTTCAAGGAAAAGAACAGATTGCAAAAATCGCGCTGGAGCAAGTTACACGCCCGCCTGTCACCAACCTGATCAATACCCTGATGGGGGCAACAGGAGCGCTGATGAACGCCGATGCCGCACAGTCCACGAAACTGCTGAACAGTGCACTCGCCGGAATCGACGAAGGAAACAAATTCCTCCAAAGCGAAAAGAAAATCGGCGTCCTGGATCTCATGAAAACATTGAATGACCCCGACATAAACCGGGCGATCGGCTTTGGCGTCCACTTCCTGAAGGGAATGGGCAAGGAATTGAAGGAATAGGAGTGAGGCTGACCCTGTTAGGGGGTCAGCCTTTTTTACCTGCATCAAACACCAAGTTGTACACCCTCCCCTTATTCACGCCACGGCTGGTCAGATCCAATGATTGCAGGATTCGCGTTGCAGTGGATGAGGAGGGAATGTTCAAAAAATCCCGCAGCTGCCGATTCGTGATGGTCGGTCCTAGTAAATGGAAATAATCTTGTAAAGCCTGAATATGGGCGTCCTTACTGGAATGGCCGCATTGATTGCAAAGCCATCTCCCATGCCTTCTAAATAACTGATGATCGTTACAATTCGCGCATATCACGCCCTTGATCAGGTCCTCTACAGTAAGAGTATATCGTTCAAGGACGGAAAAATCGGCATCGATGTGCTGTTTATTGAGGGCTCGAACAGCTTTTTTTAAAGCTTTATCGTCTAAAACGGACTCTTTCATGGAATTTTCGATTTGCTTAATTTTGGCCGGAAGCGCATCGCGATGGATGACTTTGAAGTGAAGGTTACGGTTATCAGGAGAAGTGCGAATGATGGTTTGGGGATTACTGATGACAATCAATGAAAGGATCGGAAGTACTGGAAAACCATTTTCCAACAGCCAATTTCTCAACTGCGATTCCTGGCGGCCGACTTGAATGAGAGGATCGGAAAACGCCGATTCAACTCCATCTTTTGTCCGGATGAGTTGATTGAAATGAGCATCAAAAAAGAGCATGCCAGACATATTTTTCACTTCGATGATGAGGCCGAATTTCTTTGTCACGATTAATGTATCCAACTGGAAAAAACGGGTTTTGTCCTGCAGCCGTAAATCGTGGAAGATGAAATGACGCTTCGGGTCCAAAAAGCTTAATGGAAAGTCTAAGGAACACTCTCCTTTATAGCCTGCTTCCCTTTTTTTGAGATCATTCAAAATGGACGACATCTTTGGATGATGCGGCGGAAGCCTGCGCACCAATGCTCGCAACTTGAGGATGGTAAGCGGGACATTTCGCTGTTTAACAATCAATATACCTCACTCCAATCATGGTTTCCCCAAAAGAATTCGACAATCATGAGGGATATTCCTCCAACTGCTGCTGATAGTACCGATGATGACTAATATTTATACGAATCTGGACAATTTATCTGCGGAACTGAGGTTTTATCTACGAAATTTGGCAATATATCTGCGATTTCCGCATTTTATCTGCGAAATTAAGGTTTTATCTACGAATTTTGGCTATATATCTGCGATTTCCGCATTTTATCTGCTAAATCGAACATTTTATCTGCGATTTCAGCATATACTCTGCGAAATTAAGGATTTATCTACGAATTTTGGCAATATATCTGCGATTTCCGCATTTTATCTGCGAAATCGAACATTTTATCTGCGATTTCGGCGATATATCGATTTTTCGACAAAAAGGACCTGGCAAGCAGGTCCTTCATAAATCTGCAATCGCCCTGCCCGCCTGTCTTCCGGAGAATAGGCAGCCACCGACGAATGTTCCTTCCAGCGAACGGTAGCCGTGAACCCCGCCGCCGCCGAAGCCAGCCACCTCACCCGCTGCATACAGTCCTTTCACCGGGTGTCCAGAAGCATTCAGGACCCGGCAGGAAAGATCGGTCTGCAATCCGCCCAATGTTTTTCTGCTGACGATATTCAGCCGCACGGCTATCAACGGACCATTCTTTGGATCGAGGAATTTATGCGGTGCTGCAACTCTTATCAGCCGGTCCCCGATATAATGGCGTGCCCCTCGCATGGCGGTAATTTGCAGGTCTTTCGTGAATTTGTTATCCATTTCCCTATCCCTCGCGATGATTTGCCGTTCGATATCGGCAAGGACAAGCAGGTTCTCTTCCGTGAGCGCATTCATCCCAGCCACAAGTTCCGGGAGTGATTCCGCTATGACAAAGTCCTCTCCCTTGTCCATGAAAGCCTGTACGTGAGATGGTGCGCCAGGCAGGGCCCTGGATAAAACCTTCCGAATGCTTTTACCTGTCAAATCGGGATTTTGCTCAGAGCCTGATAAAGCAAATTCTTTTTCAATGACTTTTTGCGTCAAAATGAACCAGGAATAATCGTACCCTGTCGCCATGATGGCTTCAAGCGTCCCCAGTGTATCGAATCCAGGAAAATTCGGGGCAGGGAATCGGCGGCCCGTTGCATCAAGCCAAAGAGATGAAGGCCCGGGAAGGATTCTGATTCCATGCTTGGCCCAAACGGAATCATGATTCTTGATTCCTTCCGTATAATGCCACATCCGGTCGCGATTGACGATCCTTCCGCCAGCCTTTTCCGAAATGGCAAGCATCCTCCCGTCCACGTGCTCAGGCACGCCGGAAATCATATGGTTCGGAGCTTCACCTAGGCGCTCCGGCCAATTTTTTCTGATCAAATCATGGTTGGCCCCGATCCCGCCGCTTGTAACGAGCACAGCCTTCGCATGAAACGAAAAATCACCGATCACTTCCCGGGAGCTGGCCTCGCCGCGAGCTGCCAAGCTCGGTACGAGCACGGATCCACATACCCCAATGACAGCATCATCCTGCGTTAGCAATTCATTCACACGATGACGGGGACGATAATCGACAAGCCCTTTCCCGATCGCTTTACGAACCCGGGCCTCGAACGGTTTAACAATCCCCGGGCCCGTTCCCCATACAATATGAAAGCGCGGAACCGAGTTACCATGCCCTTCAGCGAGGTATCCGCCACGCTCGGCCCAGCCAACTACCGGAAAAAAGCGGATGCCCTGGGCTGTCAGCCATTCACGCTTTTCCCCTGAAGCGAACTGGACGTAAGCCTCCGCCCACTTTTTCCCCCAATAATCTTCATCCTCTTCTCGATCGAATCCAGCCGTCCCTAACCAATCCTGCCAGGCAAGCTCCCGTGAATCCTTAATGCCCAGTCTCCGCTGCTCGGGTGAGTCGACAAGAAACAACCCGCCAAATGACCACCACGCCTGTCCGCCAAGGGAAGCTTCCGGTTCTTGATCCAATAACAAAACCTTTTTCCCGGCATCGGCAAGCTCAGCCGCAGCCACCAATCCGGCGAGACCCGCTCCGACCACAATCACATCAAATTCCATCAACACGCCCCCACTCCGTATGTATACGCTTACAAAAAAATCATCCTCAATCCTTCATTCCCTGCTGCACGCCGGATTTCCTCCTTAACAGAAAAAAAGCCAAATAAAAAACCACCAATATATGTATTGGTGGAGACGGTGGGAGTCGAACCCACGTCCAGACATAACGGCACTTAAGCTTCTACGAGTGTAGTCGATATATTCGCATTTCGCGAACTCATTAGCCTATCGACAGGCGGCAGAGCAGCTAGTCTGGTTGGTCTCTTCCTTCATCCTCAGACGGTGGATTCCGGCGTATCCCACTTAGAGTGAGTCCCTTACCCTACCACGTGGGCCATGGAGGGAGGAACAGCTATCGACTGTTGTTACGCAGCGAAAGCTAGGTTGTTGTTTTGTTTGCCAGTTATAGGCGTTGACGTTTTAACGAGGCCGATCCCCTCGACTCGCAACTTAAGCTCGAACTATCCCTGTCGAATCCGTAACGTCCCCATGATTGAAATGGAGCGTACGAGAGTAGAATAGTCAGCAAGTTGGCTGATATTCAATTGTCATCGGTACAGGATTAATTATAACAGATTGAAACGAAAAATCAATTGTAAGGTCTTGGCAGTGTTACATCTTTTGACGATCGCGGAAAGCACGCTCGATATCACGTTTCGCTTCCTTCTTCTTCAGGTCATCCCGCTTGTCATATTGCTTTTTCCCTTTTCCAAGCCCGATCAAGACCTTGGCAAAGCCATTTTTCAAATACATCTTCAACGGAACGATGGTGTAACCCGTTTGCTTTGTTTCACCGATCAGTTTACTGATTTCTTTCTTATGCAAAAGGAGCTTCCGTGTCCGCAATGGGTCATGATTAAACTGGTTCCCCTGTTCATATGGACTGACATGCATGTTATAAAGATAGATTTCGTTATTTTCTATTTTGGCGAAGGCATCCTTCAGATTCACACGGGCCGCGCGAATTGCCTTGATTTCGGTCCCTTTCAATACGATGCCTGCTTCAAATGTTTGTTCAATGAAGAAATCATGATATGCTTTTTTATTTTGTGCTAGTTGTTTACCTGAGCCTTTTGGCATCTTACTCTCCCCTTTTTGCATCCGATCACGGTGAGGGGATGAATCGTTCGTCCCCTCACATCAATCTTATCTCTTTTTAGGCTTTCTCTTGCGTTTGGCAGCTGGTGCATTTTCGAAGAATTTCTTCTTCTTTTTCGGCTTCCTATCCGAGGACGAAGACGAAGACGAATCTCCCTTGCGCTTGCCTACGCGGCCGCTGTTATTCCCTTCGTTACGGCCGCCATTGCCGCCGCGTCCGCGTTTGCGCTCACCTGAGTTAGCTTTGAATATTTTCTTCTCGACTGATGGACGTGCACGGCTCACCTTCATGCCGATAATTTCAAAATCGATGGCGCGTTCCTCTTTATTGACGTTGGCTACACGTACGTCGATTTCGTCGCCAATCCGGAACACATTACCTGTGCGTTCCCCGATCATCGCCAGCTGACGTTCGTCGAAACGGTAATAATCATCCGTCATGAAGCTGACATGAACAAGACCTTCGATGGTATTAGGCAGTTCGACGAACATCCCGAAATTCGTAACGGAACCAATGATCCCGGTATATTCCTCGCCAATTTTATCAAGCATGAATTCCGCCTTTTTCAGATCATCGGTTTCACGCTCGGCATCGATGGAGCGACGTTCCCGCTTCGAAGTGTGATCGGCAATTTCAGGTAAAATGGCATTCCATTTCTCTTTCGTGGCTTCATCCAGCTTACCTTCCACCAAGTACGTCCTGATCAGCCTATGCACGATCAAATCCGGGTAACGGCGGATCGGTGAGGTGAAATGTGTATAAAATTCAGCTGATAAACCAAAGTGGCCCAAGCTCTCCGGATCATATTTCGCTTGCTGCATCGAACGGAGCATGACGGTGGAAATGACCGTCTCTTCCGGCTTGCCCGCCACTGCCTCGATGATATCCTGTAATGCCTTAGGATGTACGTCATTGGCCGACCCGCGCACGATGTATCCGAAGTTCGTGATGAATTCGAAGAAGCGCTGCAGTTTTTCCGGCTTGGGATCTTCATGGATACGATAAATGAAAGGCACTTGGAGACGGTTGAAATGCTCGGCAACGGTTTCGTTGGCCGCAAGCATGAATTCTTCAATCAGCTTCTCGGCAACCGACCTTTCACGTAAAACCACATCTGTCGGATGTCCCTCTTCATCGACGATGACCCTCGCTTCATTGAAATCAAAATCGATCGCACCGCGGTTCATCCGCTTTTTACGCAGGATGGCCGCCAGCTTCTCCATATCCTCGAACATCGGCACCAACGCTTCATAGCGCTCAAGCTGTTCTTCATCTTTATCCACCAGGATTTTGTTTACATTGCCATATGTCATCCGCTCCGTCGTCTTGATGACACTTTCAAAAATCTCGTGATTGACGACTTGACCGTCTGGCGTGATTTCCATTTCACAAGAAAGTGTAAACCGGTCGACCTGCGGGTTCAGGGAGCATATCCCGTTCGATAAACGATGCGGAATCATCGGTATGACCCTATCTACCAAATAAACGCTCGTTCCTCTTTCAAGGGCTTCCTTATCGATCGGAGAACCTTCCGTAACATAATGGCTGACATCGGCAATATGGACGCCTAGCTTGTAATTGCCATTATCAAGCTTGGAGACCGACACGGCATCATCGAGGTCCTTTGCATCCGCTCCATCAATCGTGACCAAAATATCATGGCGCAAATCCCTGCGGCTGCCGATTTCACTTTCTTGAATCGTGTCGGAAACGGCATTGGCTTGCTTCATGACATCTTCCGGAAATTCCATCGGCAAACCGTATTTATGGATGACGGACAGAATATCGACGCCAGGATCATTCTTATGCCCCAGAATTTCAATGATTTCGCCTTCTGCACTTACACGTCCTTCCGGATAAGAAGTCAGCTTGACGACGACCTTATGGCCCTCCACCGCTCCATGGGAGGCATGCTGCGGGATGAAGATATCGTTGGCGATCTTTTTATCGTCAGGGATGACGAAGCCGAAGCTTTTACTTTCGGAGTATGTACCGACCACTTGAGTGATTCCGCGTTCAAGGATCCTGATGACCGTGCCTTCCTGTCTTGATCCGGATGTTTCCGAAGACACCCGTACCATGACGATATCTCCATGCATCGCTGTACCCGTTTCAGTTGGCGGGATGAAAATGTCATCCATTCCCGGGTTATCTTCTGGCGTTACAAAGGCGAAGCCCTTGGCATGCCCCGTTAATTTGCCCCGGAATAAATTCATTTTTTGCGGCAGGCCGTAACGATTGCTTCGCGTCCTGACCACCAGCCCCTTTTCCTCCAGCTTCACGAGCGCCTTGACGAAATTCTTGAAGTCTGCCGAGTCTTCGATCTTCAAAGCCTCTTCAAGCTCCTGTACCGTCAATGGCTTGTATGCTTCATCGGTCATGTACGTCAAAAGTCTATTCATATGTTCTTGAATGTTATCTTCCATAAAACCCCTCCTATTCAGGGTATGATTAATTTGTTATTCGGACCAATCCAAGCTTTCTAAAAATCCCAGTATATCCTCATGCAGCTGTTCCTTTTCTTTATCAAGGGTTATGACATGACCGGATTCTTCATACCACTTCAGTTTCTTGACAGGTGACTCGATCGAATCAAAAATGATTTCGGCACTTTTCGGATTGATGACGTCATCATGACGCCCCTGCACGACATATGTCGGCGCATAAATCAAATCGACATTCTCACGCACTTCCGTTATCAATTCCTGGAGTGCTTTCAAAGTATTCATCGGTTTATCGGCCAGGAGGTCCATTTCACGTACTATTTGCTCTTCCGTTTTTCCTTCGTATTTCTTAAATTCTCTAGCGTACTCCAATACTCCTTTAAACATCATCTCTTCACTTTTGATATACATGGGCGCACACATTGATACGATACCCTTTATAGGTACAGTGTAACCTAATTTAAGAGAAAATACGCCTCCTAAAGAGAGTCCGGCGACAGCAATTTCCTCGTGGCCCTTACCCTTCAGGAAATCGTATGCCATCATGACATCCTTCCACCAATCCTCAGGGCCCGTTTTCACCAGTTCCTCCGGCGGAACCCCATGTCCCTTATAGTGCGGGGCATGACAGGTGTAACCATGCTTCTCCAAGTGACGTCCAAGCATCCGCACATCGGCGGAATTCCCCGTAAAACCATGTAAAAGTAAGACAGCTCTTTTTCCGCCTTCAAATGTAAAGGGCTGCTGCAGCTTGATTTTCATAATCATTAGCTCCTTCATTAGTAAATAGCATCCAAAAAAATTACCCTATCCTAATACAGTAAGTACTAAAATTACTATATCTATTCATGCAACTATCGTGCAAAGAAAAAAGCCTAGCTATTTAGCTAGACTCATTTTTGATCGTTTACACATCAAAGAATGCAACAAGTAAAGTTAAAGCAAAGAATAAAATGGCTAATACTATCGTTGCACGATGTAAAATCAAATCCAAGCCGCGTGCTTTTTGCTTTCCGAATAGCTGCTCAGCCCCGCCGGCAATTGCACCTGATAAACCTGCACTTTTACCTGATTGAAGCAATACCGTCACAATAAGGGCGATACTGACGATCACCAAAAGCGTTATGAGAAATGCATGCATGCAATTACACCTCCTGAAGTACCAATAAACAATTACTTTAACTTTACCACACCCATAAGATATCCACAATCTTTGTTATACGATAATGGTAAGAATTCCTAAACAGCATCTTCATCATTTTCCTTTTGAATCAAAGTTTGAGATAATTCACAAAAAGGGAAGAAAGAGGTGTCACCATGTTCAAGCCCATTCTTCGGATTCTTGATTTATTGACCATCCTGTTCTCGGCGGTTGCAGGCTATTCTTTATGGGTAGGCGGAAGCAATCTTATCAGTATCCTTTTAATTGTTCTCTCACCGCTTTTGCTGCTGCTTGCAAAATACCATGGAAATCGCTACTTATTATTTGCTGCATATACGACGACAACCGTCTATTTTACTGCTATTATTTATAATGGACTTTCCAATAGCAGTATCGACTTTTTCCAATCCAGTTACCATGTACTGCTGATCGGTGCAGCCGCCATCCTGCTGAGCATCATCGCGGCCGTGATTGGTTTCGGAACCAATACCCTGACGATTCTCTGGCTATCGCTGCATGCATTGGTCACATTCGAGACAATCAGGCTGTCAGGCGGCTTCCTTTCGCACTTTTGGTCTGCACCCGTCGTTGAAACGGCAGTCCGCAATGATTATCCATTTTTGCTGATGGTAGTCTGGATCGGTTTATTTCTTGATAAGTACCAAAGTGAATTGACAAGGGATTACTTGTCACGATAATCTTTCAATCCGCCTATCGCGGAAAATCTCATTTTTAAAAGCAAGGGGCCTTTCATATGTTGAAACCTATATTTACAGCAACTGCTCTATCATCGTTCATCTTATTGTCCGGATGCTCATTCGACCTATCCGGCGAGGAAAAAAAAGAGCAAAAAGAAGAACACCCGAGCTCCCACCATACGGAGACAGAAACGAATGATAACCAAGATGATTCAAAAGAATCGGCCCAACGCCAAGTGGAAGTGGATGAAACGGTCAAGCCCGCACAGGCTGGCCTGCAGACATTAGCCAATCCGGAAAGCATTCCTGTCCTGGTCAACAAACAATACAGCCTACCGGAAGATTACAAGCCTGAAGATCTCATCTACCCAAAAGTCGATTTCATCTTCCAGGACAAAATTGAAAAAAGAATGATGCGTAAAGAAGCCGCAGAAGCACTTGAGCGATTATTCCAAGCTGCCGAGAAAGATGACATGCACTTCGCCGGCGTTTCCGCCTACCGTTCACATCAAACGCAAATCACGGTCTTCAATAACTATGTGGCCAAGGACGGAGAAGAAAAAGCGAAAACCTACAGTGCAATGCCTGGGACGAGCGAGCACGAAACAGGTCTTGCCATCGATGTCACGACCCATGACGGTGCATGCGCTGCCCAAGATTGCTTCGGGGATACGAATGAAGCCGCCTGGCTTGCAGACCATGCCCACGAATTCGGATTCATCATCCGCTATCCGGAAGGCAAGGAAGACATCACAGGCTATAAATATGAACCGTGGCACATCCGCTATATTGGGGTAGATGCTGCAACTGAAATATTCGAAAAGAAGATTACATTGGAAGAATACTATAATGCCGTTCCAGTAGATGCTGTAGATAAATAAACAAAAGGTGCCCATATGCGGCACCTTTTTTGGACTTTAATCAAACGTTTGATTAAATCGGAACTATACAGACCACCATAAAAATACCTCCCATTCAAAAGGAATGGGAGGTGAAAAGACCATCCGCTTCTCTTCGGAAGCGGATTTTGCCATGATTACTTCTTCAAGTTATAGAAAGATTTCAAGCCACCGTATACAGCCAAGTCGCCAAGCTGGTCTTCGATACGAAGAAGTTGGTTGTATTTAGCGATACGGTCCGTACGTGACATGGAACCTGTTTTGATTTGTCCTGCGTTCGTCGCAACGGCGATGTCAGCGATCGTTGCATCTTCCGTTTCACCTGAACGATGGGAAATGACAGCCGTGTAGCCAGCACGCTTAGCCATTTCAATTGCGTCAAACGTTTCAGTCAGTGTACCGATTTGGTTCACTTTGATCAGGATGGAGTTGCCGATGCCTTTTTCGATGCCTTCAGCCAATTTTTTCGTGTTCGTTACGAATAAATCATCCCCGACCAATTGAACTCTAGAACCAAGACGCTCAGTCAGAAGCTTGTGGCCGTCCCAGTCATTTTCATCCAGACCGTCTTCGATGGAAAGGATCGGGAATTCATTCACTAGCTCCTCATAGAAAGAAACCATTTCTTCAGAAGAGACGCCATTGCGGCCTTCGCCTGCAAGATCGTATTTGCCTGTTTCTTTGTTATAGAATTCTGATGAAGCTACATCCATGCCAAGGAAGATATCTTCCCCTGCTTTGTAGCCTGCTTTGTCGATTGCCTCGATGATGACTTGCAGCGCTTCACGGTTAGAACCAAGGTTCGGGGCAAAGCCGCCTTCGTCGCCGACAGCCGTATTAAGGCCTTTGGCAGATAAAACGGATTTCAATGCATGGAATACTTCTGCGCCCATGCGGACCGCTTCCTTGAAGCTTGGTGCACCGACAGGAAGGATCATGAATTCCTGGAAGTCAACGTTGTTATCGGCATGTGATCCACCATTGATGATGTTCATCATTGGAGTCGGAAGTTGTTTTGCATTGAAGCCTCCAAGGTAACGGTACAATGGTAAGCCGGAAAATTCAGCAGCAGCGTGGGCAGCAGCCATGGATACACCAAGGATTGCATTGGCTCCAAGTTTTCCTTTGTTTTCCGTACCATCCAACTCGATCATCGTAAGGTCGATGCCCGCTTGGTTCGTTACATCCAAGCCAATCACAGCTTCAGCAATGATTTCATTTACGTTATCGACTGCTTTTTGTACCCCTTTACCAAGGTAGCGAGATTTATCTCCGTCACGAAGCTCAACCGCTTCATGTTCACCTGTTGAAGCACCAGATGGTACGATTGCGCGTCCGAAGTAACCGGACTCTGTTTGGATTTCTACTTCTATTGTTGGATTACCACGGGAATCAAGCACTTCGCGTGCATATACATGTTCAATGTACGGCATTATAAATCTCTCCTTTTCCAATTCACATTTTTATTTAGATAATAGGGATTTCCCTGTCATTTCGACAGGTTTGTCGACTCCAAGCAAATCAAGCATAGTCGGAGCCAAATCGCCTAAAATACCATCTGTTCTTAATGTTACCTGATTTTTGGTGATAATGACAGGCACAGGGTTCGTCGTATGGGCCGTCATCGGATTCCCTTCGAGCGTAACCACTTCATCGGCATTCCCATGGTCTGCCGTAATGATGGCCGTGCCGCCTTTAGAGACGATTAAATCGACGATTTTGCCTAGGCATTCATCAACGGTTTCAATCGCTTTTATGGTCGGCTCAAGCATGCCTGAGTGCCCGACCATATCCGGGTTGGCGAAATTCAAAATGATTGCATCGAAGTTATCGGCCTCGATTTGTTCCACCAATGCATCCGTCACTTCATAGGCGCTCATTTCCGGTTGTAAATCGTATGTAGCGACCTTTGGAGAATTAATCAAGATCCTCTCTTCACCAGGAAACTTCTCTTCTCGGCCTCCGCTCATGAAAAACGTCACATGCGGATATTTTTCGGTTTCGGCAATGCGAAGCTGGGTAAGCTTGTTTTGAGAAAGCACTTCCCCTAATGTATTATCTAGATTCGTCGGCTGGAATGCAACATATCCGTCAACCGTTTCCGAAAAATGCGTCAGGCAGACAAAATGAAGGTGCTTTGGATGCCCGGGACCGCGGTCAAATGAGCGGAAGTCCTCATTGGTGAATGTATTCGAAATCTGGATCGCCCGGTCGGGACGGAAGTTATAAAAGATGACGGCATCCTCATCCTTGATCGTCGCCACCGGCTTCCCATCTTCCGCCGTAATGACGGAGGGGATCACGAACTCGTCAAAAATACCATGTTCGTATGAATCCTCAACACATTCCAGTGCAGAAGGATAGGCAGGTCCATCACCGTACACCATGGAACGGTAGGATTTTTCAACACGTTCCCAACGTTTATCACGGTCCATGGAATAATATCTTCCAGAGATGGTAGCAAACCGGCCTACACCGATTTCCTTCATTTTCGCTTCTGCATCCTTGATATAGCCCTGTGCCGTTTTAGGTCCGACATCACGTCCATCGAGGAATGCATGTACATATACATTCTTGACTCCTTCTTTGGCTGCCAATTTCAGCAGGGCATACATATGTTCAATATGACTATGCACGCCGCCATCCGAAAGAAGCCCGAACAGATGAAGGTCTGTACCTTTTTTCTTTGTATGGCTCATGGCCTCGACCAATGTTGGGTTTTCCGCGAACTCGCCTTCCCGGATTGCAAGGTTCACACGGGTCAGGCTTTGATAGACGATGCGTCCGGCACCGATATTCAAATGGCCCACTTCCGAGTTCCCCATTTGGCCAGCAGGCAAGCCGACCGCTTCACCGCTAGCAGTTAGATGGGAGTGCGGGTACTGCTCCCAATAACGGTCAAAATTCGGTTTTTTCGCATGATAAACCGCATTTCCTTTTTCCTCGCTGCGGCAGCCAAAGCCGTCCAAGATGATAAGTGCCACTGGCGACTTACTCATAGTGACCAGCCTCCAGCAATTGTAAGAAACTATCCGCTTTCAAGCTTGCCCCGCCTACCAAAGCACCGTCGATATCAGGTTGCGCCATGTACTCTTTGATATTCTCAGGTTTTACGCTGCCGCCGTACTGGATACGGATGGCCGCTGCCGCTTCGTTAGAAAACTTGTCAGCAACTACTGAACGGATATGTGCACATACTTCATTCGCATCCTGGGCGGATGACGATTTACCTGTTCCAATCGCCCATATCGGTTCATAGGCGATGACGGTTTGTTTCAATTGCTCGTCTGTCATGCCTTCCAGACCTTTTTCAATTTGGCTGGCAACAAAATCATTCGTTTCGCCGGCTTCACGCTGCTCAAGCGTTTCACCGCAGCACACGATCGGGGTTAATTGGTTAGCGAAAGCGGCATGAGCTTTTTTATTAACGGCTTCATCCGTTTCATTGAACATTTCGCGACGTTCGGAATGGCCTAGGATGACATAAGAGACACCAAGATCAGCCAGTGCGACAGGACTTACCTCCCCTGTGAAGGCTCCACTTTCTTCAAAGTGCATGTTCTGTGCCCCGATTTTTACATCGGTACCCTTGGCAGCTTGAACTAATTGATCCAAAAACAAAGCAGGAGCACATACAACCGTATCGATTACATCTTGCTTCGGAATTAAATTGCTCACTTCTTCCAAAAAGGCAGTTGCCTCAGATAGTGTCTTATTCATTTTCCAGTTACCTGCAATAATCGGTTTACGCATTTGGTTTCTCATCCCTTCTAAAGTAGAAATTATTGACGGTTCACGCTTATTTGTCGTTCAATGCTACCACGCCCGGCAATTCCTTGCCTTCCATGAACTCAAGAGATGCACCGCCGCCTGTTGAAATATGGGACATTTTCTCTGCCAAACCAAACTTTTCGGCAGCTGCAGCAGAATCTCCTCCGCCAACGATGCTGTAAGTATCCTTAGCATCAGCCAAGGCTTGGGCAACGGTCCTTGTACCATTCGCAAATTTATCGAATTCAAATACGCCCATAGGTCCATTCCAAATGACAAGCTTGGAGCCTTTGATGATGTCCGCATATAATTCACTTGTTTTCGGACCGATATCAAGAGCCATCTTATCTTTCGGTATGGAATCGATATTGACGACTTCAGTTTCTGCATCTGGTGAAAATTCAGCCGTTATTACGGCATCGATCGGCAAATGAAGCTTTACGCCTTTTTCTTTAGCGCTTTCGATGAAAGATTTGGCCAACTCAATTTTGTCTTCTTCCAATAGAGAGTCTCCAATTTCATGGCCTTGCGCTTTGATGAATGTATAGCCGAGCCCGCCGCCAATGATCAAATGATCGACCGTTTCCAAAAGATTTTTGATGACGCCTATTTTATCCTTTACTTTAGCGCCGCCAATTATAGCTGTAAAAGGACGTTCAGGGTTTGATAGAGCTTTTCCAAGCACTTCAAGCTCTTTTTCCATCAGCAATCCGGCAACTGCTGGAAGATGGTGGGCGATTCCTTCGGTGGAAGCATGAGCACGATGGGCAGCCCCGAATGCATCATTCACATAAACATCTGCAAGTGCGGCGAATGATTTTGCCAATTCCTGATCATTCTTTTCTTCACCAGGATAGAAGCGGACGTTTTCCAATAACAAGATCTCGCCATTCTCCATATTATCAATCATGGATTGAACGGACTCTCCGTAAGCTTCTTCAGCCTTTTGGACATCCTTGCCGCTAAGCTCGCTTAGTCGTTCGGCCACAGGAGCTAAACGTAATTCTTCTACGACTTGTCCTTTAGGACGGCCAAGGTGGCTCGCCAGGATGACTTTAGCGCCTTGCTCCGTCAGATGGGAAATCGTCGGCAATGCAGCCTTGATTCTCGTATCGTCCGAAATCTTTCCGTCCTGCATCGGAACGTTGAAATCAACACGGCAAAATACTCGTTTCCCCTTTAATTCAATATCTCTAATCGACTTTTTATTCATAATCCAAAGAACCTCCTTAGATATTGTTATCACATTTTTGATTCTTTTAGTCAAAAAGGGAGAGGGTAAATATCCCATCTCCCCTTTTCTCTACTTCATTATAGTCGGTTTCCTGAAAATTATCCAAAAACAAGGAATCGAAGCGCTTAAAGTGCTTCATGACTTACTAATAATATCATCATCTTCCAGGTTTTATTAGGGGCATGATTAAAAAAACCTCACCTTGGTGAGGTTTTTTTATTATTCTAATTACAATCCTTTTTTAGCCAAATAGTCGATCAAATCAACTACACGGTTAGAATATCCTGTTTCATTATCATACCAAGATAATACTTTAACCATGTTTCCTTCCATTACCATTGTGGAAAGGGCATCGATTGTAGAAGAAGATGGGTTACCGTTATAGTCCGTTGATACTAGCGGAAGTTCGCTATACTCAAGAATTCCTTTTAGTTCCCCTTCAGAAGCCTTTTTGAATGCTGCATTCACTTCTTCAGCTGTTACGTCTTTTTCAAGCTCTGCAACAAGATCGACTACAGATACGTTTGGAGTCGGTACACGCATTGCCATACCATTCAATTTTCCTTTTAGTTCAGGAAGAACAAGTGCAACAGCTTTTGCTGCCCCAGTTGTTGTAGGAATGATGTTTTCAGCCGCTGCACGTGCGCGACGGTAATCTTTATGAGGTAAGTCAAGAATTTGTTGATCGTTTGTATATGAGTGAACAGTCGTCATCATACCGCGTTTGATTCCGAATTGTTCATGAAGTACTTTAGCGAATGGAGCCAAGCAGTTCGTTGTACATGATGCATTTGAAATGACATGGTGGTTAGCTGCATCATATTTCTCTTCATTTACACCCATTACGATCGTGATGTCTTCATCGGATGCAGGAGCGGAAATGATTACTTTTTTCGCGCCAGCTTCTAAATGTTTAGCTGCATCTGAACGTTTCGTGAAACGTCCTGTAGATTCAACCACCACTTCAACACCTAGTTCTCCCCAGCCTAATTGTGCAGGGTCACGTTCAGCCAAAACTTTTACTTTATGGCCATCAACAACCAAGAAGTCACCATCAACCACTACTTTTTCATTAAGGGAACCATGAATTGTATCATATTGAAGAAGGTGCGCTAACATATTAGCATCCGTTAAGTCGTTAATAGCGACAATTTCAACCTCAGGATTATTTAATGCTGCACGAAATACATTACGTCCTATACGTCCAAAACCATTAATACCAACTTTTACTGCCATGAAAAATTCCTCCTTTAAAATTCGTAAATATATTAAGGGGTATAATTCCCCTGAATTAACTCCTGTGCTGCTGCTTCATCAGTAATCAAAACGGTTGATGAAGGTGCGCCTTTCATGTAAGAACGGATAGCCTTGGCTTTAGTTTTCCCACCTGCGACCGTTATCACCCGCTTTTCAGGGCTGAGATCATCCAACTGGATGCCGACCGTCAAAACCTTATGAACGACTGTGCCGTTTTCATCGTAGTAATACCCGAATGCCTCTCCTACAGCATTGCCATCTACCAGCTTCTTTAACATATCCGGCGGAGAATTCCTTCTCTCTGCCATCGCCATGGCATCACCAATTCCATGAATGATCATATCCGCAGATTTGATTTGGGAGATGACTTCCTTGATTGCAGGTTCCTTCTGGAAGGAAGCATACACCTCACCGCTCAATTGATCGGGTACATATAGCACTCTGTAAGAGGCCTGCGCCTTCTGTGCCATTTTTTCGACAATCGTATTGGCCTGGTTCTGCACTGCTTCACCAATTCCACCGCGGGCTGGAACGAATATCAATTTCTTAGAGGCTTCATCAGGTGACAGCGAATTGGCCACTTCGGCCATTGTCGATCCACCAGTTACCGCAATGATATTCTTTGAATTCCACTCGAGTTTCATACGGTTTGCACAAGCTTTGCCCAATTCTTTTTTTACCCATGGGGTTTCATCACAATTTCCTGAGACAATTATGACCTCGTCGACTTGTAACAATTCCTGCAATTGCCGTTCCATTATGTCTATACCCATAACTTCACGCATTATTCCTTCCAACTTATCAAGGATTTCCATCCCTTCATCAGTCATTGTCATGCCAGAACTGAATATATTAACCAGGTTCTGACTTTTCAGAAAATCAACCTCGCCTCTAAGCGTCCGCTCCGTCACATTAAGACTCACGGCCAGGCTTCGCCTTCCCACCGGCTGCATCATTTTGATATAACGCAGGATATCATACCTTTTTTGCATAACCGTAAGGAAATCAGGCAATAATTTTCTTTGTACCTCGAGTAATGTACGCATATTGAAAACTCCTAAAAAGTTTGGTTGGACACGAATTGTCCCGCGTAGTCATTTAATGTCCCACTTAAAACAAAAAAATATTCCTGCTACATATTTTATTCTAGCAGGAACGGATTGTTTCTTCAAATGATTTGAAAAATTATTTTTGCAAACGCCCATTTAGAGCGGTTTTATCCACTTTTCCATATTGAATGATTTCTTCTTCCCATTCGATCACAGGGATCATCAAGGCAAATTTCTCAAGCAGCGAGTCGTCGGAATGGATATCGATTTCCTTATATCCTATGCCCGAATCCCGTTTCACCTCTTCCAGGATGGTCTTGGCTTCATCGCATAACGGACATCTTTCCCGGCTATATAAAACAAACTCATTCCTTTTCAAAACACTCAACCCTTTTCAATCATATCTTTTCCGTTTGGAAGAGGAGGGTATACCCAGCTGCTCCCGGTATTTGGCCACCGTTCGGCGTGCAAGGATGATCCCATGCTTTTCCTTGAGCAAATCCGCCAAATCCTGATCCGACAGCGGCTTTTGTTTATTCTCGCCCTCGATGGCTGCCTTGAGGCCCTTTTTTGCTTGCATGCCAGACATATCCTCATCAAGGCCTACTGATTGCAATGATGTTGTGAAGAATATCCGCATTTCGATTGTCCCAAATGGCGTCTGAACATATTTACCTTTCACGGCGCGGCTTACCGTCGATTCGTGTATCCCGATTTCATCGGCCACTTCTTTCATCGTCATCGGCTTCAAGTAATTAAGCCCGTGGTGAAAGCACGCCGGCTGTTTATCGACGATACACTGGATGACCTTCAATATCGTTTCTTTTCGCTGTTGAATCCCTTTTGAAATCCATTGGTATTCCTGCCACTTATCCTGGATGAAGCGCTGCACCCCTTTATCTCCATGGCTCTTCATCCGGTTTAGGTACCCTTTATCGACATTAAGGTTTGGTGTGTTGCCATCATAATTCCCGACAAGCAGGATTCCATCACGGACCTCGACAACGACATCAGGCACGATATAAGATGGCTTTTCCTGAAAGAATAGTGAGGCTGGCCTTGGATTCAACGTCTGGACATAATCGAATACCTCTTGGATATCCTTCATTGCAGTACCTATTTTCTTGCTTAAATCTTTCCAACGCTTTTCGGCAAAGTCGAGGAAATGATGTTCCATGATGATTTCAGCCAGCGGGTTGATCCCTTCCGCCCTTACTTGAAGCAATAGGCACTCTTGGAGATTCCGTGCGGCAAGTCCGTGCGGCTCGAGCTGCTGTAAAAGGGACAGACTCTCCTCCAAAACAGCTGGCGTGATACCGGCCATGCACATATCATCCAGATCAATCCGCAAGTAACCGTTTTCATCAAGGTTGTGAATCAATAGCAGCATCGCCTTCCGCTGCTCACCTGTAAGCTGCTGGTGATTCACCTGGGACATGACATGCTGTTCAAGCGAGACGGTGTCTTCACTGATTTGCTCGATCCAATAGTTGGCATCATACGTATTTTTAAGAGTTCGTTTACCCTTTTTCCGGTCAAAGGTCGGCTGAAATAGTGCGGATGTTGGCTGATCTAGGGACAGTAACGGATTTTCGGCCATTTTATTTTCCAAGAAGGCAGAAAGCTCCTGGGCGGAGTACTGCAGCAATGTAATAGCCTGCATGAGCTCCTGGGTCATTGCCATCTTTAATGTTTGCTGTTGAAATAATCCTGCTTTCATATTCATGCTCATCGATTCATCCCTCCCCACTCCATTTTACATTATCAGGAGAAAATTCTACACAAAAACCCATGAAAACGCTTACGTTTTTTTCTGAATAGTTTATTTGTTTTACATACTATATGACAGGAATGCCATTTTAACAACTAGTTTTATGGAAAAGTCCTCACTTTCCATGCATATTCCCTCATATTAGTGGAGGGGCTTATCCAGCAGGTTTCGATGATAATCGCAAAATTCCAACAAAATTCATCATTCAAAAAAAAAATCCCCCACTTAATTAAATTAAGCGGGAGATTTGGCAGTGCCCTCGGCAGGAATCGAACCTGCATTTCAAGCTTCGGAGGCTTGCGTTCTATCCGTTGCACTACGAGGGCGAAATGGAGATCATTCTTTTCGACAGACTTCATTATATGATAGAATGCCCTCCTTTGCAAGGGCTATCAGGTTTAAAAGTTTGTCATTTGGGTATTATGGATAATGTGGAAATTCATCCCTGATCGGCATAATCATTATTGAATCCAAATGGGAAGGAGCCTTGACCAGAAAATTGTCGAACAAATTATCACTTATAGGATTTGTTTTGTTTGACCTAAATTGACCAAAAAGTGTATCATACATACATAAAGAATTTAAATGATTCTCTTAATCGAAGGAGGAAATGAACATGAATTTAATTCCTACAGTTATCGAGCAAACAAGTCGTGGGGAGCGTGCCTACGATATTTACTCCCGTTTATTAAAAGACAGGATCATTATGCTAGGAAGCGCAATTGACGATAATGTTTCCAATTCCATCGTTGCTCAATTACTATTCCTTGAAGCGGAAAACCCTGAAAAGGATATCACATTATACATCAACAGCCCAGGCGGAAGCATCACTTCCGGTATGGCCATTTACGATACGATGCAATATATCAAACCTAATGTATCTACAGTTTGCATCGGCATGGCTGCTTCCATGGGGGCATTCCTGTTGGCAGCTGGCGAAAAAGGCAAGCGTTATGCGTTGCCGAACAGTGAAGTCATGATTCACCAACCGCTTGGCGGAGCGCAAGGACAAGCTACCGAAATCGAAATCGCTGCCCGCCGTATCCTTCACTTGAAAGATAAATTGAATCAAATTTTGGCAGAGCGCACCGGTCAGCCTCTTGAAGTCCTTCAAAGAGATACGGAACGCGACAACTTCATGACTTCCGAAAGAGCCCTTGAATACGGCTTGATTGACAAAGTCATCACTCGCAGCATCCTTGAGGATAAAAAAGATAAATAATCTAGCACAGCAACAGGCCGCGAGAGCTTCGCGGCCTGTTTGCATGCCATGAAAAAAAGGATGCACTTTTAGCATCCTTTTTCTTTACCCCTCTTGTTGAACGAATTCTTCCAGTGCTTCCAACGCTTCCTTCTCATCGCGCCCCTCAACGATCAGCTTCACGGACACTCCTGAACTGATGGCAAGGCTCATTAAGCCCATGATGCTTTTCGCATTCACTTTTTTTCCTTCTTTTTCAAGAAATACATCTGAATGAAAGCGGTTAGCTTCTTGTACAAACAGGGCCGCCGGCCGGGCTTGTAAACCTGTTTTCAGTTTTACTTCAACTTGTTTCTCCACCATCATGATCTCCCCTGTAAGATTTATTTTTTCGCAGCAATAGCCTCTCCTCCACGGAGCCTGTCAGCTATTTCGTCAATCTTCCGTAATCGGTGATTGATTCCGGATTTACTGATGCTTCCGCCTGATACCATCTCGCCAAGTTCCTTTAAGGTTATATCCTGGAAGGCAATTCTCAATTCGGCTATTTCACGAAGTTTATCCGGCAAAATGTTCAGCCCCACCGTATCCTCGATATAATGGATATTTTCCACCTGCCGCAATGAGGCACCGATCGTTTTGTTCAAATTGGCTGTTTCACAATTCACAAGCCGATTGACTGAATTGCGCATATCACGGACAATCCGGACATCCTCGAACCTCAATAATGCGGAATGGGCTCCGACGATGCTTAAAAATTCGGCGATTTTTTCGGCTTCCTTCAAGTAAATGATATATCCTTTTTTGCGTTCAAGCGTTTTTGCCTTTAGATCGAACTTATTCATTAACTCACAAAGCGCATCATTATGCTCCTTATAAAGCGAGAAGATTTCCAGGTGATAAGAGGACGTTTCCGGATTATTCACTGACCCCCCCGCAAGGAATGCACCTCTTAAATAGGAGCGCTTGCAGCATTTCTTTCCGACGATCGTATCGGAAATCGCATGGAGTATTTCAAAGCCATCACCCAAAATTTCCAAATCATTCAAAACGCGCTGCCCACCAGACGACATCCTGACGATATAGACATTATTCTTTTTAAGCTTCATCTTTTTACGGACCAAAAGCTCGACTTGGACCTCATAACTTTTTTTCAGCAGCGTATAAATCCTTCTGGCAATCGCCGCATTTTCGGTTTGAATATCCACGACAAGCTTCCGATTAGAAAATGAAAGGGAACCGTTCATCCGGATCAGCGCACACAATTCCGCTTTTCCGCAACAGTCCTTTCCCTCTAATGTAGTGAGCTCTTTTTTCGTTTCTGAAGCAAAAGACATCCGTTTCACCCCCCATCGAACGCAGGTAATCTATTTTTATCCATTCAAAAAAAACCGTCCCTGTCCATATCTACGGAACTATATGGCCTTTTGTTTCATTTATTAGCATATTGTAAAGCAAATCGGCCACTTTTTTCGTGTCATGCCGGATGACATTCCCTTCATAGCTGAAAATGCGTTCCTGGATGATCTCGAGCCCCATCCGTTTTAAACCCTCGACATCATACATGACCGGCTTGGCATATTCAGCTTGATACCGCTGCTGGACCTCGGCCGGTATTTCCTCGTTATTAACCAGTATCCTGTCAATATAAGCATTGCCCATATGGTCGTAGATCGCTTTAATATGATCACTCGCACTATAATCCAGCGTCTCGCCTGCTTGTGTCATCAAGTTGCAGATGTATACCTTCTTAGCCTTGGAACGGCCAACCGCTTCCCCTAATCCAGGGACAAGCAGGTTAGGGAGAATGCTAGTATATAAGCTTCCTGGGCCGATGACAATGAGGTCAGCCTGCTTGATTTCCTGGATGGTTTCCCTGAGCGGCTTGATATGCTGGGGAGACAGAAACACTTTCTTAATTTTCTTTCCCGAAAAGGGGATCTTGGACTCGCCCGTAACGATCGATCCATCAGCCATTTCCGCGTGGAGAACCACGCTTTGGTTTGCTGCCGGCAGCACTTTGCCGCGGACGTTCAGGAACTTACTCATTTCCTGGATTGCATGGACGAAATCCCCAGTCAATGAGGTCATAGCCGCCAAGATCAAGTTCCCAAGCGAATGCCCGGAAAGTTCGTTTTTGCTCTGAAAGCGATGCTGAAACATTTGCTCGACAAGAGGTTCCACATCCGATAGTGCAGCAAGCACGTTCCGGATATCTCCCGGAGCGGGGATATCCATGTCCTCCCGAAGGCGTCCCGAGCTTCCGCCATCATCGGCTACCGTAACGATTGCCGTTATATCGACCGGATGCTTCTTCAAGCCCCTTAATAAAACGGGAAGACCGGTTCCCCCTCCAATGATCACGACCTTAGGCTGTTTCTTATCATTTAGCATCTGCTTTCCCCTTACTTTTTTCGATATCACGATGTGACACTTGTACTTGATAATCCTTTTGGAAGTAATTCGAGATATACTCCGTCAACGCCACAGAACGATGCTGACCGCCTGTACATCCAATCGCAACCACAAGCTGCGCCTTCCCCTCCCGCTTATAGTAGGGGAGCATGAACGCGAGTAAGTCGGTTACCTTTTCCAAAAACTTCTGGGTCTCGCTCCATTTTAAAACGTAACTGGAGACTTCCTGTTCCAAGCCAGTCCTAGGCCTCATATGGTCAATATAATAAGGATTTGGCAGGAACCGCACGTCAAACACTAAATCAGCATCTATCGGCAAGCCGTGCTTGAATCCAAAGGACATGACGTTAACCGTGAATCCTACACTTTTATCGGCAGAAAATTCCGAAGCGATTTTCTCCCTCAACTCCCGCGGCTTCAATTGCGACGTATTGAAAATCAGCTGGGCCCTTCCCTTCAATTCATCCAGAAGCTCCCGTTCCATTTTGATGCCTTCCAATGGCCGCCCTAATGGAGCCAGCGGGTGGGTCCTTCTCGTCTCTTTATACCTGCGCACCAAGGAATCGTCATCAGCTTCAAGGAAGAGGATCCTTGGAGATACTGACGATGTATCCGTAAGATTATCAAGTGCCAGAAATAACGAATCAAAAAACTCCCGTCCGCGCAAATCCATGACAAGGGCCACTTTATTCATCTTATTCCCCGAGTCCTTCATTAACTCCAAAAACTTTGGCAAAAGCGTGGGCGGTAAATTATCGACGCAAAAAAAGCCGAGGTCTTCAAAACTTTGAACCGCCACTGTCTTTCCCGCTCCCGACATTCCGGTAATGATGACCAATTGCGTTTCATTCATCTGCCCTGTACTCATCGTTCTCCGCCCCCATGTTTAACAATCTTTTTTATAAGCAACCATCAGCCTGGATCCAATCGATACGAAAGCAACTTAAACTCAGGCGTGTAGGTAAAGGTTCCATAGATGATTCCGCGTCCATGGACCATATAGTCCAGGATGTGAAAGTCGCCTTCAGCCATTTCCAGCTTCTTGACATCATCGACTGGGTGCCAGCTAAGTTCACCTTCTTCACAAACATCCAAATTGACTCCATCGGAATCTGTTGCAAAAAAAGTGAACATCATCCATTCCGAAAGCACTTTATCTCCATCCTTCATGATGAAAGTGAAAATGCCTTTGATGGAAGGGTTTTTCAAATAAACACCCGTTTCTTCACGATATTCCCTGATACAGGCATCCCGTATGGATTCTCCAGGCTCCATCTTTCCGCCCGGGGCTACCCACCAACCGCGTCTGGGTTTTTTCAGCAAGAGGATTTGTCCATCCTTGATCAATACACAATTTGTGACACGTTGCACGTTCTTCACCTCGATTCGGCCTCTTCTGTTCGACTATGGAAACCTTCCTTAAACCGCCGTACAATATCCATTTGACGATTTACAAATGCTGATAGTTCAAACAAATGGTATTTTACATCCTTTTATGAAAGATATATGTTTAGTATATCTTCTCATTATACTATTTTTGAAATGAGCTAACAATAAAGGAAACTTCCTGCATCGGGGAATATTCACCCGTCATGCTCGTCGCCTTATCCAATCATCTCCTGCTTTACACCTATTGTTCACCAGAATCCCCGCCTGCATGCAAAGGGCTGGCCAAAAGCAATGTCTACCCGCAGAGCACTTTTCCGTTAATTGGAATTTCAAAGCATCAAGATCAAGGACACAAAAAAAAGGACACAGATGCTTCATCTGTGTCCTCCAACGTTTATAATTAAAGGGGGTCAACTTCTACTCTAACTATACCGAATCATTATTTCACACGTGTTACAGCCTCGTTAAAACGGAATTACGATGTGTAAAATTTTGTAACCGATGCTATTATGCCTTTAGCTGTAACTTTTCCTGAAGCTCTTCTACATAATGCTGGGCAGATTGAGCGGCGATACTTCCATCACCGGTCGCTGTCACGATTTGACGCAATGTTTTTTCACGGACGTCACCAGCAGCGAAGATACCAGGGACGCGTGTCTCCATGCGGTCATTCGTTTCGATATAACCCGTTGCATTCAAAATGTTCAAGCTTTCGAATGGTTTAGTCAACGGAAGCATTCCGATGTAGATGAATACACCATCTGCATCCAGCTTCGTTTCTTCCCCGGTCACTGTCGAAACGAGAGTGACGCCGCCAACTTTACCGCCCTCTTCATTGATTTCCTTCAATGTGTGATTCCAGATGAAATCAACTTTTTCATTGGCAAAAGCGCGATCCTGAAGGATCTTTTGGGCACGAAGCTCTTCCCGCCTGTGAACGATCGTCACCTTCGAAGCGAAACGGGTCAAGTATACACCCTCTTCAACCGCAGAATCTCCACCGCCGATAACGAACAGTTCTTTTTGCTTGAAGAAAGCCCCATCACAAACTGCACAATACGATACACCGCGGCCGCCCAATTCCTTTTCACCCGGCACGCCGATTTTTTTATATTCCGCACCCGATGAAATGATGATGGAGCGTGCTTTGAATTCCTTGGTACCGGCCATGATCGTTTTATATTCTTCGCCGTCGATGATTTCCTTAACATCGCCATACGCATATTCCGCACCGAATTTCTTTGCATGGTCAAACATTTTCGTTGAAAGTTCAGGTCCCAGGATCGTATCGAATCCAGGATAATTTTCAACTTCTTCCGTATTGGCCATTTGCCCGCCCGGCACACCGCGTTCCAGCATCAATGTCGATAGGTTCGCACGTGATGTATAGACAGCAGCCGTCATCCCTGCAGGACCAGCTCCAATAATAACAACGTCATAAATTTTTTCAGACATGTTCTCACTCCTCCATATTCCATTACAAATGGAACCTTCACTACGGTTAGTGTTCCCTACCTATTATCCTATATAACAAATAATTTTTCGTCCAAATATCTGCTCATTCCAAGAGGGTATGCACCAGCTTCACGTACTTCGATAAGGTGGACACGGATATGAAATGCTTGTCTGCGATTGCCTGTTTGCTAACTTTTACATCTTTAAGCTGATTCCACACATATTCCACCGCAGACGCCCATCCTGCAGGATTGTTGAGCTTTTGGCCGGACTTCACCGCTTCGATGAAGACGGAAAACCACATTAGATAAAGTCCCGCTTCATCCAATTGAATCGGCTGGAAATGCCTATATAGTAACTCAGCCGTACGATCGGCAAAATCCACTTGCGTTAATTGGCGATCTTTCGAGGGAGCCTGCACAAGGTCGGCATAATCCCGTTCCAGATCGGTGAAATTCTGATTAAGATTGAGCACTTGGTTTTTCAATAACTTCTGTTTATGGACCGAATGCTTCAAAAGGAAAATGGCGAACAGCCTTTCTTCGATAAACTCGCTTTCCAGCCGCTTAATAATGGAAGGAAAGTGATGCTCAAAGCCATCGGAGGTCGCATTCATATCACCCCAAGGCTCCATGCCTTCCTTTTCCGGATTCATTTCCACAACCTTTTTCCAAGCCTTTCTGGCGGCCTGTTCGTGACCTAGGTGAAAAGCGGATATCGTTAGCCAATAGTAGAAGGTTCCATCCCCTTCAAATCCTTGCTTTTGCAAGACTTTCAGCCATTTATACGCAGAGGCGTAATTCCCGATCAGGGCGAAGGTCGCCCCTAGCTTGAAACGATGTTCGGATAACATTGGCCGGATTTTCTCCAGCATCTGTATCAGCTCCTCGACCTTCGCTTCATCCTGTTGGTAATGATGAAAGACGACTAGATTGCAAAGCGCATGCAGGTTTCCAGGGCTCTTTTCCAGCACTTCATCCAAGGTCTCGAAGGCATCATCCACTTGGCCAAGGTAGAAATAAGCTAAAGCCAAGTTATTATAAGCGGACCAATAGTCACCATATTCAGCAATCGTATCCTTCAATACCTCGATTGCCTTCGGGAAATTCCCCGATTCCAGATATTCACGCGCTTTTTCCTGTTTGGCGATGAGTCCGTCATGCTTAAAGGGGTTTTCTTCCGTTTCATCCGTCTCGAAGGTGATCAATTCAAGCAAGTCCTCTGCGTCATCACTGAATTCCCCATCCTCTTCTTTGTCGAGATAGGCACTTGCGTGACGGTAAGCTTCCTTGAACATGCCTAAGTGGGCATAATTATTTGCCAGGAAGTAATGACATTCCGACATATAAGGGTCCATCACATCCAGGATGTTTTCCAGGAGGTTGTTTGAATAATTATATTCACCGATTTCCGAGCACGTGATTGCCAATTGACAGGCTATCATCGGTTCCGCCGGTTCAAGCTCAAGCGCACGCTCCAAGTATTTTTTTGATTTTGGCAATTCTCTTCTATGATATGCTTTTAAACCCTTGGTGAAATAATACTCACCTGTTGGGTGAAAGGTTAAAATTTTTGCCTGTTGGCCAAATTTAGAGTCTTTACTCATGTAATCCTCCATCTACAAGTTGATTAACCATAGTATTATAACATATTGGAGTAATTTTGCCGAATAATTCAAGAAAATGGAAAATGAATTCCGAACCTCAAAATTCTTTTTCTTACGTCCTGTTAAAAAGGATAGTGCCGAGCAACGGTTTGCTTGGAAATCCATTTGGTGACAGTGAATTCCTCCACTACCCACGGGTTGCCAAAGCGCCCCATCCCGCTCATTTTATTGCCTCCAAAAGCAACGTTCGCACCATCATTTACAGTTTGGTCGTTGATATGGGTCATCCCGCTATCGATTTCGAGGCCCAATCGCTCGCCTCTCTCCAAATCATTAGTAAAGATGGCGGAGCTTAAACCGTATTCCGTATCATTGGCGACCTCAATGGCTTCTTCATCACTTTCGGCTTTAATGATGGAAACGACTGGTGAAAACAGCTCGGTTTGGGCAATCCTGTCCGTATTTTTCACATCACGGAAAATATATGGCGTCAGAACATTTCCTTCCCTTTTCCCTTCAAGCGCAAGGACTGCACCACTTCGTTTGGCCTCCTCGATGTAGCGCTGCGCTTTATCGATTTGGCGTTCATTCACCAGCGGTCCAATGACGGTTTTGGGATCTAACGGATTTCCATAAGGAAGCATTTTGGCCCGTTCTACAAATTCAACGATGAAAGCTTCATAGA
This sequence comes from Peribacillus folii, assembly GCF_030271255.1. Taxonomy (GTDB): domain Bacteria; phylum Bacillota; class Bacilli; order Bacillales; family DSM-1321; genus Peribacillus. Next base: position 231,718 of record NZ_JASJOM010000008.1, read on the forward strand.
GATTTTCATGGACGATAATTCGATTAATGCTCATGCAAATTTGTCCTTGGTGCAAGTATTTTCCGAAGATGGCTGCATCAACGGCACGATCGACATCTGCATCAGAAAGGACGATAAATGGATTATTGCCGCCCAATTCAAGTGCCACCCGTTTTAGGTTCTTCCCGGCCACTTCACCAATATGGCGTCCAACCGAAGTTGAACCCGTAAAGCTGATTAGCCTTGGGATCGGATTCGTAAGCATCTCATCGCCGATCTCCTCCAAATCGGTGATGATCATGTTCAATACACCTTTTGGCAGACCTGCATATTCAAAAGCAGCAGCGATGATGATACCGCCTGAATACGAAACCTGTACATCTGGTTTGTGCACGACACTATTTCCTAACGCAATGGCCGGAGCAATCGTTCTTACCGATAAATTCATCGGGAAGTTGAAGGGAGATATTGATGAAATGACGCCCAGTGGCCGGCGGTGAATGCGATTAACCTTGCCCTCCACAGTGGACGGCACTTCATGTACACGGTTCACTTCTTGTGAATAGGATAATGATTCTTTTAAAATTTGTATGGTCAGGCCAAGTTCAGCATTGGCTTTGATGAGGCTTCCGCCTGTTTCACGGATGATGGCATCAATGATGCCGTCGCGGTTTTCCTCAAAGTATGAGGCTGCCTTTTTCAGTACTTCATTCCGTTGCTCCGGAGTTGTCTTGGCCCATTCCTTTTGTGCTGCTTTTGCATGCTCAAAGGAGTCCTGCACTTGTTTGGATGATGCCAGACTTACAGTTGATAAAAGAGAGCCGTCAAATGGGTTAAGAATATCGTAGGTACGGCCTGTCAAACCTTCCACCCATTCACCATTTATGAAGCTTTTATTCAAGGAACCGAATTTCATCTGTGTATCCTCCTTATTGGAAGTGAAGAAAATGCAAACCACTCCATTTTTGATGAAGTATATTCCTAGATAAATCACGAGTCAAGAAATAGTGACCCCCGCTTTCAATACCCCGATAAATTCCATTTTCATTTCAAAAAAAGCTCGTTTTGAGTGAAATGAAACGTACGGCGCAGGCCAGAACTTAAACTGGCGAGTAAAAGTGCCAAATTGGCGAGTAAAGTGGTTAAATTCGCGAGTAAAAGTGCCAAACTGGCGAGTAAAGTGGTTAAACTCGCGAGTAAAAGTGCCGAATTGGCGAGTAAGGCCCCGAAATGATGAAAGTAAGCAGTGATTTATCGGAGAATCCGGGCCGGTTTCGGGAGTAACGCAAGATTTCGACGAGAACCGACCCGAATCACGTGTGAAATGCGCAAATTCATAGGAGAACCCGCCTCGAATTCGATGCAAAGCCCCAACTCGCGAGTAACTGTACTTTGAATGGTATCGTATCCACTTTATGTACCTTATTCAGGGGAGCATTTAGGTCATAGCGCCTTCCAGAAAAAAATAAACTGCCCTCCCTCTAAGGGAGGGCAGACAGCTGTTCATTCCGTTTCGTTAGGCTCGTCCTTTTCGGAGTGTCTTGCCTTCAATACATCCAACACCGCTTGGAAAGGCAATTCCTGCTCCTGAAGCAAAACGAATAAGTGATAGAGGAGATCGGCACTTTCCATGGACAATTCCTCGGCATCGCGGTTTTTGGCGGCAATGATCACTTCTGCCGCTTCTTCACCGACCTTCTTCAGGATTTTATCGACGCCCTTATCGAATAAATAGGTTGTATATGAACCTTCAGGCATTTCCGCTTTCCTTTGTGCAATCAATTGTTCCAATTCCGTCAGGAACGTCATATTCGTTTCTGACGCTTGACGGGCTTCCTCATTGTGATAAATCGATTCGCTGAAACAGCTCGTCGCTCCGGTATGGCACGCTGGCCCTGCTGGAACGACCGCAATGACCAATGCATCCTGATCGCAGTCATACTTAATTTCGATGATTTTCTGTGTATTTCCGCTGGTTGCCCCTTTATGCCATAATTCGTTTCGCGAGCGGCTAAAGAAAACCGTTTCACCCTTATCGATCGTCATTTTCAACGATTCTTGATTCATGTAAGCAAGCGTCAGCACTTCTTTGCTGCGCACGTCTTGGACAATTGCCGGTATTAGACCTTTTTCATCGTATTTAATAGTTTCAAGATTCATCGTACAACCACTCCTTGTTGTTTGAGAAACGCTTTGACTTCTTTGACCGATGTTTCTTTATAATGAAAGATCGAGGCAGCTAGGGCTGCATCCGCTTTACCTTCTTCAAATGCTTCCTGGAAATGCTCGGCTTGACCAGCACCGCCCGAGGCGATGACCGGCACGGATACCGCTTCCGATACCGCTTTGGTTAAAGCGACGTTGAAACCCCGTTTCTCTCCATCGCAATCCATGCTCGTCAGTAAGATTTCGCCGGCACCGCGGCTGACTGCTTCCTTTGCCCAGTCGGTCACTTCCCATTCGGTGGGCTTTCGCCCGCCATGGGTATAGACGCGCCATGACCCGAGCTCCTCATCATACCGTGCGTCAATGGCGACTACGATGCATTGGGCACCAAAATAATCAGAGCCTTCATTAATCAGTTCAGGCCGAAGTATGGCCGCTGTATTCAATGATACTTTGTCTGCACCAGCACGTAATATCCGCTTCATATCCGCCAGGGAATTGATGCCGCCGCCAACCGTGAACGGGATGGCCAAGCTGCCTGCCACCGCCTGAACGACATCCACCATCGTTTCCCTGCCTTCATGCGAGGCAGAGATATCGAGAAAGACAAGCTCATCGGCACCTTCCCGATCGTAAAAAGCAGCAAGCTCGACCGGATCTCCGGCATCCCTTAACGAAACGAATTGTATGCCTTTGACGACGCGCCCGTCCTTTACATCGAGACATGGAATGATTCGTTTAGTGAGCATATCAACCACGCACCTTTTCCAGCGCTTCGGCAACGGTAAAGCGATTCGTATATAGCGCCTTGCCAATGATCGCCCCTGCAATTCCTTGCGCTTCATGCTCCTTAAGGGTAAGGATATCTTCCAAGGAACTTATGCCGCCCGATGCGATCACATTTTTTCCTGTTGCCTCAGCCATGGCCAAGATCCCCTTGACATTCGGTCCCGAAAGCATGCCATCCGTCGCAATATCCGTCACGATGAACGTCTCCGCACCTGCATCAGCCAGCCGTTTACCAAGCTCAATTGCAAGGGTCCCGGACGTTTGCAGCCAGCCATGGGTCGCGACCCTGCCGTCCTTGGCATCTATGCCAATCGCAATATGCTTTCCATACTTCCTGATCATATCCTTCGTGAACACGGGATCTGAAACGGCTGTGCTTCCTAGTATGACACGTTCCACCCCATTATCCAGATAATGGGCGACATCCTGTTCAGTACGGATGCCGCCGCCGATTTGGATGCGTGCTCCTAACTCACTCGCTGCTTTGATCACGTATGAATCATTGATGCGAACTCCCTCTTTCGCCCCGTCAAGGTCGACCATATGTATCCAATCGGCGCCTTGGTCCGCAAAGCTTTTAGCCATATCGAAGGGAGAATCTCCATAAACGGTTTCCTGATTATAGTCCCCCTGGATCAAGCGTACGCATTTGCCTCCACGCATATCGATCGCCGGGTATATCGTAAAGTTGCTCATGCCTTTTCCTCCCCTTCCACTAATGACAAGTAATTCCTTAAAAGTGACATGCCCATCTGCCCGCTTTTTTCAGGATGGAACTGCATGCCGAATACGTTCCCTTTCGCCACGATTGCCGGCACTTCCTCGGCATACGTCGCGCTGGCGGCAATATAAGCGTCATCCGTAACGGCATAATAGGAATGCACGAAGTATACATGGTCCGCTTCCAGTCCTTCCGTCACTGGTGACACGTGTTTGAATTCAAGTCGATTCCAGCCCATGTGCGGAACTTTATACTCTGTACCATGCGCATCCACTCCCTTGAATCGAACGACTTTACCTGGGATGAGCGATAATCCCTGCGCCGGTCCCTTTTCCTCGCTTTCGTCAAAGAGAAGCTGCATGCCAAGACAGATGCCTAATACATAGCCCCCGCCTGCTGCGTATCGCTTAAGGAAATCAGCGAGGCCTTGTTTTTCCAAAAGGCTCATGGCATCCCTGAACGAGCCGACGCCGGGAAGAATGATCCCCCTTGCCTTTGACAGTTCTTCCGGGTCATCGGAAATGAATGAATCGGCACCAAGCCGTTCCAGTGCTTTGCTTACGGAAAACATATTTCCCATGCCGTAATCGACGATCCCGAGCATTTACAACATCCCTTTCGTCGAAGGAATGCCTTTGACACGCGGATCAATGGTCGTCGCCTCATCCAACGCACGTCCCATCGCCTTGAATATCGCTTCGATCATATGGTGGGTGTTATGGCCATAGTGAACGACTATATGCAAGTTCATCCTCGCTTCAAGTGCAAATTTCCAAAGGAACTCATGCACGAGTTCCGTATCGAACGTACCGACCTTTTGTGAAGGGAATTCAGCCCTGAACTCCAGATGCGGGCGGTTGCTTAAGTCAATGACAACCTGTGCGAGTGCTTCATCCATGGGGACGAAAGCATTCCCGTACCGTTTGATCCCGCGCTTGTCCCCAAGCGCTTCCAGTAACGTCTGGCCCAAGCAGATGCCAATATCTTCAGTCGTATGATGATCATCGACCTCCGTGTCACCTTTTGCATCGACGGTCAAATCGAAATTTCCATGTTTCGTGAACAAATCAAGCATATGTGTCATAAACGGGACGCCAGTCTTGATTGAGGAATTGCCCTCCCCATCCACACCGAATTTCAAGCTGATCTCCGTTTCATTCGTCTTTCTCTCCACACTGGCAAAACGTTCCATCGCAAATCCTCCTCATCGGGGTAAGTCCCCTTATCCAAAGCTGTAGCTTGCCTTTTTTTCGTAAAAACGCACCCTAATTCCCAGAATCATTCACCCCCCGTGATTCTATTGCACGGGCGTGAGCCTCAAGCCCCTCCATGCGGGCAAAAGCAGCGATTTTTTCTGCATTTTGGCGGAAGGCCGTCTCACTGTACATGATGATGCTTGACTTCTTTTGAAAATCATCCACATTCAGCGGGCTCGAGAAACGGGCCGTTCCGTTTGTTGGCAGTACATGATTGGGCCCAGCGAAGTAATCCCCGATAGGCTCCGAACTGTAGCGGCCGATGAAGATCGCCCCTGCATGCCGGATTTTGGCCATTACTTCAAGTCCATCCTTGGTCATGATTTCTAAATGCTCAGGTGCAAGCTCATTGATCGCTTCAATGGCTTCCGTCATATTCCCGCATACGATGATCCTTCCATAATCCTTTATCGATGCTGCAGCAATCTCCCGGCGGGGAAGCAGAGCTGCCTGTTTTGTCACTTCAGCAGCAACCTCTTCTGCAAGGGCCGCGGATACCGTCACCAAAACACTGCAAGCACGTGCGTCGTGCTCCGCTTGCGAAAGCAAGTCGGCGGCAACCTCCGCGGCTATGGCTGATTCGTCCGCGAGTACGGCAATTTCACTTGGACCAGCGATCATATCGATTGCCACGTCCCCGAATACCTCCCGCTTAGCCAGCGCAACGTACATATTTCCTGGGCCGACGATCTTGTCGACCTTTTTAATCGTTTCCGTCCCATAAGCCAGGGCAGCAATGGCCTGTGCCCCGCCAACTTTATAGATTTCCTTGACCCCGGCAATCTTAGCCGCCGCCAGGACCGCCGGTGATAATGTACCGTCTTTGCCTGGAGGGGATACCATAACGATTCGTTCCACCCCTGCAGCCTTGGCGGGCATCACATTCATCAGTACAGACGAAGGATATGCAGCCGTCCCTCCGGGTACATAAACGCCTACTGCATCAAGAGGAGTCAATTTCTGCCCCAGCATCGTTCCCGTTTCATCCGTCGTAAACCATGAATTCCTGATTTGTTTCTCGTGAAACATTTTGATATTGACGGCTGCCTCCTGAATGATGGAAAGCTGTTCAGCCGTTAAGGATGCTGCTGCTGCTTCCAGTTCCCTTTCCGATACCAGCAGTTCCCCAAGCCTGACCCCGTCAAAGCGCTCGGTAAAATTATGTACGGCGGAATCCCCGCTTTTCCTGACCTCATAAATAATATCCTGAACCGCTTTTCGTTGATCGGCTGTACCTGAATCAACCGAGCGCTTCAGTGAAATTCCTTCTGCAAACCGTTCAATTTTCATACGCTCACCTCATTCACGATTCTTTTTTATTCTATGATTTCTGCCAATCTATCCACGATCTCCGTAATCCTCGCTTCTTTAATTCGATAGCTGACCGGATTCGCCACCAGCCTCGAAGTGACATCAGCGATTTTCGCATATTCAACGAGTCCATTCTCCTTCAATGTCCGGCCGGTCGAAACGATATCCACGATCCGTTCCGCCAAGCCAATCAATGGCGCCAGCTCTATTGAACCATTCAGCTTGATGATCTCGACCTGCTCTCCCTGCTCCCGGAAATAATTTGAAGCCACATTAGGATATTTGCTGGCTATTTTAGGGGCGATGTCACTCATTTTCGTACCAGGCAATCCTGCCACGGCCAAATAGCAGGCACTGATCTTCAAATCAAGCAATTCATATACATCACGGTCTTCCTCCATCATGACATCCTTACCGGCAATGCCAATATCGGCGACACCGTGCTCGACATAGGTTACGACATCCATCGGCTTCGCCAATATAAAACGTAAATTCTCCTCTTCCACTTCAAGGATCAATTTGCGGGAATCATCAAACTCGGGAGGCAGACGAAAGCCCGCCGTTCTTAATAGCTCTGCCGCTTCTTCAAAAATTCTCCCTTTTGGCATCGCTATCGTTAAAAAACTATCATTCATCTTTGCCATTCCCCCCATTTCCTACAAATAAGTGCACCTCTGAAAAGGTTCTTGTGAAAGCATCGACGTTTTGGACGACGCTAATATCCTGAATCGTTACCCGTCTTCCCTCCGAACGCTTGATTCTTGCATGTTCAATCGCTTCCAATCTCCGTTCGGGGCTGAATAAAATGCACTCGGGCGCGTTAGGCTGCATCGGCTCCCCTAGAGCTTCGGCAAGCCGGTCGACATGAATCGCAAACCCCGTTGCAGAAGCATCCCATCCGAATTTTTCCAGGAGATTATCATATCTCCCGCCATTTCCGATTGGTGAACCGACCCGCTCTGCATAGACTTCAAATAAGGTACCCGTATAATAGCTCATGTGGCTGACCAATGTTAAATCGAAGCTCACATATTGATCAATGCCGAATTCCTGAAGCTGAACGGATAATTCCTTTAGCTCTGACAAGGAATCCTGCCCTTTATTATTTTCAACCAGTGCCAGCGCCTTCTCCAAGGTGCCCGCACTTCCCCTTAAGGAAGTGAACTCAATGAGCCGCTGCTTATCGATCGATGATAGCGGCAGCGATTTTACATGCTCCCGAAACCCGACATAATTCTTTTCATATAGAAACTTCCTTAATACGGATGCCCTTTCCTCCGTCCCTAATATGCTTAAGAAGAATTCCTGCAAAAAGCCAATATGGCCGATGGATATTTTGAATTGCCATAGACCGGCTGCCTTTAAAACATCCGCGAGCAGCGCAATCATTTCAGCATCTGCACTTATTGATTTATTGCCGATGGATTCAATGCCGATCTGTTCGAATTCTGCCGGCCTTCCGCCTTCACGCTGCTGGGCCCGGTATACATTCGCTGAATAGGCAAGGCGCAGCGGTATTTGCTGCTTTAACAGCTTTGATGCTGCAACACGGGCAATGGGCGCTGTCATATCCGGTCGCAATACGAGCGTATGCCCTTCGGAATCAAGAAGCTTAAACAGCTGTTGATCTAAAATGGCAGAGGCCTCGCCGATCGTTTCATAATATTCCAGAGCAGGGGTTTCAATAAATTGATAGCCCCACTTCTTGATTTCATCGCTCATTTCATTCCTGGCCTTCACTTTCGTTTCATATAGCACCGGCAGTGTATCTCTCATGCCTAACGGTTTCTCGAACATAAACGGCTTTGTCACGACTGCACATCCTTCATTAGTTATAGTAACCATCTATTCAATCAGTTCGCCTTCTATGGCCAAAACCAATATCCTTGCCGCTATTCCATTTTCTACATCCTTTTATCCTTCCAAAATCAAGCTCACTTGAATCCTGATTTTTGGATCATTATAAAAATAGTAGCAAAAAAAATAACATTATCCTATAAATAATCATAATAATCTTGCAAATCACTTTAGTTCGCTAATATGGTAACATGTTGAAGTTGTTACTAGTTTACCGCTGCCTTAACCTTCCGTCAAGAAAAAGCTCTCATTTCCCCTCATCCCACCCGAAACAACAGCGAGAGTAAAAAGAAACGAACATACCTTTAACCCATTTCCATCTTCCTATTTCCAGCCAATCATTGTTATAAATGTATACCTTTTGGTTTAGCTGCTTTATAATGGTTAGGAGTTTGGATTTATCAGAAAATACTGGAGGGAAATGAAATTGAAGAGATTTTTTTCGTTAGTTGTTGCACTTATCGTCCTTTTTTCAGTAGGCTCAATCGGAGCTAAAGGCTATGCTGCATCGAAGCTGAACCAAGATGAGCTCAATACATACCTGGCCGAAGTCCGAATGACGCAAAAGGAACTGGAAGATTACTTAGCCTATTATGACTTGACCTTGGATGAGATGGAATCGGTGGATGAGTTACGCGATACACTGGGACCTGCAGTCACTCCTGAGACGTTGAAGCAGTTATTGAAAGATTATGAGATGACAGAAGCGGAGCTGACGGAATTATTGATGGAATATGGTGAATTGGAAGAAGGAGAATCGATCATCGATACCTTCCATTTCATTTATGATATAGAAGACATTATCGATTTAGAGATGGGTTACGATGATGAAGACATGGAATACGATGAGGAAATGGGCGATTTATTGGATGGACTTTTCAGCGAGATCGGACTTACGGACGAGGAGCTTGAAAGATTCGTGAATCACCTTATGCCGCTCGTCGAGGATCCAGCATTCGAGGATCGCTTGATGGCGATTTCCGATCGGATGGACAAGCTGGCCGATTTTGAAACAATCGATCAATTGTCGGCAGCGCAAGTCGCTGAATTGCTTTCCATATACAATGATTTGCAAAGCTTGCTGCAAGTACAATTCAAGTTTGCCTTGATCCAGGATGGTGTCACTACGAACCTATCACTTGAAGCATTATTCAGACTTAAAGATTTGAATAATGCCAGTTTACTAGTTTCGATTTATGATTTAAAAGGCAATCTCTTGCTCGATTTCGTCTTGACTGGTGAAATGATCGGTTCCGATTTAGTGAAGGAAACCGGGAATGACATTAAGCAATCCACTCAAGTCATTTCTAAAGTGGCTGATGTAAAAGAAAAAAATGATATAAAAAAAGATAAGGAAAAGAAGAGACCGGCCCATAAAACGGTAAAAGGCGGATTGCTTCCTAAAACAGCCGGCAATTACCTATTGGGATCGTTGATCGGTTTAATGATGATGGGCATTGCATTCGGATTGATCAGAAAAGCGAGACATTCAAATTAAGATGAAGAAGAAATGGTTACTTGTCACCGCTGCTTGCTTTTTACTCCTCGGTTTTTATTTTACAACGACGAATGCCTATACACTGCTGAAGGGGTATGCGATATATAAGTGGAATAAGCCCGAAGCAACGGAGACAATGGCGCAGGCCAAGCAATCTAAGCCGGAGAAAAAAGCTGCTGTCCCCGGTGATCATGAGCTATATGAGCAACGGCCGGAAACAGGGGATCTGATGGGAGAGCTTTACATTCCAAAAATTAAGGCCACCCTTCCGATCTACCATGGAACCGATGAGGATGAACTCGAAAAGGGCGTCGGCCATTATGCAGGATCGGTACTGCCTGGAGAAGACGATAATTCGGTTTTATCCGGTCATCGGGATACCATTTTCCGGGAGCTGGGTGAAGTCGGCAAAGGAGACTTGCTGATCACCAAAACCGAAGCAGGCACGTTTACCTATAAAGTGAGGAAGGTCCGGATCGTCGATGCGGATGACCGTACCGTAATCGTTCCAAAGCCTAAAGCCACTCTTACAGTAACAACCTGCTACCCATTCTCATATATTGGTAGTGCACCGGAAAGATACGTACTTGTTGCCGATTTATTGAAAACTGATTTGAATGAATGAAGATAGGGGCTGAAGTTTTTTCAGCCCCTTCTCAATCAATCCATCACTTTTAAAAAAGGGGTTAGCTCATTATGGATAAACAAGCACAGGAAAGGTTTTTTCAAATCCTGAAAGAAACGTATGAAGCGACAGTGAACAAGGAGGATGTATCCATTGATGAAATCATGGACCATCTAAAAACCGAATTGACCCCCCTGTACCCTAAATGCCATTAAAAAAGGACGTGCCGCATAAATGGACAAGTCCTTCTTCTTCATATGGAAGTTTGCTGATCACGCTCAAGCATTTCCTCTTTCGTATAGATGACCTTCATGGGATTTCCTCCGACGAAAGCCCCCTCCGGAACATCCTTGTGGACAAGTGTCCCCGCAGAGACTATCGCTCCATCCCCGATGGTAATTCCCGGAAGAATAGTCGAATTGGCCCCTATCAGCACTTCATCACCAATAATCACTTCTCCTAATCGGTATTCCCGAATCAAATATTCATGGGCAAGAATTGTCGTATTGTAACCAATGACTGTATTCATCCCAACTGATATTTTTTCCGGAAACATCACATCCGGCATGACCATCAAGGCAAATGAAGTTTGCTTTCCGACCTTCATATGCAAAAAGTTCCGGTAAAGCCAATTCTTCATCCCCAAAAATGGTGTATAGCGGGCTAGCTGGATCACGATGAAGTTCTTTACCACCTTCCAGAAAGGAACCGTCTTATACACATGCCATAATGAGTTTGCCCCTTCGACTGGATGGCGGGTCGTGCGTCTCATCTTTTAGCCACTGTGAAGGTTTCAATCTCGACGATATCCAGGAGATCCGCCATATTTTCCAGCATATAATCCGGTTGATGACTCTCCACATACTCTCGGCCTTTAATCGACCAGGCTACCCCTGCCGTTTTTGTACCTGCATTCTTTCCGCCTGCGATATCATGATAGCTGTCGCCAACCATGATCGCTTCTTGAGGAACTGATCCCAGCTGATTCAGCGCCTTAACTAACGGCTCAGGATCAGGTTTTGCGTTTTTCACTTCATCCAGCGTAACCACGACTTCAAAAAACTGGTCCAGATTGCTAAGACGCAATCCCTTTTCGACGACATCGCGTTTCTTCGTCGTAACGACTGCCAGTTTATAGCCGGCCTGCTTCAATGTTTGAACCGTTTCGTATACTCCGTCAAATTGTGTCACGAGCGCATCATGGTTTTTCCAGTTATGTTCGCGATAGAAAGCGATCATTTCCTTCACCTGCTTCGGGTCAATCGCCGAAAATGTGTCGGTCAGGGTTGGACCGATAAATGGGATGATATCCTCCCGCTTGAACTGACCCGGACAAAAGTGGTTTAACGTTTCTGTAAACGAAGCAATGATCAACTCATTTGTATTGATCAATGTGCCGTCAAGATCGAATAATAAAGTATTTATGTTACTGCTCATATACAGCTTCCTTTCTCTGTATACTGTCAGACCGGTTCCAAATATACGCAACGACCATCGTTAGAACAATTGCGGTGAGCAAACGAATAAGTAACAACGGCAAGACCGGAATGCCCAGTGGGATGAATATTAATGTATCTTCAACGACAGCGTGACAGGCGACTAAAAAAATGAATGCAATTGTCATATCCTTTTTCGAAACATTGTCTTCTTTAGCTGCTTGGATCATGACGCCTGCTCCATATGCCAAGCCGAGGGTAAGCCCTGTCACGAATGGCATGGAAGCATTCTGCTTCATTCCCAGCAACCTCATGAAAGGAGCGAGTGCTTTCGAGAAGGCTTCCAGCCATTTTAAATCCTTCATGATTTGAACCACGACCATTAGCGGAATGACGATGACCGCCAGCTGAGCGATGCCGGAGAGGGCCTGAACGACCCCATGTATGAGGATTGCACCCATTCCGTTGACCTCGGCCGTTTCCCCGATGGCCATCCCTTGAGCCATTTCGGCCCCGCCCTGCCAAACCAGATTGATGACGATAGCAGACAAGAGAGCAAGCCCGATCCGGACTGTCAGGATGATCCAAAGCTTGACACCGGTTTTCATTGCAACGCCTGACTCGATCAATAAATTATGTGAAAATGAGAGCATCATCGCGATGATGAATACTTCTTTTACGGTCAGATCAAGCGTCAAGATACCGGCAATCGCTGCGTATAAATTGAGGAAATTCCCCAATACGAGCGGTATTGCAGCATCCCCTGGAAGACCGATGAGATTCATCAGGGGTGCAATCAGGTCGATGATCCACGGCAATACAGGCGTATATTGAAGCACGGTGACGATCAGCGTGACCGGAAATATCACCTTGCCCAATGACCAGGTTGTATTCAAGCCAGAAAGAAGTCCCTTTTTAACCGAATTCGCTATCACAATGTCCTCTCCCCTTACAGTGGATCCTTATGCATCCATATATCTTTTGTTTGCTTGCCCACTTACCCTTCTATAAATGATAAGGGCAATGGCTGCAGCTACCAGCACGATGGAGATCACTTGTGCGATTCGCAGTGAATCCGTCAGCATCAAGCTATCCGTTCGCAATCCTTCGATGAAAAAACGACCAACCGAATACCATAAGACATAGGTCAAAAATAGCTCGCCCCTGCGTAAGTTCACGTTGCGCAGGCTTAAGAGGATGATGACCCCGATGATATTCCAAATCGATTCATACAAGAAGGTCGGGTGATAATACGTACCATTTATGTACATTTGATTAATGATGAATTCCGGCAGGTGCATATTTTCCAGGAATGCCCTCGTAACCTCTCCGCCATGTGCTTCCTGATTCATGAAATTACCCCAGCGCCCGATCGCCTGCCCCAGCAATAAGCTCGGAGCCGCAATGTCGACCAGCTTCCAGAACGAGACCTTCTTGACCTTGGCGAAAACGATAGTGGTCAGCACCGATCCAATCAGCGCACCGTGAATGGCAATTCCGCCATTCCATATTTTTATGATATCCCCTGGGTTTTGCGAATAGTACTCCCACTGGAAAATGACATAATAAATCCGGGCACAGATGATTGCGACAGGAACGGCAAACAAAATCAAATCCGTAAATATTTCCTTATCAAGACCTCTTCGCTCCGATTCCCTCAATGCGATGATCAGTCCCAATAACACACCGAACCCGATGATCAGTCCATACCAATGAACCTGGATAGGTCCAAGATCAATCGCAATCGGATTCAGCGGCTGTATTCCTTGTTCCATTTTGACCCCTCATTTCCATACCGTTTAAAATTCCTCAGCTTCCGGATCTGCAATCGCGTGATTCAGGCGGTCCGAGAATTGTTCTGCCGCATTGACCCCCATTTTCTTCAGGCGATAATTCATGGCAGCCACTTCAATGATAACGGCTAAATTTCGTCCTGGACGAACAGGTACGGTTATTTTCGTCACTTCCGTATCGATGATCTTCATTTTCTCCTCATCAAGGCCGACACGATCATATTGCTTGTTTTTTTCCCATAGCTCCAAGCTGATGACGATTGAAATCCTCTTATTGCTGCGGACTGCACCAGCTCCAAATAAAGTCATGACATTGATGATTCCCAAGCCCCTTATTTCAAGAAGGTGTTCAATTAAATCCGGGGCGTTCCCGACCAATGTATCTTGGTCTTCCTGGCGGATTTCAACACAATCATCAGCGACCAGGCGATGACCCCGCTTCACCAATTCCAGGGCCGTCTCACTTTTACCCACACCGCTTTTCCCGGTAATCAATACACCCAAGCCATATATATCGACCAATACACCATGTACAGCCGTGGTCGGAGCCAACTTGCTTTCAAGGAAATTGGTCAGACGGCTGTATAACCGTGTTGTCTTCATATTCGATTTCATTACAGGAACCGATTCCCGCTCAGAAGCTTCAATCAACTCTAACGGCACTTCCTGACCGCGGGTGATGATGATGCCTGGAGTAAAGTCCCTGCACAGCTCTTCCATTCTCTGTACACGATCCGCTTCATTCAGCCGATTAAAGAAGGACATCTCCGTCATTCCTAAAAGCTGCACTCGATCGGCAGGATAATAATCAAAAAAACCGGCTATTTCAAGACCTGGACGAGATAAATCACTTGTGACGATCGGCCGGTTAATTCCTTCTTCCCCGCTGATGAGCTCAAGACCCAACGCTTCAACGATATCCTTTGTACGGACTTTTGCCATATATCTTTCCTCCTTCTGGAGCCATGCTGTTTTTCGAGATACTTTTACTATTTTAGCATTTTTCTGTTAATAACCAAACAAAGCGTCATCGATTTATCATTTTTTGTTTCACTTACCTCTTACTGAAGAAACAAACCAGGGTCTGGAATACGATTCGATTAAGTGAACCCATACCAAAAAAACCACACATTTTGAAAAAAGCCTGACCAAAATGTGCGGGTAACTTCCTTTATAGTTGGCTATGTATAAGGGAACCAAACTCATTTCCGCCAAAAGGTTGAACAGTCTGCCTTATCGATCATGTTGTACTCAATCATCTTCTCAAGTAATCGGAAATCGACCGGAACATCCCACCGGATGCGTACCAATTGCTTGGTGTGATCATAGCCAGCCTGTACGATTTGATCGGAAAAATGATTGATCCCTGCCGTTTCAGGGGCTACAGCCAGATGATGCTTGGCTACGCTAAAACCAATGATATATGTGCCATGATCGGTGAACATCGGCTGATTCCACGCAATCTTTGGCGCTAAATTCGGAAACGTCCCAGTTACCCATGCCAAGACCTCTTCCGTCCGCTCCCTATGTTCCTGATTAGCAATATTGTCCAAATACTCTGCAAAAACTTCCAAATCATTCTCCCCTTCCACTACTATTATCGTCTACATGCACTTCATCCATGCTGTACTTGAGATGACAAATTGAATCACTTTAATGAAAATGCAACTACCTCTAGACCATCATATCCAACGGCCTGACACGTTTCAACCCTATATGAACCAAGAATGCTGAATGACTTGGAAAAACCCGCCAATCGAATGGCGGGTT
>NZ_JASJOM010000009.1 GCF_030271255.1 Peribacillus folii
TTATATTGTTCCGCAGTAGCTCAGTGGTAGAGCATTCGGCTGTTAACCGAACGGTCGTAGGTTCGAGTCCTACCTGCGGAGCCATAAATGGAGAGCTGTCCGAGTGGCCGAAGGAGCACGATTGGAAATCGTGTAGACGGGTAACCCTGTCTCAAGGGTTCAAATCCCTTGCTCTCCGCCATTTATATCTGGCCCGTTGGTCAAGCGGTTAAGACACCGCCCTTTCACGGCGGTAACACGGGTTCGAATCCCGTACGGGTCACCATTTAAGACAACATATTGGAGGATTAGCTCAGCTGGGAGAGCATCTGCCTTACAAGCAGAGGGTCGGCGGTTCGATCCCGTCATCCTCCACCATCTTTACATAAGGTCAAGTTGTTTCATCTTTTTGAAACACTTTACACGAAAACTTGATTCCTGAATAGCAACATTATTACCGTCGCGGGGTGGAGCAGTCCGGTAGCTCGTCGGGCTCATAACCCGAAGGTCGCAGGTTCAAATCCTGTCCCCGCAATCTATGGTCCCGTGGTGTAGCGGTTAACATGCCTGCCTGTCACGCAGGAGATCGCGGGTTCGATTCCCGTCGGGACCGCCATTTTATTGCTTGGCTCAGTAGCTCAGTCGGTAGAGCAAAGGACTGAAAATCCTTGTGTCGGCGGTTCGATTCCGTCCTGAGCCACCATAGTAGTGCCGGTGTAGCTCAACTGGTAGAGCAACTGACTTGTAATCAGTAGGTTGGGGGTTCAAGTCCTCTTGCCGGCACCATGTTTCATCCATATCCGGAGGGGTAGCGAAGTGGCTAAACGCGGCGGACTGTAAATCCGCTCCTTAGGGTTCGGCAGTTCGAATCTGCCCCCTCCACCATCTTATAGGGGTATAGTTTAAAGGTAGAACAGAGGTCTCCAAAACCTCCGGTGTGGGTTCGAGTCCTACTACCCCTGCCAATTTAAATCTAATAATGGCGATTGTGGCGAAGTGGTTAACGCACCTGATTGTGGTTCAGGCATTCGTGGGTTCGATTCCCATCAGTCGCCCCATTTTGAAAAAAATGTGCAATAATGAATACAACGTTAATGGGCTATAGCCAAGCGGTAAGGCAACGGATTTTGATTCCGTCATGCGAAGGTTCGATCCCTTCTAGCCCAGCCATATGCGAAAGTAGTTCAGTGGTAGAATACAACCTTGCCAAGGTTGGGGTCGCGGGTTCGAATCCCGTCTTTCGCTCCAAAACGTTGGCGGCATAGCCAAGCGGTAAGGCAGAGGTCTGCAAAACCTTTACCACCGGTTCGATTCCGGTTGCCGCCTCCAACAATCATGCCGGTGTGGCGGAATTGGCAGACGCGCACGACTCAAAATCGTGTTCCTCTGGAGTGCCGGTTCGACCCCGGCCACCGGTATCACCTAAAGGGTTTAGCCCTTATAAGTCAGTGCTTTGAGACAATCTCAGCATTGACTTTTTTTGCATTCAATTAACTAAAGCAGAGTGCTAATCGTGCGGGAAGCAACTTCGATTATTAAGTGCCTTTAAGTTTAAATATATTAGAAATTTTCTATAATTAAGCTAGATATTGAGCCTATTCTTGAATATTTAGAAGGATGTGACTAGCGATTTGGTCTCGCGATATTATAGCTATTAAAGATGTAGTGATTTATATTGTGGGTATCGATGCCGTTGGGAAGTTATTTATGTATATAAGGTAAACAGGGGCGATAGTTTTTTTGAAGTGGCAAAAGATTATTTAACTAGCCTGTGGCTGGAACTATTCAATAAAGTTAAGGGGCGAAAAATATAATTCTCAAATATAGCAAGCATTCTAGGCACTTATCAAACGTGCTTTTCATTTTTTAGTTGATTTATCAATTGACAAATGCTTTATAATATATTATTTTAATAAAAGGGTATTTAATAATTGTGTGGACAATAAGTGATTAGCATTTGCTTATAACTATTGTAAACTCCAACAAATCATGCCGGTGTGGCGGAATTGGCAGACGCGCACGACTCAAAATCGTGTTCTTCTGGAGTGCCGGTTCGACCCCGGCCACCGGTATCACCTAAGGGGTTTAGCCCTGATTAGTCAATGCTTTGAGACAATCTCAGCATTGCCTTTTTTTTGTGAATAATTGACTGAATGTTCTAACAAAAAAGAAAAGGAAACTTAATTAGAAACATTAACATTTATGCTGAGAGGAATGCTAATGAAAATCAAAAACAGATGGACTTCCAAAAGATTATCAAAGAAGAATATGTGACTGAAAAGGATATTGATATTCGAGTACGAAAATTAATGAGAAAAAATAAAATTAAAAATGCTGATCGCGAGTGGAAAGAAAAATTACTTAAAAAAGCAAAGAAGTAAGCCCATAAAGGATTGGCCAATTAGGTTGAAAAGGCAGCATGAATAATTTGTTTAATAATTCTATTAGAGTAGGGAGTTATTAAGGAATGGACTCATTTTTTGAATCCTAAATGTAAATGATGTTTAGTAAAATGTAAAAAATTCCTAGTTAGCGGTATATAATAAGGGATCCGGAAATAAATAATCGTTTTACCCGATTCAAAATCATGTTTCTCCGGAGTGCCGTTTCGCCCCCTTCCGCCAATGTAAACAAGAGTATTTTATTCACTTACAGATTCTGGTTATAAAAAGCATTCCCGCTGTTTCAGCTACGAGCTAATGGAAATTGACGATTTAATTCCAGATTATGTTGAAATTAGTGGCGTGAAAATGTGATTAGACAGATTTTCACAACAAAAGGATTATCTTATTATGAGTTATTATAATGTACAAAAAATAACATTTAAGCTACGCATTTTATTGTGTAACTTAAATGTTTTTCTTTTTCTGTTTCATTTTTGGTGTTTGGCGTTTTAAAAATGAAATTTCATGTAAAGAAAAAAATGGTAATATGGTTCAAATGAAAATTATAGAAAGTAGGTAGTTTTGAAAAAATTTAATTTGGGGCTTTAAAGTAAGGGGGTTGTTTGGCAATCCGTATAAATTAATTTATATAGACAGGAGGTAAGCGAATGAAAAACAAAAAACAAATAGACTTCCAAAAGAAAATTATTAAAGAAGAATATGTGTCCGAAAAGGACATTGAAATTCAAGCGGAAGGATTAATAAAATTAAGTAGAAATAAAAAGACAATCTCGAGTGGAAGGGAAAATAGGTAATAATATATTTTTTTTAAAAATAGGTATTATTTTAAGATACATTTCAAATAGAGTTTGCAAGAAAGATCAAATAAGAGAAAGGATGATAGTATGTCAAAGTTTAAGAAAAACCTTCCAACATTTTTAAAGGGATTCGCAATTTTGGGTTCGGCAGCAGTAGCAACGTATTTATACCGTAAGGATGATACACAAAAAGAGCATTCGATATTGAGGAATTTCCCCTTAATTGGAAGACTTAGATATTTGACTGAGCAAGTTGGGCCGGAACTTAGGCAGTATTTATTTGATACTAATAATGAGGGCACCCCCTTTTCAAGAAAGCAATTCGAAGATGTGGTGAAATCAGGAAAATATAAGAGTCGAGTAATAGGATTTGGATCAGAACGTAACTTCGATGAAGCTGGCTACTATATTAAGAATAGTATGTTTCCAAAGCTCCGAGAAGAATTAAGGTTAGACAATTCCCAGAAAATTGATACAAAGGTTTATGAAGAAATGAAGGAAGGTCTATTGACTCGAAAAGAAATTTTGAAAATCAAACAAATGGAACCATATTTTTTACGACAGGAGGATGCTGTCATCATAGGAGAAAATACATGTCAGAAGCCATTTAAACTAAAAGGACTTGTCGGACAATCTGCCATGAGCTACGGTGCACTTGGGAAGAATGCAATCACTGCACTCTCGAGAGGATTAGGGCTGGCAGGTGGGACTTGGATGAATACTGGTGAAGGTGGTATTACTAAATACCATCTTTCTGGAAACGTCGACATTATAATGCAGATAGGTCCAGGACTGTTTGGAGTAAAGACACCGGATGGGAAATTCTCCTGGGAAGAATTTAGAAAGAAAAGTGAGATTGAACAGGTAAAGGCATTTGAAATTAAATTAGCACAAGGTGCTAAAATCAGAGGTGGACATATTGAGGGGCAGAAGGTGACAATGGAAATAGCAAAAATTCGTATGGTAGAACCAGGAAAAACAATTAACAGTCCAAACCGATTCTATGAATTTAATAATTTTAGCGAACTGTTCGATTTTGTACAAAAAATGAGAGATGTAAGCGGAAAGCCTATCGGTATCAAAATTGTCGTGGGAGATCTTGATGCTCTTGAGGAAATGACAAAAATTATGAGGGATACAGGTGAAGGGCCAGATTTTATTACAGTGGATGGGGGAGAAGGAGGAACTGGGGCAACCTATCAGGAGCTTGCAGACGCTGTTGGACTTCCAATTATGTCAGCCTTGCCACTTGTAGATGAGATGCTGAAAAAATATGGTGTACGTAACAGGGTTAAACTTATTGCATCTGGCAAGTTGATATCGCCAGATAAAGTTGCAATTGCTTTAGCAATGGGGGCGGATTTAGTCAATATTGCTCGTGGCTTTATGATTAGCATCGGTTGCATCATGACAGAAAAGTGTCATACAAATCAATGCCCGGCGGGTGTAGCGACAACTGATTCAAAGTTACAGGAAGGTTTAGTTATTGAGGAAAAACAATACCGAGTTGCCAATTACGTAATTTCCCTTCGTGAAGGACTATTTAATCTTGCAGCTGCAGCAGGAATTGATACGCCAATAAAATTTGAACGAAAACACATCATACACAAAGATAATTACGGAAGAATTTCCTCTGCCAGTGACATTGAACTTTTTGCTAATAAAAGGTTTAAAACTTAAGTAATAATTGGAGTGTCACTTTAGGAGAGAGTTGGACTGATTTAAGTGCTATTTTGTACATTCAACTATTGTAGCTTTGGAATATAATGAATGATTAAATCAATCCTAATAACCTTGAAGGGGTACATTGTTCTTGTGTTTAGTATAGATGAGTTGTGATGAAGCAGATGTGCTAGGGACCTGCGGGAAAGCGTCTTCAATGGAAACCCTGCTGGATAAAGAGGTGCAATTGCTGCAATCTTAGCCAAGCCTAAAAAGAAGGCGGCCCGCCCAAAGCGTGCCGCCAATAAAGTTTCTCCTCCTTCGGCTGCCAAGCTGATGAGAGCCGGACGTAAGCATATACTGTGCAAAATAACTTAAAGTAAGTCTTTGATGGCCAGGTGTAAGCTTGAGGATGTTTTTTCGTTAAGTTTAATATTTAATTTAACCATTGTTTGGGCAATTTCTGGTCGAATGCCGGATAATCGGGTTTCTATACCGATAAGCCGCAATGACTCAATGACTCTAAAAATTTGTTGTGCGACCATGGTGTCAATAACCGGTACTCCCGATAAGTCGATAACCATATAGTTTAAATTCAACTTTGATCCCATATCAAGTGCTTGACTCATTAGGTGAGTGGCTCTTTGCGTGTCAAGGACACCTATGAGGGGGATCACACCTATCTCTGAAGTTATTCGTACGATGGGGATGGAAAGGTCATGAGCGGTTGTTTCTGCTATAGTGACCCTCGCTGAATAGCTTCTGGAATATGAAATGCTGAGCCAATGAATGGCTCTATCTATTACAGAATCAAGGTTTGATAGGATCGTATAAAAGTCATCAATTGACATAGAAAATTCCTTAGCCGTATCCTTTATGATTTCACCAATTGTATCTCGGTAAAATCGGACTTCTTCAATGGCCAAATCAAGAGGCAGGTTGAGATTGACCAGTAAATCGACTGTTTCATTCCCCCAAGCCTGAAGGATCTCATACACCTTTTTCTGTTCTTGATTTATGGACATTGCGTAGATATCGATCAGCTTTTCTCTCCAAGTTTTAATTTGATCGGCAATGTCGTTCGTATAAAGATTTGAATCGAAATCGAAACGTTGTAATGCAAGTTTCTCTTTATTAAATAAAATATTATCTGAAATTTCTTTTGCTCTTGAGTTTAAAACATTTACGGTGTTTACCATAAAGGATCTACCTCCAAATTTTGAAATGATACTCTTCAAATTCGTTTATAGAAGAGGGGCGAAATTGCTGATTCTATTAAAAAAACACTCTTTTTCATCAAATTTATCCTGCAAGAAATTCTTCGGCAGCGGATTTTAAATCTAACCTTAACAACGATATGCATGACTGTATATGATAAGCCCTTTCATCGGGAGCTTCCAGTAAAATTAAATCCGAGCGCGTTGCTCATGAATCTTCCATTGCTCAGTACCGCCAGCATCTCCAGGTGGTGGCAGTAGCGATTCCATCACTACAAGGCAAGCCTAAAAAATAAAAAGATACCCTAAGCAGGAGTATCTTTAGAAATAATATGGGCAATGGCGTTAGCAGCTTCCGCTTTATCACTAAAATGATCCACTTTATCGCTATCCGGATAAGTTAATTCGAAAATATCCTGTGATTGTATGGTTAAGCATTTTATTTGCAAAATGCGAATTCCATTGGAAGAAAAAGTATGGGTAATATCCACTTCATTAAAATAACATAATTCTGATAGTAATTTCTCGATATGTTCAACTGTCATACTCGTCTCCTCTCCATAAATGGGAAGTGACTAAAAACAGTCTGATAGGACCCAAGTATTATTTAATACCTGAAGATTATTCTGTTGAGGAAGCGCAAGTTTTGTAATGAAAAGTTCCATTTTAGGCTATTCGATCATAAATCCTGGATAGATGATTAATTAATTCGATTAGTTCATCTGGGTTCAGGTTTTCTTCTTTGAGGTTTAGAAAGTAATTATCTATCGCTTTTTTTATGAACATATTTTTTTTGTTTAACAAGATTCTCCTTCCAACAAAGGAGTAAATATGATTCAACGCCAATGTTCTATTAATCTAACCCTAACACACATATATATGATTGTATATGGTAAGTACTTTCACAACATTTCATATAAATAAGGATTTGGCTTTATTTCCGGGAAGAGAAAGAATCTTGTTCGGTTTTTAGCAACAGTAATCCAATGCAGAGCGTGTATGGAGGATTGAGAAATTGGAAAATAATCTAACCCAGCTTATAAAGCATAGGCAGGCTCCCTGTTATAACAAGTTGGATAAAAGGGAGAGTTTTTTATACAAAGCATGGGCTTCTTTATTACGATGTTCCCCGATGTCATTTTGCAGGTGGCTTTCCATATCGTTCATCAAATCGGCTAATTTCAATGCTTTTTGCCTGTCGGAAATATTGCTGCGAATGATGTATTCGTACTTTGCATGGTATTCAGTAAGTGACATTATTCTTTTGTCCTCCTATAGTACATAGTCATTAAAGCTGCTTTGCTCCCCATTTGGAATCCCGATGTATTTTAATGTTGCTTCAGGGTGTGAATGGTTAAGGATTTCTTGTAATGCTGCTAAATCCTTAGTTCGTTCATAGAACCAGTATCCGAACGTCTTGCGCATCGTATGGGTGCCTACGCTCTCAATGTCGACCATTTCTGCAGCTTTCTTAAGCTGCCTATATGCTTGTATCTTGCTAATGGGCTTGTCACCTTTACGTGAGGGAAATAGCCATACACCATCAATGGTATCTATATAAGCTGCCACTTCCTGGCATACCTCATCAAGCGGTATTATTCTAGGCTTCTTTTTCCTGCCTTCCTTCATGGTCGCCTCCGTCTTGCCTTTAATGTCCTTTACCTTCAATGATAAAAGCTCGGATATGCGTAAGCCGGTATGGATGCCTAACAAGAACAATATGTAGTCCCTCTCGCTGCAATGTCGTTTCAATGACCATTTCATATCATCTACTTTTTCCAATGATTTGATTGGCTGAACGTCAATTAAATGTTCTTTTGGCAAATGCAATCACCCTTCATCCTTGTTAGTGAAATCAGTATTTTGAATGTATACTTTTTAAGGTTAACACCTTGAGAGACCAGAAGTCAATTTGGCATGTCGAGCCTCGTCTAAAGCGGCAGAATCGACTGCTGATTTGTCTTGGGAGCACCATCGAACAGTTTTTCGAATGGAAGGATATCCACTGGAAAAAATGGAATACAATATAAAGAATAATGTTGGGGAATTTTTTCGCCCCGTATCTTTTTCTCTTTTTGAAACGTTTAGAGGATAGAGGGTGTTGAAGGAGTGAAAAAAATGATAAAGAAGTTGAGGGAAGGACATCATGAAATAACGGATCATGACAGGGCATTAGATAAGGTTTATCCGGAATTGCTTCGGTTTTGCCGGTTCCTGACGCAAAGTGATTGGGATGCCGATGATCTGGCTCACGATACGATCATCAAGGCCATGAGGGTCTATGGGAAGAAGACGGCGCTAACACCGGCATTATTGAAGACGATAGCCCGCCATTCCTGGATCGATACGATTCGAAAAAGAAAAAAGGAAGCTCTAGGCGATCTGCAAGATAACGATTTCCAAGCGTCGATTGAGGAAAATCCATTTGAAACGGTGGAATATCTCATAAAATCCCTTACCCCGAAGCAAGCAGTCGTGTTTCTGTTGAAGGAAGGATTTCTGTATCGCTCCAAAGAAATCGCGAATTATTTGAACACGACGGAATCGGCGGTAAAGGCAATCTTGAACAGGGTCAAAAAGCGGTTTGACAATAATGCCGAGGAAAGTACGCCGTTTGGCGTAGGAAACTGGCAAGATGAAGAAGAGCAAAGGCTTATATCACTGATGACACAGGCATTGAAGGCGCAAGATCCCGCTATCCTCATTAGAAGCATCCCGTCATTCAAAGCGCTGAACAGTGAATCGATGGTTCCTAAATCATTCAAATCGCTGCATGCAAAAGCATCCTTCACTCCTGCAAACACACTCTCGATGGCTGCATAGCCAATCATTTTGTTAGGAGGGAGAAGAGATATGACCACCATTCCATATGTAATTGAGCAATCCGGCAAGGGTGAACGCTCGTACGATATTTATTCCCGACTGTTAAAAGACCGCATCATCATGATTGGCGAAGAAATCACCGATCATCTAGCCAATAGTGTCGTAGCCCAATTGTTATTTCTGGCTGCTGACTCACCTGATAAGGAAATTACCATTTTCATCAATAGTCCTGGTGGATCTACTAGTGCCGGTTTTGCCATCTACGATACGATGCAATATATAAAACCGGATATCCGGACTGTATGTACGGGAATGGCGGCATCATTCGGAGCCATGCTTTTACTGGCAGGTACGAAAGGGAAGAGGTGTGCCTTGCCGAATAGCGAAATCATGCTTCATCAGCCGCTTGGAGGGGCAAGGGGGCAAGCGACGGAGATTGAAATTTCGGCCAGGAGGATATTGAAGTTAAAGGACCATATCAACCAAATCATTTCGGAAAGGACTGGGCAGCCTCTCGAAAAGGTGGCGAAGGATACAGATCGTGATTATTTCTTAAGCGCAAATGAGGCGAAGGATTACGGGATAATCGATGAAATAATCGTTCAAGATCATTAAAAAGGAAAAAAGGGTTTCGGTGCACACCCATTCCGAAGCTCTTTTTTCTTGCGTATTTAGGCAAAGTTGGGACGATGGAACTGGAAATAATCGCGAAAGCAGCAAAAAACACTTTAAGCTTCTTGAAGTAAATGAGTTACTCAGAAGGTTAGAAGTGTTTTTTAGTATATAGAGCGTTATTTCTTAGTGAGCAGCCTGCTCGATTCGTTCTCCTTATTTATCGGTATTTCCTTACCAACTGTGACTCGGCGAACGACACGGTGCTGGTCCGCATAATCGGCTATGGCATAATGCTGTGTGGCTAGGTTGTCCCAAATGACAACATCTCCTTCACTCCATTGCCAGCGCACGGTATTTTCCAAACGGGTCACGTAAGAATCAAAGATACTTAGTAATCTTTCGGATTCACTTGTTGTATAGCCCTCCACCCTTCCGGCAAAGCCACCTAATAATAAATGCCTTTTCCCGGTTTCTGCGTGAACATGGACGACTGGATGCCGCGTTTTATAAATGGTCGATTCGAATATTTCCCGGTATTTCTTTTTAATTTCGTCCGTTGCGCTTTCGACTTGCTTGAATTGGGCATAATCATATTCATTTGTATGGATGGCCCATAGTTCGTCCGCCAATTTCCTCAATCCTTCGGGAAGGTCTTCATACGCCGTACTAGTATTGGCCCAGACTGTATCTCCGCCAACCTTCGGGATGGTTACCCCTCGTAAAACCGAGTATTTAGGAACTTCCGGGACGAAAGTGACGTCGGTATGCCATTGGTTCGCTTTCGCACCCTGTGCGGAATCCAATTCGAATATATAGTTCGTATCGTTTTTGACCGGTACCGTAGGATGTGCATAAGGATCGCCAAGAAGTTTGGCAAAGGCCTCTTGAGCTGCATCATCCAAATGGTCTTGCCCTTTGAAGAAAACGACTTTATGATCGTTCAGCGCTTGCTGGATTTTACTTAAAAAGCTCAAATCCAGGTCACCGCTTAATTGCACTCCGCGAATTTCCGCGCCGATCCTACCTGCTATTGGCACCACTTTTATTTGTTGTGTTTTAGTTTCCGTCATATTCATTTTCCTCCCGTATATTGGATTTTAATTGTTGAATGCTTCCTTGATGTATTCGTTGTGGATCTCATTTTGAAAATCAAATGATTGCTTGATGTAGCCCACACTGGCCAATGTATCGATCGATTCTTGCTGGGCCTTGATGGCGTCCTCTGTAAAGAAAATATTCGGTTCTTCGGCCGTTATTATTTTCTTGACTGTAGCAGCAGGCATTTTAGTTGCTTTGGCATAAATTTCAGATGCTTCATCTGGATGGTCAATTTGCCAATCGGCCGCTTTTTTATAAACCCTTAAATATGCTTCGACAATTTCCGGGTGCTCTTTGGCAAACCCTGTACGGGCAATGATTGCACCAGGAGCCAATATTTTTCCCTTAACGTTCAGTGCGACAGCCTTTCCTTTTTCAATATTATTTAGATAATAAGGATTCCACGTCGCCCAGGCGTCCAGCTGTTTCGTTTCGAAGGCGGATTGGGCATCATCGGGCTGCAAATTGATGAGCTTAACGTCATCCGTCGTTAAACCATAAGCCTTCAAGGCCTTGATTAAATAAACATGACCGGTAGTTCCCGAGGCAACACCGACCGTTTTTCCCTTTAAGTCTTTAACCTGCTTAATGGTACCGTCTGTGTGAGTAATGATTCGGACGGAGGATCCACCCTGTCCGGTCTGGGCAATCACTTCGAATGGAAGTTTCTTATCAATTCCGGCAATCAGTGCACCATCCCCCAAAAAAGACAAATCAACCCGGTTGGAGGCCAGGGATTCCAAAAGCGGCGGTCCGCTCGGGAATTCACTCCAAGAGATTTTTGCGTCCAGTTTGGAAAATTCTTCATCGAACAATCCCTTATTCTTTGCAATGACCAGCGGTCCCATCTTGCCATTTAAGGCAATACTCACTTTGACTGGTTCACTTTCCCCGGAAGCTTTGCCAGCATCTGATTTACAGCCTGCCAATGCCGTGGTGCTGATGAGGACCGCAAGCAGCAGCCCGGTTACATGTACACGATATTTCCTCATGAATTCCCTCCCTTTGTTTGATTACACTTACCAAATTCGCATAGTCAGAATATGAACGAAAAAAAGATCCAATGAAGAGTAAACGGGATACTCTTCATTGAATCTCCAGTAGTCCAGTGGATTCACATGACTTACATGAATATGGATTTGTGTATGAATGAATCTTATCAGCCGTTAGAATAATCTGTCAATTGTTTTGGTGATTAATCCGATAAAATAAATCGGTATTAAATCTTGATTCTCGATAATCGATACGTTAATATAAAATGAAATATTGAAGCAATCGACTAGTTAACTAGAGATTTTAGCAATGGGACATATGGTGCGCCCGTTGCTGGAACTCTAGTTTTTTTTTCGAGAAGGGGTGAGGAAATTGGTATCTGCGTTAGAAATCAAACATGTAAGCAAAACCTTCAAGAATGATCAAGAAAGCATCCTGGTTTTGAAAGATTTGCATCTTACTGTCAATGATGGTGAATTCGTTAGCATCATTGGACCTAGCGGGTGCGGGAAAAGCACGTTATTGAAATTGATCGCCGGCCTCGATTTGGAGTTTGATGGCAAGATAATTGTGGGGAATCATCAGGTTAGTGGTCCGTCCAAGGACCGCGGTTTCATTTTTCAGGAGCATCGCTTATTTCCTTGGCTTAACGTGGAGAACAATATTTCAGGTAACCTTTCATTGAAAAATCAGGATACACGCAAGAGGGTGGACGATTTGATAGCGCTTGTTAAGCTTAAAGGGTTTGAGAGGGTGTATCCGCGTCAGCTGTCAGGCGGGATGTCACAGCGTGTGGCCATTGCCAGGGCACTGTTGCGCAATCCCGACGTTTTGTTGCTGGATGAGCCATTTGGCGCATTGGATGCATTCACGCGAACACATCTTCAGGAAGCGCTGCTTGAAATATGGGAAAGGAACAAGACAACGATGGTGCTTGTCACTCATGATCTTGATGAATCGCTTTTTTTATCGGAAAAAGTGGTCGTCATGGATGCCAAGCCGGGAAGCATCAAGGCAATCGTCCCTATCGAGATACCATATCCAAGGTCGAGAACAAGCAAGTCTTTTCAGGAATTGAGGTCACATATCCTTAACCTGCTGGACCATCATCCTCAGGATAAGGAAGATTGGAGCATTTAAATACGCTGAAACAAGAAAGGAAGATGGAAATGTCTGCACAAACCATTGCTCAAAATGAGCAGCTTGTCATGAGCGAAAGGAAAAAACAAGCTAAAATCGCCAAGTCTGCATTGCGTGGTACCTTCCTGCCCTTGGTGGTTTTGATTGCTTGGCAAGCATTGGGTTCAGCAGGAATCCTGCCGGTCCAATTATTCTCATCACCATCCTTGATCGCTACGGCATTCATCGACCTCGTAAAATCAGGAGAAATGGCGGGTCATTTACAAATCAGTCTAACTAGGGCGCTTCTTGGCTTTGCATTGGGTGGTTTTTTAGGGTTATTGATCGGTATCATTGTTGGGATGCAAAAAAAATCCGAGGAATATTTAAACCCAAGCATCCAAATGTTACGAACCGTCCCCTTACTTGCAATTACACCTTTGTTCATCATGTGGTTCGGTTTTGGTGAACTATCCAAGGTGCTTCTTATTGCATTAGGCGCTTTTTTCCCTTTATATTTACAAACATTTTTAGGATTGCGGAATGTGGATAAAAAGCTTTATGATGTGGCACGAATCCTTGAATATAGCCGTCTGGAAAAAATTACAAAGCTGATGATCCCGGCAGCCCTGCCCAATATATTGCTTGGGATCCGTTTAGCATTAAGTTCTGCTTGGATGTGCTTGGTCGTCGCTGAATTGCTGGGAGCGGATAGAGGGGTGGGCTTCATGATCCAGGATGCCCGTTCGTTCATGCAAACGGACATCGTATTCGTCGGCATCATCATTTTTGCTTTGGCTGGTAAGATCTCAGATTCATTCGTACGCTTTTTGGAAAATCATTTGTTGAAATGGCAAGATAGCTTCAAAGCATAGGGAAAAGGATGACCTCCGGCAATGGGGCCATCCTTTTCCTATTGGGTATCGCTATAAAAAGGCAAATGAATCGTGAAGGCCGTCCCTTTGTTCAATTCACTTTGGACGACGATTTTCCCTTTGTATTTTTGAACGATGGAATAACAAACGGTCAACCCGATTCCTGTGCCTCTATCTTTAAGCGAATAAAATGGAGTCCCGAGTTCATCGAGTTGATCTTTGGCGAGGCCGATGCCTGTATCGGTTATTCGTATTATTGCCATATCGCGTTCCTGCTCTGTTTCCACTTGGATGAATCCGGGGTCGTTCATTGATTCAATTCCGTTTTTGATGATATTGACGAGTATTTGTTTAAGCTCGATTGGATTCATATTCAATTGCAGGTCACTGCGAAAATCAAGGCGGAAGCCGATATTGCGATTATTGGCAAAACTGGTCAATAGATCGGAAACCTTCTGGATTTCATCATTTAAGCCAATGACCTGTATATCTCCCGTGTGCGGCTTTGCCAAGGATAAATAGTCATTGATGATTACCTGTGTATATTCAAGTTCAGTAAGCATGGTTTGTACATAAAACTTTTCCGTTTCAGTCAGTTCTTTCTCTTGATCTAGCAATTGGGCAAAGCCTTTCACGACTGTAATGGGATTCCTAATTTCATGGGCGATGGTTGCAGCAAGCTGGCCGACTGAACTCAATTGCTTGGCCTGCTGAATCTCCTTCTGGAAGGCATTTGCCGATTCCATCCGATTGTGAGTTCCGATGAATACAAATACCAATATGATCTGGATGGCAATGAAATTCAGTATATTTCCAAAGGTATCCAAAGCGACATATTCATACGTATATTGAAGATCTGTATGGGAAATGAACAGGATGGAAGCAGGACCCAAGATGATATTTAGCGTCGCGACAATATAAAACCCGATTTTATCGAAGAGAAAGATCGGGATCAAGGGCGCTAATGCAAATAATGCCAGCATGATTGCGGTATCAGGAAAGACCCAGAATTTACTATATAAATAAACAGTGATTAAGGAAATGAATAATCTTTTATAGAAGTTGCCTTCTGTTTTAATGAAAAATAGCAAAGATATGATCATTCCAGATATGAGGATGACCTGAAAAGTCATTTCATAAGGATTTTCCTTCCAACTGATTGGTGATACGGAAATGCCTATCAATAGTAATAAGGATATCATGCCCATAAATGCCCTCATGATCAATCGTTGTTTGTTTTGGTAATATTGATAGTTTTTTAACATAATTCCCCTTAAGATTAATGTACTGTTTGTTTAATAGTAAGCTGATACGTGTTTTTTGTAAATCGGATAAAGTGGAATTTTCCATAAAATGCTGTTTTGCACCAACCTCATGCCCACTAGTTCATTATAATCATCTTTTCTAATAAATGGTTTCTTTACACGATATTTGCTGCAACTTCATATTCCCCTTCTAAACTGATGGTAATGACAGAAGGGAGAGAGGGAATATGAACAGAAGCATGAAGAAAGCAGGATTAAGCTTGTTAGGTGCGGCCATCATATTGCAGTCTATATCCATGGGTGCCTCTGCTGCACACCAAAAACAATCTGGATCGCCAATTTATGAGAAAAAAATTGTGAATATTGCACATCGGGGAGCTTCTGGTTACGCTCCTGAGCATACGATTCCCGCCTATCAAATGGGAGAGCGAATGAATGGTGATTACATAGAAATCGACCTTCAAATGACAAAGGATGGAAGATTGATAGCGATGCACGATGAAAGGGTCGATCGCACCACGGATGGCACTGGCCTTGTTAAAGATTTAACGCTTGCCGCTATCAAAAAACTGGATGCCGGTACATGGTTCAACCAGAAATATCCGCAACTGGCAAAAAAGGAATATGAAGGGATAGTCGTTCCCACCTTGGAAGAAGTTTTCAGGAAATTCGGCAGGGAGGCCAATTATTATATCGAAACAAAGTCCCCGGAAGTATATCCAGGGATGGAAGAAAAATTACTAAAGGCTTTAAAGGATAATAAAATGATAGATTCAAGGGGCAAGACCAAAAATGTGCTTATTCAATCGTTCAGTAAGGAAAGTCTTTTGAAGATTCATGAGCTGAATCCAAAGTTGCCTCTAGTACAACTTTTTTCTTATAAGAATCCAGCGGCCATATCCGAAAAAGAATTGCAATCCATAAAGGGATATGCTGTGGGAGTCGGCCCGAACTTCAATATGGTGGATAGAGCATATGTGAAAATGGTCAGAAACCAAGGCCTGCAATTCCATCCCTATACAGTCAATGAGAGGGCTGATATGAAAAAAGCATTGGAATGGGGGGCAACAGGGGTGTTTACGAACTATCCGGATCTGTTTAATAAGGTCCTAAGAGAGCACAAACCTAATAACGCCTTTAACAAAAAGAAGGAATGAACCGTACTAAAAGGGGTTTAATTTGCGAGGACCGGTTATCATGCCTGATTATTGGGGAAAATTAGGGTGACAAGGCGGCTTACCAATCTTTGTTAGTGGGTATAGCAGGAATATTAGAATTTTTTTAGGAGGATGATCATGAAGGCAGTTACTTTTCAAGGGGCTAAAGATATCCAGGTGAAACAAGTTGAGGATCCGAAACTTCAGCAAAAAGATGATATCATCGTACGAGTGACTTCGACGGCAATTTGCGGTTCCGATCTGCATATCTATCAAGGTGCATTGCCGACGCATAAGGATTACGTCATTGGCCATGAACCGATGGGAATCGTAGAAGAAGTCGGACCAGAAGTAACGAAGGTGAAAAAAGGGGACAGGATTGTTTTGCCTTTCAATATTTCATGCGGGCACTGTTATTATTGTGAACATGATATGGAAAGTCAATGTGATAATTCCAATCCGAATGAAGCTGTGGATACAGGGGGATACTTTGGCTTTACTGAACGTTATGGAAATTATCCTGGCGGGCAGGCGGAATATTTAAGGGTCCCTTATGGGAACTTCATGCCTTTTGTCATCCCGGAGTCTTGTGAGCTTGAAGATGAGTCGCTCTTGTTCATGTCTGATGTGCTGCCGACCGCCTATTGGAGTGTAGAGAATGCCGGTGTGAAAAAAGGGGATACGGTAGCGATTCTTGGCTGTGGCCCGATTGGTTTGATGGCCCAAAAGTTCGCCTGGATGAAAGGTGCAAAGCGAGTCATTGCCATCGACAATCTTCCTTATAGGCTCAATAAGGCGAAACAGATGAATAAGGTCGAGATATATAACTTCGATGAATATAATGATATGGGCGGCTATGTAAAGGAAATCACCTCTGGCGGGGCGGATGTCGTCATTGATTGTGTCGGAATGGATGGCAAGAAATCGACGATTGAGGCAATCGAACAAAAGCTGAAGCTTCAAGGAGGAACACTGAGTGCAATCGAGATTGCGCTTAAAGCTGTTCGGAAATTCGGCACGCTCCAGCTCACAGGCGTGTATGGATCCAAATATAATATGTTCCCGTTAGGCGATTTATTTGAACGGAACATCAATATTAAAATGGGACAAGCGCCGGTCATTCATTATATGCCAATGCTTTTCGAAAAAATAACCGCTGGAGAGTTCGATCCAACTGAAATCATATCCCATCGAGTGCCTCTCGAAAAAGCGGGGGAAGCCTATCAAATCTTTAACGATCATGAAGATGAATGCATTAAAGTGGTGTTAAAACCATAATGAAAGGTGTTAAAAAAAGTCCGATGCAGCCAGTGCATTGGACTTTTTTTCGTCGGTAATTTGTCAATGGAGCTGTTCCAGACTTCGACAGAGACCGTTAACAAAGGAATCATATCCTGAATGATGGGCGAAATCGCCGGGACAGGAGCATTTCCGTTCACACACAAAGACGTTTTAAGAATAAGTTTATCTTTTTTTAAGAATTTATTTAGGGGGAGTTTATAACTGGGGATTATCATGAAAGAAGTAGTAAACACCCGATCTGTAAGGAGGAACGAAATCTGTTAACTTCAGGAGCAAAATGGCCGGGTTTTATAAGCGTGCATGTAAACTCGATATTCATTTATCGTTTAGATAATGGGATATATTAAAATACACCGAAAATAAGAAATGAGGAGAAGATAAAAATGAACAATAAAGCAAAAGCAATAACTTCAATAATGCTTGGATTCACATTATTCTTAACAGGCTGCAACACCAACACCAAAGAAAAAGATAATGAACAGAAGCAAGAACGTACCGATAAGGAAACGAGCAAGGAAGATACGTTAACTGAAGGTAAGGAAATGGCTAACACTCTTAGTAGCACAAATTGGCAGGGTACAAAAGTGTATGACAAAAATAATAATGATTTAACGAAAGAAAATGCAAATTTCATTGGCCTAGCGAAATATGATGCAGAATCAGGGAGATATGAATTTTTTGATGCAAAGACAGGAGAAAGTCGTGGCGATAAAGGAACATTCTTCATCACCAATGATGGGAAGAAGAGAATATTAATTTCAGAATCAATGAATTATCAAGCGGTAGTTGACATGGAAAAAATAAATAAAGATGTGTTTACTTATAAAAGAATGGGAAAAGATGCTGATGGAAAAGATGTAGAAGTATTCGTTGAGCATGTTCCATATATAGAAAAAGAGCTGTCTTTCACTGACCCTGACAAGCAGTTGGACACTACCACTGGGGATATTGTTAAAGATGTCGATGGAGATAAGATTTTAGGCAGCAGACTTTGGAATGGAACAAAGGTTTTAGATGAAGATGGTAATGATGTTACAAAGGCCAACATGAATTTTATAAGCTTGGCAAAATTTGATGACTTGACCAATGAATATGAGTTTTTTAAGCTGGAAACAGGTGAAAGCCGCGGGGATTACGGCTACTTCGCTGTTGTTCACGATAATAAAATACGGGCCCATGTATCAATTGGCGAAAATAAATATGGTGTCGCTCTTGAGCTTACCGAACTTAATGATAAAAAATTCACGTACAAAAGAACAGGTAAAGACAATGATGGCAAGGACATAACGGTATTCGTCGAACATGAACCGTACAAAGGCGATCTTAAACCAACATTCACTAAATGAAGGAATGCTAGCATCTAGTCAAAAAAGGAATGGATTTTTCCGTTCCCTTTTTGTTTTCAAGAAAAGGAAAAAGAGGGTAGCTGAAATTGTTCCTGCACCAATTTCCAAATCGATAGATTATTATTCAGCAATGCCCTTTTTATGAGGAGAATCACACACCCTCTTTGAATGAGAATATCAACCACATCGCATTATTTGGTCAATAGCAAAAAAGTAGGAGAAAACAGCCTAATTAAAAGGATGGAGGTTTTGGAGTGGATAAATTCATGGAACGAGCAGTAGAGCTGGCGGTAGAAAATGTTCGTGAAGGCGGTCAACCTTTTGGTGCAGTACTTGTGATTCATAACAAAATTGTAGCCGAAGGCGTTAATGAGCTGCACAAAACGTATGACAGTAGTGGTCATGCGGAATTACTGGCCATCCGGCGCGCACAGGAGCAAAATCCAACGAATGATCTTTCCGGTTATACAATGTATGCCAGTGGGGAGCCTTGCCCGATGTGTCTAACGGCCATGTATTTTGCTGGGATCAATAAGGTTTTTTATTGTGCTTCAGTCGAGGATGCGGCAGAAGCGGGTTTAGGGAAATCTAAAAGTATATATGAGGATTTGCAAAAGACAAAGGAGGAGCGCTCAATTTCTATGATGAAAATGCCATTGACTGAAGGGAAAAACAATCCGTTACACCTTTGGAAAACGAGATCGTAGTCTTTTGGGGCTGGTGCCAAATCCATAATAACGATAAAGTCCAATTTCTAACTGTTTTCCAGGAAATTGGGCTTTTTATATTTCATAGAGAAATATAGGAACTTCATGCCATTCCTCATTACGCTGTATGAGGATAAGTTATAGCAAAAAAATGCTGGGTATCCTTTTGGCTGCTTGCATAACTGGTGCCAATTGAGCTTGAATAAGTGTTTTGGTAAGGAAAAGATCTGGATCTATTATATAATGTTAGTGAAAAAGGAGGGTGTTTTAGATGGTATATAGTTCGGCAGCGGAACTGTGTGAAGGGTTTGAGCAGGTGTATCCTCCATTTCACGTCCAATTGACGATGGAAATCATCGATAAGAGATTGGGACCTGTAAAGGCGAAGGCAGAGATTGCCATCAAGCCCGTTAAGTCGAAAGGATATCTTGAAGTGCTGGTGGAAGAGCTGGAATCGGAGCATATCTTCGCTGATGAAAATGGCAGTATCTATGGCAGCTTTGGGATCGATCAAAGCATTGAAATCTATGATGAAGTGCTCTCCATCATTCCGTTCGATGAGATAATCGGCAAGGGAAATTGGACTGAGCTGGTTGATGCCTCCATCAGGGTGGAGAAGCTTAAGGAACAGCTTGGAAAAGCCCTCAATGAATATCAATTCAGTGACTTGAGCGGGAAATATAAATTCAGGAAAAGATGTACGATCACCGAGCTTCATTTGATAGGTTGATGGATAGATGGAGAAGGCAAATGCTTTCTCTTTTTCTTATTAGATTGATGATTATTTGCGATATAACCCTGTTTGCTCTTTGTTAAAAGAAGCGAAGAAAAGGGTATCAAATAGGAGACCAGGTAAATCTAAGGCTTTTTTTGCAATGAAGATTGCCTTTTAGTGCATAAAACACATTGGAAGAGGAGTACATATGAAAATTGGGTTGGTAAGGCATTTTAAGGTGGCGCAAGAATTCCCGACCGGGAAATCCGTATCTGCCGATGACATGAAGCAATGGTTCATCGATTATGATGCTGCGGATATCATTTATGGATCGACTTCATTGGGAAAGGCGGAATGGAAGGAATGCTATTGCAGCGATATGACAAGGGCGGTCAAGACAGCGGAACATATTTTTCCTGGCACGATTCACTTTATGGAGGAGCTGCGGGAAATCCCTTCCCCGCCTCTTAAAGGGAAGGTGAAGCTGCCGTTCATTCTCTGGGCAATCTGGATTCGCTGCTGTTCTTTCATGAACAAGCAAACAAGGAAGGAAATCAAGCTTGCAAAGCGGAGGATCAATAAAGCTTTGGACGAGGTCTTTGCAAAGGGTGAAAGGGACGTTCTGATCGTGAGTCATGCTGCGCTTATGGTTTATTTGAGGAAAGAGCTAATGAGACGGGGGTTCGTCGGCCCAAAATTCAGGCTTGCCAGCAACGGAATGCTGTATGTTTTCCAAAGATGAATAGGTTTTTAAGACTCTCCGCCGGATATTTTAGAAAGATGCAGTCATTTTCCGAATAGTTATTCATTTTCCCAAGGTTGTAGTTTATGATTGTACTAATGTAATTTTTTCGAATTCCATAATGGGGAAAGAGGTAGGATAATTTGATTAAGGCTGTTTTTTTTGATTTGGATGATACGTTACTTTGGGATCAAAAAAGCGTGAAAGAGGCTTTTGTCGCTACATGCGAAGCGGCTAGGGAGAAATATGACATAAATGCCGGCGAGCTTGAGGAAGCTGTGCGAAAGGAAGCGCGTCAGCTTTATTCTTCTTACGATACATATGCATTTACACAGATGATCGGAATCAACCCTTTTGAAGGGCTATGGGGCGATTTTAACGATGACCATGATGAATTCCGCAAAATGGCTGAGATTGTTCCGGCTTATCGGAATGAAGCCTGGACGAAGGGCTTGAAGGCATTAGGGATCGATGACCCTGAATTAGGCCTTGAGCTGGCAGAACGTTTTCCTGCCGAAAGGCGTAAAAAACCGTTCATCTACGAAGAGTCCTTTCAAGTGCTCGATGAACTAAAAGGGAAGTACAAATTGCTTTTGCTGACGAATGGTTCACCACAGCTGCAGAATACCAAACTTGAAATCACACCTGAACTGGTTCCTTATTTCGATCACATCGTCATTTCGGGAGCGTTTGGACGCGGTAAACCGGATGCGTCCATTTTTGAGCACGCTTTAAAAATGATGGAGCTGGATAAGGATGAAGTATTGATGGTCGGCGATAATTTAATGACGGATATTTTGGGAGCAACCAGAGTGGGTATAAAGTCGGTCTGGATAAATCGCGAGGATAAGAAGCGGAATGAAGTGCTTCCAACCTATGAAATCAAGCATTTGGAGGAAATCTTCCCTATCCTTGAGAAGCTGGAAGATTAATGGCTTACATTTCAAGGCCTAATGAATCATCGGAAGAATGAAGGAAATATTAGGACTTTGAAATGATTTACAGATTGCAATGGGTGAGATATAGTTACCCTGTAATCTATTATATTGTTCAGACTAGGGGTGTCCAATAAACGTTGGGCTGAGAGAGGAGCGCGAAAAGCTTCTTAACCCTCAGGACCTGATCTGGTTCATACCAGCGTGGGGAAGTTAGAATCTACTAAGCGATGACGATTCAGTTTGTCATTTCTGTAGTCATACTAACGTTAGCCAGGTCTTGAATCGGAGATCTGGCTTTTTCGTGCGAAATGGATTGGATTTTGTCCTTTTTAGTTGAGTTGAATTGAAAAGGAGAAATGAAATCATGATGGGTAATTCAGTAAATGACTTGAACGTTTCGATCATGTCCAGTTTTGCAGGAAGTAAAAAAGTGTATGTAGAGGGCTCCAGGCAGGATATTAACGTACCGATGCGTGAAATTACGCTAAGTCCGACAACCGGGACCTTTGGCGAGGAGGAAAATCCGCCTTTACGGGTTTATGACACCAGCGGCCCTTATACGGATGCTGGATATCCCGTGGATATCCATAAAGGCCTCGACCCGATCCGACGAAACTGGGTCCTTGAACGTGAGGACGTTGAGGCATATGAAGGGCGTAAAATAAAACCTGAGGATAACGGATACAAAAAAGCAGCATCACAATCCAATGCCGATATTTTTCCCGGACTGAAAAGGAAACCTTTACGCGCAAAGCAGGGGGGAAATGTCACCCAGCTCCATTATGCACGCAAAGGCCTCATTACCCCTGAAATGGAGTTCATTTCAATCAGGGAAAATGTTGAACCCGAGTTTGTGAGAAATGAGGTAGCCTGCGGAAGGGCAATCATCCCGGCAAATATTAACCATCCTGAAAGTGAGCCGATGATCATCGGGCGAAATTTTCACGTGAAAATAAATGCAAACATCGGAAACTCAGCCGTCAGCTCATCGATTGAAGCCGAGGTGGAGAAAATGACTTGGGCGACACGCTGGGGGGCAGACAATATCATGGACCTTTCCACGGGTAAGAATATCCATACGACACGGGAATGGATCATCAGGAATTCGCCTGTGCCGGTCGGAACGGTCCCGATTTAT
Organism: Peribacillus folii; assembly: GCF_030271255.1. Classification (GTDB taxonomy): domain Bacteria; phylum Bacillota; class Bacilli; order Bacillales; family DSM-1321; genus Peribacillus. The sequence goes on from NZ_JASJOM010000009.1 coordinate 22,894, forward strand.
CAAGCGTTGGAAAAAGTGAACGGAATTGCTGAAGATTTAAATTGGGAGGTTTTTCGGGATACATTAATCGAGCAGGCTGAGCAGGGTGTTGATTACTTCACCATACATGCTGGAGTGCTTTTAAGGTATATCCCTCTAACAGCAAAGCGGGTTACGGGAATCGTATCAAGGGGAGGGTCGATCATGGCACAATGGTGCCTGGCCCACCATAAAGAAAGCTTTCTCTATACTCACTTTGAAGAAATTTGTGAAATCATGAAAACATATGATATCTCTTTCTCATTAGGAGATGGGCTTCGTCCAGGTTCGATTGCAGATGCGAATGATGAAGCTCAATTTGCAGAATTGGAAACATTGGGGGAGTTGACGAAGATCGCCTGGAAGCATGATGTTCAAGTAATGGTGGAAGGACCAGGGCATGTGCCCATGCATTTGATCAAGGAAAACATGGATAAGCAGCTGGAAGTCTGTCAGGAAGCGCCTTTCTATACATTAGGACCTTTGACTACGGATATCGCTCCTGGCTATGACCACATTACCTCGGCGATCGGTGCTGCGATGATTGGCTGGTTTGGAACGGCGATGCTCTGTTACGTAACGCCGAAAGAGCATCTGGGCCTCCCGAACAAGGAAGATGTCCGAGTCGGTGTCATTACCTATAAAATTGCAGCCCACGCAGCTGACCTTGCGAAGGGCCATCCGCATGCCCAAAAACGTGACGATGCCCTTTCAAAGGCGAGATTCGAATTTCGGTGGAGAGATCAATTCAACCTTTCCCTCGACCCGGAAAGGGCTGTCGAATACCACGATGAAACGCTGCCGGCTGAAGGCGCCAAAACGGCCCATTTCTGCTCCATGTGCGGACCGAAATTCTGCAGCATGAGAATTTCTCAGGACATTCGTGATTTGGCGAAAGAAAAGGGAATCGGTTTTGAAACCGTAATCGGGGAAGGGCTAAGGGAAAAAGCATCTGAGTTCAGGAAAACGGATGGAACCATCTATCAATGATTCAGGAAGGGGAGAATTCGCTGGATCGGGTCATCCAAATTAATGTTGAAATGAAAGAGCTGGAAGCACAATTGGATCAACTGAGGAAAGAGCTGAGCTGGCTCAGGGAAAATTGCGCTCATGAATTCGAAAAAAAAGAATATATCCAAAAATGCCTGAAATGCCAATTGATCGAAAGCCTGCAATGGTAGTGCTTCCGTTTCTGATTCTTTTCGCATGACAATGGAAAAGGGATAGGACCGGTCCTATCCCTCGTTTTTTATTGCTTCAGCTGATTGATTTCCAGGATACAATCCTGGATGAGGGTCACTGCCTGGCTCATGGCCGCGCCTCCTCCAAATGCCGCAGTCACCCCGATAGCTTCGAGGATTTCCTGTTCCGAACAGCCTTGATCGAGGCATCCTTTAGTATGGTAGATGATGCAGTATTCATCTTGTGAGTACAGACTGATTCCCAATGCGATAAGCTGTTTTTCCTTCTTGGTCAATTGTCCTTCTTTAAAGCACTCTTCCGTAAAAGAATTGAATTTCTCGGCGAGATCTGGCATTTTTTCGGTAAACACACCAATCCCAGCCTTATAATCATGAAGAGCATTTTCAGTAGAATTCCTTGCTTCAAATTCCATTATCCATTCAGCTCCATCCTAAATTTTATTCATCAAAAATTAGTATGAGACAAATGAGGAATGATTAATCAAGAAAATCATAGGAGTTTAGCTTTGAACCTATTTCGCTATATGGCAAGTGATTCCCTCGGCCTGATGGCCTTGAACCATTGGTAACAAAGGAGGAAGATAAGCACAAGGTCAACGGCATCCCCTGCATAGTACATGAACATTCCGCCACTTTCTGCCTGTGTCCTCATGACTCCGCTCGGTGGATGGGCATAAATGTATTTCGAAAGGATGTCATGTCCTGCCAATGAGAGGGCAAACACGATCATCCGGAACTTGTAGCTGAACGGATGCGGCATGGGATCTATGTAAATCATCGAGGCGGTGAATAAATATCCGGCAAAAAACACATGAAAATGCACCAATGCATGCACAATGATAGTATGCTGCATCGCCCGATACAGATCAGTCGTGTAGAGGATCCAAAGCCCGCCGATATTGAGAATGGAGGCAATGATGGGATTGCTTACAAATCGCACTGGCCAGCTTTTCAACAATTTCGAAAGGCGTCGTGCCGATTGGATATCCAATGTTCTAAGAGCAAGGGTGGTAGGGGCTGCGAGTACCAAGAAAATGGGTGCCAGCATTCCTAGCAGTATATGGCCGATCATGTGTGCCGTAAAGTCGATATGCGCTCGATCAGCCAAGGGGCCGGCTATTGCTGAGCCTGTACACATGACGCCAAGCACCCAAAACAAGATGCGGGATATTGGCCATTTTTTATACCGACGGCCAGAATATACGGCAGCTCCTATATAAATCACGATAACAAGCGCGAATGCTGCCAATATCAACAAATCCGAGCCAGCACCGCTATCATGGACGTGTGCGTTATTGTGCATGATGGCTGTCCGCTTTCACATTTAGCGTGCTCCGCCGTGTTTGAATGATTAAGAAAATCCCGAATACAATCATTGCAGCGGCTGCAACGTTCCAAATCAAGTCATAAGGGCGAATATCGACATTGTAGCGAATTTGATGAAGGCGCATGAGCTTGTGCTGGATGATGCCGTCGTATAATTGAAAAGAACCTGCCCCAAGCAATATGCCCCCAGCCCATCTATTCAGCCACAATCCTTTCCGGCGGCGAAGATCGGCGAACATGAACAAAGATCCTATCGTTGCGAACCAACTAAGGGCATGAAACAAACCGTCCGAGACCAGCCCGATATTGGATGTGGATTTGTCATAGAAGTGATGCCAATGTAACAGTTGATGGAAGATGGCTTCATCAATGAAGGCAATCAGCCCGATGCCAAAAAGAATGCCGGACCATAAATTGCGGGACGAATGAGCATAGCGGATTTCGGCTATAGAATGATTGTTCTGATTCCTCGGTTTAAACTCCATTATTATCCTCCTCAAATCATTAAAAATTCTTTATTTGTGAATATTTCCTTAATATGGTTCTTTTACTTTACCCTGTTTTGGAAGCAATAGACAGTCATATGGTCCATTTTTATGCTTCCTTATGTATCGACCTATTCAGATCAGTATTTTCAGGCCTCGATCATGAAAGGAACGGACCGAATCATTTGCGTGTGGTTATTTTTTGGAGTAGCATAGTTTTCATCTTCTAGACAGACCATTTTAAAGAAGCTAGCCATTTAATCATAAAGGAGGAGCGATAAGCATGAAAGCTGTAGTGGTAAAAAAACCAGGTGGCCCTGAGCAATTGCAGTTTCAAGAATTTTCAATGCCCAAGCCTGAAAAAGGGGAAATCTTAATAAAGGTGAAAGCATCTGCAATCAATAGGACCGATATTGTTTCACGGGAAGGTAAATCGGGTTACATGGCCAATCCGATACTAGGAATCGAGGTTGCGGGCGAAGTAGTAGAAAAAGGGGCCGGGGTAAACATCGAATCAGGGACAAGGGTAATGGGGCTTGTGAATGGCGGCGGTTATGCAGAATATGCTGTGATGCCTGCAGACAGGGCGATGAAAATACCGGATACCCTCTCATTCGAAGAGGCGGCAGCAATTCCAGAAGTTTTCCTGACCGCGTACCAAACTTTATTTTGGTTAGGAGGATTAACGGATGAAGATACCGTATTGATTCATGCAGGCGGAAGCGGTGTCGGCACGGCAGCCATCCAATTGTCTAAAAAATTGACAAAAGCAACAATCCTCACCACTGCAGGTTCACAGGAAAAATTGGATTTCTGCCGCTCACTGGGAGCAGATATTTGCATCAACTATAAAGAACAAGCCTTCGATGAGGAGGTACTGAGGGCCACCACCAATCTAGGAGCGGATGTTATCCTCGATTTCATTGGAGCTTCTTATTGGGAGAGGAATCTCAAAAGCATAAAGACCGATGGACGCTGGGTATTGATCGGTATCCTTGGCGGAACTGTTGTGGAAAAAGTGAACCTTATGGAACTTCTTATAAAAAGGGTGCAGTTAAAAGGCACTTTATTGACTCCTAGGGACGATGTGTATAAGAAAGAGTTGACCGAGGAGTTCGTTTCGAGAGTGATGCCATTGTTCCTCGAAAATGAAATAAGGCCAATCGTGGATCGCGTTTTCCCTTTTGCCGAAATCCAAAAGGCCCATGAACATATGGAGGCGAATAGGAACGTAGGAAAAATCATATTGAAAGTAAATGAATGAGCCTTGCAAAGATGACCAAGCCCTTCTCTCAACAGTGTCTGGTATAATTACTGATACATGCAGGGAGTGTCCTTTATTCCAGTACGAATGAAATGATAACGAAGCTAATAAATATTTACAAAGCATAAACGCTTCAGCGTTGCTGACTTAAAGGAGGAAACGGCATGGGTGATTTGAATGCATTGTTCAGGAAAAGGATAGGCATCAGGGAAGATGAGAAACTGACGTTTGAAGGATTGGATGATATTCTTGAAAAAACAGGCAAAAAAATTCCTTTCGAAAACTTATCGATCATCGCCGCCAATCTTACTGATATCAACAAAGAGAATATCTTCAATAAAATCCTAGTAAGAAATGAAGGTGGAGTATGCTATGAATTGAATGCAGCCCTTTATTTTTTCTTGGAGGAAAATGGCTTTGAAGTAACCTTGGTCCGGGGTGTGATCTACAATCAAGGGTGGATGACAATCGGAAGGACGCATGTTGCCATTCTCTTGAAGCATGAAGGCCGAACGTACTTAGTCGATACGGGATTTGGGGGAAACCTGCCGCTCAAGCCTGTTCCCTTGAATGGGGAAACAGTGACTTCCCAAAATGGAGAATTCAGGATAACTAGGGAAAGCACAGAACATGGAAATTATATTCTTGAGTTAAAGCTGAAATATAAAGATCCCGATTGGAAAATTGGATATGCTTTCGATACCTCCAAGCCGGTGGGAAATATAGCGGAATTGAATGAGGTTCAGACGATCATCAAGGAAAATCCCCAATCACCTTTCAATAAGCATCCATTGATCACCTGTCTTACAGGCAACGGGAATATCACTTTAACCGATACATCCTTTACACGATGGGCCGATGGAAAAGTGACGAAGGAAGATATAGATGGCAAACGATTCAAGGAATTGCTGAAACGACATTTTGATAGATAGCAGTACAATGGAATTTCGCTTAGCGCTGATTAAAAGATCGTCGAGGATATTGGCCGATCTTTTAGTCAGATAGTTCAATCCAGAAGATATCGGTACCTTGAAATCTGCAGGGCGATATGCGAAATGGAAGAAATAGCGGTACGATAAGCTGCAATAGAAAGATGGATTCGAAGGATCGGGGGAAGCTCATGGAAAGAAATAATAGATTGGTATTTTCCAGATCGAATGCTGGCATGAAACGAAAATTCGATGAAGCAATCACGATTTTGGAATATAGCGTAATGCTGGTTGAACTCTTTGAATTGGAAGAATTCAATCATGTAATTGCGAGCCAGTTAAAACTCATGTTAGGTGAAACGAGGCATACACGAATTAAACGGGAGAAGGTCACCATAGATCAATCCTTAATAAAGAAAATCAATCCTTATCCAAAATTATATCCCGTGAAGGGCTGCATTCAAATCAGCAAAACTGGTCTTGCAGAAGTACCGCAAGAACTCTTCGACTACTCTAAACAAAGAATCGACTTAGTATCTTGGAGAAATCAAGTCATCTTGAAAACCAGCCTGGAAGGTAAACTGCATGAAGTGACCATCATCGATTTCATGAAAGAAATGGCTGATAAAATCGGCGGTGTTCAAGCCGATTCAACGCTTGCCTATCAATCCGTGATTGCAAAAGAACATATCAGATTCTTATTGGTGGGCATAGCGAAGGGATTATTCAAGTCGATTGGCAGGGATTATAACCAGCATTTATCCGTGAATCTTGCGCATATCATAAAAAAGATCGAGCAATCGCAAGCATCGGAATAAAGGTTCCCGATCATTCAAATGAACCTGGCGAAAGGAACCGATGCGACCACTGTCACTATTAAAATGAGGCAAAGTTCAAGTAATAATGAAAGCATCCTGGGTTAACTCAGCATTGAATGACTGCATGTTGTATAAGCGTACAAAGCAAGAAGGACTATTCCTTCTTGTTTTGTATTTTCTCGGAAAGATTGAGGGCACCGAGATATTAATTCGTAATCGTTTCTAATGAGTCCCGATAAATGACAGTAAGTACCTAATCTTTACTTGCAACAATGGCATGGCATTTAATTAACACTGGAATCATCCAACCGAATTTCAGCAACTTTACCACTATTGATGCACCAAAATTCTAAAGTGATCTTTTGTTTGTGGTCAATATATCCGATAATGTCAGCTCCTTGCTCCTTACTTATGTAATATTTGTTTCCATACATAGAAAGAACTTTTTCTTTTGTATCACCTAATTTAATTCCTTTTGCGGTGTGGAGAGGATTATTAAATGTTTTATTACCGGTACCAGTTATTATTAACCGCATGATAGAGCCTTTATCTTTATTAGCATTAATGGAGGCAGTTTCTAATCCGCCTTTCCAATGGTAATAATCATATTCGTGATTATTTTTTTTACTTAATCGCTTATCATACTGTGTAATAAAACGACTATTATATATGCTTTCGTGGATTTTTACTCCTCCAATAGTTTCATTGGAAAGGTTTGTGGTTTCCGTGAATCTTTCTGAATATGCTGAAAAATACCGAATAACTATAATTCCCATCAATAAAATGCCTAAACTTAAAGCCACCCGTTTTTTACTCAGATTCCTCCCACTTTCTACAGTTAACCTACCATTTTATTTAGTTAGATCATCTTAGATTATCATAAGTTACATATGTCGTGAGCGAGTCAGCAAGATTGACGATTAAGGAGCGAGACGATTTTTCTATTGTAAAATAGGGAAATTCGTCTCCATTCATCTGATATGTCTGGGCACATCCCTATAAGGGAAGGACTATATGCGTAAGAAGAATCCCTGGCTGCAGTTCCTCATCACGAGTCCGCTCCATAATTTCTGCATATTCGAATGCTATGATTTCATGTAATTACATAAGGAGGTTTTATCATGTTGAATGCAAAAACGAAAATGCCGGCCGTTTTATTGTTATTGGCAGCATTGCTCTCAGTCCTTGGCGCTTGTTCCACCAACGAAAATAGAGACAAGGAGCCTATTGAAGAAGGCAATCATAGCGAAATGGATATGGACCATTCTGGATCAGCGGATGTTCCTGAAGGTTTAAAAGCTGCAAAAAATCCAACGTATGAGGTTGGAAGTCAAGCGATCATCAAAACTGGGCATATGGATAGCATGAAGGGGGCAAAAGCAACGGTAGTGGGTGCTTTTGATACGACGGCTTACGCTGTATCGTATACACCTACAACCGGAGGGGATAAAGTCGAAAATCATAAATGGATCATTCAAGAGGAGATTAAAGGTGCTGGTGAGGAACCGTATGATCCGGGAGCGGAGGTTATAATAAATGCATCTCATATGAAAGGGATGGATGGCGCTGTTGCTAATATCGAAACGGCAGAAAAGACCACAGTGTACATGGTTGATTTTACACCGGCTTCGGGAGGAGAGGAAGTGAAGAATCACCAATGGGTAACGGAAAGTGAGTTATCAGCTGACGAATGATAGACACCGTCAGATATAGAAGGGGGATGGCAGTAAGCCATTCCTCTTTTTGATTGAAATGAAACAAACTGGACTCGTATTTGGACCATTCCGTACCGGTATAAGGACTTGTTTAAGGAGGGAGAATGTATGGTGATATATGGATTTTTTGAATAGTAAATAAGGAGGTGGTGCTCCATTATGCTTTTGAAGGCAGCTCTTATTTATTTTTCATAACGTGTCTACAGCACTATATTTAAATCACCACTATTCCATAAATTTCTTCAGACGGTATATGGATGAACGAGGAGAGCTTCGTAGAGATGTCATGTACATAAATCCCGCAATCCAGCAATACATTCGAATGCTTCTTTAATAAAATCGGAATATGTCTGCTCTCACTTTGACCAATAAACATCGTTTGATCCTTAACTGCTAACCCGCGAGTATAACCGAGGCATTTAAAAATATTTTCATTATTCCTTTTCACCAGGAACTCACCTGAAACACAATAATACAGATGATCGTCATGACGTAATACACTGTGAGGTTGATATAATTTTTCATGACAAAGCTTACCCACTTTTCTTTCCTCCAAAGAGTATTCTAAAATGACACCTCTGGGAATGGTTTTATGAGAGAGATAGCTTGGGAAAGAGGTCAAGCTTTTCCTTGGGGGATATGAGAACATGGAAACATATAACATCTCATTTGCTATATGCAAATCGTTGACGTGGGCAACATCTTCATTCACCGGTGAAAATCTTATTTCATCTACTCTTTCCAAATCATTTTTTAGATCATAAATACCGATTGAGTTCGTTTTAGTTTCAACAATATAAGCTTTATCATTGTTTATTGCTACTCCATGTAAATCTAATTCTGTGGATAAAGGCTTATTTTTTATAACCTTTACGTTTTCATCCAAAATGTAGATTCCATGAGAATTTGAGATTACGACAAAAAGGCTGCCGTATTTTGCAATACCTGTGCACCCGACGTCCAACACCTTTTTCATTTCATATTGTTGATGTTTTATTTGGAGTAAATAAAGACCGCCTTTATGATTGCAGCATGAAATTAATAATTTACAATCGTCTATAGGTATCATGTAAGGTAAACCCTCCTTTATGGGATCATTCCCTTTTAATACAGTATGAATTAATTTCATTATGGTATGGACTAGCTAGGTAGGATAATCGTGGATTTTTAAGATGGTTTATAAATGTTGTTGATTTCAGTGGTATTTTCCTTTCCTCTGCATACATAACGATTTGGTTCCAACAAGGCAAAGGGTTCAATGTAATCGGCAGGATAATCCACTGAAGAAATAGAATAGATATAGAGTTGAAATCGTTGTCGGTTGGACATACCGGATCTTCGATCAGCGTTATACGGAGACTTTTAGGATATGTCCTTAAAGTGGATGAAAACAGCAGGGAAATGAAGTATTATGGCTGCGAAAGATTTACGTTCAAAGTCATTATTCAGGGAGTATGACTTTACAGGTTCACCTAATACCTACCTAATAAGTAAGGGGGAATAAATGATGGAGGAGATTGTGCAAAAAGCGATCCAAGACGAATATCCCGACGAATTTGCCTGGTGTTATGGATGTGGCCGTTTGAACGAGAAAGGCCATCACTTTCGGACAGGCTGGCATGGTGAGAGTACGAGGACGATATATAGACCGCGTCCGGAGCATATGGCCATTCCCGGGTTCGTATACGGTGGCTTGATTGCCTCGCTGATCGACTGTCACGGAACTGGCTCCGCCGCTTTGGCCCTGCATCGAAAAAACGGACATGAAGCAGGGGACGGGGCGGGGCCTCCAAGATTTGTGACAGCTTCACTAAATGTGGAGTTTATAAGGCCGACCCCGAACGATGTGCCATTAATGGCCGTTGGCACCATTCACGAGATACACCCGAAGAAGTGGCGAATCGAAACGGAAGTATTTGCACATGATTCAGTTTGCGCTCGTGGAGAGGTTGTTGCAGTCGTAATGCCAAGCACTTTTACAAGTAAAGCGTAAAGTAAAGCTTTCAATCCTTAGAGGCTTCTATAACTTGGGATATGGACCGTCCAACTTTTTGGACGGTTATTTAGTGTATGTAAGTACTCCTTTCAAGCCGGTTAAGGCTGAAAAAGTACCTGTTACTGGAAAAGGTAGTCGGGAAATTGAATTTCTCAATATATTTAAACTATAAGCTATAGGGAGGCAGCACATATGAAAATAAAGGTAGAGATAGATGAGGAGGTCAAGGCGATAGAAGTGCTTATCCGCAACAATGCTTGGAATGAGGAAGTGGAACAATTGATGGAGCGCTTAAAAGAAAGAAAAAGACCGTATTTCGTCGGGAGGAAGGAAGACATGCAGCATGTTTTCCGGGCAGAGGAAATCATCTGTTTGTTCACCGAACAAGATTCGATAATGGTACGGACAAAACAAGGGACCTTCGAAATGAGAGAAAGATTATACGAGCTTGAAAGGGACCTTCCAGGCAACCAGTTTGTGAGATTGTCCAAGTCAGTGATTGCCAATTTAGATGAATTAAGCAGATTTGAGGCCTCCTTCAATGGAAAATTATGTGTGTATTTCCGGTCAGGGGAAAAGGAATATGTTTCACGGCACTATGTTCAAGGAATTAAGAAAGCATTTCAATGGAAAAGGAAGGGTTTATGATGAAAACACTATTGGTCCGCAGCTTTGTTGGGATTTGCTTTGGAGCGCTCGTCATGGTGCTGACTTGTTTTGGCTTCATCGGTTTTGGCGGAGTTCATGAATTGGACAGTGAACTCTTTGTGAAAAATGCAATTGGCTGCCTATTATGTGGATGGTTTTTCAGTACGGCAACCATCTTATTCGAAATCGAAAAATGGAGCTTAATATTTCAAACCATCCTGCACTTCCTCACTGTCACCATACTTTATTTCCTGCTTTCATTCTTTGTCGGCTGGATTCCCTTCACTTTTAAAGGATTAATGACTGGAATAGCGATCTTCCTGCCTTTTTATGGGGTCGTCTGGATAATTTTCTATCTTTATTTCCGCTACCAAGTGAAAGTGCTGAATGACGGATTAGATAAGAGAGGAAAATGAGAATAGATAAGCCAAGGTGTGCAGCTTTTATTAGCTGCACACCTTGGCTAGAAATTTTTTACAGTATCGCGTTATATGGTTAATGATAAAACATAATTTTCAAAATATTTTATGTTAACGCTTACAAAAGTTATTGACGAAAGAAAAGTCAGGTGATATTCTAATTATAGAAATATTTGGTTAGTTTACTAAACTAATTAAAGGAGAGCGAGTTTGTTGTAAGGGCTTTCAAAAGAAGAGAAGTGGCAAGGTGATTTATTTGGTTAAGCCATACATGATTATTTCTTCCAGGATAAAAACGGATGAATCATTATATTTCTATGGGTATGGGGGGATGGGAATGAGTCAATTAGAAAGATTGGAGTCCATTGAAAAAGGTGCTGTGACTGGTGAATTCAGAAAATTCGGAATGCGTGATAAGATAGGCTATTTATTCGGGGATTTTGGAAACGATTTTTTCTTTATCTTAGTAAGCTCCTTTTTAATGGTTTATTATACTGATATTTTCCATATCAGTGCAGCTACGGTAGGAATTCTTTTTTTAATAGCGCGTTTATGGGATGCGGTTGCTGATGTTACTTGGGGACGTTTCATTGATACGAGAAAACCAAGCAAGCAAGGAAAATTCAAGCCTTGGATTTTCCGAATGTCCTTCCCTTTAGTCGTATCCGGAGTATTGATGTTCGTGAAAATCCCAGGCATGTCAGATGGGTTTTATATGGCCTGGGCCTTTGTCACCTACATTGTGTGGGGAACTTTGTATAGCACGGTTAACATTCCATATGGCTCGATGGCCTCCGTCATAACAAGCGACCCTGTCGAGCGCACATCTTTATCCACCTTCAGGACTATGGGCGCGATGCTCGCCAGTTTAATCATTAACGTAGCGGGACCATTGCTTCTTTTCGTGGATAATAAGGCAGAACCCAATCGTTTTCTGCTTGGAGCCATCATTTTTGGCATCCTGTCCATCACTTGTTATATGGCCTGTTATAAATTATCGACTGAACGGGTCAGTGCTCCGATTAATCAAGTGCAAAAAACGTCTATAAAGAAGTCCGTAAAAGGAATGGTCAAAAACGGGCCTTTATTGTCCATCCTTTGTGCATCTTTGATTTTTATGATCTGTACGATGCTGATTGGAGCGATTAACGTCTACTTATTTAAAGATTATTTCAGCAATGCTTGGGCCCTGAGCATCATCGGTTTCGTACAAACCGCTGCAGTATTCCTGGCCATGCCGATAGCAAAACCATGCGTGGCGAAGTTCGGTAAAAAAGAAACGGCGTCCATGGGAATGCTGCTTGCGGGAGTGGTATATGGTCTTTTGTACTTCTTGCCGAACCTATCCGCTATGCAATTCATCATCATATCTGCGATAGGGATGTTTGGATTCGGATTCTTTAATATCGTGGTGTGGGCATTTGTAACGGATGTAATCGACTATCATGAATATTTGACGGGGCTTCGCGAAGATGGAACCGTCTACTCGATCTATTCTTTCGCTCGTAAAGTAGGGCAGGCAATTGCAGGAGGAATTGGCGGTTTTGCGATTGCCATGGTGGGCTACGATGCTACGCGTGAAGCACAAACCCAACAAGCTCTTGAGGGAATTCATGCATTGGCGACATTAGCCCCCTCAGTCATCTATATCGTTGTTTTCTTGATATTGGCCTTCCTTTATCCATTGAATAAGAAAAGGACCCTCCAATTGGCTGAAGATTTGGCTGAGAGAAGAGGTAGGATGGATTAATGTGAAACTCCCCTTCCGTTACTACGGAAAGGGGAGTTTTTTTGCCGTTCAATCAGCTCTTATCCTGATGGACGACTTCATAAGGAAGATTCAGGATGGGAACATCAAGGAATTTTTTAATTGCCAACGCGCATGCGCCCATTACACATGATTTTTTGCCGATCGCCGATAAAGTGATTTCACGGTAATGGCTAATCGAGGAGTTCAGATTGTTGCTGATCTTGCTAATGGAATCAGGATATATTCGCAGCAGCTCGCTATCCAATACGAGGACATCGGGATTATACATGTTGATGAGGTTGTTTATGCCAATCGAAATATAGTAAATGAAACGCTCCATTGCCTTATGTACCATTGCATCACCTTCATCAATCATCCTTTGAATATGCTCATATGTGAGGTTGGGTACTTGTTTTTCCGCTGATAGATATTCAAATATACTCGATTCCGAAGCATACTTCTCCCAGCAGCCTTTATTGCCGCAATTACACTGTTTTCCGTCAGGAACCACGATCATATGGCCGATTTCCCCAGCAAATCCATCATGTCCGCGAAAAAAATCATCCTTCATCATCATCCCAAGGCCGATACCGGAGTGAAAGGTTGTGCTGAGCAGATTGTTCGCTTCATGATGCACGAATATCCGCTCGGCAAATGCACTTAAATTGGCATTGTTTTCAAGATGGACATCAATTTGACATTCTGCTTCAATGGCATTTTTCAAGTCGATATCATGCCATTTGAAGCGCGGTACATAGTGAATGATTTCATCTTTTCCTACAAGGCCATGAATGGCAATGACGACCCCCACGATCCCATAGCGGCTGTCAGCATAACTGTCTTTGAGCTGTTTGATCGTTTTCATCACCAGCTGGAGAATCTCCGAATAGTCCGTCGTCGATAATTCTTGGATGGAGGAGGTGATGCACTCACCCAGGAGGTCGCTTAAAGTGAAGGAAAGCCGCCCAAAGTCTATGTCGATGCCGAGAGCATATCCTGCTTGGCCGTTTAAGGAGAGCATGATGGGCTTACGGCCGACGCCGCTGTGTTCCAGTTGTGTTTCCACGATCAAATCCTCTTCCAATAAGTCTGCAACCTGTGCAGAGATGGTAGCTCTTGTTAAATCCGTAACCTTGGACAAATCTGCCCTTGAAATCATGCCTTCCTTTATTATTTCTTTAATAATCAATGCACGATTAATCTTTTTTATATATGCTGCATCACCGGTTATCATTATAATCCTCCCATTTTGGCAACAACTTTTGGTTATATGACCATTATAACAGGTTCACGAACGTCATTTAGGATTTGATTTTTGCCACTTCAGAAAGAGTTAATTGACGGAAAAGTTAAAAAATGATAAATTATTCATATATTTAATTAGTTTAGTAAACGAATTAAATAAGTTACGTGATGTTTTTGAGCTTCTAAATGAAAGGGCTTACAGGTTGGATGATGCTTTAACTTTTATTAATGAATCAGGAGGGAAATATATGAAAGCCTTTTTGGATAAAGATTTCTTGTTGAATACCGACACAGCCATTGAATTGTACGAAAATGCCGGTGTTGACCTGCCAATTTTTGATTTTCATTGTCACCTGTCCCCACAAGAGGTGTGGGAAAATAAACCGTATGAAAGCATAACGCAATTGTGGCTAGGAGGCGACCATTATAAATGGCGGGCAATGCGCATGCAAGGCATTGGCGAGCAATATATTACTGGTGATGGCAGCGATTGGGAGAAGTTTGCTGCATGGGCGGAAACGATGCCTCACTTAATAGGTAATCCCTTGTATCATTGGGCACATATGGAGTTGAAAATGTTTTTTGGCATCGAAAAGACCCTGAGTCCGCTCACGGCGCGTGAAATTTATGATGAGTGTAATGAAAAGCTTTCCAGGCAAGAGTTCAGACCCAGGTCATTTATGGAAAAATCAAACGTTACATTTATCGGGACGACGGATGACCCTGTTTCGGAGCTTGAATTTCATCAGTTATTGGAGAAGGATGAATCCTTTCATATAACCATTGCACCAACCTTCCGTCCTGATGGGGCCTTATTCTTGGAACGTCCAGATTTTAACAGCTGGATTCGAAGGCTTGAACAAGTAACGAATAGTAAGGTGTCTTCAATGGAAGGCCTCATAAGTGCCCTTAAGCATCGGGTCGACTATTTTCATGAAAACGGCGGACGAGGTTCGGATCATGATATTCAGAAAATGGTTTATATAGCTACCACTGAAAAAGAAGCGGATAGCATATTGAAAAAGCGGTTGAATGGTGAAGGCCTATCAACGGAAGAACTGGATGCTTACCGTTCTTTCTTGATGAAGGAGCTCGGAAAAATGTATGCCCAAAAGCAATGGGTCATGCAGCTGCATATGGGTGCGATGCGGAATAACAATTCCAAGATGAAGGAACTGGTCGGCACCGACAGCGGTTTCGACTCTGTCGGCGAGGCGAATATAGCGGAAGGATTATCTGGTTTTCTGGATGCACTCGATCAAGAGGATTCCCTGCCAAGGACCGTATTGTTCAACCTAAACCCAAAGGATAATCCGATTCTTGCAGGGATGGCTGGAAACTTCTGTGAAGAGGGCATTTCCGGGAAGGTGCAATTTGGCTCAGGCTGGTGGTTTAATGATCACATCGACGGGATGGAGAAACAAATGAAGGAACTGGCGAATGTCGGTCTTTTAAGCCATTTTATTGGAATGCTGACAGATTCCCGAAGCTTCCTATCTTACGCCCGCCATGATTATTTCCGCAGGATACTTTGCAATATCCTAGGAGATTGGACGGAGCAAGGATTAATGCCGGATGATAAAGGGCTGCGTGAGCAAATGGTCAAGAATATCGGCTATTATAATGCCGAAAACTATTTTACGAGACGATAAGATGCGGGTGGATCATTTAATCACAAAAGAGTGTGGAACATGTTATACCCGATTGTAACTGAACGAAAAACCTTATCGACCTTAATGGAGTATGGAACTTTAAATTGGATTCAGGTTTCCATGAAGGATGGAAGGACGCAAAATTATAAGACACAATGACGATGGCTGTTCCTGCATCCTTCAATGATGTTGGAGTAATAGGTGGAATATTTAAAAGTCAATCATGAGGTATTCGATAACTTTGTCGGCGAACAAGTTTGGAATTTCGCGGACTTTTCAACCAGCCAAGGCATTATGCGTGTCCAAGGGAACAAAAAAGGTGTCTTTACTCGTGAGCGAAAACCGAAACATGCCGCTCATGAGTTGCGCAGACGTTGGACGGAAATTCCTGATTACTACTAAAAGAAATAAGCTCAATGGACACAAACCATGTCGTTTGGAAAAGGCAAAAGCATCAGGTTCTCTCCTGATGCTTTTGTATAAATAGAACGTCCTTGCCTGATAGTGGTTTGCAAAAAGCAATCTCAGACAAAAATGAAGAATTTTTCAGCTTTTTAGGAGAATGCTTTTTTTATTTGGCTCAGATAAAATAAATTTAACGAATTGATAGCGCTTACTTTGTGAGGTGTTCAGTGTAATGAATGATTATGAAACATCGTCTTCTTATCCAGAGCAGTTCATGGGGGAATGGATCACTTCCTTTTACAGGGTGCATGGAATGGAAGCGCACCCGTTCAATTTCCACTCACACTATGAATATGAGATCTATTTATTTCATTCAGGGAATTGCCGGTATTTAATCAATAATCGAATTTATGATTTACAGCCAGGGGATATCATTCTCTTGGATGGCATGACCTTGCATAAACCTAATCCGCAGCCGGGAAGTACTTACATTAGAAGCATGATCCACTTTTCACCGTTATGGCTGCAAGAGCTGTTGGCGATTCTCGGGATGCCCAACTTACTCGATCCATTTCAAAAGCTTAACAATTGCTTGCTTCGGACAGGGTATGATGAAGCAGGGATTTGTGTGGACGAAGGAATAAAAAGGATCAGCAGCCTTATCTCTTATCTAGGTGCAGAGCTGCAGCAAACAGGTAAGAAAAGCGATACGAGTGAAGGGGAGATAAAGCTGGAGCTTGTTCAGCTGCTGGTGAGGATCTATAAAATGAGCCATACGGCATTGGCTCAACATTCCAGCAAAAGGACTGAAAAGGAGCATCATGCGGAGGGAATCGCTTCATGGATCAACGAACACTATACCGAAAAAGTAAGTTTGGATAGATTGGCCGATGAAATGAATCTTAGTAAGTCTTACGCATCCCATGTTTTCAAGGAAGTAACTGGATTTACTGTCATGGAATACGTGATGGGATGCCGATTCAACCAGGTGAAGTATTTGCTGGAAATGGAACCTGGTCAAACGCTTGGTGAGGTTTCCCGTGCCTCGGGATTTGAAAGTATTGCTCACTTCAGCAGGTTTTTCAAGGAGAAATCTGGCATGACGCCATCTCAGTACCGTAAAAAAAGACTGAACATTGGGATATCTTGAAGGGGAGGGGAATTTGAATGAATACAAATCTACTGATCTCTGGATTTTCCGATGAAATTTCATCGGATTTTGATATCCAGCTTGAAACTGTGGCAAAGCTTGGAATGAACTATATTTCTTTGCGCGGCATTGATGGGAGAAACATAGGGGAATTTTCAATCGAAGACATAAGAAGCACGGTCCTTCCTAGACTACAAAAAGCAGGAATAGGTGTTTCTTCCATCGGTTCGCCAATCGGAAAGGTCTTTATAAATGATGAAGCGGGTTTTTTGGAACAAAAGCGGATGCTGGAGGTTATCTGCCGAATAAGCATCCTGCTTGATTGCAAATATATTCGCGTGTTCAGCTTTTATATTCCGAATGGGGAAAATCCTGATTTATTTGAAGAAGATGTGATAAGGAAATTAAGAGAGTTCACAGCCATAGCCGAAAAATACGATGTCATTTTACTGCATGAAAATGAGAAGGACATCTACGGAGATATTGGCCGAAGATGCGTGGATATATTGGAAAAGGTAGATTCGGGGAATTTTAAGGCGATCTTCGATTTTGCCAATTTTGTTCAGTGTGGTGAAGACACCCAGGAATGCTTCAACTTACTGAAGGATGATGTGATCTATATCCATATCAAGGATGCCGTTACGGGAAGCAAACAAAATGTTTTGTGCGGAACAGGAGACGGCAGAATACCGGAAATCCTTTCACAATTGATAGATGGGGGCTACAAAGGTTTCTTAACACTTGAGCCGCATCTGGCCCAATTTGATTCACTGAAGGATCTGGAATTGGAAGATGCGATGATGGTTATCGAGAACAAAGAGCTTGATGGAAAAAGCGGCTACAAGCTTCAATACGATGCACTATTAAAGATTCTAGAAAAAATAGCTGAAGGGGAGAAATGAATATGGATAAAGTGAAATTGGGGATTGTCGGGCTAGGGGCACAAGGCGGATTATATGCAGGATTTTTGGCCGATGGGAAAGTGGTAAACATGACGCTCGGGGCCATTTGTGATATCGATCCGGCTAAAAAAGAGTTGGCTGCAGAAAAATATCCAGAGGTCCCTTTTTATGAAAATTATAAGGATATGCTTGATAGCGGAGCTGTGGATGCCGTCGTTACCTGTGTACCACATTTTCTGCATCCGGAAATCGGCGTGGAGGCCTTGAAAAGGGAGATTCATGCTTTGGTCGAAAAACCAGCTGGTGTATATACGAAGCAGGTAAGGGAGCTCAATGAGTTTGCAGCCAAAAAACCGCATTTGACATTCGGTATCGTGTTCAATCAACGGACGAATCCACTGTATCAAAAGGTGAAGGAAATCATCGATAATGGGGAGATTGGCCAAATACGCCGAACAAACTGGATGATCACAACTTGGTGGAGACCACAGGGGTACTACGATTCAAGTGCTTGGAGAGCAACGTGGGCAGAAGAAGGCGGAGGTGTTCTCGTGAATCAGGCACCGCATCAGCTTGATTTGCTTCAATGGATATGCGGAATGCCGAAAAAGGTATATTCCAATGTGAAATACGGTTATCAGCGGAAAATTGCAGTCGAAGATGAAGTGACGGCTCTCCTTGATTACGGGAATGGAGCCACGGGTGTGTTCATTACTTGTACACATGATGTCATTGGCACAGATCGGCTTGAAATATTGGGGGACAAGGGGAAAATCGTGGTTGATGACAGCAAGAAAGTGACGGTCAAAAGACTCTCAAAGCCTGAATTGGAATTGAGTGACAGCATGAGTATGCAGGATGTCATGAAGATATTCATGGGCGGCAACCATTCTGATATATATAGTGAGGAAGTGCTGGAATTCGAAAGTGTATGGGGTGCACAGCATATAGCGGTATTGGAAAACTTCACAGCTGCGATTGTGGAGGGGACCCCTTTACTGGCTCCTGGCAGTGACGGGATCCATGGAGTTACCTTGGCAAATGCGATTCACCTATCAAGCTGGCTGGATAAAGAAATCGAAATCCCATTCGATGAAGAACTTTATTTGGCTGAACTGAATAAGCGAATAGAAGAAGAAAAGAATGCACCTGTCACATCGTAATGTGATTTCATGCTGAAAAGGTATTGCTGGTGAAGAAATCCATTAGAGAAGGAGGTAGAGTATGCTGAAGACAGCGGTTATCGGGCTTGGAGATATTTCCCCGATACACATTCTTGCCATACAAGCTAACCCGTTGGTTGAGCTGTGCGCCGTTTGTGATATTGATGATGCTTTAAAGGATTCCGTACCTGGCGTCAAATTTTATGAAGATTACCAAGAGATGATTGAACTGGAAGCAGTCGATTGTGTCCACCTTTGTCTGCCCCACCATCTTCATTATCCTGTGGCAAAATATTGCATCGAACAAGGGGTGCATGTATTCCTGGAAAAACCTTTAGGATTGAATATCGAAGAAGGACTGGCACTCGTGAAACTGGAGGAAGGAAATAAGCATGTAAGGTTGTGTGTATGTTTACAGAACCGCTTCAATGAATCTTTTGAAAAGCTTCTAATAGAGGTGGAGAGCGGCAAATACGGCAAGGTACTTGGAGTGAAGGGGATAGTGGCCTGGAGCAGGCCGCCATCCTATTATGAGATGAAGCCATGGCGCGGCAAAATGGCCCATTCAGGCGGAGGGGTCATGATCAATCAAGCCCTTCATACGCTGGATTTGATGCAGCTTATCGGCGGGGAAGTGGTCTCGATAAAAGGGGAGGTTTCCCGGCTGCTGGACTATGAGATTGAAGTGGAAGATACAGCCGCAGCACATATCACGTTCGAAAACGGGGCACGCGGGCTGTTTTTCGCTACAATTGCCAATGCCGATAATGACAGTGTGGAGTTACAGGTGATGTTGGAGAAGGGGAAACTAACGATTAAAGACAGCATTCTCTTTAGCATAGATGAAGAAGGAAAGATGGAAAGATTGGCTGAGGATGCGAAGCTTCCTGGCTCGAAATTCTATTATGGTGCCAGTCATGCCAAATTAATTGATGCCTTCTATCATAGCATTCTATTTGACACACAAGCTTACGTGCACGCCAGGGAAGCCATTCAATCACTTAAAATGATTGAAGCCATTCGAAAATCATCGCAAATGAAAAAAGCGATATTCATGGAGGGACAATATAATGGGAAAAGCTAAAATTGGTGTACAAATGATGATGCTTAAAGGAAAGGTCGAAGAATTGGGCGTCTATGAAACGATGAAAAAAATCAAGGAACTCAATTTTCATGCTGTGGAGGTTTCACAAATCCCGATGACAGCCGAAAATGTTGCCCAGTTAAAAAAGGCCAGCCAAGATTTCGGTATAAAAATCGCGGCTCTATCAGCCGCGCTAGAACCTATGCTGCCAGGGATGCCAGGGGAAACACTAACGAATGATTTTGAAAAGATCGTAAACGACTGCAAAACATTGGATTGCCAATTTTTACGCATCGGCATGCTTCCCTTTACAACGATAGGAGACAAAGATAAAATCCTCCGCTTCGTAAAAAAAGCGGACGAAGCGGCAGAAAGATTGGCCGAGCATGACATAGAATTGTATTACCATAATCACCATATAGAATTCCAAAAATACGAAGGTGAATATCTTTTGGATATCATCAAGAATAATACACGCAAGCTAGGGTTTGAATTGGACGTTCATTGGATTCAAAGGGGCGGGCTGGATCCAGTTGCGGTAATCAATAAATTCGAGGGAAGAATCGCTTTAATTCACTTAAAGGATTATCGCATCGGTCAATTGGATATGAGCGGTTTTGAAAACGATTTTGACCAAGGGGAGTTTTTCCAAGCCTTTAACAATGTGGTTCAATTCGCAGAGCTTGGAGAAGGAAGTCTTGATTTCAAGGCAATTATTGAAGCCGGCTTGAAAAGCGGTTCACAATACTTCCTCATTGAGCAAGATGATGTATACGGACGGGATCCATTCGATTGCCTCAAAGCCTCGGCAGATCATTTAAGGAATCTAGGTTATTCAGACTGGTTTTAATACGATACGGGAAAACATAGATTATCAAATAATAACGGGTAATTAACCAAGAAATCGAGAGTAGATATGCTCCGATTGAATCCCTTTCAGGATAGGAGATGCGGAATGACAAATTTATTCGATTTAACTGGAAAAACCGCCGTTGTCATTGGCGGAAACAGCGTATTGGGTTCTGCCATATCCAAGGGTTTTGCCGAACAGGGTGCCAAGGTTGCGATAGTCGGGCGAAATCTTGACAAAGCAAAAGAAGTTGTTAAGGTGATTGAACGTGAAGGTGGGAGCGCAAGGGCCTTTCAGGCTGATGTTTGCTCTCGTGATTCGCTATTGGGAGCGGCAGATGAAATCCAACAATGGTCAGGCGGCTGGGATATTCTTCTGAATGCACCTGGGAAAAATAGTTCAACACCGTTCTTTGAACTGGAAATGGATGAATGGGATGACATTATGGATGTCAATCTGAAAGGCATCGTGTTAACTTGTCAGATCTTTGCGAAGAAGATGATCGATCAGGAAAGACCAGGAAGCATCATTAATATTTCTTCCGTTTCATCGACGACCCCTTTATCAAAGGTTTTTACATACTCGGTTTCAAAGGCAGGACTTAACAGCGTGACACAGTTTTTGGCGCGCGAATTTGCCCCTAAAAACATACGTGTCAATGCGATCATCCCTGGTTTCTTCCCTGCTGAACAAAACAGGAAAATTCTGAGCGCTGAACGAATCGAGTCGATCATGGAACATACGCCAATGAATCGATTCGGCACTCCGGAGGAATTGCAAGGTGCTGCGGTATGGCTCGCCTCTGAAAAAGCATCCAGTTTTGTCACTGGAACACTCATTCGAGTGGACGGTGGATTTGGCAGCATGACCATTTAAGAGGTAAATGCTAACAAAAATGACTAGAGGTAAAGCAGCCAACAGGGGCTTTACCTCTTTACTTTGTGTGCGTATAAACCATTAGCAGTTTTCTTTCTCCCTTCGATCCTCATTGATAACCCCCACGTATTTCATCAACTGTCATTAATCAAATCGTGTTTGTGAGTTCAAGGATATATGGTATAAAATCCCCTTTATGAAGAAACATAGAAAAATGAAGTTTGAGCGACCTGGAAAAAATGGGGGTAACCAGTTTGATTCGTAATGTAGGCAAATTATTGGATAAACGGAAAGTGAAAAAGGCGGATATACGTCAACCTGACCAGGATTCAAAGCCTGAGGATCCGCTTGATGCGAGTTTCAGCCGAAATGTGGAGACCTTTCGCTCCATTTATGATAAATGCTCGGATGTCATGTTTCGCTCGTTCTTACTTTTTGGAAAGACCCAGGCCATGATCATTTACATCGAGGGCCTTTCTGATATCGGGGGAATGGAAGAAAATGTATTATCCACGCTCATGCAGGAAAAAACCGTTGCTTCACAACCTTTGCATGAATTCCTTGAGCATAAACTGCCTGTTTCCAAAATGAAAAGAGTGAAAACGATAGCGGAGTGCATTGAATCGATATCTGCTGGAAATCCACTCCTTTTGTATGATGGTGAAGGTGACGGGTTTTCTCTAGGATTGTCGAAATGGGAGAAGCGGGCAATTGAGGAACCCGTCGCGGAGGGAGGAATCAGGGGGTCGCGAGAGGGATTCATTGAATCCCTCGTCGTCAATACAGCACAGCTAAGAAGGATCATTAAAAGCCCTGCCCTTAAAATACAATCCATGAAATTGGGCGATTATACCAAAACGACTGTCGCAATCGCTTATATAGATGGATTGGTGGATATGTCCTTGATCACTGAAATTACAGAACGTTTGCAACGAATCAAGATGGACGGCATTTTAGAAAGCGGGTACATCGAGGAAATGATCGAGGACAATCCCTATTCACCTTTTCCGCAAATCATGTCGACTGAACGTCCGGATGTTGCCAGTTCTTCCCTGTTGGAGGGTCGTGCCATCATTCTGGTCGAGGGGACTCCATTCACGTTGATTGCCCCGATTTCCTTCTTTTCGCTGCTTCAGTCCCAAGAGGATTATTATCAGCGATATATGGTAGGAACGGTCATTAGATGGCTGCGCTATGTCTTCATGGTTTTATCTTTATTACTGCCCTCGCTATACGTCGCCATTTTGACCTTCCATGCAGAAGCGGTACCGACAGCGTTATTGCTTAGCATGGCAGCTTCCAGGGAAGCGGTTCCGTTTCCTGCCATCGTGGAAGCTCTCATCATGGAAATTACATTTGAGGCATTAAGGGAGGCGGGTGTCCGTTTGCCAAAGCAAATAGGGTCTGCAGTAAGTATCGTGGGAGCGCTTGTCATCGGGCAAGCCTCCGTCCAAGCGGGATTGGTATCAGCGCCGATGGTCATCGTCGTGGCCATCACAGGAATCTCTTCTTTCATGATGCCGCGTTATATCGCCGGGATCGCCATCAGGATGCTGCGGTTTCCAATGATGCTGCTTGCCGGGACATTGGGGCTGCTTGGCGTCATGATGGGCGTCATTGCCATTGCCATACATTTATGCAATCTCCGTTCTTTTGGGGTTCCTTACCTATCCCCGCTAGCCCCGATGAAAAGCCGGGAGCTGAAAGATGTGCTGTGGAGGGCCCCATGGTGGATGATGGATTCACGACCGCGGCTAACAGGTGAAGCCAACCTATACCGCGAGTCACCTGAACAGGGACCAAAACCAAACAGGGGAAGTGAAGAACAGTGATAAAGGAGAGGGGCCGAGTTACGGTACGAGAGAAAGTGAATCGACACAAATCCATAAGTATCATTCTCCTCCTCCTGTTGACGATTCCTTTCATGAGCGGCTGCTGGGATCGAGTCGAAATCAATGATTTGGCCATTGTCACAGCTGCCTCGATCGATAAGAAGGATGACGGTTCCATCGAATTGTCGATCCAGGTCTTCATCCCTAAATCAATCAGTAGCGGAGGGGGGGAAGGGGGGCCAAGTCAAGGAGCGGGCGGGGCGACTACCTTGGTGAAATCCGATGTAGGATCCAATCTGTCGGAAGCCTTGTCCAAGCTTCAAGGCAAGGTACCCCGAAAGGTATTCTGGGGCCATTGTAAAGTTTTTGTATTCGGCGAAGGATTGGCGAAGGAAGGGATTCAGGAGCAGCTGGATTTTTTACTGCGCCATCCCCAGCCGCGTGAACGCGCGAATGTGTATGTAAGCAAAGGGAAAGGGAAGGCGATCTTGGAATCGCTGCCGCCGCTGGAAAACTATTCGGGAGAAGTGATCAAGGAATTATCGGATTTACATTTGGGCTTGCGTGTCACCCTGCATAATTTGGACGAGATGTTAACAGGCAACTCTCAAGCGGTTGCCCTCCCATTCATAAAAATACTGCCGCCTGCCAAAGGGGAAGCGAAATTACAGGGCATACCTTATATCTTTGGTACAGCTTTGTTCGAAAGGGATAAAATGACTGGGACGATGACGGAGAAGGAAACAAGGGGTTTATTGTGGTTAAAGGATGATATGGAATCGTATACCGTTACGTTGAAGCCTGAAGGCATAGAAGGGCTGATATCCATCAATCCAATATCTTCTCGGGTACGGATCATCCCATATATTGTGAATGGCAATTGGAGGGTGTCCGTGAAGGTCGATACCGAAGGAACGGTTATTCAGAATGGAACAAAATTAAACCTTACCGTTCCGAAGTCACTGAAAATCGCAGAACGCACTTACCAAAAAGATGTTGAAAAGCGAATCAGGCTAACCTTATTGCACCTTCAGGGTAATGGAGATGATGTTATCGGCCTAGCGAAGGAATTTTATCGGAAATATCCAAAACAATTCAGTGAAGCCGAAAATGATTGGGAACGAATTTTCGAAGAAATGGAAGTGGAGGTCGATGTCACTTCCCATATCCGCAGGCAGGGCTATATTAACAAACCGGCAGGATTGCCAGAGAAAGAGGTGAAGGATAGGTGAAATGGGCGGCTTTTTTAAGTACAGCTTTCATTGCCATTTTGATCATTTTATATGAATGGCCCAAACTGAAACAAAAATCTGCTAAAGATAAGCTTGCCTTGGTCTCGCTGCTGCTTATCGGCTTGCTCCTATCCATGTTCCACCTTCAGGAGATGGCTGGCCCAACTTCTTGGATCGAAGCTTTTTTCAGGCCGCTAGGAGAGTTTATGGAAAGGTAAGGCAGGAATCAAGGGATTTATTTCCTGACTGGAAAGGAGAAACCCATGGAAAAAGGTAAAATATCTTCTCTTCAAATGGCTTTCATGCTGTACCCAACCATTGTGGCAACCGCCATACTGGGCATTCCAAGCGTAACGGCAAAATTTGCGAAGACTGATTTTTGGATGTCACCGATATTTGCCTCCTTCATTGGATATTTGACTGTATATCTTGCTGTAAAGCTTCACAAGCTTTATCCGGGACAAACAATCATCCAATATAGCGAGCAAATCATTGGGCGGTGGCTGGGCAAGATCATTGGCTTTTTATTTTTGTCATTCTATATTCAAGTCACCGGGCTCATCGTCAGGGAATATGCAGAATTTGTCGTGGATTCCTTTCTGATCGATACACCGATCATCGTGGTCATGGCCTCGATGGTCCTGCTTTGTGCCTTTGTCGTGCATGGTGGTTTAGAAGGCTTAGGGAGGGGCGCTCTATTATTCATACCTGTTTTTTTAATACCTCAAATAATCTTGTTCATTTTGGTGTTCCCAGATCTTGAATTCAAGAATATTTTCCCTGTGCTGGCAAACGGGGTGATGCCCCCTCTCAAAGGTTCGATTGTTCCAGGCGGATGGTACACTGAGTTTTTCCTCATCTCCTTTCTCCTGCCTTTTTTAGTGGATAAGAAAAAAGGGATGAGATATGGCATGATGACCGTTTTTGCAGTAATGGCGACATTAGTGATCGTAAACCTTGTTGTCCTCTTCGTTCTTGGACCAACCACATCGTCCAAGGTATATCCACTAATGAATGTGGCTAGATACATTAGCTTCGCCGATTTTTTCGAGCATATGGAGTCGTTCATCATGGCCATTTGGGTGGTCGGTGCATTCGTGAAAATATCCGTGTTTTTTTATGCTACTGCCCTAGGTACAGCTCAGTGGCTAAAGCTTACTGATTATCGCCCCATTGTATGGCCACTGGGGATATTCATTGTGATTACAGGCTTCTGGTCCATATCGAACTCAATGGACTTGGAGCGTTATAATGTCAATGCGTTTCCGTTTTATGGAGCCGTGATTCAAACGCTCCTTCCGCTGCTATTGTTGCTGATAGCTATGATAAGCAACAAAAATAAAAAGAATAAGCAAAGCAATACAACGGATGCTCCCATGAAATGATCAAGTTTCTTCCATGAAGGATATATTACCCAGCCTCCCGTACCCCACTTTCACAAATGGGGATGAAAAAACGCTTGCGCAACATTACGCAAGCGTTTTTTATGTAGATAGAGCACCGTTTTTGCATTCAATGCTTCTGCTCCATTCGGTTTAAACAGAATTCCAGATCATTCTGCAAATGCTCTTTCATTAACCGCTCGGCATCGTCTCCACTATGAAGAAGGATGGCCTGATAGATATTTTCATGTTCCTCAATCAAAAATGGGCGTTTATGGTAGACAACCGTTTTCCGGAACAGGTAGATAATGGACCGCATCCTGTCAATGATATCTATCATCATCGGATTGTTGGTTGCGGCTATAATGATTTCGTGAAATTGATTGTTCGCTGACATGACTTCTTCCGGAGTTCCGGTGCTGCCGATATCGACACACTCTTTCAGTTTCACGAGAGCTTCTTCCGTCATGTAACTGGCACAATGTCGCGCTGCAAATCCTTCCAGTAATATACGAACTTGAAATATGTGCCGAAGATCCATATCACTTGGGTTCACGACACGTTTTTGCTTTATGAGCCCTTCCTGTTCCAGCTTCCGGATGGATTCACGCACAGGTGTCCGGCTAATGCCGATTTCTTCTGCCAGCCTTTCTTCTACAAGCTTCGTTCCGCGTTCCAGTTCACCGTTCAAAATCCGGTCTCGTATATATTCATAAGCCTGTACATAGGCATGAACGTTTTCTTTTTTTACCAATTCAATCGTCTCCCGAATCATGATTTGTTCTTATCTTAAAGTATAAGGATAAGCATGATTATTTAAAAGTGTAATTTTTGTATACATTAAAATTAAAATTGTATACAAATTTATTAAAAGTGTGTACAATCTATAGTAAGGTTTTGAAAACGCTTTATAAATCAAATTTAGGACATGCACTTGATACAGGTCCTTTCATAGCAGTAGAGGGTAAGTTGGACAGGGAAAAACGACCAGCTTAAGAAAGTGAATAAGGAGGAAATGAAATTGGCTAAAAAAATTGGATTTATTGGATTGGGCATTATGGGAAAACCCATGTCATTCAACCTACTTAAAGCAGGTTATGAATTAACGGTTAATGATCTTAATGCAAAAGCAGTGGCGGAGCTTGTAGGGGCAGGTGCAAAAGCAGGAACGCCAATGGAAATGGGCGAAACATGTGACGTCATCATTACGATGCTGCCTGCTTCGCAGCATGTGAAACAAGTCGTGCTTGGAGAGGAAGGAATTTTGAAAACGGCTGCAAAAGGGACGGTAATCATAGATATGAGCTCCATTTCTCCGGTAGCATCTGTTGAAATAGCAACTGAAGCGGGCAAACAGGGCGTTGAAGTGATGGATGCCCCGGTTAGCGGAGGTGAACCTAAAGCGATCGAGGGAACATTGGCGATCATGGTCGGAGGGAAAGAAAGCGTATTCGAATCAGTTAGTGATATTCTCCATTCCGTAGGGACGGATGTTACCTTGGTTGGCAAGAATGGCAGCGGTGTCACGGCGAAGCTGGCGAATCAGGTTATCGTTAACTTAAACATTGCGGCAATGTCCGAAGCACTCGTCCTTGCAGCGAAAGCGGGGATTGATGTGGAAAAAATGTATCAGGCCATTCGCGGAGGCTTAGCTGGAAGCGCTGTACTTGATGCAAAGGTGCCTCTAATCCTGGACAGAAACTTCGTAGCTGGAGGAAGGATCGATATTAACTTGAAAGATATCACGAATGTCATGGAAACAGCTCATGAAATCGGGGTTCCGCTTCCTTTGTCAGGCCAACTGCTGGAAATTTTCCATGCACTTAAAGTGGATGGAAAAGCCGGAGATGATCATGGCGGCATTGTGCAGTATTATGAAAAACTGGCAAACGTGGAAGTAAGGAGGGTGTAAATATGACTAACAATCATTCTAGCAATCTAAACGCACAAGATACATTTGCCAGCCTGCCGGCAGTTCCGGATGAGCTGGCTGTAAATGAACTGCTTGCTGACGAACTGGTGGATTTCAATAAAAAAATCATCGTTTTGGATGATGATCCAACCGGTGTTCAAACGGTTCACGGCATCTCCGTTTTTACAGATTGGTCTGCTGAAAGCATTGAAGCGGGTTTTGCCGAAGGGAATTCAATGTTTTTCATTTTGACAAATTCCAGGGGATTTACAGCAGCCGAAACCGAACGGGCACATGAGGAAATAGCGAAGGTCATCCAGGATACAGCTGAAAGGCAGAACAAGGAATTCATCATCATTAGTCGCGGGGATTCAACGCTTCGTGGTCATTATCCTCTTGAAACAGAGGTATTGAAAAATACGGTTGAAGCACATTCGGACATCCAGTTTGATGGAGAAGTCATCATGCCCTTTTTTAAGGAAGGCGGTCGCTTTACGATTAATAACATTCATTATGTTCAGGATGAAGCTGTATTAATGCCGGCTGGTGAAACCGAATTTGCAAAAGACCGGACCTTCGGTTTCAAAGCGTCACATCTTGGTGAATGGGCTGAAGAAAAATCAAACGGGATCTTTAAAGCGAAGGATGCTGTATATCTGTCTCTGGAAAGTATTCGTGCCCTTGATATTGATGGATTGGTCCATCAGCTAATGGCAGTTGAAGATTTCAATAAAGTCATTGTTAATGCGGTTGAATATGTTGACGCAAAAGTGGTGGTGATTGCATTGCTTCGAGCTTTGAAAGCAGGCAAGCATTTCATGTTCCGAAGTGCAGCGGCACTAACGAAAATCATCGGGGGAATTGATGACAAACCCTTGCTGACGAAAGAAGAGCTCATGAAAGGAGATCCTGGTCACGGCGGACTGATCATGATTGGTTCACATGTGAAAAAAACAACGGAGCAGTTTGAAGCTCTTCGGACATGCGAATTCATCGAATTCATCGAATTCGATGTCCACCTCGTGCTTTATCCTGATAAGTTCGAGACGGAAATTCAACGAATCATTGAAGCAAGCGAACAATTGATACGTAATGGGAAAACGGTCACCATATATACGAAGCGGGAGCGACTAGATCTTGGAGAAAACAAGCAAGAAGAAGAATTGAAGCTTTCAGTGAAGATATCTGATGCCGTCACAAGCATCGTCAAGCGTCTCGACGTACGTCCAAGCTTCATTATTGCCAAAGGCGGCATCACTTCAAGTGATATAGGGACGAACGGTCTAAGCGTTAAGCGGGCAACGGTAGCCGGCCAGATAAAGCCTGGAATTCCAGTATGGTTGACTGGAAGCGAAAGCAAGTTCCCTGGCATGGCCTATGTGATTTTCCCCGGCAATGTCGGAACAAAGGCAACCTTAAAAGAAGTGGCGGAGCTGCTGCATCAGTAAACGGAGCGGCATAAGGCCGCTTCGGGACTGGGTGTAAGCGAATACAATTGGGTGCGAAAGAATGCATGTATTGGCCTGAGATTTCAGGCCATGCTCACAATTAAAAGAAAAGGTGGATGAAAATGCCGATACTTTCTATTTGTATAGGGGTTGCCCTATTGCTAGTTTTAATGATCGCTTTGAAATTAAACGCTTTCATATCCTTGCTGATCGTTTCCTTGGTAGTGGGGATCATGGAAGGAATGACACCAATCGCTGCAATTGAGTCCATTCAAACTGGCTTGGGCGGAACGCTTGGTAATCTGACGATAATCATCGTATTTGGGGCCATACTTGGCAAGTTGATGACTGATTCAGGCGGGGCCCAACGAATCGCAATGACACTGATCAAAGCATTTGGCAAAAAGAGAGTGCAGTTAGCTGCTGTTCTTACGGCATCCGTTGTAGGAATCGCCCTTTTCTTTGAAACGGGAGTCGTCGTTTTGATTCCATTGGTATTCACGATCGCGATTGCAGCAGGGGTACCAGTATTGTATATCGGCATGCCCGTCATAGCCGCCCTTATCACGATGCATGGATTTGTGCCTCCGCATCCAGGACCGACGGCAGTAGCCAGTGTGTTTGATGCCAATTTGGGCAAGACCTTAATATATGGGGTCATCATTGCGATTCCATCCATTATCATCGGCGGGCCGCTATTCACGAAGCTGTTTAAAAAAGAAGACTTGGAAGCGGACATTCCAAAGGAGTTATTCAATCCTAAGGAATTCCAAGAGGAAGAAATGCCGCCGTTTGCAACAAGTCTTCTCACCTCGCTCATGCCAGTGATCTTGATAACGGTCAAAGTAGCTGTAGAAATCTTCATGCCTACGTCATCGCTCATGCCTGTTGTTGATTTCATAGGTAATCCAGCTATAGCACTTTTGATTTCCGTCATTATTGCCATTTTTACCTTTGGGCTTAATCGAGGCAAGAAAATGAATGAGATCATGAAGTCCTTTTCCGACTCGGTCAGCGGAATTGCTATGATTCTATTGATCATAGCAGGAGGCGGGGCGTTCAAACAAGTATTGATAGACAGTCACATTGATCAATATATTGCTGGCATCATGGCGGAATCAACGCTTTCACCGTTGATCCTTACTTGGCTGATAGCAGCAATCTTAAGGGTGGCCATAGGGTCAGCTACAGTGGCTGGAATGACAGCGGCAGGGATTGCAGCACCACTTGTTGCGGCCACTGGAGTAAGTCCGGAGCTTATGGTCTTGGCTGCAGGAGCAGGGAGCATAACATTCTCCCATGTAAATGATGCAGGTTTTTGGATTTACAAGGAATACTTTAACCTATCGATAGGAAAGACCATTAAAACATGGTCCGTGATGGTCACCATCATTTCCTTGGTGGGACTTGCCGGTGTACTCATCATCAATTTGTTCATTTAATGAAAAAACCTCATTCCGTCCGAACAACATGGACGGGATGGGGTTTTACGCGTTTCTTGATCTTGTTGGCAAGAAGGACACCACGAAAAAAATTTTCAACGGCAAATGAAAGCAGATTCATGAACAAAATCGTCTGCCAATGAATATAAGTAAAAAAATGGATGGTTCAAATGGTTTAATGGGCCGTCCATCATTCTTGAAATACTTAGCTCCATTAATCTGTGTAGAATAAAAAAACGAATCAAAGGGCACTGAGACAATGGCCTGCCGCCAAGTAAGGGAAAAGCAATCTTTTAGTATTTTTAATGTATAGAAGAGTGACAATGTGGGAATCATGTGGATAAGGAAATAAAAAAAGACGAAAGGGAAACATTTAAATAAATTATAATAATCTCCAAGTTATTTAGTATAATAGAAAAAAGGTTAAGGAGTTGGTTTCGAATGGAGAAGCAATTGCCTGGAACATCACTGGAGCCTGAAGAGATGGCAGAAATGGTATTAAAAAAGGCCTTAAGCGATTATCGGAAAGCACAAATCGAAAAAGCGATCGATGACTCATTGAAAGATCGGAATAAGGATGAGTTCATCCGTTTAACTGACCTTCTGAAAAGCATTTCATGAAACTTTGTACAATGAGAAAAAGACAAGTAGTTACTATATGATAGAAAAGCTGCCGTGTTTGGAAATCAGTGAAGCATGGAAATATATGCATGATGAAAGTGTAATTTCACTTAGTCGAAGCTGCCTACCTAAATAGCAATCTATAGGATTATAACATTTTTCACTTTGTAAGCGCTTACCAAACGCTTGTATTGATCGTTCATGTAACGGAAAATCCTGATAACCTGCCTCGATAGGTTAGGTGAAGGTGCCAAGGTTCAAAGCAAGCAGAGGGTAATGCGTTCATGTTGCAGGCTGAAAGATATAAGGGGGAGAAGAAATGAAAAAGAATGGAGTGTCATTGGCTGAATTTGTTCAGGAGGATCGATTTGAACTCAACTCCTACATTACTTCTTTATTTAACAAACTGAATGACTATGTTCCCAAAAGTCTTAAGGATAAAAAATGAGTCAATGAATAATGAATCAGGAAGTGCAGTATGACTTTCTGATTCTTTTTGTGTGGTTTCACAATAATTGACAATGAGAATCGTTATCGACTAAAATGATACTATATATATGTCGATTGGAGATGTTCATATTGTTCGTTCAAATGAGGAAAACAGTGGTTAAAGAAGGTAATTCCGGCCAAGTGGTGAAACGATTCAGTGCGGAAGGAGTCATTGAACAGCAGGAGGGGTTCATTGAATTAAGCGTAATGGTGAAAAAGGTAAGACGCGGCGATGAAGAGGTAATCATCATGATCAAATGGGAATCGGAAGAGCATTGGAAGCAGTGGGAGAAAAGTGAGGTCCATATTGCGGGACACAAAGCCAATCTTGGAAAGCCTAAGCCAGAGTATATCGTCAGTTCAGAAGGAGCATTATATGAGGTGAAAGCAGTGAAAAAGGCAGTCAAATAATTTCCTTGCCTGCCCTTTTTATGTGCGCGGTAATAGCCAAGGTGCATAATGTAATTTGTTTTATAACTATCGCCTCCCTATTGGAAGCGGAATGGCGGTCGTTTACATACAATAGCTTACCTTCACTAAAATTCAGGCTCCCATTTATGGGCGCCCTTTTTTGTTCGGTCGGCAGTTTTTTTTGCATTAGAAATATTTTTTGTATTTCTTTAATTTATAGATGACCGTTGGCTGACTGATGCCCAAATGATCAGCCATTTCATATGTAGTTTTACATTGCTTCGATGCTTTCGAAAGCAATTGGATTTCAACCATTTCCAAGGTTTTCTTCAAATCGAATTTCTCATCCCAGTTCTGCTCGATTTCCAGCATTGTGGGATCTTCCGGCTGGTTGATTTGTCCCGTGATGGATTGGGGCAAATGTTCAGGAAAGATAGTGATCTCCTCAATGGTCAGGATCAGCCGTTCAATCAGATTTTCCAATTCTCGTATATTTCCGGGCCATTCATAATGCGTCAGCACTTCGTATGTAGATGGATGGATTTTTTTTGATTTGTGATAGTTTTTATTTGTTTTCCGCAAGTAATGTTGTATTAAGAGCGGAATATCTTCTTTACGTTCATGCAATGCAGGGATCTGGATAGGTATCACATTCAATCGATAGTATAAGTCGAGCCTGAACTTGCCTTCACTGACCATCTTTTTCAAATCTTGATTTGTTGCGGTTACAAGACGAAAGTTTATATGGATTTCCTTTTTCCCTCCAAGACGCTTTAACTTTTTTTCCTGTAACACCTTCAATAATTTAGCCTGCATGGCAAGGGGGAGTTCCCCGATTTCATCCAGAAAAAGCGTACCGCTGTCAGCCTGTTCGATCAGGCCCTGGCTCCCATGCTTGCTTGCCCCTGTAAAGGCCCCTGGTTCATAGCCGAATATCTCCGATTCAAACAGGCTATCGGGAATCGTGCTGCAATTGACTTCAATGAAAGGCTCTTTCTTCCGGTTGCTTTGATCATGGACCGCACGGGCGAATGTACTTTTTCCTACCCCTGAAGGCCCCAATAAGAGAATGGTGGCATCGGTCCTTGCGACATTATGCAGCGTTTTTAGAATATGCTTCGTTTCGTTGCTTCTCGCGATCATATCATGATGATCGAGTTCCTTTTCCCTTAAATCCTCGACTTCCGTTTGATAGCCTTTTACTTTTCGTTGCAAGTGCTCGAATTGATTCTGCAATTGCAAAATCTCTGTCTGATCCTGACCATAGCTGATCACCCTTGCGAGAATGCCCTCCTTATTGAATATGGGATAGCCTGTCGACATGACCACATGTCCCGTTTTGGTTTGCTGCATGATCCGTTTCGCTTTCTTTTCCTTTAAAACAAGCGCGTTGATGGAAGGTGCGAGCAGGCCCTCTTTTTCCAATTGATAAACGGAGGTCCCGATATAAGAGTCACTTTTCATTCCGTAAATCTCCCATAGTTTTGGGTTGGAATATAAAATGATTCCATCTTGATCGGTAATGAGGATATTATTATTGGAGGTTTCGATGATTTTTTTTAATTCTTCCTCCAGCATTTCGTCATTCATAGGTCCCGACTCCTTTTCATATCCGGATATGTTTAATTAAAATATAAATCAAAAAGTCTGAATAATCAAAACTTAAATCAAAAAAGAAGGGTTTAATTAATTTTTTAATCAATCGTTGCAAAAAAATTATAAACCCCCCACAAATGACAGCTGGAAAGTTGGCGCGATTCTTGCTTAGTAAAGGTAAGATAAGAAACAATAACAGAAACTTAGGAGGATGTTACATGATGAAATATCAACCGAAAGACTCTTTCCAATCACCCCGTTTTTGTGGCGTGCGTACGTTTATGCGGCTTCCTTTCATCGAACAGGTGGATGAACATATGGATTTTCTGATTACCGGAATTCCATTCGATTCCGGGCAATCATTTAGGACGGGGGCGAGATTTGGTCCTGGAGCCATTCGTGATTTTTCCATTTTATTACGTCCATATAATCCAGAACAAGATATTAATATATTCGAATATATATCAGGAATTGATTATGGTGACATACCGGTTGTTCCTGGCTATATTTCGGAAACGTATAAAAAAATCGAAGATGAGCTTACGCCAGTCATTGAAAAAGGAATCATCCCGATATCAATGGGCGGGGACCATTCCATTACACTAGGGGAGCTGCGTGCAATCGCAAAAAAACATGGACCGGTTGCCCTGCTGCAATTTGATGCCCACTCGGATACCTGGGATAGTTATTTCGATCAAAAGTACAATCACGGAACCGTTTTTCGCCGCGCGATAGAAGAAGGTCTCATCGATGTATCGCGTTCCCTCCAAATTGGCATGAGAGGCGGTCTGTACGGTCCGGAGGATTTACAGGACGCCCGGGACCTGGGCTTGGCCGTTTATACAACAAATGATTATAAACGGAACGGCGTCGAAAAGATGCTGGAGGTCATCCATGAGCGTGTAGCGGCTGGCCCGGTCTTTTTATCATTTGATATTGATTTTTTAGATCCGGTATATGCACCAGGCACAGGGACGCCTGAGGTTTCAGGGGCAAGCATGGATGATGCATTGGCGTTTGTCAGGGGCTTGACGGAAATTGATTTCGTTGGCTTTGATCTTGTCGAGGTTTTACCTTCGTACGATCATGGACAAGTCACCGCAGCCGCAGCGGCCAACATTGTCTATGAATTCATCACCCTCATCGCACTCGCGAAAAAAGGGAAAAAGGATACATTGGAACAGGTGCAAGATTTGCAGAAGCAGCTTAACAACTAATGACAAGCGGAAGGAACAGGCGAAAAAACCTTTCCTCTCTTGTTAAAAGGAAAGCGGTTTAAAACAAACCTACCCCAAAAGGAGATGTGTACATGAAGTTTTTGGATATATCAATCATGATTCTTTATTTTTCAGTTTTGATCATTGTAGGGGTAATCGGATCAAAACGGGCAAAAACGGCTGATGATTTCATTGTGGCAGGTCGTAATCTAGGTCATTTCATGTATTTATCCTGTTTGGCGGCTGTGATATTAGGCGGGGCCTCTACTTTAGGTACGGCAAAGTTAGGTTATCAGTTCGGGATATCCGGTATTTGGCTGGTCGTGATGATCGGCCTTGGCATCATTGCCATCGGGTTGTTTTTGACGAATAAGATTTTTGATTTAAAAGTTTTGACGATCAGTGAAATGCTTGAGAAGCGATACAATTCGCAAACGCGCCTGCTCAGTGCATTGGTCTCGGTCATTTACACCTTCATGCTGACTGTCACCCAAGTAATCGGGATGGGAACGATATTACATGTTTTGGCTGGCTGGAATTTGACGGTTTCCATGGTGGTCGGAGGCGGAATCGTTTTATTTTATACAATCTTAGGCGGAATGTGGTCGGTTACCATGACGGATGTCATTCAATTCGTCATCATGACAATCGGTATCTTCCTTATCATGCTTCCGATGAGCATTTCGAAGGCAGGTGGATGGGGCTCACTTCAAGAGAGTCTGCCGGCATCACATTTTGAATTAGGCAACATCGGCGGCGCGACGATCTTTCAATATTTTTTATTATTTACATTAGGGGTAGTTGTGGGACAAGATATTTGGCAGCGCCTTTTTACGGCAAGGACTAAAGCCATCTCCCGCAGCGGAACGGTAGGAGCCGGGATATACAGCATTTTTTATGCGGTTGCTATAAGTATCATTGGAATGTGCGCCTTTATCATCCTACCTGATTTAAGTGACCCGCAAACGGCGTTTACAAGCATCGCGATGGAAACTTTGCCTGCGGGACTATTGGGAGTGGTCATTGCGAGTGTGGTCTCCGCCTTGATGTCCACTGCATCAGGAACATTGCTCGCTTCATCCACTTTAGTCGTCAATGATCTCATTAAAAAATATTTTGGTCCAGGAATGAGCGAACGTCAATTTGTAAAAACATCTCGAATCACCACGTTAACGATTGGTGTGATGACCATCATTGTTTCCATCTGGATTCAAGATATTTTAGTAGCATTGGATGTAGCCTACGCAATCTTATCGGGGGCCGTGTTCTTTCCGATCATTCTTGGCTTCTTCTGGAAGAGGGTCACGGCTACCGCTGCATTCTACTCCATCCTGGCAAGCATGATCGTTATCATCGTTGGATTGGTCATAACCGGGCCTTCCTCCACTGGACCGATTTTATATGGACTTGCCACCAGCTTAGTCGTCATCACTGCCCTTACTTTGCTAAGTCCCCAAAATGAAACCTTACCTAAAGGTGATCTAAAGGGGAAGGACATAGATATTGCCAATTGATGGATTGTTTCAGAATAAATTATGAGGAGGAAGGAAAATGACGAAGACGATTTCCTTGCAGCCGGCTACATTCAGTACACTGGAGCAAGAGCGCCAACATCGGAAAGAACGGCTGGCAGCTTCATTCCGCCTTTTTTCGAAGTTTGGCTTTGATGAGGGGATAGCAGGCCATATCACGGTACGCGACCCGAAATATACAGATCATTTTTGGGTCAATCCTTTCGGGCTGCATTTCAGCCAAATTTCGGTAACAGATCTTATCTTGGTGAATCACAAAGGGGATATTGTGGAGGGCGAGCATTCAGTGAATGGCGCTGCCTTCGCCATTCATTCGGAAATCCATAAAGCGAGGCCGGACGCGATTGCGGCTGCACATGCTCATTCCGTTTATGGAAAGACTTGGTCATCACTGGGGAGATTGCTGGACCCGATCACCCAAGATGCCTGCCAATTTTATGGTGACCATACACTATTCGATGATTTTACCGGTGTAGTCTATGCAGCCGAAGAAGGAAAAAGGATCGCTCAGGCGCTAGGGCGAAATAAAGCTGTCATCCTTCGTAATCATGGATTATTAACGGTTGGCCAATCAGTGGATTCAGCCGTTTGGTGGTTCATAACGATGGAACGGTCATGTCAAGCGCAGATTATGGCCGAAATGGCGGGTAAGCCGATATTCATTGATGAAGGGTATGCAAGATTAACGGCAGAACAAACGGGGACGGAATATGAGGGGTGGCTTAGCTTTCAGCCGCTTTGGGATAAAATCAGAAAAGAGCAGCCGGATCTGTTGAAATGATTCGTGCTGTAGGCTGTTGCCAGCCAAATCTTCCTACATGTATACGTAGTCTTCAGCCGTCAGGCAGTTCCAGATAAGTCTATAACATTCGATTCGAATGCTTTGCATTTTTTAAATCATCGCATTTAGAAAAACACCTATCCTCGTAATAACTGGGATAGGTGTTTTTTCGATTTCAGGAAGGGACCGGTTCAAACAAAACTTGCTTGTGTGATCCCTAACTGAACCATTGGCTTAGGGAGACGAATCATTTAGGAAAAGCGCATCTTACTCAGCAATTTCCCTACCTTTGGAGGCATGGGGGGCAATCAAGCATGGGTCGGAGTTTTCCAGAAAAAAGGAAGTAGGTCCCCGCCCTTCACTCAGGGCTGCAAATGCCGGGGCGAAAAAGATTTTGGATTAGAGCAGGAATTGGATGGGGTGCGTAGGCCACTGTTTCATGTTTTTTTGTATAGGACAATCTCCGATCAGGAAAAGCTTGATTGTAAGGAGGCGATGTATGGATGGGTACGTTCGAAGTTATTTCCCTGATGCTAAGCTTTGGCATGTTTGTAATTGCTATTCTTGATTTCAAGAATCATGACAAGAATCCTTGACGTTATTGAGTAAGTTCATGTGAGGCTATAAACTGCGGCGATATTTCGTTCCATGACCTAAATGGAAAAAGGAAAGGACACCACATGAGGTGTTCTTTTTGTTTCAGACGTTCCAAACGCTTCTTAAGCATTCAGCTTTGACAAAACGTTGATATCCCCGTATATTCATATAGACCGGTTGATATAATTTTTTAGGGGTGATCCAGCTATGGCAGGCAAAAAAAACTCAAAAGACATTCTTATTGAGGTTGCTTCACGACTTTTTCGAATACGCGGATATTATGGTGTCGGGCTTAAGGACATCATAGAGGAAAGTGGGATTCCTAAAGGTTCCCTATATCATTATTTTCCAAAAGGTAAGGAACAATTGGCGATCGCAGCGGTCATTCATACGAAAGAAATCGTCATCGATGAAATTGAACGGGGATTTGGGGAGTTTGATGATCCGATTAAAGCGATCCAGGCTCATATTCTACACTTATCCGGGCTTTTTGAGGAAGGGGAAAATCTATTGGGACTGCCGATCGGGACGATAGCCGCGGAAACTTTCACGACAAGCGAGCCGATAAGAACAGCGTGTCAAGAGGCGATGAAGGACTGGCAAGCCATTTATGTGCAGAAATTACTAGAGGCGAATTACAGCGAGAAACGATCAAAAGAATTAAGTATCGTCATCAATGCATTGATCGAAGGCGGAATCCTTTTATCGTTAACGGCAAAAAACGGGGAGCCGTTAAAAGCGATAGCCGAACAAATCCCGTTATTGTTGGTAACTAAATAGTCAGGCGGAAAATTTTCAGCTTAGTAACACAGTAAGAAATTGGAGGAATTCATTTTATGTCTACAGATGCAACAAAGCAGCAAAGTCCGGCCATAAGAACGACACCCATTTTGATCTCTTTTTTAATTGCAGGATTCATCGGGTTATTCAGTGAGACCGCTTTAAATATGGCGCTTGGGGACCTCATACAGGAGTTCACCATCAGCCCTTCCACCGTACAATGGCTGACTACGGGTTACTTATTGACCTTGGGTATATTGGTTCCGGTTTCCGGTCTTTTGCTCCAATGGTTCAGTACACGGCAGCTATTCATTGCAGCCATGGTGTTTTCCATTATTGGGACGATTATAGCAGCGATAGCACCTGGATTCGGCATCTTGATGCTTGCACGTGTCATTCAGGCAATTGGAACAGGGCTTTTATTGCCGCTCATGTTCAATACGATTTTGGTGATTTTCCCGATTCATAAACGGGGAGCGACGATGGGCTTGATGGGGCTAGTGATCATGTTTGCACCTGCAATCGGACCGACGGTTTCCGGTTTGATCATCGAGAATCTGAAATGGAATTATATATTCTGGGTATCTTTGCCGTTTTTTGTAATTGCCTTGCTTTTTGGTCTCAAGTATATGCAAAACGTTTCATCCATCACCAAGCCAAAAATCGATGTGCCTTCCATAATCTTATCGACAATCGGCTTTGGGGGAATTGTTTATGGATTTAGTATTGTAGGTGATCAAGGCTGGAGGACGTTATCGTTCTTGCCTCGCTCATAATAGGCCTTATAGCTTTATTCCTGTTTGCCTTAAGACAATTCGATATGGATAGACCGATGATCGACTTGCGTGTTTTAAAGTTTCCGATGTTCACCCTAGGGCTAATGACCGTCTTCATTACCTTCATGATCATCATGTCTTCCATGATCCTTTTACCCTTATACTTGCAAACCGGGCTTGCATTGGCCGCATTTTCCGCGGGGCTTGTGCTATTGCCTGGAGGTGTGCTGAATGGTATCATGTCACCGATAACTGGCCGCATTTTTGATAAGTTCGGTCCAAGAGGCTTAGTGATTCCAGGCTTCGTGATCATGATAGCGATGTTATGGACCTTGACGAATGTAACGGCTGAAACGTCCGTCATCATGGTGATAGCCATGCATACCTTCCTTATGATTGGTGTTTCGATGGTCATGATGCCTGCCCAGACAAACGGGCTGAATCAACTGCCGAAAAATTTATATCCCGATGGCACGGCACTCATGAATACGCTGCAGCAAGTATCGGGTGCCATCGGTACGACGGTAGCCATTACCATCATGTCAGCCTCCCAAAAAAACTATATCGCTAATGCAAAAGATCCGTTCGATCCATCAGTCGTTAGCAATTCTTTGACGGCGGGAGTTCAGGATGCCTTCATTTTCGGTCTTGCCCTTGCCATTGTCGGTTTGATCATTTCGTTCTTCATCAAAGCGGCGCGCGAAGAATAGGAACAAGAAAGGAAAAATCGAAGAATTATAAAGCTGTGCAACTCGCCTGAGATGCTGTCTGTATGTTGCAGGCAGCATCTTCTTTAGATTTTGAAACGGGAGAGACGTCCGTTTAGGAAATACGGTCAAGGGCGCACCACTGGATAAACCCATTCGCATGGCCGGCACAAAATGATTCAGTACATTTTCCTGAAATCCGATACCATGTCAAGGAACCGGTCTTTTTCTTCGAGATAAGGAAAGTGGTTACTTTCTTCAAAGATATAAAGTGTCGAATCCTTCAATCTGGCGTCGATGTCTTTTGAGAAAACCAAAGGACATTGTGCATCATGCCGTCCGCAATAAACGATAGCCGGAATACTAACCCTAGTGAGTTCATCTTGTATATTAAAATTAGGCAAGTCATAAAAGGAAAAGTAATCTAACCGCCTTTGAACGACTCTGCCGCTAGAAGGTTGCCGAAAGTATCCATCTCGTTTCCGTTTATTGTATAGTGACATATCCGTCCACTCTCTACTGGCAGATCTTTTGTCCTCAATTGTATGTTGTGATGATTTCATGATGGAAAATATCTCTTTCCACTTCTGATTAAGCGTGCTGCTAGGACTGTACATACTGCCTTTATGCTCCATATATTTGTTTGTAGCGGTTGCCCCCCCGGCCATTACCTTGGAAAGGGACTCGGGAAAGCACGTTGCATAAACCAAACCGAGCATCCCCCCAGTTGAATGCCCAGCAAAGCCCCATTGCTCCAAACCTAATTCTTCCCTGATGGCTTCTAAATCCATCACAGATTCCTTCATGCTCAATTCTGCGTCTACAGCGGATTTCGAAGAGCTTCCGGCATCCTTCAAATTTACAAGGTGCACGCCGAAATCATTTACAAATGCATCCGCAAAATAGTAGCCAAGCTCATTGAATTCGCTATATAAATGAGTGATGCATATTGGTTCACCTTCACCTTGAACAAAGACCTCGAACTTACCACGTTTCGTTTCAATCATTTTACGCTTCCACATGTAATATCCTCCTTATTGCAGCTGCTCGGTTAATAAGAAATTTGATGATTATCCTCTTACATATGCCGGGAAAATAAAATCTCGTTGGTCTTTATTACCATATTTTATCAAATGGAACGGATTTGGAGTTAATTATTTGAATATTACCCATATTTCGGATAATCTTACACAATGATAGATATTTATCAAAAAAACAACGCGCTTAACAGGAGGAATTCGAATGAATCGATTACTGACTAAAATTTTTGAACCTGTAACGATTGGTGCTTGGAATTTAAGAACAAGAACTGCGATGGCTCCCATGACACGGTCGTTTGCCGATAACGAAACGGGTGTTGTGAATGAAGCGATCGTAGAATATTACAGAAAGCGTGCCCAAGATGGTATCGGGCTCATCATTACAGAAGGTGTGGTGATATCACCAAGGGCAAAGGGGAATCCTGGCGTTCCCGGCCTGTATACGCAAGAGCAAATCGATGGATGGAAAAAGGTGACGGAAGCCGTACACGCTGAAGGGGGGAAGATCATAGCGCAAATCTGGCATGTCGGCCGTGCAAGCCACCACGAGATTGCTGGAGGTCTTCCTCCACAGGCACCATCGTCCATCGCCGCCGAAGGAAAGGTTTCACGATTCGGAAAGCCGTTCGAAGTGCCCGAGGAAATGACTGGAAAAGATATAGCACAAGTAGTGGATCAATATGAACAAGCGGCTAGAAATGCAATCGAAGCAGGCTTTGACGGTGTGGAGATTCATGGTGCACACGGATACTTGATCGACCAGTTTAATTCCGACGCGTCCAATAAAAGGACGGACCGGTATGGCGGTGATTTAAAGCAACGCCTGACTTTGATGAAGGAAGTGCTTAATGCCGTCATCGATGTAGTCGGAGCGGACCGGACGCTTATCCGTTTTTCCGCTTTTAAAATAGATCAGCCAACTTATATGTGGGAAGATCCAGAAAAAGCGATAGTAGCATTCATTGAGGCATTTAAAGAAACGGGTGTCAAAATGATTCATCCGTCCACGATGGAATTCACCAAACCGATTGCCGGAGGAGCGACTTTGCATGAATTGGTTCGCAGACACTGGGATGGGGTGATAGTTGGTGTCGGCGGATTTGATCCTGAAACAGCGGAAGCCGCATTGGAAAAAGGAATCATCGATGTTGCGGCAATAGGCCGTCCGCTCATCGCCAACCCTGATTACCTGACAAAAATCAAGCAAGATGAAAAACTGGTTGAGTACGATGCAAAGCAACATTTAAGCCAATTGATTTAATGAAAAAACAGGGTGCTGCATGAGTGCAGCTTTTCCATTTGCGATTCTCCATTTCAGGGGAATCGCCTTTTCTGATGTGACCGAAGGGTAAGCAGTTAGCCCACTAATGATTTCAAAAAGCAAAGGGAGGCAGGCAATGAAACGGATTATAGTAATTGGAGTGTCCGCAGGTGTTGGAAAATCCACTTTTGCCAGAATGCTCGGGAACATTCTGGATATTGATGTCCATCATTTGGATACATTCTACTGGAGACCTGATTGGGTCGAGGCCCCATTTGAGGAGTTTTTAGCTGCCCAGAAGGAAGTATTAGCTCACGATAAGTGGATAATGGAGGGCAATTATAGTAATTCGATCGATATACGCTTGAAGCATGCCGACACGATTTTTTATTTGGAACTTCCCCTTCGCGTTTGCCTGTATCGTGTAGTAAAGCGCCGATTGATCAATGAGGGAAAGACAAGACCCGATATGCGTGAAGGATGCGTAGAAAAACTGGACTGGGCGTTTATTAAATTCATCCTTACAACCTATCATTCTCGCAAGAAAAAAATGAAAAGCAGATTGGTCGAGATTCAAAGGAAAGAGCCTGGCAAGGTAATCCTCATTTTGGACAGCAAGCAAAAAATTGAAGGATATTT
This sequence comes from Peribacillus folii, assembly GCF_030271255.1. Taxonomy (GTDB): domain Bacteria; phylum Bacillota; class Bacilli; order Bacillales; family DSM-1321; genus Peribacillus. The sequence continues at coordinate 66,486 of NZ_JASJOM010000009.1, forward strand.
CTTAAATGGAAGGAATGAGTAAGCCTGACAGGGAAATAGGTATAGAAAGGAGGAATGGACATTGGTAACATGCTATCTGAAATACGTGATCGACCCATACAAAGCAGCTGAGTTCGAGGGATACGGTAAAATGTGGATTCGCTTGGTGAACAAATTAGGCGGTTCACATCAAGGGTATTTCCTGCCTCATGAGGGAGCCAATAATATTGCCTATGCATTATTCACCTTCCCGAGTCTAGCGGCATACGAAGAGTATCGGGTAAAGATGGGCTTGGATGAAGAATGTCAAGCGGCATATAAATATGCAGAAGAGACCAAATGCATCATCAGCTATGAAAGAAGCTTCATGCGCCCTGTATTTGAATGAACAATGAGTGAATATTCTTTTCAAGAGTTGCTTTGGCAGCTCTTTTTCCTTGTGAACCAAGTGAAGCGCAGAGATACGCAGTTGCTTCACGTTCATTTATATCGTACTAGTTTGGGAGACAAGCTTCTGAAATTTGATTTCATCAAATTTTTCCACTACTATTTATAGTGGAGGGCGGAAGATGGATATTAAAATTTTTAAATATGATGAAGTTGGCCTGAATCGTTTTTTCGGACCATTGGAAGCGAGTATCATGGAATGTTTATGGAAGAAGGGTGAGCTGAGTATCAAAGCGGTTCAGCAGTACTTGGAAAAAGACAAGCCACTCAATTTTAATACGGTGATGACTGTCATGAACCGGCTGGTTGAAAAAGGTATCTTAAAAAAGAGGTCCGAAGGAAGGCTTTCATTATTTATTCCTGTGCAGTCTAAGGAAGAGTTTTTAGAAGAGCAGTCAAAGAAGCTGACTGAAAATTTACTTGATGAATTTGGCGGGGCGGTCATTAGCCATATGCTTGATGCCATGAAAGATGCCGACCCAAGTTTAATTGAAAAATTGGAACAAAAGATCCTAGCCTTGAAAAAGGATAAATTGTAATGTGGAAGAAAAAGTCGTATTTCGTCGTAAGCCTGAGCCTTTTAATCGCATGTGCAGCATGGAGTCAAATGGGTGCGTTTTTGGTGCATATCCTTTTTGGAGTCAATATTAAAGCAAACTTCTTTAAATTTTGCTTTAGTTTATTCAAGGAAGGTACAATATACTATTTTGCGGTCATCACTTTGCTGAATATTGTGATTGCCTACAGTGTCATGAACACGATATTTACAATTGCAGAGCAGTTTTTCCTATCGAGGAAGCTCAAACATAAGTTATTCATCGCCAAAAACGATGAAGGGACAAAATCAATGAATGAGACTTTCAACCACGTCAAAAACATCTTAGTGGTGAACGCTGATGAACCACTTGCATTTACATTGGGGTTCTGGAACCCGTTCATCGTTATCAGTACGGGTTTAATGGAATTATTGGACGTTGACGAGCTGGAAGCGGTGTTGGAGCACGAATCCTTTCACCAAAAAAATTATCACCCATTAGTAATCTTCACGCTGCAGTTAATTTCTCAAGCATTATGGTTCATCCCGCTCACAAAATGGTGTTATAAAAATTATAAAATAATGAGTGAATTATTGGCTGATGAATATGCGATAAAGAAAACGGGGACTGAACTAGCCATAAGCGTTGCATTGTTGAAGTTAATAAAATATTGCTGCGCTGATAATTCTGCTCCTGTACTTGCTCACTTTTCAAATGAAGCGGTTGATTACAGGCTTCGGCAGCTAGTCGATCCACATGAAACGATTCCACTAAGAGCGAATTTTACTACGATTTTCGTCTCGATAAATGTTTTGATCATCCTGTTGGGAATGACCATAGTGATTGTCTGATGGCTTTCACTTGATTTTTCTGGATTATAACACTACACTTTGTAGTGTTAATAAAATTAAGGAGGGATGTCTCATGAATAAACAAGAAATCGGGACGTTTTTATTAAGAGTGATGCTTGGTGTTACGTTTTTTATGCATGGTTTGTCCAAATTCCAAGGCGGATTGGATAACATCTCCGGATGGTTTCAAAGTATCGGCATTCCAGGATTCATGGCTTATGCAGTTGCAACAATCGAATTGGCTGGTGGTATAGCTTTAATTGTCGGGCTTGGTACAAGAGTAATCTCTGTTCTCCTTGCATTCATCATGGCGGGTGCCATCATTTATGTGAAGCTTCCGGCAGGTTTCTTGGGCAATGAGGAAGGGGCAGGATACGAAATGGACCTCATACTTATGGTGAGTGCCCTGCACCTAGTTTTAAATGGAAGCCGATTCCTGTCATTAGACTCTAAATTACCTACCCATAAACGAGGGCAAAGCTCTAAATCAATCGCAGGTTAACACGATGAATGAACTATTATTTGAGGGACATCTCTCCAGTCGAGTACTAGGGGGAAGCGAACTTTTGAAAGTCATAAAGAGAAGCAGGAGCTGTGCATATGTCTCATTATCCAAAGAGGATGATGGAACCCCGTGCACAGCCCTTTTTAAAATGGGGGTGTTAATTGGCGACAAGGAGCATCAATCCCGTTGCATTTTCTTTAAATATTTCGGCGCCTGCTTGATTCCTTCCGTTCCGATGAAACTGCCGACGCTCGCCATTATTATGCTGGATGAGATGATCTTGATCGTGAAATAAATCCCTGTCCCAACAATTAGGTCCAACACGAGAAACTTCTTTATTGCTGAGCCTTTTATTACATAAAAAACGATTTGCGTATCCTTCCCCATATCCAGCAATGTCACATCCTAACTTTTTCTAAAAGGTATGACGGTGAGAGGTTGTCATATTCGCCCGCATCATTGATGTTTTCGTGAAAGACAGTGCCATCTTTTTTGCAGGTTTTATTGAAGGTAAATAGAATTAATAAGTTGAAGGCATAAAATTAAAAATGAGGTGTTAGCTTGCAGCTATTACTAATTCGACATGGTGAATCAGAAGATGATTTCCTTGAAGAAGATTATCAAGGAACGACAGATTTACCTTTAACCGCCAATGGAATCGAACAAGTGAAAAAAATGTGCCGAAGGGTTTCAGAAGAGTTTCCCCCGGAATGCATCTGGTCAAGTACCTTGCTTCGTGCCAGTGGGACTGCAGGAATGCTTTCCGATACGATCAAATGTCCAGTGGAATTTCTGGACGGCTTAAGAGAAAGGCAAGAGGGCGAAAGTGAAGAGGATTTTACCAAGCGTGCACAACAGGTCTTGTCCGATATCAAAGAGAACAGTGCCAGCTATAAAAGAATTGCTATCATTTCCCATGGCGGAATGATAACGAACTTGATTGCAAGGTTCTTGCAATTACCACACGAAATGAATGATATATGGTTCGTTTCCAATAATACAGGCATACATCTTCTTGAATATACGGAGCACCCATATAAGCTTATAAGAATCATGAATAGTACCAGTCATCTGGATTAAAAAAATCGGTATTTGGAATGCATGATTCTCGATGCTTGCTAGTAATTGGCGTTCGAGATTGAACCGAAAATAATTAATTCATTATCCTTTCCAGCGTACTTAACTTCCACCAAGATAATGATAGTAGAATCATTCTTGATAAGTTGAAGAATGGCCACTCTAAAAAGGGAATCGTATTCATAAGTGTTTTTAAGGGTAAAGAAAAGAGGAAAAATCAACAGGTGACGGAGCAAACGCTTAAAAATGAAAATGCCAAAATGTATTGTCAGTATTTCACAAGAAGCTGCGGAATATACACCATGGACATTCATACAAAAGGGTTGGAAAGTTGAGTACAACGTTAGATGGCCGCCAAATGGCGGCCTTTTGTACGTGCGATTGTATCCGGTTTTCTTAAATAAAAGTGTTATAATAGTAAATGGGTCCATCGCTTTTCTGGACGGACCACTCATGTTGGTATGATGAAAGTATAGGTAATGGTTACACTTCGGAAATTCTGTAAAAGCATAAATCATTACTATCGTGAAAGTTTGAAATTGGTGCATAATGGTAATATATATGGTGTAAGGAAATCCGCAAGAAGGAAAAATCATGCAAATTAATTCCTCCATGAACCGACAGTGCTTGAGTTTCTGGAAGGGCGGCTAGGTGTAAAGCAGTTTTTTTCTTTCATGATTTCATTACTTCATCGAACTAAATATTAACAATATAGTAATAGTAGTTATTTAAATCTATTAACAATTGTATTACACTATTATAGGGGTATAATGGAGACAGAAAAGGTGTGTGACTAAGTCACGCCTTGACTTGGTGTGACGCCTATGCAGGAGCGCCTACATCCTTTCTGCAAAAATAGGGAGTGAGGAAGGTTAAAATGAGCAACAGAGAAACTAAAACAGACGTCATCTTAATTGGCGCCGGAATCATGAGTGCCACTTTGGGGACACTTCTGAAAGAATTAGTACCGGCATGGGATATCAAGGTGTTTGAGAAGCTTGAAAGCGCAGGAGAGGAAAGCTCTAATGAGTGGAACAATGCGGGAACGGGGCATGCTGCCCTGTGTGAGCTGAACTACACAACTGAAAGACCGGACGGATCTATAGATATTAGCAAAGCCATAAAAATCAATGAACAATTTCAGCTTTCAACTCAGTTTTGGTCATATCTTGTAAACAATAAGCTGATCAAAAATCCACAGGACTTTATCATGCCATTGCCGCATATGAGTATGGTGCAGGGAGATAAGGATGTAACTTTCTTAAAGAAACGTTTTGAAGCGCTAACAAACAACCCTTTATTCGAAGGGATGGAATTTTCAGATGATCCAGCAAAACTGATGGAATGGATTCCTCTGATCATGCAAGATCGTCAATCGAAGGAAGCGATAGCAGCTACGAAAATCGACACTGGAACGGATGTCAATTTCGGTGCTTTGACGAACATGTTGTTCGATCACTTAAAGACGAAAAACGTCGATATCAAGTATAAGCATAGTGTCGATAATATGAAACGAACTGAAGACGGTTCATGGGAATTAAAAGTGCGTAATGCCGATAACGGCAGCGTCGAGCGCCATACTGCAAAATTCGTCTTTATCGGAGGCGGTGGCGGGAGCCTGCATTTGCTTCAAAAATCCGGAATTCCTGAAGGAAGGCACATTGGCGGATTCCCTGTAAGCGGCATTTTCATGGTGTGCAATAATCCGGAGGTTGTTGCACAGCATAATGCGAAAGTATACGGAAAAGCCAAAGTCGGTGCTCCGCCAATGTCTGTTCCGCATCTGGATACACGCTTTATCGACAATAAAAAATCACTGCTATTTGGACCGTTTGCCGGCTTTTCACCGAAGTTCCTAAAAACAGGTTCAATGCTCGATCTAGTAACATCTGTAAAACCGAATAACCTTTTAACCATGCTGGCAGCAGGAGCAAAAGAAATGTCATTGACAAAATACCTGATCCAGCAAGTCATGTTATCTAAAGAACAGCGCATGGAAGAGTTAAAAGAATTCATCCCGAATGCCAAAAGCGAGGATTGGGATTTAGTGGTAGCCGGCCAACGCGTGCAGGTTATCAAGGACACGGCGGAAGGCGGCAAAGGGACGCTTCAATTCGGCACGGAAGTCGTCAGTGCAGCTGATGGCTCAATTGCAGCATTATTGGGAGCTTCCCCAGGAGCTTCCACTGCCGTCCACGTCATGCTTGAGGTATTCAAAAAATGTTTCCCGCAGCACATGGAAGAGTGGGAGCCAAAGCTAAAAGAAATGATTCCATCCTATGGATTGTCACTAATGGAAAATCCAGAGCTTCTGACTGAAGTACATTCTTCAACAGCCGAGGCGCTTGGTTTGAACAAAAAAAAAGAATTAGCTTATAGTTAATTTTTGGGAAAAGCCTTTAATCAAATTGGATTGAAGGCTCTTTTTTTGTGCCCTCGCTATAAGAAGGAAATAACGGGTTCTACATTGGCGGAAAAATAGCTCGCCTTATCTGATGGACTATTTAATTGTACTTGTTTGAACTGTAAGAATTGTTCAATTAATAAACATATATATTGATATATCAAGGGATATATGGAAAGGGTGATGTATATTGTCAATTGAACATTCTATTCTTGCTGTATTGAGCTTTTGGCCCAGTACTGGGTATGATATTAAGGCAGAATTTGAGCATAAAGCTGCTGGATTGTACTGGGGAATGAGTTACGGGAGTCTTTATCCAAAATTAACGAAGCTTGAAGCAGAAGGGTTTGTTCTTCCCATTGAACAAGAAGAAGGAGGACGAAAAAAGAAACTATATGAGCTTACGCCAAAAGGGTGGCAGGAATTTGAGAACTGGCTGCGGCTCCCTCCGGCCTTTCCAATTATAAAAGATGAATTATTGATGAAGATGTCGACTTGGCACGATGATATGGAAGGTTCAGTGTTAATCAGTCATCTTGTAAAAAGAAAAAAAACAACCGAGGAAATGCTTGTATTCGTAAATGATTGGTCAAAAAATGGTGTTTCTTACATCAGTGATGTTGGCATGCTTTCCATCCGCTATGCTGAATTACGGTTGGAAACCGAGTTAAAGTGGATAGAGGAATCGATACATGCCCTCGAAAATAATCAACTCTCAAAAGGTCAGGATCCAAATGGAAACACAGAAAAACTGCTAGCAAGACGAAGAGAGGCATTTCGAGGGGAAAAGGAGAAATAACGTATGAAAGCAGAACTATTTGAGCCTTTGAAATTCCGTCCATTTCGTTCCCTATTTAGCGCGCAGCTATTTTCTGATCTAGGTAATTGGCTAGATTTTATTGCTTTACAAGTTATCGTTGCTTATCATTGGGGGCTGGATGAGACAGCCATTGCTGCAGTTATCATTACATTAGGACTTCCTTGGATCGTCTTTGGTCCCCTTGCCAGTGTAATTGTCGACCGCCTTCCAAAAAAACAATTGATGATCATTTGTTTATTTTTAAGAATCATGTTTATTGGAGGGATGTTTCTTGCCCCTAACCTCTATATCCTCTTAATATTTGTGTTTTTGAAAGCAACAGCCTCAGCCATTTACGATCCTGCAAGACAAAGTATGATTAGATTTACAGTCCCTGAAAACTACCTTCCTCAGGCGGTAACACTTAGCCAGCTTTCCGGTAATTCCATGAAAATCATCGGCCCTGCATTAGGGGGAGGCCTTATATTTTTATTTGGAACGAAAAGTCCATTTTTATTTGAGGCTGCAGGTTTTTTGATAGCCATTTTATTTTTATTAACTCTTCCCAACAGGGATGAAAAAGAATATATTGCTGAAAATAAAAAAAGGGATGACGAACATTATTGGAAAGAACTATTGGAAGGTATAAAGCATATTTCACATACCCCATTATTAAAAAGCTCAGTAATCCTCTCCTCTGTAGCATTTTTTATCATTTTCCTTTACGACGGACTATTTGTATTCATTGCGCAAAATTTAGGTTTCACGAAAGGGAATTTTGGATTGCTGATTAGTGCCGTAGGTTTGGGCAGTGTGGCAGGCTCACTGTTAATTGGCTTCTGGACTAACTGGCGAAGAAAACCGATACATATTATGTCAGGTTCATTCCTTGTTAGCGGAGCATTGATCATTTTTATGGCGCTTGGAAGTATGGAGATTATACAGCTTCCCCGATCGGCATGGGTAATTGGCGCATTTTTCCTTGGTTTCATGGGCTCAGGTGAGTCTGTTCCTTATGGATACATCTTACAAACAGAGACACCTAAACAATTGATGGGAAGAGTCTCAGCAGCATCCACTTCATTACAAACCTTATCAATGCTTATTGCACCTGCTCTGGGATCTCTGCTCGCCAAGTGGATCGGAATTTCTTTTGTCTTGCTAGGGGCAGGAGGGGCAACTTGTTTATTGGGAACTTTTATCCTCATCTTTATCGTGGGGAAATTCACTGCCTTAAATGATATCCATGAAAAAAGGTTTCAAGCATAAAATATTTCAAGCAGTTTCCAAGTTGCCGCCGATTCATAAAATGGGGAATTTCTTTCATTGCGGAATGAATCGATAAGTGTTAGAATCGAACTAACTATAAATGGAAAGGGATGATGGGTGGACAATGGATAACTAATCTTATTTTTTTAGATTTTGAAATTTTAATTTCGAATGATAATAATTTAGGATTAGTCTGCCCATTTTTCTATCATCTCTTGAGCTATTAGAGCTTTATAGCGAGATGGCTTATTTCAGTACGGTAAAATGAGACTAATCCTTCCAAAATCTTGGGAGGATTTTTTTTCTCCCTTAAAAGGGTGGATCTGAATGAAGGAATTATTGCGATTACAAAATGTTTGCTTTGACATAAAGGATCATACCATTTTTGAAAAGGTGAATGTCACGGTTCAGGAAGGCGATATTATTGGCATCATCGGGAAAAATGGAGCGGGGAAATCCACATTGCTGCGGTTATTGAACAATGAAGATTCACCGACTGAAGGCAAAATTAAGCAAGTCGTGAACGGTCTAAACATCACCATGGTTGAACAAGAAACCGAGAGTCATTCCTTTGAAGCTGTCACTCCCATGGAAGCTGAATTATTGGAAAAATGGCATGTTCCAAATGTCGACTTTTCGAAGCTAAGCGGCGGGGAAAAATTGAAAGCGCGACTTGCCGGGGGATTTTCTCAGGATGCAGATATATTATTATTGGATGAACCGACAAACCATCTCGATGAGCAAAGCTTGGAGTTCCTCACCAATCAGCTAAAGGCTCTAAAAAATACGGTTATCCTCGTATCACATGATCGTTATTTTTTGGATGCCGTTGCAACTAAAATATGGTCCATTGAAAACAGGATGCTCATCAGTCACAAAGGTAACTATTCCAGTTATATGAAATTCCGTGAACAGAAAAGGCAAACACAGCAACGAGAATATGACAAACAGCAAAAAATGGTCGAACGCATTGAAGGTCAAATGAATGAACTCACAAGTTGGTCTAAAACAGCGCATGCACAATCAACGAAAAAGGAATTCCCAAAGGAATTCTATCGTGTAAAGGCAAAGCGGATGGATGCCCAAGTAAAGTCAAAACAAAAACGGCTGGAAAAGGAGCTCGAAAAGATTAAAGTCGACCCCCTTGAGGCCGAATACACGGTCAGCTTCTCGATGAAGGCAAATAAAAAAGTGGGAAAACGCTTTTTGGAAGTGAAAAATTTAACGAAATCATATGACAGGAAAACTCTTTTTAAAGCCTCCAACTTCACGATCCAGCATGGAGAGAAGGTTTCGATTTCGGGAGCGAATGGCAGCGGGAAAACGACTTTCTTGAAAGTGATCGTCGGGCAGGAAACGGCAGAAGGAGACATCTGGATTTCACCCACAGCAAACATCGGCTATTTAACACAAGAAGTATTCGACCTGCCGCTTGCTCAAACACCTGAACAATTATTTCATAAGGAAACATTTGCAGAAAAGGGGCATGTTCGAAACTTAATGAAGCATTTAGGATTCATGGCTTCCCAATGGAAGGAACCCATTAGCAATATGAGCATGGGGGAACGTGTGAAGTGTAAGCTAATGAGATATATCCTGGAAGAGAAGGATGTCCTGATCCTGGATGAACCAACGAATCATTTGGATTTAGCTTCACGTGAACAGCTTGAAGAGACGTTAGCACACTATAATGGTACGTTAATGGTCGTATCACATGATCGCTATTTTCTGGAAAAAACTACAACTTCAAAAATCATCATCGCAAATAATAATATATACAAGCAAATGAGTGAAGCACCGCCGACAAAGGATAATAGGGAAGAAACGCGCTTACAGCTTGAAACGGAAAGACAGGAGGTTTTAGGAAAGCTAAGTTTCATGACCCCGAACAATAAAGACTATGCTGGGCTTGACCTCCGGTTCAAAGAGCTTACCAAACAAATAAAAGATCTTTCCTAATGACTAAAACAAAGAAGGAATTCTCCTAATGGGAATTCCTTCTTTGCATATTAACTGTTAAGAAAAGATTTTTCGAAGAACTCCAGCAAGTGGTCTAAAGTGATTGGATCACTGTAGGTGGAAGCTTTGCTATTGATTTCAAAGATATGGCCATTTTTGACTGCAGGAATGTTTTTCCATGTTTCTGTGCCCACAAATGAATTTTCAACATCCGGGTTTTTACTAAAGATAATATAATCTCCGGTATACTCAGGAAGCACCTCTGCTGAAAGGGTATAAATGCCCGGTTTCAGTGCTTTTTCTTTTACTTTTTCAGGCATTTTCAAATTCATTGCTTGGTACAATATTTCCGTTCCGCGTGCAAAATTATTTCCAAATACATAAAATTCCTTGGCATCGTTCTCAATGACAGAAACGGTTGCATCGTCACCGATTTTTGCACGTATCTTTTCCCCGGCGGAAGTTGCACGCTCTTTGAAATCGTTAACCCAGTCTGTTGCTTCCTTTTCTTTGTTCAAAAGCTTTCCGATTTCTACTTGCTGTGATAGATAATCCAATTTTCCCCACGTGAATACGACTGTAGGGGCAATTTCATTAAGCTTTTTGATATTTTTCATCTGAGATCCAGCTATGATAAGGTCCGGTTCAAGTTCGATGATTTTCTCCAGATTATCCTCTGAAACGACTTCCACTCCCTTTAGCTTATCTTTAAAGAGGGGATTGGTATTCGTCCATTGATCAATTCCAACGATGTTTCCATCTAAAGCCAAAACATTTGGTCCATTGGTAAGAGCGATAATTCTTTTTGGATTTGCAGGTACCTTAACGGGGCCTGTTTCTGATTGATAGGTAACGGTATCCGCTTTAGACTTGGATTCTTTGTTTTCGTTCGTTTTCTCGTTGTTTCCACAAGCACTGAGAATAAGTACGAACAACAGTAAGAATGGTAAGAAAAGCTTTTTCATATTGATTTTCTCCTAGCTGGTTATAGTATAGGTAAAAACAGGGAAAAACTGTGAAAAAATGATAGACAATTTGAAAGACTACCTCAAATATTAATAGTAATGATAATCATTGTCAATAACTTTTGTTAGAGTGCTAAACTATATGAAATAAGGATTTTTAAGAAGGTTCATCGAAAGCTTTAAAAGGTTTGAAAAACATCAGCCGCGAATGTTTCATAGGATAATATAGCATGCGCTTATAATATGAAACGGGGTATTTAGGGCTGCTGGGGAACCCTTTTTGTAAGAGGGGGTCTATGAGCAGGAATTAGAAATAACCTCAGGAGTGGATGTTTTAATACTGAGGTTATTTCACAAAATGCATCTTGGCTAATAACCGACTCCTTTATATAGGAGTTACTGGTTTTCCGTCTAGAAGGGAGGCAGTGCACGCTTGGTCATTTGCATACCGTATGATTCTAGTTGGTTACTTAGCATTTTTTTCAATATTGTTTGTTTCTGAGGAACTAGTGGATTCGATATTTTGTACAGTCAGCAGAGTTGCACTCAATTTCTTTTTCATCGGGAAATAATACAAAGCAGCCGGAACGATCAAGCCAATGACCCAAGCGATGTCTGCTCCATCAAAGCTCTTGGCCATCGGCCCTACATAGAATGATGTATTGATGAAAGGAATTTCCGCCAAGATCGATAATAGGAAAGCGATGCAGGCAATCCAATTTATCTTGCCATATTGTCCGTTTATATCAAAAATATCTTTTACATTATATTGGCCATGACGGAGTAAATAGTAATCAACAAGATTGATGGAGGTCCAGGGGATCAAAAAGTAGCTGATGAAAAAGATGAAATTCAAGAAAAAAGCCAGGAAATTACTTTGTCCCAGTAAGCACAGAACCGTTCCGGCAACTGTTACACAAAATATCATCCCGATTCTGACTTTTGGTGTAACCTTCAATTTGATGAATGGTTCAATGGTGGTTATCGTTGCCATGAATGCTCCGTATAGGTTAAAGACATTGATGGCAAGTTGTCCAAAGATGATGATGAAAAACATGATTATCGCAAAGTTTCCAAATAGTCCTGCCAAATTTCCGCCAGAGTGATCAAGGAAGTTAGGGATTGCCATGGTCAAGACTGCGCCTAGTGTCATCATCCAAATCGTCCCGATCACTGTGCCTGCGTAACTATACCAGAATGTATGTGCCGTTGGTGTAGTGACCGGTAAGTAGCGGGAGTAGTCCGCCACATATGGTGCGTATGCCAGTTGCCATGTTGCAACCATACTGACTGCCAATAGAAACACGGAGAAGTCCAGCTGTCCCATTTCCCAACTGCCTGCAGGAACCTGCAATTGAAATACGATGTACGTGGCTGCGATATAGATGAAGAACGAAGCCCACGACAATACTTTCTGCATTTTATGAATGAGGTTATAGCCATAAATGGTGGCAACAAAACAAAGAACATTTAAAGCCAAAATGCTCCAGGTTTGATCAATCTTTGTTAAACTGCTTAATGTTTGTGCTGCAAGTAAACCGCTGCTTGCGAAGAATCCTAAATAAACGAACATCACAAGGAATAAGGGGAAAATCGCCCCGATTACGCCGAATTGTGCTCGGCTTTGTATCATTTGCGGGATTCCGAGCTGAGGTCCCTGAGCTGAATGGGAGGCCATGAAAATGGCGCCTAATAAGGTCCCGGCGATTATGGCCGTTAAGCTCCAAAATAAATTGAGGCCTAATGCAATTGGAAGTGCACCGGTCACCAGGGTGGTAATATGCATGTTAGCTCCAAACCATATCGGAAATAAATCACGGGCCTTACCATGGCGCTCATCTGCCGGAATGTACTCTATACTGCGAGTTTCAACTTTCATCAATGTTCCCCCAATCAAATTATTTTCTACCATGTACCATGCAAGCTATTTTATAAAATTCACTATAATTGTAAGCGTATACAGATGTCAATATTTTCAGAAAAAATATTTAATTAGAAAAATGGTGAGGTTCGGTTTGATCATTGAAGGGGAAATGGAATTTTGTTGAATTTTCTCAAAATCAGCTTGTACCTATGCTTGTTAAAGATGGTTTGGGTTTATTCCCTTTATAGAGTAGAAAGGCAGTTAGGAACGAAAAAATGGAAATTTTTAATTTTTAGAATTGACAGTCTATTTACCATGGCCTATAATTGCACTTATCAAGAGCTTGCATGGTACATGGTACATACTTTTACAAAGGGGAGGGGCTTTTCATTACAGCCATTTTGACTTTAGGAATTACAGCTCAGGTAACGAATGCCATACGTGAGTTCATCGTGACTGGAGAATATGAGCCAGGGCAAAAATTATCGGAAACCGTTTTATCGGAATATTACAAAGTTAGCAGGACACCCATAAGGGAAGCATTCAAGCAGTTGGAAAGAGAAGGCTTGGTCGAAATCATTCCGCGAGTCGGTACATGTGTGACGAAACCGACCGAAGATGAACTAAACGAATTATTCACGTTAAAGGAAGTCATGGAAGGGCTCGCAGCGGGCCTGCTGGCGGAAAGAGGCAATATCGAGGCCGTACAAACACTGAAGCAAGCGGTGTCCGACATGGAGAAGGCAATCCAAACCTCAGATAAAAAGCTTTATGTTGAAGCGAATGAAGTATTTCATTCCGTCATTCAAGAGGGTGCCAATAACTCCAAATTAAGTTACATGCTGAATTTGCTGCTCAATCAAATCCCTTATAGGCAATACGTCTTTCTGACCATCGAAGATCCGAATCGGAGGGAAAGGTCCTTGAAGGAGCATCAGGCAGTCCTGGCTGCCATTGAAAAAGGCGATCGCGAGGAAGCCGAGAAAGCAATGAGGGAGCACGTCAAAGCCAGTGGAATGCAACTTAAGATCGATATCGCAAAGAAACTTGGTCAGAAAAATTGAATCGAGGAGGAATGGGTGTTATGAAATTTGGAATCTTTGCAAACCTAGCGGGACAAGGCAGGCATGATGAGTATGATAAGGTGTTGGATGAAGCCCGTGAGCAAGCGATTTATTGTGATGAAAATGGATATGATTCAATCTGGTATACGGAACATCACTTTGGACATGAAGGCAATGAATTGATTTCCAACCCGATCTTAATGGGTGCGGATATTGCTGCCCGCACAAAGAATATCCGGATCGGACAGGCAGCGAATGTCGCAACCTTCTGGCATCCGTTGCGTTTGGCTGAAGACATAGCGATGCTCGACCAGCTGAGCAAAGGGCGTGTCGAGGTTGGCCTCGCCCGAGGATTATACGGAAGGGAAGCAGCTAATTTAAATACATTGGCAGACCCGGCAAATCAGGAACAAAACCGGGCATTGTTTGAAGAAACATTGGAAATTTTAAAGAAAGCTTGGTCAAACCGTTTCTTTTCACATCAAGGTGACATATACCAATTTCCCCCGAAAGGATTGAAGTGGAGTCACCCGATGAGTCCGGCCACTTCGGAATTCATGGATCTGGAACAAGGCGAAATAAATAAAATTTCCCTAATGCCTAGACCTTATCAGGAGTCACTTCCTTTATGGCAAGTAATTGATTCGCCGCGTTCGATAGAATTGGCTGCAGAAAACGATATAAAAGGAATGTTCTGGATGCCGACCGTTAAGGAATTGAAAGGACGTTTTGAACTGTATCGTGAAAGGGCTTCCAAAGCAAAGGGTTATGAGGTGCCGTTAGGACAGGGCATTGCCTTGGTACGAGATGTATATGTAGCGGAAACGATGGAACAGGCTCGCCAAGATGCGGCTGAAGCAGTGCTGAACAACTACCGGTGGATTTGTCATTGGAGAGGGTTAAGTAACCTCATGGATCCAGGCGAAGCAGTGAAGGAAGGACAAGAGTTGAATTATGAATTCCTGCATCCAAGGAACTTGTTGTTTGGTACGCCAGATTATGTAGCGGAGAAAATTCAAGAATTGAGGGCCGAACTGAATTTGGAAACACTATTGCTTTGGGTCAATCACAATGGGCTGCCGCATGACAAAATGATGAAAAGTTTAAAATTGTTTACGGAAGAAGTTATGCCAAGATTCACAGAAACCAAATTGGGGGTAATGTAAATGTTGAAAATTCGCAAGGTGTATACAGCAGTGGAAGAAACACGTATTGAAGGCGGTAAAGAGGTTGATAATCCCATCAAAATGATCACAACCATGGCGGTAATCAAGAACCCGTGGGCTGGCAGGGGATATGTGGACGATTTAAAACCGGAAATTGATGAATATGCCCCGCAAATCGGCGAACTATTAGTCTCTGAACTATTTAAGCATATCGGCTCAGCGGATGATGTAGAAGCATTCGGAAAGGCAGCGGTAGTGGGAGTTGATGGGGAGGTCGAGCATGCATCGGCATTTATCCATACGTTAAAATTCGGTAACAAATTCCGCGATGCCGTAAAAGGCACGAGCATTTTAAGCTTCACTAACAAACGCGGCGGCGCAGGATCTGCTGTGCTCATCCCGATGGTGCATAAGACAGACGAATCAGAGCGATCACACTTCATCACCTTCGAAGCCTCCATTCCAGATGCACCGAGAGCAGATGAGATCGTTGTCGCCATTGGTGCTTCTACAGGAGGCCGTCCACATCCTAGAACAGGAAACAGGCATCAGGACATGGTTGAAATGGGGCTGGTTTAATGCCGGCTGCATCGAATGGGCAAGATTCCACCCATTTTGAAGAGAGAGGGGCCGGTGAATCTCTTATTCTCATTCATGGTGTAGGCCTTGATCTTAGAATGTGGGAAAGGCAAGTGGAGGATTTGTCCAAGCATTACCATGTCATCGTGTATGACATGGTAGGGCACGGAGGGTCATTGCACCCTCCGGGTCCTTATGTCCTTACGCAGTTTGTTGAACAATTGGCTGAGTTGGCTGATTATTTGAAAATCGAGAGCTGTCATATTGTCGGATTTTCCATGGGCGGTATGGTCGCTTCGGCATTTGCGCTAAAATATCCGCAAAAAATTAAAACGCTTACAATCATGAATGCAGTTGCAAACCGGACGGAGGAACAACGGAAAGCCATTCTGAAAAGGGTTGAAGAAGTGGAAAGAATAGGGCCCCTGGCAACGGTCGAACCAGCCATTCAACGTTGGTTCAATCCTGATTTCCTGAATGCACAAAATGAATGGGTAAGCCAAATCCGAAAACGGCTCGAAACCAACGATCCCGCTTCTTATTTAGCCGCTTATCGTCTTTTTGCTACGGCTGATCAAGAACTATGGCCCCAAATCGAACAAATTAGCGTACCGACCCAAATCATAACGGGACAACAAGATATGGGATCCAGTCCTGAAATGGCTAAACAGATGCATGAAAAGATCGTCGATTCAGAGATGATGATTGTGCGCGATATGAAGCATATGCTGCCGATTGAGGGAGCCCAAATCGTGAATGAAGCCATTCGTTCCTTCATTGACAAACAAACATTAATCAAAGTGGAGGGGTGACAGTAAGTGAACGAGCTGAAGAAATATCAGATGTATATAAACGGAGAATGGTCGGATTCATCAAGTGGTGAATATTTCGAAAGCTATAACCCTGCAACTGAAGAAGCATGGTGTCAAGTTGCAAAAGGAAACGCTGAGGACGTTGAGCGTGCTGTTCAAGCTGCACATCAAGCGTTCCTGAGTTCAGGGTGGGCAAATATGACCTTCACTGAGAGGGGACGTCTCGTCAGGAGGCTTGGTGAGCTGATTGCAGAACACTCCGAAGGGCTTGCCAAAGTTGAATCATTGGACAACGGAAAATTAATCAGGGAAATGCGCGGACAAGTAAATTATTTACCTGAATTTTTCTATTATTATGCAGGACTGGCGGACAAGATTCATGGACGGACTTTACCAATTGATAAAAAAGAAATGTTCGCGTTTACATCTAAGGAGCCACTAGGGGTAATAGCGGCCATCACACCTTGGAATTCCCCGCTATATTTAACGACATTGAAGCTTGCCCCGGCTCTTGTGGCTGGAAATACAATCGTCATCAAACCCTCGGAAGTGTCTTCGGCATCTCTATTGGAACTAGTGAAGCTGGTTGAAGAAGCCGGGTTCCCTCCGGGCGTCGTCAATGTGGTGACCGGGTTTGGAATGCCTGTTGGAGATACATTGACTTCACACCCTCTTGTAAGGCGAGTGGCTTTTACGGGAGGTTCGGAATCAGCCCGGCATATCGTTCAAAATTCAGCTCAAAACTTTGCCCAAGTAACACTTGAGCTTGGCGGTAAATCTCCTAATATCGTGTTTGAGGATGCCAATCCGGATAATGCAGCGATGGGGATCATAGCTGGTATCTTTGGTGCATCAGGACAAAGCTGTGTCGCTGGTTCACGAGCATTTTTACATGTTGATATTTACGATGAAGTAATGAAAAAGCTTGTTGACCGTGTCTCAAAAATTAAAATCGGTGATCCATTTCTCGATGATACGGAAATGGGGCCGCTGGCAACGAAAGCGCAATTGGAACGTGTCGAGAAATTCGTGGCTATCGGATTGGATGAGGGCGGAAAACTTGTGATTGGTGGACAAAGGCCCAAGCATTTGGATAAGGGCTGGTATTTTGAACCTACGATCTTCGAGCATTCAGATAACCTTTCACGGATCACGAAAGAAGAAATATTCGGTCCTGTGTTAAGTGTCATCCCTTTTAAAGATGAGGAAGAGGTCATTCAATTAGCAAACAGTACTGATTACGGATTGGCGGCAGGCATTTGGGTGAGTGATATTGGAAAGGCCCATCGCGTCGCGAAGGCAATACGTGCTGGAATCGTATGGGTAAATACTTATCGAAGCATTTCACCCATCGCAGCAATTGGGGGGTCCGGCCTAAGCGGTTACGGAAGGGAAGGCGGTTATGAGGCCATCCATGACTATATGCAGGATAAGGTTGTATGGGTTAACACCTCCTCCGACCCGATTCCTGACCCGTTCATAATGAGATAAGCGAAATTAGATTGATGAATGTTATGTTGGCGAAGGGTTCTAATAAGGAGGGGTACGATATGAAATTATTGGGAATTTCAGGGACCATTGTAGGTTCAAAAACGAAAGTCGTTGTGGAAAGGGTCTTAGAAGAGGTAAGGAATAACCACCCCGATATTGAAGTGGAGCTGCTTGATTTAAAAAATTATGACCTTCAATTTTGTGATGGCCGCAATCCATCCACTTATTCCGAAGATACAAAAAAAGTAATCGATATCGTGACTTCAGCGGACTTTTACATTATCGGGACACCTATTTTCCAAGGTTCGATTACCGGGGCTTTGAAAAACCTGTTTGATTTGGTGCCACCAAAGGACTTCCGCAATAAAGTAATGGGCTTTGTTGCGAATGGCGGAACGTATCAGCATTACTTGGTAATTGAAAATCAGCTGAAACCCATCGCTAGCTATTTCCGTGCCTTTGTTGCACCTGGATCTGTTTATGCTCATAACGATCATTTCAATGCGCAAAATGAGCTGACAGATGAAGCAGTTTTACAACGCATCAACCTGCTGAGTGAAGAAGTCGTGTTTATGCAAAGAGCGTTGAAAGGTGCCAAACAAGAGCCTCAATTAAATTAAGGGGAAAGATTATCTTACAAAAAGCAATATCTCGGGACGGAGGTAGCAAGGAGGGACCTAATTGCTATTTAATGTAGATGAGACCATCCATTTAACGGATCTATCTTTCATTACCGTTTGTAATGAAAAATATGGAATCAATAGAGGGGTTTATAATACCATTGATGCTTGGTTTTATAAGCAAGGAATCAATAACATTCTAGAAAGACGAAATAGCATCCTATTTTTCCTCGAATTCATCAAAGGAAATTCTGATATGAAAAATAACCAATATAAATTCGGTCATGGGGGATTAACGGTAAAATTAGAAGAGTTTTTTTTTCCAAGAATGGTATCGACTTGAATCGTTAGCTAAAAGCACATACAAAGAGTGAAGGGTAGCTGGGGATATGACAATTATAGATAGCGCTTTAACTAAACAATTATTCATCAATGGAAAATGGGTGAAAGCAAAAGAATATCGTCCACTTCGGTCTCCTTACTCAGGGGAAGTCATTGCCCAAATCCCGATGGCTACAGATGAAGAAACCGGTTGGGCTATCGAAGCGGCACAAAATGCATTGAAGGTGATGGCAAAAATGCCGGCACATCAACGCGCGAAGATATTGGAAACATTGGCCCGGCTTATTGAAGAGCGCGCGGATGAAGCCGCCCATATCATATCGATAGAATCCTCGAAGCCGATAACATCCGCTAAGGGAGAGGTGGCCCGCACGATTGAAACCTACAAGTTCGCGGCAGAAGAAGCGAAGCGGATTCATGGGGAAACGCTCTCGCTGGATGCCGCACAGGGCGGTGAGAATCGTCTTGGCTACACTGTACGCGAACCGATCGGAGTGATTGGGGCAATAACACCTTTCAATTTCCCCATGAATCTGGTGGCCCACAAAGTCGGCCCTGCGATTGCTGCTGGAAATACAATCGTCTTAAAGCCAGCAAGCCAAACTCCACTCTCATCATTGTTCCTGGCCGAACGATTGCTGGAAGCAGGGTTGCCTGAAGGAGCCCTAAATGTGGTCACGGGCGGAGGAAGAGTGGTTGGAGATAAGCTTGTCACCGATTCCAGAGTGAATATGATTACGTTCACTGGAAGTCCCGGGGTCGGGATTGGAATCCGCAATAAAGCAGGATTGAAGCGCGTGACATTGGAACTGGGCTCCAATGCGGCCGTCATTATTGACCGTGGTGTAGACCTGGATAAGATTATTTCTCGCTGTGTGAATGGGGCGTTTTCCAATCAGGGACAAGTATGCATTTCCTTGCAAAGGATCTATGTCCATGAAGAAATCCATGATCGCTTTGTCGATTTATTCATTGAAGCGACGAAACGATTAGCCCTTGGCGACCCGCTTGATCCAGAGACGGAGGTTTCCGCTTTGATTTCAGCAAATGATGTCGAAAGAACCCTTAATTGGATCGAGGAGGCGAAACAAGGCGGAGCGAAGATTGCAACTGGTGGAATAGCGGAGGGCAATCTGCTTCATCCAACCGTCATCTTGAATGCCAAAGCTCATTTAAAGGTTTCCTGTCAGGAAGTGTTTGCACCGATCGTCCTGATTAACAAGATCGAATCCATTGAAGAAGCGATTGATTTGGTCAACGATTCCAACTACGGCCTTCAAGCAGGAATTTATACCGACAATGTGCATACAGCACTGGATGCTGCAGAGAATTTACATGTTGGTGGAGTGTTGATTAACGATATTCCGACATTCCGTGTCGATAATATGCCCTACGGAGGTGTGAAGGAAAGCGGTACTGGGCGTGAGGGATTAAAATATGCAGTCGAAGAAATGACTGAAATGAAGTTGGTCATTTGGAATCGTAATTAGGGGGTGAAGAAGCATGGCTTATTATGCAGCGATTTTGCATATGCTGGATGCTGAGAAAAACAGGGATGTGCGCCCACGCCATATTGAATATTTAGATGAATTGGACATTAAAGGGAAGGTTTTTGCAAGAGGCCCGTTTGCAGATGGCACAGGAGGTTTAGTGGTATATATCGCGGATTCGATGGAAGAAGCCCTCACACTGGCGGAAAGGGATCCACACGTTGTAGAGAAGTCACGCCGGCTCGAGCTTAAGGAATGGTCGTTGCTATAGAATAGCGAACAAATGAAATTCAATCATCATTTTTTTATCCTTTACTCTTGCATGGTACATGGCAGATTAATGTTCTTGCATCTTGCTTGTACCTTAGTATGGGTTCGAGGGTACGATATTGAGGAGTGGGCTACAGTGGATAAGAAAAAAACGGCGCTTCTATTGATTGATTTACAAAAAGAAGGCGGTACTTCAAGCGTTGTCGGGATGGAAGGAATCATCGACAGAGCGCAGCAACTTATTAGTGCATGCCGCCATCGGGAGATTCCCATAATTTACACTCGGCATATAAGCAGGGCAGATGGTATTGGACTTGCCAATAAAGAACCGGTCAATCTACAAGGAGAGCCTATCTATTATCATTCACATACCGATTCCATTGAGATTATAGACGAGATAGGACCTCATGAAAATGACATCATTATTGATAAATACCGATACAGCGGCTTTCATGGTTCCAATCTCGACTTGATGCTCAAAAGTTTGGATATCAAGCACTTGTTGGTTGGAGGGGTCCTTACGGATTGTTGTGTTTTCGCTACTGTATTAGATGCATATTATCGTGATTATCAAGTTAATCTCGTTAAAGATTTGTGTGGAACGACTACCTTAGGCGCCCATATGTCAGCAACTTTGATGATGGCCAACTGGGTATATGATCTGAAAATTTATGATGCTGATCAAATGGTTAAAATGCTGCGAAATGAAAAGCACCGTGTCTGGGAGGCGCAAGCTCCGGACCAACTCCAATTCTCCCCTGATAACCTTATGGAAATCTACTCAAAATTAAAATGATTTTGGGTAGATAGCTATTTTTGATGTTCACTTTTTTAGGTGATGGGCTCATATCGGGAAATGAATCTAGGATAATTCGGGCAGCGGCTTGGTGAATGTTCTAATCGAGGGGGAATCGAGATGAAAGTGGAAGAGCGAAGCATTGAATATATTCCAGCGAATGAACGACATGGTAAGGCGAAAGACTTATTTCCGATTTGGTTTGGAGCCAATATGAACATTACTACGCTTGTGTCAGGGTCATTGCCCATCATGCTGGGGCTTAACTTATTCTGGAGTGTGATGGCCATCGTACTTGGTTCCCTCATAGGTGCCATATTCATGGCATCCCATTCAGTACAAGGACCGAAGCTTGGAATTCCGCAGATGATTCAAAGCAGGGCCCAATTCGGGGTCATTGGTGCCATCATCCCCTTGTTCCTTGTGATGTTCATTTATTTAGGGTTTTTCGCAAGCAATACACTTCTTGCGGCCCAAACGATATCGAACATTGTTCCCATTAACCAAACATCGAATATAGTTATAATAGGTGCGATATGTTTTGTAGTCGCCCTTTATGGTTATGACCTCATTCACAAGGTGCAAAGGTGGTTTTCGGCAGCATCATTTTTACTTTTTTTAATCATGACCTTTATCGTCTTTCAGCTGCCGGTGCCTGCAGAGCAATGGTTACCGGGTAATATCGCTTTGTCCGGTTTTTTCCTGTCAGTAAGCATTGCGGTTACATGGCAGTTATCGTATGCACCATATGTTGCTGATTACTCACGCTATTTACCCATTGAAACCCCGCCTGCAAAAACATTTTGGTACAGCTATTCAGGTACAGTAATCGGTGCTGTGTGGATGATGGTTTTAGGTGCAGTTTTAACGGTGGCCCTACCCAATTTTCTCGACAACACCGGAGGCAACTTAGCCCATTTATTCGGAAACTTTGCGATCCTTATGTTTGCATTGATCGTCTTTGGGCAGCTGGCCATTAATGTTTTTAATCTTTACGGTGCTTTCATGTCCTCGGTAACGACAATCGAGCCTTTTTTTAAATTCAAGGTTACACCGAAAGTCCGGATGGGGTTCCTGCTTTGCATTACGATCATAGCTACCACTTTATGCATTGTGGGACAAGGGAATTTTCTTGAGTTCTTCATGAATTTCATCTTTTTTATGAGTTACTTTTTAATTCCATGGACATCCATTAACCTTGTTGATTATTATATATTGCGTCAAGGAGAATATAGTGTCAAAGATATCTTCGATTTAAATGGTAAGTACGGAAAAATCAACTGGATTGCAACCTTTGCGTTTGTCGCCTCAATCATTGCGGAAGTTCCTTTTGTCAATACATCTTTTTATGTTGGTCCTGCCGCCCAAGCACTCAATGGGGCAGACCTGGCTTGGGCAATGGGACTTTTCTTGCCAGCCGTCTTGTATTACTTTCCAATGAAGCGAAAGGTCAGTAAGGCGTTGTCTCCATCTGAGGGAGATTCCCTGCCGGTTGAACAAGATCAATTCCCTTCCTGATGGGTACACATAAATTCGGGGAGAGCAACAAGATCCATAATCTTACGAAGTGCCTAGAGGGAAACGAAGGTAGATAGGGAATATGAAGTTGCTATACGGGGGGCTAACCGCTATTGGTGGACAGCACAAACTTCCCTTTTAATAAACTTTACCCCATAAATAGAAAAGCGGCCTGATCCATCTCGGATACAGGCTTTATTTTTTGTGGCCGTGAATTTGCAGTTTTAATCATGAAATGGTTTGCAAGTCAATCCCATCCATGAATTCAACGAACGCTTTTACAATATTGAACTCCAATGATTGCTCGTGATAAAACATCCAGGTTTTACGGATGATCTTTTCCCCATCTTTCGAGCTGATTCTAATTTTGTGGATATTATCCAAATCATTCAATATCATGGTAGGCATGATTGCGTAACCTAACCCATTCGCAACCATCTTTTTGCAGGTATCAGCTTTGTCGACGTTGATGCTGACGAGCGGAGGCTGTGAATAGTTCTCAGCCCACCAATTATCGACATCATTCTTAAGCAATGGATCGGTCTGATAATCGATTCTAGGCAAGGTGGGAAGGAGCCGAATATCAATTGCTTCTTTGGAAGCGATGCAAATACTTTCTTCAAAGAGCAATTTCTTTTTGTCATTCCATCTGTGATCTCCTTTTACAAAGGCGATATGAACTTCCTGGTTATGCATTAGGTGGGTAATTTGGCTGCTCAATCCCGTTGTAACCTTGAATTCAATATCAGGGTACTGAGCTTTAAAAAGCTTCAGTAGCCCTGGAAGTTTATAATCGGTAAAGAAAGTTGAAACACCTAATCTCAATATTCCGGAAACCTTATCCTCCATATTCAAAACCGTTTCTTTTATCCTTTGGATATGCCATAACATCTCCTTGGCGCTTTTTACCAAATACTCTCCCTGCGGCGTAAATTGAATGCCGCGGCGGCCCCTCTTGACGATCTGAACTCCAAATTGCTTTTCCATCGCTTTCAATCGATTGGTTAACGCAGGCTGTGAAAGATATAATACTCTAGCTGCGTTTGTTATATTTTTCTCATTATAAAGAGTTTGGAGAACGATCCAGTCTCTCTCATCCATGAAAATCACCCCGAAATAATTAGAAATAACTTTTGTTTATGGTTAAATATAATAATTCAATATTATATTTATTTCTATGATTATACTATATTGGTAATATGAATGGGATTCAGCGGTGCAACAATTTAAACGTGATGAAAGAAGGATGTTTTAAATGAAAATGAACACTTTTGTTCCAGACGTTTGGTTTATCGCCTTAAGTAGCCTGGGCGGATATTTCCTCTCGCTGACCGGTCTCTCCATCGGATGGATGATTGGCACATTCCTGGCGGCAGCCTTATTATCCTTTTTAAGGCCATCATTCCTGGAGCATGGCCAAAACCAAAGGGGAGCCTCTAAACACTGGCTGTTAATAGGGCAATGTATTTTAGGAATCGAACTTGGCCAGAAAATAAACCTGACATTTTTACATATTTTCAAGGAGCATTGGATGACCATTATCCTCATGCTGCTTATATCTATCTTTTTTTCTTTACTTTCTGGATTTATTCTATGGAAATACAGTAAAACGGATATGCTGACTAGTTTTTTTGGAACCGCGCCAGGCGGATTGTCTGCCATGCCTGGGATTGCGGAAGAGGTAGGGGCGAATACTGCAGTCGTCAGCATCATTCAAACCATGCGAGTTTTCCTGGTTATCCTCATCATTCCGCTTATTGTCTCTTCATGGTCCGGCAGTCAAGCCGAGCAGGTCATCCAACCTTCTCGGACTGCTTCATCTTTTGATATCGGTAACGTGCTTTGGACCATCCTGTTAATCGGGATCGCCTGCAGCGGACATCAATTGGCCAAGTATCTTAGATTCCCAGCTCCATGGTTAATCGGAAGCATGATCGGAGTTGCCATTTTTCAATCATCCGCTTCATTTTATATGGGCCATGATATCGTTCCATGGTGGCCGCATGCCGTGATGATCGTATCCCAAGTGTTTATTGCGGCAAGTATTGGCGGGAGGTTCCAAAAAGATATGTTCATTGGGTTGAAGCGGACGATAATCGTAGCTTTAATAAGTACGATAGGTCTTATTTTTTCGATGATCCTATGTGCCATCATTGTTTCGAAAATGACCGGCATCGCCCTTATTACATCGGTACTTGCATTCGCTCCTGGCGGGATTGCTGAAATGACGACCACATCGATCCTGATGGATGCGGACTCTACATTCATCATAGCGGTGCAAGTACTCCGAATCATAATCGTGTGCATTATATTGCCGCCAATCTTCAGGCTATTGAATCATTGGGATCAGGCGAAAAACATATATTCCCAATCTTCTGCTTGAATCTACATACATTTCATTCAATTATTCGTATAATTGTAGTGATATGGAGAATCAAGAAAAAGGAGCGGAGGTCTGTGGAACATCATCCTGGAAAATTAGATGCATTAACATTGAAAATGAAAGAGATAATCCGGCATTCCGGTCATCAATACGAGAATATCATCTTTCTCTGCATAGGTTCAGACCGTTCCATAGGAGATTCTTTAGGCCCTTTAGTGGGAACGATGCTAAAAGAACATCAAGTGCCGTATCGTGTTTTTGGCACCTTGGAAAAACCTGTACATGCATTTAACTTGGAGGAAACATTGAAAGAGATCAATAAACAATTCAAAAGACCATTTATCATCAGTGTGGATGCATGTTTAGGTGAGCAAAACCAAGTGGGGGAGGTTTTGCTGAAAGAGGGGCCGCTTATACCTGGAAAAGCATTGAAAAAAGTTTTGCCGGAAGTCGGGGATTTTCACATCGTGGGGATGGTGAATTATATTGATCCATTACCGACGATGCAGTTTTTAAATGATACGCGTCTTTACACGGTCATGAATCTTGCGAAAAGAATCGTGAACATAATCAGTCAGGCATCAGACTAACATCCAGTAGCTTATACGGGGCTGTCGCATAAACCCTCCAAAATGGGTTTTGCGGCAGTCCCGTTTTCCTAAGAAAATTGATGATTATGTGATAGCTCCCGTCACAATAGCGACAATGATGAGGATTAATGAACAAATGAGGGCCCATTTAAATGCAAACCGCTGTATTTCACCGATATCTGTTTTTACCATACCTACTATCAGCAGTGTCGAAGCAACGAGCGGACTTAAAAAATGTATCGGTTGGCCCAATACGGAGGCCCGGGCAACCTCCAATGGATTCACTCCATACGCAGCACCAGCTTCGGCAAGGATGGGCAGAACGCCAAAGTAATAGGCATCATTGGATAAGACGAATGTAAATGGCATGCTGGTCAAGGCCACGACCAACGGGAAGAATGAGCCCAAGGAATCCGGAATGATGGCGACTAATGAATTTGCGATTGCATCGACCATTTTAGTTCCTGAAAAAATCCCTGTGAAGATACCAGCCGCAAAGACTAATGTTACAACCGTGATGGCGTTGCCAGCATGGGCCACAAGCCGTTCCCTTTGTTGCTCCAAATTGGGGTAATTGATCATCGAAGCAATTACAAAACCGATGAGGAACAAAACAGGCACTGGCATTAATCCCATTACAAGGACGACCATGACTGCAACCGTTAAGATAAGGTTGAACCAGAATAATTTTGGCCGCTTTAAATCGTCATGGATGGCTGAAGCAACCGCTGCCTCATCAAGAGCTATATTCATTCCTGGAGCGTGCTGGATTTGAACAATGCCCAGTTTCTTACGCTCCTGTTTTCCAAGTACATAGGCAGTAAATAGGATGGAAGCCATGCCAGCCAGCATGGTTGGAATAATCGGGATGAAGAATTCATTTGCATTTAACCCTAAAGACGCTATCGCCCTTGTGGCAGGACCTCCCCAAGGCGTCATCCCGCTCATGATGCTTACTGAAAGTATGGATATCGTAGCAAGGATAAGGGGGTTCATCCCAAGCCGTAAGTAAAGCGGCAGCATGGCAGACACGGTAATCATATGCGTCGTTGTGCCATCCCCGTCCAGAGCAACGGTCATGGCTATTACGGCAGTTCCGATTGCAATCTTGACTGGATCGCCTTTCACGATTTTTAGCATCTTCTTGATAAGGGGATCGAATAGTCCTGCATCAATAAGTATTCCGAAAAACAAGATGGCGAACAATAGCAAGGCAGCTGAAGGGGCAACAACTTTTAACCCTTCCAGCATTATATCCCCAATTTTGGTACCGAAACCGCCAATGAGGGCAAAAGCAATCGGGACGACTGTCAAGGCTGTAACTGGTGACAAACGTTTGGACATGATTAAGTAAGTAAAGATGACGACCATTGAAACACCGAGAAAAGTAAGAATGATAATCCCCTCCTATAAAGTAATCGCTTACAAATAAACAGGTGCAAAGTAAATTAGTCTTATAGTTTCCAGCTATTACGTTCTGTTTTTAGAATATTACAAATGTTTAAATAAGTAAAATAGATGATTTTTAATGTTTTTATAAAAAAAAAACTTATAATCCAGTATGAAAAAAAGCACAATGAAAATGGGTCATCATTTTCATTGTGCCAGAAGATTAGAGAGTGGCGTCTTTATTTAAAAAATCAATAAAGTTTTTTACGGAAGATAGCTTTAATGATTCTTGGTTATACATTAACCAAGTATTTCTTAATACAGGCTCTCCATTTTTGTAGGACAATCCGTACGTATGCAAGTTATCTGCAGGCTGCATGCATATTTCCGGCAATATGGAAACGCCAAGATCGTTTTTAACCATTTCTTTGCACGTTTCCTGCCGATCAGTCTCCATGGTAACTAATGGAGGCTCCGAGAATCTGTCATGCCACCAGCCGTTAATTAGGTTTTTCAGTGAACTATCAGTTTTATAATTAATGAACGGTAGCTCCGGCAGATTATCTAGATCCACTTGTTGTTTAGAAATTAAGCAAAGTCTTTCTTTATGGAGCAACGTTTTAATCCCATACCATTCATAATTCCCCCGTAATATGCCCAATTGAACACTCGACGAATCAAGAAGGTGCATGATTTCTGTACTCCATCCAGTATTGACATTAAATTGGACATGCGGAAATTGGGTTGAAAAACTTTTCAATATTTTTGGAAGCTTATATTGGGCGAAATTGCTGGAAACCCCCAGCCGTAGCGTGCCTCTTACTTCGTTTTGCATATTCAGCATATAATCTTTGGTTTGCTGCAGCTTTTTGACCATTTCTTCTGCATAACCAGCTAAATGTATTCCTTCTGAAGTAAACTCGATTCCCCCCTTGATTTTAAAGAAAATGCTTGTTCCGAACTCTTTCTCCAGGTTTTTAAGCCGGTATGTTAATGCAGGCTGGGAAATATATAAACGCTCTGCGGCACGAGTGATGCTTTTTTCTTCATAAAGCACCCTTATCGCTGTCCAATCTTTTTCATCCATAGTAAACACCTCATATTGATTATAAGATTTTTTTTGGTTTTTTTTAAAAAAATATGTATTTTACTTATAATTTAATTTATCATACTATACTTTCAAAGGAACTGGTAGTACTGGGATAATATTGTAAAGGTGGTTGGTGTAATGAAAATACCAGTAGTTTTGATGCGGGGCGGCACAAGTAAAGGGGTTTTTTTCAATTATGAGCATATGCCTTCTGATCCGTCACAGTGGGAAGCGTTTTTACTTGATGTTATGGGCAGTCCTGATCATCGGCAGATTGATGGACTTGGCGGAGCTAATTCATTGACCAGTAAAGCAGCGATCATCAAGAAGGCCGATTCAACGGATTATGATGTGGAGTACACATTCGCCCAAATAAGCATAGATAACCAAATGGTGGATTTTAAAGGGAATTGTGGAAATATATCATCCGGGGTAGGGCCATACGCCATCGAACAAGGTCTAGTTCCTGCCATAGAGCCTGTTACGACGGTAAGGATTTTTAATAGAAACACACAAAAATTGATTACAGCGGAAGTGGAAGTTGAAAATGGGCAGGTGAAAACAGAGGGAAGCTGCTCGATTCCAGGTGTGCCCGGGACAGGTTCACCTGTATACCTTTCTTTTAATCGTGCAGAAGGAGCTGTAACCGGTAAGATTTTTCCTACGGGGAACCCAGTAGACATGATCAAAACGAAAGACCGGCTCATTCCTGTTTCAATCATTGATGTCGCCAATCCCCTTGTTTTTGTAAGGGCTCATGATATTGGCCTGATCGGAAGGGAACTTCCAGCGGATTTCTCACAGGAAAAGCTAAATGAATTGGAAGATATCCGTTCAATTGCAGCTGAAATGTGTCGGTTTTCCGACCGGAAATCTGCAACGATTAAATCTCCAGCTGTACCTAAAATGACCATCATTGCCCCTCCAATGAATTATGTTGATGTAACTGGAACGGAAAGGAAAGCGGAAGATATGGATTTGGTGATCAGGATGATGTCCATGCAAAGGCCTCATCAAGCGCTTGCCATTACAGGGGCAATCTGTGCAACTGCAGGAGCGTACTTACAGGAAACGATCTTATCTGAAATGGTCGATATCAGACATGAAGTTCTCCGATTGGCCCACCCGGCAGGCATAATGGAAACAAAGGTCGATTTCCTGGCAGGACACATCCGTGCCATAAAGGTTGTGCGTACAGCGAGAATCATTTTAGAGGGAAATGTGTATACGAAAAGAAATTACGAGCTTATTCACCAATTGGCTTGATTTAAGCAAAATTGGGCTATATCTTGGCTGTTCATCCCAACTGTCTTTTTGTTATCTCCTGTGCACACCCCCTTGCAAATATGACGCATCGATTCCATCGGTGCGTCATATTTATGCATCCATTTACATCTAAACCTTTTCCCCTGGTGTTTAAGCAGCTACTTCATGCATAGTGGTCTTACTAAATACATGTTTTCCACAACGATATGGCTGATAATGCTTTGTTCTTGGAAAATACATATGGATGCGATATTGCGCAACTGTGTATAATAAATTGGAAACCTGATTAATAGAAAGTTGGTGACATCAATATCCATGGTGGATAGAAGGATACTCAAATCCCAACAAGCGATAAAAGAAGCGATTATCGAACTGATGTCTGAAAAAAATTTCGATCAAATTACGATTCAAGATATATCGGATCGAGCAAACGTAGGTCGAAGGACGATCTATCATCATTATCTGGACAAGTTCGATTTATTGGATAAGCTCATCGAAGAACATATGGACGAACTAAGGAAACTATGCCAATCAGCAACCGAGTTGGATTTCATCGATGCGAACCTGATTTGGTTCGAATACTTTGAAAGAAATTTTTTATTCTTTTCGACGATGCTGAAGAGTAAGGGGGCTTCTGCCTTTCGGAATCAGTTCCTCGAATTTGTTATGGAAGAATTGAGCGGTGATGTGAATATATACGAAGGGATGAATCAGGGATTAAACAAAGAAGTTGTGCTTAGGTTCTTTGGATCGGCTATCGTAGGCGTAGTCGAAGCTTATTTCACGAAAGATTTTCCTGCCCCTCCTCAAGCCGTGGCGGAACAATTGGGACTTCTATTGGAAAGGAACCTTTAGATGAAAGAGATAAAACAGAAGGCCCTCGAGCTGATAACGGCTTTGGAAGACGAGACATACCAAAAGAAATATGCGGCTGTATGGCGAAATGCTGCATGAACAGCAGGCAGTGAACGAGTGGAAAAGGCAGAAGCGCGCTTCCTCTAGAAGCGGGTTCCTGCCTTTTTCCGTTTGAATCATCCATTGTTCAGTATTTCGTACGTATACGTTCCAAGCTATTTTTCCAGTTCGCTTTGATTGCATCCTTTGCAAGCATTAAATTTTTCTTTTTAAGAGCTTCAATTATTTGTTGATGTTCTTTATAAGACGGAAGCATGGTATCGTTTTGGCTGAAATAATGGACTTCTATCCGACGAATTTTCACTTTTAAACTCAGGAGCAGCTTGGGTAATTCCAAATTGTTCGATAGCTGAATGATTTTGTCATGAAATTCGTTATCTGCCTGCAGTATTGCGAATTTATCTCCCGTTAGCATCGTTTGATTGAACGCTTCATTGAGGTTCTCCAATATCCCTATCTCCGTTGAGGAAATTTGGTGAA
The DNA here is from genome assembly GCF_030271255.1 of Peribacillus folii. Lineage (GTDB taxonomy): Bacteria > Bacillota > Bacilli > Bacillales > DSM-1321 > Peribacillus. The sequence continues at coordinate 97,402 of NZ_JASJOM010000009.1, forward strand.
AGGCTTCCTCCAGTGCGAGGGTTTCCAGTGCACTTACAACTGAATAAATATTTGCTGCCTCTTGGAAAACGATGGGGGATACAATGGTCCACCTATTGGCTTTAGTGATGACAAGTCCATCATCTTCCAACTTAAGCAAAGCCTCTCGGATGGGAGTGCGGCTGATCCCTAATGCTTCAGATAGAGCCTGGTCTCGCAATCTTATACCAGGCTCAAGCTTTCCCACCATAATCCAATGCTGAAGCTTATCATACACTTCATCCCGCATGAACGTCCGCTTTATTTTTGGTTCATTTTCATCGATATTCAATTTAAACCTCCCCTCCATAAAACGGTTGTTAGTATGTAATATACCACAGGAAATGCTTGCTGTACTATTCGCTGAAAAACTGTGTCCAAAAAGTTGTGGTGAATCCGTTTCGATGGAGCTATATTCCATTCATCTAAATATGGTGAAATGTATGAAAGGAGCAGGAAGAGAGGAGAAATCATGAAAAGATATTAGGGGTCATTTGGCTGGCTTCTAAACTAACGAAAATAACAAGAACAACCTTACTCTAAAATCCTTTCTGCCTGATAAGTTGTAACTCCAGGATCAATCACTTGTGCTATATTCACAGCAAATAAAAAAACCAAGACAATCGAAGGAAAAGGGATCCGAAGCGGATCCCTTTTTGAATCAATCTGACTACCGCAGGAGATTTGTTTTGGCAAGTTCGATCAATTTATTACCGTCACCATTCAGGACTGCCTTGACCATCCATAATGTGAAACCATGTGCCTGGTCAAATTCGATTTTTGGTGGAAGGGAAATTTCCTGGCGATTCACCAGTACATCCAATAATACAGGTCCGTCATGTTCAAAGGCCCGCTTCAGTGAATCCTGGAGATCTGCTGGGTCTTCAATACGTATCCCCATGATTCCCATTGCTTGGGCTACGGCTGCCAAGTTCGGGTTTTTAAGCTCTGTACCTGTCTCCAAATAGCCTGCAGCCTTCATTTCCAATTCGACAAAGCTAAGTGCACTGTTATTGAACACGATGATTTTGACGGGCAGATTATGTTGTTGAACCGTCAGCATATCACCCATTAACATGGAAAGGCCCCCATCGCCTGAAAGGGCAATGACTTGCCTGCCTGAATCCATGCACTGTGCCCCTATTGCTTGAGGCAAAGCATTTGCCATCGTACCGTGGTTAAAGGATCCCAATAATCTTCTTCTCCCATTCATTTCAAGGTATCTGGCTGCCCACAATGTAGGAGTCCCGACGTCACAGGTGAAGATGGCATCCTCACTGGCAAGGTCACTGACCATTTTCGTTAAATATTGAGGGTGGATCGGTGTATGACCTGGTTTACCCACTGCAAGTTCATCAAGCCCTTCGCGGACATTCTTATAATGGTCAATGAATTTATTCAGGTGCCGCGAGCCATGCTTCTCTGTAAGGTAAGGAAGCAAAGCTTCAATCGTATTCTTGATATCACCGCATAATCCCAAAGTTAAATTGGCCCGGCGTCCAAGGTGCTCGGCCCTGAGGTCTACCTGAAGGATATCGGCTTTCTTGGGAAAGAATTGCCGATATGGGAAGTCGGTGCCCAGCATCAGCAATACATCACAATCCATCATTGCGTGATAGCCGGAAGAGTAGCCAATTAAGCCTGTAAGACCTACAGAGTAAGGATTATCATACTCAAGATGCTCCTTCCCCCTGAGGGCAATGACCATCGGTGACTGCAAGCAGTCACACAGTTCCATAAGAAGGGAGTGGGCACCCTCACAGCCTGCACCGCACAATAATGTGATTCGCTTGCCATGATTTAAATATTCCGCCAGCTTTTGCAATTCGGCATCGGATGGGCGGACAACCGGTTCCGTCACATGTACAACCTTATCAGGGACGGTTTCATTGTCAGGCATTGCAGCTACATCACCTGGAAGAACCAGGACGGCTACACCCTTTCTTGAAACCGCATGCTGCATCGCGATGGTGACCATGCGAGGCATATGCTCGGGCTTAGACACCAGCTCACTGAAGTGGCTGCATTCCTTGAACAGCTGTTCAGGATGAGTCTGCTGGAAATATTCACTGCCAATTTCATTGCTGGGAATATGGGCCGCGATGGCCAATACGGGAATGCGGCTGCGATGGCAATCATACAAGCCATTGATAAGATGAAGGTTCCCTGGGCCGCTGCTGCCTGCACAAACCGCGATGCTGCCGCTCAAAAGGGAATCTGAACCTGCGGCGAATGCTGCGACTTCCTCGTGGCGGACCCCGATCCACTCAATCTTGCCGGAGCGCCTGATGGAATCGAGTACAGCATTCAAGGAATCGCCAACAATCCCGTAAATTCTTTTCACACCTGCTTGCAATAATGAGTCGATTAGTAGGTCTGCGATAGTTTGCTTCATTCTTTTCCTCCTCGATGTTCATGGTGATAAATTTTTCATGATTTAGCAATATGACGGTTATAGATGGTTTTCCCTGCGGGAACTGGGGGGCCTCACCCTTAAAGCAATGATGAAGGATATGATGCATAATACGGCAATGATCATAAATGTCGGCTTGAATCCATTGATGATGGCGGCAATGAACGAGCCGGATAGAGCACCAAGGCCGAAGCCCTGATAGACGATACTATAATTTTTGCTGTGGTTTTTTAAACCGAAAAAATCACCAACAATTGCGGGAAAGACGGTAATATTACCTCCAAAGCAAAAGGCGATGCCTGCCACACAGACAAAAAAGAGGGTGAAGTTGATTTTCCCCAAGGTCAATACAAGGACTGCTGCAGCGGTGACGAGAAAGCTGAAGGCAATCACCTTCAATCGGCTGACCTTATCCGAAAGGGCTCCGAGGATCAGACGCCCAATCGTGTTGAAAATGGCGATCATGGCTACGGCATTGGCTGCAGTGACCGCATCCAATCCAGCTAATTGGACACCTGCATCCTTGGCAATGCTGATTAAATAAAGCCCGCTCATGCAAGCGGTGAAGAACATGACAAACAATAGATATACCTCTTTGGTTCGCATCATTTCCTTGACTGTATAATCATTCGAGTTTGAAAGAGCGGACGCATCAGTTCCGGATGGCTCCGGAGCCTCCCTTATAAACCGAGATCCGATCAGCACCATGGCCATTACGATGATTCCCCAATACATAAAGGTCTGTGAAGCCCCGACATTATTTATTAACCATGTGTTGATGTATTTAAATAGCAGGCTCCCCATTCCGTAAGCCGAAACGGAAATTCCTGATATCAAGCCCCTCCGCTCCGGAAACCATTTAATAAGATTGGACAATGAAGTAATGTAGGCCAACCCATCCGCGAAACCGACCACAATCCCTGCAGTGATGTATAAAACCAATAATGATGAAACGAATGAACTGGCGATCAATCCAGCTCCAAGCACGATTGCCGCTACTGCGATCAACGAACGAAGCCCCCATTTTTCCTGCAATCTCCCGGCAAAGAGCGTTGCCACTGCCAATGCAAAGCTTGTAATGGAAAAGGTGATCGCGACGGAGCTGAGTTTCCAGCCGAACTTGTCTGCCAAGGGCTGATTGAATAAGCTCCACGTGTAGATCGTGCCCAAGCCTACCTGGATGATGATCGTACCAAACACAATCAATCCCTTATTAACTCTAGGAATGTTGATTCCTCCTTTCATTGGAACAATTGCTTTTATTATGACCATCTTGAATGCAGTACTATTCGTGATTATTAAGGGAGGGGGCAAAGCGTAGGAATACTAAAATCAATCTTCCTATTCTGTGTTGCTACCAGGCACTATTTGAGGGGATTTTCAAAACGGGACATTGGTCGGAAGGGGGATTTAGGGGCTGAGTGGAAATAGTTAAGGTGGTTGAGATGCACAAAAGAAAGGGAGATGGTTTCATGAAGAAATTATTCACTAGCTTGGCAGTATTGACAATGGCCTTAGGGATATCTTTTTCCACAGCTTCCGCATCGGCCGGAGGTTTCCACCATCCCGATAGCTGGGATAAAAATTCTATTTTGCGTAAGGACACTCATGGGGTGGAGGTCAGAAATATGCAATATATCCTGAATGTCATGGGCTTTTATACCGATTCAGCCGTCGTTGACGTCGATGGAATATTCGGACCGAAAACAGAAGCGGGTGTAAGGAAATATCAAAAAGAAAACAAGCTGAAAGTGGATGGTGTGGTTGGGCCCAAGACGTGGGACAGCTTTTCGCAATATATTAAAAAGAATGGCAAGAACACCTATGGGGCAGGGGGAAACATGGGGCTCAGAATCAAATGGAAGTACGATGACTCCTCCTATACATCTGGATCTAAGGCCTATATCTACGGTAATGGTGATACTCTAAGCGATCAATACCGCTTGTATGCCAATTAGGGCTTGACTGTTCCGTGTGAAAAACGTGGCCGCCTAGGCACGTTTTTCTTTTTTCAGTTCCATACATCGTAATTTTAAAAATCGTCTAATATATTTATGAAACCAAGTGCAAATACGAACGCAGCAGTTAAGCGTTCCTAATGAAGGCGGTGAATAAAATTTAAAAAGAAAGCGTAAGATTGTCCTTCATATATTTTCTTGTTTCATCCATATGGCAACGCATTGCTTACAAGGAAGTTGAGTGGATGGATAATATGTTGACCGGTATTTTTATTTTCTTGATCATCCTTTTATTTAAATGGGCGGACGTTCCATATAGGTGGAATAAGGACAGACAATGAGTCAATATACATTAACATTTCCTTCAAGTAAGGAGATGTCCCGCACATTATAAAAACATTTGTGTGTATGTTGCTTGCTGATCTTAAATCTTGCACCGTGGAGATGCTTGATTTGTTTCTGTTGATGAAATCAGTGAAAGACGGAGGTGCTAATTTGTGGCGATGAAAGCATTGCTGATCGTTGATGTGCAGACAGCCATTGTTGAAGAAGGCTATAAACGCGATAAGGTAATGGATAACATCAACTATTTGATTCAATGTGCAAGGGGAAAACAAATACCGATTATCTATATACGGCATGAATCCATAGAAGGCCCTTTGAAAACGGGCGAATCTGGGTGGGAGCTTCACCCGAGGCTTGAGAAGCCAATCAATCAAGAGGTGACCATCTTCAAACGCGTACCAAATTCGTTTAGTAACACCCTTTTAAAACAAACACTCGACAAGTTGGACGTGACACAGCTATACATTTGTGGAGCGCAGACGGAATACTGTGTTGAGTCGACATGCAGGGGTGCCTTTGATTTGGAGTATGATGTCACCCTTATCGCGGATGCCCACACAACGAATGATGCCAACCACTTGTCAGCTCCCCGGATTATCGAACATGTCCATGAAACGTTAAAGAACTTTCGAAGTTCAAATGCAAATATACGATTGAAAAAATCAACAGAGCTAGATTGGATGCAAAGCGAAATCCATCCTCAATAAGTGAATGATAACCGCAGCGATTCTTTAATAAGAATCGCTATTTTTATGAACGAATCCAGGTGAAACAGTGGCTATGTTAAGGGACGCTAATAAAACGAATATTGCTTCACCATCAGCTGAATCTATTGGTTGAACTTTTTCAATGCAGAATAATCTTGATTCATAGGCTCTTTGTATAAATTTTGGTAAAATAAAACTAAGACAATCCTTCGTAAAAAATGAAATGAATCTTGCAATCTGACTCTTTTCGTTGGAGAAGTCAAATGAACAGGTGGACTAACTTACCTTAACAAGTAGAAAAAACCGGTATGAATTATTTATTATAGGCCGTCTATGTATATAAACCCACAATAATATGACAAAAGAGAATAGATATGGAAGGGGAAATACGGTGAAAGATCAGTATATTTTGGCATTAATCAAGGAAAATCCATTTATTTCTCAACAGGAGTTATCTGTAAAACTTGGACTATCGAGATCGGCGGTGGCAGGATATATTTCGAACCTGACAAAAAAGGGTGAAATAATAGGACGGGCTTATATCGTTCGGGAAGAGTCGCGAGTCACTTGCATTGGAGGCGCTAATATAGACCGCACCTCACAAACGTTGAAGCCGATTCAATATGGCACTTCCAATCCTGCACAGGTTAGACAGTCTTGTGGCGGCATTTCCCGAAATATATCAGAGAACCTCGGAAGGTTAGGCTGCCAAGTATCCTTGATTACATTGGTCGGAGATGATCAAGAAGGAAAATGGCTATTGGAGGAAACGAAGCGTTACGGTGTGGATGTGAGTCAATGCTTGGCAATGAATTTGGAGAAAACAGGTACATACACGTCCATACTTGATGATTCTGGTGAAATGATTTTAGCGGTCGCGGATATGCAGATTTATGACCAGTTTAGCATTGAGTTCATCGAAGCCCGTTGGTCGCACCTTGCAGCTTCGGATATCATCTTTGCAGATTCCAACCTTCCCGAAGAAACCTTGACATACCTTATTAAAAGATGCAAAAAGGAAAAATTGACCTTATGGGTGAATCCCGTTTCAGCTCCTAAGGCCTCGAGATTGCCGACTAATTTACAAGGAATAGAGTTATTGATTGCCAATCGTGATGAAACGTCGATTTTGGCCGACATGGAGGTTGTGACAATTGACGATTGCCAGAAAGCAGCCGAGAGAATCATAAAAAGAGGAGTCAAACAAGTTATCATTACCTTAGACAGGCAGGGGGTTTTTTGGGCAGCCAATGATGGAAGTCAAGAGCATTTGGTTCCAATCCAAGACCATTTCCTATGTAGCACAGGAGTGGAGGAATCATTGATAGGCGGCATTTTGTTTGGTATGAACCAAAATGAATCCTTTGAACGGTCATTACGATTTGGGATGGCGGCTTCCGCTATCACCTTGCAGACATGGGAGACAAATGCGGATGTGACAGCGGAGCAGATTTATGCACTTGTTGAAAATAACTGCAAGGATGATGATACGGATATATCGGATCCGGAAACATAAACGATAGGATATACACGTGAACAAGTGTTAAAAACATGAAACGGGCCTTGAATTTTCTTGAAAACAAGAAATTCAAGGTTTTTTTTTATGGAAAAATAAATGATTCCATATTTACTAAACATTTGTCTTTATGATAAACTTTTGTTTAAAATTCTTTTTTTTATATGTTGTGCAACATGAAAGGAGATGAATCCCGTGAGCAAGATGTATTTGTATCCACTGTTTGTAATCATTGGGGCATGCAGCTACGGTGTGGTTTCAACCATCATAAAGTTGTCGATGCGCCATGGCTTTTCAGCTGCGGAAGCAGTTACAAGCCAATTTATCATGGGCTTTATGCTTGCAGTTTGCATATTTGCAGCGCAAAGAAATAAATTGGATGGCAGCGGAATCAAAAATATCATCGCTACAGGAATCTTGACGGGGATGACCAATATTTCATATGGTCTTTCCTTGAATTATTTACCTGCTTCTTTGGCTGTTGTTCTTTTATTTCAATTTACGTGGATAGGGATGCTGATTTCATGTATCGCCAAACGGCAATTTCCTGGACGAGCTGAATGCTTGGCGCTGTTTTTATTGTTCGTCGGAACCATACCGGCTGCTGGCTTAATGGATGTCGACCTAACGACGGTGCCGCTTCAAGGCTGGTTATGGGGACTTGGAGCAGCCCTATGCTATTCTCTATTTCTATTTTTTAATGGTAAAACAAAATCAACGATGGCAACATCTAATCGGTTAGTTTTGGTTGCCTTCTTCGCTTTCCTGACAACAGCTGTCTTTCAGTCACCTCAAGTCATCTGGGATGGTACGCTCTTCAGTGAAGGGCTATGGATGTATGGGTTAGCTTTAGGCTTATTTGGAATGGTACTTCCCGTTTATCTGTTCAGTATATCCATCCCTAAAATAGGACTGAGCAAATCGTCAATATTGAGTGCAGTCGAATTGCCTGTTGCCATATTAATCTCGGTCATCTTGTTGGATGAAACGGTTACTTTATTGCAAATATTGGGTGTCATGATCATTATCATGGGCATTTTCGTTTCGACTTTAAGCGATAAACATTTGTTTGGGACAAAAAACAGAAAAAATGCATTTAACTAAATTTTAAAAATTTATTGACAAGTGAGAATGTAAGCGTATACTAAACATATGTTTAATTAAAAAACAAATGTTTGAAAAGGGGGTGGTGTTTTGATTAATACTTCTAATGCGGGAAGACAGAAGTCCCCCATTATTTGTATAGGGGGAGCAAATATTGATAAAAAACTATATACCCAAAATGAAATTGTCAATAAAACCTCCAATCCTGTCTTAGGTTCCTCTAGAACGGTTGGGGGAGTAGCAAGGAATATTGCGGAAAACTTAGGGCGCCTGGGGGAAGAAGTCATATTGCTGTCAGCAAGAGGAAATGATGCTGATTGGTTGGACATTTATCAGTCATCCTCGCCTTTTATGAATTTGGAGCATGTCATGACAATCGCCGATTTAGCAACCGGTTCATATACGGCGGTTATCAACAAAAACGGTGATCTATCTTTAGCCCTGGCCGATATGAAGATTTTTGATTACATTACACCTGATTTGCTTTTAAAGAATATCGAGCTTCTTCTCATGGCCAAATGCATTGTTGTGGACTTGAATTGTCCAAGAGAGACGATAGAATTTCTTGGTTCATTCACGGCAAAACACCATATTCCCTTAGTCATCATCCCTGTTTCATCTCAAAAAATGAGCGCGCTTCCTGGAAAAATGAATGCAGTGAGTTGGCTGATTGTTAATAAAGATGAAACAGAAACTTATTTGAATGTCAAAATCAACGATAGGAATGATTGGGAAAATTCAGTAAGGGTGTGGCTGGAGCTAGGAGTGGAAAATGTTATTGTGACTAACGGATCAAATGGGGTGGTCACCGGGGCTGCCAATGGTGAAATACAACATTTCCCATCCATCGAGACACCGATAGTGGCTGATGTCACAGGCGCGGGAGATTCTTTCTGTTCAGGTGTCATATACTCTTGGCTGCAACAGAATGATTTTGATCATGTCATTAAATCGGGATTGGTCAATGCTCATAAAACGATAATGTCAAAATATACAGTTAGGCAAGAATTATCGGAAAAACAATTTAAATTGGATATGGAGGAATTTTCAAATGAAAAAATATATTGAACTGTCTTCAGAAGTGCAACAGGCAAAGGCGTCAGGCAAAGCAGTAGTCGCATTAGAGTCCACGATCATTTCCCATGGAATGCCTTATCCTCAAAACGTAAAGATGGCGCGGGAGGTCGAGCAAATTGTTCGTGATAACGGTGCTGTTCCGGCAACAATCGCTATTATTGACGGAAAAATCAAAATTGGATTAACAGATGAAGAACTCGAGCTTTTTGGGAAGAGCCCGAATGTAGCCAAGGTATCGAGACGTGACTTAGCACAAATCATCGCCACCAAACAGCTAGGCGCCACAACCGTTGCTACAACCATGATCTGTGCCGAGTTAGCCGACATCAAAGTTTTTGTGACAGGCGGTATCGGCGGGGTTCATAAAGGCGCGGAAACCACCATGGACATTTCAGCTGATCTTGAGGAATTAGCTCAAACTGATGTGGCTGTAATATGTGCGGGTGCCAAATCAATCCTGGACTTGGCCCTTACTCTTGAATATCTTGAAACAAAGGGAGTTCCTGTAATAGGTTATGAAACGGAATGCCTGCCAGCGTTTTACACTAGGGAAAGTGAGCATGCATTGAACTTCTCGACGGATTCGATAGATGTCATAGCAGAGACATTGAAGACCAAATGGGAACTAGACCTGAAGGGCGGAGCAGTGATTACCAATCCAATTCCAGAAGAATTTGCCATGGATCAAGATTATATCAATGGAATCATCGATCAAGCTATCAGGGAAGCGGAAGAAAACCATATTATCGGGAAGGACAGTACACCATTCCTGTTAGGGAAAATCAAGGAATTAACTGGCGGCAAGAGCCTTGAAGCCAATATCGAATTAGTGAAGCACAATGCTAAAGTGGGAACACAGATAGCAGTGAGATTCAATGAGAAGTTGAGTGATAATAAACTGGGAGTGTAAGCAATATCGCCACAACTTCCATAAGTTCACCGTGTTGTTCTACCAAACAACTAGACTTATGGAAGTTGTTTTTTATACAAGGTTGAAAGCGTTAACACGCTGGAGGGGATGGTCAAATGGATTTTTTATTCTTGCTAACAGGGATCCTGTTTGTTTTTATCATCGCTTTTTCATTTAGTAATAACCGGAAAAAAATAAAATATAAACGAATTTTCATCATGTTGGCCGTGCAAATCATTTTAGTGTACACGATGATGAATACTAGCATTGGCCTGATTGCCATTACCAATGTAGGCGTTTTTTTTGAAAAACTGATGGCGGTTGCTGATTCCGGGATTCAATTTGTGTTCGGCGGTATGGTGAATGAAGGGAAAACGACTTTCTTCTTTATTGCTCTATTGCCCCTGGTATTCATGTCGGTTTTAATTGGAATATTGAACTATATTAAAATTTTGCCATTCCTAATCAAATATTTAGGATTGGTATTAAGTAAAATAACAGGAATGGGGAAATTGGAAAGCTATTTTGCGGTGTCCACAGCTGTCCTGGGTCAGCCTGAAGTTTTTTTAACAATCATCAAACAAATACCGCATTTATCATCAAAAAGGCTATACACGATCTGTACCTCGGCAATGAGTGCGGTAAGCATGGCTATGGTTGGAGCATACATGACGATGCTGGAACCCAAATATGTCGTAACCGCCGTTGTCCTGAATATATTCAGTGCTCTTATCATTGCCAATATCATCAATCCATATGATTTGGAAGACGATGAGGATTTGATCCAATTGGAAGAGAATCAAAGAGTTCCCTTCTTCCAGATGGTCGGTGACAGTGTAATGGATGGCTTTAAAATCGTCATTACGGTTGCTGCCATGTTATTGGGGTTCATTGCCTTAATGGAATTGATCAATGTAATCTTTTTAAATGTTTTTCATTTTTCTTTCCAAACGGTTATCGGATATCTGTTTGCACCTGTTGCTTTTTTGATGGGCATTCCTTGGTCTGAAGCCGTTGAAGCCGGCGGAATAATGGCTACAAAGCTTGTTACAAATGAATTCGTGGCGATGCTGAATTTTGGTGAAATATCAAAAAACCTTTCTGATAAGACGATTGCCATTGTATCTGTTTATTTAGTTAGCTTTGCCAATTTTGGAACGGTGGGCATTGTTTCAGGTTCAATTAAATCCATTAGTGAAAAACAGGGCAATCATGTATCAAAATTCGCTTTAAAGCTTTTGCTTGGTGCCACATTGGCTTCCGTAATTTCAGGAACGATCATGGGAATCGTCATGTAAGGAGAGAGTAGGATGAAAACGAAAAAAATTATTTTGGATTGTGATCCTGGGCATGATGACGCGATTTCTATCATTTTGGCAGCTTCACAACCATCATTGGACATTTTGGGAATTACGACGGTTTCCGGGAATGCGGAAATCGAAAAAACGACAAGGAATGCTTTGAAGATTTGTGATTTAGTATCTTTAAACGATGTGCTGGTTTCAAAAGGCGCAAGTGAACCATTCATTCGCATACGCGAGACGGCACCAGGCATTCATGGGGATTCAGGTCTGGACGGTCCTGAATTGCCTGAGCCCTCACGGAGCTGGAGTGCTGAACATGGCTGCGATACGATCATACGGCTTATAAAAGGAGCAGATGATCCCGTTACTATCCTTCCGACAGGTCCTTTGACAAATATTGCTTTAGCTTTATTGAAAGCACCAGAAATTAAAGACAATATTGAAGAAATCGTCCTGATGGGCGGCGGGACATTCGGAAACTGGACACCGACTGCAGAATTCAATATTTGGGCGGATCCGGAAGCGGCCAAAAAGGTATTTGATAGTGGCATTCCATTAGTGGTCATGGGACTGGATATCACACATCAAGCCTTGGCCACGAAGGAAGTCATTGATCAAGTGCAGGAAATTGATAACGATGTGGCCAGAATAGTGGGGGAATTACTAGAATTCTTTGCCTCGACATATAAAGAAATGTTCAATTTTTCCGGGGCCCCGGTGCATGATGTACTAACTGTCGCTTACTGTGTTGCACCAGAATTGTTTACAACTAAAGAAGTGAATATTACAGTGGAAACGAAAGGTGAGTTTACGGCAGGAACAACTTCGATTGATCTGCATGGGATCACGGGAAGAAAAGTGAATGCCAAGTATGGATTGGAACTGGACACAGAAGGATTTTGGAAAATGATGATTGAAGCATTGAAGACATACTAGAGTTTCATGAGAGATACGAATCAATACGGGCGATCCTTCCATGTGGCAGGATCGCCTGTTCCTACGTAATAAAAAAAGAAAATTGTGGTATAATAAGCTGATTATGTAAAGGGGTGGTTTTTTATTTTTAATTCTGGCGACATCATTTATCAAATCGTCATATTTATTATGGTAGCAGGAATATTTTCTGCCGTTTATTTTTTTATTAGGAACCTTGTTACTGGACATACAAGCAAGTCCGGCAATGCGGAACAAAAACTTGATAGAATAATTGAGCTACTTGAAAAGGATAAGAAATAATGCTTTACATCGATCACTGTAAATTCCATTTTTTTGGTTACGAAATGTTGATTTGCTTGTTTATGGTAATCAGGCATACGATTATCGTTGAAGTTCAGTGCTGCAAATGGGCGGCTTTTTTTTGTTGATCCAGATTAAGAGAAAAACTGAACCTTAAAGGCTGATTTCCTCACTCTAAACGATAGGGTGAATTCCTTGGAACTAACTAACAGTAGGGGGGCAGAGGAATGAAGGGGGATAGGCATGGAAGGTGAGTGACTTCGCCTTGGAAATACGTGTCTACAGGACCGAGCAAATGGAACACATATGTAGGGGAATTCAGACAAACTCGATGTTAATCGAGACTGTTTTCAGTTTAAAATCTGCCATTAAGGGCAGCTTTTTTTATAAAACCAAAAAGTTTTACATCTGTATACGATATTTTCACCAAAAAAATATACCTATCATTGAGTGAGCCCCTGTTTACCGAATAAAAACGATCCTTTTTGCAAATAATCTTTCTTATTACTATTTGTTAAGGGGAAAATAAATGAGGAATAAAATAGTAAAAGAACTTGAAACCACGTTTTCCAATCAAGGTGACTTTTTCATTGAAGAAGAACTAGTGGACAAAACAACCATTTTCCTGATGGGATTCAAAACGCTGGTCGATTTACCTAAGTCCAAGTTATATATTCAGCAAATAGAGGATTCTTCCAGGTCAGCAAAAGCGCTGTTCATGAACCTTAGTAACCGGATAAACGTTAATACAGAACAACTGATTGAAGGCATTCTAGAAGGGAACTTGGTGATCGTTTCACTGGATGGCAAGCAGAATGCCGTCGTCAATCCATTCATCCAAAATCTAAGGAGCAGCGTTTCCGAGCCTAAAAATGAAAGTCCCATTCAATCTTCAACAGATGCCTTTGGTGATGATATCAATACGAACGTCGGAATGATCAGGAAAAGGCTCACGACCACCAGTCTTTGCCATTGTTCCTATCAGGTCGGAGAGCTGGAAAAGCGCAAGCTGTCAATGCTTTATATCGAAGGAAGGACCCCGAATGCCCTTATTGAAAAAGTCGAACAGCAATTAAAAGGAATTAAAAACGATATTGAAACCATTGATGAGCTTAATTTGCAATTCGGCAAACGCAGGTTCAGTCCTGTCAGTCATCTTTTTGCCACTGAACTGCCGATCTCGGCCATACATGCATTAAAAAGGAATAAAATCGTGTTGTTTTTAGATAATTGCCCCTTTGCGCTTGTTTTCCCCAATCTCCTTTGGGACATGTTATTTAGTATAAATGATCGTAATTTCCCATTCATCCTGTCATTCATGCTTCGATTCTTTAGAGTGATCGGACTTGTGGCCACGTTGATCCTTCCCGCATTATATGTTGCTTTGGTATCAGTCAATCCCGAGGTATTCAAACTGGATCTTGCATTGTTTGTCGCTAAGAGCAGGGAGGGCATTCCTTTAACGGCCTTTCTGGAAACCATTGCAATGGTCGTATTGGTTGATCTAATACTGGAAGCGATCGTAAGGCTCCCCAAAAGCGTCGGTCCCGCAATTACAATGGTTGGCGGTATCATACTGGGACAGGCAATGGTGGAGGCCAAATTGGTCAGTAATTTGCTGGTCATCGTGATCACTGCTGTCGTGATTGCGAGTTCGTCGGTCATCGGCATGCAAAACTCGTTGTACATTCGACTGCTGAAATACCCCATTTTAATATTGGCATCGCTTTTCGGCATTCTTGGGGTATGCACTGGCTTTATTTTCACCATAATATATTTGGCGAGTTTAACATCGGACGATATTCCTTATATGACGTTCCGTATTAAAAAAGAAGGAGAAATAAAGTGACGCAGCGGATACAAATCGGAGCAGTTTTCATTATCATACATTTAAGTTTTGGCTATGTTGTATATCCTAATCTCATTTATATGTTAACGAAAACAGCTCATTGGGAAGTAATCATATGCCAAGGCCTTCTGCAATTAATCTTGATTTGGATTTACATGAAAGGGTTGAATTACTTTCCAGCACAGAATGTCACCGATATATTTTTGAAAATGGGAAGATGGGCGGCAATCATTTTTCTGACTCCATTTGCCATCAACTTGATTGCATTGGCTTCGCTCAACATTCGTATCCACACGGAGGTCATTATTTCGATTTTCTTGCCACGGACCCCCTATTGGGCAATATTGATTCTGTTATTTTTCATATCGGTTTATACAGCTTTGAAAGGTTTAGGAACGATTTTACGTTCGGCAATTTTTATTTTCCTGTTTGTCATTCCATTGGTGGTTTTGAATATTTTCTCTTCTGTTATAAATTTCAATATACATAATGTTACCCCAGGTTTGAATTTTCCGCCTAAGTTCTTGTTGGATATCAAATTTTTTTATCTTTTAGGATTCTCGTCGTTTATCTTTTTGGGATTCATAACTTCCAAAACAAAATTGATATTTCGCCAGCTTTTGGCAGTGTGGGTGATTGTAACGGTATTGTTTTTGGCAATCGTATATATCCCGTTGTTTATATTCGGGCAAGATACGGTCGTTACACTGAAAAACCCTTTCTTGGAAGCAATGGATTCCATCGATATTAGCTGGTTTTCATTCAATCGGCAAGCCATTTTCTTTGGTGTATTGCTTGTTGGCTTAGTGATTCTGACTAATTCCGTTTTATTTTGGCTGATAGGAACAATCATGCAAAAAATATACAGATGGAATTCCTCAAATTGGATAATTGCATTTTCTTTCATCGCGCTGTTAATCGCACTAGTCGTTCCGAACAAATCTTTGCTCGAAAAATACTTTTTGTGGAGCTCCGGTGCACAGGCTTTATTCATGATCATCATTCCATTAGCCCTATTTATTTATGGATTCTGGTCGAATGGAGGTGTAAGGGGCCATGAAAAACAATAGGCTATTTCAATTCATTGTCGTGTTTTTAACGGTAATCCTTCTCTGCGGCTGTTGGGATATTAAAGATATAAATAAGCGCACCATTCCATTAGTATTGGGCATTTCCAAGACCAATGGCGGAGAGTATAAAGTGACATTGCAAATACCTGTACTTAAAAATGAAAGCCAAGTATCAAAAGTCGTAACAGGAACAGGCGAAACGATTACAAGTGCTCTTGGGAAAATCAGGACAAACTCCGAAAATGCCATTGACTATACCCAAATAAGATTGATTGTCGTCCAAAACCATCTGGCGCATAATCAAAAGGAATTTACGAATATTGTGAAATTTTTAATGGGTTCAGAAGAGATTCCCTCCAGATCGTTAATGGCCATAACGGACGAAAATGTTGAGGGTGTTTTATCAAGCATTAACGATAAATTGGGTGTGCATGCTTCTTCCATCTATGATTTTTTCAATAAAGGGGCTGATTGGGCTCCAGAAATTTTTAGTACGCCTGTGTGGGAAGTGTATCGAAGCCTATTTTCTTCCACTAAAGATATTGCCGTCCCCCTCATCCGTTCCGGAAGGAATACGGTTTTAATCTTTGAAGGCTCCGATATCCTGAAAAAAGGCGAAATAATGGATAGACTAAAACCGGAAGAAATCCAATTGATCCGAGTGCTGCAAAACAAAAATGAAAAAGGGAAAATCGAGAGCTTAGGCTTTGCCAGCATTATGGTCTCAAACAGCTCAATCCGACTCAAACCATCGTTGAACAATGATAAACCGTCATTGTCCAGCAACTTGAATATAAAAATTAACGTTTTAGAAAGAAATGATGGAGTCACAAATAAAAAAATCATGGAAGAACTTGAAAGGATCATCGAAGAGCGTTTTTTTCACATACTTAAACGGATGCAGGAAAGCCATACAGACATCTTTGGATTCGGGCAGGAATTTCAACAGTTGATTTCTTACAATGAACTAAAAAACTGGAGAGATGAATATTTCCCTGACCTGAAGGTGAATTTCGAGGTCGAAGTTAATATGGAGTAACACCTTCCTGATCCCGAAAGCTCCGCCGCACGCTTAGTAAACTGCAAAGGGCTCTTGTTCAACAAGAGCCCTTTGCAGACGGCTTTATTCAGGGGACATATTTATCCTTCAAATGATCTGAACCAATACCACCGATTAGCATCAAGGCCAATGGCAGGAAATTCGACACAGCCGGCATCCCTTTTAGTAATGTAATGTCTGTGCCAACAAATTTGTTAAGACCCAAAACGAGGAGTTTAGACACTAACAAAAATGATCCAAGTAAAAACACACAATCAAAAAATACCTTCCACCTTGGAAAAGCCAATTGCTTACTATCTCGTATTATTTTTTCTTTCAATTCCTCGTCACTCCTTAATAATTCATCAATCGTTATGTGAAATAAGTCACTCAATTGAATGATCACTTCAATGCTCGGATAATTTTTTCCTGTTTCCCATTTCGACACGGATTGCCGACTCACATGGATCTTCTCTGCGAGATCATTTTGAGACCAATTCCTTTTTTCTCGTTCTTGTTTCAATCGTTCGCTTAGTATCATGAATGGTTCATTTCCTTTCTTGATTCCTAGTATTGTGAACAGGCACCTATAAAGTAAAGCTAGTTATATGCGCATTGCCGCGCAACCTATGAGTTACAACAGGGGAAACCTTGTTATATGAAGGTTTTTGGCCTTCTATTAAAAATATTTTCTGTTTGTACATGCGTCCTTTTACTCGTATTGATGATGATTCAGTCAGGGCGATGGTTAGGTTCAATCAAATATAAATTTAGTTTATCGCATTCCAATGAAACGTGAGTACAAAATGTGTGTGATAGTGGGGAGCAAGCTCGGCTCTGCTTATTGGCTAACTATCAGCGATTGGCGGGAGCCTTACTGGAGTCTTGATAAAGCATGTATCTGGGGTATAAGTATTACGCGGTCAAAAAATTCGTGGATTAGGTTTTTGTGAATGAACAAGCCCTCCTGTATACTGAATGACATGCAGTATACAGGAGGGCTTGTAATGAAGTTATCTATAATTGAGTTATGAGTTTAATAATTGGGCAAAGTGAAGGTTAATGGCAGAGATTTTCCATCCTTCAGCAGTGCGCAGGTATTCAACATCCTCACTTTGATAAACGAGGTTCGTACCATCATGATTTTTTACACCAACCCATAATAAGTATTTTCCTGTCGCTTTATCTCCACTGACATTAATGATCGGGTTAGTAAAGCTGTGCATGCCAAGCTCACCTTCGGCAGTCGCTGCTTTTAACATTTCGATAATATTATCGATTCCTTTGGAATCCACACCCATTGCTGCACATTTCCAAGCCGCGTCTTCTGTAAAAAGAGCAGGAAGCTTTTCAAAATTCACTTCCTTGCCATTCCACCCTTTATCTACATAATGTCCATATGTTGCTTGAAGCTTTTTAATGCTTTCAATATCCTCTAGGTATTGAATTCTTTCTTCTAAAGACCGTTCTTGTTTCATTATGCTTATCCTCCCTGACAATCAATGATTTATTTTCATTTATAATTTTTTTGCCTGTGTTCCGGTGCATCCGTTTTATAAGTTCGTTTGTTTCATATGCTCGCTTTGCATGCGCTCTCCATGTACCGAATCCTTGGGACTGACTGCCTCGATTCGCTTCAAATCTTCGGGTGTTAGCGTAATATCAACGGCAGCTGCATTTTCCTCTAAATAGTTGCTGCGTTTCGTTCCAGGAATCGGCAAGGCATCGTTTGCCATTGTCCATGCCAAAGCTAATTGAGAGGGAGTGGCGCTTTTCTCCTCTGCGATTTTTTTGATTTCTTCCAAAATATCAAGATTCTTTTGGAAGTTCTCTCCTTGGTAGCGTGGCAGCCATCTGCGAATATCGTCTTCAGCAAGATCTTCAAACCTGCGAATTTCCCCGGAGATAATCCCTCTGCTTAGCGGGCTGTATGCAACATGAGTAATCCCTAATTCTTTAACTACCGGGAGGATTTCATCTTCGATATCCCGGCTCCAAAGGGAGTATTCGGTCTGCAAAGCGGAGATTGGATGAATGGCATGAGCGCGTTTGATCGTTTCAGCACCGGCTTCCGATAACCCAATATAACGAACTTTACCCGCCGTTACCAAATCAGATAACGCTCCCACTGTTTCTTCGATGGGGACATTAGGGTCTACACGATGCTGATAATAAAGGTCAATATAGTCGACATCCAGACGGCGGAGACTATCATCGATTGATTTTTTTACATGATCGGGGTGCCCGCTTACACTGTAATCGGGCAAGAAACCAAACTTGGAAGCAATGATGGCTTGCTCCCGCCGTCCCTTTAATGCTTTTCCAAGAAGTTCTTCATTACGGCCGTCTCCATAAATATTGGCCGTATCCAATAATGTCACACCTAGCTCTAACGCGCGATGGATGGTACGGGTGGATTCTTCGTCATTGGTTGCACCATATGTTCCCGACATTCCCATTAACCCAAGGCCCATAACCGGCACTTGCAGGTCGCTATTACCTAATTTTCTCGTTCTCATATCGTTAGCAGCTCCCTTTTGTTTGTATTTTATTAAAGGTAGAATAACACTAAAATAATACTAAGTAAACTAAAATTGTTAAAAAAGTTTAATTAGTTCACTGTGTTTATTTCCCTGCTCATTTATGTAATAATGAAGAAAGTGAAGGAGGAGAACGGCTTGACTGCGAACAAAGAACAAAATCAAAGTTCTCAAAACGACATGAGAACAAAGCTACTCACAAAAATCATCCCCATTATAAGAAAGAATGGCTTTCAGTCCATCCGGATGGATGATATGGCGAAATACATGGATGTTAGCAAAGCAACCATGTACAAATATTTCACTTCCAAAGAAGATGTTATCCAAGGGTCTGTAAATAGCTTCGTTGACTATATAAATGAACTTATCGTTGAATCGAATACTACTGTCGAATCATTTACGAAGGGCTTTCAGCAATCATATGAACAATCGGTTTTGCTTGCAGCCTATATTTCGGATGTTTTTTTGAATGAACTTCAAATCATGTATCCGTATTTACACGATCAATTGCGGGATGCGATGCAAAGAAGAGAAGAAAAATTGATGGTTTTTTATGAAGAGGGAAAAGAAAAAGGGATCTTCAACTCTGTGAATGAAAAGCTTATTTTTTTACAAGATGATGTATTGGTCCGCTCCATGATAGATGCTAAATTCCTTATGCTGAACGGCCTGACACTTTATCAATTATTATGGGATTATTATAAGCTGAAGAAGCTTCAGCTCTTTAAAGCTGATCATGCAGAGCAGGTTGACGATAACCATATGACCATTCAACTCGACTATATATCGAAAAAACTAATGCGGGATTTATTTTAATCCAACCATGCTTGTACGCAAACATAAACGTTTTAATTAGGAAGGTTGCTGCGGCGGCCTTTTTCTTATTTTCGATTACTTTCCACATTTCCGAGCTGCCTCACCCTTCACGTGGCATCGCGTATAAATCTTGATCAATCCCATACCGCCTCTTAATAAAAACGATTGACGTGAATTCACAGTTGCAAAAACGAAAGCAAGGCTTGCCTTGAATTACTTCCTTATGCAGTCTAAAGCGGTTTTAGCACTGATATGGTCTCGGCAGGACGACAGCGGGATTTTCAGCTTTGAAGAAAGGGAAAGCATCCGTCGTCACTTTTGCCCACTTATTTAAGGGGGATTTTCCTTTTGAGAATGAAGCGTATGTGGCAAAGCCAATTTACGGACGCGAGGGCGGAAGTGTATAAATCTTTAATAGCTTTTCTGAATTAATCGTGAAAGATGAAGAAGATTGTTACGCCGAATGGCAAAAGGTTTATCAACAATATGTTGAGATGCCCAATAAAACGGTAGAAACTTGGGACGGTGAATATACCGGTAAAATGCTTGTAGGTTCATTCTATTAAGAAGACCTAGTTACTCATTTCAACGTTTAGGTGAGTTTTTAATTAGTTTAATTAACAAAAAAATCCTGGGCGCTAATGATATTAATTATTCAATTTATCCGGAATTGCGTAACTATAGGAAGGTAGAATGGATTTTGCAATCATTGAAGATGAGCAGGAGGAATTGATCTGAGCCTATAGACGGGTAGCAATTTAGTTACTTGTTTTTTAAATCGAAGTAAAATTCAAATGGTTAACTTAAAAAAGCTAAACATTAATAGCTAACTAAATAAATACAACTTTTAGTAAACTCTATCTTATTTGTGTATAATTGAAATGAATTACATATATTTGTCTGGTTAACGTTTTTTTTCTTGTTTCGCAAATGAAAAAGCACGATTGGTGCAAACTAAATGAGGTATATATGGAAAATCAAAAGAACTACAACTACAATCAACAAATGGACATTAAGTTTGATTATCTAGAAAAAATCACTATTAAGGATATTGTTCGTAATAATACGGACAAATGGTTCAATCAATCACTATGTGAGGTAAATTCATCCGTTTTGAGACTTGGTATCTTTGAGGGTGAATATCATATGCATAAACATGAGAATGATGATGAAGTCTTTTTTGTATTAGAGGGCGCACTCGTTTTGGAAACGGAAAATGGTAACTTTGAGCTGGGGCAATACGAAGGAGCCTGTGTCCCAAAAGGTACGATGCATAGACCCGTGGTACCAAAGGGCAAGGCAGTAGTTTTGATGATTGAAAACAAAGGAATCGATCCAATTGGTACAGTATAGTCCTCTTAAAGACTAATTAAAAAAAGTCCTATTTTCTCGGGGTAATAAATGAGGAATTAGGACTTTTTTGATATTTGGTTTTTTAAAATCTTGTAATGTTTGTTTTTTTTTGGTTGTTAAGCTTCCACTTGTTTTAGAGTAAAAGCTGGAAAGGGGATGTGGGGGAAGCCCTGCATAGCGTAGCTAATTAAGAGTGAAAGAAATTTTCCTAAATTCCTCGTTTTAGGTATGTCCGCTTGGCGATGGTCCCGCACCGCCAAAATTTCGGAATACAAGGGGGGGAAAGGTGGAGATTTTTGAGCGTTTCAATCCGTAGGACAAAAAATACTATTCGAACTTGCCGTCGAGAAAAATCTTATAGTAAATATTTTTGATTTGTCCATTGTATGATTTAAACACGATGAACTATTCTCCAAAATGGGTATGGTGCAGATTTAAAAGAACTTAATTAAATCACAAAAAAGAATAAGTCGTATTTTTAGGAAGCTCATACGCCTACTATGACGCGATAAACATAAAAGAAGGTGAAGGGATCGAAATGAAGACGTATCCATTAACAGAAAATGATTATGCATTGATTGATGAAGCTAAAAGGAAAATTACGAACCTCTATGAGGACGATAGACATCATGTAGGGGCAGCATTGAAAACAAAGTCGGGGAAAATCGTTTCGGCGGTACATATGGAAGCATATATCGGGCGGGTTTCAGTATGTGCCGAAGCTATCGCGATTGGAAAGGCAATTTCGAACGGAGAAAGATATTTTGATACGATTGTCGCAGTCAGGCATCCCTATTCTGATGAAAAGAATAGAGAGTTAAAAGTAGTAAGTCCGTGCGGGATGTGCAGGGAATTAATTTCCGATTATTCACCGGATTGTTTTATTGTTTTGGAGATAGGAGGCGAGTTAGAGAAAACTAAAATTGCTGAGCTCATTCCTCTTAAATATCATCGTGGATCATGAAAGAATAATCCTTTTCAACTTTACCAGAAGATGGAGCCGCAATGGCATTTCTTTTTTTCACCTATAAGAACAGGTATGTTAATATAGTATAGCATAGCCAGATCTTTTATTAACGGAAGTAAGTACATCTTATCATCAAAGGAGTTCATTCATAATGCAAGTCTTACAAAAAACACAAAAAATAGTACGCTATCAAAATCAAGAAGGCCATATACATTACGGAATTGTTGAGGATGAGTCAATATTACAATTGTCGAGCAGTTTCGCCGAACTAGTCAACAAGGAAATTAAGTATGACGGGGTTAAGGTCAACTATAGCGATGTTAAAATTCTGGAGCCTGTAAAACCTTCCAAAGTGGTCAATTTCGGGTGGACATATGCAGGCCATGCAAAGGAAACAGGGGGAGAGGCAAACCTTGTTGAACCATTTTTATTCTTAAAGCCATTATCTTCACTTATTGCAGACAAGGAAACGATTGTGCTTCCTCCAGCCGAACTGACCAACCAAGTGGAACTTGAAGGCGAAGTGGCCTTGATCATTGGGAAGCGCGGAAAAAACATAAAAGAAGAAGATGCGCTTGATTATGTGTTTGGCTGCACGATCTTTAATGATGTGACTGCAAGAGATCTGACAAAAAAAGATCCACAGTTTACGCGGGGTAAAGGATTTGATACGTTCGGGCCTTTGGGGCCGTGCATCGTAACGGGTGTGGATCCGACAAACTTACGAATCGTGACCACTCTAAACGGCCGTGTTGTCCAAGACGGAAATACGAATGAAATGTCTTTGAGCATTCCTTATCTAATCAGCTGGCTTTCACAGGTAATGACACTGGAGCCAGGTGATATTTTGGCAACAGGCTCACCATCTGGCAGCTGCCCGGTAAAATCCGGCGATGAAATCGTTGTCGAGGTCGAGAATATCGGTCAGTTGAGTAATAATGTTCAATAGTGATACTAGTCAAGCATTCTTCCTTCATCAATAGATGGGCCAAATTGCTGGTCAAGAAGATTGCGATTCCTAGTGTCGAAGTGAGGGCTGCCTTTAAGGCAGCTTTATTTATGTAAAAAGAAGAAGGAACTGAAGCGATGGAGCGGCTTGTATTAACGGGCTGGGCAGTTGAGAGAAAGTGATTTTATAATTTCGCGAATGACCATTTTTTCAAAAAAAAGGAAAAAAGAATCAGGGAAAATATTGGAAATTGCTAAGGGTACCCATTAATAAACATTTGCCCATATCATTTGAACTTAGCGTCAATAGCAATTCTATCGTAATCCAATATCCAATCGTTGTATTGCTGATAAACAGCTCTTACTGATTCGGGCGTGGTCGCCAATAAATCACAACCCCTGTCATCATATATGTAAAATATAGTTTTCCTGCTAATGTTGATAAAATAGATCCTATTAAAGATACTGGGTTTTATACCCATATCCTGATTACAAATTGCTTTTATCATTGAAATGTACCTGAAATCAGACGTTTTGCATTGTAAGGTGAATCGGTGGGTTTGATAGCTTTTTTCATCATTATCTTCCGGAAACATATAGGGAATTGTTGTAAGGTTTAACTGATATAAAACCGATTTATCTTTCATATAACGAGAAAAAACTTTTGGTTCATGCTTATACCCATCTGCAAAATCGTCTACGTCAGCAACGATAAAAATATCATCGTCTTGTGTATGCAAAGACTTAAATAAAGTGATGGCCCTTTTATATACTCCTTGTATATAGGGGCTGTTTTCATGAGCATCATCACTATCATAGTCCAGACCCAATTCAAAACGGATACCGACTTTCCCATTATAAAACAAGGGTGGTTTCAGTTCTAAGTTTGGAAAATTTTTCACTCATAAATTCATTTAATAACATGCTTACACCTCTTAATTTTTCTTTCTTATTCCTATTCTGTATTATACTGTGTGCGTTTAATTAGTTCACCGTTTTTCAAGAATGTGCATGAAGCAAATCCGGTATAATCATTCGGTCTAAAAGGGTATCAGGAATGAAAGAAAGTTTTGAAAAAAATTTGATAGAATGATTGTATTGCTGGAAATGGATAAGAAGAATCAATGGAGTTCGCTTGCAATATAATTTTTGATTACAGAATAATAAGTTTTTTCATATGATGGCACATTTCTTGCAACAGCTGATAGGGACAGGATTTTGGAGGTGATAGGGCTTCTGCTACTTATTGTTGATCGATGGAAAGTCTCTGTACATTGAAAACACTTGAATGTTACAAACTGTAGGTATAGAAAAAGGGGTGAGGCGATGCGTAATTTATATATTCTCTGTGCCTTTCTAACTTTCTTCCTTTTCTTTTTTGGCTGTTTCGATCCTGATGCGGTTCATTCGGAAGGCAAAAAAGTGATAAGGGTTGCAGGAGATCATAATTTTCCACCCTTCGAATATTTGAGCGATTCGGGCGTTTACTCCGGTTTTAATGTGGATATCATGAACGCGATTTCGATCGAGACTGGTATCAGATTCGAATATTACCCTATGCCTTGGAACGAGGCGGTGCATGCCTTGCGCTCGGGAAGGGTGGATGCGATACAAGGTATGAAGTACAATCAGGAGCGTGAGGAGACTTATGATTTTTCCGCTCCCTATTTCACAAGCTCACAGGGGATATTCGTGTTGAAGGATAATATGTACATCCGGAATATTGAGGATTTAAAAGGCCGGAAAGTGGCTGTACAAAAAGGTGATGTTGCCAGCGGTCTAGTAACCAAAGTCGATCAATTGGACTTGGTAGAAACCGATAATCAGCAAGAAGCAGTCCAATTGTTGATTGACGGAAAAGTGGAAGCTTTCATAGGTAACCGGATTACGGGTCAATATTTTTTACAGAAGAATGAGCAGCAAGCGCTCATAAAGATTGTCGGTGAATCACTTGACCCGACGAATTATGCTGTGGCTGTGCTGCCAAAAAACAAAGAGATCTTGTCAATTTTCAATCAGGGGATCTCTCAAATCAAGAAAGATGGAACATATGAAAAGATAGAGAAAAAGTGGTTCGGTGAATATATTTTGCCGAATACGCAACGACTGCGTAAAACGATGCTGTATTTAAAAATAGGTCTTTTCCTCACCTTCATTATCATGACACTCATCTTATGGTGGAATCTCAGCCTTAAACGAGAAGTAGCTAAACGAACAAAACAAATTGAGCGCGTGAATAAAGACTTGGAAGAAAAGATGCTGCTCCAGGAGGAAAATATCCATTTTCAGCAGCAGCTATTAAACAGTGCCTACAGTTCGCTTATTACGTTGAATCATCAAGGATTAGTCTCAATGATCAATGTGAAGGCTTCGGAATATTTGAAGCTGGATCGTACCATTGTTAATCGACCTTTTCAGGATTTGCCCATTGCCTATTTCATTCCAGAATTGGAGATTATGGAGGCACTTGAGAAAAAGAGCGTTTTTTTACAAAAGGAAGCGGTGTGGTCACAGCAGCCTGGAGAAAAAAGACATATAACTTATAGTGTGTATCCAATTCAAACGAAGCGGGGAGAAAGTGTAGGAGCCGTTTTGAGTTTTTATGATATTACGGAACAAAAACAGCTTGAAAGAAAAGTGGCACAAGATGACCGTTTGCGTTCATTGGGACAACTAGTGGCAGGTATCGCCCATGAAATACGCAATCCGTTAACGTCCATCCTTACATATACACAATTACTGCCTAAAAAATTTGCAAGCGCGGATTTTCGTACTTTCTTTTCCAAACAGGTTACAAGTGAAATCACCAGGCTTAATACTTTGATTAACGATTTACTCGATTATGCCCGACCAAAAAAATCAGAGCCTATCACTTTTTCACTAAATGAAACCTTGGAGGGGATTGAGCTATTGCTTAGGCCGAAGATTAAAGAAAAAAACCTGCGTATCGTGCGAGAGTTCACCGCGAACATTCAGGCTACTGCAGATACACAGCAGATCAAACAAGTACTGGTAAACGTCATTCTCAATGCCATTCAGGCATCGAATGATGGGGGGGCTCTTTTTTTTAGGGCATATTATCAGGACAAGCTCACTGTAGTTGAAATCGAGGATAAGGGAATCGGAATCTCGGAATTGGAGATGGATAAGATATTTGAACCGTTTTATACCAGGAAGCCAAACGGAGTCGGACTTGGGCTTTCCATTTCCTATCAGCTCGTGAAAGAGAATGATGGGACTATCGAGACAAGAAGCGAACAAGGGAAGGGAACAGTAGTGACCATTAGCTTACAGCATGAGAAACAGAAAGGGTGAAGACGATGCACGATATCATGATTATTGATGATGAACCAACCATTTGTCAGTCACTTACGTTTGCATTGGAAGACCAGTATCACGTTTATTCATTTACAGATCCACGCGAGGCTCTTCTACTTCTGGAAAAAGCTGAAATCGCCATCGTTTTACTTGATCTAAAAATCGGGGGATTCAATGGAATGGAAGTGCTGGAAGAAATCAAGTGCCTCTCTCCTTCAACCGTTGTCATAATGATGACGGCGTACGGCAGCATCCCATCATCCGTAGAAGCAATGCGTAAGGGAGCATTCTCCTATGCAACAAAGCCGCTTCATATTGATGAATTGGAAGTGCTGATGCAAAAAGCGGAGGAAGTATATACGCTTCAATCCAAAGTGAAATGGCTGAGTGAAGAATTGGATAAAGTGGCTGGTATGAACGGCCTTATTGGTGAGAGTTCGGCCATGCGCAATATATTCTCTCTCATTGAAAAAGTGAAGGATATCGATTCCAACATTCTTATAGAAGGGGAAAGTGGAACCGGAAAAGAAGTCGTTGCCAGAACAATCCATAATCAAAGTAAGCGCAGAAACAAGAAATTTCAGGCTATAAATTGTGCAGCCATTCCGACCCACCTGTTGGAATCAGAATTATTTGGATATGAAAAAGGCGCATTTACAGGGGCGGCTCAGCGGAAATATGGACTATTCGTATTGGCGGAAGGAGGAACCATCTTTCTTGACGAAATAGGTGAGATGGATTTAGCACTGCAAGGGAAAATTTTGCGCGTTTTACAAGAGAGAAAGGTAATGCCCGTAGGAGGAATTGAAGAAGTCAGTATCGATGTCCGTATCATAGCAGCGACAAACAGAGATTTGGGTAAAGAAGTAAAAGAAAACCGATTTCGTGAGGATTTATATTATAGATTAAATGTAATTCCGTTCCACCTGCCGGCCTTACGCGAAAGAAAAGAAGATATCCCGTTGTTGTTGGAATTTTTCATTGCACAAATCGGTGATCGAATGGGGAAACCTGTGGAAGGGATATCCCATGAAGCAATGCAGCTACTGCAGCAATATGACTTTCCTGGAAATATACGTGAATTGCAGAACTTGATCGAGAGAGCAATTGCGCTTACAAATGAGCCTTATATACAGAAAGCTGATTTACCTTCAGATATTCAAAAAAGCACGCGTGCGTTTTTTGGGAACACCTTAATCCCTGCCTATGTCGGCGAAACGCTTGAAGAAATCGAAAAGAGAGTGATTCTTCATAACCTGGCCGCTTTTAACGGTCATCAAAGGAAGACCGCGCAAACTATCGGGATCGGGGAGAGAACATTACGAGACAAGTTGAAGAAATACCGGGAAGAAAAGTAGGCGAAAATTGCCGTGCGGCAATTTTCGCCTGCTTTTTATTTTGAATGATCCTTTATTTCCTCCGTGTTTTAATGACTTTGAAGCTGGCATGAAACTTGCAGATTAACCTTGCAGAAAACCAATATATAGACTGGAGGCATAGCAGTTAGGAAGAGGGCGGATGTTCAATTTCCATCACAAGCTATACAGGTAGCCCTGTCTTGTAAGGAGCCTTTGCCAAAACTTGAACAAAAGCTGAAAAATGTATTAGATAGCAGGAATGATCTAAAGATTTATTAAAGAGGAGGAATGAGGTATGTATATATCACCCAATATGGATGTATGGAAAGGCAGGACAGATAGTTTAGTGGACAAAGATGAATTTAGAATTCATCAAATCGTTAAAGGGAGTCAAAGAGCATCAATGAATCATGCATGCGGAATAATCGGGTTTTCCTGTGAAGAAGGCGTACGCCGGAATAAAGGAAGACTTGGGAGCAAGGAAGCTCCAAATGAAATACGCAAAGCCTTATCTTCCTTATCCTGGCATGGCCAAGCAACAGATAGCTTAGTTGATTTCGGAACTATCATTTGTGAAGAAAGGCAGCTAGAAGCGGCACAAGCTGAATTAGGAAGTCATGTGGAGAAAATATTATCCAAAAATATGTTTCCCGTTATATTGGGGGGCGGACATGAAACCTTCTATGGTCATTTTCTAGGAGTTAGGTCTCAGGTTGGACCAAACGCTAAAATAGGCATCCTTAACATCGATGCTCATTTTGACTTACGCTCCTATGAAGAAATGACTTCTTCGGGAACGATGTTCAAGCAAATATTAGAAAATGATCATCTCACTAGCTATATGCCAATTGGTATTCAACGTTTTGGAAATACTAAAAAATTATTTAATACGGCAGACTCACTTGGTTGTTCTTGGATACTGGAAGAAGATTTAATGAATGAAATAACTGATGAAATCGAAAATAAGATTCAGAATTTTATGAATGAACATGATTCCATTATCTTAACACTGTGTATGGATGTTATAAACGCTTCAGAAGCACCAGGTGTTAGCGCACCTTCCCCATTCGGCCTTTCCGGAAAAATGGTCAGACAACTGATTCGTAATATTATTTCTAATAGGAAAACCATTTCATTTGATATTTGTGAAGTAAATCCAGCATTAGATAATGATAATCGAACTGTAAAATTAGCTGCAAACCTAATAAACGAAGTATTCATGTGTGTGGAGAGGAGATAGACAATATGAACATCGAGATTAATCAAACAATCACTATTTTTTTAGCCATATTGCTTTTGGCACTGGGCGGGATTATCGTTAAGAATGTGAAAGTATTTAAACACTTTTGTATCCCTGCACCTGTTGTCGGCGGATTGCTTTTTGCCTTAGTCGCTACAAGTCTAAAAGCCTTTCTTGGCGTTACCATTTCATTAGATACGACACTCCAGGGACTATTCATGTTAACATTCTTCACTACTGTTGGTTTGGGTGCTAGTTTTCAATTAGTAAAAGTCGGCGGTAAATTATTATTAATCTATTGGCTGTTATGTGGGTTTCTCGCATTTGCCCAAAATTTGATTGGTATTTCGTTAGCTCCCGTTTTTGGGATCGATCCATTGATCGGTATGATGGCAGGAGCCATTTCCATGGAAGGCGGTATTGGTGCAGCTACGGCCTTTGGCGGCACCATCGAATCGCTAGGAATCCAATCTGCCCAAGCAATTGGGATAGCAGCAGCTACTTTGGGATTGGTCTTTGGGGGATTGGTTGGAGGTCCCACAGTAAAGTATTTAATTAACAAACACAAATTAACACCAAGTAAAGAAGATATTGAAATTCAAGAAAAGAAAGTAACGGAGGATAAAATAGAGGTAAATGTAGCTTCATTCATGAAGCAAGTATTAATACTGACCTTTTGCATGGCTTTAGGTTCTTATTTAGGAGAGTTATTTTCGGCGAAGACAGGTTATGTTTTACCGAATTATGTTGGAGCAATGATAGTAGCTGTAATCGTACGGAATATTTTAGATAAGATAAACGAAAAAATTATTGAAATGCCTAGTATCAATTTTATTGGAGATATCACTTTGGGTATTTTCTTATCGATGGCTTTAATGAGTATAAAACTATGGGAGGTTGCTGACCTCGCTTTACCAATCATATTAATTGTAGTGATCCAAGTAATTTTCATCATACTATTAAGTATCTTCATCATGTTCCGTTTCCTTGGTAAAAACTATGATGCAGCGGTTATGGTTGGAGGATTTATTGGACATGGTATAGGAGCTACACCGAATGCCATGGCCAACATGTCAACGATCACTGCTAAATATGGACCTTCAAGCAAAGCGTATTTGATCGTTCCGATAGTCGGTGCTTTTCTAATCGATGTTTTTGCCATGCCAATTATCATCATATCTATTAATCTATTAAAATGACCATCAATATTAAAAACTTCGTTTTATTGTAAAGTCCAAATTTGTCATCAAATAAATAAGAATGTTCCGTATGAATATCTCCGATTTACAGGGCATGTATTCTTTTGGCAGTCACTTTCATGCTGCGGACAATTTATTATACCTTTGCAACTCTTGAAAATGTATGCATCCCTTCCATTGACAGGATATCGGGTTTGATTGAAGATTTACAAAAAAATGGTTGTCGCGCAAAAAAGGAGGGAAATAGTTGTCTTACTCATTAAAAGTAATAAAGAAAAGTGAACAAATTACCACTCTTTGGTCAGGCGGAAAAACAACACAGCTTGCCATTTATCCTGAAGATGGAAATTACTTGAAGCGTGATTTCAAGTGGCGGATAAGCACCGCAGAAATCGAGGTAGACGAATCCTTATTCACTCATCTTCCAGGCATAAAAAGAATCATCACGATACTTGAAGGGGAGATGTCACTAAAACACAAGGGGAAGCAAGAGGTGCATTTATTTCCATTTGAACAGCATCGGTTTGATGGCGGATGGGAAACCCGCAGCTTCGGAAAGGTTACGGACTTCAATTTGATGTTGGCGGAAGGATGTGAAGGTGACCTTAGCACGATTCATCTAGATGATGGAATCCATCATCTGCCATTGGATCAAAATCAATCTAAGAGGCGATTTCACGCCTTTTACTGTGTCAAAGGAACAAGTGAAATGAGTATTAATCAAAATGAAGCGGCTGTGTTAGGGGAAGGTGACATACTGGTCTTGAATCTTGGTCAATCTTGCAACAATTTACATGTTAACCTAACTAATTATCATGACTCAACTGCAACGATCATTCAGGTAAGCATTTTTCATTAGGCGGAGTGGAATCAATTAATAGAAATCGGCAGTGATGCTTTTACACCAAGGAAAATCATGATGGTAAAAAACTCTGGAGATGAATCTCCCGGGTTTTTTACGTTTAGAGATAGTTCGTAGACACTGGCTTAATGTGAAAAAGACGTAATAGTGAATAAGTCGTGACTCCTATAACCATATTAAAAT
The DNA here is from genome assembly GCF_030271255.1 of Peribacillus folii. Taxonomy (GTDB): domain Bacteria; phylum Bacillota; class Bacilli; order Bacillales; family DSM-1321; genus Peribacillus. The sequence goes on from NZ_JASJOM010000009.1 coordinate 128,732, forward strand.
TATTGAATAAACCGTTCCCCGAATGTGGAAATATCGAAGAGAGGTTGAATTTCCCAATGCTGAAAACAGATTCAGCTTTTCATAATAGCGAGCTTGCCAAGCTTTTAGAAGCGTGCGAAGAGTCGGCAGACTTTCTTTCTTTTGGTCTTCAGGACTCGCCCTTTTTCATTGCCTATTTCAAAACGCTGGTGAAATCTGAAATTATCCATCACGAAGTCCTCGCTTGCTTCCAAGCAAAGAAACCTTCTACTTTGGAGGAAATAAAAGCGATATTGCCAATCGAGGAAGTTTCCATTACAGACGATATGACGGATATACAAAATAAATTGATGACCGGAAACCTGATTATTTTCAAAAAAGAAGGGAACTGGAACTGTTTGGTTGTTCCGGTGCCATCCGTTGAAAAACGGCAAGTGGCGACACCGGAAACGGAATATACGGTTGCCGGGCCGAAGGAAGCCTTTGTAGAATCACTTGATACCAATTTGAATCTCGTTCGAAAACGCTTGCCGATTCCCGAACTGCTGGTTAAGGAATTGATGGTCGGTAAGCTATCAAAAACCCGGATCGCGGTTGTTTATGTAAAAGGAATCGCTGACCCTGAAAATGTGAATACGGTGATCCAGAGGATTAATGGAATCGAGTATGATGAAATCGCCGACACTTCATTTCTCAGCCAAATGATTGCTGATAATAAAAACTCGCCATTCCCGCAGTTAATTGATACGGAAAGGCCAGATCGGCTCGCGGCCGTACTCGCAGAAGGGAAGATCGGCATTTTTTCGGAGGGGTCGCCCACTGCGATATCAGGTCCTGTATCTCTCATTACTTATTTCGCGGCCTTTGAGGATTACCTCTCCATATGGAATGTCGCTTCCGCTTTCAGGCTGCTCAGGCTCTTTGCAGTTCTTTTTTCCATTTTAGCCACATCATCTTATGTAGCCATATTAACTTATCATTATGAAATGATTCCCCGTGATGTACTGAGCTTGCTGATTACATCACGGGGAACCATTCCCTTTCCGCCTTTTTTGGAGGCCATTCTTCTTGAATTGGCGATTGAGCTTTTGCGGGAAGCGGGCGCCCGGCTGCCGACAAAGATTGGCCAAACCATCGGTATAGTCGGCGGTATAGTTCTTGGAACAGCGGCCGTTCAAGCGGGCTTGACGAGCAATGTACTGCTAATTGTCGTCGCTACAGGTGCGCTTGCTTCCTTCACTACACCTATCTACCAGGTCAGCAGCGTGATCCGCCTCATTCGCTTTCCGTTTATCTTGTTTGCTCAACTGCTTGGCCTTGTAGGAGTCGCCGTCTGCTTTGCCCTTTTGATATCTCATTTATTGAAGCTGACTTCTTTAGGCCGCCCATTTCTCGAACCAGTCTTCCCATTGCGTGTGGAGGACTTCAAGGATTCGATCATTCGGATGCCGTTCAATAAGCAAGCACTTCGGCCCCTGCAAATAAGGGCACAAAATCGTCAGCGATTTCAGCAGGAGGCTTTGCCAAAAAAAGATTGGGATATTGACGACTAAATACACCTTTGGAGGTGCCGTATGCTGCCCTTACCGTCCGAGAACAGGAAAGTTTCTCCGTTTTTTGTTTTTTATCTTATTGTCGCTGCCCAATTTGGTCTGGGGGTTTTCAGCTTTCAACGGGAAATCGTTAAATTCGTGGGAAATGATGCGTGGATCGCCGTCATTATCGCCGGAATCTCGATACACGTCGTTTTGTGGATGGTTTATCAAATTTTAAATAAAGGAGCCAATGATATTACTGTCATTCACAAGGATCTGTTTGGGCCATGGCTTGGCGGGCTGTTTAGTTTGGCTTTGATCGTCTATTTGCTGACTTTGGCGGTCTCCGTCGTTCGCAGTTATATTGAATTGATCCAGGTTTGGATCTTCCCGCAATTGGAAACATGGTATATGGCCTTGATTCTCTTGGCGCTTGTATATGTGTATATCATCGGCGGCTTTCGCATCATTGTGGGAATTTGCTTCCTCAGTTTCATTTTTACGACCCCGATATTTTTTATCATGTTAGGCTTCCCTTTACGGCATATGCAAGCTTCCCATCTTTTCCCCATTTTCGATCACTCCGTGGCAGAGTTGTTGACTGCCACTAAAACGATGTCGTATAGTCTGACCGGATTCGAAACGATTTTCTTTTTTTATACTTTTATAAAAGATGCACCAAAATCGCAAAAATGGGGGCATTATGGAACGGCTTTTAGTACAATCAGCTATTTAGTCATAATGATCGTATCCCTTATGTATTTTTCCAAAAATCAATTACTTGAGTCGGTTTGGCCGACACTAACCATTTGGCAAATTGCTGATTTTACGTTTCTTGAAAGGTTTGAGTTTCTGGGGCTTTCTTTCTGGCTGTTTAGCGTCCTGAATAGTGTTTGCTTATTTACTTGGGCAGGCACTAGAGGTTTGAAGCAGCTGTATAGCTTAAAGCAAAAACATAGTCTAATTGCAATCCTTGTCATGACAGCGGTGGCGGCCGTTTTTTTGAAAACCCGAGAGCAAATCGATCAACTAAGTTCGGTAATGGATGCGTTGAGTCTTTACGTCATGTATGCGTACATTCCGTTCATCTTCTTTTATCAAATGATTAAAGGCAAACTTAGGAGGACGTCATGAAAAAATACCTTTTCTGGTGCATATTCTTCCTCATCCTGTTGTTCTATAATTCGATTGAAACAAAGATCCTTGAAGATATCCAGCACGTTTCCGCCATCGGTTATGACTATGTGGACAAACATCGGATGAAGGGAACGGCGGCCGCTCCTTTTTATCCTGCCGGCATAAATGTTGAACCGCTCGATGCTTTTTTTACGGCGGAAGGCCATACCTTTCTGGACATCTTGCAAAAGCAGCAGCTGGAGTCCCAACGAAAGCTCGTCACAGGACGTTTGCAAAATTTTTTAATTAGTAAAGAGCTGGCGAAACACGGTGTCTCGGAGCTTACGGATCCGCTTGGGCGATCCACTGAAATCGGCAGAGATGTGTACATGGCGGTAGTCGATGGCAGTGTGGAGGAGCTATTGACTTTTAAGTATACGAATGCACCAACATCTGCGGAATATTTATCCGATTTCATGGAGAGAAATTTGAAAGACATTATCCCCAAGCCGACTGTTCATGTTTTCCTGGATCAGTATAACGGCTTCGTCCAAGATCCTTTTCTGCCCATTATTGAGAAAAAACACGACCATATTCGATATAAGGGGCTTGCCCTTTTTAAGAATGACCGCTACGTTGGTGAGCTGTCCGATAAGGAGAGTTATCTATTTAAGCTTCTATACGAAAGGACCAAAACAGGTACCGATCAATTCAGCATGAAGAACAAGAAATACATAGCCCTTCAAAATATCCGCTCGAAAGTGAAATATAAAGTGTCCGGCAGCCAAGATGAACCGCGGATCGACGTTCATGTGTCGTTTTTAGGAGAAGTCAAGGATGCGCCAAGTATATCGGTAGGGGAGGGCACATTGAAGGAAATGGAGCAGGAATGGAGTAAAGGAACGACGCAAAGGGCAGAAAAAATGATGAAAAAATTTAAGGAATTGAAGGTTGATCCGCTTGGTATCACAGAAAAAGCGCGGAGCCATTTTCGGAACTTCGATAAAAAAGCCTGGGAGGAACGATACCCAACGGTTCCGGTTACATTTCATATGAAGATTCGTATAACAAACACCGGCATCTCGAATAAATCATGACGACACATCTGAATCAAGAGTTTGTTTCCATAATCGATGTTGGAAGCTGTTTGAAATTGTCTATATGCCAAGCTCAAAGATCGTGATCAAGAGGAAGAAGGTGTTAAACGCTTGTTTTTCGTCAAGCGCCTAACACCTTAGCTTATCATCCTTTATTGTTGTGGGAAGGGCAGCATCATCCAATGGAAATCGACTTTACAATACTTCGCCGTTACTTTCGATCGTTTTTTTATACCAGTAGAATGAATCTTTACGGCTTCTTGCCAAGCTTCCATTGCCTTCGTCATCTTTATCGACATAAATGAAGCCATACCGTTTCGACATCTCACTTGTTGACATGGAAACCAAGTCGATAGGTCCCCAGGCCAGGTACCCCATTAATTCAACTCCATCACCGACAGCCTCTTTCATTTGCTCGATATGTTTCCTTAAATAATCTATCCGATAGTGATCATGGATCGAATCGTCCTCTTCCACCTTATCATAGGCACCCAATCCATTTTCAACCATGAAGATGGGCACTTGATAGCGGTCATACATCTCATTCAAAACGACACGCAGCCCGATTGGATCGATTTGCCATCCCCATTCCGATGCCTCTAAATAAGGGTTTTTTAGTGAATTCATTAAGTTTCCTTCTGTTCGCTCTCCTTCTGGGGAAGCGGAGGATAACATGGACATGTAATAACTAATGGTGATGTAATCCACTGGATGCTGTTTAAGAATCTCGTCATCACCGGTGGCTTTGATGATCTCCATATTATTTTCAATGAAGAAACGGTCCATATAGGCAGGATATTCGCCTCGAACGTGAACATCTGTAAAGAATAGATTTTCTTGATTGTCCTTTTGCGCCTTTATGACATCAGCAGGGTTGGGTGTGTTTGGATAATGGCTCATTCTTGCCAGCATACAACCCATTTTCCCGTCAGGAATAATTTCATGCAATTTTTTTGTGGCAAGCGCACTTGCGACAAATTGGTGGTGCAAACCTTGATATCTTGCCTGCATGGAATTTGATTCCTTATCCGATATGACTCCTCCGCCTGTAAAAGGGCTGATGGTAATCATATTGATTTCGTTAAATGAAATCCAATATTTCACTGTGTCTTTATAACGCGTAAAAACCGTTTCTGCATACTGGACAAAATGATTGATTACCTCACGACCGACCCAGCCATTATATTTTTCCGTCAAGCCATATGGTGTTTCATAATGAGATAGTGTAACGATCGGCTCAATATTATATTTTTTCAGCTCAGCAAATACGTTGTCGTAAAACAGTAAGCCTGCCTCATTTGGAACTTCATCATAGCCATTAGGGAAAATCCTTGACCAATGGATGGAAAGCCGGAATGCCGTAAAGCCCATCTCAGCAAGTAAGGCGATATCTTCTTTATAACGGTGATAGAAATCAATGCCTTCACGTTTAGGATAACGCGCCGTCGATTCACCACTTAGTGCTTTTCGAATTTGTTCAGAGGTGATTTCCATTGCATTATCTTTCGTTCTTTGATCTTTCGGAATATATTCAACAAAATCGGCAGCAGATAAACCTTTACCACCTTCATCAAATCCGCCTTCAATTTGGTTGGCGGCAGTTGCACCGCCCCAATAAAAGTTTTTGGGGAATTTTGCTTCGAATTGTGTCATAGTGAACGCTCCTTTTGGTTTAATTAATTTAGAATGGTTAATTGGCCACCAAAAATATAACGGCAGTCCAATCGCGAAGCTCATGTACTGTCCAAACGTGCCGTTAATAATGGAACCATGATCAAACACCTACCATTGGAATGAAGAACAATTGAATCGTATCCAGAATGCTTTTTATCGAACCGTTCCAAAAGGGCATAAACAGCCATCCAGATTAACAATGGAAAAACGGTTGAGAAATAGTCCGCCACAATCAGCGGGAATTTCATGAAGCGTTTTGTTCCTCGGCTTTTGGCCTTGCAGTGAAATCGAAATCAAGTAAACCTGCTCCCGCCAGAACTTTTTGATCAATGGTGAAAATTCCCTCGAAATAGTGTGGCACAATATACGAGGAATTGATATTTTCCTCGCTGCCAACCAACTGAACGATGTAATTGCCTAACTGCTTAGTATCCATTGTACCTTCTCCTTTTAAGAACACAAATAGATATAAATCCATTATGTATTCTTCCTATTCTAAGTTTTCCTGAAAAAGATTCTCATATGAAATGGTTATATACGTTAAAATGAGTATAGAATTTATGTAGAGTCTCTTTAAGTAAGTTAAAGGAGAAAGATCTTAAAAGGGAAAGGAATATTGCCATGAATACAAATAATGCACAATATTGGGTATCAAAGCTAGGACTGCTTCCTCATCCGGAAGGCGGATATTATAAAAGAACCTTTGAATCAGAGGAACGTACATCCGATCAGGAATTGACCGTCCATTATGAAGGTAGAAGAAAGCTTTATACGAGCATTTATTTTCTATTAACATCGAAAGACGTCTCACATTTTCACCGCCTAAAGTCGGATGAATTATGGTATTATCACGGTGGAAGTCCTTTAACCATACATATCATTCATGAAAATGGGGAGTATGAAGAAATTAAATTAGGCATGAACTTGGACAATGGGGAAGTCCCGCAGGCTCTCGTTCCAAAAAAATCAATCTTTGGATCATCTGTGTTGGAGGAAGATACATTTTCCCTTGTAGGGTGCATGGTGTCTCCCGGTTTTGAATTCGAGGACTTTGAACTGTTCACACAAGCTGATCTTTTAGTAAAGTATCCTCAATACAAAGATCTTATTCTTAAGCTGGCATACGTTAAAATTCCGGATTAGACGGGGGTACCGTTTAATGAACAAAACAGGTTTATGAAAGAAGAAAGAAATATGGCGGATCTTCAAAAGTCAGCAAAAATGGCCTGCTTCGATTGATTTCAAGCAGGTTTTATTTGGGGATGTTTGGTAAGGTCGGGGTGGTCATTTAAAAAAAGGGAAGGGTGCAGATCAAAGTGAAATATAACAAGACATTCGCAATCATTGCATTCGGTATTATATGTATAGCTATCCTCATCAATCTGTTAAAGAAGGATATATGGGACGTGAATGAAAGCAAGCTAAGTGAAGCAGTTTTCGCAATTGGACATTCCGTGAAGACCGTACACTTGCAAGACGTAACTCCATTTGAATGGGATAGGGTATACTCCTTTACCCCATATACCCCGAAAGAAGATATTTATGAAACGGTAGGCTATAAATGGGATGCCATTAGCGAAACGGTGAACGAAGGCATGAATCAACTAGTATTCTTGAAAGATGGAAAAGTAGTCTGCTACTTATATGGGTATCCTGAAAACAATGGATATGGGATATCTTTTGAATCTAACAATCATCAAGGAATAAATGTACTTAGCATTAAGGATGATCTAAATTTTCAGGTGGAAAGAAGCAATAGTGTCGTCTATTTGAAAAATTAGGCTTGGTTATGAATTCCTCACCCAGAAGATGCTCATGAATTCCTTATAACGGACGTATTTCGCAATCGTATATTTTGATTTTGTAAGCAGGATGGATATGCGTTCAATAATAAAAAAGCTGAATGCAAAAGGCCATTCAAGGCGCTTTTGTAACAGCTTTTTTCCGTTATTCCCATAGCACCCGGCCAAGTTTCTTGACTCAGGATTAAATCCGGATTTTAAGCTGCCTGCTGAGACGCTGCATTTCCGAATTAATATAAGATTTGCTGTAATCACAGCCGACAATGGCGACAATATTGCCGTCATCATCCATAATGGGTGCAAGGCTCGTTTTCCACTCACCGTATTTGTCTTCATAAATGGGCGTAACTCCCGCTTTACCGTTAAATGCCGCGTAAGCAACATTCATCATTTCAGGGGGACCGATATATTCTTCTCCCGGCTCAATTACAAACCCTTTGTCTGCAATGAGATGGATCAATCGTCCATCCTCATTCATGCTAAAGATAAAGACCCATTCGATTACGCCTTCTTTTTCTTGAATCAGGGTAAGCTTTTGTTTCAGTTTTTGAGAATGTGAATCGAGGCGGTTCATGTTTTTTTGTAGAATGATTACCTCTTCGGCAGGAATGATTGCTGCCGTCACAACGGCAATGGAGCGGAGCCGTTTATTTATTTGCTCTTCTAAAATGGCCCGTTTATTCACTGGTGAAAGATGTGCTTCTTCCATTTTATTACGGATTTTTTTATATTTCCTACTCATCGTTGGCTGGCTGATTTCCAATACCTTTGCCGCTAATTTCAATGATTTATATTGTTCCATTGCCATGCTGATCAGTTGTTCCTCAACAAGGTCGACTGCATCCTGCATTGGCATTAGAAAATCTATAACAGGTGTTGAAGCCGGATGGGGCTCTTTAAGGGGAAGGACCTCTTTGACCATGTCGACATCCACTTCCGATGCTCGGCTTGTAATTGAAAGCCTTTCCACTATATTTTCAAGCTCACGCACATTACCTGGCCATTGATGGATACTTAGCATGTCGATAGCATCCGGGGTGAAAGTCACTTGTCGATTGTAGAGTGCATTATACTTTTGTAAAAAAAATTGAACCAGGTAGGGAATTTCATCTACACGATCCCTAAGCGGCGGAAGGTGAATCGGAACGACGTGCAGGCGATAATATAAGTCTTCTCGAAATTCCCCCTTCTTCACCATTTTTTCAAGCGATTTATTGGTCGCGGCAATCACTTGAATATCAACAGGGTGGGAGACCGAACTGCCTATTGGCGTGACGATGCGCTCCTGAAGGACACGGAGCAATTTCACCTGTACGTTAAGCGGTAACTCGCCCACTTCGTCCAAGAATAATATGCCCTTATCGGCAAGTGTGAATTTCCCCAGTGCACCGCCTTTCCTTGCACTGGTAAAAGCACCCTCAACAAAGCCAAACAGTTCGCTTTCGATCAAGTTTTCCGGGATGGCTCCACAATTGACGGGTATGAACGGTCCATTGGTTCTTTTGCCCATATTATGTATGGCCCGGGCAGCCATTTCCTTTCCGACTCCGGATTCCCCCAATAAAAGGACGGTTGCACTAAAATCACACACCATTTGCATTCTATGAAGAACGTCCAGCATGGATTTACTGCGGATCACAAAGGGAAAGGTTGGCTTTTTCGTATCAGGCAATTGAATAGATCGATCTCCTGATGTTTCGAGGTAAGGGTCTGTCATTTCCTTGTAGGCCCATACCCATGCAGATTCAATCGGATATGCAGTAACCAGCATTTCGAAGCCCTGCCACGAGATCTGCATGAACGATTTTTTTTCTTGCGTGCCCATTACCTCTTCTGCCAAGTTCGTAGAAAATAAATCTTTTTCCACATCTTTGATGGAACCGCCGGTACTTGCTGATTTAATTGTGTGGAATAAGGAATTTTCGGTTCCAATCGATTTTAGTATGATTCCATTTTTATCTGTCACGATAAGCTGATCATAAATGGACAAGAGGGCAGAGGTGAAGTAATCCAATTGTGTATACCTGCCTTTCATTGAACTCCTTAGCTTAATATTACAGAAATTTCACAATTAATCAATAGTTTCAAAAATGAATATCTTTCCTGCAGATGCCCCTTGTTTGATAGCGCTTTCAGTTTGGCATGGTTTTTGCATTTAAGAATAGTGAGAGACTGAAAAAGAGAGGCAAAGGAGGGATTGGCTATATTGAATAAAGTGAATCAGTTTCAAGAGAATATCAATTCAGAAGACCCCTTTATCAAAAATCTATATTCGGATTTGAATGAGCGAATCAATGCGTTTGAGCAGGAAGATGTGGTGAAAGTTGAAAAAATGCAATGGAAGGATGCGATGGGCGCTATTTTTTTCATGCTTTTGATCATCGTCTACGTAGTTTATGTACTTGTCTAAAGTAGTTTCTTTTCAAACGGCAATCCATTCATTATACCTATAGTTGGGAGAGAAGCGTGTGAGTAAAGAGAATTCCACCATATCGAAGGATGTGGCCTTTGGCTTTTTACCGGCAAGTAAGGGTGACCGGATTTTTAATCTTCGGGATTTAATTTTGGTTCAGGTTGTTATTGGCCTTTCATCCTTTGGACTGTTAACTGGCGGATACACAGGTAACATGCTTGATGCGAAGCACTCCCTTGCAGCCATTTTATTCGGGAACGCTTTCCCAATGTTGCTGATTGTTCCCATCACCCTGTACTTTGCACGCTATGGCATAGACACTTTTGTCGGGTTTCGAAGTTCACTCGGTTATCTCGGTTCGAATATCTTTTTCTTTGTTTTTCTTGTTTTGACTCTCGGCTATATTTCAATTGCGCTTTTTATGTCTGGCCAGGCGTTAGCAGAGGCAGCTAATTGGGCGGGAACGCCGGCTTTTTTATCAAGTCAAACTACAGGAGCCCCTTTTTTCTCGATCTTACTCTTTATATGTGCCTTTCTAGTAACGGTAGGTGGACCGGTAGCCATTCAAAAATATACGGCAATAGCTGTTCCCGCTTTTTTGTTCCTCATGTTTGGCATTCTAGCAATAGTCCTTTTCGGAAAGGGGGTCTCGAATGTTGCCAATCTAGTACCCTCTGAACCATTTGAAACGTCTTCACGTTCCTTCGCGACAGCACTGGAATTGAACATAGGTCTTGGATTTTCATGGCTTCCATATCTTGGCCAATACAGCCGTTTATCAAAAACGGAAGGAGGGGCATTCAAAGCGGGCTTCTACAGCTATGGAATCATCGTCTGTATCGCTGCTTTAGTCGGGGCTTTTGCCGCTTTAGTCGCTGGGTCGCTTAATCCTTCCGATTGGATGTTTACGATCGCGGGCAGTTGGGGTGGTTTCATCGGTTTGATTCTACTTTCGGTGGGGAATGTCGGTGCAGCGATTTTCCTAATGTACTCACAAGCTGTCAGCTTTAAAACTGTATTCCCGAAAAAGTCTTGGATGGTAGCCATGGGAACAACGATACCAACCATATTCTTGCTTTTAAGCTCCACATTTTACGACGCATTTGGATCATTCATTGCTGTCATTTCCTTTATTATGGCGGTAATCGGAGGCATCGTCGTTTCAGATTACTTCTTTGTAAAGCGGCAACACATTTCATTGAGGGATTTGTATGACACACAAGGCTCATACACCTATTGGAAAGGTGTTAATCCATCTTCCGTCCTCACGGTGATCATTGGAACGATCGTATACTGGATTCTTTATAATCCAATGACTTTTGAATCGAGTAACCTATTCCTTTATACAGCTGCCGGCATTCCAACATACTTTGTCGCGTTAGTCACCTACTATGTTTCAAGTAAATACATTTTCCGTTATGAAGTTGACATGGGTCGCTCATCTGTTGAATTAAAGGAAGCTAAATAGAAGTGGAAGACTTTAGAGAATTTTGTTAACGAGAGGAGATTGTTCAATGTTTACACAAAGATTGGATTTCAAAACAACTGATTTAGATACATTCCCATTTCCATTCACTTCCGGTAATTATCGCTATTCCAACGACTTGAAAAGACTTTCCAACATTAACTGTATTGAAGTTACACCAGAATATAGACTTCAAGTGGAAGCGAAGCGCCGACTTCTTCAGGAACAACCGCATATAAGGTTCCAATCATTTCCGCACACGTTGGAGATGCAATGGGAAGTTTTTGAGATGCTCATCGATATGGCAATTGACCGCTATCCGCAGCATTTTGAGGTCTTGAAGGATGGAGACAATTGGACATTCAGGAACCATATATTTGGGGAATCCGATTCATTCGTATTTGGAGATGCTAGCACTCTTCCAAATGAACCGTTAGATTATATTGGCCGTCATTTCCATAATGATTTTGTTTTAATGGTTCATCGTGATAGTAATTTTTATTTGGAAGTGGGGCAAGTCTCCTATGCCGCCCTTTTCTCGGCTAACTGGAATAAAGGGATGTCCTTCGATGAAATTCATGCACCTGTGCCATTTGTTTCGCGAAAAGGTGATGAGCTGGCAGAGCGCGTCCGTAAGTTTTTATTATCAATCGAGCCAGGTAAGCCATGGACGCGCATCAACTGGAACCTGATGGCAGACCGATGGGATGTCAACTATGAAACGATGGATGTATGGGAGCCGAAGCGTTCTGAGATAACACCAGAAAGTGCAGGAAAGCTGGTTCGATTGCGTGTTGAAGAACAAAAGTTTTATCGCCTGCCGCGAAGCAACGCGATTCTGTTCGTCTTGAACACCCAGTTCCTGCCGCTTGAAGATTTGGCATTGCGTCAGGAGTGGTTTGATCTAACATATAGCGTGCTGCAGGATATTCCCGAACCGATGGCCAAATACAAGGGGATTGCCCCGTTTCTTCCACAATCGGTCGAATATTTGAGGCGCATCGATGAAGAAAGGAAAAGCGAACTTCGAAAATAAGGAGGAAGAGTGCCTTGTACAATAGTCCAGTGTTGTTTGATAAATCTGTTACAATCGTAAATCAATTTACTGTGCGGAATGGAAGAAGAAAGTTTGTCATCATTGCCGATCAATCCGGATACGAAAAGGCGGAGATTTTCACTTCTGAAGCTGCGGGTACTGTGCCTGTCGAATTCCTAGCCATTAGGGGCGTGGAAGATGGGGAGCGGATTAAGAGATTCCTCTTATCACAAACGATGGGCACCCAATTTTATATTTCGGCTGCCTGGGGGAATGCCGTCATGGTCTTTAAGCTAGGGGTGGAAGCCGGGTTATCCGAGGATGAGATTCAAGTGGTGATCATTGGCCCTAAACGACGTTATGTATATTGCATGAAATGTTTCGAAGTGACAGGAGTCGCAGAAAAAGCGGAAAGTACGGAATGTGGCCATTGCAAAGCCAGTCTTGAAATTGGTCCCTTTTATTCAATCGTACGGGAAGGTTATATTGGTTACCCATTCATCCCGGCCGGCAAAGAAGAAGTAGTGGGGAGCTGACCATCATGCGCTTAGTTGGAAATATAAAAATGAAAGTAAACAAGATCATTCAAGAAACAGAATTCGTAAAACAGTTCGAGCTGGTTCCGGTTGATGGAAACCCATTGCCCGCTTTTACAGGGGGGGCGCATTTAACCACTTTCATGCCGGCCCAGGATACGATATTCCAGAGAGAATACTCCATTATCAGCCATCCAAGAGATCGAAAAAAATACGCCATTTCCATTCGTCGGGACGAAGGGTCTCGCGGCGGTTCAGCTTACTGGCATGATCATGTAAAGGAAAACACCATTTTGGAGGTAAGCTTCCCTAAAAATAACTTTCCTCTTAGCTTTCGAGCGAAGCATCATGCGTTTTATGCAGCTGGAATTGGCATCACTCCGTTTTTGGCAATGATGGAGGACATGGCAGCCGAGGGCCAAACCTTTGAATTGCATTATGCAGCACGCACACCGGAATTATGTGCGTATTACGAGATGTTAAAAGCGAAGTATCCGGATCAATGCACCTTTTATTTTTCTCAGATAGGAGAAAAAAGCAGAATGACGTCTGCAACAATGATGAATCATCGTATTGGCACACATGTTTATTTTTGTGGACCGCTCGAAATGGTGCAAGAATATCGTGAAGCAGCAAGTGGATATGGGTATCCGGAACATGCGATTCACTTCGAATTATTTGCGTCAAAGCATGATGGGCCGCTAAATCCATTCGTGGTAGAGCTGACGGATAGCGATCGATCCATCTCGGTTCATGAAGGAGAAACGCTGCTTGATGCCCTTTTAAGGGAAGGAATCAATGCACCGTATTCATGTAAAGTGGGCGGGTGCGGCAGCTGTGAGGTTGCTGTTGCTGAAGGGGAAGTCGACCATCGTGATTACTTCCTTAGTGAGGAAAACCGCCGATCACGCAATGCCATCCTTACATGCTGCTCACGGGCGAAGGGAGATAGTCTGGCTTTAAAACTTTAATGACTCAAAGAAGTTAAATGATGAATTGAATTGGAGGAGAATACTATGACAATTTTAAAAACAGCAGTTTTAGAGCTGAAAAACTACATTAACGGTGAGTGGAAGTCCTCAGCTTCAAATGAGGTGATCCCTGTAATTAATCCTGCGACACAGCAAGTCATTGCAAGGGCACCGCGAGCCACCAGGGAAGAAACCGAAACGGCCATATCAGTTGCGAAGGCTGCATTTGAAAGCGGAGTATGGTCAGACCTAACAGCACAGGAGCGTGCGTCTTACTTATTTAAGATAGCGGATATAATTGATGAACGAGCGGAAGAATTAACGATTCTTGAAACAATGGACAATGGGAAGCTTAAAGCGGAGGCAGCTTTCGATATAGCTGATGCCGCCTCGTGTTTCCGTTACTACGCAGGCTTGGTTCAACACCCAGAAGGAGAAACTTATCAAGTTCCTGCGCCGGTGCAAGCGATGGTCGTTCGTGAGCCTGTAGGCGTAGCCGGTTTGATTGTTCCTTGGAACTTTCCACTTTTAATGAGTGTGTGGAAAATCGCACCTGCACTTGCTGCAGGCAATACCATCGTGTTCAAGCCAGCCGAGGTGACACCTGTTACAGCAATGAAATTATTCGAAATCATCGAGGAAGCAGGGATCCCTAAAGGTGTTGCCAATATGGTGATGGGCCGCGGGACTGTAGTTGGTCAAACGATAGCGGAAAGCAAGGATGTAGATATTGTTTCATTTACAGGAAGTACAGACGTTGGCCGCTCGATCATGAGAGCGGCAGCAGGCAACTTAAAGAAAATTTCCCTTGAGCTAGGCGGAAAATCACCTAACATCGTTTTTGCGGATGCTGATCTGGAAACGGCTGTCGATTACGGATTGTTTGGTATTTTCTTCGGTGCAGGACAAGTATGTTCTTCAGGCAGCCGCATACTTGTTGAAGAAAGCATTTATGACCAATATGTAAAACGGTATGTGGAACGAGCCAATAAAATAAAGGTAGGCCCCGGCCTTGAAGAAAACAGCCAAATGGGAGCCATTGTAAGCGAAGCACAAATGAATGGCATTCTAAAGTATATCGAAATAGGCAAACAGGAAGGGGCAACCCTTGCAGCAGGCGGTTACCGCCTTGTTGATGATGGTCTTGATAACGGATTCTTCATTGCCCCGACAGTTTTCACCGATGTAACGTCTGATATGCGCATCGTACAAGAGGAGATTTTCGGTCCGGTGGTGGTCATCCAAAAATTTACGGATGAAGAAGGGGCTATTAAGCTTGCAAATGACACAGATTATGGTCTTGCAGGCGGCGTATTCTCCAATGATGGAGCAAAGGCACTGCGGGTGATCAAGAAAGTGAGGGCCGGCATAACATGGGTCAACGATTATCATCCAACATATGTCGAAGCACCATGGGGCGGCTACAAACAAAGCGGCATAGGACGCAGCTTAGGGAAATATGGATTAGACGAATATCAAGAAACCAAGCAAATCAACATTAACCTCGATGTAAAACCTATCGGCTGGTTTCCAAACTGATCTATAAAACGAGTAGTAACGATCCATTCTCATTCTTTAAAGCCAACAACCTAATCCGGTTACGGATTAGGTTGTTTTATGCTGCCAGGTTATCTCTCCTAAATAGCTCATTTTTAAAAAATGAAAAATCGCTCCGTCATCATCTAAACGTGCTGCGAACAAAAAAACATTGAAATATCCCTTGCAGTATGATACATTAATTGGAAATTTGAGGTGAGCTATATGCAGTCCATTACTAAAAGTATTTCCTTGTCACCATTACATCATCATATCAAGTAGTCTTGCTATTCGATTTAAAGAAATCGGCATATAGGAAGGCTATTTATCATTAAACCGCATGGATTAAGTTATAAAACTTAAATCTTGTGCGGTTTTTTTATCTTTAATGAAACGGAGGAATGAATCATGCGAAAAATGGATTATCAAAATGTAAAGGGAACTCAAGATTATTTACCGGATACAGAGGTGATACGAAGGGGCATCAGAAGGACAATGGAAGACGTTTTTATTCAATATGGATGTAAGCCATTGGAAACTCCGATATTGAATTACACCGAATTGCTAGCTTCGAAGTATGGAGGGGGTGCCGAGATACTGGAGGAGATGTATAGATTAACAGACAGGGGAGAACGAGAATTGGCACTAAGATATGACCTCACCATTCCCTTTACGAAAGTGGTTGCGATGAACCCGGGCATAAGGAAGCCTTTTAAAAGATATGAGATAGGTAAAGTCTTCAGGGATGGACCGATAAAGACTGGTAGACTAAGGGAGTTTACACAATGTGACGTTGATATTGTGGGGGTGGAATCCCAAATTGCCGAAGCGGAATTGATGCTGATGGCCTTGGATGCATTCCGCAAACTCGGCTTAAAGGTTAGCATTCAATATAATAATCGAAAATTATTAGCTGGTATGCTAGAGGTTTTTGGAACAGCCGATGAAAAAACCAACAAAGTAATATTGATACTCGATAAGCTCGAGAAAGCCGGGTTGGATGCTGTTACGCTGGAGCTGATGGAACAAGGACTGCAGCCTTCAACCATAGAACACATCAATCAATTTTTAACCACTGGTGATCATGCAAGTTTAAACTATTTTGCGCCTTTCAGTGAACAAAACGAACAGGTAAAGCAGGGTTTAGCAGAATTAAAAGAGCTGGAAACCTATCTGGAATTCCTTGGTGTCGATAAGCAATGTTGCTTCAATCCATTTTTAGCAAGAGGGCTGGAGATATATACAGGTAAGATTTATGAGATTTTTTTAGCAGATAAAAGCATTAAATCAAGCATAGGCAGCGGCGGAAGGTATGACAATGCCATTGGGGGATTGATCGGAACGAATGAGAGCTATTCAACGGTGGGTATTTCATTGGGGCTGGATGTCATTAATACGGCCTTATTATCATCCAAGGAAAAAATCGCCGAAAATCCTGATGTCGATTTTTATATAATCCCGCTAAATACCGAAAAGCAAGCATTATTAGTGGCCAGGCAGCTAAGAAACCAAGGATATAAAGTAGAATTTGAAATGGGAAAGAAAAGGCTCGGCAAAGCTTTAGATAAAGCGAATAAAGAAAATTTCCGCAACGTCATCATCGTAGGGGAGGATGAAGTGAAAAATAACCAAATTAAAATCAAGGATATGTTCTCCGGTAAAGAAAGAATGGAGCCTTTTTCGTTCATTGTACGCTGAGGAGAAGCTATCCTGATAAGCTCAAAGCAGCTATAAACAATGGCAGGAACCAGGGAAATAAAATTATTTGTAAATTTTCCAAATATTTGATATGTTTGATTGGAAAACTTAATACGTGTAGAAACAGGTGTAGATTGATATATTTTTTTCAACTACATAATAGGGAAGTCGGTTGGAGCCCGACGCTGTCCCGCAACTGTATTTGGGAGCGATCCGAAAAAACCACTGTCTTCAGCAACATGAAGATGGGAAGGCTCGGAGAGTGATGATCATAAGCCAGGAGACCTGCCTGTTTCAGCACACATCTATACCTACGAGGATAGGGGGTGTTAAGTGCGAGCGATTGATCTGCATGTTTTTATTTTGTCATGGAAAAACATGTTTATTTACGTATCAATTCGAACTTAACAACTTCTTTATGGGAAGTTGTTTTTTTATTTGTGTTTTCATCGGCTGCTGATGAAAAAAAAGTAGGGTAAGAAGTAATGTTGAAAGGGCTTACAATTGTGCTTGCAAACATGAATGTCACGAGTTGAAGCGAGGAGGAAAGCAATGGGCGAGGCGGAACTTCAATGCAATGAACCTTTATTTCCCCAAGGACCAGTCACTGCGGTATTCACACCAGAAGATTTTACTGAGGAAGATCATCTCATATCAAAGACTACAGAACTCTTTGTGAAAAACGAAGTGATGCCACTGCTGGAAGCGATCGACCGGCACGATCACGGAAAGGTGAAAAAATTGTTTCAAGAAGCGGGAGAGCTCGGCTTGCTCAGTATTGAAGTTCCAGAGTCATATGGCGGATTGTCCCTGAATAAAAAGCTTTCAGGACTTGTGGCGGAAAAGATGGGATTTGGCGGTTCTTTCAGCGTCTCCTTCAATATTCATGCAGGTGTCGGAACTCTCCCATACGTCTATTATGGAACGGAAGAGCAAAAGCAAACATACCTGCCAAAACTTGCCTCGGGAGAATGGATTGGTGCTTATGCCTTAACGGAAAATAATGCGGGGTCAGACGCGCTTAATGCCAAAACGACTGCGATCCGCAATGAGCAGGGAACAGCATGGCTGTTGAATGGCGAAAAACAGTGGATCACGAACGCACAGGTGGCTGATGTATATGTTGTCTTCGCCAAAACAGGGGACAGCATGACAGCATTCATTGTAGACAGATCATTCAAAGGGGTTTCCATCGGTCCGGAAGAGAAAAAAATGGGGATAAAAGGGTCATCGACTGCTACTTTAATTTTGGAGGATGTCAGTGTACCCGCACACAATGTTTTGGGGAAAGTCGGGCAAGGGCACCATGTAGCACTGAATATACTCAACATGGCACGATTGAAGTTATCCTTTTCTAACATCGGAGCATCCAAGCAGGCATTGGAGCTTGCCATGAACTACGCGAAACAGCGTAAACAATTTGATCGGCCTATCATTGGTTTTTCCATGATACAAGAAAAGCTTGCGAATATGGCGATTGCGATTTATGGTGCGGAAAGTGCAGCCTACAGAACTGCTGATGGTTTGGACCGCATATTGGAAACGCCCGACCCTGTACAAGAACAATTGGCAAAACTGGCAAACTATGCAGCTGAATGTGCTGTCAATAAAGTACACTGCTCCGAAGTTCTTGACCGAATCGTAGACGAGTGTTTACAGATCCATGGCGGTTATGGCTATATGAAAGAATATGATGTGGAACGATTATATCGGGATGCGCGGATTAGTCGGATTTTCGAAGGGACGAATGAAATAAACCGTCTGACGATTGCCAAGTTTTTGCTAAAAAAAGGGTTCCAAACCGAAGGAAAGTCTCTACTGGATGAGGAAACGAACCGAAACCGGCAATACATCCGTTTGTCTAGCATACTTGTACACAAAACTTTGCAGGAAGTGATACATGCCAAAATCAACATCCAACAAGAACAAGAATATTCCCGTTTGCTTGCCGACATGATGAAAGAATTCCATGTGATGGAATCTGCGGTCATTCGTACGGAAAAAGCCATCCAAAAGAACGGGAGGGAAAAGGAAAGGTTGAAAGAGTACATGGCGAACGTTATCTGTGAAGAAGGATACCGCAGAGTTGAAGAGATGGCAGTATTGATTTTATCAGGAACGGAAACGGAAGAAGCGGGAAGAAAGGTATTGTTGGATGAAGTTCGCAGCCTTGCTGTCCCGCTCTTAAGGAATCTGTTTGTCCAAAAACGTGAAATCGCAGAAAGAATGGCTGATCAAGGAAAATATAATGTGTGAACGGAGTGAAGCCTTATGAAAAAGATCGGGTTTATTGGGTTGGGCAATATGGGTCTGCCTATGTCGCGAAGTTTACTTCTTTCTGATTTTACTGTATATGGAATGGATTTGAATAAAGAAGCGGAAATGTCCTTTCATCAATCTGGAGGTACGATTGGCGTATCGGTTGAAAATATGGTGAAACAATGTGATGTGATATTTACAAGCCTGCCTTCCGCTAAAGCAGTGGAAGAAGTTTTTCTGGGGGAAAATGGGCTCGTTTTTCTCGCCGGCTCCGGTGTTACGCTGATCGATATGAGTACGGTAGCCCCTGAATTGAATATCCGCATTGAAGACGCTGCCAAGAAAAAGGATGTTGATTTTCTTGCGGCACCCGTCAGTGGCGGTGTGATAGGTGCCGTGAACCGGACGCTCACCTTTATGGCAGGCGGTGCAAGGTCCGCCTTTGATAAGGCCCTTCCTTTATTTGAAGCAATGGGCGAAAATATTTTTCATGTGAATGACCAAATCGATAGCGGTACGAACACAAAGCTTATCAACAATCTCTTGATCGGATTTTATACAGCAGGGGTAAGTGAGGCCCTTCACCTTGCTAAGAATAGCAATCTCGATCTTGAAAGGTTATTCGAGATGCTGAACGTAAGTTATGGCCAAAGTCGAATTTATGAACGGAACTACAAAAGCTTCATCGCCAACGATAACTATGAACCAGGTTTTTCTTTAGAGCTGTTAAGAAAAGATCTCGGGTTCGCACTTGAGCTGGCTGCAAAGAATGATGTGGAGCTGCCGCTAAGCAAAATCCTTTTTAGCGTGTATGAAGCAGCGGTAATGAACGGTTATGGTGAAAAAGACATGTCCGTCCTGTACAAAAAACTAAGTGAGCACACGTCAAGGATTCCATAAGGAGAGGTGAAGGGGAGATGAGTATTACAACGAATATAAAAAGAATGAAGAACAATATCAATGGTGAATGGGTGGATTCCAACGGTACCGAGGTCGAAGAGGTAATGAATCCCGCAAACGGAAAAATAATTGCTTATGTACCTCTGTCGGTGAAAGCTGATGTTGATCAAGCCGTACAGGCCGCTCACAATACGTATCAAACCTGGTCACTGGTTCCTGTGCCGAATCGTGCACGACTTCTATACAAATACCTGCATAGGCTTCAAGAACAGAAAGAACAATTGGCTGAAATCATAACGTTGGAAAATGGGAAAACGTTAAAAGATGCCCGCGGGGAAGTACAGCGAGGAATCGAAGTTGTCGAGATTGCGACTGCGGCTCCTACTTTAATGATGGGTGAATCCCTGCCGGGCATTGCCGACGGAATCGATGGTTCGATCTGGCGCTATCCATTGGGAGCGGTGGCGGGCATTACGCCTTTCAACTTCCCGATGATGGTACCGCTTTGGATGTTTCCGCTCGCGATCGCCTGCGGCAATACGTTTGTCCTAAAAGCTTCAGAAAGAACACCGATCCTTGCCGAGAAGCTTGTGGAGCTGTTCTATGAATCAGGTTTTCCGAAGGGTGTCCTTAACCTTGTACATGGTGCAAAAGATGTCGTGAACGGTTTATTGGAGAGTGATGACATCAAAGCGATTTCATTCGTCGGCTCCGAGCCTGTGGCAAAGCATGTATACCAAACTGGTACGGCTAACGGAAAACGTGTCCAAGCGCTGGCAGGTGCAAAAAATCACGCGGTTGTTCTAGCAGATTGCCATCTTGAAAAATCGGTTCAAGGCATTATTGGGGCTGCGTTCGGCAGCAGCGGAGAACGTTGCATGGCATGCTCTGTCGTAGCCGTTGTAGATGAAATCGCAGATGAATTCATGGAACTGCTTGTTTCTGAAACTCGTAATCTGAAAACGGGAGAAGGCAGATCGGAAGAGAACTTTGTTGGTCCGCTGATTCGTGAAGTCCATAAAAACCGTGTGCTCGATTATATCGATAGCGGGTTAAAAGAAGGAGCTGCATTGCTGGTCGACGGAAGGGATCCGGAAGTGGAGGAAGGCTACTATGTCGGAGCCACCATTTTCGACCATGTAACAAAAAACATGAAAATATGGCAGGAGGAGATTTTTGCTCCAGTATTAAGTGTTGTACGAGTCAAGGACCTTGATGAAGGAATCCAGCTCACCAATCAGTCGAGATTTGCCAATGGTGCCGTCATCTATACGGCTAGCGGCAAAAGCGTCCAGCTGTTTCGCGACAAAATTGATGCCGGCATGATCGGTGTGAATGTCAACGTGCCAGCTCCGATGGCGTTTTTCTCCTTCGCAGGCAACAAAGCTTCTTTTTACGGAGATCTTGGAACGAACGGAAAAGATGGGGTCCAATTTTATACACGAAAAAAAGTGGTAACCGAACGCTGGTTTTAACGCTGACTATCTGAACAGAAAGAAATCCTCTATTTTTGGCAGTAGAGGGTTCTTTCCTATTTAATAGCAATCATTGGGAGGGATAAATCTTGAACTACAAATATGCAAAGGTCGAAAAAGAAAATTTCATCACGGTAGTTACATTGGACAATCCACCGGCAAATACACTATCTTCCTCCTGTATCGCTGAACTGCGAATCCTTCTGCAGGAGCTTGGAAGAGATGAAGAAACAAGAGCCATCATCTTGACAGGAGCGGGCCGTTTCTTTGTGGCTGGGGCGGACATAAAAGAATTCGTTTCAAAATTGGGCAATCAGGAACAAGGACTGGTACTAGCTGAAGCGGGCCAGGCGCTTTGTGATGAAATCGAGGCTTCTAAAAAACCTGTCATTGCTGCAATAAATGGTCCGGCACTTGGCGGGGGACTGGAGCTTGCGATGGGCTGTCACTTCAGAATTGTATCAGATCAGGCGACAATAGGTTTGCCGGAATTGAAACTTGGACTTATCCCTACATTTGGCGGCACACAGCGGCTGCGCAAAATAACGGATACGGCAACGGCATTGGAGCTGATCCTGACGGGCCGGTTCCTTTCTGCAGATGAATCCGTAGAACTGGGGATCGCCCAGATAGCTGTAAAAGAAGCCGGATTGTTACAAACGGCAAGGGCCATTGCAGCGTCGTTTGTTGAAGGGAAAAGCATGACTAGTGTGATGCGCGCCGTGGAATGTATCGTTCAAGGAAGCAACGGCAGCATGAAGCAAGGAATGGAGAGGGAACGAGAACGGTTCGCAGAACTGTTTCTGACAGCTGATGCCAAAGAGGGAATCCATGCATTCGTCGAGAAACGAAAGCCTGACTTTAAACATCTCTAAAAAGGAGTAGATACAATGTCCGCTGAAGTTGTGTTTTCCGTTAATCAAAATGGTGTTGCTGTAATTGTTTTGAACAGACCCAAAGCGCTCAATTCACTAACGCATGAGATGGTGCGAGCCATCGGTGAACAATTATTGAAATGGAAGACAGACCGTAACGTATCGATCGTTATCATGAAGGGTGAAGGTTCAAAGGGGTTTTGTGCGGGCGGTGATATCAAGACACTCTATGAAGCTCGTTCATCTGAGTCAGCAATGCGAAAAGCCGAGGGCTTTTTCGCGACAGAATACGAGACGGATATGGCAATCCACCAATTTCCTAAGCCGATCATCGCTTACTTAGATGGAATCGTGATGGGGGGAGGCGTCGGCCTGACATACGGTGCAAGTCACCGGATCGTAACGGAGCGGTCGAAGTGGGCAATGCCTGAAATGAATATTGGTTTTTTTCCTGATGTAGGCGGTGCCTATTTCTTAAACAAAGCTCCAGGTTACTCTGGGCTTTATCTCGCATTAACTGCGTCCGTCATACCGGCTGCCGATGTACTCTATATGAACGGCGCGGACATTTATATGGAAAGTGAGACAATAAAGCACTTTAATGAAAAAGTGGAGCATACGGACTGGGCCAAGGTAAAAGTTGATGAAAAGCTTGATCAGCTGATCGATGAATATCGAACACAGCCGTCTCAAGCAAGCAAGCTTGCTTCTTGTCAAAAAGAAATCGATCAACATTTTGCGTTTGAAACAGTCGAAGGTATTCTCCAGTCGCTCGACAGGGAGGGCAGCGATTTTTGCATGAAAACAAAGGAGCTGCTTCTTTCCAAATCTCCATTTTCCTTGAAAATCACGTTAAAGCAATTGATTGACGGCAAACATAAAACATTGAAAGAGTGCTTTGCAACCGATCTGTTGCTTGCCAAGAACTTTTTGAAGCATGAAGACTTCTATGAAGGTGTAAGATCCATCCTCATCGATCGAGACCAATCGCCGAAGTATGATTACAAACATCTTTCAGAAGTAACGGTGGATATGGTGGATGATTTTTTTAAACCAACTTCTTCGTACAAGAGAATGTGAGCTTTTAGTTCACGATTCGAATAGCTTAATCGTTGAATGAAGATTCTTGAATAAAAAAAAGGCTGTTTTGAAAATTTCAGGCAGCCTCTTTGTCAAGTAGGCTACAAAAGTGTCTGAATAGCTTCAATATGGGAAGAGGCGAAGAGTCCAACATTTTTACTATCCATCACGATTTTGCAGAGTACCGCCGCGGAGAAAAGGACTTCGAACCATTGATTCATATTTTACTCGTCCCACGCCGTACCAATTTGTTTCATGTACTTCATTCTTCTCTTTTGCTTATTTGGTATAATCCGTGTATTTGCCTGCGATAGACTTAAAATATTTGGATGAAGGGGATTAGGATAAGGAAATGTATAACCACAGTTAATGGGCAATTAGCTTGTGAAACAAAAATAATATTTGCATTTGATGATGAAAGGCTTGTAAAGTCAGAAATGAGATTAGTTTCTCCAGTACATGAGCATCCTTCTTTATAGCTAGGGTAAACCCAGGTAAAGCCTTATAAATAAGGTGAAGGTGCTGAGAACTTCATTCAATTTCTACTATGTGTAGTCGTTAAGGAAATAGGTATAAGAAGGAAAAGATACAGAAAGGGATGGGGAAATGGAAACTGAATGGCCAAGTGAAATGAGAATAGCGCAAATCCGTGTTGCTCGTCCAACTGATCAGCTAGAAAAGGTTATAAGCTTCTACTGTGAGGGATTAGGCCTGCAAAAAATAGGTTCCTTTGAAGGGCACGATGGATATGACGGGATAATGATCGGTCTTCCTGCTTCAAACTATCATTTAGAATTTACTCAGCACAAAGATGGCAGTCCTTGTCCAGCTCCAACAAAGGATAATTTGCTTGTCTTATATATCCCTGATAGCAATACGATTGAAGAAATCACAAATAGATTAAAACATTTGGGGTATGATTCAGTTTCTCCAGAAAATCCATATTGGGAAAAATCGGGTGTCACGATTGAAGATCCAGATGGTTGGAGAATTGTATTAATGAATTCACCGGGTATATGAATTATAGGATACTGTATCTGGAAGATAAATAGAGTCATAATCAAAACTCTAAATGGATGGCTTTTTCCCATTAACAGTTCAAACATCTTCTTGGAATAAGGATGGGTGCTTCCTACTATATAGGAAGGATGGAAGGGAAGAGGAGAGGATAAGATGAATAATGGATTGTTGAATGAAGGGCTATCAATCATATCCCGATGTAAAAAAGAAACGGGCGGCATTTGGCAAGCACATTTTGGTGCGGCGGCCATTGCTGGACACTTTTTTGTGAAGGATAATGAACTGAACGAAAATCTGGCTCATCTTGTATTGGCGCAGCTGAAAGCAATGATCGAGAGCCAGTGTGCGGGCAGGAAAGAGTATGGTCCTGTAAGGGAATCGGATATGGACATGGCTGAACGCAGCATTCTTCAAGCACTTGATAAAACGGTCGATCGACTCCACTGGGTGGGCCATAACATCATTTATGGCGCCATTAGTCTTTTGGCCCTTCGGGAACTGAAAGAAGGCGGGGCAAAGACATGCGACCTTTCTGGAATAGCCGATCTTATCCTCTTCTTCGAAAACTCGATTCCGGGACGTTCTTGGATCGGTTATTCGGCTGCTGAAGTCAAAAGGATCGAAATAACAAAAGAAGATAACATGCCCATCATTGAAAACGCAAATGACCTCTCCCTTTTCGTGCTGGAGGAATTGGCGTATTTCCCAATCATATATCGAGCGGAATCACATCATGACTTGATAGGCCATATGATCACTTTTTCTCATGCTTTGAACATATTATTTGAGGCCGGCCATGTTTCCTTGTTCCATAGAGGGCTCCAGCCTTTGCTCAAACTGGTTAAGGTTCTTCGAGGCAGCAGGGCCGTCAAATCAGGGGATGCGATAAAGTTATTCTCACCCGTTGATCAGTTGCCGCTGCAAAAGGCGGCGCGGTCGCAATGGCTGCCAACGGAGTGCGGGTATTGGACAAAGGATCTTAGCAGGAATAGTTGGGATTTTGGTCATACCTTTAAATTTCCTTTTAGTTTTTATGATCATGTAAGGCGTATGGGCAGGGTAAAGGCTCGATACATAGAAAATTTTCGCTATATAATAAATCAGTAACTGTGCGCAAAATGTAAACGAAGGGTAAATGGCGGGAGAGCAGTCCAGGAAGCGACAATCAGATGAAGTGCTAACGAAAAAGGAAAAGCGTCGCGGATTAAAATCGAGAACGTTTTCCTTTTTCAGATTAATAGACGTAGTTAAAGCTAGATCAGTTTAGTACACGTACTGCTTTTACGAAACGTGGCCCCCAGTAGGAACTGTTGATGTTTGCATAAGAAACGCCGTTAGAGGTAGAAGCATTAAGCATTTGCCCATTACCGGCATAAATGCCGACATGATTGATTACGCCATCACTATTAGTATCAAAAAATACTAAATCACCTTTTTGAAGGTTGTTCGAGGATACGGTGGCACCTGCCTGTGATTGGGCCAGTGAAGTTCGGGGCAAGGAGATGCCTGCAGCCTGGAATGCTTTTAAAGTGAATGAAGAACAATCAAAAACATCCGTGCGTGATGTGCTCGCCCCATACATATATTTGGCCCCCATATATTTTGCACCAGCAGTCAAAACCTGATTCACTTTGGCAGATTTCGTCGATGTGGATGTTTTATTTGCTGCAGAGGCAGCCGCCGCCTGTCCCGTAACAATGATGCTTTGGCCGATTTTGATGCGATTCGCATTGGTGACCGAAGGGTTTAGCTTAAGCAGGGCATTCAGCGTTAGGTTATATTTTTTTGAGATGGAAGATAAACTATCCCCCAGCTTGACCACATGCTTTTTCACAGTTACCTTATTCACCTTGCTGCTGCTCTCGACGGCATTGATCGTGACCTTCAAGACTTGTCCAGGGAATATCAGTGATCCCGTCAAGCTGTTTGCCGATTTTAATTGCTGGAGCGTCATATTTTTTGCTTTTGCAATTTGACCAAGGGTGTCCCCAGATTTGACTGTATAAGTTGCATTTGAATCGCTTTTGCTGGCTTTCGAGCTAGTTGGGATGACTTGTCCTGAAACACGGATCGCCTGGCCGATATAAATGCGATCAGAGTTGGAAATCGCGGGGTTTAATTTAAGCAAGGCACTAAGGGAAAGATTATGCCTTTTGGCGATTGTTGATAGGCTATCCCCCAGTTTCACGATATATTTCTCGGTTGTATCGCTGCTTTTGTTCGTTTTGTTGTTAACGCCATTAAGCTTCAAGACTTGTCCGGGATAAATGAGGCTGCCAGTCAAGTGGTTGGCGGCTTTTAGTTCCAGGACAGTTGTATGATTGGCTCTGGAAATCTTATCGAGGGTATCCCCTGATTTCACCTGATAGGTGCTGGCATAAGCTGAGCTGCCTGCAAAAAGGGTCCCGACAATGGTCCCCGCTAGAATGATAGAGTTTTTCGAATTGTTCATTTAGGAAAGTTCCTCCTGATGTGGTAAATAAATATGTAGCATTTATAATTATAAGGCTATAGGAGGGAAAAACCATGGCTTTCAAAATAAAATATTATTTAAGAACATTCTGATCATTTCATTCATTCGCTTTATCCTCGGTATCTATGCGAGTTTTCCTCTTACAAAAGTGAACATGACGATCAATGCGGGCACAACGATTTGAAGCGGTACATGCAATAAGGCAGGTACAAGCTCCAGGCCAATTTTTACATGAAGGGAATTATTATCGGAATATAAATAAGACAAGGCAATAATCACGATAAAAATCGCGGAAACAAGGCTTTTGTGATTCATTTTCCATTTAGCCGTACAATCTTTAGCAACAAAAATGGATGCAAATGTGAACACGGTTATTTTAAAATAACAGCCGATCATGAAAATGATGACAGCCATTATGTCCAATCTCTGAAAAAAACCTATCAATCCAATATGTTCTATCGTCGTAACAAGTGGATAAGAATAAGATTTCGCTAAATCAGGATGTAATACGCCGATGGTTAGAAAAGAAAAAATGGATAGTAAAATGGCTGATATGACAATGACGATGCTTCCGCCTTTTACCAATGCCTTCTTCTCCTTCAAGAATGGCAGCAACGCTAAAAAAACAATCAATTCGCCATAAGGGAAGGTAACCAATGCAGGGAAAACGGTTCTTACAATCTTCTTAACGTCTAAAGAATGGAAGGGCAGTATATAATCAATGTGAAAATTGCCGCTTAACACAATGAAAAATGGAATGAGCATTAGAAATGAAATGGTGACCAATCCGAAAATCACTGCTGAGCGAACAAATGGCTCGAGTCCTTTTGAATAGGTATAAATAATGATTATAAAAATCGTGAACTTGATGAAAAAGGGGTGCATATTGTGCAATAATGTACTATTGATGAAATGGACTATATCATTTAAAACCCTTGATGCAATGTATGCAAAGTAGACTGCATATACGATGGATATGATAAACCCAATATGCCTGCCAAATTGAGCAATAAGTATAAAGTTAAGACTTTGATGGCGATTTTCATTCCAGATATATACATACAGATTGAATAAAAACAGGCCGGTAATACCCGCCAGTAAGTTTGCCAGCCATGAATATTCACCCGCATCCAATCCGATCCCTAAAATAATGGCGCTTCCAAGGAGGAATAACACCATTACAAACTGCATTTCCATGATTCCAATTAAGGGTTTCGCCTTCATATCAGTCACCTCTTGATTTATAATTTCCTACATTCTGTATGGTGATATCGGAATGGACATTTAACCGGGCATTCTTGATGCGTGTTGACCAATCTTTTTCTACATTTCTCCATGCTTTGGGATCTTTACTTTTGATGGAGTGCCCTAATCCGAATGGATCTAGTTCATGGTCTTGGGCAATGGAGAGGATTTTGTTTTCTTTACTCTGTATCGTTTTATTTATTTGCGTTTCGAGCTGACTGATCGTTTCAGGGTCTTTCAGGTTCCCATGGCAGTTGTACTGGCGGATGTCTCCTGATAGATTAAGGATGTATTGAAAGCTGTAATTATCATGGGCCAGCTTGAATTCCTTCTTCTTAACAGCACCATTAAATAATTTAAAGGCGAACTTCTCGGAACCTGCTGGACAGGTGGATTCGATTATGAATCCTGATGATTTTCCATTAAGTAGTTGGAGGAATAAAGAATCCCTGTAATCAAGGAATTTCTTCAGGGTGCCATCCTTAAATAATCCAAAGCCGCCAAATACAATGTGGGCAGGGGTTGTCGTATCAAGATTGTCACGATTCATTCCTTTCTGGAGATCGCCCTTCAATTCGATATAAGGCAAAGAAATATCTTTTCCATCCTCTAATAATTCCACCTTTATTTCGCTCGCATTATTAAGAACATGTCTTCCCAATTTATTCAATGTATTCGTGATTTCAAGTGCGGAATAGCCTTCAACAGGTGAGAATATTTTCAATAATTCACTTGCCTTGTTTCCTTTTGTAGTAATAATCAGTGCATTTGCTGGTATATCAGGGGAATGGAGGATATATTCAACTATTTCCTTCAATCTGCCTTTTCGAGCCAGTTCTTCTCCCAATACAATGATTTGCTCTTGTTTTAAGTCCAGGTGCCTGGACGTATTCATCGATATCTTTTCCAATGCTGTGTCTATTGTTTTTCCTTTCGCCTTATAAACGATGTAAGGAGAGTTATTCAATAGTTTTTCACCGGATATCTCTCCTGGATTGATAAGTTGCAAAGAAACGGTATATCCTTCCTTTTCATAGTCAATTCCCAGTGCAAATGAGAAAGATGATTGATTCAATTCATGTTTGTCCTCTTGAGAGAAGAAAATGGATGCAACCGATAAAATGATAAAAATAAAATAGAGATATTTCATTCATTTCACTCATTTTTTATGATTTTTGATATGGTCATCTTTACTGTATTTTTTGGTCGTGTTGATGATTTTCTTTAATGGGAATCTGATCAATGTGTCTTTTAAATCAGCTGTTTTTAAGGGAGCGATGGGGGATAAGTAAGGAACCCCGAAACTGTTCAAGCTGCATAAATGATTTACCAGGACAAAAGTGCCGAGCATGATTCCATAGATGCCGAATACACTCGCCAAAAAAACGAAAAAGAACCGGATCATTTTCACGCTATTGGCGAAGGGGTGTATCGGTACAGCGAAATTCAATACATACGTAGCTGAAACAACGACCAATGATGCAAGCTGGACCAATCCTGCATCAGCAGCGGATTGACCCAATATCAAGGTTCCGATGATCGAGAATGCCAGTGTTATTCCCGTTGGTAAACGTATCGAGCTCTCCAAGACCACTTGGAATAGTAACATGAATAAAATCACTTCCAGCACTACAGGCAAAGGAACGATTTGGCGCTGTGCCGCCAAGTTTATCAATAGTTCACTCGGTATCAGCTCCTGGTGGAACAATGTAAGGGCAATGTAGAAAGGAATTAAATAAATGGATACGATGAAAGAAAAGATCCTTATCAAACGGGTCAATTCGAACAGCGGTTTTTCATAATAGTCTTCAGGTGATTGCAAAAATTGTATGAAGAGGGCAGGGACGATAAGGACGTTTGGAGATCCGTCACAAATTATCGCTATTTTTCCTTCCAATAAATGACCAGATGTAACATCCGGACGCTCCGTGGTGAATACCAGGGGGAAGGATGTGATCTGTTCGCCGCTGATGCTTTCTTCTATATAAGAAGAATCCAATATGGATGAAAGCTCGATTGATTGCACCTTGTTCCTGACCGTTTCCAATATCTCATGATCGACCTTGTTCGCAAGGTACAAAAGGGAGATGCTTGTATTCGTTTCCGCCCCGATGGTTTGTTCCTCTATCACGAGTTTTTCATTTTTCAACCCTCTTTTTATTAAGGAAAGATTATTTTTGGCAAGTTCCGTAAACCCGATTTGCGGCCCTTTCAGGACGCGCTGTGACTGGGGAAAAGTAAATGCCCTGTCTTTCCATTCTTCTGTAGCTGCGGAGATGCATTGATCGATCTCTTCAATCAGGATGATCGTGTTTCCATTCGTCAGGTGACTAATAAGTTCATTCATCGTCAGAATCACCTGGATATTGGATATTTCGATTGTATTGCTAATGTCATGGATTGGATGAGCAGCAGAGAAATCCTTCATTTGCAGCAATGGGCGCAAAATATGTTCCTGTATGACCGATTTATCAACGATCGTATCTAAATATACCAGGCAAATCTCCTTTTTTACCTCTAGGAACGGTGGCGAAATCGTTCGTACGATCAATTCCTTATTAGAATGAAAGGCTTTCTGTATGGAAGCTATATTGGTTTTGAGGGAATCCGATAAATCCTCTATGCTCTTCATGGTTTTTCCCCTTATTTTCTTTTGAGGTTAATATAACCAACTTCCTTGTGAATATTCCTTCCGATCACGATGGGGTCAGGCCTGCTTCCCAGCGCTCTAGTCTTTTTGCTGAAAGGAGGATGTTCCTTGCTTTCTAATCGCTGACGGGTATGATTAGAATGGTAGTTAAAATCAATCGTTAAGGTGAGGTCATGATGAAGAAAATAATCAAATACGGTCTTATAAGTGTATTCGCTATCGTGTTGATTGCTTTTGGCGGGTTTTATATTTGGTCCGAACAAACATATAAACCAACTGAGCGCTTGCATGCTTTGGTCAACGAGAAGGAATGGAAGGCTCAAGACGGCTTTATCACCGTTGAACCTGACAAAAGCAATGGGACCGGGATCATTTTATATCCGGGAGCCAAAGTTGAACCAGAAGCTTACGGATATTATGCAAAGCAATTGGCTGCGGAAGGGTACACGGTTTTGATTGCGGACGTTGCCTTCCATTTCGCCCTATTGGATGTGAATAAGGCAGAGGAAGCCAAAAAGCTATTCCCGCAAATGGAACATTGGTATATCGGAGGTCATTCCTTAGGAGGAGTGGCGGCCGCCTCATACGCTCATAAGCATCAGGATGAGGTGGAAGGGATTATCTTCCTTGGATCTTACCCAAGTGACTCAAGTGACTTTGCCGGTACAGATATGCCGATCCTTTCCTTGTACGCTGAATACGACGGACTGTCAACGGTAGAAAAAATTAACGAAACCAAACACTTGCTATCAAAAGAAACGACCTTACATGAAATCAAAGGGGGGAATCACGCCCAGTTTGGAATGTACGGTAAACAAAAAGGGGATAAGGAAGCCAAAATTTCCGCAAGCGAACAGCAAAGGGAAATGGCCACGGCCACAAAGAAATGGCTTGAGGATCTTGAAAAGAACTAGTGCGTTAAGTACGACTTGAGCTTGCTTTGGAAGGACCTAACCTTCCAAGATTAGGTTTCAGGGGAAGGCAGCGGGTCAAAACCTAAAAAAACTGGAGGCAACTCGAATGGGTTTGCCTCCAGTCTGCGGGGAGGAGTCCGATCCTTCCCTTTTTTATTTGATTTTAATATTGTCTATATACATAGGGGTCATCAGGTTCAGCTATTTTGCTTTTTGATGAAACCTTGAGAACTGGTATGGTTTTCTTGAACGGCTGATAATACATGGTTTCCACCTCACCTGTCACGGAATACCACTCATCATTTTTAGGATGCTTCCCTTCAGGAAATTCGATCAGCATGCCGAACACCCCGGAGTCCGCAACACAATGAATGACCCCAAAGCGGAATAGGAATGCCTCATTTTTGGCCAGGTCCTCTGAATGATACGAAAATCCTGTCAACGTGATTTGTTTACCGGTGAACTTTCCTGGAGAGTAATAAATAGCTTCCAAATCGGTAAGATAGTTTTTATCGGTCAATCGAAGGCTGTCTTGCTTGCCTAAGCTTTTGAGCGATTGATCCATTAAGGTTAAATAGTCATCCTTGCCGTAATACAGGCTGGTGTCCGGCTGGAGGAACTGATGCTGGCTGTATTCATCCGAGTCATCATATACAGGGAAATGGAACCCCTTTTTTTCGACGATATTCGAATCCATTGTGGCGACTGGTAAAAAGAGGCCAGTGAAAATGGGAAGGGAAAAGAGAGTGTACGTCATGGTTTTTTTCCATTTCTTGTTATCATGGCTATGGTCATGGCCGCACTGGCAATCATCACACTCATCCTGATCCTCTTCTTTGAATAATAAGTAGGCTCCCATTAACGTAAAAATGGCCAATATATAGATTGCGATCTGTGAAACATATGAATATTCCATATTAATATATTTTGAGATATTCCCTGAGGCGTGTAGGTGCATGAATAAAAAAGTCAGTCCAAGTAATATGAATAATCTTCCCATATAAAAACACCCTCTTTAAGAAATGAACAATAAGGTCAAACCCAGTACCGCAATGAAGATATAAGCCATCAAGCATAAAACGAATTTTGTTTTGAAGGTACCTAAAAGCATGATTGTATTTTTAATATCGAACATGGCCCCGAACACAAGAAATGCAACAAGCGATGATGGGGAGAAGGTACTTCTAAAAGAACTTGCCACAAAGGCATCTGCTTGGGAACAGAGGGACATCACATAAGATAAAGCCATCATGACTACATTCCCGGAGACATTGCCATGACCGATTTCAAGTAAAACCGATGTTTTCAAAAAGGTCTGG
The DNA here is from genome assembly GCF_030271255.1 of Peribacillus folii. GTDB lineage: Bacteria > Bacillota > Bacilli > Bacillales > DSM-1321 > Peribacillus. The sequence goes on from NZ_JASJOM010000009.1 coordinate 161,800, forward strand.
ATGGCAGCGGCCAGGAGTGCGCCGATGATTAAGTACTTCCCGACAGAGAAGAACTCTTCGATCGAATGCTTGAACATACCTGTAATCTTGCCTTTGACAGTAAGGGAATGTTGATGTATATGCACAATGTGTTCTTGTTTTAGCTGATCGGTCTTGAATTGGAAAGAAATGATGAAAGCAATGAGTAGCACAACCAACAATGCGATGCCGCCGCGATAGAGAACCATGCTCCAATCATTCCCAAATGCAATATAAGTTGAAAACAGGACAATCGGATTCAATATAGGTGCAGAAAGCATGAAGGCTATCGCTGCTGAAAGAGGCACGCCTTTAGCAATCAAGCGCCTGGTGATCGGCACGATCCCGCACTCGCATGCAAGAAAGAAAATTCCTGCTCCTATTGCGGATAAAACAGCTAAAATCGGATTTTTCGGGATGATTTTTGCAATCATCTCTTCCGACACAAAGATTTGGATGATTCCGGATATAAGGACTCCCAATAGAATGAAGGGAAGGGATTCAATTAAAATGCTGATAAATATCGTATTCATTTGCAAAAGGGCCTGAACGTTCATCATTAACCACCTTCCATAAAGCTGACTTAACCATATTAGGTTCGTGATGAAAGGAAGTCAATTTTTTATTACTGGTGGAATCGCCTAAATGTTGAATAAACATGAAGGGATAGACAGAAGGAAAGAAATGAACTTTTGGAAAGGATAATGGAAAGTCAATTTTAAGTATATAAGTATATACAGTGAGTAATGCTCAGGCGTATTCGGCCAATTAATTTGGAGGAAGTTTCAACATTTATTCATCTTTGCGAGTAGTGATGATAGAAGGAGCGGGACACTTTGTACATGCTGATTGAGTGCGAGCCTTATTCATCGATGATCTTCTTTTAAATTCATTCATAATTAGTGAGAGCGTGTTTTGGCAGAGTGTAAAACACGCTCTATTTTGGTCAAGATTAAGAAGTCGATATGATACGGTTGCTTCAATGCCCGCCATTGTCCTGAGGGGGAGATTGCTTCAGTCCAGCTAATTGAGCTGGTCCGTAGAAGGTGATTTTCATGACAGTCGATGCCATTTCTTGAGGGGTTTGCTGCATGCCGCTTTCCAACCAGTGCTGGATGACGCCAAGATGGGCAGACGTCACATAGGCCATTAGGTGCTCTATGGGAACGGATAAAGATTCATGATTGGATCTTTTCATCGCCTTTTCCAAAAAAGTGGTTTCCATAAATCGTTTTAACTTGACCTGAAAGCCAGGATCACCTTTTGGCCCTAGTATTAATTTCATGAAACGGGCATTGTCTGCAATATATTCGAATAACTTCACTAAATGCAACGGTGCACTTTCTATTTCAGTGGGCAGAATTATTTTAGTTTTCAATTCTCTCAGTCCATCGATGATCTCTTCTTCACTTTTTTTCAACAAATCGAATTTATCCTGATAGTGTAAATAAAATGTTCCGCGATTAATATCGGCTTTTTCCGTTAAGTCGCTGACCGTAATCCGTTCAAAGCCCTTTTCCTCCATTAATACTGTGAGGGCGTCTCTTAACATTCTTTTTGTCCGGATGATACGTCTATCCGTTTTTTGATCTGACATGCTCCATCTACCAACTTTCAATATTTTTCCCATGATAATGAACAATAAACGACTTTGTGTTAAGTAAAGGACGTAAGCTTTCATACTGTTGATTGCGTATTTGCTCCATTTAATTATAATTGACATATTGATAATAAAACAACAGCTTGTCCATTACTTAGTGAATAGGACGAAATGGTTCAAGAAAAGGAAAAGGTGATACATGTATGAAAATGGTAAAAAATAAAATGGCTTTTTTGGCACCTGTTATTGCATTGGCAGTTGTCCTGATATTTAGCCTTACATTGGTTCCTTCCGTGAATCCAACTCCGAAAAACCTGCCCATCGCTTTTGTTAATGAAGATCAAGGAATGACACTGCCCGATCGAACAAAGGTGAATATGGGTGAAAAAACGGCTAACTTGATCAAAACTTCTGCGAAAGCAAAATCAGGTAATGAGCCAGTTGTGGATTGGGTTACCGTAAAAAGCTATAAAGAAGTAAAGCAAGGTCTGGACGAAAGGAAGTATTACGCTGCATTGGTCCTTCCAAAGGACTTCAGTCAAAAGCAAGCATCTCTTCAGACTCCAAATCCTTCATCACCAACCGTTCAAATTTTGGTGAACCAGGGTATGAACACGATGGCATCTACTCTTGCCGGACAAATGCTAAATGGAATCGTAGACAATATGAATGAAAATATCCGGACCCAGCTTCTAACAGGGTTCGATAAACAAGCAGGTACGCTAACGACAAAGCAAGCTGCTGCGTTAGCTTCACCGATCATAAAGAATGTGATCAATGTTAATGAAACAGGAACACATAGCGCCAATGGAAATGCACCCGTGTCGCTATTCCAGCCGCTATGGATGGCATGCATAGCTGGAGCGGCATTCCTTACAGTCATGCTGAATAAACTTTCATTTGCCAGCCGAAGGGAAAAATTCGCCAATCAATTGGTGCAGGTGCTTATAGGTGCCGTGCTTGCCATATTGGTAGGTTTTGGTTTGACGTGGATGGCTGATGCTGTGGGGATGCATATTCCGAATTTCACTAACATTGCTTGGTTCCTTTCCATCGCATATTTCAGCTTTTTCCTAATGATATCGGCAGCTCTTTCATGGCTTGGAATGAAGGGTTTGCCGCTATTCGTCATTATCCTATTCTTTGGAGCACCGTTACTGTCGATGGCCCCAGAGCTTATGTCTTCTTTCTACACTGATTGGATTTATTCCTGGCTGCCGATGCGATTCATGGTTGATGGACTGCGTGAGTTGTTTTTCTTTGACAAGGGACTAAGCTGGAATCATCCTACAGCGGTTTTAGTAGGCATTGGCATAGGCGGTCTTGCCGTTCTATTGACATCTGCCCTCAAACCGGGAAAGAAAAAAGAAGGAAAGCCTCAAACAGGCTTGTAAACATAACAGAAAGGTTTCGGAATGGGCTCCATTCCGAAACCTTTTTCATTGGAAGTGAAACAGTCAGGTGTGTAAGGCAAGATTAAAGAGGAATAAAAAAACCCCTGATAGGGGGCTTTTTTTTGGTTAGAACCGATAGGGCATATGGGGATGGCAGGGGTTCGGCGGACAAGGATTGTGTGGAACTCCGCAAATGAGGTTTTGCGTATAACACTCATTCACAACCGATTGAGTATGGGGGAAATAATGTTTATAGGTGTTCACATGTTTGTTCACCGTTTTGGTATGCGATGGATGGATAACTGGTATGATCGTGTTCGAGACGTTTGTATTGACGTATTGCTTGGTTGGTGAAACTTGTGGTGGGTCATATTGAGTAGGACTCACATTGGGCGGGCAATATTGCGGTGGACAATTCTGTGGCGGGCATTGGCCCCAGTTTGCAGGCTGCCATGATTTATTTTTCATTTTCTAAACCTCCCATTTATTAATTAATTCATGATTATTTTATGCGTTTTAATGGAAAATGAACTGATATGGATGCCTATTTTCCAAATGGAAAGACTAGGGGAGATGCATTGGCCCGTGCAGTGGCGGGGAAAGGCCTATAATGTAAGCGATCAGGAGCTGCCTGGCCCTGCAATTGGCATGAAGTGGGATGGAAGCATTAGGAAGTCATATCTTTTGACTGGGGAACTTTAACAGTGATACGCTAGCTTTTCGATAATACGTATTCCTAAATCAAGGAGGAACGAATGATGACACAATCCAAACAACAAAAAATCACCTTGGCAAACCGCCCGAAAGGCATGCCCACGAAAGAAGATTTTACATTTGTGGAGAGTGATGTTCCCACACCAAATGGTAATGAGATTTTAGTACGGACGCTATATTTATCGGTCGATCCATATATGAGAGGAAGAATGCAAGATACCAAATCATATATTGCCCCATTTGAATTGAATAAGCCCATCACTGGCGGGGTTGTAGCAGAAGTGGTGGAGTCGAAGTCGGACTCCTTCAAAAAAGGAGATGTAGTTGTCGGTAATATCGATTGGGCGGAATATACTGTCGTAACGGAAAAGGAAATCCGCGTGATAGATCCAAAGGTTGCTCCAGTTACAACCCATTTAGGGATTCTTGGTATGACCGGTCTGACAGCTTACTTCGGTTTGCTTGATATCGGTCATCCCAAAGAAGGTGAAACGGTCGTGGTTTCCGGAGCTGCGGGGGCCGTTGGTTCAGCTGTTGGACAAATAGCGAAGATTAAAGGTGCGAAGGTCGTAGGCATCGCTGGTTCAGATGAGAAACTAGAATACTTGACGAAAGAGCTTGGCTTCGATGGAGCCGTAAATTATAAAAAAGATAGTTTCGTGGAAGATTTAAAACATGCTGTTCCTGATGGGGTCGATGTGTATTTTGATAATGTGGGCGGAGAAGTGACAGATGCCGTTTTCACGCTATTGAATACAAATGCCAGAATTCCGTTGTGCGGGGCGATTTCTTCTTACAATGCGGAAGGGAAAGATTTAGGGCCCCGCCTGCAATCGGCCATGATCAAAACAAGTGCTACCATGAAAGGCTTCACGGTCGGTAATTATGCTTCCCGATTCAAAGAAGGAGCCACGGAGTTAGGGAAATGGCTTCAAGAAGGAAAGCTGAAGTATGAGGAAACCATCATTGAAGGATTTGAAAATACACCCGATGCATTTTTAGGTTTGTTTAAAGGTACGAACCTCGGTAAGCAGCTTGTAAAGGTCGCGGAGCCCCAATTCGCTCAGCTATAAAATCCTCTCGCGTTGGAACAAGCGTATAAGGAAACTTTAAAAAACGGCGGCCTTACTTCGGTAACATATCGGAAGAAGGCCGTTTTCCTTAGCAGCCAACAATCTTTAGAAAGAGATGATTAGAAAAGACTGTAAAAATGCCCATTTTCAGTATAAAATGTAGATACATACAGAAAGGTGATGAACCATGTCAAACGTTGCTAAATTCCGTGATTTTTTAACTAGTGAGAAAATCTATATGAATGAACTGAATGAAGATGGCGCGACCTTTTTTAGAGCGGAGCAAAAGCTGAAGGACGGCTGGAAGGTCCTGTTGGTATTTGCATTCAACCAAGATGAAAATGTGGCCGACTTATTTTGCTTTAATGTCGCCGAGTTGAAGGATCCCGACAAGAAGCAGGATGTACATACACTGTTGAATGAGTTCAATGCGAACTTCAGGTACTCAAAACTGTATGAGGAAAACGGGACCATCTCCATTCGTTATTCATACTCGATTGAGGATGCGTTCATCCCCGATCTCGCGTTCAGGAAGTTGATCATGCTACTGGAAACGGCGCAGCAGGTGTACCCGCAGCTAATGGAAGTGATTTGGTCTTAAGTTTAAGGGGGATGGTTGAAAAAGTTCACTGATTCAGGGGACTTTTCATCATCTTTTAACAGATTGAAAGAATATTGTCTCGCTTCCTATCATTCAATTTAATAAATTTTAAAAGTACTATTGCATTTATTCGGTTTACAGTATATAATTGGTTTTGTTAGTGATTCGACAAAGTTCTACAAACACTTGCGGGTGTAGTTTAGTGGTAAAACCTCAGCCTTCCAAGCTGATGATGAGGGTTCGATTCCCTTCACCCGCTCCAATAATACATACTCATAACGTAGGGTTTCGTTACCTGGAGAACGAAGCTTTGCGTTTAAATATTACCATAAGAATTCTACTGTTTACAGTGGGATTTTTTTATGTCCGCAACCCGGTGCATATGCATTGAATTGTGAATAACCCCCTTCCAGTGTTGGCGGGGGGTTATGTTCGATGAATGTTGGCTATGCTTCTATAATTGAGTACGTGCCTTCACCGCCATGTATCTCAAGGAACATATCCATCAAGGATTTCGTCAGCTGCCGGGCTTCCTCGATTGGTGTTTTAGGTTGCAAATAAATGATTTGGATGGCTCTTTTCGTTTCCTCCGTGACTTTCGTTCGCTCTGAATCGACGTATGGACTGCCGAAGGGACCATCATGATCGGCTGAAGTGATCATATTTTCCATTGAATTCACGCGGCCGTTCAAGCCGACATAGCCATCGTCACTCTCGCCAATCTTGATTGAGATTTTCCCTTCTAATTTATCCGCATCATAGATACCGATCGGAACTTCATATAAAAGTGAAAAAAAATTGTTTAAATCGATAGCTGAATGGATGGGAGCCAAGTAATTCTGTTTTTTTATGCGGCGATAAAGGGCTTCGACGGAAGGGCGGTAACGTGATGGGTTTGTTCCCGCCGCCTTGAATATGGCACGCCACTCTTTAATGCCTGAAAAATCGCTCAATTCCCTTTCTTCAAGGTCGAAGAAAAGGGACTCCTGAAATAATTGCAGCCTCCCCTTCACCATTTGCGGGGAGGGGCCAACTTCGATGTTTTCATATGTAATGATCCCGACTTTGAATCCAGGAACTTTGCTTCCTAGATCCGCGAATATGTTAATTTCCAAGCGTTTCACCTCCAAAAATGATTGCAATTAGTTTATCATAGATTACAATGGTTTGATATGGATACACGCTTCGAAGGGAATACTGAATGAACGTAGGTGATAACATGGATATGAATACTTTCAAGCAAGAAGTGATTCGATATAGTAAGGAGATCGGCATAGATAAGATCGGTTTCGCCTCGGCTACGACCTTTACCGAGCTGAGGAGCAGGCTCATTCGGCAACAAGAGCTTGGTTATCAATCCGGGTTTGAGGAACCGGATATCGAAAAAAGGGTCAGGCCTGAATTGATATTCGATAAGCCGCAATCCATCATTTCGATTGCACTGGCATATCCTTCGAAACTGAAGAATGCCCCGCAAAGTATAAAAGGTGAACGGCGGGGGATTTTTTGCCGGGCTTCGTGGGGGACGGATTATCATGCTGTATTGCGCAAAAAATTGCAGTTACTTGAGGATTTCATTACCGATAAAGCGCCAGGGGCAGTCTCGAAATCGATGGTTGATACGGGTGAGCTATCCGATCGGGCCGTGGCGGAGCGCGCAGGGGTTGGCTGGAGCGCAAAAAACAGCATGATCATTACACCGGAATTCGGGTCTTATGTTTATTTGGGAGACTTGATTACCAATCTGCCCTTTGAGCCTGATCAGCCAATGGAAGATCAATGCGGGACATGCAACAAATGTGTGGATGTGTGCCCGACAGGTGCGCTCGTTCAGGGCGGACAATTGAATGCCAAGCGCTGCATTGCCTTTCTAACCCAAACAAAAGGATTCCTGCCGGACGAATTCAGGACGAAAATAGGCAATCGTTTGTATGGATGCGACACATGCCAGACTGTCTGTCCAAAAAACAAGGGAATCGATTTTCATTTACATGAAGAGATGGAGCCTGACCCTGAACTGGCCAAGCCGCTGTTGAAACCGCTGCTTACCATTTCAAATCGCGATTTCAAAGAGACGTATGGACATGTATCCGGATCTTGGCGCGGCAAAAAACCCATTCAACGAAATGCGATCTTAGCATTGGCACACTTCAAAGATGTAACGGCATTGCCCGTATTGATCAAAGTCATGAAGGAAGATCCGCGTCCGGTCATCCGCGGCACGGCAGCTTGGGCAGTGGGCAAGATAGGCCGCGAGGAAGCTGTTTCCGTGCTGGAAGAAGCGAGATTGAAGGAACAAGATGCGGAAGTTCTCCAAGAAATCGAGAAGGGACTGCAGTTTACCTTGGAAACGCAATGATATATATGATGAAGCCGCTCCATTACGGGGCGGCTTTTTTGTCTTGAGTGCTGACGAAGTTGTGTTTTTGTCCATGCCTTCATACATACACATTAGCATAGCAGGTATGAAGGAGGGCATGAACTTGAGGAAACAATTGCAACGCCTTTTACAGGAAAGGATTGAGTTTTATACTTCCGATAATCAGGAACGGAGTGAACGGAAATCCCACCTTAAAAAGGAATTGATGAGGAGCCGTGAGGCGGAAATAGTCAGGGTGAATGCTGCAGGCAAGATCCATTCGAAGAAAAAGGAAGACAATGATACAGTCCTTGGTTACCAAGTGCACCTGCAGTACTTATTGAAACAGGAGGATTCATTTTATATAGAAGAAGAAATGGAGGAAAGGGAGGCCAGGTTTCGAAATGGCTACCTGATCGATGAACGTGAACTGGTTCCTGAATATGAAACAGAAGACGAACCGCCAATATGGGATGCAGGGGCCGAGCGTCTTGCCTATAAGTATGAGCGCATGAAGGCAGTTCAATATGCAGAGCGGTGGTGGAATGAATTTAATCCCGCGTATTACAAATTCACGGATGATTGTACGAATTTCATTTCACAGTGTTTACATGCGGGAGGCATCCCGATGTGGGGGGCACCGAACAAAAATAAGGGCTGGTGGATCAGAGGGAAAAGCTGGAGTTACACATGGACAACGGCACATTCTCTATATCATCTGCTAAAAGCGGGCAATAACATCAAGACGAAGCAAGTGCAGTCGGCACGGGAATTGAATTTAGGTGATATTCTTTGCATCGATTTCGAAGGGGACGGAAGGTTCGATCATAACCTGATCGTGACGGCGAAGGATGAGGATGGGATGCCGCTTGTGAACGCACATACGATGAACAGCCGCCATAGGTATTGGACGTATGAGGATTCGACCAGATATACACCGAACATCGTTTACAAATTCTTTGTCATTTTGGATGGAGGATGATTTCTAGTCTTTTTTAATTAATGCTATAATTAGGTGAAGTTTAAACTAGAGGTGAAAATGAAGTGGCCATACATGTAGTTTTATATCAACCGCAGATTCCAGCAAATACAGGCAACATCGCAAGAACATGTGCAGGGACGGACACGTCCCTACATCTTATTCGTCCGCTCGGTTTTTCGACCGATGACAAACAGCTTAAACGGGCAGGATTGGATTATTGGGAGAATGTTAAAATTCATTATTATGATTCATTGGAAGAGTTTTTCGAAAAGAATGCCGGCGGAGAATATTATTACTTGACAAAATTCGGGGAACAGCCGCACTCAAGCTTTGATTACAGTGACCTGGACAGTGAAATTTACTTCATTTTTGGCCGGGAAACGACAGGGCTTCCGAAAGAGTTGATTCAGGAGAATATGGATCGGTGCCTGCGGATTCCAATGACCGATCATATCCGTTCCTTGAATTTATCTAACACAGCGGCCATTTTGGTATATGAAGCACTGAGGCAGCAAGATTACCGTCAATTGGATTTGAAACCAAAAGGCTGAATGTCAACGCCGCATCCATCATCGTGGGATTTTTCTTCTTCACAGGTGGATGTTGGCTTTACCTATTTATAAGGGGTGGGAGCATTGAATAATATGATTGAGAAAATCCTGGATCACCGTTCCATTCGTTCTTTTGAGGACAGGCCATTGTCGGCGGAGCAAATTCATGCGATCGTGGAGTGTGCCCAGGCTGCCTCGACCTCCAGTTACATTCAAGCGTATTCCATCATCGGTGTAACCGATCCGGAAAAGAAGGCCAAGCTTGCTGAACTTGCCGGACCTCAATCTTATGTTGAGAAGAATGGATATCTTTTCGTCTTTTGCGCCGATTTATATCGTCAGGACATCGTTTCCGAGATGGAAGGCACGGACGTGGCCGAAGCACTTGAAAGTACCGAAAAATTCATGGTTGCATGTATTGATGCTGCCCTGGCAGCTCAAAATGCAGCATTGGCAGCTGAATCGATGGATCTAGGCATATGCTATATCGGCGGCATCCGTAATAATCTTCAAGAGGTATCCAGGATCTTGGATATACCGCATCGGGTCATTCCTTTATTTGCGCTTGTTGCCGGCTATCCTTTGAAAAGATCAGATAAAAAGCCGCGATTACCGCAATCCAATGTTTATCATGAAAATGGCTATCAAATGAAGAAGCCGGAGTTCATCAAGCAGCTTGAAGATTACAACGGAACGATCTCCGATTATTACGAGCATAGGACCAATGGCAAACGGAAAGATACCTGGACAGGGCAAATGGCCGGTATGCTCGAAAAGAAAAGCCGCTTATATATGAAAGATTACGTGGAGAAGCAAGGATTCAAAAAACATTAAGTGATCGATAAGGCCCAGTTGTGTTTTTTTCCTTCTATAAGAGTTTGTAATCCTTTATCTGGAACTGCGTGATTCGAACAGAAAGATCCCGGATTTTTCCTGGATCTTTCTGTTTTTGTGGGTTAAATGATAAAAAAAGTTCAGTTTATTCATCCGCTTAAAGTTTCTTCTTAAATACCCATGAAATGCTATTGACAATATATTTAGATAGAATTATAGTAATTAAGTAATGGATAATGATAATCATTTTCACTAGCGTTTTTACTTACCTATTTTTCAATAATCGGAGGTTGAAATAATGGTTCGCCTATATACAGAAGAATTAAACATTGGGTATGGTGAACGTTTAATTGTAAAAGATCTCAGTGTGGAAATTCCAGATAAAAAAATCACGACGATCATCGGTTCAAATGGATGTGGAAAATCCACACTCTTGAAAGCGATCACCAGGATCATCCCCAATCAAGCAGGTACGGTAGTTTTAGATGGGGTGAATATCTCCAAAGAAAGCACGAAGATCCTCGCAAGAAAGATGGCCATACTTCCGCAAACACCAGAAAGTGCAAGCGGATTGACAGTCGGCGAGCTCGTCTCATACGGTCGTTTCCCTTATCAAAAAGGATTCGGCAGACTGACCCAAAAAGATTATGATGTGATTGATTGGGCACTTGAAGTGACGGGCACGAAAGAATTCAAGTTCCGTCCCGTGGATGCTCTCTCGGGGGGGCAGCGCCAGCGTGTTTGGATTGCGATGGCATTGGCACAGGAAACGGAAATCATCTTCCTTGATGAGCCAACCACTTATTTGGACATGGCACATCAATTAGAGGTTTTGGAGCTCCTGCAACGATTGAATGTAGAACAGGGACGTACGATTGTCATGGTCTTACATGATTTAAATCAGGCTGCCCGCTTTGCCGACTATATCATTGCCTTAAAGGACGGGGAAGTCGTGAAGGCTGGAGATTGTGAAGAAGTCATCACACATGAAGTGCTTAGGGACGTATTCCATATTGATGCGGTAATTGGACGAGATCAACGGACAAACAAACCAATGTGCAGCACATACAATTTATTAAAAGGAGATTCAACAACAAATGAAAAAGATACTGATCCCGTTTATACTGCTGTTAGTGCTAATTATTAGTGCTTGTGGAAATAATGAGTCAACGGAAAAAGGAAAAAGCTCGGATTCGAAAAAGGAAAAATCGGGAACCATCACGTATCAATCTGAAAATGGCCCAATCGAGGTGCCTGCGAATCCTAAGCGTGTAGTCGTGTTATCATCTTTTGCAGGTAACGTACAGGCTTTGGGTGTTAACCTTGTCGGCGTTGATTCGTGGTCCAAGATGAACCCGAATTTCAAGCTTGATGGCGTCGAGGAAGTCACGGACGAAAACCTTGAGAAAATCATTGATTTGAATCCGGATTTAATCATCGGGTTATCGACCATTAAAAATGTCGATAAATTAAAGGAAATTGCCCCGACCGTAACATATACATACGGAAAAGTGGACTATTTAACACAGCAGGTGGAAATTGGTAAGCTTTTGAATAAAGAAAAGGAAGCTCAAGCATGGGTCGATGATTTCAAAAAACGGGCAAAAAATACTGGTGACGAAATCAAGGCCAAAATTGGTGAAGATGCTACCGTTTCCGTATTTGAAAAGTTTGACAAGCAGTTCTATGTATACGGCGATAATTGGGGCCGTGGAACGGAAATCCTGTATCAGGAAATGAAATTGGGCATGCCGGAAAAGGTAAAAGAAACGGCATTGAAAGATGGATATTTTGCTTTATCATTGGAAGTCCTGAAAGACTATGCCGGCGATTATGTCATTTTGAGCACGAACAAAGATCAAGACAATTCATTCCAGCAAACGGATACGTTCAAAAACATACCTGCGGTTAAGAATAATCAACTATTTGAAGCTGATGCGAAAAAATTCTACTTCAATGATCCAATAACATTAGATTACCAATTAGACTTCTTTTCAAAAAGTTTTCTTGGAAAATGATACAGCGAGGGAGAGGGAGTCTGATTCCCTCTCCTTTTATTCTATAAAAAAAGAGATGAGAGAGACAGATGACTAATGAAAATCAACGTTTCATCCCATTTACATATAAACTGATCATAGCGATTGTCGCGTTCATCGGCATGTTCATCATATCGATGGTATTTGGTGCCGCCGATGCCTCCATCAAGGATGTATGGCAAGCCTTGACATCGAATGCAAGCGGCGAGAAAATTTCCATCATTCGGGAAATCCGTCTTCCTCGTGAGGTGGGGGCACTCTTCGTCGGTGCCGCCCTTGCCGTTTCAGGTGCCATCATGCAGGGAATTACGAGAAATCCGCTAGCCGATCCAGGATTGCTTGGATTGACGGCAGGGGCCAATGCTGCCCTGGCCATTACATTGGCATTCGTTCCAGCAGCCAATAACTTTGGCATAATGGGTGCATGCTTTATTGGTGCAGCTGTCGGGACGCTCATGGTTTTTGGCATTGCTGCGATGAAGAAAGGCGGTTTTTCTCCATTAAGGATCGTGTTGGCTGGTGCTGCGGTCTCTGCCTTCCTATTCGCTGTATCGGAAGGAGTCGGCATTTATTTCAAGATCTCCAAAGATGTATCGATGTGGACTGCCGGCGGTAATATCGGAACATCGTGGGGTCAGCTTCAGGTAATCGTTCCATTTATCATAATAGGCATCTTGGTCTCCTTCATTTTTTCCAGACAGCTCACCATCCTTAGCCTCAGTGAAGAAGTAGCGGTGGGGTTAGGTCAAAAGACGACGCAAATCAAAGTGGTTCTCTTCATCGTCGTCATTCTGCTTGCAGGTGCAGCCGTTGCATTAGTCGGAAATATGGTATTCATCGGGTTAATGATCCCCCATATGGTGCGGGCCATCGTAGGTACGGATTACCGATTCATCCTGCCAATGTCCGCGGTTTTAGGAGCGGCCTTCATGCTATTGGCCGATACGATCGGCCGTACAATTAATTCTCCGTATGAAACACCAGTGGTAGCGATAGTTGCGTTGATAGGGTTACCTTTCTTCCTCCTAATCGTACGTAAAGGAGGGAAAGCATTTTCATGATCTCTTCAGCTTTGATCAAAAAACAGCGTTGGCTAATCGCAGGCTTAACTGCACTCATCATCATGACCATCATTATCAGTACGTGCTTGGGATATTCGAATATTTCAGTTGGGCGGCTGATTCCGACGCTTTTCGGACAAGGGACGTTCAAAGAGGAATTCATATTATTTTCCGTCCGTTTGCCTAGAATCATCATCACCCTCTTGGCGGGAATGGCCCTCGCACTTTCAGGGGCGATACTGCAGGGAATCACCCGTAATGACCTGGCCGATCCAGGAATTATCGGGATTAACTCAGGGGCAGGAGTCGCCATTGCCTTATTCTTTCTATTTTTCCCGATAGATGCAGGTTCATTTGTTTATATGGTTCCGATTGTCGGTTTCATCGGTGCGATGCTGACAGCCTGTATAATCTATGCTCTTTCATTTAGGAGAAGGGTTGGCCTTGAACCGGTCCGGCTTGTATTGATTGGCGTCGGTTTCTCGATGGCGCTATCTGGCTTGATGATCGTCCTCATTTCGTCAGCGGAACGGGACAAGGTCGATTTCATTGCCAAGTGGCTGGCCGGGAATATTTGGGGAGCGGATTGGCCGTTCATCTGGGCACTGCTTCCCTGGCTTGTCATCCTCATTCCGTTCACTTTATATAAAGCGAATCGTTTGAACCTGCTTGGTTTAAGTGAACCGGTCGCTATTGGAGTGGGAGTATCGATTGAAAAGGAACGGATCGTCCTGCTCATAACGGCAGTTGCACTTGCTGCCGCCTCGGTTTCCGTTACGGGCGGAATAGCGTTCATTGGACTTATGGCACCGCATATAGCCAAATCATTGGTCGGTCCTCGGAATCAATTATTCATTCCGATTGCTGTATTGATTGGCGGCTGGCTACTGCTGCTTGCCGACACGGTAGGCCGTAATATAGTCGAACCTGAGGGGATTCCTGCAGGGATCATGGTCGCCCTGATCGGTGCTCCTTATTTCATGTATTTATTGTTGAAAAAATGATTGTTGCATAAAATCCCTTGATTTTCTTAAAGGGATTTTTTCATATGTTCATAAATAAAAGGGCCTGATCATCGATGATCAGGCCCTTTTACTGGGAATATGGTCATTCTTTATTTCACACCTGGTTTATCGTCATACCCAGCAGTGAAAATGGCTGTCAAAAATGTAAGAGCTACTGCAACGATAATAACTGTGCCCATGCCATTACCTCCTTTACCCAAATTGTCCCACTTAAGTATACGATTAGTATAACCTAATTTTTAGCAGGAGTGCACACAATTTTTCTTGTCGGCGGATTTGTCTGTCATTCTTCAAGGATTAAGCCTTATCCTTTTCTTAAAAAGCGAAGGTAAAATGGAAACAATGTCTGCTGACTTTTTAAAGTCTGACATGTTTGTCAGACTTGGAGCATAGATTTAAGTATTCTCTGAAAGTGACAGGGGGAGGTTCCTTAAATGGATATATTAAAGAAAATTGAAAAATTTAGAGAAGATGAACAGAAGCTCAAGTGGGAAGGCACCTTCGCAGAGTACTTAGACATATTGAAAGAAACACCATTAGTTGCTCAATCTGCTCATTCACGTGTTTACAACATGATCAGAGATGCAGGGATAGAGGAAGTAAATGGAACAAAGAAATACAATTTCTTCAGCGGTCAGTTGTTTGGTCTCGAAGATTCACTGGAAAGGCTCATCGAGGAATATTTCCATCCGGCAGCAAAGCGGCTGGATGTCCGTAAGCGGATCTTGCTGCTCATGGGTCCGGTATCAGGAGGGAAGTCCACGCTCGTATCTTTACTGAAGCGCGGGCTTGAGAATTATTCATTAAAAGAAACCGGTGCGATATACGCAATAAAAGGGTGCCCGATGCATGAAGATCCGCTGCATCTCATTCCGCAATATTTACGCAATGATTTTTATGAGGAATATGGCATCAGGGTTGAAGGAAACCTTTCACCGCTGAATGTCATGAGGCTGGAAACGGAGTATGCAAACCGGATTGAAGATGTGATGGTCGAACGAATTTTCCTTTCGGAAGATAAGCGTGTTGGGATTGGGACATTCAGTCCATCTGATCCAAAATCACAGGATATTGCCGACTTGACGGGATCGATCGACTTTTCAACGATTGCCGAATATGGATCTGAATCTGATCCGCGGGCATATCGTTTTGACGGCGAGCTAAACAAAGCGAATAGAGGTATGATGGAGTTTCAGGAGATGCTGAAATGTGATGAGAAGTTTCTATGGCATTTGCTTTCATTGACCCAGGAAGGGAATTTCAAGGCTGGGCGATTTGCCTTGATCAGTGCGGATGAGCTCATCGTGGCCCATACGAATGAAACGGAGTATAAAGCGTTCATTTCCAACAAGAAAAATGAAGCCCTGCACTCAAGGATCATCGTCATGCCGATTCCATATAATCTGAAGGTTTCCGAGGAAGAAAAGATTTATGAAAAAATGATTCATGAAAGTGATGTTTCCAATGTTCATATAGCGCCTCATACACTAAGGGTGGCTGCAATTTTCAGCATCATGACCCGCCTGAAGGATCCGAAAAAGGGCGACATCGATTTAGTGAAAAAAATGAGGCTGTATGATGGGGAGAATGTGGAGGGCTTTAATTCGGCAGACATCAATGAGCTGAAAAAGGAATATCAGGACGAGGGCATGAGCGGAATCGATCCTCGTTACGTAATCAACCGGATTTCATCAACGATCATCCGGAAGGAAAATCCGTCCATCAATGCCTTGGATGTACTTATGTCACTGAAAGCAGGACTTGATCAGCATCCGTCCATTTCTAATGAACTTCGGGAGCGTTATTTGAATTTCATTTCACTCGCCCGAAAAGAATATGATGCCATCGCCAAAAATGAAGTGCAAAAAGCATTTGTCTATTCCTATGAAGAGTCGGCTAAAATCCTCATGGATAACTACCTGGATAATGTTGAAGCATACTGCAATAAATCGCGGCTGCGCGATCCATTGACTGGGGAAGAAATTAACCCGGATGAAAAATTGATGCGCTCCATCGAAGAACAAATCGGTATCTCCGAAAATGCCAAGAAAGCATTCCGTGAAGAAATATTGATCCGTATTTCCGCATATGCACGTAAAGGAAAACGATTCGATTATAATTCACATGATCGCTTAAGAGAAGCGATTCAGAAAAAGCTATTCGCGGATCTGAAGGATGTCGTTAAAATAACGACATCGACGAAGACCCCGGATGAGAGGCAACTGAAGAAGGTGAACGAAGTCATCACGAGACTGATCGATGAACATGGTTATAATTCCACTTCAGCCAATGATCTACTGCGCTATGTTGGCAGCCTGTTAAATCGGTAATCAATCTGACCCCTGCCCCTAGTGGGGTAGGGGTTGATATAGTTTTACAAAAAAATTGCTTTTGAAAAATACCGGTGCCGATGTTGGTCAAGCCGGTATTTTTAAAAGCCTTCAACGGAAATCATCATTTGGTTACATGTAAGCCGTATTGTTCGATGACTGTGACAAGTTGATCTGATGACAATGTGTCTTCACTATGATCGACTTTAATTTCACCATCATCGACATCGATGATCGCACGCTCCACACCTTCCGTTTTCAAAAGGATCGACTCCAGATTCAAAATTGGGCCTTCGGATGTCGCTTCTTTTACATATAGTGTAGTTGTTTGCATATACCATGCACCTCCTTGGATTTGCTCATCTGTTCTTATCTATACCCTATCTTCATGTTAGATATGTCACGTTTTGATTTTGGAAATATTGGGTATCAATAAAGTAGAGGTGATGTCAAATGAGTAAAAAAGAACTGAAAAAAGAGCATGTTCCGGAAAACAGCTCAATGGCAAAGGATTTTGAAGAAATGAAGGAACTTGGAAAGCAGATGGAAAATCAAAGGACCAATGAAGAATTGAAAGAATGGGATAAACGTCCAGGAACGGTCCAGCATGAAGTCGAGGTAGACAAAGATTGACGCAATGCACTGTGAAAATGATTTTCCCTGTATGAAGAAGGGTGGTCCAGGATGTTAATGGAGCATCCTTTTGCTGTTGAGCCTTTTTGGCTGTCTCATTGAGCTCAATGTTAATATGTACAGTTGCTTCCGTTTTCCTCATTATATCCTCATCGATGATATTCTCCCCGAAGTCCCCTAATAAAGCAGAACATGACTTGTCCAGTCCGTAGGCAAACATCCATTATTGAATTTTGTTGTAAATTATCCCGTATCCCTGCATATGATAGAGTAATACATTTCTTTTAGTATGTTTTTGCGAACTGTTATTTTTTGTAAAGGAAAACCGGGATGCTCTAGGTTTTCTCACACTAATTTAGTATATGAAGGAATGATGAAAAGCGTGCAAACATTTTTAAGGGGGGAAGAGAATGTCGGAAGAGAATAATCAACAATATGTTATCTCACAGGAAAACTGGTCCCTCCATCGTAAAGGCTATGATGATCAACAACGTCATCAGGAAAAGGTGCAGGAAGCGATTAAGAATAATTTACCTGATTTAATTTCCGAAGAAAGCATCGTCATGTCAAATGGCAGGGACGTCATCAAGATACCCATTCGCTCCTTGGATGAATACAAAATCCGTTACAATTATGATAAGAACAAACATGTAGGCCAAGGGGATGGAGATAGTAAGGTAGGAGATGTGGTCGCAAGGGATGGCTCTCCATCCGATGCCGGACCAGGAAAAGGGCAAGGTGCAGGTGACAAGGCAGGCGAGGATTATTATGAAGCAGAAGTTTCGATGATGGAACTGGAGGAAGCGCTGTTCAGCCAGCTCGAACTCCCTAATCTCCAGAAAAAAGAGCATGCGGAGCATACGCTTGAACAAATCGAATTCAACGACATCCGCAAGACAGGTTTGATGGGGAATATTGATAAGAAGAAAACGATGATATCCGCTTTTAAACGGAATGCGTTAACCGGCACCCCAGGCTTTCATCCCATTTATAAGGAAGATTTTAAGTTCAAGACGTGGAATGAAATCGAGAAGCCGGATTCCAAAGCTGTTGTGTTGGCAATGATGGATACGTCCGGAAGCATGGGGCTATGGGAAAAGTATATGGCACGCAGCTTTTTCTTCTGGATGAACCGGTTCCTGAGAACGAAATATGAAACGGTTGAGATCGAATTCATCGCGCATCATACGGAAGCGAAAGTCGTTCCGGAAGAGGATTTCTTTTCAAAAGGGGAAAGCGGCGGTACGATTTGTTCGTCTGTATATCGAAAAGCTTTAGAACTTATTGATCATAAATACGACCCTGCGAAATTCAATATCTATCCGTTTCACTTTTCCGATGGTGACAATCTTACATCAGATAACGTCAGATGCGTCAAGCTCGTGGAGGAGCTCATGAAGCTTTCCAATATGTTCGGGTATGGAGAAGTCAATCAATACAATCGCCATTCTACCTTGATGACAGCCTATAAAAATATTGATAATGAAAAATTCCGGTATTTCATATTAAAGCAAAAGGCGGATGTATTCCACGCGATGAAGAGCTTCTTTAAGGACGAAGAACAGAAGAAATTCGCATGAAGATTTAATGGGAAGACCATTCCGGGCTTCCTCTCGGATTGTAGGGATTTGTCTCTGCGATCTTTTTTTAGTTAAGATTACATGATACGTCGATTTCCGCACGAAAAGTGGCGATGAAAAATAAGCGGAATTTAAAAAGTAAGTCGTCGCGTTTCATTTTTGGAACAATGGGTTTGGCAAAATATATTAAAATGAAATAGAAGTGCGGAAACACTTCCCCTAACCCCATTGTTAAAAGAAAAGCCTAATCTTCACGTAAACTGCCTGTTCCTTCATTAGTGGGGGCAGGCAGTTTACGTTTTCTTCTGAATGGAGTTTTGTGGATCTACGTAAGTTTCGTTACGAAGGCTTTGCCTTTACTGAAATAGCAGCATTTGCTTGTATGTATAGTTGTCATCAAATTTAAGGAGTAAGATTATGTCTAAGCCATTTACCTTTTTTTCCTTATGGATATCCACGGCGTGGACCTTCCTATTAAAAAATCGGATTTATTTCATCCAAGCCTTTTTAGTCCTATTTTTAATGTACCTACTATTGAATAAACAAGAAATTAATGCGTTGAAAATTACCCTCATTATCATTACAGCTCTTTCCTTCCTTAAGAGTGTCCATAGGAAATGATGACTCATATGAAGTAGAGGGAGAAAATGCTCAAACGATTAAAGAATATGAATAATGCAAGCTCCTTCAAGAGCTTTACAACTCGATTTTCTCCGTTTCCCCATAATTGATACCCCAGAAAAAACAATCTTAACATACAAATGTTAGTGATGGAAAAGAGCCGAGAAAGAATGGATATGTGCGCACAGTTGATCTAGGTAGCTGTGCTTTTTTTCTTTTTGGATGATTGATATTTTCATTTTTCGATCATTATCCTTCACTTTTATCTATTAAAAACAGAATAAGTGAAAAGTTATGCAATAAATATTGTTTCAAAAATGAATTTTGATTGATCATTATTGGAACGATGTGCTTGTCGAAAAATAGTATTATAAATTTGTTATCTACCAGAAGTACTATTTTAGGAGGTTAAATTCATATGAAAAAAAATAAAGTATTGAAACCTATTAACGTCATGACCACATCATTTTTATTGGCAAGCTCTCTATTCATGCCAACTGTAGGATTTGCGGAGGAATCTTCCACGCCAGAAAAGGGTGTTGCGAATGCACAGGAGCCTGAGGTGAAAAATCAATCAGAGGGTGCACAAAAAGCTGAAAACCAATCACTGAGTAAAGCGGCAACAGCAAGGGCATCCAATGAAGCATTGGTAAATAATTTTGCAGAAATGAAGGCTGCTTTAGAGGGTGATAATGGAATTACGACAATCAAGCTCGGACAAGACATTGATATAAGCGGTCCGATTAACATTCAAGCGAAAAAAACCAACATATTGATTGATGGGAATTACAAAACAGTTTCGGAAACGGGATCAAATGGATCATCAGGAGGGCTCTATTATGGAAATGGTAATATATTGCAAAAGGTCACTGTAAAGGACCTTACTATTAGAGGGAAGAATTATTATGGATTCATTACCATAAACGATGCATCAAAAAACGTAGAGCAAGTGTTCGAAAATGTAACGTATTTCGGACCACAAATGATCTGGAACCGTTACGGGAAAGCGATTTTTAGAGGGGATAATACCATTAGTATCACCAATACGGCAATGCCAGGGTCATCATCCGCCCAAGAGATGGCGGAAGTTGGCAGTGTGGAATTTGAAGGTGATACACAAATTTTTCATAATAATGGAAATGCTGTCATTTGGTCGATTTCCAAAACTCCTCAATTCAAGATTGCACCTGATGCTAATGTGGAAATCAAAACAGGCATAAGCGGGAATGGAATCTTATATGCAACAGAGGGTAAGGGAGATTTCACCATTGGAAAAAACGCAAAGGTGAACTTTGATGGAGTAAAGGGAGTTACAGGCAAGGGAATATTGAAATCATTTATTGTCGAACCAGGGGCAGAAGCTGTGATGAACAGAACGGGTAAAGATTCAGCCCCAATGATTTTAGCTTATGGAGAAACAGAGATCAATGAAAATGCAAAGCTCAATGTCAGTACTGAAAATGGTGATGCTATCCAAGTGGTGGACAAAGCAACAATGAATTTTAAGAAGCCGGATAGCGTCGTACTATCAACTCTTAAAGGTCAAGCGATTGATAATACGTCTACCTCGCTGACGATGAGTATTGATACAGGCATGGTCAAGTTATTGGCGAATACATCTAACAGTTATGTGAGTACGGACGGTAAGGATTTCACTTGGAAAGCTAGTTATCGTAATGACACAGCCATCGCAGGTAGTACTGTAGCTTCACAAAACCTATACCCCGTCTTCGATATTGATTTAGGTAAAACAATTAAAATCGAGCTAGGGACGGATGTTGAAGGTCAAGCGAAAGGCAAAGTAGAAGGTTTGTTCACGGATAACAAGTTCGACACATTAACAAGTTCGACGAAACAAGCCGCAGTTGACGAAGCCCAAAATGCAGTCAGCAAATTACCAGACGGTCCGGAAAAAAATCGATTACAAGATTTAGTGAACAAAGCCAAAGATTTATTGGAGAAAAACGAACAAGCCGAAAAAGACTTGAACGATGCGAAGAACAAAGTGGAAGACCTGTTCACGAATGATAAGTTCGACACATTGAAGGGAAGTACCAATCAAGGAGCGATAGACGAAGCGAAAGAAGCAGTCATCAAATTGCCAGCCGGACCGGAAAAAGAGCGCCTGGAAGAGCTTGTGAATAACGCGCAAGATTTATTGGATAAGAACGAACAAGCTGAAAAGGACTTGAACGATGCGAAGAACAAAGTGGAAGACCTATTCACGAATGATAAGTTTGACACATTGAAGGGAAGTACCGATCAAGGAGCGATAGACGAAGCGAAAGAAGCAGTCATCAAATTGCCAGCCGGACCGGAAAAAGAGCGCCTGGAAGAGCTTGTGAATAACGCCCAAGATTTATTGGACAAGAATGAACAAGCCGAAAAAGAACTGAACGATGCGAAGAACAAAGTGGAAGACCTATTCACGAATAATAAGTTTGACACATTGAAGGGAAGTACCGATCAAGGAGCGATAGACGAAGCGAAAGAAGCAGTCAGCAAA